>CAWHOM010000007.1:0-1248480 GCA_963831015.1 uncultured Solirubrobacteraceae bacterium | reverse complement strand
CGCCCGCGATCATCGAGAGCCTGATCGAGGTCTTCCGGACGCTCTCCGGCGAGGGCCTGGCGATCCTCGTCGTCGAGCAGAACCTGGCCGTCGCGACCGCGCTGGCCGAGCGCCAGCTCGTCATGGTGGCCGGGCGGATCTTCACCGAGACGACCTCGGCGCAGCTGATCAATGATCCCGAGGCGCAACGCCGCTTCCTCGGCGTGGAGCACGGCTGATGACGGGACACTAGGCATGGCCGATCGCCCCACGATCGTGCTCGTCGGCACGCTCGACACCAAGGGACACGAGTACGCCTATCTGCGCGAACGGATCGAGGCCACCGGAGCGGCGGCGGTGATGATCGACACCGGCGTGCTGGTCGGCCCCAGGTGCCGGCGGACATCTCCCGGGAGGACGTGGCTCGCGCCGGTGGCGCCGAGCATGCCGAGCTGGCGCGCGCAGGTGATCGCGGCGAGGCGATGACCGTCATGGGCCGGGGCGCCGCCGCCGTGGTCGCGCGGCTGTACGGGGATGGACAGCTGCAGGGCGTGGTCAGCATCGGTGGCTCGGGCAATGCTTCGGTCGCCGCAGCCGCGATGCGGGGGCTGCCGGTAGGGGTGCCCAAACTGATCGTCTCCACGCTGGCCGCTGGTGACACTCGGCCCTACGTGGGCGACACCGACGTGACGATGATGTACTCGGTCGTCGACATCGCGGGGATCAACCAGATCTCGGCCCGCATCCTCGCCAACGCGGCCGGGGCGATCGCCGGGATGGCCAGCGCGCCGGGGCGGAGGTACGGCCGGGAGCGCCCGCTCGTCGCCGCGACCATGTTCGGGGTCACCACCCCATGTGTGACGCATGCGCGGGAGCGGCTGGAGGAGCTCGGCTACGAGGTGATCGTCTTTCACGCCACCGGCACGGGCGGCCGCTCGATGGAGACCCTTGCGCGTGCCGGCTACTTCGCCGGTGTGCTCGACGCCACCACCACCGAGCTCGCTGACGAGTTGGTCGGCGGTGTGCTGTCCGCTGGCCCGGACCGGCTGGAGGCGGTGGGTGAGGCCGGGATCCCTCAGGTCGTCTCGCTGGGCGCACTCGACATGGTGAACTTCGGGCCGCGCGAGACGGTGCCGGAGCGCTTTGAGCGGCGGACGCTGCACGTCCACAATCCGACCGTGACCCTGATGCGCACCACCCCGGAGGAGAACGCCGAGCTGGGCCGCAGGATCGCCGCCAAGCTCAACGGCGCCGGCTCGCCGACGGTGCTCTTCATCCCGCTCGGCGGGGTCTCGGCGATCGACGTCGAGGAGCAGCCGTTCTATGACCGTGACGCCGACGAGGCACTGTTCGGCGCGCTGCGCTAGGCCGTCGACCCCGAGCTCGTCGAGGTGCACGAGCTGGCGCAGGACATCAATGATCCGCGTTTCGCGCGCGCCATGGCCGACCGCCTCCACGAGCTGATCGAAGCGGCCGGATGACGCGGCGCGAGGCGCTCGAGCGGTTGCGCGCGCAGCTGAGCGCCGGCAGCCCCGTGATCGGCGCCGGAGCCGGCACCGGACTGTCGGCCAAGCTCGCCGAGGCGGGCGGAGCCGATCTGATCATCATCTACAACTCGGGCCGCTACCGGATGGCGGGACGCGGCTCGCTGGCCGGGCTGATGCCTTACGGCGACGCCAACGCCATCGTCATGGACATGGCCCGCGAGGTGCTCGGGGTGGTGCGGGAGGTACCGGTGCTCGCCGGAGTCTGCGGGACCGATCCGTTCCGGTCCATGGCTCGCTTCCTCGACGAGGTCAGGCGCGCGGGCTTCAGCGGCGTCCAGAACTTCCCCACCGTCGGTCTCATCGACGGCAGCTTCCGTGTCGGGCTGGAGGAGACCGGGATGGGCTACGAGCTGGAGGTGGAGATGGTCCGCCTCGCTAGACAAATGGATCTCCTGACGGCCCCGTATGTGTTCACCGTGCAGGAGGCTCGCGCGATGGCAGCGGCCGGAGCCGACGTGCTCGTCCCGCACATGGGCCTGACCACCGGGGGATCGATTGGCGCGCGCACCGGGATGTCGCTGGAGGAGGCGATCGAGCGGGTGCAGGCCTTGCGCGACGCCGCCGCGGCCGAGTCGCCGGAGATCCTGTGCCTCTGTCACGGCGGACCGATCGCTGAACCCGGCGACGCCCAGCGCGTCATCGCCGAGACCCACGGCGTGTCGGGCTTCTTCGGCGCCTCCAGCATGGAGCGGCTGCCCACGGAGGTGGCGATGACGGAGAACATGAAGCGCTTCAAGGCAATCTCGATTTAGGAGGGACGATGAGCGGCCGATTCATCACCACGGATGACATCAAGCACGACACCGCGGACTGGGGCGACACGGGGTGGATCAGCCGCCCGGAGCTGACCGGCTCCCACGCACTGTGCGTGATGGACGTGACGATCCAGCCCGGCGGCGGGCACGCCTTTCACCGTCACCCCGACCAGGAGGAGATCATATGGGTGCGCGAGGGGCACGTCGAGCAGTGGCTCGAGCAGGAGAAGCGCGAGCTCGGGCCTGGCGAGGCCGTCCACATCCCCCAGGACATCGTGCACGCCTCCTTCACGGTGGGCGACGCCCCGGCGAAGCTCAGCGTGATCCTCAGCCCCACCGCCGGCGAGGGCGGTTACGAAGTGATCGACATGTCCGGCGAGGAGCCCTGGGCGTCGCTGCGCGGCTAATCCAGATACGGCTCGAGCAGCGTCAGGTCGGCCGCGCCCAGCCGGGTCGAAGCGGTCTTGCGCTGATGCCAGTAGGGGTACAGCAGCGGCGGCCGGCTGACCTCCTCCAGACTGGCCAGCTCGTCGTCTGACAGCGTCAGGTCGGCGGCCTTCAGGTTGTCGGCCAGCTGTTCGTCAGTGCGGGCGCCGATGATCACCGAGCTGATCGTGGGACGGCCCATCAGCCAGGCGAGCGCCACCTGGGCGGCCGACACGCCGTGTCCGTCGGCGATCTGCACCAGCAGGTCGATCGTGTCGTAGAGCTTGTCCTCGTCGTAGACGGGCGGCTCATCCCAGCCACCGAAGTGGCGGCTGCCCTCCGGCGCGTCCTGTCCGCGGCGGTACTTGCCGCTCAGCAGGCCGCCGGCCAGCGGGCTCCATACCAGCGTGCCCAGCCCTTGGTCGGCGGCCAGCGGGAGCAGCTCGTACTCGGCCGAGCGCTCCTGCAGCGAGTAGTAGATCTGCTGGGAGACAAAGCGCGGAAGGTGGTCGCGCTCGGCGATCCCCAGCGTCTTCATCAGCTGCCAGGCCGCGTAGTTGGAGACGCCCACGTAACGTACCTTGTCGGTGTCGACCAGGTACTGCAACGCGCCCAGCGTCTCCTCCAGCGGCGTCAATCCGTCCCACTCGTGGACCTGGTAGAGGTCGATGTGGTCGGTGCGCAGCCGTCGCAGGCTCGCCTCGCAACCGGAGATCACGTGGTGGCGGGAGAGCCCTTCCATGTTGGGGCCGTCGCCCATCGACATCCGCACCTTGGTGGCGAGCACCAGGTCGTCGCGTTTGGCGCCGAGCGCCTGACCGACGATCTCCTCGGAGCCGCCGGTGGAGTACACGTCGGCGGTGTCGATGACGTTGACGCCGGCGTCCAGGCACATGTCGATCTGGCGCTTTGCGCCTGCCAGGTCGGTGTCGCCCACCTTCGCGAAGTTGCCCCCTCCGCCGAACGTCATCGTCCCCAGGGTCAGAGCCGAGATCTGCAGTCCAGATGTCCCCAGTTGACGGTATTCCATGAAGCTCCCCTCGCTTGCCGTTCGGTGGTCTTGCGCTGAGCCTAGCCAGCGTGCGCAGGGGTGAAACGGCTCCCACCGGTGCGCACCCCGCACTTCTGAGCTGGTCAGCCAGCCAGGAGCGGCGGCGCCGAGCACCCGCGACCGGTACCTTTCGGTACCAATCACCGCACCGAATTTCTGAACTGAGGAGGAAGTGTCCATGGCCAAGGCCCCGAGGTCGCTCACCGGCAAGGTCGTCGCCATCACGGGCGGCGCGCGCGGGATCGGCCGCGCCACCGCGCGCGCGCTGATTGCCAAAGGAGCCCGCGTGGCGATCGGCGACATCGACTCGGCGCTCGCCGTGCAGACCGCCGAGGAGCTGGGTCAGGGCACGATCGGGCTGTCGCTCGACGTCACCAACCGCGCCAGCTTCGACGGCTTCCTGGAGGAGGTCGAGAAGCAGCTGGGCCCGCTGGAGGTCCTGATCAACAACGCCGGGATCATGCCGCTCGGGCCGTTCGTCGCCGAGACGGATGCCACCACCGCCCGGATGATCGACATCAACCTCAACGGCGTGATCATCGGCTCCAAGCTGGCGCTGCAGCGCTTCCTGCCGCGCAACCGCGGCCACCTGATCAACATCGCCTCGGTGGCCGGCAAGGGCGGCTTCCCGGGCGGGGCCACCTACTGCGCCACCAAGCACGCGGTCGTCGGTCTCAGCGAGGCGGTCCGTGCCGAGGTTCGCAGCACCGACATCGACGTGTCGATCGTGATGCCCGTCGTCGTCAACACCGAGCTGGGCTCGGGCCTGCACAAGACGCGCGGGATCAAGGTCGTCGAGCCCGAGGACGTCGCCGAGGCGATCGTCGAGGCCGTGCAGACCGGCCGGGTCGATGTGTGGGTGCCGCGCGCCATGCAGACGCTGTTCAGAGGGATGAACCTCGTGCCCCGTAGCGTTGCCGACTTCATCACCAAGGTCCTGAAGGGCGACCAGGTGCTGGTCAACCCCGACCACCTGGTGCGCAGCGCCTACGAGCAGCGCACCTCCGACCCCGGCCCCGCGCTGCCCCCGGCACCGGGCCCGGTGCTGGAGGACTCGCCCCAACGAGCCAAGCAGACCGCCTGACCGCGGTCGGCTCGCCGGCGCGACGCGGCGGGTACGATCGGCCGTTGATGGGGTGCGCACCTGGGCTTGCCATGGTCAAGCGCCTGGCCGCGATGGCCGGGCTGGCTGTGCTCGCAGCGCTGGCCGTGGCGTTAGTGCTCGCGGTCCTGCCGGCCGCCGGTGCGGAGGCTGCCGTGGGCTACCCCGGCGTGCTGGAGAACGACGCGCCCCCCACCGTCGCTGGCGACGTGGAGGTCGGCGGCACGGCGGTCGCGTCTGCCGGCAATTGGTCAGGCGAGGGCCCGATCTCGTTTGCCTACCAGTGGCAGGACTGCAGTCCGGCATGCGCGAGCATCCCCGGGGCCACCGCCCCCACCTACACGCCGACCGCCGCTGACCTCGGCGCACGGCTGGTGGTGGTCGTCACCGCCGGCAACCAGACCACCAGCTACGTGGTGTCCTCGGCGCCCTCGAGCGCGGTGGCTGCGGCCGAGGCGCAGGTACAGGCGTCGCTGCAGGGTCAGCTGACGCCACACGACTCGACGCTGGCGGTGGCGATCGGCCTGCAGACGAGGCGCGGCTACCGGCTGACCTTCGACGTGCCCGTGAATGGGCGGGCGACGGTCGACTGGTACCTCGGCACCCACCTCCCGCTGCCGGCCGACCAACGCGGCCTCGTCCTGGTGGCCAGCGGCAGCGCGCGCGTCCGCCAGCTGGTTCCGAGCGTCGTGCAGATCAAGACGACTCCGCGCGGACGCAAGCTCGTGAAGCGCTCGCGGTCGCTCACGCTGACCGCGGTGGCGACCGTCGTCCCCAACGAGAGCATCGCGGTGTCGGCGATCGCCCCGTTCACGCTGACGTGAGGCGCTGGCTGGTCGTCGTGGCCGTGCTGGCGGCGCTGCCGGGCGCGGCGGCCCGCGCGCGGCCGCTGCGCGACGGCAAGAAGCTGCTCAGCTGTCCGGACCCGACGGTCGTCGACGCGCACGTGGGCGCCTACCGGTACTACCTGGCCTGCACCAGCGACACCGCGGCCAATGTGTTCCCCCTGCGGGGGTCCAACGATCTCAGCCATTTCAAGCGGATCGGCTACGTGTTCACCCGCAAAAACCAGCCGTGGTGGGCGCTGCGCACGCCCGCACGAGGCCGTTACTGGGCCCCCGCTCTGTATCGGATCGGCAACCGCTGGGTGCTGTACTTCGCGGCCCAGCACGACCCCCGCCGGCTGACCCTGCGCTACCCCGGCGGCGGGACGGTGCCCGCCTCCAACATGCTGATCGGCGTCGCCACCGCGTCGTCGCTGCACGGTCCCTGGCGGACCGGGGTGCTTCACTTCCGCGGCCAGTTCAACCGGCTGACGCGCGAGCAGGAGAACTACGGCGGGGTGATCGACCCCAGCGTGGTGCGTGACGGGACCACCGGGCAGCTGTATCTGTTCTGGGCGGAGCAGCACAGCTCGATCTGGGTCACCAAGCTGTCTCCCGATGGCCTCTCGATCAGCCCCCAGATACATCAGGTGATGTGGACCCAGCCCGGCTGGGAGTGCCGCACGCCGCGGGGTACGTGCGTGATCGAGGGACCGGAGGAGTACTACCGCAACGGATGGTTCTACCTGTTCTACAGCGGTGCCTCGACGTGGACCGGCAGCTATGCGATCGGCGTGGCCGCCTCCCAGAACCCGCTCGCCTCACAGTTCGAGCGGCTCGACGGCCGCCCCGCGCTGCGCTCGGGTCACGGCTACGTCGGCCCGGGCGGATCGTCGGCCCCGGTGCTCGGACCTGACGGACGGACCTACATCTTCTACCACGCGATGACCGGCCCCAATGCGGGCCACGTCTCGGCTGACCGCTTCCTGTTCTCCAGCCCGATCCGCTGGCAGGGCCTCGGTGACTACGACCCGGTGATCGGCTCCGGTCAGGTGGACCTGCGCACCGCCTTCTCCAGCGGCTCGGGAGCGCCGCCGCGATGAGCGGCGGCGATCGACCGGCCGAGCCGCGGCCGGTGATCGTGATCGAGCACCAGGCGAATGCCCCCGCGGGGCTGCTCGCCGAATGGCTCGACGAGCGTGAGATCCGGTGGGCGAACCTCGGGGCGACCGAGCCGCTGCCTGATCCGAAAGCGGCGGCGGCAATCATCACGCTCGGTTCGGAGCACTCCGCCTACTCGCCGACGCCGGCGTGGATCGGCGACGAGCTGAGATTCCTCGCGGCCGCGCTGGCGCAGGGGATCCCCGTGCTCGGGATCTGCTTCGGCGCGCAGGCGCTCGCGCTCGCCGCGGGCGGGCGCGTGGCGCGCGCCGGCCGTCCCGAGGTCGGCTGGGTGTCGCCGCAGAGCGACGTCGAGCCGCTGCGCGGACCGTGGCTGTCGTGGCACGACGACGCCATCGATCTGCCCCCCGGAGCCACCGAGCTGGCTCGCAGCGACGGGGCTCTGCAGGCGTTCGCGCTCGGCCCCCATCTGGGCCTCCAGTTCCATCCCGAGGCGACGCCGGCGATCTGGCAGGGGTGGTCCGACGACCAGCCCGAGGTCGTCGCCCGCCGCGCCGGCGATCCGGCGGCGCTCGCCGCCGAGGTGTCGGCGCGCCTCGGGGATCTGCGCGTCCGGGTGTTCGCCCTGCTGGACTGGTGGCGGGCTCGGCTGGCCGCCTGAGCCTTCTCAGTTCAGGGAATCCAACCACTCGACGATGCGCGCCCCGATCTCGGCGCCGGCGTCCTCCTGCAGGAAGTGCCCGGCGTCGCCGATCACGTGCGCCAACTCGCCGCCCAGCGCCGCCGCGAACCGCCGCCCCGTCTCCAGCGGCAGCACGGGGTCCGAGTCGGCCCACATCATCAGCTTGGGTCGCGTGTCCTCGCGCAGGGCCTGCAGGACGCGGGCGCCCGCCTGCGCGCCCGGCGCATCGGGCGCCATGGGGAGGATCATCGGGAACGCCCGGGCTCCGGCCTTGGAAGCCGTATCGGGGAACGGCGCCTCGTAGGCGGCGATCACCGTGTCGCCGGGATCCTTATGGCAGGCCCCGCGCACCAGCAGGCCCACCGGAAGGTCCTCGGTGCGCGCCACGAAGTCCCGAAAGGCCAGCCATGCGTCCGACATGCGCTGCTGGCCGGTGAACAGGCCGGTGTCGAGAATCACCAGGCGCGCCACCCTGGCCGGCTGTTCGACGGCCACCCGCAGCCCGATCGGGCCGCCCCAGTCGTGCACCACCAGCGTGGCGTCGTGCACGTCGAGCGCCTCCATCCATGAGGCGACCGCCGCCGTGTGGCGGTCGTAGGTGTACCAGCCGATGTCGGTCGGCTTGTCCGAGCGCCCGAAGCCGGGCAGGTCGGGCGCCAGGCAGCGATGACCGGCCTCGGTGAGCGGACCGATCACCTTGCGCCACAGGAAAGACCACGTCGGCTCGCCGTGCAGCAGGACCACCGGCCGGCCGTCGCCCTCGTCCACATGGGCCATGCGCAGCCCGTCGTGCTCGGTGTAGCGCGGCGTGAACGCGAACTCCGGCAGGTCGGCAAAACGCTCGTCGTCGGTCCGCACGGCCTCGGTCACGGAGCCAAACCTACCGGCATCGCACCACAGAGGTAGTTGCCTATGGTCTGCATGGGGGCTTGCGCGCCTCCAGATCGGGGACAGCATGGGGTCCCTGGGCGCCTCAGCCGATCATGACGATGCGCCATTGACGCCCACACCGCAGCGGGCAACAAAACGACCGGAAACCGAGGCGTATGAGGCGCGGTACGGCCGGACGCTGCGGTCGCGCAACGCCATGATCGGTTTGACACCCAACCGCGCCAGACCTGCCACCAAGACCCGGGCCGGGGCGTCAGCCCCGGGATCCCAGCCCATTGCGCGACGCCCGGCCGCGCCACGCGCCACGCGCCGCCAACGGCTACCCGGCCCAGCTGGCGGCGTCCGACGCGACCGTGACCTGGATCGTGGACGAGTACCGCGCCCAGGCGATCAGGTTCAGCGACTGCAGCCGATCCAGCACCGCCTGGAAGGCCGCCGCCTGGGCGGGCGAGACGTAGCGGCGCTCGATCGTGAACGCGTAGCCGGTGGTGGCGATCGGGTCCTCGACGCCGTGCGATGACTGGTACTTGGCGTCGGTGACGGTGCTCTGCACACGCAGAGGGGACCGGCCGCCCGACAGCGTCCGTACCCGGCCGGCCAGCTCGATCAACAGCCGCACCGCCGTCGGTGCGAGCCCGCGGTACAGCGAGCGGGGCGCGCCCACCTTGGAGGCGCCGGCGCCCATCGCCGGGTCATAGGTCAGGCCGAGCGCGGTGGCGTTGGAGGGCAGCGGAACGAGGCGGTGGTGCTGATAGGCCGCCGATACCGCCGCCGGATCGCCGTAATATTGGGTCCCGCCCACCCGCCCCGGCGGATGCAGGACCGCGGCGCCGGCGCCGTCGGCGGTCTGCAGCGAGGTCAGCCGTCGCAGCGCCGCCCGGTCGGTCCGGTACAGGCGCATGATCTGCTCGGCGCCCAGCACCCGCCAGTAGTAGAGCCACGAGTCGTCGCCCAGGCCGGCAAGCAGCCGGTAGGCCTCGGGGTGGTTGTCGGGCGAGGAGTCGAAGTACAGCTGGACGTAGGGCACCACGCGGCCGCCGTCGTAGGCGCCGAGCACGTTGTGCAGGTTGCCGATGCCCATGTGGTAGGACTCGATCGCCAGATCCGCGCGGCCGAACTGATGCTCGGCGGACAGCAGGTAGCGGACCGTCGCGGCCAGCGCCTTGGGCGGATAGAAGCGCGTGTCGGCCCGCTCGCGCGCCAGCAACAGCGGCGCCAGCTTGCCGGCGCGGGTGCCTGAGGCGATCGCGTTGATCTGCTGCGTCAGCTGTCGGCTGCGCGCCAGGTCGATGTGCATGCCCAGCAACGCGCGCCCGGTGGAGGCCAGGATCTGCGTCAACCCGGCGGCGCCGGCCAGGTCCGAGCCGGCGATCGCGCTTGGGCGCCCGGCGCTCTCGACGTACACGAGCGCCTCCAGCAGGTTGGGATCGATTCCGGTGCCGGCCGTGGCCCGGTCGATCGCGGTGCGAAACGTCGCCACCCGGGCTGCCGTGGCGACTGCGCCGTCAGGGCTCTTGGTGAACAGGACATGAGCCTCGCCCGCGGTCGCCCGGGCGACGAACTCCGCCTCGCGCGAGGCCACGTAGCCGAATGGATCGTGGCCAGCGGCGCCGCGGGCCACACCGGCGGGGGGCGGCCGGGGGATGCCGCCGCCGTTCAGCGCCGACACCAGCAGCACGACGATCAGCACCAGTCCGCCCAGTGCCAGTGCCAGCCGCGCGCGCCGCTGGGTGAGCGTGGGACGCGCCGGACCCGGCGCCCGCCCGCCCGCGCGGGGGCTCATGTCGTCCTGTAGATGAGCCCGCGACAGGCGGCCGCCTGGGCGGGCGCGGTGTTGGCCGGAATGACCTGCCATCCGTAGGAGTGCGGGTAGAGGTTCACGATCGGGTGGGGGTGCTCGCGCTCGTGCTTGCGGCTGAAGTAGAGCCCGCCGGTGTTGGTGCCCATGTCCCACGCAAGGATGCTCTGGAAGGCGATCCCGATGTCGGGATGCCCGCAGGCGCGGATCTTGGCGGCGCCGAGGTGCTCGACGACCTGCTGCAGAACCAGGATCTCGTGGGTGCGAGCGCGCTGTCCGCGCAGGTCGGCGCGCTCCTGGACGAAGCGGTGATGGACAGTCGGCACGGACGCCACGGCGAATACGGCGAGCACGAACGCTGCGCTCAGCCCCGCGGCCACCGGCGAGCCCACCCACGACCAGCGGCGTCCCGCTCCCGGGCAGGCGGGCGCGCACCGCCTGCAGGATCGCGGGGGCGTCGAGGATGACCCGGCCGGCGAACACGCCCGCCAGCACACAGGTGCCACCGGCCGCTTCATACAGATAACGCGGCACGGCCGGCCAGCCGTGCAGCGCGAACGCCATCTCGACCACCACCCACACCAGGACCCCGCCCGCCAGCAGCAGCACGGCGCGGTCGCGGCGCAATGCTCCCAGGATCACGGCGACCAGCGCGGCCAGCTTGACCGACGCGCCATCGAGTCCCATGAAGCGTCCCCAGGTGCCGGTGATCTTGTTGCCGTGCAGCATCCGGGGACTGTTCTCGGCCAGCGACCCGGCCGAGAACGCGCTCTTGGAGGTGAGCGCCGGGATCCCGAGCCAGAGCACCGGGATCAGCACCACGCCGGCCACGATCTGGCGGCGCATCTCCGGCTGATGGCGCCACGCCCACAGGAGGTAGAGCCCCAGCGGGGCCCATGCCTCCGGGCGGCCGAGTGCGGCGAGCCACCACATCCAGAACGCCCACCGGTACCGGCGGCAGATGATGCAGTCCACGGCCGCCAGGCACAGCGTGACGATCATCGTGTCCGATTCGGCGCTGAGCACGGAGTGCCAGAACGTGTCGATCGCCAACAGCGCGCTGCCGGCGACCAGGCCGGCCATGTAGGCGGCGTAGCGACGTTGCGGTGGCGCATCGACCAGCGCGAAGGCGACACGCCAGGCGAACACCGACGCCGGCCAGCGAGATCGCGATCGCGGTGACCATCCACAGGGTCAGCGCGTGCTTGCCGACCAGCGCGTAGGGCACCGTGAACAGGAAGGGCAACGGCTTCCATGAGGGCGCGCCGTTGGTGTCAAGCGCGCCGTGCAGGGTCAGGTGGCCCCACACCAGCCAGCCGTAGGGGTCATAGCCGGGGCGCACGCCCGCCCAGTGGACGATCAGCAGGGCGAGCACCAGGATCGCCACCGTCCCGATCAACCAGCGCCAGCGATACAGCCACGTCGAGAGCGATGCGGCGCTCAGGCCACGCGTCAGCGGCGTGGGTGCTGGAGCGGTCGGCGTCGACATGAGCGCGCTCGAAAAGTAGCAGTCGCTTCCGGGCATGCAGCTTAACGAGCGGCTGTCGCATGGCGGCGTCGGCTACCCTCGCCCATTCGTCTATGAGCACCTCGGATCTACACGGCCGCCGCGTCCTGGTCACCGGCGGCTCGGGCTTCATCGGCCGGCACGTCGTCTCCCGGCTGGCCGCCGACGGCGCGAAGGTGCGCGTCGTCGATCTGCAGCCCCATGCCGACCCGTCGGTGGACATCGTGGTCGGCGACATCGCCGACCCGGCGGTTCTGGCGCGCGCCTTCCAGGGCGGCTTCGATTCGATCGTGCACCTGGCCGCCGTCACCTCGGTGCTGCGCTCCGTGCAGGAGCCCGAGCTGACCTTTCGTACCAACGTGGTCGGTACCAACGCCCTGCTGCAGGCCGGCCGCGAGGCGGGCGTCACCTCGCTGGCGTTCGCCTCCACCAATGCCGTAACCGGCCTGATGAAGGCGCCCAAGATCTCCGAGGCGGCCACGCTCGAACCGCTCACGCCGTACGGCTCGACCAAGGCCGCCGGCGAGATGCTGATGTCGGCCTACACCGCCTCCTACGGGATGCGCTGTGCCTGCATCCGCCTGACCAACGTCTACGGTCCGGGTATGCAGGCCAAGGACTCGATCGTCGCCCGGCTGATGCGCTGCATCCGACTGGGGACGACGTTCGAGATCTACGGCGACGGCACCCAGGTGCGCGACTACGTGCACGCCTTCGACGTCGTCGCCGCGATGCGCCTGGGGCTGACCAGCGAGCAGTGGGCCGGACCGATGGTCATCGGCGCCGGCAGCTCGCTGTCGGTGCTTGAGGTGATCGACGCCGTGCGCAAGGTCTCCGGTGCCGCGATCGACGTCCGGCACGGGCCCGCCAAGCCGGGGGAGATGCCGGCGGTGATCGTCGATACCAGCCAGGCGCAGGCCGCCGGGTGGTCGCCCGAGTTCCCCGTGCTGGACGACGGGCTGGTCGGCGTCTGGGACGAGTGGTCGCAGGTCGAGGTGCAGGCGACATCGTGATGAGCATGTTGGAGTCGCTGGTCTCCGCCGACGAGTACGGCCGGCTCGAGCCCGCCGAGCGAAGCGCCGCCGAGGCCTTCCTGGACGCTCATCCGCCCGGACAGGGCGCGCCTCTGGCGGTGGTGATTCCCGCCTACAACGAGGCGCCCACGGTCGCCGACGTGATCGCCGAGATCCCCGGCGAGGCGTCCGGGCTGGCCGCCGAGGTCATCGTGGTCGTCGACGGCGCCAAGGACGAGACCGCGGCGCGCGCGACCGCGGCGGGCGCGCTGGTGTGCGACGTCCCGGTCAACCGCGGCCAGGGGGCCGCGCTGCGCCTCGGCTACTGGCTGGCCCGCGCGCGCGGCGCGCAGGTGATCGTCACGATCGACGCCGACGGCCAGTACGAGGCCGAGGAGATAGGTCGCGTGGTGGAGCCGATCCTTGCCGGCCGTGCCGACTTCGTCTCGGGCTCGCGGCGTCTGGGCACCGAGCTGACCACCGACGCCACCCGGCATGCCGGCGTGATCGTGTTCGGCGCGCTGATCTCCGTCCTGGTGCGCCACCGGATCACCGATCCCGCCTGCGGACTGCGGGCGATGCGCGCCGAGCTGACCGCAGCGGTGGTTCTGGAGCAGCCCCAGTACCAGGCCTCGGAGCTGATGATCTCGGCCGCGCTGCACGGTTTCCGTCTGGCCGAGGTGCCGACGACGATGCGCGACCGTGACGACCACGCCACGACCACCAAGAAGGGCGGGAACTTCGGCTACGGAGTGCGGTTCGCCCGCGCGGCGGTCCACACCTGGTGGCGTGACCGCACCGCCGCACGCAGGCGCGACTGACCGGAGAAGACCCACTTCTCGTAGACCACGAACTTGGCTACGAAGAGCACCGCCTGGACGAACACGTAGGCGCCCGTCACCAGGATGACGCGGAGCCCGTGGCCGGCGGTGACGTGGGCCTTGACCCAGCTCTGCATGGCGCCGGTGCCGAGCGAGGAGGCGACGAGCACGACGCCCGAGATCGCGATGTAGGCGACGATCTCGCGCAGGAAGGCAACCTCGCCCTTGATCTTCCAGGCCCAGCGCCGATTGAGAATCCAGTTGGGAATCGCGCCGGCGACGAACGCGACGATCGAGTCGAGCGTCGTGTGCCCGCTGAGGGCGACATACATGAGCGCGAACACGATGATGCTGGTCAGCAGCGCGATCGCCGAGCCGATCGCGTACTTCGTGACCTTCTTGGCGAACGCGGACTGCGAGAACCTCCGCATGAACGTGTGATCGCGCGCGCGGTTGTACAGGTCCGAGGGCACCACGTAAGACTCTAGCGGCTCGTCTGGGCGCCGCGGGGCACGGTAGCGTCGCCCGGATGCGCTGGCTCTCCGCCGATCAACAGCTGTCGCTGGACGACGATCTGGTGATCGCGGGTGACAACGCTTCGGTGCTGGAGCATCTGCCTGCCGCAACGTTCGACGTGATCTACGTCGACCCTCCGTTCAACACGGGTCGTGCCCAGTCGCGCTCTACCTTTGCCACGGTCGCCGATCCCAGCGGCGGACGGGTCGGATTCGGCGGCCGGCGCTACCGCTCGCAGCTGCTGCAGCGTCTCAGCTACGACGACCAGTTCGCCGACTACCTGAGCTTTCTGGAGCCGCGTCTGGCCCGCGCCCGCGAGCTCCTCGCGGACCACGGGACGCTGTACTTCCACATCGACTATCGCGAGGCGCATTACTGCAAGCTGCTGCTCGACGAGCTGTTCGGCCGCGACGCGTTCCTCAACGAGATCATCTGGGCCTATGACTACGGCGCGAAGCCGCGCCGGCGCTGGCCCGCCAAGCACGACACGATCCTGGCCTACGTGCGCACGCCGGGCGGCCACCACTTCGACGCCGATGCCGTCGATCGCGAGCCGTATATGGCGCCGGGCCTGGTGAGTGCCGAGAAGGCGGCTCGCGGCAAGCGTCCCACCGACGTCTGGTTTCACACGATCGTGCCCACCAACGGGGCTGAGAAGACCGGCTACCCGACCCAGAAGCCGATCGGAGTGTTGCGCCGTCTGGTGGCGGCATCGTCGCGTCCCGGGGGCTGGTGCCTGGATCCGTTCGCCGGCTCGGGGACGCTGGGCGCCGTGTGCCAGGACCTGGGACGGCGCTTCGTGCTGGTCGACTCGAGCCCGGTGGCGCTCGAGGTCATGCGCCGGCGTCTGGACGATCCTGGTCATCGCCAGGCCGCACCAGCGGCACGAACCTGACGGCCTCCAGCGTCTCCTGCTGCAGGCCGCCGCTCGCGGTGCGCGTGATCCGGGTCAGGTGCTGGTGCTTGTCGCCCACGGGGGCCACCATTCGCCCACCGGGCCGCAGTTGCGCAAACAGCTGCTCGGGCAGCGTGCTGAACGCCGCGGCAACGTTGATCGCGTCGAACGGACCGCGCACGGGCACCCCTCGCCAGCCGTCGGCGACCACGCACGTCACCCGGTCATAGCCCAGCTCTGCGAGCGTGCGGGCGGCGGCCTCGCTCAGCTGCTCGATGCGCTCGATCGAGATCACCTCGCCCGCCAACTCAGCGAGCAGGGCGGCGTGATACCCCGATCCCGTGCCGACGTCCAGCACCCGGTCGGTCGGCTTCAGCTCCAGCAGTTCCAGCATTCGGGCGACCACCAGCGGCTGGGAGATCGTCTGGCCTCCGGCGATCGGCAACGCGACGTTCTCGTAGGCGTGCCGGCGGTGCTCGGCGGGAACGAAGCGCTCGCGCGGGACCGAAGCGATCGCCGCGAGCACTCGCTCGTCGGCCACCACCGGGCGCAACTGTCGGGCGAGTGCCTGTGACTCGTCCACCTTGCCTACGAGTCTCCCCCTCGTGACAGGCGTGACACACCCGGGCACCTGCCAGAATCGAGGCGATGTTGGCGAGCGCCAAACTGCAGCGCGTGCTGATGCTCGTCCTGGTCGCCCTGTTGACGGCGATCGGCGTGATCCTGGTCATCGGACGGGACCCGGGCAGCGGGTCCACGGCGACCGCCGAGTCGAAGTTCGACGGCCCGCCGCTGCCGGCCAACCTGCGCGCCGCCAACTTCTCGCTGCTCGACCAGCACGGCCGTCGGGTGACGCTGTCGCGCGAGCACGGCAAGGTGGTGGTGCTGACGTTCATCCACTCGCTGTGCCATGACACCTGTCCGTTCATGGTCGAACAGATCAAGGGCGCCCTGAACGACCTGCCCCACGGTGGGGCGGGGGTGCCCACGATCGGCGTGAGCGTGGCGCCGGCCGAGGACACCATTGGCAGTCGCCGCCACTTCCTCAACCGGCATCAGATGGACGCGCGGCTGTCGTTCGTCAACGGCCCGATGACGGCCATGCGGCGTATCTGGCACGACTATGCGATCCAGCCCGTCACCCCCAAGGTCGACCACTCCACCTTCGTGCTGCTGCTCGACAAGCGCGGTTACGAACGGGTCGGCTTCGCCGCCGACCAGCTCACCCCCGAGGGACTGGCCCACGACATCCGTGTACTGGAGCGCGAGCCGGCCTAGCCGCCGGGCGCGGCCGCGTCTTCGGCGCGCGGGCGGCCTAGCCGTCGGCGGTCTCGGCGTCCTTGCCACGCGCACTCTTGCCCGCCAGGCGGGCGAGCGTGGGCTCCAGGTGCTCGTGCAGCTCCTCGTCGCTGAGGCCGGGCAGCTCGAACTGGGCCTCTCCACGCCCTGTGCTGACGTGCAGCTCGCGTGCGCGACGGCCGCTCCTCAGCCCGCGCCGGGGTGGGGGCAGCTCGACCTTCTCGATCTCTCGCCACTCCAGGCGACCGATGGCTGCGCCGGTTGAGCGCTTGAGGACGTCCAATCCGGCGTTGGAAAGCCGCAGCTCGATGTCGCGATCGCCGTGCCGGAGGGACTCGATCCCGTTGAGGTGAACGGCGCTCAGGCGCAGCGCCTTGGGCTCAGCGCCGGAGGGGACGGGCCCGCCGGCGCGGTCCATTCCGGCGCCGTCGATGTCCGCGCCGTCGATCTCGGCGGCGTCGATGTCCGCGCCGTCGATCTCTGCGGCGTAGGTCGTCTCGGGCTCTATCGCGGCCGGGGCGGGCACGTAGGCGGGCATCTGCACCAGCTCTTGGGCGCGCGTGAGCGCCGGATGCCCGAGCGCCTGCGGCAGGTCGATCTCCAGCTGCTCCATCGCGGCCTCGGCCAGCGAGCGGCGCCACAGTGCGCCGCCGGCCCGCGCGGCGGCGTCCTGCACGAACTGCTCCAGCCGCGCCGGGTCGAGGTCCACCGCGTCGCGCATGGCTGCCTGGTGGGCGAACGCGTCGCGCAGGCGCTGGACCAGCACCTCGCGCCCCCGCTGCGCGATCAGTTCGGCCAGCTCGTCCGTGTCGTGGGTGCTCACGGCCGAGGGTCCTCCACCTGCGCCACGATCTGCTCCAGGAACGTTGCCGCGCGCGCGCCGAACAGAATCCGATGGTCGCAGGTGAGCGACAGCGTGAGCATGCTGCCCGGCACCACCGCGCCGTCGCGCACCACGGGGACCGAGCGGACCGCTCCGGCCGCCACCGCCGCCGCGTGCGGTGCGGTCACCAGCGGCGCGTAGCGATCCACTGCCGGGTGCTCGCCGAGGTCGGTGAAGGTGAACGTTGCCCCGGCCATCTCAGGCGGGGTCAGCTCGCCCGCCGTTGCGCGAGCCCTCAAACGCGTGAGCTCCTCGTCGAGCTCGTCCAGCGACTTGCGGTCGGCGTCGAGCACGGTCGGCGTGACCAGCGAATCCTCGGCGGAGAAGGTGACGCCCACGTTGACCCGAGAGTACAGCTCGAAATGCCCGTCCCGATAGGCGGCATTGGCCCATGGCGACGCGGCCAGGGCACCCGCGCAGCCCTGCAGCAGGACAGCCGTCAGCGAGCAGCCGGATTGCCGGGCCCGCGCCAGCGCGCCGTCGGCGCCGACCTCGCTGGACAGCTCGACGTGCGGCACGGTCGCCCTGATCTCCGCGCTGTGGCGGGCGATCGAGCGCGCGATTCGGTCGGGCTCCACGTGGCTGACCTCCCCCTTGAGGGAGGACAGCTCTGGCGCTGACACGGGCTGAGACACGGTCGTTGCGCAATCTACCTGCTACGGCGATCATTCGCCCGTTTCGTCGGCGCCCTCCCACAGCGCGATGAATTCCTCAGCCTCCAAGCCGACGAGGTCCTCGCGCAGCTGCCTGACCAGCTTGGCTGCCTGCTTGGCGGGAACCTCGAAGTACAGCATCAGCTCCCCATCGTCGATCGAGACCACCTCGATCCGGTCCAGGCGCCCCCGGTCGGCCATGAACGCCGGCTCCCGACCACCGCGGGAAACGCTGAGGTGAAACACACGGTTGGCTTTCATGGCGGTTGGCCGCGCCTTCAGTGAAGGGCCGACAGCGCGGCCGTGGCGCGATCGAGGGCGCGCGCGCCGCAGAACACGTCGTCGCCGACCCGGATCGCCGGCAGAGCGTCGACGCCGGCGTCGCGGGCGCGCTCGCCGGCGGTGCGCAGGCCGTCGCGCACCGAGCGCAGCGTGATCCCCTTCAGCACGGCCGCGGGGTGCATCTCGCACGCGGCGGCGGCGATCAGCACCGTTCCCTCGTCGCTCAGGTCGCGGCCGCCGGCGAACGCCTGGCGAAATGCGGCCAGCGAGAAGGCCACCGCGCGGCCGATGTGCTTGGCGTACGTCGCCGCCAGCATCGCCCGCTCGGTCTCAGGCGGCCAGCGTGCCGGCAGGCGCAGCGGTTGTAGCCCCTGGTCCTGGATCGCGCGCGCCAGCTCGTCCGGGTCCGGTGAGTCGGCCCCCCACCTATCCAGATCCAGCGAGCCCGCGTGGATGGGCTCCCACTCGGGCACCACCGGCAGCTCGGAGAGCACCCGCTCGGCCAGCAGGTAGCAGCCCGGGCTGCCAAGGTCGTAGTAGAAGACGGGCTGCGCGGGGGCGTCCACGCGAAACGTTCGTCAGCCGTGTATCAGCCAGCCGTCGGCGGCGCGCGCGGCTTCCATCACGGCTTCGGACATCGTCGGGTGGCCATGGACCAGGTGCGCGATCTCCGGATAACCACCCTCCAGCGCCTTGGCGTTGACCAGCTCCTGGATCAGCTCGGTCGCCTTGGCGCCGACGATGTGTCCGCCCAGGATCTCCCCGTAGCGCTTCTCGCCGACGATCTTGACCAGTCCGGTCCGGTCGCCGTACACGGTGCCCGCCCCCACCGCGCCGTACTGGACCTTGCCGACCACCACGTCGTGGCCCGACTCCCGGGCCTGGACCTCGGTCAGGCCAAAGCTCGCCACGTTCGGGGTGCAGAAGGTCGCCCGCGGGACATCGACGTATTCGATCGGATGCGTCTCCATTCCGGCCGCATCCTCGACCGCGATCACGCCCTCGTCGGAGGCCTTGTGCGCCAGCGCCGGCCCCAGCACCAGGTCGCCGATCGCGTACACGCCCTCGACGCTGGTGCGCATCGCGCCGTCGACCTCGATCAGACCGGCGTCGGTCAACTTGACACCGGCCTGCTCCAGCCCGAGGCCCTCGATGTCAGGGCCCCGTCCGGCCGCGATCACGAGCCACTGCACCGCTCCCTCGCCGCTGCCGCCGTAGGTGAACGTGACGTTGTCCTCGCCGGACTCGATCTCCTCCACCAGGGTGTTGGTGTGGATCGTGATGCCCTGCTTCTTGAGGCCGCGCTCGACGAGCTTGGAGATGTCGGCGTCCTCGGTCGGAAGCACCCGCTCGAGCGCCTCGAACAGCAGCACCTCGACGCCCAGCCGCGCGTAGGCCGACGCGATCTCGGCGCCCGAGGCGCCCGCGCCGACGACCGCCATCGAATCGGGCAGCTCGTCCAGCGCCCACGCCTCCTCGGTGCCGATCACCCGGCCGCCGAACTGCGCGCCGGGGATCGGGCGCTTGACCGAGCCGGTGGCCAGGATGATCGTCTTCGCCGCTATCTCCGACTGCCCGTTGACCTTCACCACGCCCGGCCCGGCGAGCGAGCCCTCGCCCTCGATCACATCGATCTTGTTCTTCTTCATCAGCCCGGCGACGCCGCCGGTCAGCGTCGAGACCACCTTGGCGCGTCGCGCCGAGACGCCCGCGTAGTCGATCTCGGGCTCTGACACCTTGATCCCGAAGTCGCCGGCCTCGCGGATCTCCGACAGCACATCGGCGACGCGGAGTACGGCCTTGGCGGGGATGCAGGCGTAGTTCAGGCAGCGCCCGCCGACGCGATCCTTCTCGATCACCGCGGTCGTGAATCCCAGTTGGGCGGCGCGGATGGCGGCCACGTAGCCGCCGGGACCGGAGCCGATCACGACGCAGTCATAGGACGATTCGGGCATGGAGCGTGAGCCTAGTGCAACGCGTCCCGGGGGCTTGCTCAGCGGGGGCGAGTGGGACGGCTGGGCATCTGGATCCGGCTGAGCACCCGCACGAGCTTGAAGAACAGAAAGCCCGAAACGCCGACGACGAGCACGGCGACGACCGCCCCGAGGATGTTGGAGGCCTCGATCAGATAGAGCGTGAACAGCACGGCGATGATCGCCATCAGCGCCATGAAGCCGAGCACGGCGCCGTACCACAGCCTCCACAGCCCGACCGCGCAGGCCAGCAGAATCGCCGTGAAGATGAGGATCCCGGAGGCCGCTGGATGCTTTCCGTTGATCTTGTCGCCGGCAACCCAGGCGATCAGGTTGGCCAACGCGAGCGCGGCGGCGACGAGGCTTGAGACGACGATGATCCACGGACGCTCACCTGGGGCCAGGGGCCGGAGCGCCGCTCGTACCTCGGCGTTCTTGCGCTCCGAACGGCTGGCCTGCGGAAGGTGAGGGGGCGGGACCTGTTGCGGCGCGCGAGTCGGCTTGGGGGCAGGTCTCGTTGAGCGCTCAGGGGGCGCACCGCGGCGGCCACGCTTGCGGCTACGTTGCGCCAACGCGCACCCCGCTGCACAGCTCCCGGGCCGTGGCCTCGGGATCGTCGGACTCCGTGAGCGCGCGCACGACGGCGATTCTCTGCGCGCCCGCGTCACGCACGGCGTCGACGTTGTCCAGGTCGATTCCCCCGATCGCGAAGAACGGCGTGCGCGTGTGTCCGGCTGCGTAGGCGACCAGCTCGGTCCCCACCGCGGGTCGGCCCGGCTTGGTGGGGGTGGCATGCACCGGCCCGACTCCGATGTAGTCGGCGTCGGTGTGTCCGGCCGCGTCGATCTGCGCCGGCGAGTGGGTGGAGAGGCCGACAAGCCGGTCCGGCCCGATGATCTCCCGCGCGCGCGCCACCGGCGCGTCGTCCTGGCCGACGTGCACGCCGTCGGCGCCGCCGGCGGCGACCAGGTCGGGGCGGTCGTTGAGGATGAACAGGGCGTCGTGGGCGGCGCACGCCCGGGCGAACCGGCGCGCGGCATCCAGGAGGAGTTCGTCATCGGAGGGGTCCTTCACGCGCAGTTGCACGATGTCGACGCCGCCGCGCAGGCACCGGCTGAGAAAGTCGTCCGGGCGAGCGTCGCAGACGAGGTAGAGGCGGGCGTGCGCGAGGCGTTGGCGGCGGTCGTCCACCCCGCAAGTCTGGCAGGAGCGCCGCGCTAGCATCCCTGTCTACGGGAGCCCCACTGTTTGGGCTGAGAGGGCGGACTCCTTTTCCGCCGACCGTCAAGACCTGACCGGGTAATGCCGGCGCAGGGAGGTTCGTTGCAACGCAGTGGTTCTCAAGAGTGGGATGTGGCCGTCATCGGCGGTGGCGTGATCGGGCTGGCGGTCGCCTGGCGCGCTCAGGCGCGCGGGCTGAAGGTCGTCGTCCTGGAGCGCGACCGCGCCGGCGCGGGCACCTCGCACGTGGCCGCGGGAATGCTGGCGCCCGTCGCCGAGGTGACCCCGGGCGAGGAGCCACTGCTGGAGTTGGGGCTGCGCAGCGTTCGCACTTACCCGGCGTTCCTCACCGAGCTGGCCGAGGCGGCGGGGGTGGACGGAATCGGGTACACGCCGTGCGGGACCCTGCTGGTGGCCCGGGACGCAGACGAGGCCGAGGCGCTGGAGCGCGAGCTGGCGCTGCGGGTCGGACTCGGACTGGCCGTGGAGCGCCTGCGACCGTCGGAGGCTCGCCGGCGCGAGCCGGCGCTGGCGCCGGCGCTGCGCCTGGCGCTCGACGTCCCCGACGACCACGCGATCGACCCCCGGGCTCTGACCGCTGCGCTGGTCGGAGCGCTGCGCCGTGCCGGCGGCGAGGTGCGCGAGGGCGTCTCGGTACGAGCCGTGGAGCTCGACGCCGACGTGGTGCGCGGTGCGCGACTGCAGGACGGTTCGCTCGTGGCCGCCGAGCAGGTGGTGGTCGCCGCCGGCGTGTGGTCGACGCAGCTGGAGGGAATCCCGGCCGCCGCCCGCGTCCCCGTCCAGCCCGTCAAGGGACAGATCATGCGGCTGCACGATCCAGCCGGTCCCGGACTCCTGACGCGGGTGATCCGGATGGGGCCCTCCTACGTGGTGCCGCGCGGCGATGGGCGCTACGTGATCGGCGCGACCTCCGAGGAGCGCGGCTTTGACACCACGGTCACCGCGGGCGCGGCGTTCGAGCTGCTGCGCGACGCCTCCGAGCTGGTTCCCGGCGTCTCGGAGTGGGTGATCGACGAGTTCCAAGCGGGGCTGCGGCCCGGCACGCCGGACAACCTGCCGGTGATCGGGCGGGGGTCGGTGGCTGGTCTGCACTGGGCGGTCGGCCATCGGCGCAACGGCGTGCTGCTGACCCCCGTGACGGGCGAGCTGGTGGCGGCCGCCCTGATGGGTGAGGCGATCGACGCCGAGCCGTTCTCGCCGCAGCGGTTCACTCAGGTCGGAGGCCCGGCAGAGAGTCCGACCGTGAGCGCGGCCGGGAGCCCGGCGTGAACGTCACCGTCAACGGCGAATCCCGGCAGCTGCCGGCGGGCGCTACTGTCGCCACCGTGGTGGAGCTGCTGGAAGTGACTCCGGGTGCCCGGGGCGTCGCCGTCGCGCTGAACGAGGAGATCGTGACGCGCGGGGCATGGGCGGAAACGGAATTGCAGGACGGCGCGCGGGTCGAGGTCGTGGCCGCGATCCAGGGAGGCTGAGCATGAACGTCGCCTCTGATCCACTGGTGATCGCCGGGCGCGAGCTGCGCTCCCGGCTGATCCTGGGCAGCGGCGGGTTTGCCAACCACGAGCTGCTGGCCGCCGCCTGCCGCGAAGCCCGCGCGGAGATGTGCACGGTGGCGCTGCGTCGCCTGGATCCGACGGCGCGCGGCTCCATTCTCGACGTGCTCGACGAGGGCGGCGTCGAGGTGCTGCCCAACACCGCCGGCTGCTTCACCGCGCGCGATGCCGTGACCACCGCCCAGCTGGCCCGCGAGGCCTTCTCCACCGACTGGATCAAGCTGGAGGTGATCGGCGACGACCGCACCCTGCTGCCCGATGCCGTCGAGCTGGTGGCCGCCGCCGAGGAGCTCGTCGATGATGGCTTCACGGTGCTGCCCTACACCACCGACGACCCGATCCTCGCCCGCCGCCTGGAGGACGTCGGCTGCGCCGCGGTGATGCCGCTGGGCTCGCCGATCGGCTCGGGGATGGGGATCTGCAATCCGTACAACATCTCGATCATCCTGGAGCGCGCCGGCGTGCCCGTGATCCTGGACGCCGGTGTGGGCACGGCCTCGGACGCCGCACTGGCGCTGGAGCTCGGCTGCGACGCGGTGCTGTGCGCCTCGGCGATCTCCCGCGCTCACGACCCGGTGGCGATGGCCCGCGCGGTCCGTCTCGGGGTCGAGGCCGGGCGGCTGGCCTTCGGAGCTGGCCGCATCCCCCGTCGCCGGTACGCCGAGGCGTCGACCCCCATGGAGGGTCGTCCGCGGCTCGGCGCCGGCCCTGTATGACCGTCGATGAGCTGATCGACGGCTGGCAGGCGGCCTGGTCGGGCAAGGATCCAGCGGCCTTCGCCGACGTGTGCGCGGCCGGGATCCAGTACGAGGACCCGCTGTGCGACGCGCCCCTGGAAGGCACCGGCGCGCTGTCGGCCCACGCCGCCCGGTTGTGGGCCGGGTTTCCCGACGCCCGCGTGGAGCGCACCGGCGAGCGGCTCTCCAACGGGCACTTCGTGGCCGCTCCCTGCAAGGTTCTGGGCACGCACCGGGCGCCGCTGGAGGGGCTGCCGGCCACTAACCGCTTCGTGGTCGTGCACTGCGTGTTCTACTGCGAGCTACAGCATGATCTACTGCTGCGGGTGCGCGCCTTCTACGACGTCTACGACGCGGCCACCCAGCTGGGCGTGCTGCCGGCCCGGGGGACGCTGGGCGAGAAGGCCCTGCTGATGCTCCGGGGCTTCGGCCTGCGCCGCGGGGGCGTGGAGCAGTGAGGATCGCGATCCCGATCTTCGACAAGCTGACCGCGCTGGACGCGGTCGGTCCCTACGAGGTTCTCTCTCGCCTGCCCGACGCCGAGGTGCAGTTCGTGGCTCCAGTGGCCGGTCCGCAGCGGACCGAGAACGGCCTGCTCGCCCTGACCGCCGACCGCTCGCTGGCCGAGCTGCCCGATCCCGAGGTGATCGTCGTGCCCGGCGGCTGGGGCACCCGAGCGCTGATGACCGATGAAGGGATGCTCTCCTGGCTGCGCGCCGCGCACGCGACCTCGACGTGGACGACGTCGGTGTGCACCGGCTCGCTGCTGCTGGGCGCGGCCGGGATCCTCGACGGTCTGCGGGCCACCACGCACTGGCTGGAGCTCGAGACGCTCAAGCGCTTCGGCGCCGAGCCGGTGTCCGAGCGCGTCGTCGTCCAGGGCAAGGTGATCACCGCCGCCGGCGTGTCCTCGGGCATCGACATGGCGCTCACCCTGGCGGCCGCCATCGCCGGCGACCAGATCGCCCAGGCGATCCAGCTGGGGATCGAGTACGACCCACAGCCCCCGTTCAACAGCGGCTCGCTTGCCTGTGCGCCCGCGGAGATCGTCGAGCTGGTCCGCGCGCGCCGCTCGAGCCTGGCCTAAGCCATGCGCGCGGCGGCCTCGCGCGCGGCGGCCAGGCCCACCCGGGCGGGCGCGTTCAGCCGCCGGCGCACGCGCCAGCAGGCGCCCGAGAAGGTCAGGTTGGCGACCGTGGCAAAGCCGCTCTCGTCGGCGCGCAGGGCCAGCAGCAGATGGGCGGCTCGGTCGGCCGGCGGCAGCTCCTCTCCGGTGGCGCGCACGCAGTAGCACTGCACGCGACGTCCCCCGGGCCGGACCAGCAGCGCTCCGGCCGGCCCGATCACCCACGTCCCCAGCGAGCCGTGCTCCAGCACCAGACCGGTGCGCCCCAGCAGCTCACGCGCGTCGTGGCCGACGAGGTCGCCGAGCAGCCCCAGGGCGCGGGTCTGTGCCGCGGGCGCCGAGGCTTGCGAGCCGCGCGCGGAACGGGGTGGGCGCATCGCTCCCGCCCCGCGAGAGGCGTACAGCTCCGGGATGAACCAGGCGTGCGCCAGCGCGATCACCGCCACCGGGATCGTCACCGGGTCCAGCAGCGGCAGCACGACGGCGGTCGCCAGAAACGGCAGCTCGTGGGCGATCGTGCTCAGCGTCCACAGCCGGTCGGCGCGGCGCAGCGTGCGGGCATCGGCGCGCCGGCGCCAGTACACGCCCGCCAGCTCCGGCAGCTCGCCGCTCAGGGGCAGGCCCTCGTGGCCGGCGACCAGCTCAAACTCCTCCGCGCTCGCCGGCACTGCGGACATCAGCCGCCGGCGATCGGGCGGCGCAGGATCACCAGCTCGGCGTCGAGTGGCAGCTCGCGAACCTGGGCGGCCGCGCCGCCGGCGTCGGTTGAGACAGCGAAGTACCCGCGGTCCAGCTCGGCGCGGAGCGCGTCGCGGGCGTCCTGCACGGCGGCGGAATCCTCCGGACTCCATCGGGCCAGCTCGGTGTGCCCGGTCTGATCGAGGCGAATGAGTCGCGACATGCGGTCCCCCCTCAGGAGTTGATCGCCACCGATGATACGGACGCGACGGACCCGTCGGCTACCGTCCGCTCGGTCATGAACATGCCGTCGACAGGACCCCAGCGCCGTGGCGCGGTGATCGGCCTGGGCATGATCGGACGCCATCACGCGCGGCTGCTGCAGAGCACGGAGCGCGTCCGGTTCGCCGGGGCGGTCGACCCGGGGGGTGACCGCTATCGCGCCGTGCACGATCCGTCGCTGGTGTTTCACTCCACAGGCGCGCTGCTGAACCGCGGTCCGGTGGACTTCGCGATCGTCGCCGTACCCACCGAGCTGCATCTCGCCCGTCGCCGAGATCCTGGCCGACGCCGGCGTCGCGATGCTGATCGAGAAGCCGCTGGCCTCCTCCAGCGAGGCGGCGCGCCAGATCGTCGAGCTCTGCGCCCGGGCTGGGGTGACCGGCGCGGTCGGCCACGTGGAGCGGTTCAACCCGGCGCTGCAGGAGATGCGCCGGCGGATGCTGGCCGGTCAGATCGGCAGGCTGTTCACGGTCTCCACCGTCCGCAGCGGCCCGTTCCCCGCGCGCGTCCAGGACGTGGGCGTGGTCAAGGACCTGGCCACCCACGACATCGACCTCGTCAGCTGGCTGGCCGATTCCCCGATCGCCACCGTCGCGGCACAGACCCAGTACCTGACGGGGCGAGAGCACGAGGACCTGGTGCTCGTCACCGGCGGGCTGGCCTCCGGGGGCGCCTTCAACCTGGTCGCCGACTGGGTCTCGCCGGCCAAGGTCCGTCGCGCCCGGGTGCTGGGGGAGCGCGGCCTGCTGGAGGCCGACTCGCTGACCGGCGACCTTTACTTCTACGAGAACGGCGAGATGGGCGTGGTGTGGTCGGCCGCCCAGCAGTTCCGCGGCGTCAGCGAGGGCGACGTGACCCGCTATGCGCTGCGTCGCGAGGAGCCGCTGCGGATCGAGCACGAGACATTCCTGAATCTGCTGGACGGCCGTACCGACCGCGACGCCGAGGTCGTGACCCTGGAGAAGGGGGTCGAGATCGTGGAGGGCGCCGAGGCCGTGCTGCGCAGCGCGAGCACCGGGGAGACGGTGCGGCTGCCGGCGTTCGCGAGCGCCTGATGCGGGTCGTCGTCGTCGCGCTGGGAAAGATCGGTCTGCCCCTGGCGGCCAAGATCGCGATGGCGGGCCACGAGGTCGTCGGCTGCGATGTCGACCCGCGGGTCGTCGAGCTGGTCAACGCCGGCCGCGAGCCATTTCCGGGCGAGGCCGGACTGGCCGACGCGCTGACCGAGCTGGTCGCCTCCGGTCGGCTGCGGGCGACCACCGATACGGCCGAGGCGGTGAGCGCCGGTTGCGAGTTGGTGGTGGCCGTCCCCCCGCTGGTCATCGACGAGCACGCCAACCCGGACTTCTGGATCCTCGATGCCGTGGTCGCCGACGTCGGCCGCGGCCTGCAGCCGGGCACGGTGGTCAGCATCGAGACGACGATCCCGGTCGGCACGACGCGATCGCGGCTGTCCCCGGCGCTGGCGGAGCACTCGGGCCTGCGCGCCGAGGAGGACTTCTTCTGCGTGCACAGCCCCGAGCGGGTGTACTCCGGGCGGATCTTCTCCGACCTCGAGAGCTACCCGAAGCTGATCGGGGGCCTCAGCGAGGCGGGGGAGCGCCGGGCGGCGGACCTCTACGGCTCGTTCCTCGGCGCCGAGATCAGGCTGATGGGCTCGGCCGAGGCCGCGGAGCTGACCAAGCTGGCGGAGACCACCTATCGCGACGTCAACATCGCGTTGGTCAACGAGTTCGCGCGCTTCGCCGATCGCCACGGCATCGACCTCGGCCGGGTGATCGAGGCCGCCAATTCCCAACCGTTCTCGCACCTGCACCAGCCGGGGGTCGCCGTCGGCGGCCACTGCATCCCGGTCTACCCGCGCTTCTATCTGAGCGGCGATCCCTCCGCGCAGCTGCCCGCGGCGGCGCGCGCGGTCAACGAGGCGATGCCCGCCTATGTCGTCGACATGCTCGCCGAGGAGTTGGACGGAGGCTTGGCCGGCGCCCGGGTCCTGATCCTGGGCGTCAGCTACCGCGGAGGCGTCAAGGAGACCGCGTTCTCCGGCGCCTTCCCACTCGCCGCCGAGCTTCGGGCTCGCGGAGCGACCCCGGTGGCCGCCGATCCGCTCTATGACGCCGACGAGCTGCGCGCGCTGGGCTTCGAACCATGGGACGGCGAGGCCGTCGCCGCGGCCGTGGTGCAGTCCGACCATCGGCAGTTCACCGAGCTCTCGCAGCGGGACCTGCCCGGCCTGAAGGTTCTCATCGACGGTCGCGGCGCGCTCGATCCCGAGAGGTGGCGCGCGGACGGCGTGAGCTTTCGCCGGATCGGCCGCGGATAACGTCCTGTCCGCGCGGCCGGGCACCGCGCACGATGTTTGTACGTGCGGATGATCACACGCTCCGGCGCGGAGTCCATGATCGCTGACCATGACCCGCTCCCCAGACACCCGCCGCCTGTTGCTCGTCACCGATCGCCGCTGCCGGCCCGCCGCTCCACGGAGGGCCTGCGCCGCTACCGGCTGGCGCGACTGCAGGGCGATCGCCACCTGCCGGTGGCGCTCCCCGTCCGCAAGACCGCCTGACGTTCCCGTCCCGGCGCTCCCGCCGGCGAGCGACCCTGCCGACCCGCGGCAACTGCGGGCGCCCGGCTCCGGTCGCGCTACGATTGGACGATATGCGAACCGACATCGAGGCATCACGCAGCAGGCCTCCGATTCTCAAGCGCGCGGTTGCGGGCCTGGTAGTGGTTGCCATAGCCGCACTCGCGATCCACGTGGTCATTGGGCTGGTCGTCACGGTGTTCTGGATTGCGGTCGCGGTGACCGCCGTCGTCGCCGTGCTCTGGGCCCTGAACACGCTGCTCTGAGCTCGGCGGAATAGGAGGTCTCGTGCAGGGTCTCGGCCTACTGGTGATCCTGTTCTTCTTCGGCCTCGCTGGGGGAGTGATCGGGCGGATGAAGGGCAGCTCGTTCTTCATCTGGTTCCTGGTGTCGTTCTGCGTCCCGTTCATCGGCCTGCTGACCGCCGTGCTCTATCGATACGAGAACCGGGAGCTGCGCCGCCAGTGCCCGGAGTGCGGCCGGGTGATCAAGCTCCAGGACACCGTCTGCACGTCGTGCGGGGCCGAGCTGGAGTTCCCCGAGACGGCGATCGCGTCGGAGTGGGCGTTGATGCGACGCGGGGCTGCTTAGTGGCCCGGTACGTCGGCATCGACATGACCGACGTCGACGAGGTCCACGGGTCGCTGCGGGCGCACGGCGAGCACTACCTGCAGCGCGTCTACACCGATGACGAGCGCCGGGATTGCGGTACCAGCGCGCGTCGCCTGGCTGAGCGGTTTGCGGCCAAGGAGGCGACGATGAAGGCGCTCGCCAGCCCCGAGCGCCTGCCCTGGCATTCGGTCGCGGTCTGCCGCGACGCGGCCGGCCGGCCGGCGCTCGCGCTCAGCGGCCCGGCGGCCGAGCTGGCGCGCGAGCGCGGTATCAACCGGCTGTCGGTGAGCTTCAGCGGGGCGCAGGCGCATGCCGTGGCCGTCGTACTGGCGACGGCCTGAGCTCTTCGCCGCGCCCGCGCTGGATCAATCAGCCGCGCGCTTGGTCAGCCGCGGCCACGAGGCGCGCCACGTCGGCGCGCTCGACCGCACTTCGTCCTCTGCGCGTGGCCACGTAGTCCAGGCTCCCGACGCCCGAGGAGTGAAACTGCACGCGGATCAGGGCCGCCAGCTCGAGTAACTGCAGGCCCTCAGCGAGCAGGTGATACAGCTGCACGGCGAGCACCGGTCCGACCTGGCGACCGCGGACCGCCTCGGTGAACGACTGGGCGATGACGTCGACGGTCACGCGGTCCGACGTAGCGACGAGTTCCGGGTTCTCGATCGTGCCGGGCTTCCCCGGCCCGCCGGGACCGTCGGGACCGAACCCCTTGTCCATCACCTCGCATGCCAGCTCGGCCACCGGCAGTGCGCGGACGCGCTCGATCTCCCGCTGGACGGCCGTGACCTGCTCGTCGGGTGGCGGCGGTTCCTCGTCTTTGTGTCCGAACAGGGGCGACATCTGAGCTGCAGACAACCTACGCTAACGAGGCCACGAGCGGGGGATGATCCGACAGCCGGCCCCGCTCGAGCACCTCCGGCGCGCCGTCTGGCTCCAGCCCGGTCACGAACAGATGGTCGACGTCACGGCTGGCCACCCGGGTCAGCTGGCCAAGCGCTCCGAGCCCGGCGGAGAGCTCGTCAAACTCGGATCGGCGGAGGTTGAAGTCGCCGCCCAGCACCAGCGGCCTCGCGGCCGCCCACGCCGTTGCAGCGGCGGCCGCCGCCCGCGCCTCGCGCCATGCCGCCGCCGTGTCACCGGCCGTGGCGTGCAGGTTGGCCACCCACACGCCGCACGACAGCTCCACCCCGTGGACCCAGCGGCGCTCAGGCATCCGGCACAGCCGCAGCGCCCGGTGCGCGACGATCCGATCGCGGCGGGCGAGGATCGCGTTGGCGCCGCCGCCGTTTGACTTGATCGCGTCGGGCCAGCGGACCGCGATCGCCCGCCGCAGGGCCAGCAGCTGGTTACGCGAGGTGAGCACCATCCGGTACTCGGCCTCCAGGCGCTGCGCCAGCATCGGCGGCCACCACGGCGGCACCTCCTGCAGCAGCGCCACGTCCCACTCCCAGCCTGCGAGTGCCGCGGCAAAGTCCGAAAGCAGGTCACGACCGGCGCCCGGCACCGACCGGCCGTGCATGAGGTTCCACGTCAGCATCCGCAACCGCATCACCACGTGGTGCTCAACGTACACTCCCGCGCTTGCCGCGCCACTTCCTCACCGGGGCCGAGCTGTCGCCCGCCGAGCTGAACGCCCTGATCGAGCGGGCTGCCGAGCTCAAGGCGGCCCCGCTGAGCTCGGACCTCCTGCACCGCCGATCGGTCGCGCTGATCTTCCAGGCCGCCTCCACCCGCACGCGGACCTCGTTCGAGGCAGGCGTCGCCGAGCTCGGCGGGCATCCGATGGTCCTGCGCACCGACGAGCTGCAGCTCAGCCGGGGTGAATCGGTGCGCGACACGGCCTACGTGCTCTCCCGGCACGTGGCCGCGATCGGGATCCGCACCGGCCCGGACGCGATCCCCGCCGAGCTGGCCGAGCACGCAACCGTGCCCGTGATCAACATGCTGACCGCGGGCCACCACCCCTGCCAGGCGCTCGCGGATCTGCTCACGCTGCGCGAGACCTTCGGCTCGCTCGACGGGCTCACCGTCGCCTACGTCGGAGACGGCAACAACGTGGCGCGCTCGCTGGCGATCGTCGGCGGCCTGGCGGGCGTGCATCTGCGGGTGGCGGCGCCGGCCGGCTACCAGCTGGAGCAGCTGCCCGGAGTGCAGCTCACCGATGACCCGCGCGTCGCGGTGACGGGCGCCGACGCCGTCTACACCGACGTGTGGGTGAGTATGAGCGACGACCCCGCCTCTGCCGACGAGCGCCGCCGGGCGCTGGCGCCGTACCGGATCGACGACGCGCTGCTCGACCAGGCAGCGCCTCATGCGATCGCTCTTCACTGCCTGCCGGCGCACCCCGGGGACGAGATCACCGCCGAGGTGCTCTACGGCGAGCGTCAGCGGATCTGGGAACAGGCCGAGAATCGACGGCATGCGCAGAAGGCGCTGCTGGAACTGCTACTTGCCTGAAAACGGTGCACGCCGTCCCGCAGTTCGGATACGCTCGCAAACAGCGAGACAAGTCAATCAGGAGCCGATGAATGCCCCCCGCGAAGCGCGCGACGTCAAGTAGTTCGAAATCCAACTCTTCAGCCAAGCCGGCGGCGAAGCGCGCCACCGGCTCGCAGGCGACGAAGGCTGCCGCTTCGAGAGGCGCGAAGGCGACGGCGACGAGCGCCGGCAAGGCGAGCGGGCGGGCGGCGACCCAGGCCAAGTCCGCCGCCACCAAGACGCGCAGCGCGGCCGCCAGCGGCGCCGCGAACACGAGACGCTCCGCTCGCAGCGGTGGCGCGGGCTCCGCTGCCAAGTCCGCCGGGGCTGCCGCGGTCAGTACCGCGAGAACCGCCCGTTCGGGCGCCAAGGGCACCGGCACGGCGGCCAAGCGCGGCGCCGGTAACGCCCGCTCGACCGCCAAGGCGGCGGCCACCAGCACGAAGCGAGCCAGCGGCGGCGATGGGATCGCCTCGGTCGCCGAGCAGCTCGTCAAGGGCACGGTCAAGCCGCAGGATCTGGTGATGCTCACGCGCGACCGGATTCGCGAGACGCTCGACGACGCCGCCTCTCGCGGACGCGTCACCCGCAAGGACGCCGACGAGCTCGTCTCAGAGCTGATGCGCCGCGGCCGCTCCCAGTCGGAGGAGTTCCGCGCGGAGATCGAGAGCCTGCTGGGCCGCGTCGAGACGGCGACCAAGCGCGCGCGCGGCTCCAAGCCCGTCGATCGCCTCGTTCGCGGCGCGGACCGCGCCCGCCGTGCCGCCGGGGTCGGTCCGACGTTTCCGGTCATCGATTACGACAACCTGAACGCGGCCCAGATCCAGAGCCGGCTCAAGGAATTGTCAAAGCCCGAGCTGCGCAAGGTGCTCACCTACGAGCGCAAGCATGCCGACCGCAAGACGGTCGTCGGCGCGATCGAGAAGGCGCTGAGTTAGGCGCTCGGTCGGGCCGAGGTCGGCCTGGAGGATCCCGACGATAGGCGGGCAGGTCCACGGGGCTGCCATGCTGGACGCATGACGACAACGCCGACAGGTACCGCGCGTCCGCAGCGCGGCGACGAACTGGAGTTGACCATCGACACGCTCGCCTACGGCGGCGCGGGGGTGGCGCGGCTGGACGGCTACGTGGTGTTCGTGTCCGGCGCGCTGCCGGGCGACCGTGTCCGCGCGGTCGTCGGCAAGCGCAAGCGCGCCTATGCCGAGGCCCGCGCTGTGGAGATCCTCCAGGACGGACCCGATCGGATCGCGCCGGTGGCCGATCACCCCGGCGCCCCCTGGCAGGTGCTGGCCTACGAGCGTCAGCTGGAGGTCAAGCAGGCGCAGGTGCACGAGGCGTTGACCCGGCTCGGCAAGCTCGACGGCTTCGCGCTGGAGCCGATCGTCCCTGCCGTCCAGCCCTGGCGCTATCGCAACAAGCTCGAGTACTCGTTCGGGACCGGTCCCGACGGCGAGCTCCAGTGCGGCTTCCACGCACCCGGCCGCTGGGACGAGATCGTGCCCATCACCGACTGCCTGCTGGCCTCCGAGCCGGCCAACCGTGCGCGCGAGCAGATCGTCGCCTGGTGTCGTGACCAGGGTCTGAGCGCCTATGACCGCCGCACCGGCGAGGGCATGCTGCGCAACCTGGTGGTGCGCGAGGGCCGGCGCACGGACGCGCTCCAGGTGAGGCTGGTCACGGCCGCGGGCGCGCTCGATCGCGAGTCGCTCACCCAGGCCGGCGCCGGCCTGGACGGCCTGCTGTGGACGCGCCTGGAGACCGTGGGCGAGACCACCCAGGGCGGCGAGACCGAGCTGCTGGCCGGCGCTGACCGCTTCGAGGAGATCGTCGGCGGGATGCGCTTCGAGATCTCGTCCAACGCGTTCTTTCAGACCAACACCGAGATGGCCGAGCAGCTGTACGAGCTGGCGATCGAGTACGCCCGGCCGACGGGTTTTGAGCGCGTATACGACCTGTACTGCGGGATCGGGACGATCGGCCTGCTGATGTCGCCGCGGGTGGCCGAACTGTGGGGGTTGGAGATCGTCGAGGAGGCGATCAGCGACGCGATCGCCAACGCCCGGGCCAACGAGATCGACAACGCCCACTTCTTCGCCGGCGACGTGCGCCTGGCGATGCGCGAGCTGGTGGAGCGGGCCGGCCGGCCGGACGTGCTCGTCGTCGACCCGCCGCGCGCCGGGCTCTCGCAGAAGATCGTCCGGCGGGTGATCGAGGCTTCACCCTCGCGGATCGTCTACGTCTCCTGCAACCCGACCACGCTGGCTCCCAACGTGGCCCAGCTGGTGGCCGACGGCGGCTACCGGCTGGTGCGAGTGCGACCGGTCGACATGTTCCCGCAGACGCCGCATATCGAGTGCGTCGCCGAGCTCGTCAGAGGGTAGGGCGGTGGGGACCTAGTCATGCGCGCCGTCACCATCCGAGACCAGCAGCTGAGCGTCGAGGACCATCCGGATCCCGAGCCCGGGTCCGGCGAGGTCCTGATCCGGGTGCGCGCGGCGGGCATCAACGGCGCTGACATGATGCAGCGCGCCGGCGGCTACCCCGCCCCGCCGGGTGCGCCGCAGGACATACCGGGCCTCGAGCTGGCCGGCGAGGTGATCGGCCTCGGAGCGGGAGCGAGGCGCTTCACCGAGGGCGACCGGGTGATGGGGATCACCGGCGGCGGCGGGCAGGCCGAGCTGGCCACGGTCAATGAGCGGATCCTGATGCCCGTGCCTGAGGAGCTGTCGTTCAACGAGGCCGGCGGGACGCCCGAGGTCTTCACCACGGCCCACGACGCGGTCTTCACTCAGGCCGGGCTGGTGGCGGGCGAGCGGCTGCTGGTGCACGGCGGCGCCGGGGGGGTCGGCTGTGCCGCGATCCAGCTGGGCCGAGCCGCCGGGGCGCGCGTAACCGCCACCGTGCGCAACCGCGACCTGCACGAGGCGGTCTCGGCGCTGGGCGCCAACGTGATGGACGCCGAGGGGTTCGCCGAGCACGGTCCGTTCGACGTGATCCTCGAGCTGGTCGGCGCCGTCAACCTGCACGACAACTTCAAGAGCCTGGAGACGGGTGGCCGGATCGTCGTGATCGGCACGGGCGCGGGCGCCAAGGGCGAGATCAACCTCGGGCTGCTGATGATGAAGCGCGCTCGCCTGCTCGGCTCCACCCTGCGGGCCCGCCCGCTGGAGCTCAAGGCACTGACCGCCCGCGCCGTCGAGCGATCGGTTCTCCCGGCGCTGGCCTCCGGCACGGTGAAGGTCCCGATCGCCAAGGTCTATCCGCTCGAGGAGGCGGTGGCCGCCTACGACCACTTCGCCCGTGGGGGCAAGCTGGGCAAGATCGTCCTCGAGATGCCCTAGCTCGTCAGGCCCGGCGCGCGGCCTGAACGAGCAGCGCCAGCTGTACCCGATTGTCGAGTTGCAACGTGGCCAGCATCGCCGAGACGTGGCTCTTGATCGTGGCCACGCTGAGGTGAAGCTCGGCCGCGATGGCGGCGTTGGGCTTGCCCTGGGCGATCGCCTCGGCGATCTGGTGGTCGCGAGGAGACAGCTGGCGCAGCTGGTCGGCGGCGCGGCGTCGGTGCTCGCCCTCTCCGTCGTGATCGGCGATGTGGGCGATCAGCCGGCGGGTGACGGTGGGTGACAGCATGCTCTCGCCCACGGCCACCAGCTCGATCGCGCGCACGATCTCTGCCGGCGGAGTGTCCTTGACGAGGAACCCGGCGGCCCCCATGCGCAGCGCCTGCAGGACGCTCTCATCCGTGTCGAACGTGGTGAGGACGATGACGGCGGGCGGCTGAGCTTGGCCGCGCAGCAGGCCGAGCGCTCCCAGACCGTCCACCTTGGGCATCCGCAGGTCGAGCAGCAGCACGTCCGGGCGGTGGCGGTCGATCGCGCCCAGCACCTCGCTCCCGTCGTGGGCCTCGCCCACGACGGTCACGCTGTCGGCGCCTCCCAGCATCATCGTCAGGCCCGAGCGCACCAGCGCGTCGTCGTCGACGATCAGGACACGGATCGGGCCGCTCATCGCCTCGGCAGGGTGGCTCGCAGGATGAAGCCGCCGTCGCCGAGGGTCTCGCGCGAGAGCCGGCCGCCGGCCAGCTGCACCCTCTCGGCCAGTCCGATCAGGCCGGTGCCCGAGCCGTCGCTGCGCGCGACGCCGGACGCCCGGCCGACCAGCGGCCGGTTGGCGATCTCGATCGTCAGGTCCGCGTCGCCCTCGCCGGCGATCTCGATCGTCACCCGCTGCCCGGGCGCATGCTTGCGGGCGTTGGTCAGCGCCTCCTGGACGAGGCGGTAGACGGTGCGGCCGATCAGCGCAGGGACCGGGACGCCGTTCACGGCGATCCGGCTCGTCACGTCCATCCCGGCCCGCCGGGACTCGTCGATCAGCTCGGGAACGTCGACCAGCGTCGGCTGAGGCGGGCGCAGCGGCCCGCCGGCGGACTCGGCATCGTCGTCGCGCAGCACTCCTATCACCTCGCGCAGCTCCTCCTGTGCGGCCCGCGCGCTCATCCTGATCACCGCCGCGGCCCGCGTGATCTCGTCGGGGGTGGCGGACGGATTGAACTCCAGGGCGCCGGCGTGAACGCTCAGCAGGGAGATCCGGTGGGCCAGCACGTCGTGCATCTCCCGCGCGATGCGGGTGCGCTCGGCGTGGCGGGCCTCGCTCAGGCGCAAATCCTGCTCGGACTCCAACCGGCGGTTACGTTCCTGAAGCGAGAGCACCAGCTCCCGGCGCACCCGGACGTAGAGCCCGTAGCCGACCGCCACCGCCGTGGCCACCGCTCCGAACTCCACTGCGCCCCAGTGGTAGCCGGGCCCGGGCTGGTAGATCGCCGGGTGGATCGCGCTCGTCGCCACCGACAGCACGGCCACGCGCGCCGTCCAGCGAGGCGGACAGTGGACGGCCACGGTGAACATGCCGGCAAGCGCGGCTCCGCCCGCGGCGCCGCTGACTGCCGAGGCCGCCATGGTCAGGATCGCGATCGCCAAGGGGTGGCGGCGGCGCCACCACAGGGCAACGCAGGCTGCGCCCCCGAGCGCGATCTCGAGGACCGCCAACGGCGGGGCGGCCCGACTGAGGTCCGTGTGCACGCCGGCGATCCCGATCGCAACCGCGAGGGTGAAGATCACGAGGTCGACCAGCCAGTCGCGGGCCGAGCGACGCAGGCGGTCCTCGCCCGCCGTGCCCGCGCTGCCCTCCACCGCCGGTAGCAGGGCCCGCTGCCAGCGGGGCATCGCGGGGTCGCGAGGGGTGGCGGTCGCCATGACGCCCTTAACGGTAAGCGCCGGGCGATCGACTTAAGTCGCTGGTGCCATATCCGAAAGGCTCGGACGGCATCGACCGGCGGCCGTAGCGCCAGGGGGTGCCGCGGCTCGATGCTTCCGAGCATGATCCAAGCTCACTCACTCACCAAGCGCTACGGCGACCGCGCCGTGGTGCACGACGTGTCCTTCGCCTGCGAGCCCGGAACCGTCACCGGCTTCCTCGGACTCAACGGCGCCGGCAAGTCGACCACCCTGAAGATGCTGTGCGGCCTGACGCCGGTCACGGCCGGCGACGCCGCCGTACTGGGCGTCCCCTACCAGCAGCACCCCAACCCAGGACGCCGCGTCGGCGTCCTGATCGATGCCTCCGCTCAGCATGCGGGGCGTCGCGGACGTGAGGTCCTCGGCGTGTCGGCGCAGCTGCTGGGCATCGACTCGGCCCGGGTCGACCAGCTGCTCGCCCTGGTCGGGCTGGACCGCGCCGCCGCGCGCAAGCGCGTCGGTCAGTACTCGCTCGGCATGCGCCAGCGCCTGGGCATCGCCCACGCGCTGCTCGGCGACCCCGAGGTGCTGATCCTCGATGAGCCGGCCAACGGACTTGATCCGGACGGCATGCGCTGGATGCGCGGCCTGCTGCGCGACTTCGCGGCGAGGGGCGGCACCGTCCTGTTGTCCTCGCACCTGCTGCACGAGATCGAGGCGATCGCCGACCATCTGGTGATCATCTCCGGCGGCCGGATCGTCGCCCAAGGCACCCGCGAGGATCTGCTCGGCGGCATGTCCTCGACGCTGGTGCGCGCCGGCGACCCCTCGGCGCTGCGCGCCGCGCTGTCGGCGGCGGGCATCGAGATCACCGAGACGCCCGACGGTGGCGTGCTGGCCGACGCCGCCCCCGACCGCGTGGGGGAGGCCGCCCTGCGCGGCGGCGTCGCCCTGAGCGAGCTGCGCGCCGATGGCGACAGCAGCCTGGAGCAGTTGTTCTTCTCGCTGACCGCCACCGGCGGCAGCGAGACCACTCGCGAACTGGAAGAGGTGGCCTGATGAGCGCCATAGCCCTGTCTGATCCCATCGTCAGCCGGCGTCCCGGCTTCGGCCGCCTCACCGCGGTCGAGCTGCGCAAGGCGGTCGACACCCGCGCCGGCTTCTGGCTGCCGATCGGCGTCGCCGTGATCACCGTGGTCGCGGTGCTCGTCACCCTGCTCACGGGAGACGCAGCTCACCACACGCTGTCCCACGTGTTTCGAAATTCACTGGAGCCCAGCGCCATTCTGCTGCCGGTGATGGGCGTGCTGCTGGTCACCGGCGAGTTCTCCCAGCGCACGGCGTTCACCACGTTCGCGCTCGTCCCCGGCCGCGCCCGCGTCCTGGCGGCCAAGCTGGCGGCGAGCCTGGTCGTGTCTGTCGTGGCCCTTGCCGTGTGCCTGGCCGTGAGCGTCGTCGGCGTGGCGCTGGGATCGGGCGCGGTCGGCGGTCTCAGCGCCGTGATGCTCCCCCAGGCGTTCGTCTTCTTGGCCACCGCGATGATCACCGGCGTGGCGTTCGGCGCCGCCGTGCTCATCTCGGCCCCGGCGATCGTCGCCTACCTGCTGTTGCCGACTGTCTGGACCGTGCTGGTCGGGAGCATCCACGCCCTGCGCCACGTCGCCACCTGGTTCGATCAGTCACAGACGCTGGATCCCCTTGCCCAGCATCCGCTGAGCGCCACGGACTGGACCCACGCCCTGGCCACTCTGGCCGTGTGGATGGTGGTGCCGCTGGTGATCGGGACCTGGCGGCTGCTGCGCCACGACGTCGCCTGAGCCTGGGTCAACCCGTGGGTGTCTCCACCCGCCGAGGGGGGTGAATCTCCGGCCGCCACGTCCTCTTAGCCTGTGTGGGCGATAAGGGTTCAATATCAACCCAAATCGCCCGCACAGCTGAGCGCCAGCACGGTCACATCACCCGACGCCACCTCCAAGAGCTCGGCCTCGGCAGCGAGGCGATCAAGTACCGCATTCGTACCGGAGAGTTGATCCCGATCCACGCGGGCGTATACGCGGTCAAGTACCGCCGCGTCGAACCGGTGGCGCTGGCGATGGCAGCGGTGCTGGCTTGTGGCGAGGGTGCACTTCTCACCCACGATTCCGCGGCGGCTCTGTGGGGACTGCGCCGCTGGCCCCAGATCCCCGAGGTCACGACCCCGGAACACCGCCGCCGGCCCAGCATCCACACCCATCGCAGCCGCACCCTCACGCCCGAAGACGCGCGCATCGAGCTCAACATCCCGACGGTCAGCGCCGCCCGGGCGATCTTCGAAATCGCACCCCGACTCAGCGACAGGCAGCTCACCCGCGCCGTCCAGGACGCCCGCCGCGCCGGCCACATCAAACCCACAGCCCTCTCCACGCTCGTCCTTCGATGCCCACGCCTTCAGCAACTCGTGGACCCCAAGCAGAACCCGACCCGCTCAGCCCTGGAGGACGTCCTCATCCCGTGGCTCAAACAGCACGGCCTTCCGATCCCGATCATCAACACCCGGGTCAACGGCTACGAAGTCGACGCGCTCTACCCCGAGCACAAGGTCATCGTCGAACTGGACTCCTGGGAGTACCACTCCGAGCACCCGCAGTTCCTCTCAGACCGCGAGCGCGACGCGCACCATCTCGCCTACGGCTACCCGACAGTCCGGATCACCGAAGACCGCGTCACCGACCACGAGGCGCAACGCCTGCGGATAACTCTTGAGAACCAGACGCTCTAGTACGGCGGCAGGTCGGCCCACCACTGCCCGAGCACGCGAAAGGCGGCCCAGAACTCGCGCTTGGCGATCTCCTCGTCGAGGGCGTCGTCGATGCTGGGCACGAACAGCGCCTCGATCGATGGGGTGAAATGCTGCAGCTCGCCCGGCGTGGCGGCCAGCTCACGCGACAGCGGGACGCCGAGCTCGTTGATCACCACCAGAGCGTCCTCGCCCATCACGACCAGCATCTTCGGTTGCACGATCGCCAGTTCCTCGATCAGGCGGGCGATGCAGGCCGGGTCGGCCATCGCCGGGTCGGCGACCGGGCACTTGACGCACAGCGTGCCGTACACGGCCAGCGGGTCGATCGACAACCTCTTCAAGGATTTCATCAGCGCGTTGCCGGTGCGACCGTAGAAGGCCACGCCCTCCTCGACCTCCGAGGGCCGGGCCGAGTGCTTGACCATGAACACGTCGGCCTGCGGGTGCCCGGAGCCGAGGACCGGCATCAGCTGTCCGCGCGGGCAGTGGGGGCAGTCGCTCAGTCGCCGGGCGAAGGCGTTGAGCTCGCGGATGGCCCGCTCGAGGTATTTCTCCCGGATCTCGTCATCGGTTGTCGGCACGCCACTCCGATTGGACGGCAGGCGAGCTTGTCCTTGGCGCTGCATCAGGACTTGCGCCCCGTGGCGCGCCGAACCCGCCGGTCACGTGAGGCCTTCCGGGCGCCGGAGGGCATCGCCTTGGTCTGCAGGAACTTCAGCGCCTGGACGTAGAGCAGGCTCGCCGGATTGCGGATGATGTCGGCGTCGCGCAGCGACTGGAGGAACTCCTCGGGACCGTCGAAGGCCCTCATCCGGATCCTCACCGAACCCAGGCCCTGGGGCACGTGAGCGTCCGATCCCGCGCCGGCCGGGATGCGGTACTTGGCGGCGAAGCGCACCGCCTCCTCGTTGAATTCGGAGATCGCGATCCGAGGGTTGAAGACCTCGATCGCGTCCACGTCGTCGACCACCGCCAGCAGGTGCTCGTAGTCGGGCACCGAGTGCATGCGGTCAAACGGATGGGGCACGTAGACCAGGCCGCCCTGGCGCTTGATCTCGGCGATCGTCTCCTCCAACGTCAAGCCCCGCGGGATCTTCTCCTCGATGAACAGGCCGATGACCTCGCCCTGCTCGGCCGTCTTGACCTCCTCTCCGACGATCACCGTGAGGCCGTTGGCCTTGGCCCGCGCGTCGAGCGCGCCTGAGATCTCGTTGTGGTCGGTGACCGCGATGGCGCCCAGTCCCCGCGCCCGCGCCTCGGCCAGCAGGACCTCCACCGGGGTGGCGCAATCGGAGGAGTGGTCGGTGTGCATGTGCAGGTCGACGTCGATCAGCGGTCGTGACTCCAGCCGGGTGCGCACGTGGCGGCTCGCCACGCGGACGTCGTGGCGCCGGGCGGTGAGTCCGGTGTAGATAGGCTCGAGCTCGTCGGTCACCCGCGACCAGCTCAGGTCGCGCTCCAGCTGGCGGGTCGCCTCCGGCGTGCGGACCAGCCTGCGCGGCTCGGCGATCAGTCGCTGCAGATGCGCGGCCAGCGTCTGCGCCTCGCCGGGCTCGAACAGCAACCCGCGCTCGCCGTCGGCCAGCACCTCCTCGTAGACCGCCAGCCGCGAGGCGACCACGACCGCCCCCGATCCGAGCGCCCGCACCAGCGTCCCCGGCGCCGAGCGATCGCCGTCGGAGGCCAGCACGGCCACGTCGGCCGAGGCCAGCGCTTCGGCCTCGCCGTGCACGTCGGCGTCCACGAACGAGATCCGGTCGCGCAGGCTGCCGAGGGTCGCGGGCGCGGCCGGCCGGCGAGACCACACGGTCGCGTGCCACGGCAGGTCGGCGGGCAGCATCCGCAGCGCGCGGACGAACGTCCGCAGAGCGGCACGCTCCTCGGTGGCGACCATCACCAACTCCGGGACCTCGTTGCCCGGATGGGGTTCGGCGCCCACCCACGCGAGATCGGCCCCGGGCCTGATCACCTGGTAGTCGCCGGGGAAGAAACGCTGCAACAGGTTGCGCGTGGCCATGTAGCTGGCGGTGCGCGCGTCCAGGCGCGCGAACAGCAGGCGCGACAGCGGCCCGGTCAGCTGTGTGGAGAGGATCCGCTCGGTGGGAGCGTGAAAGCTGCCGACGTTCAGCGCTCGGGAGTGGCGCAGGGCGACGCTCGAGGCACTGGGCGCGAACGGCTCATGCACGTTGACGACGTCGAGTGCGAGCACGCTCAGCGCGTCTTCGATCGTGCGTGCCACGTCGACCGGCAGCGACGCCGCCCGCCGGCGGGTGGGAGAGAACGGCAGCACCTCGCCCACGCCGAGGACCACCGGCTCCCCGCTCGCGTCCTCCAGCAGCTCGTCGGGCCGGGTGCGGATCGCGCGGCGGGTGTCGCGCACGAGCGCGTCCGATTGCGAGGGCGCGACGATCAGGACGCGGTGGCCGCGCTGCGCGAGCTCCGTGGAGACCCGGGCGACGTACCGGTTGACCTCGTTGTCGACCTCCCAGGCGAACGGCGTGACCTGGGCGATCGCAAGGCCGTCGCGGGACGGATCGGGCGAGCGCTCCGGGCGAGGCACGCCGGAAGATGTTAGGCCTCCTAGGCTGATGACCCGTGACTGACCGACCGACCCTGAGCGCCGCGGTAGCGCGACGCATCGCGCTCGCGGCGCAGGGCTTCGCGCGGCGCCGGCCGACGCGACCGCCCAACGCGAAGCAGATCCGCGAGCTGATCGATCGGCTGGGGGTACTGCAGCTGGACTCGGTCAACGTGTTCGCCCGCGCGCACTACATGCCGGTGTTCTCGCGCCTCGGGCCGTATGACCGCACCGTCCTCGACCGCCTGACGGGGCACACCGGGGGCCGCATCAACCGCCGGTTCGTCGAGTACTGGGCGCACGAGGCGTCGGTGATCCCGATCGACAGCCATCCGCTGTTTCGCTGGCGGATGCAGAGCGCTCACCGGGACGCCTGGGGGCGCATGGCCCGGATGGCGGCCGAGCAGCCCGAACTGATCGAGGAGACGCTCCAGCTCGTCGCGCAACAGGGACCGATCCGCGCCAGCGCCACCGGGATCCCGCGCCCGGCTCCTCGCCCCGGCGCGATGTGGAACTGGCACGAGGGCAAGGTCGCACTCGAGTACCTGTTCTGGGCGGGGCAGATCACGGCGGCCCGGCGCGTCAACTTCGAGCGCTGGTACGACATTCCGGAGCGGGTCCTGCCCCCCGAGGTGCTGGCCGCGCCCGTCCCATCCCGGGAGGACGCCCAGCGCCAGCTCACGAGGATCGCCGCGGCTGCGCTGGGGGTGGCCACGGAGCCCGACCTGGGCGACTACTTTCGGCTGCCGCGCGCCGACTCCAAGGCGCGCGTGGCCGAACTGGTCGACGCCGGCGAGCTGACGCCGGTGCAGGTCCGGGGATGGGGAGCGCCCGCCTACCTGTGGCCGGCCGCCCGGCGTCCGCGTCGGATCGACGCCCGCGCCCTGCTTTCGCCGTTCGATCCGCTCATCTGGTTTCGTCCCCGTGCCGAGCGGCTGTTCGGTTTTCGCTACCGGATCGAGATCTACACCCCAGCCGCCAAGCGGATCCACGGCTACTACGTCCTGCCGTTCCTGCTCGGCGACGATCTGGTGGCGCGCGTCGACCTGAAGTCCGACCGCCAGCGCGGCGTGCTGCTCGTGCAGGGTGCCTTTGCCGAGCCGGACGTCGACGTAGCGCACGTGGCCGGCGAGCTGGCCCAGGAACTGCGGCAGGTCGCCGCCTGGCTGGACCTGGAGCACGGCGTCGAGGTCCGGGCAAACGGCGACCTCGCCCCTTCCCTGAGTGCCGCCCTATGAAGGCGATCCTGTTCGACCTCGACGACACGCTGATCCCCGAGCGTCCGGCGATCGTCGCCGCGTACACGGCGGTGGCCGAGAGGGTTTGGGGCGAGAGCTCCGATAGGCTCACCAGGCTGCTCCACGAGACAGCTCGCGCCGTCTGGCTCGCCGGTCGGCCGACCGCCTATGCCAAGCGGGTGCACTTCAGCCTTGGGGAGGCGCTGTATGGCGAGTTCATCGCCTCTGGGCCAGACGCCGACGCGCTGCGGGCGTTCGTGCCCACGCTGCACGCCGAGGCGTTCGAGGCGGTGCTGCCGGCGGACGCGCGGGGCACGTCGCCCGAGCTGGTCGACCTGTGGCGCACTACGCGAATGAAGGCTCTCACCCGCTACCCGGAGACGCTCGACGTGCTGGAGTACTGGAGCGCGCGCCTGCCGCTGGCGCTGGTCACCAACGGCGCCGCCCGCCTGCAGCACGCCAAGCTGGCGGCGACCGCGATCGCGGGCTACTTCTCCGTCGTCGTCACCTCCGAGGAGGCCGGCGTTGCCAAGCCCGATCCCGCCATGTTTCACGCCGCGCTGTCAGCGCTGAACGCCTCGGCCGACGAGGTCGTGATGGTCGGCAATGACCTTGACCGCGATATCGCCGGGGCGCACAGCGCGCACATCACGGCGATCCACATCGATCGCCAACGACGGTCGGCGACCAGCGACGTGGTCGCCAACCTCACGCAGCTGGAGGGCCTGCTGGAGGCCTAGGAGCCGGCGATCTCCGTCGCGGCCCGCTCGCCCGCCTCGCCCTTGGCGGGGCCGGCCAGCGACTTGCGCGAGTACTGCTTGATGAACTCGGCGGTCAGCTCGTGCGCCTCGTCATCGGGGCGCTGATGCATCGGCGACTTCATCAGGTAGGAGCTCGGGCCCGTCCAGCTGGCCGGCGAGGCCGTTGTTGAGCGCCAGCTTGCAGCAGCGCACGGCGTCGGTGACGATCCCCGCCGAGTTGGGCGAGTCCCACACCTCGAGCTTGAGCTCGGCGGTGAGGGGCACGTCGCCGAACGCCTGGCCCTCGAGGCGGATGTGCGCCCACTTGCGGTCGGTCAGCCATGGCACGTAGTCCGAGGGACCGACGTGCACGTCGTCGGCGGGTAGCTCGTGGCCCATGATCGAGGTGACGGCGTTGGTCTTGGAGATCTTCTTGGACTCCAGGCGCTCGCGCTCGAGCATGTTGAAGAAGTCCATGTTGCCGCCCACGTTGAGCTGGGAGGTGCGCAGCAGCTTGACGCCGCGGTCGTGGAACAGCCGGGCCAGCTGACGGTGGACGATCGTGGCGCCGACCTGGGACTTGATGTCGTCGCCGACGATCGGCAGCCCGGCCTTCTCAAAGCGCTTGTTCCAGTAGTCCTCGCGAGCGATGAACACCGGGATGCAGTTGACGAACCCGCAGCCGGACTCGAGGATCTGCTCGACATACCACTTGGTGGCCTGCTCGGAGCCCACCGGCAGGTAGGAGACGACCACGTCGGTGCGGGTCTCCTTGAGCACCTCGGCAATGTCGACCGTGGGCCCCGGGGCCTTGGTGATCTTCTGCGACAGGTACTTGCCCAGGCCGTCGTGGGTCATGCCCCGCTGCACCTCGACGCCCAGATGGGGGACCTCCGTGTCGAACTTCAGCGTGTTGTTCTGGCCGGAGAAGATCGCCTCGGACAAATCCTTGCCGACCTTGTCGGCGTCGATGTCGAAGGCGGCCGAGAACTCGATGTCGCGAACGTGGTAGCCGCCGAGGTCGACGTGCATAAGCCCCGGAACCGCTTGGTCGGGGTCGGCGTCGCGGTAGTAGTGCACGCCCTGGACGAAGGAGCTGGCGCAGTTGCCGACGCCGATGATGGCGACCCGAACCTTGTCGTGCTGATGACGCGAGGTCCCGTTCGTGGAAGCGGTGGTGGTGCTCACGGAAGCTGTGTCCCTTCTCGAAGATGGGGCCCCACTAGTCGGGGCACTGGCCAACGTATGCCAGTGAGCAACGATCGTTACAGCTTGAAGTACACCTATAAGTTTACCGCCAGGCGGTGGGGGCGGGTCAGGCTGGGTGGCGGAGTAGACCGAGCGGTTTTAGGCGATTGCCTGCCGGAGGATCGAGGCCGCGATCGCGAAGGCCTCCGCGCCGGGCCCAGCGCTGTCGGCCCCGGCGCTGTCGTAGACCACCATCTGGGCGGCCGCGCCGTCGTAGAGCAGGGCCAGCCGGCGCCCCACCTGCTCGGCGGGACGCGCTCCGGCGTCCCGGGCGAGCTCGGTCAGCCGCTCGGTGAAGCGCCGCTTGTGGGCGGCCGCCAGGCGATGCGCGGGATGCTGCGGATCGGCCAGCTCCACGGCGGCGTTGATGAAGGGGCATCCGCGCAGTGGGCGGCGCTGCTCGCCGAGCGCGGCGAACAGCTCCAGCAGCCGGGCGCGCGGCGCGAGATCGGTGCGCGAGAGCACGCCCTCGGGCCCCAGCGCCGGGTCGTCCTCGAACGCCCGCAGGTAGGCGACGATCACGTCGTCCTTGCTGGCGAAGTGCTGGTACAGCGTCCGTTTGGACACCTGCGCGGCGGCCGCCAGCTCCGCGACGCCGGTCGCGTTGATCCCGCGTTCGCCAAACAGGACGATGGCGGCCTGCAGGATCCGGGCGTGGGCGCCACGGCCGCCGGGGGTCCGGCGTCCGGGCAGCTCGGCGGTCACCCCGCCGACGATACCGACCGGTCTACTTGGCGGGCTCGGCGCGCAGTTCCTGGCGGACGTGCCAGATGCGCTGGGCCACGGTGATCAGGCTGAGCCCGGCGAGCACGTACACGGCCGGGGCGAGCAGCTCGAAGTGGCCGATTCCGGCGCCCTTGGCGAACACCAGACCGATCGCGATGATCACCACGCGCACCGGGCGTGTGGCCAGGCCGACCTTGCACTCGACCCCCAGCGCCTCGGCGCGGGCTCGGGTGTAGGAGACCATCAGCGAGGCCAGCACGGCGATCACTACGGCTGCCACCGCCGCCTGGTTGTGACGAGAGGCGAAGTAGGCGGCCACCGCGGTGAGCACGATGCCCTCCTCCAGGCGATCGAGCGTCGAGTCCAGGAACGCGCCGAACTGGGTGCCCTTGCCCGACATGCGCGAGTAGCGCCCGTCCAGGGTGTCCATGATCGAGCCGACGATGAACGCGACCCCCGACAGGAAGAACATCCGGTCGACGATCAGGCCGGCGGCGGCCAGGTTGAGCAAGAAACCGGTCAGCGAGATCGCGTTGGGAGTCAGCCGCGATTCGATCAGCCGTTCGCGTACGACCTCCTGGGTGATGCGCCCGTCGGCCCGCGGTCGGGGGCGGCGCTGCTTCGGGGGGCGCGGTCTAACCGCGGAGCTGGGGTCGGCCATCCGCCCTGGAAGCGTACGCGGTTTTCGCGCGTGCCCGCTCGCGCTACGCCGTCGCTGCGTCGAATGCCCAGGCATCCGGCCGAGCTCGGGCCAGCAGATGGGCCGCCAGCAGACCCGAGATGCCGGCGGTGACGGCGCCCAGGAAGACGTCGGTGAGGTAGTGGTTGCCGGTGGCGACCACCACGAACGAGATGAACAGCGGGTACACGCACCACGCGATCTGCGCCGGACGCCGCTTGACGAGCCTGGCCATCGGCAGCCCGGTCATCAGCGCGAAGCACACATGCATCGACGGGATCGCCGCGTACAGGTTCAAGAACTGCGAGCTCGGCCCCTTCTCGGCGGTGACCCCGGTGAACAGCTGGATCGCGTCGGTGAAGCCCCACTCGGGCATCAGCCGCGGCGGCGCCGTCGGGTACAGGGCGTAGCCGACGAGCGCGATCAGCATCGCGATCATGAACATGTTGCGCACGAAGTAGAACGAGGTGTTGCGCCGGGTGTAGATGAACAGCAGCACGCCCAGGGTGACGATGTAGTGGGCGTTCAGGTAGGTCCAGTCGGCGATGTCGATCACCCAATGCACGTGCAGCGCCCACGCCTGCACGCTGGGCTCGATGAACACGTGCAGCGCCCGCTCGAAGTCGATCACCTTGGTGGCGTTCCAGGTGGCCTTGGCGACGTCGTTGCCGTCGACCAGGCCGCGCACCACCTGGTAGAGGACGTAGGCGCCGACGAACAGCAGCACCTGGCGCAAGGCGTCGCCCCAACCCCGCGGCAGCCAACGCGTTCCGGTGGCTTTGAGGGGGCGGCGCATGGCCTCATCGTATACCCCGCTATATCTGGTTTTAGTTAGCCATCGCAGAGGACGTGCAACGAGGCGAGGTGGCGCGGATCCGGCCCAGCGAGAAGCTCGTGACGAGCTTGACCGGACCGGCCCGGCGCAGCGTCAGCCGAGTCCAGGGACCATCCTGCGCCACGCACCCGGAGCCGCGAACCAGCTCCCAGTACGGGGTGAAGCGCACGCGTAGGCGTACGGCGCCCCGGCGCCCGCGCCCGCAGCGTCAGCCAGTCGGGCCCCAGTCCGGTGAGCGTGGCCACGCCACTGGCGATCGGGGTCGCGCGCGAGACCTCGTACACGCGCCAATGGGCCGATCGCATCACCAGGTGCAGGTACGGCAGCCCGCGGTCGATCAGCGCCATCTCGTCCTGCGCGGAGTAGTCCAGCGACGCGTCGGGCGCCGCTACGAAGCGGATCGCGTTGGCGTGCAGCCAGCCCTCGTACTCGGCGGCGGTCAGATGACGGCGGTAGAAGAGCGGGTTGTCGGCGATATCGAGCTGGCGCTCCCAGCCGCGTGCCAACGGAAACCGGGAGGCCACCACCCACGCCTCCCAGTGAAAGCGGGTGAACGGGATCTCGGTGCGAAACGGCGCGGCGCCGGAGCGCTGCACCCGGCGCAGGAAGCGCACCAGCGGCTGGTAGTAGCCCGTCGAAGCCGACGGGTCGTTGGACGCCGAGACCAGGTCGCGCACCGGCGCGGCCCAGCCGACGTACAGGAGCGGCAGCGCTGCGATGGCCAGCCACCGCGGGCGGCGCTCGCACCACAGCAGCGCCGCCACCGGCGCAGCCAGGAACGTTCCCAGCCGCGCGATGTTGGAGCCGATCGGCGAGGGGATCAGGTAGACGACGATCGTCGCCAGCGCGTAGATCACGATCCCGGCCCGCAGCGTCGTCGCCCCTCGCGGCGCGGTGGCCAGCGCCAGCACCGCGAGCACGAGCACCGGGAACATCGTGGGAAAGCCGAATGGCTCCGAGCCACCCTCGGGAAACGCCACCGCCAACAGCCCCACCGGCGCCAGCGCGGCGACCGCCACCGAGGCCGCCGGCAGGGCCGGGGCCAGCCGCCGCGCGCTCCACAGAGCCCCGAGCGCGTAGCCGGCGGCGATCAGCGCCGCGAACAGCGCGGCCACCGGGCTGCACAGCGCCGACAGGAGGGCCAGCCCACAGGCCAGCGCGATCCGCCCCCGGTCCAGGGCGACGACCGCGGCCAGCGCCGGCAGCGCCCCGAACGCGAACGCCAGCCGCCCGGTGTACAGGTCGATCGCGGTGGCCGCGCCGAACAGCACGGCGCCCAGCCAGGCTCCGTCGCCGAAGTGGCGCCGCGCCAGCGGCTCGAACAGCGCCGCCGTGCCCGTCGCCGCCAGCGCTCCGGCCAGCTGCGGCGAGAGCAGGGCCGAGACGGCGGGGAACAGCACGCTGTAGCCGACGATGTGATGACCCGAGTACCACAGGTTGTTCCACAGGCCGAAGCCCTCGTCTCGAAACAGCTGCGCGCGGAACAGGTGATCGGCGAGATCCAGGCTCGCCGGGGAGAGGATCACGTAGGTGGCCGCGAACGCCGCGGCCACCAAGGTTGGCGCCAGGCGACGCAAGCGCTGGATCGCCGCTCCGTGATCCGCGGACACGGCGGCGATGGCCGTGGTCACGGTCCCCCCGCCGGCGTGACGAAGCCTGCCAGCCGAGTGGCCACCTCGGGCCGGTCGAGCCACGGCCAGTGCCCGGCGCCGGGCACCCGCTCGAGCGTCGCGTCGGACAGAAGCGCGGCGTAGGCGTCGGCGAAGCGAACCTCCAGCCACGGATCGGCCTCGCCCCAGACGACGAGCGCGGGGACCCGCAGCCGCTCGAGAGCGGAGCCACCCGCGGACGCCAGGTCGGCCACGTCCACCGAACGGTGCAGGCGCAGGATCGCGCGCTGGGTGCCCTGGTCGAACTGCTCCCACACGGCATCGACGCGGGCGTCGGGCCAGGCCGCCGGCGACGCGCTGCCCGCGCGCAGCGCCCGTGCCAGCAGCCAGCGGTTGACCGAGCCCATCACCAGCTCGCCGATCAGCGGCCGGCGCCACCAGCGAACCGGCTTCGGCCAGCTGAAGCCATCGAGCAACGGGATCGCGTCGACCAGGGCCAGACGGGTGACCAGCTCAGGGCGCCGCAGGGCCAGCAGCAGTCCGAACGCGGCGCCCCAGCCGTGGCCGACGACGGCCACGCGCTCAAGCGCCAGCGCGTCCACAAAGTGCTCGAGGAAGTCCACGTAGCCGTTCATCGAGTAGTCCAGCTGGCCGCCCTTGCCGCTGCGCCCGAACCCGGGAAGGTCGACCGCCACCCCACCGGTGACCGACAGCAGCTCGGTCCAGTCGTCGGAGCTGGTCGGAGCGCTGTGCAGGTACAGCACGTCCGAGCCGGGAAAGCGACGGAAGAAGACGGGCGAATCGGCGACCTCGATCGCCTGCTCGTCGACGTTGTAATCGGAGGCCACCCGCCCGCGAGGATAACGTCCGGGCGATGAGCGTCACGTTGTGCCTGGGAGAGGCTCTGGTCGACATGATCGGCGAGTCGCCCGCCCCGTCGGTGAGCGCCGTCGAGCGCTTCGAGCCCCATTTCGGCGGGGCGACCGCCAACGTCGCGGTGTTCGCGGCGCGCGCGGGGGCGTCGGTATCGCTGGCGGGAGCCGCCGGGGAGGATCGCTGGGGTCACTGGCTGCTGGAGCGTCTGCACGCCGAGCAGGTCGACGCGTCCTACTTCCCGCTGGTCCCCGGGGTCAACACGCAGCTGGCGTTCGTGTCTGTCGACGAGCAGGGCGAGCCGACCTACGAGCTCTACGGCGAGCTGGTGGAGCCGCTGGTCGACGCTCTGCACGGACGGATCGACGAGGCGGTGGACGGCGCCGCCGGGCTGTTCATCAGCTCCAACACCTTGACCGGAGCCGGCGAGCGGACCCTGACGATGCGAGCCCGCGACCGGGCCCTGAACGCGAGCCCCGCCCGCCCGGTGGTGTTCGACTGCAACCTTCGCCTGCACCGCTGGTCCTCGCGGGCCGATGCGGCGGCCAGTGCCAACGCCTGCGTGCCCGGCGCGGTGCTGGTGCACGTCAACCGGGCCGAGGCCGAGCTGATGACCGGCGAGGCGGACCCCGAGCGGGCCGCGCTGGCGTTGCGCAAGGCCGGCGCCGAGGTGGTGGTGATCACGCTCGGGTCCGCGGGAGCGATCCTGCGCGGCGGCGGCGGGCTGCGCGTCGACGCTGCCGCGGCGGCCGCCCGCGTGGTCAGCACGGTCGGGGCCGGCGACGCGCTCACGGGGACGCTGCTGGCGCGCCTGGCCCTCAGCGGGTTCTATCCGCCGGCGGCCGCCGCCGCGCTCGACGAGGCGGTGGCGACCGCCGCGACAGTCTGCGAGCGGTGGGGCTCGCTTGACTGACACGTCTGCTCACCGGCGCCCGCCGGCCCGCCGCGTCCGCGCGGTCCGCGACCGCCTGAGGCTGGTCTACGGGACGCCGGGGGCCGAGCCCCACGGACATCCGATCGCCGAGCTCGTGCTGACCGTCCTCTCGCAGTCGACCAACGACCGCAACCGCGATGTGGCCTACTTCCGCCTGCGCGAGCGGTTTCCGGAGTGGACCGCCGTGCGCGACGCGCCGGTCGACGAGCTGGAGGAGGCGATCCGGCCCGGCGGCATCTCCAAGGTCAAGTCGGCGCGGATCAAGTCGATCCTGGAGGCGATCAGCGCCGGCTCGGGGCATGGACTCTCCCTGGACTGGCTGGCGGATCGCAGCGTGCCCGATGCCCAGCAGTATTTGATTGGCCTGCCGGGCGTGGGACGCAAGACGGCGGCGTGCGTGCTCCTGTTCGCGCTGGGGATGCGCGACGTCCCGGTGGACACGCACGTCTCCCGGGTGGGCACCCGCCTGCGGCTGTTCGGGCCCAAGGCGTCGTTTCTGGAAATGCACGATGAGATGCTGGCCATCACCCCGCGCGGGGCCGAGCTGGAGCTGCACATGAACCTGCTGCGCCACGGCCGGCGCACGTGTCACGCGCGCCGGCCAGAATGCGGGGACTGCGCGCTGGCACGCATGTGCCCCAGCGCCTTCACGTTTGCGTGACGCGCAGACCAGCAGCCTGGAAACGTCCACTTCTGGGCGGGTGCGGATCGGGTTCTGGATGCTTCCGGCGTGGGGCGCCGGAATCGTCCACGTGCGCCGCGACGGGCGGTGCAAGCGGGCGGTTCCAGGCGTCGGCGCGCCCGCGCGCGATGAGCACCCTTCGGTGCTGTCGTTTTCGCGCCTGCGGTCCGCGATCCCAGTACCTCCCGTCCGATGGCGGCGCGGCGCGCGCCCCAGCGCCGAGAACCCGTAGCTAAATCTGCTAGTCTGCCGCTTAGATTTTTGCAACCGCTTAGGAGTAGACAAGAACATGGGTAAAACGATCGGAATCGACCTCGGCACGACCAACTCCTGTATGGCCGTGCTCGAGGGTGGCGAGCCGACGGTGATCGAAAACGCCGAGGGTGGGCGCACGACCCCGTCCGTGGTCGCATTCAGCAGTGGCGGCGAGCGACTGGTTGGGACCGTCGCCAAGCGCCAGGCAGTTACCAACCCGCAGAACACGATCTTCTCGATCAAGCGCTTCATGGGCCGCAAGGAGGCCGAGGTGCGCGAGGAGGAGTCGATCGTGCCCTACAAGGTCGTTTCCGGGTCGGGCGGCGACGCCCGCGTCGAGGCGGCCGGCAATCAGTACTCCCCGCCGGAGATCTCGGCGATGATCCTCGGCAAGCTCAAGGCCGACGCCGAGGCGTACCTGGGAGAGACGGTCGACTCGGCCGTCATCACCGTTCCCGCGTACTTCAACGACGATCAACGCCAGGCGACCAAGGACGCCGGCAAGGTCGCCGGACTGGACGTCAAGCGGATCATCAACGAGCCGACGGCCGCCTCGCTGGCCTACGGCCTCGACAAGGAAGCCGACCAGACGATCCTGATCTTCGACCTCGGCGGCGGCACGTTCGACGTGTCGGTGCTCGAGATCGGCGATGGGGTGTTCGAGGTCAAGGCGACCGCCGGTGACAACCACCTCGGCGGCGACAACTTCGACAAGGCGCTCGTCGACTGGCTGGTCGCCGAGTTCAAGAAGGCCCAGGGCATCGACCTGAGCGCCGATCCGATGGCACTGCAGCGGCTCTACGAGGCCGCCGAGAAGGCCAAGATCGAGCTCTCGACCACCCAGGAGACCCAGATCAACCTGCCGTTCATCACGGCCGACTCGACGGGTCCCAAGCACCTGGACATGCGCCTCACCCGCGCCAAGATGAACGAGCTGACCTCGAACCTCCTGGACCGGACGATCGCGCCCGTGCGCCAGGCGCTCGACGACGCCAAGGAGAAGGGCGCCTCGACGATCGACCACGTCGTGCTCGTCGGCGGCATGACCCGCATGCCCGCCGTGCAGGAGAAGGTCAAGGAGCTCACCGGCAAGGAGCCGCACCGCGGCGTCAACCCCGATGAGGTCGTGGCCGTGGGCGCCGCCATCCAGGCCGGAGTGCTGGCCGGCGACGTCAAGGACGTGCTGCTGCTCGACGTCACCCCGCTCACCCTCGGCATCGAGACCAAGGGCGGCGTGATGACCAAGCTGATCGAGCGCAACACCACGATTCCGACGCGCAAGTCCGAGGTCTTCTCGACCGCTGAGGACAACCAGCCGTCGGTGGAGATCCACGTGCTGCAGGGCGAGCGCGAGATGGCGACCTACAACAAGTCGCTTGGCAAGTTCCAGCTCACCGGCATCCCGCCGGCGCCGCGTGGCATCCCGCAGATCGAGGTCGCCTTCGACATTGACGCCAACGGCATCCTCAACGTGTCCGCCAAGGACCTGGGCACGGGCAAGGAGCAGAAGATCGAGATCAAGGCCGGCTCCGGTCTCTCCGAGGAGGAGATCAAGCGGATGGTCGGCGACGCCGAGGCGCACGCCGAGGACGACAAGCGTCAGCGCGAGCTTGCCGAGGCGCGCAACAACGCCGAGAACGCGGCCTACCAGGCCGAGCGCCAGCTGACCGAGCTGGGCGAGTCTGTCGACGCCTCCTCCAAGGAGGAGATCGAGACGGCGATCAAGGCGGTGCGCGAATCGCTGACCTCCGAGGATGCGGCCGAGCTCAACGCCAAGACCGAGGCGCTGCAGTCCGCGTTCCACAAGGTCTCCGAGGCGATGTACCAGCGCGCCCAGGAGGAGGCTGCGGCCAGCGGTTCCGAGGACGGGAGTGGTGAGAACGGAGCTTCGTCCCACAACGGCGCGAGCGCCGAGGAGGACGTGGTCGACGCCGAGGTCGTGGACGAGGGGAAGTAACCCGCCATGAACCCGGATCCCACCGCAAAGGCGCCTGAGGAGGCGCCTGAGGCCGAGCTGCCTCAGGCGCCGCCGGGCGTCGAGGAAGGCCACGACGCACCCGCCCCAGGGGCGGACGCGTCGTCGGACCCTGACGGCGAGGGCGCAGCGTCGGACGCCGATGACGAGGGCGTACCGTCGGACCCTGACGGCGAGGACGTCTCGTCGGATCCCGACGGTGCGCAGCACGTCTCCACCGAGCCGGCGGAGGCATACGCGGTCGCCGGCGAGGAGCTCGCGGCGCTGACCGCCAAGGCCGAGAAGGCCGACGAGTACCTGCAGCTGGCCCAGCGCACCCAGGCCGACTTCGAGAACTACCGCAAGCGCGCGGCGCGCGAGGCGGCGATCGCCAAGGAGCGCGGCGCCACCAAGCTGGCGCTGGAGCTGCTGCCGGCGGTCGACAATCTGGAGCGCGCCCTGGATCACGCCCCGGAATCGGACCCCGCCCACCCGGACGACGGCGCGTTCGTGTCCGGCATCAAGCACGTGCACTCCGACGTGGTGGCCGCACTGCAGCGAGCCGGCATCGAGCGCTACTCGCCCGAGGGCGAGCCGTTTGACCCGACGCTGCATGAGGCCGTCGCCCAGCAGCCGGTGGAGGGCTACGAGCCCGGCACCGTCGTCGAGGTGTTCCAGCGCGGCTACCGGATCGGCGACAGCGTCGTGCGTCCGGCTCGCGTCGTCGTTGCCGGGTAGAGGGGCGACGACAATGGCTGACCGGCCCGACTACTACAAGATCCTCGGAGTTGGCAAGAACGCCTCCGACGAGGAGATCAAGAAGGCCTACCGCAAGCTGGCCCGTCAATACCACCCTGATCGCAACCCGGACGACAAGAAGGCCGAGGCGCGCTTCAAGGAGATCTCGCAGGCGCACGACGTCCTCTCCGACGCCGACAAGCGCAGGGCCTATGACCGCGGCGGCATGCTCGGCGGCATCAACATGCCCGGAGGCTTCGATCCGGGTTCGTTCAGCGGCGGCTTCGGCGACATCCTGTCCAACCTGTTCGGAGGGGCGGGCGGCGGTCGCGCCGGCGGCGGTCCGGCCGGTGTTCGTCAGCGCCCGGCGCGCGGTCGTGACCTGGAGACCGAGGTTTCGCTGAGCTTCGACCAGGCCGTCAACGGCGCCCAGGTGCCGCTGGCCGTGCCCACCTCCCAGCCATGCCCGACGTGCCAGGGCTCCGGCGCCAAGCCCGGCACCACCCCGCGGGTGTGCCCGGTTTGCGACGGCCGCGGCGTGGAGTCCCAGAGCCAGGGCATCTTCTCGATGTCGCAGCCGTGCTCCAACTGCCACGGCTCGGGCACCGTGATCGATGACCCCTGTCCCACATGCAAGGGCTCGGGCGCCCAGCGCTCGGTACGCCGGATGCGCGTCAACGTCCCAGCCGGGGTGCGCGACGGCAGCCGCATCCGACTGGCCGGAAAGGGCGAGCCCGGACTTCGCGGTGCCGAGCCCGGTGACCTGTTCGTGATCACGCGCGTGTCTGACTCGCCGGTGTTCAAGCGATCCGGTGACAACCTCGAGGTCGAGGTGCCGCTGACGATTCCCGAGGCGCTGCAGGGCGCGGTCATCGAGGTGCCCACGCTCAATGGCTCCAAGCGGCTGCGCGTGCCCGCCGGGACCAAGCACGGCACCGTCCAGCGCCTGCGCGGGGAGGGTCCGGCGCGGCTGGGCGGCAAGGGTCGCGGCGACATCCACTACCGCTTCGTGCTTGAGGTGCCGGCCTCGCTGTCGCCCGAGCAGTCCGAGGCGGTCGAGCGACTGTCGGCCGTCATGAACGGCAATCCCCGAGAGCGGCTGTTCGCCGGCGCGTCGGCGGCGTTCGAGGAGACGGCATGATGCCCACCCGGCGCCTGCGCACCACCACCCGGGTCGAGGTCTCCTCCGATCGCGGCGTGTTCATGATCTCGGTCGCCGCCGAACTGGCCGAGATGCACCCGCAGACGTTGCGTATGTACGAGGCGCGCGGGCTGATCGAGCCCAAGCGCTCGCCCAAGGGCACCCGGCTGTACTCCCGTAAGGATGTCGATCGGCTGCGCCGCATCCAGGAGATGACGGCCGAGCTGGGGATGAATCTGGCGGGCGTGGAGCGGGTGTTCGAGCTCGAGCAGCAGCTGGACTCGATGAGTCGCAAGGTGGCCGCCCTGGAGAAGCGTGCGGCCGACCTGGGCGCGGAGGTGGAGCGCCTGGAGAACCTCCGTCGCGAGCTGCGCGCCGAGATCGTCCCCTACGTCGGGGGCGGCGAGCTGGTGCGCAGCGCCGATCTTCGACGACTGCATCTCGGAAGGCAACCGTAGACCTTCGCGCCGCGGGTGTGCGACTATCCGCGGGCGGTAGGAGGGCAAACTGCGGCTGTTCGTGCGGCCGGCGATCGTTGGGGAGTCGATATGAGAGTCATGAACTGGGGTGGAGGGCGGCTCGCCGCGCTGGGAGCGATGATCGCTGCGATGGGAGCGATGACGCCTGGGGCAACGGCCGCCACCACCGCGCAGGTGACGCGGCTCGGGGCCACTCCCGCGCGCCAGACGCTGTCGCTGGTGCTTCCGCTGAAGACCGACAAGGCCGGGTTGGCGCGCTTCGCCACCGCCGTGAGCACGCCCGGATCTCCCGAGTACGGGCAGTTCGAGTCCGTCCCGGCGCTGGCCCGCCGCTTCGGGGCGCCGGCCGGCGTGCGCGCGAAGGTGCTTCGCTACCTGCGGGCCACCGGCGCCACTCAGGTCAAGATCGACGGCACCGGCCTGTACGCCGACGCGACGATGACCGTCGGTCTCGCGCAGAGGCTGTTCGGAGCCGATCTCGCAGACTTCCGCAGTAACACCGCGTCGGCGGCTCGCTTCGTGGCGCCCACGTCGTCGGTGCACATCCCCGCCGCCCTGTCGGGCGCGGTGACCGGGGTGGTCGGCCTCGATACCCAGCCGCTGAACTCGGGCCAGACGGAGATCCCCAAGCCGGCGCCATTGGTCGCCTCGGCCGGCGTGACGGGCGACGCGGTCAACCCGGGATCGGCCTACCAGCCGCGCAGCGGCACGGCGTCGGGCTGTGCCGATGGGCAGGCGAGCGGCGGCTTCACCCCCAACCAGTATCAGGGCGCCTACGGATTCGGGCCCCTCTATGCCGCCGGCCTGAACGGCACCGGTGAGCGGGTCGCCCTGATCGAGATCAACGGCTACAAGGCGGTGGACATCAGCGCGTTTGCGTCGTGCTTCGGGCTGACCGTGCCGAAGGTCACCCAGTACGGCGTGGGTATCAAGCACCCGCTGCCCGCCGTCAACGGGGAGACCACGCTGGATCTGGAGGTCCTGACCGCGGCCGCACAGGGCCTGAAGGGCATCGACGTCTACGAGTCCCACCCGCTGGCCTCCGACGTGCTGCGCGCCCTGACGCTGCCATTGACCAACCCCGGGCGCAAGCCCGACGTGATTTCGGCATCGCTGGGCAGCTGCGAGCGCGACGCCAAGCGGGCCATCGGGGGCAACAACATCACGAGCGTGGAATCGGCCCTTCAGATAGCGGCCGCCAGCGGGATCTCGGTGCTCGCGTCCAGCGGCGACGACGGCTCGTCGTCCTGCTTCGATGACCAAGGCGTTCCCGAGCCTCGCCAGGCGGTCAGCTTCCCGGCCTCCTCGCCGTGGGTGACGAGCGTCGGCGGCACCAACTTCGTGCTCAACCCCGACAACTCGATCAGCAGCCAGGACGTATGGAACAGCCCGAGCGGCGCGGGGGGAGGCGGCTACAGCATCCTGTTCAAGCGCCCCGGGTATCAGAACGGCTTCACCACCGCCACGCACCGCGTGGTGCCAGACGTCGCGATGCTGGCCGACACCTCCCCCGGCTATGCGATCTACTGCACGGCCAAGGGCGACTGCCAGGATGCGCCGCCGGTGGGACCGTGGGGCGAGTTCGGCGGTACCAGCGCCGGCACGCCGCTGCTGGCGGGCGGGCTGGCGGTGATAGACGAGGCGCTGCGCAGGAACGGGCGCCAGGACATCGGGCTGGCCAATCCGCTCTTCTACAAGGTCGCCAGGACCACGGTCGGCCCCCTGGTGCTCAAGGACGTGACGGCCGGCAACAACGACCTGTTCGACCTCGTGACCAACGGTCAGAGGAAGGTCGGCTGCTGCGACGCGACCGTCGGATTCGACGCGGCCAGCGGGCTGGGCGGCGTGATCCTGTCCGAACTGAGCGGCGCGGCGAACACCATCGTGCGCCAGCTGGTGGCGGTCGGCGTCGAGCTGCCGCGTCAGCTGCACCCCGTGCGCGACCGGCACCTGCTGGCCGATGTGTCGTGCTCCGGACGCTGCCTGATGGGCGCCTACGCCAACATCCAGCCGGGCCGGTCAGCTAAGCGGCTGACCCAGTACTCCGCCGTCTACCTGCTCAAGCAGCGCAGCCACAAGACGATCCGGATCGCACTGGACAAGAAGACGTTGGGCGTGCTGCGTTCCGCGCTGCGCCGCCACCAGCGCATCACCGCCACCGTCTACGGTGCGGTCCTCGACCCCAGCGGCAACATCGAGCGCCGCTCGGCGGGCCGCACCTTGCATATCACGGGCTGATCCTGTCTGACACGCGGCCGTGCGGGGGTTGTGGACGCCGCTGTGCGCCGGGCGCCGCTGCGGTATCCGGAGCCCCGGCCCGTCGGGGCCTCCGGATACGGCTGATCTGGATCGACCCCTGATCGGACGTCCCCGGGGACGCCCGCTCGGCGTACTTGAACCTGGTGATAATCTAAGTCGTACACACTAAGATTTAGCCACAGGAAACGCCATGCAACCAGACCGTTTTACGATCAAGTCCCAGGAGGCGGTCCAAGCCGCGCAGCGGCTGGCCGACGAGCGGCGCAACCCGCAGACGACGCCCGAGCATCTGCTCGCCGTCCTGCTCGAGCAGGATGGCGGCGTCGTCGTCCCCGTACTGCGCAAGCTCGGCGTCGAGCCGGCTGCCGTGCGCGGCGCGCTGGGTCCGGCGCTGGACAAGCTGCCCAAGCTGACCGGCTCGGGCGGGCGCGAGGAGCCGGCCGGAGGCTCGAGCGAGCTCGGGCAGATCATGCGCGCTGCCGAGACCGAAATGCGCGACCTGGGCGACGAGTACGTCTCCACCGAGCACCTGCTGCTGGCGCTGGCCGCACACCCGGGCGGCGCGGGCAACGCGCTGCGCGACGCGGGCGCCGGCCGCGAAGAGCTGCTCAAGGCGCTGAACGAGGTCCGCGGCTCGCACCGCGTCACCGACCAGAGTCCCGAGGACAAATTCCAGGCGCTCGAGAAGTACGGGCGCGATCTGACGCAGGCAGCGTCGGCGGGCCAGCTTGACCCCGTGATCGGGCGTGACGACGAGATCCGCCGCGTGATCCAGGTCCTGAGCCGCCGCACCAAGAACAACCCGGTGCTGATCGGCGAGCCGGGTGTCGGCAAGACGGCGATCGCCGAGGGCCTCGCCCAGCGGATCGTGTCCGGCGATGTGCCCGAGGGCCTGCGCGATCGCCGCGTTATCTCGCTCGACGTCGGTGCACTGATCGCCGGCTCCAAGTACCGGGGTGAATTCGAGGACCGCCTGAAGGCCGTGCTCAAGGAGATCGCGGACGCGAACGGAACGGTCATCCTGTTCATCGACGAGCTGCACACGATCGTCGGTGCGGGCGCCGCCGAGGGCGCCGTCGACGCCGCCAACCTGCTCAAGCCGATGCTGGCCCGCGGAGAGTTGCGCGCCGTCGGCGCGACCACGCTGGACGAGTACCGCAAGCACATCGAGAAGGACGCCGCGCTGGAGCGCCGCTTCCAGCCGGTCTACGTCGGCGAGCCGTCGGTGCAGGACACGATCGCGATCCTCCGCGGCCTCAAGGAGCGCTACCAGGTGCACCACAAGGTCCGGATCCAGGACTCCGCCCTCGTTGCCGCGGCCACGCTCAGTCACCGTTACATCGCCGATCGCTTCCTGCCCGACAAGGCGATTGACCTGGTCGACGAGGCGGCGTCGCGAATCCGGATGGAGATCGACTCCAAGCCGACCGAGATCGATGAGGTCGACCGGCACATCATGCAGCTGGAGATCGAGCTGCAGTCGTTGGGCTCCGAAGATGACGATGACGCCGGAACGGTGGCCCGCCGCGAACAGCTGGAGCGCGCGCTGGCCGAAGAGCGCGAGCGCTCGGACGGGATGCACGCGGAGTGGCAGCGCGAGAAGGAGTCGCTGCACGCCGTGACCGACGTCCAGGAGAAGCTGGAGGCCGCCCGCACCGAGTTGGAGCGCGCCCAGCGCGAGTCCGACCTGGGCCGCGCCGCCGAGCTGCAGTACGGCACCATCCCCGATCTGGAGAAGGCCCTGGCGACCGCGGAGTCGGCCGAGGCCGATGCCGCCGCGTCGACCGACGGCCCCACCGGCCTGCGATACCTCAAGGACGTCGTAGACGCTGAGGACGTGGCCGAGATCGTCGCCAAGTGGACCGGCGTCCCTGTGACGCGCATGCTGGAGGGCGAGATCGAGAAGCTCGTCCATATGGAGGAGCGCCTGCACCAGCGGGTGATCGGCCAGGACGAGGCCGTCGAGGCGGTCTCGGCGGCGCTGCGCCGTTCGCGGGCCGGACTCCAGGACCCCGATCGTCCGATCGGCACGTTCCTGTTCCTCGGTCCGACCGGCGTGGGCAAGACCGAGCTGGCCCGGGCGCTGGCCGAGTTCATGTTCGACACCCAGGACGCGATGGTGCGCATCGACATGTCGGAGTACATGGAGAAGCACTCAGTGTCCCGGCTCGTGGGCGCGCCTCCCGGCTACGTCGGTTACGAGGAGGGCGGTCAGCTGACCGAGGCCGTCCGCCGCCGGCCGTACGGCGTCGTCCTGCTCGACGAGATCGAGAAGGCCCATCCCGACGTGTTCAACACGCTGCTGCAGGTCATGGACGATGGTCGCCTGACCGACGGCCAGGGCCGCACGGTGTCGTTCAAGAACGTCGTGCTGATCATGACCTCGAACATTCCGGGCGGTCGCGCGGGCGTGGAGGCCAACTTCAAGCCCGAGTTCGTCAATCGGCTTGACGACATCGTCGAGTTCGACTCGCTGACCCGCGAGCAGATCGGCGCGATCGTCGACCTGCAGGTGGCGATCGTGCTGCGGCGCGTGTCCGAGCGCGACATCACGGTGCAGCTGACCGACGACGCCCGCACGCTGATCGGCAACCTCGGCTATGACCCGACCTACGGCGCTCGGCCTCTGAAGCGAGTCATCCAGAAGCGCCTGGTCGACCCGCTGGCCCTCGCGATCCTGGAGGGCCGGTTCGTGGCCGGCGACACGGTTCTGGTCGACGCGACCGAAGGCGAGCTGACGCTCCAACGTGAGTCCGCGGCCAGCGAGACGGGCACCCCGGCCGCCGCCTGACAGGGCCGCCGCCATTAGAGTGGCGGCCGTCAACGCGGAAGGAGAGGCGCAGCCATATGCCGACGTACATCATGCTGACCCGGCTCACGCCCGACGGGGTGCAGACGATCAAGAACAACCCGTCGCGCATCCAGGAGGTCAACCGCGAGGTCGAGCAGCTCGGCGCCAGCGTCAAGGCGCAGTGGGCGACGCTCGGGCAGTGGGACTTCGTCAACGTGATCGAGGCGCCCGACGAGAAGACGATCGCCCGGGTGTCGCTGGAGCTCGGCTCGCGCGGCACCGGTCGCTACGAGACCCTGACGGCGATCCCGATCGACGACTTCATCGGCTCGATCTAGTGGCCCGCCACTAACGGTGTCCACGTCCCGGCCTCGTGTCCTCGTGCTCGGCGGGGGTGCCCGCGAGCACGCGCTGATCCAGGCACTGGCGCGCTCGCCGCGGGCGCCCGAGCTGCTGTGCGCGCCGGGCAACCCCGGCATCGGTGCCGAGGCGGAGCTGGTGGCACTGGACCCCTCGGACGGCGCGGCGGTGGTCAGCGCCGCCCAGCTGCTCGGGGTCACGCTGGTGGTGGTCGGTCCCGAGGCGCCGCTGGTGGCCGGCGTCGCCGACGCGCTGGACGACGCCGGCATGCGCTGCTTCGGCCCGTCGGCGGCGGCCGCCCGGTTGGAGGGCTCCAAGGCGTTCTGCAAGGAGATCATGGAGGCCGCCGGAGTGCCGACCGCCGCCTATACGGTGGTCACCGACCCCGAGGCGGGGATGGCGGCGATCGAGCGCTACCCGGTGGTGCTCAAGGCCGACGGCTTGGCCGCCGGCAAGGGCGTGATCATCGCCTCCGACGAGGCCGAGGCCCGCGCCGCACTGGACGAGCTGCTGGTGGCCCGCCGGTTCGACACCGAGCGCGTGGTGGTGGAGGAGTTCCTGGAGGGCGAGGAGCTCTCGCTGCTGGCCCTGTGCGACGGCGAGCGGGCAGTGGCCCTCGCCTCTGCCCAGGACTACAAGCGGATCTTCGACGCAGACGAGGGTCCCAACACGGGCGGCATGGGCTCCTACTCGCCCGTGCCGACCGTCGACGACGGGCGTGCCCGGGAGATCTGCGCCGCCGTGCACCAGCCGGTGCTGGACGAGCTGGCGCGACGTGGGACCCCCTTTCACGGCGTGCTCTATGCCGGCCTGATGATGACCGCGAGCGGATTCAACGTCCTCGAGTTCAACGTGCGCTTCGGCGACCCCGAAACCCAGGCGATTCTCCCGCGTCTGCGTACCGACCTGCTGGAGCTGCTGGCGGTGGCGTGCGTCCCCGGCGGCCTGCGCGAGGCGGACCCGCTGCAGTGGGCGCCCCAGACCGCCGTAACCGTCGTGCTGGCCAGCGCCGGCTATCCCGAGTCCTCGTCGCTCGGTGACGTCATCACTGGCCTAGGCGACGTGGGACCCGACGTGCTCGTCACCCACGCCGGCACCGCCCGCAACCCGGACGGCGAGATCGTCACCGCGGGGGAAGGGTGCTTAGCGTGACCGCGTTGGGCGACGACGCCGCTGCCGCCCGGTCGGGCGCCTATGCTGCAGCCGACATGATCGAGTTCGACGGCAGGCAACTCCGGCGCGACATCGCGCTGCGGGCGGTGCGATGAGCACCAGCGAGAGTCCCGAGCCCGAGGTGGCGCCCGCGCCCGGCGTCCGGCCCGACGGTCCGGTGCCGCCCGGCACGGCTCCGATGTCCGAGACGGCGGCCGACATCCGGGATCTCGACGTCGACAGCCCGCGCGTGGCGATCCTGATGGGGTCCGAGTCGGACATGCCGGCGATGGAGAAGGCCGAGCAGGAGCTGACCAAGCGCGACATCCTCTCCGAGACCCGCGTGATGTCGGCCCACCGCCAGCCCGACGTGGTCGCCGACTACGCCAAGAACGCCAAGCTGCGGGGAATTCGGGTGATCATCGCCGGCGCCGGCCTGTCGGCCGCGCTGCCGGGCGTGGTGGCCGCCCACACCGAGCTGCCGGTGATCGGCGTGCCGCTCACCAGCCGAACCTCGGTGGCCGGTGGCCTGGACGCGCTGCTGTCGATCGCGCAGATGCCACCGGGCGTGCCGGTGGCCTGTGTGGGCGTCGACAACGCCCGCAACGCCGCCGTGCTGGCGGCCCGCATCCTCAGCGCCTGAGCGTCAGCCACTCGCCAGCGCCTCGCCGATGCGACGGGCCGCGTCCTGGACGTGGGCGGCGATCGCAGTGATCCCGTCGCGGTGCAGGCGCTGGCTGGGGCCGACCACCGACACCGCGGCGACAGCCCGCTCGCCCTGCTCGTCGGCGACGCGAACCGGGGCGGCCACGGAGGAGATGCCCTCCTCGAGCTCCTCGTCGGTGGCGGCGTAACCGCGCCGGCGCACCTCGGCGAGGATCTGCGTCAGCCGCCGCGGGTCGACGACCGTGTACCTGGTCCGGCGGATCAGCCCCGCCTTGAAGATCGCCCCCGCCACCGCCGGGTTGAAGGCGGCGATCGCCCGGCCGGAGCTCGACGAGTGGCCGGGCACGCGGCGCCACGCCGGACCATGGAAGCGCGGGTCGAGGTTCTGGGCCTCGAAGCGGTCGAGGAACAGGACCTCGGCCCCGACGGGGATCCCCAACTGGACGAGGTCACGGACACGATCGCGCAGTCCGGCGAGGATCGGCACGCTGACCTCAAACAGGTTGAGGCGGTCGAGCGCCAGCTGCCCGTACTCGAACATCCGCATGCCCAGCCGGTAGCGACCTCGCTCCTGGCGCTCCAGGATCCCGCGCGAGGCCATCACGGCGAGCATCCGGCTGGCCGTGCTCTTGGCAATCCCCACCTCGCGGGCGACCGCGGACGGACCCAGCTCCGGCGAGACGGTGAAGCAGTTAAGAATCGAGAACGCGATCGACACCGACTTCAGGGCGTCGTCGGCGGGCGCGGCCACTTCGCTCAGGGTAACAGCGTTCGCGAGAGGCGAACGCGGCAGTTCGCGGAGTGGCCCTGCCGAGGTAGCGTGGCCGTGCCGGCAGTGAGCCGGCGCCGGAGCGAGAGGGAGATCTGATGTCAGGTGACACCGTCGCCGCGCCCGTGTGCACGCACGCCGAGCTCGGCCGCGACTTCAAGCCGTTTGACACGGCTGAGCCGTTCGCGTTCTACGCGCGCGCCCGGGAGCAGGCGCCGATCTTCTACAGCCCGGAGATCGACTACTGGGTCGTCACCCGCTACGAGGACATCCGCGAGATCTTCCGCGACCCGGCGACGTACTCCTCCGAGAACACCCAGGCCCCGTTCAAGCAGCGCCCCGCGAAGGTCCAGAAGATCCTCGACGACGGCGGCTTCGCCAACGTCTCCGGACTCTCGGGGCGCCAGCCTCCCGATCACACCCGGCTCCGGGGCTTCATCAAGAAGGCTTTCACTCCGCGGCGCGTCGCCTCGCTGGAGCCGGACATTCGTGCGATCGCCACCTTGATGATCGACCGCTTCGCCGACCGAGGCCACGCCGATCTCGTCACCGAGCTCGCCCACGAGCTGCCGGCGCTGGTGATCTTCCGGATGCTCGGCATCCCCGACGCCGACGTGCCGCAGGTCAAGGAGTGGGCCCAGAGCCGCGTCTACATGAACTTCGGCGATCTCCCCGTCGACGAGCAGGCCCATCACGCCGGGAACCTGATCCTGTACTGGCGCTATTGCCAGGACCTCGTCCAGTCGCGCCTGCGATCACCCCAGGACGACCTGCCCGGGGATCTGGCCCGAATCTATCTCCAGGGCGATCAGACGCTCACCCCCGACGAGATCGCCGGGCTCGTCTACGGCCAGCTGACCGCGGGTCACGAGACGACGACCGCGCTGCTCGCCAACGGCCTGCGCGAGCTCCTCGCCCAGCGCGAGGCCTGGGATGCTGTGTGCGGCGATCCTGAGCGCATCCCGGCGGCCGTCGAGGAGATGCTGCGCATCAGCGCTCCCGTGTTCACCTGGAAGCGCCTCACCAAGGCGCCGGTCCAGGTGGGCGGCGTCGACCTTCCCGCGGGGACCAACATCCTGCTGCTGCTGGGGTCGGCCAATCACGACGAGCACGTGTTCCCCGAGCCCGAGCGGATCGACCTGCACCGCGACAACGCGAGCCGCCATCTGTCGTTCGGGCTGGGCATCCACTTCTGCATCGGGGCGCCGCTGGCGCGCCTGGAGGCGAAGATCGTGCTGGAGGAACTGAGCTCGCGCCTGCCGGGGCTGCGTCTGGCCGCCGACCAGCGCTTCGACTACAGCGCCAACAGCACCTTCCGCGGTCCATCGCACGTGCTGGTGACGTGGGACGCGCTCGCCTCGGCGTACGCCCTCGGCTTCGCCAGCTGCCCCGATGACCCGTCGGTCGCCGGCGGCAAGGGCGCCGGCCTCGCGAGGCTGTCGGGCGCCGGGCTCCCCGTACCGCCGGGCTTCGTGGTGACGACCGCGGCGTTCGACGCCGTGCGCGCCGCTGACGGGATTCGCGAACGGATCGCGCGGACGCTGGCACTGCTTGACCGCGGCGACGTGTCCGCGCTGGAGTCGGGCGCGGCCGATGTCCGCCGGCTGGTGGAGACCGCGGCGCTGCCAGATGACGTGGAGACCGCTGTGCGGGCTGCCTACCGGGCGCTCGGCGAGGACGTGCCGGTGGCCGTGCGGTCCAGCGCGAGCATGGAGGACTCCGCGCAGACGAGCTTCGCCGGCCAGCAGGACACCTACCTGTGGATCGTCGGCGAGGACGCGGTGCTCAAGCACGTGCAGCGCTGCTGGGCGAGCGTGTACTCGGCGCGCTCGCTGGCCTACCGCTCAGACCACGCGATCCCCGAGGACGACGTCAGCATGGCCGTGGTCGTCCAGCGCATGGTCGACGCACATGCCGCGGGCGTGGCGATGACGCTCGACCCGCTCACCGGCGACCGCACCAAGATCGTCGTCGAGGCGGCCTTCGGTCTCGGCGAGACCGTCGCCAGCGGGACGGTGACGCCCGACAACTTCGTCGTCGACAAGGTGATCCTGGAGATGGTCGACTCGACGATCGCGCCCAAGCAGATCGAGCTCGTCGCCGACGTCGCCGGACGGTGCGTGCGCCAGCGCGCCGTCGAGCCCGAGCGCCAGCTGACGCCGGCGCTCGACCGGGAACAGGTCAGAGCGGTGGCGGAGCTGGCCAAGCGGGTCGAGCGTCACTACGGGGCTCCTCAGGACGTCGAGTGGGCGCTGGACGCCGCCGGTGACGTGCTGCTGCTGCAGAGCCGCCCCGAGACCGTGTGGAGCACCATGAAGACCACCGCCCAGCCCCGACCGGCCAGCCTCTACGCGACCGGCCTGACGAGCATCGCCAACACCCTCATCAATCCACTCGCCGCGAGGAGCAAGCCTGATGTCGACAACTGAGGCGAATCGGTTCGTCAGTCCCTACGACGACCCGGCGCCCGACGGTGCGGAGGGTTGGGAGGAGCTGTACCCGTACTACCTGCGCTTCCGTGCGGACCGGCGGGAGTTCGAGGAGAGCCGGTTCTGGTTCGCCGACCTGCAGCACTGGCCGACGGTGTTCAAGCCGTTCGACACGATCACCGTCGAGTTCGCGATCAAGTGCCTCGGCCAGTACAACACCCGCCACCTGCTGATCCCGCCGGCCAACGGGATCGACTACCGGGTCCACAACGGCTACGTCTACATGAGCCCGGTGCCCGTGCCCGAGGAGGAGATCCCCGCGCGGGTGCCGCAGTTCACCGAGCGCGCCGGTCACTACTTCGCCAACTGGGCCTCGCTGCTTCAGAACTGGGAGGTGAAGGTCCGCCGGGTGATCGCCGATCTGGAGGCGCTGGAGTTCGAGCCGTTGCCTGAGGTCGTGCCGATCGAGTGGATCAAGGAGGGCAGGGGCCTGGACAACACGTTCGCGCTCGCCGCCAACTATGACCGGGCGATCGAGCTCTGCTACGAGGCCTTCCAGTACCACTTCGAGTTCCTCAACCTCGGCTACGTCGCCTATCTGGACTTCTTCACCTTCTGCAAGGAGGTGCTGCCGGGCGTCGCCGATCTGGGGATCGCGAAGATGGTCCAGGGCATCGACGTCGTGCTCTTCCGGCCCGACGAGGAGCTGCGCAAGCTCGCCCGGCTGGCCGTGGAGCTGGGCGTGGAGGATGCGCTTGCGCGCGGGGGCGTGGAGGATGCGATCGCCGCGGTGGCGGCCGCGCCCCGCGGCGAGGAGTGGGTCGCCGCCTGGGAGGCCGCCAAGGACCCGTGGTTCAACTTCTCCTCGGGCAACGGCATGTACAGCACCGACCGGGTGTGGCTTGATCACCTGGAGATCCCGCTCGGCTTCATCGGTGACTACATCGGCCGCCTGCAGGCCGGCGAGGATATAGAGCGTCCCACCGAGCAGATCCGCGCCGAGCGCGATCGCATCACCGCCGAGTACCGCGAGCTGTTGCCCGACGACGAGGCGCGGGCGGTGTTCGACGAGAAGCTCGGGCTCTCCCGGCTGGTGTTCCCCTACGTGGAGGATCACAACTTCTACATCGAGCACTGGTCGCTGTCGGTCTTCTGGCGCAAGATCCGGCGACTGGGCCAGGTGCTCGCCGAGGCCGGCTTCTGGAAGGAGGCCGACGACATCTTCTACGTGCGCCGCGACGAGCTGCAGCAGGTGATCTTCGATTACGGCAACGGCTGGGGCGTCGGCGTGGAGCCGATGGGCCCGTACTACTGGCCGGCGGAGATCGCGCGGCGCAAGAAGATCATCGCCGCGCTCGAGCTCAAGGCGCCGGTCCCGGCGATGAACGAGCCGCCGGCCGTCGTGACCGAGCCGTTCACGATCATGCTCTACGGGATCACCAGCGAGGCCGTCTCGGGCTGGCTGAACGCCGGCGCGGACACCGGCCACCTCGGGGGGATGGCCGCCTCCCCGGGGGTGGTCGAGGGCGTCGCCCGCGTCGTCGGCGGTGCCGACGAGCTCGACCAGATCCAGCAGGGCGAGGTGCTCGTCACGCGCATCACCGCTCCGAGCTGGGGGCCGGTGTTCGGCCGGATCGCCGCCACCGTGACCGACATCGGCGGCATGATGAGCCACGCGGCGATCGTCTGCCGGGAGTACGGGCTGCCGGCGGTGACGGGCGTCGGCTCGGCGACGACCGCGATCCGGACAGGTCAGCGGGTGCGCGTCGATGGCAACAACGGCACGGTCACCATCCTGGATGCCTGATCACGGCCCCGTGTGGGCGGCCGCGCGCCCGTACATGCGTGCGCGCAAGAACGACGTTCACATCCCGATGGCCTATGACTACGCCCAGCGGCTGCTCGAGGCGCATCCGCACGTCGACCGCGAGGTCGTGTCCCTGGCAATCCTGCTGCACGACATCGGCTGGGCGGTCGTCGACCAGGAGGCGATCTACCGCGAGGGATTCGGGCCGGACATGATGGAATCCGAGGTGCGCTTCGCCCACGAGCGGGAGGGGGCCCGCCTGGCAAGCGAGATCCTGGTTGAGCTGGGTTACCCGGGCGAGGTGATCGACCGGGTAGCCGAGATCATCGACGGCCACGACACCCGGGCGCAGGCGCTGTCGCCCGAGGACGAGCTCGTCAAGGACGCCGATGCGCTGTGGCGCTTCTCGGTGGCGGGAATCGCCGTCGCCTGTGATTGGTTCGGGCTGACGCCCGGCGAGTACGCCGATCGGACCGAGCCGCAGATCGAGGGCCGGCTGTTCACCGAGACCGCGCGGGCGATCGCCCGCGCCGAGCTGGCCGACACCCGGCGCAGGCTGCGCACCGCCGAGCTGGCGGACGACGCGGTGCGCTCGTGATGACGACGCCGTGATCGACACCGCCCGCTACGAGCGCATCTACGCGCTGGCCGAGCCCTACTGGCAGACGCGCTCCAACGAGATCCACGTTCCCGGCGCCTACGCCCTCGCCCAGGAGCTCGTCCTCGCCAACCCGCAGGCCGATCCCGACATTGTCCTGCCGGCGATCCTGCTGCACGACATCGGCTACATGGCGGTCCCCGCCGAGGATCACCTCAAGGGCCTGGCCGGCGCGGTCAAGGGCTGGGAGCCGGACATCACGCGCCGCCACGAGATGCGCGGCGCCGCGCTCGCCGGCGAGATCCTCGCCGAGGCCGGCTGGGACGAGCGGCGGACGGCCGAGATCCAGGACATCGTCGACGGTCACGACTCCCGCAGCGAGGCGGTGAGCCTGGAGGACCAACTGGTCAAGGACGCCGACAAGCTGTGGCGCTTCACCGAGCCCGCGGTGCGCATCTGCCACGAGTGGATGGAGCTCACCCCCGATCGCTACATGGACTGGGTGCAGTCCGAGATCGACCGCTGGTTCTTCACCGAGGTGGCACGTGGCCTGGCCCATCGAGAGCTCGATCACAGCCGCGCCGCCCTCGCCGCCCAGCCCGTCCGATGAGCGGCGAGCTGGCCGGACGCTGCGCGCTGATCACGGGAGCCGGCGGCGGTCTCGGCCGCGCCTTTGCGCTTGGCTTCGCTAAGGCGGGCGCCCGGGTCGCGGCTGTGGACCTCGACGTCGAAGCCGCCAGGGCGACCGCGCAGGCAGTAACCGGTGCGGGCGGCGAGGCGGTGGCCATCGGCGCCGACGTCGCCGACGAGGCCAGCACCGCGGCGATGGCCTCCACAGCGCTCCGAGCGCTCGGCTCGATCGACGCTCTGATCAACAACGCGGCCGTCTACGCGGGATTGGAGCGCCGGCCGTTCGATCAGATCGAGGTGGCCGACTGGGACCGTGTGATGGCGGTCAACCTGCGCGGGCCGTGGCTGTGTGCCAAGGCGTGCGCCGAGGCACTTCGGGCCGGCCGCGGCGGGACGATTATCAACATCGCCTCGGCCACGGTGATGAGCGGATCTCCGCTGTGGGCTCATTACGTTGCGTCCAAGAGCGCTCTGATCGGCCTGTCGCGGGTCATGGCGCGCGAGCTCGGCGATCAGGGGGTGCGCGTGAACGCGCTCGCCCCGGGCTTCACCCTGACCGAGGCCAGCCGCGAGCTGATCGAAGACGCCGACTCCTACGGGGTCGCCCGCGGGGCGATCAAGCGCGGTCTGCAGCCCGAGGACATCGTCGGCACCGCCGTGTTCCTCGCGTCCGATGCCGCGTGCATGATCACCGGTCAGACGCTCGTGGTGGATGGTGGCCGACAGTTCCTGTGAATCTGAACCGCCTGCCGACGTGAAGACGCCCGCCGGCCACGAGGGCTCGGCGGGCGCCGGTCAGAGGCGACTGAGATCGAGGACTACGCGGTCGGCACGGGGGCCGGAACTGCGGTGGCGAGGTCCTGGATGTACTGGGCGATGACGGCCGTCGCGCTTCGGCGAGCGCGGGAGATATTGATGGGGGTGTGCGAGTCGGCCATGTGGTCTTCCTCTGGTGCGATTCGTTGTACGATGCCTGCCGTACATTAGCAGATGTACGACGACTGTCGTACAAAGCCGGGAAACCGTCCTATCATGAGGGGGGTAATGCCGATAACACCCACCACCGACCAGATCGCTCACCCGACCTGCGATGAGTTGGAGTTGGGCGCCGTGCTCCACGCTCTGTCAGATCCGGTGCGGTTGCGCATCGTCGCCGAGCTGGCCAAGGCCGAATGCGAGTACACCTGCGGCAGCTTCGCGTTGCCCGTGACCAAGTCGACCTGTACGCACCACTTCAAGGTGCTGCGCGAGGCCGGAGTGATCCAGCAGCGCCACCAGGGGACGACACGACTGAACCGGTTGCGCCGCCCCGACCTGGAGACACGCTTCCCGGGGCTGCTGGAGACGATTCTGCAGGCGGCCGCAGCGGCCGCCGCCACGGCCGAGGACTGCGAGTGCGCCGACGCCGACGCCGACCCTGGCCGGCGTGGCCACCCAGACGCAGGTCGCGTAGCTTCATCCACCCTTGATCGCCCGCTACACCCGCCGCGAGCTGGCGGAGGCCTGGTCTGACGACGCGCGCTTCGAGGCGATGCGCCAGGTGGAAGTGGCCGCCTGCGAGGAGATGGCGGGCCCCACCGAGGCCGAGCTTCAGGCGATCCGCGCCGCCACCTTCACCGTGGCCGCGATCGACGAGCGCGAGAAGGTCACCGACCACGACACGGCCGCGTTCGTGGATGTGCTGTCGGAGTCGGCCGGGGCGCCCGGCCGCTGGATCCATTACGGGCTGACCTCGTCCGATGTGCTGGACACCGGCCTGGCGCTGCAGATCAAGCACGTCGCCGAGCTCGTCCTGCCCGATTCCCGGCGACTGGTGCAGGCGCTCGCCGCGCGGGCGCGCGAGCACGCGGACACCCTGTGTGTCGGGCGCACGCACGGCGTCCACGCCGAGCCGACGACGTTCGGGATCAAGCTCGCGGGCTTCGCCTTCGAGGCCGATCGCAACGCGCGGCGTCTGGAACTCGCCTTCGTGCAGGCGTGCGTCGGCGCCGTCAGCGGCGCGGTGGGGACCTACTCGGCGACATCGCCGGAGTTCGAGGCGCGCGTCCTGGCGCGTCTCGGGCTCGAGCGCGAGCCGGTTTCCACCCAGGTCGTCGCCCGCGACCGCCATGCCGAGTTGCTGGCGGCGATTGCGCTGGCGGGCGCCGGCCTGGAGCGCTTCACCACCGAGCTGCGTCACCTGGCCCGCACCGAGGTGGGCGAGGTCTCCGAGCCGTTCGGCCGCGGCCAGAAGGGCTCGAGCGCGATGCCCCACAAGCGCAACCCGATCAAGTCAGAGCAGGTCACCGGCCTGGCCCGCGTGCTGCGTGGCTACGCCTCGGCCGGGCTGGAGGACGTCGCCCTGTGGCACGAGCGCGACATCTCGCATTCCTCGGTGGAGCGCATCATCCTCCCCGACGCGACGACCCTGCTCGACCACATGCAGCGCCGGGTGCTGGCCCTCGTCGAGGGAATGGTCGTCAATCCCGATCGGATGCGCGAGAACCTGGAGCTGACCCACGGCGCGCTCTTCTCGCAGCGGGTGCTGCTCGCCCTCGTCGCCGCCGGCTCCACCCGCGGCGACGCCTATCGCGTGGTGCAGCGCCTCGCCCAGCAGGCGATCACGGAGCGCACGCCGCTGCGAGACCTGCTGGCTGCCGATCCGGCCGGCGCACAGCTGGACCTGGACGCGATCTTCGACTACGCGCCGTTCGTGCGCCACGCCGGAGAGATCATCGCCCGGCTGGACGCCATCACCTGACGCCGCCGAGGTGGACGTTCTCAGGCGGCGAAGATCTGCAGCAGCGTGTCGACGATCGCCTGCCGTGGCGGTCGCTCCTCGCTGGTCAGCCAGTCGATGATCAGCCCGTCGGTGGCGCCGACAAGCGCGACGGCGGTCATCCGGCGGTCTCCGCGGCCCAGTGGTCCGAGGTCGTCCAGCTCTGATGCCTGGGCGACGATCAGCTCGGCGTAAGCCCGCAGCACCCCGCGGCGCTGAGCCTCCAGGCCGGCGCTGACCCCCACCATCTCGAAGTAGTTGACCCTAGCGGCCCGTTCGTCGGCCAAGGTGGCCGTCACGAACGCGGTCAGTCCTGCTTGGAGCCGGGTCGCCGGCTCGGGCGGCGAGTCGGTGATGGCGGCCTGCACCATGGTGAGGACGGTCTGGACGTGGCGGTCGTAAACGGCCCCCAGGAGCTCCTCGCGGCTCGCGAACTGCTCGTAGAAGTACCGGGCGTTCAGTCCGGCCGCCGCGCACAGTGACTCGATCGTGACGCTCGCGAAGCCCTGGATGCCGAACAGCTCGAGCCCCGCGTCCAGCAGCTGTTCGCGTCGTTCGGCGCGCCGCTCGTCGGCCGTCTTGCCGCCATAGCGACGATCGGTGGTGGCGGTCATCTGGCTAGACAGCTTGACAGACGGTGCCGGGCTGCGAGATACTGGCAAGCGGGCTTACCAGATGTTCAATCTGATCCTCTACGCGGTCCCGTACTTCGTTGCCCTGCTGGCCATCGAGTGGGTGACTTTCCACCACACGGGCGATCACGACGATGCGATGGCCGGCTACGACGTGCGCGACACCGCGACCAGCCTGTCGATGGGCCTGGGCAACCTCGTCATCAACCTCGGCTGGAAGCTCGTGGTGGTGGCGATCTACTCCGGCGTGTACGAGCTGACGCCGCTGCGCGTGCCGAGCGACGCCTGGTGGGCTTGGGTGCTGCTGTTCTTCGCCGACGACGCGGCCTACTACTGGTTTCACCGAGTGAGCCACGAGGTGCGGGTCTTCTGGGCCAGTCACGTCGTGCACCACTCCAGCCAGCACTACAACCTGTCGACGGCCCTGCGTCAGACGTGGGTTCCGATGACCTACTTCCCGTTCTGGCTGCCGCTCGCTCTGATCGGGATCAAGCCGTGGATGATCGTGCTCCAGCAGTCGATCAGCCTCGTCTACCAGTTCGGGATCCATACCGAGCGCGTCGGCCGGCTGTGGCGCCCGGTGGAGTTCGTGTTCAACACGCCCTCGCACCACCGTGTCCACCATGGCTCCAACGAGCTCTACCTGGACCGCAACTACGCCGGGATCCTGATCATCTGGGATCGGTTGTTCGGCAGCTTCCAGGGCGAGCACGAACCGGTTCGCTACGGGCTGACCAAGAATCTTCAGACCCACCACCCCGTGCGGGTGGCCTTTCACGAGTACGCGGCGATCGGGCACGACCTGCGCCACGCGCGCGGCTGGCGCGATCGAATGGGCTATCTGTTCCGCGGACCCGGCTGGTCCCCGGGGGCGAGCACCGCCCCGAGCCTCGTCCCCGGCTCGGCCCCGGCCGCGTCCGGGGGCCGCCCCGAGGCGTAGAATCCGCCCCCCGCTGCGCGCGGGACCGGATCGAGGGAGCAGCATGTATATACGGCGGCGCAGCCCGCTGGGAGTGATTCTCGCCGTGGTGGTGATGGGCATCGGCATCGGGATCGTCATCCCCAGGATCACCGCCGCCCTGAAGACCTCCCGCAGTGTCGACGCCGAAGCCCACCGCCTGTCGCAGCTCGCCGAGGGCAAGCTCGGCTCTAGCTACTTCATCACCGTCAACTTCCGGCGCGAGCTGAGCGGCGTGCGACGGCGGCTCGGGCCGCGGGCGCCGATGCTGGAGGTCGACGTGGCACGGGCGGGGCTCGAGTTCCAGTACGTCGTCGGCCGGCGTGCAGCCGGCTTCACCGTAAACACCGTCCAGCCCCAGCTCAAGCCCGAGGAGGTGACCCTCGACGAGCCGGGCTCGCCACGTCAGCGCGCGTTCTCGCTGGCCCTCGTCCGCGCGGCCGTCCCCGCCCAGCTGATCCGGGACATCCGCCGCCGGCCTGGCCTGTCGGACTTCAGCGCCGACAGCGCGTCGCTGGCCCGCAGCGACGTCGACGAGCGCGTGGAGTGGACAGTGACCGGCGCCGGCGGCGGCCACGAGCTGGTGTTCACGGCGCGTCCGGACGGCAGCAGGACGATCCGCCGTTCGTGATCACCCCGGCCATCGCGGCGGCGGCGTTGCTGGCGCTGGTTCTCCTGCGCCGGCACGGGGTCGCCCAGAGCGCCCGGCGGCTCGATCAGGTCGTCATAACCAGCCGCTAGGATCGCCTCCCGTGAGCGCCCTATCCGATCTCCCCCTGCTTGCCTCCGGCAAGGTCCGCGAGATCTATGACCTCGGCGACGAACTGCTGATCGTCGCCTCGGATCGGATCTCCACCTACGACGTCGTCCATCCCACGCCGATCCCCGACAAGGGCGCGGTCCTCACCGGCCTGTCGACGTTCTGGTTTGAGCGCACCAAGGACATCGTCGCCAATCACGTCGTCTCGGTGAGCGACGGCGTTCCGGCCGAGGCGCGTGGACGCGGCATGGTCGTGCGCAGGCTGAAGATGCTGCCGGTCGAGTGCGTGGTGCGCGGCTACATCACCGGCTCGGGCTGGAAGGATTACCAGGCGACCGGCGCGGTGTCGGGGATCGAGCTGCCCGCCGGCCTGCGCGAGTCAGACCGCCTGCCCGAGCCGCTGTTCACCCCCAGCACCAAGGCCGACATCGGCCACGACGAGGCGATCGACTTTGAGGGTGCGGTCGAGCTGATCGGCGATCGCGAGCTGACGCAGCGCGTCCGTGACGTCTCGCTGGCGCTCTACGAGCACGCCGCCGACCATGCTCGCGCCAACGGGATCATCCTCGCCGACACCAAGTTCGAGCTCGGTCTGGACGCCGACGGACAGCTGAGGATCGGCGACGAGATCTGCACGCCGGACTCCTCACGCTTCTGGCCGGCCGACAGCTACGAGCCCGGCCGCGGCCAGCCCAGCTTCGACAAGCAGTTCGTGCGCGACTGGGCGTCGGGGACGGGCTGGGATCGCAACCCGCCGGCGCCGGCGATCCCCGACGACGTCGTGGCGCGCACGCGCGAGAAGTACGTCGAGGCCTACGAGCGCATCACCGGGCAGACGTTCGACGCCTGGCTCGCCCGCACGGACGCTGGCTGAGGCGATGCGGGCCCGGGTGCTGGTCAAGCCCAAGGCCGGGATCCTCGATCCCCAGGGGCAGGCGGTGGAGCGCGCGCTGCCGGCCCTCGGCTTCACCGGGGTGCGCAACGTGCACGTCGGCCGGATGATCGAGCTCGACGTGGAGGACCCCGATCGCCTGCCGGAGATGTGCGAGCGGCTGCTCACCAATCCGCTGATCGAGGACTACGAGATCGTCGACACGAACCTGCTTGACGCCGCCTCCCGGCGGGAGGGATCGGGCCTTCCGTGAAGTTCGGCGTCATCCGCTTCCCGGGAAGCTGTGACGAGGTCGATGCGCAGCTCGCCTGCCGGCGCGTCGGCGAGGCGGTCATCCTGTGGCACGGCGATCACGACCTCCAGGGCGTCGACGCGGTCGTCGTCCCCGGCGGATTCTCGTATGGCGACTACCTGCGGGCCGGAGCGATCGCGCGCTTTGCCCCGGTCATGGAGGAGGTGGCCGAGTTCGCCCGCGGCGGTGGCCTGGTACTGGGGATCTGCAACGGCTTTCAGGTCCTGTGCGAGGCCGGCCTGCTCCCCGGTGCGCTGTTGACCAACACCAGCCTGCGTTTCGTCTTTCGCCAGGTCCTGCTGGAGGTCGTCAGTGCCGACTCGCCGTTCACGCGCGCGTGCGAGGCCGACGATCGACTATCGATCCCCGTCAAGCACATGACCGGCTGCTACTACGCGCCGCCCGCCCTGCTCGACCGGCTGACCGCCAACGATCAGGTGCTGCTGCGCTACGCGCCCGGCCACAATCCCAACGGCTCGCTGGACGACATCGCCGGGGTCTGCAACGAGGCTCGCAACGTGTTCGGCCTGATGCCCCACCCCGAGCACGCCGTCGATCCGCTGACCGGGTCCACCGACGGGCTGGAGATCTTCACGTCCATCGCCGCTCACCTTGCCGACCGCGTCGCAGTCTAGGTGCCGGCCGCCCATGGCGACCGACACTGATCGTCACCGCGCGCTCGGCCTGACCGACGACGAGTACGGTCTGATCGTCGAGCTGCTGGGTCGCGAGCCCGGCGACACGGAGCTGGCGATGCTGTCGCTGATGTGGTCCGAGCACTGCGCCTACAAGCACTCCAAGAAGCTGCTGCGCCGGCTGCCCACCGAGGGACCGCACGTGCTCATGGGCCCCGGCGAGAACGCGGGGGTGGTCGATGTCGGCGGAGGCCTCGGCGTGGCGTTCAAGGTCGAGTCCCACAACCACCCCTCGGCCGTCGAGCCCTTCCAGGGCGCAGCCACCGGCGTTGGCGGGATCCTGCGCGACGTGTTCGCGGTCGGCGCGCGCCCGATCGCCGTGCTCGACTCGCTGCGCTTCGGCGAGCCGTCCACCTCTGAGCGCTCGCGCTACCTGCTCGAGCATGCCGTCGCCGGGATCGGGCACTACGGCAACTCGATCGGCGTGCCCACCGTCGGCGGCGAGATCTACTTCGAGCCCTCTTATGAGCAGAACTGCCTGGTCAACGCCATGTGCCTCGGCCTGGCGCCGCACGAGCGTCTGATCCGGTCAGCGGCGGCCGGCCCCGGCAACGTGCTGGTGCTGCTGGGTGCCCTCACCGGCCGCGACGGGATCGGTGGAGCGTCGGTGCTGGCCAGCGCCGAGCTGGGCGAGGGCGATGAGGCCAAGCGCCCCTCGGTGCAGATCGGCGACCCGTTCGCCGAGAAGAAGCTGCTCGAATGCTCGCTGGAGCTCCTGGACTCAGAGCTCCTGGTCTCGCTGCAGGACCTGGGCGCCGCCGGGTTGACCTCGTCGGCCTCGGAGATGGCGAGCAAGGGAGGCGTGGGGCTGGAGATCGACTGCTCGCGCGTCCCGCTGCGCGAGGCCGGGATGGCGCCGTTCGAGATCATGGTCTCCGAGTCCCAGGAACGGATGCTGTGCGTGGTCGAGCCGGCGCGAGTGGGCGAGGTGATCGCCGTCTGCGAGCGCTGGGAGACGCTGGCCACGCCGATCGGGTCGGTGACTGACTCGGGACGTATGCGGATCCTGTCCGACGGTGAGACCGTCGCCGACCTGCCGGTGGGGGTCCTCGTCGACGACTGCCCGCTGTATGACCTCGAACCCGAGCCGGTGACCGAGCCCGGGCTGCTCTATCCGCCCGGTCCGGCCCTGTTGAGCAGCGCAGCGACGCCCGCCGAGACGCTGCTGGCGCTGCTGGGCTCGGCCAACCTGGCCTCGCGCCGGCCGGTGTTCGAGCAGTACGACCCGGTCGTGCAGTCGCGCACCGTGCGGCGTCCCGAGGAAGCCGACGCGGCGGTGCTGATGCTGGATGTGGGAGAAACCGATAGGACCGCGATCGCCGTGGCGATCGACGGCAACGGCCGTCGTGTGGCCTGCGACCCTCGCGCAGGGGCCGTCGAGGCCGTCTACGAGTCGGCCGCCAACCTCGCCTGCGTGGGCGCCACGCCGCTTGGCCTGACCAACTGCCTGAACTTCGGGAACCCCGAGAAACCCTGGGTGGCCTGGCAGCTGACCGAGGCCGTGGAGGGGATCGCGACGGCCTGCGAGCAGCTCGGCATTCCCGTCGTCGGCGGCAACGTCTCGCTGTACAACGAGGCGCCCAGCGGCCCGATCTTCCCCACGCCGGTGATCGGCATGGTCGGGCGCCTGCCCGACCCATCCCGCGCGGGGCGGCTCGGCTTCGCCGCCGAGGGGGATGCGATCGCGCTCGTCGGCTCGCTGGAGGACGCCACCGCCGCGGGCTCCGAGCTCGCCAAGCTGCGGGGGGAGAGGATCGCCGGGCCGCTGCCCGTATTGGATCCGAGCGCCGCCGCGCAGGCGCACGAGCGCGTGCGCCGGCTGGTCAACTCCGGCGCCCTGAGCAGCGCTCACGACATTGCCGAGGGCGGGATCGCGGTAGCGATCGCCGAGTGCTGCATCGCCGGCCAGATCGGAGCCAGTGCCACCCTTCCCGCCGGTCTCGACCCGTTTGCCGAGGCGCCCGGGCGCGCGTTCGTGGTCTCCGGGCCGGAGGCCGCGCTCGGCGGGCTGACGATCATCGGGCGCGTTGGCGGCGAGTGTCTTCAGATCGACGGATTCGCGAAGCTTCCAGTTTCCGAGCTGCGCGATGTCCACGGACGTGGACTGTCGCGGTACCTGTGAAGGCCATTGCTAGGCTCAGTGGAGCAGGCTCCTGAAATGGACCTCTCGCTCGACCAACGCGACGGCCCTCGCGACGAGTGCGGAGTGTTCGGGATCTACGCCCCCGAGCACGAAGTCGCCCGCCTCGCCTACTTCGCCCTATTCGCGCTTCAACACCGTGGCCAGGAGTCCGCAGGCATCGCCGCGGCCAAACACGGCGGCGACATCATCGCGGTCCGCGAGCAGGGTCTGGTCTCCCAGGTGTTCGACGCGCACACGCTGCGCTCGCTGGTCGGCGACCTGGCGATCGGCCACGTGCGGTACTCCACCACCGGCTCCTCGGAATGGGAGAACACCCAGCCGATCGTCCGCAACGATCGCCGTACGCTGGCGCTGGCCCACAACGGCAACCTGATCAACGCCGTCGAGCTGCACGCCGAGCTGCGCGAGGCCGACATCCCGTTTCGCTCCACCTCGGACTCGGAGATCATCGCGGCGCTGCTCGCCACGCATCCCGCCGAGCGGATCGAGGACGCCGTCGCCGACGTGCTGCCCCGCCTGCGGGGGGCATTCTCCACGGTCGTCATGACCGAGGAGGCCGTCGTCGCCTTCCGCGACCCGGCCGGCCTGCGTCCGCTGGTGATCGGGCAGATCGATGCGCTTCCCGGTTCTGGCGACGAGCCGTCGTACTGCGTGGCCAGCGAGTCGTGCGCGTTCGATCTGATCGGTGCCCGCTACCTGCGCGACGTCGAGCCCGGCGAGGTGGTGACCCTGTCCGAGCGCGGCTTGGAGTCGCGAAGCGTGGCGCCCGACGAGCGCCATGCCTTCTGCGTGTTCGAGTACATCTACTTCGCTCGCCCCGACTCGCGCATGGCCGGCACCGTGCTGCAGGTGGCCCGAGCCCGCATGGGCGAGATCCTGTGGCGAGAGGCTCCGGTGGAAGCCGACGTGGTGATCCCGGTGCCCGACTCGGGCAACGCCGCCGCCCGCGGGCTTGCCCGGGCGTCCGGGCTGCCCCAGGACGACGGCTTCATCAAGAACCGCTACGTCGCGCGGACGTTCATCCAGCCCGGCCAGGAGCTGCGTCGCCAGGGCCTGCGGCTGAAGTTCAACCCACTGCGCGAGGTGGTGGAGGGCAAGCGGCTGGTGGTCGTGGATGACTCGATCGTGCGCGGCAATACCACCCGTCAGCTCGTGCAGATGCTGCGCGACTCCGGCGCCGCCGAGATCCACCTGCGGATCTCCGCTCCCCCGATCAAGCACCCCTGCCACTACGGGATCGACATGTCCACGCGCGAGGAGATGATCGCCCACGGGCGGACCGTCGAGGAGGTGGCCGCCGAGATCGGCGCCGACTCGCTGCACTATCTGTCTTTGCAGGGGGTCTACGAGGCAGTCGGGGTCTCGCGCACCGAGCACTGCGACGCCTGTTTCAGCGGCGACTACCCGCTGGCCGGCACGGAGGGCTCAGCCGGCAAGTTCGCGCTCGAGCTCCCGCTCGTGCGCGCCTGACCGCGCATATGTCGCACCAACCGGGCCCACTACGCCCGCGCGCCGCGTCGAGCGGCGCGCGCCTGTCGTCTCCGGCCGAGGCCGGCGCTATCGTCGGCCGCCCTCATGGATGCGTCCGCGGCACTGCAGCAGCTGTTCGGCTTCTCCGAGTTCCGTCGCGGGCAGGCCGAGGCGGTCGAGGCCGCACTGGCTGACCGCGACGCGCTGGTGGTGATGCCCACGGGCTCGGGCAAGTCGCTGTGCTACCAGCTGCCCGCGCTGATGCGAGACGACCTGACGATCGTAGTCTCACCGCTCGTCGCGCTGATGCGCGATCAAGCGTGGGCGATTCACCGCATCGCTCCAGGGAGCGTGACCCTGGTCAACGCCCAGCGCAGCGGGGCGGCCAACGCCCAGGCGATGGAGCGCGTGCGCGCCGGCGAGGTCCGATTGCTGTATGTCGCCCCCGAGCGCTTTGGTTCGCCCGGCTTCGCCCGGGCCCTGGGCGACACACGGGTCGGACTGTTCGTCGTCGACGAGGCCCACTGCGTCTCGCAGTGGGGCCATGATTTCCGGCCTGACTACTTCACGTTGGCCGACGCCGCGGCCCGGCTGGGCGCCCGCGCGACGGTCGCCCTGACCGCCACCGCCACCCCGCGGGTCGCTGTCGACATCGCCGCCCGCCTGCGGCTGCGCGATCCGGTACGCGTGACCACCGGCTTTGATCGGCCGAACCTCACCTTTGCCGTGGTTCCCTGCAAGGGCGCGCGTGACAAGGAGCGCCGGCTGGTGGCGGCGCTCTCAGCCGGTGATGCACTGCCGGCGATCGTCTACGCGGGCACGCGGAGCGCGACCGAGGAGCTGGCCCGGGTTCTCGCAGACGCCCTTGACGACGGCGTGGTCGCCTACCACGCCGGGATGGACCGCGGGGCGCGCACCGCGGCACAGGAACGCTTCATGAGCGGTGAGGCGAAGGTGATCGTGGCCACGAACGCGTTCGGCATGGGGATCGACAAGTCAGACGTGCGCACCGTCTGCCACGCCACCGTGCCCGGTTCGCTGGAGGCCTATTACCAGGAGGCCGGCCGCGCCGGCCGCGACGGCGGGCCGGCCCGCTGCCTGTTGTTCGCCGAGGGCCGCGACAAGGGGCTGCACGTGTTCTTCATCCAGCGCTCGCAGCTGTCGGCCGACGCGTTCCAACGAGTTGGCGAGCGGCTGGCGTGGGCCGGATGCGACGGGCGCTACGACGTCCCGCTGTCGGATCTGTACGGCCTGGCCGCAGAGCAGGGCCGCGGCGACGCCGACAACGTGCGGGCCGTGATCGGCCATCTGGCGCGGGCCGGCGTGCTCGCGCCCCTGCCCGCCCCGCCGGACCGAGCGGTCGGCCAGATCACCGGCGGTTGGGACCGCGCGGCGGCGGCGGCGTGCACCAGCTCGGCACGTGAGGCCGAGCGCGTCCGCTGGGCGCAGTACCGCGCGATCTGGGAGTACGTGGAGGAGGGCCGCTGCCGCCGCGAGACCTTGCTGCGGTACTTCGGCGACCCTTCCAGGGGGGCCGCGCAGGGACCGTGCTGTGACGTGTGCGTTCCGCAGCTGGTGCCGGCCGCACAGACGTTCTCCCAAGCGGCTTCCCCGGGTGCCGTGGGCGACCTGGACACCGCCATCGTCGAGGTGATCGAGTCAGCTCACCCCCCCGTGGGACGGACGCGCGCGGTCGAGATACTGCGTGGCGGACGATCCAAGGTCGTCGCCCAGTACGACTACGACGGGCTGCCGGGCTATGGCTCCTTCTCACACCTGCGCTCCGAGGACGTGCTCGGGCGCGTCGACGAGCTGCTGGAGGCCGGGCGGCTTCGCTCCACCGGCGGTCGCTTCCCGAAGCTGCGCGCCGGATGAACGTCGGCGTCCTGGCCTCGGGCGCCGGCACCAACCTCCAGGCTCTGATCGACCGTGCGCAGGGCCGCGACGGCGTGGAGTTGGTGGCCGTCGCCAGCGACCAGCCGGATGCCCGGGCGCTGGCCCGCGCCCGGGAGGCCGGGATCGGAGCGCAGACATTTGCGCGCGAGGGCTTTGCCGACCGGCCGGCCCGTGACGCGGCGATCGCCGACTGGCTGCTGGCCCACCGGGTGGAGCTCGTGGTCCTCGCCGGCTACATGCAGCTGCTCAGCCCCGATTTCCTGGCCAGCTTCCCGGATCGGGTGATCAACGTGCACCCCGCGCTGCTGCCGGCGTTCCGGGGGCTCCGAGCCGTGCAGCAGGCGCTCGACTACGGCGTCAACGTGTTCGGCGTGACCGTGCACTTCGTCGACGCCGGGGTTGACACCGGCCCCGTGATCCTCCAGCGCGCCGTCGAGCTGCCAGATGCACGGGATGTTGATGAGGTGCTGGAGCGCCTTCATCCGATCGAGCACGACCTGTTGGTGGAGGCCGTGAGGCTGCTGGCGGCCGGGGCGGTCAGCTTCGATCCCCGTAACCCGCGGCGCGTCGTGATCGCCCGGTAGAGTCGGCACGATGGACGCCGACGCCGAGCCCCTGACCGCCTTGGAGACATCGGTTGGGGAGGCGGGGCCGAAGATCGAACGCGCGCTGCTGTCGGTCTCGGACAAGACCGGGATCATCGAGTTCGCCCGCGGCCTGGCCGACCTGGGGATCGAGATCATCTCCACCGGAGGCACCGCCGCCGAGCTGAGTGACGCCGGCATCGAGGTGCGCTCCATCACCGACCTGACCGGCTTTCCGGAGATCATGGACGGCCGGGTCAAGACGCTGCATCCGAAGCTCTACGCCGGCCTGCTGGCGGTGCGGGACAACCCGCAGCACCTGGCCGCCGCGGAGGAGCAGTCGGTCGAGTTCGTCGACCTGGTATGCGTGAACCTGTACCCGTTCGAGCGCACCGCGGCTCGGCGCGGGGCCTCCGACGAGGAGGTGATCGAGAATGTCGATGTCGGCGGCCCGACGATGATCCGCGCTGCGGCCAAGAACCACGCCTACGCGGCGCCGGTGGTCGATCCGGTCAGCTACGACGCGGTCCTCGACGAGCTGCGCGAGTCCGACAGCCACCTGTCGGCCGGCACTCGCGAGAGCCTGGCCGCCGAGGCGTTCGCCTACACGGCGCGCTACGACACCGCGATCGCCCGCTGGTTTCAGGAGAAGCGCGAGGACTTCCCGCCGCTGTTCGTCCGCGCGTTCGAGAAGGTGCTGGAGCTGCCCTACGGCGAGAATCCCCACCAGCGCGCCGCCTATTACGAGCAGATCGGCGCCCGCACCCACGTGCTGTCGATGGTCTCCCAGCTGGGCGGCAAGCCGATCTCGTTCAACAACCTGCTGGATCTCGATGCCGGCCGCCTGCTGCTGTCCGAGTTTCAGATCCCCGCGTGCGCGATCATCAAGCACAGCAACCCGTGCGGGGTGGCGGTCGGATCGACGCCGCTCGAGGCCTACCGCCGCGCGTTCGCGTGCGATCCGCTGTCGGCGTTCGGCGGCATCGTGTGCCTCAATCGTCGGGTCGACGCCGAGCTCGCTCGGGAGCTGACCGAGCAGTTCATCGAGGCCCTGTTCGCGCGCGGCTACGACGATGCCGCGCTCGAGGTTCTGGCCGAGAAGCCCAACACGCGCATCCTCGACGACCGCGAGCGCCGCACGCCGAACATGATCGAGCCTCAGCTGCGTCAGGTGGTCGGCGGGCTGCTCGTCCAGGACCGCGACTTCGACCTCGAGGAGCGCGGCGACATGCAGGTTGTCACCGAGCGTCGGCCCACCGAGGCGGAGTGGCAGGAGCTCTCCTTTGCCTGGCGCGTGTGCAAGCACGTCAAGTCCAACGGCATTGTGATCGCCCGGGACCTGGCCACGATCGGCATCGGCGCCGGGCAGATGAGCCGCGTGGACGCGGTTCGCCTCGCCCTGGAGAAGGCGCCCGACGACGTGGCCGGCGGCGTGCTCGCCTCCGACGCCTACTTCCCGTTCGCCGACGGACCGGAACTGGCCCTCGAGGCGGGCATCAAGTCGATCATCCAGCCCGGCGGCTCGCTGCGCGACCACTTGACCGTCGAGGCCGTCGACCGGGCCGGCGGCGCGATGGTGTTCACCAGCCGCCGTCACTTCCTGCATTGACCGCGCGGTTACCCGGCGATCCGCCCTCCCCGTACGAGCGCGCCTACGGCTTCAGCCGCATCGTGCGCGCCGGCGACTTCGTGCTGATCGGCGGCATGACCTCGGTCGACGAGGACGGAGCGATCATCGGCGAGACCCCCTACGAGCAGACCGTCGAGATCCTGCGCAAGATCAAGCACGAGCTCTCTCGCGGCGATGTCGGCATCGCCGACGTCATCCAGACCCGCGTCTACGTCACCGACATCTCACGCGCCGACGAAGTCGGCCGCGCCCACGGCGAGGTCTTCGCTCAGCATGGCCCCCTGATGACGATGGTCGAGGTCAGCTCCCTCATCGATCCGCGCATGCTGGTCGAGATCGAGACCGTGGCGTTTGCGGGCTGACGCGGGACCGTGACTCGGCGAGGGCGCGCGGGACTGCTGGGGCTTGCGGGTCTGGGGGCTCTCGCAGCCGTCGTGGCGCTCATCGCGACGCGGGCGCCGGTCGCCCGCGCCGCCTTCTCGGTGTCGGTGACCCGAACGCCGGTCACACGGCCCCTGGCCGACGACTTTCTCGGCCTGGCGCTCGAGTACAACACGATTCCGCAATGGACGGGGACGGGCCAGGGCGCTGTTAACGCCCCGCTGGTGGCGCTCGTGCGCGCGCTGAACCCGGTGGGACGACCGCTCGTCCGGATCGGCGGCCAGAGCGCCGATCGTTCGTGGTGGCCGGTCCGCGGCCTGGCACAACCGTTCGGCGTCACCTATGAGCTCACCCCGGCGTGGGCGACGGCCACCAGGACACTGGCCCGATCGCTCGACGCCCGGCTGATGCTCGGCCTCAACCTCGAGGCCAACCGCGCGCGGATCCCCCGGCAGGAGGCCACCCACCTGCTCGCCGCGATCGGCTCTCGGTACGTGTCCTCGTTTCAGCTGGGCAACGAGCCCGAGCTGTACCACACCACTCCGTGGTATCGCGTGCTGCACGGTCGCCCGATCCCGTGGTACAGCAAGGTGGGCGAGCCGGTGTTCTCCCGCGCGCGGGGGTATGACCCGCTTGCCTTCACGAGCGAGTTCTCGCGCATGATCGGGAGTCTGCCGAAGCTGCCGCTCGCCGGGCCCGAGACCGGCAATCCCGACTGGATGCTGGCGTTCACGCGCTTCCTGTCGCCCCACTCGCGCGTGCGGATGCTCACCTTTCACGGTTACGGCACCAGTGGGTGCGCGCTGGACCCCTCCAACCCGGACTACCCCACGATCCCGCACCTGCTCAGTTCCTTTGCCTCCCGCTCGCTTCTGGCCGGCTTTGGCTCCTCGCTGGCGCTCGCGCATAGCGACGGCGCGAGCTTTCGCCTCGACGAGCTGGGGTCAGTCACCTGTAACGGCCGCGCCGGCGTCAGCAACACGATGGCCTCGGCGCTGTGGGTGATGGACGCGCTGTTCTCGCTGGCGAGCTCGGGCGTCGACGGCGTCAACCTGCACACGTTTCCGAACTCCGTCAACGGGCTGTTCGACTTCAGCCAGGCCGGCGGGCGCTGGGAGGCCGTCGTCCATCCGCTCTACTACGGCGCGCTCATGTTCGCGCGCGCCGCACCGCCCGGCTCGCGTCTGCTCCAGACCGGCACCGCCGATCAGGCGCAGATTCGCGCCTGGGCGACCCTCGGCACCGACCGGCATGTGCGGGTACTGCTCATCAACGACAGCCTCACCGCCGGCACCCACGCCGCGGTCCGCGCTCCCATCGGCTACGGATCCAGGCCGGCGATGCTGCAGCGGCTGGGCGCTCCCAGCGCTGCGGCCACCGGCGACGTGACGCTCGGCGGCCGGCAGTTCGGTGGCAGCTCGACCGGCGTGCTCGCGGCTCCGGTCCCGCAGACCGTCGCGGCGACGTCCGGCACGTTCACGGTCGCGCTGCCGGCGAGCAGCGCAGCACTGCTCGTCCTCTCCGCTCGCTGACGACGCCGTTGGCCAGGGCAGGCGGCTGAACTGCTTTGCGCGGAGCGCAGCGCCTGAACGTTTCACGGCGGAGACCGGAGCGATTTCACACTGGCCATCCGGCGACGCGCGCTACAGTCTCGCGCTTCGCAACGGGCTCATGAAGCAGCGCCGCGTTCTGCGCGGCGCGCGGCTCGACGTTTGACAACCAGCGCTGAAAGGAGGCGCTGCCCACGCCCAACACCAGCGTGTGCCCAATCGGATCACGCACGCCTGCTGGACGATGACAACCCCAAGGAGGTCCCTCAGTGCAACGTTTCCTGCTGCCCGCGGGCGCGCTCGCGCTCGCCGCCGTGGCTCCCGGAGCCGCATCCGCCAAGCCACCCACCGCGGCTCATGCCCGTGCCTACCAGCGGGCCTACGACCAGGTCGCCCACCATCTCGGCTCCCGTCGGCCGGGACGCAACATCCTGAAGGACGACAACGCCCACCGGCGTCGAGCCACCGACGCCGCGACAGTGCGGTCGCTGCACGTCCTGCAGCGCATGCTCACGCCGAGCCGGGCGTCGGCTGGCTCGGCATCGGCGACGAGTTCGTCGGCCGGTGCCGCGGTGCCCTCGTGCGCCTCGGAGTCGGGCACTGACTATTCGACCGGTGCCTCGAACACGAACTCCTCCTCGGGCGCGACCGGCCGCTACCAGATCACGCCGTCCACGGCGGCCGCCTACGGCTGTGATCTGTCGACACACGCCGGGCAGGACGCGTGCGCCGCGACCATCTACCGGCGCCAGGGCGCCGGTGCCTGGGTGGGCTGCGGCGGCTGACCTCTCCCGCCCGTTCAACCTGGGCGAGAAACGGACTCCATGTTCCCGTTTCTCGCCCAGGTCCGCTGCACTGCCACATGCGCGATCATGAGGGCCCGCCGCTGTAGCTCAGCTGGTAGAGCAGCGGACTTTTAATCCGAAGGTCGTGGGTTCGAGCCCCACCGGCGGCATCGAGAATGGGCTGGAAAGCGGCAGTATTGGTTCTGAGTTTGATGTTGACATCTGAACTTTGTCCCAAATTTGTCGCGAGGAGTGGGTCCGATTTGAAGCATGAGCAGCCCTCCGGGCGTCCCGACCGGGTCGGTCTTCCGCCGCGAAGGCGCGCGTCGGCCGGTCTGGTACGCCAAGTACCGGCTGCCTGACGGACGCCAGGTTCAAAGGAAGATCGGCCCGGCGTGGTTCGCTGGCGCAGCGGCGGAGTGGCTGCGTTTCATCGAGGAGGATCGGGAGCGCAAGCCATCAACGCTCGTCGATTACCGCTCGGCATTGAAGGCGCATCTGCTGCCGACGTTCGGCGAGCGGCCGATCGAGTCAATCACCGCTGAGGAGATCGAGCGTGGCGGAAGACGCTTACCGGTCTTTCCAACCGCTCGAAGAACAAACTGCTGATCCAGCTGCACGGCATCTTCCGCCGGGCGCAGATGGTGTGGGCGATCCCGGTCAATCCGCTGGCGCGCGTGGAGAAGCATCCGATTCGCCCGAGCGGCGACATACAGGTGTTCTCTCCGGAGGAGGTCTGGGCGCTGGTCCGCGCTGCGGGCTCGGGGGTCGACGGAGCGATCTATCTGACGGCCGCGTTCACCGGCCTGCGGATGGGCGAGCTGCTGGCGCTGCACTGGCGTGACGTCGACTTCGCCGGCTCGACGATCCGCGTGCGTGCGTCGTGGGCCGGATCGGCATTGACGACACCGAAGTCGGGCAAGGTCCGCGCGGTCCCGCTGGCCCCCGACGTCGCCAGCGCGCTGGCGGGGCTCGGGCGGCGTGAGCACTGGGTGGGCGAAGACGACCTCGTCTTCGCGTCCGAGACCGGCACGTACCTCGACGGATCGGCGCTCCGCCGCCGCTACAAGGCGGCGCTGGAGCGAGCTGGTCTACGGTCGCTGCGGTTTCACGATCTGCGTCACACGTTCGGCACGCGCATGATCGCCAAGGCCGACATCCGGCGGGTCCAGGAGTGGATGGGTCACGCCGACATCCAGACCACGATGCGCTACCTGCACTACGGCCCGCACGCCGAGGACGGCCGCGTTGGTGCGGTGGATCCCCAGCAACGACGGGCCGTTACGAGCTCCGTGGGACGTCTTGGGGGAAGTCTTCAGCACAGAAGTGCGTGGAGTGTATGTCTCTGTTGGTGGCGGGAAACGAACTGCTGATCGGCGGCGCGCCTTGAGGCCGTCCGGGCGGCTCGCGAGAGGCATCGGGTCGGCGGTGAGCTCTGGATGACCGAGACAGCTCGTGACGTTCTCACCGCGCGGGAAGTCCATCGAAGCCGGCCGGGCACGGACGCCCGGCCACATGTCCGCGTGCGACCGCAACCGCCGCCGTCGCCGATCACCCGCCCCTTCGTTGCCCGTCGTTTCGCGCCGCCCGGGCCGGCCTCAGTGAACCGGCGTTCGGCCGACGCGGCTCTCGCGCCAGCGACCCGATGACTGTTGGAGGACGACAGCGGGTCACTAGCGCGGTAGCAAGGTCGAGCGCCGACAGCGACGCGCGCAGCCCCGCGCGGCGTATGGTGCGAGCAGGGAGTGGATTGATGCCAGCCAGAAAGCAAGGGCGTGGCCGTGGCGCAGGTACACACCGGGCGGCCGCCGAGGGCCGCGGGCGATAGCGGGGCTGGCGCTCGTCGCTGCCGGCACACTGAGCGCCTGCAGCCCCGCACGTAGCGTCGGCAGACGACCGGCCGGTCGTTCTGAGCAGGGCCCACTGGAGCGGGTCGGTGTGGTTCAGCCCGATCGTGGCTGGCGCTGCTACATCGAGAACGTGAACCGAGCCGGCTTGGGGTCGACTCCTCCCTGGTTGGTCCCGTCGACGATGAAGATGTACTGGCCCTTCGGCAGCGGGCTGGCGTACGGCTTCGGCGACGTGCACGATCTGTAGAGCATCCGGTGACCGTTGTGAATCAGCTCGCACACGAACTCCTTGGTGCCCTTCGCCGTGAACCTGAAGAAGGCCGTGTGCTTGTGGTGGTTGACGCTCGCCTGCGTGATCTTGGTGTGCGATGGCGGCGTGCAGTTATCCGCCACTCTCGCGAACGGCGAACCGACGCTCGCCGAGTTCGCGCATGGCGTCGACACGAACTTCACGGCGATGTCTCCGATCCCGCTCGTGAAGAACGAGCTCGTGAAGTCGATGCCGTATTTCTGGGGGCTGACCGCGAAGGGGACGATGCAATCGAATGCGCTGCTGCTGCCGGAGGTGCAGCCGCCGTCAGCGGAGCCAAAACCGAACTCCCCGTGGATGTCCGCAATCTGGCCACCGGGATCGCCGGAGGGAGGCGAGTTGGGGGTGATCGTCACGAGCATCATTGGTGCCCCGCTGGTAGGGGAGTTCACGAGCGTGAAACACCACGCCGTAGCAGGCAATTCAGGGCACGAGCCCTTGGTCGTGATTGCCGAGACCTGGAGCCCCTTGCCGTGCGGATTCATCGGCGAGCCATTGACCTCGATGGTGTCGTAGATGACGTTGATGAATGCCAGGCCTGCCGTCGGCTGCGCAAAAGGGCCGCCGGATGACAGAAAGATGCCCACGCTCTGACCCGGCGCAACCGAGAGCCCCTGACAGCTGAACGAGCCACCCCCGGTGCGCTCGACAGTGCAGGGCTGCTGACTCTCTTGCCTATGGGCGTCCGTGATCGGGTCCGGAGTGGGGTTCGCCGCTCCGTCGATCTCCTTGATGTCCGTGTAACTAGACGAGTTGTTCGTCACCTTCAGATACTGTGGGCCACCCTGGCGCCAGGTCGCCGTCACCTGAAGGCCGGAGCCGTCGGCGTTCGGGGCCGCCCCGTTGACCTCGATCTTGTTGATCGGGTCCGCCATCGCGGATGCGGCCGTCAGCATCGCCGCGGCGAGGGAAAGCATCGCCACCAGCATCAGCCTCCGCGCGCATTGCCGGAGCCGGTCGCTCACGGGCGCCGCTTCGCGTCCGAACGTCGATGCCGTATTCGCAGCCCAGCAGTGCCGGGTGCCCATAGCGCCCCCCTTCTTAATTGTCACCACCCCTGCCCGAAGAGAATAACCAGTGGCGCCGAAGTCTGCGGACGAACACCGTGCGGACGATTGCTGATACGCACGGAACGGACAAACGCGCAAGACCGCAAGACGATCTACCGGATCGACTCCCCAGAGTTCTTCCTCTAGCCCGTTCGGGCATCGCTGATAGCCGCGCTCTCGAGCACCTCGGAACTGGCAGGGCAATCGCTGCCCGCAAAGGCTGCTGACGGCAGGATCGCTCGGTTGCTCTGATCGGCCATAGGCCGTACGTCGCCAAGGGCATCGCCGATGTGTTGCACGTCGCCGGGCGAAGTGCTCGTCAGCGCGGCTGAGCCGGGGCGGCGAGGAAGTGCGCTTGGTGAGAGCTACCCGGACTGCCCAGTGCGATCCGTGACGGTGCGCAGTCCTGGCGCGACGAGTCGGACGTAAGATTGCCCTTATGGACCTGTTTGGCAGGAAGATGGCTCGAGAGGGGATCCGGACGGTCGGCACGATCGAGCGGGTCGTGGTGACCGAGAAGACCACTGGCGGCATCGATCCAGCGTTGACCCACGACGCGGCGGCGTTCGTATATCTGTGGTTCCGGTTCACTGACCAGCAGGGCGTCGTGCGCACCCAGGAGACGCGCACGACCTTCCATCCCGACCACATCCCGCCGCCGGGCGGCGAGATCGAGCTGCGTTACATGCCTAAGGACCCGACGAAGTTCTACACGTACGGGACCGGCCCGGTGAACCCGGCCGTCCCTCGTGGGTGGGGCGCGGGGATCTTCGACGTCGAGGACCTCGGCGGGCACCACGCGAAGTCGCTGCTCGGCAGACGCACGCTTGACCGGCAGCGCGAGCTGTTCCGCACCGGACAGCGCGCGCAGGCGGAGGTCGTGAGCGTGACCTGCCTCAACCCACAGCACCTGAAACGCAGCGTGTGCGAGTACCGCCTGGCGCTGCGCGCTGCTGGTCGCGATATCGAGACGCGCGCTTGGGTTCCGTTCAGGTGCGTGCCCCAACCTGGCGATCTGATCCACATCGCCGTCAGCGCGGACGGGTCCGACGTAGCGCTCGACACCGACGAGCGCTACGACGGCCCGCCGGGCCAGGCGCTCGTGTTCACCACGCCGCCGGAGCTGGCCGCCCAGCGTCCGCAGGAAGCGTCGCTCAGCGACCAGGTCGCCGGGCAGCAGTCGAAGCTCGCTGCCTGGCAGGAGCGCACCGAGGCAGGGATGGCCCGCATCGACGCCTATCGCGCGGGTGAGACCCCGGCGCCATCGTCGGGGGAGGTCAGCATCGAGGGTGCCGGGTTGGCCGGAGCTGAGTCCCCGCCCGCAGAAGACAACCCGGTGGTCGCGCGGCTCCTCCACCAAATCAATCTGAGCAGAGGGCGTCCCGATGTGGTCCGAAACATTTTGGATGCTCACCGGAGCAGCGGCCTGATCGACGATGCGACATACGAATGGCTGCTCGAGAAAGCGTCGTCAGGGACCGCGCCCGCGCCCTCCGAGGAGAAGGTCGCCGAGCTCAACCAGTGGGCCGCGGATATGAAGCGGGCACGTCCCAAGATGGGCAGGCGCTACGAGAAAATGGTCCGCGCGACATTGGATGGTCAGCTGGCAGGAGGCCTGATCGACACCGCGACCCACGAACGGCTGCTCCAGGAAGCCCTGTCCGACTGACCACGCCCCTCGGTGGTGGCCAAGCGTGATTGTCATGTTGCCCTCAGTGGCGAGAAGCTCATCGCTGATCCGGGGTGTCGGCTCCCGTCGCTCGGGCGGCGCATCCGGGCCACCCAGGCCCGCTGAGGCACCTCGAGGGCGGGGACGTTTCGGGACGCCTCGCCTCCAGGACGTGGTGCGTACAGTGCGTGTGTGTCTCTAGGACGGGGAGAGCGACGTGCGTCCGCAGTCAGCAGTCAGCAGCTGCCAGGTGTCCATGCGCAGCACGTTGTCTCGCGCGGGAGCACCATCAAGCACGGACGCGAGATCGAAAGCGTCGTTTCCGCGCGCGTGCGCTTTGACGTTTCCGCGGCAGCGTGACGGTGGCCGCGCGTTGTGCTTTTCGCGCACGGACGCGCGGATCTGATCCGCGTGCGACACGAAGCTCAGACGGCTGCGCCGCCTTGTCGCTGCCAACGCGTTGCCGGCCGGAGACGATGGAGAGCAGGCGATGGACGAGCCGCCCCGGGCGTCGGTGCATGAGATGTGACGCTGGGCAGCAACCAAATGGCCGTGCCCGCTGGGCCGTGGACAGGGGTCGCACGGCGATCCCAGCGCGGGCGGACGGCGTGCCAGTCCGTCTCCCGTCGTCGGCGTTGGCCGTGCAGGTCGGTGGCTCAGCAGCGTTCGCATGGCCCGGGGTCACTGCGAAAATCCATCGAACGGGTCATTGAGACGGCGGTGCCCCGGGCCCCCGCGCGCTGGGCCGCGACTGGCCGGCGGTCGATCGACAATCAAGACGGCCTGAATCTTGTCGCCGGGTGGTTCAGCGCGCAAACCGTGAGGCCGAGTGGCGCTCTGGGAGGTATTCAGGATTCGGTCTCCTTGACCGCGGCCATGGCACCCTGGAACCCGATCTTGGAGTGGGTTCCGTCGCAGAACGGTTTGTTCGTCGAGCCGCCGCAGCGGCATAGGAACACTGAGTTGCCTTGCGTCGGGGTTGGATTGCCGGCGTGGTCAAGCAATTCAATGTCGCCCGTGACCTTGTACGGACCGTTCTCGGTGATCTGAATCTGGACGTCGCTCACTGGGCGGCACTCCTTCGCGAGTAGGGATTTTGCGGACGGCCGAACCCGAGGCTCGGAACAGCGGCGTCCAGCCTAGAGCTTGTGGCCCCCCGGTCACCGATTCTGATATTCGGACGGCCGCCGAAGACTTCGCAAGCGAGGTAAGAATCGCGCTCGCCTCAGCGAAGCGTTCGCTGATCCTTGGGTGCTGAGATGGCCCGGTGCAACACCTCGGTGATCGGATCGAGGTCTCAGATGGTCGCAGTCGTCGCTGGGAGTTCCGGTGGCGACCGCGCGACCGGCGCTTGGCTGAGAGCTCCCGGACAGGAGGCCACGCACACGCACGCCAGACGAGGCACTGACTCGTCTGATCCGCGGGTGTCGCGGCTGTTATAAGTTGGCGACGCTGCCGATCTCTCGGAGCTGTGGAGCGTACGCGCTTAGGAACGCCTCGACGCCTGCGTTTGACTGGATGTTGAGCTCGCGGCGGGAGAACGGCGCGTCGCGGTAAAAGAGGCTCTTGTCCAGTGCGCGGCCAACCACCAGGAAGGCGAAGTGCGCCGCGGCAAGCACCGGATCGTCGATCTGCAGAAGGCCGCGGCTCGCGAGTTGTTGGAAGGCATCGGCAAGGGCACGGAGCGTCTGTTCGGGCGCGCGCTCGTAGTACGCCCGCGCGAGTTCTGGCAGCTGATGGGATGCTCCGATCACCAGTCGCCGCAGTTGCAGGACCGAAGGCTGCGTGACCATCGCGATGTAGCTGCGAGCGAGCTTCTGCAGGTCGGCAGCGAGGTTCTCTGAGTCGGTGAGCCCAGGAAGCTTCGCGCGGAATGGATCGCCAGCTCGATCGAGGGTGTCGAGCACGATGTCTTCGAGTAGCGCGTCCTTGTCGGCGAAGAAGCGGTAGACGGTGGGCTTGGAAACGCCCGCGCTCACGGCGATCTGGTCGATGCTCGTCCCGAGGTAGCCACGTTCGAGAAACAGTGCCGTCGCCGCTTCTGTGATCGTTCGGCGCTTGCGCGTAGAGCGATCTTTGGGTTCGAGGCTCTGCGCATTCGCGGTCTGACTGTGCTCGGTCATGGACTGCTCCTGAAGCTCGGATCAAATCGGGCTTGACACGATCAGAGATCGTACTATACGGTTTAGTCGACGTACAACACTAAACGGTTTAGTAGAGAGTAGAACTATATGACCACCACTCTCCACTCCAACATCGAACGGAAGGCCCACTCATGAGTACGCAAACACCGGTACCCGCGATCGCCGAACTGGCGCCGTTGATCGGCACGTGGCGAATGGACGCAGTGTTCCCCGACGCCCGCCAAGGGCCGCCAGAGGACACTGGGGCGCGCACCGTGTTTGAGTACGGGCCGGGATCACAGTTCGTGATTCAGCACTGGCAGGTGCCGCATCCCGCCGCCCCGGATGGGATCGCGATCATCACGATCGATTCGGCTCGCGACGGTTTTCTTCAGCACTACTTCGACTCTCGCGGCGTCGTGCGCATGTACGACATGAGCTTCGCCCACGGGGCGTGGACGCTGGAGCGCACTAGGGCGGACTTCTCACCACTTGACTTCTCCCAGCGCTGGGAGGCCGAGCTCTCCGCCGACGGCGACACGATCCAAGGTCGCTGGCTTGACCGCAGCGACGACGGCGAATGGAGCCATGACTTCGCGCTGACCTACACCAGGCTCGCCGTGAGCTGACCCACGCGCGGGCCAAACGACACCGGGTAGCCGACTCCACGGCACTGGGAACGGGGATGGCGGAACGCGCGGAGGCACGTCGAGGAGCGCCCATCGCGACGACCTCCCGCTCCGCGCCAAACTCAAGGCCCAGCACCTCCGGCGCCGTTGTCCGTTGATCGTTGGCGGATTCGGGCGGTTATCGCAACAGTAGTGGTCCGATCTCTTCAATCGGCTTGGCGAAGCCTAGGCGGTTTGCGGGGTCGGTCGTTGAGTTCGGTCGCGACCCAGTCGAGGTCGATGGCGTTGTGGACGGAGAGGTCGGTGCCTTTGGGGAAGTACTGGCGTAGCAGCCCGTTGGTGTTCTCGCTGGTGCCGCGTTGCCACGGTGCGTGTGCGTCGCAGAAGTAGAAGTCGATGTCGGCGGCGACACTCACGTCTTTTCAGTCGCGCATCTCGGCGCCTTGGTCTCAGGTCAGTGACGCGCGGGGAATGTCGGGGATGGTTTTGATCTTTTGGGTGAGCGCGTCGCGGACCTGTTCGGTTTTGTAGCCGTCGGGGAGTGCACCAGCATCGTGTACCCGGTGGTGCGCTCCACCAACGTCCCGATCGCCGACAGTTGTTCTTGCCCAGGATGAGGTCGCCCTCCCAATGCCCCGGGACCGCGCGGTCATCAGCCTGTGCGGGGCGCTCGGTGATGTTGATCATGTCCGGGATCTGGTTGCGGCGTTTGTTGGCGTGGCGGCCGGGACGGCGCAGCGCCCGCCCGGTCCGCAGACACCGGGTCAGATCACGGCGCAACGCGCCGCGCGACTGGAGGTAGAGGGATTGGTAGATGGTTTCGGCAGACACCCGCATCTCCGGATCGTCAGGGAAATGGCGGCGCAGGCGGCCGACGACCTGCTCGGGCGGAATAGCGCCTACCGAGATCTTCCTCCACCTGGCGGCGCAGCTTGAGGTTGGTGTGTAGCTTGGCTGGCTTGGGTCGGCTCGCGCGCTCATACGCCAGCGCGTGCGCGCGCGTCGCTCGATACCCACCGCGATCGGTGTTGCGCGCCAGCTCCCGACTGACCGTCGACGGTGGCGTCCCAGCCCGCGGGCGATCGAGCGCATCGACTCACCGCCAGCACGCGCGACAGCGATCTCTTCGCGCTCTGCGAATGTCAAACAACGACCCTTCAGATTCCCTCCGCGACGCGGGTGGATGCCACCCTCGGCGGCCAGCCACCGGGTGCCCTTCTCGCGATATGTGCCCGCCTCGGCCGCTGCGTCAGTGACGAACTCACCACGCGCCCTCGCCGCCGGCGAAGCCCTGCACAGCCTCCGGGACCATCCGGTCAGAAAACCGCGCCATCACGCCTCCGTTCACCCGCCTCCCAGGAAGGGACCTCACGGGCCCCCGGGGCTCCTGACGGGATAGGCGCGTCGATCGCCGCGGGCGCCTCGCCCTACGGGCTCAGCTTCGCGACGACCGACGCGCTACTCAACCGCGGAGCTCAGATGACCTGGCAAGTCCCTCCAAATAGGCGGGTGTTGCGATCACCGCGCGGACCCAAGGATCCCTTGTGCGACGCTGCCGAGGACTTCCGAGCATTCGCTGAACGATCGTTTACTGAGAGCCGGCGCTCCGCACCTGGCTCGCGAGCCTCAACTGGAGTTCGCGGAGGTCTCGATACGGGAGTGTCTCTTCAGTGCCATGCGCGGATGACTGCAAAACATGCGTGTCTCATGAACCGTTAGCTGACGGTGACGGTGCGACTGTCCAGAATCCCGGAAGCGGGGCCGAGCCAGCTGATTCGTAGCTGCCCGGCTGAGGGCAGCGAGACGTGGGTGGTGAAGTACCCTTCGACGCCGGCGGTCACCGTGGCGACGTTGGCCCAGCTGGGAGCGCCGCGTTGTCTGAATTGCAGTTCGGCGGTTCGCTGCTGCTGTCGGGGGCGGATCTGCCCCCAGACGTAGACATGGGGTCCGTGCTGGGGATCAGGCAGCCAGATCGGCAGCTCGAACGCGTAGTAGGCCGGCTTGGCCTTGCGCGTGGCGTAGAGGAACAGTCCGGACTGAAACGTCGCCCAGTATGCGCGAGAACCTTTCGGCTCCAGGGGGTTGGGCGCTGAGTCGTAGAGCAGGAACTGCCCGAAGGTATGCACCCGTGGGTTGGTCCACGCCATGTACTGCCCCTGGTTGATGTATTCGGCCTGCTGGGCGCGGGTGATGGACAGGTAAGGGCTCGGGTCCTTTGACTCCTCGCCCCACTCGGTGATGTCGATCGGCTTACCGGCCGCCTGGTGATACGCACGGGCGCAACGGTCAAGCGCGGTCTCCAGTCGTGAGAGGCCAGACAGCGTGGCGGAGTTGGGATCGGAACGTTGATAGCTGGGCGGGCCCCCAAACTCGTAGGGATGATGGGCCCAGCCCGCATAGTCAAACAGTCCCGGATGGGCGTGGGCGAACGAGGAGCGGTTGCCAGACTCAGGACATCCGATCCGCATGGCGGCAGCCCCCGTCAGCGGCGTGTAGCGGGTGTTCAAGCAATAGAAGGCGCGGATGAAGGTGAGCGGATCCATCGAGCCCGCGTAGCCTCGAAACCCAGCGCCTCCGGCGGCCGTCTCGCCGATCATGATCGTGTCATGGCGATGACCGGTGGCAACCAGGCCACGCCAGGCAGCGTCGACCATTACTCGGTACATCGCCGGCGAGGCCTCGACCTTACGCCCGCTCCTGAGCGTCTTCCACTGCGGGGTCATCCAGCTGACGATGTTCGGCTCGTTCCAGATGCCCCAGTAGTGGACGGCCGGCAGCCTTCCGCCGCCGGACGGCACGAAGTTACCGTCGTAGCGCTTGCCCACGGCCTGCACGAACTGGCCGTACTCCTCGGCATTGGGGTCGTGAGAGAACCGGAAGCCCTGGGCCAGCGGGCGGGGTGGAGTGGCCCACGTGGGCGCCGGGGCGGTCGGCTGAAAGTAGACCTGCAGCCCGGCCTGGGTGGCGATCCGGTCCAGGAAGTCATACCGAAACCACACGCCCTTGGGATAGGCGCTGGGATCGGTCGCGTCGAACTTCGGCTGTTTACTCGCTCCACTGTCGGGCGCGAGCAACTGCCACACGACTGAGATCCGCACGCGGTCGACGCCCATGGTCTTCAAGAACTGAAGGGTCGCGGCGGCGTGCCGTGGCGAGGCGTAGATGAGATTGGCGTCGTCCTGCAAGATCGTCACCTGGTCAGTCGACGCCGACGCAGCACCCGCAGCCGCCAGTACGAGCACCACCGCCCCCAGCAGGGCCACTCCTACCCCGCATTGCCGCGCGCCCCTCATCGTCGGCGGCCATGCTAGCCCGCCCAGCGCTGACCGGCGCCGCTTACCAAACGCGAAAGAGCGGGTTAGTCGCGCTCGCGTAAGCGGTCAGCAGCCGTTCGGTAGCGGATCCTTGATAAGACGGGAACCTGCTTTCCGCGCATTCCGAGATTGTTGGCACGCGAAGCGAGATGCTCATGACGCGAGCAGAGCAGGGGCCCTTCCGTCATCAGGCCAGGGAAATAGTCGCTGGTGAGGCTGCGGTGTTGGGGTCGTCTGCGAGCTGCTCCGACGCCCCTGCTTCCAGGAACGCGTCGACCACGGCCGGGTCGAACTGTGTGCCAGCGCCACGGCGGAGCTCGTCCCGCGCCGATTGGACGCCACGCGGCGCCCGGTAGGCGCGCTGCCCGGTCATGGCGCCGAAACTGTCACAAACGGTCACGATGCGGCTGATCAGAGGGATTGCCTCACCCGCGAGCCGGTCTGGATAGCCGGTGCCGTCATAGCGTTCGTGGGTGGCACGCACCATTCGAGCGATGTGCTTGAGGGCTGGCGCGGAGGCCAGGATCCGTTGGCCGATGATCGTGTGCTGCCGTATGAAGTCCCACTCGTCGCGGTCGAGGGGGCCGGGCTTTTGCAGGATGCTGCGTGGCAGGCCGACCTTCCCGATGTCATGGAGTTGTGCGACCCGCCGCAAATCGGCTAGCTGGGCGTCGTCCAGATTCAGTCGACGGCCGACCGCGTCCGCGGTTTCGGCCGCTTGGTTGGCGTGCTCGTATAGCCGACGGTCGTATTCGGCGATGACCGAACGGGCGAGCTCGGCGGTTTGCTGAGCTGCGGATGTGCGGCCCACGCGTTTGTTCTCATACATTCGGGCATCTGCCGTGCGTAGAGCGTCGGTCACGCTGTTGGCCTCGGTCGGGATACGCACGAGACCATAGGAGCTGGAAACCTCGAAGGAGCCGCTCTCTTCCCGCGACGCCGCACGCAGACCGGCCAATGAAGCTGGCAGGTGCTGGTCGTCGTGCAGGAGCGCGCAGAATTCGTCGCCCCCGAGTCGGTATGCGGCTCCCTCGGTTACCACGGCGGCCATCTTCTGGCCGAGCCGGGCCAGGAGCAAGTCGCCCTGGCTGTGCCCGAACGTGTCGTTGTAGGTCTTGAACCCGTCCAAATCGAAGAACACCAGGACGGAGGGATGCTGCTGATCGATCACGTGGGCGAGATCAGCGACCAACTGGCGACGGTTCGGCAGTCCTGTCAGGACGTCGCGGCTGGCTTGATCGCGCAGGTTGTCTGCGTTCTCGGCAAGCATGGTGGCGCGTTGCTGAGCGACCACACCACGTTCGACGCGCCATAGCAAGAACATGCCCAAGGCGCCTCCTAAGATCACGATCAGCAGCGACAGCTGGCGGGCATTGCGTGATTGTGCCGCCGCGAGACGTTCGGCCGCGGCGGTCGAGACGGTGAGTCGGCCCTTCAACGACGTCGCGGTCGGATCGACGAGCGTTCGGTCGATCAGATGCGCACCGGCCACATCTCCGGCACCGAGCAGGGCAAACTCACGTTGCACCGCGTCGGCGTACTGATCGACTTCCGTCGCCAGCGTCGGGTCGCCCGCCGTTCTCTGGGTCCCGCCGTGCGCGACCGTCGCACGCCGGGCAATTATCGGGAGGACGGCGATCACGGCAGCGGCCGTCTTGGAGCTGTCTTTGGAGAGATGTGACTTGGCGACCGCCTCCCACTCCAGTCCGTTGAGCTGCTCGACCGATCGCGCGAGGCTGAGTTCGGAGACCTGTTCGTGCTGCGCATTGTCGGCGTTCGCCTGGAGATGCCTGACCGAAATCACGCAGACGAGCGCCACCGCCACCACGCCGGCCAGCAGCGCGCCAAGAACCCATCGGCGCCGAATCGGCGCCCGGGGGCCCTCGCCAGTCGGCACCGAGACGAGATTGGCGAACGACGCTGCAGGTGGCTGATAGGCAACATCCATCACTTCTGCTTCGACCGATCGGCCGTGACCCTTGACCGCGGCGCAGCCGCTGGGGTATGCGATGCCTACCACGCGATGGTCAGCGACCGGCCATACCGCAAAGCAATGCCAGTCACCCAAGCGCGCGAGCAAATAGCTGCCGGCGCCGGCAGCCAGTTCTGGCCCCAAGTGGCGCACGCCTTCCTACACATCACAGATCCGAACCTGTCCCCAGAGAGCACCACCGCAGCGGGCCGCTAGCCGCGAGGATGCGACCTTGGCCCCGCTTCTGACGCCGCTCGGATCAGGGTGCGCGCGACTGCTGGGCGGGCACGCTTGCGTTGCGTGAGCCGGTCGGTCTGCGGTGCGTGTACACAATGTCGGCGAGCTGGCCGGCGATGACGTCGAGGCGCTGGCGGGATCAATCGCGCGGTTGGGGCGGATCTATCTATCTACTCATCGCGGGCACAGGCGCTAGGGCCGAACGCCAACCGGTGAGCCGCGCAGCGGCTGCTCACGACCTGCGCCGGGGAGAGCTCCTTCGTCCGCTCAGAGGGACGATCCGGCCTCTAGATCTGGTCCAGGCGATGTTGAGCGCCGAGCCGCCGAGCGGTGACTTTTGACGTCGTGTCGTCGCGATGATCAGGGTCGCGATGATGAGCAGTGCGGTCGCGATGGCGACGATGGCGAGGTACGGAAAAGTCGATGCGCGGGCCTGGGGGAAGCTGATGATGGCTCGTGTGCTGTTGGTGATCAGTCCGCTGTGCAGGGTGACCTTGGCGTTCCATGGCCCGGCGGGTAGTCGCTTGTCCAGGATGATCTTGATGGGTTCGGTGTCGCCGATCGCGAGCGTGACGCCGAGGTTGGCTGGGAACGGGCCAGCGCTGAGGCCTCCGGGGCCGCCGGTGAGTTGCAGGATTCCGTACATGTCGAGGGCTCGGCCGCCGGTGTTGTGCACGGTCGCGACGACCATCGGTTGACCGTCGCTGGTGCGTCCGGCGGTGAGCGATTCGATCGTGAACTTGGATGGCGGCGGGCCGCCGGGACCGACGGACAGGTAGAGGCGGATGCCGACCCGGCTGACTTGGGTGATGCCTTGACCGCCGGGGCGAGCAGAGCGGGCTTCGGCCCAGACGACGCCGTATTGCTCTCCTGGGGACGCGTCTCGCGGCACAGCGATCGTCACCCGGGCGTTGAGATGCCCGCCGGCGGGGATCTCTGACGCGCGGGGCGTCGATCGTTCGTCCAGGTGGACAGTCGTTTGGGGTGTGGGCGGCGGCGCCGACGAACGCTCCGTGGCCGATCGTCGCCGCGGCCGCGTAGAGGGTGATCGTCGCGGGTCGAAGCCGTGGTGTTTGAGACCTCGATCAGGCGGTGGATCACGGTTCCGGGGTGGAGGTGATCGATGATGTAGAGTCGCGCTCGAGGGTCATAGCGTGCGCCGATCGGGACGTTGAGCAGCTGCACGCCGATGCTGCCGGCGATCGAGGCGGCGGCCGGAGGTGCTGGCTGGCGTGCTGGACGCGCTCGCGTTCACCGTCGCGGTGGCGGTGAGGGCGAGCGCGACCGTCGAGCAGCGCACGAGTTGCCGGAGGTATCGTCTCGGCGTCTGCGCAAGGCGACGCGAGAAGGATGCGGGATCTGGCGCATGTGCTACGAGACGGACTGGGTGATCGTCCCGGAGTAGACGCCGGCGATCGTGCCGCCGGCGACGAACACGTTGATCGTCGGGGTCCAGGTCGCGGAGTTGTCTCCGGTAATCCCGGTCGCCGTGACGGCTGGGACGACGCCGGTGAGATCGGGTGGATTGTTCGCGGTGAAGGTTGCCGTGCCGACCTTGGTGATCGGCCCGGCGGTGTAGCCGACCGACGCCGCGCCGATCGTCGGTCCTGAGGAGGGGGTGAACGCGGTCGAGATGACGGTCGCTACCCATCCCGAGCCCGCCGCCGCGCTGCGGGCGTCGTTGACCTGGACCTGGCCCAGCGGGCCGCTGATCGTTCCTCCGAGGACGGTATCGGCGATCGTTCCGATGTTGCCGGCGTTCGCCGGAGCCGTGATCGACAGAGCTCCACCGGTCACGGTGACCGTGGCCTGTGTCGCGGCCGCCGAGGCGGGGCCGGCGACGGCGAGCGTCACCGCACCCGCGGCTGCAACGGCCAGCAGGCTTCGGGTTGTCTTGCTTCTCATGTGTGTTCCTGTCTCCACGATTGGGCGGCGGGGGTTGGTTTCGGACCAGGTGGCGATACGGACCGCTCGCGGCAGGTTTGTGCCGAAAAACGAGAATCCAGCGAAGCCAGGGCGTAACTCTTGAATCGCCGTGTCGCTTCCTTTGTGCCTATCGGCACATGGGGCGGGAACAGCAATCGGCCAAACGGCCGATATCGAGCGCTCTCCAGGGAGCCGATATTCCGATCGCACACACGAGAATGTCCTCGCGCTGAGCTCTCGATTGGCGCATCTAATAGAAAGTGGTCGCATTTTGTCGTCAGATAGCGGGAGCGCGGGCGAGGCGGTAGCGCTCGCCGCTGGCCAGCTTTCCGTCCTGGGCTCTGGGCCGAGCGACCGCCGGGCTGCGCGGCTCGAAGCTGGACTCGCGAAATGCGAGGCGTGTTTCGACGTGTCGGTCGGGTCGTTGATCGACCCGCTCGTTCTCTTGAAACCGCTGCGTGAGGGAGGTGAGATCATGGATTTCGCCTACGAGTACGCCAACGAGGCGGCGTGCAAGTCCAGCGTCCTCCCCGGTGAGCAACTGATTGGCACGTGCATGCTCGAGCGGCTCGATCCAGCTCGCCCCGGTCGGTCTGTTCGACGCTTATGTGACGGTGATGAACTCCGACAAACCCTTGGCTCTCGATGATTTCGCTCAGCCCCGTCGGCGGGGTGGAGATCCTGAGCAACGCTTCTTTGATCTGCGGGCGCTCAAGGCGGGCGAGCTGCTGGTGCTTACCTGGCGCGACGTGACCGAACGCGACCGCGTCGATGCCGAACACGTCCGGCTGGCCAGGATCGTCCGCTCATCTGAGGATGCGATCATGTCGCTTGATGGCGATCTGCGGATCATCAGCTGGAATCAGGGCGCCGAAGAGGTCTATGGATACCGCTCCGAGGAGATTCTGGGTAAGTCCAGCGACGTCTTGATTCCAGCCGACGCGACCCCTGAGAGCCGTGGTCTGCGTGAGCAGGCGGTCGCCGGCGGAAAGGTCCAACGCTATAGCACTCGACGGTTACACAAGGACGGCTCGCTGATCGACGTGGCGATCACCGCGTTCGCTCAGACCGGCTCAGCGGGGGAGTCCGTGGGCATGACCACGATCACGCGTGACGTCACTGAGCGGGCGCACGCGTCGCGGGCGCTGGCGGCGAGCGACGAGCGCTACCGGGAGATTCTTGAGGCCACACCCGACGGCGTGTGGCGTATCAGCGCAGACGAGGTCACTGACTACGTCAACCCCCGGATGGCCGCCATGCTGGGTTACTCGCCGGAGGAGATGCTCGGTCGCAAGCTATCCGAGTTCATGGAATCCCGTTGGCAACGCGTCGTCGAGCAAGAGCTCCAGCAACGCATGACGCGGAGCGAGCTGGTGTCGTCGAGCACTGCCTTTTGCGCAAGGACGGCAGTTCGTGCTGGACGCGAGTCTCACACCGGCCGTTAACCGATCGGAACGGCGAACCCTTCCGGCGAGCTGGCAATCGTGTCCGACATCAACGCGGAGAAGACCCAGACATCGGAAATGCGCGAGGCCGAGCAGTTCCTCGCGGCCCTGACCGACAGCATGGCCGAGGGCGTGTGCGCGATGAACCGTGATGGCCATCTGACCTACATGAACCATGCCGCTGAGACGCTTCTGGGGTGGAGCCAGCAGGAGTTCGCCGGGCGCTCGCTGCACGACGCGATCCACTACCAGCACGAGGACGGCTCGCCCTACTCGGCCACCGACTGTCCGCTGGTCGACGTATTGCGCACGGCCACGGTCATCCGCGTTGAGGACGACACGTTCACTCGACGCGACGGGCGGCTGCTCCCCGTCGCCTACAGCGCCGCGCCGATCACGACCGACGACGAAGTCTCCGGCGTGGTTGTCGTCTTCGGCGATGTCAGCGTCCGCCGCGCGGCCGAGCGACATCGCGATCGCGAGCGCGAGACCATAAACTGGGTGGGGCGCATCAGAGACGCCCTGGACGAGGACCGCCTCGTTCTCTACGCCCAACCGATCATCGACCTGCATACCCGCGAGGTGGTCATGCACGAACTGCTGGTGCGAATGATCGACCGCGACGGCGCGGTCATCGCGCCCGGCAGGTTTCTACCGGCGGCTGAGCAATACGGTCTGATCGAAGACATCGACCGCTGGGTGCTCGCACAGGCGATCGAGCTCGCGGGGCGCGGCAAGAAGGTTCACTTCAACATCTCCGGCAAATCACTCGGGTCTCGCGAGATCATCGGCGATCTCGTCCGCGGGCTGCGCGACACCGGCGCGGACCCGGGACTGCTGGTCTGCGAGATCACCGAGACCGCGCTCGCCAACGACGAGGCCGTCGCCGAAGTGTTCGTGCACGAGCTCTCCGAGCTGGGCTGCGGAATCGCGCTCGACGACTTCGGCGTCGGGTACGGCGGCTTTACCTACCTCAAGCGCCTACCGGTGACGGTCATCAAGATCGACATCCAGTTCGTCCGCGACATGATCGAGAACCCTCAGAACCAGCACGTCCTCAAAGCGATCGTCAACCTCGCCCAAGGCTTCGGGCGCCTGACAGTCGCCGAGGGCGTCGAGGATCCGGCAGCGGTCGAGCTACTCGAGCAGTACGGAGTCGACTACGCCCAGGGCTACGCGATCGGGCACCCCGCCCCCGCCGAAGTTGCGCTCACCGATGAGGTGTGACCACCCCTTCCTTAGTGACGGTGCGGATGTATACCTTTAGCGTTAGACGCGCGGTTCAGCGCCGTCGGCGCTGGAGCCAGAGGCGTTCGCTAGCGTCCTGAGCGGCCGGTGCAGTCGCGAGACGAGGGCGAGCTCGAATGCGTAGCGGACCTACAAGTGGATGTGCCGGTCCACGACCGGGAAGACTGCCCGACCTCGCCGGTCGCGATGAGCTCGCCAGCGGCGCGGAGTACGTCGACGGCGCCCTAGATGGACGGCGTGGCCGCTCGCACTGGTTCAACTGCCGGCCAATCCGTTGCCGGAGCTCCCCGTCGCCGAGCCAGGCGAGCCCGAGGCTCGTCTTGACCAGCCGCCCGTGTTCCTGCAGGGCTTGAGCGAGGGGGTTGCTTCCCGCGCCTGATCGCACGCGTGCGAGCAGCAACGATGCGGGCGCCCATCCGTGCCGAAGTGACGCGGCGAGCAGTAGCGGCTCCTCCCAGTAGGGGGCGATCAGGTCCGGTCGGAGCTTGTGACGGAGGACGTGAGCAGAAACCTAACGCCGGCACCATTCCGCGACGCCGGACGACATCATCACGGACGCCTCGCGAACCGCCCGCGACGATCTCCCGCCAACAGGGTCGCTGACTATGAATATCGGCAGTCAGTGGCCTCCCGATATCGGCCGTCTGGGGGATGGCAAAGCTTGCCCGAGAGGTGGATACTGCTCGCGGATGGTTTGACCTTGCGAAGTTGTGGCAACGAGGGGCCCGGTTGGAAGGGAGGTCTAACTGCTCGAATCACAATACGCGTGGACCGCCTCTGCGCCGGATCCTGTGGTGGTGACGGACGCGGAGGGACGCGTCTTGGCGCAAAATGTCGCTTTCACGCTGTTGTTCGGCTCTGACTCCAGTCTTCCCAGCGCACCGGTCGAGGACCTGATCATCGCGTCGCGGTATCGAGCCGCGTACCGCGCGGCGCGTCGACAGACGCTGACAGACCGGCAGGCATTCGACTCCGGCCGCAGGAGGAACTTCGTCGCCGTTCACGCGGACGGGGGCGAGTTCCCCGTCAACCTGAGGCTCGCTGTCACGAGCGAGGATCCTACGCACGTCGCTACCTGGATCCGAGATCTGTCGGACGATCGCGTGCCTGCGACAACGCCGAGCCGGGAGACTCTGTATGAGCGGGTGGAGGAGCTGGCTGGATTCGGGATCTGGGAATTGACTTCTGGTCGGCTTCTGTGGTCCGACAATCTGTTTCGGATCTATGGACTGCGGCCCGGTGAGATCACCCCGTCGGCCGAGTACGTGTTCCTGCATTGCCATCCTGACGATAAGAAACGCCTCGAGCGGGCCGTACACGAGCTGGGTCGTGCCTTCCGGCATCGGGAGCTGCGCTACCGCTTTGTATGGCCCGACGGGAGTGTGCGTCACCTGATCTCAACGGTTGTGTCAGTCGTGAACTCCGGTGAGCGATCATCAACTCTGATCGGTACCGTCCAGGACGTCACCGACGAGCACCAGGCCGAGCGAGAGCTGGCTGCCCGGTTCGCTGTTTCTGACGCCCTGTCCGATTGGCAGCCCGGCCCGCTCGGCGCGCGACGTCTGGTCAGAGACTTGGCGGAAGCGCTGGAGTTCGACTCCGGGATGATGTGGCTCCCGCGAGGCCAGGCGCTAACCGCTTGGGTGGTCTGGCGGGCGCGGGGGTTGCAATTGCCTGAACTTGAATTGGAAGTCCGCAAGGTCCGCCGCGCGCGGGGCGAAGGACTCGCTGGAGCAGCCTGGGCATCGGGCCGTCCGACCAGGGTTGCCGACCTCGCCGATGACGCCGTCGATGCGGTCCGAGCGCTGGATGCTCGAACTCGACTGTACGGCACGCTGGCAGTGCCGGCGACCTACGGTGACGAAGTGCTGGCGGTACTCACCTTCGCCTCCCAACGCCAGCCGGTGCTCACCGATCAGTTCATGCGCTCGCTGCTCGGTATCAGCTTCGAGATCGGGCAGGGCCTGGCCCAACGTCGGGGCGAGCTCTCCGCGCCCGTCCTTACTCCGCGTGAACTGGAGGTGCTACAGCTCTCGGCGACCGGGCACACGCGACGGCAGATCGCGGAGAAGATCGAGCTGAGCGAAGCAACCGTCAAGACTCACTTCGAGCACATCTACAGGAAGCTTGAGGTCCCCGACCGGGCGTCGGCGGTTGCAGCGGCGCTGCGCGGCGGGTTCATCCAATAGCAGTTCCCTGGGGGGTCGCTGATGCTCGTTCGCGGTAGGCGGTAAGGCGTTAGGTCACCGACAGACGTCCGATCAGCGACCAGCGGTTACCAGGTCGCACCTGGCCACTCAAGCTGGAGTGTCATGGTCAAAGAGGAACTGCTACGTCGCAAGATGCCCGCCATCTGAGCAAAGCAGGGGCGCGGGGGCGGTCATGGGTTTGCTGCTGGATGTCCCTTGGGAAGCAGCGACCTGAGCCGGGCTTCCGGCCCGGCACGGCGGAGAGTTAAGGGTCGCGGGTTTTCACTCCGGCCATTCCGGTTTCTCGATCGCGGGCGATTGGGTGGCTCAGTCGTTGGCGATGGGCGGTGGGCTGACTCTGAGCGCGTAACGCGTTCGCAACGGAGTTGAGTCGTGGACACGCTTATGCTCGCGCCAGCCCCCACGCGGGGACCCGTGCGTTCGGGTTCTGAGTCGACCCGACGGGCGTCTGGTCGAGACTCAGGAGGTTGGGATGCGCCTAAGAAACACAGCGTTTGGAGTCGTGGGGCTACTCACCTGCCTGATCGTTGGTGCGTCGGCCGCCCTGGGGGCGGGCTCCTCGCCAACACCGGCAGGCGGTCGGATCCAGCTATTCGTGCAACCCGCCCAGAAGCAAGGCAACGGGAAGGTCCTCTTTACGGGCGCGATCGGCGACTACGGGAGAAGCCATTCTGTCACTACTAACGGCAAGAAGATCGCGATCGCGACCCTGACGAAGGGCACGATCAAGCTCGACCTCACGGCGGTCTCCAGAAAGGCCGATAATGCGCCCCCGACCTTGGATGCTGCGACCTGCTCGGCGTCGGCCACCGCGTCAGCGGCAGCTCCGATCGTCAGCGGGACGGGACTCTACGCCGCCATCCACGGGATCGTGAAGATCACCGAGTCGTTCGGGTTCATCGGCTCGACGTACAAGAGCGGCCCGAAGAAAGGGCAGTGCAACATGAGCAACAGCGGCACCACGGTGGCGCAGATGGCCATCGTTTACGGCAGCGGCAGCGTTAGCTTCTAGGTCGTGCCCCGGCCCGGCGAGACATCGTCGGGCCGGGTACCTTCCGAAAAGCACCCCCGGGCCACGCCATCGGTTTGATCAGCGCGGCATCCGGCGCCGTGTCCTCGCGTCCCTGGTCGCCAAACCGGGGCGGGTGGGCCAGCTCCACGCAGTTCGCTGAGCGATCCCGTCTGAGAGGCGGTCCGCTGGTGTGGGCAACTTTGCCCGAGAACAGCAGTCTTGTTCTCGTTTGCCGTGTTGACGACGACAGACAACAGCCCGCGTACTACGGTTGGGCGGAGGGTCTGGAACGATTGGAGGATGAGACTCGGGTCCGCGCGCGCGTGTATTCGACGAAAGCGCGCGGGTCTGTGCGTCGGGATAGGACTGCTCGCATCGTTCGTCGGAGGCTGTGGCGGTCATTCGACTGCGGCGCCGCTGTCGCCCGCTGCGGTTTTGTCCGACTTCAACAACATGGCTACGGGTTCCGCGTCCGGCTACTCATCGGTCTTGGTGACTAGCGGACACGGGACCCGACGGTTCGTCCGATCCTTCTGGCCGCGGCACATCGGGGTCGAGATGAGTTGCCGGGGCGGACGGTCGGTGACCGTCACGATTGGTGGGCGCTTCCTCGTCAAGGTGGGCTGCGGGCCGGGGCTAGCCGGCGGGAACCGGATGACTATTGGTCGGTACTCCGTGCTGACGGTGACGGGTACGCCAGCAACGCGTTGGTCGCTCGTGGTCGCCGGGAGCGGCTGATCCTGCGCGTACCCGCACGAAGTTCCAGCAATCTCTAGGGCGTCCAGGCCACGTCCGGGAAAGTCGCTTGGCACTGCTCGACTAAGAGCTCAACCCCGGAATGCCTCGTCGTGCGCACGAAGGTGTCGCGCGTGAACCTCAGCTCGTCGCACTCATTGTTGGTTGTGCAACGCGCCGCGTGGGAAGGGCACCGACGTCCGACGCGGCCACCTGAAGGGTTTCGCAGCGCTCGCCGTCGAGTTGACGCTTGCGGCTGTAGTGAGGGTTCGTCATGTTGGGAAGCTCGGGTCCGGTGCTGTCTTGCGACCCTTGCGGCGGGACAATGCCAGCGTGCCTGAATTGCCTGGCTTCGCTGAGGTCGCCGTCGATCCGGATGCGACGCTGGACGTGTTGTCCCTTGCCGTGGCGGCGCAGTTCCGCGAGGTCGATGCGGCTGATGCGCTGGCAAGACTGGACGTTCTCGGTGCTGAGGTCGCGCGGGCGAGTGAGCAGACTGACCGAACGCCTGAATCCCAGGCACTTGCCTGCGGACGGGTGATCGGCGCTGGTCACGGGTTCGCGGGAGATCGAGAGCAGTACGACGATCCCGGCAATTCGATGCTCGACCTCGTGCTCACGCGGCGTCGCGGTCTACCGATTCTGCTGTCCGTGGTCTATGTGGAAGCGGCTCGCAGAGCTGCCATCCCGATCGCCGGCGTCGGTCTGCCCGGCCACTTCGTGGTCGGTCACTTCGGTATAGAGCCGCCCGTGCTAGTCGATCCCTTCGCGGGGGGTGCCCGGATCGAGACAAATGCCGCGCGGAGCGTCATCAGGCCCTGGCGAGCGGATGAGATCGTGATGCGGATGCTCAATAACCTCGTGGCCGCCTACGACCGGCGGGGCAACATCGGCGCCGCGATCCACGCCGCCAGGCTGCGTCTTGCGCTTCCGGCCAGAGCGTCGCAGCGCGACCTGCTGCAAGCCGAACTCAAAGCCCTTCAGGCGCGACTCAACTAACCCGCGCGCGCCTCAGATGAGCCGCTGCGCCGTCGCAGAAGACGTTGCCGTGCGGACGAGCGCGGAGGCTCGCTCGATGATCCACGGCGGGTCAACCGGCTGGCTTTCTGACCGGATGAGATTGGGGTGGCGACCGTCTGCGCGCGTGGGGTTGAGTCGTAGGCTGTTAGCCATGTCCGGGCGGCTGCCTTCTCAGATTGCGTGGCGTCACGTCGGAGCGCGCGAGGGCTTTGAGGCCGCGTTCGTTGCCGAGGTCAACGGTGGCCTGAGCTTCACCGGAACGACGACGGCGCTCGAGCACGGGCACGTTTGGGCGGTCAGCTATCAGGTCAGAGTCGACCCGACGTCCTGGGCCACCCGGAGCGCACGCGTCAGCGCCCGGACAGACGCCGGCGAGCGTGCACTGGAGGTGAGCACCGACGGGGCGGGAAGCTGGCGGCTCGACAGCCGGCCCGCTCCGCACCTTGATGGCTGCCTGGACATCGACCTTGAGTCCTCGGTGCTCACGAACGCGTTTCCGGTGCGCCGACTGGGGCTGGCTTGCGGCCAGGGCGCTGACGCGCCCGGCGCCTATGTCCGCGCAGAAGATCTCCGCGTCGAGCGCCTCGAGCAGCGCTACATCCGCCTCGAGGACCAAGACACGGGTCGGCGCTTTGCGTATGCCGCGCCCGCGTTTGACTTCACCTGCGTGCTGGCCTACGACGACGCCGGCCTGCTACTCGACTATCCAGGCATCGCGGCCAGAGCTACCTGACCAGCCAATCCGCCGCTCGGCGCTCTCCCATCAGGGTCCGTGAGCGGACGACTGATCGGGGTAACCCCGAGCGATTAGGCGGCGATGCGTCGGCGGGCTTTCTGTAGCGAAGGCAGCGCCGCCTTGGCTTTGGCCAGCGGACGCGCGCGCAGATCAACGCCGGCCGGTTTCTTGGCGATCGTGATCTCCTCACCGGTTGCTGGGTTGCGGCCCTTGCGCGCCTTCTGCGCCGGCTTGACGCGCACGGTCAACTGCACCACCCCAGCGATCCGGACCTTCTGGGCGTTGCCGAGTTCCTCGAGCACGACCTCTTCGAGTGCCCCGAGCACCCGTTTGGCCTCGGCGCGGCTGATCTCGGCGCGGTCAGCGACGGCGCCGGCGAGCTGTGTCTGGGTCAGCGGCAAAGAAACTCCTTAGTCGAACGAAGGTGAACGACTATTGAACCCGGCGTGGCGGACGCCACCACCGCACGTCCGGACCGCAAACCGGTTCGCGGAACCGAGCCGACCTGTGCGCAAGAGGATCCCAACTGAGACTGGGCTCGAGAGCCGGCTCGGAGCGAGCGCTGCTTGCTGAACGGCTTCACACCAACTCGATAACCAGTCGGACGACGCCAACGATGAAAACCACTGCGAAACAAGAGGCAATGAACATTGCGCACAGGTCATTCAACTTCCCACGCATCGGCTTTATCACCAGATGCGGTCTCGTACGAGGGTGGTAGCCGACCACGAAAAAGATCGCCGCGCCAATGCCTAGGCCGACGTCCTTGAGACTCACCGCGATAGCGTGACTCAACGTCCGCCTGCTCTGCTCGGAGTGGTCCGCCGAACGGTTAGGCGTTCGGCATGGTGCGCGACCGGGGGCGCCTCAGAGAGCAGCGCCGCGCGAAAGAGCCAACTCGCGAGCGAAGCGCTGGATTCAGAGATCCGATGTGGAGCCATCCCTGGAGCCATATCTCTGCTCATCGGCCGGGCAGCGCATCCGCTGAAGATGACCATGGGGCGGAGGAGCGACGAGTTCGCCGCCACCTGATCGAAACCCGACAGCACCGGCGGCTGTGGGCGATGTTCGGAAGCCGTTGGGACCTGAGACGGCGAGCCAGGCCATCCTCAAGCCGGTCTTCCTGGAGCCGAGAGCGTCCGCTCAGCGATCCGGCACTCCAATGCCATCGATCGTGTCGGGCTGTCGATAGTGGTCAGGGCGCTGGACGCGGGCGGCGCCCCTGCGTACACAGGGCTCGCATGACTGCGTTGGTGGATCTAGTCCTTCAGACAGACGCCTGGGGGCACCGCGCTCGGGGCCGCCTGTCGTTTCCCAGCGCGTGCTCGCAGTGGCATCGCACGCGCAGCGAGTGCGACCATCAACAGCACGAAGATCGTGTAACCGGTGACGGTGCTGTCGAGCCCCGCGTCGGTGGCCACGAATCCGGCGATCACGGCCGGCACACTGAACGCCGAGTAGGCGATCACATAGAGCGTGGCGAACAGCCGGCCGCGGGCCGCAGGGCCGACGTGGGCGAGCGAGGCGATCACGCCAATGTATGCGGTCGAGAAGCCGATGCCCGAGATCACCAGGCCGGCGGTGTACACAGCGACCGAGTTGTCGAGCGATCCGACGAGCAAAAGCCCCAGTCCGACCGCGAGGCACAGGTAGCTCACCGGCAGGCTCATCGGTCGATTCGGTGAGCCTGCCAGTGGAGCGGCGATCGTCGCGCAGAAGAAGAAGCTGGCGAGGATCACTCCGCCGACTGCGACGTTGGCGATGTCGAGCTCGGCGGAGATGATCGAAGATCCCAGCGACAGGACCAGGCCGCCGAGCGCCCAGACGGCGATCAGCGCGGGGGCCCCGGCGAGAAACGCGCTGCGGACCTCTGGCGGGATCGAGATCCGGGGTGTCATCGTCTGTAGAGCGTGACGACGGGAGGTCAAGCCGAGGCGCGGAGATGTTTCGGGAACGATCGTCAGCGTCGCCACGGCCAGCACCGCCAGCAGAGCCGCGAGCAGCACGTAGACGAGCTCCCGCGGGTTGGGCCCGAACTGGACGAGCACCGCGCTGCCGACGATGCCACAGGCGAGTCCAAGTATCGGCGCCACGCCCGTCACCACCGATCCGATGCGCGCGGACGGCTGCAGGTCGACCAGCGCGGCGCTCAGCGCACCCAACGCCGCGCCGGTGCCGAGGCCCTGGAGCAGCCGGGCGATCAGCAAAGTGATGGTCCCGTCTGCTTCTGCGAACACGAACATCGATGCGATCACGACCAGCGACGCGCCGACAAGCACCGGCTTGCGGCCGACGTGATCCGAGAGCGCGCCGAGCGTCAGCAGGCTCGCGACCAGGCCAACCACGTAGACGGCGAAGATCACCGTGAGCATGCCTTCCGAGAATCCCCATAGATGCTGATAGACCGGATACAAAGGGGACGGCGCAGCGGATCCGAACAGCAGCACGCCGTTGGCGAGGGCGATCAGCCAGAACGACAGGCTGTGTCTCGAAGTGCGGGTCATCTGTCGATACCTTTCATCGCTAACGCAAATCCCTTGGCGTTAGCGACGATAGCGGCTCTTGTCGCCGTAAAGCAAATCTCATTGCTATTGTCGCCTCCATGGCCGAAATCGCCACCGCAGCCAGCCGCCCCGGGGGTCGCAGCGCTCGGGTGCGCGACAGCGTCCACAGCGCGGTCGGCCGGCTGATCGGGCAGGGCCACCAGGCGACGCTGACCATTCCGCAGATCGCGCGCGAGGCCCGGGTCAATCCGACCAGTCTCTACCGGCGGTGGGGCAGCGTCGAGGCACTGTGCGCGGAGGTCGCGGTGGCCGTCCTGACCGACGACGACCAACTGCCCGACACCGGCTCGCTGCGCCAGGACCTGACGATTTGGGCCGAATCGATCGCCAACGACGTCCACGACCGCGCCCTCTACCTCCGAGCACTCGCCTCGTCACGCACCGGCTTCCTCGACGCCTGCCCATGTTGGGACCAGCGCATCGCTCAAGCCGAACTGATGACGACGCGCGCGCGCGAACGCGCGCAGGCAACCCCAAGCGCTCGGCAGGTTGTCGACCACATCGTCGCGCCGCTCTATCACCACGCGGTCTTCGCCCTGCCCGGCGGGTCAGATTACGCGCGCACACTCGTCGGTGACCTGCTGAGCATGGTCGACTAGCCGCGCACCGCCCCGCGACGAGCCGACCGAGTCGCGGCGGCAGCGTCCCCCTCTTACCCCGAAGGTCACGGATCAGCGGCCCCAGACCTGCCCGTGCAGGAGGTCCGACGACGCCAGCCGCAGCGACGCGTGGGTTGCGCGGGCACGACATAAGCCAGCCTCGTCGTGTCGCCAATCCCTCGGGCGATAAGCGCGCCTTGGTCGATCGGCCTCCGCCCAGACGGAGTCCTTGCCCACTGCGCTCAGGAGCACGGTCAAGCCGCGGAGCAACCGTCAACCAGACCACCGTGCCCGGCAACACCAGTTGGCCAGGTTGAGGGCGCTGCACGTCCTCGGCGCCTGGACGCTTCGCAAGCAGAAGCGCACCCGGTAGCGACAACTCCTTACCGACGGCTCGGCGTTCCACGCGTTGGGCGGATTTATGGGTGGTTACGCAGGACCAGCGCGGCTCCCCCAAATTGCCCACGGTTGCCCTCCAGTGCCCGCCACTGCCGCCTCGATCGTTCAATGAGCCCTGGCGCGCTCGCAGTGAGCCACAGAGCTAGTCTCTGATCGGTGGGCGTCCAGGATGGGCATTCGACGGCGACCGGTCTGACTTGGGATGACCTCCCGACTCTTCTGCGGGCGCCGGGGACGGAGATCCGAGGCATCCCCGCCGGCGACCTGATGCTCTGCCTCATCCGGCTCGAGGCCGGGGTACGCACGAGCCCGTTGTTCGTCGGCCTCCCGGACGACCGTTGCCAGTGCGCGCACTGGGGATACATCATCAACGGCATGATGCGCGTCCACCGGGCCGACGGGACGGTGACGTACGAGGCCGGCGAGAGCTATTACTGGCCCCCGGGCCACAATCTCGAGGCCGTCAGCGATGTCAACTACCTCGAGATCAGCCCGAGTCGCGACTACCGCGCGTTAATGGACCACTGCGGCCGCAAGCTCGCCGGCTAACGCACGACCGGGAGGGGCTCTTCAGGGTGTCGGCGATGAGTGTGTCGATGAAGCGTCGCGGTATGCGCGCTCCGGTGAGTGCGCGGTAGAGGATCGGTCCGCTGAGGGCGTCGAGGGCAGCATCGACGTCGAGCGCGTCGGAGAGTTCGCCGTTGGTGATGCCGCGCTTGAGCGTTTCGCGTTCGGTTTCGCGTTGGGGGTCGAGGTAGCGTCGGTGGAAGCTGCGAGCCATCTCCCGGTCGTGCTGGGCCTCGCCGATGAGCGCGAGTAGCACCTTGCCAGCCGGTTCCTTGGTGAGAAAGCTCGCGAGGCTGCGGCGATATCGGCGCGTGCTTCAACGGCGGAGCCGGCGTCCGGGATGGCCAGTTGGCGGTTGGCATCGTCGATCAGGGTGTCGAGGAGGATGTCGGCCTTGGAAGGCCACCAGCGGTAGATCGTCTGCTTGGCGACCCCGGCGCGGGCGGCAATCCCCTCGACGGTGACGCCGCCGAATCCGCGCTCGACGAGTAGGTCATCGGCGGCGTGTAGGACAGCGAGACGCGCGTTCTCGTCGCGTCGATGAGGTGCGCGTCCCTTCGGGGCACGGACGGGGGCCGTCGTCGGGTCTGCCATTGCGCGGATCGGACCGCAACGTTCCGTCTCGTCATCGGCACTGCACAAGACGCACCGTTGCGTCTAGTATGGTCGACCATCGGGAGTGCCGCTTCGATCGAGCGCAGATCACCATCTGCCGCGGCGGCTCTGACTCAAGAATCAGACTAGGGTCGACGCGCCAATCGTGCTCACAGGTATCGATGGGCTTGCCCCGCTACCCAGGTTCCTACGCAGGATCCGCTCATCAGCAACCAAACCAGTCCACACAGGACACGGCCAGGCTCGCCGCGTCAGCCAGCAGGCGGCTCAGTTGGCTTGCGCAATCCGGTGATCGTGTGCTTCGGCGACCCGGTCACCTACGAACGTCCCGGCGGACCGGAGCGCGTCGACGGCCTCTGGCAGAAACGACCAGAAGAGATGGAATGAATGCGCTTCGGCGGGGTAGAGCTCGAGCTTGCTCGAAACGCCCGAGGCGATGGCGTGATCGTGTACGGCACGTGCAGCATCGAGGGCCAGGTCGCGTGTTCCGGCCTGGATGAGCAGCGGCGGGAGTCCCGCGAGATCGCCTAGCAGCGGGTTCACAAGAGGATCGTCGGCAGGATGTCCGTCCAGGTAGGACTCGGCGCATCCATCCCAGAAGGCTTGGACCATGCGCTCGAATGGTCCTCCCGCCGGCGCCTTAGCGCTCACGGGTTGAACGCTTGGAGCGGGAGTGAGCAGAATCGCGCCGCCCGGCAGTGCTGTGCCTGCATCGCGGCATTTGAGCAGCAGCGCGAGCGTGATCGTCGCGCCACAGGAGTCTCCGACTAGGACTATCTCGCGCGGGTTGATGTCCTGCTGGAGCATCCACGTGTACGCGCGGTGGATGTCGTTGAGCGCTGCCGGAAACGGGTGTTCGGGCGCCAGGCGATATTCGGGGATCAGGACGTTGGTTGCGCAGGTCTGGGCGAGGGCGCCGGCCAGCGGTCTGTACCCGAACGCTGATCCGAGCACGTAGCTGCCGCCGTGCACGAACAGCACGCCGGGTGAGCTGGCGGGATCCATGCCTTGGACGAGTCCCGCAACGCCGTCGGTGTTGACGGCGCGCGTCCCGGTGTTCTCGGGAGGGTCGAACTGTGCGAGCAGGGATTCCCAGGCGGCGCGTTGGGCCTGAAGATCGTCGGGGTCGCGCAGCGTCTCGCCGACGCCTTCCCAGATGCTGGCGATTCGGGCCATGATCTCGCCGCCGACGGTTTGCACGGCGACGACGGCCGCGTCGACCTCGAGCAGCAGTCCTCGCGCGCGTTCCAGGAGTGCCTCGCCAGCCAGGGTCAGCTCGACGGTCCGCGTCGTACGCCTGAGCAACCGACAGCCGACGAGTTGCTCCAGGGAGCGAATCTGGCGGCTGACTGCGGGCTGGGTGATGAACAGCCGCGCGGCGGCGCGACCAAAGCTGAGCTCTTCGGCGACCGCCACGAATGTGCGCAGGTGCCGCAGCTCGATCGCTTCCGCGGAGGCGGGGAAGGCGATCACTGTGGCCGGAGGCTCGGGCATCGCTCGTGGAGTATCGCGCCCCGGCCCATAGGGGCCGTAATGCGAGTTGAACATCAGTGGCATGCGGACCCGGCATTTCTCTTCTTGGCGCGCGCCAGGCAGGATCACTGCTCATGCGGAGTCCGTTCGGAAACCAGCTGGTCTTCCCGCCGCCGACGCGGTCTGAGACGCGTGCGCGCCATGCCATCACGGTGAGCTCGGTCTTGATCGGGGCGCCCAGGCAGCTGGGTGGGCCTCACTCTGCCTCGGTGGCGTGCGCGCAGACAGCCGACGTATGGAGGAGAGCACGTTTGGAGAAGACACTACGCCGGCGCGAACCTAGGCTGCCGCCCCCTCAACGATGGAGGAATCGATGTGCCTGATGTGCATGATGCTGACCGAGCACGCGCGCGAGAGCGAAGGTGACGCTCACGCTCTCCCGCAAGCGACCGCCAGCGCCGGACCGCTTCGAGACGCGCAGGCCGGTGGCGGGGACCAGCAGGCTCGTGGTCCCGGGACGTCGCGCCTGGGTGGCTTGAGGGGACACCACATCGTGCACGGGTCTCTTCCGGGCGATAACCAGTCCCACGTCTTTCGCGGATCTGAGCATGGGCAGGTGCCGGTCTCGATGTTCCTGGTTCACAACCAGCCGGGCGATGGGCCGGCTGTGCATCGTCACCCCTACGCGGAGGTGTTCGTTCTGCACGCCGGACAGGCCCGCTTCGTGCTTGACGGCAGCGAGCTTCTCGCTGGCGCCGGCGACATCCTCGTTGCGGCGGCTGGTGCGGCCCATGCGTTCACCAATGCCGGGCCGGGAGAGTTGCGCATGACGTGTGTGCACCTCGCCGCGGAGATGCAGACCGCTTGGCTCGATAGCGCCCCACAACGCACAGACTCGCCTGACCAGCCATCAGCCCGGCTACCGCGAACGTTGCCGGTCAGGCCGATAGCGACAGCCGTGACCCAGGCGATCAAGCCATGAGCGGCGCTGACGCCCCGGCCGTTGTCAAGGTGAGCCGTCTGCGGCCGACGGCTTTGCCTAAGAACTCGGCGTCTGCGCACGGTGTCATCGTCGAGGGACCAGCGAGGACGATCTGCGTCGGAGAGCAGAACGGCATCTGGCCCGACGGCCAGGTCGTCAGCGACGAGGTGGCGGGGCTCGCGCCGTCGGCTCTCCTCATCGAGATCACCGCGATCGCGGTGGTGGCGCCGTGAGGCCCGTGGGGCAGACGGCAGACGGTCAGTGGGAGGTCGGGGTTCGCCGCACCGTTGTTGTCGACATAGAGACTGCGTGGACGCGCCTGCGCTCGCTGCTGGAGGACCACGACGCGGTCCGCGCGATCCGGTCCGAAACCCGAGGCGAGGTCGTGCGCGCGAGCGACCGCCCACGATCCTGGAGCGAACCGTCGACGCTGCAGCTCCGCGTCCTGCCTGCCGACAGCGGCACGTCGATGGCGAGCCGCCATGAGCACCTTCCCAGCGCGGCCGCGAGAGAAGCGATGCGTGAGCGGTGGACTGTCGCGCTTGACCGGCTCACCCGTGGTACCGCATAGAGAGGCAGAGATGAGCGCAGAACACACTAAATCGAGCCATCCGCGCCGTAGAGCCGGACGACCAGCTCCGCCCGTCACCATGCGGGCCCGGTCGATCCGCAGATCGCGAAAACCGAGGGGCAGCATGAGCGCCGCAAAGAGCAAACCCCCGGAGCTGATCCGCGAAGGAATCAACGCGCTGCTTCACAGCTCACTACAGCTCGAGACAGACCTACTCGGATCCGTCGACGACCAGCCGGTCGAGCTCGGCGCGGTCGCGCGCCGGTCCTCCGTGATTGAGCCGTTAGGCGACTCCATCGCTCATCACCCGCCCCCCAACCGCGTGCGGTGGACACGCGTACACCTCTCAGCATCCAACACAAGTCAAGGAGAAAAGACCCAATGAGCACCCGCGTCATCAAAGTCGCCAATGTCATCGTCCCGGTCGCCGATCAGGACCGCGCAGTGGAGTTCTACACCGGAAAGCTCGGTCTCGAGAAGCGCTTCGAGTCGTCGTTCGGGCCCGGCTTTCGCTGGATTGAGGTCGCCCCCGCGGGGGCCGACACAACGATCGCGCTCTGCCCTCCCGGTCCCGGGGTAACGGCGGGGGGAAAGCAGACGGGCATCTCGCTGCAGACCGACGACGTCGATGCCTACCACGAGGAGCTGAAGGGTCACGGGGTGGACGTCGACGCCGAGATCGGCCGGTTTGGCGAAGGGGTCCCCCCGACGTTCTGGCTGCGCGACACCGAAGGCAACATCCTGCAGGTCACGCAGGTCAGCTGACGAGTCAGCCCGAATATCGCCCCCACACTCAGCCAGGCGACCTCGCGCCGCAAGATCCAGAGATCGTCAACGACACGAGCCAATTCAAAACCCTGACAACGCGGAGGCCCGCGTGGACGCCGGGGCCCTCGCAACGCCGGAGGCACATGTCTGCTTCTCACCTCAACCTCGAAGACATTCGCCTGAGCCCGACCGCCGCGCTGTTCGAGGGCGGTCCGCAGGCCGGTGTCGGCGTAACCATGTTCATCGTCCGCACGCCCCCAGGTCGCTTCGTAGAGCTGCATACCCATCCATACGCCGAGACCTTCGTGCTCCTCGAGGGCGATGGGCGCTGGACGGCCGGCGACGAGATCGTCGAGGCGAGCGCCGAGACCATCATCTCCGTTCCCGCCCACACACTGCACGGGTTCCGCAACACCGGACAGCAGCCGCTGCTGCTCGTCTCAGTGCACGAGAACCCGACGCTGATACAGGAGTTCACGGACCGCGAGCCCGCCTGAGCGGCCGCACGCAACACTTGCGAAACGAGCATGCGGAGGCACTGCTCAACCTGCGGTACGGCTCATCTACGCCTCCACAACGTCGCACGGGCGCGGCGGGGTGCGTGAGGCGATCAACCTCCTTTCAGCGCGAGTGCCCAGGAGCCAGGTCGCGGTGCGCGAACCGAGCCGGACGCGCGTGGTCTCATAGCGACTATCGGACCTGCCGTGATGGGCGGTTCATGGGAAGTGTGTGCCCGCCGACCGGCACGCCGGACCGCGGTCTAGCCGTTGCCGCCGAGTCTGGCGAGCAGTTCGAGCATCGCGTCGAGTGCGGCTTCCAGGGGTTTGGTGTCGCGTTCGATCTGAGTGAGGAGCAGGCCGCCTTGTAATGCGGCAAGGAGGGCGAGCGCGAGGGTGTCGGGGTTGGTGTCGGGTGTGAGCCGGCCGCGCGCGTGCATCTCTCGAAGGCCGCTCTGGATGCTGGCTTCCCAACGCTTGAAACCCTCGGCGACCTGGGCTCTCGCTTCGGGGTCGGTTTCGGCTAGATCGCTTCCGAGCGAGCCGATTGGGCAGCCGCCACTGCAGTTGAGTTTTCGCTGGTGCTCGATCACCCAGTCACGCCAGGCCCGCAGGCCATCCAAGCTGCTGAGATCGAACGTGTCCTGTCCGTCGACGATGGCGTCGGCTTGGTGCTCGATTACGGCTCGGACCAAGGCTGGCTTGTCGTCGAAGTAGTGGTAGAGCTGGGAGCTTGAGACATCCGCCGTCGCGCGCACGTCCTCGATAGTCGTGTGGGCGACGCCTTGCTCGAAGATCAGCTCGGCCGCCGCGGTCACGATGCGCCGGCGGGTTTCTTGCCCCTTGCGCGTCAGCCGACGAGGGGTGGGACTGGCCGTGCTCATGGGCTGGAATCTAGCAAGAGAATGGAGCGAACGATCCAAACTGTGTTAGAGTGGAACGCATATTCCAGTTTTCTGGCTTCGCGACAACCACTGGACGGGAGAACACGACGACATGGCACTTAACGGCAAGACCGCCCTCATCACCGGCGGCACATCGGGCATCGGCCGCGCAGTCGCAGAGCGCCTCGCAAGCGAAGGCGCTGAGGTGATCATCAGCGGCCGCGACGAGGGCCGGGGCCGGGAGGTCGTGCAGGCGATCGAGGCCGCCGGGGGCACCGCCCGGTTCATCGCCGCTGACCTAGCGAGCTTCGAAGATGTCAGACGCCTCGCCGAGGCGGCAGGCGATGTCGACGTGCTGGTCAACAACGCTGGCGTCGCTCTCGGCGGCCCGACCGACCAGACGACGGAACAGGCGTTCGACGCCACCTTCGATGTCAACGTGAAAGCGCCGTTCTTCCTGACCGCGGCGATCGCGCCCCGCATGGCTGAAAAGGGCAGTGGCTCCATCATCAATATCTCAACGATGGCCGCGACCATCGGCATGAACGGCCTGGCTACCTACGGCGCGTCTAAGGCCGCAGTCGAATCACTCACCAAGGCCTGGACCGCCGAATTCGCCGCCCGGGGCGTCCGCGTCAACACTGTCGCACCCGGACCGACACGCACCCCAGCCAGCGCCGCGATGGGCGAGATGTTCGACGTCCTAGCCTCGAGCACACCGGCCGGACACGGCGCGACCCCGGACGAGATTGCCGCCACCGTCAGCTTCCTAGCTTCAGACGACGCGAGTTTCGTCTACGGGGCAATCCTGCCCGCCGACGGCGGACGCGTCGCCGTCTGAGTCCCGAATCGCCTGACATCTAGACCTCCGGAAAGCATCAACACGTTCTCCGCGTGCGGGAGGACTGCTTGCGACCGAACCCGACGGTGAGCTCGGACCAGATGAGCAGCCCGATGGTGGTGCGGAGCGACCGTCTCGGTTAGTCGCAGTCAGCGTTCCCCTGCGAACGTTTCCGCGGAGATGCGTTGGACCCCCTGCGAGCCGTTCCGAGCCATCGACGACGCGCGGGCCCGCGTTTCTCACGAGGGAACGCCAATCGCACTCCCTGGGTAGGCCGGCGCACGCTTTTGAGAACATGTAGATGTGGATAGTGCTGACGGCCCTGGGTTGGTCCAACTGCCTTTCGCGTGCACCCTCGGCCCGGACGACGGCGCCGCAAGGTTGCGGCGATGGGAGGCTTTGTCCGCAAGGGGCCGTCTCAGCGCTCGACGCCGCGGTCATCTCCTTGAAGTTCGCTACGAGCCGGTGTCCGGCCTCCACGAGGAGTTGCAAGCACTCGCCACCGCCGAGCGGCAATGCTGCTCGTTTGCCGAGTGGAAGGTCACCCACGAAGAAGGGCACGTTGTCCTTCGCGTCGCGGCCGCCCCAGGACGGCCTGATGACATCGCCGCGATCGCTGCTCTGTTTCGAGCTAATTGAGCCCCGAGCGTCCGCCGCAGTAGACCATCCTCAATCGATGACGTGCCGACCACCAGTGCAGCCGGTCAGGGCGCTACCGCTGCGACGGCCGGCTTCTCAGGAGGAGAAGCACACGAGCGCTCACGGGACGACCGTCAGACGCCTCATGGTTGGTGAGTGCAGATCAAATTGGGTGCTGGTTAGCGATCTGCTCGCCGTCTCAAACTGAGCACTCTCGCCCCGTGCTGCGGTGATTGGCGACAGAGCGGCCGGCGGCACGGTTGCGGCGCCCGAGGTGACTGATTCCTTTTCGGGGGAGGGCTTTCGCGTTTACAGCGAGTGGCCGGCTCGGGTGAAAGCGGTGTCTGGCGCGGGGCGGCAAGCATCGCCGAGACTGCCGGTTTCGTGATCCCGGGAGTAGCTCAGGGACGCCTCGCCGGTTCTCCTGGTGGCGAATACAGCAGTGTCGTGCTGCCGCCGCTTCGCGCCCGAGGTCTACTTTTCCAGCGGCCCGGCGATGAGTTTTCGACGTGGGCCGAGTCCCGCTGGCTATGACTTCAATCGAGAAAGGAGACCGGTGACCATCGTCATCACCGCGTTTGAGCGATCGCCCGACGGCGGCCTGGGCCTGGCGCGCGATACGCGCGTTCGCTGGGCGCTGGAAGAGGTAGGGCAACCCCTACGAGGTGCGCCTTGTCTCGCTCCAGGCAAAGACGGAACCCGCGCATCTGCGCCTTCATCCGTTTGGGATGATCCCGACCTATGAGGAAGGCGATCTCGTCCTGTTCGAGACAGGCGCGATCCTCCTTCACATCGCCGAGCACCATGAGGGCATGTTCTCGGACGATGCCGCCGGCCTTCGCCGCCCAATTGGCGATCAACGCTGCTGATCCGCAAGCCGGCTGACGAACGTCTGTCCTGGGTCGCCGTCGACCCGCATTCGGTGGTGCCGCCATCCCACGCGCCCGGTTGCTACCTGGTCGCCGCCGCGCCGGTCTCGATCACACTGCCGCTCCCTGCCGAAGGCAGCCGTGCTAGGACAGCGAAGTCTCAGCTGGGATCCCGTTCTGCGAGCCCTTCCTTCGGCTCTACCGACACTCTGGTGGTGGAAGTCGAGATGCTCGCGCAGGACCGAAGGCCGTGTCCGGTGCCGAGCGTCGACAATCTTAATCTTCAGTCTCGATCCGCTGGATCTTCGCCAGCCAAGCCGGCGCGCCTTCGGGAGCGAACCTTGCTTGCAGCCGCTCTGGGCTGATCGAGGCGATGCTCCATCCGGAACTGGGTGTGAACGGTGCGGTCAACTCCTGCCGACTGACGGGATGCGGGCCGGCGATCTCAGGGTCAGTGTCGCTGAAACAGAGGACATAAAGGTGTCCGCCAGGTCTCGTGACGGATGCCAGGCTCACCACGTAGGCTCGCCGCTCGTCGTTGTCGAACGCATGAAACAACGCGCAGTCCAGCACCGTGTCGAACACTCGCCCCAGACGATCAAGGTGCAGGGCGTCGGCAACGAGGAACTCAGCGTCAATACCGCGCGCCGTAGCGCTCTCGCGCGCCATCGATACGGCGGTCACAGCCACGTCGACTCCGAGAACGCGCACCCCCTGGTCGACGAGGTGCAGGGCATTGTCGCCCGTTCCGCAGCCTGCGTCGAGCACCGCGCCAGCAAGCGCGCCCGTGCTCGCCAGACGCACCACCGCCGGCTGTGGCGCTCCGATGTCCCACGGCGGCGGCCCGTCGCGATAAGACGCATCCCATGGCTGGGCCGCATGCCGCTCATGACTAGTAGGCTGCCGCCCGCCATACGGGTCGTTGGCCTGGAGTCCTGTCTGCGTAGCCATAACTATCCCCTGTCGCGACGGAACCGTCGAGCCTGATCATCGCAGGAAGAGCGCCCGGCGCCGTACCCAACCAATACAAGAGCAAGGTCTCTCGCGCCGGACGCTCCAAACCCAGGTCCTCGCGCCAATTCCAGGGCCATCGGCCCGGCTCACGGCTGTTGGCTGAGCGATCGCTGACCGCAAGGATCCGCCGAACGACTATCGGACGCTCTGCCGACGGGCGTAGGTACCGTCCCGGTGTACTCAAGGGAACGCTGACTGCGACGAGGGGATGGGCGGTCGGCGCGGTGGTCTGCGCTCTGATCGGGATGTCTCCCGGGTCGGAGCTTGCAGCCTGTTTCGGCTGGAGATAGAGGAGGCGCCGCAGCGTCGGCGGCGGTGGTGTCTACGCCGGAGCGATCAGCGCGAGCGCCCGGACGGCGAAGGCCTCCATGTTGGCCAGACGGTCGCTGTCGCCGGTGAGCACGTGCGCGGACACGATCCCGTCGGGCCCCGCTGCTGCGACCCAACTATGGCCGGCGGGATCGCCGTAGCGGTTGGGCCTCGGCCCGGCCGCTCCGGTCTCTCCGACGCCCCAGTCTGCTGCGAGCCGGGCTCGCGCGCTGTCGGCAACCCACCGAGCGCGCTGCTCGGTCGCGCTGCGCTCGCCAAACTCGACGCCGGACGCATCGGCAAGTTGTGTCGCCATCGATTCAAGCGTGTAGAAGACAAAGCCGCCGCGGAAGTAGCGCGACGCCCCGTCCTGCGCGACGAGCGCCGCCGCGATCAGCCCACCCGTGGAGGACTCGGCGACGGCGACGCTTTCGCCGCGTTCTCGCAGACGTGCAGCCGCGCTGGCCGCGGCGGTGAGAACGGCGCCCGTCAACATGGTCTGATCCGAGGCTCGGTCAACCGGCGACAGCTGAGTCGAGAACCCGCGCCGACGAACACTCGAGGCGCCGCGCGCGCCTCATTGGCAACAGCGCTTTCACGCGGTAACGATCGCATGCTTACTGCTGGCGCGCGGCGAATCCCGGGCCGTAGTGGTTAAGCGAATTCGGCGCACGCACGGGCGTCGTCTCGGCCATCTTCTCCACGGCGTGGGACTCACCCGACGCTCGCATCCGGACTGGAGTGTGATGTACTCACGGTCTTGGGCTAGGTGCCGTTGTTGGTGGGGTGGTCGCCTGGGGCGCCGAATGAACGTGCTCCTGAATAGCGCGAAACTGAGCCAGCATGCGCTCCATGTCGCGGGCGTCGGCGGCGAAGCGGTCGTTCGTTGCCACTGCGCCGAGATTCGAGTCTGTGAGCATCAGAGTTAGCCACCGGGCGGCCTCCTGACGTGAGGGAAAAGCGCCGTCGGCAACGTGACGGCCGAACCGGTAGCCGACCCACGTGAGGAGCAGATCCTGATAGCTGTTGCCGGGTTGATTGTCGTTTATTTGGATCAGGTCTAAGCGGTCGCGCTCAAAGTTCGCCACATCGGCGGCCGAGGCGGCCATCAGCGCAGAGGCGACCCCATCACCGGGACTAAGTTCGTGCCCGACCGCGGCGGTCAAGGCAGCGTGTCCGAGACTCTCGTACATCATTCTCCGGTCATCTGTTTCTGAGGGCATCACGAGTCTCGAATACCAATGCGCTTGCAGATCACGGTCGCGCTGCGCGAAGTAGGCCTCATAATCTGCGATGAAGAACCCGATGTGTGCTGCGGTGAGGAAGTGCCCGATCTGGTTGCTACTGGAAGGATGCAGGGGGACATCGTGCCCTTGAGCGTCCCGCTGGTATTGGATGCTGTCGCGCAACTCTCGACGAAAGCCGAAATCGCTCTGACGGAAACCCGGAGCGACCGGCCCGGGGCCTGGGCGTTCGGTCCCGATGCCCATGATCGTGTCCTGATTGAAGTGAGCCTCAGGTGCCTGAACGTGACTGGGATCTGGCGACGTGAGAGCGAGGATCGCGTTGAACCGATCTTTGACGGAACTCCCGGAGATGCGACTGTCAACGAACGCCTGGATCAGTGTCTGGGCGTAGACCGTCAGCGGATCCGCAGCTAGTCGCTCGGAAAAGATCTGTAGCCATCGGGACTGGTCGGCGGTTGGTGTACGCGCCAGCACACGCGTAGTCGTGGGCCGTACGCCCCGCCGAACAAGTCGAGCAACATAGGCGTTGCCGTGCGTACGCTGTAATTGAAGAGCGGCACGGGCACGAACCCGAGAATCGCCTGTATTGAGCGCCGCTACCACCGATAACCCCGCTGGCAGCGGCGATGTCACCTTGGATTCTCGTGGGCCAGTGTGATCCGCGCGGACGTACGCCACATCACCATCGTGCGCCACGCTTCCGCTCTCATCTGACATGACCGCGGTCGCAGCTAAGCATGACGCCGCCGCCGACGCAAGCGCCGAGACGCACACGCTCAACGGCGCGCCGGATGCGGGTCGGCTCCGGTCGCACCATTGGCCGTCCCGGCCACGCACACACGCGTCGGCGCACGCGCGAGCGCCGCCAGTTGCTTGTCCTCGCCGGTGCCGGGCTCGGTCTGGGTCACGTTGAGGCTTGTCCTGCGCCAGGCGCGCGCCGGGCCGGCCGGGTCGCTGGAAGCGAATGCGTCCCCGCGCTTGTCCGTCACCACACAGAAGCTGGTCGATCGGCAGGAGGCGGCGATCAACGCGCTGGACGTGAGCCTTACGTGCTTCCAGGGTCTCCGGCTGGCCGCGGGGGTCGTGGAGAACGCGATGACACCGGTGTCCTCCGCGCCGAGGCAGAAGCGCGCCGTCGGGCATGAAAGAGAGTCGAGGCCGTCCCGGCTGACGCGCTTCCAGGACCTTGCATTGGTCGGCGTCCGCGACATCGAGACGGCGCCGTGGGCGGCGAAGCAAAGTGACGCTGCGGGGCAGGTGACGCTGCTGAAGGAGTCCTCAAAGCCACCGAGCCGTCACTGAGCGCGACCACGCACTGGGCAGCCGATGCGCAGGCAATCCCATCCGCTGCCCTCTCCGACGTCGCACCGGACACGCTGGCCTGCGTCCATGAGCTTGCTCCGCGGCCGGGTTCGTGCTCGTCTCGACGTGGAGGGGACTAACCCCCACGCAGAGCGACGTAGTCGGACGCGACGCGATCGACGTTGTCGAGCCCGGCGGCACTGGTGACAGTGCAAGCCGCCGGGCCGCCCGACGGGGTCGTCGTCGTCGCGAACCTCGACGCATCGCCTGCGAATGCGGCAACGCACAACGTCGCCGAGCTGGAGGCGTCGCGGGCCTGGGCGGGCCGGGGGATAAATGGCGTTTGCCTAGCTGGCGGGCGTGTGGTACTTTCCTAGCAGGAAAGTAGTTTCCACAGAGGAGGCAACTGTGCATACCCAACCACGTCAGCCAGCCGGGCACCGGGCATGCAACGGCGAGGCGGCGGCCGCGCTGGCGGAGATCAAGCGCCGGCAGGAGCGCGTCATCAGGACGGTGCTTGTACCGGTCTGGTATTGGTGGGTCGTGGCGGCCGGGATGGTCGCCATCGGGGTCGCCCGGGACAACGGGAGTGCGGTCGTGCAGACGATCACCATCCCGCTCGCCGTGCTCGTCATGGCAGGGCTCACCGCGAGGACGATTCCGGCCGTGCGCCGTCGGGTCCAGGTGCACAGCACCACGCTGCCTGGTGCTCGTGGCGCAGCCGCGATATTCGCTCTGATCGTGCTCGTCGACGTAGCGATCGTGACCACGGCGGCGAGCATGGCCGCGGCCCACGACCCCGATCCGGCCACGATTGCCACCGCCGCCGGGGCAGCCGTGACCGTGATCGCCGGGCCACTCGTGAACCTGTACCTGGGCGCGCTCATGCTGAGCAAGGCCCGGCAGCGAATCAGCGACGACGCACCGCAGGCGGGGACTCAGAACCGTGAGCACGGCTCGCTTTGATGAGCTGATTCACGCACCGACGAGGCTGGCGATCGTCTCGTTGCTGGCAGCGACGCAGTGGGCCGACTTCGGCTACGTCCGCGACGAGCTTGGCCTGTCTGACTCGGCGCTATCCAAGCAGCTATCCACGCTTGAATCGGCTGGCTACGTCGAGATCCGTAGAACCTTCATCGGCAAGCGGCCGCGCACCTCAGCCAGGCTCAGCCGAGACGGCCGCCGGGCATTCGACCAGCACGTGGCCGCCCTCGTGCAACTCATGTCCACAGCACAGCAAGATGCCGACCCGCGGCCGGCCGTGGAAGCCGCGCGCCAAATCCTGGGGCGCTGAGCAGCCGACCCCACCTCTGAGAGAGGAGTCTGAGCATGACTGTCGATCCGGCTCGCGGCCGTGACCGCGTGTACCTCGAGAGCGTTCTAGCCACGACCAGTCACGCTCCAGTTCGATGACCGTGCCCGGGCGCGCCCGCCAGCGGGGGATCGGCCGCAAGTCGCACCGATGAGTTCCCCGGTGCGCGACGGTCTATGTCCTGAGAACCGACAAGAAGACGCGCAACGATGAGTAACCGCTCGCAAACGGGATACCCGACGATCGCTGACATCGCACTCCAGCATGCCGTGAAGGCACTCCTCGACGACCTCGTCACCGACGGTGATGAGGTCGGCCTCCAAGCTGCTGTGATCAAGGACGGCGCACTCGTCGCCGACGCACAGAGCGGCATCGCCGATCCGGTCAGTGGCGAACCCGTGTCCGCCGGCACCTTGTTCTTCGCCGGGTCGACCGCCAAGGGCGTCCTCAGCTCGCTCGTGCACGCCCTCGTCGCGGCCGGCAGGCTCGACTACGACCTGCGTCTGGCCGAGGTGTGGCCCGAGTTCGCTGCTCACGGCAAGGGGAACGTGACCGTGCGACATGTCCTCATGCACCAGGCAGGCGTCCCCGGGCTGCCGCCGGACCTGACGACCGAGCAGCTGTGTGACTGGGATCACATGTGTGCGCTCGTCGCCGAGGCGACGCCGTGGTGGCCGCCGGGGACCGCGTTTGCCTACCACGCCCAGACCTTCGGCTTCCTGCTCGGTGAAACGCTCCAGCGGACGACCGGCTCACGCCTCGTCGCTCTTCTCAGAGAAACACTCACCGAGCCGCTGGCCGTCACCGACGAGCTCCACTTTGCGGTCCCGGCGCTGCTCCTGGATCGGGTCGCCCGCCAGGTCGCGCCGTCTGGACCTCGTCCGCCGGGCCCTGCCCCGGGCAGCCCGCTAGCCCGCGCGATGCCTCCCGGCGCCGCTCCCGATGCCGCCTTCGCTAACCGGCGCGACGTGCTCACCGCGCAGATCCCCTCGTTCGGCACGATGAGCGCCCGAGCGGCGGCCCGCGTTTACGCCGCGCTCCTCGGACACATAGCCGACACGCGTCTCCTCTCGGCCGAGCAGCTCGCGGCTGCTGCCGCCGTCGCCTACACCGGGAGAGATCACGTGATGGAGATGGAAACCAGCTGGTCGCTCGGCTACAGCGCCGATCGACCCGGCGGCGCCCGCTCGCGATCGGGCTCGACCTTCGGGATGGTCGGCAGCAACGGATCGGCAGCCTACGCCGACATCGACACCGGGGTCGCGATCGCGCTGATGCGGAACCGATTCTCCCCGGACTTCACGGCGATCGCCCGCCTGGACGACATCGTCGCCCAGGCCTACCCGCCACCCGCCAACCGCGAGGACAGAAACCCGTGACAACGACACCCCGCACGGAGCTCGACACCCGCTTCAGCGATCCAGCAGCGCGGCCCACCAGCTGGAAGAACACGCTCGAGGCGATCAAGGAGGCCGAGATCTTCTGGATCTCGACAGTCCGCACAGACGGCCGGCCGCACGTCACTCCGCTCGTCGCCGTCTGGCTCGACGACGCGCTGCACTTCTCCACAGGCCCGGACGAGCAGAAGGCGCGCAACCTCGCCAACAACCCACGCGTCGCGCTGACCACGGGCGCCAACGACTGGCAAAGCGGCCTCGACGTGGTAGTCGAGGGCGAAGCGGCCCGCGTCACCGACGCACAGCAACTGGACCGGCTCGCCGCAGCCTGGGCGCAGAAGTGGGACGGGCGATGGCAATACGAGGTCAGCCACGATGGCTTTCGACACAACGTCGGGACCGCGCTCGTGTTCGCCGTCCACCCCGCAAAAGTCCTTGCCTTCACCAAGGGGGGCTTCAGCCACACCCGACATCGCTTCTAAGGCGCCAACGCCACACACGACGCAGACAGCTAGACGGCGACCAAGTGCAACGCGCGGCCGAACCCAGCCCGCGTCTAAAGACGCACGCCGGGCGACGGGCACCCGCTGTACGTTGGCAAGGCCGACAGCACGCTCGCGTTGCGCGACTGCCGGCCATTTCGCAATGGGCGAGGACGGCATACAGCCTCCGACTGGGAGCTCGACGTTGCGTCGCTCGCTCGGGACGTACTGGCGCCGGCGCGGAGGTACCGCGGCGTGCCCCGCAACCCTGCCAAGCCCGGGCCTTTCTCGAATTTCGGGCTCTCCGTCGAGCGCGACGAGGACCTGTCGGGCTGGATGCGGCAACTCGCTTGTTGCCACGGCCAGCGCGGGCGCGCGGGTCGCCAGAGCGGGACGTAAGACGTCGGCTGTGCCGGCGGGAGGCAGGGACGTTTCTCGTGTTCGCGTTCGCCGATCGTGCGGACCCGCCTCGAGCAGCAGTCGGTGAACACCTTGCGCGTATAGCCTCGAGAGTTATGGTGGACGACAAAGCGGGGCGGCTGGATCTGGCGAAGCTCCTGGTGGCCGTTGAGAACGCGCCACCTGTCGCTGCGGCCGACGTTCTTGGGGAGTGGCTCGCTGAGGCACTTGACGCGTCAGAGGTCTCGTTTCTCGTTGTGGACTTCAGCGGCCGAGCGCTCGTCCGGCTCGGTCATGCCGCAGTTCGCGCCGCGGCGCGAACGCAGGGACGGGAGACCGCCGAGCGTGTGAGCCTGGAAGGCAGCGCGCACGGACAGGCGCTGCGCAACCAGACAGTTGAGGTCCAGCTACGCGCCGACGAGGTCTGGCTGCTCGCGCCCGTGACCAACCGGGGGGAGGCGATCGGCGTGCTTGAGCTCAGCCTTCCCGAACCCCCGGACGAGCAGACGCTGGCGGATGTTGCCCTCGCAGCGCACGCCCTTGCCTACGTCATCATCGCCAACCGTCGGTTTACCGACCTGTTTGAGTGGGGCCAGCGCTCGGTGCGCCTATCGCTTGCTGCCGAGATCCAGCATCGCCTACTGCCCGGCGCGTTCACATGCGAGGGCGGACAGTTCACGTTGGCAGCTTGGCTGGAGCCCGCGGGGGAAATCGCCGGCGACAGCTTTGACTTTGCGATGGAGCGCGACACGTTGCATCTCTCAATGACTGACGCCATGGGCCACGACGTGGCTGCGTCGGTGATGGCGACTGTGGTCGTCGGCGCCCTGCGCAACGCGCGGCGGGCCGGCGTTGGGCTCGCTGAGCAGGCGCGCCGAGCGGACATAAGCCTCGGCCAGCACGCAGCGAAGGGCGGCTATGTGACGGGGCAGATCGCACGCATCGACCTGCCGACGGGCACGGCGACAATCGTCAATGCCGGCCACCCTCATCCTCTCCGCCTCCGCGACGGCCGCGTCGAGTCAATCGCGTTAGTCGCCGATCCGCCGTTCGGGCTGTATCCCGGTCATGACTATCGGGTGCAGCTGTTGCCGATGCAGGCGGGGGACCGGTTGATGTTCATAACCGACGGCGTGATGGAACGCAACGCTGCGCACCTCAATCTCGAGGCGCTCATGATCGAGGGTGCCGAGATGCACCCGCGAGAAGCCGTGCAGCACGTCGTACTCGCCTTGCTTCAAGCCACTGACGGGGGACTCAAAGACGACGCGACAGCGATGTGCGTCGACTGGCATGGCGGCCCCCCGCGAGAGCGCCACACAGACTCAGGCGCGAATGACTGAGCGACTTCGCTGCGGCCAGCAGCGCGGCGCGAGTACCGACCAGAGTGTTCAAAGAGCGTTGATTTGTGCCTTCACCGCGGGTGCGGTGGGGCTCGGGGTGGGGCTTGTACTTGCTTCCGTCCTTGAGTTTTTCCTTGGCGACGAGCCGGTCATAGATGAGGTCCGTACGTGAGCTCACCGAGCAAACGGTACGACCGTTCTAGGCTGGACCGCTGTCCGCCCTCTGCCAAATGTCGTACCAATTCGCAACACGGGTTCCTACGTGAAACGGACGTCCGGCCTCCATGTCGGACGCTTCGCTCCGATGCCCCGGGCCGCGTTCAGCCGAACTCGCACCGGGCATCATCGGTCGGGGCTTTCTGCCAACCGACCGCATCTGCGTCCAGCGTTGCCTAGCTCGGAGGTCTCGTTTCGCCGGCCGTCGGCGCTGAAGGACCCGCGTTCCGTTCTGCGTCGTACGCCGTCTTCAGCGCCTGCTCGGCGGCCTTCGTGTTGATCGCCGGATCTGCTCTGATGAATCGCGCGTTCTTGTGACGCGGATCGCACTCCAGGGTGACGACCTGGCCTATCGCTGGCGGCTTGAACGAGAACATCAGCGGCAACTCGTCGACTTCGGTGCGGAACGGCTCGCCCGTCGCGGGCTGCACGTCCATCAGGAAATGGGGCTCCGCTCCCACGCGGTTTGTGCCGTGTTGACCGGTGTAGCGGATGTCGACCACCTTGCCTTCTGCTGGTTCCCAATGATGCCCAAGCACGTTAGCCCTCTCCGGCGACTGGCCCAGCGCCAGCACATCCTCAGCTCGTCACCGAGCGTTCGTTTGTGTAACGGCCGGCGACCCTAGAAGTGCGGCAGCGGGCGTGGCGACGATTGTATGGACTCAACTGACCGCGTGGAACTCGATTCGATAAACGAGCGTGTCCTCGTGGATCGGCCCGGCGTGCGCGGCGCGCCGGCGCAGCGTCTCGCGGTCGGGTTCGCCCGCTAGCCGGACGTCCTCGCCGGTGACGGCCGCGAAGGGGACAAGCTCGATCGCGTCGACCTCGATCTCACCGAGGCCGACCCGGTAACGGCCGCCCTGCTTGACACGTGGCTGCTTCCACAGTCGCACCGAGAGCGTGATGTCTCCGGCCAGGACGTCGTTGCGCAACTCGCGGCTGAACTCCACGGCCGGTCAGACCAACCCGTTTCGCATCGCAAACAGGGCCGCGACCGACCGGTTGGAGGCTCCAATCTTGGCGTAGATGTGCTGGATATGGTGATCGGCTGTTTTCGGTGAGATAGTCAGGGCCTGGGCGACTTGGCTGGTGGTGTGTCCGCTTGCGATGAGGCGCAGCACCTCCACCTGGCGCGGGGTCAGCTCGGCTGGCGCGCTCGGCCGATGCGGCACGCCGTGGCCGATTGCGCCGCGCACCGCGTCGACAGCGTCGCCGTCCAGCCGATGGCCGCGGGACTCGGCGGTGAGCACAGCGACGGCCTCGGCGGCGGTCAGCGCGGGGCGGTGGGGCCGAACGCTGGTCAGTGCGTCGTAGACGTCGGCAGCGGCGAGCACGCGCGCCACCGGCGAGAGCGCCGCCCCGTTCAGGCCGCGCGGGTAACCGCTCCCGTCGATCCGCTCGTGGCTGGCCGAGGCCAGGTCAGCCAGTTCGGCCAGGCTTCCGCGATGGAGGATGCGGTCGGTGAAGTAGGCGTAGAGCTGCATGCGCTCGCGCTCGGCGACCGTGAGCGGACCGGGCTTGTCCCAGATCGTGTTCGGGACGCCGGAGCGGCCGACCGCGTGCACGAACGCCGCTCGCCGGAGACGAACCACATCGCGCTGCGGAAGCCCGAGGGCGTCGGCTGCAGCGCAAGCCAGATCGGCCAGGCGTCGAGAGTGGCCGCTGAACCACGGTGACTTGAGATCGGCGAAATCTCCGAGTGCCGCCAGGACGCTGTCGAACTGCTCTCCCGCGAGCCGGGGCCGGGCCCCGGGTTCAGCGTCCAGCACGGCCTCCCAGCTCGACTGATCCGGCCCGCCGAAGATCTCGGCGGCATCGCCGGCCAGCGTGCTGACGATCTCGGGGTCGAGGATCGAGCCGGCGAAACGCCGGCCGAGAGCCACCGCCGCGCCGGCCCCGGCGCGGCGGTGCTCGACCTCCAGGTAATTCGCGACCGTGAACACGCGCGCCGCGATCGCGATCGCGTCGCCCGACAGCCCCCGGGGCACGCCCTTGCCATCCCATCGGGCGTAGGTATGGCGGAGCGCGTGCCTGACCCCTGGACCGAGACGCAAATCCTCGGCAAGCGTTCCGGTCACCTGGCAGTGGGTCGTCATCGATTCGACGACGGCGCGCATCCGGGTCGTGAGCAGCCGCGCGCCGGTCCTGACCCGGGAGATCGGGGCGCCGTCAGAGCCGGCGCGGGAGAGGAGGTAGCGCGCGATCGCGAGCTCGGAGGGGCCGGCCGCGAACATGCCGGCGCGCAGCGCGAGATCGTCGCCCCACACCTGCCGAAGCTCGAACGAGTCGGCGGTACAGCCGGCCATCGCCAGCAGACTCATCCAATAGACGTCCTCGCGAGCCCCGTCGTCGAGCTCCAGTCGCTCGGCGAGCCGGACCGCGATCAGGCACGCGCGCAGGCCGTGCTCCATCTCCTGACCGACACCGAGGTCAGCGGCCAGCGAGAGCGCGGCGACCAGTTCCACGAGACGTGGCCCGGCCCCAGTCGCGGCCTCCATGGCCGCACACGCTACCGGCTGCCACCCCAAATGGGGAGTCCTCCCGATGGCAGGGCCGCCGCGCGCCCGTACGGTGATCGACCACCAACGACGCTGTTCAGGAGGGATTCCACATGGAGCTGCACACGATTCTCAGATGGGCAGGTATCGACGATGAGTGACACGGTCCTCATCAACCTCGCCACCGGCCTGGAGGACCCGGAGCGCGTCACCGTCGCCTTCCTCGTCGGCGGCGCCGCCGCACAGCGGGGTAAGCGGGTGGCGATGTTTCTCACCAAGGAGGCGGTGAGGCTCGCGCTACCGGGCCACGCCCAGGCGGTCGCCTGCGAGGGCTGTCCCCCGCTCTCCCGACTGTTCGAGCAGTTCGCCGAGAGCGGCGGCGAGTTGCTCGTCTGCCCCATTTGCTGGAGTGCTCGCAAGCTCGACGAGGCCCCCCTCGTCGCCAACGCGATGCTCGCCGGTGCCACCCCGCTGTTCGAATGGCTGGGTGACGGTGCAAGCACGGTGTTCAGCTACTGAGACCACGGCCCCAATCGCAGTTCATGGCCGGGTCAGCGGCCATCGGTCTCGCGCCGCGCCCGTCGCCAATCGTGAATGCCCAAGCCGATCTTCCCCACGATGCGAATCGGCTGCACCGCCCACGCGAGCGCGAGGCCGACGTGGCCATACGCGGCAAAGTGCCTGGAGCGCATGCTCGCCGCAGACGGGAACGCCGTGCGCAGCACGACGCGCGCCTTTGCGGCCGGGCCGGGCGCACGCAGAAAGAGGTCGACCTGGCGCGCTTGCTCTCCGGCACGCCCCGTGGTCAGCAGGACCTCAAACGAGGGCTCGTCAGGGAGCGCAAGCGCTTTCGCCAGCGCCGCGCCAGAGGGGATCAGCCGCAGACCCGCCGCGAACCCCGGAGTTGCGTCCAGTTCGACCGCGCGTTGCGCCGCCGCTCGCCACACCTCCAGCGGTAAGACCTCGACCGCGCGGCGCAGGTCCTCCTGAGGTCTGTTCCACTGGACGCCATGCTGGGCCGCGTGCAGCGCCAAGATCAACGCCAGCTGAGGATCGGCCGGGGTGGACACCTCCACGCCTCCTACGAGCATTGCGCGGCTGTCACGGTTGCAGACCTCCCACAACGTCTCGGGGTCGGCGCCGATGTGGATCAGCGTCCAGTGCAGCTCAAGGTCGAAGTGGCGCTCGGAGAGTCGCCAGCTGTTGTGGTGGCGCTCCCACTTGGGATTCACGCGCTCCCCAGCGTCGTCCCGCAGCATTCCGAGGCCGGCAACGGTCGCCTCGGCCACCGCGAGGTCACTTCGTGAAACCAGCAGATCGCAATCGGCGTACGGCCGCGTCTCGCCATCCCGATACAGACGACGCGCGATCACCGGTCCCTTGAGCAACAGGCTCGGCACACCCGCTTTGCGCAGTTCGGTGACGATCTTGCCGCTCATCGCGTCGATCGTCAGGTTCAAGACCGCGGCGGGCCGCTCCGGCATCCATGCCTGCGCTCCCCTGCGGGTCACGGCACAAGCATAGCCCGCGCGCGGGCGCCGGGGCCTATGCTCGTGGGGCGTATGGGCGCGATGATCAAGGATGATGTCTCGCCACGGGGTCAGGTTCGCGCAGCACATGAGTCTCGGCTTGCGTGGCCCGTGGCGGCTGTATATCCGGTTATTCCGGAATTCCCGGCGGCTGCTCGCCATCACGGTGGCGCTGTCGGTGTTGCAGGCACTGGCGCTCGTCCCGATCGCCCGTCTTCTGCAGCGCGCGTTCGACGATCAGATTCCGCACCGGCACGCCGCGGCCGTGGCGGTAACCGCGGTGTTGATCTTCGTGCTCTACGCAGCCACCGCAGCGCTGGCTTCGGTGACGCGGTACGTCAGCCTCAAGGTCAACAAGGCCGCGGTGGCGCGCCTGCGCGTTTTGCTCACCGAGCGTCTCTACGGCCTCGACCGAGCTGAACTCGACCGCACCACCGGCGCGGTACTCCAGTCGATCGTCGTGCAGGACTCCGAGCGCGTGGATGTGATGAGCAACGCCATCATTGCGCTGCTGATACCGGGGGTGATCGTCTCCGTTGGCCTGACGGTGGTGGCGCTTGTCGTGTCGCCGCTGCTCTGCACGGCCCTCTTGGTAGTGGTGCCGATCATGATCGGCACGAATCGCGCGCTCACGCCTGTCCTGCGCCGGCGCACTCGCCGCTGGCAGCGAGCGTTTGACGTGTTCGCGTCGGCGACCGCACTGGGGTTGCGCGCAGCCTCGCTCACCAAGGTTCACGGAGCTGAGCGAGTCGAGGTCGAGCGCCGGTCGCGGCAGATCGACGAACTCAGCGACGCGGGGCTGCGGATGGCGTGGGCTGGGGGAGCGTACGGCATCCTTCAGCAGGGCATCAGCGCGTGCGCAGGCGTGATCGTCTTGATCGTGGGGGGATGGTCCACCGCTCGCGGTGACATGACGATCGGCGATCTGGTCGGGTTCTATGCGATCACCGCGCTCCTGCTGCGGCAGATATCGCCGATCGTCGGCAGCGTCCCCGACGTGCTCACCGGCTACGAGTCGATGATTCGGCTCGATCGGTTGTTGGAGGCGGGAGGCGGCGAGCCGTACACCGGCACCCGGGTTCTGAACTTTGACGGGTCGCTGACGTTCGACGGAGTCTCGTTCGCCTACGAGGACCGGCCTGTGCTCCAGGACGTCCACCTCTCGATCGCTCCGGGTGAACACGTAGCGATCGTCGGTCCCAACGGTGCCGGGAAGAGCACGCTGGTCAGCTTGTTGCTCGGGCTGTACCGACCCACCGCCGGCCGGGTGCTGGCCGGCGGCGTCCCGTTCGATGAGCTTGACATGCCGAGCCTGCGCCGTTCGTTTGGAGTCGTGCTGCAGGACCCGGTCATCTTTCCGGGGACGGTGAGCGAGAACATCGCCTACGGTCAACCCGACGCCACCGAGGCCGAAGTCCGACGGGCGGCGGCGCGGGCGACGGCGAACGACTTCATCGACTCATTACCCGCCGGTTACGCCACACCGGTGGGGGACGAGGGAGTCCTGTTGTCGGCGGGGCAGCGCCAACGCCTCGCGATCGCACGCGCCCTTCTGGCGTGCCCATCGCTGCTCGTGCTGGATGAGCCGACGGCGCACCTGGACGATGCGGCGATCGACCTGCTGCTGGGAAACCTCGGAGAGCTACCCGGCTCGCCGACGGTCATTGCCATCAGTCACGACCCAGAGATCGAGGCCTGGGCCGGACGAGTCATCCACCTGCGCGACGGCCGGATCGCGAACGAGGTTGCCGCCGCGGCGGAGCGTACGTGAGACCGTGAGTCCGAGGCACACCCAACTGTTGGACCCTCGTCTTCTGGCGCTGCCGACCGCGAGCCAGCGTTTGCTGCTGGGCGCGGCGGTTCTCCAAGGCTCTGACGCGCGCTCGTCGTGGGTGCAGTGGCGGCGGGCTGGAGGTGACATCGACACGGTCAGCCCGTCGTCATTTCGTCTTCTGCCGCTCCTCTACCGCAATCTGGAGGCCAATCGGGTCGATGACCCGGAGATCCCACGCCTCAAGGGCGTCTACCGACACGCATGGGTCTCAAACCAGCGACTTGCCCGCCGCCTGGAGCCGGCGATCGAGGCGCTGGAGCGCGAAGGCATCCCAGCCATGACGCTCGGGGGCCCCGCGGTGAGCGTCCTGCACTATCGCGATGCCGGCGCACGTCGAATGGATGACGTCGGCGTGCTCGTGCCACCGGTGCAAGCGCAACGTGCTCTGACAGTCCTCCGAGCAGGTGGGTGGTCGCCGCTACACCGCGGCGATCCGGGCCGCATTCTGCGCAGCGGCCACGCGATGCCCCTGGTCGGGCCAGGGGGCGCCGAGATTGACTTGCGGTCACAGGCATTCCCCGAGTCCATCGGTGACGAGGACTTCTGGTCAGGCGCAGTCGCAGCGACACTCGGTGCGGGCCGAACGCTCGCCCCTGGCCCCGCCGAACAACTGCTGCACGCCTGTGCGTACGGAGTGAGAGCTGGTCCCGGCGCGCTGATGTGGATCGCTGACGCGGCGGTGATCCTCCGTACGGCTGAACAGGAGCTCGACTGGGCGCGCCTGGTCGACGGGGCCGCCCGGCGTGAGCTCGCGCTCACGACCGGCGTCGCCCTGGCGGTCCTGCGGGAGCTGGTCGATGAGTCGATTCCCGACCGGGTGCTGGCCGAGCTCGGCGCCCAGCCGAGCAGCGTACGGGAGCGGCTCCTGCTCCGGCTCTCTCGCAGGCCCGGGCCGGTCGTGCGCTATGTGCAGCTGTGGGATATGTACCACCGGCGGGGCGCCGCGGAGCACGGGTACGTGTACCGGGACTTCCTCAAGTTCGTGGCCGACGCAAAGGGGTTGCCGTCCCGTCGGGCGATCGCCCCGAAGCTCGCCCGGCGGGCGATCTCACGGACGACGACTGCGGTGCCGCCACCGCGTCCGGCAAGGCCGCGTCGGTCCGGCGGCTGATCTCGACCTGCGCAGGGCAAAGTACAATTTAGTTGACCGCACGAGAGCCCGTGTCGGTGGGTGCATGCAATGTCAAGTTCAGCTATGACCACAGTCTTAGAGATCGCGCGTCCTGACTGCGCCGCTGAGGTGCTCCAGGATGAAGTTGTCGCGCTCAACGTCGAAACCGGGATCTACTTCAGCATGCGTGGTCTCGCCGTTGCCCTGTGGCACGATCTGGCCGCGGGTCACTCGGTGGAGGATCTCGCACGATCACGCCAACGGACACGGAGATGGCGCCGAACGCGTGACCGAATTCGCCGCGCAGATCACTCGGCATGGACTGATGCGCCCGTGCCCGCCCCGACCGGTCGCCAGCGAGATGGCGTCGACGAAGCTGCTCGCCGGCGGCACGCCGGAGATCGTCTTCGAGATCTACGAGGACATGCAGGATCTGATCCTCTCGGACCCGATCCACGATGTCGATGAGACGATGGGGTGGCCGGGCCTGGAGTCCCAGGGCACTTGAGCGCGGCGGCGACGGGCTCGCCCGTCGCCCCGGTGCAAGCCGCCCGCGCCTGGCTGGAGAGCGCCGCCGGTCTCCCCGATGCGGGTCTTCACGTGTGGACCTCGCGGATCGGCGGCGTGCCGGTCCGATTTCGCTGCACCGACGCCGCGCTCGCTGGGCTCTACCGCGCACGACTGGTCGGCCTCGATCCCGAGCCGCAGGACGCTCCCGCCCTCTGCCTGGATCTGCTGGAGACTGAGCGCCTCGGCTGGCCGGCGCCCGACGCGGTCGTCGATCGCGGATATGACCCAGTCAGCACGGCACGGCGGTTCGCGCGCTCGCAGCTCGCGGCACTCATGCCTGCCCCGGGCGACGGCGAGAGCGGCTACCCGTGGGTCTTCTTCGACCCGTCCACGGGACGCGGCCTGATCCTGGTCGCCAACGCGAGCGTCCTGCCGCCGTGGACGGCCGGGGCCCCCTTCGCGCTTCTGCTGCACCTCGCGTTCGCGTGGCGCGGCTGGCGCTTTCTGCATGCGGCAGCGCTCGGATCGGGCCGGACGGGGGCACTTCTGGCGGGCCCGGGCGGGGTCGGAAAGTCCGGGACCACGCTCGCCGGAATCGCTCACGGACTCGTGACGACGGGAGACGACTACCTACTGGTGCAGCCCGGCGTGACACCGGTCGCCTGGCCCGTCTACCGACTGCTCAAGCAGGACAGAGCAGGCCTGACGCGGGTGGGAAGGGATGACCTCGCCGAGGGGCCGGTGAACTGGAGCGGCAAGGTCGAGGTCGATCTGGAGGCGCAGTTCCCGGACCGGGTGGCGGACTGGCTCGAGCTGAGGCTGATCCTGCTTCCCGAGGTCACGAGACGCACAGCGAACGTCGGTGACGCGCGCGTCACCCACGGAGGCATTCAGTGCGATCGCGGCGTCGATGCTGACCCAGCTTCCGGGCGCCCGGATGGCCGGCTTCTCGTTCCTGACGCGCCTCACGCGGACCCTTCCCGCCTACCGCCTGAAGCTGTCTGCCGATCCGCAGGAAATCGCCGGCGCGGTTCGGGAGGTCCTTGAGAGTTGAGCCTGCCGTCGGTCAGCGTCGTGATCCCCGTCTTCAACCGGGACGACCTCGTCGCACAGTCGATTCAGTCGGTGCAGACCCAGGCCGGGGTGACGGCCGAGATCATCGTGGTCGATGACGGGTCGACCGACGCGACGCCCGACGTCGTCTCGGAGGTTGCCCGAGCCGACGCGCGGGTCAGGCTCGTACGCGCCGCGCACGCCGGGCCGGCGGCCGCCCGTAACGCCGGTGTGGCAGCCGCCCGCGGCGAGTACCTCACGTTCGTGGACTCCGACGACCTGTGCCCAGCCGGCCGGATCCGGCGGCAGGTCGAGAAGCTCGCCGGCCGCAGAGACGTGACCGCGGTGGTCGGCGCGGTGCTGTTCTTCGACGAGCTCGACGCCACCGGCGCGCCCCGGCGCGACCCACGACACGTTCCCTTCCACAACGCGACGCTGCAGAGCGCCACCCTCCGGACCGACGACTTCCGCGGCTTCGGCCCACTCGATGAGACGCTCGGCTTCGCCGAGGACGTCGACTTCTTTCTCCGCCTGCTGGAGGCCGATTCGAGGTTGATCCTGGAGAGTGAGGTCGCCTGCTTCTACCGCCATCACCACGGCAACATGACGCGCGATCTCCCCGGAAAGCAGCAGGGGTACGTGCGCGCGTATGCACGCTCGCTCGCTCGCCGCCGCGCGTCCGGCCGCACACGGCCGGTCGCGAGGTTCTTCCCCAGGCAATTCGAGCGAGACACCGAGTTCGGCGGCGGCCACGTGCTCCAGAAGTTCCACCCCACCGCCGACCACGTTGGCCTACTGCCATTCATCAACGCCTTCTACCTCCGCTATTGGCGCGAGCTGACCGGCCTGGAGACGCTGTCAGTTCGCCTCGAGGCCTCCGGCAGCGGGTCCATCCGGGTCTGTCACCGGCGGCCCGATGGCGCCCGAACCGTGATCCGTGACGTCGCTCTCGACGGCGACCGCCGGACGCTCTCGCTGGAGATCGAGCTCGATGACCCGGCGCAGGAGGGCGTGCTCGACGTCGAGGTCGATGACGGCGTGGTGGTTCACGCCGGGTCGTGGGTCACCTTCGACGAGCCGCGCCAGGACGTGCGGCTGGCGATCGTGATCTGCTCGTTCAACAGCCCCGATGCGGTCAGGGAGAGCCTCGATCGGCTCGCGGGAGCGCAGGCGCGACTCATCGTCGTCCATCAGGGCGATGCCGAGCTGACGGTCCCGGATGGGCGTCGAGCGTCGTGCGCCAGCCGAATTTCGGCGGCAGCGGCGGGTTCGCTCGCGGCATGCTGGAGGCGCTCGACGGTGGCGCCACGCACGTGCTCCTTCTCGATGACGACGTTCGTCTGCACCCGGACGTGCCCGCGAGATTGCGGAGTCTGCTCGCGCATCTCAGACGACCGACAACGATCGGCGGGCAGATGCTGACCTCTCCCGGCCGACGGTCCTTGGGGCTTCGCACGAGACGGTCGACCTTGAGCGGATGCGCCTGCGTAACCCGCTGCGGCGGAGTCGACCTCGCCGCTCCGGACGCAACTGCCATGTTCACTCGGCGTCACGTGAGCGACTACAACGGGTGGTGGTGCTGCTGCGTGCCGGCAGAGACGGTGCGCGCGGCCCTGCCACTGCCGATGTTCGTGCGACATGACGACGTGGAGCACGGGCTGCGCACGACCCGCTCGGGGTCCGAGGTCGTAACGATGCCGGGCATCTTCGTCTGGCACAAGCCGTTCGATTCGAGGATCAAGCTCTGGTACACGTACTACGACCGCCGCAACAAGCTGATCGTCGCGGCCCTGCACGGGACGCTGCCCGGCCGCAGGCTGGCCGGACTGTTCCTGAGCGACTGCTGGAGCGCGCTCGCTCTCCATCGCTATGACATCTGCTGGGCGGCGTGCCGCGGAGCGCGGGACTTTCTCGCCGGCCCGTCGGCGGTGTTCTCTGACCCGCGTGCGCGCACATCAGGAGATCGTGGCCGGAGTCGCGCGATACGCGCTGCAAACCATTCAGAGCGACCGGGCGCGAGGTGGCAGGCATGTGAGCCTCTTGAGATCTCTGCGCCTGCCGGAGGTCGCTCGTCCGCTGCGGGCCATCGGCCGAGAGATGCTCTGGCTGCGGCTGGGGCCTGCTGCGCCGGGGCGGTCGCGTTTCGGCCGAGTACCGCGCGGACGCGGGAGCATTACTCGAGCCCCGAGTTCTGGCGCGCCTACCTCGGGATGGGGATGTGACGGTCTCCGTCGTCCTGCCGGTGTTCAACGGAGCGGCATGCGTTGCCGACTCTGTCGCCTCGGTGCTGCGACAGCGGGACGTTGAGTTCGAGCTCCTGATCCACGATGACGGCTCCACCGACGAGACGGCGGGCGTCCTGGAGGCGCTGGCCGCTGCCGATTCCCGCATCGACCTGAGCCGTGGTTCGAACCGGGGGCCGGCGGCAAGCTCGCAACCATCTCCTGAAGCGGGCGCGCGCCGAGTACGTCGCCTTCCTCGACCACGACGATCTGTGGCCGGACGGTCGGCTTGCTCGGCAAGTTGCCAGGCTGAAGCGAGCACCTGATGCACCCGCCGTGATGGGTGAGACGGTGATCTTCGACACCCTTGACTCCGAGGGCATGCCGGCCCGCACCGCCCGCTCTCGGCGCGTGCTCGCCGGGCTCTTGCAGGCGGGGTTGTTCCGGCGCTCGGCGATCGCCGCGACGGGGCTGTTCGCCCGCGAGTACACGGTGGCCGATGACTTCGACTTCCTGCTGCGCATGATCGAGACGTGCGGCCCCTTCCAGATCGATCCGGAGGTGGCGGTCTGGTATCGGCTGCATTCCGGACAATGGACCGCGGATCTGGAGCTGACCGCGCAGGCGACGGCCCGTGCCCTGGCTCACTCGCTGCGGCGTCGGCGACGCGCCGGTGCAACGGGGAGCTTTGCCTGGCGGGAATCCGAGTGAGGGGGTTGATCTCGGTTCTGATGGCGACCTTCGACGGGGAGGCGTTCGTCGAACAGGCGATCGAGTCCGTTCTGCAACAGCGCGGAGTGGAGCTCGAACTCGTGGTGACCGACGACGGGTCGGTCGACGCCACCCCGGCGATCGTCTGCGATCTCGCTCGGAGAGACCCGCGCATCCGTTTTGCCGTTCGGCCCCATGCCGGAATGGCCGCCGCCCGCAATGCGTGCCTGGCGCGAGCCCGTGGCAGCCATATCGCCCTTCTCGATCAGGACGACCGCTGCCCGGAAGGCAAGCTGGCGCGCCAATTCGCGCTGCTGGAGGCCTGTTCGGACATCGCCGCCGTCTTCGGCCTGACCCAGATGTTCGGAACTGGCGAGCACGGTGAACCTGGGTACACGATGCTGCTCGCGGCCGCACTACTGCGCCGAGACGTCGTCGACGCGGTGGGCGAGTTTGACCCCGGTTGCGCGAGTGCGGACGACCTCGACTTCCTGTTGCGAATGATCGAGTCAGGCCACCGGATCGAACTGGAGACCGGGCTCGGCACCTACCACCGCCGCCATCCCGGCCAGGCCAGCGGCGACCTCGCGGCCGCCCGCCGAGACTGCGTCCGCGCGCTCGCGCGCTCGCTCGAGCGGCGCCGTCGCAGCGGACTCCACGGTCCGCTCCGCCACCCGCTGGTCACGGGCGCCGGACGTGATCTGTGACCAACGCGTCATACGGCGTGGTGATCCCGGCATACAACGCCGCTCGCACACTTCGCGATGCGGTGGAGTCGGTGCTCGCGCAGACGCTCCCGCCCACGTCGGTGGTCGTGATCGACGACGGGTCCACCGACGACACGGGCGCGATCGCACGATCTTTCGGGGCAGAGGTCGACGTGATCACGCAGGACAACCTTGGCCCGGCTGCCGCAACTGATCGCGCGTTCGCGCGAGCTCCGCGAACCGCTGGTGGCAGGTATAGATGCGGATGACGTCTGGTTCCCCGACAAGGCGGCGTACCAGATTGCAGAGCTTGAGGCCGATCCGGATCTCGACGGCTGTGTTCTGCCGCGCCAGCATCTTCGATCACGGAGGCCGGCCGGGTCCGGAGTCCCCGGTTCAGGATCTGTGGGGACGCAGCGCCCTGATGATGCGCCGGTCCGCGCTCGCGCGCGTCGGGCCCGTCGACACCGGCCTCTCCGGTTCGAGCGGCGAGATGGTCGACTGGATCGCGCGTGGCCGCGCTTTGGGCCTGCGATTCCGGCTGGCCCCGATCGCGCTCGTCGGCCGGCGCAGGATCCCCGGCAGCCTCAGCCACGGCCAGGACGCCTCGGTTCTGCTGCCGGTGGTGCTGGCGGCGCTTGCGCGTAAGCGCGGACCCGATGTCAGGTGAGCTTCCCAGGATCGTGATCGTCGGCGCCGGCGCCACCGGGCTCGGCTGTGCGCGTGAACTGGAGCGGCTCGGTCACCACAGGTGGCTGATGCTGGAGGCGAACCAGCACCCCGGCGGCCTGGCGGCATCGGTGGTCGACGCGGCCGGATTCACGTGGGATCTCGGCGGCCACGTCGTGTTCAGTCACTTCGGCGAGTTCGACACCCTGCTCGAAGAGGTCATGGGGGAAGACCTCCTCCACCACGACCGCTCCTCCTACGTCCGCGTCGCCGATCGCTGGGTGCCGTATCCGTTTCAGAACAATCTCCGTCACCTGCCCGCGCCCCTGATGGACGAGTGCCTCCGGGGGCTCGAGCGCGCTGCCGGCGTCAAAGACCACGACGCGGACTTCGGCACGTGGATGCGCGACGTGTTCGGCGAGGGCATCACTCGCCATTTCATGGAGCCCTACAACTTCAAGGTGTGGGCGACTCCGGCGTCGGACATGTCGGCCGACTGGATCGCCGAGCGCGTATCGGTGGTCGACTACGAGCGGGCACTGGACAACGTACGCCAGCAGCGAGACGACCTCGCGTGGGGCCCGAACAACACGTTCGTGTTCCCGGCGGTGGGCGGTACCGGCGAGATCTACAGGCGGCTGGCGCTGCGGCTCGGCGACGGTCACCGGATCCGATACGGCAGCGTGGTGGTTGAGGTGTGCCCCGACGCAAGAACCCTGCGCATGGCCACCGGCGAGCGGCTCGAATACGACGCGCTGGTCTCGACGATGCCGCTTGACAGGCTCGTCAACCAGCTCAGCACCTGTCCGCCGGCGGTCGCGGCGGCTGCTGAGCAGCTCATTCACAACGGCGTGCACATGGTCGGCGTCGGCTACGAGGCGCCGCTGGCCGACGATAGGTCGTGGATGTACTTCCCTGACCCTGAGGTCCCGTTCTACCGCGTCACCAACTTCGCCAAGTACTCGCCCGCCAACGTCCCGGGCGCAGACACGAAGCGCTATTGCGCGTACATGACCGAGACGGCCTTCTCCGAGCACAAGCCGGTCGATCGCGACCGCCTCGGGCACGAGGTCGAGCGCGGTCTGAGGCGGGCCGGCGTGATCGCAGGTCGCCCGCCGGTCGCCTCGATCCACGTCGAGACGATCGACTACGCCTACCCGGTGCCGACGCTCGGCCGCGACCGGGCGCTGGAGACCATTCAGCCGTGGCTGCGCGAGCGCGAGATCTACTCCCGCGGACGGTTCGGGGCCTGGCGCTATGAGTCCGGCAACATGGACCACGCGGTCAAGATGGGAATCGACGTCGCGCGCGATCTGGTTGGTCCGCGAGCCTGACCAGACCGCGACGGCCAGCCCGCGGCGAGTTCAACTCGCCGACCTCAGTAGCGACTTGAAGTCCGCGACTGGCCCGAGGTGAGTCAGCTTGTCGGGGTTGACGATCCCGCTGACGCTGGCGATCTCACCGCCGGCGATATCGAGCGCGCACACTCCGATCAGCCGCTGCTCTGCGTCGAGAAAGAGCGCTCCCGGGCCGCCGTTGACCTCGGCGAGACGCAGCGACACACCCGGCAGGCGCGCGACCCGGCGCACCCAGTTGACGACCGCGAGCGCGACGCGATTGCGCCCGCGCAGTGTCCGCGCGAGCGCGGGAACCTTGCCCCCGCCGTCGCCGGTCAGCTGCGCGTCCGAAGCGAGTAGCGTCTCGAGTGAGGCGAGATCGCCTTGCTCGGCGGCCGCGAAGAACCGTGCTGCCAGCTCGTCGCGCTGCTCGCGCGTCGTTTGAAATCGCGGCCGGCGCTGCCCGACGTGGCGCCTGGCGCGGGTGGCGAGCTGGCGCACGCTGGCCTCGCTCTTGCCGACGATCGCCGCGATCTCCCGATACCCGTAGTCGAACACATCGTGCAGCAGCAGCACGGCGCGCTGCTCAGGCGAGAGGCTCTCCAGCAACACGAGCATCGCCACCGACAGCGAGTCGGCCATCTCCGCATGTTGGGCAGGGTCATCGCGGCTCTCGGTGATGATCGGCTCCGGGAGCCACTCGCCGACATAGCGCTCGCGGCGGGCGCGCGCGGAGCGCAGCTCGTTGATCGCCAGCCGGGTGGTCACGGTAGCCACGAACGCGCGCGGCGACACGATCTCCTCGCCGCCATCAACGACCTGATGCACCCGCAGCAGCGCCTCCTGCACTACGTCCTCGGCCTCGGAGACGCTGCCGAGCATCCGGTAGGCGATCGCAAACGCGACCGGCCGCAGCTCATCAAGCAGACGCTCGCGATCGGTCACGTTTGCCCTCCTCTCGCCACCCAGGCGCCCGAGTTCCCGGGGCTCCGCGGCATCGCCTTTGCCTGGTTCTGGTCACCGGTGGCTGTGCTCATTGCTCTGAAGTCCTTCCTTCGCCAGTTGATGATCGCAACCCAAGGGGTCCGTAGCGGAATGCCGACCCGTGGGTGCTACGCGCGCACCGGGTCTGCCGGTCGCTGCGCTGTGGGGCTGACCCCGAGTCCGTCGCGCCAGCTGGGGTGCGCCGGACGCCATGCCAGCTCGTGCTTGGCCTTGGCATTGGAGGCGCCGCGGATGTCGGTCATCAGCACCACGCCGTACTCACCGGCGAACAGCCGCCCGATGAATCGCGGCACGCGCATCGGCCGCTTGGCCCCGAGCTCGGCAGCCAGCGCGGGCAGCCATTCGGCCACCGGGGCCGGATCATCGTCGACCACGTTGTAGACACCACGGCTGCCATGCTCGACCGCCGCCACCGTCGCGTCCGCCGCGTCGGCGATGTGGATGAACGACCACACGCCGCCGCCGTCGCCAACCAGCGGGAACTTGCGCTTGCGGACCATCTCGAGCTGCTCCGCACCGGGAGCCAGCGACGTGTACGGCCCATAGAAGGCGCCGTAGCGCAGCACGATTCCCTCGGTCCAGTCGGCGCCCAGGACGGCCTCCTCGAGGTGACGGATCGCGGCCCAGCTCTCGCGCATCTGGCGCGGGGGCGTCGGGTCAAGTGGGGCCTCCTCGGTCTTCACCGGCCCACCGGTTCGTGCGTACGGGAACGCGCCATTGCTCTGCGCCACGAACCGCCGCACGCCCACCGCCTGCCCGGCGGAGAGCAGATGATCGGTGCCCTCGTTCCGCAGGCGGTTCGTCAACGCGAAATCGCGATCGACGTGGCGCAGGTCCAAGCTGGCTGGAATCGCGGTCAGCTGATGGATGATCACATCCGGCCGCGCCCCGGCCACGGCCTCCGCGACCTGATCGGGATCAAGCGCGTCCGCGACCACCGGCACGGCCCCCAGATCGCCGAGCATCCCCCGCTTTGACTTGCTCCGCGTCATTCCATGAACCTCATGGCCCGCAGCAACCAGACGCGGCACCAGTTGCCTACCAATCGCTCCCGTCGCTCCTGCCACAAACACTCTCATCATCAGCTCCTTGATCGTGGATCGCCTACACCCCACGAGACAGGACAGGAGCCCGCGTTGTGACACCTCCGAGCACTGCGACGGCCACGGCTCGGACCGGTGGCACGTGATCCCACACCACGGACAGGCCGCGATTCACGCCTTCGCGTAGGTAAGGATCACGACACCATCGCCGACGGTCTGCGTGCCCGCCAGCTTCAGCTGCAGCTTGTCGGGAGTCTCGCCGAATAGCCGCTGGCCGTCGCCGAGCACGAACGGGTACACCATCAGGCGCAGCTCGTCGACGAGGTCGCGCTCGATCAGTGCGTGGACCAGTTGGCCGCTCCCGTGGACGACGAGCTCACCGCCGAGCTGAGCCTTGATGGCGGGGACTTCATCGATCGAGATCACCTTCGAGTTGGTCCACTCCGGGTCCTTTAACGTGCTCGAGACGACGTACTTGGGCATCGTGTTGAACTTGTCGGCGAACCCGACGTCGTCCTTGATGCTCGGCCAGGCCTGCGCGAAGCCCTCATACGTCTTGCGCCCGAGCAGCAACGCCTCGGAGTCCATCGTCTCGTCGAGCTTGAACTTGTCGCCGTCCTCGCCGCGCCCGACCGCGAACGACCAGCCGCCGTGCTTGGTGCCCTCGACTCCCCCCGGGTCCTGGATCACACCGTCGATCGAGATGAACTCCGTTACGACGATCCTTCCCATCGTCCGCCTCCTATATCGTGGTGGTCTACGCACAACCTATCAGTTGATAAACTACTTGGATGAATACGTCATGGCGGTCGACCAGCTCAGCAGCACCTTCGCAGCGCTCGCCGATCCCACCCGGAGAGCCATCCTCGAGCGGCTCGAGACCGGGGAGGCCACCGTCAACGAGCTGGCCGCGCCATTTGCGATCACGGTCCAGGCGGTGTCAAAGCACCTCAAGGTGCTGGAGCACGCCGGTCTGATCACGCGCGGGCGGACCGCCCAGCTGCGGCCCTCGCGCTTACAGGCCGCGCCGATGGAGGACGCAGCCGCCTGGCTCGGACGCTACCGTCGCTTCTGGGAGGACGGTTTCGACCGGCTGGACGCACGCCTTGACTGACCAACACGGGTTCAACATCGTTCGCGTATTCGACGCCCCGCGCGACCGGGTGTGGCAGGAGTGGACCGAGCCCGAGCGGTTCGCCGACTGGTTCGGCGGCGCCGACGCCGAGGTACCGGTCGACTCGGTGTCGATGGACGTTCGCGACGGCGGCACCTGGGCGGCGACTATGTTCGCCGGCGGGCGGACGATCCAATGGCGCGGCGAGTACCGAGAGGTCGTCCCGCCCGAACGGCTGGTGCTCACGATGACCGACCAGCCCGAGGGGGATGAGCGGGAGCTGATCACCGTCGTACTGAGGGATCTCAGCGGCCGGACCGAGATGCAGTTCGAGCAGCGTGGCGGGCTGAGCCCGGAGCAGTACGAGCGCGCCGGCTCCGGATGGGGCGGCTTCTTCGATCGGATCGTGGCGCGGCTGGCCGCGTAGCGTTTGGACGTTCCTGCGAAGACGTGCTGGATCTGCGCTGAGGACGTATAGGTTTTGAGGCGGCAACGCGAATGAAGGGAGTGGCATGCTCAGGTATACGTCGGCCGTGGCTGCGATCGCCGTGGCGGCTTTGATCTCAGCACCGGCGGCTGGCGCCGATGTGACGGCGGGCACGCTGAGCGTTGAGGGCTCGGGCTCGGTGTTCGTGACTCCGGATGTAGCCGATCTGTCAGTTTCGGTGGCACGGTCAGCCGTGAGTTCGCGACGGGCGCTGTCGGCAGCCAACCGCGGGACGGACGCCGTGGTCCGCGCGATCCGTGCCGTCGGGGTCGCCGCGAAGGACATCCAGACCGAAGACGTCAGCGTCTCCTCGCGTATCGTGCGCGTGGGCTCCGATAAGCACCGAGAGAGGCGGTGGACGGCGAGCGAATCGCTCGCGGTCCACTTTACGAATATCAACATCGTTGGGTCTGTCATCGACGGCGCGACCCGAGCCGGCGCCAACACGATCGACGGCCCATCGTTCTCGTTCAGTGACCCCTCCGCGGGAAAACTCGCGGCCACTCGAGCGGCGATCGGCGACGCCCGCAGGCGCGCCGACGATGCCGCCGCGGCGATCGGCGATCAGATAACCGGCGTGCAATCCGTGCAGCTCGACCCGCAGAGCCAGGTGTCCCCCGTCGCCGGCGGCGCGCCTTCGGCAGGCGCCGGCCCGAACACGCCGACCACCGTGCATCCGGGAACCGAGGAGGTGGACGCTCAGGTGGAGATCGTCTACACGATCGCGCCAGCCTGATCATCACGGCCACGACATCACCGAGACATCTCAGACGACGGATAGTGTTCCCGTCGTGGGCCGGAATCGGATACTGCTGCTCGGCTTTATCGGCGCGTTGGGCGTCGCTGGATGCGGCGGGGGTGGCTCTGGCTCATTGAAGCTCGGTGCGGCTACGAGCCTCAGCCGTGAAGGCAACTCGGGCAGCTCGACGGCCAAGGCCTTCAAGTACAAGACGGCCGTCATCGCCGTCCGGCAGGCCGGTCGGAACGATCTCAAGGGTGAGACCTTGTTCGGCGACGCGCCCAAGAACGACGTGGCGTTCTACGTGACCCAGCGCGTGACCGGCGTCCAGACCGACTACTCAGGATGGCTCCCGGAGCCCCCTGACGTCTACGACGGTTCCGGCTCCCAGGCGACTCCGTTGGAGACGGGCACTGACCTACGCGAGTGTCTCGAGCGCAAGCCCCCGAGTGACCTCGGCCCCGGCAAGAGCTTCGATACGTGTGATGTGTACCTGCTGCCACCGGGGCAGCACATCCGCAAGGTCGTTCTCGCCGCCGAGGGACCAGGTCAGGACGACGTCACCTGGAAGATCGGCTAGTTCATTCGTAGCCAGTGAACGGCTCGGTCTCGAACTGGGTGTCTTTGTCGCGATCCTTGAAGACGTGGGTGATGCGGACTTCTGGGGGGACGTCCTCGACCCGGGTCTCGATCAGCTCGAGGTTCGGGTTGTCGCCCAAGCCCAGCCCGTTCAGCCGCTCGGCCTCGGCCCTGCAGACGTCACCGGGCGTCGGATTGCTCTCGGGATAAACGTCCGTGTGGTGGCGGACGAGGGCCTGCCAGTGCTCGTCACCCGCCCGTTCGATCGAGTCTCGGATCTGTTGCCGGTTCAATGCCATGGGATCAGCCTCCCGTTCACGCGGCTCGATCAGGGCGGCTGGCGCCAAGGCTACTCGTCCTCCGCAACGCTCCGCGGCCTTCAACGGGCCAGTCGCTGACCGACGAGCAGAGCCCTTGTTTGAGCGATCGCTTTGAGCATCTGCTAAAAATATTGGAATGAATGCATCTCCCGGTGGCCGGAAGAGCGTTGACAGAGCCGCCGGAGCGGACGGTCTGGCAGGGACGAAGCTGCGGATTGCCGAGGCGGCGCTTGAGACGCTGAAGCTGATGGGTTTCGCCGGCGCCAGCGCGCGGGCGATAGCCCACCAGGGGCAGTTCAACCAGGCGTTGATCTTCTACCACTTCGGGAGCGTGCAGACGTTGCTGCTAGCTGCGTTTGACCTGATCAGCGACCGCCGGATGCAGGAGTACGGCCCTCAGATCGAAGCGGCGGGCTCAGCACCGGAGCTGGCGCGCCTGGCCCGGCGGATCTACGACGATGATCTCAAGCGTGGCTATGTCACGGCCTTGGGGGAGATGGTGGCCGGCGGGGTGTCTGATCCGGAGCTTGGAGCCGAGGTGGCAGCGCGCATCGAGCCATGGATCGAGCTGGTCGAGCGCAAGCTCGGTCAACTCCTTCAGGGCTCGCCGTTGCTGCCGGTGGTCGCCCCGCAGGAGCTGGCGTTCGGGATCGTCGCCGCGTATTTCGGGGTCGACATGCTCAGCCATCTGCAGCAGGACCGCTCGCGCGCGGACTCGCTGCTGGACCTCACCGGAAGGATCGCGGATCTTGCCGACACCGTGCTGCCCCGGCGCGGCCAGGAGTCAGCATGACCCAGACCGACCTGGTGACCGGAGCGTTCAGCTACTCGGGCAGTCACATCGCCCGGCAGCTCCTGGACGCCGGGCGGGACGTGAGGACGCTGACCTTCCATACCGACCGCGAGCATCCGCTGTACGGAGATGTTGAGGCGCTCCCGTACCGGTTTGATGATCCGGTGGCGCTGATGCGCAGCCTGGCTGGTGTGAGCACGCTGTACAACACCTACTGGGTGCGCTTTGACCGTGGGCGGACCACGTTCGCGAACGCGCTCGAGAGCTCACGGATGTTGTTCTTCGCCGCCAAGCGCGCCGGCGTAGCGCGGATCGTGCACGTCAGCATCACCAATCCGTCGGTCGACTCGCCGCTGCCGTACTTCCGCGGCAAGGCGCTCGTCGAGTCCGCCTTGGCGCAGACCGGGACGCCCTACTCGATCGTCAGACCGACGTGGTTGTTCGGTGGCCAGCGCGACGTGCTGGTCAACAACATCGCGTGGATCCTGCGCCGCGTCCCGGTCTTCGCCACGCCCGGAAACGGCGACTACCCAGTCCAGCCGGTGCACGTCGACGATCTCGCCCGGATCTGCATCGACGCCGCGGCGGCCGACAACGACCTCGTGGTCGACGCCGCCGGCCCGGAACGTATGCGGTTCGCAGAGCTCGTCGCTCTCGTCCGGGCTGCGGTCGGTAGCCACGCCTTGGTCATCCCTCTGCCGCCGGTCGTCATGGCTGCCGTCGCGCGAGGACTGGGGCTGCTGGTTGGGGATGTGGTGCTCACCCGCGACGAGATCGCCGGGCTGATGGACGGGCTCCTCGTCTCCGATGACCCTCCGCGGGGTGAGATCGCCTTCAGCCAGTGGCTCGATGAGCACGCGACCTCGATAGGCAATATCTACGCCAACGAGCTTCACCGACACTTCGCCGTGCGACGATGAGACCCGATCAGATAGCCCGTCCAGCCGAAGCCTGATCAGGTGTCTTTGGTACTGGCCCCTGGAGAGGCGCGGCTCACGGTGCGTCCCACTGGGTCTTGCGGTCCGACGTCGGACTTGCCGTCTCGGTGTCTTCGAGATCCTTTGCGTCCTTGCTGCCCGCGGCGAGCTTCTGCTTGGTGTTCGGATCCTCGACGTAGAGCGATCGGATCTTGCCCTTGGATCGATCGAACAGCTCGGTCATGTATGCGAGCTTGGCGGCGTCATCCGAAAGGCTGGGCGCCTCCCCGGCGTCACGCAGCGACGCGTAGGTGTCGAGGAGCCACGTTCGGAATCTGGCCTGCTCGCCTTTGGGAACATCCGCGGCCTTGGTGATCCGCTTGCCGTTGGCCACGAAGTCGGCGGTCTTGATCATCTCCTGGCCCTTCGAGGCTCGAGAGGTAGCGCCGAACGCGCCCGCGATGGCCTCCCCGGCCTCGTGGTATCTGCCCAGGTAACAGCCCAGCACCTGGACCTCGGCGCCCGGCGCCATGGCGCCTTGAAGGTCAGCGCCGTGTGCGGTCTGAGCCCACTGCTTGATGTCACTCGGCGGGACGAACTCCCACTGCCCGTTGGGGCGCTTCATCCCGAGACCGCCGATGTCTCGTTGCCCGTGGGAGATGACCAGGACCTTGTCGAACTTCCCGCCCTGCGCCGAGAGTTCCTTCGCCTTGGCGGCGATGTCGTCGAGGTTGTCGACTTCATAGACTTCGAGTCCCTTGCGCGTCGTTGCCAGGTAGTCGCGCATATCCTGAATGTAACCGTCGTCCTTCTTGCGGATGATGAACGCCGCGACCCGCGGCGACTTTGCCGGGGGCTTGCCCGAATCGCGCTGGAGCAATCTGTGACCGGCCCGGCTCGTCGGCGTGGCGCCGGAGGGTGTTCGGGCGATCAGGGCCGCGACGGCGCGGTTTCCCATGCGGCGTTGTAGTCGCAGCAGCGGCGCGGCGCCGGCTGGCGGGCGACCGGTCGCCTCACGAGCTGCACCGGCCGGGAGACGCTCGCCGGCGTCGCCCTGATCGCGTTTCGCGGCCTGGTCGCGTGCCCGTTTCACGCGCCGCTGCTTCCCGGGCTCTGGCGTTCGCATCCGCTCATAATGTCTCCTGAGTCGGCTCGGCGCTCAGCCTATCCGACCCACCGGGGCGTTGTGCACGCTGTGGTCGCGAGCCCGCGCGCGGGGTCGGATGTCCATCGCCACTCAGGGCCTGACGCTCAGCGCGACCACGCCGACGCCGGTGTTGCCGCAGCCTGCGCATGTCCCGGTGAGGTAGAAGTCCCGCGGATCGATCTGGTTCTGATCGGTGCCGGCACTGTTGAGGAAGTGCCCCCAGCGCAGTGGCTCAGCATCGTAGGCGGCGCCCGCGGTTGTCCCACAGGAGGTCAGCTGCGGGATCGCCGTGCGGCCGTCCCAGTTCACCAGGTCGTTGGATTCCCACAGCGCTTCCTTGAAGGCGGTCTCGCCGTTCGGGCAGGAGTCGCTGTCGGGCTCGGCGTAGTTCTCGACGCCGAGGTAGGCGGGGTCGTGCAGGCCGGTCCGCGCGACGGCGAAGTAGTAGCTGCCGCGTCGGTCGCCCAGGATCTGCGCTGCATTAGGGCCGGCATCGGCGAAACTGGCGGCGACATCCCCGGCGGACGTTCCCGCGGGCAGTGATGGCGCCCAAGTCCCCCTGCCCACGTCTGTCTCGAAGGTCCCGGGCCGACCGATGCCGTAATCCGGTGAGCGCGCCACCGCGATGCCTGCCCCGCCGCCCTGGGTGGGCAGACCGCTCACGTCCGTCTGCGCGCTGCCGGTGTCCAGGTAGAAGACGTAGAGCATGCCGTTGGCGACGATGCTGGACGGGTGACGTACCCCCCACGAGGTCTTCGACCCACCGGCGTCGACGTAGCCGTCCTTCGGCCACACGATCGGGCCATTGTCAGACCAGCCGTCCAGCGCGTTGGCGGCCGGTGACGGCAGCGGAGCCGAGGAGCTGTCGACGAACCCGTTGTAGTCCGGGTAGCACTCATAGACCGACAGATCGGACACCGGCGTCCAGCAGGTGTTGTCGCCCGGTTGCAGGGTGTTGTGGTAGCAGTGGCTCTGCGCGGTCTGATCACAGCTCGAGCCGGGCGGCGCGCCGGTACGGTTGTCGTTCTTGTTCTCGCCGTGGTCAATGGCCACTACGTGGCTTGCGCCGCTGGGGTCCTTCAGCACCTGAGCCGTGAAGATGCCCTCGTAGTCGCGCTTGTAGTCGGTGCCGGGCGGGATAAGGGAAGCGTTGGCGTACTCACTCGCCTCGTCCTCGGTGACGAGCGCCGTGCAAGCGGTCGCGCCGCATCGGTCGTCGCAGTTGACACTGCCGCTGGGCAGACTGTCGCCCGAGGCACAGTCATAGGTGTAGTTGGTGCTCAGGAAGTATTGGTAGGCGCCGGTCTTGACAAACCACGGAGGCTCCTCCGTGTAGGGGGTGGGAGACAGCGCGGCCGGGAGCGTCAGATTGACGCCCTTGACCGCCGAGACCGACGAGATCGTCAGCGCCTGCGCACCGGCGGCGAACGACAGCGCGGCGAGGGCCGCGCCGGCGAGCGCGATCAGGCATCGCCGTCGCGGTCTGACGTTCAGGGTTTTCGTCGTCAGGCGATCACAACTCGGCGGAGGCGATCTCGGCTCCGTCGGCCAGCGACTTCAGCTTCAGCCACGCAACGCCTGGATCGACGAGCGAGAAGCGGATGAAGGTGTCAAAGCCGCAGTCGGTGCCGGCCAGCAGTCGGTCCTTGCCGATGATCCTCCCGAGCGTCACCAGGCGGTCGGCGACGACGCGGGGGTGCTCGATGAAGTTGGACTTGACGTCGATCACGCCCAGGATGACCGACTTGTCATCAGGCAGGCCGACCTCGTCGAACACGCGCCATTCGTGCGCGTGGCGAGGGTTGGCGCCCTCGACGTAGATCGTGCCGGCATCGACGCGAAGAACCTCGCCGATGATCTCCGCCAGTGGGACGTCCTTGTGATGGGGACCGCCGTAGTTGCCCCAGCAGACGTGCAGTCGCACTTGCTCGGCGGGGATGCCGTCGAGTGCGGCGTTGAGAGCATCCACGGCGAGTGGCAGGTGCCGGTGCCAGTCTCCGACGCTGCTGCCCACCGATCGGCAGTGCGCCGCCATCGCCATGTCCGGGGAATCGATCTGCAGGTTGAAGCCCGCCTCGGTGATCGCCCTGTACTCGTAGGACAGTGCTTCGGCGACCGCCGCCAGGTACTTCTCGTGCGACCCGTAGAACTGGTCCGGGTAGTTGAAGGCAATCTGACCGGGACTGATCGCGCCGATGAACGCCGTCGAGGGGTCGCTGCCGTTCAGCGCTCCCTTCAGGCGATCCACATCCCGATGAACCGCCTGCTTGTCGGCGAGTTCGGCCGGGCCGACGCAGTTGGAGAACACCAGGTGGGCCATCGCCGGGGTGTTGAACAGGCGCATCGCCAGTTCGGGGAAATCGGCCACGTCGTCAGCCTGGAACTCGGAGCGGCCCTCGAAGCCGGAGAAGCGCTCGTTCACATACGTGCTGAACCCGGTCTTGCTCATCTCGCCATCACTGATGATGTCGATGCCGGCGTGACGCTGCCTGGCCACCACGTCGGCCACGGCAGAATCGATACGTGCCTCCAACTCGTTGTCGTCGGCCTTCTCGCCCTCCATCCGCGCCCAGATCATGTCGACAAGATCGTCGGGCCGCGGCAGGCTCCCCGCGTGCGTCGTCAGGATCCGATCATTTCCACCCGCCATCTCCTCCACCTCCCGTCAGGGATTGTCCGGCCGCTCCTGCGCGTGGGTGTGCCAGCGTCTTACGGCGGCCTCGGGAGTTCTTGTATCAGACTCGCCGAGGACGGCGTGAATCAGCGTCTGATGCGTTCGATCCGCTCCTGCGCGGAGCTAAAATGAATACCAGGCGGTGGCGACATGCTGAGCGGTCCGCGGCTCGCGTGCTCGGCGCCACACGATGTCCTCGGATCAAGCATCACGACGCGGGTGCCCTTGCGAAGGCCCACCGAATCCAGGACGTCCTCCCTTGACCGGAGGGGCCCGCTTCAGCTAGCGCGATCATATGGAATCACGATGAGAAAACCTTGGATATTGGATACGAGCACGAAGGGCACCGGCGCGAGCATGGTGCCGCTCGACAACGTCCTGCGGAAACCCTCGGAGCAGGCGAAGCCCATTTTCGTGCCGCCGCCTCGGCGCCCGAAGGCCGACCCCGCGCCCGAGCCACGACGTCCCCGCCTGTTCAAGGTCGTCGACATCGTGACGCGACAGGTCCTCACCGAAGGCGCTGATGCGCGAGCGGCGATCGAGGTCCTGAGCGGCGTGCGGAGCATCGTCGACGTAAACGTGTACGTCTGGCTGCCGAAGACCGAGCAGTGGCGGCTGCTCACGTTTGAGGAGCGGCGTGTGCTGTGGGACTCCCGCTCCGTTGCCGGCGCCCCCGCGAAGACGGCCACCTAGCTGTGAGCGTCTACGTGGATCACGCCTTCGCGGCGGGCGACTGGGGGCGGTGGAGCGGCGGCGGACACCTGCAGGCCGACACGCTCGGCGAACTGCACGCGTTCGCGGAGAGAATCGGGTTGCGCCGAGAGTGGTTTCAGTCAAAGCCCGGCCGTCCCGAGAACGACCACTACGACCTGACGCGAGCGCGGCGGGAGCTCGCCATCGAGCTGGGTGCGATCAGCGAGGAGCGACGCGCCGGCACGAGGAGGCGCCAGGCGATCCGGCGGGCCCGACAGGCAGGCGTCCGTCGGCCCGCGCGGGTGCACTAGGCGCTCGCTGGGGTCATTCATCACCTCCGCGCGTGCCGCGTTCCGGTGGGCCGCCACTCCGATTGCTCTTCGAGTGATTGACGCCGGAACCGGCACGCCGAGCCGGGTGTGATCTTTGTGCAGTTGGCGGACATAGCCTGGTCATGGACGATCTAGATCGGCGCCGTCGGCTCGAGGAGCTGTTCTCGCTGCATTCTGCGGCGGTGCGCGCATATGCGCGACGCCGGCTGCCTGCCGGAGCGGCCGACGATGTCGTGAGCGACGTCTACGTGGTTGCCTGGCGACGTCTCGAGCACTGCCCGGACGATGCGCTGCCGTGGCTGCTGGGGTGCGCGAGGAGGATCATCGCCAACCAGCGGCGCTCGGCGCGCCGGCAGGCGGCATTGTTCGAACGGCTCAGTCGCGAGCCATCGAGCACGCCGGGCGTGCAGGCGAGCGCGGACTCGGTGCTCAGCGAGGCACTGGCGGCGTTGAGCGGTGGAGACCGTGAGGTGTTGATGCTGGTCGCCTGGGAGGGGCTCGACCTCAAGCGTGCGGCCGGGGCGATGGGGTGCTCGCGGACAGCGTTCGCGATGCGGCTGCATCGTGCTCGTCGCCGCCTGGCGGCGGCGATGATCCGTATCGATCCGGCGTTATCTGACCCGATGGAGGCAGTGCGATGAGTGATCTACTCGAGCGGCTCGCCGCCGCCAATCCCGTTGCCGACTCCGAGCAGCCGTCGATCGACGACGTGTGGCGAAAGATCGCAGAGCGGGACGCAACACCTCGACGGGGCCGCCACGGTTGGCTGCCGACACGGGTCGGCCGCGCCGCCCTCACGGTCGCCGTCGTCGTCCCGATCTTCCTGGTCGTCGCCGTGGTGATCCGGGGGCACGGCCCTCGTCACGGTACGGCCCAGCGGACGTCGCCCGGAACCGTCCATGGCAGGACCGCGCTCGATCCGGCTGCGCAACGCGTCGCGGCCCTTCAACTTGCCGGTCGTGTCGGGTCCATCGTCGCGCTTGACCCGAGCACCGGCGCGATAAAGGTGATGTGCACGAACAGCACGCGCGGCGGCTGTGATCCCACATCGGCGGGGCCTTACGCTCAGACTCAGGCTCGGTACCCAACAGGCGCGACATTCGAAATCGTGACGGCCGCGGCGGCCCTCGACAGCGGTCGCTACACGCCGACCTCGAGGATCGCCGGTCCGTCGCCCTTGACGGTGGCCGGGGTACCGCTGCGCAATCAGCTCAACCAGAGCTACGGCCGGCTCACGTTGAAGCAGGCGCTCCGTTACTCGGCCGACACGGTATTCGCCCAGGTCGGCCAAATCGTGGGCCGGGCGACGATGACCAGGTACATGATGCGGTTTGGCTTCTACTCCGCTCCGCGACTGAGCTCGGCAGCGCCGCGACTCGCCGCCAGCGGTGTGCTCCTGGCCGGCAAACTTGTGTTGCCCACCAACGATCGAGTAGACCTTGGTCGGCTGGGCACCGGCCAGGGTCAGCTGGCGGCGACCCCGGTGCAGATGGCGATGGTCGCCGCCGCTGTCGCCGACGGGGGCAAGCTGATGGCTCCGCACCTCCAGGCGACCGCGCCGGTGCTCTACGGCCGGGTGATCAAGGCCTCGACAGCGCGAGCGCTGACCGGGATGATGCGAGAGATCGTCGAGCAGGGGACCGCGACGCCCGCGGATCTCGCTGGCCTGCAGATAGCCGGCAAGACCGGCACGGCCCACGTCGGCGCGCGCGGCTCCAAGCAGACCCAGCCGTGGTTCATCGGCTTCGCGCCGGCGGACGATCCGAAGATCGCGATCGCGGTGACGCTCAGCGACGTGAACGGTGGTTACGGCGGCACGGACGCGGCGCCGATCGCCGCCAGGGTGATCAGGAAACTGCTCGGCAAGCGCTGAGCTGCACGTCGGTCCTGCGCCCGCTCACGCGGCCTGGGCCAGGTAACGCTGGCCGGCCTGGACGACGTTGGTCGTGCCCAGCTGCAGGTCGGACACGGTGACGGTCCCGCTGCGCACGATGGTCAGCGTTCCGTCGCAGCGGTCGACCGTGTCCCACGCGGTGCCGGCCGCGCTCACGGTTGCGATGCTGTAGCGGCCGCGGGTGGCGAAGGTCCCGCCCTGATCTCGTGCGTGCAAGGTCTCCAGCACGGCGCTGCTGGACTGCGCCGTCCGGGCATGGCCGTCCGACGCGGGAGGGATTGTGTCGGCTGGGCAGCTGTCGTATGTCACCGCGCCGGGCAGGCCGCTCTCGAGCAGCGACACTGTCGTCAGGCCCGCTCCCACTCCTTGGAGGGTCTGAGACAGCCAGAAACCCCCGCCGGAGAGGATGGCCTGATCGGTATGTGGGCGTTGAGCACCTGCGACGACCAGCCGCAGGGCGCCGGCGCGCGCATCGATCTGCGCCTCGATCGGAATCTGGCGGCTCTCGGTCAGCGGCAGGAAGTCCTCGCCGGCCATCAATCTCGCCGCCCGCGAGACCCGCAACTGCCGGAACGACTGCCGGAGCGACTGCGCGCGAACCAGCACCAGCGCGGAGACCGGCGCCACGTCCACCGTCGCGCCGAAGCGTGGAAGCGGTGGCGCGGGGTCCTTGGCGGTCCGGAACGTCGCATCGGGGCTGTAGACCGTGCCTGCCGAGCTGGTTGCTACCAGACGCAGGTGATACAGCGCATTGGGCACCAATCCCGACACCTTGCCCGAGACCGAATCAATCTGAGAACCAGCCGGCAGATGGACCCGCGGGGTCGACCTGTCATACACGACGCCCCGCGGGCGCGGCTCGCGGTAGCGCGACGCGAGCCCGAACTCGAAGAACGCCGTCGTCGCACGTCCGTGGGGGTGGACGACTGCCGAGAACGTCACTGTGCCCGTGCCCTCGACCGTCAGAGCATCGGAGAACCTGCCCGGGTCCAGGACGCGTCCGCCCGAGATACCCACGCCTTCGGAGAGGAGCACGCCCGTCGCCACCAGGCATGCCAGCGAGACCGTCGCGAGCCGTCGCATCAGCTGTCCTAGCTCTGCTGCTCGGGCATCCAGACCAACCTGCGCCACTCCAATCCGGAAATCAGACGAGAGCCTGTGCTGGCGGCGCTCAGCGACAACGACACCTTCGCTCTTGCGCTGCTGACGGCGGGTTGGGAGACGTTCATCAGGACGGGGTCGACGAGCACCAGTCGGTTGGCCGCCGGCACGTGGATCCATGCGGGAGTACTGCCGCAGCGGCCTCGTCGCGCGGCGCGGCGCAGCTTGCGTAGCGCTGCGCGCTCGGAGCGCCGCTCACGCGCAACGCTTATCCCCAGCTTCCGCGCGACGGCGCGGCGGCTGACGGGTCCGGGTGTGCCGATGCCCGCACGCAGCAGCAGCAGCCTCTGCCCCCGTGGCTTCAAGCTCGACACGCATCTGCTGAGGCGTACGACGACGCTTCGTAGCTGCAGCGCCGAGCGCCCGCCGCCCCGGCCTGCGCGGGCCGAGGGGGCCACGGACGAGCCCCTGTTCGCCGGCGACGTGGCGGGCGGGGAGGGGACCGTCGACACCGGCGGCGTTTGCGCGCTTGACCCGGCCGGCGTGCTGGGCGACGGCGTGGATGTCGCGGGCGGCGTTGCCTCAGGCCTGGCCGGCGGGGCGGCCGGCGTCGTCGTCGTCGGCGTCGTGGCCGGAGGGGCGGTGACCGTCGGGGCCGGTGTGGTGCGGCCCGGCGCCGTGATGGTCACCGGCGAGACCGCCGGGGTCGTGGCCGACGGCTTTGTCGTCGTCGCCGCGCCGCTCGGCCGTGACTCGATGGCGAACATCGTGAGCAGCGCGACCGTCAGCAGGATGCCCGCCAGGATCGGACGACGACCAACAGCCTCGCCCGGGCGTGCTGCAGCGACACGTTTCTTGCCGGCTTTGTCCAGGACTCTAGACATCATGAGCCTCCCTCTCACCGCGCTTCATTGCGCCGGTGCAGGCGCCCTCCCATCAAGCCAAAAGGGTTCCGCCAATGCGTTTCATCATCTGATGGAACGACGTGGAGGTTAGCAACTACCCGTGCGCGCGCTGACCCTAACGGAACCGTCGCCCAATGCCGAAGGCCTCATCCTTCGGGCGCCAGCTCGCCGCTGCTGTCGCGCGCGAGGGGGAGCAGCAGCAGGCCGATGACAAAGAAGATCGCGGTGAGCGACAGCGAAGTGCCAAGGCCGACCGCGGTGTTCAGAGCGCCGATCACGAACGTGAGCCCGGCGCCGGCGAAGCGGCCGACCGTCGTCACGAACGCAAACCCTCCGGCACGGGCGTGCGTCGGATACACCTCCGGCAGCCACAGCGAGAAGACCGCAAAGTCGGCACCGCCGATGCCCAGCAGCACCAGCAGACCGAGGAACAGTCCCAGGTTCCCCTCCTTGAACGCGAGCAGGAACACGAGCGGCAGTCCGATCGCCATCAGCGCGAGGAGCAATCCCAGCGTCCGCTTGCGCCCGAAGCGTTGCGCCAGCGAGGGCACGACCAGGCACGTCACCAGCGTGAACGCGGCGATGACCGAACCGCCGATCGCGATCAGGTACGGCGTCTTGATTGCGGCGTGCGTGCTCTCATGCAGGGCGGTCAAGGCCGTGGGGACGAACAGGGTGCCGCCGTACAGGCCCGTGATCACGGGCACCATGATCAGCGCGAGGATCATCGTGTCACGGCGGTGGTCGCGGTCGAGGATCGTCTTCAGCGACATTCGCATGTTCAACTCGGATCCAAGTCGGCGCTTGGCGTTGACCCAGCGCTCCGGTTCCTGCGCCTTGAGCCGGATGTAGAGCAGCAGCGCCGCGGGAAGGATCCCGATGAAGAACACGGCGCGCCATCCGATCGGGCCGACGATGAACGGCACGATCGCCGCGGCGAGAATGAATCCCGCGTACCAGGCGCTGTGAAAACGACCGATCCATTTCGGCCGCTCGTCCTCCGGGAAGGCCTCAGCCACGCCTGTGCCGCCGATGAACCATTCCGCGCCAAGCCCGAGGCCGGCGACGAACCGGGCGGCTGCGAACTCGGGGACGTTCTGCGCGAGCCCGGAGGCGAGCGTGCCGATGGCGTAGAGCGCGATCGAGATGCCCAACGCCCGAATGCGGCCGATCCGGTCGGCGAGCAGCCCGATCAGGAACGACGTCCCCCAACCGGCGAGGAAGATCGCGAAGAAGGTGAGCCCCCAGTGCGGCGTCTGACTCGCCGAGATTCCGCTGGCGGGCAGGATGACCTTCAGGGCCGGCACGAGCACGAACGCGTAGATGGTCGTGTCGAACCCGTCGAGCAGCCAGCCGAAGTAGCTGGCCCAGAAGATGTGCTTGCGCGCACGGTCCTCGTCGCCGGGACTCGTCGCCAGCGCCTGCGTTCGCGGCGCTCCGTCCGGCAAGGCCCGATCGGCCTCGCGACCGCGTTGCTCGATAGAAGCCATAACCTCTCCTCCCGGGAGTGGACCAGGGGCTGCTACTGCGGAGCCTTCCCGGGGAGCTCACCGTCGAACCGGAAATGACCGGCTTGGCTACATCCACCCCTGCTCCTGCCGTCGCGCACCTCTTTCGGCGTTTCCTGCAGTTGATCGCGCACCGGACCCAGACTCATCGGCGCGTGCAACCCCGGGCGCGACTGCAGGAGTGACGCAAGGCGGCTCGAAACAGCACTATCGGGACATCGTGAGCGGTCGTCCACCGTCGTGGGCTGTGCGTAGAATGACGGTGTGAGCGCAGGGCCGTAGGCGACATCTCGGCCGCGCGGCGGTTGGCGACCTGGGGACCGAGGTCTCAACCGCAACAACATCAAAGAGGAGACGACAACGTGATGATGGAACGACGCCCGCGCCCGCGGCGGTGGATTGCCCTGGCGGCGATTGCGGGGCTGCTGTTGCTGCTTGCAGGATGCGGTAGCAGCAGCAAGAGCTCCAGCAGCAGTACCGGCGGGGGGGCGCAGACCTCGGCTTCCGCAGGCTCCAGCTCCAGCTCGAGTTCCGGCACGGGCGGCGTCGACATCTCGTCGTGCGGTCCCACGCCCGGCAAGGCGGCCACCGGATCGCCGATCCCCCTGGGCACGATCAACACCAAGCAGCCGGGTACCGACTTCACTGACCAGGCCAACATGGCGCAGGCGTTCTTCACCTGTCTGAACGCCAACGGGGGCATCAACGGTCATCCGGTGAAGTACTTCATCGAGGCTGACCAGACCCAGCCCTCCCAGATCGCCGCCGACGCCAAGAAGTTGATCCAGTCAGACCACGTGCTCGGGATCGTCGGCACCTCGGACATCATCGAGTGCTCGATCGACCAGGCCTACTGGAAGCAGATCGGCATCTACGAGCTCGGTGCCGGCATCGCGCCTGAGTGCTGGTCGACGCCCAACAGCGCGTCGGTCAACATGGGACCGCGCTACAGCTCCGACGGAGCAGTCCAATACGTCCTGAGCCTGAAGCCGGACAAGATCGCCTTTGATCAGTCCAACGTGCCAGGCACCGGCTACATCGCCGCCGGACCGACCGCAGTCGCCGGCGCTGCGCATGTGCCGATCAAGACGATGACCGAGAACGTGCCGATCAATGACGCCAACTCGGTGGCCATCAACCTGGTCAACGCGGCGGGTCCCAACGGCGCGGTGGTGCTGAACTTCACTCCTCCGGAGGCGCTGGTGATCCTCCAGGCGGCGCAGAAGCTCGGCCTCGAGGATCGGGTCAAGGCCTGGGCGTGCTCCACGCCGTGCAACAGCGACTTCGTTGCCAAGGCGCTGGGGCCGAAGTGGAACCACAAGTTCTTCGTCAACGCCGAGCTGACCCCACCGTCGACGGCCAACGGTCACGAGATGCAGCTGTACAAGGCGATCCTGGCCAAGTACGGCCACTCGGTCTCCGGCGGCATCGGGACCTTCAGCCAGATGGGCTTCCTCGACGCCGAGATGGCCGCCAGCGCGCTGCAGAAGGTCAAGGGGCCTTACACGCTCAAGAGCGTCAACGCGGCTCTGAAGGCGATCAAGAACTACAAGACCGAACAGCTGTGCAAGCCGTTCACCTTCGGTAACTATCCGGAGCACATTCCCAACAACACGGACTACACCGTCACCCCCAACAACGGCGTGATGGCAATCGCGCAGGGCTGCACGGCGATCTCATCGGCCGATCCCCAGATCGCCGCGTACCACAAGATCGCCGGCTAAACGGAGACCATGTGATCGGGGCGCCGACGTCCGGCGCCCCGATCGCGTGGCGGCTGCTCAACCCCGCCGTGGCGGTGCGCGACACTGTCGGCCGGTGAGCTCGCATCAGATAGAGCACCTGCTTCACCACTACGGGCTGGGGCTGGTGTTCGCGGTCGTCGGCCTGCAGGCGCTCGGGGCTCCGCTGCCCGGCACGACCGTTCTGATTGCGGCGGCCCTGTACGCCGGGGCGAGCCACGGGCTGCCGATTGCCGGAGTGATCGTCGCCGGCGTGCTGGGGGTCATGATCGGGTCGACCGCGGGGTTCGCGATCGGGCGCTGGAGGGGGAAGGGCCTGCTCCTGTGGATCGGACGGCGCCTGCGCCAGAGCCCGCAACGCGTGGAGCAGCTACGCAGCGAGTTCGCGGTCCACGGAGGCGCGTGGCTGTTCATGGGACGCTTCATCACCGGGCTCCGCAACCTCACCGGCGTGCTCGCGGGTTCAAGCGGGATGGCCATCAGGCGCTTTCTGATTCTCAACGCGGCGGCGGCGCTGGTGTGGGCGAGCCTCAATGTCCTGGAGTACTACTGGTTCGGGGACGCGTTGGCAGCAGCCGACACGTGGCTGCAGGTGGTCCTCGGCTGCGCCGGGATCGCCTGGATGCTGCTCTCGTTCAGGCTGCTGCGGCGGCGGGCGTTGCGACGGCTGCAGGACGCACCCCGCCAGAGCACCTAAGGGTCGACCGGCCAGTAGTCGATGGTCTGGCGCTCCGCCTCTCGATCGTGTGTGCGCTGGAGGTTTAGCCCGCCACGGGCGAAGGTGTGAGCCACAGCGGCCGGTACGTCCTGTCCCACGAATCTCCGCGGCGACCAGACGGTGGGGCGAACATGGTGGATGCCGACCTCGTGTGCCGCCGGCGAGTCGTCGTAGCGCCAGGCGCCCGAGATCCTGCCGAGTCTGAAGGCGCCGTCTCGCTGCCGGGTCCACACGAAGCTCCCGTCGGGCAGTGCGGCGAACCTGGCGAGCAGGCGGCCGGCCCTCTCGCCGTGAGCCTGCGCGACCGCGAGGACCGCCTCGGCCACCGACGCCGGCCGGCCCTCGACGGCCTCCCCGATCCCCACCACGCCGCGGGCGATGGCGTAGTCGGCTCCCGCGCCCGGACAGGCCTGCACGATGCGCGAGCGCATGGGAGCGCGAAAGATCGACGGCGTCGCCTCGCTCACCCGCCGTGTCTAGTCGAGTTCCTGGATCAGGTCGGCGACCGAGTCGACGATCCGGGACGGCCGGTAGGGGTGGCGCTCGGCATCCTCGCCGGTCGTCAGGCCCGTCAGCACGAGGATCGTCTCCATTCCGGCCTCGAGCCCGGACACGATGTCGGTGTCCATGCGATCGCCGATCATGGCCGCCGTCTCGGAATGCGCATCGATCGCGTTGAGCGCCGAGCGCATCATCAGCGGATTGGGCTTGCCGACGAAGTAGGGATCGACGCCGGTGGCGCGACTGATCAGGGCCGCCACCGAACCGGTCGCCGGCAGCGGGCCGTCGAGCGTGGGGCCGGTGGCGTCGGGATTGGTCGCGATGAATCTGGCTCCCCGATCGATCAGACGGATGGCGTGCGTGATCCGCTCGAAGCTGTAGGTGCGCGTCTCGCCCAGGACGACGTAGTCGGGACCGCGTTCGGTGAGCGTGTAGCCGGCGTTGTGCAGCGCCGTCGTCAGCCCGGCTTCGCCGATCACGAACGCCGATCCTCCAGGGCGCTGATCCTCAAGGAACCGGGCGGTGGCCAGAGCCGACGTCCAGATCCGCTCCTCGGGCACATCGATGCCGCTGTCGCGCAGCCGCGCCGCCAGGTCACGCTGGGTGTAGATCGAGTTGTTGGTCAGCAGCAGGAACGGAGTCCCCAGCTCCCGCAGGCGCGCGATGAACTCGTCCGCGCCGGGAATCGCCTCCTCCTCGCGCACCAGGACGCCGTCCATATCCATCAACCATGAGCGGATCTCGCGCTTGGGCATCGCGCCACATGATCGCGCAAAGTCCAGGTGCCGGATGGCGCTAGCGGTCGCGGTCGACCAGGCCGGCCCACGGGGCGGCGCCCGGCTCGCCGGTCCCGAGGTTGGCCACCAGCCGGTCGAGCGCGAGCTCGAGCTCGGCGGCCTGCTCGTTGTCGATCCCCCTGCGCAACCGCCGATCGAAGGCGAGCGCGGCTTTTCGCAGCCGCAGGAAGGCGGCCTCTCCGGCCTCGGTGAGCTCGACGACGTGGACGCGGCGGTTGGCTTCATCGCGCCGGCGGACGAGCAGGCCGGCGGCCTCCATCGAGTTGAGGTGGTGGGTGAGCGTCGCCTCGCGCACGCCGACCGCCGCGGCCAGCTCGCGCTGGGTACCGGACCGCTGGACCTTCAGATTGAGCAGCACCAGCCACACGGGCAGTGACCCCCCTGCGTCGCTGAGCGCCTCGTCGAACGCCCGGCTCACCAGACGGGCGGCGCGGGCGAGCTTCAGGCCGATGGGTGAACGGGTCGGCTGCACGTGCGCAAGCTATCAGTTCTGTCGTCTAAGGCTTTGACATCTAATCCTTCGAGCTCTAAGGTTACCGACCAGAACGGCGTCCGCCCACCCACCAGCAGACGAAGGAGCCCACGATGACCGCCAGCCAGCAGCCGTTGAACGAGCCCGACCGGGAGCGCTATCCCGATCTCGCCGGCAAGGTGGCCGTCGTCACCGGGGGCTCGCGCGGGATCGGAGCGCAGACCGCTCGCGCGCTGGCCGCCAACGGCGCCGCGGTGGCGATCGTGAGCCGGGACCTGGATGCCCTGACCGCCGTCAGCGACGACATCCAGGACCAGGGCGGCCGAGCCCTGCCGGTGGCCGCCGACTGCACGAACGAGGAGGAGCTGCGTCGGGCTGCGCTGACCGTGACCGAGCGGCTCGGACCGGTGGAGGTCCTCGCCGCGTTCGCCGGCGGCCGCGGCCTGCCGGTGGCGAGCACCGAGGAGACGGCCGCGCACTGGCGCGAGGTGATCGAGTCCGATCTGACCGCCACGTTTCTCACCGTCAGCGCGATTCTGCCGGCCATGCTCGAGCGCGGGGCCGGGTCGATCGTCACCATGTCGTCCGCGGCCGCCCGCCAGCCGGCCCGCTCCAACGCCGCGTATGCGGCGGCCAAGGCAGGTGTGATTGCGTTGACCCGCCATCTCGCCAGCGAGCTCGCCCCGCAGGGGATCCGGATCAACTGCCTGGCGCCGTCGGCGATTGAGAACGAGCGGATGCGGGCGGCGATGACCGCGCAGCAGATCCAGCAGCTCGGTGAGTCGTTCCCGCTGCGCCGCATCGGCCAGCCCGCCGACGTTGCGGCCGCGGCCCTGTTCCTCGTGTCCGAGGCGTCCGCTTGGATCACCGGGGTCACGCTCGATATATCCGGCGGGAAGGTAATCCTCTAGCCAGATCGAGCAGCACCGCGGAAACGGTAATCCTCTGTGCAGATCAAGCAGCGCTGCCGGAACGCCGGTGACGATCGGCCCACATCAGCCGCCGCGCCAGCTCAGGCCAGGCCAGGCCCAGGCCAGGCCAGGCGGAGGTAGGATTCGCACATACGGACGGGGCGGCCTTTCGTTGCGGGGCAAGTGCTGCGCTAGGGACGACCGGTTTCTCGTCAAGCGCACCGCAGTACAGACCTTGGAGGTCAAGAATGAGAGCTGTAAAGGTGGCGCTCGGCGCCGCAGTCCTGGCGAGCCTGCTGGTCGTGGCGTCGGTCGCCCTGGCCGCCAGCGCCCCGCTGCCCGGCAAGATCAACGTGTATGTGACTCCCAAGCCCGACAACAGCGGTGCGGGCACGATCGTGATCACGGGCGCGATCGGCGACTACGGCAAGACGCAGAGCATCGACAAGAACGGCAAGACGGATCCCAACGGCGAGTTCCAGAAGGTCACCCTCCAGCGCGGTACGTTCACGGTTGATGCGACGGCTCTGGGCAAGAAGCTCGCCACCGCGCCGATGCATGTCAATGCAGCGACCTGCTCGGCGAACTTCTCGGTGTCGGCGTCCGCATCCTTGTCGCAGGGAACCGGCCACTACCTGGGCATCGGGGGCAGGCTGAAGCTCACCGCGACCTTTGCCGGCATCGCTGGTCGCTACAAGAGCGGCGCGAAGAAGGGCCAGTGCAACTTCTCCGACAGCGCCCCCCCGGTCGCGCAGTACACGTCGGTCATCGGGTCGGGGCCCGTGACGTTCTCGCTGGTGTCCTGAGGCTCCGGCGGCGCCGGGCATCGGCCCGGCGCCGTCACAATCCGCCGGTGAGCGACGATCCCGACCGCGCGCACTTCACGCAGGGTCTGGCCCGCGCGCTGCGCCGTCCGTGGCGGCTCAACCAGGCCACGCGGCTGTCGATCGACTCGTTCGCACAGCGCTACGCCGCCGCTCGCGGGCTCTCCTATCAGCCGGTGGGGGAGACCCCGCCGGGGGCCTGGTTTCTGGAGACGCTGGCGCCGGCCAAGTCGCACAGCTTCCTGCACGGGGCGTTGGGCGGCGGTTCTGCGGGCGTGCTGTTCTTCGCCGAGCGGGCGGTCCGCGTCAAGCGCGACGAGGTGATGGAGGGCTGGACGGTCGCGCTCTACCGGCTGCCCGACGCGGCGCGGCTCGCCTACGGGATCGCCTGCCTGTTCAGGCCCGGAGCTGTCCTGCGGGGACGCCTGCAGCTACCGCTGGCGGTGCCGCGTGGCCTCATCGAGAGCCCGCTCGGCGAACCCGCGCTCGACGAGCGCTTTCTCGTGGCCGTCACCGACGGCGACCAACCGGCCGTCGGCCGGTTGTTCACCCCTGCCTTCATCGCCTGGATCGGCCAGCTGCCGTGGCAGCGGACGGGGCGTGGCGTCACCCGCTTCGAGCTGCGCAACGGCGTCCTGTGTGTGTACGCCAAGCCCAAGGTCAGGACGGCGACCGCGCTGGACGCCTTCTGCGAGCACGCCGCCCACATCGCCGCGCGGATCGGCGAGGCGACCGGCTAGAGCCCTACCTGGGAGCCCATCATCACCGTGCGGTCGGTGGGCAGGTGGAAGTGGACGATCGGAGAGGCGGCGTTGCGCGCCATCGCGATGAACAGCGCCTTGCGCCAGCGGCGCATCCCCGGGGCCTCGGTTGGCGTGATCGTGATCTTGGACACGAAGTAGGAGGCGTGCTCAAGGTCGAGATTTCGCTCCAGCAATCCGCGCTTACGCGCATCAGCGAGCGCGGCGGGAATGTCGGAGGCGTCCTGATAGCCAACCCGGATCGTGACGTGCGCGACCTTGAACAGACCCCGGCCGAGCCACTCGACACAGAAGCGGTCGCCGTCGTCGACGTGGGAGATGCCGATCGGATCGACCGACACGATCACCACCTTCTCGTGCAGGGCATGGTTGTGCGCGACCTCGGCGCGCAGTGCCAGCGGCGTCGTCTGCTTGCCGGGGTTGAGGAAGATCGCGGTGCCGGGAACGCGACGCAGCGGCTCGGCGCCGGAGCACAGGCCGTCGAGGAACTCGGCCAGCGAGCCCTCCTGCTCAGCGCGATTGCGCGTCAGGATGATCCGACCGCGCTGCCACGTGATCATCAGCGACGAGAGCACCACTCCGACGCCCAGCGAGAGCCACGCACCATGGGCGACCTTGGTCAGGTTGGAGCTGAAGAAGGCGATCTCGACGGTGAGGAACAGTCCGCCGAGCGCGATCAGCTTCCATCGGGGGGTATGCCATTGCGAGCGCGAGACGGCCAGGAACAGCATCGTGTTGAGGATGAACGTGCCCGTCACGGCGACGCCGTAGATGTCGGCGAGCTTGGCGGAGTGCTGGAACCAGAGCACCAGCGCGGCGACGCCGATGCACAGGGCCCAGTTGATCAGCGGGACGTAGATCTGGCCCTCGAGCTTGGAGGTGTGGACGATCTTCAACCGCGGCAGGAAGCCCAGCTGGACCGCCTGCTTGGCGACCGAGAACGATCCCGTGATCGCCGCCTGGGAGGCGATGATCGTCGCCGCCGTGGCCAGCACGACCATCGGGATCCGAGCGCCGCTGGGAACCAGCAGGTAGAACGGGTTGGAGATCGTGCCCGGATGGGCGTGGATCAGTGCCGCCTGGCCGAGGTAGCAGAGCATCACGCAGGGCAGCACGACCAAGAACCACGTGGCACGGATCGGGCCCGCGCCGAAGTGCCCGCGATCGGCGTACAGGGCCTCGGCGCCGGTCACGCAGAGCACCACCGCGCCGAGTGTGAGGAACGCCGCCACCCCGTGGTCGAGCAGGAAGCGCGCTCCCCAGACCGGCGACAGGCCCTGGAGTACGCCGGGGTGGGCGATCACCTCGCGTGCGCCGAGAATCCCGATCACCGCGAACCACACGAGGATCACGGGACCGAACAGCCACCCGACCGCGCCCGTGCCGAAGCGCTGCAGGGCGAACAGCGCGATCAGGAGGCCGAGTGCGATGGGGACCACGAGGTGCGCCAGGCTCGGGCTGATCACGTTCATGCCCTCCACCGCCGAGATCACCGAGATCGCGGGAGTGATCATGCCGTCGCCGAAGAACAGGGCCGCGCCGAAGATGCCGAGCGTGACCAGCACCAGGCCGTGGGCCACCCGGCGGCGGCGAATGAGCGCGGTCAGCGCCATGATCCCGCCGTCGCCGCGGTTATGGGCGCGCATGATGAAGCCGGCGTACTTGATCGAGACGACGACCATCAGCGCCCAGAAGATCAGCGACACGATCCCGTAGGCGCCGGCGGCGGTGGCGTGCACGGCATCGCGATGGGCGTTGAAGATGACCTGCACCGTGTACAGCGGACTGGTCCCGATGTCGCCGTAGACGATCCCCAGGGCGCCGAGCGCTAGGACGGCCTTGCCGGCATGGGCGACGACGTCGCGGTCGTCGTCGCGCGCCGCCTTGAGAGCATCGGAGGGCTCATCCACGCCGGGGTGCGAGGGCGCCGGGCCGACGGGCCAGTAGCCAAGCTTGTGGGCGGCCTCGTTGAAGCTGCGCCTGACCCGGGACTCGGTCCCGCCTGGGCCGGGAGGCGGCTCGGTAGTTGTGGCGCTCATCAGACGCCCGGCTCCAGTGCCGCGGCGACGGCACGCAGATGGCGGGCCAGCGAGCCGGGCCCGACGGGATCGTAAAGGGGGCTCGTGGCGTCGCTGAGCAACAGCCGGAGCATCGCCGCGCCCGCCGCGTTCACCCGCCCGCCATCGCGCAGGCGGCGGTCCAGCGCGGCTATCTCCCTTGCCGCGGCCGCCACCTCGTGGCGATCGGGCGCCACCACTGCGGTCAGCACCGACAGCTCGCTGCCGGCGTCGCGCTGCGCGCGGGCCAGCCCGCCCGCGAGCTGTCGGCGGCTGCGTCGGGTGGTGAGCTGCTGGGCGCGCATCGCGAGCAGCGCGCTCTCTCGGAGGTGGGAGGCGGCGGCCAGCTCGCGATCGAGGTCGTCGGCGTGGCAACGGGCCAGCAGCGCTTGGCGTGCCTGCCGCCAGCGCGGGCGCGAGCGCTCGGGAATGCCCACCGCGCCCGGCCAGACGGGGGGTGAGGATGGACGGGGGTGTTCTCCGGCGACTGACATCTCTAGTGCAGAGATGTTCGGTCAGTCGGTGTCAACGGCCCGCTAAGAAAGCGGTCGCCGGCGTAGAGATTTCGTCAAGGCCGGGGCACGCGCAGCACGAAGACGGCCAGCGTGCGGGGCACGCCGTACCGGTCGGGCTCGGTCCGCTCGGGTGAGCGCCGCTCGGCGGACAGCCGTTGCGCGAGACGTACCGAAGCGCCGTTCTCGGGCTCGATGTCCAGCACGACGGTGCGCAGCGAGGTCGTCTCGGCCGCCAGGCGGATCATCGCCCGCACCGCGGCGCCGGCAAGTCCCCGACCGCGGGCGTCCGGCACCAGCCAGTAGCTCAGCTCGCCCACTGGCGCGTCGTCGGCGCCGATCGCGGCGCAGGAGGTTGCCGGGGAGGCGTGTCCCGGTAGGCGCAGCGCGACCTTGCCCAGCGGGCGATCGTCGCCGGCCAGGCAGATCGCGCGGGAGGGGCCGCGGGACTCGGCTCGCTGGCGCTCGACCCAGCCGGGAACGTCGTCGCCCATGCTCGACCATCGCCGGATGTGCTCCTCGGCGGTCATCGCGGCGATCGCGGGCGCGTCGGACGCTTGCCAGCGCCGCAGCCTGACCTCGGGCTCTTGCACGGGCACGGGCACGGGCACGGGCCAGACGATACGAACCGCCGGGAAGGTTGCGCGCTCGCCGGCGTCCTTGAGGACACAATCTCTCGACCAACGGAGTTCACACAATGAGCGTGATGGCACCCAACACGAGGGGAGGCGTCCCCGCGATGATGCCCACCGGCGCGGCCGCGCAGGCCCACCAGGCAGCACCCGTCTCAGAGCAGGCCGCCCGGCTGCTGGCGGTGGTCGGCATGGCCGGGATCGCCGTGATCCACATCCTCGATGCCCCGGACACCTTCGAGGGCGTCAAGTACATCTTCTGGCTGTACATCGCGATCATCGCCGGCGCGATCCCGATCAGCCTGCTGCTCTTGCAGTGGTCCTCGCGGTTGGCGTGGATCGGTTCCGCCCTGCTGGCGGCCGGGCCGCTGATCGGCTACCTGCTGACCCGCACTGTCGGTCTGCCGGGCGACAGCGGCGACGTCGGCAACTGGCTGGACTCGCTGGGGCTGGCCTCGATGTTCGTGGAGGCGGCGGTGCTCAGCCTGAGCCTCGCCCGCCTCGGCATGGCGCCCCGCCGGCCACAGCGGCGGGCCGCCGGACGCTGAGCCGCCGCTAACCGGCGGACGATCCGGCAGACCGCGCCGGACGGCGATCGGCGAGGATGGGGGCGATGCAGGCAATCGAGGCCGTGGTGTTCGACATCGGTGGGGTGCTGCTGGACTGGAACCCGCGGTACCTGTACCGCCAGCTGTTCGACGACGAGGCCAGCATGGAGCGCTTCCTCGCCGAGGTCTGCACGACGGAGTGGCACGAGGAGAACGACCTCGGCGTCCCGTACGCGCAGTCGTGCGCGGCCCTTGCGCAGCGCCATCCCGAACAGGCGGATCTGATCTGGGCCTGGAGCCGGCGCAGCGAGGACATGATCGGCGGACCGATCACCGGCACGGTGGAGATCCTGCGCGAGCTGCTGGCCGCCGGCGTGCCCTGCTACGCGCTGACCAACATGGAGGCCGAGACCTACCCGTTGCGCCGCGACCGCTACGACTTCATGAGCTGGTTCGCCGGCACGGTCGTCTCCTCGCACGAGCGCGTGGCCAAGCCTGATCCGGAGATCTTCCACCGCCTCCTCGATCGCTTCGGACTGCGGGCCGAGACGACGCTGCTGATTGACGATTCGCAGCGCAACGTGGAGGCCGCACATGAGCTGGGCATGCCCGCGATCCGATTCGAGTCCTCCGACCAGGTGCGACGGTATCTGGAGCGGTCGGGGCTCCTGGGCTCCTCCTAGGGTGGCGCGGTACTAGGATCGGCCGCCAGGCACCGATACGACGACGGGAGAGAGATGGCCGGACCGATCTACACAGCTGAGGCGACCGTGACCGGCGGCCGGGCCGAGGGTCATGGCGTGACCAGCGACGACGCGCTCGATGTGCAGCTGCGTCAGCCGGCCGAGATGGGCGGCGAGGGCGGCGGCACGAATCCCGAGCAGCTGTTCGCTGTCGGCTACGCGGCCTGCTTCGAGGGGGCGCTCGGCGTGGTTGCGCGACGTGAGCGCGTCGAGCCCGGAGAGGTCTCGATCGACAGCCGGGTCAGCCTGCTGCCCACCGCCGAGCGTGGGTTCACGATTGCCGTGGAGTTGAACGTCACCCTGCCCGACGTCGCCGATGCCGACGAGGCGGCCAGGCTGGTGACAGCCGCGCACGCGGTGTGTCCGTACTCCAACGCCACCCGCGGGAACATCGAGGTCAAGTTGACCGCCAACGGGGCAGCGGTCTCCTAGCGGGCTGCGCTGCGAGGTCGCCCGCTCAGGCGACCATCAGGTCCATCAGCTCGGCACCCTCGATCGGGGCCAGGCGGAAGCTTCCGCAGGTGGGGCACGAGCCGCCGACACGGAAGGTCCGGACGGCATTGGTGTGCGCGCCGCAGACCTCACAGGCGCAGCGGACGACACGGGGCGCGATCGGAGAACCGGTTTCGCGGTACGGCGCTTCGTAGACCCGCCGATTCTCGGTGCGCGGACGTGGGTGTTCGATTAGCACGGCGGAGCTCTCCTCTGGTAGACGCATCGTGGTTGCTGCATCGACGCCGCCGGCGGTTACTCGCGTTTCGCGACCAACGGCCAGCGTTCGTACTAGACCATTCGTCCAGGTCTAGCCTGTGCGAGATGGCCGCGGCTGCCTACCGGATGGCGTTCAGCGACTGGCTGGCCTGCGCGTGCGCGGGCGCTGGGGAGCGTGCTGCCGGGGCGGTGCGGGCGAGCGGCGCGGACCTGGTGACCGACGTGGCCTTCGCTGCCACCGCCGGCCACGTGCTCGACTTCGACGACACGCTGTCAGACGGCGTCGCCCATGTCAGCGCCACCACTGCGCCGGCCGCGCTGGTGCTCGCCGGCCATCTGGGGCTCTCGCTGGGCGCGGCACTGGATGCCTACGCCGAGGGCTACGAGGCCATGGCCGCCGTGGCCTGCGCCAGCCATCCCTCCCTGTATGACGGGGGCTGGCACCCGACCGCGGTCTGCGGACCGATCGGCGCCGCAGTGGCGGCCGCGCGGTTGCTGGGGCTCGACATCGAGCAGCGCGACACCGCCGTGGCCGTGGCGCTCCTGCGCGCCGGGGGCTCGCGCGGGGCGTTCGGTTCCGACGGAAAGGCGATTCAGGTCGGCTTGGCGGCGGCCGCCGGCGTGCAGGGGGCCCTGGTGGCCCGCCACGGAGCGAGAGTCGACCCGCGCGCGATCCATGGCCCGGTGGGCTTCGCGGCGGTACTGGGCGCCACATGGCCGGGCGGCGGGGACGGACTCCCCGCTGGCATCGAGGCGCTCGTCCGTCCCGCGGCGCCGGCGATCGAGCGCAACTGGATCAAGCTTCATCCCAGCTGCTTGGGCACGCACTCTCCGATCGACGCCGCCGAGCAGCTGCGCCAAGCGGCCGACGGAGCGGAGCCCCTGGAGGTCGTCGTGCACCCGGTGGCCCGCCAGGCGGCCCACCTCGACGCTGTCAGCGATGGCCTGTCGGCGAAGTTCTCGATCCCGTACTGCGTCGCGCACACGCTGACCCGGGGAGCGCCGCGCACCGCTGATTTCACGCGGGTGGATCGCGCGGTGGCGGAGCGCTCCGGCACGGTGAGCGTCAGCGTCGATGCCTCGCTGCCGCAGTGGGGAGCGGTCCTGAGGCTTGCCGGGCGGGAGGTGATCCGGGTGGCCGGACCGCGGGGCGCTCCCGAGCGCCCAGTCACCGAGGCCGAGCTGGCGAGCAAGATCTCAGACTTGGCGGGCGATCGGCTCGACGGAGTCCTCGACGACCTGAACACGCCGGCCGTCGCGCTGCTGCGCGCCGCCGGCCTTCACGGGTGAGGGGCCGAGCTGAACCCGTCGACCGCGTCGCGCCAGCGAGTCAGCTCCGGGTCTCGCCCGCGTGCAGCATCTCGACCGCCTTGACCACGCGGCGCTCGCGCGTCTGATCACGCTTGGCCTCCGCGATCCAGTGCGCGAACTCCTTGCGATGCGTGAACGCCAGCTTGTCGAACGCCCGCTTCGCCTCGGGATCGGCGGCGAGCGCTGCGGCCAGGGCCTCGGGCACGTCGACCTCACGCGGTGCGGAATCGAGCTCCAGCTCCAGCGTGACCTGGTCTCCCGCGTGTACGCCGGCGGCCTCTCGGTTGGCTTTGCTAAGGCCGAGCAGGAACTCGCCGCCCATCCGGGCCACGCTGAGACGCAGCGGGTGCCCATTGATCGTCGCCTTCACCGGGAAGCGCTTGGCGCCCTCGCCGACGACTGCGACCTGCTGGTCGGTGAGCACGAAGGCGGCCGCGGGACCGCGGGGGACCAGCTCGGCGGTGACCGTGAGAGCACCCATCGTCCTGATGATCGCATCCCGCGCCTCGCCGGATGTGACCAAACAGTCACCTAGACTCCGGGCATGGACCCGGTATTCCGCGCGCTGGCCGACGACACGCGTCGCGGCCTGCTGGACGCCTTGTTCCGGCGCGACGGCCAGACTCTGACCGAGCTCGAGCAGCGGCTGCCAATGACCCGCTTCGGCGTGATGAAGCACCTCAAGGTGCTCGAGCAGGCCGGGCTGGTCACCACCCGCCGCCGCGGGCGCGAGAAGCTGCACTTCCTCAACCCGGTCCCGATCCGCCTGATCTACGACCGCTGGGTGAGCAAGTACGCCGAGCCGTGGGCGGCCTCGCTCAGCGGGCTGAAGGCAGAGCTGGAGGAGCTGCCTGCCCGATCCTCTTCGTTGAGCCCGGCGGATGCCGCAGGGCGCTCGTATCCTGATCGCCCGGTGGTCACGATCCTGCTCATCTCCGGCTCAAGCCGTGACGGCTCCACCAACGCCGCCGTGCTCCGGACCGCCGCGGCACTGGCACCAGGCGACGTGCAGCCGGTGCTGTACAGCGGGATTGGCGAGTTGCCGCTGTTCAATCCCGACGACGACCGCGAGGGGGCGCCCGTCGACGAGCGGGTCGCCGCGATGCGCGCGGCCGTGGCCGACACCGAAGCGGTGCTCGTGTGCACGCCCGAGTATGCGGGCGCCCTGCCGGCGGCCCTGAAGAACCTGTTGGAGTGGACGATCGGCGACGCCGGCACCTACGGCAAGCCGATCGCGTGGATCAACGCGGCCGGGCCGGCCGCCCCGAGCGCTGCCGCCGACGCCCACGACTCCCTGCGCAAGGTGCTGAGATACGCCGGCGCCGAGATCGTCGACGCGGCGTGCGCACGCATCCCCGTCACCCGTGAGATGGTCGGGCCTGACGGGCTGGTGCATGACGCGGTCGCGAGCGAGGCGATCGCCGCTGCGGTGGCGCAGCTGGCCGAGCACGTCCGGGCAGCCGCGCGCTGAGAGCCGGTCCCCACCGCCGCCTCTGGACGTTCTAGCGACGTCCCGCCCGAGCCGTCAGCGGGCATCCGTCCGGTGTGATTGCAACCGCCGCTCGTCCTTCCGTCCAGGCCAAAAACGGAGCGTTGCCTGCGGAGACAAGAACGGGGCCCAAACCGCTGCATTCACGATCCAGCGGGCGTGTTTGCAGGCGGATCGTCCGACAAGCCTTTTGCCAGAGAGGATTCCTGCCCTCCCACTCTGACCATTGCCACCGCTCTACCCAAGGATTGGGATGCCCATGATGTCCACCACGCGTCGTCTGCTACTCGCCGCCTCGTCCGCCGCCGCGCTGTGCCTTGCCGTCGCCGCCGCCGCGCCCGCTGCCCGGGCCGCCGCGCTGCTCCCGACCAAGAGCTGTCCGCCGTCCACCGTCAGCAAGCCCTTTGCCCCGTGGGGCGACCAGGCCTCCTACGAGCTGGCCCCGGGGGGCGACTTCGAGAACTCCCTCTGGGCGCTGCACGATGGCGCCGCGAAGGCCGCCGGAAGCGAGCCCTGGGCGGCCACCGGCACGCTGGGCAGCTCCTCGGTCTCGCTGCAGGCCGGCTCGTCGGCCGTCTCTCCGGCCTTCTGCGTGGACGCCGGCAAGCCGACGCTGCGCTTCTTCGTCAGCGACCCGGGCACCGTGCTGGTGCAGGTCGTCGATGGCTCGGTGACGATCCCGGTCGGCATCGTGGCGTCAGACGGAAGCTGGTCACCGTCGCCGATCGAGCTCACCCCGTCGGCCGTGCTCGGGATCCTGGGCGACGGTACGGCGCAGATCAAGGTCCGCCTGACAGGTCTCACAGGCGATCCGCGCGTCGACGACGTGTTCATCGATCCCTGGCAACGTGGCTGACCCCAGGGTCGCCGCTGAAGCTGCGCGGCGACGGACGGGAGGCTCATCGACATGACCGCTGAGTGATGGTGATCGACTCCTACGTCACGCCGGAGGCCGAGGACCTCCTGCGGTCTGGCCAAGAGCGGCATCACCAGCGCGAGCCGCGCGAGACCCGGATGGCCGTCACCGAAACGGTGACGGCCATCGCCTTTCTGGCGATCGCGCTTCCGCTGGTGACGATCGCGCACTGGGCTCAGCCGTTCAGCCTCGCCCGGCTGGCCGCGGCCGTGCTCACCTACCTGGTGGCGGTGCGCGTGCGCTTCCCCGTGGGCAGCGCCTGGACCAACCCCACCCAGCTGGCGTTCGTGCCGATGCTGTTCCTGGCGCCGATGCCGCTGGTGCCCCTCCTCGTTGCCGGCTGCCTGGTCTTCGACCTGCTGTCGCGGGCGCGGACGCACCGGCCGACGGCAACCCAGGTCGCCGCGCGGATCGGCGACAGCGCCTACTCGCTGGGGCCCGTGCTGGTGCTGGTGCTGGCCGGACATCAGCGCTTCTCGTGGGCGATCGCGCCGTGGCTGGTGGTCGCCCTGCTGGCACAACTGGTCCTCGACGGCGCCGTCGGTCTGGCGCGGACGTGGTTCGCCGAGCGGGTCAAGCCGTCAGACCAGCCGCAGATGCTGTGGCTCTACGTCACCGACGTCTGCCTGTCGGTCATGGGGCTCGCCGTCGCCGCCTCCGCGGTCGTGCGCCCCGGGCTGGTGCTGCTCGGTCTGGCGCCGATGGCGCTGCTGGTGGTGTTCGCGCGGGAGCGCCAGGAGCGACTGGACGGGACGCTCGCGCTCAGCTCCGCGTATCGGGGTGCGGCGCACCTGCTGGGAGATGTGATCGACGCCCACGATCACTACACCGCCGTGCACACCTACCAGGTGGTCGAGCTGGCGCTCGCGGTCACCCGGGAGATGGGCATGGACACGACCCACCAGCGCGACGTCGAGTTCGCCGCCCTGTTGCACGACGTCGGCAAGATCCGCGTGCCGATGGAGATCATCAACAAGCCGGGCAAGCTCGACGAGCGCGAATGGGAGCTGATCCGCCGTCACACGATCGACGGCGAGGCGATGCTCAAGCAAGTCGGTGGCGCGCTGGCCGGCGTCGGTCGTCTGGTCCGCTCCTCCCACGAGCGCTTCGACGGCCTCGGCTACCCCGACGGCCTGGTCGGCGACGAGATACCGATCGAGTCGCGCATCGTCTCGGTCTGCGACGCCTTCAACGCGATGACCACCGACCGCCCCTACCGTCAGGCGCAGCCGGTGCAGGGCGCGCTGGCCGAGCTGCGCCGCTGCGCCGGGACCCAGTTCGACCCCGGGATCGTCGAGGCACTCGGGCGCGTGCTCGCCGCCTCGCCGAGTCGGCCGGCGCCCTCGTCCGTCACCGCCGCAATCGTCTGATCCCCGGGCCCGGAGGGTCGAGAGAACGTCCGCTGGCACCTACAATGGCGGGCCTCGCCCCCATGGTCTAGCGGTTAGGACGCCTGCCTTTCACGCAGGAGAACGCCGGTTCGAATCCGGCTGGGGGTACTCCCACGAGTCGCCTGGGATCAGGCCTTGCGCTGTCGACGATGGTACGTAGAGGCTCGTAGGTTCGTGACGCGGCCTGCCGACGTTGATGAGATTCCTCTCATCTCCGTCCGACGCCGTTTTTCCGGCAACCGCTCGGGTAGCCGAGCTGACGCGGGACCCCCGTCTTCATCCAGAAGGAGTCACATGTCCGCCTCTCAAATCACGCGTCGCCGGGCGCTCGCCTGGGGCGGCGGCACGGCCGCCGGAAGTCTGCTCGCCGCGGTCCCGTTCGGGGCATCGGCCGCAGCCGCGTCTAAGGGCGTGCTCAAGCAGCACGGCAAGCTGCCCGTCGCCGCCATCCAGAAGATCGTTCAGGCGGAGGGCACCGTCACCGACGGCGTGCTCACGCATCGACATCGAGCGGGACGACATCGGCGACGTGAAAGGACCCATGGGGGTCACCTTCACCGGCTCGTTCGAGCTCGACGGAACGCTGACCTTCGAGCCCCTGGGCGACGACCTGGCGTTCTTCAACGGCGACCTCCCCCTCAAGCCCCACGAGACCAACGCCTTCATCGACGCGGTGATCGCCAACGGTCTCACCTTCCAGGCGTTCCACCAGCATTACACCGAGATGAACCCGCCGGTCTGGTTCATTCACTGGCGCGGAGTCGGTAACCCGCTCAAGCTGGCTCAGGCGGTTCACCAGGTGCTGAAGTCGACGGCGACGCCGTTGCCGCAGAAGATGCCGTCGAATCCGAAGTCCCCGCTGGACGCGAAGCGACTCGGGAAGATCCTGCGGGGCGACGCGCAGATCGGCAGCGACGGGGTCGTCAGCGTCAGCGTCAAACGCCGTGGCGCGATCATCATCGGCGGCGTCCACGCGTCTCCGGAGTCCAACATCGCAACCGATATCGAGTTCAAGCCACATTCCGGTAAGGGGTCGCTCGCGGACGTCGGGCCGGACTTCTCGATGACCGCCTCCGAGGTGCAGCCGGTGGTCGCGCTGATGCGCGAGCAGGGCTGGTTTGTTGGCTGTCTCTATAACCAGGAGACCGACGAGTTCCCGCAGTTGTACTTCTCTCACATGCTCAAGACCGGCGACGCCTACAGCCTTGCCGCCGAGATCCGGCGAGGCCTCGACAAGACCGACAGCGAATAGCGGCCGACCCCATGCACGCAAATCCGAGCGCGGCCGCCGCTCAGCCCATCGTCTCCCCGGTGTCTAGACCGGGATCGCGCCGGCCTGGGCAGCCGCTGCGCGATCGCTGGTGAGGTCATCACCATGCCGGTCAGCGTGTGGGTCGGGCGATGGCTCCAACGCGCGGCAGAATGCCTTGACGATCTCGGAGTCAAATTGGGTGCCGGCGTGGCGTTTGAGTTCGGCGATCGCGAATTCGCGGCCGGGAGCGTCGCGGTAGGGACGGTCTGAGGTCATCGCCTCGAAGGCGTCGGCCGCGAGGATGATTCTCGACTGCAGGGGGATGGCCCTGCCGGCGAGTCCGTCGGGGTACCCGCTGCCGTCATAGCGTTCGTGGTGGTGGCGGATCCATCGCGCCTCGGTGGCGAGACCGGCGGCTGCGACGATCTCGGCTCCGAGGATGGAGTGGCGTTTCATCTGCTCATATTCCCCGTCGGTCAGTGCGGCGGGTTTGGTCAGGATCGCGTCGGGGATGCCGATCTTCCCGACGTCGTGAAGCAAGCCCGCGAGGCGCATCCGTCCGATGAGCGCCGGGGCGAGCGCGAGCTCGGTGGCGATCAGCACGCACAACTGCGAGACGGTCTGGCAATGACTGCGCGTGTAGGAGTCCTTCGCGTCAACGGCGAGCGCCAACGCGGTCGACAGGCTGCTGATGTGCTCGGCATCACGATCGCCGTCAACGGTCTCGATCGCCGGCTGGAGCTCAGGTGAATAGAGGGTGACGGCCTGGTGGCGGCGTTTGCCGGCGATCAGCGCCAGGTCGGCTTCGCGAATCAGGCCGTCGGGTTCTCTCGGTCCGCTCGCGGCGGCGATGCCCGCGGTCACGTCGATGGCGTGCGGTGAAAGCGCGGTCTGCAGGCGCTGGGTTGTCTCCAGCGCATCCCAGGCGCCGACGTCGGGGAGGATCACGGCGAACTCGTCACCGCCGACCCGATATACGTAGTCGCCGCCGCGAAATCTGTCGCTCAGGGCGTGGGCGACGACTCGCAGACGATCGTCGCCGAGTTGGTGCCCCTGGGTGTCGTTGACGGCTTTGAGCCCGTTGAGATCGAGCATGATCAGCGCCACTGGTCCCCGCGTGCGAGCCTGGCGCTGCAGGACGCTCGCCAGGTCTTCCTGGAATGCCCGATGATTGCGTACCCCGGTCAGAGAATCGGTCAGGGCAGCGCTGGCGAGGCGGTCGACCTCAGCCCGGTGCGCGGTGCTCACGCGCCGGCGCAGCCCCAACAGGAGCAACGAAAACGCGCCGAGTAGGAGAAGTCCCACCCCGAAGGCGACCGTGATCGCGCTGCGGGCAGACCGCGTACGTTCACGCAGGAGCTCTGCCTCATGCAACGCCAGACGGGCGGATATGGAGCTGCGCGAGTACACGGCGGTTTCGATCACGCCGAAGATGGGATCGACGATCTGGTGGTCGTAATGGACGACCAGCGGCGTGTTGTGCGCCTCGACAGCGTCGAACATCTCCTCGCTCGCTTTTGCGTAGAGCCCTTGTTCGCGGGCGAGACGGGTCACGAGCTGCTGAGTGTCCGCGGACCGGTCGATTCGGCCGATCGCGTCCAGATCGCGGGTCAGGTTGGTCTCGGCATCGGTATGCAACTGCAGCACGTCAGTGCCTGGCTCGAGTCGATACTTGCGCTCCAGAGACTCCTCCTGGCCGACCCAGAAACGAGCGTCACCGTACAGCTGCCCCAGCCGCGTGGCGCGCTGGGACCCAGCCGCCCGTCCCGCCAGGTCGTTCTCGGTCAGCAACGAGAAACCCGCCAGGAAGCACAGCACCACGAGCAGGGCCCCCACGCACGAGCGAGCCACCCAGCGGTTGGCTACCGAACCGACGGGCACAAGGCTGCGGGCCCTGCGTCTCATCGAACCCCTGGCATCGATAAAGAAATCTCCCACCCTTGTGCATCGGCACCCGTGGGGCCCGGCTAAAGCTCGGCTCCGGAATGGACGGAAGGCCTCGCACCCGATGTTCAGCCTGAGGTGGTCCGGTGCAGGAGGAAGAATTGGATCATCTCGGCGGAGGCGTCGGGGCCATGGGGGTCGGTGTAGGACCCGGCGGGACTTCCGCCCGACCACGCATGACCGCCGCCGTGGATGATCCAGGACTCGGCGACGGTGGTCCCGTCGCGATTGGTATGCGCCGTGCGGGTGTAGGGACGTTTGCCGTCACCGCCCGCCCTTGGCGGTACGTGCCGGCCCGTGATGTCGCCGGCTGCGAGCCGAGAGGCGACGAGCTTTTCGGCGTTCACCGGAGCGACGGTCGCGTCTTTGTCGCCCTGAAAGACGATCAGCGGCACCGCACTGGTCGCGGTTGGTGTCCCGCCGGTTCGCATCGCGGTGAACGCTGACCCGAGGTCGTGCGCGGCACGGTAGGCGAGCCCGGAGTGGACTCCGACCGCCGCGTAGAGGTCAGGGTAGGTCGCGGCCATCACGGCGGCCATGGCGCCACCAGCGGAGAGTCCGGCGATGTAGACACGGCTGGCATCGACCGCGAGGTCGTCCATGACTTGCCTCGTGATGCCCGCGATGATTGCCGGCTCGCCTGCCCCGGCGCGCTGGTGGCTGGCCGAGAACCAGTTCCAGTAGCGCCCACGGTTGCCCGTGCTCGACTGCTCCGGGTAGGCGACCAGGAAACCGTGCTGCTCGGCGAGTTCGTTCATGCGGGTGCCGGCCGCGAAGTCGGCCACGTCCTGCGTCCCGCCGTGAAGCATGACGATGAGCGGCACCGGGTCGCCGGTGTAGCCGGTGGGAACGTAGAGGTCGTAGCTGCGCGTCCCGGCCGTTTCGCTGTGCGTGAGATGGCGGACCTGGCCACTGAGGGCCGGGGAGGTCGCCGTTGTCCTGGAGGCGGACAGCCGGTTTCGTGCGGCCGATTCGGCCTGTCCGCCGCTGGACGGCGCTCGGGGAAGGCTGCGGGGTGCGCCGCCGGCGAGTTCGCGCTGTAGCAGCGCAGTTGCCTCGGTCAACCGTCCGCTACGGGTGAGCCGCAGCGCGTCTGTCATCGCGATGTTCCGATCGAGGTTCATCGGGCTGTCCTTTCGCGGCTACCTAGCCGAGTGGTGGGGGAGATGGGTTGTCCTCGTGTGCGTCCCGGCGCTCTCGCTGCGCAGCTCGCGGATCGATCATGCGGTGCGGGACGCAAGGGCTGCCTTGACGGCCCGGGGCGCCCGAAAGGCCCCCAATACCTCGACCGCGGCGATTGTCGAGAGGGCGAGTTCGGGTGAGACGTCCTCGGCGATGCTTGCCAACCCGAGGACCCGCAGGTCGACCATGCGACCGGACGCGCGAAGTTCCTCGAGGTCGGCGCGGCTGTAATGCTCGGTACCGAGGATCAGCTCGCGGCGAGCCACTGTCCGGTCGACCGCACCCGACCGACCATCGAGCTGACGCCGGATCGCGGTTCGGATGAAGTCCGTGCGGTTGGCGAAGAAACCTTCGTCGACGAGGAGGTCGATCTGCCCAAGGTCGACCAAGCCCACGTTGATCGTGATCTTCTCGCTCTTGTCGGCATCAGCAAGCTTCTTCGCCATGGCTGGATCCTCGGGTTACTGGCAGCGGCCATCCGTCTACCATCTGGTGACCATCTGTCGAGATGGTAGCGCGTCCTCGGGGGCATCTCAGTTGGTCTTTCCGACCCGCGCGCTCCAGTGCTCCTCGATGCGTGCCACACGCCAGACGACAAGCGCCACCGCCCATGTGGCGACGAACAGCCCGACGATCACGTAGCCCAGCGTGTTGAGGTCGATCTGCGCGATCCAGGCCCACGCGGCACCTTTGAGGCTGAGCTTGTCGACCGCGAGGCCGAGCAGCTCGATCGTCCCGATGATCAGCGCGATCGCCACTGACAAACCGGTGATCGTGATGTTGTAGTAGACCTTGCGAATCGGGTTCGAGAACGCCCAGCCGTACGCGAAGTTCATGAACGATCCGTCGATCGTGTCCAGCAGTGACATTCCGGCCGCGAACAGGATCGGCAGGCAGAGGATCGCGTAGAACGGCAATCCCGCCCCGGCTGCGCCGGCCGCGATGAACAGCAGCGCGACCTCGCTGGCCGTGTCGAATCCGAGCCCGAACAAGACCCCCAGCGGATACATCTGCCACGGCCGCTTGATCGCCGTGGTGAAGCGGGCGTAGAAGCGGTTGAGCAGTCCGCGGCTGTTGAGCTGGCGCTCGAGCTCGGCCTCGTCGTACTCGCCGCGGCGCATCTCACGGAAGACACGGAGAATCCCGAACAGGATCACCAGATTGAGGGCGGCAATCAGGTACAGGAAGGCTCCCGAGACCCCGGATCCGATCAGGCTCGTGACCTTGTGAAGCGTCGAACCGCTGCTGCGTACCTGCCCGCCCAACGCGCGGATCCCGACCGCGAACAGCAGGGAAAGACCAAACACGATCGTCGAGTGGCCCAGGGAGAACCAGAAGCCGACGCTCAGCGGGCGCTGGCGCTCGGACATCAACTTGCGCGTGGTGTTGTCTATGGCCGAGATGTGGTCCGCATCGAACGCGTGGCGCAGCCCGAGCGTGTATGCGGTCAGGCCCAGCCCGACGGTGAACGCGCCAGACGACCCGAGGTGGTAGCGGTGCGGCGCCACCACGACGATCAGGATGAAGAACCCGACGGCATGCAGCCCGACGACCACCGTGGTCATACCCGCGACCGTCTTCCATTCCCGGCGCGTCAGCGCCGCGCTCAGGCGGCGTCGCCGCGGCAGGCTGCGCGCGCCCGCGCTATTGGCTTCCATCTCAGCCTCTCTCTTCGTGGGTTCTGGTCGCCGGGCGCCCGCTACCTCGGGCGCCCGGCTCCGGATTCGCTAGCTCAAGCTGAGCTCAGCGATCGCTCCTTCAGGCACCGCCACGGTCGCCGCGCCTGACTCCTCGTCCCAGACGATGTACTCGGCTGCCGGCAGGCTGCCGAAGATCGCCGTCAGCAGGGATCCCGTGTGGGTCATGCGTTGGTGCACCCCCGTGTGGACTCGGTGGCCGTCGCCGTCCACTCGGCTGATCTCGATTTCGCGACCGCGGAACCGCTCGTCGGGATAGATGACGAGCGCCCCCAGTCCGGGACCGATGTCGAGCGCCACGCTCGCGGCCGATGTCATGGTCATCGCTGCACCCCCTCAGGCGGCCAGGGACTTGGTCTGGTAGCCGCTCTTCGGCGTCCCCAGGTACGGGAAGCGCGAGAGATAGCGGGCGTCGCCGGGGCCGAGCCCGTCGGTGAGCAGCGACGCGGCCGCATCGGGCTTGTAGCTCTTCTCCACAAGCGGGTAGGTCGCTCCCGCGATCGCCCGCAGTTCGACACTCACCACGTCGTCGAATATGCGGCGCCCATTGGGGAAGCCCGCGGCGTCGCCTCCGATCAGCCCGGTCGCCTTGGGCTTCTTGGCCGGCGGAATCGCCATGTTCAGCCGCAGTTGGTCCGCGTGACGAGGCCCCGTGTAGTTCTGGAAGCCCGGGACGATCCCGGAGGGGATCCCGGTCAGCAGGATCGCGACCAGGTCTGCCCGCGGTGCCTTCAGGGCCGCGAGCTTGGGGAACACCCCCGGATACAGCACGGGCAGCAGCGAGGCCAGCTCCGGGTGCTGGACGTAATGCAGGAACTGGCCGTCATCAGCCGCCGAGATCGCGTTCCACCGGTCCTTGTCGCCCATCGCGATGATCACCTCGTTGAACAGCGGATTGCCCAGGCGCGAGACCTGGACCCAGCCGCCCGACTCGTGGCTTTGGCCCTTCCCCGGCTCGCGGATCACCGACCGTCGGCGGCTCGCGGCCGACCATACGCCGATCACGGCGCCCTGGTTCATCACGTTGGTGGGCGTTGACCCGTTCTTGGTCAGCTCGTGCTTGGGGACCTTCAGCGCGATCGAGTGAACGCTGAAGTCATGCGAGGCATTGATGGCATGCGCCGCGGCCATCCCGGCGATGTGCAGGTTCTGAAACGGCCGCAGGTCGCCCAGGTCGAAGATAGCCCCGAGATCGACATAGAACCCTTCGAGGCGCTGGCCCGCGAACACCGTGTGACCGTTGCCGATGTGATGGATCGCCTCCTCCGCCAGCTTGTCGTAGTGCGGCGTGGACGCTGGCCCGATGTTGCACGGCGGACAGGCCAGGTGGCGACCGAGCAGTTGGCGCTTACCTCCTTCGATGCGTGTGACCGAGTAGAACTGCCGGCGGTTCCAGTTCGCGCTGGCAATTGATGCGATCGGACCCGTGTTGTACAGAAACGTGTCCGGATTGCGCACCTCGGTCTGGAACGTGAACTCGTACGTGATCTCGGGTACGCCGTCGGCATCGTTGTCGATGTGGATCTCGTAACGCACGTCGTCCCCGAACTCGAAGAAGTTCGGGCCTCCGAAGGGCGCCTCGAGTGGCAGATAATTGGAGATGATGGTGACTGTCCCGGGGTCATCCGGGCTTACGAACGCGTATGTGTCGGTGTTGTCGGCGACAGGGTCTTTGCTGATCGCCGGCGCCTCACGGTGAGACGACATGTGAACCTCCGAGTCGATGTTTGGAACCTCGCTTCAGTGCCGCCGGGGCTACAGCAGCCCCGGCCGCAGAACCGTCAGTCAGCGGCGCGCACGATCCGCGCCGCGAGCTTCGGGTCGCGAACCGTCACTTCACGATCGCCGGTCATCACCGAGATCTCGCCTTTGCCGGGGTTACTGACATAGGCGACTACCGGTTCGGATCCGGCGAGCACTTGGGCGTCCGCGTGTTGCGTGGCCAGCGCTCCGAGCGCGGTCATTCCAGCCGCCGCGCCCGCAGAGCTCTTGACGAATCCACGCCTAGTGAGATGACTCATGGAGTCCTCCTTGGATGGTTTTCGCCGAGCAACCGGTCAGCAGTTGGCTCGTTTGCTCCCGCCTCGACCCGATGTCCCCGAGGCCGGCTCTCGACTCTTCTCACCTCTCATTCGCACGCCGCACGCGAGCGGATCACCGCTCGTCTCGTGGGTTACGCCGCACGCCCTGGATTGGCCGGCCACGTGATGGGCGACGCCGGGCTGCCGCGCCGGATACGCGTCCGCCGCCGGATGGCTGGAGGCGCTAGTTGCGCGCCGGGGTGGGCGTCAGCTGGCGCAGCTCTGTCGAGCCGCAGTTGTGGCAGCGAGGTGCGACGGTATGGCGGAGCACCGGGAAGGTGTGGACGCCGCAGTGCTGACACTCCCAGCGGGTGGCGCGAAGCCCCTGGCGAGACTCGAGCGCAGGCCCGGACGTTGCCGGGTTCCCTGCGGAGGGCGTGATGTGGGTCATAACCCTGAGAACGCTCACACGCGCGGGATTGGCGAAAAGTTCTCGGCCCTGTGAAATCCTGCACGGGATTGCGGCCCGAAGCTGCGCCTGGGCGGATGGGTTTGCACCGAATGGCAAGGTCGGTCAGGAGAACGAGCCGGGGGGCCAAGCTCCACTTGGCCCCCCGGTGTGTGTCAGGGAAGTGGGGGCGCAGTCCCCTGACGGCTTTGAAGAGTTCGCATGCGCCCCGCGCCTCACGAGAACGATCGGTCCTCGCTCTGGCGCGAACGTATCACCGATCGATCTTCCTGTCGAGATCGGGTTCGACCAACCTTTCGGCGCGACTCGCGTTGATGTAGATGGGGAACACGTCAAAGCGAGAGCTCGCAGCGAGCGAATGTGGCTCTGGGGGCCGCGACGTGTGGGTCTTGGGGGCGCAGCGCCTGGGGGTATGGAAGCCCTCAGGCGCCGCTGCCCCCGACCCCTGGGGCGACGATCCGGACCGCCGGCGAAAAGATCGACTGGATTCCCAGCGCGATATAGCTCAAACTGTGCGCATGGGGGCGACCCTTGGACTCGTTGACCGTCGTCAGGCGGCAGGCCTGGGGTCGCTCGTCGGTGAAACCGATGAGGATCTCGTCGCGCGCGTGCGCGCCGGGGACGACGATGCGGCGTTCGAGAAGATCTACGACCGCTACGCGCGCGGGATACTCGCCTTCTGCGTGCACATGCTCAAGAGCCGTGAGGCGGCCGAGGACGCGGTGCAGCTGACCTTCGTGTCCGCCTATCGGTCGATGCGGAGCGGGGACAACGAGATCGTGCTGCGGCCGTGGCTCTACACCATCGCCCGCAATCGCTGCCTGTCAGAGATCCGCGCCCGCCACGAGATCGAGCCTTCGGCGAGCGATCCGCCGTTCTTCAACGATCTGTCGGACCAGGTCCAGCGTCGCGAGGACCTGCGGGAGATGGTCGACGACATCCGCCGGTTGCCACACGACCAGCGAGCCGCGCTGGTGCTGTTCGAGCTCGGCGACAACTCGCATCGTGAGATCGCAGACATCCTCGGCGTCCACGCGGGGAGGGTCAAGGCGCTCGTCTTTCAGGCGCGCGAGGCGCTGGCGCGCGGTCGGCTTGCCAGGGATCATCCGTGCGCGGAAGTTCGCGAACGGATCGCGACGGTGCGCGGCGTCGTCCTGGGCCGCAGCGTGACGCGCGCTCACATCGATCGCTGTCCGAGCTGCGCGGCCTTCGAGGCCGAGACGCGCCGGCAACGGGCCGCCCTGGCCCTGATCATTCCCGTCCCACTGGCCGCGGGCCTGAAGTCCTTGGTGCTCGGCGCGGTGTCGCACGCCGCAGTCGCGGCCGGTGCCGGCGGTGTGGCCGCCACCGGCGCGGGTGCGACGGGTGCCGGTTTGGCCGGCGGCGGCGCGGTCGCGGCCGGCGCGGGTGCGACCGGCGGCGGCGCGGTCGCGGCCGGCACGGGCGCCATCGCCAGCGGTGCGATCGTTGGCAGCGGGGCGACGATCGCCGGTGGAGCGGGTGCCGGCGCGGTCGCGACAGCCGGTCTGGCGACCGGAGCAGCTGGGAGCGCCGCGGTGGCCGGCGGATCCGTCGTCGCAGCCACCGCCGCGGTGGCCGGCGGATCCGTGGCGGCAGCCGCCACCGGACTCACGGTCGTGGGCGTCGGCGGGCTCGGTGCCACGGGCGTCATGGCAAAGGTCCTCACGGCGGCCGCGGTCGCGGTCGGGGCCAGCCACGTTGCGGTCTCCTCTTCCCCCGCTCCGGTACCGCTGGCGTCGGCGCCCGTCGCGACGCAACCGTCGCCGATCGCGCTCCCGTCGTCGCCGACGAGTGGGGCGCGAGCGACGACTCCGACATCGACCACGTCGTCAACGGCTCCCTCGGCTCTCCCCGGCCCGGGATCGACCGGCGCCGGGCCGACGACGCCATCGACATCCGCGGGGCCACCGACGCCGACGCCGACCACGACGTCGACGCCGACGAGCTCGACAACCGGCTCGAGTGCCGGTCAGCCGAGTGGGTCAAGCGGCGCTCCGTCGGCCACCCCGATCGGCTCGGGCGGCAGCTCGACGACCACCAGCAGCCCAACCATCACCAACATCCCGACGACTACCAAGGACCCCGGTTCCAGCTCCGGTGCCAACCCGTCGACCCTCTTGTCGGGCGGCTCGGCGCCGACCACGCCAACCACGCCCTCGGGCGGGGCGACGACCTCGTCCCCGGGCGGTGCCGGTCCGACGACGCCGGCCGTCTCCTCCGCCAGCGCCGATCCGTCCACGGCGAGCGGGACGTCCGGTAGCGCCTCGGCAACGGCGACTCCGGTGGACACGGCGCCTGACCCGGACCAGACGACGAGCTCGACGACGGCGGCCGCGAGCGCCGCACCCAGCCCGGACCCGACGACGTCCGCGGCCACTCCGGCCGACCTCAGCACCGGCGCCGGCTCCGGCGACGCCACGTCAGGCGGACCCGCCGCCGATTCCACCGCGCCGAGCGACACGTCCGACGTGGCCGCTGCCGCCGCGGCAACGCCGGCGAGCGACTCGGCATCGACCGGCGCGGCGCCTGCGCCGGGCCCGTCCGACGGGTCGGTTTTCTAGCGTGGCCACGACAGCGGTATCGCCGGATGCGATCCCGCCGTCGCCCGGCGGTGCCGCGCCCACGCACGACGGCCCACTTCAGTTCGACATCGTCCCCCGCCAGGGCCTGCTGATCGTCGCCGGCGCGATGGTCATGCTGATCATCGGGATCGCGATCAACAAGCTGTGGTTCCTGGTGTTCCTGCATGTCGCGTTCGGTGCCGCCTGGACGATCATCGACCTGTTCCTCGGGTTGGTGCTCGGGCCGATCATGGGCCGCCTCTCGATTCCCGCGCGGATCGAGTTCACCACCAAGCTGATGCCGAAGATGGTGCTGATCATGCCGACGGTGGTGACCGTCTCGCTCGCGGCCGGCTGGCAGCTGTCGGCAAAGCTGGGGACCAACCTGAGCGCGAACCCGATGCACGGCTGGATCGTGGCCAGCTTCATCGTCGTCGGCGTGATGGCGATCATCGCCCTCGGCCTGCTGGAGCCGGCCAACATCGCGGTCCTGTTTGAGCTCAAGAAGCCGCGTCCGAACCCGGCCGTGATCGAGCGCCTCATGAAGCGCTTCATCTACAGCGCGGGCATCCTCGGCGTGATGCAGGTCGCGACCCTCGTGATCATGACCAAGATCGCATCGGGATGAACGAACGGCGCTACCCTCCGTTCGCGCAACTGGGGATGCTCTCGCTCGCGCTGATCGTCGCCGGCGGCATCTATCTGTCGTCGCACATCCCTCAGCACGTCTCCCTCGGCCCGCCGATCGCGCTGCTGATCGCCTCGAGCGTGGTCCTGGGGGTCAATCTCGCGCTGTTGAGCCGCGTGCCGGACTTCGCCTGGGCCCGCTTCTTTCAGGTCGGGCGCTGGGCGCTGCTGGCCTACGTGTTCACCGCCGGCATGATCGAGTACGCCTTCCTCCGCGACCACCTGAGCGGCGGACCGCTCGTCATCCTGACCCTCTCGTTGGTCGTCTATGCGCTCCAGGTGCCTACGCTGATCGGCTTCACGGTGGCGCGCTACGACACGTCGTAGATCGTTTCGCTCGCCTCGAAACCGCCCCGAGCGGTCGTGAGATAATCTCGCCGTGAACGACCGTGATTACAGCCTGATCGGACCCAGTTCACAGCGGGCGGCCGAGCAGGGGCTGGTGGCGGCGCAGTGGTACCACGCCGACGTGCCGCGCAAGCGCATGAAGCAGCTGATGCGCCGCACCGATGGACCCGCGCTGCGCGACACCGCGCTGTGGCTGGCGCTGCTGATCGCCGCCGGAATCGGCGGGGGCTGGTTCTGGGGCAGCTGGGCGTGCGTGCCGTTCTTCATCGTCTACGGCGTGCTCTACGGGTCGGCGTCGGACTCCCGCTGGCACGAGACCGGCCACGGAACGGCTTTTCGCACCTCGTGGCTCAACGACGTTCTCTACCAGGTCGCCTCGTTCATGAACATGAAGGAGGCGACCTTCTGGCGCTGGAGCCACGCGCGCCACCACACTGACACGATCATCGTCGGGCGCGACCGGGAGATCGCCGCGATGCGGCCCCCCGACCTGCTGAAGCTGGTCGTCAACGTCGTCGGCCTGCGCGATGCCTACGACACCGCGATCAGCGTGGTCCGGCACGCGACGGGACGCGTGACCGCCGAGGAGGCCAGCTTCATCCCGGAGCCGGAGCGCCATCGCGTCTACCGGGAGGCGCGGGCGTGGCTGCTGGTGTACGCGGCAGTGATCGCCGCCGCCGTGCTCCTGGGCTCGCTGCTCCCGCTCATGTACGTGGGGCTGCCGACGCTCTACGGCCGGTGGCTGTCGGTCCTGTTCGGGATCTCGCAGCACGCGGGACTGGCGGAGAACGTCCTCGACCATCGTCTCAACGCCCGGACGATCCGCATGAACCCGGTGTCCCGATTCCTCTATTGGAACATGAACTACCACGTCGAGCACCACATGTTCCCGATGGTCCCCTACCACGCCCTACCGCAGTTGCACGCCCAGGTGGCCCACGACCTGCCGATCCCGTATCCGAGCCTGTTCGCCGCCTACCGCGAGATCGTCCCCACCCTCTGGCGCCAGCTGCAAGAGCCCGAGTACTACGTGCGGCGCGACCTGCCGCCGGCGGCGGCACCCTTCCGTCCCGAGATGCACCAAGCGGTCTTCGAGGCTTGATGAGCGCCGACGGCTGGCTGCTGGCGTGTGACGCCGAGGACATCGAGGACGAGGACGTCATCCGGGTGGAGCTCGCCGGACGCGCGATCGCGATCTACCGAAGCCCGGAGAGCACCTTTCACGCCACCGACGGGCTGTGCACGCACGAGCGTGCCGAGCTGGCCGACGGACTCGTGATGGGCGACCTGATCGAATGTCCGAAGCACAACGGGCGCTTCGACTACAAGACCGGCGAGGCCAAGCGCGCGCCGGCCCGGGCGAACCTCTGCACCTACCCCGTCAAGCTGGACGCTGGGAAGGTGTTCGTCAAGCTCGCATGAGTGCGCCGCAGCCGATCAGGCCCTCGGAGGGGCTGTTCACCGCGCCGCGGCGCGTGGAGACGATCGCCGATCTGTTCGCCAACGTATGGCAGTTCGGTTACGTCACCACCGATTTGGACCGCGCGTTGGAGCTGCTGGACGAGCGCTTCGGGCTCGAGCACTGCGTCCGCGTGACCACCGAGGGATCCTCGTTCATGGTCGGCGACGAGCCGGCCGAGTGGGAGGCGCGATTCGCCATGGGCGCGCGCGGCGGGCCGATCGTGGAGGTGATAGAGCCGGTCTCCGGCGCGGTGGACTTCTATCGCCGCTTCCTGCCCGCGGACGGATCGTTCGCGCTGCGACTGCATCATCTGGCGACGTTCATCGATAGTGGCGACGACGAGTGGGAGCGCATCCGCGGGGTCCTCCGAGCCTCGGACCTGGTGTTCGACTACACGATCGTCATCCCCGGCCGGGTACGCGCGGGCTACATCGACACCAGCGCCGAGCTGGGTCACCTGCTGGAGGTCTGCCAGCTCCAGCACGACGACCTGGAGTTCTTCTCGGCGCTGACGGCCGACAGCGCTTAGCCTCTAGACGGGCGAGCTGCGCAGCGTGGCCGGGAAGGTCAGCCGCTCCCGGAACGCCACCGGATCCTCGATCATTCGCCGCAGGTCCGCGCACGTGCGCTCCGCGGTCGCGCGGTCGGAGTCATACACCGTGTGCTTCATCCGTGTGGCGGCCGGCGAGGCGACCTCCTCGAATATCCGACGGCGCTCGCGCCCCCAGCTGTCGAGGACCGTGGGGTCAGCGCCTCCCAATAGCACAGCGTTCAGGGCGTCGATCAGCGCGAACGCGTCGAACAGGCCGCCCGTCAGCCCGAAGCCGCCGGTCGGGTTGGTGGCGTGCGCGGCGTCGCCGGCGAGCAGCGCGCGCCCGATCCGCATCCGCTTGACGCTGCGCTGGTGCAGCCGGTAGCCGGCGAAGCGCTCCAGCTCGTACGGACCGCCGCCCGGGAGGATCGCCGCGAAGTGCTCGCCCACGCGCTCGCCGATCGTCTCCTCGGGCAGATTCAAGTCCTCGGAGTAGGTGACCCGCCACAGATCGTCGTCGTTGATCTTGGCGATCACCGCGCCGTGCACGTCGTCCATCAGGAACACCGACCGGGTGTAGCCGTGCGCGTGGAAGTCGAAGTACACGTTGGTGGCCACGAACCGGGTGTCCCAGGTCATGCCCCCGAAGCCCAGCCCCAGCAGCCGGCGCACCGTGCTGCGGGCCCCGTCGCAGCCGATCGCCCAGGCACCCGTGAACCGATCCTCGTCCTGGTCGCCGACGGCGTCGATCACGATCTCGTCCGCGGAGTCCTGCGACATCCCGGTCACCCGTGTTCCCCAGCGGACGGTCACGTCGGGCAGCGCCTGCAGCCGCTCCAGCACGAGCGCGCACAGCTCGTCCTGGCCCAGATGCACGTTGTAGGGAAACGGGGTCTCCCCAGCGAGAGCGTCGAGGTTGTAGGTGACCATCTCGCCGGTGGCGTGCACCCGGTAGCCATAGTCGTCCTTGCGAAACCCGCGCCGCTCGATCTCCTCCAGCAGGCCCAGGCGGTGCAGATCCTCGTGCAGCGCCCAGTGGTAGACCATCGCGCGCGGCGAGTCGATCACCTCGTGCTCGGCCTCGAGCACCGTCACCGGTACGCCGGTGCGCGCCAGGCCGTAGGCGACGACGAGCCCCACGGGGCCTGCCCCGATCACGATCACGCCGTCGGCTGGCACGACCTCAACCTAGCGCCGCGCCGGCCGTGCGTTCAGCCCAGTCGCGCGGAAGGGCAGGTCGCGTTGCACCGAACCCCGGTGGTCACCGTGCCCAAGGCGGTGGTCGAGCCCTCGTCGCTGAACCACATCCGATCGTCGGGTCCACGCGTGATGTAGGCGGGCTGGCTGCCGGGAAGCAGGCCCCGGGAGAACTCGCGCACCGCTCCGGAGGGGGTCAGACGTCCCACGGCCGGGGTGAGACCCTCGTCCGTGAACCACAGGTCGTCATCCGGTCCGCGCGCGATCGCCACCGGCGAGCTGCCGGCCCTCAGCCCCATCGTCCGTTCGGTGATCCGGCCGGCCGATGTCACCCGGCCGAGCGCGCCCGATGAATCGGCGAACCACACTGCGTCATCGGGACCCGCGGTGATCCCCAGCGGCTGGCTGCCGGCGCGCAGGCCACGCGTGAGCTCGACGATCCGCCCGCTCGGGGTGATCGATCCGACCGCGCAGCGCCCACTTCGGTTGCAGCCGTGATCGGTGAACCACAACCGCGCACCGGGCCCCGCGGTGATCCCGAACGGCAGGCTGTCCCTGCCCAGGCCGCCGCGGAACTCGGTGATCCGCCCGCGCGGCGTGATCCGCCCGATCGCCGGACGCCGACCCTGGTCGGTGAACCACAGATCGCCGTCCGATCCGGCGGTGATCTCGAAGGGCAGGCTGTTGCGGCCCAGGCCCCCGCGGAACTCGGTGATCCGCCCGCGCGGCGTGATCCGCCCGATCGCGGGCCGCCGGCCCTCGTCGGTGAACCACAGATTGCCGTCGCCTCCGGCAGCGATCGCGTACGGGATGCTGCCCGGGGAAAGCCCCCGGCGGTACTCGGTGACACGCCCGTCGCGTCCCACGCGCCCGATCGCGCAGCGGCCCAGTCCCGTGCAGCTGACGTCGGCGAACCACACGGCGCCGTCCGGCGCGGTCGTCAGACCGAACAGATAGACGTGCACGCGGTCTCCCACCGGGGCCTCGGCGATCAAGCCAACGGTGCCGGCGAGGGCGCTCGAGGCAAGCAGCAGGCACGCCGTGGCGCCGAACGTCGCACCGATCAGCCCTCGTCGTGTCAAGGTGCCAGTGAGACCTCGCCGGGTTCTACCGACAGCGCGGCCATCGCCTGGATGGCGGCGGCGCGATAGCGCTCGACGCCCGCCAGCTTGATCTCCTCGTAGCCGCGAATCAGGTCGGGTAGCGATGCCACCGCGGCGATCTCGTCCTGGGTCTCGGGCGTCAGCCGGCGCAGCGCCTGGCGGACGAGCTGCCGGTGCTCGCCGATCAGCTCACGCTCCAGGCGGCGCATCGCCGTACGCCCGAAGGGATCAAGCGCGGTGCCGCGCAGCCGTCGCCCGGCACGCAAGGCCGTCAACAGGGGGCGCGCCGAGCTGCCCAGCCGCAGCTTTCGCCTGAGCCCGAGCGCGCGCAGCAGCGGCGGGTGAAGGAGGATCTCCATCCGCGCGTCCTGGCCAAATTCATCGGCCAGGCGCGCTCGCTCGAACGTGTCCAGGTGCAAACGGGCGACCTCGTACTCGTCCTTGTAGGCCATCAGCTTGTGCATCGCGGCCAGGTAGGCCTCGGTCACCGTCGTCGCGTCCGGTGCCCCGCACTTGCGCTCGGTGGCGAGGACCACGAGCACGTCATTCACGTACTCCAGGGCATAGCCGACGTCCTGATACGCACACAGATCGCTCGCCCGGCGCTCGAGGAGGGTGCGCAGCTTGTCGGAAAGCCCCGTGCCGTCCAGTCGCCGGCGCACCGCGGGATGCGGCCCGGCGTCCAGGCTGGTCGCGCCCGCGGTCCCCGCCCGCAGCCCGGCGATCGCCTCGGCCGTTGCCCGGGGGTCGGCGGCGGCGGCGCGACCCCAGGCGAAGGCTGCCCGGTTGATCTCGACGGCCGCGCCGTTGAGCTCGATCGCGCGCTCGATCGCGGTCGCGCTGACCGGCAGACAGCCGTGCTGATAGGCCGCGCCGAGCATGATCACGTTGGCCGGCATGTGATCGGCGAACAGCGCCTCGGCGATCGTCCCGGCATCCAGGAACAGCGCTCGCTCGGCCCGGGTGGCGCGCTCGATCCGGCCCACCGTCTGTCCCAGCGGCGGAAAGGCCACCTCCGTGTCGGAGACCATCGCCGAGGTGGCGGTCTCGTGAAGGTTGACCACGGCGATCGTGCGCTGCGGATCCAGCGTGCGCAGCGTGTCGGGCGCGATCGCGCCGAGCAGGTCCAGGCCGAGCAGCACGTCTACCTCGCCGCCCGCCGCCCGCGGGGCGCCCGCCTCGGCCCCGGACCCCGCCCACCCGATGCGCACGTCGGAGACGACAGGTCCGCCCTTCTGGGCCAGGCCGGTCTGGTCGAGTCCCGCCGACCAGCGCCCATCCAGCACGGCGGCCATCTGCAGCACCTGGGAGACGGTGACCACGCCGGTGCCCCCGATCCCGGGCATGCGGATCAGAACCGTCTGCTCGGCGGCGAACGCCGGCGTCGGCTCGGGGACGGAGATCGACGCGGGCGGCGGGGTCAGAGCAGGCGCTCGCGGCTGCGCACCCTCTACCGGAGTGACCAGCACAAACGACGGGCAGTCACCCTCCAGGCAGGCCATGTCCTGCGTGCACGAGGACTGATGGATGCGGGTCTTGCGCCCCAGCTCGGTGTCGACCGGGACGACCGATAGGCAGGTCGACTTGCGCCCGCAGTCCCCACATCCCTCACACACCCGCTCGTTTATCCAGGCGCGCTGGGCCGGCGTGGGCAGCTTGCCGCGCTTGCGCAGCCGACGCTCCTCAGTGGCGCAGCGGTCCGTATGCAGCAGCACCGTCACGCCGTCGATGGCGGCGAGCTCGGCCTGTGCCTCGGCGAGCCGGTCGCGGTGGCTCACACTGGCGATCGCGGGCAGCTCCGCACGGTCCAGCGTCCCCGGATCCTCGGTGGTGACGATCACCCGCTTCACGCCCTCGGCGGCCAGCCAACGGGTCAGCTCGACCACGCCCAGCCGTCCCGGGGCGGCCTGGCCGCCGGTCATCGCGATCGCGTCGTTATAGAGCAGCCGAAAGGTGATGTTGACGCCGGAGGCCACGGCGCCGCGGATCGCCAGCGAGCCCGAATGGTGAAACGTTCCGTCGCCGATGTTCTGCACGTAGTGGCGCTCGGTGGTGAACGGCGCCATCCCGTTCCACTGCGCGCCCTCGCCGCCCATCTGCGGAGAGCCCAGCAGGTGGCCGCGCTGCTGCGAGGAGTCGACCAGGATCAGCGCGTGACAGCCGATCCCGACGCCCACCAACTGGTCCTCCGCGGCGCGCGTGGACAGGTTGTGCGGGCAGCCCGAGCAGAAGAACGGCGTGCGCGCCATCGGCAGGGTCGCCGTCGATGCCTGGCGCACGCGGAGCGCCGTCGCCTCCACACGCCGGCGAACGTGTGCCGGTAGGGCCTCGTCCCAGTGGCGCGCCAGTGCCCGCGCGATCGCGTCGGCATCGACGGTCCCGGCCAGCTCGATCAGCTGGCGGCCGTCGCCGTCGCGCTTGCCCAGGACCGGTGGTGCCCCCGGGGTGCCGTAGAGCAGGTCGCGCAGCTGACGCTCGACGAACGGGCGCTTGTCCTCGACCACGATCAGCTCCTCCACGTCCGCCGCGAAGGCCAGCGCGTCATCGTGGTGAAGCGGCCACACCAGCTCCAGTCGCACCAGGCGGATCCCCATCGCCTCCAGCTCGGGCTCGCCGATGCCCAGCTGCGAGAGTGCCCGGTGCAGGGTCGCGAACGCCGGTCCGGGGGCGACCAGTGCGCGGCGCGGCTGCGCGGGTTCGAACTCGATCCGGTTGAGCCCGTGTGCGCGGCCGTACTCGCGCGCGGCGTCCAGGCGGACGCCCATCAGGTCGTGCTCGGCGGCGACCGAGCTGGCTCCGAGCAGCATCGGCGGGGCGCCGCGGCTCTCAGACGGTGGCTCGGGAATCCCGGCGTCGAGCGCGTCGAGCGCCACCGACGTCGCAGCATCGGCGACGTCGGAGACGATCTTGATCGCCGCCCAGAGACCGGCCGCGCGCGACAGCGCGACCGCGTGCAGCCCGAGGCGGATGATGTCGTCCACGCCGCCGGGTGACAGCAGCGGCAGCATCAGGCTCTCGGCCATCAGCTCGCATGAGCTGGGCAGCGTCGAGGACTTGCAGATCGGGTCGTCGCCGATCAGCGCCACGGCGCCGCCCAGGTGCGCGGTGCCGCTGACGTTGCCGTGGCGGATCGCGTCCGCGGCGCGATCGAGCCCCGGTGCCTTGCCGTACCAGAAGCCGACCACGCCGTCGCGAGTGCGACCGGGCAGCTCGCCGATCAGCTGGCTGCCGTTGACCGCGGTGGCCGCCAGCTCCTCGTTGACGGCGGGCTCAAAGACGATGCCATGCGGCTCCAGATGCTCGCGGGCACGGACGATCTCGCGGTCCAGGCCGCCCAGGGGCGAGCCGGGATATCCGCTCACGAACACGCCGGTGTTGAGCCCGCGGGAAGCGTCCAGCCGCCGCTGTTCGATCAGCATCCTGACCAGCGCCTGGATGCCGCTCATCAGCGCGCGTCCGTGCCCGGCGGTGTAGCGATCATCAAGCCGCGCCTCGGTGAGCGATGGCGCCTGCATTCCCGCATTGTAGGAATGGGGGATGCACCCCATGTTCGGCAGGGCGTGCACCCGCGATCTTTGGAGGGCGACGCAGCCAGCCTTCAAAAGGAGATCACATGACCACCGAGCTTCCCCCTTTCCAGGTTGCCGAGATCAGCGCTCACCGCATGACCGCGAGCCCCGCGATCCGCTGCCTGGTGGTCGACGATCACCCCGCGATCCGGCTGGGTCTGCGCGAGCTGCTGGGCGCCGAGCCTGACATCGATGTGCTGGACGCGCTGCCGACGGCGGAGGCCGCCGTGGAGTTTGCCGAACGGTCCTTGATCGACGTCGCGGTCGTCGACTACCAGCTGGGCGGGCGCTCGGGTCTGTGGTGCAGCCGCAAGCTCAAGCGCCTGCCCCAGCCGCCGGCCGTGCTCGTGTACTCGGCGTTCTCCGACCACCTGCTGGCGGCCGCGTCCGTGGTGGCCCAAGCCGACGGTCTGGTCAGCAAAGCCGCGTTCGGCTCCGAACTGTGCGAGTGCATCCGCGACGCGGCCTGCGGGATCTCCCGCCTCCCGATGGTGCCACCGCTGTTGGCGAACAGCATGCGGCGGCGCCTCGATGCCCCCGAGCAGGCGATCTTCGGGATGATGCAGGCCGGGATCTCGCCGGACCAGGTCGGACGTACCCTGGGGATGGATCATGGCCAGCTGGAGAGACGTCTGTGGACGATGCTGAGAAAGCTCGAGCCGATCGACCCGGCGAGGTGATCGCCGGGCTGCGGCCGGGCAGACCGGTCCAGCGCCGCTACCTGCCGCTCGTATATCGAGTGGCGGGGATGAACGCGGTGCTCCTGGCGGCGGCGGTGGTGGTCACGATGCTGGTGCTCGCGCCGCGCAAGTTCTCCTCGTTCGCGCTCGACGAGGCGGTGATCCTCGTGGCCGCGTTGGTGCTGGTGGCACTCGTCAACCTGATGCTCCTGCGCCGCGTGGTGCGACCCCTGGAGGCGTTGACCGCGCTGGCTCGACGGGTCGACCTGGCGCGTCCGGGCGAGCGGATCCCGCACGCCGAGCCGACCTCGGAGGCTGGCGAACTGTCGCTCACCTTCAACGAGATGCTGGAGCGCCTGGAGGCCGAGCGCCGCGAGGCGACCGGTCGCGTGCTGGCCGGTCAGGAGGCTGAGCGGCTCCGGATCGCCCAGGAACTGCATGACCAGGTCGGCCAGGAGCTGACCGCCGTGCTCCTCGGCTTGGCCCGAGTCCAGTCGCGACTCGCGTCGCCCCTGCGCGAGGACGTCGGGGATGTCCAGGAGTCCGTGCGCTCGAGCCTGGAGGACGTGCGCCGGATCGCCCTGGAGCTGCGTCCCGAGGCGCTCGACGACCTCGGTTTGGTCAGCGCGCTGGCGGTGCTGGGCGAGCGTTTCGGGCAGCGTTCGGGGCTGGCGGTCAGCCAGGACATCGACGAGCGATTGCCGGGACTGGATCCCAACGCCGAGTTGGTGATCTATCGCGTGGCCCAGGAGGCGCTGACCAACGCCGCGCGCCATTCAGGGAGCGAGCGGGCCAGCCTGTCACTGCGTTGGGACGACGCGGCGCTGGTGATGACAGTGACCGACGACGGCCGGGGTCTGGCGGCCGACGCCGAGCCGGGCACCGGTATCCGCGGGATGCGTGAGCGCGCCGCGCTGATCGGCGCGCTCCTGGAGGTCGGCCCGAGCGCCGATGGCCGGGGATGTGCGGTGGAGCTGCGCGTTGCTTCCGAGTCTCGATTCGGCCCGGCATGACCCCGCTGAAGACCCGCATCCTGCTGGCCGATGATCACGCTCTGGTGCGTCGGGGCCTGAGGCTGGTCCTGGACTCAGAACCGGACCTGGAGGTGGTGGCGGAAGCCGGCGACGGCGCCGAGGCGATCCAGTTGGCCTCGGTCACCGAGATCGACCTCGCGATCCTCGACATCTCGATGCCGCGCATGACGGGCCTGCGCGCTGTCGCCGAGCTGCGCCGGGGCCACCCGCAGCTGCGCGCGCTGATGCTCTCCATGCACGAGAACGAGCGCTATCTCTATGAGGCGCTCAAGGCGGGCGCGTCCGGCTACGTGCTCAAGTCGGTGGCGGACCGCGATCTGGTCGAGGCCTGCCGGGCGGCGATGCGCGGCGAGGCGTTCCTGTATCCGGGCGCGGAGACCCCGCTGATCGGCGACTTCCTGCGCCAGGCCCGCAGGTCCGGTGCGGACGGGTTCGTCCGCGAGGATCCGCTCACCGCCCGCGAGCAGGAGGTGATCAAGCTGATCGCCGAGAGCTACAGCACACGTCAGATCGCCGATGCCCTGGTGATCTCGGAGAAGACCGTCGATCGCCACCGCACCAACATCCTGGAGAAGCTGGGGATGCACGACCGGGTGCAGCTCACCCGCTATGCGATCCGGCGCGGGCTGGTCGAGCCCTGAGCATCGCCCCACGGGCGCGGGCTGGCACCCTGTGAGGGGATGCCGATATCGATCTCCCTGCTGGGCTGCGGGCACCCGCACCTATCCGACGTGCTCGGCGTCATCGCCTCCGAGCCCGACCTGCGCCTCGCGGCCGCGTGGGACGCCGACCGCTCCGCGATTCCGGGCGCGATCGCCAACTACGTGGTCTCCGACGCCGAGCGAGCCATCCGGCGTGCCGACGCGGTCGTTGTCAGTGCGGCCACTGACCAGCGACCGGAGTTGTGCGTCCGGGCGGCGCGGGCGGGGCGTCCGGTGCTGGTGGAGAAGCCAATTGCCCGGACCGCTGCCGAAGCCCGGGCGCTGGCCCGCGAGATCTCACGCAGCCGCACGCCGGCGATGCCGGCGCTCTTCTTACGCGAGCTGCCCGCCCTGCACCGGCTGCGGGGGGTGCTCCGGGCGGGAATGCTCGGGCGCCTGTCGGCGGCCAGCGCCAGCTACCTGCACGCGGGGGCGCTCGACGGCTCGTTGTCGGGCCCGCACGCCTGGATGCGAGATCCCAAACGGGCCGGGGTGGGCGCGCTGGGAGACCTCGCCATCCACCTCGTCGACGCGTTCGCGACGCTCGGGGAGGCTCCGCGCCTGCTCGCCGTCAGCCCGGACCGAGACGGCGCCGGCCGAGGTGACGTCGGCGGTTCGGCGCTCGGCCGCTGGCGCGACGTGCCGCTCACGCTGCGCGCCAGCTGGGTGACCAGGCCCGCGGGGCTGGAGCTGTTGGTGAGTGGCGCGCGGGCTACCGCGGTGCTGCGTGACGGCTCCTTGGAGATCGTGTCCGACACCGGGGCGGGTGAGCGGTGGATCGGTGCGCCTCCGGACGCCGGCGACGCGCTACGGGCCTTCACCGCCCGGCTGCGCGCCCGTCGCTTCGGCCGCGACGAGCTGGCGCCGGCCATCCGGGCCCAGGAGGCGCTGGAGCGGGCGATCCTGCTCGGCTGAACGCTCGTCCCCCGCTCAGCGCTGGTCGGCCTTGACCTCGGTCACCCGCCGCGCTCTGCAGCGGCATCCCCTGACAGGTCCAACGCTCGCGGTACCGCGCGTTCCATGTCTCGCGCGCCGAGCCGTCCACCGGTTAGTGATTCTGCCAGTGCGCGTTCGCGTTCGCGACCGGGTGGAGTACGCTCGGTCGAAGTCTCGGACCGGGACTGGATGGACCAATCGAAGGGAGACTGCTATGGAGACCGCCCGAACGCGGCGAGTCTGCCTCGCCGTTGTCCTCGTGACGGCTGCCTTTGCCGCCATGACCACGACGGCCGCATCGTCCACGGCATACCAGGCATCGTGCTCTGGTTTCACGGGTGGAAAGTGGAGCTTTCCGGAGTTCTCAAAGTCGGGGACCCACTGGAAGGTGACGGCTCAGGGCGTGAGCTGCACGTTTGCGACGCTCTGGGCCAAGAAGCTCGTGAAGACCAAATACGAGGGCGAGGCCGCGACCAAGCTCCACGGCCCGAAGGGCTGGCATTGTCTGGACTCGATCCCCCACGGCGGCGGACTCCCCGGGTCGTGTCGGCAGGGCCAGCACAAGCTCTTCTCGTGGGGGCCGGACGTGCAGCTCTGAGCCGTTACGCCCTACAGGCGGGCGACGGCGTTCGACAACGCCTCTCGTGCCTCGGCCACCAGCAGCCCGGTGATCTCCTCCGCCGAGCGCTCATGCGCCAGGCGGTGTGCCTGACCGGCCCAAAGGTTGATGAGGTCCGGATCGCCGACGCTGCGACCGTGGGCGCGTAGCGGCGAGGTGAGGTGATGGATCTCGGGGTAGGCCTGCGGAGCGGCGTCGCCGTGCTCCCGGTGCCAGCGATTGACGATGCCCCTGGCCGTTCGTCCGCTGAACGCGCGGGTCAGCACCGTGGCGCTATCGGTGGCGGTGGCGGCCCGCTGAGCCTCGGAGGTGCCGGCCTCGGCGCTGCGCAGATAGGCGGTTCCCACCTGACCCGCGGCGGCACCGAGGGCGAGGACAGCGGCCAGGGCGCTCCCGGTCATGATCGATCCGGCGGCCACGAGCGGCAGATCGAGGCTGGCCCGCACCAGCTGCAGCGCCGAGAGGAGGGTCAGCTCGGACTGGTCGTCGTCGTCGACGAACACCCCCCGGTGGCCGCCGGCCTCCACGCCCTGGACGATCAGTGCGTCCGCCCCAGCGTCCGCGGCCTGCCGGGCCTCGGCGGGCGAGGTCACCGTCAGCCACACTTCCGAGCCGGCGCCGTGCAGCTCGTCGATCGCCCGGCGAGGAGGCATTCCGAAGGTGAACGAGACGACGGCGACGCCACGGTCGCGCACCAGCGGCAACTTGTCCTGGAACCAGTCGTCGTCAAACCGTGGCAGGCCCAGTTGCACGCCGGCATGCTGGGCCTCGCCGGCCAGCCGCTGGGCGTAGGCCGCCACCCGGGCCGGGTCGGCGGCAGAGCCGCCGCCCACGAACAGGTTGACGCCGAACGGCCGGTCGGTGAGACCGTGCAGCGTCTCGATGTCCTCGCCGAGCCGCTGGGGGGTGAGGTAGCCGGCAGCCAGAAAGCCGAGGCCGCCGCCCCGGTTGACTGCCGCCGCCAACGCCGGCGTGGACGGGCCGCCGGCCATCGGCGCCTGGACCACGGGAGCTGCCAGCTGTGAGAGGACGCCGCTCATGCGCCCGTTCAGTCTGACAGGGGCGCTCCGGTTTCCACGAGCGTCTTCAGCCCAGAACCTCTGGTCGGAGTGTGAAGCTCAGGACTGGGCGGTCCCTACTCGCGCCACCCCGTCGACGACCCTCAGCTCCGGCCCAGGCGCAAGAGCGGCGGACTGTGGCGCGGGGTGGTGTCCGACCAAGAACTCCAGTCGCTGCGAGGCGCGTCGGTCATCCGGCCCAGGACGGCGATCAGCGGCTCGTAGCGGGCCCGGATCCGGCGAAACTCCCGCCAGGCCGCGTCCTGATCGTCGTGCAGCGGCACGCCGATCTCGCTCAGTTCGTGGAGGGCATCGCGGAACAGATGCGGTGGCAGGTTGATCTCCGCGTCCTCGTCCGGAGGCGGGCGATGCGGCACGCCGAGGAAGTCGGCTACCGCCACGAGCGCCGACACGCCGGCTTCGACGCACAGCTCGCTGCGCGACTGGCGCGGCACGTCGCAGGCCGTCATCAGCAGCGCCGCTCCGTCAAGCACCGTCTCGGCCGACAGGACCCAGTGGTTCTCGGGGTGGGGTGAGCGAAAGAACACCAGCTGGGGAAACGTGGTGTGTGACTCGGCCATTTCGACGAACCAGTTCTCCCAGCCGTCCCAGACCTCCTCCAGCTGATCGAAGCGGCCCAGCGTCCAGCTGCGCGACAGGAGGGCGAGCCCGGTTGGCGGGCTGCCGACCCGCACGACGAGCTTGGCGATTACCGCCTCCCGCCGGGAGAAGGCCCCGTACACGCTGGGCAGGTAGGTGATGACGAGCGCCAGCAGGGTGAGGCCGACCCCAGCGGCCGAGAAGGCCACCAGATGCGAGAGCAGCCCATCCGGCGTGTCGAAGCCGAGCGTCAGCATCGAGGAGCCGGATAGGTCGATCGCGCGGACCAGCGAACCGTGGTGCCCGGTATCCCCGATCGCCCAGAACAACGCAGTGAACCCGACGAAGATCAGCAGCGCCCAGAGGAACAACTGGGCGAACAGTCCCAGCGGCGCCTGCAGGGCCAGAACGCGGTCGCGCGTGTCGTAATCCGAGCGCCCACGCAGGCGCAGCAGCAGCGAGAACCGGACGATCAGAAACGTCAGGCGCGCCAGCCGGGCGGGCTCGGCCCGGGGCAGCACCACGCTGCGCAACACGGAGAGGAGCACGGCGGTGACCTCGGTGAGGGCGAGCGCCGCGACGATGATCTGCGCCACAAGCATGCGGCAAGGCTAGTGTCGCGTCCTAGGCCAGATCGCGTAGGCGCGCGAGGTCGTCATCGGACAAGCGGGCCGCCAGTTCCACCGCCGAGAACGCCTCGTCGATCTGCTGTGGCCGGGTGGCGCCGATCAGCGTCGCCGCCGTCCGGGGGTGGCGCAGCGTAAAGGCGATCGCCAGCGTGGCTGGGGAGACGCCCAGCCGTCGGGCGGGCTCGCGCAGCGCCGCCCCCAGGGCGAGCGACCGCTGGCTGCGCGGGTCGTGGAGCTCGGAGCTCAGGCGTCCACTTCCGCCCCGGGCGTACTTGCCGCTCAACGCACCCCCGGCCAGAACCGCCGAGGGGATCAGCGACGCGCCGGTGTCGGCCAACGCGCGCTCCATCGCCGGATCCTCTACCCAGTCCAACCGTGCCAGCGAATAGGGCAGCTGCACTGCACAGGGCTGTGGCAGCGCGAGCGTGCGCGCCTCGCGGGCGGCGGCGGACAGCGCCTCCGCGCTCCAGTTGACCACGCCCCACGCGTCCACCCGGCCGGTGCCGAGCACCTCGGCGATCTGCTGCACGGCGACCGCCACCGGCACGTCGTCGGGCAGCGTCGAAGAGTAGAGCAGCGCCAGACGCTCGAGCCCCATGCGCTGAAGCGACTCCTCCAGCTCGGCCACCGCGGTCTGTGCGGGCCAGAATTCCCACCACAGCTTGTTGGACACCGACACCGTCTGCGGATCGGCGCCGACGGCGCGGAACAGTTCGCCGAACAGGACCTCGGAGTAGCCGCTGGCCAGCGGCGCCGAGCCAGTCTCGTCGTCGTAGCGGGCGTCGTCGAGGAAGTCGATCCCCTGCCCCAGCGCGTAGGCCAGCAGCGCCTCCGCGTCGGCGCGCGGCATGTGCTCGAACGTCCGCCACGATCCGAGGGCGATCGGCGACACCGCGATCCCGGAGGCGCCGAGCTCAGGCACGCGTACTCACTCCGAAGGCCCGAATCGGCTGTCGCAGCACGGCGACAGCGTTACGGGAGCGGCCACGGCGAGCTCACGGCCTCGATCGGCGGCCGGTCGGCGTAGGCCACCCGGGGCGACGCGGTCTCGCTCTGTACGGATGCGCCGTGGCGGGCCGCCGCCGGATCGACCGGGTAGTGGATCCGGTGACCGGGAGTGCGCGTGCCCACCATCAGGATCGCGCATGGTCCGTCGCCTGCACCCACGGTGATGTGGTTGGTGCCCGGCGGGCAGTGCAGGTAGTCCCACGGGCCCATCCGCCGCTCCTCGCCCTCCACCACGGCGATGCACTCGCCGCTGAGCACGAGGAATCCCTCCTGCTCTGACTCGGCGTGGTAGAAGCCCGGCGTCTCGCCGGGGGCCAGGATGTGCACCCCGATGCCGAGCATCGGCGAGGGCGCCCCCGGCGATTCGAATACGGACCATGTCCCGCCTCCCGGCACGGTCTCCCAGCTCATCTCCGAGAGGTTGAGGACGAACCATCCTTCCCCGGTCGGGCGGCGGCCGGTATCGGTGTCCTCGAGCTTGGCTTCGTTCATGCGTGGATGGTGTCAGTCGATCAGGCGCGATTCCAGGCGCCAGATCGCCAGGCGCCACATCACCCCCGCGAACACGATCAGCACCGCGGCATGCAGCAGGTCGGCAGTGACCATCGTGTTCAGCGACACGTCGCGCACCAGGGCGACGCAGTGATAAAGCGGGTTGAATGTGGCGATCGTCCGCAGCCCGTGCGGCAGCGAGGAGATCGGAAAGAACGTGCCGGCCACCAGGAACATCGGCGTCAGCACCGCGCTGGTCACGTAGTTGAAGTTGTCGATCGTCTTGGCGACGGCGGCGATCAGCACGCCGAAGGCGGCGAAGCCGAAGCCGGTGACGATTCCGATCGGGACGACCAGCAACATCCCCAGCTGAGGGCTCAGCCCGAAGAAGAGGCCCACGACCAACGGCGCCAGCCCATAGACCCCGGCCCGGATCGAGATCCACAGGATCTCGGCGGTGACCAGCTCCTCGACGTCGACGGGCGCGGCCAGCAGCGCGTCGTAGGTGCGCTGAAACTGCCAGCGGATGAAGGTGTTGAACATCCCCGGAAACGCCGAGGAGAACAGCACGGCGGTCGCCACCACACCGGTGGCGACGTACTCCACGTACTTCACGTGCCCGACGCGCGACACGAGCGATCCGAATCCGAGCCCGAACGCGAGCAGGTAGATCGTGGGCTGGACGATCGAGGAGAACGTCGTCGCCTTCCAGTAACGCCGGAACAGGACGACGTCGCGGCTCATCACCCCGGCCAGCGCCGCGGGATCCAACCGCCGGGAGCGCAGCGTGCTCATTCGATCTCCCGTCCGGTCAGGGCGACGAACGCATCCTCGAGGTTGGCCGGGCGGCGCACGCCCTCGGGGGCCTCGCCGTCGAGCCCTTCGGCCTCCAGCAGCGCGACCGCGGGACCGCTGCGCCGGTACAGCCACCCGCTGCGGCTGGCGCGGGCCTCGAGCTCGGCCAGCTCGTGGGGCGGACCGTAGACCTCCAGGACCTCGCGCCCGGCGTGGCGCGCTATGAGCTCGGCCGGCGTGCCCCGGGCGATGATCTGTCCGGCCGACATCACCGCGACCGTGTCGGCCAGCCGCTCGGCCTCCTCGATGTAGTGCGTCGACATCAGTACGGTCACCCCGTCTGCGCGCAGCCCGTCGATCAGCGACCACAGCTCCTGGCGGACCTGCGGATCGAGGCCGACGGTAGGCTCGTCCAGGAGCACGAGCTGGGGGCGGTGGATCAGGCCGCGGGCGACGAGCAGGCGCCGCCGCATCCCGCCCGAGAGCTCGCGCACGATCGTGTCAGCACGCGGCTGCAGGTTGGCGATGGCGAGAGCCCGGTCGACCGCCGCCGGACGCTCAGATCGCGGGACCCGGTACAGCCGGGCGAACACGGTGAGGATCTGGCGGCAGGTCAGCTCTACGTCGAGATTGTCCAGCTGGGGAACGACGCCCATCGCCATCCGGGCCTGCTTGGACTCCCCCGGTAGGGTGAAGCCGAGCACCCGGATCGAGCCCTCGTCGGCCAGCGTCTGGGCGGTGAGCATCCGCATCGTGGTCGATTTGCCGGCGCCGTTGGGACCGAGCAGCCCAAGGCAGATTCCGGGTGCGAGCACGAGGTCCAGCCCGTCGACGGCGACGATGTCGCCGTATCGCTTACGCACGCCGCGCAGCTCGATTGCCGCAGTCGCCTGTTCCACGCCAGCGAGCATAGAGCCGTGTGAGCAGGCGCCGGCGTCATCCACCGGTCGACCGTTGCCCCAGAAGTTTGAGGATCTCATCGAGAGGTCGATACATGCCCGGATGTCAGGACACGAGATCAAGAACAAGCGTTTCATGGCCTACACCGCTTCGGCGATGTACGCCGCGGGGGCCATCGACGGCGCCATCGAGGGGTTTCTCCCCCGTGACCCGCCGTTCGCCCTCGTCCCCGTGATCGCGGCGGCTGTCATCTTCCTGTTCCTGGTGGCCGCGGGACCACGTCTGCCCTGGATCTGCCTGGCGATGCTCGGTCCCATCGGCGTCGCCGCGATCGCCTACGCGGTGGCGACCACCCCGGGGGCCAGCGACGGGGCTGTGCTCTACACGATGCCAGTCCTGTGGACGACCTTCTTCTACGGTCGTCGCGGGGCGGCCGGGATCCTCGCCTGCGTCGCCGCCGCCCACGCGGTGGCCCTGCTCCTGCTGCCGTCCTCCAGCGTCTACCCCGGCCGCTGGATTGACGTCATGGTCGGCGTCTCCGCTACCGCTGCGGTCGTGCTCGCCCTCGAGGGCCGCAATCAGTCGCTCCTCGGCCGTCTGAGCGCCGAGGCCCGGACGGACCCGCTGACCGGTCTACTTAACCGGCGGGGCCTCGAGGAGCGTGCGATCGTGGAGCTCGCGCGCTCGCGCCGGGACGGCACGATGCTCGCGCTGGCGAGCTTTGACCTGGACTACTTCAAGCGGATCAACGACGAGTGGGGACACGAGACCGGAGACCGCGTGCTGAGTGCTATCGCGCGGCTGCTGATCGCCGAGTCTCGGGACATCGACACCGTCGCGCGGGTGGGCGGCGAGGAGTTTGTGGTGCTCCTGCCAGACACTCATCTGGACGGAGCGCGTGGTTTCACCGAGCGCGTGCGGGCCAGCTTGGACCAACACGGCATGGAGGACCTGCCGCCCGTTGGCGTGAGCGCCGGGATCGTGTCGACCCGCGATCCCGAGGACCTGCCCACGATGCTCAAGCACGCCGATTCGGCGCTCTACGCGGCGAAGCGCGCGGGCCGCGACCGGACCGCGTCCTGGCCGCCGGAGCACGAGCCGAGCGCGTTGCCTGACGGCGACCCGGTGGCCGTCTAGCCCTCAGCTGGGGTCGGTGGGGTCTGGCGGTGGGGGCCGCGGGGGCTGGCGGCGTATCGCCGCTCGGCGACGCGCCGGGCATCCGGAACAGCTGCGCCATCTTGGCGGCGACCATGATGTCCCCGGCCAGCTGGATGCGGCCCTTGAAGTAGGCCTGCATCGGGTCCAGGTTGCCGCTCACCAGCCGCAGGAACTCGACTCCGTCCATCGTGATCGTCAGCCGCGGCGGCTCACCGTCGGTCCCCCTGGTGGTCCGTGCCCGGCCGTTGTCCAGCTCGAGCAGGTAGGTGTCCACCTGTCCGTCGGCCCGGCCGGTGATGTCCCAGCGGATCGCCGTCTTGACGCCCACCGCCGCCTCGCGGTCCAGTTGCTTTGGCATCCCCCAGAAGATCCCGTCCAGCACTGGCTTGCGAGCCGCCGAGCGCATCACCTGCTCCAACCGCTCGGGCGGGACGTCGCGCACCACCCGGCCGAATCCCCCGGCCAGGTGTGCCGGGGCATCGGCGGCCAGGCGTCTCACCTGCTCCAGCGCACGCTGGGGATCGAAATTGAAGTCCGGCACGGGGACCTGACGGTACTAGGTGGCGGGATGACGTTCCGTCGTCGTCCCTCGACGGGCGGCGGACGCAGCCGGCCCAGCCGCGGACCCTGCCCGGGCGATCTCGCCCGTGCCGATGGCGGTCGGCGGGATACCATCAGCCCGCGCGGGCGGTTAGCTCAGCTGGTCAGAGCGCCTGCCTTACAAGCAGGAGGTCACTGGTTCGAGCCCAGTACCGCCCACTCGCTGTCTGCCCTGTAAAGAGCGCACAGGACATTGCGGGTCGGACCGTCATCGGGCGCTCCCGGAAAGGATCGGGGCATCGCGCCTGAAGCCCCAGAACGTGCAGTAGACCCCGAGGAACAGCTCCCAAGCAATCTCCGGGGCGCTCATGATCCCTTGCAGGGAGTGCAGCGTGCTACTCGGATGGTTGCCGGTGAACATCACGGCCGTTCCGGACAGGATGATCAGCGGTCCGCCAATGAGCCCGAGCCAGGTTGCGCGTCGCGGCACCAGGCCCGAGCGGTACATCAGGTAGCCGAGGATCAGCCCGTTCCCCCAGCCGACGACCCAGCCCGGACCGAGGAGGAACGTCCAGTCCTTGATCGCCGCGAGCGTGTACGCGACCGTTCCCTCAGACGGACCCGCCACCTGGTTGCGCAGCGTGATGATGCCGAGCATTGAGACGATGCCGACGAGGATGAACGTGCTCTCGATCAGCCGCGCCGTCACGTAGCCGATTGCCAGCTCTTCGTTTTGGCGTCTGGCGATCGGGACGATCACGACGGCGGTGCCGATGTTCGCGATGATCAGCAGCAGCTCCAGCAGAGCGCCGACCAAGATCTGCTTGTCGTGCCCAGCACCGGCGATGTAGGCCACGGGACGTCTGAGCGCGGGCTCGTAGAGCGCCAGCGCTGGGATCGACGTGACGAACGTGATGAGGTAGAGCACGCCGAACCGACGCGCCCTCTTCTGATCTAGAGACACCCCTTGGACCCCTTCCTCCGGGTGATGGCGATCAGGCGGATTCCCACACCGCCACCTCGACCCGGTCGAACACGAACCTAACGCCAAAGGCCCCCACGTTTCAACCCAGATTCGGGGCGAGCGACGATTCGAAACGCCGGGGCACTGAGCCGACGGCCGCGAGCGTCCAGGGGCGATCCACGCCGCGACGGCGGATCTGCAGGAGGGCGGCATTACCTGATCGCGGACCGCTGAATCGCGGAAGCTCAATCGCAGACCGCTGAATCGGAGTCGCGTGAGCCGGCCGGCGCGGGGGCCGGCTAGGCGCGTCCTACCTTCAGGCACGGCGCTCGGTCAAGCGCGCCGCTGCTGGACCTGCATGTAGACCAGCAGGACGATGACCGAGCCGATGATGGCGCCGATCCAGGTTGTTACCTGGAGGAACCCGCGGCCGTGGTGAAACAGGAGGCGGCCGAGGAGTCCGCCGACGAACGAGCCCGCGATGCCGAGCGCGATCTTCTGCGCAAGGCTCATCAGCTGAGCGCCGGGGACGATCGACCGACCGATGAAACCGGCTACGACGCCGACGATGATCAGCCCGACGATGGTGGCAGGCATGAGTTCGGTTAGCGCTTAGCCACTTTGGGGTCACCGAGCACGCCGATTCGCAGGCCCAGCCATGGATAGGTGGCGGTGAAGACTGCGTTGTCCTGTGGCTGCAGGCCGACCGCCGAGAGCCAGAGCTGGTAGGCGCCGGCGTTGGCGATACCGCCATGCAGCCGTCGCCAGACCCGTCCGTCGCTCTTGCCGGTCGGCGAGGGCGTGATGGTGTCGGTCCACTCCACCGCATTGCCACCCTGATCCAGCGTTCCCCATGGCGAGGGGGTCTTGGCCTGACCCACGGTGCCGACGACCCCCTGGTAGGCCTTGGCATAGGCCGTCGGGTTCATCTTCAGCGGATTGACGTCTTGGCAGTTGCTCTGCGGCTGGATGCTGGCCGAGCACCAGGTCGGCGCTGCCGCGCCGGAGGCGTGATAGGTCGCCAGCGGTTGGGTTGAGGCGTTGGTGACATTGCCGTTGGAGGCGTTGAGCGTCGTCGTGCTGGGAGCCGTGGCCGTGCCGTCGCCGAACTTGCCGGGGTTGGTCGGGTACTTCCAGTACGAATACGTCCCGCCGCCGGTGGGGTCGTAGTAGGCCGCTTTGATCCACTCGTCCTGGCTGGGGATCACGAACCCGGTCTGATGTGAGCGCGTCGGTCCCTTCAGCCTGGCTCCGGAAAGGTCGTACATACCGTGCTCGGTTCGCGCCGAGATCTGAACGCGGTAGGTCACATAGCGGAATTTGCCTTGGCGGCTGCTGCGCTTGGAGAGCAGGCGCCCGTTGTAAAGCGAGTTGTCAAACCTTGCAGCCCGCAGGAAGTTGGCGAACCCATAGGGCTTGTCGGCCCAGGCCGGAGATGCCACGGAGTAGTGGGCGCCCGGGCGGGCGTTCGAGCTGAAGTTGATCTGGCCGTACTTGGGCCAGGCGGAAGAGCTCTCACTGGAGCTGTACAGCCGATGCCGATTGGTGCCGGTGGCGTCGGCCGCGTTGAGGAACGCCACCCATTGCTTGACGGTGACCTCCAGCTGGCCGATGCCGTACGGATACTGGACACCTCCGACCATCAGACAGTTTTTCGAGGATGAGGGGGCATCGGCACACGACCGGTAGATCGCGTCGGTGAACGGGACGATCGCCACCGATGGGTTCCCGGGCGCCGCGACCGTGACGGTCCGCAGTGTCAGGACCGCGGCCCGCGAGGAGGCGGTCGAGATCGCGAGTCCGGCCAGCACGGTGACCATCAACGCCAGTACCAGGCGAGTAAGGGAAGCGCCAATCGCGGGCCGGTGCTGGTCAGGGACCATCGAAATAGTGAAAATCGTCATGAACTCGTGTCTAGCACCGGATCGGGGTGACCTTGGTCTAGTTAGGCGCCGCCTTGATCGGGTTCGACCGAGCCTCGCCGGCGGTCGCTGGTGGCTGTCCGTCGGCCCGTCCGAGCCGAAGCCGCTTGCGCGGAGGGGCGGCTGACGGACAATGCTGGTCATGCAGCGTCCCGACGATCAGAGAGGACTTAGATGACAAGCAAGGCAGACTTCAACGCCGAGGATTGGTCCACGATCGTCGATGGGCCGCTCTACGCCGGCATGCGCGTGATCGGCGCCGACCGTGGCGGGACGCTGCGCGAGAGCCTGGCCATGGGCCGCGTCTACCAGGAGGCGCGCGAGCACCATGGGGAGAGCGAGTTGCTCGACGAGTTGATCAAGTCGCCCCCGGCGATCGATCCCGATCGCGTCAAGGAGGCCGGCGGGGACGTTGCGGCCCTGACGTCAAAGCAGCTGCGTGATGCGATCTCGATCCTCGAGCGCAACGCCGGGCCCGAGGACGTCGACGCCTACAAGAGGTTCGTGATGACCCTTGCGCAGGCGGTGGCCAGCGCTCACAAGGAGGGCGGCTTTCTCGGTATCGGCGGCAAGACGATCAGCGACGCCGAGAACCAGGCGCTCGATGAGATCTCGACAGCGCTGGGCTCACCGCCGGCAACCTGAGCGCCCGTCGCGAGCCACCCGGCTGGCCGGGTGGCGAGGCGCTGATGATGTGGGCTCCGGCTCGCTCGAGCCGCGCGATCAGACTCGGGTGTCAGCTCCAACGATCCCAGTGGATGACCGCGTCGGGCTCCGGGCGCTTGGCCGGGCGAAAGTCCTTGCCGATGGTGTGCGCGACCGGCGTCAGACAGAACTGGGTGACCTCGTCGTAGGGGATGCCGAGGATCTCGGCCACGTCGCGCTCCCGGCTCAGGTGCATGCTCGTCCACGCCGTACCCAAGTACCGGGCGCGAGCCGCGAGCATGAACGACCACATCGCCGGCAGCCCTGCGCCGGCAAAGCCCATCGCTTGAGCCGGCGGTACGGGCTCCGGCAGCCGGCCCTCGATGCACCCGATGACCAGCACCGGCGCGTCGCCCATCCGCTCCCCGAGCAGATCGGCCGAACGGGCCGAGCGCTCCTGAACGGTTGGGTCATCGCCCGACAGCGCGTGGCCGATGTAGTGGGGCGCCTGGCGATACTGCGCGTAACACTCCGCATAGACGTTGCCGATCGCGGCGCGTAGCTGCGGATCGGTGACGATCACGAAACGAACGACCACCCGGTTACTCCCGGCGGGCGCCTGCAGCGCAATCCCGACGCACTCACGCAGCAGCTCGGGATCGACGGGCCGCTTGAAGTCCAACCGCCGCCGCACGGCGCGCGTAGTGGTTAGGACCTCGTCAGCGGTCAGCCGATCGCTCATCGGCTACCAGGGTCGCAGATCTGCTGGGCGAGCCAGGGGGCGCGCGGCGAATCCAGACGCCCTGGTGTTGGCCGCCCGAGGCGGCCTGCTCGAGCGGGAGTTCGCCTTCGGCGTCGTCCGCCAACTCCTGGAGCCGGTCGCCGATCCGAGCCTGATCGAGGGGCCCGCGGCCGGCGCTCGCGACGTGTTGAGCGATGCCGGAACGATCGAGGGCACGTTCGGCCGGCCGGCGCACGGCGGCTCGTCCTGTGCATCGACGATCTCCAGTGGAGCGACCCCGCCTCGCTGCGCTTCGCCGCCTACCAGGGTGGAACTGCGAGAGGGAAGCTCGACGGCCTGGTCGGCTCGCTGACGGGGAGTGGGAATGAGTGAGTATCGATCCGAACCTTGCGGGGTGCGCCTTGCCGTTCCCTTTGACCGCAGGACGCGCTCGTGCCCGGTCTCGACGTCGACCGCGCCACCGACGTCCTGTGGTCTCTCAACCTCTCCAATCTGTGGCAGCTGCTCGTTGTGGAGCGCGGCTGGACGCCCGAGCAGTACGAGCAGTTGGTCGCCGACGTCGCCCGCTCCCAGCTCCTCGGACCAAAATCGGGTTGAGCAACGTTTCGGGGCTGCTGGTGTAATCCGGTGCGGTGACGGACCGCCTACTGGCCGTCGCCGCTCTATGAGCCCACCTACGCTTCTTCGGCGCCGTCGGTGGACGGCGGACAGGCTGCCGCGTCGGCGCCCGAGCGTCGGGCGGATGCGCGTGAGGCTCCCCGATGGTGCCCGAACGACCCTGCATGTCGCCGGCTATGACCGCCTGGCGTTCGAGGCGCGCGTGGTGGTGTTGGAGCGTCCGGCCCCGCTGGTGCGGTGGTGCGGCGAGGAGGGGGTCCGCGACGCGGTGGTCGGTGGGTTCTTCTCACGGCCGCAGTACGTGCCGCTGGGGCAGGTGCAGGTCGACGGCCGGCCTCAGCCGTCGCTGAGCTTCGATCCGCCCTGGGGAGATATGCGGGCGTGCGTGCAGATTGAGAGTGGCGAGCTGCGGATTGTGCGGCGTGATCAGCTCGGCGCGGCGCCTGCTGGGGACCTCCTGCAGGCGGGGCCGCTGCTCGTCGCCGGGGGCGAAATCGCGATCGTTCCCGGAGAGGACGCCGAGGGATTCTCCGCCGGGGCCCATCAGTTCGATTCCGACATCACGGCGGGGCGCTATCCGCGTGCCGCGCTGGCGCTGGCGGGGGAGAGCCTGCTGCTGGTGGCCTGTGACGGCCGTACGCACCGCGATGCCGGCATGACCCTGCTGGAGCTGGCCGGTGCGCTGTCGAAGCTCGGGGCGAGCGATGCGCTGAACCTTGATGGTGGTGGCTCGGCGTCGCTGGTGTGTGACGGAAGGCTGCGAAACCGCCCTCGCGAGGAGCACGGCGTCGACCTGCTGGAAGGGCGCGCGATCGTGACCGCCATCGCCCTGCGCGCTCGCTGACCGCACACCGATTCCGAGCGGCCGGCTCGCGGTTGACTCAGGCCGCGTTCACGACTTAGCAACAACCCACCATAATCGGCTGGATGCCGCCGCATGTCCTCTCCGCGATCCTGTTCTCGCCTCGCGGTGGATCTGCCTCGGCCGCCCGAGCGCTGACCCGCGGTCTGCGCCACGAGGGTTGCACGGTGACGCTGGTGGCCGGCTCGCGCAGCGACCTCGGCGCGCACGGGAACGCGCGCAGCTTCTATGGAGACGTGCGCGCCGTGAGCTTCGACCTGGCGCTCGCCGGCGCCGCGCCACTGGAGTTTGCGGGTCCCCCCGGCAGCGCGCCCCTGCATCCGTCCTACGAGGACCGACCGGGAGCGCCGGATGTCGTATTCGCGATGCTCGACGATCATGCCTACGAGCGCCAGGTGCAGGCGTGGTGTCGCGAGCTCGCACTCGCGGGAGCACGGGAGGCCGATGTGCTGCACCTGCATCATCTGACCCCGATCAACGAGGCCGCCGCGCGCGTCGCTCCCCGCGTTCCCGTCGTCGGCCAGATCCACGGGACGGAGCTGCTGATGCTGGAGCACATCGAGGCCGGCGCCGCGCCGCGGTGGCGCTACGCCGAGCGGTGGGCGACGCGCATGCGCCGGTGGGCGGCTGGCTGCGAGCGGCTCGTCGTCACCCCTTCGGGCGTGGAGCGCGCCGTGACCCTGCTCGGCGTGTCCCGTGACCGTGTCGTCGGCTTGGCCAACGGCGTCGATCTCGACCTGTTCGCGCGGCGGGCGATCGACCGGCGCGCCTTCTGGAGCGACGTGTTGGTCGAGCAGCCGCAGGGCTGGCTGCCCGGCCAGCCACCCGGCAGCGCCCACTACGCCGACGCCGAGGTCAGCGCGCTCGTCGACGGCGTGGCACTGCTCTATGTCGGGCGCTTCACCGCGATCAAGCGCCTCGATCGCCTGATCGCCGCTTTTGGCCGCGCGCAGAGGGACTTCGCCCGGCCTGCCGGGCTCGTGCTGGTCGGCGGGCACCCGGGCGAGTGGGAGCTCGAGCATCCGGCGGACGCCGCCGTGCGCCTGGGGGTGGAGCGCGTGTTCCTCGCCGGCTGGCAGGCCCAGGAGCACCTGCCCGCCTTCCTGTCGGCAGCCGAGGCGCTCGTGCTGACCTCCGAGCACGAGCAGTTCGGACAGGTTCTGGTAGAGGCGATGGCCTGCGAGGTTCCTGCCGTGGCCACGCGATCGCCGGGACCGTCGGCGATCATCGAGGACGGCCGCACCGGTTGGCTCGTCGACCGCGACGACGAGGCTGCTCTCTGCGCGGCGCTCGTCCAGGTGGTCAACGACGCGTCCGAGCGCGAACGCCGCGGAAAGGCCGCGCGTAACGCAGTGCGCCAGAGCTTCTCCTGGGCGACGAGCGCCGCCCAGCTGGCCACCGTGCTCGAGGACGTGGTCGCCGAGGCGCCACCACGACCGATCACAGCCAAGCGGATCAGGCCGACGATCCCCGCGCTGGCGACAGTGGCCTGAGCGCGTTCGTGACTGCCGCGGCGTTCAGACGGCTCGTCGTCACGGGCCCCGACGAGCTGATCGACGGTCAACGGCTGTCAGCTCGCGTGGCCGTCCTCGCCGGGACCGTCTTCTGCTCCGCGGGATTGGTGAAGTTCGTCTTTCATCACTGGGAGCTGCACGCGTTTCGCGCCTTCGGCCTGCCCTGGCCGTCGGCGCTCGAGATTCTGGCCGGAGTGCTGGAGGTCACCGGCGGGATCCTGCTCGTGCTGCGTCGGTGGGTGGTGCCGGTCGCCGTGCTGCTGGCGGCCACGATGGTCGTGGCGATCGCGGCTTCGGGTATCGGGCACGGCGACGTCATCCCCAGCCTGACGCTGGCGCCGGCTCTGCTGATCGCGATGGTGTACCTCCTGGCCCGAGGGCTGGGGCGGCGCTCGCCGGTCCCCTCGGGGGCCTCCGGCCGCGACCGCTGATCGCCGTCCGCGGCGTCGACCTCCGTGGGGGCCGGTGCGGGACGCGCCGGCGTCCGGGGTGGCTCCTCGCGCACCCGCGGCGTCTCGAAATGCCGATCCTCGTCCGGTCGGTCTCGCGTCTCGTCTTGCAACACGGGGTCTCCTCTCGTCGCTCGCAGCAGCGAGCTTTGCTCTGTTGAGATCGGTACCCCGGGTCGTGGCGAGGGGCCGCCCGCGGGGTCTGCGTGCGTACGTCCGCACCACAACGCCCGCTCCGTAAGGGCAACGCAAGGTCTTTGGCGTTAGCTGGAAGACGCACTGCCGCCGAGTCGTCTTCGTCGTCGCCCACGGCCCTGCCGCCCGGCGCCAAGCCGTTCGGGATCGTCGTCAGCTGACGCAACCTCGGCCAGGGGTCCGGTGCCGGGCGTGCCGGACCCCTGCAGCCGGTGCTGGAGACGTGGGAAGAGGACGAGCCCGCGAGGGGCGGTCCGTAGGATGAACGCTGACATGGCCCTCCCGCCGCCCGCCCCAGGAGAGAACCGTTCGGTGGCGCTGGCGCTCGTCAACACCGAGATCGAGGCGCGCGGGGAGAGGCTCGACCTGCTCCCCGACGGCGCGGCCCTCGCGCAGTGGCTGCGATCGCACGGCCTCCCCACCGAAAGCGCGGTCGCGATCGAGCCGTCCGACCTGGAGCGCGTCCGTGAGTTGCGCGGCGCGGTACGCCTGATGTTTCTGGCCTGCGCCGCCGGGCGGCCAGCCCCCGCGTCAGTGCTGCGCACGATCAACTCTGCTTCGGCACTGGCTTCTCGGGTGACCCGTCTCAGCTGGAAGGGGGATTCGCCACACAGTGAGACCGTCTGGCCGCCCGACGCCCGCGCCCTGCAGATCGCCCTCGCCTCACTCGCCGAGGACGCGATCGCCACGGCTCTGGGCCCCAGCGGCCAGCAGTTGCGCGCCTGCGAGGCCCACGGCTGCATCCGGTTGTTCATCCGCGACCACGGACGTCGGCGCTGGTGCTCGCGGGCCTGTGGCGACCGGGTGCGAGTCGCCCGTCACTATCGCAAGGTACGCCAGCGCACCTGAGCCGGTGGCGGGCTTCTCGGCACGCGGGCGAGATGGGAGAGCGGCGCGCGCCCGCTAATGTTTGAACGCGATGCAAGCCATTAGCAACGACACCAACGCCGGGGCGCGGCTGCTGTCGCTGAACGTCGGGATGCCGCGAGATGTGCCCTGGCAGGGCCGGATCGTGCACACCGGCATCTGGAAAGAGCCCGTCGAGGGGCCCCGGATGGTCACGCGGCTCAACGTCGACGGTGACGGGCAGGGTGACCTAAAGGGTCACGGCGGCGTCAACCGGGCCGTGTTCGTCTACCAGATCGAGTCCTATCGCTTCTGGCAGGAGTTCCTGGACAGAGACGACTTCGTATACGGCCAGTTCGGCGAGAACTTCACCGTCGAGCGGATGCCCGACGAGGAGGTCTGCGTCGGCGATCGCTATCGGATCGGCGAGGCCGTCTTTGAGGTGAGCCAGCCGCGCGTCACCTGCTACCGCCTCGGCGTGCGGATGGACGATCCGCGCATGCCCTCGCTGGTGGTCGCCCACCACCGGCCCGGCTTCTACCTGCGCACGCTCCAGGAAGGCCATGTGCAGGCCGGTGACGAGATCGAGAAGATCGCCGACGGCGCCCAGGCGATGACCGTCGCCGAGATCGACGCGCTGCTCTACCTTCCGCGCCGCTCGCGCAAATCGCTGCAGCGTGCCCTCATGATCCCCGCGCTCAGCGAAGGCTGGCAGGGGTCCTTCCGGGATCTGCTGGAGCGGGCCGAGACCATCGGCGACTCGGCGGCCGAGCCGGCGCCGGCCTGGAGCGGACTGCGTCCTCTGCGGGTGCAGGCGATCGAGCCCGAGAGCGCCGGCGTCGTCTCGATCCGGCTGCGGGCACAGGACGGCGAGCCCGTTCCCGCGGCGTCCCCTGGACAGTTCTTGACCATTCGCGTGCAGCCCGACCCCACCGCCCCGCCTCAGCTGCGCAGCTACTCGCTCTCGGGGCCGCCGGGCGCACCCGAGTACCGCATCAGCGTCAAGCGGGAGTCGCACGGCGCGGCCAGCGGCTATCTGCACACGACCCTGCGCGTCGGCGATCTGCTGCAGGCCGGCGCCCCCCGCGGATCGTTCGTGCTCGAGCCGGGCGAGCGCCCGGTGGTGCTGATCAGCGCCGGCGTTGGGGCGACCCCGGTGCTGGCGATGCTCAGCGCGCTCGCCGCCGAGCGCTCGGAGCGAGCCGTGTGGTGGTTGCACGGCGCCCGTGACGGCACCCATCATCCGTTCCGCCGCGAGGTCGCCGGCCTCCTGGCCGTGCTGCCCGATGCTCACCGGCTGATCTGCTACTCGCGCCCCGGACCGGACGACCAGGCGGACCGTGACTACGACGTCGCCGAGCGGCTCAGCGGCGCTGTCATCGACGGCCACGACGTACCCGTCGACGCGGACTTCTACGTCTGCGGGCCCGGTGCGTTCATGCACGAGATCGCGGCCGCGCTCGCCGCCCGCGGCGCGTCCGCGGAGCGTGTGCGCAGTGAGATCTTCGGACCCAGCGAGGCGAGCACGCCCGGGGTGGTGCCGGGCGCCCCCGCGCCCGCGCCCCATCCTCCCGCCGGCGACCCCGGCGCCGGGGAACTGGTGTCGTTCGCCCGCAGCAACCTGTCGGTGCCGTGGGATCCCTCGTTCGACTCGATCCTGGAGTTCGCCGAGGCGTGCGACGTGCCGGTTCGCTGGGCCTGCCGCACGGGGGTCTGTCACACCTGCCAGACCGGTCTGGTCTCCGGACGAGTGGACTACGAGCCCGAGCCGCTGGAGCCGGCTGAGCCGGGGAGCGCGCTGATCTGCTGCTCGGTGCCCAGCGGCGAGCTGATCCTCGATCTCTGAGCGCTCAGCCGATCGTCGCTAGCTGGTGGCCGCGCGACATCAGTCCATCGCGCGGGCGAGCCCGAAGGCGCTGAGATCCAGGCCGGGCACGGCATCCGCGCCCGCAGCCCACCTGGCCGCCGCCTCGCCGATCGCCGGGGAGTGCTTGAAGCCGTGACCCGAGCAGGCGGACACGATCAGAACCGCGTCATGCCCGGGATGCTGGTCGATGACGAATCGATTGCCCCGCGTGCTGGTGTACAGGCAGGAGGCGGTTCGCAGCGTGGCCGGTCCCAGCCACGGCAGTCGATCCCGAACGTAGTCGCGGTACAGATCATCGCTCTGGACGCGGGTCGCGGGATGCTGGCGTCCGTCGGGTGCGCTGGTCGTCTCGTATGACTCCGTACCGAGCTTCACGCCGCCACCGGGCCCGTCGACCGCGGGGAAGCCGTAGAAGCCGTCGAGGTGCACGAACTCGGCGCGCTCGCCGCCGAAGTCCCACACGAACACCGGCATCTCGCGCAGCCGCTCGTAGCCGTCGCGAATCTCGAACCAGTGCAGGAGCTGGCGGTAGACGGCGAACAGCTCCCGTCCCTCGGCGAAGAGCTGTGGCAGCCAGGCGCCGGCGCACAGCACCAGCCGGTCGGCCGCGTAGGTGGCGGCGTCCGTGACGACCGCCACTGCGTCGCCCGATGCCGACCACTCGCGCACCTGCTCGCCGAAGCGCAGCTCGGCTCCCTGCCGACGAGCCAGCTGCAGCTGGGTCCGCACGGCCGCCTCCGGCCAGACGATGCCGGCTCCGGGCTCGTAGTAGGCCTCGGTCTCCTCGTCGACGGCGAACATCGTCAGCCGCCGGCGCAGCTCGAGATTGTCGAGATGCTCGTGCTCGATCCCGAACCGCTGCGCCAGCGCCCGCGTCTGCTCGAAGAACGGGCTGCCCGGGCGCGCCAGGATCACGCCGCCGCATTGGGTCAAGAGCCGCGCCCCGGATTCCTGTTCCAGCTCGCGCCACAGTTGATGTGAGCGCTGGGCCAGCGGGGTGTACTCCGCGCCCTCGCCCAGCGCCAGGCGCGTGATCCGTGTGTCGCCGTGCGTGGACCCGTAGGCGTGAGGCGGCTCGTACTGGTCGATGCCGATGACCGACACGCCGCGTCTGGCCAACTGAAGGCAGGTGGCGCTGCCCATCGCGCCCAGGCCGACGACGATCGCTCTCAGCGGGGTCACCTCAGCGCTTGAGCTCGATCACGCTGGAGCTGGTCGTCGTCGAACGTCCGATCGGCGTGAAGCTGACCCGCGCGGTCAGCGTCTGCCGCTTGGCTGACGCCAGCAGCCGGCGGCCTCGCTTGGTCAGCTTGACCTTGACCGAGACGCGTCCGGCCTGCTTGACCGACGTCGTCGCCGCGGCCACCGGCACGGGCTTGGGTTTCTTGGCACCGTGTCCGTGGGGTGGCTGGTAGTCCCAGTCGATCACGAGCTTTCCGGTCGAGGGCGCATCGAAGCGGAACGTGTAGCTGCCCCGCTCCAGCAGCCTGCCGATGCGCGCCGACGCTCCCGTGGGGCTGAGGATCCCGGCCAGCGCCGAGCGCACGCGGGCGCCGGAGGGTCCCGGGGGGTTCGTGGTCGTGCGGCCGATAGTGCGCGGCGGCTGCGGGCTGGCGCCGGGCGCCGGCGGAGGTTGGCGCGAGACCGTCAGAGTCCCGCTGGCCGTGCCGAGCGTGGAGTGCGTGGCGGTCACCGTCACCGTGCCCGAAGTGTCGGGCTGTGAGCGAATGAACCCACCGCCCACGCCTCCGTAGTCCTGAAACGAGAACGGGTTCTCGGCGAGCAGGGTCGCCGGGCCCGCCAGCGTCAACATGACGTCGCCGGTCGGATAGGGCCGTTGGTTGCCGTAGGCGTCCACGGCGCGAAATGTGAAGCGGGTCATGTCACTGCCGTCCCCGACGATCGAGGAGTCCTCGACCACCAGCCCCAAGCGATCGCGCGTGGGGTCGGCGGACATGTCGACCGCGCCGATCAGCGTGGATCCGCGGTACCCGTCGATGTGCAGGTCCGGCAGGCCCGTTCCGTCGTGGGTCAGATCGACGATCACCGGCGGATACGCAAGGCTGGCGAAGTCCGTCGTATCGGGCATGCCGGTGGCGAAGTGCTGACCCCCCACGTACAGCTCCAGCCGGTCGCAGTTGGTGGCGATCATCGATCCCGCCCCCGGGCCGGTGGGCGGCGAGCCCGCGCCGAAGTCCCAGAAGAACACCGGCAGGATCACGACGCTGACCGCTGGGTCGACCTGGGAGCGGTAGAAGGCCGCCCCGGGCTTGGCGATGCGAAACGTGTCCAGGACCCCGGCCCACTTGAGGTTGTGCCAGATCCGACTGCCGCCGTTGACGGACGCATAGTCGATCCCGGCCCAGCCGAGCAGGCCGCTGTAGGCGGGGTTGGCTCGGGCGAGGTTGTGCACCTGGGCGTGCATCGTCGCCTGCACGGCCAGGGTGGCCTGCGGGTCGATCCAGCGGTACAGGGGTGCGCCGTCCAGCGCGCCGACGGCCTCGGTGACCAGGTAGGGGACGCCGGGGATCGGCGGTTCGATCGTCGCGTTGCCGCCCGAGGAGTGGTAGTCGTCATAGGCGAACACATCCTGCGCCCAGTCCGTGGTGGAGTAGAGCGACATCGCCCCGCTCGTCTGCCGCGTTCCGTCCAGGCTGCCGGCCAGCTGGCGGGTCTGCGCGTACAGCGAGGTGTAGTTGAGCGTCTCGTTCAGGCGCGTGCCCCAGACGATCACCGACGGCCGGTTGCGATCGCGGACCACCATGTCGTGGACGTTCTGGAGCACGATCGCCTGAAACGCCGCGTCGCCGACGTACTGCCACCCGGGCGGCTCCTCCCACACCATCAGCCCGAGCTCGTCGCAGGCGTCCAGGAAGTCGGGCGACTGCGGGTAATGCGAGCAGCGGACCATGTTGCAGTTCAGCTCGTTGCGCAGGATCTCCGCGTCGCGGCGCTGCAGCCGCGCGGAGGCGGCCATCCCGGTGTACGGAAACAGCTGGTGGCGATTGAGGCCGAAGATCTCCAGCTGCTGACCGTTGAGCGCAAAGCCGTTGGTGGCGAAAGTCGCTTCGCGAAAGCCGGTGTTGACCGCGAAACTGTGCGTGACGCCGTCGGCCACCAGCGAGGCGGACACCTGGTAGAGCTTGGGCGTGTTGGGCGACCACAGGGCGACCCCGCTGAGGCCGGTGATGCTGAGGGTGGACGTGGTGACGCCGGCGGAGGAGATCGACACCGTGCCGCTCGCCGACCCGATCACCGTGCCGCCGTCCAGCACGGCGGCGCTGATCGCCACCGGCGCGCGGGCCGCGGCCCCGGCGTCGATCGTCAGCTGCACGTCGACGCCCGGGCTGCCGCTGAGCACGTTGTTGGGCTGGGCGAACACGTCGGAGATGTGGACCGTGGGCACGATCCGCAGCGTCACATCGCGGTAGATGCCGCCCGGCTGCAGGTAGTCGACGGCGGCGACGCCCGCGGCGGCCCCGTCCGGCGGCACGTCCTGCCAGCGTGCATCCACCACCACCGCGAGCACGTTGTCGCCGGCCGCCAGGCGCTTGGTGAGCTCCACCGAGAACGGCAGGTAGCCGCCCTGGTGCTGGGCGAGCGCGGCGCCGCCGAGGAACACGCTCGCGCTGGTCATCACGCCCTGAAAGTCGAGGAACACCCGGGTGCCCGCGATCGGCGGGGCACTCAGGTGCTTGCGGTAGATCCACTGCTGCTGCCAGCTCGTCGGGTCCCAGTCGCCCCAGGACAGGGGCGTGACCGTATGCGGAACGGTGACGACGTTGAAGCCGCGCTCCGAGTACGCGGGGGTCTCGGCGCCGGCGACGTATACGCCGCCGAACAGCCAGCCCTGGTTGAACTGGTAGACGCCCGGAGCCGAGGCCGCGCTATCGGACTCCGCGGCCTGGGCCGACGCGGGAGTCCGGGCGCCGGCGGCGGTGAGCGCGGCCGCGCCCAGCACACCGGCCTTCAGTAGCGAGCGCCGCGAGAACGTCAGCTCACCCGCGCGACGGTCCCCGTCGGCACCTCGGGACACGTCGACAACGTATCAGGGGGCTGGCCCGGCGACGACTAGGCGGTGTCGCCGCGCCGCTGATGACAAAGCCCCGGCGAACGCGGCCAGCGCGGGCAGCGGGGTGTGGCCGATGGTGAGGCCCTTGAAGTGGACGCCTACGACCGCTGGTCGGAGTCGTTGATGGCCAGCGTAAGCCGGACGTTGCGCCGACCGTTCTTCACGGGGCAAAACATAACAATCGATAGGTGTTTTGCCTGTCGCCCACCCCGGTACGATCGCCGCGTGAACCGCGCCCTGACCGATCTGGCTCCCGGGCTCGGAGCCGTAGTGCGGCGCTGAGCCGATGGCGCGCGATCTGCCGCCCACGCTGAGGGAGTCGCGGGTCACCCGCGCCGAGGCGCTGGCCCGCACCCTCGAGCCCTCGATCTGCCGTCACGCCGCCGATGACCACGGCGCGGGCGACATCCGCGAGCTGGACTCGACCCTCGCCAGGATGCAGGCCAGCACCGCCGATCCCATGCGTACTTCCGCGTGACCTGGGAGTTCCACCGCCGCGTGGCGATGGTCGGGCGCAACCTGCCGCTGCAGAGCATCTACCTGGGGGCAGGGCTCGCCGAGCACGCCGCCATGTCGCCGCTGACCAGCGACACGCCGCCCTGACCGTGACGAGCTACCGGCCCGTGCGCCCATGCACGTGACCGTGTGCGCGGCGGCCTTCGCCGTCGCCGGCCTGAGCGCGGGCAAGACCGTGCTCCTCGGGCTGTGCGGGTTGGTCGGCGGAGTCGGCATCACGGCGCTGGGGCCCGGCGGCGTGCTGTTCACGATCGGGCTGTTCGCCTTGTCGGGGCTGTCGCCGCCCGCGATCGCCGGCACCGCGATCGTCGCCAACGTGGGCACCGGCCTGCTGGGGACCGCTGCCTACGCGCGCTCGGGACAGCTGCGCGGGCGCGACACGCAGCGCCTCGCCGGGCTGCTCATCGCCTGTGCCGCCGTCGGGACCCCTCTCGGGGTGCTCGCCAACTCCCACATCTCCGGGCCGGCGTTCGGCACGCTGCTCGGCGCGTGCGTGATCGCCGTCGGCGCGACGCTCTACGCGCGCGTGCGCCGCCCAGCGGGCCCAGCGCCGGCGGGGGCGAGCCCCTCCGCGCCCGGGACGGGGGCGGGAGCGGCCGTGTCCACGAGCCGGGTGCTGGGCATCGGGGCATGCGTGGCCGTCGTCAGCGGCCTGTTCGGGCTGGGCGGCCCGCTGCTCGCCGTGCCTGGGCTGATCGCCGTCGGGACGCCGATGCTCGCCGCCCTGGGCGCCGCGCAGGCACAGTCGATCGTGATCGCCGGGGTGGGCACCCTCGGCTACGTGCTGCGCGGCGACGTGTCGTGGCCGTTGGCGGCGCTGGTCGGCCTTCCCGCGCTCTTCGGCGTGGTGGCCGGCTGGCGCGTGGCCCATGCGCTGCCCGCCGACCGCCTGCGCCTGGTGCTCGCCGGCGTCCTGATCGCCGTCGGCGCCTACCTGATCGTTCGCAACCTCTAGACGCCCGCCTCCTGGGGAAAGCGCAGCGGCTCGGCGTCCAGCCGGACGGCGTTGGCCGGCAGCTGGTAGCGCGCATAGGGCAGCACGATCACCTTGGCGTTGGGACCGTGGCGATCCATTGCCGCCGCGAACGCCTCGTCCAGCGAGGTGGTGGCGTCGATGCCGATCTCGCCGGCCATCTCCAGGTTCTCCTCCAGCGTCACCAGCGTGAGGTGCTTGCGGGTCATGACCTCGTAGATGGGCGCCCAGATGCAGCCCGCCCACATCTGGATCTTGCGATGGTGGATGTCACGCAGGACGCGCTGGTAGTTGTCCTTGGTCGGTGGCATGTAGGGCTTCATCAGGTCCATCAGCGCCAGCCCGGGGAAGTCGCCGAGCTCGGTGTGCACGCCCGGCGAGGGCGAGCAGTAGATGATCGAGCCGCCGTCGCGCAGGACGAAGTCCGACGACATGCAGCCCCAGCCGGTGTGGAAGAACAGGTGGTCGGTGGGGGCGAACACTCCGCACACCACGATGTCGGCCTGCCCGCTCTCCGCCACCGGGTTCTCATAGGCATAGATCGAGTTGAACTTCTCGATCGCCGTCCGGTGGGCCTGGGGATGCGCGCCGCCGATGATGTCCAGCACGCGGCCGCGGGTGTCGAGCAGCACGTTGAGCGTGTAGTCCAGCCCGGTCATGGTGGCGATCTCGTCGATGTCCGAGCGCATCGGCCCGGCCAGCGCCCCGTAGTGCGTCTGCGGGGACATCGTGAAGTTGCAGTGGTTGGACTCGATCGTCTCGTCCGAGGCCACCCCCGGCATGATCAGCTTGCCGCCGCCGCCGTAGCCCCAGTGGTTGGCCTGGGCGTGTCCGATGGCGATGATCACGTCACGCTTGGCGACCTCCGAGTGAACCCACACCGGCGTGCCACGGGAGGTGACCCCCAGGTAGGTGTAGGCCTTCTCGTTGCGCGGCTCGTTCTGGTGAAAACCGATGCCCATCCGCTCCATGCGGTCCAGGTTCTCGCGTCCGACCTTCATCTCGATGTCGGTCTCGGAGAGCGGGAACACCTTGCCGTTACCGGTGATCACGCAGGCGTCGGTGACCCCGGCCTGCTCCAGCAGGTCGAGCACCGCGGGCAGCAGCTTGGAGGTCGGCGTCGGGCGGAACTGGTTGTCGATCACGATCGCCACGCTGGGCGCGCCCTTCAACAGGTCGGCGAACGAAGGCCCGCTGACCGAATTGGCGAGGGCGTCGCGGCACGCCTGCGTCGCGTCGCCGACCGGATCCGGCTCCTCGGGGTAGATCGCGGCCATCAGGTTCTCGTCGGGGATCTCCAGCTCGAGCTCCTCGCGGTAGACCTTGCTGTCGTCGTCGGCGGAGCCGATCGTCAGCGGGTCGAGTGACTCATACGGGATCTTCAGTGTCGGCATCTCTCCTCCAGAGGTATGCGGTTGGACATCGATGTCATGAGCGGTGGCGGCGCACAAGGCCCATCAGGCGGGCGCGCACCAGGCTCCAGGCCAGCGCGCCGCCGCGCAGGCGGGTGGGCTCGGTGATCTCGCCGGTCTTCAGCGTGCGTTCTACACCCTGCCCGAACTGGGCGAACAGCTGGCGGCTGACGTCGCCGGCGAGCGAGCGCCCGAACTGGGCGGCCCGCCCTGACAGGTATAGCTTCGCCTGGGCGCGCACGCGCGTTCCGCCGCCGTCCCGGGGGTCGGCGGAGATGATCAGATCGGCGCGCACGCCACCGCCCGAGGTGTCGCGCCCGGCGGCGATCGCGTGCAGCGATCGCGCAGACGCATCGCGGTCCAGTACCTGGGCCGCGCCGGCGAAGTTCAGGCGCATCGGCCCCAGGTGGATGCGGGCCTCGCCCTCGTAGCGGTCGTCGCCGAGCTCGCGGCTGAGGTCGACGCCCGGCAGCAGCCGGCTCATTTTCGGAAAATCCTGCAGGAGCTCCCACGCCTCCTCGGGTGAGGCGTCGATCTCGGTGACGACGTCGATGGTCTCGTTGGGCTCGCCCTGGGGAACGGTGAGCTCGACGGTGCCCGACGGCGGCGGGGACGCGGCGGGAGCCCGAAGAGCGGCCTGCAGCGCCGCCGCCTCGCCCGCCGGCGGGCCGCCGTCGCGGACCAGGATCGGGCGCCCCAGCGCCTTGGGGGCGGGCAGCCCGCTCGGGTGGGCCTGGCTGACCGCGCGCACCGCCTCCACGATCCCCGCGTACCCGGTGCAGCGGCACAGCACCCCCGACAGCTCGTCGCGCAGCTGTGACTCGTCGACGCCTCCGTGCTGGAGCAGGTCGTAGGAGCTCATCAGAAACCCGGGGGTGCAGAAGCCGCACTGCAGTCCGTGGTGGCGGCGAAACGCCTCCTGCAGCGGGTGCAGGTCGTCCACCTCGCCGAGCGCCTCGACGGTCGTCACCTCGGTTCCGGCAGCCTGCACGCAGAACATCAGGCACGAGCGCGCCGCCGCGCCGTCGACCAGCACGGTGCAGGCACCGCACACCCCGTGCTCGCAACCCACGTGGGAGCCCGTCAGCCCGAGGCGGTGACGCAGCGCGTCGACCAGTGTCAACCGCGGTTCCACGTCGAGTGTCACCTCGGTGCCGTTCACCGTCAGTGTCACCTCAGCCATGTCCCAGTGCCTCCGTGAGGCAGCGCGCCACCAGCACCCGGACCAGCCGGCGCCGGTACCCGCCACTGGCGTGCATGTCGCCGGCGGGCTCGATCGCGCCCGCCAGCTCCGCCGCTACCTCCTCGATGCTCGCTCCGTCGTCCAACTGCGGCCGCACGTCGTGCACCACCGGCGTGCCGGCGACGCCCATCAGCCCGACCCGCGCGGGACCGCCGTAGCGCACCCACACCGCCACCCCGCAGAGCGCGAAGTCGCCGTGACGACGTGCCACCTCGGCGAATGCGAAGCCGTCGGCCTCGGTCGCCACCGGCCAGCGGATCTCCGTCAGCAGCTCATCGGGCGCGAGCGCCGTCTGGAACGGTCCCCGGGCGAACTCATCGCCGCCGATCTCGCGTCGGCCGTCCCCGCCGACGGCCACGATCGTGGCGCGCAGCACCGCCGCCACCAGGCTCAGCTCGGCGGCCGGGTCGGCGTGGGCGACGCTGCCCCCGATCGTCCCCCGGTTGCGGATCTCGCGGTGGCCCACCCACGGCAGCGCGGCGCTGACCAGCGGCAGCTCACGGGCGAGGCCGTCGCGGCGCTCGAGCGTCCGCTGGCGGACCATACCGCCGGTGACCAGCGAGCCGTTGTCGCGCTCCACCTCGCTCAATCCGGGGACGGCGGCGAGGTCGACGAGGACCGTCGGCCGGGCCAGCCTCATCGCCATCATCGGCACGAGGCTCTGCCCGCCGGCCAACGCCTTCGAGTTCTCCTCGGCGCTCAGCAGCCCCTGCGCCTCTTTGACGGACGCGGGGCGCTCGTAGCGAAACGGCGCGGCCTTCACGTCCCGTTGAACTCCGGCTTGCGCTTGTTGACGTAGGCGTCGACGCCCTCGGCAAAGTCGTGGGTGGCGCGCAGCAGCGAGTAGGCCTTGCGCTCCAGCTCGATCCCCGTCTGCAGCGGCCCGTCGGCGCCGGCGTCGATCACCTCCTTGGCGAGGCGCAGCGCCAGCGGCGAGTAGCCCAGCAGCATGCCGACGATCCGATCGACCTCGGCGTCGAGCGCATCGGCGTCCTCGACCATCGAGGCCACCAGTCCCCAGTCGTGCGCCTGCTCGGCCGAGAAGCGCTCGCCGGTCATGATGTAGTACTTCGCGCGCGAACGGCCGAGGTAGCGGACGAGGCGCTGGCTGCCGCCGCTGCCGGGGATCATCCCGAGCCGGATCTCGGGCTGGCCGAACTGGGAGCGCCGGGTGGCGACGCGGATGTCGCACGACATCGACAGCTCCAGGCCCGCCCCGAAACAGAACCCGTCGATCGCGACGATCACCGGCTTGGGGCTGCGGGCCGGCGCCGTGAGGTTGTGCCCGAGGTCGACGAACTGGTGGGCCTCCACCTCCATGAAGCCGGGGATGTCGCCGCCGGGGCTGAAGGTCTCGCCCTCGCCGCGGATCACCACGACCTGGATCTGCTCGTCGGAGTCGATCTCACGGAAGTGATCAAACACGCGCTCGCGCATCTCCCAGGTGATCGCATTGAGCTTCTCCGGACGCGACAGCGTGAGCGCGGCCACACGACCGTCGTGCTCTCGCTCGAAGCGGACTTCTCCACCGGTCAGCGGCATTCGTGTCCTTTCTCTTGGTCAGGGCCCTGGTTGGCCAGTAGCTCGTGGATCACCGTGCCGTGCACCGGCAGGCGATCGATCTGAACGCCGAGCGGCGCGAGCGCGTCCGACACCGCGTTGGCGAGCGCCACCGGGATGCTCATCGTGCTGCCCTCGGCGGCGCCCTTGGCGCCCAGCGGCGTGTGCGGCGAGGGCGTCACCACGTGGTCGAGGCAGACGTCGAAGCCCAGCTCGGCGGCGGTCGGGCACAGGTAGTCCATGAACGAGGCGGCGATCATCTGCCCGTCGGGTCCGTAGCGCAGCTCTTCCAGTGTCGCGCCCCCCAGCCCGTGCGCGATCGAGCCGCTGGTCTGCCCGTTGAGCAGCGTCGGGTGCAGCACGGTGCCGCAGTCGTGCACCGAGGTGACCGACTGCACCCGCACCTCGAGGGTGTCGGAATCGATCTCGACGGCCACCACGTCGGCCACGAAGCCGTAGCACAGCGAGGAGTTGATCTCGTCGTTCTGGGTGGCGTGTTTGGACTGGGGCGGGGTGAAGGCCGCATCGGCGTACAGGTTGGCCTCGCCGCCCAGCACGCCCGGGTCCCAGTGCACGATCCCCGCGGCATGGCGCAGCAGCACGGCTCGCTCCGGGTCGTCGATGAGGCGGACCGAGCCCTCGGCAAGCTCCAGGTCCTCGGCCGAGCACTCCAGCATCACCGCGGCCGCCCGCTTGAGCGTCTCGGCCACCCGGTCGGCAGCCATCACCGCCGCGCTCGTCGTGAGCGGCGCGAAGCGGCTGGAGTAGCTGCCCGAGGAGACCGTCCACGGCGTCGTCGCGGTGTCCATCTCGGCCACGGCGTGCACATGCTCGGGCTCGAGCCCCAGGCGCTCGGCCACCACCTGGCGGATCACCGTGCGATGGCCCTGGCCCTGGGGCGTGGATCCCAGCATCACGGTGGCCTCGCCACCGGCGTCCACCGAGACGCGCACGTGCTCGGTGGAGCCGGACTTCTCGCGACCCTTGACTCGCTGCTCCGGCGGCGTGGCGATCGCCACGTAGCCGAGGTTGGTTCCGGACGGATCGACGATCGTCGCCATTCCCACCCCGCGCAGCAGCCCGCGCGAGCGGCCCTCGTCGCGCTCGCGACAGCGCCGCGCATATTCGCTGCGCTCCAGCGCGAGGTCGAGTACGGCCTCGTAGTCACCGGAGTCATACAGCCCGCCGGTCGGTGTCGAGTAGGGAAACGCCTCGGAGGCGATCAGGTTGCGCCGGCGCAACTCGGCCGGGTCCAGGTTGACGCGCGCGGCGATCTTGTCGATCAGCCGCTCGAGGCCGAAGTACAGCTGCTGGCCTCCGAAGCCGCGGTTCAGGCCGGTAGGCGCCTTGTTGGTGACGACCGCCCGCGAGCGCAGTCCGACGGCGTCGATCGCATACGCGCCGGTCAGGTTGCCAAAGCAGCGGTACAGGGTCGCCGGCTCCGGCGGGCGCAGGTAGGCGCCGACGTTGTCGATCAGGTCGGCCCGCAGGGCCATGATGCCGCCCTCGTCGTCGACCGCCGCCGCGAAGCTCATCTCCCGGTCGTTGCCGGCCGAGCTGGCCAACAGGTGCTCGACGCGGTCCTCGATCCAGCGCACCGGCGCGCCGGCCTCGCGCGAGGCGAGCGCCATCAAGGCCACGTAGGCGTACACGCCGGATTTGATCCCGAACGAGCCGCCGATGTCCTCGGGAACAATCAACCGCACGCGGGCGGGCAACAGCCCCAGCGCGCCGGCGATCACGGGCTGCATCGTGAACGGCCCGTGGAAGTTGCACCACGCCGTCAGCCGGTCGCCGCTGCCGTCGCGCTCCCAGTTGGCGATCACCCCGTAGGTCTCGATCGGGGTCGACGAGTAACGCGGGAAGGAGAAGTCGCCGGTGACGACATGGGCCGCCCGCGCAAACGCGCCCTCGACGTCGCCGTAGGAGAGCGAGCGGTCGGTGGCCACGTTGGAGTCCGCGTCCTCGTGCAACCGGGGCGCGTCGTCGGTCATCGCCGCGCGCGCGTCGACCACCGCGGGCAGCATCTCGTACTGGACGTCGACCAGCTCGGCGGCGTCCTCGGCCAGGTGGCGGCTGGAGGCCACGATCACCGCCACCGGCTCGCCCACGTAGCGCACGCGATCGGTGGCCGCCGGTCGGTAGGGCATCGGCGCCTTGAGGGTCAGCGGAAAGGGACGCAGCTGAGCCGTCTGCTCGGGCCCGACCACGCAGCGGACGCCGGGTGCCTTGGCGGCCCGCGAGGCGTCAAAGCCGACGATCCGCGCGTGAGGGTGGGGGCTGCGCAGAATCGCTGCTTCGAGCGTTCCGGGCGCCGGGTCGATGTCGTCCATGAACCGCCCGCGGCCGACCAGCAGGGCGGCGTCCTCGAGCCGCTCCACCGCCTGTCCGATGTGCCGCGGCGGCGGCGCGGCCGTGACGGCGGCCATCAGGGCGCTGCCTCGCCGCGCGACTTGTAGTTGCCGGCGACCAGCTCGCGGCGCAGGATCTTGCCCACCGGGCTCTTGGGCAGCTCGTCGATGATCACGATCCGCTTGGGGCGCTTGTAGGCGGCCAGGCCGCTCTGCGCGCGCGTCCACTCGGCGATCCGGCGGGCGCCCTCGTCGCCCGAGCCGTCTCCGGCCACGACCACGAAGGCCGTCACCGCGTGTCCCCACTTGTCGTCGGCCACGCCGGCCACCGCCACCTCGGCGACGTCGCCGCAGCGAGCGATCGCGTCCTCCACCTCCAGCGGGTGCACGTTCTCGCCGCCGCTGATCACCATGTCGTCGATACGTCCCGAGACGTGCAGGTTGCCGTCCTCGTCGACATGGCCCAGGTCGCCGGTGAAATACCAGCCGTCCCGGAGCGCGCGCTCGTTGGCGTCGGGCCGGTGCCAGTAGCCGGCGAAGGCCTCGTCGGACTCCAGCGAGGCGATGATCTCGCCCGTCTCCCCGGGTGCCACCCGCTCCTCGGGGGTGACCCGGCGCTCGGGGTCGGCCTCCACCAGGCGCAGCCTGGTGAACAGGCCCGGGCGCCCGGCGCTGCCCGGCCGGGCGATCGCGTCGGACTCGACGGCGAATGTGTAGACCTCGGTGGAGCCGTAGTGGTTGATGAACACCTCGGGCTCCAGCGCCTGCGCCAGCTGCTGCGTGAGGCTCTCGGTCATCGCCGCGCCGGCGTAGGCGAGCTTGCGCACGCTCCGGCAGCCCTCGGCCGCAGAGGACTGCTGCAGCAGCGCCCAGAACGCGGTCGGTACCAGGTACAGGGCGCTCAGCTGCTCGGCGGCGATCGCCTCCAGCGCCGCTTCCGGGGAGAAGCTCGGCAAGAACGCGATCTTGCCGCCCACGAGCACCATCGAGACCAGTGAGCGCAGCCCCATCGTGTGGTACATCGGCATCGCGCACAGCGTCGACTCGCCGGCCGGCGAGTAGCGCGACTGCGTCACGTGCGCGATCCCGGCCGAGACCTCCGCGTGATGACTGCGCGGCACGCCCTTGGGGCGCCCTGTGGTCCCCGCCGTGTAGAGCATCACGCTGACGTCGTCCTCGCCGACCTCCACGTCGAGCGATCCGTCAGGCTGGTCGGCGATCAGCGCCTCCAGCTCGGCTCCCGCGTGCACCACCGGTGGCGGTTTCGCGTCAAGCTGCGCGGTCGCGTCCTGCACCAGCTTCGCCGTGCTCTCGTCGCACACCACCGCTCGGGGGGCCGCGTCGTCGAGGCAGTACGCGAGCTCGTTCGGGCTGTAGCGGACGTTCAGGGGCACCGACCCGACCCCGAGCTTCTGGCAGGCGAGATGGACGCTGGCCGCCGGCTCGCCGTTGCCGGCGACCACCGCGACGCGGTCCCCGCGGCCGATGCCCATCGAGCCCAGCCCGCGCGCCAGGCGGTTGGTGCGCAGGTCCCATTCGGCGTAGGTGAGCCGCGGCTCGCCGGCGATGGCCACGCGTTCGGGCTGGCGCTCGGCCGTCCAGCTCAGCGCTCGGCCGAGCAGCATCAGGCGCGCGCGCCGGGCATCACGAAGCCCAGCTCCCCGGAGATCGCGGCGGCGGTCTCGATCGTCTGGCCGGCCAGGCCGGCGGTCGACTCCTCGGTAAGCCGCTCCAGCGGCAGGCAGCAGCCGACGCTCGCCTGCACCATCCCGCTGAAGTCCCGGATCGGCGCGGCCACGCCGCCGACGGCAGCCCGCCAGGAGCCGCGGTTGAGCGCGTAGCCACGCGCACGAGTGGCCTCCATGTCCGCCAGCAGCGCCTCGCGGTCGCCGATCGTCGAGTCCGTGAACCGCTCCAGCCCCCGCTCGATCAGCATCTCGATCTCCGTCAGCGGCAGGTAGGCGATGATCGCCCGCCCGGTGGCCACGCAGTGCGCCGGCGCCTGCTCGCCCACGCGGGAGACGGGCGCCGTCTCGTGGTGGCTCTCCAGCTTGTCGATGTAGACGACGTGGCCTGACTCGTAGACGCTCAGGTGGACCGCCTCCCCGGTGCTCTGGTTGAGCGGGCGCAGATGGTCGTCGGCCACCGCGCGCAGCGTTTGGCGCGACGCGGCCAGCGCCGCCAGGCTGAAACAGGCCAGGCCACGCGTGTAGCGGCCGGTGACCGGGTCATGGGACGCGTAGCCGCGGTCGCGCAGAGCGCTCAGCAGCCGGTGGACGCCGGGCGGAGAGAGCCCGAGACTGCGCGCGATCTCGGTGACGCCCACGGGACGGTCCGCCCGCGCCAGCAGTTCCAGCACGTCGAGCGTCTGGTCGACCGAGCGCACCGAGGCCCGCTGACGGCCTTGTGTGGATGGCAGTTCCACTGACATCAGCTAACTGGAACACAATTGTATATAGGGGCGCGCGAATCACGTACCCTTCCTACTTAATGCCCGGCCTGCGCGCCGATATGCACCAGTTGCTCGAGGCGGTCAGCCGGGGAGAAGTCAGCACCGAGGCCGCGCTGGAGCAGTTGTCGGGTCTGCCGTTCCGCGACCTCGGCTTCGCTCGCGCCGACCTGCACCGCGAGCTGCGCCAGGGTGCGCCCGAGGCCGTGCTGGCCGAGGGCAAGACCCCTGAGCAGGTGGCCGCGATCGTGCAGGCGATGGTCGACGGCGGAGCCGGCAGCGTGCTCGTCACCCGCGCCGACGAGGCGGCGCGCGCCGCCGTCCGCGCGGTCGCCCCGAACGCGTCCGAGGACGTCCGTGCCCGGCTGGTGTGGATCGAGCGGGCCCTGCCGGCCGTCCGCGGTGTCGTGACGATCGTCTCCGCCGGCACGTCGGACGGGCCCGTGCTCCACGAGGCGCGGGTGCGCGCGCAGCTGCTGGGGACCGAGGTGGTCGTCCACGAGGACGTCGGGGTCGCCGGGCTTCACCGGATCGTGCCGGCGCTGGACGACCTGGAGCGCGCCGACTGCGTGGTCGTGGTGGCCGGGATGGACGCCGCGCTGGCCAGTGTCGTCGGGGGGCTGGTGGCCGCGCCGGTGATCGGAGTGCCGACGTCGGTCGGATACGGGATCGCCGAGGGCGGCCGCACCGCTCTGCACGCGATGCTCACCTCGTGTGCGCCATCGCTGGCGGTGGTGGGCATCGATGACGGCTTCGGCGCTGGCACGATCGCCGCCCGGATCGCTCGGGGGCGCGAGTGATCGGCTACCTGGACTGCGTGGGCGGAATCGCCGGCGACATGACGTGCGCCGCGCTGCTGGACGCCGGCGCGCCCGAGGAGGCGCTGCGCGAGCTGCCCGGACGGCTCGGTCTGCCCGACGTCGAGCTACGGCTGACACGCACCCAGCGCCACGGGATCGGCGCGCTGCACCTGGAGGTGCTCGATCCTCACGAGGGGCGCCACGATCGCAGCTGGCGGACGATCCGCGGCCAGCTGACCGACGGCGACCTGGAAGCCGGGGTGCGCGAGCGGGCGCTGGCCGTCCTGGAGCGTCTCGCCGAGGTGGAGAGCTCGGTCCACGGAGTTCCGCTGGACGATGTTCACTTCCACGAGATCGGTGCCGTCGACACGCTGATCGACGTGGTCGGTGCGATCACCCTGCTGCGGGCTCTGGGGGTCTCGCGTTTGGTGTGCTCGCCCCTGCCGATGGGCGGCGGGACCACGCGCGCGGCGCACGGCGTGCTGCCGCTGCCCGCGCCGGCGACCGCCGCGCTGCTCACCGGCGCGCCGATCTTCGGGGTGGCGCTCCAGGCCGAGCTGGTGACGCCCACGGGGGCAGCGCTGGCCGCGACCCTCGCAGACGACTGGGGTCCGGTCCCCGCGATGACCCTGCGCCAGGTCGGGTATGGGGCGGGGACGGCCGACTTCCCGGAGCGGGCCAACCTGGTGCGCGTGCTGCTGGGCGAGCGTTCCGAGGACGCGAACGGCGAAGTGGTCGTGCTTGAGACGAACCTCGACGACCTGATCCCCGAGCTGGTCCCGGACGCCGCCGAGCGCTGCTTCGCCGCCGGCGCGCTGGATGTGTGGACCGCGCCGGTGACGATGAAGAAGGGTCGGCCGGGCCTGGTGCTCTCGGCGCTGGCGCGTCCGGCGGTGCAGCACGCGGTGGCGCGCGCGATGCTGGAGCACACCAGCGCGCTGGGCGTGCGCACCGCCCGCTGGCAGCGCCACGAGCTCGAGCGTCACGTGCGCACGGTGCAGGTCGACGGCCGACCGGTGCGGGTCAAGCTCGGCCTGCTGGAGGGACGGATCGTCAATGTCGCCCCCGAGCACGATGACTGCGCCGCGCTGGCTAATGAAACCGGCACGCCGGTAAAGTCGGTCTGGGCGGCGGCCCTGGCGGCGGCCCGGCTGGAGGAGGAGCTTTAGGTGGTCGGCAGAGTGGATCGAACGATGGTCGGCAGGGTGGAGCAACTGCAGCAACTGATCGAGCCGCTGGGCTCGGCGATCGTCGCCTTCTCGGGAGGGGTGGACTCCTCGCTGGTGGCGGCGCTGGCGGCCCGCGCGCTGGGTGAGCGGGCCCTTGCGGTGACCGCCGTCTCACCGGCGCTGGCCACCGGCGAGCTGGACGGCGCGCGCGGCGTGGCGGCGGCTGTCGGGATCGCGCACCGCACGATCACCACCGATGAGCTGGCCCGCCCGGAGTATCGCCGCAACGATCGCTTCCGCTGCTACCACTGCAAGACCGAGCTCTATGACCGCCTGCAGGCGGTGGCCGCGGCCGAGGGCTACGCCACGGTGCTCTCCGGCGCCAACGCCGACGACGCCGGGGACTGGCGCCCCGGCCTGAGGGCCGCCGCCGAGCACGGCGTGCGCCACCCGCTGCTGGAGGCGGGAGTCGGCAAGCAGGAGGTGCGGGCACTCGCCCGCGAACTGGCCGTGCCCAGCGCCGACAAGCCCGCCTCGCCGTGTCTGGCCTCGCGGCTGCCCTACGGGACCCCGGTGACCCCGCGGGCACTGGCCCAGGTCGATCGCGCCGAGCGGGCGGTACGCGCGCTGGGGTTCGGCGTGCTGCGCGTGCGTCACTTCGGCGGCCTGGGCCGCGTCGAACTGGACGCCGAAGAGCTGCCGCGCGCGCTGGCGCGACCGGCTCCTGTGATCGCCGCCGTGCGCGGCGCCGGCTACCGGCGCGCCGAGATCAGCGAGCGGCCGTTTCGCTCGGGCTCACTCAACGGTCTGGCCGTTCAGACCGTCGACCCGCCCCGCTAGTCCCCGAGGACCCGAGGACCCGCGGACCCGAGGACCCGAGGGCAAAACCACCCGCGCGTCACCCCGAGCAACGATCCGTGGTGGATAGTGCCCGCCCACCGGGCACGGTCGACCAGCCGCACTGGCGGCGCTGACGCTTGGGTGATTTTGCCCGTCCGCCAGGGGCGGGCTCCGACACCGCTATGGCGCCGGCGCCGAGGTTCACGCCGTCTAGTTTCGACTAGGCGCGTCAGACCGCGGACTCGCCGAGGTCACACTCCGCCCGTTACGCGGCCTGCAGCTCGGACTCCGCGTGGCGGGAACGGATGTCGTCCGTGCCGGTCTCGTCCAGCTCGCGACCACGGGTCCGGGGAGCGAACGGACGCCCACCACGCCGGAGATCAGGAGCATCCCGGCCAGGCGGCGGCCAGCGTGCTGAAGCCGGCCTTCTGGACGGTCGGCAGCAACAGCGCCCATCCGCCGAGGGCGATGCGCACGACACCGAACATGAGCCCTGGGCGGTGGAGCGCAGCAGGGTGGGGAACATCTCGCCGCTCCACAGCTGGAACAGCGACTGCTGGCCGATGCCCGCCCCGACCCCGAACAGCAGCACGTTGAACAGCGCTATCGGGAAGGTCACCTTGAGGAAGATGAACGGAAGAAAGGCGACGATCTGCAGCACGCTGCTCCAGAGCAGCATCTTGCGGCGGCTGACGCGGTCGACGAGCGGCATGTAGATGCCGCCGACGGCCAGCGCGGTGGAGGCGAACCAGATCGCCTGCAGGGCATAGGTGGCGCGGGCCGAGGTGGATCCCACGGCCTCGAGGATGTACGGATAGAAGAACCCGTAGGTGCCGGCGACGAGGTTCCAGCACGCCGTACATGACGATCAAGAAGGCCAGGCGCGCACGTGGCGGCGCGTGAACAGCTCTCGGAATGCGCTGGCCGCGCCCGCGGCCTGTTCCTGCGCCTGCGCCCACAGCTCTGACTCGACCAGGTTCTGGCGCAGAGCCCACGTGATGATCGCGACGACGAACAACTGCCCGAACAGGATGCGCGGCATCAGATGGTTGAGTCCGAGCAGCGCGATCCCGAGCCCCAACGGCACGAGCGTGCCGACGTACCACAGCACCTGGGCCAGCCCGGCGACGCGGCCGCGCGCCTGCGTCGGCGCGCTCTCGGTGATCAACGTCCACGAGGCGGGCACGTCCGCGCCCACGGTCAGGCCGACGATGAAATAGCCGAACAGCAGCATCCACGCCTGCTGGGCGAAGATGATCCACAGCGCGCCGAAGGCGTAGAGCAGCAGGTCCCACTGGTAGATCTTCTTGCGGCCGAGGCGATCGCAGATGCGCCCGCCGATCAGCGCACCGACCCCGGCCGAGATGGCGTTCGAGCTGAACGCTCCCAGCAGGGAGACGAAGCTCGAGCCGAACCCGAACTGGGTCGTCCATATCGGCAGGGCCACCGCGCCGGCCACGATCGAGCCGGAGTCGATGTAGTTCGCCATCGCGGCCAGCAACGTCTTGCGCCACTGCTCCCGAGTAACGGTCGGCTTTCGGTCGGCCACCGTCGCCATGGGCACCTTCTCTTCCTCGCTCGAAAGTGGTCTATCCGATCGACCCCACCACCCAAACCGCAGTCGCCCACAAACGCGCAGTAATTCGCTCACGAGGACGGCTGGACCGCGACGGCGCGTTTGACGACGCGGGGCCCTTGACAGTGACAACCTTGGTCTGATTTGATCGAGTCTGTTCGTTTTGCTCTGAGGGAGAGAGACGAGTGAGTGCTTCTCTACGGGCGCAGCCGTGCCCGGGACTCTCGATGACAGAGCTGATGACCGTGTCCCGTCAAGCTCACCACAGGAGCCCTCGCATGCATCAAGTCCAGACGCATTCCCGGCGGATGCGTCGTTTCGGTCGGCCGCTCGGCATTGCCGCGGCCCTGGTCGTGCGTTGAGCGTCGCGGCGTGCGGCTCGTCGAGCAGTTCGTCCTCGTCCTCGTCCTCGTCCTCGAGTGCTGGGACTCGGCACCTCGTCTGCGGCCGCCGCCGGCGGCGGCAGTCTGAAGACCGGGCCTGAAGGTGTTCGTGATCCCGAAGAACCTCGGGAACAACTACTTCACGGTCGCCGACAGTGTCAAGACGGGCGGCGCCCTCGCGGCGCTCGGGGCGCTCGGCGAGTCGGGCAGTGAGACGAGCGGCTCCGCGGCCACCTCCGCCTCCCAGCTGCCGGCCATCCAGGCGGCGATTGCCAAGGGCGCCAACGCGCTGATCGTGTCGGCCACCGACCCGACCGCCCTGTGCCCGACGTTCAAGCAGGCGATGGCCCGCGGCATCACGGTCGTCACCTACGACTCAGACGCTCCGACGTGCCGCACCCTGTTCGTCAACCAGGCGTCGACAGCCGCGATCGGAACCAGCGAGGTCGACCTGCTGGCCAAGGACATCCACGACACCGGGGCAGATCGGGATCGTGTCGGCGGCCGCCTCGGCGCCGAACCAGAACACCTGGATCGGCTACATGAAGCAGGAGCTCAAGAAGTACCCGAAGATGAAGCTGGTCTCGACGGTCTACGGCAACGACGACCCGACGACGGCGACGCAGGTCACCAGCGGCCTGCTCCAGCACTATCCGCACCTGGCCGGGATCATCTCCCCGACCACGGTCGGGGTCGTTGCCGCCGCCGGGGTCCTGGACACTCCTCAGTACCGCGGGAAGGTGGCGCTGACCGGTCTCGGGACGCCGCTGTCGATGAAGAAGTTCGTCGACGACGGGACGGTCACGGCGTTCGAGCTCTGGGATCCCGCCAAGCTCGGCTATCTCGCCGCGTATGCGGCGGTCAACCTCGCCTCCAAGAAGATCACCGCCGCATCGGGCCAGGCGTTCACGGCCGGCAAGCTCGGGGGCTTCACGGTCGGCTCGGGGAACTCGGTCCTACTCGGACCGCCGCAGGTATTCAACAAGGCCAACATCGCTCAGTTCAACTTCTGAGCTACAAAGGCGCAGGGCCGGGCGTCGCCATGGCACCCTGACCGATCACCGATGACCTCGTCGACAACGACGCACACCGACACCTCGCGCCGGTCCTGCGTACTCACTCTCTGCGGGCGAGCAAGTCGTTCGCGGGGGTCCGTGCCCTGGACGACGTGTCGCTGGAGCTGTACCCCGGCGAGGTGCACGCGCTGGTCGGCGAGAACGGCGCCGGCAAGTCGACGCTGGTCAAGATCCTCGGCGGCGTGCACCAGCCCGACAGCGGCGCTGCTCACCGTCGGCGGCTGAGAACCTGTTCTTCCATGGGCCCGGGCGACGCCGCCGACCATGGCATTGCGGTGATCTACCAGGAGCCCACGCTGTTCCCCGACCTGTCGGTGGCCGAGAACGTGTTCATCGGTCGCCAGCCGCTGCGCAGCGGCCGACGGATCGATTCGCGGTCGATGGATCGCCAGGTCGAGCGAGATCTTCAAGCGCCTGGGGGTCGCCGATCGATCCGGAGCGGATCGCGCGAGGCCTTTCCATCGCCGAGCAGCAACTGGTGGAGATCGCCAAGGCGCTAACGCGCGACGCGCGGGTTCTGATCATGGACGAGCCGACCGCCGCGCTGTCGCCGGTGGAGGCCAGGCGACTGTTCGGGGTGGTCGACACGCTGCGGTCCGAGGGAGCCGCGATCGTCTTCATCTCCCACCGCCTGGAGGAGGTGTTCGCGATCTGTCAGCGCGTGACCGTGTTGCGCGACGGGCAAGCTGATCCTGACCCGGCAGCTCGAGGGTCTGACTCCCGACGACCTGGTCCGAGCCATGGTCGGGCGCGATCTCATCTTCGGTGAACATCGAGTCACATCAGCCCGGGCAGGCGGTCCTCACCGTCGAGCGCCTGACGCGCGAGGGCGTGTTCGTCGACATCTCGTTCGACGTGCATGCGCGGCGAGGTGGTGGCCCTCGCCGGGCTGGTGGGCGCCGGGCGCAGCGAGGTCGCCCAGCGCGATCTTCGGCATCGACTCCTATGACGCGGGCTCGGTTCAGATCTCCGGACGCCAGCTGGCCGGCGGCTCGCCGACCGCCGCGATGCGCGCGGGGATCGGCCTCGTGCCCGAGGACCGGCGTCAGCACGGATTGGTGATGGAGATGTCGACCGCCCGCAACATCGCGCTGGCGTCGCTGGGCCGCCTGCGGCCGGCGCGGTCTGATCTCCCCCCGTGCCGAGCGCGACTTCGCACTGGAGTGGGCGGACCGCTTGCAGGTCAAGTACGGCCAGATCTCGCGTCCTGTGTCGCTGCTGTCCGGCGGCAATCAGCAGAAGGTCGTGCTGGCAAAGTGGCTGGCGCGCAAGCCGTCGCTGCTGATCGTCGACGAGCCGACTCGTGGCATCGACGTCGGCACCAAGAGCGAGGTGCACCGCCTGATCTCGTCGCTGGCCGGCGACGGCGTCGCCGTGCTGGTCATCTCCTCCGAGCTGCCCGAGGTGCTGACGCTGGCCGACCGCGTCCTGGTCATGCGCGAGGGCCGGCTGGTCGCCGCGCCTGTCTCGGGAGCAGGCGTCCGAGGAGACGATCGTCGCCGCCGGCACCGGGCGGCCGCCCCGGGCACGGAGACGGACCGGCGTGAGTGCTCCGGCGGCGATCGAGGCCACCGGCTGAGCGCCGCCGCCGCAGACGCCGCCCAGCCCGGCCCCGACGCGCGCCCGACGGCACCCTGGCCGACCCGCGCAGCCTCGTCGACCTCGTCCTGCGAGCGCGCACCTTCGGGATCGTCGGCATCCTGGCGATCTTCGTGATCGTCACCACGCTGATTCAGTCGAGCTTCCTCAGCGGTTCGAACATCCGCTTCGTTCTCGGCGACGCAACCCTCTACGCGCTGGTGGCGATCGGCGAGACGTTCGTCGTGCTGACGCGCAACGTCGACCTGTCGGTCGGGTCGGTCGTCGGGCTGTCGGCGTTCGTGTCGGCCAACATGTTTCAGACTCACCACGGGATCGCAATCCCGGTGGTGTTCATGGTCGGCATCGGCGATCGGCCTGGCCTGCGGTGTCGTCACCGGGCTGATCACCGCGATCGGCCGGGTGCCGAGCCTGGTGGTGACGCTCGCGATGCTGTACATCATCCGCGGCGTCGACACGATCGTGGTCGGCAGCGGGCAGGTGGTCGCCAACTCGCTGCCCAACTCGTTCATCAACATCTTTCACGACACGATCCTCGGGATTCCCGATCTCGCCTGGGTCGACGGCGGTCCTCGTGGCGATCGCGGCGTACTACCTGCGCTCCTATCGCTCCGGGCGCGATCTGTACGCGATCGGCTCCGATCCTGACGCCGCCCGCCTGGCCGGCATCCCGATCGCCCGGCGGGTGTTCTTCGCATTCGTCCTCTCCGGGGCGCATCGCCGGCCTCGGCGGGGTCTTCTGGGCCACGCAGTACAACACGATCGACGCGACCGCCGCCAACGGCCTGGAGCTGCAGATCATCGCCGCGGTCGTCGTCGGCGGCGTCGCGATCTTCGGGGGCAGCGGGAGCGTCGTCGGCGCCGCCCTGGGGGCGCTGCTGCTGCAGACGATCAACGTCGCCCTCAACGTGCTCGGCGTGCCGTCGCTGTGGACCGAGGCGATCGCGGGGCTTCTGCTGATCGTCGCGATCACGCTGGATCGTGGCATCCAGCTACGGCTTGCGGCCGCGCTGCGGAGACGGAGGCAGCACCTTGGCGCCTGAGACATCCTCGCCGTCGCGATGGCGCGCCACCCTGCGCCAGCCCGCGGCTCGCAGGGCCTGCTGCGCTGGGAGTCGGCGCTGGTCGTGGCGCTGGTCGCGGTGTTCCTGCTCGGGATGTCGATCAGTCCTCGGAGTTCACCAGCAGCTACAACCTGTTCACGACCGTCGACCAATATCGGTGACCTCGCGATCATGGCGCTGCCGATGACCCTGATCGTCATCACCGGCGAGATCGATCTGTCGGTGGCCTCGACCCTGGCTCTGTCGGCGGAGTTGATGGGTGACCTGTGGATCCACCACTGGGCGATGCCGGTGATCATCATCGTCTGCCTCGCGATGGGCACGGTCGCGGGCGCGGTCAACGGCTTCCTGGTGACCCGCGTCGGCCTGCCGTCGCTGGCGGTGACGATCGGGACGCTGACCCTGTATCGCGGGCTGGCCAACGTCGTGCTGGGCCCGATATCGGTGTCCACGCTTCCCGTCGAGCCTAACGTCGGTCGGAGTCAACGGCTTCTTCGGCATTCCCTCGATCTCGTGGTCGGTGGCTATCTTCGTCGTGCTGGCGATCGCCACCGGCGTCATGTTGCGGATGAGCGCGCTGGGACGGTCGCTGTACGCCATCGGTCTCAACCAGGAGGCGGCGTTCCATGCCGGCATCCGGGTCAAGCGGATCAAGATGTCTCTGTTCATGCTCTCGGGCTTTGTCTGTGCGGCGGTCGGCATGCTCTACGCGCTCGAGCTCTCCTCGGCGGCCGAGAACATCGGCATCGGCTTCGAGTTGCAGGTGGTCACGATCGTGCTCCTCGGCGGCGTCTCGATCTTCGGCGGGCGCGGGCTCGATCCTGGGTGTGGCGCTGGCGGCGATCGTCTACGCGCTGCTGCGCAGCGCCCTGCTGTTGACCAGCTCGTTCAACGAGAACGACTTCCAGGTCGTCTCCGGCGGCCTGCTGATCCTCAGCGTGCTCGTTCCCAACCTGGCCGCCTTCACCCGCCGCGGCCGTGAGCTGCTCGGCCGCCGGCGGAATCGCGGCCTGGCCGCTGCGGTCTCCGCCGGAGCCAGAGGACCGGCGCAGGATGGCTGAGGCGTTGCGGCTGGCCGCGGTCGACCTCGGGGCCGAGAGCGGACGCGTCGTCGTGGGTCGCTTCGACGGCGACGTGGTCGAGCTCGAGGTGTCGCACCGCTTCCCCAACGACCCGGTGCGGCTTCCCGATGGCCTGCACTGGAACGCTGCCGGGACTGTTCACGGAGATCCTCCACGGTCTGGGCGACGGCCGCCGCGGCGGGGCGCCTCGACGGCATCGGCATCGACGGTTGGGGCTGTGACTACGCGCTGCTGGACGGCGCCGACCGGATGCTGGGACTCCCGTTTCATTATCGCGACGCGCGCACGGGGCCCGAGGTCTTGGCGCGCGCACACGCGCGTGTGGACCGCGCCGAGCTGTACCGGCGCACCGGCATCCAGACGATGCCGATCAACACCGATCTTCCAGCTCGAGGCCGAGGCCGGCGGCGCGGCTGCCTCGGTCGCGCAGCGGATCGCGCTGATCCCAGATCTGATCGCCCTGTGGCTCACAGGGACTCTGGTCAACGAGGAGACGATCGCCTCCACCACCGGTCTGCTCGAGGCTCACGGCCGCCGCTGGGCGGTCGATCTCGATCGCGCGCCTGGGCATTGCCGAGCCGCCCGTTTGCCGGGGAGGTGACGCCCCCCGGGCGTCGATCTCGGGCCGGTGCTGAGAGCTCAATCCGATGCGGCCGGCGGCGCCACGGGCGTGCCTGTGCGCACGGTCGCCGGCCACGACACCGCCTCGGCCTTCGCCGCCGCGCCTCTGGTCGACTCCGCACGGCGCCGTCCTCTCGTCGGGTACCTGGTCGCTGCTCGGAGTCGAGCTCGCCAGGGCCTGAGCTCGGCGCCGATGCCGCCGCGTTCAACCTGACCAACGAGCGCGGCATCGACGGCACCACGCGGCTGCTGCGCAACGTCATGGGCCTGTGGCTGGTCCAGGAGTGCCGGCGCGCTTGGCGCGCGCGCCGGGACCGATCGCGACTACGACGAGCTGCAGGCGCTCGCGCGCCATGCGGCCCCCGACGTTCCGCTGTTCGACCCTGATCACGACGACGCTGCTGCGACGGCGGCGACATGCCGGCGCGCATCGCGGCGGTTGTGCACCGGCCACAGGTCAGCAGGCCCGCTGCTGGCACCGGCGAGCTGCTGCGCTCGATTCTGGTCTCGCTGGCCTGCAAGTACCGGTTCGTGCACCGAGCAGCTGGAGCACGTGGCCGATCGCCGCATCGACACGGTTCACGTCGTCGGCGGGGGGCCCGCAACGAGCTGCTGTGCCAGCTCACCGCCGACCTCCTCGATCGGCCGGTGCTGGCCGGTCCCGTCGAGGCCACGGCGCTGGGCAACGTGCTGGTCCAGGCGCTGGCCGTCGGCGAGCTGTCCGATCTGGCGCGATGCTGCGCCAGGTCGCGGCGCGCTCGGTGTCGCCCCGGCGCTTTGAGCCCGATCCGTCGCAGGCCTCGCACGAGGAGACCTATCAACGCTTCCTCACCGTGACCGGGCTGGGCGTCGACCGTCCGGTTCGGACGCCCGCCTGACCTGAGAAGGAGACTCGTTTGACCGACACCCGATCCGCATATGACTCGCTTGCCCAGCGGCTAGCCGACGGCGGCCGGGACGTGGCCGCCATCGAGCGAGCGTTGGCCGGCTTCGCGGTCGAGACACCGTCGTGGGGGTACGGGGACTCCGGCACCCGCTTTGGCGTCTTCCCCCAGCCGGGGCGACCCCGTGACGTGTACGAGCGGATCGACGACGCCGCCGAGGTGCATCGACTCACCGGTACCGCCCCCGCGGTGGCGCTGCACTTTCCCGTGGGACTCAGTCGACGACCTGGACGAGCTCTCGCAGCCACGTGCGCCATCGCGGGCTGCGCGTCGGCGCGGTGAACCCCAACCTGTTCCAGGATCCCGACTACAAGCTCGGCTCGGTCACCAACCCCGACGCCGCGATCCGTCGCAAGGCAATCGACCATCTCCTGGACTGCGTCGCGATCGCGACCAGCTCGGGGCCACCGCGCAGTCGCTGTGGCTGGCCGACGGCACCAACTACGCCGGCCAGGACAACCTGCGCGGCTCGCCGCGAGCGCCTCGAGGCGGCGCTGGCCGACCTCTATGCGGCGCTTCCCGAGACCCAGGAGCTGCTGGTCGAGTACAAATTCTTCGAGCCGGCGTTCTATGCGACCGACATCGCCGACTGGGGCTCGGCGCTGCTGCTGTGCCAGCGGACTCGGCGAGCGAGCGCGGGTGCTGGTCGACCTGGGCCACCACGCGCAGGGCGTCAACGTCGAGCAGATCGTCGCGTTCCTCGGCCGTGAGGGGCGGCTCGGCGGCTTTCACTTCAACAACCGCAAGTACGCCGACGACGATCTGATCGTCGGGTCGGTCAACCCGCTCGAGCTGTTCTTGATCTTTGGCGAGCTCGGCGCGGCCGGCGACCAGCCGCTGCCGAGGCTGACGATCGATCAGTCCCACAACATCGAGGCCAAGGTCGAGGCGATGGTCGTGAGCGTGCTCAACCTGCAGGAGTCCTTCGCCAAGTCGCTGCTGGTCGACCGGCGCCGCGCTGGCCGCAGGCGCAGGCACAAGGCGACGTCCTGCGCGGCCACGAGCTCCTGATGGACGCCTACAACACGGACGTGCGTCCGCTGTGCGCGCAGGTTCGCGAGGCAGCTCGGCGCGGCCGCGGATCCGATCGGGGCAGCTGCGCGCGGGCGGGCTACGCGGGAGCGCATCGCTCAGCGAGCGAACGCACCGACCACGCGCGCCGGCGGGGGTCCAGCGATGAGCGTTGCGACGCCGACCGTCGCACCGGTAGCCGATCAGTGGGACGAGGCCGAGGCCGCCGCGGGCCACGACGACCGCTCGAGCGAGGTGCTGCTGGCCTCGCATCTGCTCGGCGCCAATCGCGCGCTGGCGAACTTCGGCGGCGGCAACACCTCGGCCAAGGGGACCGCCACCGATCACGTCGGCCGCGAGGTGCCGGCGATCTGGGTCAAGGGCTCGGGCAGCGACCTGGCCACGATGACCGGCGTCGGACTTCACGCCGCTGCGGCTCGACGAGATCCTTCCGCTGCTCGAGCGCGCCGAGATGAGCGACGAGGAGATGGTCGCCCACCTCGCCGCTGCCAGCTCGACCCCGCCGCGCCGCGCTCCTCGATCGAGACGCTGCTGCACGCCTTCATCCCCGCCGCGCACGTCCACCACACCCATCCGGACGCGATCAACGTGCTGGCCTGCGCCGCGCGACGGGCGCGAGCTGATCGCCGAGTGCTTCGGCGACAGCGCCGCGTGGATCGAGTACATCCGCCCGGGCTTCACGCTGGCCAAGCAGGTCGGCGAGGCGGTGCGGGCCAACCCGGGGTGGGGCTCGTCGTGCTCGCCAAGCACGGGCTCGTCGTCTGGGGCGACACCGCTCGCGAGGCCTACGAGCAGACGGTCGCGGTCTGCAACCAGGCCGCCGAGCTGGTCAACCGCGCGCAGCCGAGCGGGCCGCGCGCTTCGGCGGGCCCGAGCGCGCGGTCGCCGGCTCGACGGCGACGCCCGCGCCGCCGACGCTGCGCGAGGTCCTTCCCGGCGCTGCGCGGCGCCGTCTCGAGCGCCCGCGCCAAGCTGCTGCTCACCGACATCTCGCCGCCGGTGCTGCGAGCTCGTCGACTCGCGCTGCAGGGCGCCGAGATCGCCACCGTCGGCGCGGCCTGCCCCGACCACCTCGTGCACACCAAGCGCGTGCCGATGTGGGTGGCCTACGACCCGGCGGCGGACGACGTCGAGGAGCTCCGCGCGCGGCTGGCGAGGGCGCCGCCGCGTACCGCGCCGAGTACGAGGCGTACTTCGAGCGGCACGCCGGCGACGGACGACGTGATGGCGGACCCCGATCCGCGCGTGGTGCTGATCGAGAACCTCGGGCATGGTCACCGTCGGGCACGACGCTGAAGGCCGCGCGGATCTCCCGCGACCTGTACCACCGCGCGATCGAGGTGATGGCCGGCGCCAGCGCCGTGTCGGAGTTCGTGTCGCTGACCGCGGCGAGAGCTTCGCCGTCGAGTACTGGCCGCTGGAGCTCTACAAGCTGTCGCTCGCGCCGCCGCCGGGCGAGCTGCAGGGCAAGGTCGCGCTGGTCACCGGCGCCGCCGGCGGGATCGGACGGGCGGTGATGCGAGGCGCTGGCCGCCGCCGGCGCCTCGGTGGTCGCCTTCGACATCGACGGCGACGGCGCCGCCGACGCGGTGGCGGAGCTGGGCGATGCCGGGCATCTCGGTGAGCGGCGACGTCACCTCCGAGGCGGCGGTGGCCGGCGCGTTCGCGGCCGCCGTCGAGGCGTTCGGCGGCGTCGACATCGTCGTCTCCAACGCCGGGATCGCCTCGAGCGCGCCGATCGCGCGAGACGACGCTGGCCGAGTGGGAGCGCAACCAGTCGGTGCTCGGCACGGGCTACTTCCTGGTCGCGCGCGAGGCGTTCCGCGTCCTGCAGGCCCAGGGCCGGGGCGGCTCGATCGTGTTCGTCGCCTCCAAGAACGCGCTGGTCGCCGGGCCCAACGCCTCGGCCTACTCCAGCGCCAAGGCGGCCGAGCTGCATCTCGCCCGCTGCCTGGCCGCCGAGGGCGGGGCGGCCGGGATCCGCGTCAACACGGTCAATCCCGACGCCGTGCTGCAGGGCTCGCGGATCTGGGACTCGAGCTGGCGCTACGGAGCGCGCCGACGCCTACGGGATCGAGCCCGACGAGCTGGAGGAGCACTACCGCCAGCGCACCATGCTCGGGGTCAACGTGCTGCCGGCCGACATCGCCCAGGCGGTCCTGCACTTCGCCTCGCCCGCCCGCTCGGGCAAGAGCACCGGCAACATGCTCAACGTCGACGGCGGCGTCACCGCTGCCTTCCCGCGGTAGTGGCTGCAAACGATGCGCTAGGCGAGCCTGTCCGTGAGCGGCGTCCGACGAGAAGCAACCCGTGGTGCCCGCCGAGCGCCGCCGCCTGATCCTCGAGCTGCTGCGCGACCAGGGCAGCCTCAGCGTCGCCGCCCTCGAGGAGCGCTTCGGGATCTCGCCGATGACCGCGCGCCGCGATCTGGCCCTGCTCGCCGAGAGCGGCTACGCGCGTCGCACCCACGGCGGCGCGATGCTCCCCGAGCTCGCCGCGCACGAGGACTCCTTCCAGAGCCGGCTGGAGCAGGACGTCGAGGTCAAGACGCGGCTGGCCAAGGCGGTGGTCGCGACGCTGAAGCCCTCGGAGACGGTGTTCGTGGACTCCTCCAGCTCCGCCTACTACGTCGTGCGCGAGATCCTCGAGACGGGGATGCCGGTCACGCTCTTGACCAACTCGCTGCCGGTGATGACGCTGGTCGGAGGCTCCGACGTGCCGCACGTCGATCTGATCGGAATCGGCGGCAGCTTTCGCAAGCTCACGCGCTCCTTCGTCGGCGCCGAGACGGTGCGGATGATCGAGCGGTTCTTCGTCGATCGCATCGTGTTCTCGGTCAAGGGCATCGAGCTCGGCGGCTACCTCACCGACCCCGATCCGCTGGAGGCCGACGTCAAGCGCGCGATGATCGATCGTGCCCGGACGGTGCTGCTCGTCGCCCACGCCCAGAAGTTCGACGAGCGCGGGCTGAACGTGATCGTCCCCGCCGGCATGGTCGACCTGGCGTTTCTCGCCGACCCGCCGGCCGCCGGAGCGCAGGCGCTGGCGGCCGCCGGCGCCGAGATCCACCGCGTCTGAGGGCGACGAGGCCCATGACCCGGCGGACCCGGCGCCTGGACTCGGCTCAGGCCGCTGCCGGCACCGCCCCCACCTGCTGAAGGAGGCCGAGCGCGTCCCACACGGTCCACTCCTCGGCGATCTTGCCGTCGGCGATGCGGAACACCGAGATCGCCTCCACCGAGATCGGCTTGTCGGTGGGATCGATTCCCATCAGCTCAGCCGCGATGGGTGCCGGTCCCGGTCCAGCGGGCCACGACCCGATCTCCCGGCGGAGACGATCTCGTCGACGTTCCAATGCCCGTCCAGCGCGTCCTGGTAGACGCCGACGCGGGCGCGGACACCGCCCGGCCCCTGCGCCGGGGGCGCCTGGGGGCCGTGGGAGACGAAATCGTCGGTGACCAGCTCCTCGGCCAGCTCCGCGCGGCGCCCGTTGCAGAACTCCTCGAAGAAGCGACGCACGACGCCTTCGCCCTCTGAGCCCGCGGTCAGGTAGTTGTGGACCTCCATGATCGTCATCTTCGGCGGGCCGCGGGCACGCCGACCTCCTGTGTGATCGGGCCGATCGTGTCGGCCGCGAACTCCTCGAACTGCTCCCGGCGTCTCCCACACGTCGGTCACCCGGATGCCGTCGTCGGTCTGCGCCACCCAGTGGAACAGGCCGCCGCTCGCGCCCGCCCCGCCGCGGGCGAAGCCCATCCTCTCGATGACCTGGTCGTACTGCGCCAGGGTTCCGCCTGCGAAGTCCATCGTCACTGCAACAGCCATTTTCCGGTCCTCCTTGGTCGTGCGGCCCATCACCGCGTCTGCGGGCCGCGAACACGGAGAGCTTGACCGCGGGCCGGGCGGACCGACAACGGCCGAATGGCCTATTTCCGGCGCCCCGTGACTTCGATCGCCGCTCCGGTTAGGATCGGGCCGAGTTGGAGGACGCGCTTCGTCTGGCTGAGATCCTCGGCGCGCTGTCGCTGACGACGGATCTGGGCGCCGGGGTCCCCTTCGAGAAGGGTTTGCGCACCTGCGTCGTCGCCTCGGTGATCTCCGAGGACCTCGGCCTGCCGCGCGACGATCGCCAGGCGGTCTATTTCGCGGCGCTGCTGCGCTCGCTCGGTTGCACGGCGCACGCCTCCTCGTTCGCCGAGATGTTCGACGACGACGTGGCCGTCCAGCGAGCGCTGAAGACGCTGCACCCCGAGGACCCGGGATGGGCGGACGGGACAGACCGAACGCTTCGCCGCCTGGGCCGGACGGGAGCGAGCCCGGGAGCTGACGGCCCGCTTCACCGAGCTTCTGGCCGCCGAGGGGCAGACGCTGGCCACGGGAAGCTGCGAGGTCAGCGCCACGCTCGCTACCCGGCTGGCTCTGCCCGCGGGAGCGATCGCCGCGCTGGACGAGGTCTATGAGCGCTTTGACGGTCTCGGATTCCCCACGGGCCGTGCCGGCGACGAGCTGACGATCGCCGCCCGGGTCGTGCACGTGGCCGAACAGGTCGTGATGGCCGACTACGAGGGCGGGCCCGCCTCGGTGCCGGGCCAGGTCGCCCGGCTCGCCGGCGGCCATCTCGATCCCGACGTGTGCCGCTGCCTGGCCGAGAGCTCCGAGGAGGTGATCGGGGCGCTCGCCGCGCCGGACATGCTGGCGGCTGCCCTCGCGCCGAGAGCCGCGCCCGCCGCTGGTCGTCTCACCCGTCTCAGATGGACACCGTCTGCCTGGCGTTCGCGACCTTCGCCGATCTCAAGGGGCGCTTCCTGCTCGGTCACTCGACACACGTCGCCGATCTGGCCGCCGAGGCCTTCCGGCTGCGCCGGGCAGGACGAGGCGGCCGCGGCGCGGCTGCGGTGCAAGCGCGCTGCTCCTGGACCTCGGTCGCGTCGGGGTGACAAGCGCAGTGTGGGACCGGCCGGGGCGGCTGGGGCCGGTCGAGTGGGAGACGGGTGCGGCTGCATCCCGTACTGGACCGAGCGCATCCTCACGCGCTGCCCGGCGCTTGCTCACCTGGCGCCGGTGGCCGCCGCCCACCACGAGCGTCTCGACGGCAGCGGCTATCACCGCGGAGCGCTCGGCATCGAGCTCTCCGCCGGAGCCCGCGTGCTGGCGGCGGCGGACGCGTTCGCGCGATGACCGAGGACCGCCCGCACCGCGCCGCGCTCTCGCGCTCGGACGCCGCCGGCGCTGCTCCACGACGAGGTGCCGGGCGGGCCGCCTCGATGCCGAGGCGGCGGCGGCGGTCGTGGAGGCCGCCGGGCTTCCCCGCCGCCGCACCAGCTGGCCCAATGAGCTCACCGACCGCGAGGTCGAGGTCCTGCGTGTCCTCGCCCGCGGTGCCAGCAACCGTCAGATCGCGGAGTCCCTGGTGCTCTCGCCGCGCACGGTGCAGCACCATCTGGCCAGCGTGTACGCGCAAGATCGGCCTTCACACCCGCGCGGGTGCCGCCGTGTTCGCGATCGAGCACGGGCTTGTTCCGGCGCCGGGGGCGATGTAGCGGGTGCCCGGAGGTGCGGCCCGGCGGTCGCACCCGAGTGCCTTTTAGACCGCGGACTCGCCCAGGTAGCTCGCGGTCAGCAGCGACTGGTCTGCGCGCAGTCGCTCGGCGCTCTCGTGCAGCGCGATCTCGCCGTGGGAGAGGACATAGCCGCGGTCGGCGATCTCCAGCGCCAGGTGCACGTGCTGCTCGACCAGCAGCACGGCCGTGCCCTCGTTATCCGCCGCGGCACGAATGACGGGCAGCAGCCGCTCGACGATGATCGGCGCCAGGCCGAGGCTGAGCTCGTCGAGCAGGAGGAGCTTTGGCTGTCGCAGCAGCGCACGGGCAATCGCGAGCATCTGCTGCTCGCCTCCGGACAGCAGGCCGGCGCGGCGGGCGCGCAGGTCACGCAGCAGGGGGAAGTGCTCGAAGGCGACCTCGGCATCGTCTCCGTGTCCGTCGAGGCGGAAGTGCTCGGCGACCGTGAGCCCGAAGAAGATGCCCCGGTCCTGCGGAACGTGCACGATCCCGGCCCGTACGCGCGCCGTGGGCGAGACGCCCGCCTGACTGCGCCCCTCCAGGCTGACAGCTCCCGGCCACCGGCTTGAGCAGGCCCGAGATGGCGCGCAGCGTCGTGGTCTTGCCGGCGCCGTTGGCGCCCATCAGCGCCACGACCTCGCCGGGAGCCACCGACAGGGTGATGTCGCGGATCACCGGCGGCCCGTCGTAGCCGACGCTGAGGCCGTCCACCGCGAGCGTTGCCGCGGCGACGGGAGTGGCGACGCTCACACGGTGTCCGTCGCCGCTCGGTGGCGGAACTCGCGGGGGGATTGACCGTAGGTCCGATGAAACAGCCGGCTGAAGTGCGACGCGCAGGGCAGCCCCCAGCGGGTGGCGATGTTCGAGATCGAGTGGTGCGCCAGTGCCGGGTCGAGCAGGTCACGCCGGCAGTGCTCCAAGCGCTCGGAGCGGATCCACTCCGCCACCGTGTGGTTCTCGCCCGCGAACACGCGGTGCAGGTAGCGCGTGGAGACGAAGCACGCCCTCGCCACCTGGTCGGGATCGAGCGCGGGGTCGCCGAGGTGCGCCTGGATGTAGGCCTTGGCCTGAAGGAACAGCTCACCCCGCGAGCGCGAATGGCAGCCCGTCGATGCGTCGAGATCCAGGTACAGACGGCGGACGAGGTCGATCACATGCTCGGCGAGGTCGGCGTCCTCTTGGGCGATGCTGCCATCCGCCAGACCCATGGCGGCCGCGCAGAAGAACCGTGCTGCCAGCCGCGGGAGACCGGTCTGGCCCGAGATGCGCACCGCCGTCAGACGCGAGACCTTGGCGCCGAAGTCGCGCCCGAGGACCGCCTTGGGCAGCTTCAGCGCCAACGCGTCGAAGTCGTCGTCGGCGCGCAGGAGCACGGGATGCGAAGTGTCGTAGACGGCCATGTCGCCGGGCCCCAGGAGTGCAGAGCGCCCATCCTGGGCCTTGTGCAGATGGCCGCGCAGGACGACCGAGAGGTGCAGGGTCTCGTCGTCTCCGGCCACGATCTCCCGCCGGCTGCGGGTCATCGTGTTGGCGGATGCCGCGACGCGGAACATCTCGATCGAGGCCAGCGTGTCGCGCCACATCCGGGCATGGAAACGGTCCCGGCCCTCGGCGCGGATCTGCAACGGATGGAAGGCGTCACACGATGCGTTGGCCCAGAACTCGATCCGGTCCTGAGCCTCCACGGCGCCGGTGTCGATCAGCAGAGTCATTCCCAATACGACAGCCGACCCATCCGGGTCGCTGCCTGTGTCTCCTCTCCCGAGCAGACCAGCTGAGGTAAGCAATCTACCAGCGGGTGTGTGCGATGTCAGCGCCTGCCTCGTATGACTTGACCGTGAGCGAACCGCGGGCACTCGGGAGTTGCCAATCAGCGCACTCAACGCCGCCAGTGGTCGCAATGGGGACGGGTCCGCTCCTACGATCGCCGCGCTGCAGCCATCCGACGATTACGTCACCGAGGGAGGAGAGAGATGGAGAGGATCCTCGCGACCCACACGGGAAGCCTGATCAGGCCGGCCGACCTGCTGGCCTTCCTTGCCACCCGTGACCGGGGGGAGAGCTACGACGAGCAGGCGTACCAGGAGACCCTGCGCCGTGCGGTGACCGACATCGTGGACCGCCAGGTCGAGGTCGGCATCGACGTCGTCGACGACGGCGAGATGGGCAAGACGAGCTGGATCACGTATCTGTACGAGCGCGTCAGCGGGCTCGAAGCGCGCCTGGTCACGCTTGAGGGGGCCAGCATGCTGCCTCCGAGCCGCGACCGCCAACAGTTCCCGGGAGCCTATGCCGAGCTCGACGCGCTCGACGAGGCGGCGACCCGCAACAGCAATATCGCGCCGGACGGCACCACCCGCGACGACGACCCGTCCGGAGGTCAGGTGGTGGAGTGGGTCTGCACCGGGCCGATCGAGTACGACCCGGCGGCGATCCAGCGCGACATCGCCAACCTCAAGCAGGCGCTCGTCGGCCACGACGAGGTCGAGGGCTTTCTCCCGGTCGTCGCCCCAGCCAGCGCGTATTGGCTGGCCAACGAGCACTACGAATCCGACGAGGCGTTCGTCTACGGGCTCGCCGACGCGTTGCACGAGGAGTACAAGGCGATCGTCGACTCCGGGCTGATGCTGCAGGTCGACGACGCGGTACTGATGCACGAGGCCGACAGCATGATGTCGCTGGGGCAGTCCTTCGAGGACTACCGTCGCTGGGCCCAGTTGCGCGTCGACGGACTCAATCATGCGCTGCGCGGGCTTCCCGAGGACCGCATCCGCTACCACGTCTGCTGGGGTAGCTGGCACGGGCCGCACGCCTACGATCCGCCGTTGCGCGACGTCGTCGACCTCATCCTGCAGGTGAAGGCCGGCCAGTACGCGATGGAGCAGGCCAATCCGCGCCACGAGCACGAATGGCGGCTATGGGAGGACGTGGACCTGCCCGAGGGCAAGAAGCTGATTCCGGGCGTGGTCACGCATCACACGAACGTCGTGGAGCACCCCGAGCTCGTGGCGCAGCGGCTGATCCGCCTGGCCAACGTCGTCGGACGCGAGAACGTGCTCGCCGGCACCGACTGCGGCTTTGCCCAGGGCGCGTTCATCACCCGGGTCCACGAGGAGATCCAGTGGGCCAAGCTCAGCGCGCTGTCGGAGGGAGCGCGGATTGCCTCGAAGGAGTTGTGGGGAGCCAGGGCCGCCGTCTGACGGCCTGATCGACACGGGACATTTCCCGAAAGAGGAGAGAGACAGTGACCAGGCGAGTGATCGTGCTCGCGACGGTCCTGGCGACGGTCGTCGCCGTGGCCGCCTGCGGGAGCAGCAGTAAGAGTTCCAGCAGCAGCGCTTCCGGCGGCGGTGCGACGAGCACCCAGAGCACGGGCGCGGCCTCGACCTCGACCGCGCCCGCGAGCGGGACGGGATCGGGCGGCGCGGGGAAGGCGTCGGTGACCGACTACCTCACCTACGTCGGCGGAAAGTCCGGCAAGGCGAACGCGTCGCTGCCGCCGGTGACGATCGGCTGGGTCAACCAGCAGGGCGGCACGCAGCAGGTCGGGCCGCTGGCAACGGTCGGCGCGCAGACGGCGGTCAAGTACATCAACTCACAGCTCGGTGGCGTCGACGGTCATCCGGTGGTGCTCAAGGAGTGCTTCATCAAGTCCGCCGACGAGGAGGGCACGACCTGCGGCCAGGAGCTGCTCGCCGACAAGGCGGTCAAGGTCATCGAGGAGGGAGCGGTCGCCATCGGCATCCAGCCCTTCTACTCGGCCCTGGGCGGCGCGAAGCCGGTGATCGTGGGCGTCTCCACGACCGCCACCGATGCGGTGCAGAAGAACGCGGTCGTCTACTTCGGTGACGCCACTCACGTGCTCGGCCCGTTCGGGACGTACGCCACGCAGGTCCTGCACGCCAAGACCGCCGCGCTCATCTATCCCAACATCGCCGGGATCACCCAGGGGGCGCAGGCGATCTCCGCCACGCTGAAGAAGGCGGGGGTGACCGTCAAGCAGGTGGCCTACGCCCAGGGACAGACCGACGTGACCGGGGCGCTCACCAGCGCCGGTGCCCAGAGTGCCGACATGGTGATCCCCTACAGCGACTCCTCGGGCTGCGTGAACCTGGCCAAGGGCCTCAAGCAGCTGGGCATCACCGACGCCAAGAAGATCGTCTCGGCGCCGCTGTGCCTCAACGGCCAGGTGTCGGCCGGCCTGGGCGGCGACTGGCCAATCTGGACCTACGCGATCGCCAGCTCGCTGTTCGGTGACCCGACCGATCCGGGCATGCCGGCGTACATGAAGGTGGCCGGCGCGTTGGAGCCGGTGGCCGACGCCCCGGATCCGTGGAACCTGGTCGCGTTCTCTCAGATCCTCACCACGGTGAAGCTGATGAACGAGATCGGCTACTCCAAGCTGACCTCGAACGCGATCCTGGCCAAGGCCAAGGCGTTCAAGGGCCCGCTCGCGCTCGGCGCGCCGGCGCTGGCCTGCGGCAAGTACCCGTCGGCCCCGGCGGTCTGCAACGACCGCGCCCAGTTCTTCCAGTACCAGGGCAAAAAGAAGTTCGTGAAGGCGGCGAGCTGGCTGGAACCACCGCAGTGACCGCCTGAGCGGGCATGAAGCAGATCCTGCTCTTCATCCTGCTCGGGCTCGGCCCCGGGGCCCTGATCGCGGGCATCGCGCTTGGCGTGGTGCTCAGTTATCGGGGCGCTGGGGTCATCAACCTCGCCACCGGCGGGATCGCGATGCTCTCGGGCTACGCGTTCTGGGCGCTGCGCACCGATCAGCTGGGTGTGCAGATGTCGACCGGGCCGGCCCTCGTGGTCGGCCTGGCCTTTGTTGCAGTTGTCGGGGTGGCGGTGGAGTTCGTCGTCTTCCGGCCGCTGCGCACGGCGTCGCCGCTGGCCAAGCTCGTCTCCTCGCTGGGCATCCTGCTGATCGCCCAGGCGGCGGTCGTGTTGGCCTTCGGGACGACCCCGCAGAACGAGCCGGGCATCCTGCCCCAGACGCCCGTCTCGCTGCTGGGCGCGGTCATCCCCATCGACCGCTTCATTCTCACGGGGATCGTCATCGTCCTGGCCGTGGCGCTGGCCGCCCTGTATCGCTGGTCGCGCTTCGGGCTGGCCACCCGGGCGGCCTCGGAGAACCAGGGGGCGGCGATGCTGAGCGGGCTATCGCCCAACCGGCTGTCGCTGGCCAACACGCTGCTGGCCTCCCTGACCGCCGGCGGCCTGGGGATTCTCGCGGCCTCGATCACCGAGCTGGACTCCGAGACCCTTCCGCTGCAGATCGTCCCCGCGCTGGCGGCGGCGCTGCTGGCGCGCTTCACCTCGTTCGGGCTGGCCTGTGCGGCCGGCATCGGCCTCGGCATCGTCGACTCGCTGATCCAGTACGTGTCAGCGCTGTCGTGGTTTCCCACCTCCGGCGGGATTGCCCTGCCCGGTGTCCAGGAGCTGGTCGCGTTCAGCATCATCGTCGCCGCGATGTTCCTGCGTGGCGGCAGGCTGCCCGGCCGGGGCGACCTGGTCGAACAGCGGCTTCCGTTGGCGCCACGCCCTCGCAACCTCGTGCCGACGTCGCTCGTCGTCGGCCTCGTCTGCGCGATCGGCCTGGTGGTGCTCCCCTACGACTTCCGGGAGGCGCTGATCAACACGCTGATCGGCACGGTGATGGCGCTGTCACTCGTCGTCCTCACGGGGTTCGTCGGCCAGATCTCGGTCGTCCAGCTGACGCTGGCCGGCGTGGCGGGCTTCGTGATCTCCCATCTGGCGGTCAACTTCGGGATCGGCTTTCCGCTGGCGCCGCTCGTCGGCACCGCGGTAGCCGTACTGCTGGGCATCATCACCGCCGTCTCGGCGCTGCGCGTGCGCGGCGTCGCGCTGGCCGTGGTGACGCTGGCGGCCGCGGTGGCGATTCAGAACTTCGGCTTTCTCAACCCCACGTGGGGCGGGGGCCAGGCGGGCTCGCCGGTCCCCGAGCCCCATCTGCTGAGCCTGGACCTCGGCACCCGATCGGCGTTCCGAGGGCTGGACGGCAACCTGCCCAGCCCGGTGTTCGGCTGGGTGGTCCTGGCGGTGACGCTCCTGCTCTGCCTGCTGGTCGGAGCGGTCAGGCGCGGAGACCTGGGACGGCGGATGCTCGCCGTGCGCTCCAACGAGCGCGCGGCGGCCGCGGCGTCGATCAACCCCCGCAACGTCAAGCTGGCGGCGTTCGCCATCAGCGCTCTGGTGGCCGGGGCGGCCGGCTCGCTGTACGCCTACAACTTCGGCTCGGTGAGCGCTGATCGCTTCGACGCCTTCACCGCCCTGAGCCTGATCGCGTTCGCCTATGCCGGCGGCATCACCCTGATCTCCGGCGCGGCGTTCGCGGGGCTGGTCTCCACCCAGGCGCTGTTCCCCTATGCGCTGGACAAGTGGTTCGGCCTCAGCGGCACCTGGTTTCTGCTGTTCGGCGGGGTGATCCTGATCGTCACGCTGATCCAGAACCCCGAGGGCGTGGCGGGCGCCTTTCACCGGCGCACCCATCGTCGTCCCACGTTCAGCCCGGAGCTGAGCGGGCGGGCCGGGTTCCCGGCTGGGCCCCCCGGGGCGGTCCCCTCCGCTTCGCGGCGCGGGGAACCGGAGCCACCCGGCCCGCCGGTCCTATCGGTCTCCGGGCTGTCGGTTGCCTTCGGGGGCGTGAAGGCCCTCACTGACGTCGACCTGCAGGTCGGCGACGGGGAGCTCGTCGGGTTGATCGGGCCCAACGGCGCCGGCAAGACGACGCTGATCGACGCCATCACGGGCTTCGTGTCCTGCACCGGGCGCGTGGAGCTCGATGGCCAGGATGTCCGGCCCCTGGCGGCCTACGAGCGCGCGCGCCTGGGGTTCTCACGCACATGGCAGGGCACGGATCTGTTCGACGACCTCGACGTCCGCGAGAACCTGATGGTGGCCGCCGGCTCAGCGATGCCGCTCCCGGGAGGAGGTCCCGGCGGCTTGGAGGGCACGCTGACCGAGATGGGGCTCGAGCCGATCGCGCCGGCGCTGCCCAGCGAGCTGTCGGAGGGCCAGCGCAAGCTGGTCGGCCTCGCCCGGGCCGTCGTCGGCGGGCCGCGCCTCCTGTGCCTCGACGAACCGGCGGCCGGCCTTGACACCGAGGAGAGCCGGGTCCTGGGCCGTCGGCTGCGCGATCTCGTCGATCGCGGAATGTCGACGCTGCTGATCGATCACGACATGGGCCTCGTGCTGAGTATCTGCGACCGGGTCGTGGTGCTGGAGTTCGGGAAGGTGATCGCCAACGATGTCCCGGAAGTCGTCAGACGCGACCCGGCTGTCGTCGCCGCCTATCTGGGAAGTGCGGCCACGCCGGCGCAGGTTGTCGATCCAGCCACGTGAGGGCAGACCAGCATGGGCACTGAGATTCGCAGCACGCACGTGGGCAGCCTCGTTCGTCCCGGTGAGCTGATCGCCTACCTGCGGCGGATCGACGCCGGCGAGGCGATCGACGAGGCCGCCTACGAGGAGTGCCTCACGCGGTCGGTGCGCGACGTGGTGCGCCGCCAACGCGATGCCGGCGTCGCGGTCGTCAGCGACGGGGAGTACGGCAAGTCGTCGTGGAACTACTACGTCTACAAGCGGCTGGGGGGCTTCGAGCTGCGCTCCGACGCCGCCGTACGGATGGCCGACGTCGGGCGCGAGGGGACCACGGCCGACAACCCGCTGGTCGCGACGGACTGGGCGCGGTTCTCGGAGTTCTACGCCGACTACTTCGCCCACGAGCAGGGCGACTACGAGGAGCCGGGCGGCACGTGGGTGTGCACGGGCCCGGTGACCTATAAGGGGGAGGCGGCGATCGGGCGTGACATCGCCAACCTGAAGGCGGCCATGGAGATCGAGGGCGTCGAGCACGGCTTCCTGCCGGTGGTCGCTCCGGCGAGCTGCTTTCCCACGCTGGTCGACGAGCACTACGGCTCCGAGGCGGCGGCCCTGCTGGGGGTCGCCGAGGCTCTGCGCGAGGAGTACCGGGCGATCGTCGACGCCGGCCTGCAGGTGCAGGTCGACGATGCGTTCATCCCGTTCATGTACGACGTGCTGGTCCCGCCGGGCACGATGGACGATTACCTGGCGTGGGCCCAGCCCCGCATCGCTGCGGTCAACCACGCGCTCGAGGGAATCCCCGCCGAGATGATCCGCTACCACGTTTGCTGGGGTAGCTGGAATGGTCCGCACACCAACGACATCCCGCTCGCCGACGTGCTGCCGCTCGTGCTGCAGGTGAACGCCGGCACATACCTGTTCGAAAACGCCAACCCGCGCCACGAGCACGAATGGCGCGTGTGGGAGGACATTGATCTGCCCGAGGGCAAGATGCTGGCGCCGGGCGTCATCAGCCATGCGACCAACGTCGTCGAGCATCCCGAGCTCGTCGCCGAACGGCTGGAGCGCATCGCCCGCCTGGTCGGACCCGAGCGGATCATGGCGAGCACCGACTGCGGCTTCGCCCAGGGCCCGTACCTGAGTCGCGTGCACCCGACGATCCAGTGGGCGAAGCTGGAGGCGCTGTCCGAGGGGGCCGCGCTGGCCTCGCGGCGTCTCGCCGGCGCACCCGCCTGAGAACGTCCGTTTCCGGCGGCGCCCGGGCGGCGAGATGGACGTTCACGGCGTCCCGCGCCGGAATCGTCCATCGGACCGGACCGTCACGGCCCATCCGGATGTTTCCGGCGGTAGGGCCCCTAGTTGACCATGCGCTGGGCGGCCTTCACCTGCTCGGCATCCGGCTGGCCACCCTCCAGCGCACGGAACGCCTCGAGCACCGCGCGGGGGTCCCGGGCGTGGCGCTTGGCGGCCATCGTGAGCGGCTCGTGAAAGGCCCCGCCGCAGTGGGCGCAGGGCCAGTTGAGCTCCGACATCAGCCGTGCGGCACGGCCGTCGGGGAAGCGCTTGAGCAGCTCGACGATCGTCGTCGAGCCCTTGATCTCACTCTCCGCCACTACCGCTGAGGGTACCCGCGAAGCCGCACCTGGCATCGTTGTCGACGATGGCCGACGCCCACGACCTTCAGCGTTTCGTCGACGCCCAGGACCAGAGCGGCACCTATCAGGCTGCGCTCGCCGAGCTGCGCGCCGGGCGCAAGACCAGCCACTGGATGTGGTTCGTGTTCCCGCAGATCGCCGGCCTGGGTCAGAGTCCGATCTCGCGCAGGTTCGCGATCTCGTCGCTGGACGAGGCCCGGGCCTATCTGGCCCATCCGATCCTCGGGCCACGGCTGACGGAGTCCGCGCGGGCCCTGACGCAGCTTCCGGCCGGAAGCGCCGAACAGATCTTCGGCGGCATCGATGCGCTCAAGCTGCGCTCCTCGATGACCCTGTTTGCGCGGGCCGCGCCCGGCGAGCCCCTGTTCGCGCAGGTGCTTGACCGGTACTTCGGCGCACAAGCAGACGACGCCACCGACCGTCTGCTCGCCCACTCCGATCAGGGATAGTCGAACCGCGGCGCCAGCGGTCCGAACTCGCCGGCGGCGCCGGCGCCGGTCGCGGCCCTCCCAAGCGGTACCGTGATCCAGTCGTCCAGGGCCGACGTGTTGCCCGCCCAGTCCCAGGCATAGACGGTCAGCCGGTAGCGCCCGCGAGGCAGGCCGGCCAGTGGCAGCGGCTCGGTCAGTCCACCGGCCAGCCGGTAGACCCAGTTGGGGATGCACCGGCGGTGGTCCAGGAAGCACAGGTAGCCGGGGTTGGAGGCGCCCGGGGCGAAGATCAGCGGCTTGATCACCGACGGATAATTCTGTGATCCGCGCATCGCCCACAGCAGGCCCGTAAGTGGGCGCCCGCGGGCGTCGTAGAGCCGCCAGGCAAGCGACGACGGGGCCAGCACGGGCGTCTCGTAGTAGTGCGCAGGGGCGATGAAGCCCTGCGGGTCGAACGCGCCGACGATCGCCGCGCCGTCGCTGAAGATGCGCGGCACGCCGATGATCGGGGGCTCGTGGTCGTGGTAGGGCTGGAGGCTGCCGCCGGGACGCAACGGGTTGAGGTAGTCGTCGGTGGTGCCCTCCGAGAGCGCGAGGTGATGGGCGCCGTAGAGGATCGTGCCCAGCTCGGTTCTGTAGGCCGTCACCCACTGCCCGTCGGAGACCGTCGGGGCCACGTGCCAGTAGAAGAAGCGCCCGACATCGACGTTGACGTCCTGACTGCCGGCATAGCGGATGTGCGCGATGCCCGACTGGATCGCGTACACCGGCTGGAAATCACGGGCTTCGATGTCGACGGCCACGTGAAAGTTGGCCGGCCGCAGCTCATTGATCCCCGCGCGGATCGCGTGCTGCTGGTGAAAGGGCTTCAGCGGCCAGCCCGGGGTCGCGCCGGGGGCGGTGCAGCCCACCGAGCAGGGCAGGCCGTCCGCCCAGTAGGGCGACAGCCGATCGGCGGGCGTGGTCGGTCGCTGCAGACGCGAGAGCGAGAACGGCCACACGTCGAGCCGCAGTCCCTTGGCGTCGGCGATCGCGGTGTAGCTGACTCGCGTGTCGGTTCGCGCCGTGGGCTCCGCGGGCCGGGACACCACCAGGCGCTGGTCCAGCGTCCAGGCGCGCGTCCGCCGCGCCCCGGGATTGCGGTCGACCACGTAATCGGTGGCTCGCTGGGGCGCGAAAGCCAGCATCTCCCGCGTGAGCACGAGCGCTCGGGCCGAGTGGTCTCCGGCCCGCACCCGCACGCGGCCGGACTTGAGCTCCAGGGCCAGCACGCCGGTGCGTGGGGCGCGCGGCGTGGGCCCGATCGCCAGCCGGCGGCACTGGAGCGTGGAGCTGCCGTGGGCGATGCGAAAGCGGTTGCCGGCGTAGGAGAGCCTGAGCACCGCTGGGCGACCGACCCGCAGCTGGTCGCCGGCCTGTAGGTACAGGTGCGGCGGTCGGGGGTGGCCCTGGCGGCGGCGAGGCGCGACCAGCCGGTGGCCGTCGCGGATCACCACGACGTGGGCCGGGATCCGGGGCAGCACGAGGTGGACTGCGCAGGCCGCGATCACGGCAGCCCGCGGAGGCGCTACCTCGGTCCGGCGCTGATCGCCGACTCAGCGGCGCTGATCAGCGTCCCGCGGTCGCCCTTGGTCGTCTTCTTGAGGTTGGCCTGGATCGTGTAGGTGATCCCGTTCACCACGAACGCGATCTGCGGCGGCGAGCACGAGGCTCCACAGGAGAGCGGATGAAAGGCCGCCTTGGTGGCGCCCTTGACCGTGACCTTCTTGCCGAACAGGCTCGTGCCGGGGACGGCGGTGAAGCCGGCGACGAAGCAGGCGTCCGCGCCGTGGCAGTTCCTCACCGCTCCGATCTCCAGGTCATAGCTCTTGCCCGCCGGGCCGCCGGTCGCATACAGGTGGCGGGCGTCCAGCGGCAGCGCGCGCGGCAGCAGCACCGGCGGAGCCTTGGCCGCGGCGTTGATGGCGGTGACCTGCTTGGCGAACAGGCTGGGCAGCGTCGTCGGCGACGCCACCGCCGGCGCGGCCACCAGCAGACCCAGGATCACGAGTGCGAGGAGCCCCCGACGCATGGCCGGGATCCTACGGCCCGGCCCGCTCGGAGCGCAACCCCCCGGCCGTTCGGAGTGCAACCCCCCGGCCGCTCGGAGTGCAACCCCAGCGCAAGTCAGCGGAACGCCTGGATCCCCGTCAGCGCGCCGCCCAGCACCAGCTCGTGCACGTCGGCGGTGCCCTCGTAGGTGACCACCGACTCCAGATTGTTCATGTGCCGGATGACCGGGTACTCGAGCGTGATCCCGTTGGCGCCCAGGATCTGCCGGGCCGTGCGGGCCACGTCGAGCGCGGCGTTGACGTTGCCCAGCTTGCCCATGCTCACGTGCTCGGGCCGGAGCTCACCGGCATCCTTGAGACGTCCCAGGTGCAGGGCCAGCAGCATCGCCCGGTTGACCTCGAGCGCCATGTGCGCCAGCTTTGACTGCTGCAGCTGCGTGGCGGCGATCGGCCGGCCGAAGGCCTCGCGCTCCTTGCTGTACTGCAGGGCCGACTCCAGGCAGGCACGGGCGGCGCCGACGGCGCCCCACACGATCCCGTAGCGGGCCTCGTTCAGGCAGGACAGCGGCCCCTTCAGCGAGGTTGCCTCGGGCAGGATCGCCGACTCGGGCAGCCGGACGTCGTCGAGCAGCAGCTCGGAGGTGATCGAGGCTCGCAACGACATCTTCTTGTGGATGTCTTGGGTGCTGAAGCCCTTCGTCCCGGAGGGCACCAGGAACCCGCGCACGCCGTCGTCGGTTCTCGCCCACACCACCGCGATCTCGGCGGCAGAGCCGTTGGTGATCCACATCTTCTGGCCATGCAGCACCCAGTCCGTGCCGTCTCGCTTGGCGCGGGTGCGCATCGCGGCCGGGTCTGAGCCCGCGTCCGGCTCGGTCAGCCCGAAGCAGCCCAGTGCCTCGCCGGCGGCCATCCGCGGCAGCCACTGCAGCTTCTGCTCCTCCGAGCCCCAGCGGTGGATCGCGTACATCGCCAGCGAGCCCTGGACCGAGACGAGGCTGCGGATCCCCGAGTCGCCGGCCTCCAGCTCCAGGCAGGCCAGCCCGTAGGCGGTCGCCGAGGCTCCGGCGCACCCATAGCCGTCGAGGTGCATGCCCAGCACGCCGATCCGGCCGAGCTCCTGCGCCAGCTCGAGCGGGATTGTCCCTTGCTCGAACCAGTCCCCGACGTAGGGGACGATCTTGTCGGTGACGAACGCCCGCACGGTGTCGCGGATGTCGCGCTCCTCGTCAGACAGCTGACGGTCGATCCCCAGAAAGTCCTTGGGGTTGAGGGCGGGGGGCGCTTGAGCGGTGGCCATGTCCCGAGACTACCCCTGCGAGGCGAACGAGAACGGCGTATGCACGAGAAGCTCGACGTTGCGGTCCGAGACCGCCCCGCGGCGCCCGTCGTGGCCCTGGGCATCGGGCTTGGACACGCGTTCCTGCCAGTCGTTGGCCGCGAGCTCGCGCGAGAGGGCGGCTAGCTGGTTGGGGTTGGCGGTGCTCTTCCAGCCCAGCGGCGCCGCCGAGTCGATGATCGTGCCGAACAGCGAGAGCGTGTCGTCGCCGTTGTCGACCAGCTCGACGATCCGTGCCTGCTGCGGGAAGTCGATGTGCGAGGCGGTGTTGATCTCCCAGAAGCCGCCGCGGACCTTCCAGGAGGACGGCCGCTTGTGGGGCACGATGTGATTGACGTGGGTGTGGCCGTTGACCCACGCGATCACGTTGGGATAGCGCAGGATGAGCTGCTGGAGCTCGTCTCCGAGGACGCGCTTTCCGGGCGCGCGGGGGCCGGTGATGGAGTTGTCCATCGTGCCGATCGTGTGGTGGCTGAACAGCATGATCAACCGGTCGGTCCCGCCAGCGTGCTGGCGGGCGCCGGTCGGTGACAGCCGAAGCCGGGAGTTCGCGTCCAGAAGCTTGGTCAGCCACTTCAGCTGAGCCGGATCGATCGAGCCGTTCGCGTCGCCGTTGGGGTTGACGGTGTCCAGCACGATGCAGCGGACTTCGCTGCGCAGGAACGTGTAGTAGGCGGTCCCGTGTGCGCGATTGGAGTGGCTGAAGCCGTGGCCGATCGGGGTGCCCGAGGTCTTGAAGTACTCGGCTACCGACTCCTTGCGCGAGAGGAGCCGCCGCTGGGGGTCGGCGGTAGCGGGGCGGCTCGGGCCGTTGACCAGCTGATTGAACAGCGTTGGGTTGCCGGCCAGCCCCTCCAGCAGCTGGGTCAGGGTGAAGCCGGGCGGGAGCGCCAGCAGCTTGCGGTTGCCGACCGCGTAGCCCTGGGCGAGCGACGACGGGGCGAGGTTGCCCTGCAGCAGCGCATCGTGGTTGCCATAGGCGGTGATCCACGGCATTCCCAGACCGACCGCCTTGAACTGACGGCGGCACGCGTCCAGCAGGCTGTCGACCTCAGGGAACCCGAACTGGGAGCGCGCCAGGTCGGCGCCTCCGGACGCGCCCGCGGGGGTTCCGCCGGGGTGCCAGTAGTTGACGTCGTAGTAGGCGGCGTCGCTGTCGGCGACGCCCTCCCACATGTGCGGATCGCCGGAGTCCGGCCGGACGGCGCCGCCGTCGAGGGTGTCGATCCCCCAGCGCAGCTCGTTGTACTGGCAGTTGTCCACCGAGTCACCGGTGGCGATCGCGAAGTCCAGCTTGCGTCCGGTCGCCGGGCCGACGCCCAGATAACGCACGGCCTGCACGAGCGAATCGGCGACCTGGGCGGTGAGCATCTCCTGCGGCCGGTAGCTGGCGCCGAACAGGTCGTGCACGGCTGCCTGCTTCGTCCACACGTCGTTGCCGCTCGCGCCGTTGGACAGCCGATCGAGGAACTCCACACGCGCGGGCGATTGCGCGTCCAGGATGTGGATGTCGGTGAACTGAGCCAGGGCCATGATCGCCTGGCGGGTCTTGACGCGCCCGGGCCGCGCGCCGACGCCCAGGTCGTGGCGCACGATGTGCGGCTCGCCGTTTCCGGCCACGAGATGCCGGTAGCCGCCGGCGTTGATCGGCTTGCCGGGCACGATCGTGCGCTCGAGCGTCGTTCCGATCGAGTGGCCCACGGACGTCCCCGAGGTCTTGGCCAGCGCACTGCCCGGCACAGCCCCGGCGACGCCGACGGCGATGCCGGCCTCGAGCAGCTGGCGCCGGGTCAGACGATCATCGGACATCCTCACCCTCCCTCTCTCACCCCACGATGGGGCGCACACGCTACCGCGAGCCGAGCCCGTGAACAAACACCCGAGGGTCAGCTGTCGACTCCGGGTACCGTCCGCGACATGGAGGAGCTGCACAGACTGACCGCCCGGGCGCTGCGCGACGCCGTCGCCGCCCGAGACCTCTCGGCCGTCGAGGTCGTCTCGGCGCACCTGAAGCGCATCGAGCAGGTCAACCCGCGCGTGAACGCGATCGTCACCCTCGAGCCCGAGCGCGCGCTCGCCGACGCGGCCATGCTCGATGCTGCGGCGGCCAATGGCCGGCCCCCGGGCCTGCTCGACGGTCTGCCGATCGCCGTCAAGGACCTGGTCGACACCGCCGGGATCCGCACCACGTACGGATCCCCGATCTTCGCGCACCACGTACCCGCCCAGGACGCGCTCATCGTCGAGCGGCTGCGGGCCGCCGGGGCGATCGTCATCGGCAAGAGCAACACTCCCGAGTTCGGCGCCGGCTCGCACACCTTCAACGAGGTGTTCGGCGCCACCCGCAACCCGTACGACCTGAGCCGCAGCGCGGGCGGCTCCAGCGGCGGGGCGGCGGCGGCGCTGGCCGCTCGCATGATCCCGATCGCCGACGGCTCTGACCTGGGCGGCAGCCTCCGCAACCCGGCGTCGTTCTGCAACGTCGTCGGCCTGCGGCCGGCCCCCGGACGGGTGGCGGCGCCGGGGCCGGGGGACGCGTGGAGCCCGATGTCGCAGCTCGGGCCGATGGCCCGCAACGTCGGAGATCTTGCGCTGCTGCTGGCCGCGCTCGCCGGACCGGATGCCCGCGACCCGCTGTCGATCGACACCGCGTTCTCGCCCGACATCGTCGAGGCTTCGCTCACCGGAGTGCGGGTGGCCTGGTCGCGGACCGTTGACGGCCTGCCGGTCGAGCCGGTCGTCACCGAGGCGCTCGGGCCAGCGCGCCAGGCCCTGCTCGACGCCGGCGCCGAGGTAAGCGACCAGGAGCCCGACCTCACCGGCGCCGACGAGGTCTTTGAGACGTTTCGCTCGCTGGCCTACTGGCAGCGCATGCGCGAAGACCCGGCGGCCGGGCATTGGGAGCTCGTCAAGGAGGAGGTGCTCGCCGATGCCCGGCGCGGCGAGGCGCTGTCGGTCGACGAGGTCCTGCGCGCCGCCGACCTGCGCACCGAGATCTTCCGCCGAACCTCCGCGCTGCTGCAGCGCTTCGACCTGCTGGCGCTGCCCACGGTGCAGGTGGTGCCCTTTGAGGTGGAGCTGCGCTGGCCGCAGAGCGTCGCCGGTGTCCCCATGGAGCGCTACTACACATGGATGCGATCCTGCTCGCGGATCACCTCCACCACGCTGCCGGCGCTCTCGCTGCCCGCCGGCTTCACCCCCGAGGGGCTGCCCGTCGGTCTGCAGCTCGTCGGTCGCCACCGCGGCGAGGGGCGGCTGCTGTCCCTGTCCGCCGCGCTCGAGGCCCGGCTCGACGCGAGAACAACGGAGCCGGCGCTATGAGCGGCTGGCTGGTCCCCCGCCACACGAAGTACGGCTCGCGCCATGCGATCTCCACCGGGCACTACCTGGCGACGGCGGCCGGGGCGGCCATCCTCGAGGCCGGCGGCAACGCCGTCGATGCCGGCTGCTGCGCCGGGATGGCGCTCGCCGTGCTGCACGCCGACGAGGTCAACTTCGCCGGCGTCGCCCCGATCATGATCCGCACGGCCGCGGGCGAGACGCTGACGATCGACGGGCTGGGAACCTGGCCGGCCGGCCTTCCCGCCGACCTGTTCATGCGCGAGCATCAGGGAACGATCCCCTTGGGCTTGCTGCGCACCGTCGTTCCGGCTGCTCCCGATGCCTGGATCACGGCGCTGCGCGACCACGGCACGCTGACCTTCGGCCAGGTGGCGGCGCCCGCGGTCCGCCTGGCCGCCGACGGCTTTGCCGTGTTCCCGCTGCTCGCCCAGGGCATCGAGCGCTCCGCCGCGCTGTACGCCCGCTGGCCGGGGAACGCCGAGATCTTCCTCCCGGGCGGCCGTCCTCCGCGGGTCGGCGAGCGCTTCGTGCAGCGCGACCTGGCCGCCACGATCGGCCTCATGGTCGAGGCCGAGTCAGCGGCGCGCGGAGACCGGGACGCCGGACTGCGGGCGGCCCGAGCAGCCTTCTACGAGGGGGCGATCGCCGAGCGGATCGTCGCCTACCACGAGCGCCACGGCGGCTATCTGGCCCGGAGCGATCTGGCCGACTTCCACTGTCGCATCGAGCCGCCGATCGCCACCCGGTGGCGCGAGCTGGAGCTGTTGACCTGCGGCGCGTGGTGCCAGGGTCCGGCGCTGGCCCAGGCGCTGCTGATCGTGGAGGCGGTGGGACTGGACGGCTTGGAGCACAACGCGCCCGACTACATCCATCTGGTGCTCGAGGCGCTCAAGGGGGCGTTTTCGGATCGCGAGCACCACTACGGCGATCCCGCATTCGTGAAGGTCGACATGGAGCGGCTGCTGTCGGCCGAGCACGCCGCGGCCCGCGGCGCCGCCATCGATCGTGAGCATGCCGCTGCCGGCCTGCCGGCGCCGCTGTTCGGCGAACCCATGGCGCTTCCCCCGGCGTCGGGCGCCGACGTCATGACCGAGACGGGCACTTCATACGTGTGCGTGGTCGATCAGTGGGGCAACGCGTTCTCGGCCACGCCCTCGGATGCGTCCACCACAGCGCCGGTGATCCCCGGGACGGGGATCGTGCCCTCGCTGCGCGGCTTGCAGTCGCGTCCGGACCCCTCCCATCCGGCCGGCGCGGCGCCCGGCAAGCGCCCGCGGCTCACCCCCAACCCGGCGATGACGGTGCGCGACGACGGCTCGGTGATGCCGTTCGGCTGCCCAGGCGGCGACATGCAGATCCAGGCGATGCTGCAGGTGCTGCTCAACCTCGAGCATTTCGGCATGGACATCCAGCAGGCGATCAATGCTCCGCGCTTCTCCACCTGGAGCTTTCCCAACTCGTTCGCCCCGTTCGAGTACCTGCCCGGCCGCGTGATGGTCGAGGACCGCTTCCCCGAGGCGACGCTCGCCGAGCTCACACGGCGCGGCCACGACGTCGGGCGCTGGCCGGCGTTCACCCGCGACGCGGCCGCCGTGGAGGCGATCGTGCACAACGCGCGCACCGGCTTTCACGAGGCGGGCGCCGACCCTCGCCAGCCCGCCTCGGCGATCGTCAGCTGAGCGTTACGTGAGCGCCGGCGCGTCGGGAAGGCTGGCCAGCGCCGCGTTCATGTCATCCTCGGAGAACTCGGGGTCCTCGAGCTCGCCGGCCAGATAGGCGTCGTAGGCCGAGAGATCGAAGTGGCCGTGGCCGCACAGCCCGAACAGCAGCACCCGGGCCTCGCCGGCCTCGCGCGCGGCCAGCGCCTCCTCCACCACCGCGCGGATCGCGTGCGCCGGCTCGGGCGCGGGGATGATCCCCTCGGTGCGCGCGAACTGCACGGCCGCCTCGAACGTCTCGTTCTGTCTGTACGCACGCGGCTCCACCAGTCCGTTCTTGACCAGCCCGCACACCAGGGGGGAATCTCCGTGATAACGCAGCCCGCCGGCATGCACCGGCGGCGGCACGAAGTCGTGGCCGAGCGTGAACATCGGCATCAGCGGCGTCAGCCCCACCGTGTCGCCGAAGTCATAGGCGTACACGCCGCGCGTGAGCGTTGGGCAGGCGGCCGGCTCGGCGGCCACAAACCGCGTCTGCACGCCGTCGCGGATCGTTCGCCGCAGGAACGGGAAGGTCAGCCCGCCGAAGTTCGAGCCGCCGCCCACGCAGGCGATGACCGTGTCCGGATATTCGCCGGCCATCTCCATCTGGGCCATCGCCTCCTGGCCGATCACCGTCTGGTGCAGCAGGACGTGGTTGAGCACCGATCCCAGCGAGTAGTTGGTGCTCGGGTCCTGGGCGGCCACCTCCACGGCCTCCGAGATCGCGATTCCCAGCGAGCCGGTGGTGTGCTCGCGCTGGGCGCGGCCGCCCTCGGTCAGCTCCGACGGGGAGCGGTGCACGGTGGCGCCCCAGGCCTGCATCATCGAGCGGCGGTAGGGCTTCTGGTCATAGCTCGAGCCGACCATCCACACCTCGCACTCCAGCCCGAACAGCTGGCAGGCGAACGCCAGCGACGATCCCCACTGGCCGGCGCCGGTCTCGGTGGTCAGCTTCCTGATCCCGGCGGCGGCGTTCTCATAGGCCTGCGCGACCGCCGTGTTGGGCTTGTGCGAGCCGGCCGGCGAGCCGCCCTCGTACTTGTAGTAGATGTGGGCGGGGGTGTCGAGCGCGCGCTCCAGTCGCCGCGCGCGGTACAGCGGCGTGGGCCGCCACAGCTTGTAGGCATCGCGCACCGGCTCGGGGATCTCGATCAGCGGCTCGGGCGACACCTCCTGCATGATCAGCGCCATCGGGAACAGCGGCGAGAGGTCGTCGGGGCCGGCCGGCTGCTTGGTGCCGGGGTGAAGAGGCGGCGGCGCCGGGTTGGCGGGGTCGAGATCGGCCATCAGGTTGACCCAGTGCGTGGGGATCTGGCGCTCGCCCAGCAGGAACTTGACCGTGTCGCCCATCCGTGCTCCTCGTGTCGGTAGATCTCGGGTGCCGCGATTGTATGGACGCGAGTATGCAAAGGTGAACCCGGCCGATGACCGAGCAAGTGGGAGAGACATGCGACAGCTGACCAGCCTCGACGCGCAGTTCCTGGCGCTGGAGACCCCGCGGGCGTTCGGCCACGTCGGCGGCCTGGCGGTCTATGACCCCAGCTCCGCGCCCGGCGGGCAGCTCACCGGCGACGACATCCGCCAGCTGATCGCCGAGCGCATCCACATGCTGCCGCCGTTCACCCAGAAGCTCGTCAACGTGCCGCTCGGGCTGGACCATCCCTATTGGATCGAGGATCCGGACTTCGACCTGGACTTCCACGTTCGCGAGATCGGACTCGCTCCGCCGGGGGACGACCATCAGCTCGCCGATCAGGTGGCGCGAATCGTCTCGCGCCCCCTGGATCGTGCTCGGCCGCTGTGGGAGATCTACCTGATTCGGGGGCTGAGGGGCGGCCGCGACGCGCTGCTGACCAAGATCCATCACTCGGCGGTCGACGGGGTCTCGGGCAACGAGATCCTGGCGATCCTGCTCGACCTCCATCCCGAGGGCCGGGAGGTGCCGCCGCCCGGCCTCCCGACGGCCGGCCGCGGCATGCCGAGCGAGGTGGAGTTGCTGGGGCGCGGGCTGCTCGGGCTTCCCCGCCATTCGCTGCGAGCCGTCCGGGCGCTACCCACCGCGGTGCGTCACATCGACGCCCTGCCCGTCGTGTCCACGTTCCCAGGGGTCCGCAGGATGCGTCGCGCCGCCAATCGCGTGGCGACGCTGCTGCCCGGCCCGCTGGGCAACGAGGACCTGCTGGAGATGCCGGTGACCCGGGCTCCGCGGACACGCTTCTCCGAACCGATCTCGGCGCACCGCCGCCTGGCGATCGGCTCGCTGCCGCTTGACACGATCAAGGCGATCAAGAACGAGCTCGGGGTGACCGTAAACGACGTCGTCGTCGCTCTGTGCGCGTCGATGCTGCGCGCGTGGTTCGAGGAGCGCCACGAACTGCCCGATGACCCGCTGGTGGCGATGATCCCGGTCTCGGTGCGCACCGAGGAGGAGATGGGGGCATACGGGAATCGGATCTCGGCGATGTTCATTCCGATCCCGACCGACGAGCCGGACCCGCGCCGGCGGATCGAGCGCACCCACGAGGTGCTGCGCGCGGCCAAGGAGCGCCATCAGGCGACGCCCGCCTCCCTGATGCAGGACGCGACCCAGTTCATCCCGCCGGCGGTCATGAGCAGCGCCTCGCGCGTCACCCTCGGCGTGCTCGCCCGGCTGCCGACGGCTCCGGCGTTGAACTTGGTGATCTCCAACGTGCCCGGCCCACGGGAGCCGCTTTACTGCGCCGGCGCGCAGCTGATGGCCTACTACCCCGTGTCGACGATCGTCGACGGCGTGGGCCTGAACATCACGGTGCTCAGCTACCGCGACCACATGGACGTGGGAATTATCGGCGATCGCGACCAGCTCGAGGACGCCTGGACGATGCTCGACGGCCTGCGTCGGGCGCTGCAGGAGTTCCATGGCCTGCTGGGTGCCGAGGCCGTCGCGGCGGCCCCCGCGCCCGAGTTCGTGTCTCCGTAAGGACCACGCCAGCCGGGCATCGTGATACGAATTCGCGATGGCGACCACCGCGGCTGGGCCCCCGCAGAGCGGGGGAGGGCAGGGCGAAGGACTCCACACCGAGCTCAAGCTGGTCGACGCGGCGGCGTTCTCCGTCGGCCTGATCGGCCCCGTCGGCGCGATTGGACTGCTGGGCACAGGCGCGGCAGTGATCATCGGCCGCGCCGTGACGCTGTCGTTCATCTTCGCCGTCATCGGCGTCGCGCTTGTGGGCTACTGCTTCATCAAGCTCTCCCAGCACATCTCGCACACCGGCTCGGTGTACGCACTGGTGGGCGTGACGCTCGGGCCCCAGGCCGGGTTCTTCGCCGGCTGGGCGCTGATGGGTGGCTATGCCGCGATCGGCTGCGGATCGACGATCGAGATGGGACTGTTCGGCGGCAACTTCCTCAACGACACGTTTGGCCTGCACATCCATCAGTGGTGGTGGATCTCGATGATCGGCCTGCTCGGAGTGGCGGCGTTGGCCTTCACCGAGATCCGCATCATCACCCGCGCGTTGCTCACCTCCGAGGTGGCGGGCGCGATCCTCGTCACGATCCTCAGCCTCGTGATCCTGGCCAAGTTGATCTTCGGCCACGGGCCCAGCGGACAGACGTTCACGTTGAACTTCCTGGCGCTGCCCAAGGGCAGCGGGGTGGGCACGATCGCCAAGGCGGCCGTGTACGGCTTCCTCGCCTTCGCCGGCTTCGAGGGAGCGGCCGCGCTCGGCGAGGAGACCTCGAGCCCCAAGACCGCGATCCCCCGCGCGATCAAGGTCGCGATCGTCGTCGTCGGCAGCTTCTACCTGCTGACCGCCGCCGCGCAGTCGCTCGGCTACGGCGCCGACGTTGAGGGCGCCGCCAGCTACGCCGCTGGTCTGCCCTTCTCGGACCTGGGCAGCAGCTACATCGGACAGTGGTACGCCGACATCCTCAACCTGATGGCGACCGTCAGCCTGTTCGCCATCTCGCTCGGAGTGGCCAGCGGCGCGGCCCGGATCATGTACGCCCAGGCGCGCGATGCCACCGGCACGCGCACCGGACTGGCCGGACTGTCCAAGCACGGCGCTCCGGCGGCAGCGCTGGTGGTCGTGCTCGTGGTCTTCGCCGGCGCCCTCATCGGCCAGCAGCTGGCCGGCTCGAGCGTCGTCAACGCCACCTTCTATCCCCTGCAGATCGGCACCGTGCTGATCCTGGTGGCCTATGTGATGGCCACGGCGGGAGCGATCCGCTTCCTGTTCTTCGGGGGCGAGACCAAGGTGCCGGCGTGGCAGATCATCATCCCGGTGCTCGGCGGCGCGTTCGTCTGCTACACGATCTACCGCAACGTGTTCGTCGGCCAGGAGGGCGCGTTTGCTCATCTGCCCTACATCGAGGTCATCTGGCTGATCGTCGGGCTGGGCGTGGTGATGGTGGCGCCGGGGCTGGCCGGTCGCGTGCGCGCCGGCCTGGCGGCCGGCAAGGTTCCGTGACACCCTGACGGCGTGACCCGCGTCGCCTGCCAGCAGCTCGCCCCGAAGATTGGCGACTTGGCGGCCAACCGGGAGCTGTGCCTGGCCGCCATCGATGAGGCGATCCAGGACGGCGCCGAGGTGATCGTGCTCCCCGAGCTGATCACCAGCGGCTACATGTTCTCCTCCACCGAGGAGGCGGCCGAGGTGGCGATCAAGCCCGATCACGAGCTGCTGCGCGAGTGGGCGGCCGCGGCGGCGCGCGCCGACGTCGTGGTGATCGGCGGATTCTGCGAGAGCGATCCGCAGGACGGCCGGGTGTACAACAGCGCCGCCGTGGTCGACGCCGGCGGCTTGCGCGCCGTCTATCGCAAGCTGCATCTGTGGGACAACGAGCACGCGATCTTCACGCCGGGCGCGCAGGCGCCGCCCGTGATCGAGACGCGCGTCGGCCGGATCGGCGTCGTCATCTGCTACGACCTTGAATTCCCCGAGCTGACGCGCTCGGTCGCGCTGGCGGGCGCGCAGCTGCTGGCGGTGCCGACCAACTGGCCGCTGTTCCCGCGCCCGGACGGCGAGCGGCCCTCCGAGGTGACGATCGCGATGGCCACCGGACGGATCAACAAGATGGCGGTCGCTTGCGCCGATCGCGTCGGCCTGGAGCGCGGTCAGGACTGGACGGGCGGCGCCACGATCGTCGATCCCGACGGCTGGGCGGTCGCTGAGTCGCGCTCGCCCGGGATGGTGAGTGCCGACGTGGACCTGCAGCTCGCGCTGGACAAGCGGCTCACCGACCGCGCCGACGTGTTCGGCGACCGCCGCCCCGAGCTCTACGGCGCCGTGACCCGGTAGCGCGGTGGACAAGCCGCTGTATCTCAAGCCGCCGGCCAACGGGAGCCGCACGGCCGGGCCGGACCCGGCGGTGGCGCAGCGCGTGTCCGAGATGCTCAGCCGGATCGAGCGCGGCGGCATTGACGCCGTGCGCGCCTACTCACATGACCTCGACGACTGGGATCCGCCCAGCTTCGAGGTCGACGCGGACGAGATCGCGCGCGCGACCGCGTCGCTTTCCGACCAGCTCAAGCAGAGCATCGCCTTCGCCCAGGAGCAGATCGCCAACTTCGCCCGGCTGCAGCGCGCAACCCTCACCGATTTCGAGACCGAAACCCTGCCCGGCGTGTTCCTCGGTCAGCGCCAGGTCCCGGTGAGCTCCGTCGGCGCCTATTGCCCGAGCGGCCGGGTGCCGATGCTCGCGGCCCCGTTCATGACCGTGCTCGTGCCCAAGGTCGCCGGCGTCGACACCGTGATCGCGTGCTCGCCGCCGCGAGCGGGGGCGCCGCACGCACCCACCCTGCACGCGATCGCCACCTCGGGCGCCGACCGGATCTTCGCCCTGGGCGGCGTGCAGGCACTGGCGGCGATGGCCTTCGGGCTGCTCGGTGACTCCGACACCTCGCCGCCGCCGGTCGACATGCTCGTGGGGCCGGGCAACGCGTTCGTCGCCGAAGCCAAGCGCCAGCTGTTCGGGCGCGTCGGCATCGACCTGCTGGCCGGGCCCTCCGAGGTCGCCGTGATCGCCGACGACACCGCCGACCCCGAGCTCGTGGCCGCCGACCTGCTCGCCCAAGCCGAGCACGGACCAAGCTCGCCGGCCGTTCTCATCACCACCTCGGAGGATCTGGGCCGAGCGGTGATCGCCGAGATCGACCGCCAGCTGGACGAGCTCGATCGCGTCGCCCCCGCCGGCGCGCCCGGCGGCGAGACTCCGCGCGCCGCCTGGACCGACCACGGCGTGGTGATGGTGGCACGCGACCGCGAACATGCCGCCACGCTGTCGGACGAGGTGGCCACCGAGCACTTGGAGGTCCACACGGCCGATGACGCCTGGTACCTGCAGCGCCTGCGCAACTACGGCTCCATTTTCCTCGGCAGTCGGGCCACGGTGGCCTTCTCCGACAAGGCGATCGGCACCAACCACACGCTCCCCACGGGCCGTGCGGCGCGCTACACGGGCGGGCTGTCGGTGGCCAAGTTCCTCAAGACCCTCACCTACCAGCGGATCGACTCCGACGAGGGCGTGCGCGCCATCGCCCCCCACGTGGCCGAGATCTCCCGCGCCGACCTGATGCCGGCCCACGCGGCGACCGCCACCAAGCGCCTCGAACGCTGGGGCTAGGCCGTCGCCCCGGTGAACGCTCGCCGCGCGGCAGCGGCTCGCTCGGCCTCCACGACCCGGCGCTGAGCCTCCGCACGCTCACGCAGCGCCTGGAGGTCGAACTCGCGGAGCTCCGGGTACTGATCGGCCACATCGGCGAGCGCGCCCCACAGCTCCCGCTTGCCCTCGACGCCCAAGGACAGCGTCTCAAGCGCCATGAACAGGCCGAACTCCCCGTGGCCGGCGGTCAGGCCGGAGAGCTTGACGTGGGCGACCCTTTCGGCGACCCACGTGCCCGCCTCCTTGACGGGGTTGCGTGAGGTGCCCAGGCGACCCATCAGCTGCTCGAGGGTCTCACGGTCCTGCTCGATCTCGTCGGCAAGCGCGTTCATCGTGGTCCCGCCAATGCGACCGGCGAGCCGGCGCGCGAGGTCTGAGCCGAAGCGTGCCCCCGCGAGGTGGTCGTTGAGGTAGACGTCCAGCGGCGTATCGCTCATCAGGCGTCTCGGATCGAGGTCCACGTCATCACTGCTACCCACACTGCCGGTTGACACACAGAGCGGCAGGACTTCCCAGGCCAGACACGAACCCCTGAAGGCATGCTCGCCGTCGCTAACTGGAGGCGCCGGGCGGCCGTGTGGCTGACCGGCTGGCTGCTCGCCAGTGGGCTGTACCTGCTGCTGATCGACACCACCGATCTGCCCGAGCTGCTGGTCGGAGCGGGCATCACAATCCTGGCGGCGACCGCCTTTGGCCTGGCGCGCGAGCGGTATCTGGCGGCCGAGACGGTTCGCCTGGCCTGGCTGGCTCGCGCTTACCGGCCGCTGGTCCAGACCCCCCGGGACATCGTCACCGTCGCGTGGGCCGCGCTCGCGCAACTACGCCGGCCCCGGGAGGTGCGCGGGGTCTTCCGGGCCGTCCCGTTCGCCTGCGGCGAGGACGAACCCCGCGAGATCGGTCGTCGCGCCCTGGCCGAGTCGCTCGGCTCGTTTGCCCCCAACACGATCATCATCGGCGTCGATCCCGAGCGCGAGCTGCTGCTCGGCCATCAGCTTCACCGCCGGGGCGGTCCGGAGGCCATCGACATGCTCCGGCTGGGGGACGAGCGAGGTCCGACGTGAACGAGTGGTTGATCGCCGCCACGGTGCTGGCCTTTGCCCTCGTCCCGTGCCTCGCGGTGGCGGTCTTCGCCGAGGCCGAGCACGGTCTGGCCGCCCTGGAGCTGGCCGCCGTGCTCGTCGCCACCATCCTGATGCTGCTCGCCGAGGGCTTTCGCCGCCAGCCGTTCATCGACCTCGCCGTCGTGTTCGCGCCGCTGTCGGTGGTGGGCTCGCTGACCTTCGCCCGCCTGATGGAACGCTGATGAGCTGGCGGGCAGCGGCGGCGATCGTCCTTCTGGCGGCCGGCGGGATGCTGGAGCTCCTCGCCGTGCTCGGTCTGTGCGTGATGCGCAGCGTCTATGACCGGCTGCACTACGTCGGCCTGGCGGGTTTCGGCGCGCTGCTCATCGGAGTCTCGATCGTGGTGCGCGAATCGTTCTCGCTGATCGGCGACAAGGCCCTGCTGGTCGGCGTCGTCCTGGTGATCACCGGGCCGATCATGGTTCAGAGCACCGCGCGCAGCCTGCTGATCCGCGAGCGCGGCGACTACCGAGCGGGCATCGAGGAGGCCCGGGAGCCGTGACGGTGCTGCAGATCGCCGCCCTCGCGCTGGTGGCCCTCGGCGGCTCCGGTGTCGCGATGACTTCCGACCCCCTTCGCCAGACGATCGTCCTGGGCATCTTCGGACTCACCCTGGCCGTGCTGTTCTTCGTCTTCCAGGCGCCCGACGTGGCGCTATCGGAGATCGTCGTGTCCACGGTGGGGCTGCCGGTGATGATCCTCCTGGCGCTACGCAAGATCCGCGAGCAGGACCGCGACCCGGAGCCGGGGCAGGACGAGCCATGAGCCGGCGTGGCCGGCTGATGCTGTTCGCGCTCGCCGCGCCGGCCCTCGCCGCGGTGCTGGTGATCGGCTTTAACGGCCTGCCCGACTTCGGCCACTACCACGGCGTCGACGGCCTGGTGATAGACGGCGTCGGTGTCACCGAGCGACATGCCACCGATCTCGTCACGGCGCTGAACTTCGACTTCCGCGGCTTCGACACGCTCGGTGAGGAGTTCATCCTCTTCGGCTCGGTGCTGGGGATCGTGTTGATCCTGCGCGATCTGCGCGACGAGCATGAGGTGAGCCTCGAGGAGGCCGAGGAGCACACCCTTCAGGGCGCCAGCGAGGCACTGCGCATGCTGGTGCTGATCCTCGTCCCCGTGATGTTGGCGATCGGCGGCTACATCGTGGTGCACGGTCAGATCACGCCCGGCGGCGGGTTCCAGGGAGGGATCGTGCTCGCCACGGCGCCGCTGGCACTGTTCTTGGCCGGGCGCTATCTGCGGACTCGGTTCGTGTCTCCGCACACGCTTCTGGAGGTCGGCGAGGCCGTGGGAGCGGCTGGTTACGCGATGGTCGGGATCGCCGGCCTGGTGGGCGTGGGCATCTTCTTCAAGAACTTCCTACCGCTGGGAATCTCCGGCCACCTGCTCTCCGCCGGCCAGATCGACGTGGCCAGCACGGCCGTCGGGATCGAGGTCAGCGGCGCGTTCCTGGTGGCGTGGAGCGAGTTCCTCGACCAGGCGATCCTGGTCAGGAGGCGGGCAGGGTGAGCTTTCTCCCGTTCGCGGTGGCCGCCTGGCTGTTCATCGCCGGGCTCTACGGAATCGTCTCCAGTCGCAACCTGGTGCGCACGATTCTGTCCCTGACGGTCGTCCAGTCCGCCACCTACGTGTTGCTGCTGGGAGTCGGCTACCGCAACGGCGGCGCGGCGCCGATCTTCGCTGACATCCCGGCCGTGTCCAAGGCGGTCGACCCGGTGGTCCAGGTGCTGGTGCTGACCGACGTGGTGATCGAGGCGACGGTCACCGCGCTGCTGCTGGCGCTGGCCGTGCAGGCTCACAAGCGCTTCGGGAGCCTTGACCCGAACGATCTGCGCGTCCTTCGCGACTAGGTCCCATGCACATCACGGCCCTGCCGGTTGTCGTTCCGCTGATCGCCGCCGCCGTGCTCACGGGCGCGCGCCGCTGGACGCCGCGGCTGTTCAACGATGCCTGCGCCACCGGCGTCGGACTCGGCGTGGTGGCCCTGTGCGCGCTGCTCCTGGCGCGCTCCTCGCACCATCCGTTCGCCTACTGGATGGGCGGTTGGCGTCCCAAGCACATGGTTTCGATCGGTATCTCGCTGTCGGTCGATCCGATCGGCGCCGGGCTTGCCACCTTTGCGGCGATCCTGGTGACCGCGTCGCTGATCTATTCATGGCGCTACTTCGACTCCGTCGACGGACTGTTCCACGCCCTCATGCTCCTGTTCCTGGCTGCGATGGCGGGCTTCTCGCTGACCGGGGATCTGTTCAACCTCGTAGTGTTCTTCGAGCTGATGGGCGCGGTCGCCTATGCCCTGACCGCCTACCGGATCGAGTCCAAGGGCCCCATTCAAGGGGCGATCAACTTCGCCATCTCCAACAGCGTGGCCGCCTACGCGATGTTCCTCGGCGTGGGTCTGCTGTACGCCCGCACCGGCGCGCTGAACATGGCCCAGATCGGCGCGGCCCTGGACGGCCATCGCGCCGATCCGCTGGTGATCGTGGCGATGGTGCTGCTGTTCGCCGGCTTTCTCACCAAGGCCGCCGCGATCCCGCTGCACTTCTGGCTGGCGGACGCCCATTCGGTCGCCCCGACTCCGGTCTGCGTCCTCTTCTCCGGGGTGATGGTCGAGCTCGGGGTCTACGCCATCGCCCGGCTGTACTGGACGATCTTCGCCGGGCCGTTGGGACCGCACGCCGTCCACCTGCGAGCGATCCTGATCGCCTTCGGGACGGTGACGGCCCTGGGAGGGGCGGTCATGTGCTACTCCCAGCGCCACGTCAAGCGCCTGCTGGCGTTCTCCACGATCAGCCACGTCGGCGTGTTCCTGTGCGGCCTCGGCCTGCTCAGCGGCGCCGGTCTGGCGGGGACGGCGGTGTACATCGTCGGACACGGCCTTGACAAGGCGGCCCTGTTCATGATGGTGGGGATCCTGCTGCACCGCTTCGGCTCGCTTGACGAGTTCGACCTGCGCGGGCGGGGACGAGCGCTGCCGCTGGTAGGCGTGCTGTTCGCGATCGCCGGCCTGGTGCTGGCGGCGTTCCCGTTGACGACCGGGTTCTTCGGGAAGTCGTTGCTGGAGGCGGCCGCGATCGACGGTCACTACCCGTGGCTGCCCGCGGTGTTCGTGATCTCCTCGATGCTCACCGCCGGAGCCGTGCTGCGCGTCGCCGGCCGAGTCTTTCTGGGGTGGGGACGGGCCGACCCCGGTGATAGCTCCCAGGCGCAGGTGGCTCGCGAGGAGCCTGATGAGGAGACCGAGTCCCGCAACCGCACGCCCCCGTCGATGGTGGTCGTCCCGGCGGTCCTGGTGGTGGCGGCGGCCGTGCTGGGAGTCGTGCCGGGACTCGTGCCCGGGATCGAGCGCGCTGCCTACCACCTTGGGGACCACGCGGCCTACATCGGCTGGGTGCTGCGCGGGTCGGCTCGGTTCTCCCCGGTGCCGCATTCGCATCTGGAGGGTTACGACTACCTGTACGCCTCCGGGGCCGTGGTTGGAGCATTCGCCATGGCGGCGCTGGGACTGTTCGGTCCGGGGGTGCGCGCGACGCTCTCACGCGGTGCGCTGGCCCCGCTGGCGGGCGCCGTGGACGGCTTTCGCCGCTTGCACAGCGGACATATCGGTGACTACATCGCCTGGTGGACGGTCGGGGCCGCCGTGCTGGGGGCGGCGTCCCTGCTGCTCTTGACCTGAGATGAGAGTTCGTCGTCTCGCCCTCCCGATCGTGCTCGGGCTCGTCGCCGGTTGTGGGGCCACGCCTCCCCAGGCGCCGCCGCCCGTGGCCGCCAAGCTCGACACTTCGCTCAGCGGGATCTCGACCGCCTGTGGCCTGGCCTACCAGCTCTCCGCCTTCCCCCCGCCACCCGCGGCGCAGCTGGCCTCGCTGGAGGCGACCGCGCGCCGGCAGGCAGCGAAGTTGGCCTCGGTCTTTCATCAGAACCCCGGCTGGATCTACCAGGGCGAGACGGTGAGCAGGATCGTCGACGACGGGATCTCGATGCTCGGTTCCTGCGGCCTGACCCGGGCACGGACCGCGCTCGCCGGTGAGACCGGGCGCTGACCGGCGTGTGATAGGCCGCTGCCCGATCGGGTAGCCGGAAGCACGTGGTGGCCAGGTTCACGTCCTATTTCGCGACGCTGCTGATCGGCGCCGGCCTGCTCACGAGCACGTTCGCGTTCTCCCCGGTGACGGTCGGCTGGGTGGCCCTGGGCGCGGGCGCCGCCGCGGTCGCGGTTGCGCTGTGGGCGTTTGCCCTGCGCGGCCAGGGGCATTTGGACCGCTGGCTGGACGTAGCGGTCTGCGCGGTCGGCGCATGGACGATCGTCGCCTCGCGCTGTTATGCCCCCGGCTCCGGCCGATGGTTGGCCTTCGCGGCCGGCGCGGGCTTGGCCGGCTTGGGCGCGATCGGCCTGGTCGTGCGTGAGGCCCGGCTGGCGAGGATCCTGGGCGAGGCCCAGGCCCGCCTGGCGCCGGAGCAGCTGCGACTCTCGACTGCCGAGCACGACGGAGCGCGCAGTTGATGAACTTCAAGGGGCTGCTGGCCGACCGCTACTGGGCGGCGGTGGCGCTGGTCGTGTTCGCGCTGGTGCCGTACCTGGCGCTGAGCTCGGCACTCTCACCGCTGATTCCGATCCTCTCCCACGGGGTCCACCTGAGCAGGCAGGCGCTGCAGCTGACAACGGGGATGGCCAACGCCGCCTACGCGGTGGGGACGGTCCTGGCGGTGCAGATCGCCGTTCACTATCCGCAGCGCAGGATGCTGGTGGTCTACGCGGCGATGTTCGTGCTGGGCTCGCTGCTGTGCGCCACCGCGCTGACGCCCGGCCTGTTCATCGCCGGCCACGTGATGCAGGGCCTGTTCACCAGCATGATGTTGATCGCCGCCGTCCCCCCGCTGGTGATCGGCTGGCCGCCCAGCCGCCTGCCGATCACCGCCGCGATCATGAACCTGGGGATCTTCGGCGCGGTCGCCGCCGGCCCGGTCATCGGCGGCGTCCAGGCAGGAGCCGCCGCCTGGCGACCGCTGTTCTGGATCGTGGCCGGCGTCGGCGGCCTGGCGCTGCTGATGGCGCTGCTGACCTTCGAGGATGTTCCCGGCCAGGAGCCCGAGGCTCCGCGTGACTGGGTCGCGATCCTGCTCGCCGGCGCGGGCTGCTCGGCGGCCTTCTTCGGCGCGTCGGAGCTGGAGACCCACCGGATGCTCGACCTGATCGTGTTCGCTCCGCTATTGACCGGTGCCGCCCTGCTGGTTGCCCTCGTGGTCTACGAATATCTGGCGGAGGACCCGCTGATGCCCGTGCGCAAGCTGGTGACGACCTTCCCGCTGGCCGGGATCACGATCGCGATGACGGCCGGAGCGGCCTCGGTCGCGATGATCGAGCTGACCCAGACGGCGCTGGCCGGCCGCGGCTCGCCGACCCACATCGCGATGCTGTTCTGGCCCGAGCTGGGAGGCGCGGTGCTGACGGCGTTCGTGTTCGGGCTGATCGTGCGCACCCGTCTGGTTCCGCTGTTCGCGCTCGCCGGTATGGCGGTGCTCGCCGGCGGCGCCGCCACGCTCACCGGCGCCGCGACCGGACCGGACTCCCTGGTGCTCGTCGGCTCCGGGCTGGTCGGGCTCGGGGTGGGCGCCTCGGTCTCCCCGGCGCTGTTCACGACCGGCTTCTCGCTGCGCTCGGTCGAGCTGCAGCGGGTATTCGCCCTGCTGGAGCTGCTGCGCGGAGTGGCCGCGTTCATGTGCGGGCCGATCCTGCTTCACCTGGCGATGACCACGGGCGGCTCGCCGGCCGCGGGGACCCAGATCGCCCTCTGGGTGTGCTTCGCGATCGCCGCCACCGGCGGTCTGGTTGCCCTCTACCTGATCATCCTCGGACGCCCGCGTCTCCAAGCGCCCGACATCGCGCGGTGGGAGAGCGGGGAGGCGCCGGCCTGGCACTCGCCGCCCTTCGCCGCCGCGATCCGGGGAGGCGACGACGGTGACGGCGACGGCGACGGTGGCTCGGCGATGGAGGCACTGGCCGCCTGGGAGGCTCGCGCCGACGAGCTGGCGCGCAGCGGCGGCTGAACCCAGTCCACCGCCGCGCGGGGCGCGAGCCGTCCCGGCCAGGCGATGTCAAGCTCGCCGTCGGATTTGTCGATGGATGGCCAATGGTCAAGACTTCGCTTCGCGTGCTTGCCTCGCAGGCGGTGCTGGTGCTGGTGGTGGTCACGAGCCTGGCGGCGGCAGCTTCGATCGCGCTCCTGGAGCGCCATCTCGCTGCCTCAAGCCAAGCCCAGTCGGAGATCGCGTCGATCGAGCTGCGGCTCGTCGATCTGGAGAACGCTCCAATCAGCGCGGTCCAGAGCTCGGGCGCAGCGATCGCTCAAGCAAAGATCGAGGCCGACAGCCACGCCATCTCCGCGGGCCTGGACAGGCTCATCGCCGCCGGGGCTGCTCCTACCTCGCTGAGGCGGGCGCGGGCGGCGGCAGCCGCGTCCGGAGCGGTCGTCCGGCAGATCTTTGAGCTCGGCGGTGGGTCGAGCGATCGCGCTCTGGTCAGGCGCGAGCTGCCGACGATCCTTGCCGTCGTCAGTCGTCTCCAGCAGAGAGCAGAGGCCGCTCTGGGCTTGCTCACCCAGGCGGGCCGCACCTACAACAGGCGAGTCGCGAGGGCCAAGACGGAGGCGATCGTCGGGTCGCTGGTGACGATCGTGCTCCTGCTGGGAGTGTTCGTGCTGTTCTACCGCCGGGCCCAGGTCGCCCGCGCTGAGAACGTCCGGCTGCTGGAGGAGAGCCGAGACGAGGCGATCACCGATCCGCTGACCTTGATCGGCAACCGACGGGCGTTCAAACGCGACCTCGAGCAGATCCTGCTTGAGGCGAACGGCAGCGGCGACCTGCTGGTCAGCATGTTCGATCTCGATGGTTTCAAGCAGTACAACGACACGTTCGGGCATGGGGCGGGCGATGCGCTGCTGACGCGGCTCGCCGGCCGCCTGAAGCAGAGCGTCGCCGGCTCAGGCAATGCGTACCGGATGGGCGGCGACGAGTTCTGTGTCATCGCCGATGTCGACTCGGAAGCCGGGGAGCGGCTCGTCCGCTCGGGCGTCGCCGCGCTCAGCGACTCCGGCGAGGGCTGGAGCGTCGGATGCTCGTGGGGACTGGCCTGGCTGCCGTCGGAGGCGACCGGTGCCAGCGAAGCGCTCAGACTCGCCGACGAGCGCATGTACGCCCAGAAGACCAGCCGCGCCACCGCGGGCCATCAAACCACGGCCGCGCTGGTGCAGGTCCTGATCGAGCGAGATCTTGACCTGAGCACTCACATCAGCCGCGTCGCCGAACTGGCCACCGCCACCGCCCGACGCCTGGACATTCCAGAGCTCGAGGTCACGCGCATCGGACTGGCCGCGCAACTGCACGACATCGGGAAGACGGCCATCCCGCAGAGCATCCTCGACAAACCCGACGACCTCGACGACGACGAATGGGGATTCATGCGAAGTCACACCGTGATCGGCGAGCGGATCATCGCGGCTGCCCCCTCGCTCGCCCACACCGCCAACCTCGTGCGCTCCAGCCACGAACGGGTCGACGGCAACGGCTACCCCGACCATCTGGCCGGCACCGAGATTCCCCTCGGCTCCAGGATCATCGCCGTCTGCGACGCGTTCGATGCGATGGTCGCCGCCCGCCCCTATCGTGGCCCGGTCGATCCGCTTGACGCGATCGCCGAGCTGCGCCGCAGCGCGGGCACCCAGTTCGACCCCGACGTGGTCGAGGCGTTCAGCGCGATCGCGACAGAGCGCCGCGCCGCGCCTGCGCTGACGAGCGCCGACTGACGCAATCAGGCGCCGCCGGGGTTCGGCCTGCACCAGCGCGTTCGGGCAGCCTCGGCCCTACCCTGTCCGAGCGTGGTCACACGAAGCCTGCCGGCATACGCCGTGGTGGTGGCGCTCGTGCTCGGCGCGTGCGGTTCGAGCTCTCCCCCGTCCACAGGCTCGACGCCGGCGCCCGCACCGGGGAACTCGATCCCGCATGCCCATCCGCAGGCGGTTGAGCCGGCGGCCGGGGCCCACGCGTCCGCGGCGCCCGACGGCTCGCAGATCGTCGGCGACGTGTCCGCCCACGCGCCCTCGCTGGGGGAGGTCAAGCGCGAGCTCCGGCGCCTGAACCTGTGCGGCGGCGTCACCAACAGCGCCGACGCCGCGCCGGTGATCGCGGCCTCGGGCGCCGGCTTCATCGCCGACCCCGGCACGAGCCAGACCGAGGGCCAGCTGCCGACGCTGACCGCCCAGCTCGACGCCCTGGGCAAGGCGCTGGGAGTCACCATCTACGGGATCAGCGGTTACCGGACGCCCGCCCACAGCGTCGCCGTCGGGGGCTTCGCCGATGACCCCCACACCAAGGGCGAGGCCGAGGACGTCGGCGTCAACAGCCTGCTGCGCTCCAGCGCGGCCCAGATCAGCGAGGCCGAGCTGGCGCGGTTCGGCCTCTACCGGCCGTTCGATCCCTCCGACGACCCGAACAACACCGAGGTCAACCACCTCCAGCTGATCCCGAAGGCGGGTCCGCTGACGCTGGCTCAGGCCAACACCACGTTCGACCCGGACCCGAGCTGCACCTGATCCGCGTGTCCACAGGGCCGCTGACCGTCAGCCGCCTGGGCGCCGGGCCAGCCACTCCTCGAACTCGCGGGCCACGATTCGCTCGCCGTGAACGCCGGCGGCCTGCGGCGAACCCAGCCACACGATCGGCGGTCCCATGATCGCCGGGTCCAGCAGACCTGCTCGGGCCTCGTCGGTCATCTTGTCGGGGACCATCCCGGTGGCGGTCGCGCCTCCCGGCAGGAGCATGTTGGCGGTCAGCGGCGTGTCGGCCAGGTCCTCGGCGATCACGCGGGCCAGCGCCTCCACGGCCGCGCCGGCCGGCCCATAGGGGACGAAGCCGCGGCGCACCATCGTCTGCTCGTTCATCGAGATCGTGACGATGCGTCCGGCGCCGTCGGTCAGCATTCGCGGCACCACCGCGCGGGCAACCAGGAACGAGCCGGTTGCCTTGGTCTCGAGCACGTCACGGAAGCCGGCCGGCGCCACCTCCCAGAATGGCTGGGGCTCGGACATGAAGCTTGGGTTGACCGTGCGCATCCCGATCCCCGCGTTGTTGACCAGCATGTCGAGGCCGCCGAGCGACTCGTAGGCGCGGTCGACCCCCGCCGACACCGAGCCGGCGTCTCGCACGTCGAGCTCGATTCCCAGAGCGCCGGGTGGCGGCGCCAGTTCGTCGGCGACCGCCTCCGCGCGCTGCGCGTCCCGGCTGGTCAGCACCACGCGAGCGCCCGCCTGGACGAGGGCAGCCGCCATTGACCGGCCCAGGCCGCTGGTGCCGCCCGTGACCAGGACGCGGGTGCCGTCGAGCTCTGCCATCCGCTTTGAGGCTAGCCTGCATGACATGCTGCGCTCGGCTCCGGTCGACGGGTTCTCGCTCGCCTACGAGCGCCGTGGCTCGGGGGCGCCGGTGGTGCTGCTGCACGGCTGGCCCGGCGACCACCGAGACTGGCGTGAGGTGGTCGCACGCCTCGATCGCGGCGCCGATGTGGTGGTGCCCGATCTGCGGGGGTTCGGCGAGTCCGACAAGCATCCGCGTGATCCATCGCAGGCCTACTCGGCCGCCGCGCAGGCGGCGAGCGTGACCGCTCTCGTGAGCGAGCTGGGGCTTGGGCCGGCGGTGATCGCCGGCTATGACGTCGGCAGCCGGGTCGCTCAGGAGATCGCGCGCACCTGTCCCGAGGCGGTCCGCGCCCTGGTCGTCGCCCCACCGCTGCCCGGGGCGGGAGATCGCGTGCTGTCAGCCCACGCGCAACGCGAGTTCTGGTACCAGCACTTCCACCGCCTGGGGATGATCGAGGACATCATCGACGGCCGTGAGCCGGCGGTGCGAGCCTACCTGGAGCATTTCTGGTCGCACTGGTCGGGCCCGGGCTTCACGCCCTCGTCCGCCGAGCTGGACCGGCTGACCGTGCTCTACGGCGCGCCGGGGGCGTTCGTCGCCTCGATCGGGTGGTACCGCGCCGGCGCGGGAACGATCGCGCGCAGCCTCGGCGAGCAGACGCCCGCCCCCGACGAGCGGATCAAGGTGCCGACGACGGTGCTGTGGCCCGAGCATGACCCCCTGTTTCCTCCGGCGTGGAGCGACCGGCTGGACGAGTTCTTCTCCTCGGTGTCGCTCCAGCCGCTGCCGGGCGCCGGGCACTTCTCCCCGCTGGAGGCGGCCGACCGCTTCGCCCAGTGGATCCAGGCCGCGCTGTGACGTCGCCGGCGGTCTCGGTTCGCGAGGCCACTGACGCCGATGCCGACGCGGTCGGCCGCCTGCTGTACGAGTTCAACCGCGAGTTCGGCGACCCGGCGCCCGAACCCGCCCAGCTGGCCCGACGGATCCGGGAGCTGGTCGCCGATGGGGAAACGGTTGTGCTGGTGGCCGGGGGCGAGCCGGTCGGAATTGCCGTCCTACGGCTGCGCAAGGCGATCTGGTCGCGGGCGCTGGAGTGCTACCTGGCCGAGCTGTACGTCGTCCCGGCCCGGCGCGGCCAGGGCATCGGCCGCGCGCTGATGGAGGCCGCGATCGAGCTCGCCCGCGCGCGCGGCGCCGACTACATGGACCTCGGCACCGCCGAGACCGATGTGGCCGCGCGCCACCTGTACGAGAGCCTCGGCTTTGACAACCACGAGGGCAAGCCGAACGGGCCGATCAACTACTACTACGAGCGCGACCTCTAGCCGGGCGGGGCGCTGTGGCGACGGCCCTCGGGGCTCCTGGGTAGGCCTCCGCTCGCATACTTGCTAATCTCGATCGAGTTAGTGGAGTATGCGGTGCAGTGCGCGCTGCCCAACACATCCTGGAGGACCTTCGATGAGCACAACCAATCCGGGCTCCCCGGCGCTCGGCGCCATGCCCGTCGGCGCTGCCCGAGCGCGCGAGCGAGCGGCGGCCGACGGCGTCCCCGGCCGGTGGCGGCGACTCACGGGCTGGCAGCGGCTGATCAGTCCTGTGCTGTTGCTGGTCGTGTGGCAGCTGGTGAGCGTCGCCGGCCTGGTGTCGGCGCGCAAGCTGCCGCCGCCCACCCGCGTCGTCAGCACGGCGGCCACGCTGATCACCACCAACTCGGCCGCCTACGGGACGCTGCAACACGCCCTCGTCGCCTCGTTGGAGCGGATGCTCGTCGGGTTCGCGCTCGGCGCCGGCGTCGCGCTCGCGCTGGCCCTGGTGGCCGGCCTCAGCCGGGCCGGCGAGGAGGCCGTCGACCCGCTGATGCAGATGGTGCGCACGCTGCCGCTGTTCGGGCTGGTGCCGGTGTTCATCGTGTGGTTCGGAATCGGCCAGCTGCCCAAGCTGCTGCTGATCGCCCTCGGCGCCGCGATCCCGCTATATCTGAACGCGTTCTCGGGCATCCGGGGCGTGGACCGCCGGCTCGCGGAGCTGGGGCAGGTGCTCGGGCTGAGCCGGAGCGAGCTGATCCGCCACGTCGTGCTTCCCGGGGCGCTGCCCGAGATGCTCGTCGGGCTGCGCCAGAGCCTCGGCGTGGCCTGGCTCTCGCTGGTCGTGGCCGAGCAGTTGAACACCAACTCCGGCCTGGGGTTCATGATCAACCAGGCGACCCAGTTCTCGCAGAACGACGTGATCTTCGTCGTGCTGCTCGTCTACACGATCCTCGGGCTGCTCACCGATTGGCTCGTTCGCCGGCTGGAGAGGAGGGCACTGGCATGGCGTCGCGGTCTGCTGACGGTCTGACCCTGCCGCGCCGGCCGGCACGGGACGGTGATCGGCCGGCCGCGGGCGGCCTGGCCGACGGCGCACCGGTGGTGAGCATCAGCGGCCTGCGCCGGAAGTTTGCCGACCGCGTCGTGCTCGACGGCCTGGACCTTGAGATCAACCGGGGCGAATTCGTGGCCCTGATCGGACGCAGCGGCTCGGGCAAGTCGACGCTCCTGCGCGGGCTCGCCGGCCTGGACCCCGGGCTCGAGGGCGTCATGGAGGTCGCGGGCACCGTCTCGATGGCCTTCCAGGGCGCGCGACTGCTTCCCTGGAAGGGGGTGCTGGACAACGTCCGGCTCGGCCTGCGTGGTCCCGCGCCGAGCGAGGTGGCCGCCGCGGCGCTGGCCGAGGTCGGCCTGCCCGATCACCATCAGGCCTGGCCGCTCACGCTCTCCGGCGGCGAGGCCCAGCGCGTGTCGCTGGCGCGTGCGCTGGTTCGCGAACCCGATCTGATGCTGCTCGACGAGCCCTTCGGCGCGCTTGACGCTCTCACCCGGATCTCCATGCACCGCCTGGTGCTGGGGCTGTGGGAGCGCCACCGTCCAGCGGTCCTGCTCGTGACCCACGACGTCGACGAGGCGCTCGCCCTCGCCGACCGGGTGCTGGTGCTCGGTGAGGGGCGCATCACCCACCAGGCGCCGGTCGCGCTGGAGCGCCCACGCGACCGCGAGCACGCCGAGCTGATCTCCCTGCGCAATCGCCTGCTCACCGAGCTGGGCGTGGACACGAAAGGCACACCATGAGAATGCAAGGATCACTCCGAGGTCGCCTGGCCGCGACCCTCACCGCGCTGGGGGCAACCGCGCTGCTGGCCGCCTGCGGCTCGAACTCGGTCTCGGGCTCGGGCTCGGGCGCAGCGAAGACCTCAAGCACCTCCGGGGCATCCGCCGGCTCGGGCCCGGCCAAGGTCAGCGTCGTCAACAGCGCCTTCAAGGGCGCGACGCTGCGCGTCGGCGATCAGGCGGGAACCGGCGCTCAGGCTTTGCTGAACGCCGCGGGACTGCTGCACAAGCTGCCCTTCAAGGTCAGCTTCGCCGACTTCACCTCGGGCCCGCCGATGCTGCAGGCGATGGGCTCGGGCTCGCTGGACGTCGGCGGCGTGGGTGACGCCCCGCCCGTGTTCGCGGCCGCGGGCGGCGCGCCGATCGCGGTCGTGGGCGCGCTGGCGAACAATCCCGACAGCACTGGCCTGCTCGTCCCCACGGGCTCGTCGATCACCTCGATCAAGCAGCTCAAGGGCAAGAAGATCGCCGTCGCCCAGGGCAGCTCCTCCGACTATCACCTGCTGACGGTGTTGGAGAAGGCGGGCCTGGGCGTCCACGACGTGACGCTCGAGTACCTGCAACCCGCCGCGGCGCAGGCCGCGCTGTCGTCGGGCAGCGTCGACGCCTGGGACGTGTGGTCGCCGTTCGTCGAGCAGGCGGTCGCCCAGGACCATGCCCGGATCCTCGTCGACGGCCACCGCTACGGCTCGAACTTCGCCTATGAAGTCGCCGCCAAGGCCTCGATCAAGGACCCGGCGAAGGCAAAGGAGATCCGCGAGTTCCTGAAGACCCTCGACCGGGCCCACCGCTGGGCAGACACCCACCCCGCGGCGTGGGCGGCGACCTGGGCCGGCGCCACCGGCCTGCCGCAGAGCGTGATGCTCACCGCGGCCAGGGACGCCACAGCGACGCCCGTACCGGTCAACGCCAAGACCACCTTCACCCCCGAGCAGTCGCTCGTCGACACCTTCTCCAAGGCCGGCCTGATCCCCAAGAGCTACTCGTTCCAGGCGTTCACATCGGCCGCGTTCAACGACATCGTCGGTTAGGAAGGGAGAACCGTTCATGAGTACCTACGAGCACATCGACGTCCACAAGGTCGGCGCCAACCTGGGCGCCGTCGTCGACGGCGTCCGCATCGGCGGCGACCTCGCCCCCGAGCTCCTCGCCGAGCTGCGCTCGGCGTTGCTGGCCAATCGCGTGGTCTTCCTGCGGGGTCAGCACCATGCCGATGACGGCGACCAGCGGGCGTTCGCCGAGCTGCTGGGCACGGTCACCAGACCGCACCCCACCGTGGCTGGGAACGGCGCCGGCGTGCTGCCGATCGACTCCGATCGCACCCGCGCCAACAGCTGGCACACGGACGTCACGTTCGTCGACCGCGTGCCGGCGATCAGCATCCTGCGCGCGATCACGCTGCCGCCCTACGGCGGCAATACCGTGTGGGGCAACACGGTGCGCGCCTACGAGAAGCTGCCGCCGGCGCTGCAGGCCCTGGCCGATCGGCTGTGGGGCGTGCACTCCAACCTCTACGACTACATCCGCGAGCCCGACGAGCGCCGGATCGGCGGCGTCGACGTCAAGGAGGAGGCCTACCGCGAGGAGTTCTCGCAGATGGAGTTCGAGACCGAGCATCCGGTCGTGCGCATCCACCCGGAGACCGGGGAGCGGGCGCTCGTCCTCGGGCACTTCATCAAGCGCTTCGTGGGACTGTCGACCAATGACTCCAACGATCTGTTCGAGCTTCTCCAGCGCCACGTCACCCGGCTGGAGAACACCGTGCGCTGGCACTGGGCGCCCGGGGACCTCGCGATCTGGGACAACCGCTCGACGCAGCACTACGCCGTCGACGATTACGACGGCCAGCCGCGCCTGCTGCACCGGATCACCCTCGCCGGGGACATCCCGGTCGGCGTGGACGGGCAGACGAGCGTCGCGCGCAAGGGCGACGCCTCGTTCTACTCCCCGCTGCCCGAGCCCGCCGGGGTCGCTTAGTTCCCTTAGAACGTGGGGGCGCCGCGCGACAGGGGGCCGTGCTCCAACCGCGGGAGCACGTGCCGCGCGAACAGATCGGCCTCAGCCAGGTGCGGATAGCCCGACAGGATGAAGGACTCCAGGCCCAGCTCGCGGTAGGCGGCGAGCTTGGCCAGCACCTGGTCGGGGTCGCCGACGATCGCCGCGCCCGCTCCCGAGCGGGCGCGGCCGATCCCGGTCCACAGGTTGTCCTCGACATAGCCGTCGTCGTCGGCCAGGTCACGCAACTCGGTCTGGCGGACGTTGCCCGCGGAGGTGGTGTCCAGCGAGCGACGGCGAATGCGCTCGCCGGCGTCGTCCTCCAGACGGCTGGCGAGCCGCTGCGCGGCCATGCGAGCCTCCTCCTCGGTGGCGCGGACGATCACGTGCGCGCGATAGCCGAAGCGCAGGCGGCGCCCGTGACGGTCGGCGCGGGCGCGTACATCGGCGATCGTCTCGGCGATCCCGGCCAGCGTGTCGGGCCACATGAGAAACACGTCGGCGGCCTGGGCGGCCACCTCCCGGGCGTTCTCGGAGAGCCCGCCGAAGTACAGCGGCGGGCAGCCGTGGGCGGGTCGGATGCGCGGCGGGTCGAGCGTGAGCTGAAGGTGGTCGCCGTGGAAATCGACCGGGCGTCCGTCGAGAAGCTCGCGCAGGACATGCATGTACTCGAGCGTGCGCCGGTAGCGCGGCTCGGAGTCGAGCGTCTCGCCGGGCAGCTGCGAGGAGATGATGTTGACCGTCAGCCGGCCCCGCAGGATCTGGTCGATGGTGGCCAGCTGGCGGGCCAGTTGCGGCGGCCACATCTCGCCCATGCGCACGGCCAGCAACAGCTGCATCCGCCGGAGCTGGGGAGCGATTGCGGCAGCGAAGCTGACCGAGTCGATCCCCAGCGTGTAGCCCGAGGGCAGCAGCAGGTTGTCGTAGCCGCCGGCCTCGGCGGCCAGCGCGATGTCGCGGCAGTGTTCCCAGCTGGACTGAAGCGCGGGGTCGGAGACGCCCAGGAACTCGTAGTCGTCATCGCACAGCGCCGAGAACCAGGAGACCTCCATCCTAGAAGTAATTCAATCGAACGGCTGCATTTAGCGGCGGCGGCGGTTCAGGCTTGACCGAGCGCGCTGAAGAACTTGGCGACCAGCGGGCCGTCGAGCGGTCCTCCGTTGACCCCGCCGCTGTCCTGCACGACGACCGCGAACGCGATGTCGCCGTCGTAGCCCATCAGCCAGGCGTCGGTCTTCAGCTTGCCGCCCTGCCCGTACTGCGCGGTGCCCGTCTTGGCGTGGGCGCCGGATGGCAGGCCCGTGCCGGCGACGGTTCCCGACTGCACGACGTGACCCATCATCAGGCGCAGCCCATCGGCGACCGGAGAGGGCAGCGTGGCGGGGGCCACCCGATCGTCGGCCGCGCCCGCGACCAGCCGCGGCGCGCGGACCGTCCCGCTGTCCACCGATGCGGCCACGCTGGCCATGCCCAGCGGCGAGAACACCACCTCGGCCTGGCCGATCGAGGTGGCCGCCAGGGCGGTGCGCCCCCTCGGCGCCGGCACCGACGCGTCGAACGCCGGCAGGCCCGGCTGGGGTGTCCGCTGCAGGCCGTAGAGGCGAGCGGCCGCGGGGAAGTCCGCCGGCTTCAGCCGCGCGTCGGCCAGGGCGATGAACGCCGTGTTGCAGGACTCGGCGAAGCCCTGATCGAGCGTCTGGATCGGGCCATCGCCCTCGGCGTTGTGGAACGTCTCGCCGTCGACGGTGAGGCTCGGCGGGCAGCTGGCGGCCGACGAGGGCGAGAGCCCCGCGCGGATCAGCGCGGTCGCGGTCAGCACCTTGAACGTCGAGCCGGGTGGAAATTCCCCGTGCAGAGCCTGGTCGTAGGCGTAGTCGGCGGGGTCTGAGACGACCGCCAGCGACCTGACCGGTGGAGGCGCGCATCGCGATCAGGCCGGCGTTCTTGCCCTTCACGCCGGCCAGGGCGGTCTCGGCCGCCCGCTGAATCCGCGGGTCCAGGCTGGTGACGACCGGTCGTCCCCGGTGGCCGGGAAACGTCTTGAGCGTGGCCACGGCTGCGCCGCGCGCGTCGACGACTCCGATCCGCGTGGTTGGCGTGCCGGCGAGCCGGCGCTCGTAGAGGTTCTCCAGCCCCGTCTTGCCCACCTGGCTCGAAGCGTCGTAGGGAGACCCCAGCTGGTGAAGCCCATCGGCGGTGATCGCCCCCACCGAGCCGACGATGTGGGCTGCGAGGTTCGGCGTGACCGCGCTGCGCGACGAGGCGCGCTCGAACGTCGTCCCGGGCACCGAGTAGACGTTGTCGGGGCCGGACTGGCGCTTGAGCTGCGCCAAGCGCCCCTGCGAGATCTGGAAGATCGGATCGAAGTAACTCGGGTGGGCCTTGGCCTGCGCGAGCGCGGAGCTCACCCCCGCGGCCGGCGCTCCGGCGCCCAGCAGATCACGCCGGACGGCCCGCGGATCCTTGATCCGGGTTCCGACCACGCCCACGGTGATCACCGGATGCTCTGAGACCAGCGGCGCTCCGCCCGCGCCGAGGATCGGCGCGCGCGCCGGCCAGTCGCGGGCCGCTCGCAAGCGGTCGCCGGCGTGCAGCGCGGGGTTGATCGTGGCCGGTGTCCAGCTCACCAGCCACTTGCCGTGGCGATGCACGAGCTTCACGCGCGTGGTCGGGGACCAGGTTCCGACGGCGGGGAGGGTGAAGCGCTCGCTTACCGGTGCGCTCGCCCGGGAGCCCCGGTGGGACACCCGCCCCGCGGTGAACCGCGCGCTCGTGGCGCCGAGCGCCGTGAGCGTCGCGGCGTTGACGGTGGCGAAGTCGGCCGGCGGATCGGCCACCTGGCGCTTCATCGCCGTCCAGTCGCGCGCCTGCCAGGCGGTCAGGAAAGCCTTGAGCGTGGCCTGCGGAGTGGAGGGCGAGCCGCCGCATCCGACCAGGCCCAGCGCGGTCACCACCAGCAGTCCGGCCGCGGTCAGCCGGGACTTCCAACGCGGCGGCAACACGAGAGCGAGGATATACATTGCTTGACTTGCCTAAGCTGATTAGGTAATATCCTACGCACACTAGAAACTCAGGAGACGCCGATGCGAACCACTTCCATAAACGACAACCTCATCCAGTTCACCCGGCTGCGATTCGTCAACGCCTACCTGGTCCGCGAGGACGATGGCTTCACGCTGGTGGACACCACGATGCCGAAGACCGGGGACGCGCTGATCGCCGCGGCCACCGATGCCGGGGCGCCGATCCGGCGGATTGCGCTGACCCACGGGCACGGCGACCACGTCGGCTCGGTGGACGAGCTCAAGTCAAAGCTCGGCGCCGACGTTCCCGTGCTGATGCCCGAGCTCGACGCCCGCATCCACGCAGGCGAGCAGGTGGTGCAGGGCAAGCCCAAGGGCAGTTGGCCGAAGCTCTCGACCGTGCCCGACGTACGCCTTCAGCCGGGTGAGCGCGTCGGCAGCCTGGAGGTCGTCCCCAGCCCGGGTCACACCCCCGGGCACATAGCCTTCCTGGACACCCGGGACCGGACCCTGATCGCCGGCGACGTGTTCACCACGTTCGGCTCGGTGCAGGTCTCAAACCACTTCTACTGGCGCTTCCCGCTGGCGGCGATGGCCACCAACGACAAGGCCGAGGATCTGGCCTCCGCCCGGTCGCTGCGGGCGCTGGACCCGGCGCTGCTCGTCGTCGGGCACGGGCCCGCCGTCCGCTCGCCGAGCGCGCAGATGGACCGAGCGATCGCCCGGGCGGGCAGCTGATGCCGCGCGCCGGCCTGGACGCGGAGGCCGTGGTGGCCGCCGCGTCCTCGCTGGCCGACGCCGAGGGCCTGCAGGCGCTGACGCTGGCTCGGCTGGCCGAGCGTCTCGGGGTGCGCTCGCCGTCGCTGTACGCCCACGTCGGCGGGCTGGACGACCTGCGTACGCGCCTGGCGATCCGGGGCGCGCGGGAGCTGACCGCGACCCTGCAGGCGGCGGCCGCCGGGCGGGCGCGCACCGACGCGCTGGAGGCGGTCGCCCACGCCTACCGCGCCTACGCTCATGCGCACCCCGGCGCCTACGCCGCGATCCAGCGCGCTCCGTCGGCCGGCGCCGAGCCGAATCCCGAGCACGCCGTCGCGGCCGCCGAGCTGGTCGAGGTCCTGGTGGCGGTCCTGCGCGGCTACGGGCTGCGCGACGACGACGCAATCCATGCGGTGCGAATTCTCCGCGCGGCGCTGCACGGGTTCGTCTCGCTGGAGCGCGAGCGTGGCTTCGCGATCCCGGTCGACGTCGGCGAGAGCTACCGGCGGCTGGTTCACACGCTCGACCACGGCCTAGCCTTAGGCGCATGAGCGTGTCAGTTGCAGATCACCCCGAGGCGAAGCGCTACGAGCTGACCGCCGGGGGTGAGCGGGTCGGCTTTGTCACCTACCGCACGGAACCCGGAGTGATCGCGTTCCTGCACGCCGAGGTCAACCCGGCGCACGAGCGCAAGGGCTGGGGCTCGCGACTGGTCGCCGGAGCGCTGGACGATGCTCGCGCGCGCGGGCTGAAGGTGCGCGCGGTCTGCCCTTTCGTGGCCTTCTACATCGAGCGCCACCCGGCATACCGGGACCTCCTGGTCTAGACCCCCTGGTCGCCCGACGGCGCGCCGATCGACGCCACCGCCGCCGGATGAGGGTGCAGGGGCGTCTCGTCGCCGAGCACCCGGGGCGCCCCCGCGAGGGTCCCGCCGGCGCACTCGCCGGCCTCCACCACGCTGCGACGCTGGGTGCGCAGCGCCAGACCGCCCAGCCCCGCCACCACCAGCAGCCCGGACCCGATCCCCATCGCCAGGTGAAAGGCGTCCTTCGACGCGCCGGCCGCGGCCTGATGGGCAAACGCGCGGTCGGCGGGGGGCACCGCGCGGGCGTCGATCGTCCCGAACGTGCGCCGCTTGGCGGCCACCACGGCCGGGCGCGCCGAGGCCGGGAGGCGGTGGGCCAGCCGCGATTCGAGCAGCGCGCCGTAGTGGGCGGAGACGATCGCGCCGACGGCCGCCACCGATACCAGTCCGGCGGTACGCGCGATCGCGTTGTTGACCGCGGAGGCGATGCCGGCGTCGGTCTCGGAGGCGTCGGCGAGCACCGTGGCGGTCAGGGGTGAGACGGTGAGCGACAGCCCCAGGGAGAACACCAGCAGTGCCGGGAGCACGTCGCCGATCAGCGACACCGAGGTTCCATAGCGCTGCATCAGACCGAAGCCGGCGGCCACCAGCAGCGGCCCGGCGACCAGGAACCAGCGGGCGCCGTAGCGGTCGGCGAGTCGCCCCATGCGCGCCGACAGCACGAACATCACCCCTGTCGGCACCAGCCCGGTGACGCCGGACTTCAGTGCGCTGTAGCCGGCCACCTGCTGCAGGTAGATCGTAACGAAGAAGCCCAGCAGCCCGATCCCGCCGTACATGGCGAATGTCTGCGCGTTGGCGACCGCGAAGTTGCGGTGCGAGAACAGCCCGAGCGGCAGCATCGGCGCGCGCGTGTGGGCCTCGAAGCGCACAAACGCCGCCAGCAGCACGACGCCGCCGGCCAGCGCCCCCCACACCGCCGGGTCAGACCAGCCCAGCACCGGCTGCTCGATCAGACCGAAGGAGACCCCCGCCAACCCGGCGGCGGCCAGCGCGGCGCCCGTCCAGTCGATGCGCGCGCCGCCGGCGCCCTCCATGTGCCCGGGCACGGCCACGCGCGACAGCGCGAGCGCGATCAGCACCAGCGGCACGTTGATCAGGAAGATCCAGCGCCACGAGGCCGAGTCGACGATCTGACCGCCGATCAGCGGGCCCGCCAGGATCCCGATCCCGCCCCACGCCGTCCAGCGGCCGATCGCCCCGCCGCGCTCGTCCTTGGGGAACACGGCCACGATGATCGCCAGCGCCGCCGGGGTGAGCAGGGCTCCTGACACGCCCTGCAGCGCGCGGGCGACGATCAGCACGCCCACCGACGGGGCCAGCGCGCACACCGCCGAGCCGATGCCGAAGCCGAGCACCCCGGCGGTGAACACCCTGCGCTCGCCCAGCCGGTCGGTGAGCGACCCGGCCAGCAGGATCAGCGCGCTCAGCGTCAGCAGGTAGGAGTTGGAGACCCACTGCTGAGCGGCGAAGCCGCCGCCGAGGTCACGGCTGATGGCGGGCAGCGCGACGTTGACCGCCGAGGAGTCCACGGCGGCGATCGTGGAGGCGAGGATCGCCGAGATCAGGGCGAGGCGCTTGATCCGATCCGAGACCGGCACGCTGCCTCGGGTCGGTGGCGGGTGACCCCCGGCCGCCGGGGCCGACACTCAGGGTCCCGCGGCGTTGATCGGCATCCGCACGCTGAAGATCGTGCGTCCCGGCTTGGAATCAAGCGTCAGGCTTCCGCGGTGGCGGTCGACGATGATCCGGCGAGCCGTATCCAGCCCCAGGCCTGTGCCCTGGCCGACGTCCTTGGTGGTGAAGAATGGATCGAACACCCGGTTGCGAACCTCGTCGGGTATCCCCGGCCCGTCGTCGGCGATGTCGATCTCCGCGCAATCCCCGTCGGCCCGGGTGACGATCTTGATGTGACCGGTCTCGCCGAGCGCGTCGATCGCGTTGTCGAGCAGGTTGGTCCACACCTGGTTGAGCTCGGCGCCGTGAACTGTGAGCTTGGGCAGCGAGGCGTCGTAGTCGCGAGTGATCTCGATCGTCGTGTGCTTGAGCTTGTGCCCGAGGATCGTGAGCGTCGTCTCCAGGCCCTCGCGGACGTCGACCTGGACCACTTCCCCGCGGTCCATGTAGGCATACGACTTGATCGCCTTGACCAGGTGGCTCATCTGATCGGTCGACTCGGCCAGCTCGCCCGCCAGCTGGCGGGCCGACAGGGAGGCGGCGATCCAGCGCAGCGCGGGCGCCGCGACATCGCCGGCCGTGTCGGCCACCTCCTGCACGAACGCGCGGTCGATCCCGGCGGCGGCCAGCGGCGCGCTCAGCGTCCACGCCTCGGAGACGCCGAGGTCGGTCAGCTGGTCGGTCAGCTCGTCCTCCAGGTCGGCCGCGTCGAGCGCCGAGATCGCAGTGCGCGCGGCGCAGCGTTCCAGCGCGGCGGTCTGTAGCGCCGCCAGCCGCTGGGCGTCCTCGCGCTCGATGCCCGACTCCACGAACACGCCGATCGCCTGGCTGAGCACGCCGAGCGCCTCGGCGAGGTCTGAGGCGGTACGCCGGGCCGCCGAGGCGGGGTTGTTGAGCTCGTGGGCCAGCCCGGCGGCCATCGTGCCCAGCGACTCGAGTCGCTCGCGCTGCTGCTCGCGCTGGGCGATGCGCCCGATCACGGGCTTGACCTGCGACATCACGCGGCGGAACACGGAGCGGTGGGCGAGCGTCAGATCGACGAACGGCTCGGAGGGCACGACCGCGTAGCGGATGTCGGTCTGCGCCCGCAACGTGATCGGGGATGGAGTCTCCAACAGGGTCGGGATCGCCCCGATCCAGGTGGGGGCATCCTGAAATCCGGTCGGGTCCTCCACCTCGCCGTCGCGCACCAGCATCTCCAGCCGTCCCTGGAGCAGCAGCGTGAGCCCGTTTGACGGCTCGCCGTACTCCGCGATCCGGTCTCCGGGGTGGGCTTCCAGGACCGTCGCGGCCCGGGCCCATTCGCCCAGTTCGTCGTCGGAGAGCTCGGCGAACAGGTCGACCGTGCGCAGCTCCGCCAGGCCGGGCTGGGTGGTCGCCGAGCTCATCCCTCAGCCAGGTACTGATGGATCAACGACACCGCCATCGAGCCCTCGCCGACGGCCGAGGCGACGCGCTTGATCGAGCGCGCGCGCACGTCGCCGGCCACGAACACTCCGGGGACGCTGGTCTCCAGCGCCTGGGGCTCGCGGGTCAGCGGCCAGCCGTGGTCGCGGACCTCGGGTCCGGCGAGGATGAACCCGCGTTCGTCGCGGGCGACGACGCCCTCCAGCCAGTCGGTCCGCGGCAGCGCACCGATGAACACGAAGCAGGCGTCCACCTCCTCGGAGCGCTCGCCGTCGGGCCCACGCAGCACCAGCCGCTTGAGGCGCCCGTCCTCGCCCTCGGCGGCGATCGCCTGGGTCCCGGTGAGCACGTGCACGTTGTCCAGGGCGGCGATCTGCTCGATCAGGTAGTGCGACATCGACTTGGTCAGTGAGTCGGCGCGGACGAGCATGGACACCTTCTGGGCGTAGCCGCTGAAGTAGACCGCTGCCTGGCCGGCGGAGTTTGCGCCGCCGATCACGACGACATGCTGGTTCTTGCATGAGCGCGCCTCGATCAGCGCCGCCCCGTAGTACACCCCGGCGCCGGTGAAGTCCGCGAAGCCGGGCGCCGGCATCCGGTTGTACGACACGCCCGACGAGACGAGCACGCTGTTGGCGCTCAGCTCGGTGCCGCCGGTCAGCTCGACGATCCGTCCGGCGCCCTCGACGCGTAGCCTCGTCGCGTCGGACACCGTCAGCAGCTCCGCGCCCAGCCGCCGGGCCTGCGTGGTGGCGCGGCGCGCCAGGTCTGAACCCGACAGTCCGCTGGGGAAGCCGAGGTAATTCTCGATGCGGCTGGACTGGCCGGCTTGGCCGCCCGGGGCCTCTGACTCGACCATCACCGTGCGCAGTCCCTCTGACGCGCCGTAGACGGCCGCCGCCAATCCCGCCGGCCCGCCGCCGACGATCACCAGGTCGTAGTGATCCGAGGCGGGGCGTCCGGCGACGCCGAGTCGCTCGGCGAGTTCGAGCACGGTCGGGCGCTCGAGCACCGAGCCGTCCTCCAGCAGCACGACCGGCAGGCGCTCCTCGGGGACGCCGGCCACCGTCAGCAGCTCACGGGCCTCGGCGTCGCGCTCGACGTCCAGCCAGCGGCCCGGGACGCGGTTGCGGGCCATGAAGTCACGCAGATCATGGGTCTCCTTGGAGAAGCGATGGCCGATCACCCGGACCCCGGCGGCCGACAGCGCGGCGCCGCCCTCCCAGGTCTGCAGCAGATCCTCCACCACCGGGAACAGCGCCTCCTCGGGCGGGTCCCAGGGCTTGAGGAGGTAGTAGTCCAGCGACACCTCGTTGATGGCGGCGATCGCCGCCGTCGTGTCGGCGTAGGCGGTCAGCAGCGCGCGCTTGGCGTCGGGGAACACCTGACGGGCCTTGATCAGGAAGTCGGTTCCCTCCATCCCCGGCATCCGCTGGTCGGCGACCATCAGCGCCACGGCGTCGCCGCGCCGGCGCAGCTCGCCCAGCAGCTCCAGCGCCTCGGGTCCCGAGCCCGCGCGCATGATCCGGTAGCGCTCGCCGAACTCGCGGCGCAGATCGCGCGACACCGCCGCCAGGACCGTGGGCTCGTCGTCGACGGCGAGGATCGCCGGGCGGCGCGCGTGGTCGCCGTTGCCGGTCGCGCTCACCGGGACAGCATCGGTGACGGCGGGATCCGCGTCTCGCCGGTGACCTGGGGGATCAGCATCGCCAGCTGATCGACGAAGCACCAGCTCCACTCCTCGCCGGGCTCCAGCGAGCGGATGATCGGATGGCTGGTGGCCTGCGCATGGGCGGTGGCGTGGCGCGCGGGCGAATCGTCGCAGCAGCCGACATGCCCACACTGCAGGCAGATCCGCAGGTGCAACCACACGCCGCCGTCACGCAGGCAGTCCTCGCAGCCGTCGACGGCCGCGGGCAGCTCGTTGATCTCGATGCTGCTCAGGTGGGCGCATTCAGGTTGCCGGAAGCTCATCACTTCAGCATCGCAAAGTCGTCAAGCGGGCTCCGAGGGAAACCGCGCGCCCCCCTCCAGACGAACGCGCACCGGATCGCCGACCCGCGGGGCCGGCAGGGGGGCGAGCGCATACAGGCGGCCGTGCTCCAACTCGAGCTCGAGGCGAAAGCCGTCCTCAATCGCCACCGCGCTCGTCACCTTCGCCTGCAGCGGACCGTCGGGGTCAAGTTGCACGTGTGGCGGACGAGTCAGCAGCTCGGCTCCATCCTCGCGCAGCGTTCCGTCGTACCCGAGGAAGCGGGCCACCTCCGCGGTCGGAGGACGCTCAAGCAGCTCGCGAGGGGCCCCGGCGGCGACCAGGCGGCCGTCGATCATCACCAGCAGGCGGTCGGCGAGTGCCCACGCCTCGGCCCGGTCGTGGACCACCACCAGCGTCGCGCGCGCGTCCGAGCGCAGCGCCGAGACGGCGTCGGCCAGCAGGTTGCCGCGGGTTTCGGCGTCCAAGCCGGCGAACGGCTCGTCGAGCAGCAGGACGTCGGGTGCGACGGCCAGCACCCGGGCGAGGTGCACGCGGCGTCGCTCTCCGCCCGAGAGCGTCGCCGCGGAGCGCGAGGCGAGCTGCTCGGCGCTGAGGGCGCGCAGCGCGTCACGCGCTCGGGCTGTGCGCGCGGCCTTGGGAACCCCCCACCAGGCCAAGGCCAGGGTCACGTTGGCAAGCACGCTGCGGCGGGCCAGGTCGGGCGCCTGCAGCGCGATCGCCACCCGGCCGTGGCGCGCCACCGATCCGGCCGCCGGCTGCAGCGCGCCCGCGAGCGCGTCCAGCAGGGTGCTCTTGCCCGCCCCGTTGGGACCCAGCAGCGCGACCAACTCGCCCTGGCGCAACTCCAGGCTGACGCCGTGCACGACCTCGCGCTTATCGCGGCACACGCTCACTTGATCGGCGCTCAGCAGCACGCGGCGCTCGTCGTCGGCCACCGTCACGTCGCCGGTCTAAAGCGCAGGCGGATGCCCACGCGCTGCTGCAGCACGCCGAGCCCGCACATCAGGATCAGGATCATCCCCGCCAGCACGATCGCGATCGCCACCGCATCCGCGTAGCGCCCGCCGTTGACCTCGTACAGGGTGGCGCTGGCCAGCGTCTGGTTGTAGCCGTAGATGTTGCCGCCCACGATCGCGATCGCCGCCACCTCCGAGAGCGATGTGCCGAGCGCGGCGATCACGGCCGCCATCACCCCGATCCGCGCCTCGCGCAGCGCCAATACGAACAGCTGGGAGCGCCGCGCGCCGAGCAGCCGCGCCTGGGCCAGCAGTCCCGCCGGCAGCCCCTGGACGGCGGCGGCGGTCAGCGCGATCGTGTACGGAAGGGCGAGGATCGTCTGGGCGACGAACACGACGCGCCGGGTCCCGATCAGCTGCAGCGAGCTGAGCGGCGCGCCCCCGGCGCAGACGAGGAACAGCACCGCTCCCACCAGCGCCGGCGGCAGCCCGAGGCTGGCGTTGGCGATCACCTGCGCCGCCCGGCGGCCACGGAAGCGCCCCAGCCCGATCGCCAACCCGATGGGCAGCCCGATCAGGGCCGCGATCGCGGTCGCCACCCCCGCCACCTGGAGCGTGAACCAGATGGTGCTGAGCAGGGTCGGGTTGCCGTGCACGATCATCGGCACGGCGTCCTTGAGCTCGTTCCAGATGAGGCTCATCGCTAGCCCGTCCGGAAGCGCAGCTGGACTCCGCGGGTGCGATGCTGAAGCAGGGTCAGCGCGCCCATCAGCACCAGGATCAGCGCGAGCAGCAGGAGCGCGACCGCGGTCTCCTGCGGATCGTTGGGTTGGTAGGTGAAGTTCGCCAGCAGGGCGCTGGCCAGAGTCTGCGATTCGTCGACGCGGTTACTCCCGACGATCACCACCGCGCCGACCTCCGAGACGGCGGCTCCCAGCGCGCCGATGACGGCGGCGATCACGCCGATCTTGGCCTCGCGCAGCGCGAGCGCCGCGAGTTGTAGCCGGCCGGCTCCGAGCGCGCGCGCCTGGTCCAGTAGACCCGGAGCCAGCCCCTGGATCGCCGCGGGCGTGAGCGCGACGATGTAGGGGAGTGCCAGAAACGTCTGGGCCACATAGACGGCCTGCAGCGTGAACTCGATGCGCAGCGACCCGAACGCGGCCTGGGGGAGGATGAAGAGCAGGACGGCGATGCCGACGACGACCGACGGCAGGGCGAGGCTGGCGTTGGCGAGGATCTGCAGCGCGCGCCGTCCACGGAAGCGGCCGAGGCCGAGCGTCAGACCGATCGGCAGTCCGATCACCAGCGCCGCCCCGGTGGAGACGATCGCCACCTTGATCGTGACCCAGACCAGGCCGAACAGATAGGGGTCACCGTGCGCGATCAGCGGGACCGCGCCCTTGATCAGACCCCAGAGGTACGCCATGTCATTTTTGGGATTGCTTGGGGGCCTGCTGCACGTAGACGAGCTGGCCGTTGGCCAGCCGGTAGACGACACCCGCCTGGGTACCGCGGCCGATCGTGCGTGCCCCGGGCTTGGGCAACGGCGCCACCGTCTGTCCCTTCTGGATGTAGATCTGCTTGGCGGCGTTGGCGCGCAACCCGTGCTTGGTGATCGTCCCTCCGAGGTGCAGCGACGACAGCGCCGCCAGCAGGAAGGCGACCGACAGGACGATCCCCAGATCGAACAGGTTGACCAGCCCGTCGAGCGGATCGCCCGCCCGGTCCTCGCGGTTGCGCGCGCGGGGGGTGACGGAGATCATTGCGGCGTCTCGGGGGCTGGGGTCGGGTCGGGCGTCTCGGGGGTGGGGATCGGGTCGGAGATCACGGCGGCGAGGTACTCCAGGTCTGACAGGTCCTGGCCGTACATGCGATCGCGGGTCAGCGACAGCCCGAAGGCGACGGCGCCGATGAGCAGGCCGATGACCGTGACGCTGAAGGCGATGCGCAGGTTCTGGCTCAGGGCGGTGGTGTTGCCGTTGGCCAACCCGGTGAGCGCGGGCGACAGGGGGATCAGCGTGCCCATCAGCCCGAGCGCCGGCCCGGCGCGGACCAGTAGCCGAGTGCGCGCCAGCCGCCGTTGAGCGTCGAAGTCGAAGTCCGCCAGCGCCTTGTTGATCTGGTGGTCGGCGCCGGCCCGGCGGGCGTGCTGGACGATGAACGCCAGCGTGCCGGCCATCGCCGGGCTGTTGGCCACGCCCCCGACGGCCGCGGCGGCGCCCTCGCGGTCGTCGGCCACCAGCTTGGAGCGGGCCTGCTCGGCGCCCTCGCTGAGCGCCGCGAAGCGCCGCCGCCGCCGCCCGCGCACTTCGATCGCGAAGCTGCCCAGCTCGAAGATCACCAGCGCGAGGGCCAGCAGCGCCAGGATGAGAACGGGCACCTGCAGGACGCTCGAGACGTGGAAGATCGCCTCGTCGACGGCGTGACTGGTCAATGCGTAGGCAGGAGGCACAAACTCAGATGGTGACGGACGGGCCGATCAGGTGCTCGAACGCAGTGGCCTCCACCAACCCGGACCTCTCAGCTCGCGCCCGGCTCCCAGTCCCAGCAGCAGGACGATCGCCAGGCCGCCGCCGATCACGGCAAGCGGCGAAGTGGCGCTTGGCCTGGGGGGCGACGGAGCCGTCGCGGCGCTGCCCGGGGACCGCTGCACGAGCGGGCTGGCGCCGGCTGACAGTGGGGTGACGTCGGCGACCAGGCGACCGGTGACCAGCTGACCAGGCTGGGCGCTGGTTGAGGACGGCCGGGTATGGGTTGCGTGGTGGCCGCCGCTGCCCGGAGGGCGCCGGGGTGCCGAGGAGTTCGGGCTCGGCGCCGACGGGGAGGCGGACCCGCCTGCGCCACTGCCGCCGCTGGAGCCTCCCGACCCACCGGTGGAGCCGGTGCCCGAGCCGGACGGCTTCTGCCGGTGGGTCGAACTGGGCGACAGGCCCCCGGTCTGATCCTGCGACGGCTTGCCGTCATGATTTCCGTTGCCGCTGCTGGATTGCCGACCGTTCCCCTTGCCGTTGCCATCCGGGCTTCCGTGCGTACCGCCGTTCGGGTTGGTGCCCGTCCCGTGCGGGCCGGTGTTGGCGTTCGGGGTCGACGGGGTGCCCGGCGGCGGTGTCGTGCCCGACGAGCCCGTGACGGTGATCGGCACGGTGGTCCCGCCGCCTCCGCCGTCTGCATCGGTGACCTGCAGGGTGACGTTGTAGCTGCCGGCATCGGTGTAGGTGACCGAGGGTGCGGCCGCGTGTGACTCCGGCAGGTTGTCGCCGAAGCTCCAGTCGTAGGTGAGCGCCGAGCCCTGGTTGCCCGATACCAGCGCGCTGAAGCTCAGGCTGCTGCCCGCCGCCGCGGTCGGTCGCGAGGCCGTGGCGCTGACCGTCAGCGGAGGCCCCTGAAACACCTCGATCGAGATCGGATCCGAGCTCGTCACCTGGTCGGGGCCGTTCTCGTCGCCGTTGCCGCGCCATGGGCGGTTGTACTGAAAGGACGACCCGAGATCGGAGACGACGGGAGAGTCCGTGCTCGGGTCGAAGTCGCTCGGCGTGGCGAGGTCGGCCGGCGTGAGCTGCGAGCCCTGGGATCCCTGGGGAGAGCCGTCGCTGTTGAGGATCGTGACTCCGGTGACGTCGCCGAGCGAGACCTTTGGCTGCAGGCAGCCGAGGACGGTTCCCAGCGACCACGTGCCGGTTCCCGAGCCATGCTCCTGGGGGAGTCCCACCGAGGTGGTGCCCGACGAGCCGTGCTGAGCCATCTGCGTCTGCGAGTACGCGGGACAGCGCTGGGGGTCGGCCAGAAGTTGTGACGACGAGATCGACTCGCTGCTGGTACCGCCACCAGAGGCGTAGATCGTCGCCGTGACCATCGGCACCGAGCCGCTGTCGGCCGACGCGACGCCTGCCGATCCGAGCAGTGCGAGCGCCAGCCCCAGCGCCAACGCGAACCGCCGTCCCGGGAAGACCCCGGGACGGCGGTTGGCTGGCAGATCCTGCCTCATCCGACTACGCCGCAGCGTCACGTGCGTCAGTGTATGGACACGTTCCGGAACCTCGAGTTGGTCGTCTTCTGGCCCGTGTGGGTGTATCTGACCTGCAGCACGTAGCGGAATCCACGCTTGAACTTGTGCTGGAGCGTGAACGTCTTCGTGCCGGCCTTGACCGTCGCCTTGGCGACCTGGCGTGAACTTCGCCGGCTTGGACGCCGCAGCGGTTGCGCTCTTGGCCGCGAGCTTGTTCAGGACGCGCGCGAACAACCTGACCGTGCCGCCCGAGCCCTTTGGCGCCGAGCTCAGCGTGCCGGTCAGCGTCAGCACGCCGTCGGTGATCGCGACCTTCTTGTAGCCCAGCTTCGGTCCGCTCGCCGCCGGGACGGTGACGTTGCGCCTCGCGCTGGTGCCCGTGGTAAAGGCGCCGGGATCGGCGTACTGCACCTCGATCGTCCACGAGCCGGTCGAGAGCGATCCGTTGATCGCGAACACCGACTGGCCGGCCGTGGGTGACTGCTTGCCGATCGCTCTGAAGGCGCCGGTTGAGCCCTTCTTGCGGGCCAGCAGCGTCACCTTGGCCTTGCTGTCGACGGCCGCCGGGCCGAGCGTGCCCGACACCTGCACCGAACTGGGCGAGGTGGTCGCGTGGGTGATTGCGGCTGTTGCCTTGAGCGCCACCGTCGAGGCGCCCGAGGCTGCCGGCGAGAGGATGTCCCCGTACGGCGGGTTCAGCGTCGCGTCCTCGATCTGCGAGATCGAGCCCGTGGAGACCTGGAAGGAGCCGCTGGAGGGCGGCGTGAACGTGATGCTGTAGTGCCCGGCTTGCGTCAGTCGTCCCGCGAGGCTCCGTGAACGGCGATCGGCGTGAGCCCGCCCAGCTGGTCGATCGACACGGCCTTGCCGCTGATCGCCGGGTACCCGAGCTCGTTGTTGGTCACCTGACCGGTCACGGTCACCGCCTTGCCCGCGGTCACGGTGCTCGGAAAGCCCGTCGCGGTGATCGTCGGCGACGCGTCGGCGACGAACGGCGCACCGCCCGGGTCGACGCTCGGCAGGTAGGTCTTGATCTTCGCCTGCAGCGCCGGCGAGGTGAGGAAGTTGACGAAGTCCTGGGCGGCGGGCAGGTTGACCGACTCGCCCGGCTTTGACGGGTTGATGATGTAGGCGTGGAAGTAGTTGATCAGCGCGTTGGCGCCACCGGGTGGCCGAGGCGCTGTTGTCACGCGTGACGATCTTCAGGTTCGGGATCGTGCCCGCGGGATCGGTTCCGGACGCCAGGAAGTCATAGGTGCCGCGGTCGGTCAGCGAGTAGCAGCCGTTGGCCACCACCCCGGTGCCGGTGCAGGCGTTGGTGGCGATGACGTTGGCGGCCTGGTTGCCGCTGTTGATCTTGTACCACGAGGGCAGATCGTTGTTGCTGCCGTCGACCGTCCCGCTGTCGGGACAGGGCTGGCCCGAGCGTGGCCTGCACGGCTGTGCTGATCGGCGACATGCCGCCCCCGTCAGCCGCGGACACGGTGCACAGCGAAACGCCCGCGGGCGTGAGGCTGTGCGCTGTTGACCAGCGCCCAATACCCATGCTCGGCGACCACGGTACCCGGGGCCGTGGTCCCGCCGCCTCGCGTGAAGAAGGTGGCCTTGCCGGCGACCCCGGCGGCCGCGACATCGGCGAACCCCTGGGCGATGTTGTTGGCGGCGTTGGAGGCGACGTTGGCTTGGGTGGCGTCGGCGGTCGGGCCGGCGAGCACGAAGTCGTTGCGGAAGATCGCGTTGCCGTACTGGTTGTTGTAGGAGAAGCCGCCCCCGACGAACTGGTTCTCCAGCGACGCGGCGTGCACGATCAGCACGCTCGGGCCGCCCGAGCCCGCCTCGGCGTTGTTGATCGCCGTGCCGGTCGCCGAGCCCGTGTACTTGAACGTGAACTGCGGGAAGGCGGCGGAGAACGCCGGCTGGATCAGGTTCTGCATCAGACCGGAGTCGCTGACGTCGCTGGTGCCGACGACCGACAGAGTCGAGGCGGTGTCGGCGCTGGCCAGCGAGGGCGCCAGCAGCATGCACCGCCGCGGCCAGCAGCCCGAGGACGGGGGCTGCCAGCAGCCGGCGTGCGGAACTCGGCCGCCGGCGGAGGATTGGGGAAGTTTGGTTCATCGCGCCAATATAACCTCCATTGCCCAGGCAATGCCTAGGTCGATTCCGAGGGGGCGGAGGTTCTGCTTACGCTGAGAGCCGGCCGGTCACGGACTGGCGGTGCCGGTGGCCGCGGCGCACTGGTTCATCCCGTAGCGCTGGGCCAGCGACTGCGCCGGATTGGCGCGCAGCGCGCTGAGGTCTCTTGCCACGGAGGTGAGGTCGTTGCGGTGCGCGGCCGCCGCCAGTTGCTTGTACGTCGCTCCGGCCTGGATGACCGCGTCGATGTAGCGGTTCAGCAGCGCCGTGTCGGTGCTGGGTCGCGGCAGCTTTCGCAGCTGGGAGACCTCCTTGCTGACGATCGGCAGCAGGTGCTGGAAGTACCCGCTCAGCGCGGCGGCTGACGTGCTGCCCGCGGGCGGCGGGGCGACGGCTCGCACCGACCGCACCGCATCTGCGCAGATCGCGTTGCCGCGGGCGATCACGTCCTTCTTGGTGGCGCTCGAACCTCCGCAGGCGGTCGCCGCCACTGCGACCAGGCAGGCGGCGAGCGTTGCCGCTCCGCGCCGGAGATGTGAGCTTCTCATCACCGCACACAACATACGGACCGCGGTCAGCGCCGCTTCGCGGCCGGCGCCTCACCTGATGCGCAGCAGACCGTACTTGCTCAGTTGCCGCACATCCCCGCCGGTGGGGGTGTAGGTGACGAACAGCCGAACCCGCAGCCGCTGGCCGCGGCTGCCGCGCAGCAGGCTGCGTCCGCTGGCCACCGGCCTGATCCTCACCGTGACGCGTCCGGCGCGCCGGACAGAGACCGCGCCGCGGGAGAGCACCGTCTGGTGGCCCACGCGAGGCTCGGGCCGATCACTGCGCCATGCCGTCTCCAGCGCGGAGAGCCTCCCCGGCCCTGGGACCCGCACCCCGACCGTGCCGGTGCCGTCGGTCCTGAGGTCCGGCTGCGGCACGGCGATCCGGTTGCCGGGCATGTCGACGAGGTAGTGCAGCGTGCGGATCGTGCTCTCTCCGCTCTGACTCATGCCGGTGACCGTGAACGGGTGCTCGCCCGGCTCCGCGGTGTCGATCCGGGCGCCGGCCGACACCGACCCTCGGCACGAGACCAGCCCCGGTGCATCCGCGCCGTCAGTGCAGTTGTAGCTGGCGCGCACCATCTCCCCCCGCGTGTAGCGGGCGCCGTTGACCGGCTGGACGATCTCAATCGAGGGCGGATCGACGAAATGAAAGGCAGCGGCCGGGCCCGGAAGGATCGTGAACTCGGTGGCCGCATCCGCGGGCAGGTAGGCGCCATCGCCACTGTAGGCGGCCGTCACCGAGTAGTCGCCGGCCGGCAGCAGCGCCGTCGTGCAGGACGCCGCACCGAGTGACACCGTGGCGTTGCACAGGTTCGCCGTGGCCGTGGCGAAGGTCACGCTGCCGCTGGCGTCGCTCGGCAGTCCGGCGGCCGAGAGGATCACGGTGTTGCCGAAGCTGGTGCTCGCCGGGTTGGCCGAGGCGCTCGGCATGACCGGCTGCGCGGTCGCGACCGTGAATGCCGCGCACGAGCTGCTGGCGGCGGCGTTGCCGGCGTCGCCCGAGTACGTTGCGGCGAATGCGTAGGCACCCGCACTCAGCGGACTCGTGGCCGCGGAGGCGGGCACCGTGCCGTCGCCGTTGAGCGACGCCGTCTGCGAGGAGATCGGCGGCGAGGCGCACAGGCTGTCCCCGTACAGCGAATAGGTGATGCTGCCCGTCGCGGGCGTGGTGCCCGCCGGCGCCACGAGCGCCGCCGTGGCAACGGCCGAGGAACCGGCCGGCTCGGGGGACTGCCAGGCCTGGCCGGTCCCGGTTTCGTCGACCCCCACCGTGAGGGTCGCCGCAGCGGGGAGGGCATCGGCAGGCGCGCGCGCCCGGGCTGCGGGCTGGGCTGGGGCGAGGGCGCACAGGGCCACGAGGGTCGCGAGCATCCCCAACCGCCGGCCACCTGGTGTCCTCAAAGCGTGCATCGACCTGCCGCGATCTTGGCGCTCAGCCCGGACGCGAAACGTCAGTCTGCCGCCGAGGCATCACAATCCACGACATGACCGCGCAGATCGCAGACTCGATCCTGGACACGATCGGCGACACCCCCCTGGTCCGGCTGTCGCGCATCGGGGCCGGCCTCACGCCGCAGCTGATCGCCAAGCTGGAGGTGTTCAACCCCGGCGGGTCGATCAAGGATCGCGTGGCGGTCGCCCTGATCGAGGCCGCAGAGCGCGACGGGAACCTGCGCCCCGGGGGCACGATCGTGGAGCCGACGTCGGGCAACACCGGGACGGGGCTGGCGATCGCGGCGCGCCTGAAGGGCTACCGGGTGGTGGCGGTGATGCCCGACAAGATGAGCCGCGAGAAGATCGACCTGCTGCGCGCCTACGGGGCCGAGGTCGTGTTGGCACCCAGCGACGTTCCGCCCGAGTCCTCCCGCTCCTACTACCGCGTGGCCGACCGGCTGACCGCCGAGATTCCCGGCGCATTTCAACCCAACCAGTACCACAACCAGGCCAACCCCCAGGCCCATTACGAGTCGACCGGCCCGGAGATCTGGGAGCAGACGGGCGGCCAGATCACCCATCTCGTGGCCGGGGTGGGCACCGGCGGCACGGTCACCGGGACCGTTCGTTACCTGCGCGAGCGCCGTCCCGACCTGGTCTCGGTGGGCGCCGACCCGGAGGGCTCGATCTACTCCGGTGGCGCGGAGAACGTGCGCCCCTACCTGGTGGAGGGCGTGGGCGAGGACTTCTGGCCCGAGACGTTCGACCCGGCGGTGATCGACCGCTGGGTGATGGTCTCTGACCGCGATGCCTTCCTCACCACTCGGCGGCTGGCGCACGCCGAGGGCATCCTCGCCGGCGGCTCGGGTGGGCTGGCGCTTTACGCGGCGCTGCAGATCGCCGCCGAGGTGAGCGATCCGAACGCGATGATCGTCGTGGTGATCCCCGACGGCGGGCGGTCCTACTTGTCGAAGGTGTATTCCGACGCCTGGATGCGGCAGTACGGCTTTCTGCCGCGCGACCCCGACCTGACGGTGGGCGACGTGCTGCGCCGCAAGCGCGCTGCGGGCGAGCTTCCGTCGCTGGTCACCGTGCAGCCCCACTTCCGGGTGCGCGAGGCGGTGGCGCTGCTGCATGAGCACCGCGTCTCGCAGCTGCCCGTGGTCTCCGCGCACGACTCGGCCACAGTCGTGGGGGCGATCGGCGAACGGGGCCTGCTGCGGCGCGCCGCCGAGGACCCGTCGCTGCTGGACGCCGAGATCGTCCAGGTGATGGAGCCGCCGTTCTCGGCCGTCTCCACCGAGGACCCGGTACGCGAGGCAGTCGAGCTGCTGTCGGGCGATCAGCAGGCGCTGATGGTCACCCGCGATGGACGGGCCGAAGGGCTGGTCACGCGCACCGACCTGCTGGAGGCGCTGGCCGGATGAGCGACCGGTTCGCCACGCGGGCGGTCCACGCCGGTCTCACGCCCGACCCCTCGTTCGGATCGGTGATCCCCGCCATCCACCAGACCTCAACCTACGCCCAGCGCGGCCCCGGCGAGTTCGTGCAGGACTACGACTATGCGCGCTCTGCCAACCCCACTCGCGCGGCGCTCGAGCAGGCGCTGGGGGAGTTGGAGGGCGGGCAGGCGGTCGCCTTCTCCTCCGGGCTGGCCGCCGAGCACGCGCTGATCACAGTCGTGTGTGAGGCCGGAGCGCACATCGTGCTTCCCGACGATCTGTACGGCGGCACCTACCGGCTCGTCGACAAGGTGCTGAGCCGCTGGGGGCTGGCCTATGACCTGGTGGGGCAGACCGACCTTGAGGCAGTCGGCCGCGCCGTGCGCGGCGACACGCGGCTGATCTGGGTGGAGACGCCCACCAACCCGCTGCTCAACGTGATCGACATCGAAGGCGTGGTCGCGCGGCGCGGCGAGGCGCTGGTGGCCGTCGACAACACGTTCGCCACGCCCGCCAACCAGCGGCCGCTGGAGCTGGGCGCCGACTTCGTCGTGCACTCCACCACCAAGTACCTGGGCGGACACTCCGACGTCGTCGGCGGCGTGGTGGTGACCCGCGATCCCGAGTGGTACGAGCGGCTGCGCTTCGTGCAGAACGCCGTCGGCGCCGTCCCCGGCCCGATGGACTGCTTCCTCGTCCACCGCGGGTTGCGCACCCTGCACCTGCGCATGGAGGCCCACGCTCGCAGCGCCGCGGCGGTGGCGGAAATGCTCAGGACCGCGCCGGGCGTGCAGGATGTGCGCTGGCCGGGCTTCAGCGGCATGGTGAGCTTTCGCCACCCGGACGCGACGGGCATCGCCGCTCGCACGCGGCTGTTCACGCTGGCCGAGTCGCTGGGCGGGGTGGAGTCGCTGATCGAGGTTCCGCAGGCGATGACCCACCAGTCGGTGGAGGGCTCGGCGGCCGCCGTCCCCGCCGACCTGGTGCGCCTGAGCTGCGGCATCGAGGACCCGCAGGACCTGGTGGCGGACCTGCGCTCCGCGCTGGGCTGACTCAGGCTGCCGCCTGGATCTCCTCGGCGGTAGCCAAGGCCAGCAGCGTGTCCCTGCCGACCTTGCGCCCGGCGATCACGCAGGTGTGCCCCGCCTGGCGCCAGGTGATCAGCTCGGCGCCGCGGTCGCGCTGCAGCCAGTAGCGCATGCCGTCCCGAGTCACGAGCTTGCCTCCGCTGACGGCCAGCGGCGCGCCGTCGACGATCGCATAGCCGACTCGGTGGCCCCGGGCCATGTAGAAGACGGTGACCACGCGACGGCCGCCGAGCGTGTCGGTGCGCGCTCCGGTGGCCTCCCAGCCGGAGCTGCGCCCGTAGTACGGGAACGCGATCCCGCCTACGTGCAGACGCAGCTGGCCGCGGTGCGCGGCGTCCTCGGCCGGCGCCGGCGCGGTGGCGGCGGCCAGCGCCAGATGCGCAGTCTGCGGGACCGTTGGCGCCGACGAGCCGCCGCCTCCCAGCAGCACGACCACGGCGGCCACCGCGACGGCCAGCGCTGTCGCCGCCGGCACGAACAGCGAGCGGCGCCAGCGGGGCGCGCGACGAGGACTACCCGCGCCGTCGGTCATCTCGCGCACGCGAGCGTGGAGCGCGGCGGGGGCGGGCTCGTCGAGCGCGCGCAGCATCGTCACGGCTCGCTCCTGCTCGGTGAGCGCCGCCGCCAGGTCCGGCGAGGCGTCGATCCGGGCACGCAGATGCGCCCGCCGATCGGCGGGCAGCGAGCCGTCGGCTAGCGCCGCCAGCTCGGCTTCGGGCAACTGCGGTTCGTCTGTCATTGCTTTTCCTTCACTGAGAGACTCCGATTAGGCTCAGATCCTTCCCGCCCGGGCTCGGCGGGGGCCGTTTCCTCGAACTGCTTCGCGATCCGCTGGCGGGCCCGGTAGAGGCGTGTGGTGATCGTCGCCTCGCGGGTGTCCAGCACCGCGGCCGCCTCACCGTAGGACAGTCCCATCACGTCAACGGCGACGATCGCCAGCCGGAAGTCCTCGGGCAGCGCAGCGACCGCGTCCATGATCTCGCCGAATTCCGCCGCGCGGTCAGGACGCTGGCCGGCGCGCGGGTCGACCGGATCCACGTCCTCCAGCGTGGCCGCCTGCTGGGGTCGTCGCGAGGCGGTTCGCAGCCGCGAATAGAACGTGTTGCGCATCGCTCGCATCAGGTAGGCGCGCTCGTCCTCGCGGATCACCCGCGGCCGTGCGAGCACCCGCATGTAGGTCTCCTGGACGAGGTCCTCGGCGTCTTCGCGGGAGCCGCATAGCGCCCAGGCGGCGCGATATAGCACGTCCAGATGCTGACCGAGCGACTTCGGATCCAGGCGGCGCACCGACACAGATGCTACGCGCGCAGCGGGAAGGAAGACAGTCCTTCGGCGTCTTGAGCCGTGACGACCCCCAGTGACACCAAGGAGACTTCACATGCCACACACGCCGATTCGCCGCTTCGCCGGCGTCATCGCCACGCTTACCGCCGTAGGCGCGCTGGCCGTTGCGCTCGCCTTCGCGGCCGCGGGACCCGCGAATGCCGCCGCACCCGCCGCACGCCGCCGCGGCCGGGCCCGCTCGGGTCTCCCTGCACCAGTCCAGCCTCGGCATGATCCTCGTCAACGGGCGCGGTCGCACCCTGTATGCGTTCACCAAGGACGGCCGCAACAAGGACCGCTGCACGAGCGCCCCGGGCTGCCCCAGCACCTGGCCGATGCTCACCAGCCGTGGCAAGCCCACCGCGGGCCCGGGCGTGAAGGGCTCGATGCTCTCGACGATCAAGCTGCCGGGCGGCTCACATCAGGTCACCTACAACGGCCATCCGCTCTACACCTATGTGGCCGACTCGAGCGCCGCCGAGACCGACTACGTGGGCGCCCAGCAGTTCGGTGGCACGTGGCTGGCCGTCAACGCATCGGGCAAGACCGTCAAGTAGCGGCGATCGGACGTCCGAAGACGCTGCCGACCATCAGCTGGGCGAGCGGCTCCACGATCAGCGCCGGGCTCTGCAGCCCACGCGCCTCGCCGACCAGCGCGACATGCAGCACCCGCTCGTAGCCCCACATCAGGCAGGCCGCCAGGGCGTCGGCATCGGCGCCCGGCGGCGCCTGCCCCCGGGCGCGGGCGGAGCGGATCACCTGGGCGGTGCCGGCGGCGAACCCGGCGAGGATCTCGGACCACAGCGCCCGCAACTGCTCGTCGTGCGGCCACTCCTCGCTGACCGTGCGCATCAGCGCCCCGTGCTCCGTGCAGACGTTCACCCAGCGCGCCAGGCTGGCCCGGATCGCCGCTTCCGGATCGGCCTCGGAGTCGCTGAGGAACGGCTCGACGGCCACCACCACCTCGCCGGTCACGCGGCGCAGGCATTCGGCCACGACCGCCGTCTTTGATCCGAAGTAGGCGTAGAAGCTGGTCCGCGAGATGCCCGCCGCGGCGATGATGTCGCCGACGCTCAGCTCGCTGAGGCGCCGCTCACGCAATAGCTGCTCGGTGGCGTCGAGGATCGCGTCCTGGGTGCTGGGGGAGGGCACGGGGGTCAGGCTAGTGACCGTCGTCTGACAGCATGCTGCTCGGATGAGACGCACCCTGTTCGAGCCCGAGCACGTCGACTACCGCGAATCGGTCCGTCGCTTCGTCGCCGAGGAGATCACCCCCCATCATGAGCAGTGGGAGGGCGACGGGATCGTCCCGCGCGAGTTGTTCGCCGCCGCGGCCGGGAAGGGCCTGTTGGCGATGCAGGTGCCCGAGCACTACGGCGGCGCCGGCGTCGATGACTTTCGCTTCAACCAGATCGTGTCCGAGGAGGTCTCACTGGCCGGGGTTGCCGGCAGCGGTCTGGGGGTGACGTTGCACACCGACATCTGCCTGCCCTACTTCCTCGCCTTCGCCAACGAGGAACAGCGCGAGCGTTGGCTGCCGGGGATCGCCGACGGCAGCCTGATCACGGCGCTGGGGATGACCGAGCCCGAGATCGGCTCTGACCTGGCGGGCCTGCGGACGACGGCGCGGCGCGACGGCGACACCTACGTCGTCAATGGCTCCAAGACGTTCATCACCAACGGGGTCAACGCCGACCTGGTGATCTGCGCGGTCAAGACCGATCCCTCGCAGCGCCACAAGGGGATCTCGCTGGTGATCATCGAGCGGGGGATGGAGGGGTTCGAGCGCGGGCGCAACCTGAACAAGGTCGGAATGCACGCGCAGGACACCGCCGAGCTGTTCTTCTCAGACGTGCGGGTACCGGTCGAGAACCGGCTCGGCGAGGAGGGGCAGGGCTTTCGCTACATGACCTCCAACCTCGCCCAGGAGCGGCTGAGCATCGCCATCGCCGGGGTGGCGGCGGCCCGGGGAGCGCTGCAGTGGACGCTTGAGTACGTCAAGGAGCGCACCGCGTTCGGTCAGCCGATCGGCTCGTTTCAGAACTCGCGGTTCGCGCTGGCCGAGATGGCCACCGAGATCGAGCTGGCAACGGCGTTCGTCGACAAAGCGGTCCTGGCCTTGAATGACGGCGAGCTGACGCCCGAGGACGCGGCGATGGCCAAATGGTGGTCCACCGAGTTGCAGGGGCGGGTGATCGATCGCTGCGTGCAGCTGCACGGCGGCTACGGATACATGCTCGAGTACCCGATCGCGCGCGCCTTCGTGGACGCGCGGATCACCCGCATCTACGGCGGGACGACCGAGATCATGAAGGAGATCGTCGGCCGCTCGCTGGGCGTCTGAGTCAGCCGGTGTTGCCGTACTGCTCGCGGAGGTCCTTCTTGGAGACCTTGCCCGTGGCCGTCTTGGGCATCTCGTCCACGTAATAAACGCTGCGGGGCAGCTTGTAGCCGGCCAGCCGCTCGCGCGCGAAGGCCACCAGCTCATCGATCTCCGGCTCCTCGTCGCCGCGCTTGACCACGGCCGCGGTGACCACCTCGCCCCAGCGCTCGTCGGGCACGCCGAATACGGCCACCTCCGAGACCAGCGGGTGCTGGGCGAGGACCTCCTCCACCTCCGCCGGATACACGTTCTCGGCGCCGGTGACGATCATGTCCTTGATCCGGTCGGTGAGGAACAGGTAGCCCTCCTCGTCCAGGTAGCCGCCGTCGCCGGTGCGTAGCCACCCCTCTGAGGCGAACGCCTTCTCGGTCTCCTCGGGGTTATCGAAGTACCCGGGGGTCACGCTGGAGCCACGCACTCGCACCTCGCCGATCGCGTCGGTGGGGAGCGGCTCGCCCGTGGCCGGGTCGGCGATCTGGAGCTCCATCCAGGCATACGGCTTGCCGGCGGCGCGCAGCAGGTGCTCGCGCGGCCCGCCGGGATCGTGGTCCTCCGCGTCCAGCTGCACGATCGCGCCCGTCGTCTCGGTCATTCCGTACACCTGGTACAGCGAACAGCCGAACGTGCTGATGACGTTCTTGAGCACGGTCGTGGTGATCGACGAGGCGCCGTAGGCGATCGACCGCAACGCCGACCAGTCGCGGTCGGTCGCGCCCGGAACGGCGGTGAGCATCTGCAGCACGGTGGGCACAAGGAAGGCGTTGGTGACACGCTCGTGCTCCATCGTGTCCAGCAACGATTTCGGCTGTATCTCAGGCACCAGAACGTTGGTGGCGCCGTTGGTCAGCCCCACCAGCAGCCAGCCCATCCCCCCGATGTGAAACAGCGGCATCGCCACCAGCGAGATTGAGTCCTCGTCGACGGACCAGAGCTCGCCGAGACCCGCCGTCAGATTTGACAGGTTGCGGTTGGTCGTCTGCACGCCCTTGGGGCGGCCGGTCGTGCCCGAGGTGTAGAGCTGCAGGACGACGGCGTCGAGGTCGCCGTCGTTCTGCGGATCGTCCGCGTCGTCGGCCGGCCGGTCGTCGGCGTCGTCGAGGGTCACGGTGCCCTCGGGCATGAGCTGCTCCGCCACCTCGGCGAACGCCGGCCCGGAGAACAGCAGCTTGGCGTGGGAGTCGTTCAGCAGCGCCTGCAGCTCGGGCCGCGCCAGGCGCCAGTTCAGCGGCACGAGCACGGCGCCGATCTTGGCCGCCGCGAGCAGCAGCTCGGCAGCGGCGGGGGCGTTTCGATCGAGGTGGGCAACCCGGTCGCCGACGGTGACGCCGCGCTGCAAAAGGTACTGCGCGAGGCGGTTGGAGCGCTGCTGCAGCTCGCCGTAGGTCTGCTCGCGTCCGTCGCCGGCCACCAGCGCCACCTGATCGGGCTGTGCGGCCGCGCGGTCGCGCAGCACCTGGGCTATGCGGAACTCCTCACTCACGAACGGGTACCGTCTCACACGGGAAATAGTGAACACCGCGTACACTTCGCTCGGATGCCCGCCTCGAGGCCGATGACCAGGCGTCCGCGCCGCCGCGGCCGCCGCCCGCGCACCTACGCCGCCGTGCTGGCCGCCACCACCGAACTGCTGGAGACGACGTCGCTGGCCGAGCTGAGCGTGGCCCAGATCCTGAACGCGGCGGGCGTGGGGCGGACGAGCTTCTACGAGCACTTCTCCTCCAAGGAGGACGTGCTGATCAAGCTCGTGCGCGGGATCAGCGCGGAGGTCGCGGACGAGATCGAGCCGATGTTCGAGCGTGGTGAGCGCTCGCCCGATGAGGCGTTTCGCGACGGGCTGGCGCGGCTGATGAACGTCTCGGCGCGCTACGCCCCACTGGTGGTGGCGGCGACCGAGGAGTGGCCGTCGGTGCCGGATCTGCAGCGCCTGTGGCTGCGCATGCACGGCGACCTGACAGCCCGGCTGGCCCGGGTGATCGTCGAGGACCGAGCCGCTGGTCTGGCTCCACCGGGGGCCGACGCCGAGGCGCTGGCGGCCTCATTGGTGTGGAGCGCCGAGCGCTCGTTCCACATCGCGATGACGGCCGAGCACCCTTCGCTCACCGGCGAGGGCGGCCTCGTTGCCCCACTCACCCAGCTGTTCGTGGGCGCGATCTACGGACGCCGCTGCCTGAGCGTCGCCTGAGGACCCGGCCGCCAGCGGCGGACAGCGCCGCGCGGGGCCCTGGAAACATCCAGATCGAAGCGGCGCGGACGGAGGTCTGGATGTTTCCGGCTCCCCCCGCCGGAAACGACCATGCCACGCGTGCCGGCCGGGCCATCTGGACGTTTCCCGGCGCTCATCGCACGGTCAGCAGCGGCCGGACGGGCTAGGACTTCACCCCCGTGCCGTAGAGGAAGAACTCGCCCGTCTCGGCGACCTGGACGTCGAAGCCCAGCGACGCCAGGTCGGACTCCAGCGCGCGCGGGTCGTAGAAGCGCTTGATGATCCGGAACTCACGGCCGTCGTCCAGCCGCCGCGTCATCGTCGACTCGTCGTCACCGGGTAGCTGGTGGTCGGCGGCGGTGGAGCGGTCGGTGCGCGCGCTGTCGATGAACAGCACGCGCCCGCCGGGTCGCAGCGCGCTCGCGACCATCTCCCAGAACGCAGCGAAGCGCTGCTCCGGGACGTGGGAGAGCCAGAAGGAGAACACACAGGCGTCATAGCTGCCTGGGGGCGTCCAGTCGAACAGGTCGGCTTGGATGTAGCGCACGCTTGTCGTGTCCAGCCGCGCGCGGTTGATGGCCAGCACCTCCTCGGAGGCGTCGACAGCCGTGAGTGCAGAGGCGTAGCCGACCAGGTGTCGCGTCCACAGCCCGGTCCCGCACGCCAGCTCCAGCACGTCACCGCGCGGATCGAAGCGCTCCAGCACCCGCTCCAGCTCGGCTGCCTCGGCGAACCACCGGGCGTTGGCCTCCGCGCCGCGGTCGAAGCGCCCCTCGCGGTTCCACCACCGGTCGTACTCGCCCGCGCGGGCGCGGTAGTAGTCCAGCTGCTCGGTCAGCAGAGCGTCGTCGACCATGGCCACCCGACCGTAGCGAAGCCTGGGAAAATGCTCGTGTGGCGCACGTCGCGGTTTCAGGGCTGGCCTACGCCCATCCGGGGGGCGACCTGCTGTTCTCCGATGTCTCCTTCCGGCTCTCGCCCGGTCAGCACGCTGGGCTGGTGGGCGCCAACGGCGTCGGGAAGAGCACGCTGCTCAAGATCCTCGTCGGACTGCTGCCGGCCGACGAGGGCGAGGCCGCGCACGGCGGCCGCCTCGCCTACATGGCGCAGGACGTCGGGGTCGGCGACGGCGACGGCACGGTTCGCGAGCTGCTGCTCTCGCTGGCCCCGCGCGCGGTCCGCGCCGCCGGGGAGGCGATGCTCACCCTCGAGCGCCAGCTCGACGCCGGCGACTCGGATGCCGGTATGGGGCTGGGCGTCGCGATCGCCGATTGGTCGGCCCTGGGAGGCTATGAGCTGGAGGGCCAGTGGGACGCGAGCTGCCGGCGCATCGTGCGCGCCTCGGTCGCCGAGCTCGCCGAGCGCCCGGCCCGGACCCTCTCGGGCGGCGAGCGCAAGCAACTCGTGCTCGACGTGCTGTTCAGCTCGGACGCCGACGTGCTGGCGCTCGACGAGCCCGACAACTTCCTCGACGTTCCCGCCAAGCTCGCGCTGGAGCAGCGGATTCGGACGTCGAAGAAGACGATCGTGATGATCTCCCACGATCGCGAGGTGCTTGCCGGCGCGGTGGGGACGATCGTGACATTGGAGGGCAACGGCGCGTGGGTGCACGGCGGCTCGTATGCCACCTATGCACAGGCGCGCGAGGATCGCCAGCGGCGTCTGGGCGATGCCGTCAAGCGCTGGCACGAGGAGGAGCGGCGCCTGTTCAGGCTGATGAAGACGTTCAAGGAGCGGGCACGCTACGCGCCCGATTGGGCCAAGCGGGCCGACGCGATGGAGTCGCGTTGGAACCGCTTCAAGGCGGGCGGCCCTCCGCCGTCACCCGTGGCCGACACGGCGATCGCCGTACGTATCCGCGGCGGCGATTCGGCGCGGATCGTCCTCGACATGCGCGCGCTCGGGATCGACGGGCTCGTCTCGCCGTTCTCGCAGGAGATCCACTTCGGCGAGCGCGTGGGGGTGATCGGTCCCAACGGTTCGGGCAAGAGCGCGCTCATGTCCGTGCTGGCCGGAACGCGCGACGTCGACACCGGGGAGCTGAGAATCGGTCCGCGGGTCTCGACCGGCTTCTTCACCCAGCTTCAGACCCGTCCCGGGTTCGCCGGCAACGTCGTGCTGGACATCGTCTCAGAGCTCCGCGGCGAGCTGCGTGTGGCGATGGCGGCGCTGGCTCGCTACGGGCTCGCCGAGGCGGCACGGCGACGCTACGACGTGCTCTCAGGCGGCGAGAAGGCTCGCCTGGAGGTGCTGATCCTGGAGCTCGAGGGGCACAACCTCCTGCTGCTCGACGAGCCCACCGACAACCTGGACACCGACTCCTCGGAGGCACTGGAGAAGGCACTCGACGGCTTTCAGGGAACCGTCGTGGCGGTCTCCCACGACCGCGCCTTTCTGCGCCGGATGGACCGCTTCCTGATGGTCCTCCACGACGGCTCGGTCCTGGCCTATCCGTCGTACGGGTCGGCGCTGGAGGGACTGATCGATCCGTCCAACGCGCCCGAGGTCCGGCTGGCGAAGCTTCTCTAATGGAGGGTCAAACCGGCCACGTGGGTGGTGCGACAGGCACTTCCAAGGGTTAGGATGCCGCTCTGCCTGTTCAAACGTTCTGGGAGGGACAGTGGCCAACGTCACGGAGGCGCCAGGGAATGCGCCAGAAGCAGCACTCGACAGCGACGGGATGGAGCGCAACGTCGGCTTCCTCGGGCTCCTGTGGGCCTCCGAGGGCTCGCTCATCGGTTCGGGGTGGCTGTTCGGCGCGCTGACCGCGGCCTCGATCGCCGGTCCGTCGGCGATCATCGCATGGTTCGCCGCGTCGTTGATCGTGATCGTCCTGGCGCTGGTCCACGCCGAGCTGGGCGGTCTCTTCCCCGTGTCCGGCGGGACCAGCCGCTTCCCCCACTATGCGTTCGGCAGCCTGGCCGGCGGGACGTTCGGCTGGTTCTCCTATCTGCAGGCGGCCAGCGTGGCGCCGATCGAGGTCCTGGCGGCGATCCAGTACCTGTCGAGCTTCAGCTGGGCCTCGAGCTGGTACAGCAGCAAAGGCACGCTGAGCGGGGTCGGGATCGTGGTGGCGGTCGTGCTGATGTTCGCGTTCGTGTGCGTCAACCTGATCGGGATCGGGTGGCTGGCGCGGGTCAACAACTCGCTGACCACGTGGAAGGTCCTGATCCCGGTGCTGACGATCATCATCCTGCTCGTCTTCAAGTTCCACAGCTCCAACTTCAGCCACGGCGGCGGCTTCTTCGTCAAGGGGGCCGCGGTGAAGAGCATCCTGATCGCGATTCCCACCGGAGGCATCGTGTTCTCGCTGCTCGGCTTCGAACAGGCGGTGCAGTTAGGCGGGGAGGCCAAAGACCCCAAGAAGGACCTGCCCCGAGCGGTGATCCTCTCGATCCTGATCGGCGCGGCGATCTACATCCTCGTGCAGGTGGCCTTCATCGGCGCGCTCGACCCCAAGCTGCTCGCGCACGGCGGCACGTGGACCGGCCTGATCCCCACCGGACACGCCAGCCCGGCGCTGAAGGCATTGGATGCCGCTCCGTTCTACGACGTGGCCAAGGTCGCGGGGCTGGCCTGGCTGGCGTTCATCCTGCGCCTGGACGCGTTCATCTCCCCGAGCGGCACCGGGCTGATCTACCTGACGTCCGCGTCGCGGATCAGCTTCGGTCTGAGCAAGAACGGCTACATCCCGCATGCCTTTGAGCGCAACTCCGCACGCTCGAGGGTCCCGGCGTTCGGCGTCATCATCTCCGCGTTGATCGGATTGCTGTTCCTGCTCCCGTTCCCCAGCTGGAGCAAGCTCGTGGGCGTCGTCACCAGCGCCTCGGTGATGATGTACGCGGGAGCGCCCCTGGCGCTGGGCGCGCTTCGCCGGCAGAAGCCGGACCTGCCGCGCCCCTACCGTCTGCCGGCCGCCCATATCCTGGCGCCGCTGGCGTTCGTCCTGGCCAGCTTCATCGTGTACTGGGCAGGGTGGAGCACCTACACGACTCTGATGGTGGCGATGCTGATCGGCTACGCGCTGATGGCGATCTCGGCGGCGCTGCACCTCAACCCCAACCAGCCGCGGGTCGACTGGGACGCGGCCATCTGGATCTTCCCGTACCTGATCGGGATGGGCGTGATCTCGTACTTCGGCACGTTCGGCTCACCCGCCGGCGGCCCCGGCGGCATCATCGGCGATGTCGGCGTCTTCAAGAACGTGCTGGTGGGCGGCAACAACGACCTCGGACTGTACGGCGGCCTGCTGGCGTCGGCCGGCTGGAGTCTGATCATCTACTACGTCGCCATGGCCCGGCGGCTGCCGCCGCAGATGGTCGACGAGTACGTCCGCGAGGTGTATCCGCCGCCGGTGGCCGAGTAACGAGAGGAGTTAGCCAGATGGGAAAGTTTCGGATCTCGACGCACGGCCGTCTCCAGGACTGGATCGCCGTGGAGAACGGTTATTTCGACGACGAGGGCCTTGACTACGAACTCGACGTCAAGGCGCAGGAGAACGCGGATCAGGACATACGCCCAGACGGCCAGCAGGACGTTCGCACGGGTGCCTACGAGCTCTATCGCAGTGGAGGGGGCGGGAAGAAGAACATGAGCTGTGCCTGCCACTGGGCGGTGAACCAGGCGGCGGGCGACGCCGCCGGACGGATGTGGGGACATTGCTACGCGATGCTGCCCAGCGCCGTCTACGTGCCGCCTGACTCCGAGGTCCGCCGACCGGAGGACCTGGCGGGAGTCGAGGTGGCCGTGGGCTATCACTCCGGAAGCCACTTCTCCACGCTCCAGGCGCTGGAGCCGTTCCTCGGTCGCGATCGGGTCAAGCTCAGGTTTGGCGGCATGCCCTACGACCGTGTCGACGCGCTGCTGGAGGGCTCGGTGCCGGCGGCGGCCGTGTGGGGCGCGCCGGTCTACCTCGTCGAGCAGCTGGGTTGCCGCCAGATCCTCGACACCACGTTCATGGCCGGCTTCATGTTCGGCCCGGAGACCGATCCGGCCGACGTGGAGAAGTACTTCAACGCCCTGAAGCGTGCGCAGATGGAGCTTGATCTGGAGCCCGAGCCCTACAAGCACCACTACCTGAAGGAGATCCCGGAGCGTTTCCACGACCTGGTCGATGTGCGACGGTTCGGGCCAGGCGAGAGGATCATCTTCCTGCCCTACACGGCCGACTCCTACGAGCGCGCTCAGCAGTGGATGCGAGAGCGCGATCTGTTCGAAGGGGCGCAGGCAGCGCCCGCGTACGAGTCGGTCGTGCACGTCTGAGTGGTGGGTGAAACCGGCGGGCTGCTCAGCGACGCGTTCACGCCCGCCGGCCATTACCTGGACACGGCGACCTACGGCTTGGCGCCGGTTGGGGCCGTGGCGGAGCTGGCGTCGGTCACCGGGAGGTGGGCTGCGGGCACCTATGACCCGCTCGAGTGCGACGAGGTTCTGAGCAGGGCACGCGCCACCTTCGCCCGCCTGTACGGCAGCCGGGCCGAGGACGTGAGCATCGGCCATCAGGTTTCGCCGCTGGTCGGGGCGGTTGCGGGATCGCTCCCGGCCGGCTCGCGGGTACTGGCGCCCGAGGGCGACTTCACGTCGCTGTTGTTCCCGTTCGCCGCCGCCGGTCATGAGGTGCGCACGGTCGCGCTCGAGCGGCTCGCCGACGCGATCGACGACGGCACTGACGTGGTGGCGTTCTCCGCGGTCCAGTCGGCCGACGGCCGGATGGCCAACCTGGACGCCGTCGCGGGGGCCGCGCGCGCCCATCGAGCCCTCACCGTGCTGGATGCCACCCAGGCGTGCGGCTGGCTCCCGCTCGACGCTGCGGAGTTCGACGTCGTGGTCGTCGGCGGCTACAAGTGGCTCTGCCATCCGCGGGGCACTGCGTTCATGGTCGCGGCGCCCAGCGCCCGCGAGCGCCTGCGCGCTCTCAACGCGGGTTGGTACGCGGGCGAGCGGCCGTGGGACACCTGCTACGGGTTGCCGCTGCGCCAGGCCGGCAGCGCGCGGCGGTTCGACGTCTCTCCGGCGTGGTTTCTCTGGCACGCCGCCGAGGTCGCGCTGAATCTCCTGGAGGACATCGGCCTGGAGCGCATCCACGCTCACGACCTGGCGCTGGCCAACCGTCTGCGTGCCGGGCTGGGCCTGGCGCCGTCGGACTCGGCGATCGTCTCGTTCATCGCCGACGAGGGTGCCGGTGAGCGGCTGCGGGCCGCCGGTGTGCGCAGCTCGGTGCGCGCCGGCCGGGTGCGGGTGAGCCCGCACCTCTACAACGACGAGGCCGACGTCGATCGGGCGGTGGAGGCGTTGGTCGGCTGAGCCGGCTTACGCGGGGTTCTGCGGGTACCAGGCCCGGTGGGCCTCGGAGTGGTCGGCGCTGCCGCCGACCCGCTCGGCCGCCTGCTGCCAGCGCTGCTGGGTGAGCGCGCAGCTGGGCGCGTCGACGTCGGCCGCGCGGGCCAGCGAGGCCGCGATCGAGGTGTCCTTGGCCAGCAGGCCAAGGGCGAAACCGGTTCCATAGCGGCCGGTGACGACCTCGCGGGCGAACACCATCTCGCTGGAGAAGCTGCGGCCGGTCGACGTGTTGATGACATCGAGCATCGTTTCGGGCGCCAGGCCGTAGCGCTCGCCGATCGCCAGCGCCTCGGCGAGCGCCGAGTAGGCGGCCCCGGCAACGAAGTTGTTGAGCGCCTTCATGGCGTGGCCCGAGCCCAGTGGACCGCAGGGCACCACCCGTGCGCCCAGGATCTCGAGCACCGGCCGCGCCGTGGCCAACGCGTCCTCGTCGTCGGCCCCCGCCATGATCGTCAGCGTCCCGTCGACCGCGCGCGGTACCCCGCCAGAGACGGGAGCGTCGACCACGGGCTGCGTGATCCGGTGACCGAGGGCACGGGTGGCGATCGGATTCGAGGAGCTCATGTCGACGACAACCGCGTCGGAGCGCAGCCCGCTCGCGATCCCGCCCTGCCAGTGGGCGATGACCTCGGTCACCGCACGGTCGTCGGGCAACATCGTGATCACCACATCGGCGGAGACGAAGTCACCCGGCCCGCCGGCGACCGCGACGCCGGGGTGCTCGGCCGCGAAGGCGACTGCCCGCTCCCCGTCGGCATCGTGGACGATGGGCGGCCGTCCTGCCTGCGCGAGGTTATGCGCCATCGGCCAGCCCATCCGGCCGAGCCCGACGAACCCCACCGTGGCCAGCGGCCTCTCCATGGTCCGCGATCGTATCCGTCAGCCGGCGGTGACCAGCGCCTCCTGGTCGGAGTATTCCTCTCCCCGCTCGGCCCTCTCCACCAGCGAGGCCGGCGGCTCGAAGCGCTCGCCGTAGGTCTGGGCGAGCTCGCGCGCCCGGGCCACGAAGCCGGGCAGACCGCCCTCGTATCCGTTGATGTACTGCAGCACGCCGCCGGTCCAGCCGGGGAAGCCGATGCCCATTATCGAGCCGATGTTGGCGTCGGCGACCGTCTCGATCACGCCCTCGTCGAGGCATTTGACCGTCTCGATCGCCTCGATCACGAGCATCCGCTCCTCCAGGTCCTTCAATACAAGCGCGCTCGGATCGTGGACGGGTGGGTACTGCTCCCGCAGTCCGCGCCACAGGCGGGTCCGCTTGCCGTCCTCGTACTCGTAGAAGCCGGCGGCTTCGAGCTTGCCGGGACGGCCGTCGGCGACCATCTGGTCGATCACCTTCTCGGCAGGATGGCCCGTCCAGGTGCCGCCCTCCGCTTCAAAGGCGTTCTTCGCAGCATTGCGGATCTTCTGCATCAGCTTCATGTTGAGCTCGTCGGAGAGCTGCAGCACCGGGGCGGGATAGCCGGCCTGCGAGGAGGCCTGCTCGATCGTCGGCGCGGGCACACCCTCGAGGAGCATCGCGATGCCCTCGTTGATGAAAGTCCCAATCACCCGGCTGGTGAAGAAGCCGCGGCTGTCGTTGACGACGATCGGGGTCTTCTTGATCAGCTTGGCGACATCCAGCGCGCGGTAGAGAGTCTCCTCCGAGGTCTGCTCGCCCTTGATGATCTCCAGCAGTGGCATCTTGTCCACCGGGCTGAAGAAGTGCAGCCCGATGAAGTCCGCCGGACGGGACACGTTCGCCGCCAGCTCGGTGATCGGCAGCGTCGAGGTGTTGGAGCCCAGTAGCGCGTCGGACGCCAGGTAGGGCTCGATCTCGGCCATCACCTCGGCCTTGACGTTGGGATCCTCGAACACCGCCTCGATCACCAATTGCGCGCCCTGCGCGGCCGCGGCGTCGGTGGTGGGGGTGATCCGCGCCAGCAGCGCGTCGCCGTCCTCCTGGCTCGAGCGTCCGCGCTCCACGGCCTTGGCGACGAGCTTCTCGGAGTAGGCCTTGCCCTTGTCGGCGGCCTCCTGGCTGACGTCCTTGAGCACGACCTCGATGCCCGCCTTCGCGGACACGTAGGCGATCGCGGCACCCATCATGCCCGCGCCCAATACGACCATCTTGGTCGGCTTGAACGGCTCGATCTCCTCCGGGCGCCCGCGGCTGCCGGTGGCCCGCTGCAGGTCGAAGAAGAACGCCTGGATCATGTTCTTGGCGACCTGGCTGGTCACGAGGTCGACGAAGTAGCGCCCCTCGATCTCCGAGGCGTTATCGAAGTCGACCTGCGCGCCCTCCACCGCGGCCGACATGATGTTCAGCGGCGCCGGGTAGTTGGCGCCCTTGATCTGCTTGCGCAGGTTGGCCGGGAAGGCCGGAAGGTTCATCGCCAGCGACGGCGTCGAGGGAGTGCCGCCGGGGATCTTGTACCCCTTGACGTCCCACGGCTGGCCGGCGAAATCCTCGCCCTGTGCGGCGATCCACTTCTTCGCCGCCGGAACCAGCTCCTCGGGGGTCGAGACGAGCTCATCGACGAGCCCCATCTCGACCGCCTGCTGCGGGCGGATGCGCTGGCCCTGGAGCAGCAGCTGCATGAGCGCGTTGACGATTCCGAACATCCGCACCGTGCGGGTTACTCCGCCGGCGCCGGGGAGCAGGCCGAGCTGCACCTCGGGGAAGCCGAGCTGGACCTTGGGGTCGTCGAGGGCCACGCGGTGATGGCAGGCGAGGCAGATCTCCAGACCGCCGCCCAGCGCGGCGCCGTTGATCGCGGCCACCACCGGCTTGCCGAGCGTCTCCAGGCGCCGCAGAACGGCCTTGTTCTCGCGCACCCAGATGGCGACCTGTTCGGCGTCCTGCGGCTTGGCCGCCTTGAGATCATTGAGGTCCCCGCCGGCGAAGAACGTCTTCTTGGCCGACGTGATGACGACACCGGCGATCTCGTCGCGCTCGGCCTCCAGCCGGTCGACGGTGGCCTTGATCGACTCGCCGTAGGCGGCGTTCATGGTGTTCGCCGACTGATTGGGGTCGTCAAGGGTGAGGATCACGACCCCGTCGTCGTCGCGCTCTGAGCGGATGGTGTTGGTGTTGGCGGCGCTCATCTCAGACACGCTCCACCACGGTGGCGATGCCCATGCCCCCGCCGACGCACAGAGTGGCCAGGCCGTAGCGCTTGTCCTGGCGCTCCAGTTCGTCGACCAGCGTGCCGAGGATCATCGCGCCGGTGGCGCCGAGCGGGTGGCCCATGGCGATCGCCCCGCCGTTGACGTTGACCTTGTCGATGTCCAGGCCCATGTCACGGATGAAGCGCAGGACCACGGCGGCGAACGCCTCGTTGATCTCCACCAGGTCCAGATCCTCGACGGTCAGGCCCGCCTTGGCCAGCGCCTTCTTGCTTGCGGGCGCGGGGCCGGTGAGCATGATCGTCGGGTCGGCGCCCGAGACGGCGGTGGCGAGGATCTTGGCCCGGGCCCGCAGCCCCAGATCGGCGCCGGTCTGCTCGTTGCCGATCGCCACCAGCGAGGCGCCGTCGACGATGCCCGACGAGTTGCCCGGCGTGTGGACGTGGTTGATCTTCTCGACCCAGTGGTACTTCTGCAGCGCCACGGCGTCGAAGCCGCCCATCTCGCCCATCGCCGCGAACGACGGCTTGAGCCCGCCGAGCGTCTCGACCGTGGTGCCGGGACGGATGAACTCGTCGCGGTCGAGCACCACGTGATCGTTGATGTCCTGCACCGGGATCACGGACTTCGAGAAGCGACCCTCGGCCTGCGCGGTCGCGGCTCGCTCCTGCGAGCGCGCGGCGTAGGTGTCGACATCCTCGCGGCTGAACTCCTCGACGGTGGCGATCAGGTCGGCGCCGATGCCCTGGGGGACGAACGACGTCTCATAGTTGGTCTCGGGATCCATCGCCCAGGCGCCGCCGTCGGAGCCCATCGGCACGCGGCTCATCGACTCGACACCGCCGGCGAGCACGAGGTCCTCCCAGCCGGAGGCGACCTTCTGGGCGGCGACGTTCACGGCCTCCAGGCCCGAGGCACAGAAGCGGTTCAGCTGCACGCCGGACACGGTGTCCGGAAGACCGGCCTTGATGGCCGCCGTCTTGGCGATGTCGCCGCCCTGGTCGCCGATCGGGGAGACGCAGCCCAGGACGACGTCGTCGACGCGCGCGGGATCGAAGTCGGGATTGCGGCTGAGCATCTCGTGCATCAGGCCGACGACCAGGTCTACCGGTTTGGTCGTGTGCAGGGACCCATTGACCTTGCCCTTGCCCCGCGGGGTGCGGATCGCGTCGAAGATGAGCGGTTCGGTAGCTGCCATGGTCAACTCCTAGGGTTGCCTGCACACAGTGTTCGGAAAAGTCTTGAGGTCAATGTTACTGCGCGGGCGTGGCCAGCAGCCCGAGCGCGTCGTCGAGCGGGAGGCGGCGAAACGTCTCTCGGGCGCGCCCGTTCTCGGAGGCGATGTCCCGGGGACGGCCCAGCATGGCGGTGACGAACTGCTCGGCCGCCGCGGCGGCCGTGATCTCGATGTCGGGCCGGGCGACCCGTCCGTCCGGCGAGTATGCGATCGCCGCCCTGATTCGCCGCTGAGCACTGTGGCGGCTATCGCGGCCGAGCTGCCCGGACGGACTCGCCTTCCCGTCGGGGACCAGAAGGTGAGTCACGCCGCGGTCGTTGGTCGCCTGCAGGATCGCCTCGGCCTCGTCGGCGACGACCGGCTCCTTGTGGTCGGGGAACACGTCGAGCTTTCGCAGGGTGCCGCGGTGCCGTCCGATGTTCAAGGCGAAGTAGTCCGGATACGCGAAGAAGTCGGCCTCGGCGGCCCGCAACCGGTCATAGAACGCCGTCACCGCCGCGAGGATGAGCGTGCTGGCTCCGGCGCCGCCGCCGTCCTGGGCGATGACGATGCCCAGGCGCGCGTGCTCGTCGAAGCCCGGCAGGACGTCGCCGACGGCCGCGGGATGTCCGTCCACGGTGATCTGAAAATCGCTGCTGCTCAGCGCCCGCGAGGTGTGCATCTGCTCATATGCTCTCAGCCGATGAGCCTCGTCGGATCCACCTCTCCCATGACGCCGCCCGCTTCTACGACTTCATGGTCGCCAATCCGTTCTTCGCCACGATCGAGCAGATGATGGTCGCCAACCCGCAGCGTTTTTTCGGGTCCTAGTCAGCACGCGCAAGAATCTGCGGCGTGGCTGACAGCACCGTTACCGCGCGTTCCCTGCTCTCGGGCAAGACGGCGTGGGCGCGCAACCTGGAGGCGCCACTGCGCGACTTCGTGCGCACCGAGACGGGCTCGGCCGCGTTCCTGCTGTTCGGGGCGCTGGCCGCGCTGGTGTGGGCCAACGCCGGCGGGAGCTCGTACGAGCACGTGTGGCACACGACGTTGTCGGTCCGGATCGGCGGCGACGGGATCACCCAGGACCTGCGCCACTGGGTCAACGACGGCCTGATGACGCTGTTCTTCTTCGTCGTAGGGCTGGAGGCCCGGCGTGAGTTCGACCTGGGTGAGCTGCGCGATCGCCGCCGGCTGGCGCTGCCGTGCGTGGCCGGCATCGGCGGGATGCTGATCCCGGTCGGGATCTACCTGGCGATCAACTCGGGCGGTGGTCACGGCGGATGGGGCGCAGCGATGTCGACCGACACGGCGTTCGCCCTGGGAATGCTCGCGATGGTGGGCCGGCGCTTCCCGGACAGCCTGCGCGCCTTCATCCTCACCGTGGCGGTCGTCGACGATCTCGTGGCGCTGATCGTCATCGCGCTCGTGTTCACCAGCACCGTCGAGGCGCTGGCGCTGGGCATCGGCCTGGGGACGTTCGTCCTCATCCTGGTCGCCCGACGAGCCGGAGTGCACAACGGCTTTGTCTACACGGCGCTGGGGTTGATCGCCTGGGTGGCGTTCCTCAAGTCCGGCGTGGACCCGATCGTGGTCGGACTGGCGATGGGCCTGCTGACGATCGCCTATCCGGCGGCGCGCGCCGACCTGGAGCGCGCCACCGACCTCTTCCGTGTGTTCCGCGAGCAGCCGACGTCCGAGCTGCAGCAGTCCGCCCGGGCCGGTCTGCGCTCGGCGATTTCGCCCAACGAGCGCTGGACCCAGCTGTTTCATCCGTTCACCAGCTACCTCGTGGTGCCGCTGTTCGCGCTGGCCAACGCCGGCTTTCCGATCACCGGCAGCTTCCTCGCTCACGCCTACGGCTCGCCGGTGACGCTCGGCATCCTGATCGCCTACGTCGTCGGCAAGCCGGTGGGCGTCACCGGTGGTGCCTGGCTCGTCACGCGCCTCAGCCGCGGCTCGATCCGGCCGCCGGTCGGGTGGGCGTCGGTGTTCGGCGGCGGAGCGATCGCCGGGATCGGGTTCACGGTGTCGTTGCTGATCGCGACGCTGGCGTTCAGCGGTCAGGAGCTGGCAGAGGCCAAGCTGGGAGTGTTGACGACGTTGGTGGCGGCGCCCGTGGCGAGCTGGCTGGTGCTGCGGGTGACCCGCCGGCTTCCGCGTCGTCTGCGCGTGCGCGCGCTCGTCGGCAGCGGCGAGACGATCGTTGACCTGGCGGTCCCGGTCGACGAGGAGCGCGATCACGTGCGCGGCCCCGACAACGCCTCAGTCACGCTGCTGGAGTACGGCGACCTCGAGTGCCCGTACTGCGGCCGGGCAGAGAACGTGGTCCGCGAGCTGCTGTCGGACTTCGGCGACCTGCGATATGTGTGGCGCCACCTTCCGCTCAACGACGTGCACCCGCATGCGCAGATGGCCGCCGAGGCCTCAGAGGCCGCGAGCGCGCAGGGCAAGTTCTGGGAGATGCACGACACGATGCTCGCCCACCAGGGAGACCTGACGCTCCGCGACATCCTCGGCTACGCACAGGACCTGGGCCTCGATGTCGACCAGTTCAAGGCGGCGGTGCGCAAGCGCAAGGGCGCCGGCCGGATCGCCGAGGACGTGGAGTCCGCCGACCTCAGCGGCGTGTCGGGCACGCCTACGTTCTTCATCAACGGTCACCGTCATCAGGACGCCTATGACATAGACACCCTCACCAAGGCGGTGCGGCTGGCCCGCACGCGAGTGGCGCTGAACGCGTGAGCGTCGGCGGCTGGCGAGCAGGGACGATTCAGTGGCGTCGGGCCAGCTCGCGCTGCGCGGCCTCGATCACCGTCTGGCGCTTGCGGCTGCTGAGCTCGTAGAGCTCGATCGCCGCCAGCTCTTCGGATGTCGCCTGGCCGAGGCCTTCGATCACGTCGGCCGCCCGCAGCAGGTCGTAGCCATCCCACGGTTCGGCCACGCGCACCTGGGCGCCGGCTCCGTTCTCCGCTCCGGCCTCGGCGATCTCCTCCACCAGCTCGGCGCCCTCGTCGACGTGCACGGGCTCGGTCTGCACCGGCGCGTCGTAGTCGACCGCGTCGCGCAATTGAAGCGGCGGCGGTGTACCGGCCGTCTGGGTCTGGGCCGGCCGCGCGGGCGGCTCGGTCCGGGTGGGCGCCGCAGTCGGGGCGGCGTCGAAGTCGGGCGATGGCGCGTGGTCGTTGCCCCGGTCGGGTGCGAGGCCCACGAGTCCGGCGGCGCGCTCGCCGATCTCACGGGCGCCACGGAAGGCCAGCCCGGTGGCGCGCAAACCAAGCCGTAGCGGGAGGAGGACCAAAGAACCGGACACTGGTGTGCTGCTACCCGGATCGTCACCGCCGAACCGTCGATCGGTTAGGCTGCCGGTCTCTGTGAGGAGCGGACCATCGTAGAAGTGGATCTCAAGGGGCTGCTGGGCGGCGGCCTGAAGCTCGTCGAGCGGTTTGGCGACGAGGCTTACTTCGCCGCGGTCTGCATCCGCAGCGGTCTCGTCAAGCCCGAGCTGCCGCACAAGGTGGCGCAGATGCTGTGGGCCCTCGAGCGCCACGGCATCCTCGCCGGGGCGGTGACGGTCGGCGCGATCCGCAACGGCGACCGAGTGGCGATGCGCGACGAGCGCGGCGAGGTCACCTACAAGCAGCTGGACGAGCGCACCAACGCACTGGCCAACGCCTGGCACGACAAGGGCCTCAAGCCCGGGGACGGCGTCGCGATCCTGGTTCGCAACCACCGCGGCTTTCTGGACGCCGTGTTCGCGGCCGCCAAGTGCGGAGCCAAGATCATCCTGCTCAACACCTCGTTCGCCGGTCCCCAGATCCGCGAGGTGGCCGATCGCGAGGGCACCGACCTGCTGGTCTACGACGACGAGTACTCCAAGGTGCTGGAGGGAGTCGACCCACCTCACGGCCGGTGGCGCGCCTGGGTGGACGACGGCTCGCCCGAGGAGGCCGAGGACACGCTGGACGCGCTGATCGCGTCAAGCTCCACCAACGGGCCGCCGAAGGCCGGCGTGTCCCCGAAGATCGTGATCCTCACCAGCGGCACGACCGGCACGCCCAAGGGGGCGCCGCGTGACGAGCCCCGCTCGCTGTCGATGATCGGTGGACTGCTCTCGAAGGTCCCCTTCCGAGCCCGGGAGACCACCGAGCTGGCGGTGCCGCTGTTCCACGCGCTGGGCTTCGCGTCGATGGCGCTCGGGCTGGCGCTGGGATCCACGCTGGTGGTGCGCCGACGGTTTGACCCGGAGGTGACACTCGACAGCCTGCAGGACAACGGGTGCAGCGCGCTCGTGGTCGTGCCGGTGATGCTGCAACGGATGCTCGACCTCGGCGAGGACAAGATCAAGAAGCGTGATCTGTCCGAGCTCAAGGTGATCTTTGTCAGCGGCTCGGCGGTGGGCCCCGAACTCGTCAAGCGCACGCTCAAGGCGTTCGGCCCCGTGATCTACAACATGTACGGCTCCACTGAGATCGCCTACGCCACGATTGCCAACCCCGAGGATCTGGCCGACGAGCCGGGCACCGTCGGCAAGGTGGTGCGCGGCACGATCGTGAAGATCCTCGGCGAGGACGGCGAGGAGGTCGACGCCGGGGAAAGCGGACGGATCTTCGTCGGCAACAGCGCTCAGTTCGAGGGCTACACCGGCGGTGAGACCAAGGAGCAGATCAAGGGACTGATGTCGTCCGGCGATGTGGGCCACTTCGACGAGGAGGGGCGGCTGTTCATCGACGGTCGCGACGACGAGATGATCGTCTCCGGTGGCGAGAACGTGTTCCCCGCCGAGGTCGAGGAGTGCCTGGCTTCGCATCAGGCCGTCGAGGAGGCGGCCGTGATCGGCGTCGACGACGAGAAATTCGGCCAGCGGCTGAAGGCGTTCGTGGTCGTGCGCAAGGGCAAGGACGTCTCCGAGGACGACCTCAAGGGTCACGTGAAGGACAACCTCGCCAACTACAAGGCCCCGCGCGAGGTCGTGTTCCTGGACGAACTGCCGCGCAACCCCACCGGCAAGGTGCTCAAGCGCGAGCTCGAGGAGCAGGACTCAGACGACGAGGACCAGGAGGACGCGGACGGCGGCGAGGAAGCCGGCGCGAAGCCCAAGGCGGGTGCCACCGCGGCGGAGGACGAGTAGCCGTCCGAGCTGACGCCGGCCTGGTGCCCCGCGCCCCAGTCCGACCGCTTCGGAGAGGACTAATTCCCGGTGTAACTGGGTATGCACGCCCAGGTCACTTCACTGCGGGAGGTAGAAGTCATGAAGAAGACCGTTCGCGCAAGCGCGATCCTGGTGTGCGTAGGGGCGTGCTTCGCCGCCTTTGGCACATCCGGAGCGATGGCCCGGCCGGGAACGAGCGCCGCCGCCCGGCCGCCGATTGCCGGCCACGCGGTCGACCTAGGCTGTGCCAACCCGGCAAACGACGGGCAGACCGGCGCGGTGCAGCCGGCGACTGACGCGAAGGCGGGCGGACCACTGCGCTGCTTTGCCCGGGCGATCGGCCCCCAGGGCCGCTCCGGCCCACAGATCATGGCCGGACCCACCGGCCTGGGCCCATCGCAGATCCAGTCGGCCTACAAGCTGGCCGGCCTGAGCGGCGGCGGGCGCACGGTCGCGATCGTCGACGCCTACGACGATCCCAACGCCGCCTCGGACCTGGCGACCTATCGCAGTGCCTACGGGCTGTCGGCCTGCACGACGGCCAACGGCTGCTTCAAGCAGGTCAACGAGAGCGGGGCTACGAGCCCGCTCCCCTCCGGCGACTACGGCTGGGCCGAGGAGGAGAGCCTGGACGTCGACGCCGTCTCAGCCGCCTGCCCGAGCTGCCACATCGTGTTGGTCGAGGCGAGCTCGGCCAACCAGAGCGACCTCGCCGAGGCCGAGAACGCCGCCGCCAACCTGCCGGGCGTGGCGGCGATCTCCAACAGCTACGGCGGCTCCGAGGACTCGACCGAGACTTCGTACGACAGCTACTACGACCACCCGGGGATGGCGATCACCGTCAGCTCCGGCGATTCGGGCTACGGGGTCGAGTACCCGGCCGCATCGGCCAATGTGACCGCCGTCGGCGGCACCACGCTGACCCAGGCGAGCAACGCCCGCGGGTGGACCGAGACGGCCTGGTCCGGTGCCGGCTCCGGCTGCTCGGCGTATGAGGCCAAGCCGTCCTGGCAGAACGACAGCGGCTGCGCCAACCGGACGGTGGCCGACGTGTCGGCCGACGCCGACCCCAACTCGGGACTCGGCGTCTACGACACCTACAACAGCTGCGGCTCCAGCTCGTCCTGTGACACGCTGATCGAGATGGGCGCGGTGCAGGGATTGGACGGCTGGGCGCAGGTCGGCGGCACGAGCCTCAGCTCCCCGTTGACGGCGTCGGTCTACGCGCTCGCCGGCAACACGGCCTCGGTGGTCAAGGGCAGCTACCCCTACAGCCATACGAGCTCGCTGTTCGACGTAACCAGCGGCTCCAACGGCAGCTGCTCGGGGTCGTATCTGTGCACGGCCACGGCCGGCTACGACGGTCCGACGGGCCTGGGCACGCCGAACGGCACCGGCGGCTTCTAGTTCGGGCCTCCGGGCCCGTCAGCCTCATCGGCTGGCGGGTCCGGGGCGCCACTAGACTCGGCGCGATGATCCTCCCCGCCGGGCACGCGCAGCAGATCCGCCGACCCCGGGGGCTCACCCGGCGCGAGAAGGGCATGATCGGTGGCGTGCTCGGGGCCGTGCTGGCCCTCGTCGTGGTCCTGGTGATCTCGTTGGCCACCGCCGACCAGAAATCCGGCCACGGCTGCATCTCGGTCTCGCTCGGCTACTCGGTCGGCGGCCAGACCTTCCACTCCTGCGGCCAAGGCGCGCGGCAGTTCTGCGCCGGCGCTCACAAGGGGGGCCTGACCGGCGCCGCCGGCGACGCTGTGGCCCGCCAATGCCGTAAGGCCGGGATCCCAGTGAGCTCGTGATGACCGACGCCCGCGCCTTTCGTGAGCAGTTCCCCGTCTTGCAGAAGAAGTCCTACCTGAACGCCGGCACCGAGGGGCCGCTGCCGCGCCAGGCCGCCGACGCGGTGCGCGAGCGGATCGCCACCGAGGTCGAGGGCGGACGCTGCGGGATCGACTACATGACCTCGGTCCGGGAGCTGGCCGCCGAGCTGCGACACGGCTACGCGCGGGTGCTCAACGCCGACCCCGCCGACGTGGCGCTCACCGGGTCCACCACCGACGGGGTGAACACGATCCTCTCGGGTCTGGAGTTGCGCGACGGCGACGAGGTGATCACGTCCGACGAGGAGCATCCCGGCCTGCTGGCCCCGCTGGGACGGCTGAAGCGCAACGCGGGGATCAAGGTGCGTGTGGTCCCGTTCGCCGAGATCGCCGAGGCGGTCACGCCGGACACACGGCTGGTGGCGGTCTCCCACGTCTCATGGGTGAGCGGTCAGATCGTCGACTGTGCGGCGCTGGTCGCGACCGGCGTTCCGTTCCTGCTCGACGCTGCCCAGAGCATCGGCGCCGTGCCCGTAGACGTGCAGACGCTCGGCTGCGCCTTCTATGCCGGCTCGGGGCAGAAGTGGCTCTGCGGGCCGGAGGGCAGCGGCGCTCTGTACGTGCGCCGCGACCAGCTCGACCAGCTGACCACCCCGTGGCCCGGTTACATGGCAGTCGCCGATCCCAAGAACGCCCTGGACTCCGCGCCCGCGCAGGATGCCGCCCGCCTGGACCACGGCTTTCCGGCGGGGATGCGCAGCGCCTGGGCGCTGGCCTCGCTGGGGGTCCTGGAGGACGCGGGCTGGGAGTGGGTGCATTCCCGCGCCGCCGGCCTCGCCGCCGGCCTCGCGGAGCAACTGTCCGCCAGGGGACTCGAGGTGGGCCCACGCGGGCGCTCCACGCTGGTGGCGTGGAAGGCCGCCGACGCCGACGCCGAGGTGGCGCGCCTGGCGGAGGAGGGGTTCGTGGTGCGCAGCATCCCCAGCCACGGGCTCGTGCGCGTGTCGGTCGGCGCGTGGTCCTCGGAGGAAGAGCTCGCCCGGCTGGCCGAGCTGGCCCGCGCCTGATCGGCCCGCCGCTTCGCGCCCGTCAGTCGGCGATCCGCTCGGGGCGGGTGTAGACGTTGAGCTTGCCCCGGCGAGCGAAACCGCACAGCGTGAGCCCGCGATCCTCGGCCAGCTCGATCGCCAGCGAACTGGGCGCCCCGACGCCGATCAGGACCGGCGCGCCGGCGACGGCGGCCTTCTGCACGAGTTCGAACGACAGCCGCCCGCTGACGCACAGCACCCGGTCGCCCAGCGGCACCAGCCCGTCGAGCAGCGCCCGGCCGATCACCTTGTCCATCGCGTTATGGCGTCCCACGTCCTCGCGCGTGTAGATCACGTCGCCACCAGCGTCGAACAGCCCGGTGGCGTGCACGCCGCCGGTGCTCTCGAACGTCGGCTGTTCCAGGCGATTGGGCAGGTCCGCGGCCAGCGACCGGGCGATCGTCGGTCCGGCGGACAGCGGGGCGCTGTGGACGGCGACCTCCTCCAGCGCTCCCTTGCCGCAAACGCCGCACGAGGAGGTGGTGTAGAAGCGCCGCTCGCCGGGGTCGCGCATCAGCGGGCCGCGGACCTCGACGATGTTGTTGGCCAGGTCATCGGTCAAACCGGCCGGCCGCGGCTCGTCGATCAGCCCCTCGCCGTAGAGAAAGCCCAGCGCGAGTTCCTCGTCGTGGCCAGGCGTGCGCATCGTCACCGCCAGCGCCGACCCGTCGACGCGGATCTCGAGCGGCTCCTCGATCGCCACCACGTCTGACACGCCGTCGTGGTCGAAGCGCTTGTACACGTGGCCGCCTAGGACTCCGGCACTCCGACGCCCCCGAGCGGCTGCAGGTCGATCCGCTCGGGCGGGCCCTCCAGGAGCGCCATGACCTCGCCCAGCCGTGTCCTGCCGGCGTCAGTCTGCAGAACGGCCAGCGAGGCGTCGACCGCCTCCTGGTCACGCCACAGCTCGGTCACCCAGATCGCCTCCGGGTCGTCACCGCCGGCGACGCGGTTGACCGCATACAGGATGCAGCCGTCGGTGCCGTGCAGCGAGCGCGCCACCTCGAGCATCATGTGCGCCAAGACGTCGCCCTGACCAGCGCGCGCGGTCATCTTCACGTAGCGTCCGACCATCCGGACGCGGACGCTAGCTGATCGTGGAGCTCACGCGAGCGCCAGCTCGGTGCCCAATTCGTGCTCGAACGGCTGAGACTCGCGCTCCAGCTCGCCGTGGGCGCCGACCCGGTAGGCGCCCATCCGCCGCAGCGGGGGCGAGTAGGCGTGGATCGTCACCGCGGGGCCGTGACCGGCGTGCAGCACCCGATGGATCGCGGTCGGCGGCACGGCGAACGTGGTCCCGGCTCCGAGGACCCGTGAGCGTGGCGGACCACCCAGGGCGAGCCTGTCCTCACGCACGCTGCCGGAGACGACGACGATTCCGGCGCCCGACTCGTCGTGGTCGTGAAACCCCGTGTCAGCGTCCTCGCTCCAGCAGATCAGCCAGGCGTTGACGTCGTGGTCATCCCAGATCTGCTCGTACACCCGAGTGTCGTCGTGGCGCACCAGATGGCGCCAGCGCTCGGTCCCGGCAGCCAGGCCGTCGGCGAAGCGCTCGAGCTCTGGCAACGAGAGGCTCATACGGGTGCCCCCGCCGGCGTCAGCAGCGCGCCTGAGTTGTTCATCAGCTCCACCTCCCGGCCGGTCGGCACCGGCTCGATCACCGGGCGATCCGAGCCGTACACGAGCTGAGCGGGTCCCACCCAGCGCGCCATCGCCTCGACCATCATCGGCCCGTAGCTCGACGTGTCATAGAAGGTCAGGGGATCCCGCAGGTCGACGGCCGGGCCGCCGCGCGCGCTCAGGCGCTCGGCGAGCAGCGGGGCGCCCCCGGCGAGCATCGCGAACAGCACCCGCAGGCGCGGCAGCTCGCGTCGAACGAAGGCGGCGAACGTCAGCCACGCCGCCTGCATCTGGGATACGTAGTCGGTCACGGCCGTCCACCACAGCGGTTCGTCCAGGCAGGCCTCGCGCGATGCCAAGCCGCCGGGATGCACGAACAGCGGCACGCCGCAGGACTGGACATGCTCGAGCAGCGGCACAAGGTCGGCCACCGCCCCCCGGTCGGCCAGCACCACCGCCGGCACCGAGACCCCGAAGCAGCCGCGCGCCAGCACCTCGTCGACGGCCGCCGTCTCGGGCGCGCGGACCGGGATCGGTCCCCAGGCACGGAACGACTCGCCGAGCGCCAGCACCCCGTCCAGGTGGGCGGCGATCAGCTCGGCGGCGGCATCGGTCGCCAGCATTTCGATACCGATCGGGCTACTGATCGCCACCGCCGCCTGATCGAGCCCGTCGGCCCGCAGCAGGTGGGCGCGCGCGGCCGGCGACTCGGCTGCCTCATCGATGACGCACGGAAGCTCGCCCGGGCAGTGCAGCACGGTCAGCCCGTCACGGCGACGTACGAAGGGCGCCGACCGCCGGGCGGCGAGCGCGTCGAGCAGCGGCTCGGTCCAGACGTGTTGATGAAGGTCGGCGCGCATCGGTGAGCAGTCTACTTAACTAAGTCTATCAAGATTATGGAGTGCCCGCCCGGCGCGGATTCAGGCAGGCGCACATGCCCCACCGGGCGACGCACTATCGTCTGATACGTGTCCGGCGACGAGCCGACCACCGAGGAGCTCCGGCTGCGGCAGCTCGCGCAGGAGCGCGCTGAGCGCGCTGAGCTCGCGCAGGCTCAGTCCGGGGCCGACGCCGACGCTCACCTGCGCCGGGCCGACAAGGCCGGCTACCTGCGGGAGAAGCTCGAGCAGCAACAGCAGGCCGACCGCGAGGCCGACGCCTAGCGGCGGGGGAGTGGCCGGCCGGGCGTATCCGGCCGACCGCGGTTCTCGCTATCGTGCCCGGCCGAGTGATGTCTACGGCACAGTCGGGCGTACGGCTGTGTATCGAGGAGCGTCGGGGGACGGCGAAGTGGATGGCTGTCCGCTCCTTTGAGGATGGCCGGTTCCGGCCAGCCCGATGGCCGATGCAGCTAGAACTGGCCCTTCCCCCGACTTGAGCCTCGAGACACCCCAGCGACCAGCGCCTCATGAGAGGCCCCCGGCTGGCAGCGCGGAGCGCTCCAGGCGATCAGGGAGCCGCCTGCCCCACGGCGTGTACCGGCGCCGGCGGCGAGCCGCGTTGCTCGCGCTCGTCGGCCTGATCCTGTTCATCGCCATGGCCGTCCATAGCGCAGCCTCCTCCGAGCCCGCTCCCTGGGATCTGAGGGTTCACGTCGTCGAGACCGACGCCGATCTGTCTCGGCGCCTCTCGCCCATGCCCGGCCAGCTCTTGACCCGCAGGGTCCCGCACGGTGTCCAGGTCATCCATGTCGACGACGCCGTGCGCTACCAGCGGATCCAGGGAATCGGAGGGGCGATGACCGACTCCTCGGCGTACCTCATCCACCAGCAGCTCTCTCCCGCGACGCAGGCTCAGCTCCTGCACAACCTGTTCAGCTCGAGCGGGGCCGGGCTGAGCGTCGTCCGCCTGCCGATCGGGGCATCGGACTACACCGTCGGGGGGGAGCCCTACTCCTACGACGACCTGCCGGCCGGCCAATCGGATCCGGACCTCGCTCACTTCTCGGTCGCGCATGACGATGCCTACATCGTCCCCGCGATGCGCCAGGTCCTCAAGGACAACCCGTCGACGAAGATCATCGCCACGGAGTGGAGCCCCCCGACGTGGATGAAGACGAACAATGCGTTCAACAACCTCGGCTTCTCGGCTCACCTGCTTCCCGGTGACTGGCCGGTGCTCGCGGAGTACTTCGTCAAGTTCGTCCAGGCCTACGCGCGCCGGGGCGTCCCCATCTCGGCGGTGACGCCCCAGAACGAGCCGCGTGCGCCCGCGAGCTACCCGTCGATGTCGTTTGAGGCCCAGAACGAGTCGAAGTGGATCGCCCAGGATCTGCGCCCCGCGCTCAAGCGGGCCAAGCTGCCCACGAGGGTGTTCGGAGGAGAGGTCTCGTTGAGCGCCGCCGATTACGTGCTCAGCCTCTCCCGCGTGCGCAAGAGTGGCCTCGACGGCATCACGACCCACTGCTATCGCGGCGTCCCCTACGTGCTCGGTCAGCTGCACGCTGACAACCCCGGACTGCGTCTCGTGGTCAGCGAGTGCGCGACCGACCTGACCCCCTACACGGCGTCCGAGATCGTGATCGGGTCGATGCGCAACTGGGCGAATTCGGTCGGGTTGTGGAACCTGGCCCTGGACCCATCGGGAGGTCCGGTCAAGGAGCCGAACACCGGCTGCGGAAACTGCCGCGGCATCGTGACCATCGATCCGACGACGCACAAGGTGACCTACAACCTCCCCTACTACCAACTGGGCCAGCTGGGCCGCTTCGTCAAGCCGGGCGCCCGGCGCGTCAAGACCAACCACTTCGTCAGCTATTACGTCGGCACGGGCCACAATCACTACGGAGCCTCCCGCGGCGTCGACGACGTGGCGATGCGCAATCCTGACGGCAGCCTCGTGCTCGTCGCCTATAACAACACGACGAGCCCCGCGCGCTTCGCCGTGGAGTGGAAGGGGCGCTACACGTCCTACGAGCTGCCTGCCCACGCCACCGTTACGTTCGACTGGAACCACTAGCACTCCTGAGGACCTGAGCGTCGCCCGCGTCAGCTGGCGCAGAGGGTGCGCAGACGCGCGGTCCGCGCGGCGCTGCTCAGCGCCTCCTGGGAGGCGGTCGGGTGGCTGGTCTTCGCGGCGGGGCTGGTGGCGGCCATCGTGGTGCTGGTACTGCGCGCCGCGCACGGCCACGTCAGCCCAGGCTCGGTGGTGATGGCGGTAACGCTGCTGCGCCGCGCCCAGACCCATATCTCGCGCTCCACCGACACGGCGGGGAGCTTCAACACCGCGGTCTCCGCGGCGCGCGAGCTGCTGTGGCTGGAGGACCACGACGCGGGTCAGCGCTGCCTTCCAGGACTTCGTGCGCTTCCACCTGCCGCTTCGCGAGAGCGTCGGCGTGGGTGAGCTGTCCTACATCGACGATGGCGACCGGGTCCTCGACGCGCTCGAGCGCGCAGGCGCGCGCAAGCTGACGGATCGTCTCGGCGATGGACTGGAGACGCGCGTGGGCGATCGCTTCACGGGCGGGCGCGAGCTGTCGGGCGGCGAGTGGCAGCGGCTGGCCCTGGCGCGTGGCCTGATGCGCGACGCGCCCCTGCTCGTGGTGCTCGACGAGCCCACCGCCAGCCTGGATGCGACGACGGAGAACGCGCTGTTTCAGCGTTACGCCACCGCGGCGCGGGAGCTGGGCGCCGCCCAGGGCACGATAACCCTGCTCGTCTCACACCGGTTCTCGACGGTTCGCGGGGCCGACCTGATCGTGGTGCTCGATCAGGGCCGAGCCCTGGAGACCGGCTCGCACGCCGAGCTGATCGCTGCCGGCGGGACCTATGCCGAGCTGTTCGAGCTGCAGGCGCGCGCCTATGCCTGAGGCGCTGACGGGTTTCCGGGCTCGAACCGGATCAAGGCCGCCGGAGACAAGCTGTGTACGTTCTTCGACCACATGATCGAAGGCGGGCTGCCGTTCGACGTGATCGGCCTCTCCTACTACCCGTTCTGGCATGGCCCGCTCAGCGCCATGCGGGCCAACCTCGGCGAGGGCCTGTTCTACTGGGAGCCCGAGTGGATCCTGGGCGTCGGCTGGGAGCCCGGCGCCGGCTCGCCGAACGACAACGCCGCAGGTCGGGACGCCGACGGCAGGCCCGCGCGGCAGACTCAGCGGATGAACGAGCCCGACTTCGAGCAGGCCCGGTATGCCCGGATGCGATGGAACACGCCACTCTCGGAGGACCACGCGGCGCGGCTGCTCGAGCGTCTGGAGGTCGGCGCGCGCGATTCGGTGCTCGATCTCGGGTGCGGCTGGGGCGAGCTGCTGCTGCAGGTGGTGTCGGATCCCGCTCGCCGAGTGGCGGGCGTCGGCGTGGACATCGACGGCGCGCTGCTGGAGCGGGGCCAGGCGGCGGCGGCCGCGCGGGGACTGGGCGACCGGGTGCGGTTCGTCCGGGGACGCGCCGAGGAGTGGCGAGAGCCGGCCGACCGCGTGCTGTGCATCGGCGCCGCTCACGCGTGGGGCGGGGCCCGGCGGGCGCTGCCGGCGCTGGCCCGTCTGGTCCGACCCGGCGGCCGGCTGCTGTTCGGCGACGGCGTCTGGGAGCGCCCGCCGACCGACGCAGCTCGTGAGCTGTTCGGTGATGACGTGCTACCCGAGCCCGAGATGCAGCGCCTGATCGCCGCCGCCGGCTGGCGGATGCTGGCGCGCAGCGTTGCCGACCTGGACGAGTGGGACGCGTTCGAGGAGGCCTCACGGGCCGGTCGCGAGGAGTGGCGGCTGGCCCACGCCGGCGACCCACGGGCGGCTGCCGTCGCCGCCAAGCTGGCTGAGCGGCTGACCGAGTACGTGGACGTCTACCGAGGGGTGCTCGGCTTCAGCTACGTGGTGTTGACTCGCTGACGGCCGGCAGGCCTCCGGACCGATGTTCTGACCGTCCGGCGGCGGACTTGCGCCACGTTAAGCCGGCCGGGTTAGACTCGGCCCGGTGACGCTTAGGGGTTCAGCGGAACGCCGCGGCGTCCTCCGTTGCAGCAACTTTGCGGTCTGGTGGGTCGCCTTGGTGGCCACCGCCGCCGTTCTTGGTTTGGCTGCGGCGGCCGCGAGCGCGCGGGTCGTGAGCTACCACGGCTCCCGGTTCTCGGTGCCCGCCGGCTGGCCCGTCTACCGGCTTGCGCGCCATCCGCAGACCTGCGTGCGCTTCGACCGCCACGCCGTCTATCTGGGTGAGCCGGGGCCGGCGCCGAGCTGCCCCGCCCATGCGGCGGGGCGGACCGAGGCGGTGCTGATCTCCCCGGCCGTCCGCGCCGGCCAGGCGCGCGGCGCGGCTGTGAGGGCAGGTGTCTCGGGGGTCGCCGGGGTGCTCAGCTCCGGTGGCTCGGTCGACCGCGTGGCGCTCCGCTCCTCGGGCCTGGTGGCGATCGCGACCTGGGCCTCGAATCGCCGGCTGGTGAGCCGGCTCCTGGGCCACCGCGTGCGGCCGACACGTCCCACGACACCTGGCGCCGCCGCGCGCTCGGCCCGCGCGCCGAGCGCCCACGCCGCCCAGACGGTGTACACCGGGCTGGGCTTCGATGCCTGCTCGGCCCCTTCGACGAGCTCCATGTCGGCCTGGGCGCAATCGCCCTTCCGGGCGGTCGGCGTCTACATCGGCGGTCTCAACTCCGCCTGCGCCCAGACGAACCTGACACCGGGCTGGGTGACCGGCGAGGTCGCCGCCGGCTGGCATCTGATCCCCACCTACGTCGGCTATCAGGGTGCCGGCGCATGCGGCGGCAGCTGCGCGACGATCATCCCTGCCCAGGCCACGGCCCAGGGCACGGCAGCCGCCGCCGACGCCGTCAGTCGCGCCCAGGCGCTGGGCATCCCGGCCGGCAACCCGATCTACGACGACATGGAGCAGTACCGTCAATCGAGCGCCAGCACCGCCGCCGTGCTGGCGTTTCTGGCGGGGTGGACGGCGCAGCTGCACGCTGCCGGCTATCAGTCAGGCGTCTACAGCAGCGCCTCCGCGGCGATCACCGATCTGGTCAAGCAGCAGGGCACCGGCTACCAGGAGCCCGATGACATCTGGATCGGCGACTGGAACAACAGCCAGTCGACCAGCGATCCGTACGTGCCCAGCGGCTACTGGGCATCGCACGCGCGGCTGCATCAGTACAGAGGTGCGCACGACGACAGATACGGCGGCGTCACGCTGAACATCGACAGCGACTATCTCGACGGCGCCACCGCCGGCACCTCGTCAGGGAGCAACGCCCTGCCGCCGGTCGTTCCCGACGGGACGTTCGTGCAGGAGCCCGGCTCGACCGACGTCTACCGCGTGGCCGGCGGGGCCCCGCTGCTGGTGACCTCGTGGTCTTCGTACGGCGGTCCGCAGCCGGTGACGACGCTCAGCCCCGCGCAGTTCGCGCAACTGCGCGCCTACCCGGCCGACGGCACGTTCGTGCAGACGACGACCGAGATGAACTACCGGTTCGTCGGAGGCGCTCCGTTCGCGGTCAGCTCATGGTCGGTGTTCGGGGGCATCCAGCCCTACGTCGTGGTCGACGCCTGGGACATCGCCAACGCCGGCGATCCGCAGTCGCATGTGGCCGCCACGCCCGCCGACGGAACCGTGGTCGAGGGCCTGCCGTCCGGGTCCTACTGGACCTTCTGCTCCGGCGAGCGAAGTCCCGTCCCGGCGCAGGCCACGGCGGTGGAGGTCGACGACGCCGGGCTGGCGGCGTTCGCCGCAGGTGCGCAGAACGCCTGTGCCACCGAGCGGGGCGCCGGAGCGCTGCCGACCAAGGTCCTCAAGCACTGTGTCGTGCCACGTCTGAAGCACATGACCCTGACCGGAGCGCGACAGGCGCTGCTCAAGGCCAACTGCCGCGTGGGCATGGTGCGCAAGCCCAAGCGCCTCAAGCCCCATCACACGCTGCGGGTCTTCGGCCAGTCGGCGAAGGTGCGCAGCCAGCATGCGGTGCGCTTCCGGGTCAATCTCTGGTTGACCTGACCGACGGTCATCGAGCGCTGCCGGGGTCGTGTCGCCGGGATTCGGAGCACCCGGCCGCTTGACGCCCATGCGAACATATGTTCGTGACGAGCGACGGTAGTCCCTACGCCCGTTTCCGCCGTGCGCTGGAGACCGGCAACGAGCTCCTGGTGCTCGGAGCGGCGCGCGAGCTACCGCAGATCGCGCTCGACGACGCCCTGCGTATCTGCCTGGTACTGCGCGACGGCGACCCCGGTCGCTACGAGCGCGCGGCCGTGCGCTGGCTGGGGCGCTTCGCGCTGGAGGCGCGCGCGGTCACGATCCGCGACCTGCGCGCAGCCGCCGCGGCGCTGGAGGCCCTGCCGACCAAGACCGCCGAGGCGATGGAGCAGCTGCAGCGACTTTGCGTCGCCCGCGGGATCGCGTAGTCGCCGGTCAGAGGCCGGACGGCCGCCACTCATCGATCGGTTTGACGACACCGGCCGAGGTCATCTGGGGCGACAGATCCGGCCCGTCGTCAGGTCATCGGGTGCTCGCGACGCAACCGTTGCAGCACTGCCGCCGAGTCCGGGTCCTGGTGAAGCACGAGCTTGTGCATCATCGCGGTGTCCAGGCGTGCCGGTTCTGTCTGATCCAGGAAATCCTCCAGAGTCCGCGCGAACCGCCCGGGGTCCTCGAGCTGGGGAAAGTGACCCGTGCGCTCGAACACCTTGAGGCGGCTCCCGGGCATGCCCTCGTGCGCGGAGCGGCCGTGCTTGACCGGGATGATCCGATCGCGGGCGCCCCAGACGATCATCGAGGGCATCTGTGAGGCCAGGTAAAGACGGTCCGACGCGTTGATGCGTTGGCCGGTCGGGTCGATCACCGCGCGCAGCGTATGGATGAACGCGCTGCGCGACTCGCGGTCGTAGAGAGATTGATAGCCGCGCGCCATCTCCGTGAGATCAGGACCGGTGTGAACGCCCATCCGTCCCAGCGCCCTGGGGAGGACCGCGGCGAGCGCGAGCACACGGGGATGCGCGACCACCGGAAGCACGAACTCCGATCCCGGCAGGGTCGCGGCGCGCAGCAGCAAGTGGACGTCCTCGCCGAGCCCGCCGCTGGAGACGAGCACCAGTCGCTCGCAGCGCTCGGGGAACTGGTAGGCGAACTGCATGGCGATTCCCCCACCGAGCGAATGGCCGACGATGCTCGCCCGCTCGATCTTCAAACCCACGAGCAGGTCACGAATGCCGGAGGCGTGTGCCCCCAGCGAGTAGTCCCCGCGTGGCTTGGCCGACTCGCCGTGGCCCAGAAGATCCGGCGCCACCACTGTGCGCGACTGCGCCAGCAGCTCGATGACCGGCATCCATTGGGCGGCCCGGCCGGCGACCCCGTGGATCAACACCACGGGCGGCCCCTCGCCGGCGATCGTGAAGCTCACGCGATGGCCGTGGACGGACACCTCCGCCCGCTCGATCGTCGGGGCCACGCGTACCGGCCGCTTCCGGGGCTTCCGGGCGGGCTTGGGCGCTGGATCTTCCGGATCTGGAATCGTCGCCACCTACGTCCACGCTACTGGTTTGCGCATCGCCCGTTCTTTGGGCACTGTTGCGGGCATGCCTCTATCGCAGCCGCTGTCGCGCGCCTGCCTCGGTCGCCTCCTGCGCCGCTCCGCGTTGGTGATCGTCACGCTCGGCCTCGCCGGCTGTGGAACGTCGGGCGCCGTGAGCGGCACGTCACCGGTCAGCACCGATGCCACGCCGACGACCGGCGCGTTCCCGAAGGGACGACCGCAGGCGATCGAGCCGACAGCGGGTCAGCATGCGACAGCGGTCACACCGCGAGATCCCGTCGGTGACGTGAACGCGCACGCGCCGTCGCTCGCCGCGGTGAGATCCGAGCTCAGGCTGGAGGTGATCGCCGCGCCGGTGACCAACGGGACCTACATCGATCCGCTGCAGTTCGTGACGCGCTGGGAGCGAACCGACCAGGGGGTCGACGCGACGATGGCCGTGGGCGCACCGATCCTTGCGCCCTCCGCGGTGAAGATCCTGGCGATCATTCCCGGCTGGTACGCCGGACAGCCGCTGGTGTACTTCGAGCTGCTGAGCGGTCCGCAGGCGGGCAGGGTGCAGTACGTGGCCGAGCAGATCACCGATATCGCTCGGCCCGGCTCAATCGTGAATCAGGGACAGGCGGTCGCTCACTATGCCGCGTCAGGTACGGCGATCGAGTACGGCTGGTCGACCTTGAACGGCGTGACCCTGGCGCGAGCCACCACCGGCTACGAGGAGGGCCAGGTCACGCCGGCGGGCCGGTCGATGCGCGAGTGGCTCAACAGCCTGGGGGCCAACGCCGGCCGGAGCTGATCTGCGACCTGCCCGGCTCGCTTGGCGTCATACAGCGCCTGGTCGGCGCGCGCCATCAGGTCCTTGGCGGGTTCGGTGCCATCCCAGGTGGCCAAGCCGATGGAGCAGCTGTGCGGCGTCGGCATTCGAGCCTGTAGGCGTCGGACGACCTCGGCCGCCTCGACCCGGCTACAGGCCGGCACCAGCACGGCGAACTCATCTCCTCCGATGCGGGCGAGCACGTCGTCCGGGCGCACCACGTGTGCCCAGTCGGTAGCGACCCGAACGAGCAGCGAGTCTCCCACCGGATGTCCGTGCGCGTCGTTGACGGCCTTGAAGCGGTCGATGTCGGCCACGGCCACGGTCAGCGGCTCGCCGGTGCGCCTTGCCCGCGCCATTGCCCGATCAAGTTCGGACTCCCAGGCGCGTCGGTTTGGCAGGCCCGTGAGCGGGTCGGTGTGGGCGAGCTCGTCAAGCTGGGCAAGCAGCCGGTTTCGCTCGAGCTCCTGGCGCCGGACGCGCGCCACCAGCGATTGCACCGTGATACCCACCATCCCGGAGAGCATCACGAAGAGGATTCCGGCCCGCCAGGAGCTGGGGGGATAGTCGGCCCCGCCGACGAGGATCAGCGGAACCACGAACATCAGCGCCACTCCGATCAACAGCGCCCATAACTGACGAGGCGTCCCGCACAGGCCCATCCAGAACACCGGCAGCAGCGCCATCGCTGTGACTCCGGACGGCCCACCGGCAGCCCGCAGCAGGACAACCACGATCAGATACACGTAGGTCAGTCCGGCGGGACCCCACTCCGGGAGCCGCTCCCAGGGCGCACGCAGCGCGACCGCCGCGATCGCCAGCGTCAATGCCGCGGCACCGATCAGCGGGCCGGGACGCCAGTGCGCCGGCGGCAGCCACAGCAATGCGAACGGCAGAAATGCAGCCACACAGGAGGGCAACAGAATCCGCCGCGATCCGTTGGCAGACCGCCCTTGTCTCATTGGTTCCCTGTATCGGCAGCCGCGGTCCAGGCCTGTAGGACCTGCCGCTATGGGGGGCGCACTCCAGCCGGCCCGTCGTCCGAGCGACCGTATCCTTGGGGCGTGAGGATGCGTGCCCGCTTGTCCGACATAGAGGATCGCGCCGATTGCGAGCGGCTCGTCCGCGCCTTCTACGGCCGGGCTCTGGTGGACCCGGTGATCGGATGGATCTTCGTCGACATCGCCCGGCTCGACGTGGAAGCGCACGTTCCGCAGATCGCGTCGTTCTGGGAGACGATCCTGCTCGGGGCACGCTCCTACAGCGGTGGGGCGTTTGCGCCCCATGCCGCTCTGCACTCGCGAGTCCGTCTACGAGCCGGGCACTTCGAACGATGGCTCTGGCTGTGGCGCACGACCGTGGACGAGCTCTTCGCCGGCCCGCGGGCCGAGCTTGCCAAGGCCCACGCGCAGCGCGTCGCGCAGGCCTTCCACGCGCGTCTGCAGACGATGCCGGCCGGGACACCCGCGGCAACCGGTCTTGTCATCACGCAGCATTAGTGCCGTCCAGGTAGGGCGCGAGCAGCTCCCGCAGTCGCATCCGCCCCCGGTGCAGACGGCTCTTGAAGGTCGCCTGCCGCAGGCCCGTGATCTCCGCGGCCTCCTCGGTCGACAGACCCTCCAGGTCACGCAGGACAACGGCGGCGCGCCATTGGGGCGGTAGCTGGGCCAGTGCGCGGTCCAGCACCTCGCCGAACTCCCGATCGAGCGCTCGGGCGTCGGGGCCGTGGAGCTCGTCGTCGGCCAGAGCCGCCACCGGATCCTCACCATCCGCGCCGGGACCGGCGCCCGGAGGACGTCGACGGGAGCGCGCGCGCTGAGCCTCGTTGAACGCGATCCGGTACAGCCAGGTCGACAGCTTTGCCCGGCCCTCGAACCTGGCCAGGCCCCGCCACGCGCGAACGAACACCTCCAGGGCAACCTCGTCGGCCTCGTCGGAGTCAAGTCCGAACCGCCGCAGCGCCCCGTAGACCTGTTCGCCGTGAGCCGCCACCAGCTCGGCAAACGCGTCCTCGTCGCCGGTGCGGGCGCGGTCGATCAGCTCGTTCTCGGACACGGGGCCACCGCTGGGCAGGCGCTCAACCCTATACCCCGACGCTTTGAGAACCTCTTCTCATCGTTTACGGGTCCAAGTCGCTCGTGAGCACGCTCGGACAGAGGCTGCGCTTCCGCCTGGACCATCGCTGGGTCCCAGGGCGGATATCGGCCTACCTGGACGCAGAGCTCGACGCGCGCGGACGTGCTCGCGTGCAGCGGCACGCCGGCCTGTGCCCGCAATGCCGGCGGGCCCTGCGCGATGTGCGCGAGATGCTGGACCTGCTGCGCGCTCAGCCGCCGGCGCGGGAACCCGCCCCCGTGGAACTCGTGTCCGAGGTCCGCGCGCGGCTGCGTGAATCAGGCGGCTGAGCGGGGCGGCTCAGGTCGACTCCCAAGCCGCCGGCGGCGACTACGGGATGGTGACGCCGCAGGCCCCGGCGCCGCGCCGGCTGAAGTACTGCTGGTGGTAGTCCTCGGCGACGTGGAACGTGGCGGCCGGGGTGATCTCGGTCACGATCGGCCTGACCAGGCTCTGCTGCTCGCGCTCGCGCGACGAGGCGGCGCGGGCCGCCTGGTCCTCGTCGTGCGCGAAGATCGCCGAGCGGTACTGGTCTCCGAAGTCCCAGCCCTGGCGGTCGACGGTCGTCGGATCGTGGATCTGCCAGAACGCCCGCAGCAGCTGGTCGTAGGAGACCACGTCGGGGTCGAACCACACCTCGACCGCCTCGGCATGGCCGGTGGTGTGACTGCAGACCTGCTCGTAGGTGGGATCGTCCGTCTGTCCCCCGGTGTAGCCGACGGTCGTGCGCAGCACCCCGTCGATCTCGCCGAACACCTGCTCGACGCCCCAGAAGCATCCCGCGGCGAAGGTGGCACGCCCTGCGCGGTCGGGGAGCTTGTCCATGTTCTCGTCCTTTCGTTCGTTCGTTGCCTCGATAGGACCTTGCAGGACGGCGAAACGGTTCGGGATCGACGCTGTCGGCGGACCGATCTCGGCTGAATCGTTTCCGGGCGTCGGGGGTCTGAACAGACAGCAACCCGAAAAGGAGAAATGATGGCAATACGCGATACGGCGGCTGACGCAAAATGGCGTGAGCAGCTGACCCCGGAGCAGTACCAGGTGCTGCGGCGCAAGGGCACCGAGCGTCCGTTCACCGGCGAGTATGTGCACACCAAGGACGACGGCATCTACCGATGCGCCGCCTGTGGCTCGGAGCTGTTCTCGTCGGACACGAAGTTCGACTCGGGCACCGGCTGGCCGAGCTTCACCGACCCCGCGGTTGCGGAGAACGTCGAGCTGCACGCCGACAACAGCCTGTTCATGCGCCGCACCGAGGTGACGTGCGCGAACTGCGGAGGCCACCTCGGCCACGTTTTCGGCGACGGCCCCGACGGATGCGATCGCTACTGCATCAACTCCGCCGCCCTCAAGCTCGACACCGACCCCGACGCATAAGGGCGGCTGCGAGGGCCCTGGAGGATGGCTCCCGTTCGGGTCGGCGTCGTCGGCGCAGGGATCGTCGGGCTGGCGATCGCGCGGCGGCTGATTGAGATCATTCCCGAGGTCGAGCTGACCGTGCTCGACAAGGAGGAGCGGGTCGGCGTCCACCAGACGGGACACAACAGCGGCGTGGCGCACGCCGGCGTGTACTACGCCCCCGGGTCGCTGAAGGCGACCCTGTGCCGTCGCGGCATCGGGCTCCTTAAGGAGTACTGCGGCGAGCACGGGGTCGCCTACGAGGAATGCGGCAAGGTGATCGTCGCCCGCGACGCCGCCGAGCTTCCCCGCCTGGCCGGTATCGAGGCGCGGGCCACGGCAAACGGCGTTCCGGGCCTGCGGCGCCTTTCCCCGGCCGAGCTCTCGGAGATCGAGCCCCACGTCCGCGGCGTCGCCGCGCTGCACTCGCCGACGACCGCAATCGTCGACTTCCCGGCCGTGGCCCGGGCGCTGGCGCGGGACATCGACGAGGCGGGTGGCGTCGTCCGCCTCGGCTTTCCGGTGTCCGAGATGCAACGGCGCAGAGGCGAGATCCGGGTCGGCACCCCCTCGGGGGAACAGCTGACCTTTGATCGCGTTGTCGTCTGCGCGGGTCTGCAGTCTGATCAGCTCGCGCGGCTGGCGGGCGACGGGCCCGCGCCCTGGATCATTCCCTTCCGTGGCGAGTATCACCGGCTGGTGCCCTCCAGGAGCGACCTGGTCCGCGGTCTCATCTATCCGGTTCCGGACCCGGCCTATCCGTTCCTGGGCGTTCACCTGACCCGCCGGGTCAGCGGTCAGGTCGACATCGGGCCCAACGCCGTCCTGGCGCTGGCCAGGGAGGGCTATCGCCGCCGCGACATCTCATTGCGGGATGTGCGCGCCATCATCGGCTGCGTGGGGTTCCGGCGGCTCGCCCGGCGGCATTGGCGCATGGGCGTCCGTGAACTCCGGGGTTCACTCTCACGCCGCGCGTTCATCCACGAAGCGCAGACGTTCGTGCCCGAGCTCCGCCTCAGTGACGTTGAGCCGGCTCCCGCCGGGGTGCGGGCCCAGGCCGTCGATGCGAACGGCGAGCTGGTGGACGACTTCCGGATCGCCAGCCTGAACGGAATCGTCGCTGTCCGCAACGCTCCCTCGCCTGCGGCCACGTCGTCACTGGCGATCGCGGAATACGTCGCCGACCGCGTTCTTGACGGCGACGGTGGGTGACCAGGGGTTGACCACGTCGACCAACGAAGACGAAGTGCTCGAACCGGCTGGGGTCCACAGGTAGGGGACGCCCCAGTGAGTCTCGGCGTCGACGATCGCCCGCGGTCAGAACCGACTGCGGGCAGCGCATCGTGAGAGACTGCGCAGCCATGGCTGAGACGAGCGTCAACGGCCGCCAGGCGGTCGGGTCGGCGATCCGGCGCGCTGTCGGTCGCGCCCGCCAGGACCGCATTTACCGCGACGGCATCCACGGCCGTCGTCCTCGGGTGCCCACCGACTTCGCCACGCTGGAGCGGATGACCAGCCGCAAGGCGCGCGCGACCGGGTGGGCCTATGCCTACGGTGGCGCCGGTGAGGGGGCGACCATGCGCGCCAACCGGGAGGCGTTCGAGCGCTGGAAGATCGTCCCCAGGATGCTGCGCGACGTGTCGCGCCGTGACATCGGGGTGGAGCTGTTCGGCCGCCGGATCCCGGCGCCGGTGCTGTTCGGTCCGGTGGGCGCCGCCGACCTGCTGCACCCCGAGGCCGACGTGGCGATCGCGCGAGCGGCTGCCGAGCTCGGGGTGCCGTACGTCTTCACCAGCCAGGCCTGCGTCCCGATGGAGGAGTGTGCTGCGGTCATGGGCGACGCGCCGCGCTGGTTTCAGCTCTACTGGAGCACCGACGACGAGCTCGTCGACAGCTTCCTGGCGCGAGCCCGGGCCGCGGGGGCCGAAGCCGTCGTCGTCACCTTGGACACGACCATGCTCGGGTGGCGCACGATGGACCTCAACCTTGCCTACCTGCCGTTCGCGCGCGGGCGGGGCATCGCCCAGTACACGGCCGACCGCCGCTTTCTCCAGATCGTCCGGGAGCGGTTGGCCGCGGCCGACGGCGGGGCGGGCGACGACGTCAAGGTCTCACTGGGCGCGATCAAGACGCTGATCTCGATCTCGCGGTCGTTCCCTGGCAGCTTCCTGGAGAACCTACGCTCTCCCGAGCCTCGCGCGGCCGTCGAGACGTTCCTTGACATCTACTCCCGGCCGTCGCTGACCTGGCGCGACATCGAGACGCTGCGCGACCGCACCGACCTGCCGATCCTGCTCAAGGGCATCCAGCATCCGGACGACGCCCGCCGCGCGGTCGAGGCCGGAGTCGCCGGGATCGTTGTCTCCAACCACGGCGGTCGCCAGGTCGACGGGGCGATCGGGTCGCTTGACGCGCTCGCGGACATCGCCCCCGTCGTGGACGGCCAGGCGAAGCTGCTGCTCGACAGCGGAGTGCGCGGCGGATCTGATGTCTTCAAGGCGATCGCGCTCGGCGCCGACGCCGTGCTGATCGCCAGGCCGTACCTTTACGGGCTCGCGCTCGCGGGGTGGGAGGGCGCGCGTGACGTGGTCGCCAACATCATCGCCGAGTTCGATCTGACGATGGGGTTGAGCGGGCTGACGTCGGTGGCCGAGATCAGCCGCGACGCACTGCGACAGATCTGACCGCCCGGAAGACGTCCACGCGGCTCATTGACCGATTTCCGCGTATCCGGTCTGGCTCACGGCCAGACAGAGCTGGTCTGACGGACACGCGACTCCGGTCAGTGGGCTGTATGCGAGCTGTTTTCTGGCCCACGCCTGCGCCGGGCCGGTGGAGGTGAGCGCGTTGCCCTGCACGTCGACTGCCATGCACAGCTGGACCGAAGCACAGGAGACGCCAGTCGGCTGGTTGGGAGGAGGCGGACCCTTGACCCCAGGCGCCTGCGGAGGGTCGATCAGGCCACCTGACCAGATGCCTCCAAATGAGTAGAGATCGCCGACAGCGTCGACCGCCTCGCACTGCTGCTGCGATGGGCATGAGATCGAGGCGATGGCCCCGGGCTGGGGCAGCGGCGGCGAGCTCGCTGAATGCACGGGCGTCATCGGTTGCCATGCCGCGGGACCGCCGGCGGGGTTCGTCGAGCCAAGGAAACGCCCTTGCCGGTCTCCGGCTACGCAGAACTGCACGGACGCGCAGGACACAGCGGTCAGGTCGGTGCCGCCATCGATCACGGCGGAGCTCCACGGACCGCGTGCCGGATCGGCCGACGTCAGGAGCTCGCCATGATCAGCGACGGCCACGCACAGCACCGCGGATGGGCAGGTCACCGCGGTCAGCGCGTGCCCCGGGTCGATCGCTGTCGCCGACCACGCTCCCGTGCCGCCGAGCGGACTGGTGGAGGTGAGTCCCGCGCCCCGCCGGTCGGCGGCCACGCAGAGCGCCGTCGACGCGCACGCGATGGCGGCCACGGGAGCACCGCCGGGGCTCGTTCCGGCCAGCGTCCACTGGGCGCTACCGGTCGGGTTGGTCGTCGTGATCACGCGTCCAGTGTTGTCCCCGGCCAGGCAGAACTGCACCGACGGACACGACACGGCGTCGAGCTGCGGGCCGACGGGCTCGATCGGGATCGTCTGCCACGCTGTGCCACGAGCCGGGTGGCTCGAGGAGAACAGATCGCCGGTGGCGCCGGCCGCGGCGCACAGAGACGTTGACGGGCAGTCGAGTCCCTGGACCGGGAACGTCCCGAAGGCACGTCTCCAGCGGGGGTGAGCTGCCCAGGGATCGGTCGAGCTCAAGAGGTGCTTGGCCTCATCGGAGGCAACGCAGAGGTTCTTTGATGCGCACGACACGTAGTCGAGCGCGGTTCTCTGCACCCGGTTCCGCCGCCAGGCCCGGCGCCCGCCGGTCGGGTCGGTCGTGCTCAACGCGAATCCGAAGGCGTCCACGGCCTCGCACAGCCTGGTCGAGGGACACGACATGCCGTACACCAGCGGGATCCCGCTCTCGACGTGTGAGATCGTCCACGCCCGGCGTCCGCCGGTCGGATTTTCGGAGGTCAGCACCACCTGTCCGCCGATCACACACAGGCGCGTCGACGGGCACGAGACGGCGTTCAGGCCGGCGCTGGTCACGTGCGCCCGTCGCCACGCAGGCTGACCGCCGAAGGGATGCCGGGAGCTCACGATGTTCTCGCCCGCATCGATTCCAACGCACAGCCGCCACGACGGGCACGAGATCGCCTCGACGACGAACCTGTTCCTGTCGGCGACCTTCCAGGCCCCGCCGGTCGGATCGTTCGAGGTAAGGATGTCTCCGGACTGATCGACCGCCGCACAGAGCCCGCGCGTCGGACAGGAGATCGCGCTGAAGCTGTAGCCGGTCTTGGCCGCGAGCCGCCACCTGTCCAGCAGACCGCTCGGGTCGTTGGAGACGAACACGTTGCCGGCGGCGTCCACTGCGATGCACAGCCGCGCCGCCGGACAGGACACTCCGGTCAGATCGCCCGCGTGCGCCAGCGCGGTGCTCGGCTCGATGTACACGGCAGACCACCGGGCGGGCTGCGCCGCCGCCGTCGCGCTGATCGTCAACACGGCGACAAGCACGGCCGACAGCCAGAAGGACCGCCGATACCCCAGACCCAAGCTCCTGCCGGCACGCTTATGCATCGTGATCAACCTCTCCGTTCATCGCGAACTGCGGCCCCCATCGCGATTATGCGCACCTCCTCGACCGCTCGCAAGCCGAGGACACAAAACCCGTCGCCGGCGTGGCGCACACCCCCTGACCCTGCTTTCCGCCCTCCCGCCTGTCACAATCGGGCTCGGTGAGCACCCAGCAGACCGGGGCTGACGGGAGGATGGCTCCGAAACTTCGCGTCGATTCGCGTGCGGACCATCACCGGACCAACCGGCGGTCGTTTCTCATTACGTCGGGACGGGCGGCCTCCGCAGCCGGACTTGCGGTTCTTCTGGATGGGACGGTCCCTGCCCTCGCCTCCCGCAGGCGCGCGGCCGGCCCCTCCCCGCGGCAATGGCGGATGCTGGCCCGATCGCTGCGGGGAGAACTCGTGCTGCCCTCGGATGCCAGTTATCGCAGGGTCGCGCCGCCCTATGACAAGCGTTACGCGGCGGAGCGTCCGGTGGCGGTCGTGCTCGCGGCCGACACCGCCGACGTTCAAGCTGCGCTGAGGTTCGCCCGTCACACCGGCATACGGCCGATCCCTCGCAGCGGTGGACACAGCTATGGCGGCTATTCGACCGGTAGTGGCGTGGTTATCAGCCTCGAGCGGATGAAGAGAATCTCGATCGATGTCTCCGGCCGTGTGCACATCGGACCGGGCGCGCGCAACAGTGACCTGTACGCCGCGCTTCCCGCCCACGGCGTGGTGGTGCCCTACGGCCGCTGTCCCACCGTCGGGGTGGGTGGTTTCCTGCTCGGTGGAGGGTTCGGGTTCAACTCCCGCAAGCTTGGCGCCGCAAGTGACAACCTGCTCTCGACCGAGGTGGTGACCGCCGACGGCGAGGTCCGGATCGCGTCGGCGACGTCTGAACCCGAACTGTTTTGGGCCTGCCGCGGAGGCGGAGGCGGGAACTTCGGCATCAACACGGCGTTCATCATGCGCAGTCACCCGGCGCCGAGCTTCTCGGTCTATTCGATCAGCTGGAAGGAATCGGACTCGGTCGCCGCATTCGAGGCCATGCAGCAAGCCGTCGCCGGCGCCCCCGACGGTTTCTCGTGCCGGATCGGTATCGATCTGTCCGGCCGTCCGCCGCACGTACAGCTCACCGCCCGGGCGCTGGGCCAGTACTGGGGCCCGGCGTCGGAGCTCGCCGACCTTCTGGCACCGGTGATCAAAGCGGCGCCGCCGCTCAAGCTCACGATCCGGCCGGAGTCCTACCTCGGCGCGCTGAGGTTTCTCGAGGACGAAGTCCCGGTCGGGCGCTTCACCGAGAGGTCGGCCTATCTGCCCGCGTTGCCGCTACCGCCGATCGGAGACTTCGTCTCGACGGCGATCAAGCATCTGCGCCGGTGGCCGGGCAGTTCGAACAGCAGCGCGGTCGGCCTGGCGATGTTCGCCTGGGGCGGCGCTCTGAATCGGGTGAAGCCGGCCGCCACGGCGTTCGTTCACCGCGACGCCTCGTGGCTGTTCGCGATTGGCGCCTCCTGGAGTCGGCAGGACGCGCCCCGGAGGGTTGCGTCGAACCTGCGCTGGCTCGATGGTCTGAGCGACGCTCTGGATCGGTACTCGAATGGTCAGGCCTACCAGAACTTCATCGACCCGGCGCTCGGCGACTGGCAGCACGCCTACTACGCCACGAATCTCAAGCGTCTTGTCGCCGCCAAGCGCAGGTATGACCCGGACGCGATCTTCCGCTTTGCCCAGGGCATCCCGCTTACTTGAAGGTCGGTCGATCGGGGAGCCTCTTCGGTCGGGTCAGCGCGTTGGCAGCACCAGGATGACCGTTTGTAGGACCAGCTGGGCGGCCAGCCAGCCGTTGGCCGGCGTCGACCCGGCTGCAGGCGTTCGTCAGTAGCTCAGCTGCTCATACCAGTAGCTCGGACGGCCCTCGCGAGTTAGATCCAGCAGATTCCAAAGTGGCTCGACCGTGCCGACGTGGCGCGGATCCTGGTCCTCGTCAGTTGGGGCATCGAGGAGTTCCGATGACCAGAAATGACGGATCGTGCGTTGGTCGCGATGAAACACATTGAGCATCGGACGCTGGGATCCTTCGGATGTTTCGGCGTGGTAATCACGGTTGTATGTGTTGCCGGCCGAGGACAGAAGCCGCAGGCGACGCCAGCCACGCTCCTCGGCGAAGGTGAGCAGACGCGGCAGCGCCGTCTTTGCCACGACGACGAAGTTGATGTGCTGCTCGGCGTGCTGCACCGCGCCGTCGAGCTGGTCAAGCAGCGCCGTGCATGACGGGCACGGGCTCTCGGCCAGATCGAGGAGTGCCGTCTGGCCGCTGGCCGGCCCTGGGGACGTGTCGCCGGGATCACGCGGGAACATGAAGCTGTAGATCACGAGGCTGTCCTTGCCAGGCGCGAACAGCTCCGACAGTCTCACATCCATCGGGGCGCCATCGTCCCGTGCGCCCTGGAATACGTAGTCCTCCGGAACAGGTCCGCCCGGCGGGAGCGCTCGCCTTAACGCTGCCACCTCCTCCATCGCGCGACGAAGCTCGATCTCCTGCTGGAGCAGACGTATGCGCGCCGCCCGGTACTCCGCTGACTCGCCCGGGAACACGTAGGCCTCAGCTTGGCGCGAGCCGGCCCGGAATCCGCTGCGGCGCGCCGAAGTCCAGGTAGTCGCTGCTGTTGGGATCGGTCACGTAGGCGATGCGGAGTGGCCGGGTGGCGAACTGCGGGGGGAAATCACGCAGCGGGGACGCCTTCACGGTTACCGTGCGGGACTCACCACCACGCCGGAACAGACCGGTGTAGCCGCCCAGTTCGCCGATCTCCAGCCGGCGTGCGAGCGGCGTGACGGGCACGACCATGAAGTGCCACGCCGATGGTGTCACGCACGTTATCCGCACGCGCATGCCCCGGCTCGCAAGCGCGGCGAGGGTGCGCGGTCGTGTGAGCAAGGTGGCTCGGCATGGGATCGCGCTGAAGGTGTAGGTGGGCGGCGTCGGGTCGGGGCGTCCGAACGGGTCCACCGCGCGCACGCTGAAGTGCACAAGCCGCGTGGTGAGCGATATCGGGAAGGGGATCGGAGCGCCGGCGCGGCACGGTTCCCATGGTCCGGACGTGGCCTGCGTCGGCGAGAGGGCGCACTGGAAGTGTGCGTTCTCATCGTCGGCCGTGAAGTTGAAAGCAGCATGGCGTCCGTCGCCCGACGGTGATGCGCCCCCACCGAGGTAGGACAGGCTCAGCTTGGTCCGGGGCGGAGTCGTGTCAACGCTGAAGTCATACGAGGCGCGACCGGCACCGAACTCCTCATCACCGTCGGCGTCCACCAGACGCGTGGACACGGTGAAGCGGGCGTCCTGGGCTATCGGGGGCGCGTAGCTGTAGCAGAGGCTCTTCGGGCACGATCCAGGCGCGACCGGGCCGCATGCGGCCCACGGCGTGTCCGTGATCTTGGGAAAGCCCGACCCCGGAACGTCAATCGCCGTCTCCAACTGGCACTGAATGCTGTCCCCTGTGTAGTAGGTCGGGTCGTAGGCGATGGTGAACGTCAAAGCTCGGGTCGGAAAGATCGGGGTGGCGTACTGATTGGTGCGATAGGCCCCGGCTGGCGACACGATGATCATCAGATCGGTGTTGTCGGCCGATGACGCGGTCGGCATGATGAAAAACGCCGCCGTGATCCCCAGGACAGCCATCCGCGATCGCTGCCGCCGACCAGCCGAGTGAGTAGACCAGAGCCGAAGTCGCCTCATCTTCACGGCCGCAGCCTATATGCAGCGCTGTTCACCCCGTACCGCTGCGCACGCGTGAGCCCAAGGAGCGATTGCGCAGCGGTTGCCCAGCGATTTCGCGGCGAGCCTCTTGACCACGCCGGCGACGCCGGGAAACAGACCGTTGGACACGGCGAGTTCCGGAAGCGGCGGGCGCACCGACCAGGCCAACACGAAGACGACCGAGCCGATGTAAATCCATCCCCGGCCTCTCCGGTCTTGCCACCGCCATCGATGACGTCACACGTTATGGGTCGCTGCTGTTGGTGGCGGGCGTGGGCTCGCGGCGGATCAGGCGAGTGGTTTCTCGAGCCACCGGTCTGCATAGGGCTCGTCGTTGAAGGCTTCAGTTTGGGTCCATCCGGCGGACGCGTAAAGCGTGAGTGCTTCGGTGAGGTCGCTGTTGGTTTCGATCCGGGCGACGTTCGCGCCGGCGTCGCGCGCGCATGACTCGAGGGTCCCGAGGAGACGTCGTCCGAGTCCGAGGCCACGTGCGTGGGGCGCGATCCACATGCGCTTGATCTCCGCCGGCGCGTCCGGATGATGCTTGACCGCGCCGCAGCCGATCGGCTCGCCGCGCAGACGGGCGATGAAGAATTGCCCGGCCGGTGGGCGGACCTCGGCGGGCCGTGCAGTTGCGCCCATCGTCGGGTCGAACGTCCGCTCTGAGCGGCGGTTGAGCTCCGCGGTGTACTGCTCCAGACAGAACCGCGCATCCTCATGCTCGGGGTCGATGGCCATGATCTGCACCGAGGCGGCGGTCAAAAGGCGCTCGACCTCGCCCATCGCCGCGACGAGTCGATCGCGCTGGGAGGTGCTCAGTGGCCGCAGCAGTGAACTCGCGAGCTCGTCGGACCGGGCATCGAGCGTTGCGCGCTCGTCCTGACCGAGCTCGGTCAGCCGCGCGATCCGCGATCGCCGGTCGTGGGTATCCCGGACGACCTCGATGAGCCCGTCAGCCTCCAGTGCGCGCAGAAGCCGGCTGAGGTAGCCGGAGTCGAGCCCCAGACGGTCGCGCAACCACGCGATCGCGCTACCGGACGGCTTGATCTCCCACAGCACGCGAGCCTCGCCCAACGGCCGATCACGTCCCATGTACTCGTCGCTCAGAGCACCGATCCGCTCAGTCACCACACGGTTGAAACGGCGAACTTGCGCGGTTGCCTCATCGGACATTACCTGACTTTAGTCAGGTAAGTTTGGGCATGTCAAGCACGACCGTGGGGCGGGCAGCGGCGGGTAGTGCGATTGGCCCTCTGGCTGTCGCCATGCCCGTCTGAAGGTCATCAGTCAGCTGCTCGTCGCTCAGACGCTGACGCCGTATCGGAGAAAAACGACGCCGTTTCGGAACCGGCGCTCGTCGAGGAGCTCGAGCTTCACGCGGACGTTCACAGGCAGCGCGCGCTTGCCCCCGCCGACCAGGATCGGCCCGAGGAACAGATGGCACTCGTCGACCAGGCCGAGGGCGAGAGCTTGGCCGGCGAGCTCGGGACCCCCGATCGTGATGTCAGCTTTGGAGGTCTCCTTGAGGTGGCGGACCGCGTCAGGCTCGAGGTCGCGCTCGATCCGGGTCCTCGCGCTGAGCACCGTCGCAAGGCTCCGGGAGTACACGATCTTGTCGGCCGCTCGCCAGATCTCGGCGAAGTCCCGGATCTCCGCGGGCTGATCGGCGCCAGCGCTCACGGTCTCCCAGAAGACCATCGTCTCGTACATCCGGCGACCGTAAAGATACGTGCCGATCGGCCGCTCGAGATCGTTGACGAAGGCATGCACCTCGCCGTCGGGCGCGGCCCAGTCGAAGTTGCCCTCCTCGTCCTCGATGTACCCGTCGAGCGAGGCGATTGCTTGATAGATCAGCTTGGCCATCGTGACTCCAATCAGTGGTAGCGGGCCTGATCCGACCGCGGCCCGGTTTTCCTTGACGCCGTCGCGGGCATACCCGGCCGTAGGCCGCGTCCCGACGGCTCACATCGGATCCATCATCCCCAGGCTCATGCACGAAAGCACCATCCAGATCCTCGAGGTTCGCGCCGACGGCCAGGAGCGCGCGGTGACGCTCACAGCCGCGGTCACCGCTGTCGCGAGCCGGGCCATCTTCGTCGCGCTCTCAGAGCAGCTTGATCGCCGCCGTCAACAGCCGACAGCTGACGTCGAGGCCGTGATGGGGCTGCGCGAGCAGACCGCGCTCGCGGAGCAGTTCGCGCCGTACGCCGCCGCGGGCGCGCACGCGATCGTACGGCTCACCGAGCCGGATCTGCGCGCCTGCCTACTGGAGCTGGCCCGCTACACCGACCGAGTTGACGGCGAGCATTTTCAGCCCAAAGAACTGCGCGACCGTCTGCGGGTGCTCGCTGAGATCATTTCCGTTTTGTGGGACGCAAATGCGACTGCTGCTGCTGCCCTCGCCGGTCGTGAAGTGGTCACGCGCGCTGCGAACTGATCGCCGCCGCGCACTCGGGACCTCCAGATTGCCCACCGGCTGTGCCCCGCGAGCCTAACTGATCTCTCGCCCGTGACGGTAGAGGTGTCGTACGATCCCGTCGGTACCGCACGGCGGGATCGGGGCCGCGCGCTACCCGGGCGCGCGGAGCCGATTGATCCCGCCGTTAGGCCGCTTTGTGGAGGCTCTCGTTGCGAGGAGCAACTCGCGGGAGGGCTTTAGTCATCGGTCGTTTTGGTCGATGGGGCGGACATGGCCGGCGATGGGTCGGATGGTGAGGCGATTCCGGGCGAAGGTCTGGGCGCCTTGCTCGACGCGGTCGTCGAGGCCTGTCTGGTGCTGGGGTTCGACGGTCGAATCGTCGGCGTGAACTGTGCGGCTGAGCAGATGTTCGGTTGGTCGTCGGCGGAAGCCGTCGGGGCTGACATGGGCCGCCTCTTGTTTTCAGAGGATCGGGTCGCGGCCTATCGCGCGGTCCTGGATGGATTCATGAGCGGCGGGACACGGACTGTGCCGAGTGACCGCGTGGAGCTGATGGCCGTGCATCGCGATGGGCACGAGGTCCCAATCGAGCTGACGGCGTCAGTGATCGACGAGAGCAAGCGGCCCCGGTTCGCGGTGGTGATGCTCGATATTTCCGAGCGCAAGGCGGCGGAGGCGCGCAGTCGTCGCTGTGAGACGGTCATCGCGTCGTCCGGGGAGGCGATCTGGTCGGGGTCTTCAGACGGCGTGATCGAGAGCTGGAACGCCGCCGCGGAGCGGTTGTATGGCTACCGCGAGGAGGAGATCGTCGGCCGGTCGGCGGCTCTGCTGCGACCGGCCGCCGATCTGGAGAATTTCACGCGCGAGCAATTGACGGCCGCCGGCGGGGATTCGGTGTCGCTGGAGGCTCGCGGACGACGGAAGGACGCGACGCTCGTCGATGTTGCGATCACGCTGTCGCCGCTGTGTGATGACGGAGGTGGCGTGGCCGGCGTGGTGTCGGTGGTGCGTGATATCAGCGAGCGCAACCGGACCAACGCGCGGCTGGCCGAAGCGCAGTCCCGGTTTGCCGGGGCGTTTGACGCAGCGTCGACCGGCATGGCGCTCGTGGCGCCTGACGGCCGTTTTCTCGCTGTCAACCCGGCGTTGTGTCAGCTGCTGGCCCGCGACGCCGAGACGCTGTTGGCGAGCTCGATCGTCGAGGTCACCCATGCGGAGGATCTCGCCGCCAGCCGGGAGCGCTCGGGTCGCGCGTTCAACGGTGAGCTCGACAGCTGCCAGCATTCGCAGCGGTTCCTCCTGCCCGACGGCGGCATCGTTTGGGGGCTCTTGACGGCCTCAGTCGTGCGGGGTGCCGACGGTGAGGTATTGCATTTCGTCGCGCAGATCCAGGACGTCACTGATAGAAAGACGTCTGAGGGGGAGATGCGGCGTTACGCTGCACAACTGGAGGCGCTCTCCGAGCAGGATCCGCTGACCGGCTTGCCCAATCGGGGGGCGTTTCGGGCCGCCACGGCGGAGGAGCTGAGGGTCCTCACGTTGGGAGGCGAGCCGTTCAGCCTGTTGATCGCTGAGGTCGACGGCGACGATACTGCCGTGATCGCAGCGAGCGAAGCGCTCGTGCGAGCCAGCCGTGGCGCCGATCTGGTGGCCTCACTTGGTCACAGTGAGCTTGCAGTGCTGCTGCGGTCAGTCGACGATGGGGAATCGGCGGCGATCGCTGAGCGGGTCCAGGAAGCCTTGGGACCGCGTCGCATCAGGACGGCGCACGCGACCGCCCAGGCCGGCGAGAACGTCGACGGGCTGCTGCAACGTGTTCGCCAGGACCTCCCCGAAGGCAGCGAATCCACTCGAGCATCCGCGGAGGACAGGACCGACGCGCGTGTCAAGCGATTGCTCGAGCTCGTTTGCGGCCAGCTCGACATGCCGGTCTCGTTTCTGAGCCGCCTGGAAGGCGATGACTACGTGTTCGCGCACTTCGCAGGCCGGCCGGACCGGTTCGGGGTCAAGGAAGGCGATGCGATCCCCTTGAGCGTGACGCACTGTCAGCGGATGCTCGACGGGCGGATCGGCTCCACCGTCTCAGACCTGGCGGACAATCCCGAGACGCGCGATCTTGACCTGAGCAGGCGTCTGGGGCTGCGGGCGTACGCCGGAGTGCCGGTCCGCTTGAGCTCCGGCGAGATCTACGGGACGCTGTGCGCGGTCGATACCCGCCCGCATCCGGCACTTGGCAAGCGTCACAGCGAACTCCTCGGGTTCCTCAGCGACCTTGCCGCCGAGCTGATCGAGGACGAAGCCGAGCAGGCAGCCGCGCGACGCATCGAGGCGAGAGCCACCGGGGTGCGTACGTTGCTGGTCGCGCTCGAGGCGCGTGACTTCTACACCAGCGAGCATTCCAAGCAGGTCGTGGAGCTCGCCACGGGGGTCGCCGGTCGTCTCGGCCTTGACCACGACAGCATGCGCGATGTGGAGCAGATCGCTCTGTTGCACGACATCGGCAAGGTCGGCATCCCCGACGTGATCTTGCAGAAGCAGGGGCCGCTCAACGATCAGGAATGGCAGCTGATGTGCCAGCACCCCATCGTCGGCGAGCACATCATCGCCGGCATACCCGGGCTCTCGCACCTCGCGCCGGCGATGCGTGCCGAGCACGAGCGCTGGGATGGCGGTGGTTATCCCGACGGACTTGGTGGCGAGGAGATCCCGTTGGCCAGCCGGATCACGCTCGCGTGCGATGCACTCAACGCGATGACCAGCGACCGCCCCTACCGCCCGGCGATGACTCTGGAACGCGCGCAGGAGGAGCTGCGCGCGGGCGCCGGAAGCCAGTTTGACCCCCAAATCGTCGACGCGCTCCTCGCCGAGATCGCTGCCCTGCCCCCGGGGCAAGCCGGCGCCAGGCCGGCGTCTGAGCTCGCCCACGACCGCTCTGACGTGAGAGGTTGGGACGGGCGACCGCGAGTTGCCCGGCCTGCGATCGCCGGAGCCCAGGATCGGGGTCTGCGTGACCGGTGACCCGAACGTCGCGTTGAAGGTTCTGCTCGTCGACGATGACGAGGATGACTACCTGATCACGCGGGAGATGCTGGCGCTGCAGGATCGAGCGCGGTTCGAGCTCGACTGGTGCTCGGACTACCACGAAGCGCTTGCCGCCATCCGCGCGGGCCGGCATGACGTGTATTTGATCGACTATCACCTCGGTGATCACACCGGGCTCGAGCTGATCCGCGCGGCGTTTGCCTCGGTTCCGGGCGTGCCGGTCATCATGCTCACCGGGAACAACGATGACGAGGTCGATCTGGAGGCCACCGGCCTCGGCGTGACCGACTTCCTGGTCAAGCAGCAACTGGACGCACGCTCCCTGGAGCGCTCGATCCGCTATGCGGTATCCCATCAGCGGGCGATGCACGATCTCGTTCGCAGCGAGCAGCGTTACTCGGTGGCTGCGAGTGCCGCTGACGATGGGATGTGGGATTGGGATCTGAGCAGCGACCGCATCTACTTCTCGGCGCGGTGGCGCGAGATTCTCGGCCAGCCCGACCATCACGGGGATGAGCCTCCCGCGGCTTGGTTTGATCTCGTGCACCCCGACGACCTGCCGGCCCTGCGGACATCGATAGATCAGCATCTCGCCGGCGAGACCGCTCATCTGCGCAGCGAATTCAGGATGCGTCACGCGGATCGCTCGTGGCGCTCGCTCATCACCCGGGGAGCGGCGATCCGTTCTCCGAGCGGCAACGCCCTGCGGCTTGCGGGTTCGATCTCGGATCTCACGGTTCAGCGTGGGACGGAGGCGAAGCTCCGGCACGACGCGCTGCATGATTCGCTGACCGGTCTGTCGAATCGGGTGCTCTTCATCGACCGCATCGACCAGGTTCTGCAGCGTATGGCTCGCGACCCCAAGCTGAGCTGCGCCGTGCTGTTCGTTGACATCGACCGTTTCAAATCGATCAACGACAGCTTCGGCCACGCGATCGGCGACCGGCTGCTCATCGCGATCGCCAGCCGGCTATCCGATGGATTGCGGCCCGGCGACACCGTCGCGCGACTCGGGGGCGATGAGTTCACGGTCCTGCTCACCGAGGCTGCGGAGCCCCGCGACGCGCTCGCGGTCGTCCAGCGCCTCCAGGCGGCGCTCGAGAAGGAATTCAACATCGACGGCAAACGGCTGATCGTCAACGCGAGCATCGGGATTGCCCACAGCACACCGCAGGTCACCGCCGCCGATCTGCTGCGCAACGCCGACATTGCGATGTATGACGCTAAACGGGTCGGCCAGTCGGGGTCGGCCGTGTTCGACGAGGCCATGCACCGCCGGGTGGCCGATCGCCTCGCCCTGGAAGGCCGTCTACGGGAGGCGCTCGATCAGTCGCTGCTGCGCGTGTACTACCAGCCAATCGTGGATCTCACGACCGGCCGGATCTGCGCGATCGAGGCCCTCGCGCGTTGGCCCGAGGGCTGGACCCCGGTCGCTCCCTTTGACTTCATCCCGATCGCCGAGGAGACCGGCCTGATTGGAGCGCTCGGCCTGCACGTCCTGCAAACCGCGCTGACGACCCTCGCGAGCTGGCAGCGTGCGGGTCTGGTGGCCGACGACGTGCGGATGAGCGTCAACGTATCTGGTCGGCAGCTCAACGATCCCGGTCTCGCGGGACACGTCAGCGCGGCGATCGCCGATGCCGACCTCCGCGCCAGCGCTCTGCTGCTCGAAATCACGGAGAGCACTCTCATGCACGAACCCGGTCGGATGCAGGCGATCGTCACGCAACTCTGTAGCACCGGCGTCGGCCTCCATCTCGACGACTTCGGCACGGGACATTCCTCGGTCTCAGCGCTGCACCAGTACCCGGTCGACGCGCTGAAGATCGATCGCACCTTCGTCACCTCGACCAGCCGCCGGAACCTCGCCAGCGAGGTGATCGTCCGCTCAACGGTCGCGCTTGCCCACGGTCTCGGAATCACCGTGATCGCCGAAGGCATCGAATACGGCTCCCAGTTGCGCCGGCTCCGCGCGCTCGGGTGCGAACGCGGTCAAGGCTTTCTCTTCTCCCAGGCTCTCTCCCGCCACGACGCCGAATCGCTGCTCAAAGACTGGCCGGCCACCTGGGCCGCGGCGATACGCGGGCACGGCCGATCGACATCCCTTGGAGTCGTCTCGGGGCGATCCGCGCGCGATCTGTAGCGTGACTCAGCTGCGATCCCCTAGAGGCACGCGTGCCTGTCACCGATGCCGCACGGCGGCGGCGACCGGCAGCGCCCGCGTGCCGTAGGGCGAGTCGGCCAGCCAGGTGGCGAGGTCGCCGACCGGGCATGGGTGGCCGAGGAGATATCCCTGGACGCTGTCGCAGCCGTATTCGACCAGCAGGTCCATCGCGGCCTGGTCCTCGACGCCCTCCGCCACCACCGTCAGACCGAGGTTGTGCGCGAGCTCGATGGTCGAGCGGACGATGACCATGCTGCCGCTGTCGGCCGAGAGGCGCATGACGAACGACCGGTCGATCTTGAGCTCGTCGACCGGCAGCCCGTGCAGATAGGCCAGCGACGAGTAGCCGGTGCCGAAGTCGTCGATCGAGATCCGCTGTCCCATTTTGTGCAGCCGGGCCAGGATCTCGGGGGCGTGAGCCTCGATCAGGGCGCCCTCGGTGAGCTCGAGCGTGAGGCTGTTGGCTGCGGTTCCCCAGGTCTCGGTGAGCGCCGCGACGATCTCGGGGAGGTTGCTGCTCGGCCGTAGGCTGTGGGCCGAGATGTTGACCGAGATCGTGAGATGCCTGCCCGCCTCACGCCAGGCCCGCTCCTGCCGCAGCGCTTCGTTGAGGACCCATTCCGTGACCGGATCGATCAGCTCGGTGCGCTCCACCTCCGGCATGAAGCGAATGGGCGCGAGCAGACCGTGGACGGGATGCTGCCAGCGAATCAGCGCTTCGACGCCGGAGATGGCGCGGGTGTCGAGGTCGATCTTCGGCTGGTAGTGGAGGACCAGCTCGTTGCGTGCGATGCATTGCCGCAGGTCGGCGAGCAACGCGAGCTGGCGCGCCGCCTGTGTCTCCTGCTCCGTGTCGTACGCGGCATGGCCGCTGCCCGACTTCTTGGCGACGTACATCGCCGCGTCGGCGCGCTGGAGCAGCTCGGCGGTGGTGCCGCCGTCCTTGGGGAACACGGCAATGCCGACGCTCGCCGACACGCGAACGACCTTCTCGTTGACCACGAATTCCGTCTGGCAGGCATGCCGGACCTTCCACGCAACCGCGACCGCGGTGGCCAGGTCGGTGGCGTCGGCGGGGAGGATGGCGAACTCGTCCCCACCGAGCCTGGCGATCACATCCGCGTCACGGAGCACGCCGACGAGTCGGTCGGCGACCTGTTTGAGCAGGTCGTCACCGTGATCGTGGCCGAAGGACTCGTTGACATGCTTGAACCCGTCGAGGTCCATCACGAGCATTGCCTGGGACATGCCGGTGCGGGTGGCCGACGCGAATGCCTGAAGCGCGTGCTCCCCGAACAGAGTGCGATTCGCCAAGCCGGTCAGGTCGTCGTGCAGCGCCTGGTGCTCCAGATCCTCGATCCGGGCCACGCGCTCGGAGACGTTGCGCACGAACGCGAGCGTCAGGATCCGATCGCCGAGCCTCACCTCGCTGTGCTCTACCTCCATCGCGAACGTTGAGCCATCGCGGCGGCAGCCGATCGTCTCGATCGCCTTGCCCGCCGAGCCTCCGGGTCTGGAGCACCGGCAGTTCGTCCCACATGCCGCGAAACCGGTCTCGCCAGGCCGGCGCGATCATGAGCGTGATCGGCCGGCCGATCACCTCGTCCTCGCGGTAGCCGAACAGCGCTCGCGCGGATGGGTTGAACGACTCGATCACGCCCCCCTCGCCGGCGGTCACGATCCCATCAGCCACGTTGTCGAGCACGACCTGCATCCTCGCCTGATGCTCGTTCAATGCGTCGTTGAGCGCGGTGATGGAATCGAGCGAGCGTCGCAGCTCCTGGGCCTGGGCGAACAGGGCCACGAACACCGACACCTTCGCCCGTAGCACGTCGGGCACGACCGGGGTGAAGATGAAATCGACCCCGCCGCTCGCGTACGCGGTCAGTGCTTCGCCTGTCCTGCGCCCTGATGAGCGGTGATGAAGATGATCGGTGTGCCGCTGGAGCTGGGCCGTTGCCGGATCAGATCGGCCGTCTCATAGCCGTCCATCGACGGCATCTGCACATCCATCAGGATCACCGCGAACCTCTGGGCGAAAACGGCGCGCAGCGCCGCTCGTCCCGATTCCACCTCGACGACGTCCACGTCCAGCGACGCCAGCGTCGAACGGATCGCCACCCGCTGACCCGCGCGATCATTGACGACCAGGACCCGCGGCCTCGCCGTGTCCACCACCTCTACCGCCTGGTCGACCATCAGCCGCGGCGCTCACACCTGGGGGAGCGCTGCTCCGGACAACCAGGGACGATGGCGGCGAGCAGATCGGCGTTGTTGACCGGCTTGGGGACGTAGTCGTTGGCTCCGGCTTCGAGGCAGCGCTGGCGCTCGCCGGCGACGACCTTGCCGGTGACGGCGATGATCGGGATCGACTTGAGCGGTTCGAGCGCTCGGATCCCGCGGATCGCCGTGTATCCATCCATTCCCGGCATCATGATGTCCATCAGCACGATGTCGATCGGGACGGACCGCTGCAGCGCGGAGATCGCGTCGGCCCCGCTTTCGGCGGCGACCACGGTCGCGTCGACATTCTCGAGCAGGGCGGTGAGGGCGAAGATGTTGCGGAAGTCGTCGTCGACGACCAGCACCGTCGTGCCGCCCAGCGAAACATGATCGCCGGTGGGAACCGCGCCGGTGCTCTCGGGATCCCCAAGCGGCGTCGGATCGATCGCCGAAGACGAACTGGGGGCCGCCGCGAGCCGCTCATGATCACCGCGCGAGCCGTTGGTCAGCTCCGTCTGGCCGTTGCGCGGCGCCCGGCTCCGGCAGCGCGAACACGGGCGTCACGCTGTGGGGGGTGGGCGGCAGCGCGGCCCCGACTGACCGGTCCAGCGGCAGATAGACGGTGAAGGTGCTGCCCTGGCCCGCGGTGCTGGTCAGGACGATCTCGCCGCCGAGCAGGCTGACCAGCTCGCGGCTGACCGAGAGGCCGAGGCCGGTGCCGCCGTACAGGCGGGCCGTGCTGCCGTCGCCCTGCGCGAACGCCTCGAAGACCCGCCGCTGGTGCTCGTCGTCGATCCCGATCCCGGTGTCGCGAACCGACACGGCGAGCACCGAACGGCGCTTTGACCAGCGAGTCCGAGTATGAGCTCCACCCGCTCTCGACGAGGCTGATTCCCATGTGAACCTCGCCACGGTCGGTGAACTTGAATGCGTTGGCGAGCAGGTTCTTGAGGATCTGTCGTAGTCGCTGGGGGTCGGTGACGATGCTCTCCGGCGCGCCCGGAGCGACCTCGATCGAATACCCGAGGCCCTTCGCCATCGGCGACCTGCTCGAACTCGCGCAGCAGACCGGCCCGGAGCTCGGCGACCGACAGCTCGGACAGCTCGATGCTGACCGTGCCCGACTCGACCTTCGCCAGCTCCAGGATGCCGTTGAGAAGAGCTGAGCAGGTCCTGGCCGGAATTGAGGATCACGCCCGCGTACTCGACCTGGGTGTCGGTCATCGTCTGCTCGCGGTTGTCCCGGAGCTGCTCGGCGAGGATCAGCAGGCTGTTGAGCGGAGTGCGAAGCTCGTGGGACATGTTGGCGATGAACTCGGACTTGTACTTCGAGGAGACGGCGAGCTGGCCGGCCTTCTCCTCGACCTGGCGCTTTGACTGCTCGATCTCCTGATTCTTCGTCTCGGCGTCGATGTTCTGCGCGGCCAACAGGCTCGCCTGCCGGCCGAGATCCTCGTTGGACTCCCGTAGCTCCTCCTGCTGGGTGCGGAGCTCCTCGGCCTGCTTCTGGGACTGCTTGAGCAGGTTCTCGGTGAGCGTGTCGGCTTCGATCGTGTTGAGGACAAGTCCGATGCTCTCGGGCAGCTGATCCAGAAACGCCTGATGGGTCTCGCTGAAGGCGGAGAACGAGGCGAGTTCGATCACGGCGCGCACCGAGCCCTCGAACAGGACGGGAAGCACGATGATGTTCAGTGGCGCGGCGGCGCCGAGCCCGGAATTGATCCGCACGTAGTCGCCGGGGACCTCCGTCAACAGGATCCGCTTCTTCTCCTTCGCGCATTGTCCGACCAGACCCTCGCCGACCCGGAAGCAGGTCGACAGATGGCGTCGCTCCTCGTAGCCGTAGCCCGCCTGCAGCTCGAGCAGCGGCTCTACCCCCTCCGACGCATGGTTCATCGAGTAGAAGACCGCGTGCTGGGCCGATACCAGTGGCGCCAATTCCGACAGGATCATGCTCGACACCGTCGCGAGGTCGCGCTGGCCCTGGAGCATGCGGGTGAACCGCTCGCGGTTGGTCTTCAGCCAATCCTGCTCGACGTTCTGGCGCGTCGTCTCCCGCAGGTTGCGGATCATCTCGTTGAGCTTGTCCTTCAACACCGCAACCTCGCCGCTGGCCTCCACCCTGACCTGCCGGGTGAGGTCTCCCTCGGTGACGGCGGTCGCCACGTCGGAGATGGCGCGGACCTGATTGGTCAGGTTGGCCGCGAGCTGATTGACGTTGTCGGTCAGGTCCTTCCACACACCGGCGACCTCCGCCGACTGGGCCTGACCCCCGAGCTTGCCCTCCACCCCGACCTCACGCGCCACCCGGGTGACCTCCGAGGCGAACCGGTTGAGCTGATCCACCATCGCGTTGACGGTGTTCTTGAGCTCCAGGAACTCGCCGTTGACATCCGCGGTGATCTTCTTGCTCAGATCCCCGTTGGCTACCGCGGTCGTCACCTCCGCGATGTCGCGCACCTGGCCAGTCAGGTTGCCGGCCATCACGTTCACGTTGTCGGTCAGATCCTTCCAGACACCGCCGACCTCGATCGTGACCGCCGCTGCCTGGCCCAGCTTGCCCTCGGTCCCCACATCGCGCACAACGCGCGTTACCTCGGAGACGAATCCGTTGAGCTGATCGACCATCGCGTTGACGGTGTTCTTCAGCTCGAGCATCTCGCCGTGAACGTCGCCGGTGATCTTCTTGCTCAGATCCCCGTCAGCGACGGCACCGATCACACGGTGCATCTCGCTGGTCGGTCGGACCAGGGCGTCGATCAGGCGGTTGACCGACTGGACACTCCCGGACCAACTGGAGGAGCCTCCGAGCGCGACACGCTGGGACAGCTCACCCTGCTCTCCGACGACACGGCTGACCCGTGCCAGCTCCGCGCCGAGCGCCTCATTGGCGATGATCACATCGTTGAAGCCATCCGCCACGCGGCCGGCCACGCCGGTCCATTCGAACGGCATCCGCGCCGAGAAGTCGCCACCCTTCACCTTTGCCAGGACGTTCAGCAGAACCGTCGCATCGACGAGGCTGACTGGTTCTTCAGTCGCGACTCCGTTATCGGACAAGTCCAATCCTTTCGAAGAACCTCGCACGGCTCCCAGCGCGGCGTTTAACTGCAGTCTGCTTGGTATCGGCCCCCCAGAGGCCGAGCATGAGCACTATCGGCGGGGCGCCGCCGAGCTGCGCGCGTTCCGCCCGCAAGCGTCGGTTATTACCCTGCAAAGCAGGGGTTAACCCTAATCCCTGCGCAGACGCGGACTCCTTCCAGGCGATGCTGTCGCAGCGTCCGTACCGAAACGCCATGACCTTTGACGCGGCCATCGAGGAGCTCCGCCGCTGCTCCGGATCGCAGTTCGATCCTGACGTGGTCACGACGTTCGTCAAGACCCTCACGGAGGGCCGGGGCGCGGGCGGCTGTCGGCCGGACCATGCAGCGCGCATCCTCGGCAAAGTCGCCCATCACCCCTGCCCCGCTTGAGGGTCAGTTTGACGAGACGCCGGGCAGGGCCTTTCCGAGGTCTCGCGAGCGGCGCCCGTCTGCCCCCCGTCGGTAGTGCTGGTCAGACGGCGGGCTGAGGACCAACGACAGCGTGACGAGCCCAACGAGCCACAGCCCCCCGCCAGCGATCACATCGGCCGGGGCGAGCGTCATCGCCTGCTGGCTGATCGCGGCGAGCAGGCTTACCGAGGTGAGAGCGAACGAGGCTACAACCAGGCCCCGGGTCCTAAGACTTCTCCGGGGGGCGGTGTTCAGCGCTCCGGCGGGGATGAGAATGAGGAGTGTCGTAAGGAATGCTCTGGAGCTGGGTTGCCGCGGTCAGTCGGTTCGGCCAGAACGGGATGAAGTCGCCGCCGCCAAGGGAGGGGGGAAACGCGCCGGCTGCCGCGTTGAGGTTGGTGGCGGTGGACACGGCGTCCCACCGGCCGGTCGCTACCCGGGCCTCGAGAGCGTGGAGGCCGGCGATGAGATCGGCGGGAGTGAAATTGCAGTGTCCCTGGGCGTGGGCGAATGCCTGACGAAGCAGGTCGCTGTCACCGGCCTGGACTACCAGCCTGTGGTAGTAGCTCTCGTGTTGGACAGGGACGAGCTGGTCGGAGATCGTATGGAGGTCGAGTTCGGGGACCTGCAGCCGGCCAGTCGGTACGGAGGTGCGTGCCAGCCAGCGATTCGCCGCAGTGTCCGGCCTGAGGTTGGCGTTCTGCTTAAGCATGCTCAGATCGCTGCGCAGGCTCAGCCCGGCCTCGTTATAGAGCGCGCGGACTTCTGGATAGTAGGACGAGTGGTGCAACAGCTGGGCGAAGTCGACGCCGATCGTGCCGCTGCCCTCGCCGCCGGCCGCCGCTTCAATCTGGCCGCGACCTTCCACGATGAACGTGAGCGCGTTGGTCGGCCCGGGCGTGAAGTAGTCCTCGTACTGGCCTTGTTCCTGGCCGACGTAGTCGTAGATGTTGGGGATTGTCGTGCCCCCCCAGGGCGAGACGTTGAGGAAGGCGCTGACGAGCGCCAGCCGGGCGCGGCCCTGCGGCGTCGATTGAGCCGCCTGCGCGGCGGCGAGTAGCTTGGCGGCACTCGCGGCGCTGTCGGCAAAGCCCTGGGACGGGCCATCGACGAAGTTGGTGAGCTGGATGTTCTGGTTGGGGGCAAGCAGCTGGCTGAGCGCGTACTCGCCGTCGAGCTGATACTGGTTGAGGTTGTTAGCGCCAGCGACGATGCCGCACGTCGTGAGCGCACCGTCGAGTCGCCCGTCGGAATTCTGATCCTCAAGCGCGCTGATCAGCCCGCCCATCGACGTGCCGAACGCGTACGCCTTCTCGGGTGGCGCCGGAAGGACGGTCCGCTTGACCGCTGCCATTGTCGCGAACTGGTCGCGCACCGCGCTGCCGAGCGCCCACCAGGATCCGTGGGGGTCATACGAGGAGCCGGCCATCGCATAGCCCATACTCAAGAGAGCCTGCTGCGTCGTCGGATCGGGAGCATCGGCGGCGTTGAGAGGACCGTAGCCGTGGCTGTAGAGCAGCAGCGTGCGGTTCCAGTTCGCCGGCACGTCAGCGATCCAGCTCGCCCCGTCCGGAAGGGTGCCGGTGTAGTGCCCGGGCGCCGGCGAGGCCGTCGCCGATCCAGCGGCGAGCATTGAACCCGCACCCGCCAACGTCAGCACCAACGCCAGCGCAACCCGCAGGCACCGCGCCCTAGATCCGCTCATGTGATTCCTCCCTCGGCATGAAGGTGGCAAATGCCGTTCGGCTCTGAACTTCTCCGGGCGCGGAGCTTACTCATTTATCAAGCTGCTTGTCAATCGGGTTGGCCATGGTGTGTCCGTGTCAGTCACGAGGTATGTTGTGGCAGCGATGAAGTCCGCCGCCGCCCGTCCGCCTACCTCTGACCCTGTACCGCTGGCGCCTCGCGTGGGCTACCTCATCTACCGCATTGAGCGGCGACTGCGGGCGCGCCTCGACGAGGCCGTCGGCGCGCACGGCGTCACCACCACCGAGTACGTGGCACTCAGCGTTCTGCGCGACCGCGACGGCCTTTCCAGCGCACAGCTGGCCCGATGGGCATTCGTCACCCCCCAGGCGATGAACCTCGTCGTGACTGCGCTGGAGCGGCGAAGCCTCCTACGTCGACGCCCCGACCCGCGCCGCCGACAAGTACTGCGCATCTCGGTCACGCACCAAGGACTGGGAGTCCTGGAGCGCTGCGATCGCTCGATGGACGTGATCGAGTCCGACATGCTGCGTGGGCTCGACGCGGACACCTTGGCGATGGTTCGTGCGGCCCTCTTTTCCTGTGCACACTCGCTCGAGGCCACCCGACCATTCCCGTGAACCCGTCCGGTGATACGGGCAATCACCACTGCGCAGACGGGGCACCGAGGGACCTGTCAGGTTCATATCCGCTGAGCTCTCCGGTCGGTGTGCCGATCTGCCCGGTCGTCGCGTCGTAGACCGCGATGGCCACGAGCAGACGGTGAAGCTCATCGAAGCGTCGGGGGTTGAGTCCGGACAGCTCCGCTACGCGCCGCAGTCGGTACTGCGCGGTGTTGCTGTGGATGTGCAACTGCTCAGCCATGTTCTTGATGCTGAGGTCGTTGCCGGCATAGGCACGCAGCGTGCTCACCAGCATGCCGCCTCGGCGCTGGTCCTCCTCGAGGAAGCCGGCGACGCGGCGATCGATGAGGCGGCGGGCAGTGTCGTCGGCGCCCAGCAACAGGTACTGAAGCGGTGACATGCGGGGCAAAGCGGCGACGCCGCCGTCGGCACCGACGAAGCGTAGGCTCGCCGTCGCCTCGCGATAGCCGCGCCGCAACTCCTCCATTCCCGTGGTGACAGTGCTGATGGCCATCGCAAACGGATTGGCGTCGCGCCGCAGCAACTCGCACGCTCGTTCGAGGCGCTGGCAGAGTCGTTCGGCGTCGAGTTCGCCGCCGAGTCCGACGATCGCGACGGTCTCCTCTCCCCGTACCGCGACGAGGGCCGTCGGCTCATATAGTCCGACCTGCGCAAGCGTCGCGCTGGCCAGCTGCGCCAAGTCGTGTCCGTTGGCGCCACCGAGTGGGACCGCCACCGCGACGAGCGCCGGGGTGCGGGGGCCGAGGCCGTAGCGGTTCGCCGCGGCCGCGAGCGGTCCCTTGGGGGGCAGGCTCCCGGCGAGGAGCAGCTCGAGCAGGTCGGATCGCTCCTCGACGAGCGCGGTCAGGCCATGACGGCAAGACTCGACGTAGACGCGGCCGGCGTGGCGTGTCGCACGGTCGGCGAAGCGCATCAGCTCCGTGGCGAGTGTCAGCACCGCGCGGTCGTCGACGTCGTCGTCGTCGGCGCGTTCAACTATCGATTCCCACAGGACGCGTTGCGCGACGCGCGAGGCGCTGAGGTACTCGTCGAGCGCGAACCCGGTCCGAGCGCGCCGCATCGATGCTCCGCGTTGAAAGGCGAGCTCGTCGGTGGTTGGTTCGGTGCCGTCGATCAGCGAACTGAGGAGCGCTGCATAGTTGCGCCGCAGCTGCTCGAGCACGTCCTCAGCGAAGGCCGCGTCCGGGTCGGCGAATGGCGCGAGCTCGGCTTGCAACGTGGCCAGGGCGCGCGCGGCGACCGCATCGACATCGGCGAGGAGCCGGCGCAGCAGGGCCTCGCGATGGGTGCGGTCGGCCTCGAGGCAGGCGTTTCCGCCGGTGACGGGAAGCGCGGTTGAGGGCGCGCGCAACCCGTCAGCTCCGGGCCGAACCATCGGCAGGGGTCGGCTGACGGTGCCGTCGGCGGACCGCCCCCCGATTCTGGAAGCCGAGATGCGCGCGGATCTCAGCGCTCTGTGAGAGCTCGGCCGCGGTGGCTTCGTGCTGGATGTGGCCCTTCTCCAGGATGTAGCCGCGATCCGCGAGCTGCAGCGCGAACAGGCTGTTCTGCTCCGACAGCAGGATGCTCATACGCTCGCCCTTGATCTGCTTGATCCAGTTCCGCATCTGACCGATGACCACCGGTGCCAGCCCCTCCGTCGGCTCGTCGAGCAGCAGGATTCGCGGGTGGGCGAGCAGCGCGCGTCCGAGTTTGAGCATCTGCTGCTCGCCGCCACTGATCAGGCCCGCGCGCCGACCGTCGAGCTCGCGCAGCTTGGGGAACGTCTCGTGCAGACGCTCGATCGTCCAGGTCGGCTCGGCCACCCGCGCGTCACGCCTCGCCAGCTCCAGGTTTTGGCGCACGGTCAGCGTTCCGAAGACGCGGCGGCCGCTCGGGACGTACGCCACGCCGGTTCGAGCGATCCGGTGAGGGGCGAGGCGCGAGATCTCGGTTCCGTCCAGCGCGATGCTGCCACGCCGAGCCGGCGTCAAACCGGTGATCGTGCGCATCGTCGTCGTCTTGCCCGCGCCGTTGCGGCCGAGCAGCGCTACGACCTCGCCCTCGGCGACCTGCAACGCGACGCTCTGCAAGATGTGGCTCTCACCGTAGAAGGTGTCGATGTCGCGCAGCGTCAGCGTCATGCTTCCGTTCCCAGGTAGACCTCGATGACCCGCTCGTCGCCTTGGACCTCCTCGGGCGTGCCGCGGACGATGACGCTGCCGCGGTGCAGCACGGTCACTGTGTCCGAGATCCCGAACACGATGTCCATGTCGTGCTCGGAGAGCAGCACGGTGACCCCGTCGGAGTCGGCGATGTCGGTGACGAGCTGCACCATCCTGTCGGTCTCGAACGGCGACATGCCGGCCGTCGGTTCGTCCAGAAGCAGCATTCGTGGACGGCTGGCGAGGGCCAGCGCCACCTCGAGGACGCGCTGATCGCCGTGCGAGAGCGTCTGCGCCGCCGCGGCGGCACGGTCGGCCATGCCGACCCGCTCCAGCAGCGCCAGCGCCTCGTCGTGCACCTGGCTCCCCGAGCCTCTGAACAGCCGTCCCGAGCGACGGCGCCGCGCGAGCACCGCGATCTCGATCGACTGAATCACCGACATGCGCAGAAACACGTTGGTGATCTGAAACGACTGCGAGAGTCCCTTACGGACGATCGTGTGGGGACGCAGCCCCGTGATGCTCTCTCCGGCGAAGTCGACCGTGCCGTGCGTTGGGCGGTGTGCCCCGGTCAGCACGCGAAAGAGTGTCGTCTTGCCCGCGCCGTTGGGGCCGATCACGGAGTGAATCGTCCCGGGCGCGACGTCGAGATCGACCCCGTCGACGGCGGCGAAGCCATCGAAGCGCTTGATCAATCCGCGGACCGCCAGCATCGGAACGCCACTCGTCACGAGACCGCCTGACTGTCGACGTGGCCGCCGAGCGTCGCGGCGGACCCGCCGCCGGCTTCGACAGGGGCTTCCGGGTCGGCAGGCCCGGAACCGGCGCCTCGCTCACGTCGGATCCCGAAGAGCCGCCGCGCTGCGCGGAGCAGCAGCCCGAGCACCCCGTCGGGGGTGAAGAGCACGGCGCCCAGCAGCAGCAATCCGAAGACGAGCTGGTAGTCGCTGCTGTTGGAGAGCAGGACGTCGCGACCCTCCTCGTAGATAAACGCGCCCAGGATCGGACCGGCGAATAGGTATTGCCCTCCGATCACCACCATCAGCACCGGATAGCCGGACTCGGTCCAGCCCAACAGGTTCGGGTTGGCCGAGGAGTCGTGGACCACGAACAGCGTGCCGGCAAGTGCACACAGGGCCCCGGCGAGCACGAACGCGACCAGCTGATGGCGGAAGACATTGATGCCGAGCGCCTCGGCTCGCTGACGGTTCTCCCGGATCGCCTGCAGTGTCGAGCCGAACGGGGATCGCGTGATGCGCCACAACGCCAGCAGGGCGAGGACGACCAAGGCGAGGGTGAAGTAGTAGGCGTTGTTCAGGCCGTTGAGAAAGCTCGGCAGGATCGACCCGAACACGCCGTTCGCCCCGCCGGTGAAGCTCTCCTGCTGGACGACGACGACGTAGAACAGCTGCGAGAAGGCGAGCGTGAGCAACGAGAAGTACAGCCCGCGCGTGCGCAGCGCGATCAAGCCGACCAGGAGGGCCGCGAGGCCCCCGATGATCGGCGCGGCAGCGAAGCCCAGCCAGAAGGACGTGTGCCAGTGCATCCACATCAGCGCGACCGTGTAGGCGCCTGTCCCATAGAACGCAGCCTGGCCGAACGAGACCAGCCCGCCGTAGCCGATCAGCAGGTTGGTCGCGCAGGCGAACAGCGCCAGGGCGATCGCGCTCTGCACGTCGAGCAACGATGTCGGGCCCACGAATGAGGGGATGGCAGCCAGCACCAGCACGGTCACGACCGTGCTCGTGATCCCAATCGCCGGGCCACGGCGCGACCGGCCTCGTGGCGGGGTAGCGCTCATCGCTCCGGCGTCCCCAGCAGGCCCCAGGGTCGCAGCGCGAGCACCGCGATCATCGCCACGTAGATGAACGCCGAGGACCACTCCGGAACCCAGATCACCCCGACGGCGTCGAACAGGCTGATGACGACCGCGCCGATCGCGGCGCCCGTGACCGATCCGAGGCCTCCGATCACGGCGACGATGAAAGCGGAGACGATCACGGTCGAGTCCAGGCCTGGGCCGTTGGACTGCAGTGGCGCGGCGATCGCTCCGGCGAACCCGGCGAGCGCTGCGCCGATCGTGAACACTGTCGTGCACAGGGCGGGCACGTTGGTCCCTGAGGTCGCCAGCGTCTCGGGGTCCTCCACCGCGGCACGGATCCGCCAGCCGAGAGCGGTGCGTTGAAGCACGGCCCACAAGCCGACGCCGACGGCGACGGCCGCGCCGATTGCGAACAGGTCGTAGGCGGGGAACTTCGCCGTCCCGATCGCGACCGATCCGCCGAGCGGGTCCGGCGGGTTGACCGAGCGCGGCTCCGAGCCCCAGACGTGCAGCGCGATGTCGGCGAAGATCAAGAACAGCGCATAGGTCGCCACCAGCTGGAAGAGGTGGTCGCCCCTGTAGATGCGCCGCAGGACGCCCACCTCGACGCCCGCGCCCAGCACCGCCAGCGCCAGCGGGGCGACCACCAGGGCCAGCCATAGCCGGCCGTCAGCGGCCGATCCGGCTACCGAGGCCGCGATCAGGGCACCGATCATGTAGAAGCTGCCGTGGGCGACGTTGATGATGCGCATCGCGCCGAAGACGAGGGTCAACCCGGCGGCGGCGACGAACAGCGAGCTCGCCTCGGTCATCGCTGCCAGCAGTTCGACGACATCGTGTGACACGGTTATCGACGCGCTCCTGGCGTGCGCGATGCGGTCATCGGTTCTCGTCCGGCCTCAGCTGCGCTGGCAGGGCTCGATGACCTGGCTGACCGGCGGCAGGTAGGTCTTGCTCCACAGCGGAGCGCCGTACTTGGCCTGCACCTTGGGCGCGACCGTTCCCAGCCCGTCGGCAATCTCGGCCTGATGATCGCAGGCCCGGATCGTGATGGGCCCGAGAGGCGTGGTCGCCGACGCCCCACCGAGGGCGCTCGAGAGCTTGTCCGGATCGAAGCTTCCGGCTTTCTTGACGCCGGCTGCCCAGACCTTGACCGCGTCGTAGCCATTGATCGCCCATTCATCGGGATAGGTGGCGTAGGCGCTCTTGTAAGCGTTGACGAAGTCGGTCATCGCGCCGGAGGGCCGCGCCCAGAAGGCGGCGCGATCCCAGGCGATCAGGCCGGGTGGGGTCTGCTTGCCCAGCGCCTTGACGACGTCCCAGCCGTACATCCCGGCGACCTTGGTCTTGCTGAACAAACCCAGCCCGATGCCCTGCTTGGTCAGCGTGATCAGGTCGCCGCCGTACTGGCCGGCGTAGACGAACTGGGGATTGGATGCCAGCAGGGCGGAGATGTTGGAGGTGTAGGAGCTGGCGCCGAGCTGGGGCGTCTGCTGGTTGACCACCGTGTAGGTGACCCCGTCCTTCTTGAGATCCGCCAGAAACGCCTTGACGCTGTCGAGCCCGAAGCTGTAGTCGGGCGTGATCGTGGCGACGCGCAGCGGGCCCTTGCCGACGAACTTGACGAGGGCGAGCGCCGCGGCGGCCGGCTCCATGTCGGTGTTCGGGGAGATCTCATAGACCTCGGGGACGTAGTGCGACGTGGTCAGCCCGATGTCGTTGGCCATGTGGAGGAACAGCGGCACGCGGTAGCGCGATGCCAGCTGTTCCTGGGCCTGGGCCACGGCGCTCGAGACCGAGCCGAACAGCACCTTGACGTGGTGGTTGAGGATCAGGTTGCGGGTGACGGTGGCGCCGGTGTCAGGGTCGATCTGGTCGTCGGCCGCGATGAGGTGGAGCTTCTTGCCCAGCAGGCCGCCGCTCTGGTTGATCTGATTAACCGCGAGGGTGATCCCGTTCAGGCCGGGTCGTCCCAGCGCGGCGAAGGTGCCGCTGAGGGTCGACGCCACGCCCACGTTCACGGTCCCGCCGGAGTTACCGGTTCCCGAGCTCCCGCATGCGCCGATCAGGCAGGCCGTCAACATAGCCAGGGCGGCCGAACGCAGGCCGCGACGGCGCACAGGCGCCGAGGTCATCACTTCTCGCATTGATGCTCTCCTCGTTGTCTCGCTACGAGGCGCCGGGGGTTCGCGATCGGCAAACCGTGCACGCTGGGGAGCGTTCCCCTGCCTCACGCTCCATCGTTGTGGAGCGAGACGATCCTACGGTCCGCTCATAGGGGTGTAAATACGAGAAAGCGAGAAATTTGCGACACCTGGTTTGTGAACATTCACAAACCAGGTGACTCGATCGGCTCGACCTCAAGGAGTTTGAGACCCAGCTGGAGCAGCAGCAGATCGTCGGGCTCGTGCGGGTCGCGTCCGGAGAGACTCTTGATGCGGCCCAGGCGGTAGACGATCGTGTTGGGATGCACGGACAGCGCCTCGGCGCTCTTGACGAGATTGAAGCCTGAGGCGACGTAGGCCTGCAGCGTCGCGACAAGATGGGTGTGGCGGGCCTGGTCGTATTCGACCAGCCGCCCGACGCTAGCTCCGATGATGCGCTCGGCGTGGCGCGTGCCCCGCACAACGGCGTCGATCAGGACGTCCTCGAGCGCGACGACCGGCCCTCCGCTGCCGGTCGAGAGCACGATCTCCACCGCCTCCAGAGCCTCGCTGTAGCTGACCGGCAGCGTGGCCAGGCCTGGATTGGCGCCGCTGAGCCCGATCGTGACCCGAAGGTCGGCGAGCTCATCTGCCAGCTGTGTACAGGCCTCCCGCACCTGCTGGGCTTCGGCAGCGTCGCCGAAGGGATGCAGCGCGACGATCTCGCCGTGCCGGATCCCCAACAGCAGCGTCCCGCAGGCGGGACGCAGATGCTTGCGCGCCATCTCCATGGTGCGCCGTAGCGCGCCGCGGGACTCGGGCGTGCGGTCGGCCGAGTCCTCGGCGACGTGGTCCTTGCTGCGCACGATGATCACGAAGTAGCACGTGGCCAGCCGCAGGTGCAGCGACCGGGCCAGCCGGGCGACGCGCTCGGATTCGCCGTCGCCGGCAAGCAGCGCGTCGAGCAGATCGCGGCGCAGCAGCTCCTGGTCGCTCCACACGCCGTGCAACGCGTTCATATAGCCCTGTGCGGCCGCGATCGACTGGAGGTCGACGTGCTCGAGTAGCTGACCCGCGATCGTCAGCGCGGCCTCGCGCTCGGCCACGACCTCTTGGTTGACGCACTCCATCACGGTCTCCCAGAGGGTGCGTCCGAGCAGGCGCACGGCGTGCAGGAACGACTCCAGCGAGATGTGCTCGTGCACCCGGCGCGCTGCGCCCGCCCGCGTTCCATCGAGCTCATCGAGCGTCGGCCGGCGGCCGGCCGCCAGGTTCGCCACGGTCACGCGCAGGGCCCCGAGCGACACTTCGAAGACGTCGCGCAAGAGCGCGTCGTCGTTAACCAGGCGATAGTCGGGGATGTCCTCGCGGTAGCGCTCGACCAGCCGCTCGGCGAGTGCCTCGAGCTGGACCTCTACGCGACCGATGATCGCCTGTACCGCCCGGCTGTCGGCGTTGTCGACAGCCCCAACCCGTGACCTGCCATCCACCGCCGTCATGGCCGCGAGCATACCCGCGGGTCACGGCGCAGGAGTCACCTCTGCCGGAGCGGGGAGCGCGTGCCCGTCGGCCGGGCCATCGCGTCCGCAGTCACCGCGCGGCACCGAGTGGCAGCGGTCCGATCGGCGTGGAGTTATTGGGCATACCGCACGTGCTCGGCGGCTTGCCACCGTCGAAGCGCGACTTCAGATAGGCCAGCGCGGCTGGCCAATAGTGGACGATCCCGCCGATGTGGTCCAGGCCGGTCGGGTCACGCTCAAAGTCGACGGAGACCCCAGCCGAGCAGTACCGGGCCACGAGGGCATCGACGGGTCCGATGAAGGCGAGCTCGTCGCTGGTGGCGTTGTAGAGGAACAGGGGCGCCTTGGGCTTTGGCCGGTAGCGGAGGCTGATCTCGTCCAGGACGCTCTTGACCAGCGGGTCGGCGGCCAGCGCTTGGGAGGTGGGGAAGGTCGTGTACTGCGAGGCGTTGGCCAAGGGCTCGTTGAGCGTCGAGCCCGCGCAGCCGCTTGCGTCCTGCCCGTCCTTGGCGGCGAGTGCCTGGCCGGCCGGGTTGAGCAGCCTGGCCAGGTTGAAGCGGGGAAAGGCTCGGCTGAAGCTCTCCATGACCCCGATCTCAGTGCCATACCACAGCGAGCCGTCGAACCGCGCCATCGTGTAGTCGAGATCGGGGAAGTTGCCGCCTGCGGCAACGCCGATGATGTCGAGCTTCGGAGCGTAGCTGGGAGCGAGCGAGGCCGCCCACGTCGCTGCCTCGGAGCCACCGGAGTACCCGTTCATCGTCACCTCAGTCCTGATGCCGCCCAGACCGTCGGGAGTGAAATTCTCAGCGGCCCGGATCGAGTCGAGCGTTGCATATCCGAGCATCGGTCCGACTGCCCATTCGTTCTGCAGACCCTCGTAGTCGGGCACGTTGACGTCCCAGCCCTGCGCCAGCAGCTGCGACATGAGGCTCTCCTCGGTGGGTCCGTTGGTACCACCGCCGCCGGCCTGCAGCGTGTACGAGGGGGCGCAGTTGAGGGTCAGGCTGTCGTAGTAGGGCTGGTAGGACGCCAGTCGTCGAGGCCCGGCGGTCGGGAAGCTTGGCACGAGCACGGTCGTCACGGCGACCGTGGGTCGTCCGCTCGCGTCGGTGGTGCGAAACAGCAGCTGGTAGGCGTCGGCGGTCTCGGCCTGCTGCGGGCCGGACATCGTCACCTTGCGATCGCGCAGGATGGTGCCCGGGGCGTAGCGGCTCAGGTCTGTCGGCGGGACGTAGAAATGGTCGGCCGCGGGTGCGACGACCGCCTCCGCGGACGCCGGCGCCAGCGCGAGAGCACCCACGAGAACCGCCGCGGTCATTAGGCCGAAGCACGCATGGCGCAGACTCCTCATGTCTCTCGCTCCTGTCCTGGCTCGATCGTCACCTGCTGAAGAGGCGGACGATGTCACATTATCCGGTGTGATGCATCGGCTCCGCAGGCCTAAGTTTTCATCGATCAGCTGTGGCCGGTGACCACCCTTAGTGGCAATTGTCCGGCGGACGGCGACCTGCGAAGCGTGCCCGGAGATAGCGCAACGTTGGCGGCCAGTAGCGCACCAGTCCGTGCACATGGTTGAGCCCCTGCGGATCGCGGTCGTAGTCCACGGTGAGGCCGTGCCCGCAGTAGTTGGCGACCAGAGCGTCGACCGGCTTGATGTACGCGAGCTCGTCGGTGGACGCGTTGTAGAGGAACAACGGCGCACGCGGCCGGGGAGCGAAGCGCAGGCTGATTCGGTCAAGCACGCGCTTGACCACGGGGTCGGCGGCGAGTGCCTGTGAGCTGCGGAAGTTCGTGAACAGGGAGGCGTTTCCCGCGAGCGTGTTGAGCACCGAGCCCGCGCAGCCGTCGGCGTCCCGGCCGTCCTTGGCGGCCAGCGCCCGACCGGCCGAGTTCAGCAGCTTGTTGAGGTCGAGCTGGGGAAAGGCTCGGCTGAAGCTCTCCATGACCCCGATCTCGGTTCCGTACCAGACTGAGCCGTCGAAGCGCGACATCGTGACGTCGAGGTCAGGGAAGTTTCCGCCGGCGGCGACGCCGACGATGCGAAGCTTCGGCGCGTAGCGCGGCGCGAGCGCCGCCGCCCACGTGGCCTCCTCCGCGCCACCCGAATAACCGTTGAGCGTCACCTTCGTCCTGGTGCCCTCCAGGCCATCGGCGCGGAAGTGCTCGGCGGCACGGATCGCGTCCAGCGTGGCGTGACCGAGCATCGGTCCGACTGCCCATTCGCTGTTCGGACCCTCGGTGTCGGGCACGTTGACCTCCCAGCCTTGTGCCAGCAGCTGCGCGATCATCGCCTCCTCCGTGGGACCGTTCGTGCCTCCCCCGTCGTTGCCTCCCTGGAGTGTGTAGGACGGTGCGCAGTTGAGGGTCAGGCTGTCTTCGAAGGTCTCGTAGGTGGCCAGCCGCCGTGGGCCGGGGGCGGGCTGCTTGGGCACGAGCACAGTGGTGGCCGCGACCGTCGGCCGCCCGGTGGCATCCGTGGTGCGAAACAAGAGCTGGTGCGCGACCGCGGTCCTCGCCTGCTGCGGTCCGGACATCGATACCGAGCGCTCGTGCAGGATCGCGCCGTTGGGGTCGTGCTGGATGTCGGCCGGCGCGGTGTAGAAAGGGTCCGCAGCCGGCGGGACGACGGCAGCCCTCGCCAGCGCGCACCCGACCAGCAGCGCCAGCGCCGCGCACGCGGCCGCGATCCCGAAAACCGCGGGCCCGGCGAGGCCGTTGGCAATGCGTCGTTGACCGATCATCTCTCTCCCGTCCTCTGCTCGACTGCCGGTCCACCGTGGCGTCCCCGCACGCTTTCACAGCTCGGCCGCCACCACATCGATCGTGCGCGACAAAGTTTGCGACGTCGCGTTGTGGGCTGCGCACCACCGCCGGGGCCTCCCGCCGAGCGCCGGCTGGTCGTGCGGCATGCAGACGACCTCCATGAGTCCGGCGAACGACCGCGGTTCCGGGCCGCCGGCGGGGCCGTCTTGCCGGTGATCACCGAGCGCGGCGTCGCGCTGGCCATCAGCCTGGGGGCGAGCGGGCGGATCCTGACTGCCACCAGCGTCGGAGCTGACGGGCTTGGTGGTACGCGGATTACGGGATCGAGCGATTGACGCCGGTCGACGCTCGATGTGCGCCTTTAGCACCTCCTACCAGCGGATGGTCACCACCACCGCCGCAACCCCGAGCCCCATGACTTTCATCGGTCGCCGAACCCAGGACTCCCGCGACGCGCCAGATCCATGCCCGTGGATGCAGGCCGCGAAGCCGGGACTCAGCCGGTGGGTGCCGAGATACCCACCGGTCCGCGTTCCCGAGTCGTTCGCTTGCTCGTCATGCCGCATCTCGTGTCGGGCGCCATGAGGAAAGAGCGCGATATCGAGCCGGTGACAAACCCCAGATGAGAAGCCTCACACGATCGGTTTCGTCGACATGGCCCGGGGCAAAGATCGCCGCAGATGACCGATCTGCAGCCCGACGCTCTCGTCGCCCAGGTCCAGCAGGTGGTGCTGGCGCGCCGGACGTCCCGTCTGGAGTTCGTCGTGCTGACCGCGTCGGCGATCGCGATCGGCATCGCGGCCTATCTTCACGGCCAGCTGTTTCATCAGGGATACGCTCAGGTTGATGTTGTCGGTCCGCTGTTCCTGCTTAACGTCGTGGGGTCTGGGATCACCGTCGCACTGCTGTTCCTGCGCCGCGTCTTCGCCTACTGCGTGGGGGCACTGGCCATAAGCGTCGCCTCCCTGGTCTCGATTCTCATCTCGCACTCGTCGAGCTTCTTCGGCTTCGCCGAACAGTCCTACGACAGCCGGGCCACGGCGATCGTCATCGCCGAGATCGCTGCTGTGATCCTGCTCACGCTGTCGCTGGTGATCAGCTGGGCCAGCGACCGGCCGCATCTGCTCTCGTCCGAGCGCATCGAGGACGACGCGTGATGTGGCGCCGGGCGGGCGCCGTCGCTGCCGGGCTCGTGCTGGTCGTCACCGCGCTCGTCGCGGTCGGGCTCGCCCAGGGCTCGCCGCCGCACGCGCTCCCGATCTCGCCCGGCGCCCGGGCCCGGGAGATCGCGGCCGTCGCGAATGCCGGGGCTGTGGTGGCGCATGGACAGGCGCTGTTTGACGACCACGGGTGCGCCGACTGCCACACGATGGCCGCCGGCGGCTACGAGGGCCTCCTGGGGCCCCGCCTCGACGTCCAGGCCCAAGGCGACAAGGTCGACGACATCCTGAAGAACATCACCCAGCCGCCCGACGACGACAAGGGCTACGAGGCCGGGTTGATGCCCGAGAACTTCGGCCAACGGCTCTCCACGGCCGACCTGCACGCCCTCGCGGTCTACATCCACGCCGCCGCCACCGCGGCAGCGGGCAAGAAGTCAAAGTCGGGCAGCTGAGCGCCACTCCACCCCACCGCGACAAGGTGAAGAATGGACGCTTGCTCGACCGGCCCGCCGCCGATGCTCACGGTCCGGCGTGCTCGCCGCGGGCGCCCCCGGCCCGGGCGGGAGTTCTATCTCCCCGCGCGCCGCGTATTTGCCGCAGCGGTCGCAGCGGAGGTCGGGGCCGACGTTGCCTCCGCAACCGGCGTGGATGGTGAGCCGGGGTGGGCCGCCCGGCGCCGGGTAGTGGCGGTCGCCCCATTTCATGAGCACGATCAGGGCGGGCGCGAGCTCGCGCCCCTTGTCAGTGAGTAGGTACTTGGGCCGGCCGGGCCGGTCTGGGTCTGGAACGCGTTCGAGTAGCTCCTCGTCGCACAGCCGCTTGAGCCGGCTGGTGAGGACGTTGGAGGCAATCCCGAGCTTCGCTTGGAACTCCTCGAAGCGGGTGAGGCCGACGAGGGTGTCGCGGAGGATCAGCAGCGTCCAGCGCTCCCCGATGACCTCTAGTGATCGGGCGACCGAGCAGACCTGGTCTGGATAGTTGCGTTGCAGCACGTGGCAATCCTAGCTGACTTGCTTGACAAAAGCCAGCGTCGTACCTAGTCTGCCTTGCATGACGCAAGCTAGTCACACTGAGGAGGAGTCATGAAGCCTAGGCCCCTGATCCTGATCTCGCTGCTGCTGGCGGCGTTTGTGATCAATCTCGACACGACGATCGTGAACGTCGCGTTGCCGTCGCTCGTTCGCCAGCTGCACGCGTCGGACTCGCAGCTGCAGTGGGTCGTAGACGCTTTCAACTTGCTGTTCGCCGGCTCGGTGCTGGTGTTCGGCAGCCTGTCTGACCGGTTCGGGCGCAAGGGGATGCTGCTCGCCGGCCTAACGGTCTTCGGTCTCGCTAGCTTGGCGGGCGGGCTGAGCGACAGCACCGGCGCGTTGATCGCGGCGCGCTCGGTGATGGGCGTCGGTGCCGCGATGGTGTTCCCGTCGACGCTGTCGCTGATCACAAACGTGTTCACCGAGCGGGGCGAGCGCGCCCGGGCGATCGGGTTGTGGGGCGCGATCACGGGCGTGGCGATCGCGCTCGGGCCGATCGTCGGCGGCTGGCTGCTTGAGCTCTCTGAGTGGCGCAGCATCTTCTTCGCAATGGTGCCGATCGCCGCCGGTGCCGGCGTCCTGGCTGGGCGTCATGTCCCGACCTCGCGTGACCCGCAGGCGCCCCGAACCGACCGGGCCGGATTCGCGCTGTCGACTGCGACAGTTGGGCTGCTCGTCTATACGATCATCGAGGCCCCGAACCTCGGTTGGGGCAGCGCCCGGACGCTCGGCAGCTTCGCGCTGACCGCGGTGCTGGCGGCGGCGTTCGTGGCCTGGGAGCGGCGTACGGAGCAGCCGATGCTCGACGTGAGCCTGTTCCGCAACCCGCGGTTCACCGCCGCGAGCGCCTCGGTCGCGATCTCGTTCTTCGCGCTGTCCGGGTTCATCTTCCTGGCCACCCAACTGTTCCAGTTTGTCAAGGGCTACGGCCCGCTCTCGACCGGGGTGCGCCTGCTGCCCGTTGCCTCATTCGTCGCGATCTCCTCGATCCTCGGCACCAAGCTGGCCGTCCGGTTCGGCACGAAGCTGATCGTTGCCTCCGGCCTGTCCTTGATGGCCGCGTTCTACCTATGGGTTTCGACTTCATCGGTCACGACCGGCTACGGGACGATCGCTGCCCAGATGGTCGTCCTCGGGACGGGGATGGGACTCACCAGCGCGCCCGCGACCGAGGCGATCATGGGCGTGGTGCCGAAAGCGAAGGCCGGCGTCGGCTCGGCGATCAACGACGCCACGCGGCTGCTGGGCGGCACGCTTGGCGTCGCGGTGATCGGCAGCGTGTACGCCTCGCTGTACGCCAGCCGGCTCACGAGCGCGCTCCCCCTTGGGTTGCCGGCGACCGTCGTGCGAACCGCCAACGCATCCGTCGGCGCCGCGTTCACCGCCGCAAGCAAGCTGGGGTCCGCCGGCCATCCGGTGCTCGCATCGGCCATCCACAACGCTGCTAACTCGGCATTCTTCCACGGGTTCACCGCCGCCAACTACGTCGCCGCGGGCGTCACCGGCGCAGGCGCGGTGATGGCGCTGGCGCTGCTGCCCGCCCAGCCGACGACCAGCCGCGACGACACGGCAGAGCTGCGAGCACTCGGCTCGCCGGCCACAGTCGTGGCGCGCGGCTGACCCCACCCCAAGCAACAGGAGACATCGCACCATGACTACGCACCCACCCACACCGCCCATGACGGCCGCCGGCTTCGGGGTGGGCCGAGCGACCGGGTTTGAGCTGGCCAGCCGCGACCAGGAAGGCGAGGCCAACATCGATTCCGCGCTCGAGCGCAACCGCGCCTTCGCCGCCGCCGGCCGCCACCAGGGCGCCATCGTCTTCCCCAAGCTGCGCCTGTTCGTGCTCACGTGCCTCGACCCGCGCGTCGACCCCGCGCACTTCCTCGGCCTGGGCCTCAGCGACGCGATGGTCATCCGCAACGTGGGCGGGCGGGTCACCCCGGAGGTCATCAACGATGTCGCCTTCATCGGTCAACTCACCGAGAACCTTCTGCCCGACGGACCGCTGTTCGAGGTCGCCGTGATCCACCACACCCAATGCGGAACCGGCGCGCTCGCAGACGACACCTTCCGCCACCGCTACGCGCAGCGGATCGGCGCCGAAGAGTCGACCCTGCGCGAGCACGCCGTCCTCGACCCGGCCGCGACCGTCGCCCGCGACGTCGAGCGCCTCCGCTCCGCACCCGCTATCTCCCCGCGCGTCACCGCCTCCGGGCACGTCTACGACGTCGTCACCGGCCTCGTGGAGACGGTCATCCCGGCTCACAGCTCAGCAGCTCGAACCGTTGAACAAACCCAATCCCCTCAAGGAGACGAAACACCATGACAACCACCGTTTACTCCAGACATCAAGCAAGACCACGCCGAAAGCCAAGACGGCCAACCCTTGCGATCATCTGCCGTGGCCGACTCGAGCACTCGTCCCGTCAGCTACCCGCTAACACGTCCCTCCGGCGAAACCTAGATCATGCTCGTGTGCCGTCCGCCCTAGACTCGGCGACCCGCGACCTCGGCTCAAGAGGACCATTGGAGCGGATTACCAACGCCCGATGAGGAGGGCGCGATGCAATCCGTTCTGAACGGCGCTGCTTGAGCGGCGTGGCGGAGCTCTCCCCTAGGTCCGCAGCGCCTCGGTGGGGCTGAGCTGGGCGGCCCTGGCGGCCGGGTAGATCCCAGCCACGACACCGATCAGGAACCCGGCGACCGGCGCCGCGATCAGCACGTACAGCGGCACGACGAACGGCTCGTGCTTCGTCGACGCGTAGATCTGAGTGGCGCCCGCGCCGAGGGCCAGTCCGGTCACCCCGCCGATGGCGGCGAGCATCGCCGACTCGGCCAGGAATTGAAGGCTGATGTGCCGCCGGGTGGCGCCAAGGGCGCGGCGCAACCCGATTTCGCTGCGTCGCTCGAGCACCGAGATGACCATGATGTTGATGATCCCGATCGCCCCCACGAGCAGCGCGACCCCGCCCAGCCCCAGCAGCAGCGTCGTGAACTGCCCTTTCGCGGCCGCGCGCGCCTCCAGTGCGTCCGACGGCCGGCTGACGTTCACCCCCTCGGGTTGCTGGGGGTCGGCGGTCGGCGCCAGCAGCCCGCTGACACCGCCCACGTAATTGACGTTGGCCCGCAGGTAGATCTCCGAGGGATTGGCCCTGACGTGGAACATCCGCTTGGCGACCGGAAGCGAGATGTACGCGTTGGAGTCAAGCCTCGAGTCGAGCAGGATGGGGCGCAGGATCCCGACCACGGTGAACCACGTGTTCCCCAGGTCGATGAGGAGATGACCGGCCACGTGCGTGATCTGCAGGACCTGTGCCGCCTGCGCACCCAGCACCGCCTCCGGATAACGGTCGGCGATGGCATTCAGGAAATTCCCCGAGGCGAGCGAGACGCCCGTCACCCGCGGCAGCGCGTCACCGGTCGCGTCGACCCCGATCGCGCCCGTCTGGTCGGAGGGGACGAGCGGCGTGCGGTACACGTTGGCGCTCGACACCTGGTAGACGGCGACGTCGCCGGCGACGTGCTGCATGTGGGCGATCATCGCCAGCGCGGTGTGCGGGAGCGCCACGCTGTTGCCGGAGAACGTCTGACCCGGCGTAATCGTCAGCAGGTTTGTGCCGAGCGCATCGATCTCGGACAGCAGGTTTGCCTGCGTTGAGGAGGACACGCCGACCACCGCCACCATCGCACCGATCCCGATCGCGATCCCCAGCGCCGACAGCGCGGCGCGCAGCCGGCGGGTGGACAGCCCGGTCAGCGCGGTGCCGAACAGCTCACGCGCCGGCAACCGCGCGATGCTGATCCGCGCGCGGAGGATTCTCGCCGGGACGCTCACGCGCTCACGTCCCCCACGATCTCGCCGTCGCGCATCTGCACCCGCCGAGGAAATCCCGCCGCGACGGTCTCGTCGTGGGTGATCAGGCCGAGGGTCGCCCCGTCATCGGCGAGCCTGTGCAGCAGCCTGGTCACTTCGGCCCCCGAGGCTGAGTCGAGGTTGCCGGTCGGCTCGTCGGCCAGGATGATCGTCGGCCGTTTGGCGATCGCGCGGGCGATCGCCACCCGCTGACGTTCGCCGCCCGATAGCTGCTTGGGCTTGAAGTCCAGCCGCAGTCCGAGCCCGACCCGCTCAAGCGCCTCCCGTGCCGCCTCCCGCCGCAGCTTGAGCGGGTCACCGGTGTACAGCATTCCGAGGGCGACGTTGTCGATCGCTGTCATCGTGTCCTGCAGATGGAAGGCCTGGAAGACGAAGCCGATCTCGTGGGCGCGCAGCCCGGCCAGGTCGGCGTCAGACGCGGCCGCCAGATTTCGGTCCCGCACCCGCACCTCGCCGAAGCTCGCGCGCTCGAGCGTCCCCATGATCGCCAGCATCGTTGTCTTGCCCGAGCCCGAGGGACCGACCACCGCCACCTGTTCGCCGCAGCCGATCTCGATGCTGACCCCGCGCAGCGCCGCGACGCCGCCCGGGTACTCCTTGACGACGTCGTGCAGCGCGAGCGCCGTGTCATTCGCACTCATCCCTGGGAGTCGGAGACCACGAGCCCCGGGTAGATGCCCCTGCCTGAGACCTCCACGTAGCCCGCAGCGAACAGACCCGGGATGACGGGTATCAGCCGGTGCGGGGATGAGGTCTCCTGCAGCGCGTACCGGCCTCCCTGGATCGCCAACAACGCCGTCACGGGAACCGTGAGCACGTTCCTGGCCCTCGCCGCGGCGAAGTTGACGCTGACCGGCGCCTGGTCAAGACGTTTGCCCGACGCGCGGCCGCGCAGTGTGATCGTCACGGGGACGGCCGACGAGCCCGACCCGTTGGTGTTCGCGCCGCCGCCGCTGCCATTGCCGGGGGTGCCGCCCGGCAACTGGGCGATTGAGCTGACGGTCGAGATCCTGCCGCCGACCGTGCGCCCGGAGGGCAGCTCGACCGTGACGTGCTCTCCGACCTTGGCCTCGCGCTGCTTGCTCGGATCGAGCTCGACGGTCACGACGGCTTGCACAGAGCCGGTTGCCAGGACCGGGGTCGCCGATCCGCCAGATCCACCGCTGCCGTCTGCGGTGGGCGTGCCACCACCGGTCTGAGGGGTCTTGGCTTGCGCGGCGGCGCGCAGCTGCGCCTCGGCCGCTTTGAGCTGAGTGCTCTCGGCCCGGAGGAGCGCGACGAGCGGCGCCAGCGAGTTCGGCTGCTGGATGTGACGGGGCTTGTGCGGCGCGCGCTCGGTCGTGGATGTGGTCGTGGTCGCGGTGGTGGTGGTGGTCGTAGTCGCGGTGGCGCTCGCGGTCGCGGTCGCAGTCCCGGTGATCGTCCCCGTCGTTGTCAGGCTGGCGAACTGGGGTGCGGGGGCGAGGTCCGTCCGCAGGGCGGCCTGCGACCCCAGCTGGACGGCGACGCTGGATACGAGCCGGTCGCCGGAAAGAAACACAACCTGCCCGAGCTTGAGCGTCCCGGTCTCCCTCTCGCCGAGCGACGCCTGAAGGTCATCGACCCCGGCGGTGGTCGCCGCTTGCCAGGCATCGTCGACGACGATGCCCGCCGCATTGAATCCGAGCGCGACGAGATTGCGGTTGAGCTGAAGGACGTCCTGAGCGTCACTATCTGACGGCCCGAGGTCGCGATACGCCGGGGTGCCGCCGTTCATCAAAATGACTGGTTGGCCTGCGACTCGGAACAGCGCCTGCCCAGGTGCGATCACCTGGCCAACCGACGGCAGCCAGGTGATCGTCCCGCTCAGACGGTCATAGACCGTCTGCGGGTTACCGTGGCCGAGCGTGCCGGACTCGGTGTCGGTCTGGACGAGATCGCGCCGCTGGACGGTCGCGGTGGCGGAGCTTGAGCCGGCGGCGTCAGTCGGGCGACGGGGGGACGGCGAGCCGGGGCGCAGAACGATCGTCACGACCACCCCGACCGCGATCACCAGCGCCAGCGATGCCGCAACGCGGCCTCCTCGGCTCCTCGCTGGCTTCCATGTGGTCATCGCCGGGCCGGAGTGTCACTCAGGGGCGGTAACGCGGCGATAACACGCACGGCTATCACGGAGCGCCCTCAGTGATGACCGTTGACGAGCTCCACCACGTCGGCATCGGTGATCTGCCCATGGGTGACCCCAACGCACGCCTTGCCGGCGGCAAGAAACTGCGGCGTGTGGATGTTGACTCCGGCGGCGGCGATCGTCTGCGCAGCCAGCTGCCCTTGGGCGTTGGGGTCCGGAAATCCGCTGATGCCGTGACGGCGCAGGCACCCAGCGAAGGCGAGCAGAACCTGTTTGCTCGGTCCATTACCGTCCGAGTGAGCGCTCCCGGGGCCTGGCAGGATGCCCTGGCAGGCCTTCTGCGCTGCCTTGAAGGCGGGGGAGTTGCCGATGGAGCTGGGTGCCATCATCGCAATGCCGACGGACCCGCCTCCCGGTGTGGTCGTGACCTTTGGGTCGGGGAAATCGGCGACTCCGTGGGCGCGTATGCAGCGCGCGTAGGCAAACGCCTGGCCGCCGGGGTTGTTTGCCGTGTGGGCAGGGATGTGCGAGGGCGATGACCCGCACCCGGCGGCCAGAGCAGCCGCTACCGCCGTCGCCATCGCCGCTGGAACCTTCCGATGTGGTGTCATGGCCGCCACTTGTACTGAGCAGCCGGTGACAGCTCGGTATCAACCCCTGTGACCTAACTGTCACCCGAGGTGCGCGATGCTGTGAGGCCGATGAGAGTCCTCGTTGTCGAAGACCATGAGCGCCTAGCCCGCGCAATCGCCGAAGGCCTGCGCCGCGAAGGGATGGCGGTCGACCTCTCGCTGGACGGCGCCGACGCGCTCGCCCACGTCGCCGTCAACCGCTACGACGTGGTCGTGCTCGACCGCGACCTGCCCGCCGTCCACGGCGATCTGGTGTGTCGCCGACTGGTCGAAGGGCACAGCGAGGCGCGCGTGCTGATGCTGACCGCCTCAAGCACGATCAGCGACCGCGTGGACGGCCTCGAACTCGGTGCCGACGACTACCTGCCCAAACCATTCGAGTTCGCCGAGCTGGTGGCTCGGGTCCGTGCGTTGGGTCGGCGGTCCGCTCGCGCCCTTCCGCCGAGGCTGGTGCGCGGCGATCTCACGCTTGACTCCGCCAGGCACGTCGTCTTCCGCGCCGAGCACCGCCTCGCGTTGAGCCCGAAGGAATTTGCGCTGCTCGAGTACCTGATGGCGGCCGATGGCCGCGTCGTCTCGGCCGAAGAGCTCCTCGCCCAGGTGTGGGATGAGGCGGCCGACCCATTCACCGGCACGGTCAAGACGACGATCGGGCGGCTGCGCTCCCGGCTCGGCGATCCCCCGGTGATCGAAACCGTGCGCGAAGCGGGCTACCGGCTCTGATGACCGGGGCGACGAGCAGCTTTGCGCCTCGTCGATGGCCGCGTCTGGCGCCGCGGAGCGCACGCCTGCGACTGACGCTGCTGTATTCCGGGATGTTCCTGGTCCTCGGAACCGCGATCGTGGTCGTCATCGCGCTCCTCAGCTCGGCGACCGCCATCCGCGAGACCTCGGTCGCGTTTCCCGGGCCGGCGGGTGGAGTGGTCCATGCGGCTGCCTCACAACAGCATTCGGCCGACGTCAACGGGCTGCTGGCCGGTGCATGGGTCACCCTCGTGCTGACGGCCGCCGTCTCCGCGGTGCTCGGTTGGTTCGTCGCCGGCCGTGTGCTGCGCCCACTGCGTCAGATGACGACCGCTGCTCGGACCATCTCGGCGGGGAACCTGCACGAGCGACTGGCGCTGACCGGTCCCGACGACGAGTTCAAGCAGCTGGGCGACACGTTTGACGAGCTCCTCGCCCGGCTGGAGGCGGCATTTGCAGCGCAGCGCCGCTTCGTGGCTAACGCCGCTCACGAGTTGCGCACTCCCCTGACGCTGGAGCGAACGCTCCTACAGGTGGCGCTCGCCGACCCGAACGCCACGGCGGCCACCCTGAGGGCGACGTGCGGAGAGCTCCTGGCCTCCGGACGGGAGCAGGAACAGCTGATCGACGCGCTGCTCACGCTCGCCACTAGCCAGCGCGGGCTCGCGACCCGCCAGCCCGTAGATCTGACCGCCGCCGCGCAGGCCGTGCTCGAATCCACACGAGCCGCCGCCGAGCAGCATGATCTCCGGCTCACCATCGATCTCGCCGCGGCCACCACCAGCGGCGACCCGACGCTGATTGAGCGTCTCATCTTCAATCTTCTGGATAACGCCATCCGGTACAACGAACCGGGCGGCAGGGTTGAGATACGAACGGCATCGGGCGGGCCACGCGCTGTCCTGACCGTCGCCAACACCGGTCCCCATGTTCCGAGCGGCGAGATCGAGCGGCTGTTCGAGCCCTTCCAGCGGCTCGCGCGTGACCGCACGGGGTCCGACCGCCACCGTGGCCTCGGCCTTTCGATCGTCCGGGCGATCGCCACCGCGCACGACGGGACCGTCACCGCGACGCCACGGCCGGACGGTGGTCTGGTCGTCGCCGTCAGCTTCCCCGCCGCCGCGTGACAACCCGGCACCGCCGGCTCACAGCGGGGCCGCCCGGGCATTCGAGGAGCACCCAATCGCCGCGGGCCAGCGCGGGCTCAAGCGCCGCCTCGATCCTGATTTGTCGCTGATAAATCGTCCCGTTCGTCGCGTCGAGCGCGTCCTCGGCGATGGTGGCGAGATCGAGCTCCTTCCGGCCTGTCGGGCCGAGCTCGCAGGTGGCGAGCGCCAGCAGCGCCCGGTGCTGAGTCGTACCAACTCGAGGCCCGCGAGCTTCGCCGGCGACCACGGCCGCTCCGGCCCCGCGTCGCAGACCTCGGTGTCGCGATCCGCACTACGGCAGCCCCGCGTTCACGGGATCCTCACCTGCTCGCCGCACGGGTCGGCGTGCCGTCGAGAGGAGGGGCTCGAAGAAGGCCGCGAGCGCGTCGGTCCCGGTGAGCGGCAGGACGTGAGCGACGTACTGGTCGGGACGGACGACGACGACGGCCCCGCCGCGGTCGACGCCGCGTAGTTCGAAGATGTCGTGCTGGGGATCGGTGGCGTAGACCTTCTCGTAGTCGGTCAGCCCGAACGGTCCGGTGTGGGGGAGGAACACCGCGGGCATCCGGGTGACGTCGATGTCGGCGAACTCCTGCTGGTAGATCACCTTGACGTCGAACCAGGCGTCGGCGTCGAGGCCGGGAGGGGTTGCGGCCAGGGGCGAATCGGGCGATTCCGCGAGCCACTGTGCGAACGCGGCCAACTTCGAATCGGACCCGGGCAGCGCCGCGTCAGCGAAGGCGTAGATGCGCCAGCGGCCATCTGCCCGAGCGTGATGTCCCAGGTGCATCGGCTTGGCGTCGGCGGCGCGGATCACGGTCGCCGAGCGGAAGCGCTTGCCGATTGGAAAGCCCGTCGCGAGACCCTGGTGCTCGGGATGGGCGATGAGGATCGAGGGCTCGTACTGAGTCATGAAGCCGGCCGGGAACTCGAAGGTCTTCGTATAGAAGTCCTCGAGCATCGACGGATCCTCGAGCTCCTCGGGCTGGGCGGCCATCAGCGTCGACCACTCCCTGTCGAACTCGATCAGCTTGCTGGCGATGACCTGGCGCTCGGCCGAATAGGTCTCCAGCAGCGCTTCGGGAGCACGGCCGTCGAGGACGTGCCCGAGCTTCCAGCCGAGGTTGAACCCATCCTGCATCGATACGTTCATGCCCTGGCCGGCCTTGGCGCTGTGGGTGTGGCAGGCATCGCCGGCAATGAAGACACGCGGCGCGCGGGCGCCGGCCTCCGCGAGATCGTCGAAGCGGTCGGCCAGGCGGTGGGCGACCTCATACACGCTGTGCCAGGCGACCTCTCGGACATCGAGGGTGTACGGGTGAAGGATCCGATTGGCCTTGGCGATGGTCTGCTCGATCGTGGTCGCGCGGACGCCGCCGCGATCATCGGGCGCGACCTCGCCCAGGTCGACGTACATGCGAAACAGATAGCCGCCCTCGCGTGGGATGTGCAGGATGCTGCCGCCGTCACGCGACTGGATCGCGCACTTGATGCGGATGTCGGGGAAGTCGGTGACGGCGAGAACATCCATGACGCCCCAGGCGTGCATCGCCTGCGTGCCCTTCATCGCCCGGCCGATCGCTGCGCGCACCCGGCTTCTGGCGCCGTCGGCGCCCACGACGTATTTCGCCCGGATGACCCGCTCCTGGTGCTCCCGCGCTCCCGGGTGGCGCACCCTCACTTCAACCGGGTACTCGCCGGACGCGCCGACCTCCAGCCCGAGGAACTCCACGCCGTAGTCGGGGACCATCCGGCCGGGCGCGTTGGCCATCGCCTCCAGGAAGTAGTCCTGTACGCGCGCCTGGTTGACGATCAGGTGGGGGAACTCGCTGATGCCGGTGGGGTCATCAGGCGAGCGGGCGCTACGGACGATCCGGCTGGGATCCTCCGGATCCGGCTTCCAGAAGGACATCGTGCTGATCTGGTAAGCCTCCTCCATGATCCGTTTGGCAAACCCGAAGGCCTGGAAGGTCTCCACGCTGCGAGCCTGGATCCCATCCGCCTGACCGACGGCGAGACGACCCTCGCGACGCTCGATGACCCGCGTCATCACGTTCGGGAACTGCGCCAACTGCGCGGCGGTGATCAGTCCCGCCGGTCCCGTGCCGACGATCAGCACGTCGACTTGGTCAGGAAGCTCCCCGGCTCGCTGGACACCCCACCCCGCGGCGGGCGCTCGCCGCGGCTCACCGGACACATAGCCATGGTGGTGAAACTGCATGAGGTCGCTCTCCTTGCTCCGTCGCCGCTCGCCGATCAGTTGCTGACGTCGTTATGCTCGCGAGCCGCGGTCCCCTGACGCAAGGTCCGCGGTGGAAAGGGCGTCTGGCGCGAACACGTCCTCCAGTTTGGGGGCCTTATCCGGCAGGAGTCCGAGCTCGCGTCGCATGCGGAAGAGCAGAGCGACGCCTTCTCGCGAGGGGACCAGGTCAGCCGGACAGACGGCGAGAAGGTCCGCGGCCCCGCGGGAGTCAAATCCGGCGCCAATGAGAACGGCGAGCACCTGCTCTCGGTCGGACTCGCCGATCCAGCGGATCGCGCGTCGCAGGGCGGTGAGGTAGGCGTCGATCGGCCGGCGAAGCTCGTCCAGGCGCGAAGCGCGAACGGCAAGCCCGATCCCCGGAAGCGACGGGAGCGCGTGGTGCGCGGTCATCAGCCGCGTCAGGCCGGCCTCCAGTGCGTCGTAGCTCCACGGCGGCCCGAGCAGCCCGGCGGCGGCGCGGCCGTCGTGGATCGCCTCGAAGCGCTGCTGGATCCCGCCGGCGCCGAGCAGGCGGTAGTCATGCTCGCCGAGGCCGTTGTCGGCCAAGAGCTTGCGCAGGACGATCGAAAAGCCGCTGTCCACCGAGTCGACGGCGAGTGCCCTACCCGCCAGGTCCATCACGCTCCCGACGTCGGGCTGGGCGATCAGGTCGAGCACGGTTGTTCGCTCCACCTGGGCCAGCAGTCGCAGGTCGTCACCCCCGGCGTTCCACGCGATCAGGTTGTCGATCGCCGTCAGGGCGACGTCGCAGTCGCCGGACATGACCCGCTCGCGCTGCTCCAGCGCGGACCGCGTCCGCATTATCGTCAGCGCCAGCCCCGTCTCGTCGATGTAGCCGAGTTCCGCCGCGATCGCCTCCACCGCAGGCGGGACGAACTCGATGAGGCGCAGCTCCTCACTCATGCGAAACGGACCGTATCACCTGGGCGCGGCCGCTCGACGCGTGGCGGGTGCCGAAGGCGACCGCCGCCGCAGCCTGCCAGCTGCTCAGGTCGCCACTGCCGCCGGTGTCTCGATCCCGTCGAAGACGAGGCCGAGTGCCTGATCGGCGTACTTCTCGCTGAGCGGCCGGTGGCCGAAGAGGAGCCGGAGGTAGACCGGCGAGTAGAGAAGCTCCGTGACGAGCTCGGCGTCAAGGCCGTCGCGAATCTCGCCGTCCCGGATCCCGCGCTTGATCAGCGCCGTTACGGCCGCGCGCCGGCCGTCCCAGAAGCGGCCCCGAAAGTCCGCCAGCGTCTGCGGGTCATATTGGCTCTCCGCGATGATCTGCGCCACGAGCCGGCCAGCTGGGCTTCGGTACTGGCGGACGAGCGACCGCAGATGCGTGCGCAGCGCCTCGCGCACTGGAACGTCCTCGGGGATGGGCGTGTTGACGAGGTGGTGCTCCATGAAGGCGTCGATGACCACGGCCGCCTTGCTCGGCCACCACCGATAGATCGTCGTCTTGCCGACCCCGGCCTCCTTGGCGATCGCCTCGATGGACAGCTTCTGGACCGTCGTCTTCTCGAGCAGCTTCACTGTCGCCTCGAGAATTGCGCTGCGGCTGGTCTCACTGCGTGATGCCATGACAGCAACGATACGCAACGCAGCGGCGCATGAGCGACGCATGCGATACGATACGGCTCGTCACACATCGGGAGGAGGACGGATGAAACTGGGCCGGATACAGGTAACGAGTCCCGACGGGCCGATCGCGCGACTGGTTGCGGTTCATCCCGAGGAGGAGCGGGTCGTCGATCTCGCGCGTGCTGAGCAGCTGCGCCGGATGGGCACCGGCGCGACCGCCGAGGCCGCCCGCCGGCTGGCCGCCGCCGTCTTCCCGCCGAGCATGTCGTCAGCGATCGCCCTCGGGGAGACGTTCCGGATGTTCGCTGCCGAGGCCGGCGGCGGCCGTCACGCGGACGACGCGTCGCTGCCGCTCGACGAGGTCCGGTGGATCGCCGCCCTGGACCCACCGGTGATTCGCGACTCGCTCACCTTCCCCCTGCACATGAAGCAGTACGGCGAGCGGCTTGGCGTCGGCGCCCCCAACCCGCAGCTGTTCAAGACGCCCGGATACTTCAAGGGTTCCACCGGGGTCGTCTACGGCCACGACGAGGAGATCCCGTATCCGTCGTTCGCCAGGGAGATCGACTACGAGTTGGAATTGGGGTTCGTCATCGGCGGACGCGGGCGCAATTTGACGGTCGACCAAGCGCAGGGGCTGCTCTTCGGCCTGACGATCTTCAACGATTTCTCCGCGAGAGACATCCAGGCGCGCGAGATGGGCGTGGGTATGGGCCCGCAGAAATGCAAGGACTTCGCCTACGGGATCGGGCCGTGGATTACCACGATCGACGATCCCGGGCTGCCTGCGCTCGATGCCCTGACGATGCGAGTATCGGTGAACGGCGAGCAGTGGGCGACGGCGGTCAGCGAGGGGATGATCTACAGCGCGGCCGAGCTGATTGCCTACGTGTCGATCGGGGATGTCGTGCAGCCCGGCGACATCATCGGCTCGGGCACGGTCGGCAACGGCTCGGCGTTGGAGCTCGGACGGCATCTGTCGCCGGGCGACGTTGTCGAGCTGGAGGTCGACGGAGTGGGCACGCTGCGCAACCGCTTCACCGCCGTCCCCGAGTCCTATCCGTGGTGGCCGGAGCCGCGTGAGAACCCGTTCGAGGTGGGGGCACCGGCCTGATGGCGTCAGAGAGCGACGACGGCGCCGAGACGGTGAAGGCGCCGGCGGGGCTGGGGCCGGTGCGGCGCGTCGTCACCGGCCACGATGAGCACGGCCGCTCGATCATCGTCTCCGACGGCCCGGCGCCGCACAGCAACGCGCCCGCCGTGATGCCCGATCTCGTGGCGCGGGTGCTCTGGGCGACGCAGGGGACGCCGGTTTCCCTGGAGGGCGACGATCCCGTCAGGCCGGGGTCGGTGCCCCCGATGGCCCCTCCCCCCGGCGGGACGATCCTGCGGATCGCGGACTTCCCGCCCGACAGCCGCTACGACGAGGTGGACATCGCGCAGATGTTTCGCGAGATCGGAGGCGAGCACGCCCATGAGGCCGGGACGGCAAACGGCGATGGGCGCCACTTTTGGTTCCACAAGACCGACAGCCTCGACTACGCGATCGTCCTCGAGGGCGAGATCTGGGCGCTGGTGGACGAGGGGGAGTGTGTGCTCGGGCCCGGCGACGTGCTCATTCAGCGCGGTACCAACCACGCGTGGGCCAACCGCAGCGACCGGCCATGCCGGATTGCCTTCGTCCTCATCGACGCAGCCTCGAATGGCCACTGACCACCGGCCCATCATCACCTGCGCGCTCACCGGCGGCTACCACAGCAAGGCCACATCGCCGGCGCTGCCCGAGCAGCCGGACGAGATCGTGGAGCAGGGCATCGCGGCGTGGGAAGCGGGCGCGACCGTGCTCCACATCCACGCGCGCGATCCCGACGGTCGTAACACCACCGATCCGGAGATCTACCGCGACATCCATGCGCGGCTGTGCGAGCACACCGACGCGATCGTGCAGCTGACGACCGGCGGAGGCCTCTCGCAGTCCTATGAGGAGCGGCTGAGCACGGCGCTGCTCAACCCCGAGATGTGTTCGCTGAACATGGGCTTCGTCCTGTTCTTCACGGCGGACGGGCGCGCGCTGATGCTCGACAACCCACGGGCCCAGATCGAGTGGTTCGCGGCCGAGATGCGCGACCGCGGGGTCAAGCCCGAGCTCGAGGTCTACAACCCGACCATGCTCGAGGAGGTGGTGCGCCTCATCGAGACGGGACTCCTCACGCCGCCGATCAACATCGGCCTCGTCCTGGGCGCCCACGGACAGGGCGCCGCCGAGGGGACCTGGCAGAACCTCTGCCACACCATCCAACGGGTCCCCGAGGGCGCCAACGTCAACGTCATCGCCATCGGCCGCGCCCAGCTGCCGCTCACGACGATGGGGCTGGCGATGGGCCTCAACGTTCGGGTCGGCCTCGAGGACAACATCCGTTACAGCCGGTCAGAGCTGGCACGCGACAACGCGCAGCTCGTCCAGCGTGCGGTGCGGGTCGCCCGCGAGCTCCAGCTCGAGCCGGCGACGCCCGCGCGGGCGCGCGAGATCCTCGGCACGCGTGGCCGGGCGGATCGCGGGGTGCCGCCGGTGCTCGTCGCGAGCGAGACGCCGGTCAACCCGGCGCCGACGGTCACGACGGCTGGGGACGAGTTCGGTCATATGAACAAGGAGAGAACCTAGATGGCAGCTTCATTGCTCGTCGGGAGCATGAATCTCGAGTCGGCTGATGCCGTGTTCGCCGCGGTCGGCGACATCCTGCGGGAGGACGTAACGCGCGTCCCTGACGGGGAGACGGGTGATCGCCTCAACTGGATCGCGGCACTCGAGCCGCAGATCGCCGAGACACCCGGGCTCGAGCGAACGTCAGGCACATGGGGGGAGGCGGAGACGCGTCACGCGTTCGCCCTATTTCGCCCGGTGAGCGGCGTCGCAGCCAGCGACATCGAGTTCGGCAACCTCGGTTACGCCGACGATGCGGTGGCGTCCTACGCGCAGTTCGCCGCAGCGGTGCAGCGCGGGGTGCTGCCCGAGCACATCCGGTTTCAGGTGAGCCTCCCGACGGCCTTCATGGCGCTGATGGCCTACATCGACCTCGACGCCAGGGACGCCCTGACACCGGCGTACGAGCGCGCGCTGGAGCGCGAGATCGACAGGATGCTCGCCGTCATCCCCGCCTCTCGGCTGGCGATCCAGTGGGACTGTCCCTGCGAGGTGGGCGTTACGGAGCAGGTCGGTCCGCCGAACATCTGGACGCTGGACGATGTCGCCGCGGAGCTGGGGCGGATGGCAGCGCTCGTGCCCGAGCAGGCAGAGCTCGGATTTCACATGTGCTACGGCGATCCGCCCGACGAGGCGACCGGGCATGGGAAGCATTGGATGGAGCCGGCCGACGCGGGCGCCATGGTCCGTCTCACCAACGCGATGCTCGGCCACATCGCCCGTCGTGTGGATTGGGTGCATATGCCGGTGCCGATCGCGCGCGGCGACGATGACTTCTATGCGCCGCTCGCCGGTCTGCGCCTGCCGGACGAGTCCGAGCTGTACCTCGGCCTCGTGCACTTCGAGGACGGTATCGACGGTGCCCGCCGTCGAGCGGACGCGGCGGCTCGTCACGTATCGGCTTTCGGGGTCGCCACGGAGTGCGGGCTGGGGCGAATTCCGCGCGATGAGGTCCTGCCGACCCTGCGCACCCACCACGATCTCGACCTCGCGGTCTCCGCGAGCCGCTGACGCAGCGCCAAAGGAGAGACCATGCCGCATCGCCCTCATCGACCGCTCTCGGTTCTGTCCCACGTCGAGCTGCTGACGCCGAAGCTGGACGAGTCGCTCGCCTTCGCGCGCGACATCCTCGGCCTGTTCGTCGTCCACGAGGAGAGAGACTCGGTCTACCTGCGCTGCTGGGGCGACTATTACGCCTACAGCCTCGTGTTGACCCCGGCCGCCGAGCCGGGGCTGGGCCACGCCGCCTGGCGCGCGTGGAACGCGGAGCAGCTCGACATCGCGGTGGCCTCCGTGCAGGCCCATGGCGCCGAGGGCGAATGGATCGAGTCCTCCTTCGGGCACGGCCGCGCCTATCGCTTCACGGGTCCGGAGGGTCATCCGATGGAGCTGTTCTGGGACGTCGACCGCGCCGTCGCGCCCCAGGGCGAGGAGTCGCCCTACCCCGAGCGGCCGCAGCGGACCGGCAACCACGGGATGCGCGTCCGGCTGCTCGACCATGTGACCGTCACGGCGCCCGACGTCAAACACGCCATGTACTGGATGCGCGACGCGCTCGACTTCCGGCTCATGGCGTGCGTGGAGGAGGAACCTGGGAGCCCATGGTTCTTCGGGATCGCCACCAACAACGAGAAGTCGCACGACCTCGGCCACATCCTCGATGGCGACGGGATCCCCGGCCGCCTGCACCACGTCGCCTTTTATGTCGAGACCGAGCACGAGCTCAACGAGGGCGCGAAGCTGCTCATCGAGCGGGGCCATGACATCGACTACGGCCCCGGCCAGCACGGCATCGGCGAACAGAACTTCCTGTACTTCCGCGATCCGGCGGGGTTGCGCTATGAGCTCAACTCGGGTGGCTACCGCAACTACGTGCCCGACTGGGAGCCGGTCGCCTGGCGCTTCCATGACGGGCCCAACAACTCCTACCGGACCGAGGTGGGCATGCCCGCCGTCCACATGATCCCCGTCCCGCCGGGTCAGGTCGGCCGCAGCGAGGACGTGTTGGAGGGCATCGTCGCCAAGGGATGACGCGGCTGCGCGAGCTATAGCTCGCTACTAGCCGTTTCGTATCGCTAGTGATACGCTCCGTGTCGTATAGGAGAGGAGTGCGGGGGATCTCGTGGAGACCTCTGCCGTCACCGCCGGGTCTTTGACCCGGGGAGAGGAGTAGGGGATGTTCCAGAGACAGCGCGGGACCACTCGCTGGATCGCTGGCGTCGTCGTCGCGATCGCGAGCATCGTGATGCTGGCCGCCTGCGGAAGCTCGAGCTCGAAGTCGTCGAGCGCCGCGAATGGTGGCAGTTCGACCGGCACGGCCAGCGCCGCTGCTGAGACGAACACCTCGGCGTCGAGCGCCTCGACGGGTTGCGGAACGCTTCCCAGCGTCGCGCCCTCCGATGCGGACGGCGCGGTCGCCGCGCTCGGCAAGAGCTATGCGGCCAACTACAACGGCTTCACCGACTATCCCATCGTGCCATCGCCGTGGTCCAAGTGGAAGCCCCGCAAGGCGTCGGGCTGGAACGTTCAGATCGTCTGGGCGCCGCTCACCAATCCCTTCACCGAGCAGACGCTTGATGCGCTCAAGGCGCGCCTGAAGGCCAGCGGTAAGGTGGCGACGATCGGGGTGCAGGCCCCGGCCGCTTACACCGATGTGCCGCAGCAGCTGCAGGAGATCGGAACGGCGCTGCAGCGCAAGCCGGACCTGCTCATCGTCTTCCCGCTGGCCCCGCCACCGGTGGCGCCGCTCGTGGCCAAGGCCGCGGCGGCGGGCGTTCCCACGATCTCGGCGTGGACGCTCACCCCGAGCAAGGCTGCAGTCAGCATCGCCATGGACCCGTACCTGAACGAGGGTCTGACGGCCGCGGGCGCGCTCAAGCTCATCGGCGGGAAGGGCAGCGTTCTGGAGGTCCAGGGCATTCCGGGGACATCCACCGATGCTGATGCGTCCGCGGCGTGGACGAAGGCGCTGTCGCGTTGTCCCGGCGTCAAGGTGGCCGGGACGGTCGTCGGGCAGTTCGTCGCACCGGTGGCTAAGCAGGCCGTCCAGCAGTTCATCTCCACTCATCCGGCCGGAGTTCAGGGAGTGCTGCAGGCCGGCACGATGGGCGTGGGCGTCCTCGGCGCTTTCCAGCAGACCGGTCATACGCCTCCGCCCATGGCCGACCCCGGTACCGCGCAGGGGACGATCGCCTACTGGCACGGCCATGCCTCCTTCAATGCAGTGGCGACGGCAACGCCCGATCCTCAGATTGGCAATGCGGTCGCTGACGTGACGCTGCGGATGCTCGAGGGCCAGGGCGTGAAGCTCAACGTCCTGCTCGACAAGCCATACGTCGTCACCAAGTCCAACCTCGCCTCGGTGTGGAAGCCGTCGTTCGCCGCCAGCAGCCCGCTTGACGCGGTTGGCCCGGACGCAACGTTCATGACCGAGGACTATCTCAACGGGTTCTTCAAGCACGGCAAGGCACCGTGACCGTCGCCGGGAGCGGATGAGGCGCGAGGTGCCGTCCGAAGGTCAGACCGCGGCTGTCTCCGGGGCTGGCGATGAATGTGTTCAGTCGCGCCCCACGCAGGCTCCGCTGGTCGCTGTAGAGCACCTGACGAAGGCGTTTGGCGCCACCCGTGCACTCCTGAACTGCTCGTTCGAGCTGCGGCCCGGCGAGGTGCACGCGATCGTGGGAGAAAACGGATCGGGTAAGAGCACGCTCGTCAAGATTCTCGCGGGTGTCCATCAGCCGGACACCGGAGTGCTGCATGTCGGGGACACGACGTTGGCGGGCGTCCGCTCACCGCGCGCTGCGCGACGCGCCGGAATCATCACGGTCTTCCAGGAGATCTTGACGGTGGGAGCCCGCAGCGTGCTCGACAACGTCTGGCTGGGGCAGGACGGTGTCGTGGTCCCGGCGTCCGGTTCAAGAGGTCGGCGTGATCGCGTTCAGGGGGCACTGGCGGAGCTGCTCGACGCGCCGCCGGACCTCGACGCGCCCGTCGAGAGCCTCCCCCTCAGCCACCGGCAGGCGTGCTGCTTGGCTCGTGCGCTGATCAACGACCCTCGAATCCTCATCCTGGACGAGGCCACGTCGGCGCTCGACGTGCAGACGCGGGACCGGCTGTTCGAGGCCGTGCGCCGGCGCGTTCGCGACGGGATGGGCGCGATCTTCATCTCGCACAGGATGGACGAGGTGCGCGAGATCGCCGATCGGGTCACGGTCATGCGCTCCGGAGAAACCGTGGCCGCCGGGTTGGCAAATGGCCAGGCCACCGTGCAGGAACTGGTGCGGCTGATGACGGGCGGCGGGCACCTGGTGCAGACGGCGACGCGAGCCGCGGCCGTCGAGAACGATCCCCGTCAGGTTGTGCTGCGCACGCGCGGGCTGCGGCTTCGGGGCGCGTCGGAGCCGATCGAGGTCGAGATCCGTTCCGGCGAGCTGTTGGGACTTGCGGGTCTCGAAGGCCACGGTCAGGACGATTTCCTCCTCGCCCTGGCTGAGGGCGCGGACGAATCGGTCGTCGCCGTCGGCGCGCGCGGGGAGAGGCGCATCGACTCGCCCTGGCGGGCGGCCGCCGAGCGCCTGGTGTACCTGCCTCGCGAGCGACGAGCCGAGGCGTTGTTCGGAGATCTCAGCGTTGGCGAGAACTTCGCGATGACGACGATGTCGGAGGATTCCCGCTGGGGCGTCCTGGCCCCGGGAAGGACTCGCAAGCGGCTCGCTGCGTACGTGCGCCGGCTGGGCATCGTGTTCGGTGACGACCGGCAGCCGATTCGAACGCTGTCGGGCGGAAACCAACAGAAGGTGATCATCGCGCGGCTCCTGGCCGGTCACCCGCGCGTCCTGCTGCTCAACGATCCGACGCGCGGGATCGACCTCGGCGCCAAGCGCGATCTGTACACGCTGCTCGTCGAGCTGGCGCAGGACGGCGTCGCCGTCGTCATGCTGTCCAGCGAGGTCGACGAGCACATCGAGCTGATGGATCGCGTCCTCGTCTTTCGCGAGCACGAGGTGTTCTGCGAGCTCGAGCGCGCCCAGCTGACCCGCGAGAGGCTGATCTCCAGCTTCTTCGGGCGCGCCCCGGAGGCCGTCGATGCCTAAGAAGGTTCTCCAGTCGACCTACGCGTTCGCGCTCGTCTTCGCGGTTGCGCTGCTCGTCGCGGAGATCATCGCCCAGCCATCCTTTATCCACCCGACGAACCTTCCGTCCGAGCTGGCGACCTTCGCGCCGTTCGCCATCCTGGCGATGGCGAGCACACCATCGATCCTGTCCGGCGGCGGGGGAATCGATCTGTCAGTCGGACCGCTGGCGACGCTCCTCAACTGTATGTTCATCACCTGGCTGGTGCCACACGGCTGGGGCGCGGTCCCGGCGGTGGTGGTACTGCTCATGGCTGGAGCCCTGCTCGGCACCGTCAACGGGACACTCGTCGCGGTGGGCCGCTTTCAACCGGTGATCGCCACCCTCTGCGCCTTCTTCGTCTTCAGCGGGCTCGCCGAGAAGATCGCGCCGACCCCGCGGACGCTCGCCGGCAACTGGACCGCCCATCTCGCCAACAGCGTCGGCTTCCTTCCCGGCGCAGTCCTGACGATCGGGATGCCGGTCCTCATCTGGGTGGCGCTCGGCCGCACGGCGTTCCTGCGCAATCTCCTCGCCGTCGGCGACGATGACGCCAGCGCCTATTCGGCCGGCGTCAACGTCGTCGCCGTCCGGATCGGCGCCTACGCGCTCGGCGGCCTGTTCGCGGCAATCGCCGGTATCGCGCTGACGGCCCAGATCCAGACTTCGTCCGCGTCGCTGGCCACCGAATATGCCCTCATCTCCCTGGCGGGGGTGGCGCTCGGCGGAACTCCGCTCGGCGGGGGTCGCGGCGGCATCCTGGGCTCGCTGCTCGGCGCGGCGTGCATCTACCTGCTGCAACAGCTGCTGTCCTCGGCCGGCGTCTCGACGGACTACCTGCAGCTCGTCTACGGCGCGCTCTTGGTGGCCGGTGTCATCATCAGCTCCGGCTACCGGCGGCGGGTCAGCGGAGCCGCCGCATGACATCGGCGCGCGTAGCTCCGGCACCCGTGAAGCCCCCCGCTCGCGAGCGCGAGCGCGCTCGGTGGTGGCCGCGGGCGCGATCGTGGCAACGGCGCTATCCGCTGCTGCAGATCGTCGCGCTCGTCGTCATCTTCCTGTGGGGGGCGAGCACGATCGACGGCTATGCCAGCGGGCCGTCGGTCAAGTCGATGCTTGTGCTCGGCGCGATGCTCGGGCTGTCCGCGTTGCCCCAGACCCTGGTGGTGCTCCTCGGCGGGCTCGACCTCTCGGTCCCGGGGTTCATTGCCGTCGGCGGCGTGCTCACCACCCAGCTGGGCGGAGGACATCACTGGTCGGTGGTCGCGGTCATCGCCCTCATCGTCGCGGTCTGCGCGGTCGCTGGCGCCTTCAGCGGCGCCGTCTGCCACCGCTTCGCCGTCAACCCGCTCATCGTGACGCTCGGCATGTACGCGATGGTCGAGGGCGGGATCCTCGTCTGGACGAAGGGGACGATCACGGCGACGCCACCCGCCTCCCTGTCGACGTGGACGTCGGCAGTGGGCACGACGTTCGGCATCGGCGTCCCGCCCGTCGTCGTTCTCTGGGCCGTGGTGGCCCTCGTCGCCGGCGTGATCCTCGCGCGTACGGTGCCAGGACGACGCTTGTACGCCGCGGGAATGAACCTGCGGGCAGCGCGCGTCGCCCGGCTGCGCACGAACCGCATCTGGACCGCCGTGTTCGCGCTCTCGGCGGTGCTATCAGGGTTGACGGGGCTGCTCGTCGCCGGCTACTCGAGCGGAGCCTCGCCCGCGATGGGTGATCCCTATCTCTTCCAGGGCCTCGCTGCGGTGATCGTCGGCGGCACGGTAATCGGCGGCGCACGAGGCGACTATTGGCGGACCGTGCTCGGCGCGCTCATTCTCACTGCCCTGACCACGATCCTCGTCGGCAAGGGCTTCGATAACGCCGACACTCAGATCCTCTTCGGGCTGATCATCCTCGTCGTCGTCGGCGCCTACGGACGCAGCCAGCATCTCACCGATCGGGTCTGACTGATACGCTACGGCGCGTAGCGTTTGTCTCTCTCGTTTGGAGGAGAGTTCTAGTGGAAAACGAGTTCGACGTCGCGATCGTGGGCTGTGGTCCGGTGGGGGCCACGTTGGCCATCGCGCTGGGTCAGCTGGGGGTGCGCGTCATCGCCATCGAGCGCGAGAGCTCGATCTATCACCTTCCGCGGGCGGTGTGCTTCGACGGCGAGATCCTGCGCATGTACCAGACGCTCGGCGTGGCCGACGGCATCGCCGCCGTGTCGGCGCCGATGCTCGGCTTCAAGTACGTGAACGACAAGGGACAGGCGCTCATCGACTGGGCGCTTCCGCATGACCGTACCGGCCCTCAGGGCTGGGGTGCGACGTACATGTTCCACCAGCCCGACGTCGAGTCGCTGCTCCGCGACCAGATGGAACGGCTGGAATCGGTTGAGCTGTGGGAAGGGCAGATCGTGCAGGCGCTCAGCCAGGATGAGGGCGGCGTGACGCTGACGGTGGCCGCGGCCGAGGGGGGAACTCCGCGTGCGGTCACGGCCTCGTACGCCGTGGGGTGCGACGGCGGCCCGTCGTTCACGCGGCGAGCGCTCGGCGTGGAGTTCGAGACGCTCGGCCCCACCCAGGACTGGATCGTTGTCGATGCCGTGAAGCGTCGCGAGATGGATCTCCCAGAGGTGATGATCGGCTACTGCTGGCCGAGCCGGCCGCACTTCTTCGTTCCGATGCGCGACCCGCGCCTGCGCTGGGAGCTCATGGTGCTCGACTCCGACGACCGCGACGTGATTGGCACCACCGAGGGCGCCTATGACCTGGTTGAGCGGTTCGCCACGCGCGACGACGTCAGGATCGAGCGCGCCGCGGTGTACAAGTTCCGCTCGTCGCTGGCCCGGAAGTGGCGCGTCGGACGGGTGTTCCTGGCCGGCGATGCCGCACACCTACAGCCACCGCTTCGGGCACAGGGCCTGTGCTCGGGCGTGCGCGACGCCATCAACGTCGCATGGAAGCTGGCCGCGGTCGTCGCGGGCGAAGCCGATGACTCACTGCTTGACACCTACGAGAGCGAGCGCCGCGAGCACGCGCGTGCCTGGATCATGATTGCCACCGAGTTGTCGAACATCATCAACACGACGGATGAGCAGGTGGCGGCCGGCCGCGACGCGCACATGCTCGCGAATCCGATCCTCTACACCGACGAAACGCCGCCGCTCGGGCCGGGGCTGCACGGTGACGCTCCCCCGCCAGCGGGCGTGCTCTCCCAGCAGGCGGTGCTGGCGGACGGGACGCGGCTCGATGACATCACGGAATGGCGGTTCCTCGTGGCCATGAGCCCTGAGCTGGAGGCCAGCCTGCCCGACGAGGTGCACCACGCGCTGTCCGACGAGCGGTGGTTCCACGTCCTGGATGCGCACGCCGCGTCCACGGCCGAGCTGCTGGTCGGCGGGGGCGGCCATGGCGCGCTCGTCGTCCGGCCTGACCGCTATGTGCTCGGCACCGCGGACGACGCGCCGGGACTCGCCGCGTTGTTGGGCCAGTGGACGGCCTACCTGCGACCCGCGGTGGCGCGATGAGCGACGTGTCGTTCGGCTTTGCCCGCTTGGCCAACGGCGGCGACCCGTTCCTGGCAGCCGTGCGCGGCGAGGAGGCCTTCCCACTCGGTGGGCTCCTGCCGGAGGTCGACGAGCAGGGCTCGCTCGAGCAGCTTTTCGCCGAGTGGGACGACCACGTGGAGGCGATCGCTTCGGCCCTGGAGCGCGGGGACGCCGATCCGCGCCCGGTGACTGGTGTACGCCGCGCGGTGCCGATCGCCCCGCGCCAGGTCTTTCTGGCCGGCATGAACTACCGCAGCCATGTCATCCAGCTGTTCGTTGACCAGGGCGAAGGATCGCGTCCCGACATGACCGAGGCGGAGATCCGGCAGGAGGCCGCGGCGATGATGGACAAGCGCGCCGCCTCCGGCGTCCCGTTCGTGTTCACGGGGCTGCCGACGTCGATCTGCGGCCCCGACGATCCGATCCATCTGCGGCCCGACAGCGATCGGAGCGATTGGGAGCTCGAGCTGGCGGCGGTCATCGGCCGTCGCACCCGCAACGTCTCCCGTGAGCGGGCGCTCGAACACGTCGCCGGCTGGACGATCGTCAACGACCTCACCTGCCGCGACCTGATCCGCCGAACGGACACCGGTCCGATCGGTGCGGATTTTCTGCGCGCCAAGCTCTATCCGAATTACAAGCCGACAGGGCCGCTCGTCGTGCCGGCGCGCTTCGTCGACGATCCCCAGGCGCTCACGATCACGCTGCGTCTCAACGGCGACGTGATGCAGAACGAGAGCACGGCGGACATGGTCTTCGACGTGGCGACCCTGATCGCATACGTCTCCGAGCAGGCGGAGCTGCTGCCGGGCGATCTGCTGCTCACCGGCTCGCCGGCCGGCAACGGCACGCACTACGGGCGCTTCCTGCGGGATGGCGACGTGCTCGAGGGCGAGATCACGGGGCTGGGGACCCAGCGCAACCCCTGCGTCGCCGGTTGATGAAGGTCATCCCGCCTGGGACGACCGCGCGGCTGACCGTCGTCGTCTCGCAGGGGATGACCGTCGACTTCGAGCAGCTCGGACGCGTTCACCCCGTGTACGCGACCTATTGGCTGGCCAAGCACATGGAGGAGGTCAGCCGCAAGCTCGTCCTGCCCTACATCGAGCCCCACGAGGAGGGCATCGGACACCGTGTCGAGGCGACCCACCTCAGCTCGGCCCTCCCCGGCATGACGATGGAACTGACGTCGGTCTACGACGCGGATGGCAGCGACGGGTCCCTTGTCGTGGCCGCCTGTGAGGCCCGCAGCGAGCTCGGTGACGTCATCGGGCAGGGGCACACCGTGCAGTTCGTACTGCCCCGGCGAGCAATCGAGGACCGCTTCGCCGCGCTCGCCGATCGGTGGAGGTCCGCGAGCGGCAGCGGCTGACCACGACGCCTACGTCGCCGCGCCGGCCCCGACGACCTCCTGCACGACGCGGCGGTGCTCGCGCATCGTCTCCATCCCGTCGGCGCCGGGCTGGCGGCCGAACCCGCAGTACATGGCGACCCCGAAGTCGTTCAGGAACTTCGACGCGGTCGCGTGCCGGCGGCGGAGACCGTCGGCGCCGTCCACGGGCAGCACGATGCCGAGGAAGACGCGTGCGTCGAGCGCCTTGAGGCCGGTCAGCGGCGCGAAGTAGCGCTCATCCTCGCTGCGGAGATCCTTCGGACCGGCGAAGTGCAGCCAATCGATGGTCCGGCCGGAGTTCTCCACCGCGTCGTTGGCCATCCGGACCAGCAGCTCCAGGTCCCGGGCCTCGTACATCGGCCACGCGGGGAACGTCCCGTAACAGAGGTGGTAGCCCACGAGCGTCTCCTCCGGGATCAGGCGCGTGACCCGCGAGACGGGCTCGGCGAATCGCTGCCACGCGTCGCCCGCCGTCCAGGAGAGCACGCCCTCGAGGTCGAGCACCTCCCAGCACACGTCCCACTGGATGGCGAGATCGCCGGGCGGGATCGCGCTGATGAGCCGCTTGATCTCCCGCGTGACGAGATCCTCCCACGCCCGCGCGGCGATCGGGAAGTCGCGCGCGAAGTTCGCCTTGAAGCCGATGAGGGTGCTCGTGCGAAAGGGAATGCCGATCTGAAAGCGCAGATGCGAGGGGATGACGCCCTCGTCGCGCAGCGCGCGGAACACCTCGTAGGAGGCGATCGCGTCATCGATCCGCGGCCAGGTATCGAAATGGATCTCCTTGACCTCGTCGTCGAGGCCGAGAACCGTCGTCTCCGCGACGTGATGCGGCGGGCGGGCGCTCGGCTTGATCACGGTGATCTGAGGATTGGGGTCAAGCAGCGTCAGATGGTCGTAGGCCACCCACAGCGACCGCAGACCCGTCTCGCCGTCCGGCAGCGCGAACGTCAAGTCGCCGAACAGCTCCCCGCCCGCGTGCAGCGCCTCCTCCGTCGAGCTCGCGGGCAAGCTTCCCACGAGCAGCAGCTCACTCGAGATCCTGCCGCGCATGATTTCTCTCCTGACGTCGCGCGCATACGAAACGATACGTATCATACGGGGTTATGGTCCGCAACCAATTGATGACGCCGAACGGCATCCCGGACGCTGACGGCCCGGTCTTCGTCTCCTCGCGGGACGCCGCGCGCGTCTTCGAGTGGCGACACGCGATCGACGCGCTTGCTGACGCATACGCGGCGCCGACTGCGCCGGAGGCGATTCCCCCTCGAACCGTCGCCCGAGATGCGGGCGCCTGGCTGCGCACGCTGCCGGCCCTGCCGGCGGGCGGGCGGTACTTCGGGGCGAAGCTGATGGCGATGGCTCCGGAGGCCGAGCGCCCGGGGGTGGAGTACGTGATCGTCCTGTGGGACCGCCGCACGAGCCGGATAGCGGCGTTCGTCGACGGACACGAGGTCACGGCATTCCGCACGGCCGCGACGTCGGCGGCGGCCCTCGATCGTCTGGCGCCGCCGGCTCCGATCGAGCTCGGCGTGCTCGGCAGCGGCTTGGAGGCGGCCATGCACGTGCGCGCGTTCGCTGCCGTCCGTGAGATTGCGGGCCTGACTGTTTTCAGCCCCACCCCGGAGCGGCGGGAGGCGTTCGCGGAGGCGGCGGCGCGCGACCTCGGCTGTCGCGCCCGAGCCGTGAGCGAGGGCGAGGAGGCGGCGACGGGCGCGACCGTCGTGCTCGCAGCAGCGCGATCACGAGACGAGCGGCCGATCCTGTACGGCGAGTGGCTCGCGCCCGAGGCGACCGTCGTCTCGATCGGGTCGACGATTCCAGCGCAGCGAGAGATCGACGTGAGCGTCGTGGAGGCGTGCGACCTGATCGTCTGCGACCGCGTAGAGGAGGTCGTCGAGCAGACCGGCGACATGCGCGCGGCCGCGCAGGCGGGGGTGGCGTTCCGTGACCGGACGTTCTCGCTGCACGACCTGCTGGCGGGCGCATTGGACGACCGGCTGGCGGCGGGCGGCCGCCGGCTGTTCAAGTCGATCGGCGAAGGGTTGCAGGACGTTGTCGTGGCCGAGGTGATTGTCAGGCGCGCACTCGCCGAGGGCCTCGCCCAACCCCTGCCCGTGAAGTTTGACATCAAGGAGGTCTAGCCAGTCGTGGCCGAGTACACCAAGAGCGACGCCCGGTCGTGGGCGCGAGAGCATCTCGTGGGCTGTTCCGCCGTCACGATCCCGACGTTCTCGACCGACCTCAAGCGGCTCAACGAAGACGCCATCCGGCATGACATCGAGCGGGTCATCGAGCACGGCTTCAGCTACACGCTGCTGATGACCGAGACGAACATCACCCCTGAAGAGGCCGGACGCTTCACGGCGGTCGCCCGGGAGGCCGCCGGCGGGCGGCTGCGTCTCATCGCGCACGCCGCCTTCGCGACGCTCGAGGACAACCGAGAGGCACTACGGCTGGCCGAGCGGGAGGGGGCCGATCTCGTCCTGCTCGCCTACCCGCCGCAGTTCTGGCCCACCACCATGCGGGAGGTCTACGACTGGACGCGCGCGGCCTGCGAGGCAACGGACTTGGGGGTCATGCTGTTCGGGCTGCCGGCCTGGGGGTTCGAGCGGATCCATCCCGCCGGCATGCCGGTGTCGTTCGTCCGTGAAGTCCTCGACACCATCCCCAACATCGTGGCCATCAAGGCCGAGCAGGGATATCCGCTCGTCGCCGGGATGTGCGAGATGTACCACCACTTCCGAGACGACGTCGTGATCAGCTGTCCGATCGAGGGCGACGCGATCCCGCTGATGGGCGTCATGGACCTGCAGTTCTCCGGCACGAGCAACACGCAGTGGATGAGCGACTGGTATCCGAGCACGTTTGAGCTGGCGCGGAGCGGCCGGTGGGAGGAGGCCATGGAGCGCTTCTGGCAGGTCCAGCCGGCGCGGCTGGCGGCGGGCGCCGCGACACAGGCCTACATCGGCGGCACCTCCGTGCTCAACCGCACCATGTGGAAGTACCAGGACTGGCTGGCCGGCTACAACGGCGGACCGCTGCGCGCGCCCGCGATGCGGATCCCAGACCGGCTGATGCGCTCGCTCCGCGCCGGCCTGCAGGCGGCCGGTCTCCCGGTGACGAGTGATCCGGACATCCAGTTCATGGCCGGGCGCCACCCGGCATGAGGCAACGCGTGTCGGGCCCCAGCCACTGTCCAAAACGCTCCGTACTGTATCGTCACGGCGCGCGCGGTACCGACCGTGGTCATTGATTTTCATTCCCACATGCTCGAAGCCGACGCGGTCCGCCAGTCCGCGCCTCACAACGTCGTCTCGGGCTTCGGGACAGTTCCTGCACCTCCTCCGGGCAGCCGGCTCGCCGAGGTCCAGGCCAAGATGCTCGATCCGACCGCGCACATCGAAGATATGGATCGTCTGGGGATCGACGTTGAGCTGGTTTCGGCCGCCGGCGTGTTCGTCAATTCGGAATGGGCAGACCCAGACACGGACCTCGCCATCAGCCGCGGGCTCAACGACGCGATTGCACAAGCGCAGGCCACATCCGCGGGACGGATCCTCGGCAGCTTTACCATGCCGCTTCAGAGTCTCGACCTTGCCCTCGCTGAGCTCGAACGTGCCGTCGACCAGCTAGGGCTCCGCGTCGCCGCCATGCCGGCCAACGTCAATGGGGTGTACGTCGGTGACCGCACGCTCTGGCCGATCTGGGAAGCACTGTATGACCGTGAGGTGCTTACCTTCTTGCATCCCCATGGCGTCACGGACCCGTGGTATATGCCCTACGGCCTGTGGAACTCCGTGGGGCAGGCCGTCGAAGAAACGAAGGCGCTGTCCTCGATGATCTATGAGGGATTGTTTGACCGCTTTCCAGGGCTGAAGCTGGTGGTCTCCCACGGCGGCGGCTATCTCCCCCACTACTACGGGCGGCACGATCGCAACGTGAAGAACATGCCCGATTCGGCGCGCAACATCGCGCGTCTGCCCAGCGATTATCTTCGCGACATCTATTACGACACGTGCGTATACGCACCTGAAGTGCTGGCTGCGCTGGCCGAGAGGGTTGGCCCCGATCGTCTGGTGATGGGAAGCGACTATCCCGTCGGCGACCCGGATCCGCTTGGATTCATCGATCGCTGTGCGTGCCTGACGACCGAAGAGGCCAATATGGTGAAGGGCGGTACTGCGGCCGTGCTGCTGAAGGTGCTTTGAGCCGCGCAGCGTCGCATCATGTCTCGTCTGGAGGGTTGACCCAGACCGAAGGTCAAGTCCAGAAGCGTCTGAAGTCGCCGCAATCTGGCGCAGTCTGTCCCGATCTGACGCGGGATGACTGACGGGAGCGACGGGACTCGAACCCGCGACCTCCGGCGTGACAGGCCGGCGCTCTAACCAACTGAGCTACGCCCCCTGAGGGAAGCATTCAGTATGCCAAGCCCGTGGGGTCGACGACTACGCCGCGCCGAGCAGGTGGGCGCGCAGCCAATCGTTGATGAACGCGCCTCGGGGGTCCAACTGGTCGCGGAGGCGGAGAAAGTCGTCCAGGCGCTCGTACTGGGGGGCGATATCGGCCGCGCGTAGGCTCGTCACCTTGCCCCAGTGCGGGCGGACGGCGAACGGCTTCAGCGCGGCTTCGATCTTCGCCACCGCCTGCTCCACGGGATGCTGCTCGCGGCACCAGGTGAAGTGCAGGGCGAAGGTCTCGCGGCCGTACTGTGGGCTCAGCCACAGCGCGTCGGCGGCGATCGCGCGTAGCTCACTGACGAGCAGCAACGGCCGGATCTCGTCGGCCAGCTCACGTACGGCTTGGATCGCGGCGACCGCGTCGGAGCGGGCCACGAACAGCTCGGACTGGATCTCCTCACCCGAGCTCGGGGTGAAGCCCGAGCGGAAGTGCGGCAGCCGATCCGACCACGGGCCTAGCTCGCCCAGCTGCTGGGTGGCGTTGACCGGGTCGGCACCGGCCACCGGGTTGTGCTGCGTCGTCGCGGCCGGCGCTCCGAACAGCTCGGACGGGGCCTCGTCGACGGGGGCACGCTGCTTGATCCATACCTGTTCTGTGCGTTCTTCGAGGCGATGGAACACGCTGACGCTGTTGCCGGCCGCCTCGATCTCGTCGAGGTGCCCGAGCAGCGCCTCCCACTCCATCCGCTGGTAGATGCGCTGGCTGACCTCGTAATAGGGCTCGGCGGCGAGCGTGACCCGTGTGACGACGCCGAGCGCACCCAACCCGACGACCATTCCTTCGAAGTCCTCGTCACCGCGCTGGACGGTGAACATGTCACCGGACGAGGTGACGAGCTCCAGGCCTGTCACCGACGTGGCGAGATTTCCCAGGCGCTCGCCCGATCCGTGGGTCGCGGTGGCGATCGCCCCAGCCACCGAGATGTGTGGCAGCGAGGCCATGTTCGCCAGCGCCAGTCCAGCGCGGCTGAGTGCCTCGGCGAGCTCGGCGTAGGTCGTGGCCGCCGGCACCGTGACGCTGTGCGCGTCGCGGTCGATCGTGATCTCATCGGCAAGACGGTCGAGCGCTATCAGCTCGCGCGCATCCCCGATCGATGTGAAGGAGTGGCGCGAGCCGAGGGCGTGCACACTTGAGGCTTCGGCCACCAGCCGCCGCAGCTCGTCGCGGCTGGTGGGATGGTGGACGAGCCTGGCTCGATACTCGTAATTTCCCGACCAGTTCCGTTCGGGCGCCCTGGTGTCCATGTCTTCTCCAAGCCTACGGTGCGAGGATCCGGATCCGCCGCCTGCTGTCGCAACTTTCCCTCGACCGCCGGGTTTGACCAATCGCAAGGTCATCCCATCGATCACGTCCAAATCCGGCCGTGGACGTGTCGCGGCGATGATCCGGCGGCGGGGACCCTGGAAGCGGGTCCCCGTCGTGTTTAACGAGCCTCCTGCTGCGCGGCGGCGACGAGCGCGCGCACCACCGCGCGCACGAACCTCTCGTAGCGAGCCGGCCCGTGGCTCTCGGCGTCGGTGAGCACCATGCGTCCAGCCTCCTCGGCGAGGCTTTGCATCGCGCGTGCGGCCAGCTCGACGTCCAGCTCCCGCGGCAGCGCGGAACGCGCGATCGCCCAGCGGACGAGCTCCTGCACCCGCTCGAGCGTGCGCGCTCTGTTCGTCTCGACATGATCGCGCACGATCGCGGGCGTCCCCTCCGACGGCAGCAGGATGATCCGCCACGTGTCGGGACGACTGACCACGGCGTCCAGGAAGCGCCTCACGCCCCCGGCAAGCACATCGACAGGCTCGCTGGTGCCGGGGTTGATGGGGACGATCTGTGCGATCTGCGCCAGGGCATAGTGCTCCTCGCGGTCGATGAGCGCCTCGAGGAGCTCTCCGAGGTTTCGGAAGTGGTCGTAGATCACCGGACGCGTGACTCCCGCCGTCCGGGCGATCGCCTCGATCGACACGCCTTCGTACCCCTGCTCGACGATCACCCTCAGCGCGGCGTCGACCACCTGCTCGCGCCTCTCGGTGGGCGCCATGCGAGGCGCGTAGCGGCGGCGAGGCTTTGCGGCTGCGTCCGGACGCGGTCGAGGCGACATCCCTGACCCGCCAGGCTACCAGGATCGTCGGCAGCAGCTACGGCGGTGTAGGTTCGTCGGTGAGGTAGGTTCGAAGACATGACAGCGGTGTTCGACGGCCACAACGATGCCCTCACTCGGGCTGATCATGCGGGCATCGCCACCGGGCGGCCGAACGGGCATCTCGATCTTCCGCGCATGCGCGAAGGCGGCATGCGCGGCGGCATCTTCGCGGTCTGCGTGCAGTCGTCCAGTCCGTTCGAGCGCCGCGTCGCGCGCGAGGACGACGTGGTGGAGTTCGCGCTCTGCGAGCCGGTTGGGTATCCGGAGGCGGCCGCATTCGCATCGCGGGCGGCCGGGCGCCTGGCGGCGCTCGAGCGCGCGGGGCAGCTGCACATCGCCCGGTGCGTGGCTGACCTCGACGCCGCGTTGGTCTCCGGTGGCGGGCCGCCGGTCGCCGTCCTGCATCTGGAGGGCGCGGAGGCGATCGACACGGGACTTGAGTCGCTCGAGCACTGGTACGCCGCAGGGCTGCGCTCGCTCGGACCGGTGTGGAGCCGGCCCACCGACTTCGGGCACGGCGTGCCGTTCGTGTTTCCCTCCAGTCCCGACACCGGTCCGGGGCTCACGCCGGCCGGACACGCGCTGGTTCGACACTGCGCGCAGCTGGGGATCATGGTCGACCTCAGCCACCTCAACGAGGCGGGATTCTGGGATATCGCCCGGGCCGACGCGGGCCCGTTGGTGGCCAGCCATTCGGGGGCTCACGCGTTGTGCCCCGCGTCGCGCAATCTCACCGACCACCAGCTCGACGCGATCGGCGTGTCCGGCGGGCTGGTCGGGATCGTCTACGCCTGTCCGTTCCTGCGCCCCGACTTCGCCGATGTCCCCGACACCCCGCTGGCGCTGATCGCGCAGCATGCTGCCTATGTGGCCGAACGCGTCGGGGTCGCGCACGTGGCCCTGGGCTCGGACTTCGACGGCGCCACGATCCCGGACGAGCTGGGCGATGTGGCCGGAATTCCGAGGGTGCTGGACGCGCTGACTGACGTCGGCTTCAGCGCTGCGGAGGTGGAGGCGATCGCCTGGGGCAACTGGCGCCGGGTGCTGGGCTCGTGGTGGGGCGAACGCGTCCCCGAAGCCGGCTAGCGGCGGCGCCGGGTCCTGCGCGCGCCACCCTCGATCAGCCGCCGGATGACTGCCTCATCCCAGCGGTGCGTGCGGATCAGCCGGTAGCGCTCGGCACTCACCTGCATGTAGGCCTCGGTCTCGGTCCGGTTGCCGACCAGATCCGCTTCGCGCAGCATCTGGACCACCGGGCGGTATTCGTGCTCCAGCCACTGAAACGCCGCCTCTGGTCGCCCGATCGCCTCGTGCCGCTCCTGGCTGGTGCGAAACCCCCACGCCTCCACGTGCTCGGCGAGCCGCGCGTAGTCCCACGGATCGCTGAGCTCGATCTCGTCGCGCGCCCCGGCGGGCAGCGGCACCCGCTCGAAGAACACCCGCTCATGACTCTTGAACGGCAGGTCGGCGAGCGTGATCGTCTGGCCGGCGCCGACCCGCGTGATCACCTCGGTGACCTGTGCGTCGATGTTGGTGCGGTCGAGCGCGCGGGCGACCGATACGCGGTGGTGGCCGTCGCGCACGAAGTAAATCTCGCCGATTCGCAGCAGCTCGACGGGCGGCATCGACTCGCCGCGGCGCATTGCCGCGGCGATGTGCTCCCATCGCGAGCGCACACGGCCGGATGTCGGGCGAAAGCTGCGGTCGAAGTCGCGCTCGCGGTCAACGGTGCCCACGATCGCATCGAGTGGCACCACCGCCAGGCCGGCGGCACGCTCGGATTCAAACCCCAGCGCCTCGACGACCTCCTCGTAGGGAAGCACCATGCGCACGTCATCGGGCACCCCGCGGAGCCGTGCCGCGAGTCGCGAGGCCACCGCGTGCCGGCGAGCGCGCAGGAAGTCGTTCTGCGCATCGAGGCGCGGCATTCCGGTGGAGCGCGGTTCGGGCATGACCTAACGCCCGACCTTAGCTGCCCGGGAGCGCCGTCTACACCGGCGGCCTACTGCTCAGATTGAGCTGCCTGCTCGTCGGGCCGATCGGGCTGCGAGGGCGGCGCGTCCGGCGCCTGCCGGACATTGCCGTTGCCGTTGGCACCGAGCAGGCTCTGTCCGGTCTCGGGGTCGAACATGTGCAGGTGCTCGGAGTTGAACCACAGCTCGGTCTCCTGGCCCTGACGCACGCGGCTGGCGGCCTCCAGTCGCGCCACCACCTGGCTGCCCTCCTGGCTCGGCAGGTCGGCGGCACCGGCATCGTTTGCCAGTTCCTCCAGCTCCCGGGATGAGACCTTCTCGGACTCCACGTTGAAGTAGGCGTAGAACTCCGAGCCCATCGACTCCAGCACCTCGATCTTGGCCTTGAAGGTGATCCCGCGCGCGCCCTGCTGGACCAGCGTCGCGTCCTCGAAGTCCTCGGGGCGCAGGCCCACGATCACGCCGTTACGACCGCCGCCCGGACCGGATGACAGCCGGCTGCGCAGCGAATCCGAGATCGGCACGTCGCCGATCGGCAGCTTCACCGTGTCCCCGTCGATCTGTCCGGGGAGAAAGTTCATCGACGGGGAGCCGATGAACCCCGCCACGAAGAGGTTCTTGGGGTGGGCATACAGGTCGGCCGGCGCTCCGACCTGCTGCAGGATGCCGGCGCGCATAACGGCGATCCGATCACCCAACGTCAGCGCCTCGGTCTGGTCGTGGGTGACGTAGATGGTCGTCGTCTCGAAGCGCTGCTGGATGCGTGAGATCTCGGTGCGCATCTGTACGCGCAGCTTGGCGTCCAGGTTGGAGAGCGGCTCGTCCATCAGGAACGCGCTCGGATTGCGCACGATCGCGCGGCCCATCGCCACCCGCTGGCGCTGACCGCCGGAGAGATTGGCCGGCTTGCGCTCGAGATGCTGCTGCAGGTCGAGGATCCGCGCAGCCTCGTTGACCTTCTGATCGATCTCGGAGTCCGGCGTCTTGGCCAGCTTCAGCGCGAACCCCATGTTCTCGCGGACCGTCATGTGCGGATACAGCGCGTAGTTCTGAAAGACCATCGCGATGTCGCGATCCTTGGGCGCGCGGTCGTTGACCACCTGGCCGCCGATCTTCAACTCACCGTCGGTGATGTCCTCCAGCCCGGCGACCATCCGGAGTGCGGTCGATTTGCCGCAGCCCGACGGCCCGACCAGAATCATGAACTCGCCGTCGGCGACCTCCAGGTTGAGGTCCTTGACAGCCTCATAGCCGTCGCCATAGCGCTTGGTGATGTGCTCGAGTGCAATATCTGCCATTGGGTCTCCTTAGCCCTTGACGGCGCCCGCGGTCAGGCCGGACACGATCCGGCGCTGGAACAGGAGCACGATAATCATGACGGGAACGGTCACAACGACCGCCGCCGCAGTGATATCGCCGATCGGCTGGGTGAACTGCGACGCACCCGGGAACTGCGCGATCGCCGCCGGGACGGTCTGGGCGGCGTTGGTCGAGGTCAGCGAGATGGCGAAGATGAAGTCGTTCCAGCAGATCAGGAACACGATGATGAACGTGGTCACGATGCCCGGCATGGCCAGCGGCGCGATCACCTTGCGAAACGCCTGGAACGGGGTTGCGCCATCAACCTCCGCAGCTTGTTCGAGCTCCCACGGAATCTCCCGGAAGAAGGCCGAGAGCGTGTAGATCGACAGCGGCAGTGCGAACTCCAGGTAGGGGATGATCAGGCCCGGCCAGGTGTCATAGAGCCCGATGTGGCGCCACAGGTTGTACAGCGGGCCGACCAGTGAGATCTGCGGGAACATCACGACCGCCAGCGCGACGGCCAGGATGGCCTGCTTGCCCGGGAAGTCCAGACGCGCGATTGCATAGGCCGCGGAGGCGCCGATGGTGACCGCGAGCGCGGTAGCGATCAGGCCGATGCCGAGCGAGTTGCGCAGGGCGCTGGTGAAGATGCCCTGGTTGAAGATGTCCGAGTAGTTGTGAAGCGTCCACTGATGCGGGATGAACGATCCGTCGGTTGCCGTCGCCGGCGTCTTGAGCGACAACATGATGATCCAGACCACGGGGACGAGCGAGCAGATGACGACCACCGCGAATACGGCGGACCATCCAGTCCGCTGGCGGGGGGTGTGCCTCATGCCGACTCTCCTGCAGGTCCAGCGCCCGCCCCGAAGCCCTTGATGAAGACGAACGCGATGATGCCCACGAGTACGAACAGCAGCACCGAGACCGCCGAGCCGAGGCCGAGGTTGAGCCGGTCCAGCAGCGTGGAGTAGTTGAGAATCGAGATCGACTCGGTGCCGTTGGCGCCCTGGTTGAAGATGTAGATCGTGTCGAAAATCCGGAACGCGTCGAGCGTGCGGAACAGCAGCGCCACCAGGATCGCCGGCTTCATCAACGGCAGCGTGATCCGGGTGAAGCGCTGCCATGTGCTGGCGCCGTCCATCTTGGCTGCGTCCAGCAGTTCGTCGGGAACCAGCGACAGGCCTGCCAGCAGCAGGAGCGCCATGAACGGCACGTTCTTCCAGATCTCGGTGAGGATGATCGCCACATAGCTGCCGAAGGGATGGCTGAGGGGATCGCCGCTTAGGCCTAGCAGGTGCGGGATCCAGCCGCCGTTGTTCAGCGACCACGCGTAGTTCCACGAGTACGCGGCGACCACCGTGACGATCCCGTAGGGGATCAGCGCGATCGCACGCAGCGCGCCACGGGCAAAGATCACGCGATGCATCGCTATCGCCAACAGCATCCCCAGCACGAACTGGATCGAGACGGTGATCACGGTGATGATCACCGTGTGCCACACATCCTGCCACCACACGCTGGAGCTGAGCACAGCGCCGTAGTTGTCGAGCCCGACCCACGTGCTGGCGGCGGGGAAGCGCAGGTCCGAGCGCTGCAGCGACAGGATGATCGTGTCGATCACCGGGTACGCCGTGACGGCCAGCATGATGATCACCGCCGGGCCGACCAGCGTATAGGCGAGCCGCCGCTCGGACCGGGCGCGATCGGTCAGGTGGGGACGCCGTGGCCGAGAGCCCGAGGCTCCGGCGGGGGCGGCTACCGATCCGCTGCTCACAGCAGTGCCTGAGACGACAGGGCGGATTTGATCTCGCTGCGCAAGGTGCTCACGATCGTGTTGGGGTCGATGTTGGAGGTCGGTGACAGCACGTCCTGGATTGCCAGCGTGATGTCGGCGTACGCCGGCGTCTGCGGGCGGATGCCGTAGGCCTGCAACTGCTGCTTGATCAGCTGGTGGAACGGATACGCCTTCTCGAACGCCGGCTGCTGATAGATGCTCGCCAGGACGGGCGCCAGGCCGCCCTTGACCGCGTCGCGGATCTGGTTCTGGGGCTGGACCAGGCAGCGCACCGCCGCGAACGCCTGCTGCGGATACTTGGAGTAGCTCGACACGCCCAGGTTGTAGCCGCCGATCGAGACCTTCGGGGCGGTCCCCGGCGTGATGCTCGGGAAGGGGGCGTAGCCCATCTGCTTGAAGACCTTGGGGTTGGTGGACTGCGCCGAGGACCAAACGAATGGGTAATTGATCTCGAAGGCGGCCTTGCCCTGGTCAAAGGCCGTGTCGCCCTGGCCTTCCTGGGCCACGTTGAGTCCGGGATCGGCGGCCGGGGAGGTGGCCAGCCGGTGCATGATCTCCGCTGCCGTCTTGGTTGATGGGCCCACCAGGATCTTGTTGTTGGGGCTCAGGATGCCGCCGCCCGCGGAGTCGACCAGCGAGTTGAACCACACGGTCAGTCCCTCGTACTTGGAGCCCTGCTCCTCAATCGCGTGCGGCTTGCCCTCCTTGGCGAGCTTGATCGCGTCGTCGATCATCTCATTCCACGTCTTGGGCGGGGTCGGCACGAGGTCCTTGCGATACCAAAGCAGCTGGGTGTTGGAGTTGATCGGGGCGGCGTACAGCTTGCCCTTCCACGTTGCCGTCTGGAGGGGACCGGGGAGCACGCCGTTGCTGACCGCCGCCTTGTCGGCGCCCGTCCACGGCCGGATCCACTTCGCCTCCGCGAACTCGGCCGTCCAGTCGACGTCCATCGCCAGAATGTCGATGCCGGGATCGCTGGCCGCCAGCCTGCGTACGAGCGAGATGCGCTGCTGATCGGAGGCGGTTGAAAGCGAGTTGAGCGTGATCCGGTAGGCGCCGTGCGAGTTTGCCGAGCAGTCGGCCGCCGCCTTGGCGAACGAGCCCGACGGTTCGGGGAACACGTACCAGTTCAGGGTGACCGGGCCCTTGCCCGACGAGCCGCACGCCGCAAGCACGACAGCCGTGGCCACGATTCCCAACATGACGCCGATATGGCGCACGCTTCCGCTGTCTCCTCTCGCTTCCCAGGCGTCCGGATCCTCCTGCTGCTCAGGATCGCGAGCCGTTTAATACCCGAGTGTCGGCTGGCCTAACCGTCGGGCGCTGGCCCTTCACAGCGGGCACACCGTCCCCAATCGAACGGCCGCTCAAACGAGCGGATTCGCTCGTCGTTGCGGTGCCAGCCACGGTTGACATGGCGACCGATCACGACCGCCGCCACCGGGCCGGCCCCGGCCAGCTTCAGCGCCGCGGCGGCACTCTGAACGTTGGCTCCGGTAGTCCAGGTGTCGTCGACCAGCAACACCGACCGGCCACCGAGTCCCGCGGCAGTGGACTCGTACCTGACCGCGCTGAACTCGTGGCTGCGCACCTCGGTGCGGGTGCGTCGCAGCAGGCGGAGGTGACGGTCCCTCGTCGGTCCGATGACCGATCCGACGAGCCGGTGCAACGGGTGGGCGTCGTCACGATCGGGATCGCTGGACGGCACGGTCGTCACGAGGTCAAAGCTGCCGACGCCGGCTGCCCGCGCCAGGCAGCGCTCGTGAGTCGCCAGATGACGCCACAGCACCGCTGCCAGCTCCAGGCCCACGCGGTCCGCATCGCTCCCGGCCCGGCGCTTGTAGAGAGCGAGCGCGAAGTGGAGTCGCTCACCGGCCACGCTGTAGGAGATCGGCGCGAGCGCGTCCACGAAGCGCCCGCCGTGCGCGCACGCCCAGCACCGGGAATAGCCGTCGGTGAGGTTGAAGCACGCGCCGCACACTCCCGGGCCATGGCGGGGACTGAGAAGGAAGCTGGTGTACGGGGCGGTCAACTCGGTCACGGTGGGCATGACGAGCGCGTTGATGCTCGGCTGGGAGGATCCGCGGTGGTCTCAGCCGCGCCACTCTCCGCGCGTGGTGTCTCGAGCAGCCCGATCACTTGCGCAGGGGTGTCGACCACGTGAACTCCCCTGCGGGCGCTCAGCTCCCGCGCCCACGGTTGGTCGAGTAGCCGACGTAGCAGGAATACCGGCCGCCCGTGAGCCAGTGCCAGCCTCGCCTGGACGCGAGCGCCGCTGCGGTCTGATGCCTCCACCACCACCGATCCGCGGCTCAGCCCCGACATCACCGCGTTGCGCATGGGGAAACTCGCCCGCGTGGGCGGCGACTCCGGCCAGAACTGCGAGACCACCGCGGACTGCTCAGCGATCCGCTGCTGGAGCGCCGCATTCCGCGGCGGGTAGGAGTGCATTAGGCCCGTGCCGATCACCGCCAGCGTCCGCCCCCCGTACCTCAGTGCCGCCTCGTGAGCAGCGGTATCGACGCCGGCCGCGAGCCCCGAGATGACGGTGTAATCGGCGCCGGCGAAGTGGGAAGCGAAGGCGCTTGAGAGCTTCAGTCCCTCCGGGGAGGCCTCGCGCGCCCCGATCACCGCGATCGATCGATCGTCGCGGGGCTCCAGGTTGCCGGCGACGAAGAGGAGCGGAGGACGATCATCGACATCGCGCAGATTGCGCGGGTAGTGCTCGTCGAGGACGGTCGAGAGGGCGATCCCGTCCGCATGCCACCGTTCGAGTTCGGCCCTGGCCCGGCCCAAGAGCGGCGATGGATCCGCGAGGAGCAGCGTCGTCTGACTCCCGTGGGTCGCGAGCTCGCGCTGCAGCACCTCGGCGGCGCTGCCCGCCCGTTCGACCAGCTGGCGGTACTCGTCCCACCTTCGCCGGCCGAGCCGGAGCAGCGCCACGAACGCCACCGTTTCCGGGTTGACCCTCATCGCGCGACGGTACCGAGTCGAACAGACGTTCCCGCGCGGAACGCGGGGGGCTAACGGACTGAACCGAGGGAGCGGGTGCTCAGGTCCGAGGCCCGGCGGGATTCTCCGCCGGCTCAGCTGCTTCGTGAGCGAACTCGTGCTTGTCCGAGGCAGCTGCTGTGTCGCTCGTCGCTGCCGGCGCAGATGACGCCGTCTGGGGCGCCGCGCGGGCAGCAGCGGGCTCAGCCGGTGCGGGCTCGGACGGGGCGGTGGATACGACGGTTGCGTCGTGCGCGAACTCGTGGCTCTCCGGCGTCGTCTCGCCGTTGTGCGCGAACTCGTGCTTCTCCTCGGGCTCCGGCTCGCTGTGCCACGGCTGGCCGTCGATCTCCTCGCGGCGATCGGTGCTCTCGCCGTTGATCGCCGCCCGGAAGTCCCGGATGCCGTTGCCAAGCGTCCGTCCGACCTCCGGAAGCCGCTTCGGACCAAGTACCAAAAGCGCGACCACAAGCACGAACAACAGATGCGTGGGCTGCAGGATGTCGCCAACCATGCCCTGAGGAGGTTACTCGCTCCGAGCCCTCGGATACATCGTATTCCCCAGTAGCTCTTCGGCCACCCCTCAGGGGCGGTCGCCGGCGTTGGAACGCACGCGACGCAACCACATGCCGTGAGTGGGCGGGACCGATGAAGCTGGCTCATATCTACCGATAAGAGCCTCCGAGACCCGCTGGTTCTCCCTACGCCGGCCCGGCTTTTGACGCTTTTGTCACACCTTCCGACGTCTCGGGCACGATCAGCGGCGAGTCCGCCTTGGCGTGGTCCCGCGAGGGTCGTCTACCGACGCTGGTGGGCGTGGACAGATCGCGGCGGCCGAGGGTGCCCGCCGACGCTCACGTAAAGCCGGCGGCTGTCGGCCGGTGCGTAGGGATAGTCGCCCATCGGCAGCGACGCGATCTGAAACCAGAACGATCGGTTGACCGATGGCTCTGCCCGCGCCGAAGTGTGTAGTCGGTCGTGAACCGGCCGTTGCCAGTGACGTGTTCGCGTACGCCATAGGTCGTGCTCGCAGATGCCCTGGCCGATGCGCAGCCGCACCAGCGCGCCGCCGCGGGGAAGGTAGCCGCCCTTCGAGCCGTCCCGTCAGGTGGATGATGCCGCCCCACGGCACGCGACGCGGCGTGGTCGCTCGAGCAACTGCACTCTGGCTGGAACGACGAGTTTGGACGGGAGCGCTGACGGCGCTCTCGGTGCTGCTCGCGCCGGCGTAGGTGGCTTCGACCAGCCGCGATGGGCCGCCGGGCAGCCGCGCGCTCCACCCGCCGTTGGCGGACGTGGTCACGACGGCGGCGACGTGGAAGTTCTCGCGACCGTTATCGGCCGCGGTGAGCACGTCGACCGTCTGTCCGCGCGAGCAGCGGTGCCGGTGGTGGTTCCGAGCCAGCCGTTCACCGTCGCTCCCTGCCCGTGGCGGACTCGGCGGCTCGTCTTGAGGACCATCCGGGGTTCGACGACGACGCGGACGATCCGCGTCCGTCTGCACGCGGACCTTCTTGCCGTGGCGGCGCACGGTGACCTCGCGGGTGATCCGCCGCCGCACCGTCCGCGCGATGGCAGTGGGTGACCTTGACCTTCTGAACGTGCGCTCTCTCGCGCACCCGCACCAGACGTCCGTGCAGGCGCACCTTGACCCAGCGCGCGGGAACGTGCACGCGCTCGGTCACGCGGCGGCAGCGCAGCTTGTTGACGACCTTGGAGAACGCCACGCCGGCAACTGTGGGATGCCGATCCGCATCGAGAACGGTGGCGGGCGCCGAGGCTTCCGTGAACGCCGCTGCCGTCGACGGCGTTGTTCTCCGCGGTGCACTGCACCTGGTGTGTCTCCGACGCCGGTCACCGCGATCTGCGCCGTGCTGGCGGCGTACCACTGCGACGGCGCGCCATCGACCGAGCACGAGATCCCCGCCACGCCCGGACGGCCCCGCGGCCGCGGTCGCGGTACGTATTGCGTGCCCGCCGTCGACGGCGCATCGGTCGGGCCGCGACAGCGATCACCGTGGGCTGTTGGTTGTCGACGTAGACCGTCGTGTCGATGCCGCGCCGGCACGCCGGCCGCGTCGACGCGCTCCAGGTGAGCGGATCTGGCCCCTGGCGGTAGCGGGCGGTGTCGATCGCCGGTCGTTCACGGCGGCACGGCGCACTGATGCCACTGGCCTGGTCTGGTGTGACATCGACCTGCTGGGCGATCAGCGAGCCGTTCAGCGAGACGGTCAGGAACACACCCCCGAAGGCGAGTCGCCTGAGAGCGTCAAGTGCCACCGGCCGCGAACCCACCCGCTGCTCTGCCACAGACCGGACGGTGAGCCCGGCGAAGCTCGGACCGGCCGTCTCCGTGACGCCGAGCGTTATCGCCGACCAAGATGCCGGCGTATGGCGTACTTAGTGCACTTCGGCTTGCCGCACACGATTGAAATCCGAAGATGGTCGAGCTGATCGCCGCGCCGAGGCTGGTCTGCGGTCGGAGCTGGATGTTCGGGTGGCCGCCCGCCCAGTAGAAATCGCCGCCGTAGTCGCCGACGTTTCCCGGCATTCACGCCGCTTGACGGACACTCGACGGGATCGACGCCCACGATCGTCAGTCCCGAGGGGCGGCTGCCTGCCAGAGCGCGTTCTGCCCCGACGACAGCGTCTTGCCGAAGCTGTCGATCGACGAGCGTCCCGCTCGGCGGCCCGGGGCAACCGTCCGCGACGGTGAGGCCGTGCTGGAGACGAGCTTGAACACATGATTCGGCTGAGGTCCACACGCCTACATGTTCTCGTCGGCCGCGCCGCCGCCGCCGAGACGCTAAGCACCACGCGCCACCGCGATCAACACCGCCGACACGGCGAGCCGCGCCCTTGCCGGCATGCAGATCCTCTCGCCCCGATCATCTCACGGCTGCGGGCAGATCACCGCCACTTGACCGGTGACTCGGCCCTTGACAACGAAGAGTAAGTCACGCACCGGGTGCCTTGCTCCCCCGCTCGCCAGCTCCGCGCTCGCATAGGACGCGTCACCGGCGACAGAGAGTCTGGCCTCGCAAAGCACGGAGCGGGATCGGCCTGCTCCACTGGATCGTCCCGCTCGGCAGAGACCGGCACTCGCGCCCAGGGATCTTGCGGCGCGCGGGGCCGGGAGCTGATCAGCTGTCCCCGACGCGCGATTGACCTCGGCGTAAGCTCGCCAGGACCGACGAGCCGGCGGCAGCTCGAGCTGGAACGAACCGGTCGCCAGCTTCCGAGGCGTCACCGCGCCGTTGCGAAGCTGCTTCGTGCCCACGCTGCCGGCGGGAAGGTTGATCGCAGCGTAGGACGTTCCCCCGAGCGCCACGAAAAGCGCCGACGAAGCGACCACATTGCTGCCGGATGTGATTGACGATCTTGGTCACGTTTAGACTGCTCGTTCCTGTTCGAAGGTGGGCTAGCTGTCCGGAGAGCTGCCGGGTCCGAGTGAACCGTTCGGACCGAAAGCCGGCTGATGTTGGCTGCTGGAGGTGCTGGAGCGGCAGAGTGATCGGTGGACGCCGGGTGCGAGCTGGGGGCACTCGTTGTGACCGAGGGGCTGGTGTTCGTGGGGCTCGCCGACGTTTGGGTGTTCGCGGGGGTGGTGGTTCGAACCGGCTCGCTCGTTCCGTGAGTCGGCTGGGTAGCCGCTTGCGTGTGATGTCGCTGGCGGACGGTCGTCACATGGATGTGGTGTCTGTGGGCGCGGGACCGGGCGGCGCGGTTCCTCGTCCTTGCGGCCTGGTGGCTCCTGGGTCCCTGCCTGGTGTGGGTCACTACGAGTGTCTTAGCCTTCGGGCGAGCACGATTCACCCCCGTGTCTGGCACAAGTGGTGTCTTCTTCTTCGAGATCGATGCGGCCGTGTCGCTCGCCTTGTGGGTCCCGCCTTCGGTCCGACCGATCACCGCGAGGACCAGCAGCAAGCCGGCCGCCAGGGCCCCTATCGCCGCCGTGGCCCGGCGGCGAGATGAAGGCGCGGCTCGCTGACGAGCCGAAGCGTGGGCGCGGGAGGCGCCGGCGCCTCGGTCGCGGCAGGACCTGTCGTTCGGTCGGACTCGGCTGCCAGGCGTCCGGCGGCGCCTGCATCGGGGACTGGAGCGACCCACTGTCCTCGCCCCAGAAAGATGCGGCGTTGGGGAGGAACGCCTCGTTCGGGTCCCCGTCTGAAGTGTCGACTGCGGCGGCGCGGGGGCCGATCGGAACCAGCTCGTCACGAGGGCCAAGCCAGTCACGGGGCAGGCGGACGACGTTCTCGGCGCCCCGCTCGTCCTCGTCTCCCTGCGTCGGCTTCCTTGAGTCCATCACTCAGAATTTCCTGCGCTTTGCAGACCTTTCCGCTCCTACCCGAAGCGGATGCCGTCTCCCGTTCGCGATATTATAACTCTTAATTGGTTCCACTTTGTCTCAATTAGAGAAGGTCGCGGTGAGTCCAAACGAAGCCGAAGAGTCGTACCTGACCGTCGCCGAGGTCGCGGAGAAGCTCAAGCTCAACCAGCAGACGGTGCGCAACTGGATCGATCAAGGTGCGCTGCCGGCTCTGCGGGTCGGCCGGCGTGTGCGCATCAAGCGCTCGGACTTCGAGCGCATCCTGGAGGAGAGCTACAGCGGCGGCAGCCGCGCGCCCGCGAGTGCTCCGGGACCGAGCGCCGACGACTTCTGGGGAGGTGAGCCGGTTGGGTTGGCCGAGCCCGCGCCGGGCGCGTCGCGCACCGGAGACGAGTGAGCGAGTGGAAGGCGAACACCGATGAGCTTCGGTGACGATCTGGACCGCCAGCGCGCTCAGATCATGCGGGCGGTGCGCCGCGCGAGCGACGGCTGGGCCGAGGCGATGCGGGCGCACAAGCTCGCCCCGCCTGACCCTGGCTTTGCCCAGCGGCTGCAGAATCTGGCTGATGCGGCGGCCACCGAGCAGGTCGCCTGGGAGCATGCTCATGCCGCAGGGCTGCTGTGGCGGCCGGTTCCCGGAGCGGAGAACGCGGCGCCGCCGTATGAGCTGCGGCCGGGGACGGGCCGGCGAGGGCCCGGGCAGCTGTGGGAACGGTTCGATGCGGCCGTGAGCGCACTGAACCAGGCGATCACGGGCTCCAACGCGGCCGTCGTGGCCGACGCCTTCGGGGAGTGCGCCGAGGCGGCCGGCGAGTTGGCCGAGGCTGTCCGCAGAGAGGATGACGCCGCTGGGCGGGCGACGCGCTCACAGGCTCGTGGAGCGGCGTGATCGAGCGTCGGCGGGCGAGGGGCGCTCACAGGCTCGCGGAGCGGCCTGAGCGCTCCGAGCGGGGAGACCGGAGGGGCTGCCGACGCGTCCTTGCGGCCGCTAACAAGACACTCGCGAGTTGGCTACGAGACTTTTACTGCGGCTGAAGCTGCGACTGTCAGTCTCCGGGACGAACCCGATCTCACAGGGGAGGAAAATGCCTCAGATCATTGTGATCGCGGACTCGCCGGCTGAGGACGGCACCGCACAGGTGATGCTTCGCGAGCGTGTGACCGAGCGCGACTTCGAATCCGGCCATTTCGCTGCCCAGCTGGCGGAAAGGCTCGGGTGGGCGGTCGGCGACGCGCACGCGATCGACCATCGTTTACGGCTGGAAGCCGGCGACGTCCCAATCGCTTGCGGAGACGATGGCGTTTCCGCGGAAACGCTTCAGCGTTCCTCGGCGAGAGTCGTCACCACGGCCTCGTAGACGCCGGCCCCGTAGCCCTCCGAAGCCACCCGCACTCCGGGCCGGCGGAGAACCTCGGCCTCGAGGGCGGGGTCTCGTTCCAGTGCGTTGGCGGGCAGCCAGAAGGCTCCGACGACACTCGCCGCGTCGAGGTCCTCACGCGAATCGCCCGCGGCGATGCAGTCCGCCGGTGCGTAGCCGCGAGCCTGCATGTGCCGGGCGACCGCGCGGCCCTTGGACGAGGCCGCCGGGATCAGGTGATAGGCGCGCACGACCGCCAGCTGGGGCATCAGCCCGAAGGCGTGGGCCTCGTGGATGACGCCGTTGTCGACCATCCGCAACCATCCCAGTCCGGCCGCCTCCAGTACCGACGCGGCCTCGGCCAGGTCGACGTCGCCGCGAAACAGATGGGACACGTCTCGCACCGCGGACCAGGGGGTGTGGCTCTCCAGCCGACCCGAGAAATGCTCCATGAGCAACGCGGGGGCGCCCGTCGCCTCGATCTGGTCGAAGATCGACCCGTCCTCGAGCGAGGGCTCCAGGCCGTCGGTCAGCCACTCGAGCTCGCCATCGAGCATCAGACCGCACCCCAGCTCGAAGATGTAGGCCGAGGACCCGATCAGGCGCGAGGCCTCGAACACGCTTGACTGCTTGCGGCCCGAGAAGAGGACCACCTCGGCACCCGCCCGCGCGCACGCCTCCAGCGCCCGCACGGCGAGCAGGCTGAAGCGCCCGTCCGCGCCCGTCAGCAGCGAGGCGTCGGGGCCGAGCAGTGTCCCGTCCATGTCGACATAGAGGCATCGCACAGCCGCGCGAACCTAGCACCGAGAGTGCCGCACACCGGCCGCCATACTGAAACCAGGCAATGTCCGCGACACGCAACATCGAGCCCTGGGACGCCCTGCTGGAGACCGGACGCGCCGACGAGCGACTGGTCCACGACGACCGCTACGACAGCCGGCCCGCGCGGCTGGTCCCGATCCCCGAGGAGCTCAACTGGAACGTCGCCCAGGCGCTGGCGCAGGCCGGAATCGAGCACCTGTATGCGCATCAGGCGGAGGCGCTTCAGAAGGCCTTCGAAGGGCCGACGATCGTCACCACGGGCACTGCTTCGGGCAAGTCGCTGTGCTTCCAGCTGCCCACGCTTGAGGTCCTGACCTCAGATCGCGCCGCCCGGGCGCTGTACATCTATCCGACCAAGGCGCTGGCACAGGACCAGGCGCGCTCGCTCGGCCGCTTTGGGCTGCACAAGGTCGTCAGACCGGCGATCTACGACGGCGACACGCCACGCCAAGAGCGCTCGGCGATCCGCAAGCGCAGCAATCTGCTGATCACCAACCCCGACATGCTCCACGTCGGGATCCTGCCCCACCACGCCGCGTGGGGGGACATGTTCGCCAACCTCGCGTTCGTGGTCGTCGACGAGGCCCACGTGTACCGCGGCGTGTTCGGATCGCACGTCGCCAACGTCCTGCGCCGTGTGCGTCGCGCCGCCGCGATCCACGGGACCGAGCCGCGCTTCCTGCTGGCCAGCGCCACGATCGCCAACCCGGTCGAGCTCGCCGAGACCCTCACCGGCCTGCAACCCTTCAACCTCGTCGACCACGACGCCGCGCCGCGTGCCGAGCGCCAGATCGCCATGTGGAACCCGCCGCTCCTCGATGAGGAGCTCGGATCCAGGGCCTCCGCGCTCTATGAAGCGGCCGAGGTCTTCTCCGATCTGATCCAGAACGGCGCGCGGACGATCTGCTTCATGAAGTCGCGCAAGGGCGTCGAGCTCATCCTGCGCCATGCCCGCGATCGCCTCGAGCCCGAGCTGGCCGAGCGGATCGCCCCGTATCGGGGCGGTTATACCCCGGCCCAGCGCCACGAGATCCAGGACCGGCTCACCAGCGGCGCCTTGCTCGGGGTGGTGGCGACCGATGCGCTGGAGCTGGGCATCGACATCGGGGAGCTCGACGCCGCGGTGTGCGTCACGTTCCCGGGCACGGTCGCCAGCCTGCGCCAGATGTGGGGACGCGCGGGACGCCGGGGACGTGGCCTGGCGGTCTACATCGCCGGAGAGGATGCGCTTGACCAGTTCTTCTGCCGCCATCCCGACGAGTTCCTCCAGCGACCCGTCGAGTCGGCCATCCTGGATCCACACAGCCCCGAGATCTACGCCGAGCACCTGCTGTGCGCCGCGCACGAGGCGCCACTGAGCGCGACCGACGAGGAGATTCTCGGACCTCAGTGGGAGGAGCATGCGAAAGCACTCACCGACGCCGGGATGCTGCGCGAGCGCGCCACCGGCTTCGTTCCCAGGCGAGCCGATGATTATCCGGCCGCCCGAGTGGCGCTGCGCTCGGCCTCGGCCGACAGCTTCGTGCTGATCGACGCCGGCTCCGGCGAGGTGCTGGGCACGATCGAGGCTGCGCGCGCCTACAGCACGGTCCACGAGGGCGCGGTGTACCTGCACATGGGCCGCTCCTATCTGGTCGCCGAGCTGGACCTGGCCTCCCGCCGGGCCGTGCTCCACGCATTCGACGGTGACTACTTCACCCAGGCCAAGCGCGAGATCATGACCTACATCGATCGACTCCAGCACCGCCGGATCACGAGCGGCGTGACGCTCTCCTACGGAACGGTCGTGTACTCCGAGACCGTGCTCGGCTACCAGCGCAAGGCGCTGCAGGATCAGTCCGTGATCGACTTCGAGTCGCTCGATCTGCCGACGACCGAGTTCCCCACGCGGGCGCTGTGGTACGAGCTCGACGACCTGATCGACGCTGAGCCATTCCCGCCGGCGGTCCTCCTGGGCGCGCTGCACGCGCTTGAGCACGGGCAGATCGCAGTGCTTCCGTTGATCGCGATGTGCGATCGGTGGGACATCGGGGGGCTGTCCACCAACGCCCATCCGCAGACGGGCGGCCCGACGATCTTCATCTACGACGGCCATCCCGGCGGAGTGGGGATCACCCAGCGCGGCTATGAGCAGTTCGAGCGCCTGGTGGCCGACGCCCAGCGGCTGATCGCCGAGTGCCGGTGCCGGTCGGGCTGCCCGTCGTGCGTCCAGTCGCCGAAGTGCGGAAACCTCAACGAGCCGCTGCACAAGCAAGGCGCACTTGAGCTGCTGGCCCGGATGACGGTCACAGGATCACAACGCGGCACGGCCGCCGCCGCCTGAGAATGGGAAATCGCCATGGGTAGACAGTCGCGATCAGCGGCCTCGGCAGCCTGGACGCCGGCAGACATGACGCCGCGCCCCAAGACGGCGCTGGCCCAGGTGACCCAGCGGCGGCCGATCGTCCCCGACGAGTCGTTCGTGGCGCTGCCTCAGCCCTCCGGGTCTGCTCCCTACCGACGCCGACTGGCCGATGTGATCGGACCGGATCAAGCCAGGGCGATCACCCGGGCCGGCGTGCTCTGCTTCCACGCCGTCGGCGATACCGGCGGCCATCTGAACCCGGGACCCCAACGGCGGGTCGCGGCGGCGATGGTGGCAGAGCTCGCCGGCGCCGCCCCGGCGCGGTTCTTCTACCACCTCGGAGATGTCGTCTATCCCCATGGCGAGGAACCCAACTACAGCCCCCAATTCTTCTCGGCCTACGCCGACTACACGGCGCCGATCTTCGCCGTCCCGGGCAACCACGACGCCGAGGCGCCACCGGTGAGCCTGGGCGGCTTCGTCAAGGCTTTCTGCTCCGACGTGCCTCCGCTGCACGACGCCGGTGTCCCCCTTTCACGGCCGCTGCCGCGGCAGCCCCACGTGTACTGGACGCTCGTGCACGACTGGGTGAGGATCATCGGGCTCTACAGCAACGTGCCCGAGGGCGGCCAGCTCGCCGACGAGCAGCTCCGGTGGCTGATCGGAGAGCTGCGGGCAGCGCCGGCGGGCGCCACGATCCTGCTGGCCGTGCATCAGCCGGTGTACTCGGCCGACGTGACGCACGGGTCCAATCTGACGCTGGCCGATGCGCTCGACGGTTGCTTCGCCGAGGCCGGCCGGGTGCCCGACGCGGTGTTCACCGGCCACGCGCACAACTACCAGCGCTTCGCGCGACGGGTCGGCGGTCGTGAGATCCCGTACGTCGTCGCGGGCGCCGGGGGCTACCACGAGCGCCACGCGTTGGGCGCTGGGGTTGCCTCGCTGCCCGCGTCGTTCGCGGGGCTCGACGACGTGACGCTTCAGGCCTACGAGGACCAGGCGCATGGCTTCATGACGGTCATGGCCCGTCCGGGCGGGGCCGACGTCGCCTACACCGCGGTCACCAACGACTCGGCCGCCGTCGTCGACCGCTTCCGGATCGGGACGGGGGCTACCTGAGCGCGAGCCTGGCGCTGCCGTTGAGCCCGCTGGTGGTGGCGGACGCCGAGCCCGTCAGATCGCCGAGCAGCTTCAGAAATTGCTGGGCGGCGGGCGACGGCGCCTGCTTGAGCGTCAGGTGAAGCAGATCGAGGAGGGCGATCCGGAACGAGAGCGCACCGGTCGCGCCGGACACGGTGGCGTCGGGCGTTCGGGCAAAGGTGCGGATCTGCCCCGGCGCTGCCTTGCCGACGAGCAGCTGGTTGCCGACCACGCCCATCGTCAGCTCGGTGCCGGAGGTCTCTCGAACGGCGTAGAGGCCTCCGCCGAGCGGGTGGATCCGGGTGCCTTTGGAGAAGGCCAGCGACGGGGCACCGGCGAGTTTGCCGATCATGGCGCTGACCGTCGACGAGTTGCTGACGCGGACACGAGCGATCGTCGCGCGGGTGTCGCTGGAGACGGCCAGGTTGCCGGTCAGCATCGCGATGAACGCGTTCAGATCAAAGCCGGTGCGGCGTTTGAGGCGGCCTACCCGTGCGGTGAAGGTGGAGTACTGGCCGGGAGCGGTGGCCTGGACCGCCGCCTCGATGAACCGGATCGGCTGCGCAAGGTTGCCCAGGCCCACCTGGATCGGGGCGCTCCCGGCCACCGCGGCCTGGGTTGGGCCGGCGGCCAGGGGGAGCTGCGACGAGCTCAGCGACCGGCCGGTGGTGTCGATGTGGAATTGGATCGTCAGACCGCTCGGCGAGACGTCGACGGATGCGCCATAGCCCTTGATCGCGGCGACCCACGGGATCTTGCGGGCCGGCGCGGTCTTGGCGGTCGACAGCGCCTGGGTGAGGTCGCCGAACATGTGCATCAACGCGCCGCTGGGAAGCCCCGCGGTTAGCTTCGCGTACTGTGCGGCGCCGATGCCCTGAGCGGACTTGTGCCGGTCCAGCGCCGCTATCACGTCCTGCGAGGAGCGTGCGATCAGCAGGGTCGGCCCATCGATCGCCAGCGTTCCGCCACTAATGGTGTACAGCTTCGCCCCGTTGTGGGTTCCGCTGCTCTGCAGGGCCGCGCCGATCTTCTTGACGAGCGCATTCAGGGCGCTCTGATCTTTCGTTATCCAGGCGGCGAGGAACGGAGTCTGCGTGTTGTAGGACCGCGCGCTCAGCAAGCCGAAGGCGACCGGATTGCCGTAGAGGGGCTTGATCTGCTTGTTGTAGTCGATGCCCAGCTGGCCAAGACGGGCGAACAGCGCCGACTCCAGCAGACTGGCCTGCGGGAATCGCTGCTGCAGGGCCCGCGCATTCTTGATCCCGGTCGACTTGGGGTCGGTGGCGAACGTGAGCACGAACGGCGAGCTCGCGGGGAAATAGGACAGCGTCTGCGCCTCCGGGCTGGAGGCTGCGGTCTTGGCCGAGCTTCCGCAGCCGGCGATCAGAGCAACGGCCAGCAGCGGCAATGCAACGAAAAGCAGACGGCGCACGAGCACAGCCTAACCGCGTCCGTCGTGGCTTCCAACTGCCCTAACGTCGAGGCTGAGCAGCTCTCCACGAGTCGCTAGCATCGCGCGGCCAGGGCGAGATAGCTCAGTTGGTAGAGCACACGACTGAAAATCGTGGTGTCCCCGGTTCGAGTCCGGGTCTCGCCATCACGAAAGAGCCTGCTAATTGCCCCAAATCTGATGTTGTCAGGACCGCCCTGAGCGACCCCCTTTTTGGGCCAGCAAGCGAATATCCGGCCCGAAACGTAACCGTTGGGCAGCGGATAGGCAGTAACCATATGCTCGGCGTCGTGAGCCGCCGACCCACGGCCAGTCAGCTTGACCGTGGGAAGGCGATAGTCGCGCAGCGGCCGAACGCTGCGGCCTGCTGATCCACTGGCGCGACGAGACTCCCGAGCGGGATTTATGCCGTGGATGCGGAGGTCCCTTTCGGGTGTCGGCGTTGGGTTGAGCTTGCGCGCCGAGCCGATCGGCCGGACGATCAGCACGTGGGCCGGCCCTGGCAGGGGGTTGCATGGGTCCTTACCCGGCGGCTAGCAACGCGGCCCCGAGTAGGCAGAGGACGTGGAATGTCTGGTCCACCGTCATCCAGAGCGCCGGAGAGGGCTCTCGAGCGTGCTTTACGTCTCGGAGCCAACTGCGTACGAGGTGACCATCATCGATCAGCAGGTGCGGAATAGCGACGAGCGCCCCCACGGCGACTGCGCGGGCAGCGCTCGTTTCGAGCCCGATCCAAACCAGAGCGGGAGTGAACGCGACCGTGTAATTGACCACGTGGCGGCCGAGCGCGCGACGTGAAACGGGATCCCCCAGCCCGCGCACCTTGGTGAGCGCTTGCCACTCAGTCTGCAGCAGGAAGTCGCCCACCAGGTGGGAGACCAGCAGCGCGAGCAGGGCCGCCGGCCAGCTCATACGACGATCGCTGGTAACACTTCGCGGGCAAGCAGGCGATCATCGTCTCAGAAACGAGTCGTCTCGATCGGCTTGACTGCCGTCCCAATGTGTTGCTCCTCGGATTGCGATCGCGCGATCGGTGTGTGCCGCGCTCTCGCATGTCTGGGGCGGCCGGGCTCGCTTCTTCACCTGCTGTCTCGACCGACAGCTAGCTCGCCGGTCAGCGAGGCGCCGGTCGGGGCGACGGTCCGCGCGTTGTCGATGGTGCGTCGTGTGTCGCGAGCACCACTTCGCCGCGCTTAGCGCCGGTTCAGATGTTTACGGTTCGAGCCTGCCCCTCCTCGGCGCGCTCCAGCAGCGCTGGTGTGCCAAGGGTCTGAGCGGCGTCGCGCGCCTGTCCGAAGAGCTGCTTGGCGCGATCGGTGTCGGCCGGGTCGCCACGCTGGACGAGCTGCTCAGCCCAGAACAGGCGCCCCCGGGTGGCCCAGACTGGTGCGCCCAGGCGATCGTTGAGATCGATCCCGGCCGCCAGCCGAGCGTCGGCTTCGTTGTGGCGTCCCAGGGTTGCGGCCAGCATGCCGCGGTAGACGTCGATCGCCCCTTGGGAACTCTGGCCCTGCCATATCAGTGACCCGGTCGCCGTGGAGAACTGGTCGGACAGCACATGGGCAGCGGCATGGTCGCGCAGGCCGGCGGCGAGGATCGCGTAAAAGGCGAGCGTCACCGTCGTGCTGGAGTCGCCCGGCAGCCTCTCCAGCCCGCGTTCCCAAGCCTCATCCAGCGTCCGGCGCGCTTCGGGGAGCCTCCCCGCCTCGACGTACATAGCGCCAAGGCAGCTGTGGACCAGGCGCACTTGAGGGAGGGCCGGCACGGTAGCCTCGATCATCGCGAGAAGCTCGTCCCAGCGTGCCCGGAACCAATGCTGATAGACCAACAGCGCGTTGGCGACTATCACGGCGTCGGGCTCGCCACTGTCCGTGCCGAGCGCGAGTACCCGTTTCGCACCTTCCTTGATCTCCTCGGGAGATCCGCTGAGCACCACAAGAGCCTGCGCTTGAACGGCAGCCGACCATTTAAGCGTGGGCTGGCCGACTTGCGCGGCAACCGAGCTGCAGTACTCGAGCGCTTCCCGCGCGCCGTGGATATCCGCGGCCTCGCCGCGGACGTCCATGGTGTTGAGGTGCGCCCAGTAGGCGAGCACGGGGTCGTCGAGACGCTTGGCGAGCTCGAGCAGCTCCGCGGCGTTGGCGCGGCGCTCCTCGAGCGCTCCCGGCGCCCAGATCGCGTACGGCCGGTCGCGTAGCACTCGAGCGAGCGCATCCTGATCCCCAGACCGACGTGCGAGCTCCAGCGCTTCGTCGCTGAGTGCACGCCGGCGCTCGTAGCCGGGATCCCACGCGAGTTCGAGTGCGAGCAGGCTCAACAGTCGCGCCCGAGTGGCCGGCTGCTCGATTCCGGTGCGCTCGATGGCGGCTTCCAACAGCTCGATCCGCTGCTCGTCGACGCGAGCGACGGAGCTCGTACGCCCGCGGTTGTTGGCCAGCACGGCGCGCACGAGACGATCAACGTCGTTTTGTTCGAGCGCGATTCGCGAGGCCTCCAAGAGCGTCCGGCGGAAGCTCGACCCTGCTTCCCGGCCTGCATCACCGAGACCGATCAGGAGGTCACACCGTAGCCGTGGGTCGGGCTCGTGCTGGACGTCGAGCAGCTCGACCGCCTGGGTGAACCACCTCACGGCCTCCTCGGGAACCAGGCGCTCGAGTGCCCGCTCACCGGCGCGGCGCGCGTAATCAATTGCCTTCTTCGCCTGGGCGGGTTGGGTCGCCGCCGCCCAGTGCCGCGCCAGCTCGCCGAGACGATCGCCTGGATCGCCGCCGCACACCCCCTCGAGCTCGAGCGCGACTCGCTGATGCATCCGTGACCGTCGGGTGGGGCCCAGCGCCTCATACAGGGCTTCGTTGATCAGCGCGTGTGCAAAGCGGAAACGACCGATGTCATCTGTTGATTCGCTGAGGACCGATGCGGCCACGGCTGCCTCCAGCTGATCCAGCAGTCTGTCCTCACTAAGGTCGACCAGCCGCGCCAAAAGATCCACATCGAACGAGCGGCCGATCACCGCGGCCGTGGTGAGAACCTCGCGCGCTGATTCTCCGAGCCGCTCCACCCTGCGGTCGATCACATCGCGCACGCTGTCGGGCAGTCCGGTTCGCTTGGAGCGGTCGATGCTCCACCGGCCGCTGTCCGCGTCGAGCACGAGCATCCCCGACTCCGTCAAATGCCTGAGCATCTCGCCGACGAAAAATGGGTTGCCGCCCGTCTCGCCGGCGATTTCGGTAGCCAGCGCGACGCCGTCTTCGTCGAGCTCGTGGCCCGCCGCCGCCGTCAGCACCTCCGCCACCTCCTCGGCGCCGAGACCGCTGAGCGCGAGTCGCTCTACGCCCTGTACCCGGCGCAGGTCAGCGAGCACGCCGCTGAGCGGATGCTCGCGAGTCAGATCGGAATCGCGGTACGTCACGATCACGTGCAAGCCCCCGCGCTCGACAGTCCGCGCAAGGTGCTTCAGAAGCGCGAGCGACTGCGCGTCCGCCCAATGCAGGTCATCCAGTACCAGACACACCGGAACCGTCTCGGAGACGGCTCGCAACAGGCCGGTGACGGCCGAGAACAACAAGAAACGCTCAGTCTCCGGATCGGACGTCTGCGGCGCCGGCGACCCGGGCACCCTGCGGCTGAGCCCGCGACCCAACCGGCTGAGCTCGCCCCCGTGCCGCTCCACGTAGGTGGTCAGGAGGTCCTCGGGTGCGTGCTCGACCAGGTGGGCGCACACCTCGATCCACGGCTCGTACGGCGCCGCCAGCTCCTCAGAGCACCCGCCCCAGCACACCACGAACCCCTCGGCATGCGCGGCGTGCGCCGAGTAGGCGGCGAGCCTGCTCTTGCCGATTCCCGGCTCACCCGTGAGAAACACCACCCGTCGCTCGCCACCACGGACCGCAGTCCGAGCCCTCTCGATTAGCGCACGTTCTTGTGTGCGCCCTACATAGGAGACCGGCGGAACCGTGCGCAACACCGACGGCAACGCCCACCGTCCAGCCCCCGCCGAATCGGCCGACTCGTCAGCAAGCGGCGTCCACAGCACCGCGAACGCCTCCACTGGATCGGGGATCCCCTTCAGCTCGAGCTCGCCGACCGAGTCAAATTGCACCCCTTCGCAGCGACCTGCGAGCATCCTCACCGCCGGCGAAACAAGGACCCCGTCCGATGGCGCCTGATCGCACAGCCGGGCTGCCTCGATCGACGGCATCCCGAAGTAATCCCCGCCCTGGACGGTCGACTCGCCGGCACCCAATCCGATCCGCACCTGCAACCGATGCTCAGCGCGCCGATACCGACGCTCAATCAGCTGCTGCATCAAGGCTGCACAGCCGACCGCCGCCGACGCCGAGGAGAACGCGACCGCGAGTCCGTCGCCAGTGGTCTTGTACTCCCGCCCTCCCGCTGACTCGATCGCCTCACGCAACAAGGCGAAATGCTCGTCACGCAGCTCATCCGCTCGCGCCGGTCCCACGCTCGTTGCCAATCGCGTAGAACCGACTAGATCGGTCTGCAGAATTGTCGCCAGCTCAACCGACTCAGACACGAGTTGCTCCCTGGGGGCGAGGGCACACGCTCGCAGGCCCGGTCGCGATTGACTTTTCCTGCAGTCTCACCGATACGCCAGTCCGGGGCAAGGCGGCGGTCCTCAGGAAGTGAGGCCGGGCGAGAAGCGACTCAGGTGATCTTCGATCACACCGTCGGCGGCCGTCGCGCTTTGTGAGTAGCCGGCCACCGCGGTGACGAACAGGTGGCTGCTCAAACTGCACAGCGTGAGGGCCGTCGTCGCGTGGACAGATGCGGTGCGCCGGCAGTCCCGGAGCAACGCGATCTCACCGAACCCGTCACCTGGCCCGAGCGTGCGAATCGGCCGTCCGTTGCCGATCACGCTCGCCTGTCCCCGCTCAATCACGTAGAAGTCCTGTCCGTCGTCTCCCTGCTCGAACACCACCCCTCCCGCCGGGAGCTCTGTGCGGCTCAACCCCGCGGCGAGGTGCTCGATCGTGACGTCAGGCAGCCGTCGCAGCATCGGGACGAGCTGCAGCAGCTCGACGTCTACATCGCGGACGCGCATCCGGCGATCGAGGGTGCCAAGCGCGCGCCAGCACGCGAGCACCCCCACGGGCGTGACGCAGCCAACGATGACAAGCGCCAGGCGAATTCCAAGTGCCCCGATCACGCCGGATGCAACGATCGCCCCGGCGGCGACGCCGAGCGTAATGATGCCCTCAAACGCAGCGAACACACGCGCCAAGACCGCGTCTTCGGAGAGTCGCGCCAGCAGCGTAAACACTCCTACGTCGACGAGCGCGTTGCCGATGCCCACCAACGCCAGCATCACGACCGCAACCGGCAAATCCGAGGCGGCGCCGATCACGACCAGCGGCGCTCCCCACATGGCGACACCGATTCCAAACCAGCGGGCGAGTCCACCGCGACCAACAAGTAACGTGGCCGACAGCGAGCCGACGACGGCTCCAGCGCCGACCGCTGCCGTCAGCAATCCGACCCCAGACTGGCCGGCGCCGAGCACCTTGATCGCCAGCACTACCGAGAACACGGTCAGGGCGCCGCGCGTAAGCGTCTGGAGCGTCGCCAGGCCCGTCAGAAGTGTCAACGCGCGGTCGGCTGCGATCGCTCGGACACCCTCGGAGGCTTCCCGAACTGGCTTCATGCCCACTGTCCCCGACAGCCGCGGCGGCCGCTCATAGTGAACGCCTACGATCAGCGCTGACGCCAGCGCGGAGGCCGCAGCCGCAGCGGCGAACACGGCCGAAGGGCCGCTTACCTTGAGCAGCAGCGCGGCAACGAGCGGGCCGACCAGCGTGGCGAGCGAGTCGAGCAGTCCCCGAACCACGTTCGCGCTCGTGAGCTCTGTGGGCGTCGCGCACAGCGTCGGCAGCAGCGCCGAGTGAGCCGGCCGAAACAGCGTCTGCGCCACCGTCGCAACCACGAACGCCAAGTACACAAGCACCACCGGGCCGGCGGCGATGCCAATCCCGGCAGCGATGCCCAGCGTCAACGCACGCACCAAGCCGACCCAGACGAGGACCGCTTCCCGCCGGGTTCGGTCGGCAACCATTGCGGCGAACGGGGCCAAAATCGCCGCCGGAACCATCCGCGCAACGGCCACCAGCCCCACCGCAGCAGCTCCGCCGCGTCGAAAGGCGACCACACCGATCGCGACCGTCGCCGCCCACTCCCCGGCCCAGACGGCCCCGAACGAAGCTTGCGCACGCCTCAGATTCGCACTGCGCAGATTGACTCCGCATGCCGCCACGGAATCAACTATCCGCCACCGCATTCGAGCGAGCATCGGATAAGTATCTCAGCGCCGTTCTCGGTCCGAAGCCGATCTGCCTCAGCGCGGCGGTCTGCCCGGGGCGCGATTGAGACAGTTGCCCGCGCGTTCTGATCCAAGGTCGCCGCGCGGCGGGGTAGACAGAGCTCGCGGCCTACCGGCTCACAGAGTTACCGTTCCTTTGACGGTGCAGTGAAAAGTCTTACCGGTGTCGGTCGTCGTGCAGGTCACCGAGCCCTTTCCCTTCATCTGCCTGTAGGCACCTGTGCCCCCGGTGGTGGTTACAGAGCCTTTCACCGTGATCGCTCCCGCGGCGAACGGGCCGCTCATCTTTACCGTCCCGGAATTCGTGCCGTCGTCAAAGAAGTTCTTGAATGAGCCGGACACGTTCACCGTAGAGCCCACGATCGCTGTCGTGTTGCGCGCCTCTTGCACCCCGGCGCCGAACGGCTTCCCGCACTGCAGCTGTGCGAGGGCGACACCCGAAAGCTGGGGGTAGTCCACGTTGTACGCCGTAGCCGTGCAGCTGAGCTGCACCTTTTTGGCTGACGGTTTCGCGGCATCAGCCGCCGCGCCGAGCGCGGCAACCAGCACGCCCGTACACCCGATCAGCAACACCCCTGCCCGCACCCTCGACCTCATCGCTCCTCCGTCCGTCGCCACCACCGTAACGCACTGCGCCCGCGAGACTAACCGCAACCCTCTCCGTCGGCAAGGGATCCGGCGCAGGCTACGCCGGCTCTCGCGCAACAGGGCGCAGGCAGGCTCCCCGAATGCTGCGCAGACGACAGGTCGTGTGTAAAACGGCCGGTGCATGCGGTCGGATCGAGAAACGGCGTGCTCGTGCAGCGGTCATGTTCTGTTGACGACATCGTCTCCGGAGCGGAGATGGCAGCTTGCAGGCGAGCCCTCCACCAGTGATCAAGCCGATTCAGCGACCGCCTGTCGACAAGATGGCGATTGCCTACGTCGATTGGCGCGACGCGGGGGCACGCTACTGTGAGTCCAGGTAGGTGATGACGGCGAGCACGCGCCTGTGGTCGTCGGGGGATGGCGGCAGGCGCAGCGTGCCGAAGATGTTCTTGACGTGCTTCTCGACGGTGTGGTCGGTGACGAACAGGCGCTCGGCGATTGCGTGGTTGGAGCGTCCTTCGGCCATCAGCGCGAGCACCTCCCGCTCACGATCGGTCAGCTGCGCCACCGGGTTGTCGGCGAGGCGGCGGCGGCCCACCAGCTCGGCGACGACTGCCGGGTCCAGTACCGAGCCTCCGCGCCCTACGCGGTTGACGCTGGCGGACAGCTCGGCGAGGTCGGACACGCGCTCCTTGAGCAGGTAGCCGACGCCGTCAGTCCCGGCCGACAGCAGCTCCAGCGCGTAGCGCGTGTTGACGTGCTGGGAGAGGACCATCAGTCCGATCGCGGGCCATCGCTCGCGTATCACCTTCGCCGCGCGCAGTCCCTCGTCGGTATGCGTCGGCGGCATCCGGATATCGACGATCGCGACGTCTGGACGGGTTTGCTCGACCAACTCGATCAGCTCCTCGCCGTCGGTGGCGAGCCCGACGACGTCGAACCCGGCTTCCTGGAGCAGGCGCGCGAGACCCTCGCGCAGGATCACGGCATCGTCGGCCAGAGCTACCCGCACGGGAGCTCCGCTCGTACGGTCGTGCCCCGCCCCGGCGGGCTGGAGACCGTGAACCGACCACCGAGCGCCTCGGTGCGGTCGGCGAGCCCGCGCAGGCCTGAGCCGCCGGTGCTGACGGCGCCGCCGATCCCGTCGTCGGTGACCTCCACGATCAGGCGCCGGCTCTCATAGCCGGCGGTCACTCGGATCTCGCTGCCGTGCGAGTGTTTGGCGGCGTTCGTCAGCGCCTCGCTGGCCGTGAAGTATGCGGCGCTCTCGATCTGGTCGGGGAGGCGGCGATCGAGCGCCACGTCGAGGCGTGTCGGGAGCGCCGCCCGCCGGCAGAGCTCCTCAAGCGCCGCCGGAAGACCGCGCTCGGTCAGCAGCGGGGGGTTTATGCCGTGCGTCAACTCGCGCAGTTCCTCCAGAGCCAGCGCCAGCGCTGCGCGCGTCTCGCTCACCAGCGGCTTGGCGGCCGTCGCCTGCGAGGGCAGCTTGCTCTCCAGCAGTCCGAGCGCCATGGCGATCGACACGAGCCGCTGCTGGGTTCCGTCGTGCAGGTCGCGCTCGATCCGCCGCCGTTCCGCGTCGGTCGCCTCGACGAGCCGCGCCCGCGACGCCTGCAGCTCGACCAGCCGGGCGCGCAACTCGGCCTGCAGGCGCTCGTTCTCCAGCGCCAGGCTCGCGGCCGCACACACCGACTCGACGAGCTCGGCGTTGTGCTCCAGCACCGGATCGTGCACCAGCACGGCGATCGGCTCCCCGTCGCGCTCGACGAACGTCGCGCTTCGCCCGCTTTCGGCGTCCGGCAGCTTGATCGCTGCGCCGGCGCCGTCGACGTAGCACTTCTCGGCCGCGAACCAGTAGGCGAGCTGAAGCGATGGATCCCCCAGCGCCCGAGCGAGCGCCTCGCGCAGGTCGCCGACGCTGCTCGGTGCGCCCAGCTCGACCACGAGCCCCGCCACCATGCCGCGGGCCAGCCGCCGTTGCATGAACACGAACAGCACCGCGATCGGCACGGTCGCGATCGTGTAGTACCACACCTGCGCGGGAAGCCCGTCCAGCGGGTCGCCGAGCAGGTCGAAGACGACCGTCCAGACGAGCGTCGCGAGCGTCGCGCATCCGGCCACCAGCACCGGCGCGACGGCGTGACGCTGAGCGGCGCTGGCCCGCAGCCAGCGGCGGACGATGACGCCGAGCGTGAGCGTGATGACGACGCTCCCGAGCAGGCGCTCCAGGTTCAGCCAGTCCTGAGCCTTCTGATTGTCGTGGACCACCTGCAGAAGGTTGTCCGGGCAGCCGGGGCAGCGCAGCCCCGCCTTGTTGCCGTACAGCATCGCCAACAGCTGTATGGCGAAGCCAGACCTACCGTCGCCGCCATCAACCCCCGGTCGAGCCTGCCCGGCAACCGCCCGGACGGAAATGAGAGCAGCAGATAGATCAAGCCGATCGATCGAACACGTATTGGACGGCCGATCCGATCGTGTACAGCCATGGCGCTGAGGCCTCGCTCAGCTGAGCAGCGAACCACCCGAAGCCGGTCAGCACCATCACCGGCCCGAGCCGGTTCTCGGGTCGGGCTTCGCCACGAGGCCAGCCCGCAGACCAACAGCGAGGCACCCACCACAGCGTGAGCGTCGGGCCGGGCTCGGTCGGTCGCCCCGCATGCTGGTGCGCGGCGAGCCACACCGCGCCGATGCCCGCCAGCGCCCCGGCAGCTGCAACCACGGACAGCTTCGCCTTCATTGCCGAGGATTCTGACGGCAATCGAGCAGCCGGGCCAATCACCCGCGTGTTCCTTTCAGTCGGCGGCGATCGCGGCGAGGACGTCGAGATTCGCGGCTCGGCGGGCCGGCCACGTGGCGGCCGCCAGGCCGAGCAGCGCGGAGAGCACGAGGAACCCGATCAGGCTGGGCAGCGGGGACGGCGATGTCGGTGACGCCGTTGTTCGCGCAGCGCCGACGCCAGCGCGGCGCCGAGCCCGGTGCCGATGACGATGCCGACGACCGCGCCGAACAGCGCGATGATCACTGCCTCTGCGCGGATCATCGACTCGGACCTGCCGGCGCCGCATGCCGACGGCGCGGAGCAGGCCGATCTCGTGCGTCCGCTCGAACACCGACAGCATCAGCGTGTTGACGATCCCGATCAGGGCGACGAGGACCGCCAGCGCGAGCAGCACGTAGATCAGCCCGAGCAGCTGGTCGACCTGGTGCTTCTGATCGCTCTCGAACTGGGCTCGGGTCTTCGAGCTGACGTTCGCGTACGGGGTGAGGATGCGGTTCAACGTCGCGGTTGATGTCAGGAGTGCCGGCAGCGGTTCGGAGCAGGACGACGACCGGGAGCGGGTTGTCGAAGTGGGACGTGGAAGAAGCGGTCGCCGACGAAGAAGCTGCCGGCCAGCGGGTTGGGCTTGAAGATTCCGCCGATCCGCATCGTCGCCGAGCCGGTCTGGGCGAACCTGACCGGCACCACCGAACCGACGTGGAGGTTGTCGGCGCTGGCGGTCGTCGAGTCGATCAGCAACTGGCCGGCGGCCAGCGCCGGGCCGCCGCTGCCATCGATCACGTGCAGGTTGATCGTCTGCGACAGATGGGCGGTGGACACCGCCGTGAGGGTCGAGAGCGATCCGCGGAACTCGAACTGCCCCTGATACGCCGTCGTCGTCGTCGTGACGCCGGGGACGTTCGAGACGGCGGGGATGACCGACTTGCTGAAGCCGCCCTTGCCGCTGACGATGTAGTTGGCGTTGATCGCGGTATCGACGCTGTCGGCTGCCGACGTGCTGAGGGACGCTCCCAGGACGGCGATCGTCGACACCAGCGCCAGGCCGATCATCAGCGCGGCGGCGGTCTGAGCCGTGCGGCGCGGACTGCGCATCGCGTTCTCCCGGGCCAGCCGTCCGGGCGTCCCCAGCACGGTGCAGAGCGGGCGTCCGAGCGCGCTCGACAGCGGCCGCGCGCGACGATCGGTATGAGCATGCCGGCGGCGATGAACACGGCCGCCGCGCCGACGCCGACCAGTGCGATCGCCGGCCCGGTCAGCCCAGCCGCGATCGCGATCACGCCCGCGCCCGCGGCGCCGACGCCGCCGAGCACCCGCCACCGCCTCAGCGACTGCCGCCCCGTCCTCGCTGTGGTCCACGAGGGCGGCGACCGCGGGGATCCGCACGGCGCGGCGGGCGGGGAGGATCGCCGAGATCACGGTCACGCCGACGCCGACGGCGATCGCGACGATCGGCGTGCGGGCCTCGAACACGAGCGGCGACGAGGGTAGGACGATGTTGAACGCCTTCAGCAGCGCCTTGAGGCCGAGCGCGGCGAGCACCCCCAGGCCGAGCCCGATCAGGGATGCGACGAGTCCCGTGACGGCGGCTTCGCCCAGCACGGAGCGGAACACCTGTCGCCGGCTGGCGCCGACGACGCGCAGCAGTGCCAGCTCGCGGGTTCGCTGGCCGACGGTGATCGAGAACGTGTTGAAGATCGTGAAGGCGCCGACGAACAGCGCGATGAAGGCGAAGATCAACAGCGCCGTCGAGATGAACGACAGTTCGCTGTCGACTGCGTTGGACAGCTCGTTGACGAGGGCCTGGCCGCTGATCACCTGCACGGCCGGCGGGAAGGATCGCGGCGATCGCCCGTTGCAGCCCGACGTTGTCGGCGTCCTGGCGCGGCCAGGACGCTGATCGTGTCAAAGGACCCGCGGGCGTTGAACAGGGCCTGTGCGGTCGGCAGGGAGAAGCCGGCGAGCGTGATCCCGGCGAGGTTGTCGTCGGAGCCGAAGGTCACGATCGCCGGTGATCGTGAACGTCTGCGGCCGGTTGGGCAGGTTGATCAGCACGCGGTCGCCCGACGGCGAAGTGGTACTTCGTCGCTGTCGCCTTGTCCATCACCACGTCGTCGGCGCCGGTCGGGGCCTTGCCGCGGACCAGCCGGTACGGGGAGAGCTGCCGGTTGGGGTCGAACGAGAACCCCAGGGTCGAGCCGCCACCGGCGCCGATCGCGTTCCCGTCGCGCGCCATGAACTGGGCGTAGCCCTCGACGTTCCCGTGGACGTAGGCGACTCCCGGCAGGCGCCGCACCGCGGCGGCGAGCGACTCCGGGATCGGCTTGCGGTTGGCGGTGCCGTTGACGTCGGCGGCGGTGCCGTTGCTGAAGGCGGCTCGGCTGCGGATCTGGAAGCTGACGTGCTGGTAGGCGGTGCCGATCAGCGCTGTTGAAGGTGCGATTGAGCGTGTCGCCGAGCACGAGCGTGCCGGTGACGAACGTCACCCCGAGCACGATCGCCAGCGCGGTCAGAGTCAAGCGCAGCTTGCGGGCGAGCAGGCCGGAGACCGTGACCCTCCACATGTCAGCTGCCCAACGTCCGCACTCGCTCGAGCACCGTGTCAGCCGTCGGCGAGCGCAGCTCTCCGACCTGCCGCCCGTCGGCGAGGAACACCACCCGGTCGGCATACGCTGCCGCCCGAGGATCGTGCGTGACCATCACGATCGACTGACCGTGCTCGGTCACCGAGCCGCGAAGGAAGGTCAGCAGGTCGGCCGACGAGCGCGAGTCGAGGTTGCCGGTCGGCTCGTCGGCGAAGATCAACTCCGGCCGGCAGATCAACGCCCGTGCGCAGGCGATCCGCTGCTGCTGACCGCCGGACAGCTCACTTGGACGGTGCGACAACCGGTCGGCGATGCCGAGCTGGCCGACGAGATCATCGAACCACGCCCGGTCGAACCCTACGCCCGCCAGCTTGACCGGGAGGACGATATTGTCCTCCGCCGTCAGCGTCGGGACCAGGTTGAACGACTGGAACACGAAGCCGACGTGGTCCCGTCGCAACTCGGTCAGGCCGTCGTCGTCGAGCTGTCCCAGCTCCTGCTCTCCGACGAACGCGCGGCCCGACGTCGGTACGTCCAGGCCCGCCATGCAGTGCATCAGCGTCGACTTGCCCGACCCGGACGGGCCCATCACGGCCGTGAAGCGACCACGTTCGAACTCCACGCTCACCCCATTCAGCGCATCGACCGCGGCGTCGCCCTTCCCGTAGATCTTCCCCAGGTCGACGGCGCGCGCGGCCGGCGACACTGGTCGGAGATCGGTGCCGCTGATCGCGTTGCCGGAGAACACGAGCTAGACACTGAACGCTGCCCGAGCTCATGACCAGCCGGACAGCCGGAGTCATGCGTGGTACAGCTAGCCGTACCAGCGGTACCGGATCACGCGCGCGCAGCGCGGCACCATCGGGTCAGTGGGAAAGACGCCCGGCCGGCGATTCGACCTCGGCGAGAAGAGCGGTGATGACGCTCGGATCAAACTGGCTGCCGGCGCAGCGACGGAGTTCGTCCTGGGCGCGCGGGGGTGTCATGGCCTGACGGTAGGGCCGGTCGCTCGTCATTGCGTGCAGGGCGTCGCAGGCGAGCGTGATCCGACTGGCGAGCGGAATCTGATCGCCGGTGAGCCCGTCGGGATAACCGCCGCCATCCCAGCGCTCGTGTTCTGCGCGCATCGCCGGGGCGAGGCTCGCGAGGCCGGGCGTGCCGGCCACGATGCGCTCGCCGATGATCGGGTGCTGGCGCATCAGGTCCCATTCCTGCTCGTCGAGCGGACCCTGCTTCTGCAGGATGGAGTCGGGAATGCCGACCTTGCCGATGTCGTGCAGCAGAGCGACCTGTTCGATGTCACGGGTGGCCATCTCGGAGAGGCCGAGCCGGCGGCTGACGCCCGACGCAAGCGCCACGACCTGCTTGGAGTGCTCGCCGGTGTAGTGGTCTCGCGCCTCGAGCGCGACGAGCAGCGTGCGCACGCCGGTGGCGCTGGCCTCCGCGTCCCGGGCTGCCCGCTGCTCACCCTCGTCCTCGACCAGTTCAGCGACGAGTTGGGCAAGGAAAGCCAGCAGCTCGAGATGAGTCTCACCCAGTTCGGGATGCGGTTGCGTATCCACGCAGCACAGCGTTCCGTAGACCTCCTGGGAGCTCAGCCGAACGGGAACCCCCGAGTAGGCCCGAAGGGCCGGGCGGTTGACGAGATCCGCGCCGAGGGTGTCGGGGTCGTCGGCGAGATCTGTGGCGTTGAGGCCAACACGCCCGTCCAGCGTCTGCTCCGAGAGCGTTCGCGCCAGCGGCAGGGCGGCCCCTTCGGCGAGCTGCATCCGATCGTGATCACCGGCAAAGCCGGCGAAGACGAGATCGTCTCCCCCCACGCGGCTCAGAAACGAGACCGGCATCCCCAGTTGGCCGCGGGCAAGCTCGAGCAGACGGGTAATTCCGGCGGGCACGAGTGCCAGCCGACGAGCAGCCGGACTTAGCTGGGAAGCCGGGAGGCCATGGCGAAGCGAGCTCATGAAGTCGCAAACGCTGTCTCCGGGACCAGCGCTGCCATGCGAGAAGCGGAGATCTCCGCCGCCGGCGAGCGCCACGCGGGTTCGCTGTGCGATCGCCGCGGCGGTGTGGGCATCGCCGGACGGCAGCAGCACTGCGAGCTCGCCGTCTCCCAGGTAAGCCACCAGGTCGGTGTCACGGCTCGCTGCCGCAAGAGACTCGGCGGCGGCGCTGACCGTCGCATCGCCTTCGTGTACGCAGACGAGCAGGACGCTGCAGGGACTGCCGCCCGCCCCGAGAAGACTCAGCTGCACTTCCATCGCCGCCTCGAAGGCGCGCTTGTTGCTCAGCCCGGTCAGCGGATCCTGACCCGAGAGCGTGTTGAGCTGCTCGGTATAGCGTCGCAGTTCGCCTTCCGTCGTCTTGCGACTGGTGATGTCCTGGATCTGCGCGACGAAGTGCTGCGGCGCGGCGTTGGCATCGCGCACGATCGTCATCGTCAAAAGGCCCCACACGATCCCGCCGTCTGGAAGCAGGTAGCGCATGGACTGCTGAAAGCTGTCGATCTCGCCGGCGAGGCTCCGTCGGACGGCTTGGTTTCCGGCGATGAGGTCGTCGGGGTGTGTCAGGTCCTCAAACGAACTGGCCAACAGCATCTCGGTACTACGGCCGAGAAACAGGCACAAGGCATGATTGACCTCGAGAAACAGACCATCGACCCCCAGGACCGCCATCCCCGTCGAGGCCGCCTCGAATGCCCCCGCGAAACGCGAGTCCGACTCGGCCAGGCTGGCTGCGGCCTGGTTGCGCTCGGTTATGTCGCGCAGAACCGAGACCACGCCGGATACCTCGCCGTGCTCGTCGCGCAGCGGCGACTTCGTCACGGCAACGTCGACAAGGGCGCCGTCCTTTCGCCGTCCATGTGTCTCGAACGACACAACCTCTCCGGCCTTCACCGCGGACTGCTCGGCGGCGAAGCCGCTCAGGTCGCGCGGGGCGCGCACTTGCTTGACCGATGTGCCCACCATCTCGGTTGCGCTGTAGCCGAACAGACGCTCGCAGGCGGGGTTCCAGCTCTCGATCGTGCCGTCCAGAGCACCCGAGAGGATCGCCTCGCCGGACGAGGCGACGATCGCCTCGAATCGTCGTTGTCGCGCCTGCGCCTGCTTGCGTTCGGAGATGTCATGCAGGAATGCCGCGAACAGGGGTTGCCTCTCGCCATCGACCAGTGAGAGCTCCAACTCGATCGGCACATCTCGGCCGCTGCGGTGCCTCGCCGTCAGCTCGATCCGCTCGCCGTCCGCCTCAGGCTGATCGGCGTTGGCGACGTGCGTCACCGCGGCGCGCCAGCGCGCGCGAAGCTCATCCGGCATCAGCAACTCGGCAGCGTCGGCGCCGACCGCCTCCTCGCGAGTCCAGCCGAACATCTCTTCGGCGGCGCGGTTCCACTCGACGGTCCTGCCGTCGGCGTCGAACAGCAGCAGCGCTCCCACGGCGGCGTCGAGCAGGGACCACATGCCGTTTCCCACGGTCGCCCAACGACTGAGGGTGACATCGACCACGCAAGGTTCATCGACCATTTCACGAGCCGACTTGAGCGGCGGCGCTGTCGCTCAAGTCCCGGGCGCTTTGTGCCGATGCAGATGTACCAGGTAGCCGTCGGCCGCGGGGGAATACGGTGGGCATCCAAGCCCCGCATCTGCGGCACGAATCGGCTACTCGACCAGCAGCGCTTTGACTCGCGCGTCCGTATGGATGGCGCTCCCGTCGAGGGCCGCCCTAAGCCAAGGGAGCACCATGACGAGCATCACAACCATCACGATGGCAGAGGCGACGCTTCGGCTGTCCGCCGAAGGCAAGCCGTCCGCCAAAGGCAACCACTCAGCGGCGGTCGGGGCGAAAGGTGGCGTCATCGACGCGGCACAGGCCCCGCACCTGCGTCCGGCCGTCGCGGCGAAGCGCCGAGCGACCGTCGAACGCAACAAGGCGGCGTTCCGCGCCGCCAAGCTCTGCGAGATCGAGCAACAGGTGACCGAGGGAAGCCTCATCATCCGGCAGATGACCGACGCCGAGCGCAGCGCCCCGCGCAAGCGGCGCTAGCCGGCGCAGGTTCGGCGGACGTCGGGTGGTCTGACGGTCAGACGGTCGTCCGGGCGGTCTGACGGTCAGAGCCACCCCATGTCAGTTGCGCGCAGTACGGCCTGCGCGCGGTCAGGGACACCGAGCAGGCCATAGATGTTGTGCAGGTGGGTTCTGACGGTGGTCGACGCCAGTCCCAGTTCCGCCGCGATCTCCTTATAGACCTTGCCGTCGGCCAGCAGGCGGAGCACCGCCGCCTGCCGCTCCGAGAGCGGGGATGGTTCGGCTCGACGCCGGCGGCTGCCTCCCGCGCGCGGGAGATCGAACAGTATGTCTCTGAGCCCTTGGGGCGAGAGCCCGCAAAGATCAGCCAGGCCGAGCATCTTGGCTCGGTCGATGGTCTCGCCTTGAGCGTGATGAGCAACCATGTCCGCGAGCCTCACGTAGGTGGCGACATCGTCCTCGGCCTCGGCGCTGTGGTGGGCTGCGACGGCGCTGGCAAGCTGGGCCGGAAGCCCCCACCTTGCAAGCAGCAGCCCGCCGACGCTTGCATGATCCATGCCCCACGCTCGCACCTCATCGCGCGCTCGCGCTTCCGGCGCTGACGAGCGCTCGCTGGCGTCGGAGTAGTCGGGAAGCGCACCCCCCATCACCAATTTGCCGACGTCATGCAGTAGCGCCGCCGCCAGAACATCGTCGCGTTCGGCTAGCTTCAGCCCGCTCGAGATCCTGTCCATCGCGCGCGCGACGGCCTGCGCGTGCACCAGGGAGCGATGCATGAGCACGTCGAGGTGCGACGTGCGCCAGGGAAATTCGGTGCGGGGGAGCCCCTCGGCCGCCAGCGCAATCCCTTCCGGGCCCAAGGCGTGCACGGCATCGGCCACGTTGGCGATCGGCTGCTTCCCCAGGGCCTGAGCTCGACGCATGACGGCAACGGTGAGGCCCGTGTCGCTCTCCACGACCGAGGTGAGCAGCTCGCCCCGAACGCTGCCGTCGGGGGCCGTGGCCGCGAGCACCTGCTCATAGGCGGGCGCGAGAACCGGGACGACGTCGAACTCCGCGATCGCCTTCGTCAGGTCGCGCGGGCCGCGGCGCTGATGGCCGCCGCCGGCCCGATCCGGGCGCGCGCCACGAGTCTCTCGCCTGCGGCGTCTGGACCCGCCCTCGCTGGCCAGTGAGGCGGCCAGCGCATCCACCGAGTCCGGGTCGAATTGCGCGCCCCTCTCATGGCAGACGAGCTCGAGGGCTGCTTCGGCCCCCATTCCGCGACGGTGCGGGCGATCGCGTGCCACGGCGACGAACGCATCGCAGGTCGCGATCACGCGACTGAGAACCGGAGCCGCATCTCCCCGCAGCCCGTCTGGGTAGCCGGCACCGTCCCAGCGTTCATGATGAGAGCGGACGATCGGTCCCGCTGACGCGACGACCGACAGCCCTTCGAGCATCTGCTGGCCGATGGCGGGGTGCGAGTTCACGAGCTCCCACTCGGCCGGCGACCGGGGCGCGGTGGCCAGGACGATGCTGTCGGGGAGCGCGATCATCCCGATGTCACGAACGCGCGCCGCCAGCAGCAGGAGCTTCAGGGTGCCGGCGTCGAAGCCGAGCTCACGGCCGACCCTGGCCGCGAGCTGGCAGACAAGCGGTGTAGAGGCGTGAATGCCGGGCGCGCGGGCCCGCAGCGCCGCCTCGAGGGCGGCCGCGGCCCACGCTGGGGCATCGTCAGCCCGGTGCTGGAGCGCCGCCGGCACATCTGTCGCGACAGGGTCAGCCCCCAGGGGATCCCAGCGAGGGGCGTCCGCCCGCCCGTCAGGCCGGCCTGTCGCCGGCGCGGGATCGGCCGTCGCCAGGCGCAGCTTGCTCGGTTCCTCTTCGGTGACTGAAGCCACGGTTGGCCTCGCGCTCGCAACCGCCCCGGTCGGACGGTTCAGTGGGCTTTGCCAGCGGCGACCGGCGCGCTGTGGGCTTCGAGGCCCGTGTCGACCAGTTCATCGACCGTAATGACGAGAGCTTTACAAGCTGGCGTGCACCGTTGAGGAAGCCGGTCGGTGCTGAGAGCCTTTGCACAGTTTTCTAGAGACAATGCTCAGCAAACCCTCCCCAAAGGTTGCACGAACCCCTGGGTGTGCGTATCGTCGAACCTGGCCTACTGGGGAGTGTGGGGTAGTTCAGTGTGCGGACAGTGACTGTCGCTGTCGCAACGTGGAGAGAGGGTTGCCGTGAAACACCGTCCCGCCGCCACGGCGGAGACCCGTTATGCAGCGCTGGTCGATGCCGCGAATGAGGCCATCGTCAGCGCGGACGTCACCGGGACGATCTTGACCTGGAACCGCGCAGCGGTGGCTCTCTATGGTTACACGGAAGCGGAGATCATCGGGCAGTCACTGAACATTTTGGTGCCCTCCGGCAGAGCGGCCCCAGAGCGCCGGGTGTGGGCGGCGGTGGCTCGTGGCGCAAGGATCAAAGTCGACACCCAGAGCCTGCACAAGAGCGGCGACCTGATTCAGGTTTCGGTCACCTTGTCAAGGATCATGGACACGGGCGCCCTGGTGGGCTTCTGCGTTGTCAGCCATGACATCAGCTCGCGGCTCCGCGCGCGTGACGACCTCGAAGCGATGGTTCGCGAACGTACCGACGACCTGTTCCGGTCCCGGGCCGAGACGCTGCACAGCTTGGCGTTGGCCGCCGAGTTTCGTGACAACGAAACCGCCGAGCACACTCGGCGCGTCGGCGGCAACTCGGCTCGGCTGGCCTCGCGCCTCGGGATGCCCGCCGGCGTCGTGGGCGTGATACGCGAGGCCGCTCCCCTGCACGACGTCGGAAAGATCGGGATCCCTGATCAGATCCTGCTCAAGCCGGGAATCCTGACCTCGCAGGAGCGCCAGACGATGCAGAGTCACACGGTGCTGGGCGGGCAGCTGCTGGCGGGCAGCGAGAGCGAAATCCTCCAGCTGGGGGAGAAGATCGCCATTGCCCACCACGAGAGGTGGGATGGCACGGGCTACCCCGAGGGGCTGGCGCGCGAGGAGATCCCGCTCTCGGCGCGCATCGTGTCCGTCGTCGACACCTTCGACGCCATCACGCGGCCGCGACCGTACAGCTCCGCCCGAGCGACCGACGAAGCCAAGCGCGAACTCGTCCGCTGCAGCGGAAGTCAGTTCGACCCTCGGGTCGTGGAAGCTTTTCTGCACCTGTACGACCGACGGGATGAGGCGCCGGTCACGGCAGCAGTCGTGTAGGACGCTGAGGGGCGCTTACGCGCTCCAACCACTAGCCTCCGCGCCCGTGCAACCGCTCGTGACGCCATGAGGCTCGGCGGCCGTACCGTTCTCGTCACGGGCGCCGCCCGCGGCATCGGTCGCTCGCTCGCGCTGGGCTGCGCGGACGCCGGCGCTCGGGTGGCGATCACCGACGTGCTGGCCGAGGAGCTGGGCAGCGTGCGTTCGCAGCTGGGCGACGACCACCTCGCCGTGCCCTGTGACGTGACCGACGGTGCCGCATTGCAGGACATGGTCGCCACGGTCCGCGACGCCCTCGGCTCGATCGACGTGTGCTTTGCCAACGCGGGCGTAGCGGTGGGCACCGATCCGATCGATACGCCGGAGGAGACCTGGGACCTGGCGCTGGAGGTCAACGTACGCCAGCACGTGCGGCTCGCCCGCCTGCTGCTGCCCGACTGGCTGGCGCGGGAGGAGGGGTACTTCGTCGCCACGGCCTCGGCTGCGGGATTGCTCACGCAGATCGGGTCGGCAGCCTATGCGGTCAGCAAGCATGCGGCCGTTGCGTTCGCCGAATGGCTGTCGGTCACCTACGGCGATCGGGGCCTGCGAGTCAGCTGCGTGTGCCCGATGGGGGTCGACACCGCGATGCTCAACGCCGCCCCCACGGGTGGGCTCGAGTCCCTCGGAGCGCGGGTGGTCCGCGCCGCCGGAGAGGTCCTTCACCCCGACGACGTGGCGCGGCTGGTGCTGGAGGGCGTGGCTCAGGAGCGCTTCCTGATCCTTCCGCACCCGGAGGTGGGCGTCTTCTGGCAGCGTAAGGGCGCCGATTACGAGCGCTGGCTGGCCGGCATGCGGCGCCTGCAGGCCCAGCTGACGCAACCGGGCGGATGAGCCCCAGCGCGGCGGCCGACATCGGCGGCCCCTACTTCGAGGACCTGCAGATCGGAGACCGGCTCGGCGCTCCCGCGCTGACGCTCACCAGCGGCCACGCCGCCGTGCACCAGGCCGTGCTCGGCGATCGCACGGCGGCCACGCTCGACCACGCGCTGGCCCGGGCCGTGTTCGGAGGGTTCGTTCCGGCGCCCCCCGGGCTGGTCGTCGACGTTTCGATCGGCCACTCCAGCGTGTTCACCCGCCGCGTGCGAGCGAACCTCTTCTACCGCGGGCTGCAGCTGCGTCGCCTTCCGGCGATCGGCGACACGCTGCATACCAGCACGGAGGTCGTGGCGCTCAAGCAGAACCGCAGCCGCCCCGACCGACCGGCAACCGGGCTGGCCGTCCTGAGGATCCGGACGGCCGACGGCAAGGGCCGCCCGGTGCTCGACTTCGAGCGCTGCGCGATGCTGGCGCTGCGTGACCCGACGGCCCGAACCGGACACGAGGACGATGTCAACGCGGGGCGGTTCGAGGTCGACATGGACGGCGTGATCGAGCTCGCGAGTCGGTGGGACCTGGGTGCACTGCGCGCTGTCGTCCAGGGGCCGCACGCGGCACAGCTGGCGGTCGGCGACAACTTCGAGATAGACGTCGCCGACCCCGTGACGGGGGCGACCGAGCTGTCGCGCCTGACGCTGAACCTCGCCACCGTGCACCACGACCCGCGAGCCACCGGCACCGGACACCGGCTTGTCTACGGCGGTCACGCGATCGGGCTGGCCGCTCATCAGGCGGCGCGCGCGCTGCCCGGGCTGGCGGCGGTGCTCGCGTGGCACGGCTGCGACCACTCGGCGCCGGTGCGCGAGGAGGACCTGCTGACCAGCCGCTTGACGGTGGAGGACCTCAAGCCGCTGCCAGGCGGCGGCGCTCTCGCCGGCCTGCACAGCGTGGTCACGGCGCACCGCGAGGCCTGGTCGGGCGAGGTGCTGGACTGGCGCTTCGTGGCCGCGCTCGCTTAGAGTCGGCCGGGCGAGCGACCGCGGGCTACGATCTCAGGGTCAGAGTTTCCAGGAGGAGAGGCAGCCCTTCGATGAGGACACCCGCAGCCGACACCGACCGTGCGCCGCGAGCTCAGGCAGCCGGAAGCTGCGCATCGACGGCGACCTGTACCTCGTCGGCGACCTTGAGCGTCCCGAACAACGCCGAGTACGGCTTGATCCCCCACGCGGTCTGCTTGAGCTTGGCGCCGGCGACCAGGTGGCCGCCGTCACCGAGCGTGAGCGTGAACGAGACCGGAGCGCGACGGCCTAACAGCTCCAACTCGCCGTCAACGTCGAACTGCCGGCCGTCGGTCTGGGCATCGGCCGACCGCACGGCGGAGGACTCGAAGACGATCGTGGTTCCCTTGAGGATGTCCTGGTCGATCGTCTCCTGGATTCCGACCTTATCCTCCTCGCCGAGCTTGCTCATCCCGCCGGTGCCCTCGAGCACGCGCATCGAGCGCGCATCGGCGGTCAGCCTGACCGACGAGGCGGCCGGGTCCTCGGCCACCTGCAGGGTCCCCTCCCAGGAGCCGACCTCGATCAGCAGGTCGTGGCCGGCCTTGGCGGCGGCACCGCCGCGCCCCGTCCGCACCGACAGGGTGCCGTTCTCAGGGCCTAGAGTGTATGTGCCCGGTGTGAAGGTCATGCCTAATTCGTACTACATGGAGAGGCGGGCGGCGCAGTGATCGAGTCGGGCGTCGTCAACGCCACGCAGGAGATGGCCGTCGCGTGGCTGCGGGAGGGCCGTCGCTTCGTGCAGGCGCTGCTGATCGGGGTGGAGGGCTCCGCACCGCTCCCCGAGGGCGCGATGATGGTGATCGACGAGCACGGCCACATCGAGGGGTCGATCACCGGCGGTTGCGTCGAGGGCGCCGTGGTCACCGAGGCGGAGGCGATCATGGCCCGCGAACGTGGCCCGGGCGTTCTCACCTATGGGATCTCCGACGAGCTGGCGGGCACCGTCGGCCTGATGTGCGGCGGAATCGTGCACATCTTCATCTCCGAGCCGGCGGGCGCCGACGGCCAGACGGAGCTGACCGCACTCGAGGCGCACGCCCAGGGCCGCCCGGCGGCGGTGGCCACGCTGCTGGACGGCGACCAGGCCGGCGCTCGGCTCACCGTCACCGAGGACATCGTGACGGGCACCCTGGCCGGCTCCGAGTTGCTGGACCGCAACGTCACGCGCGAGGCCCAGGGCCTGTTGGAGGAGGGCAAGACCACCGTGCGTCGCTTCGGCGCCGACGGGGCCACGCTCGGCGACGACCAGCGGGTGCACATCCGCGCCTACGCGCTGCCGCCGAAGATGTTCATCATCGGGGCGATCGACTTCTCGGCGGCGCTGGCGCCGTTTGCCGCGGCGATCGGATATCAGGTGACGATCGCCGATGCCCGGGATCGCTTCGCCCGCTCCTCACGCTTCACCACCGTCGCCGACGTGCGGATCGGCTGGCCCCAGGAGGTGATGGCCGATCTGGAGCTGGGCCCGCGCGACGCCGTGCTCGTGTTCACCCACGACTCCAAGTTCGACGAGCCGGCGCTCGTCGCCGCACTGAACACCAACGCCGGGTACATCGGCGCTCTGGGCAGTCGCAAGACGACCGCCGACCGGGAGCGCCGGCTGCTTGACGCCGGCGTCAGCGAGGCCGACCTGGCGCGTATCCATGCTCCCTGCGGGCTGGACATCGGCAGCCGCACGGCCGAGGAGACGGCCGTCTCGGTGCTCGCCGAGATCATCGCCGACCGCGCTCAGCGCGCCGCCCGGCCGCTGCGACAGACCAGCGGCCCGATCCACGGACGCGACCAGCCGGCCGACCACGCGGGGGCGCCTACAGCTTGATGTCGCGGTCGGCCAGCCAGCCGACCACGACCTCGGGCGGCTTGCCCTCCCACTCGGCCTCGGCGGCGAGACGCAGCAGCTTGGCCGGCTCGGTGCCGTACTCGTCACGGCGGTAGCTGAGGTACAGGGTGACCGCGCCGGCCATCGACAACGCGCCGTTGGCCGCCGCGGGGTCGAGGTCGGCGAGCGCGGTGCCCACCCGCTCCTCGACATCGTCGAGCGCGCGGATCGGCTCGTCCGCGTCCTCGAAATAGCGCTCGAAGTCGCCGATCACGGGATCGGTGTCGTCGGGATCGACCAGCGCGCAGGCGCGGCGGACGACCTCGGCCAAGGTGAGTGCTTCCGGCTCGCGGGGCATCGGCTGATTATTCCTCAGGCACGCCCTCGCGCAGCTCCTGCAGCCACGCTGTGGCGTTGCCATCCGACGGCGCACGCCAGTCGGAGCGCGGCGACAGCGATCCGCCCGAGCCCACCTTGGGGGCGTTGGGCATGGCCGAGCGCTTGAACTGGCTGGTGGCGAAGAAGCGCTGCAGGAACACCTCCAGCCAGTGGCGGATCTCGCGCAGCGAGTATTGGTTGCGCCGATCCTCGGGGATCAGGTCGGGCCAATCGCCCCGGCTGCGTTCGGCCCACGCGTACTCGGCCAGGAACGCCACCTTGCTGGGGCGGTAGCCGAAGCGCAGGATGTAGTAGAGGAAGAAGTCCTGGAGCTCATAAGGCCCGACGGTCTGCTCGGAGTCCTGGTGCGGGCCGTCGTCGTCCTGGCTGCCGGGGACCAGCTCGGGCGAGATTGCCGTCTCGAGCACGGAGGCCAGCACGGTGTTGGCCTGCTCGCCGAACAGGTCCGAGCTGATCGCCCAGCGCAGCAGGAAGCGGATCAGCGTCTTGGGAACAGAGGCGTTGACGTTGTAATGCGACATCTGATCGCCGACGCCGTAGGTGCTCCACCCCAGAGCCAGCTCTGACAGGTCGCCGGTGCCCAGCACCAGCGCGTCGCGGTAGTTGGCCAGCCGGAACAGGTGCGACGTGCGCTCTCCCGCCTGCACGTTCTCGTAGGTGACGTCGTACTGGGGCTCGCCCTCGGCCGCCGGGTGCTGCAGGTCACGCAGCATCTGCGTGGCCGACGGGCGGATGTCCAGCTCGGCGGCGCTGACGCCCAGCGCCTTCATCAGTGCGTGGGAGTTCTCCAGCGTCCGTGCGCTGGTGGCGAAGCCCGGCAGCGTATAGCCGAGCACGTTGGTGCGCGGCAGCCCCAGTCGGTCGACGGCCCGTGCGGCCACGATCAGCGCGTGGGTGCTGTCCAGCCCTCCGGATACGCCGATCACGATCTTCTTGATCCCGGTGGCCAGCAGGCGGGTCTCCAGCCCCCTCACCTGGATGTTGTAGACCTCCTCGCAGCGCTCGTTGCGGCTGGCGGGGTTCGACGGCACGAAGGGGAAGCGCTCGACGTGGCGGCTCAGGGTCACGGCCGCCTCGGGCGTCGAGTGCGGGTCGAGCTCGAACTCGATCCGGCGAAACGTGCGCAAGCGCTCGCGCACGTCACCGATGGTGTCGCCGTAGCTGGAGATCGTCATCCGATCAGACAGGATCCGGTCCAGGTCGATGTCTGAGACGATCAGCTGCTCCTCGTCGGAGAAGCGCTCGGACTCCGACAGCAGGTCGCCGTTCTCGAAGATCAGCGCCTGGCCGTCCCAAGCCATGTCGGTCGTCGACTCGCCCAGTCCGGCGGCCGCGAACACGTACGCAGAGATGGTCTTGGCCGATTGGGATTCGCACAGCATCCGCCGAAAGCCGGACTTGCCGATCGTGATGTTGCTGGCCGACAGGTTGCCCAGCACGGTCGCGCCGGCCAAGGCTCCGTAGGTGCTGGGCGGAAGCGGGCTCCACAGGTCCTCGCAGATCTCCACGTGCAGAGCGAAGTCACGCACGTCGCGGCATTCGTAGAGCAGGTCGGGGCCGAACGGCACGCTGGCGCCCACCAGAGACAATCGATCGCCGACCAGGTCGCGCGCCGCGCGGAACTGCCGTTTCTCGTAGTACTCGTGGTACTCGGGCACATAGCTCTTGGGCGTGGCGCCGAGGATCCGGCCGCGGTGGATGGCGATCGCGGCGTTGAACAGCCCGCCCTCGGCACGCACCGGCGCTCCTACGAGAAGCACGGGCCGCAGGTCCACGCTGACGGCGACCAGGTGCTCCAGGGCCGCGTCTGAGGCGTCGAGCAGGGCGGCCTGATGAAACAGGTCCTCGCTGGAGTAGCCCGCCAGCCCCAACTCGGGAAAGACCACCACCGCCGCGCCCGTCTCGTGGGCGCGCCGGGCCAGCCCGGCGGTGTGCTCGGCGTTGAAGCCCGGGTCGCCCACGCGGACCTGCGGAACGGCCGCCGCCACGCGCACGAAGCCGTGGCGATACAGCGATCGAAACGGCGGGCTCATCCGTGCATTGTCGCTGCGTCGGCCCGCGAACGCCGCGTGCACACTGGCACTCAGAAGCGCAGCAGGGCGCCGACGGGGTGCGCGGGGGGCAGCTCGTCCTGCGGCTGGTCGAAGGCGACCACCGCCGCATCCTGCAACAGCGCCGCCTGCACGGCGGCCTCACGCAGGTCCGCGACGGGCTCGAGGGCCGTCCCGTCGACCGGGCAGGTCGCAACGTCGCCGGTGAGGAGCATGCCGCAGCTGGGACAGCGAGCGCCGGTGGCCGCGAAGTCGCGGCTGAGTAGCAGCGTCTCCACCCGCCGCTCGGTGAGCGCCTCGAGCACCGGTGCCACGCCCGCGGCCGCCCGATCGCCGCCCTTGACCCGGCTGGCGAGCTCCTTGAGCGCGTGGCCGCGCTCGGCAGCGGCCTGGTCGGCGAGAGCCGCGGCCATCGCCTCGCGGACGTCGGCCTCGCTGGTCGAGGCGGCGTCGAGATCCAGGCGGGAGGGCAGCAGGGCGGGGCGCAGGTCGTTGTGCAGCAGCTCCTGCAGCCCGGAGACGGGCTCCGTCGGGCCGCTGAGCGCCAAGGTGGTGAACGCCTGGCGCTGCCAGTCGCGGTAGATCGCCTCGGCCAGCTGGATCAGATGGCCGTGGACGTCCTGCTCCTGGGTGTTGCGCGCCGTGGCGCCGCGATCGCCCTTGCCGCGCACGTAGTCCTTGAGGCTGTCATGGGCGGTGATCCGCGTGCCCTCGCCGAGGAAGATCTCTCCGCTGCGGCTCGAGACGAGCACGGCGCACCAACGCCCCCCGGCGTGCGCGGTCACCAGCGGCTCAAGGTGCGGGGAGAGACCCACGAACACGCGCGCGGCAACAGGCTCGGAGAGAGTCACGGTCTCGAACAGCTCGTCCTCGCCCGAGCAGAAGATGGCCAGCGCGCGGGCGCCCGACACGGGCAGGTCGTCGGATCCTAGGTAGGCGTCCAGCCGCGCCAAGTCGGCGGCGAGCGTCGCGCGATCCTCATGACCTAGGTCGGCCTCCTCGCCCGCGCGGCGCGCCTCGTCGATCAGGGCTCTGGCCTGAGTCGCGCGCGCGGGAGCAGTCGCGAACTCCTCGGGATCGAGGTCGAAGTACACGCTCACCACCGGATGTCCGCCGGTGCGCTCCAGCAGCCGGCGGGCCACGTCGGCTCCGCCGCTCATCGATCCTCGGCGCCCTGACCGCTGCCGCGTACGCCCGATGCGTGATCATCGTCGTCCTCAGCATCGGGAGCGCGATAGGGGTCGGAGTCAGCGTCGGGGTCCACCTCGCCGACCGGGTTGTTCAGGCGATGATGGGGATCGTGCTCGCGGTCGGTTGGGTCGGTCGGGCCGTCGGACTCCAGCAGCTCCTCGTGGGGTGCCTTGGGCTCGAGGGGGCGGTTGGCGGCCTCCGCGGGGTCGGAGGCGCGCTCGTAGACGCGTTCGGGCTCGTGGCGCGGTCCGGTCTGCGGATGTGATTCGGGCATCGTGGCTCCTTGATTCGCGGAGGCGTCATCTGCTCGGTTACCCGCGGCGCGCCCCGAGAAACTTGCGCTAACAAGTAGTGGGTAGACTCTCTCCTGAGAAGCATGTCACTCGCGCGCCCGTTAACCCCGTACCTCGTCGGCGACGACGGCGTCGCCACCTGGTCAGACCGCCACGCCGATGCCTGGATCGGGCTGCTGGAGACCCACAAGCAGCTCACGCGGATGCTCGATGCCGAGCTGGACGCGCGCTACGGGCTGACCCTCTCAAGCCTCGAGCTCCTGGCCCGGCTGGCGGCCGCCGCGGATCGCTGCCTGCGATTGTCGGCTCTGGCCAGCGCGACCGGCCTCAGTCTCAGCCGGGTCTCGCGGATTGCCGCCTCGCTGGAGCTGCGCGGCCTGATCGTCCGCAAGCCCTGCCCGGAGGATGCACGCGCCGTAGAGGCGCACCTGACGCCCGCGGGCCTGGAGCTGATGCGGGCCGCCCAGCGCACCCACTTCGCCTCGGTTCAGCGCGAGTTCTTCGACCGTCTGGAGGCCGCTGAGCTGGAGGCTCTGGCCGAGGTGTTCGGGCGGATGGCGCCGCGCGCCGCCGCCACGTGTACCGAGTAGCGCCGTGCTCAGACGGTCAGCTCGGTGATCCAGGCGGACAGCCGCCGCAGGTCGTTCTGCGTCAGCCCGTGACCTGCGCCGGGCTCCACGCTGGTGGTCACCGACGCGCCCGCTCGCTCCAGGATCTCGGCCAGCCGGCGCACCTGTTCGGCCGGCGAGTACGGGTCGGTCTCGCCGGCGGCAATCAGCACGTCGGTGCCGGTCAGGTCAGGGAAGCGCTCAGGCTCGTAGGGCAGCATCGCGCGCAGCAGGGCGGCGCCGCGCAGGACGCCCGGCCTGCGCAACAGCAGGCTGGCGGCGATGTTGGCTCCGTTGGAGAAGCCGACCGCGACGATCCGCTGGGGATCGCGCTCGTGGGCTGCCGCGGCAGCGGACACGAACTCGGCAAGCTCGTCGGTGCGCGCCAGCAGGTCGGGGATGTCAAGCTGCCCCACCGCCAGGCGCCGGAAGAAGCGCGGCATCCCGTTCTCCAGCACCTTTCCCCGCGGCGACAGCAGTGCCGCGCCGGGCGCCAGCTGACGGCCCAGCCCGACGAGGTCGTGCTCGTCACCTCCGGTGCCGTGTAGCAGCAGGACAGTCCACGGACTGTCCCCCGCCTCGTAGACGTGCTCGAAGCCGAGGTGTGTGGCGGCTCGATCGCCCACGACTCAGCGCCTCGCCGGAGCGGACTCCGGACGCCAGATGCTGGGGTCGGGCAGCGGCGTGAGCGCCGGCTCGATCCGATCGCGCTCGGCCTCCAGGAACGGCGGCAGCACGAGGCTGCGCCCCATCAGCTCGGGCTCCTCGTCGGCGGCGAAGCCGGCCCCGTCGAGCGTGGCCAGCTCGTAGAGGATGCCGCCCGGCTCGCGGAAGTACACCGACTCGAACCAGAAGCGATCGATCACCGGCGTCGGACGCGCGCCGCCGGCGGCGACCTGCTGGCGCCACGCGCCCAGCTCGGCGGTGAGGGCGGCCCAGGCCACGTGATGGACGGTGCCGGCACCCGGGATCCCGCGCTCGTTGGTTGGCTCGAACACGATCCGGCCGCCGCGATGCTCGCCGCGGGCCTCGTAGTCGTGGCCATCGAGCGCCTTGAAGCCGAGTACGTCGGTGACGAGCGCCTCGCTGTGCGAGGGCTCGTGGACCAGCGCGTGGACAGCCTCGAAGCCCTGCAGCGCGAACTTCACCGGAACCTCGCGGTGGGCCGCGATCAGGGGCGGATCGCTGACCGTGCTCACCACCAGCTCGTGGGCCATGCCCTCGGGATCGGCGAAGCGCAACGATCCGTCGGCGCGGGTCACCTCTACGCCCTCGGCGCCGAGCCGGTCGGTCCAGAAGTCGAGCGCCTCGTCGTCGGCGACCCGGTGCGTGATGCGCTCGATCATGCCGGCGCCCGCCTTCCCCGGACGCGCGCCTGGGTATTCGAAGAACGTGATGTCGGCGCCCGGCGAGCCGTTCTCGTCTGCGTAGAACAGGTGGTAGACGCTGGGGTCGTCCTGGTTGACGGTCTTCTTGACCATCCGCAGGCCCATCACCCGCGCGTAGAAGTCCACGTTGCGGGGAGCGTCCCCCGTGATCAGCGTGATGTGGTGGATGCCGTCGATCGGCTGCATGGCTGCCTCTGGGTCGATTGCTTGCTAGAGCAAGCATAGCAGGAGATACTTGCGCGCGCAAGCATCGGTCGGTCTGCCGCCCCTCGGGTAGCGTGGGCAGCAGTATGCGGGCGTCGCTGTTCATCACCTGCTTCAACGACACGCTCTTCCCGGAGACCGGGCGAGCGGTGGTGGCGCTGCTGGAGCGCCTCGGCGTCGAGGTCGACTTCCCGCTGGAGCAGACCTGCTGCGGGCAGATGCACTTCAACACCGGTTATGCGCAGGAGACGATCCCGCTGGTGCGTCGCTTCGCGCGGACGTTCGCCGACAGCGAGGTGGTGGTCTCGCCCTCGGCCTCGTGCGTGGCGATGGTGCGCGAGTACTACCCGCGCGTGGCCGAGCTGTCCGGCGACGCCTCGCTGGAGCGCGAGGTCCGGGCGCTCATCCCGCGCGTCGTCGAGTTGACTGAGCTGCTGGTCGACCGTCTGGGCGTGGAGGACGTGGGCGCGTTCTTTCCGCATCGGGTCACGTATCACCCGACGTGTCACTCGATGCGCATGTTGCACGTCGGCGATCGCCCGCTGCGCCTGCTGCGGGCGGTGAAGGGCATCGACCTCCAGGAGCTGCCCGAGGCGGCCGAGTGCTGCGGCTTCGGCGGGACCTTCGCGATCAAGAACGCCGACACCTCGATCGCGATGCTCACCGACAAGGTGCGCACGATCCTCGACACCGGCGCCGAGGTGTGCGCCAGCGCCGACAACTCCTGCCTGATGCACATCGGTGGCGCCCTCTCCCGCCAGCGGGCGGGAGTGCGCGCGATGCACATCGCCGAGATCCTGGCGCAGACGGACTCGGTTTCCAGCGGCCCGGCGACGGCGCGTTGAGCGATCCGCGAACACCCGCGCTCCCGTTTCCCCAGGCTGCCCGCGCCGCCCTGGCCGACAGCCAGTTGCGGCGCAACCTCGGCCACGCCACGCACACGATCCGCGCCAAGCGGGCCGGCGTGGTGGCCGAGCTGGAGGACTGGGAGCAGCTGCGCGAGGCGGGCCGAGCGATCAAGGAACGGACCCTGCGCCATCTCGACGAGTACCTGCTGGAGTTGGAGGCATCGGTCACCGGCGCGGGCGGCGTGGTGCACTGGGCGCGCGACGCCGACGAGTGCAACCGGATCGTCGGCGACCTGATCAGCGCCCACGGCGCCGATCAGGTGGTCAAGTCAAAATCGCTGACGACCGAGGAGACAGGCCTGAACGAGGCGCTGCAGGAGCGCGGGATCCATCCCTGGGAGACCGACCTGGCACAGCTGATCATCCAGCTGGGAGACGACATGCCGTCGCACATCCTGGTGCCGGCGATCCACAAGAACCGGGCCCAGATACGCGACCTCTTCCGGCGCATGCTGCCCGACGCGCCCGACGACCTCTCCGACGACCCCCGCGAGCTGGTCGAGGTCGCCCGTCTGCACCTGCGCCGCCTGTTCCTGGACGCCAAGGTGGGGGTCAGCGGCGCCAACTTCGCGGTCGCGCGGACGGGGACGGTGGCGATGGTGGAGTCCGAGGGCAACGGACGCATGTGTACGACGCTCCCGGAGGTGCTGATCACCGTCATGGGGATCGAGAAGGTGATCCCCGGCTGGCAGGACCTGGAGGTCTACCTGCAGCTACTGCCGCGCTCGTCGACCGCCGAGCGGATGAACCCGTACACCTCGCTGTGGACCGGGGTCAGCGACGGCGACGGACCGCGGGAGTTTCATCTGGTGCTCGTCGATCACGGGCGCACCAACGTGCTGGCCGACGAGATCGGACGCCAGGCGCTGAACTGCATCCGCTGCTCGGCCTGCCTGAACGTGTGCCCGGTCTACGAGCGCACCGGCGGCCACGCGTACGGCGCCACGTACCCGGGCCCGATCGGGGCGATCCTCACGCCATTGCTGGAGGGCCTGGACGACACCAGCTCGCTGCCCTACGCCTCCAGCCTGTGCGGCGCCTGCTACGAGGTCTGTCCGGTGAAGATCAACATCCCCGAGGTGCTCGTTCACCTGCGCCGCGAGGTGGTGCGCCACGAGCACGCCAAGCACGGGCGCGCCCACCCGCAGCCCGAGCGCGTCGCCATGACCGCCTTGGCGCGAGTGTTCGCCAACCGGCGGCTGTACGAGGCCGCACAGCGCGCCGGCCGGTTCGGCCAGTGGCCGCTGGTGCGCCGGGGCAAGATCGAGCGGTTGCCCGGCCCGCTGGCCGGGTGGACGGCGGCCCGCGACCTGCGGCCGGTGCCCCGGCAGAGCTTCCGTGACTGGTGGCGCGAGCGCGAGGCCGGTTCGGTGAGCGCCGCCCGCGACGAGATCCTGAGCCGGATCAGAGCAGCTCTGCGCGACGTGCCGGCCGGCGAGTCGCCGAGCGACGTGCCCGTCGCCCGCGATTATCGCCACGCCGACGATCGCCCACGCCCCGAGCTCATCGAACTGCTGTGCGAGCGGATCAGCGATTACCGAGCGGATGTCAGGCGCGTGGCGCCGGACGAGGTCCGCGATGCGGTCGCGAGCGCGTGCGCGGACATGGGCCTGTCGCGCGTTGCAGTGCCACCGCAGCTGCCGGGCGCATGGCGCCCGCGCGCGGGCTCGATCGAGGTGGTCGAGGACCACGGTCTGAGCGCCGCCGAGCTGGACGCGATCGACGGCGCGCTCACGGGCTGTGCCGGCGCGATCGCCGAGACGGGCACGCTGGTGCTCGACGGTCAGGCGCTCAGCGGCCGGCGGCTGCTCACGCTCGTGCCCGACCACCACATCTGCGTCGTGTCGGCCGACCAGGTCGTCGGTCAGGTGCCGGAGGCGCTGGCGGCACTGGCTCCGGCGGTCGGCGAGCACGGTGTTCCGGTGACGCTGGTCTCCGGTCCCTCGGCCAGCTCGGACATCGAGCTGGCGCGCGTGGAGGGGGTCCACGGTCCCCGCCATCTGCTGGTGCTGATCGTCGAGTAGGAATCGGATCCCGCCCACCTGACTACGCTGAGCGCATGAGCGACGCCGAGCTGTGGGATGACGTGATCGCCGAGCGGGTCGCGGCCGCCACGGACCCCGCCCGGCCGATCGTCGTGGCCTCCGGGATCTCGCCGTCGGGCCCGATCCACATGGGCAACCTGCGCGAGGTGTTCACCACTCACCTGGTCGCTGAGGCACTGCGCCGCCGCGGCCGCGAGGTGGTGCACCTGCACTCGTGGGATGACTATGACCGCTTCCGCAAGGTCCCGGCGGGCGTCGATCCCTCCTTTGAGCGCTACGTGGGCAGGCCGCTGGCCGCGATCCCCGACCCGGAGGGCGGACCGGGCTCCTACGCCGAGCATTTCATGGACGAGCTGCGGGCCTCGCTCGACGTGCTGGGGATCCAGATGACCGAGGTGCGCCAGTCCGAGCGCTATCCCGCGGGGAACTACAACGCCTCGATTCGGCGGGCGATGGACGAGCGCGGCCTCGTCTTCGACACGCTCGCCGGCCAGCAGACCGCCGGACGGCACGAGCGCCCGACGGCGCAGCGCCGCCGCGAGTACTACCCGTTCAAGCCCTACTGCCCGGTCTGCGGCACCGACGACACGCGCGTCACGGCCTATGAGAGCGAGACCGTGAGCTACGACTGCCGCTGCGGCAGCGCCGGCGAGATGAGCCTGGCCGACGGTGCGCCGATCAGTGGCAAGCTCGTATGGAAGGTCGACTGGCCGATGCGCTGGGCGTATGAGGGGGTCGCGTTCGAGCCGGCGGGCGAGGACCATCACGCGCCCACGGGAAGCTTCACCGTGGGGCGCACCCTGGTCTCCGAGCTGTACGGCGGCCACGCCCCCGACTCGGTCGTCTACTCGTTCGTGACGCTGGCCGGCGTCGGGGGGAAGATGTCGGGCTCGGTGGGCGGCGCCGCGATCCCCGCCACCGCGCTGGACGTGATCGAGCCGGCGATCGTGCGCTGGCTGTACGTGCGCCGCCTGCCGGCGCAGTCGTTCGCGATCGATTTCTCCCCCCGCGCGATCCAGCGTCTGTACGACGAATGGGACCGGCTGGAGGCCCGCGTCGCCGCCGGTGAGGCCGAAGCCACAGATGTGGCCGTGCACCGCCAGAGCGTCGAGTCCTCGGCGGGAGCGGTGCAGCGCACCTCGCGGCCGGTGTCGTTCCGGCTGCTGTCCTCGGTGGCCGACATCACGCAGGGAAACCGCGAGCAGATCGCGCGGATCGTCTCGGCACACCTCAACGGCTCAGCGCCGGATCATCAGGCGCTGCTGGCCGAGCTCGAACCGCGGCTGAGCTGCGCGATTCGCTTTGCCACGGAGGTCGTTCCCGAGGCCGAGCGCACCCGGGTGCGGGAGGAATTCGCGCGCGACGCCTACGCGCAGCTGGACGAGGCGACCCGCCGCGGCGTCGGGCTGCTGGCCGACGGCTTGGCGGGCGACTGGTCGCTCGAGGGCCTCACCGCCCTGGTCTACGCGGTGCCCAAGACGCTCCAGGGGCTGCCGGTCGATGCCGAGCCGAGCGCCGAGGTCAAGGCCGCCCAGCGGGCGTTCTTCAAGGCCGTGTACCGGCTGCTGGTCGACGCCGAGACCGGTCCGCGGCTGCCCACCCTGCTGCTCTCGATCGGTCAGGATCGCGCCCGGCATCTGCTCGTGGGCGACTGAGCGCATTTCGGTCTGCGCCGAAGTATCTCGCGGCTAGCTTGAGGACGATGGCTACCACGCAGGAGAGAACCAAACGGGAGGACGCCGGCGAGCGTGCCGCCCGCCGCTGGACGCTGGTCGCGATGAGCCTCGGTTTCGCCGTCGTCCAGCTGGATGTCAGCGTTGTCAACGTGGCGATCAAATCGATCGGCAGCGGGCTCGGCGGCGGCGTGAGCGCGTTGCAGTGGGTGGTCAACGCCTACACGATCGGCTTTGCCGCGTTCATCCTCACCGCCGGGGCGCTCGGCGACCGGATCGGGGCCCGACGTGTGTTCGTCGCCGGCTTCGTGCTGTTCATGGTCGCCTCGGCGGTGTGCGGGCTGGCGCCCGACCTGGGGGTGCTGATCGGCGCCCGCGCGATCCAGGGCATCGGCGCGGCCGTCCTGGTTCCGTCTTCGCTCACCCTGCTCAATCACATCTACACCGAGCCCGCCGCTCGGGTGCGAGCCGTCGGTCTGTGGCTGGCGGGCGCCAGCCTCGCGCTCTCGGGCGGGCCGCTGGTCGGCGGCGTGCTGATCGCCGCCTTTGACTGGCGGGCGATCTTCTTCATCAACGTTCCGGTGGCGCTCGTCGGCATCTATCTGACGCTGCGCTACGCGACCGAGACCACCCAGTCACGCGACCGGGGCGTGGACGTCGGCGGCCAGGTGCTCGCCGTCGTGACCCTCACGGCGCTGGTGGCGGCCACGATCGAGGGCGGCTCCCAGGGCTTCGGGGCGCCGCTGGTGCTCGCCGGTTTTGTGCTGGCGGCCGTGGCGGGCGCGATCTTCGTGACCGTCGAGGCGCGCGGCATGCGGCCGATGCTTCCGCTGGGCCTGTTCGAGAACCGCACGTTCAGCGTGGCGTCGGCCATCGGCCTGCTCATCAACACCGCCTTCTACGGGCTGATCTTCGTCTTCAGCCTGCTGTTCCAGCGCGAACAGGGCCTGACGCCGCTGCAGACCGGCCTGGCGCTCGCGCCGATCATGGTCGGGATCACCGCGTCAAACGTCCTGGCCGGTCGGGTAAACGAGCGCTTCGGTCCGCGCCGCACGGTCGCGGTGGCGATCGTGGTCGTGGCCGTCGCCTGTCTCGCCCTGTTGGGCGTGAGCGCCGGCACCAGCTATGCGGCGATGGTCGTCCAGCTGGCAGCGCTCGGAGCGGCGTCCGGCTCGATCATTCCGGTGATCACCTCCGAGCTGCTGGGAAGCGTGGAGCGCTCCCGCTCGGGCGTGGCCGCCGGCACCCTGAACACGCTGCGCCAGACAGGCTCGGCGATCGGCGTTGCGCTGTTCGGCTCGCTGCTCGTCGGGCGAGGCGGTTTCATGTCAGGCGTTCACACCTCGCTGGCGATCACCGTCGGGCTGTGCGTGGCCATCGCCGCGCTGGCGCCCCTGTTGCGCGATCGCGCTCGTGACTCTGAGTGAGGGTCAGTCGGAGTCGACGGCGACGATCAGCCCGGCGCCGCGCGGCGTTCACCGCGTCCAGATGACGTTCAGCTCGTCGCGCTTGCCGAAGCGCTCCAGATGCGAGGCGACCACGTTCTCCATGCGCTCGCGGTCGGCGTCGTCGGCGGCGCTCACCGTGAGCAGGAGCTCGTCGCCGACGGCCTGCAGCTCGCAACGGCCGAAGTCGAATTGGATGTAGCCGCTGTCGTCGTCGAAGGAGGCATCGAGCTTGTGGCCGAAGTGCTTGCACAGCTGGCGCATGTACGGGACCGGCTTTGCGGTGGCGACCTGCGCGCGGGAAATGATGGTCGTCGTCATGTCCCACAACGCTAGCGAGCGCTGCTCGGCGACCCGCGCCCGCGCGCCCCGCATCTGATCGCTCGGGTAGTGTGCGCATACCGAACGGAGGTGGCCGTGCAGGAGGAGCGTCCCAGGAGCGCCGACTTCGTCCAGTCGCTCGAGCGCGGACTGGCAGTGATCCGTGCCTTCGATGCCGAGCACCGCGAGCTGGGGCTCTCAGACGTCGCCCGCATCACCGGCCTGACCCGCGCGGCTGCCCGCCGCTTCCTGCTCACGCTGGTCCGCCTGGGGTACATGAGCTTCGCCGACGGGCGCTTCACGCTCAGCCCGCGCGTGCTGGAGCTGGGCTATGCCTACCTGTCGAGCCTCACGCTGCCCGAGGTCGCGCAGCCGCACATGGAGGCGCTGGTGGAGAGCGTCAACGAGTCCTCGTCGATCTCGGTCCTGGACGACATCGAGATCGTCTACGTCGCCCGCGTGCCGACGCGACGAATCATGAGCATCACCCTCTCGGTGGGCACGCGACTGCCCGCCTATGCGACCTCGATGGGCCGGGTGCTGTTGGCCGCCCTGCCCGAGCCCGAGCTCGAGGCGCGCCTGGGGCGGATCGACGTGCGGCCGCTGTCGGCGCACACCATCACCAGCGGCGATGAGCTGCGGGCCGTGCTGGAGCGGGTGCGCAAACAGGGCTGGGCGGCCGTCGACCAGGAGCTGGAGGAGGGCTTGCGCTCCCTGGCGGTGCCGATCCGCGGGGCGGCCGACGAGGTGGTGGCGGCGCTCAATGTCTCCGTGCACGCCAGCCGCGGCTCGATGGCCACGCTCCGTAGGGACTTCCTTCCGCACGCGCAGCGAGCGGCCGACGCGATCGAGGACGATCTGCGCCGAGCGGCCGGCGCCGGGCCCCGCACCCGCTAGCGGCGCTGCTCGGAACTGGAGGGACTGGCTCCGTCCATCCCGAGCAACATAGCCCTCGCCCTGGGTTGTCCGGGAAAGCCCCGCCGTCTCATGATTCTCACCCCGGCGGCCGACATAACGAGGAGTGCTGCCCGGGCCACGGATACCCAGCGGACTTACGCGCGCCCGGCGCACCGCGGCCGGCGCCCGCGCCAGCATGGGAGTCGCCGGCCTGGCGCTCGCGCTGCTCTGGCCTCCGGCCGGCACCTCGGCGCTGCTCGCCGAGATCGGCTTCGGCATCATCCTGGCCACATCGATCGTGCAACTGCTGGCGCCGCGCCAGGAGTGGGTGCAGCTGGAGGAGTCGCTGGCCTCGACCGCGGGGGTGCTGATCATCGGCTTCGGTCCGGCCGTGGTGACCCCGCTGACGCTGCTGTGGCTGACCGCCGTCGCCAGCGGTGTGCTCGCCCGCGGCGGGCGCGCCCATTGGGTCGGCCGGGCCGTGCTGCTCGTCTCGCTCGCGATGCCGATCGTGCGCTACCACACGATGACCCCCCGGTACGCCTGCCTCTGCCTGGCCGCGATCGCACTGTTGCTCACATGCGGGCGGGTCACCCAGGAGCTGCGCAAGATGCTCGACCAGGCCCGCTATGACGCCGACCACGACGGGCTCACTGGTGCTCTCTCGCGGACCGCCTTCCGCCGGGCGCTGGATCACGTCGCCGCTCACGCGGCGGCCGACGGTCCGAGCGCGCTGCTGCTCGTGGATCTGGACAACTTCGGTCACGTCAACAAGACGGCCGGCCACGCCGCCGGCGACGCGCTGCTGTGCTCGGTCGTCGCGCGCATGCAGACGGCGGGCGGACCCCGCTGCGTGGTCGGGCGCTTGGGCGGCGACGAGTTCGCGGCGATCGTGGACGCCGAGGATCCCGAGGCGCTGGCCCGGACGCTGCTGGCCAAGCTGAACAGCGCCGATGGCGCCGGCGGTCATCCGGCGATGGAGGCGACGCTCGGCATGGCGCTGATCCCCCGCGACGGCGAGGACGCCGAGGGCCTTCTGCGAGCGGTCGACGTGGCGCTGCGGGTTGCCAAGCGCAGCGGCCGTCACCAGCTGTCGGTGTATGCCGGCGAGTCGTTCTCCGACCATGGTCCGGGCGGCGCCCGCGAGACCCTTGAGCGGCTGATCGGGGGCGATGGCCTGGGGGTCGTCATGCAGCCGATCGTCTCGGTGTCCGCCGGTACCCCGCATGCCTTCGAGGCGCTGGCGCGCTTTCAGACGCGCGGCACCTCCAGCCCGCTGCACTGGTTCGCGCTCGCCGACGAGTTCGGCGTTCGCGACCGTCTGGAGCTGGCCTGCCTGCGGGCCGCGCTCGGACACCTGCACGAACGCCCCGCCGGCACCGCACTGAGCGTGAACCTGTCGGGCCCGCTTCTGCTGGACCCGCGGACGGCCGAGATCCTGCACGAGACCGGCGACCTGAGCGGGCTGATCCTGGAGTTGACCGAGAACAGCCTCCTGGATGACACGTCCGGCCTGCACGCCGAGATCTCACGCCTGCTGGCGCTGGGGGTGCGCTTCGCCGTCGACGACATGGGCGCCGGGTACTCGGGGCTGCGCCAGATCACCACCCTGCGGCCCACCTACCTGAAGCTCGACCGCTCGCTGATCAGCGGCATCGATACCGACCCTGACCGTGGTGCGCTGGTGACGGCCCTGCTCGGCTACGCGCGCCAGACCGGCGGGCATCTGGTCGCCGAGGGTGTGGAGACCGAGGCCGAGCTCGAGACGCTGGAGGTGCTGGGCGTGGACCTCGTCCAGGGATATCTCCTGGCGCGGCCGGGTTGGCCGTGGCCGGAGGTTCGCCGGCCGGAGCCAAGACGAGCGTCCCGTTTTCTGCCGGCGCTGCTCTCGGGTCCGACGCAGGCGTAGTCTCCCCGCGATCTCGCAGCCAGCGAGGTCCGAGGAGAGAGGTCTGCCGATGCGTGTCATGCGAAGGGAGTCGTGCGCGATCCTGGCGATCGCCGTCCTCGCGGCCGTGATGGCCGCCGCCCCGGCAGCCGCCAAGGCGCCGGCCGCCGACTGTCAGCCATACGCAGGCAAGCCTTGCCTGCTGCCCTTCCCCGACAACCGGATGACCAAGTCCGACAAGGCCAGCGTGACCGGTCTGCGTGTCAGCCTGCCGAGCGCGGCGATGCCGGTCAACTCCACGGGCGCCCGCGTCAGCCCCGCGCCGTATGACCGCAGCGACGGCTTCAGCCCCGGCAGCGCGATCGTCATCCACATCCCGGGGATGGACAGTGCTGCCGCGCTCGAGCGCACGGGGGCGGTCCCGCTCGCCGACATGTCGCGCTACCTGGCAAAGCGCCAGCCGATCGTCGTCCTGGACGAGTCGACAGGCAAGCGCCAGCTCATCTGGGCCGAGATGGACGCCAATGCCAAGGGCGCGACGAACACCGACCTGCTGATCCACCCGGGCAAGAACTTCATCGAGGGCCACACCTACATCGTCGCCCTGCGCTTCCTCAAGACCGCCAAGGGCAAGTCGATCCAGTCGCCGTCGTGGTTCGCGCGCCTGCGCGACGGGGCCAAGCTACCGGGGGTGCTGCGCGGCCAACGCGCTCGCTACCACGGCATCTTCCGGGTCCTGCGGCGGGCGAAGATCGCCGCCGACGCCAGCCTGTACGAGGCCTGGAGCTTCACCGTGGCCTCGCGGCGAGCCCTCGCCGGCCGGATGCTGGCGATCCGCGACAACGCCTTTTCGCAATTGGGCGACTCCAACCTCGCCGATTCGGTCGTGCAGGGCTCGGCGCCGTCGTTCGCGGTCACCGACACCCAGCCCCTCACCTCGGCGACCGGCGCACCCCTGACCCAGGTCGACGGCACCTTCCAGGTGCCGTGCTACCTGTCGGTGTGCGGAGCGAGCACCCAGCCCGGTTTTCACTATGGCCCGGCCGGCCTGTACGCGACGCCCACCCAGCTACCGGGCAACGTGGCCACCGCCGACTTCGAATGCGTCGTGCCCAGCACGGCGAGCGCCGCCGATCCCGCTCGGATCTCGCTGTACGGGCACGGCCTGCTGCTCAGCCGCACCCAGGTGACCGATCCCAATGTGGAGGCGATGGCCACCGAGCACAACATGGTCTTCTGCGCGACCGATTTCTGGGGCCTGGCCCAGCCCGACACGCTCAACGACGCGGGCGCGCTAGTGGACCTCAACCGCTTCCCGCCGATCATCGACCGCCTCCAGCAGGGAGCGCTCAACACCCTGTTCCTGGGACGGCTGCTGCTCAACCCGGCGGGCCTGGCCTCCAGCGCGGCCTTCCGTCCGGGCGGCGTGGGGGCGGACATCGAGACCAGCAGCCTGTACTACGACGGCAACAGTCAGGGCGGGATCATGGGCGGCCTGTTGACCGCGCTGGCGCCCGACTGGCGTCACGCGGTGCTGGGCGTGACCGGCTTGGATTACGCCAACCTGCTCGTCCAGCGCTCGATCGACTTCGTCCCCTTCGGTGCGATCCTCTACAAGTCATATGCCGACCAGTCGCTGCACCCGCTGATCCTCGACCTGATGCAGCAACTCTGGGACCGCGGCGATCCCGACGGCTACGCGCAGCAGATGACCGATCACCCGCTGCCCGACACGCCGACGCACCAGGTGCTGATGATGATCTCCTACGGGGACTTCCAGGTTCCGATGTACTCGGGGGTCGCGGAGGCCCGCACGGTCGGCGTCTCCGCCTACGAGCCGGCGCTCGATCCGGATCGCTCCCGTGACCGCAACCTGTTCTACGGACTGCCGAAAATCCCGGCGTTCCCGTTTCGGGGCTCGGCCATCGAGATTTGGGACAGCGGTCCAGGGCACGTCCAGCCGCCCCCGCTGACCAACACGGTGCCCGTCGCCTCCAACACCAACATCGATCCGCATGAGGACGTGCGCAACACCCCGGCGGCCCGTGTCCAGAAGTCAGACTTCCTCGCCCCCGGCGGCGCGATCGTCGATGTGTGCGGCGGCCGGCCGTGCCACACGTCGCTGTTCACGCCGTGACACGGTCCTAGTCACGCACGCGCTCGCGAATCTCGTCGGCGACCTTCGTCGGCGGCGCGTCGACGTACTGCTTGACCGCCGCCGCCCACCCAAGCCCGCGAAGGCCTACGCGTCTGGACGGCGATCGGCGAGCGCCGCCTGCACCGCGGCGTCGTGCTCGGCGATCGGCAGCACCTCCTCCCACAGGTCGTTCGCGACCACGGCGGCCATCAGCGAGTCCAGCGCCGCCGGCTCCAGCCGCAACGTGGCGGCCACCATGTCCGCGCGCTGCGCCGGCGCGAGGTGGTCCAGGAGATCAAGCGCCTCCACCCACAGGTCGTTGTCGGCGGCCGCCTGGATGACTCCGGCCACCCGAGGCTCGGGCAGCAGCGCCACCAGCCCCGGCAGCTGCGCCTTGTCCTCCAGCACGAACACCACTCCCAGCAGCGAGCGGTCGTCCATCGATCGCCAGCGCCGCGGAGATCGCCTCGTCTGACAGGTGACCGACGAAGCGCCCCATGGTCACGTACTCGCCGCGGCGACATCAGCTCGGAGGTGATCTGGACGATCTGCGCGGCGGGGATCCGGGAGATCAGGTCAGAGGCCCGCCGCGGGTCCATCTCGACGGCGACATCGGCCAGGAACGGCGCCGGCAACTTGGAGGCCATCTCCGCCGCTCGCCCGGGCTCGAGCAGCCCGGTCAGCCGAGCCGACAGCAGCGGTCCGAACACGCTCTCGCCCATCGAGGCGCTGAGTCCGACGGGCAGCAGCCGGCTGGCCGCGGCCAGCCGGCGCAGCGACCCCGAATGGGCATCGAACAGCGCCTCGGTCAGGCGCTCGCGCAGCTCTCGCAGATCCTCCACCGGCAGTGGCTCGAGGTAGGCCAGCGAGTCGGGCTCGCGCTGCAGCAGGCGCGCCAGCTTCATCACCTCGGCCTGCGCCTGCAGCGACTCGGCCGCCCGGCTCATCCGACCACCTTGCGGATCGGACCGCGCAGCAGGCGCGGCACGCGCTCGAGCGCCCGCTCGCCGGACGCGGCCAGGGCTTGGCCCTCGCGATGGCGCGCGTCGCTGATCGGCGTGCGCGAGATCGCGAAGCTCGGATTCCGACAGCCGGCTTCAGCCCTGGCGGAACATCTCCACCGAGCTGGCGGCGCAGCTCGTTCAGCGCCTCGTTCGCCATCGCGTCAGGCCGTCTGCTTGAGGAACGGGATCAGGCGGCTGAAGAAGGCGTTGCGCGGATACGCGCCGATCGGATCGTTGTGGGCGTAGCTGGCGTGGCGGTCGACGAGCGTCACCTGGCGGCGCGGGATGTGCGACTGGCGGGCCAGCGCCGCCGCCTCGTCGAGGATCACGCGTCCGCCGATCCGGGCGCCGAAGGCGTAGATCCGCAGGTTGCGGGGGAGCCGGCGGCCGAGCGTCGAGCGTAGGCCGAGTACGCGCTGGGCGGCGCTGGGGGTGCCGTTGCCCACGCCTCCCAGATCGATCGAGAGCCGCTGCGGGAAGTACCACTCGCTTCCGTCCGCGCCGGTCACGCCCGCGCCTGAGAACATCTGCGCGTAGCGCTTGATCGGGGTCAGAGCGCCGGTCGAGTCCCATCCGCCCGTTGGTGACAGGCCTCGCCCGAGGTGCGCCTGGGCGGCGAGCAGGGAAGCCGGCGAGGTCCCGACGTTCAGCGCGTAGCCGACCAGGCCGAGGTTTGTCACCGGCACCGAGGGAGTGAGATCGCTCGGCAACAGGCCGGATGCCGCGGCGACCGACGCGCCGCCCGGATCGAGCAGCGCGGCCTCGGATCCGGCGGCGATCAGCAGACCGGCCAGTGGCGACGGGATCCCGCCGAACGGCTCCCATGGCGATGCAGCGGGCGCGTTCAGCGCCGCCAGTCCCGCGCGAGCCGTAGCGCCGGTCTCGTGGCCGAAGCTGCCACCGTCGATGTAGACCAGCCCGGCGAGCTGATCGGCTCCGGGGCGACCGTCGAAGTCCCACGTCGCGTAGGCGGTGACGACGCCGCCGCCCAGTGAGTGGCCGCCCAGCACGACCGCGCCGCCGAGCCGGCGCGCTGCCGTGATCACCTGGCGCAGGTCGCCCACGGCAACGCGCATGCCCCAGCGTTTCGCGAACGTCGAGGTGGGGGCGCCGCTCACATGGCGGGTGATCGAGGGGTCCTTGAGCCAGCCGAGGTAGTAGTCGAACACCTGCGCTGCGGTCGCGCCGCCGCGCTTGGCGAGGTTCAGCTCCGACTGGTCCTCCAGCAGGTTCTCGCGCCGCTCCACCGACCACACCTGCCAGTTGTTGGCGCGGGAGACGATCCACTGGGCCAGCGGGACGAAGTAGGCCCCGCCGGCGGAGGTGCCGGGCTCGATCACGAGCACGTTGCGGGCGCTCGCCGGTCCGACCTTGATCACGCCCACCTTGTCGTAGCGGGCGGGCGTGCCCGCCGATCTCATCCCCGGCATCCAGGTGACCTTGAGCGCGGCCTCGGCCGTCCCGGTGAGCGCGATCGTCGCGCTGGCCAACGCGACGACCAGCGCGATGAATCGCGGGCGCATCGGGGACTAGTATCGATGATCGCCCTGATGCGCGCGCTCGTCTCCCGACCCGCCGCCCCATTCGCGGAGCTGGCCGACGTCCCCGATCCGACGCCCACGCCCGACCAGGCCGTCGTCGCGGTCCGGGCGTTCAGCCTCAACCGCGGCGAGTGCAAGCGGGCTGGCCACGATGGAGCCCGGCACGGTGGTCGGCTGGGACCTGGCGGGCGAGGTCGTGCAGGCCGCCGCCGACGGGACCGGTCCCGGCGTCGGCGCCCGCGTGGTGGGCCTGGTCATCTCCGGGGCGTGGGCGCAGCGCGTCGCCGTCGCGACCGAGTACCTGGCCGAGCTGCCCGACGGGATCTCCCTCGAGCAGGCGGCGACGCTACCCGTGGCCGGCCTGACGGCACTGCGCTCGCTGGAGCGGGGCGGCTTCATCGCTCGGCAAGCGCGTGCTGATCACCGGCGCCAGCGGGGGCGTCGGTCGCTTCGCGATCCAGCTCGCTCATCTGGCTGGAGCGCATGTCACCGCTGTGGCCCGCCGCACCGAGGGCCTGCGCGGAGCTGGGCGCCGACGAGGTGCTCATCCGAGCTGGAGGTCGACGGCCCCGACTTCGAGGTGATCCTCGACGCCATCGGCGGTCCCGTGCTGGGGACCTGCCTGCAGCGGGTCGCGCCGGGCGGCACGGTCGTCAGCTTCGCCTCCACGCTCACCGACCCGGTCAGCTACCCGACGCGCGAGCTGTTCGCCCGCGCTCCGGGCGCCCGCCTGTACGGCCTCTACCTCTTCGCCGAGCTGCAGCACACGCGCAGCGCCTCCGCCGACCTGCGCCGGCTGGCCGAGCTCGTCGCCGCCGGCCGGCTGGACCCGCAGATCGACATCACCCTACTCGTGGGAGCGGGCCGGCGAGGCGATCGAGGCTCTGCTGGACCGGCGCGTGGCCGGCAAGGCCGTCCTGACCGTCAACTAGCGCCTGTGGGCGCAGCCGTATAGGTGGCGCATCACCCGCCGGACGAGCCGGTTTCGCCTGTACTCCACCAGCCGCACGCGTGTGCCGGCGGGTTCCCGCCAGCGCCGGGACGGTGACCGAGCGGCCGCGCTCAACGCGCACGAGCTTGCCGTCGAGGAAGACCTTGATGCGCGTGATCCCGCGGCGGGCCCGCAGCCGCAGCGAGTATCGCGCGCGGCAGGCGTTCAGCCCGCTGCCGGACCTCAGCGCGGACCCGCCGCCGTGCACCGCGTCCGGCGTGGTGTCGATCGACGCATAGGAGTACGTGCCCGCGAACCCGTCGGCCGACGCGGGGACCATGCCCGCGCACCCGTCGCGCAGGTCCTCGCAGTCAAAGCGCCCGCCCTCGGGCGAGCCCGATGTCCAGGCGCGACTGGTAGTAGAACGAGAAGGCGTTGCCGTCGTGGCCGGGGTCGACGGCCGCCTCGGTCGCGTCCGAGCGCCACCGCTCGCGACAGCAGCCGCGCGTCGGCGCGACGGCTGGTGCTTGAGGTACTTGTCAAACCAGGCGCTGGCGTACCAGTCGGTGAGGTCGGGCCCGCGCAGCGACGCGCCGAACGCCTGGTTGGGGATGAAGCTGAAGTCGACGTGCGAGCCGCCGCGGATCACGATCTCGCCGCTGTCGACGCCCGCCTTGGTGTAGGCCAGCGACTCCTGCTCCTTGAACTCGGGGTCGGGCAGCGAGGTGTTGGGCGTGGCCGGCAGGCCGTAGTCGGCCGAGATGCCCAGGCCCGGCTTGGTGATCGGCACGGTGCGTGCGGTCGGCCGGATCGGCCGGGCAGCCGGCCTCGCCGATCGCGCCCTGCGGACCGCTGGGACGCCGCCGACCGGCACCGCGCCGTCCGGGCCCGGACCGCCGAGGTTGTCCAGGGCGACGACCGCCTTGACCCGCGGATCCCATTGGGCGATGTAGGAGACGCCGGCGGCGCCGTAGGAGTGGCCGACGAGCCCGACCCCGCGAGCCGTCGAGCAGCGCATGGAACGGGTTGTAGGCCGCGTCCAGCCCGGCCTTCACGCGCGCGTCCTGCTTGGCGGCATGGCTCGTCCCGGTGCTGCAGCTGGGCACCGGCTCGTACGGATGGGCGGGGCGTGGACTCCAGGAAGTCGATCGCGTCCTCGGTGCCGTCGTAGAACGGCCGCCCGTCGGTCTGGGCGGGCACGCCCTCGGTGCTGTCCGGCGCGGCGCCGGGAGTGTCTGACTGCCCCTGTCCCTGCGGATCGAAGGTCAGCACGACGTAGCCGTCCTTGGCCAGCGTCTGGGCGAGATACCAGTACATCTGCTCGTCGGCCTGGACCGAGCCGTTGGTGATGACGATGCCCGGGCGCTTCGCCGGACCGGCGACGGTCGCCCACACGTGGCCGGAGATGGTGGCGCCGTCGCGGGCGGTGAACAGCACCGGGCGCACCAGGCCGTAGCCCTTGGCCGCCCAGTCGTTGAGGCGGATGTCACCGGCGCAGCCGTTGGCCTGGTTCCAGCACAGGTCGTCGGAGAACAGGCGGCCGCGGGTCGGCGGCCTCGGTGGCCAGCGCCTGGGCGGTGTTGGCGGCGCTGTCGACGGCCAGCTGCGCTCTGGTAGCCGGGGGTGTCATAGATCGCCTGGCGCTCCAGCGTGATCGAGAAGTTCTGCGCCTCCACCACCGGGTTGAACACCGCCGGCGGCGCCGCCTGGGCCGACCCTGCGCACGGCCAGCGCCGCCTGCTCGCGATGGCGGCCAACGCTGCGCGACAGCTCGACACCTCACACGATTCCCTCTCCCGAATGATCAACGCCCCGGAACTCGGTGCGACGTCGGTAAACCTATCACCGTTGTTGAGGATTGATTAGGGCGCTCGCCCGTGTCAGGCGCTGGACGCGTAGATTGTGCGGCCTGGGAACCACGACCTCTTTGGAGGAGGATCAGTGAAGAGATACGTCAGGCTGGCGAGCGCCCCGCTGCTCGCGCTTATCGTCGCACTCGCCGTAGGCGCGTGCGGGGGCTCGTCGAGCTCGTCGAGCTCGGCAGCAGGACCGGTGGAGCGAGCAGCTCCGGCACGACGCCGGCCTCGAGCTCCGGCGGCGGTCGGCGGTGGGACGGTCACGCTGCTGCAGGGCACCGCGCCGCAGTCGCTTGACCCCGGCAAGGGCTACACCACGCAGGACGCGGAGGTCAACTGGCTGGTCTACACCGGCCTGACCACCTATCAGCACGTCAACGGCAAGGCCGGGACGACCCTGATCCCGGGCCTGGCCACCGCGCTGCCGAAGATCTCCGACGGCGGCAAGACCTACACGGCGACGCTGCGCAAGGGCCTGAAGTTCTCCGACGGGTCGCCCGTCAAGGCCTCGGACTTCACGCGCGCCGCCGAGCGGGCGATGAAGATCCCGTGGGGCGGCTCCGGCCAGTTCATCACCCCGATCATCGTCGGCGGCACCGCCTACTCGACGGGCAAGGCCAAGACGATCAGCGGCATCGTGGCCGACGACAAGACCGGGAAGATCACCATCCACCTGGTCAAGGCCTACGGCCCGTTCGACAACGTGCTGGCCTTCCCGGCCATGGGCCTGGTGCCGACGAGCGCTCCGCTCAAGGAGGAGCCGAGCCAACCCGCCCCCGGGCGTCGGTCCCTACAAGGTGACCAACATCGTCCCCAACCAGTCCTACTCGGTGGTCAAGAACCCCGAACTGGACGCCGATCCCGGGCATCCCCTCCGGGCACGTGAACGTCAACGTGAAGATCTCGGCCAACGTCACCTCCAACGCGCTGTCGGTGCTCAACAACACCGCCGACGCGTTCGACTGGGCGGACACGATCCCCGGCAGCCTGCTGCCGCAGATCCACGCCAAGGGCCAGGGCCGCTTCCAGAACGTCAACCTGGGCGGCTCGACGTACTACGTGTTCATGAACGTCACCAACAAGCCGTTCAACAACCAGCTGGCGCGCGAGGCGGTCGTCACCGGCCTCAACGAGGACGCCATGAACCGCCTGAGCTCGGGCACGCTGGCCCCGGCCTGCTTCTTCCTGCCGCCGGCCGTCGCCGGGTCACCCGACGGCTCCTGCCCGTACGGGACACCCGGGACCAGGGCGACCTGGCCAAGGCCAAGGCGCTGGTCAAGCAGTCGGGCATGGCAGGCCAGCCGGTCACGGTGTGGTCGGAGACCCGTCGCCCGCGCCAGCAGTGGATGACCTACTACACGTCGTTCTTGAACTCGATCGGGTTCAAGGCCAAGCAGAAGGTGCTGGCCGACGCGACGTACTTCACCACCATCGGCGAGCGCAAGCTGCACCCGCAGACCGGCTTCGCCGACTGGAACCAGGACTTCGCCAACCCCGTCGACTTCTACCTGCTGGTCGACGGCCACGCGATCCTGCCGACCGACAACGAGAACTTCGGCGAGGTCAACGATCCGAAGATCAACGACGCGATCGCCACGCTCGGCCAGGTCCCCTCGACCCAGCTGGGCTCGGTCGCCTCCAAGTGGCAGGCGATCGACGAGTACGTGGCCAAGAAGGCCTACCTCGGCGTGTTCGGCTACCAGACGTTCCCGAAGTTCATGTCTGACGCGCATGAACTACGGCGCGGCGATCTTCCACTCCGTGTACGGCTGGGACCTGAGCTCGTTCCAGCTCAAGTAGATCGCGCGACATCGGGCCGGGGCGCTTCGCGCCCCGGCCCTTTCGCTCCACGTCGATTCGATCTAGGATCCGCCGATGGCGACCACCTCAGCTCCCGGCACCGAGTTCTCGGACGACCTGACCTCAGGTTTCGTCGACGATGGCGGCGAGGTCCAGGCGGGCACCGGCCCGTGGCGACTGGCCTGGCGCCGGCTGCGTCGCAACAAGGTCGCGCTGTTCTTCGGCGCCCTGTTCCTGGTGATCGTCGATCATCTGCCTGCTGGCGCCGGTGTACGCCCACGACGTCGCTCACACCACGCTGTCGACGGAGAACATCACCGGCACGGTCAAGGTGGGCGGCAAGACCAAGGACATCGTCAGCCCGACCGGACATCCCGATCGGGCCCACCTGGCACGCCAAGTACTTCTTCGGCGCCGACGGCAACGGCCGCGACACCGCTGTGCGGCTGCTCTACGGCGGGCGCAACTCGCTGGAGATCGGGGCGGTGGCCACGATCATCACGATGATCCTGGCGCTGTCATCGGGCTCCTCGCCGGCTTCTACCGCGGCTGGTGGGACGCGGTGCTCAGCCGCGTCCTCGACGTGATCTGGGCCTTTCCGGCGGTCCTGCTGGGCGTGACGCTGGGCACCGAGTTCGCCGTCGGCGGGATCGGCCCGATCAAGGGCACCTTCCTCCTGTTGCCGGCGTTCGTCATCGGGATCGTCTACATCCCCTACGTGGCCAAGCCGGTGCGGGCCCAGGTGCTGCAGCTGCGCGAGCGCGAGTTCATCGACGCCGCCCGCCAGCAGGGCCTCTCCAACCGGGAGATCATGTTCTCCGAGCTGATGCCCAACCTGGCGTCGACGATCGTCGTCTTCATCCCGCTGATCCTCGCCAACGCGATCCTGCTCGAGGCCGGGCTCTCCTACCTCGGCGCGGGCGTGCAGCCGCCCAATCCCGTCGTGGGGGACGATGATCTCCGACGGCATCGGCACCATCCCGGCGGCCTTCTCCAACGTGCTCGTCCCGGGGATCATGCTCGTGCTGGCGGTGATGTCGATCAACATCTTCGGCGACGGGCTGCGCGACGCGCTGGACCCGCGGGCCAAGGTGCGGGTCGCGCACTAGATGACCCGCTTCATCGTCCGCCGGCTGGTCGCGATGGTGCTGGTCATCATCGCGATCTCGATGATCACCTTCCTGCTGCTGCTGGGCAGCGGCAACCAGGCCAGCCGCCTGGCCGGCCGCAACGCCACCGCCGCTCAGGTCCAGCAGATCGAGGTCAAATTCGGCTTCGACAAGCCCATCTACACCCAGTACGTCAAGACGATGGGCAACATCTTCACGCGGACAGGCGTACTCCTACACGCAGGGCATCAACGTCCTGCAGGAGGTCGGCCGCGACTTCCCGGCGACGCTCTCGCTGGCCTTCGGCGCCGGGATCATCTGGTTGCTGACCTCGATCCTGATCGGCACGCTGGCCGCGGTCAAGGCGGGGAAGTACACCGACCGCGTGCTCACCGTCTTATCGATGGCGGGTGTGTCGTTCCCGCCGTTCTTCCTGGGCGCCGTGCTCCTCTACTTCCTCGGCTACAAGGCCAACATCTTCCCGCTGGGCAACTACGTGCCGCTGACCAAGAACCCCTGGCAGTGGTTCCTGCACCTCGTGCTGCCGTGGGTCACGCTGTCGGTGCTGTTCATCGGCTTCTACTCCCGGGTGCTGCGCTCGACGATCCTCGACGCCGTCAACGAGGACTACGTGCGCACCGCCCACGCCAAGGGCCTGTCGGACCGCCAGGTGCTGTTGCGGCACACCCTGCGCAACAGCCTGATCCCGATCATCTCCCTGTGGGGCCTGGACATGGCGCAGGTGATCGGCGGCGGGGCGATCCTCACCGAGTCGGTGTTCAACCTGCACGGGGTCGGCCAGCTGGCCGCCAAGTCGATCGGCAACCTCGACATCATCCCGCTGCTGGTGATCGTGATCCTCACCGCCGCCTTCGTCGTCATCCTGGCCGCCGTGGTCGACGTCATCTACGCGTTCCTCGACCCGCGCATCCGCCTGGCGTGAGCACCGAGACCGCTCCCCTGCTCGAGGTCTCAGACCTCCGGTCTCCTTCGCCACCGAGGACGGCACGGTGCAGGCGGTCGACGGCGTCTCCTTCACCGTCTCGCCCGGCGAGGTGGTCGCCATCGTCGGGCGAATCGGGCTCGGGCAAGTCGGTCACCGCGATGACGCTGATGGGGCTGACCCGCGGGCCCAACGCCCGCTTCGAGGGCGACGCGGTGTTCGACGGCACCGAGCTGGTGCGGGCCAACGACGCCGCAGCTGCGCCAGATCCGCGGGGCCGGGATCGCGATGGTCTTCCAGGATCCGATGAGCTCGCTGGACCCCGTCTACCGGGTCGGCAGCCAGATCGTCGAGCAGATCCGCGCTCACGACCGCAAGATCTCCAAGGCGCAGGCGCTGGACCGCGCCGTGGAGCTGATGGAGCGGGTCGGGATCCCGCGCGCCGCCGAGCGGCTGCGCTCCTACCCGCACGAGTTCTCCGGCGGGATGCGCCAGCGCGTGATGATCGCGATGGCGCTCTCGTGCTCGCCGCACGCTGCTGATCGCCGACGAGCCGACCACCGCGCTGGACGTCACCATCCAGTCACAGATCCTCGACGAGCTGCGCCAGCTGCGCGAGGAGACCAACGCCGGCGTGATCCTCGTCACCCACGACCTCGGCGTGGTGGCCGACATCGCCGACCGGGTGATCGTCATGTACGCCGGCCGGGTGGTCGAGCAGGGCACCCTCGACGACATCTTCTACGACCCGCAGCACCCGTACACGTGGGGTCTGCTGGGCTCGATCACCCGCATCGACGCCGACCGTTCGCAGCGCCTGCCGGCGATCCCGGGAATGCCGCCCTCGCTGCTGCATCCCCCCGAGGGCTGCCACTTCCGCCCCCGCTGCCCGCACGCGTTCGACAAGTGCACGCAGGTGCCTCCGCTGGAGAACCGCCTGCCCGACCGTCCCGAGAGCCAGGACCGCTGCTTTCTGTCGGTGGAGGAGAAGCGCACGCGGCGTCAGGTGGGCTGACCAGATCGGCCTGGCACCGGCCGAGACGGTGTCCTCGTGAGCACCGCCAGGCCCTCGGAGCCCGCCGAGCACCCCGCGCCCGGCGGCAGCGGGCCGCTGCTCGACGTCGAGCACCTGCGGGTCCTCTTCCCGATCAAGTCGGGCGTGATCATCGACCGCCAGGTGGGCAGCGTGCACGCCGTCGACGACGTCTCCTTCGCGCTGACCGAGGGCGAGACGCTGGGGATCGTGGGCGAGTCGGGGTGCGGCAAGACGACGCTGATCCGGGTGCTGGTGCGGCTGATCGAGTCCACCTCGGGGACGATCCATTTCCGCGGCCAGGACATCACCAAGAGCGGCCGTAAGCAGCTCGAGCCGATCCGCTCGGAGATGCAGATGGTCTTCCAGGACCCGCAGGCCTCGCTGAACCCGCGCAAGCGCATCGGTCAGATCCTCGCCACGCCGCTGGGCCGCCGCGGGGTCGCCAAGGACAAGCTGGCCGGCGAGAGCCGCGACCTGCTCAAGCGAGTCGGCATGTCCACCGAGGTGCTCAACCGCTTCCCCCATGAGTTCTCCGGCGGCCAGCGCCAGCGCATCGGGATCGCCCGCGCACTGGCGGTCAACCCGCGCCTGATCCTGCTCGACGAGCCCGTCTCCGCCCTGGACGTCTCGATCCAGGCGCAGGTGATCAATCTCCTCGACGAGCTGCAGGACGAACTGGGCCTCAGCTACATCTTCGTCGCCCACGACCTGAGCGTCGTGCGCCACGTCTCAGACCGGATCGCCGTCATGTACCTGGGCAAGCTGATGGAGATCTCGCCCGCCGAGGAGCTCTACCACAAGCCGATCCATCCCTACACCTCGGCGCTGCTGAGCGCGATCCCGATCCCCGACCCCAAGCAGAACCGCGCGCGCGACCGGGTGTCGGTCACCGGCGAGCCGCCCAACCCGATCAACCCTCCGAGCGGCTGCCGCTTCCATACGCGCTGCCCCCGCGCCACCGACGTGTGCGCCGCGGTCGAGCCGCAGCTGACCGAGTACGCGGCCGGCCATGTGGCCGCCTGCCACCATCCCCAACACGTCACCGCCGAGGAGATCACCGCCGCCACCCGCTCGGCGGCCAGCCCGCTCAGCGCGGGCGATCTGGCGCCCGAGGCACCGGGCGACAACGGCAACCGCGCGGTTCCCGCACCGGCCTAAGGGTTCGCGCCGAAGGCGTAAGGGGTCGGGGGCCCCAGCCGGCACCGTTCTCCCGATGTGCGACCACGGGTCTCAGTTCATCCTGAGACCACGTTGGAAATCATCGAGAGGAAGCCCTCATGCATCCCGAGCTCACCTTCATCCTCGCGCAAGGTCGCGCAGACGAGTTCGCCGCCGCAGCCGCCCGGGCCCGGGCCCGCGCGGCAGCGACGACCCGCCGTCCCCGTCGCCTCACCCGGTCCGGCGTTGCTGTGGCCGCCGCTGTCCGTGGATACTTTGCTCATGCGCTCGAGACTGACGAGCAGTCACTTCGTGGGACGGATCGGCGAGCTGGCCGAGTTGGAGCTCGCCGTCCGGGAGGCCACGGCCGGCCGGTCCACGCTCGTCCTGCTCGGCGGTGACTCAGGCGTCGGCAAGACCCGGCTGGTCTCCGAGCTCGAGCAGCGCCTGAGCGCGCCGGCCGCGGCGGACGCGGTCGCCGGCAACGGCGCCCCACCGCCGGCGGTGCTCGTCCTGCGGGGCGACGGCGTCGAGCAGGCCGACGGCGAGCTGCCCTACGCCCCGCTGCTGAGCGCGCTGCGTCCCTTGGTTCGCGGTCACCACCCGGCGCTGGCCGAGCTGACCCGGGGCAGCCGCGCCCAACTGGCCACGATCCTCCCCGGCCTGGAGGACGAGGCCCGCCCGCGCGAGGACCGGGCCGACGGATCCGGGCAGCTGCGGCTGTTCGAGGCGGTGCTGGAGCTGATCGACCTCGTCTCCGAGGCCACGCCACTGGTCCTGGCGCTGGAGGACATGCACTGGGCGGACCGCTCCACGCGCACGTTCGTCGGCTTCCTCGCCCGCAGCCTGCGCCAGGAGCGCGTGATGCTGCTGTTGACCTACCGCGCCGATGAGCTGCACCGCCGCCATCCGCTGCGCCCGCTGCTCTCCGAGCTGGAGCGGCTGGAGCGCGCCCGGCGCATCGACCTGGGGCCATTCGATCGCGCGGAGCTCTCCGAGGCGCTGGCCGACATTCTCGGGGCGCAGCCCGCGGGACCGCTGCTGGAACGGCTGTTCGCGCGCAGCGAGGGCAATCCGCTGTTCACCGAGGAGCTGCTGGCCGCCGGGCTGGACGGTCGCGGTTCCGCCCCGCAGAGCCTGCGTGACGCGTTCATGGCCCGGATCGAACGCCTGTCGCCCGACGCCCAGCGAGTGGCGCGGGCGGTCGCTGTGGGGCGCAAGCTCGACGAGGCGGCGCTGGCCGTCGTCACGGAACTGGGCCGCGATGCGCTGCAGACGGCGCTGCGCGAGGCCGTGGCCGAGCAGGTGCTGGTGGGCGTGGAGGAGGACTGCTTCGGCTTTCGACACGCCCTGCTGCGCGAGGCGCTGATCGACGACCTGCTGCCCGGCGAGCGCGCGCAGCTGCACCTGGCCCTGGCCGGCTACCTGGAGTCGCTGTGCGAGGAGGGCGACGAGCGCGAACTGGAGCGCACCACCACCGTGGCCGGCCATTACGCGTCGGCCGGCGATCAGCCGGCGGCGCTGCGCAGCACCGTGCGCGCGGCCCACGCCGCCGAATGCGTGCTCGCCTACGGCGAGGCCGCCGACCTCTACGAGAATGCCCTGGAGCTGTGGCCCCGTGTCGACGACGCCGAGACGGTGGCCGGGCTCGATCACGTGGCGCTGCTGGCCCGCGGCGGGCGCGCCCACCGGGTGGCCGGCGACCGTGACCGGGCCGAGGGGCTGCTGCGCGAGGCGCTCAAGGAGCTCGGACCCATCCGTGACCCGGCGCGCTTCGCGGCTCTGTTGGGGAGCCAGGCGAGGACGATCTGGTCGCTGAACCGTGGCGACGAGGCGGTGGCGATGACCGAGCGCGCGCTGGCCGTCCTGCCGCCCGACGACCCGCTCGGGGTGCGTCCCCAGCTCCTCGCCCACCTGACCCGTACGCGCTTTCTGCGCGGGCGATTCCGCGAGGCGGCCAGTGACGGCGAGCTGGCGCTGGCCGCCGCCCGCGAGGCCGGGGACCGCTCGTCGGAGTCCGAGATGCTCAACACGCTGGGCATGACCCAGGCGGTGCTGGGCGACGTAGATGAGGGCGTCGAGCTACTGCGCCAGGCGATCGAGGTGGCCCGCGCCTCGGGCGACCACGACAACCTGGCCACCGCATATTCCAACCTGGCCGACACGCTGAGCATGGTCGGGCGCACCCAGGACGCGCTGGCCACCGCCCGCGAGGGGATGGCCGTCACGCCGCGCCGCCTCAGCCGCGTGTACGACTGGATGAAGCTGACCGTGTCGGAGATGGCCTATGCCGCCGGCGAGTGGGATGCCTCGGAGGACTACCTGATCCGGGGCGGCACGCGCCTGCTGGGGGTGGCGCTGATCTTCGCCCACGAGCGCGAGGCCGAACTGGCCCTGGGCACCGGCGACGAGGCGCGCGCGCAGGCGGCGCTGGATGCCGCCGAGCCGCTCGTGCAGGTGTCGGCCGAGCCGCAGTGGATCGGCATGTACGGGGTGTTGCGTGGCGAGCTGTGCCGCCGCCAGCGTCATCTGGAGGGCGCCCAAGCCGCTGTCCAGGACGCCCTGGATCGCCTCGAGGTGTGCACCGACGACGTGATGCGGATCGCCCGGGTGAGCGTCGTGGGAGCCCGGCTGGAGGCCGATCGCGCGCAGCGCGCCCGTGACCTGCGTGAAGCCGGGCAGCGGCGAGACGCGCTCGCCCGGGCCAAGATCCACGTCGAGCGCTTGGACGCCGCGGCCGCCGAGGGCGGCCCGGTGGAGCGCGCCTACCTCGCGGAGGCCAGGGCCGAGCTGGCCCGGGCGCGTGGTCGCGGCGCGGCCCGCGAGTGGACGCTGACCGCTGTCGCCTGGGATGCCGTCCAGCGCCCCTATCCGGCAGCGACCGCGCGCTGGCGCCAGGCGGAGGCGCTGGTCGGCGCCGGCAAACGGACCGAGGCCGCCTTGGTCGCGGCCGATGCGCTGGTCGTCGCGCGGCGGCTGGGCTCGGAGTGGCTGGTTCAGGAGCTGACCACGCTGGGCGACCGGGCCCGGCTCGGCCTGGCCCGCGTGCGCGCCGGCCGGGTCGCTCCCGGGGCGGACGCGAGCGCCGACGGCGGGAGCCCGGCGGGCGACGGCGTGGAACCCGATCCGTTCGGGCTCACCCCTCGCGAGCGCCAGGTCCTGGGGCTGCTCGCCCAGGGCGCCACCAACCGGCAGATCGGCGTCGCCCTGTTCATGGCCGAGAAGACGGCCAGCGTCCACGTCTCGCGGATCCTGGCCAAGCTCGACGTTCAGGGCCGCACCGAAGCGGCCGCGGTGGCCCACCGGCTGCACCTGGCGTAGACCCGGACCCCCGTCGGCGTTACATTGCGGCAGTGCGGACGCCGGCCGAATGGGAGCCTCACGAGCGGACCCTGATGGGCTGGCCCTGCCGCCTGGAGTTGTGGGGCGAGACGCTTGTGCAGGCGCGGGCCGACTATGCGGCCGTCGCCAACGCGGTAGCCGCCTTCGAGCCGGTGACGATGATCGCCAACCCGGGCGCCGAGGCCGCCGGGGCGCGCGCCGCCTGCAGCGCCGCCGTGGAGATCGTGGAGCTTGCCCTGGACGACTCGTGGCTGCGCGACTGCGGACCGATCTACGTCTACGACGACAGCGACATCCGACTGGCCGTGCACTTCGCCTTCAACGCCTGGGGGGAGAAGTTCCCGCCATGGGACAACGATGCCGCCGTCGGACGACTGATCGCCGAGCGCCTCGGCGACCGGGTGGTGGAGTCCCCGATGGTCCTGGAGGGCGGTTCGATCCTCACCGACGGCCAGGGCACGCTGCTGACCACCGAACAGTGCCTGCTGGATCCCAACCGCAATCCGTCGCTGTTACGGGAGCAGATCGAGTCCGAGCTGCGCTCGCGGCTGGGGGTGGAGCGGATCGTGTGGCTGGGGATGGGCCTGTTGGAGGACCGCGACACCGATGGCCATGTGGACCTGATCGCGGCGTTCACGGCCCCCGGGCACGTGCTGCTCCAGACGGTGCAGGAGGACAACCCCAACTTCGAGCACTGCGTCGAGAACCGCGTGCGCCTGGAGGCCGCCGGGATCGAGGTGACCGAGCTGCCGCTGCTGCCCTACGCCACCGTGGGGGGCGAGTCGATCGTCGCCGGCTACCTGAACCTCTACATCTGCAATCGTGCTGTGATCGTGCCCGTGGCGTCAGCCGACACCGATGCACAGGCGCTCGACATCATCGCCGCCGCCTACCCGGGGCGGGAGGTGGTCGCCGTGCCGGGGCTGGTGATCGCCTACGGCGGAGGCGGCCCGCACTGCATCACCCAACAGGTCCCCGCGCGCCATGGCTGAGCCCCCGATCGAGCTGCTGACCGCCTACCCGCCGCCGCCCTCGCTGGCGCGAACGCGGCCCAGCGAACGGGCACCGCTCCGCGTCGGGCTGGTCCAGGAGCGCTGGCACCCGGATCCCGAGACGCATCGGGCGGCGCTGCTGGGCGGAATCCGCATGGCGGCCGCCGAGGGCGCCCGCATCGTCTGCCTGCAGGAGCTGACGCTGTCGCCGTACTTCGCGATCACGCCCGCCGGACCGGCGGCGGCCGGCGCCGCTCCCGAGGAGCTGCTGAACGGTCCCACGGTCACGTTCGCGCGGATCGCGGCCGCGGAAAGCGGCGTCTACGTGCACGCCTCGCTGTACGAGCGCGCGGACGCCGACGACGGCCTGGGCTACAACACGGCGGTGGTGGTGGCCCCCGACGGCCGGCTGCTGTCGCGCACCCGCAAGCTGCACATTCCGGTCACCGCCGGCTACCACGAGAACCGCTACTTCCGGCCTGGGCCTGCGGGCGGGGACGCGTTCCCGCTGGTGACGCTTCCGACCGCGGACGGTGAGGCCCGCCTGGGCTGTCCGACCTGTTGGGACCAGTGGTTTCCGGAGCTGGCCCGGGCGTATTCACTGGCCGGCGCGGAGGTGCTGATCTACCCGACGGCGATCGGCTCTGAGCCCGATCATCCGGACTTCGACACCCAGCCGCTGTGGCAGCAGGTGATCGTCGCCAACGGGGTGACCAACGCCACGTTCATGGTGGCCGTCAACCGGATCGGGACCGAGCCCCCGTTGACCTTCTACGGCTGCAGCTTCATCTCGGATCCGTACGGCCGGGTGCTCGTGCAGGCGCCGCGCAACCGCGCGGCCGTGCTGGTCGCCGACCTGGACCTCGACCAGCGTTGCGACTGGCTGGAGCTGTTCCCGTTTCTGACGACGCGCCGGCCTGATGCCTACGCGCCGCTGATCGAGCCCTGACCGCACTCCTCTGATGGCGCCGCGAGTCGTACGCTCGCGCCTATCCCTAGTGATCAAGGAGGCAGGACCATGCGACGCAGCAAGTCGATCGACGTCCGCAAGACCGGCGCCGCGGTGACCGGGGCGACGGTCACCGGGGGGCAGGTCTCGGGACCGCGGATCCTCGGCCCGACGGCGATGGCGCCACTGGCGATCGCCGCGTGCGCGATCGGCGCGCTGGCGATCGGGCGCCTGGCGATTGCCAACGCAGTGATCAAGCGGCTGCAGGCCGAGGAGATCGAGATCGGGTCGCTGAAGGTCGGCCAGCTGGAGGTGGCCGGGCAGCGCTGGCCTGCGCCCTGACTCGCGATCCAGCGGATGCCTCGACTTTGCCGGCCGCCACGGCTACCGTTGGCGCCAGGATGCGCGGGACGCGGGACGCATCACCGGACCGGGAGCAGCTCTCACCAGCGGCTGCCGCGAGCGCACGTCCCGACCACGGTCAGATGCTGCTGCGCGAGGCCAGGGCCGGACGTCCCGGGGCGCTCCTCGCCCTCCAGCGCCAGGCCGGCAACGCGGCGGTGGCGTCGATGCTCGGCCCGCGTGGTGGGCGGTCGCTTTGCCGATGCCCGGGCCATTGCACCTGCGGCGGCGAGCCGGAGCTCGAGGACGAGCGGCGGCGGGTGCTCGCCCGCGCGCCCGCGACCACGGATGGCTACACCTTCAGCGACGATCCGCTCAGCGACGCGGGGTTCGGGCCCAAAGACGCCACGATACGGGTCAAACCCGGCCCGGTGCGAACGACGCTGATCACCTCCCAGCCGGACCTGTCCTGCTCCTACGAGTCGCGCCTGCTGGCTAAATGGGGCGCCGCCGCGAAGATGCCGCTTGACAAGCTGAGCAAGGACATCGTTACCGCCTTTACCGGATGTGACATCGCGACCGTCCAGATCGACGTCGTACCCAAGGCCACCGGCGACGACCCCCGCGCCGACGCGATCCAGAGGGCGGACCAGATCAGGGGGGCGCTCATCCAGTGGATCGGTCCGCACAAGTTCTCCGAGAACCGCTTCTCGACCGGCCTCTCGACCGGCAGCGAGGACGGAGCCGACGTGGAGGTCTGGTTGTCGGGACAGAATCCTTACCCCTCAGGCGGGGGCGGGGGCGGGGGATCCCCGGTGCTCGCCGGCCAGTTCGTCCCGGCCAAGCCCGCCGACAAGGGGATGTTCGACCGAGGACAGAACAGCCAGCACCTCGGCGTGCAGGGCGGGGCGGGGGACGTGAGCCACTACTACACCTCACCGCACGGTGCTAACGACGCGCTGCACGAGTGGGTCTCGCAGGTCGTGGCGGCCTACACGATTCAGCGCCACCCCAACAACGAAAGCGGCGAGGAGCACCAGATCTTCGCCCAGGTCCAGTACAGCCTGACGACCAAGCAGTTCACGGTCAGCTTCGGCGGCCAGGAGTCCTACGTGTTCGCGCTGCCGGCGAACCTGCAGCTGAGCTTCTGGGCTCAGCTGACGGCCGGGCAGAACGTCAGCGGCGGCACCTCGCAGGAGTCGCTGAGCGCCGGCACCCAGCTCGTGTGGCAGCCCGCCGACTGGCTGTCGTTCGGTGTCCAGGGCGGCGTGGGCCCGACCGTCCAGTCGTCCGGTCCAAGCTCGATCGACCGCTCCGGCCTGCTGTTCTTCCAGATCCAGAAGTAGCCGGCTACCGCCTCGAGGCCAGCGGGGTGGCGTAGTAGACGGCGATGGCCGCGCAGATCCCCAGGGTGATGTCGGCGGAGACGAACGCCAGCGCCGTGGCCAGCACGTAGGGCACGACACCTGAGGCCGCGCGGCGCCAGATCCGCCGGCGCTCGTGGAGGGGCAGCGTCTCCGCCAGCAGATGGCCGCGGACGATGAGGACCTGCCGGTTGAGCAGGGAGAAGACAAGCGCCATGAGCGTGAAGCAGCCGCTGTAGATGGCGGCTGCCAATGACTCGTGGCGGTGCTTGGCCACCAGGTCGGTGGCGAACGGCAGGATGCCGATCGTCATCAGCAGCAGGAGGTTGAGGATGAGGATCGTGTGGTCGGCTTCGCGCAGGCGCCCGATCATCGCGTGGTGATTGATCCAGATGATGCCGATGGTGAGAAACGAGATCACGTAGGCGAGGTACTCGGGCCACTGGTGGCCCAGGAACTGCGCCAGGTGGCGGGTCCCCGGTGGTGGAACGGTGATGTTCAGCACCAGCAGCGTGATCGCCACTGCGATGACGCCGTCGGAGAACGACTCGAGCCGATTGGTCCCCATGGGATCACCTTCGCCGGGGTTGGCCGCGATCCTGTGGGGGCGACGCAATCAAAACCCATAAGATCCGTAGGAATAACGTCACCACCGTCGAGGAGAGAGAGCCGATGAGCACAGGTCCTGGATACGCCTCCCCGCAGGTCGCCCGCGAACAGGCCCCTGAGCAGGTCGTCTACGTCGCCGCGCTCTACGAGGGCACCGGCATCGACAAGCCCGACTTCATCGCCGTCGTCGACGTCGACCCCGGCTCGGACACCTACGGCCAGGTGGTGGGACGCACCGACATGCCCAACGTCGGCGACGAGCTGCACCACTTCGGCTTCAACGCCTGCTCGAGCGCCTGCCACTCCCAGCTTTCGCGCGACACGCTGGTCGTCCCCGGGTTTCGCTCCAGCCGGATCCACATGCTCGACATCTCCGACCCGCGCAACCCGCGGATCAAGAACGTGATCGAGGGCGAGGAGATCAAGGAGAAGCTGGGGCTCTCGGCTCCTCATACGGTGCACTGCATGCCGGGCGACATCGTCACCATCTCGATGCTGGGCGACGCCGAGGGCAACAACCCCGGCGGCTTCGCGATCCTCGACGCGCGCGACTTCTCGATCGCCGGGCGCTGGGAGTCAGAGACCCCGGACCTGCAGTTCATGTACGACTTCTGGTACCAGCCGCGCCAGAACACGATGGTCTCCAGCGAATGGGGTGCGCCCAACACCTTCCAGGACGGCTTCAATCCGGCCGACGTGGCCGCCGGCAAGTACGGGCGCAAGCTGCACTTCTGGGACCTGGAGGCGCGCAAGCAGGTGCAGACGCTGGACCTCGGCGACGACGGCTGGATCCCGCTGGAGCTGCGCTGGCAGCACGATCCCGACTCGGCGCAGGGGTTCGTGGGGGTGACCCTCTCCAGCGTGATCAAGCGCTTCTATCGCGACAACGGCTCGTGGGACGCCGAGACGGTGATCGACGTCGCCAACGAGCCGCTGGAGGGATGGCCGCTGGAGGGCGGCGTGCCCGGCCTGATCACCGACCAGGTGCTCTCGCTCGACGACAAGGACCTGTTCTTCTCCAACTGGCTGCACGGTGACCTGCGCCATTACGACGTGTCGGACCCGCGCAACCCGCAGCTGCGCTCCCAGGTATGGCTCGGTGGCCTGCTCGGACGTGACGGCGGCCATCCGAAGGCAGCCGAGGCCCTCAACGGCGGCCCGCAGATGCTGCAGAACTCCCTGGACGGCGAGCGCGTGTACGTGTCCAACTCGCTGTACTCGACGTGGGACAACCAGTTCTATCCCGGGATGAAGGGCTGGCTGACGATGCTGCGCCGCCAGTCCGACGGCACCTACGCGCTCGACGAGGACTTCTTCGTCGACTTCCACGAGCAGACCGACGGCGCCCGCCCCCACGAGATCCACCTCCCGGGAGGCGACTGCACCACCGAGATCTTCCAGTAGGCCTCAGCCGTTCCGCGCCGGCGCCACGGGTAGCGGCGCCGGCGCGTGACGGGCGGGAGGCCTGCGGGTCCGCTCGCTACTCCGTGGTGCGCCGCCGGTACAGCCAGGCCGCCAGCGCAGCGAACACCGCCAGGAGAACGAGCCGACATGTTCGCCTGACGCTGACGGGGTGATCCGCGGGGCGTGGCAGGCTAGTACTTGTATGAGTACGACGACCTTCGCCGCCGACGCGCTCAGCCGCCTGCGCACGCTGACCGCCGACGACGCCGCGGAGTTCCGCGACGGCCAGCTGGAGGCGATCCGCGACGTGGCCGTCGATCGGGCGCGCGTGCTGTGCGTGCAGCGCACCGGGTGGGGCAAGTCGGCGGTCTACTTCGTGGCCACCGCGCTGCTGCGCGAGGCCGGAGCCGGACCCACGTTGATCGTCTCGCCGTTGCTGGCGCTGATGCGCAACCAGCTGTCGGCCGCGCGGCGGCTGGGGTTGCGCGCGCACACGATCAACAGCACCAATCGCGAGGAATGGAACGAGGTCGGAGACCAGCTGGCGGCGGGCGAGCTGGACCTGCTGCTGATCAGCCCCGAGCGGCTCAACAACCCTCGCTTCCGCGACGAGATGATGCCGTTGTTCGCCGCCTCGGTGGGGCTGCTGGTGATCGACGAGGCGCACTGCATCTCTGACTGGGGGCACGACTTCCGCCCGGACTACCGGCGGGTGCGCGACATGCTGCGCGCGTTGGCCCCCGATGTCGCGGTGCTGGGCACGACCGCGACCGCCAACGACCGCGTCGTCGCCGACGTGGTCGAGCAGCTGGCGGCCGCGGGATCGACCAGCCGCTGCGCACCTACCGAGGCCCCCTCGCGCGCACCAGCCTGCGGCTGGAGGTCGTCGACCTCCCGCGGCCCGCCCAGCGGCTGGCCTGGCTGGTGGAGCACCTGGGTCAGCTGCCGGGATCGGGCATCGTCTACACGCTGACCAAGCGCGACGCCGACCAGGTGGCGTCGTTTCTCTCGGCCAACGGGATCCCCGCCGAGGCCTACAGCGGCGACCAGTCGACCGACGAGCGGGTGGCCACCGAGGAGCGGCTGCTGGCCAACGAGGTCAAGGCGGTCGTGGCCACCAGCGCGCTGGGCATGGGCTACGACAAGGCCGACCTGACGTTCGTCGTGCACTACCAGGCGCCCGGCTCGGTCGTGGCCTACTACCAGCAGGTGGGCCGCGCCGGTCGCGGCGTCGAGCACGCCGACGTGGTGCTGCTGCGCGGGGGCGAGGACCGGCGCATCCAGGACTTCTTCATCGAGCAGTCGTTCCCGGCGCGCGAGCGGGTGATGGCGGTGCTGTCCGATCTGGAGGCCGCCGGCGAGTCGGGTCGCACGACCCGGGAGCTGCTGGCCGTCGTGAACATCGGCATGGCGCGGCTGGAGGCGATGCTGAAGATCCTCGACGTGGAGGGGGCGGTCACGCCGGGACGGCTCGCGCTGGCTGGCGGTGCCTGACCCCGACTGGACCTATGACGCCGAGCGCTACGCCCACGTGACCGCGCTGCGCCGGACCGAGCAGGAGGCGATGGCGCGGTTCGGGGCCGACGGCCGCTGCCTGATGCGCGCGCTGCAGGAGGAGCTTGACGATCCTGATCCGACCGGACTGCGGGCGCTGCGCGGTGTGCACGGCGCCGCGGTTCGGAGACCCTCCGGCGGCCGAGCTGGTCGAGCAGGCCGGGCGGCACCTGCGCTCACGGCCGATCGAGCTGGAGGTCAAGAAGATGGCGCCCGACGCCGAGGGGGCGATGCGCAAGATCCCCGACGGGGTGCGGATCGACCCCGGATGGTCGCTGGCGCGTTTCGGCGACGGCGGCTGGTGGCCGGCGGTGGAGCGGGGTCTTCGGTCAGGGGAGTTCGAGGGCGACGTGGTGAGCGCGCTGGCCGATGTGCTGCGCGGCGGCGCGGTGCCGGTCGCATGGCTGACCGCGGTCCCGTCGGTGCGCCTCGGCCGCGTGATGGCACGGCTGGGCGAGCGGCTGGCGGCTGAGATCGGGGCGGCGTATGTCGAGCTGCTGGAGCGCGTCGAGCAGCGCCCGCCCCAGCGAGAGATGGCCAACGCGGTCTCGCAGGCGGCCAACGTGCGCGGCGCGTTTCGGGTGATCGGCTCGCCGCCGCCCGGGGTCGGAGTGCTGCTTGACGACCGCCGCAGCTCGGGCTGGACCCTGGCGATGGTGGGCGGCCAGCTGCGCATGGCGGGGGCCGAGCGGGTCGTGCCGCTGGTGCTGGGCACGCTGCTCTGAGATCGTTCGTCGACGCAGCGCCGTTTGGCTTTACGCCGGCGGTGCACCTGCCGATGTGGGGGCATGCCATCCCTCACCCATCGCGGTTTTCCCTTTCGTATCAACCTCTTTCGCTGTGCCGGCACCGTGCTGGTGCTGCTCGCGCTCACCGCCACGGTCCGGATCAGCGGCGCCACCGCTGCGACATCCGCGCCAGCAGCTCACGACGCGCAGCAGTGCGCGGAGCCGTATCCCGCTCAGCGCGATCCCTCCAACCCCCTCGACCTTCCCGCGGCGCCCGGCGCCAACCCGCTGACCGGCGCCCACTTCTTCGTGCCCGGGCCCGCCAAGGGCTCGGCGGCGAGCGCGATCGCCGAGTTGCTGGGGCTCAATCCGGCGAGCATGGACGTCGGCGAGTCATGGGCGTCGTTCGCGCAGCGGCTCGCGTTCGGCCCTCTGCACGACAAGCTGGTCGCCAATCCCAGCCTGGCACATCAGGTAGCCGAACTGTCGGTGATCGCCAGCCAGCCCGAGGCACAGCGCATCTCCAGCTACTCCTGGGGCGGCACCGCGAGCGGGATCTTCAAGCAGACCCAGAAGATCCTCTGCCAGAACCAGGCCGCCGATCCGGGCACCGTCCCGATCTTCAACACCTACTTCCTGCATCCGCAGCTCGGCGGGTGTCCGACGCCGTCGCAGGTGACCGGCTACAACGCGCTGTTCCAGAGCCGGGTGGACGCAATGGCGGCGGGGATCGACCTCCGGCCGGCCGTGGTCCTGCTCGAGCTCGATGCGCTCGGCTCCTCCAGCTGCATCACCAAGAAGCACTCGATGCCCGAGTGGGAGGCGGATCTGCGGTACGAGATGAACGCGATGCAGGCGCTGCCCCACACCGTGGTCTACGTGGAGGGCTGGCTACTCGGATTCCAATTCGGTCGCCTATACCGCCAAGATCCTCAACGCCATCGGCGTGGGCACGGTCCGCGGCTTCTTCACCAACGACACGCACGAGGCGTGGACGATCGACGAGGCCCGGTGGGCCACGGCGATCTCCAAGCAGACGGGCGGCGCACACTTCATCGTCGATACGGCCGACAACGGCCGGGGCCCGCTGCTGAACCACCACAAGGTCAGGGACGGCGTCGAGGACCTGTGCAACCCGCCGCGCCGCGGCCTGGGCCCGGAGACAACGACCAACACCGGGTATGCCTACGCCGATGCCTGGATGTGGACGCATCCGCCGGGCAACAGCAGTGGATGCGGCGGCGGGCCCCCGGGCGGGGTGTTCTGGCCGGCGCGTGCCGAGAGCGAGGCCGCTCTGGCCAACGCCCAGCTGGGTCCGGGCCTGCCCAGCCGTCCGTACTGAGCTGACAGGTTCGCGACCGGCGCGGTCAGGCGACGCGAGCCTGACCGCGGCGGCGGGTGCGCTGCAGGGCACTGCGGTACCCGGTCGCCAGCTGCGCCAGCGACGCCGACCAGGTCCGTTCGCGCACGGCGGCGAGACCGGCGTCGCGCAGGCGCTGGGCGAGCAGCGGTGTGCTCGTGACCGCCAGCAGGGCAGCGGCGAGGGCCTCGGGCTCCGGCGCGCTCAGCAGCCCGGTCTCCCCCGAGACGACCAGCGAAGAGGGGCCGCCCGCGTCGACGGCCACCACCGGCAGACCGCTCGCCTGGGCCTCGAGGATCACCTGCCCGAAGGTGTCGGTCCGGCTGGCGAACAGGAACGCGTCGGCACTGGCGTAGGCGCGCGCCAGGTCCTGCCCGTTCAGCCACCCCAGGAACGTCGCTTGCCCGCCGAGGCGCTCACGCAGGGCGGCCTCCTCGGGACCCCCGCCGGCGAGGACGAGGTGCAGCCGGCCGTCACGCGCGTGGGCCGCGAGGAACGCGTCGGCGAGCAGATCGACACCCTTCTCCCGGGTCAGGCGGCCGGCGTAGAGCACGTTGACCGGACCGGGAAGCATGCCCGGACGGCGCACCGCCGGATCGAAGCGCTCCAGGTCAACGCCCCGCTCCCAGCGGCCGGTCCGCTCGGGCGCGATGCCCAGCCGGGCGAGGCGCTCATCGGAGTCGGGGCTCGGGGAGAGCACCGTCTCGCAGCTGCCGTAGAAGCCGGCCACCGCGGCGGCGGTCAGCGCCTCGAGCTGGGCGTTGCCCGAGCGCAGGCCCGCGTAGGCGGCGAGCTCGGTGTGATAGCTGCCGACCACCGGCAGCTCCAGGACCCTCGCCAGCAGCCAGGCGCCGATCCCCGCCGGGCCGGGCGAGCACAGGTGCACGAGGTCATAGCGGCCCTCGGCGAGCGCCTCGACGATCGCCGGCAGCCCAGGAACCCCGAGGGTCAGCCCGGGGTAGAACGGAACCTCGATCTCGGCCACCGAGCTCAGTCGCCGGTCGACGTCGGCGTCGGTGCCGATCACCTCCACCTCGTAGCCCGGAACACCCCGGTCGCGGATCTGCTGGATCGTGTGAGTGACGCCGTGCATCGTGCCCAGCCCGTCGGCGACGAGGGCGACCCGCGGCCGATCGCCGTCCGAGCGCGTCAGCTTGAGCTTCTCCCGTCCGAGGAACGCGGCGGCGGCGGCGTACGGAATCGCCGGGATACAGGCCTGGAAACAGCCGGGCGCCGTGCTGGCCGAGCGCCAGCTGCCCGTGCTGCACGCTATCGGTCAGCCCCGACACGGCGTCGGCGAGCTGGCGCTCGTGCAGGCGCCGGGCACGGCGCTCGAGGTCCGGGTGACTGAGACTGCCGTCCTGCAGGCGCGTCAGCAGCTCATCCTCACCGATGTCGAGGTCCATCGTTCCGAGCCAGGCGCGCAGCAGCGCCCGGCCATCCTGCGGTCCGAGGTCCGATCCGACCTGGCCGTGGCGGACGTCGCCCTCGCACATGACCCGCTCGACGATCGCCAGCACGGCGCCGGGGTCTGGCGCCTGAGCGGGGTCGTCGGTGTCGCCGAGGCTGCGGACGGCCAGCGCCATCGCCGCGTGCGCCCACTTGGCGGCGCTGCCCTGGGCACCGTGGGCCTCGGCCCGTCCGGCACGCACGTGGTCCAGGAACTCGCGCGGACCGGCGGCCCGCGGGGTCTGGGTGAACGTGCGTCCGACGTCGATTCCGGCGTGGTCATCGGACCCACCTATGGCGGTGCCCCCGTGGGTCTCGATGTACACGAACGCCGGCAGATTGAGCTCCTTGGCGCGCGACCCGTTGCGGGTCTCCCAGATCGGGAACAGCTGCGCGAGGCGGCGGCGGTGGCGGGCCGTCAGCGGCGCCTGCACCGCGTAGAAGGGATGAGCGAGGGCGGCGGTGATCTCGTGTTCCTGCAGATAGGCCGCGCAGGTCTCCACGTCGTCGTTGTGGGCCTGCAGCCACTCGTGGTCTGAGGGGGTGATCCCGTAGCAGAGCACGTGCACGGCCTGGGCCTCACCCTTGAAGGAGACGGTCAGCTCCTCGGAGACGAACACGTCACGGAGGTGGCTGATGGCCAGCGCGCCCGCGATCGTGTCGTGATCGGTGATCGTCACGAAATCCATCCCCTGCTGCTTGGCCAGCTCGTAGACCTCCCACGGCTCGGTGGCGCATTCCGGCAGGTTCAGCGACCGCTGCACCCCCAGCTTCGACAGCTCCGACGCTGTCGAGTGCACATGCATGTCGACGCGGCTGTTCTCGTTCATGGGCACAGGATTGGCCGGTACGGGGCGACGCCCGTGAAGAACGCGCTCACCTTCGGTGACGATTTCGTGAACCGGGGCATGGTGCGGGGCTGCGGGCGAGAACCATGAGCGACGTGCACGTTTCAACTCGCCTGCAGGACGTGGTGCTGGAGACCCGCGTGCTGCGGGTGGAGGTGACCCTGCGCCCGTTCTCGTTCGTGATTCGCCGGGCCGGCCGCTCCCTGCTGCGCGCCGGCGGTGCCTGGGCGGTCGACGGGGAGATCCGCGACCAGTTCCTGCAGTTCACCGAGGGGGTGCTCGCCGACGAGCAGCGCGCACCGGTGCAGCGCGCGGTGGCCGCGTCGCCTCAAGGGCGCAGCGAACGCGGGCTGACGCTGAGCCTGCGGCTGGAGGGCGGCCGCGGCGCGCAGTTGGCGATCGAGTTGCCGTGCGAGGATCGGGTGTCGCTTGCCTTGACCGCCGAGGGCGCTCCCCTGCGTCTGGGGCTGGACTGGGAACGGCGCGCCGAGGAGCGCCTGGTCGGCCTCGGCCTGCGCCACCATCCGCGGCTGGACCAGGCCGGCCGCGACATCCAGCTGGGCGCCGACCGCCGCTACACCGGGCCCGACTGCCCAGCGGAGATGCTCGCCGAGGGTGGAATCCCCCAGGGCGACTGCGCGCCCGTGCCATGGCTGCTCTCCAGTCGCGGCTACGGCGTGTGGTGCGGCGGCGACGGGAACGGCACCTGCTTCGATCTGGCCGGCGAGCGGATCTCGGTCTCCACCCGGGCGCACGCCGGACCGCTGACGCTGCAGTTCGTGTGCGGACGCACCCCGGCGGCACGGCTGCGCGAGCTCTGCCGGTTGACCGGCTTCCCCGCTCAGCTCCCCGACTGGGGCTACGGCTTCTGGAAGAGCCGGGACGTGCACGAGCATCAGGACGACGTGCTCGACGACTTCCTCGGCTTCCGTCGACACCGCATCCCGCTGGATGCGATCGTGATCGACTCGCCGTGGGCGACGCAATACAACACGTGGGAGTTCAATCCCCACCAGTTTCCCGACGCCGCGTGGATGATCTCCTCGATGCGGGCTGACGGGGTTCGTACCGTGGTGTGGGTCACGCCATGGGTGAACCTGGACTCGCGCAACGGGCAGATCGCGCCCCAGCCCGAGTCAGAGCGCCTGCACTCACAGCCGGCGTCCAACTACGCGCCCGCCGCCGCCGCCGGGCACTTCGTGCGCGAGGCGGACGGTCGGCCGTTCGTGTCGCAGTGGTGGATGGGCACCGGGCTCGCCGGTCGATTTCTCAAGCCCGGCGGCGGAGCGCTGGTGGCGGGAGTCGGCCAAGCGGGTCCTCGAGCTGGGGGTGGAGGGGATCAAGGCCGACGACGGCGATGGCTACTACATCCCCGACCGCGTCAGGCTGGCCGACGGACGCACCGGAGCGCAGGCGGCGTGGGCGCTGGGTGGCCTGCACCGCCAGTGCCTGCAGCGGGCACTCGATGAGGCTCACCCCGGTAAGGGCGTGCTCTTCGGACGCAGCGGCTGGAGCGGTCAGCACGCCTACGGCCTGACGTGGGGCGGCGACCAGGTGTCGGACTTCTGGTCGCTGCGGGTCCTGGTGGTGGCGGCGCTCAGCGCCGCCTGCAGCGGCATCTCGAACTTCTCGCACGACTTGGGTGGCTATCTCGGGTCACCGGCTGGTGCAGCGCTGCCCTCCGGAGCTGATGATGCGCTGGCTGCAGTTCGGCTGCTTCACGCCGCTGATGCACGCTCACGGCCGGATGCCGCAGGAGCCGTGGCACTACGGCCAGCGGGTGCTCGACTCCTACCGCGCCTACGTGCTGCTGCATGAGCAGCTCGTCCCCTACGTGCGCGCGGCGGCGCTGACCGCGGCCCGCACCGGGCTGCCGATCATGCGCCCGCTCTGCCTGCTCGATCCCGACGACCCACGCGGTTGGACGCTGGGCGACGCCTACGGCTACGGGCCGGCCCTGTGGGTAGCGCCGGTGCTCGACGACCGGGCGCGCCAGCGCGAGGTGCCGCTGCCGCGGGGAGAGTGGATCGAGACGTGGTCGGGGCGCCACGTGCGCGGTGGGGGCGAGGTGATCGTCGACGCCCCTCTGGAGCGGATCCCGGTGTGGGTGCGGGCCGGCTCGATCGTGGTCACCTATCCGGCCTGGCAGGTGGCCGCGGGCCTGGGCGACGAGCCCGAGGCCGAACGGCCGCTGGTGGCCACCCTGTGGGGCGTGCCGCGGCTGGGGCATGTCGCGGCGCGGTTGGCGGACGGCGGACGGATCGGTTGGCGCGACGGACGCTGGGAGCTGCCCGCCGGCCGGCGAGTGACGCTCGCCGAGCGCTCCCTGTGAGCACCATCTGACTATGCTCGCCGCGTGCATTTCGGTGATCTGACGCCGGTCGAGCAGCGGGTTCTGGGCTGCCTGATCGAGAAGCGCTGGACCACGCCCGAGCAGTACCCGCTGTCGCTCAACGCGCTGCGCCTGGCCTGCAACCAGTCGACCAACCGCGACCCGGTCACCAGCTACGACGAGAACACCGTGCGCGAGGCCGCGCAGCGCCTCTCCAAGTACGGCCTCGCGCGCCTGGCCAGCGGTCACAACTCGCGCGCCATCAAGTACCGCCATCTCGCCGAGGAGGGCCTTGGTCTGGACCGGGAGCAGCTGGCGGTGCTGGGAGTGCTGCTGCTGCGCGGTCCGCAGACGCCCGGGGAGCTCAAGCAGCGCAGCGAGCGGATGGCCCCGATGCCGACGCTGCCCGACGTGGAGCGGGTGCTCGGCGAGCTGATCGCGCGCGGCTACGTGGTCCAGTTGGAGCGCCGGCCCGGCCAGAAGGAGGAGCGCTACGCCCAGCTGCTTGGTGGTGCGGCAGGCGGGTTCGACGCAGCGCGGCCGCCGGCTTCACCGCCGATTCCGCGCGGTCCCGGCGGGGGCGGAGCCGGCCTCCGTGACTCCCGCGCCGCCCGCCGCCTACGGCCCGGCCCGCGGTCGACGTCACGGCCCTGGAGGCCCGCGTTGCCGCACTCGAGGACGATCTGGCGCAGCTGCGAGAGCAGCTCGGCGACCTGCTTAGTTGAGGCGCCGTTGGCTGGCGCGGCCTGTCAGCGCTGATCAAGCAGGGATCGGTCCAGCCGCCCGACCCGGGACCTTGGTGACGAGACCGGAGCGGTCCCGTCCGAGCACCGCCATCACCCGGGAAACATCCATCTCGACCGCATGAATTGGCCGCCATGGACGATTCCGGCCGGGGGCGCCGGGAACGTCCACCTGGCCGTGCCCGCCGCCTCGATCTGGACGATTCCAGGGCCGGGGGGAGCGGCGGGCGTCAAGACTGGGTGACCGCCGAGGACCCAAGCGTGGTCTCCGGTACGGGACCGCTCCCAGAATTTCGAATCACGACACCAGGCCTCAGGTTGGCAGCGCGAGGCCGACCAGGTACGTCGCGCCGCCCACGATCACACCGGCCAGCGTCATCTCCAGGCCCGCCGACCACCAGGTGCGCAGAGTGACCAGAGACTTGGCGGCGCCCACCAGGAAGTGCGCCACCAGCGAGACCGCCGCCGCGGCGATGATCGCCACGGTGCCGGTGGTGATCATGAACGGGATCACCGGGATGATCGCGCCGACGCCGGTCGATATCCCGGCGGCCAGGGATGCCTGAACCGGATCGCCGCCGCCGCCGGCGGTCACGCCGAACTCCTCGGTGCTCAGCGCCTGGAGCATCGCGTCGGGCCGCTTGGCCATCTGCTCGGCGAGCTGGTCGGCGGTCTGCACGTCGATGCCCTTGAGCTGGTAGAAGAGCGACAGCTCCTCCTTCTCCTCCTCGGGGTGCTCGGCGATCTCCTGGCGCTCGCGCTCGATGTTGGCGGCGGCCACCTCGTTCTCGGAGCGCTCGGCCAGGAACGCGCCGGTGGCCATCGACAGGGCGGAGGCGATCGCGCCCGCCAGCCCGGCGGTCAGCACCGCCCCCGAGCCGCCGGTGGCGCCCGAGACGCCGGCCACGATGCCGAACACCGCCGCCAGCCCGTCGTTGGCGCCGTAGATCGCGCCCGAGATCCAGCTGGCGCCGCTGGAGTGCCACTTCTCGCGGCCGAGGATCCGGTCCAGTCGGGCACGGGCGCCCGGCACCGACCGGACCGCCCACCCCGATGTTGCCGGCCAGGGCGGGCCGGCCGGCCCGGAGCCGGCGCCCAGCGGGATCCTCCGAACTCGAGCCCGCGCGCATGTCGGCCACCGCCAGCGAGTGCGAGCGCTCCTCCTTGCGGATCTCGCGCAGCAGGTGGTCGGTCTCGGCGTCTCCGGTCGAACGCTTGTACAGGTCGTCGACCTCTTCGTCCTCGGCAGCCTCGCGCGCGGCCAGCAGCCGGTCCACGGGCGCCACTCGCGTCTGCATGCGCAGCCATAGCGGAACCTTCACGGTGGCCGGGTCGGGGACCGGGATCCGCAGCTGCGTCATCCGCTCCTCCAGCCGGCGGCGGTGGCCGCTCTCGGCCTCTGCCATCCGGCGCAGGATGTCGGCCTCGCGGGGCTCCAGGCGGCGCGCGATGAGTCCGTAAACCGTGCCCGCCAGGATCTCGCCACGCCAGGCGGTGAGCAGCCGCTCGGCGACCTCGTCGGGCGGTTGAGCCATCCGACGAGCCTATCGACGGCTCGCTAGCGTTGACCGCGAGATGCCCCTCACCGCCGAGATCGAATTCCGGCCGGCCGTGTTTGACACCGGCGCGGGGGCGATCCTGCTGCAGGCGATGCGCGACGAGATGCGCGAGCTCTACGACGGCCTGGACATGGACAGCGACGACATGCCGCGGGCCGGCGCGGCCGAGCTCGGGCCGCCCGCGGGCGCGCTGGTCGTCGGCTGGTCTGGGGACGAGGGTGTGCGTCGGAGGCGTCAAACGCCTCGACGAGCGGATGTGCGAGATCAAGCGGATGTATGTCGCTCCGCACATGCGCGGGCGCGGAGTGGCCCGAGCGCTGCTGCAGGAGCTGGAGGCGACGGCGCGCCGGCTCGGCTACGAGGTCGCGCGGCTGGACACCGGCCCCCGCCAGCAGGGCGCGCGCGGGCTCTACGAGTCCGAGGGCTATGCCGAGATCGCCAACTTCAACGGCAATCCGGTCGCGTCCTTTTGGGGCGAGAAGCCGCTGCGCTGACCGCGCCACCGCGATCTAGTCGATCTAGTCGATCTCCGCATCGAAGTCCCAGGAGACGAACGGCCTCTCTCCCGACGGCGTCCAGCGCAGCTGCCCGTTGCCCGTCGGCAAGACCGCGCTCACGGTCAGCGTTACCGGATGACCGGGCGCGATTCGCTTCGGCGCGGGGCCGCCGCCGCGCAGCCTCACTCTGGCTCGGTGCGTCTGGCCGTGCTCGCTGAGGAAGCTGAAGGCGTCGGAGCTGATCGGGATGGCGCCGTGCACCGACGCGAACGTGACCGCGAACCGGCACGGAGTGGTCTGGGGGACCGGGAACCCGCCCTCCTCAGGCACCGCGGGGCCGACTGCCGTGATCATCGCCCGACCGCGCGGCAGGTGGGCAACGATGGTGTCTCCCTCGATCGCCAGCCTGGGGTGCGCCGGAGTGGCGATCACGACCTGGTCGACGCGCACCTTGGCCTTGGGCAGCCAACTCGGGATACCGCCGTACTTCGCCTTGGAGGCCTTCGCGCTCGGGGTACCCACCGCCGTGCCGGCTTCGTGGCGGACGGCGCCGTGGGTTCTGGGGCGCGCCGGCGCGCCCCTGCCGCCCGACGACGCGACCAGCCCGATCGTGGCCCCGGCGAGGATCAGGGTCGCCGCCACGGTCGCGGCCGTCCACCGTCGCGTCGTGGCCGTCATGATCCGGCGCCGGGCTCGCTCACCGGCGGTGGCCGCCCGGGTGGGGGCCCTGTGGGCTGGTGAACACGTCGCGGCCGAACGGCGCCAGCCCCGGCTGGGCGGCGTAGCCGATGTGCCCGTCGCCGTCGAGGCCCGGCGAGCGGCCGGCCACGTCGAAGAGGTCCTCCATCGTGCGCAGCCAGCTGTAGTGGTTGTAGAAGCCGGTGCTCACCGCCGCGACGACTCTCCCATACCTCATGGCTACCTCCCCCTACCCGGACACACCTGCGTGCCCGAGGGTTCCCACATACGCTGCTAGAGAATCCCGATCTCCGAGTTGTCGCCGACGAGGAAGCGGTAGGCGCGGGGCTGGCGCTCGATCCGCCCGACCTTGACGTTGCGGCCCAACAGCGAGGATTCCATCCGGCCGTCCAGGTCCTTGACGCTCGATCCCTCCAGCAGGATCGAATGCTCCACCTCGGCGTTTTCGATCACGCAGTTCTCCCCGATCGCGGTGTAGGGGCCGATGTAGCAGTCGGTCAGCCGAGCGCCCGCGCCGATCACCGCGGGGCCGCGGACCGCGGTGCGGGTCAGCTGGGCGCCGGCCTCGATCACGACCCGCCCGTCGACCTGGCAGTCCTCCAGCACGCCGTCCTGGCGCGTCTGGATGGTGTCCAGCACCAGCCGGTTGGCGGCCAGCATGTCATCCAGGCGACCGGTGTCCTTCCACCACCCCTTCACGACGTGCGGCTCCACGCGCAGGCCCACGTCGACCATCCGCTGGATCGCGTCGGTGATCTCGAGCTCCCCCCGCGCGGAGGGCTCGATCGCGCGGGCCGCGGCGTGGATCGACGCGCGGAACATGTACACCCCGACGAGCGCCAGATCGGTCGTGGGCCGGGCGGGTTTCTCCACCAGGCTCACCACCGACCCGTCGCGCAGCTCCGCGACCCCGTAGTGCTCGGGATCGGGCACTGGGGTCAGCAGGATCATCGCGTCGGGCCCGCCCTCATCAAACGCGCGCACGAGGTCCGAGATCCCGCCCTGCAAGAGGTTGTCGCCCAGGTACATGACGAACGGCGAGGCGCCCAGAAACGGCTCGGCGGTCAGCACGGCGTGCGCCAACCCCGCGGGCTGATCCTGCACGATATAGGTCAATCGCACCCCGAAACGCTGCCCATCGCCAGCTGCCGCGCGGATCTCATCGCCCGTCTCGGGCGCGATGATGATTCCCACGTCCTCGATCCCCGCCGCGGCCATCGCCTCGATCCCATAGAACAACACCGGCTTGTTGGCCACCGGCACCAGCTGCTTGGCGCTGGTGTGCGTGATCGGACGCAACCGCGTGCCCTTACCCCCAGAGAGAATCAACCCCTTCAGCGGTTGCGTCACCGCGCGGAGCGTACACGTCGTAGATTGCCGCACGTGTTCGATCTCGATGCCTACCTCGAGCGGATCGGATTGCCCGAGCGTCGCGGGATCGCCGAGATCCACCGCGCGCACGTCACCTCGATCCCGTTCGAGAACCTCGATCCCCGCCGCGGCAGGCCGGTCTCATTGGAGCTGGACGACCTGCAGCGGAAGCTCGTCACCGAGCGCCGGGGCGGCTACTGCTTTGAGCACAACCTGCTGCTAAAGGCCGCGCTGGAGGCGCTGGGGGCGCGGGTGGAGCCGATCCTCGCCCGGGTCGGACCGCGCGGCACCGAGCGCTCGCGCACGCATCTGCTGCTGCGCGTGAACTGCGACGGCGAGGTGTGGCACGCCGACGTGGGGTTCGGCCGCGGCACGCTGCTGGCGCCGATCCCGTTCGGGCCGGGCGACGAGCACGTGCAGGACGGGTGGCGCTTTCGGGTGGTCGCCGACGGCCCCGAGCTGGTCCTGCAGACGTCGCGCGACGGTGAGTGGATCGACGGCTACACCTTCGTGCCCGAGCCGGTGCCGCTGATCGACATCGAGACGAGCAACTGGTACACCGCGACCCATCCGCGCTCGCCGTTCGTCTCGGCTGGGATCTCGGCCGCGATCTACGATCGCGACGCGACGGCGGTCTCGCTGAGCGACTGGTCGGGAGAGCTGGTCCTGACCGAGCTGACGCCGGACACGCGGACGGTTACACCGGTGGCGCCGGCGCAGGCCAGCGCGCTGCTAGAGGCCCGCTTCGGCCTCCACGGATGGACCTACGACGCCAGCGGGCGGCTGACCGCTCAATAGCTGCCGGCGAGCTTGCGGTGGTCCCAGGTGGCCGTCCGCTGGGCCGCGAACTGCAGCGCGACCCGCTTGGCCGCCTGCGCGCGGATCGCATCCATGGCCTGCCGTCCGAGCGAGCCCTCGCCGTACCGTTGCGCCAACTCGGCTCCCAGCGCCGCCACCAGCTCGGTGTCGCGGTGGATCTCGGTGCGGGCCTCGATCATGATCCCCCGCAGCTGGTCGTACTCATCGCCGGCCTCCACCTGCAGTGTGGCGCGGGGGTCGCGCTCCAGGTTGCGCACCTTCTGCGATTTCGCATAGGTCCATGCCCAGATGTCCTCGCCGCGGACCACGTACCACAGCGGCATCAGGTGCGGCCAGCCGCCGACCCCGTTGGTGGCGCAGATCAGGGTGCGCTGCTCAGCCAGGAAGGCGGCCTGCTCGGCCGCGGTCAGCTGAATCTGATCGCGGCGGCTCACCGTCAGCGGGAGGCCAGCGCGGCGCCGGCGCCGATCCGTTCGGCGGCCTGGCGCACAGCCTCGCGCGCCTCGGCGGGCTCCAGCACGACCGCGTCGCCGGCCTCCTTGAGCGTCTCGCGGACCAGCCAGTCAACGCCGGCGAAGCCCAGCTCGACGACCACCGCGCCGTCGGAGAGCTCGGCCACCACGTTGCGCTCCTCACGCGCCCAGCGGGCGCGCTCCGGCGAGATCCACACCCGAGCTCGACTGGAGGCGGGTACCTCGCCGGTCCGCGGCCACCCGTCGACGTCGGCGGCGGGGTCGACGTCGTCGCGGGCCTCGAAAGTCTCGTCGGTGACCGTGGCGGACTTGATCCGGTCCAGGCGGAAGTGCCGCACGCTGTCACGGGTGGGATCGAAGCTCGCCAGGTACCACCCCTCGCGGCCGTTGATCAGAGCGTAGGGCTCGACCAGCCGGGTCGAGAACTCGTCCTCGTTCTCCTTGTAGTACTCGAACGACAGCCGCCGTCGTCGTGCGATCGCCGAGGACACGACCTCGGAGATCTGCGCGTCGTCGCCGCCGAGGGTGGCGAACTGCAACCCCTCGTGAACCGGATCCTCGCCCAGCGCGCCGACGATCTTGCGGCGCACGGAGGTGAGCGACCCTTCGGGGATGTGCTCGCCGATCAGGTCGATGGCGGCGATCAGGGCCTTGGCCTCGACCGGCAGCAGTCGCGCCGGCCGGGCGAATGAGTCGCCGTAGGGCTCGGGGTCGACCTCGATCGTCCCGTCGGGGTGGATCTCCGCGTAGAGCACGTACGTGCCCGCGCCGAAGTTGACGACGTTGAGCACGCCGATGTCCTCGCGCAGCTCAACGTCTGAGATCTTCAGCGCGCTGCACAGCTCCGTGGACCTCAGCAGCCGGCCGGCCCGCCCGGCCTCGATCAGGATGCTGGCCAGCGTGACCAGCCGCGCGAAGCGCTCGGGCCGGATCGCGGCGTCGGGGCGGCTGCCGTTCGCGCTCGCCGCGCCATCTTCGGCGTCCTCGGCTGCGCCGTCCGTCGCCGCGTGGGCGACGTAGGACCCCGCGGGCAGCTCGTCGGCCACGTGAGGCTCGCCGGAGTGACGCTCCACCAGCAGAGACACCCGCTCGCGCAGCTCGGCGACAAGCTCCGGTGGCCCAACGATGCGAGCGTTGTCGCCGAGCCCGAGCGCCCAGGCGATCAGCTGCCGAGAGTTCGCATAGCGGGTGACAAACAGGCGATCGTCGGGATCGGCCTCCTCGGTGGCGGGCCGGATCTCCCCGTAGCGGCCGAAGTGACGCTCGATCTGCCAGGCGATCCGCTGCCCGATCCACACCTGCGCCGTCCCGATCGGCTCGCCGAACTGCCAGTCGATGCGGTTCGCGTAGGCGCGCGGATCGAAGTTTTGCGGCCGCTGGAAGTCGTGCTCGGCCTTGGTGGCGTAGCCGACCTTGCCGCGGATCCGCGAGAGGCGAAAGACGCGGATCGCCGAGCGCTCGTGCGCGCGTCCGACCACGTAGAACTGGCCGCCCTGGAAGAGCAGTTGGTAGGGGTCGACCCGGCGGGCTCCGAGCTCGTCGCGCTCCATCGTGTGGTAGTCGAACACGATCGTCTTGCGGCGGAAGATCGCCGTTTCGATCTTGGCGAGGCGCAGCGATACGTCGTGGCCGCCGGCGGAGCCCGTGATGCCGAGCGCCACCGTGCTCTGCTCGGGGGCCTGCAACGGACTGGGGCGGCCCCACGAGATCTGCTGCAGGGCCAGGCGCAGCGGCTCGGCATAGGCGAACTCCCCGTCGAGCAGCTGCAGCGCTGTGCGCAGCGCGGCCAGCTCCTGGTCGCTGAAGGCGATCGGCGGGAGGTGAAAGTTCTCCGGGGGCAGCGAGTAGTTCTCCTGCTCGACCAGGCCGTCGACGGGCTTCTCCACGGCCAGCACGATCCCCAGGGCCTCCAGCTCGGATCGGTCGGCGTAGAAGCGGCGCGCGAACGCGTCTTCGTTCATCACGCTGTATCCCTCGACGTCACGCCGGATCTCCGGCGCCGTTACTGGCCGCCGTTCGGCCATCAGGTAAGAGATCAGCGAGAGCTGACGGATCAGTTTCTCGGTGTCCTTGGCCATCCCCGTTCAGGACTTTAGTCGGCGCCGATCGACGCAGAATGGTCTCACCCGGCTGTACGGGCGCAATTTGCGCACATTTGGCACGTCTGTGACTATGCGCGATCAGTTCCAGCTCAGCGCCGAGCGCGTCTCCCAGTAGGCCTCGGGATCTTCGGCGAGCTCCCCGAGTCGCTCCAGCAGGTCCGCGTCGGGTTCGATCTGCGTGGCGGCGAGGTTCGAGGCGAGCATCGTCGGGGTGCTCGCGCCGCTCAGCACGACGTCGACCCACGGCTGCGCCAGGGCTGCTGCCAGCGCCAGCGCGTCGGCGCTCACGCCCCTCTCCGCGGCGGCATCGACCAGCGGCGGAACGTCGCCGCGAGCGGTCAGGCGGCCGTTGGCCACGGCCTCCTTGACGATCACCCCGAGCCCGGCGTCATGGGCGGCGGCTAGCGCCGGCCCGGCGGACGGGTCGAGCAGGTTCCAGGTCGCCTGAACGGCGTCGAAGCCGCCGACCTCCAGCGCCCGCGCGATCGTCTCGCTCTGGTGCGGACCCGTGACCGTGAACCCGATGAACAGACCGCCGGCTCGCAGCCGCGCCAGCTCCTCGCGCACCTGGGAATCATCGAGCACCCCACTCTCCAGCGTCGCCGAGTGGATCTGGTACAGGCCCAGGTTGGAGCCGAGCTGCTGGCGGGTCTCCTGCTCCTGACGGCGTAGGGTGGCGATCGAGAGGTCCTTGACCTCGTTGACCTCGGCGTCGGTCCGCCACCCCGCGGTGTAGGTGTAGCCCCACTTCGAGCCGACGCTGACGGCGGGCGGCGAGAGCCCGCGCTCGGTCAGCCACGAGCCGAGGAACTCCTCGGCCCGGCCGTAGGAGCGTGCGGCGTCGAAGTAGCGCACTCCGGCCGCATGGGCGGCGTCGAGCACCGCGTGGGCGTTGGCCCGCATGGCATCGACGCCGGTATGCCCGTTCAGGTCGTCGGCATGCCCGACCGTGATGTAGCCCGGCCGCCCGAGGGCCGCCAGACCCAGGCCGACGCGGCTCACCTCCAGCGACGTCTGGCCCAGCTTCACCTCATCTTCAACCGTCATTGTCGTCGTCCTCGTCCAGCCAGTCCATCGCTCGGGTCACCGCCTTGCGCCACTTGCGATACCCGCGCGCGCGTGCCTCGGGCTCCATCGTCGGAAGCCACTGGGCGGCCATATGCCAGTTGGCCCGCAGCGCGTCGGTGTCAGGCCAGAAGCCGACCGCCAGGCCCGCGGCATAGGCCGCTCCGAGAGAGACCGTCTCGGCCACGTTCGGGCGCACGACCGGGAGGTCGAGCACGTCGGCCAGGAACTGCATGAGCAGGTTGTTGGCGGTCATTCCCCCGTCGACGCGCAGTGCGCTCGGGGAGAGTCCGGCGCCGGAGATCATCGCCTCCACCACCTCCCGCGTCTGCCACGCGGTCGCCTCGAGCACCGCCCGCGCCAGATGACCCTTGGTGATGTAGCCCGTCAGCCCGGCGATCACGCCCCGGGCATCGCTGCGCCAATGCGGGGCGAACAGGCCCGAAAAGGCTGGAACGAAGTAGCACCCGCCGTTGTCCTGCACGGTGCGGGCCAGGGTCTCGATCTCCGACGCCGAGCCGATCAGCTCCAGGTTGTCGCGAAACCACCGCACGAGCGACCCGGTGACGGCGATCGATCCCTCCAGGGCATAGGTCGGCGGCTCCTCTCCCACCCGGCAGCAGACCGTCGGTAGCAGGCCGGTGTCGGAGACGACGGGCCGCGCACCGGTGTTGAGCAGTAGGAAGCTTCCGGTCCCGTAAGTGCACTTGGCGTCGCCGGGCGAGAAGCAGGTCTGGCCGAACAATGCCGCCTGCTGATCACCCAGGGCGGCTGCCACGGGCACGCCGGCCAGCTGGCCGCCGGCCTCGCCGTAGACCTCGGCTGAGGGCCTGATCTCCGGCAGCATCGCCCGCGGAACGCCGAGCGCGTCGAGCAGGTCGTCGTCCCAGTCGAGCGTGAGGAGGTTCATCATCAGGGTCCGGCTGGCGTTGGTCACGTCGGTCAGATGGCGTCCGGTCAGCCGCCAGATCAGCCACGAGTCCATCGTCCCGAACAGCACCTCGCCGGCCTGGGCGCGCTCCTCCAGCCCGGTCACGGTGTCGAGCAGCCAGCGCAGCTTCGGTCCGGAGAAGTACGTGGTCGCGGGTAGGCCGGCGCGGCTGCGGAAGTAGTCCTGGCCGTATCGCTCGGCCAAGTCGCGGACGATGTGATCCGTCCGCATGTCCTGCCAGGTGATCGCCGGATGCACCGGTTCGCCGGTATGACGGTCCCACACGATCGTCGTCTCGCGCTGGCTGGCGATGCCCAGGGCGACCAGGTCGGTGGGCTCCAGGCGCGCCTCATCGAGCGCTCGGGCCACGACCTCCTCGACGTTTCGCCAGATCTCCTGCGGATCGTGCTCCACCCAGCCGGGACGCGGGTTGACCTCGGCGTGCTCCTTCTGGGCGACCGACACGATCCGCCCCGAGCGGTCGAAGACCAGGCACCTGGACGACCCCGTGCCCTGGTCGATCGCCGCCACGTATCGGTCTCTCAGCGCCATTGGTGAACCGCCAGATCGCTCACCAGGGGATCGCCCCCAGCTCGCGCGAAACGGCCCGTGCCGCCTCGCTCACGTAGGCGAGCATCTCTCCTCGGGGCTGACGGGCCGTCAACAGTCTCTCCGGTGGACCGAAGATACCCATCGCGCCGACGGTCAGCCCGGTGCGGTCGATGATCGGCGCCGCCAGCGACACCTGGGCCGGGGTGAGCTCGCCGATCTCGCTTGCCCAACCGCGTTCGCGCACCCGGGTCAGCTCCCGCTCCAGCCGCCCGCCGTCGCAGATCGTCGCGTCGGTGAAGGCGGCCAGCCCCTGCTTGATCAGCTCGGTCGCCACGTGCGGATGATGGGCGAGCAGCACTTTGCCCAGCGCTGTGGCGTGGGCCGGCAGAAGCGAGCCGACGTCAAGCGTCTGCATGCTGTCGTCGGGGCGGAACACGTGGTGAACGATCAGCACCTGTGAGTCGTGCATGGTCCCGAGGCGGACGGCCTCGTGAGTGCGGGCGGCCAGCGAGTCAGACCAGTTCAGCGCCCGGGTGCGCAGCTCGTTGCCGTCGAGGTAGCTGGAGCCCATGTGCAGCAGTGCCGCCCCGAGCTGATACTTGCCCGTTTCGGCGTCCTGCTCGACGAAGCCGACCTGCTGCAGGGTACGCAGCAGCCCGTGGACCGTCCCCTTGGACAGGCCGAGCTCGCCGGACAGGTCGACGACACCGAGCCGGCGGGTACGGCCGGAGAGCAGACGCAGGATCGCTGCCGCACGCTCGATGGATTGGATGTTGCCAGGCAACGCGTCCTCAGCCGTGTTCGACGTGGTGCCGGATCGTGATCATCCTCGAAATATTCACCCAACCGGCTCCGATGCGCGTGGGTCCACGCCGTCGGGAGACCGGCCGTCTGCGGTTCATCCAGGGCGTGGATCAGCCGCTGCGCACACGGTTCCGCCAGGCGGTCATTAGCCTATAAAACGCGGTTTGACATTGTCGTACGCGGTTTGGTAGGTTCGGCGAAATTCGGCGCCAGCAGGTCACGGCGAGCCGAGCAGGTTGAGGATGAGGGTGGTGAAGCCGGGCTCGGTATTGGCGTGCCGCAAGCCGGTGTGCTGATGCTGGGTCGGCCGGGATCGCGACGCGACCCGGCCTTGGCATGGGCTGGGCCGTCCTCTGACGCACATGCCGGCTGGTCTTCAGGTGAGTCCTGCGGGACCGTGAACTGAGTCCCACGTCTTCGGAGGAGGCTTTGTGGCCGTAACTGACGCAAGAACGACCCGGATGTTGCCGCTTGCCTGGCGGAAAGGACTGATAGGTGAACTGTGGGCCGAGTTCTTCGGCTGCTTCATCCTGATCTCGTTCGGCGACGGGGTCGTGGCGATGCTGTGGGGCCTCGCCGGATCCGGGCGCAGCTCCGCCGGTCCGCTCCAGTCCTCGGGTGACTGGCTGCTGATCACCTGGGGATGGGCCCTGGCCGTCGCGTTCGCCGTGTACGTCAGCGGCGGCATCACCGGCGCGCACATCAACCCGGCGATCACCCTGGGCGCCGCGATCCGCAAGCAGCTGCCGTGGAACAAGGTACCCGGATACTGGGTGGCGCAGGTACTGGGCTGCTTCCTGGGCGCCGCGCTGGTGTTCCTCGTCTACAACAACGCGATCAACGCCTTTGATGAGGCGCACCACATCGTGAAGGGAACGGCTGCCTCGGTAGCCACGTACAGCACATTTGCGACATTCCCAGCCCCCTATTTCCACAGCTTCTTAGGCCCGCTGGTCGACCAGATAGTGGGCACGTTCTTCCTGGCGCTGTTCGTATGGGCGGTGACCGACGAATTCAACCTGCCCGTGGGGTCGAACATGACCCCGTTCATCGTCGGCATGATCGTGATGGCGATCGGCATCTCGTTCGGCGCCAACGCCGGATACGCGATCAACCCGGCTCGTGACTTCGGCCCGCGCATCTTCGCGTGGATCGCGGGGTGGAAGAGCGTCGCGTTCCCGGGTGATTACGGCAACGTCAACGACTACTTCTGGATACCGATCGTCGGGCCTCTGATCGGAGCGGCGATAGCGTCGTGGATGTACGACCGCACGATCCAGGACGTCCTCAAGGCACGGAAGCCGCCGGAACCCGGAATCGTCGCCGAGGGCGAGACGGTGCAGGACCGGCCGTAGCACCGAGGCACGGCAGGCGGCGGCGTTGGAAGGGCGCCGCCGCCGCCGCACGAGCGATATCACAAACAAGGAAAAGACATGAAGAAGCTGATCAACGCGCCCGACGCGGTGGTCGTCGAGGCCCTCCGCGGCGTCGAGGCGGCGCACGGCGATCGTGTGCGTGTCATGTACGACCCGTACGTCATCGTCCGGCGCGACGCGCCGGTGAGCGGAAAGGTCGGGCTGATCTCCGGAGGCGGCTCCGGCCACGAACCGATGCACGGAGGGTTCGTGGGGCCGGGGATGCTGGACGCCGCCTGTCCCGGCGAGGTGTTCACCTCGCCCACGCCTGACCAGATGCTGGAGGCGACCAAGGCGGTGGACGGCGGGGCCGGCGTGATTCACATCGTCAAGAACTACACCGGCGACGTGATGAACTTCGACATGGCCGCCGAGATGGGCAAGGGCGACAACATCGAGGTCGAGACGATCCTCACCAACGACGACGTGGCCGTCGAGGACTCGCTGTACACCGCTGGGCGCCGCGGCGTCGGGGTGACGGTGCTCGTGGAGAAGATCTGCGGGGGTGCCGCCGACGACAGCCGCAACCTGCAGCAGGTCGCCGAGCTGGGGCGCCGCGTCAATGATCAGGGCCGGTCGATGGGCATGGCGCTGACGCCGTGCATCACGCCCGGTTCGGGGGAGCCGAGCTTCGACCTCGCCGACGACGAGGTGGAGATCGGCATCGGCATCCACGGGGAGCCGGGCCGCTTCCGCGAGAAGATCGGGCCGGCGTCGCAGATCGCCGAGCGGTTGATGACCCCGATCCTGGAGGACCTCCCGTTCTCATCGGGGGACCGGGTGCTGGCGTTCGTCAACGGCATGGGCGGGACGCCGCTGCTGGAGCTGTACATCGTCTACAACGAGGTGGCGAAGATCGCCTCCGACCACGGTCTCACGATCGAGCGCAATCTGATCGGCAACTACATCACCTCGCTCGAGATGCAGGGCTGTTCGATCACGTTGCTCAAGCTCGACGACGAGATGCTGCGCTACTGGGACGCGCCGGTCAACACCCCCGGACTGCGGTGGGGCGCATAGCGCCGGTGGCGGTCGATCGCGACTCGACGCTGGCCTGGATGTCCGCGTTCGCGGAGGAGATGAGCGAGCACCGCAAGGAGCTCGTGGCACTCGACACCGCGATCGGGGACGGTGATCACGGAACGAACATGAACCGCGGCATGCAGAAGGCGCTCGAGAAGCTGCAGACGGCCGAGCCGGCCGATGCCGGCGCGGTGCTCAAGACGGTGGCGATGACCCTCATCTCCACCGTCGGCGGCGCCGCCGGGCCGCTGTACGGAACGCTGTTCCTGCAGCTCGGTAACGAGCTGGCCGGCGAGGACGAGGTCGACCTCGCCGGTTTTGCCGCGGCGTGGCGCAAGGGCCTGGAGGGGGTCCAGTCGCGGGGCAAGGCAGAGCCTGGCGACAAGACGATGGTCGACGCCCTGGGTCCGGCGGTGCAGGCACTGGAGCAGGCATCGGACCTGGACAGTGGGCTCCAAGCGGCGGTGCGGGCCGCCGAGCAGGGCATGCAGGCGACGACGCCGCTCGTCGCGCGAAAAGGACGGGCCAGTTACCTGGGGGAACGCAGCGCCGATCACCAGGACCCCGGCGCGACCTCGACGTTCTACCTCTTCAAGAGCGCCGCCGAGGCGTTGACGAACTGAAAGGGACAGCACATGGCGAAGTACGCAGCAGCACTCGATCAGGGCACCACGAGCTCCCGAGCCATGGTCTTCGACCACTCCGGGCAGGTCGTGTCGGTAGCGCAGAAGGAGCACGAGCAGATCTATCCCAAGCCGGGTTGGGTAGAGCACGACGCCAAGGAGATCTGGGCGCGCTCCCAGGAGGTGCTCGACGAGGCCCTGGAGCAGGCCGGCGGCAACAAGGAGGACGTGGCCGCGCTGGGGATCACCAACCAGCGTGAAACGGCCCTCGTGTGGGATCGCAACACCGGCGAGCCGATCCACAACGCGCTCGTCTGGCAGGACACGCGCACCGACAAGCTGGTCGACGAGCTCTCGGCCGACGGCGGTCAGGACCGCTTCCGCAAGACGGTCGGGCTGCCGCTGGCGACGTACTTCTCGGGCCCCAAGATCCGCTGGCTGCTCGACAACGTCGACGGCGCGCAGGAGAAGGCCGAGGCCGGCGACCTGATGTTCGGCAACATGGACACGTGGTGCACGTGGAACCTGACGGGAGGCGTCGACGGCGGCCTGCATATCACCGACGTAACCAACGCCAGCCGCACGATGCTGATGGACCTGAACACGCTCTCGTGGGACGAGTCGATTGCCGAGACGATCGGCGTTCCGATGTCGATGCTGCCCGAGATCAAGCCCTCGAGCGAGGTCTACGGGGAGGTCAAGACAGGCGGGTTCACGGGCATCCCGCTGGCCGGCATCCTCGGCGATCAGCAGGCGGCCACCTTCGGGCAGACCTGCTTCTCACCGGGAGAGGCCAAGAACACCTACGGCACCGGCAACTTCATGCTGATCAACACCGGCACCGAGCTGGTGCACTCCAAGTCGGGTCTGTTGACCACGGTGGGTTACAAGATCGGCGATCAGGACGCGATCTACTGCCTGGAGGGGTCGATCGCGATCACCGGAGCGCTCGTGCAATGGCTGCGCGACAACCTCAAGTTGATCAAGGCGGCGCCGGAGGTGGAGGAGCTGGCCGCATCGGTCGACGACAACGGCGGCCTGTACATCGTGCCCGCGTTCTCCGGCCTGTTCGCGCCGTACTGGAAGTCCAACGCTCGCGGCGTGTTCGCCGGTCTGACCCGGTACGTGAACGCCGGCCATATCGCGCGCGCCACACTGGAGGCGACCGCCTTCCAGAGTCGTGAGATCGTCGAGGCGATGGCTACGGACTCGGGCGTCGATCTTGACTCGCTGAAGGTCGACGGCGGCATGGTCCAGAACGACCTGCTGATGCAGTTCCAGGCCGACCTGTTGGGTGTGCCGGTGATCCGTCCCGAGGTGGCCGAGACCACGGCGCTGGGCGCCGCCTATGCGGCAGGCCTGGCCACCGGGCTGTGGAACAGCGAGGAGGACCTGCGTGAGAACTGGCGCGAGGACAAGCGCTGGGAGCCCAAGATGGACGCCGCCAAGCGCGACGAGTACTACAAGTACTGGAAGAAGGCCGTCACCCGAACGTTCGACTGGTTCGACGCCGCGGAGTGAGGTCGAGCGCACCGGTGTCGCGGGCGGCCAACTGGGTCGCCCGCGACGGCCGCCCGGTAGGCTGACGACGTGGTCACGCTGACAACCGACGTCCTGGTCATCGGTGGAGGGGCCACGGGCGCGGGAGTGGCCTGGGACGCCGCGCTGCGCGGCCTTAATGTCGTGCTCGTGGACCGCCGGGACCTGGGCGAGGGCACCAGCGGCCGCTTCCACGGGCTGCTGCACTCCGGCGGGCGCTACGCGGTCAAGGATCCGCGGGCCGCCGAGGAGTGCATCGGCGAGAATCGCATCCTGCGCCGCGTCGCCGCCGATGGCATCGAGGACACTGGCGGGCTGTTCGTCACCACGCCCTGGGACGACCCCGACTACGCCGATCGCTTCGCCAGGGGCTGTGCCGACACCGGCGTGGACTGCGAGGAGATCCCGGTCTCGCAGGCGCTCGCCGAGGAGCCGCGCCTGAATCCCGAGATCTCGCGCGCGTTCCGCGTGCCCGACGCCAGCATCGACGTCTGGAAGACCGTGTGGGCGCTGAGCCATGGGGCCCAGCAGCACGGCGCGCGGATCCTGCCCTATCACGAGATCACCGAGGTCCACCGTGACGGAGACTTCGTCACGGGCGCGCGCGCGCGCGAGGCGCGCACGGGCGAGGAGGTGGAGATCCAGGCGCGTGTCACCGTCAACGCCGCCGGTGCCTGGGCGGGCCGGGTGGCCGACCTGGCCGGCATCGAGGGCGTCCGGGTGCTGCCCGGCCGGGGGATCATGATCGCGATGAACCACCGTCTGGTCAACACCGTCATCAACCGCTGCCAGATGCCCACTGACGGCGACATCCTGGTGCCGATCCGGACCGTCTCGGTGATCGGGACCACCGACGAGCACACCGACGATCCCGACGATCACCTCGTACATGAAGACGAGGTCGATCGGATGTTCGACGACGGCGAGAAGCTGGTGCCGGGTTTTCGCAATGCCCGCGCGCTGCGCGTGTGGACGGGCGTGCGTCCCCTGTTCGAGGACGCCAAGGCGTCCGAGACCGCGACGCGCGACGTTACTCGCGCGCACGCACTGCTCGACCACGAACAGCGCGATGGAGTCCGCGGCTTCGTGACGATCACCGGTGGCAAGCTGACGACGTTCCGGCTGATGGCCGAGGAGACGGTCGATGCGGTCTGTCGTCATCTGGACAGCCCGCGGGCGTGCCGGACGGCCAGCGAGCCGCTACCCGGTTCCGAGAGCGGCCAGACCTACATGCTGGGAGAGCGCCTGGCGCGCAAGGAGGCCCACCTCAGAGACGAGCAGGTGGTGTGCGAGTGCGAGCTGGTCAGCCGCTCGAAGCTCGAGGAGGCGATCACCCGCACCGGCAGCACCAATCTGGACGACATCCGCCGCCAGCTTCGCCTCGGCATGGGCCCCTGCCAGGGCGGCTTCTGCATCTTTCGCGCCACCGGAATCCTCCACGAGCTCGACGGCATCTCCGCCGAGCAGGCCGATGCGTCGCTGCTCGACTTCCTGCAGGAGCGCTGGAAGGGTGTGTGGCCGGTGCTCTACGGCGACCAGCTGCGCCAGATCCGGCTCGACGACTGGATCTTCCACGGCATCCTCGACGTGGACCATCTTCCATCATGAGGAGTGAGCTGCATTTCGACGCCGTGGTGATCGGCGCCGGCACGGCGGGGCTGGTCGCGGGCACGCGGCTGGCCCAGTCAGGAGCGCGTGTGTGCGTGCTCGCCAAGGGCATCGGCTCCACCCACCTGGCTCCGGCGACGATCGACGTTCTCGGCTATGCGCCGGAGCGCGTCACCAAGAAGCTCGGCAAGTCGCTGGAGCAGCTGATCTCCGCGCGTCCGGATCACCCGTATGCGCTCGTCGGGTCTGAGACCGTAGCCGAGGCGATTGGCTGGTTTGCCCAGACGGTGACCGGCGGGCCGTTGCCGGGCTACGCCTACACCGGAGGGCTGGAGCGCAACCTGCTGCTGCCCTCGGCGCTGGGCGCGCTGCGACCGTCGGCGTTGGTGCCCGAGACGATGGCCGCCGGCGACTCGTCGCAGCTGGGCCGGGTGTGCGTCGTTGGCACGCCGCAACTGCGTGACTTCCATTCCAGCCTGTGCGCCGCAAACCTGACGGCCGTCGGGATCGAGGCACGGGCCGTCAACCTCGAGCTCAAGATCGACCGCGCCGACGCCAATGCCCTGGGGCTCGCGCGCCTGTTCGACGACTCGCGCTGGCGCAGCCAGTTCGCCGCCGAGCTCTCGCTGGCGCTGCGCGCCGAGGAGCACGTCGGCCTGCCGGCGATGCTCGGCCTGCGCGATCCGCATGGCGTGCTGGTCGACCTGGAGCAGCGACTCGGGCGCCGGGTGTTCGAGATCCCCACGCTCCCGCCCTCCGTGCCGGGCATGCGGCTCTACGAGGTCCTGCGCACGGCGCTGCGCGCCGCTGGCGGGCGGCTGGTGCTGGGCGCGGAGGTGGTGGCCTGCGAGCGCGACGGCGATCGCCTGGCGTCGGTCAGCACCCGGGCCGCCGGCCGCGACCTGCGCTACGCCGCTCCATGGTTCGTGCTGGCCACCGGAGGCGTGGCCTCGGGCGCAATCGAGCTCGACTCGCACTGGGTCACGCATGAGCGGGTGCTCGGGCTTCCGCTACGAGGAGTGCCCGGCGACGGCGAGCCGCGGTTCGTCAGCGATTACCTCGCCGAACAGCCGCTGGCGCGCGTCGGCGTTGCCGTTGACGGCGAGTTGCGGGCGCAGGGCACCGAGAACGTTGTCGTCGCCGGCGCTGCGCTGCCGGGCGCCGTGCCGTGGCGAGAGCACTCGGGCGAGGGCATTGCGCTGGCCAGCGGGTACCGAGCGGCACAGGTGTTGGCGGCGTCGCTGCCCGCCCGGCAGGAGGCGGCCGTATGACCGACCTGGTGGAGCTGGCGATGCTGCGCGGCACGCTTGACCACTGCGTCAAGTGCACGATCTGCGAGACCGCCTGCCCGGTGTCCAACGTGTCGCCGCTGTTCCCGGGCCCGAAGTACGCCGGTCCGCAGTCCGAGCGCTACCGGGTTGCGGCCGAGCCGTCCGTTGATCTCTCGGTGGACTACTGCTCGGGTTGCGGGATCTGCTCGCAGGTATGTCCGCAGGGGGTCAAGATCGCCGAGATCAACGCCCAGGCGCGCCACAAGCTCAAGCGCCGCAAGGGGATCCCGTTGCGCGACCGGATCATCACCCGGCCGACGTGGCTGGGACGGGCCGGCACGCCAGTGGCCCCGGTGGCGAACCTCTCGCTCCGCCTGCGACCCGTGCGGGTGCTCGCCGAGAAGGCGCTCGGCGTGCACCGCGACGCTCCCGCGCCGAAGTTCGCCGGCCGGCGGTTCTCGCGCTGGGCCCGCGACCGCACGAGTCCGCGCACGGGACGGAAGGTGATCTATTTCCACGGCTGCGGCACCGAGTACTACGAGCCGTGGGAAGGCGAGAAGGTGGTCGAGATCCTGGAGCACAACGGCTTCGAGGTGATCGTCCCCAAGCAGGACTGCTGCGGTCTGCCGCTGCAGTCCAGCGGCCTGTTCGAGGACGCCCGCAAGGTCGTGCTGCGGCTCGCCCGGGCGCTCTCGGCTCACCTGGACTCAGACGACACGATCATCGTCGGCAACGCCACCAGCTGCACGCTGATGCTCAAGCGCGAGGCGCGCGAGATCCTCGGCCTGGAGGACGACCCCGAGCTCAAGCGGGTGTCCGAGCGCACGTATGACATCTGCGAGCTGCTGCTGGAGCTCCACGATCGCGGCGAGCTGAAGACCGACTTCCAGCCGGTGAACGAGACGATCGCCTACCACGCGCCCTGCCAGCAGCAGGGTCACTGGATCGGAAAGCCGGCGCTCGACCTGCTGGCGCTGGTGCCCGGGCTGGAGGTCAAGGAGATGAACGCTCGCTGCTGCGGGATCGCCGGGACGTACGGGCTCAAGGTGGAGAAGTACGACATCTCGATGGCGGTCGGGCGCGACCTCTTTGACCAGGTCCACGACTCCGGCGCATCGAGCGTCGCCTGCGATTCGGAGACCTGTCGCTGGCAGATCGCCCACGGCACCCAGCGTCCCGCGCTGCACCCGCTCGAGTACCTGCATCGGGCGTACGGGCTCAACGGCTCGCGTTAGCGGGTCGGGGCGACGGGCCGTGGTCGGAATCGTCGTCGTCTCCCATTCGGAGAGGCTGGCCGAGGGCGTCGTGGCGCTCGCCCGTGAAATGGACCCCGCCCACGAGTTGGCGCTGGAGGCGGCCGGGGGTATCGCGGACTCGGACCCCGCCCACCCCGTGCTGGGCACCGACGTCGACCGTGTGCGTGGCGCGATCGAGCGGGCGATGTCCCCCGACGGCGTGCTGGTGCTGATGGACCTGGGCAGCGCACTGATGAGCGCCGAGTTCGCCGTCGAGCTGCTGGAGGATCCAGCCGGGCCGGTCCGGCTCAGCGATGCGCCACTGGTGGAGGGGGCCGTGGCGGCGGCCGCGGCGGCGGCGGGAGGGGCTTCGCTGGACGACGTGGCGGCCGAGGCACGCGGGGCGCTGGCGATGAAAACGGCTCAGATCGGCGACGCCGGCGTTTCCGCGGAAACGCCCACCGCGCCCGCGGATGAGCCGGACGCCGACGCCGACGCCGACGCCGCCGCCGCCGAGCCGGACGCCCGCGCCGAGCTGACGGTCCGCAACGAGATCGGACTCCACGCCCGCCCGGCCGCTCGATTCGTCGCCCTCGTCCACGGCTTCGACGCCGACGTGCGAGTGGCCAAGTCCGGGGATGGCGCGCCCGTGGGCGCCGGCAGCCTCACCAACCTCGTCGCCCTGGGAGCGCGGCTGGGCGACACCCTGATCGTGACCGCGACGGGGCCGCAGGCCGCCGAGGCGGTTGCCGCCCTGACCGAGCTCGCCGACGGCGGGTTCGGCGACGCCGTCGTGGCCGCGCCGGCGACAGCCTTGCGCGGCGCGCCGGGCGACGTGCCGCGCGACGTGCCGGCCGCGCCTGCGGCGCCCGTCGAGCCTCCGTCCCCCGGTGAGGTTCTCCGGGGGGTGGCCGCCGCCGCCGGTGTGGCGATCGGGCCGGCGCATCGACTGGGCGGCGACCCCGCGATCTCGCTCGATCGTGTTGCCGAGAGTCCGGACGCCGAGCGCGCGCGGCTGGACCGGGCCCTCGGAGCCGCTCGCGAGGCGCTCGAGCGCGACCGTGGCGTGGTGGCGGCGCGTGCGGGTGAGGCGGAGGCGGAGATCTTCGACGCGCACGTCGCGCTGCTACAGGACGAGGCGTTGACCGAACCTGCCGGCATGGCGATCGAGGGTGGCGCCAGCGCCGAGCGTGCCTGGCATGCCGCGGCCGAGGAGGTGGCCGACCGCTACCGCGCACTGTCCGATCCGCTGCTGGCCGAGCGCGCCACCGACGTGCTCGACGTCGGCCGGCGGGTGATTGTGGCGCTGGGGGTCGGCGGCTCCGCGGACGGGCCCCCCGCGGCCGAGGGGGTGGTGATCGCCGATGAGCTGACACCGGCGCAGGCGGCCGGCCTGGACCCCGACCGGGTGCTGGCGATCGCCACGGCCCGCGGCTCGGTCACGGCGCACGCCGCGATCCTGGCCCGAGCGCTCGGCCTGCCCGCGGTGGTCGGGTTGGGCGAGCGCGTGCTGGCCATCGCCGACGGCACCCCGCTGCTGCTCGACGGCGAGGCGGGCTCGGTGGTCGTCGATCCCCCGGCGGAGGTGCTCAGCGATGCCGAGCAGCGTCGCCAGCAGCTGTCAGCGCGGCGGGCCGCCGCTCGCGAGCATTGCGCGGAGCCGGCGGTTACACGGGATGGCGAGCGGATCGAGGTGTTCGCCAACCTGGGCGCGCCCGAGGAGGCAGCGCGGGCGGTGGCGCTGGGCGCCGAGGGCGTCGGCCTGCTGCGCACGGAGTTCCTGTTTCTCGGCCGCGACGAGCTGCCCGACGAGGAGGAGCAGGCCGCGACCTTGCGCGAGATCGCCGAGGCGCTCGACGGCCGTGACCTGGTCATCCGCACGCTCGACGCCGGCGCCGACAAGCCGCTGCCGGCGCTCCCAATGCCGCTGGAGGCCAACCCGTTCCTGGGCGTGCGGGGGATCCGCCTGGCACTGTCGCGCCCTGAGATCCTGGCCACCCAGTTTCGGGCAATCCTGCGCGTGGCCGCCGATCACCCGGTCAAGGCGATGTTGCCGATGGTGGCGACGCTGTCAGAGGTGCTGGGTGCCCGTGAGCTGCTGGACCAGGCCCGCGCCGACACGGGGATCACCGTGCCGCTGGAGCTGGGGATCATGGTCGAGGTCCCGGCCGCCGCCCTGACCGCGGCGCGGCTGGCCGAGCACGTCGACTTCTTCTCGCTGGGCACCAACGACCTGACCCAATACACCATGGCCGCCGAGCGAGGCGACGCTCGGCTGGCGGCGCTGCTGGCCGGTCCTCAGCCGGCGGTGCTGCGCCTGGTCTCGGCGACGGTTCAGGCGGCCGCCGCTCGCGGGCGGTGGGTGGGAGTATGCGGGGAGCTGGCCGGCGACCCGGCCGCGGCCATCCTGCTGGTCGGGCTCGGCGTGACCGAATTGAGCATGGCACCCGGGCTGGTCCCCGAGGTCAAGGCCGCCCTGCGGGAGGTCGAGCTCGCCCGTGCCCGGGAAGCCGCGCTTGCCGCACTCGAGGTCGACGACGCCGACGCGGCCCGCGAGCTGGCCCTGGCGTTGCTCTCAGCTCAGGCGGCCTGACGCTGGTCGGGCAGGGCCGGCGCGCTGAAGTAGGCGCCGCCGCCGATCCCCTTGTCATAACCCGACCACTGCGCGCCATGCGGTAGGCCCTTCTCCACGCGGTCGAAGCTGCCGAGCCTGCCGCCGAGGTGGTCGACCATATGCACGAGCGTCGCCTCCCGTGTGCATGGGACCACCGGGCTGCCGTGCTCAAGCGAGCCGTGATGGCTGAGGATGATGTGCAGCAGCGCCTGGGCGGTGTCGGCCGGGAAGCCCTCGATGCGCTCGATCGCGGTGCGGATCCGGTAGTAGCCGAGCGCGATCTCTCCGTATAGGCGCCCCTGGTCGGTCATCTCGATCGCGTCGCCGTCGAACGCGTATGCGTCCAGCTTGCCGATGTCGTGCAGCAGCCCGCCGGCGACGGCCACGTCGCGGTCGATGCCGGGGAACGTGGCCGAGATCGCGCTCACCGACTGCGCCACGGTTAGCGAGTGCTCGAGCAGGCCGTGGCGGTAGGCCTGGTGATAGTGCTTGGCGGCCGGCGCCTGGCGGAACTGCGCCCATACACTCGATCCCTCGCCCAGCAACTCGGCCAGCAGCACGCGCAGATGAGGATCCTGCACGGTTGCCACCAGCTCCCGGAGGTCGGCCTCCAGCGCGGCCGGGGGACGGGCCGGTCCGTCGATCAGCTCACCGAGCTCGTACTCGGTCTCGCGGGCGGGTCGCACCGTCTCCACGACGATCCGGCTGCCGAAGCGCTCATGGGCGAGGAAGCTCCCTACGACGAACACGACCTCCCCGACGCGACAGGCCTCCTGCGCTTCCTCGACGCCCTCGACCACGATCGCCGGCAGGCTACCCGTGCGATCGCCGAGCGTCAGCTTGAGCAGTGAGCTGCCGTCACGCTGGGGCCGCGCCTGCGCATAGCGGACCAGCAGGGCCATGGCCACCGACGCTCCGACCTGAAGTTGCCGGACTTGCATCAGGGCAACGAAGATAGAGCGGCCTCCGGACGGCAGCGGGTGCGAAAACCGGGACCATTACAGGGGCGATGAGGCCTACAGGCCCACCGGGTGACGCACGCTGAAGGTCTTGATGTCCGGCTCGTCGGCGGCCCGGTCAGACCAGCGCGAGCCGGTCTCGGCGAGCGCGACCGTGTCGAAGCGCAGGCCGGCGACGTACATGAACACATGGCCGCCGTTGGCGAACACCGTGATCCATTTGCCCGGTCCGGGCCTGCCCCAGTTCTCGAGGTCGCCGGAGACGACGGTGCGGTCAAGCAGGTGAGCCGCCGCGAACACGTAGCTGATCGACCCCGAGCAATCGTACGCGGTGTCCTCGTAGGTCATGTGACCTCCGCCGTACCGATAGGGCAGTCGCGCGATCTCGTTGCCCGCGGCGATCACCTCCTGGACCTCGGCGGGTGCCCCGACGGGCGCCACCGCCAGTCCGCCGGGCGTGAGCGTCGCCTGATCGGAGTTGGCGGACATTCCGCTCTGGACCAGCTGCTTGCGGATATCGGCCTCGCTGAGGGGCTGGGGGAGCGCCCTAATCTCCGAGGCCGGCTCGACGCTGACCCCCGCGGTCACCCCCGACGGGGGAGCGCCGATCCGCGGTGCCGAGCCGGCCGTCGGCTGCACCACCTGCGGGTGCACGCGGTAGCTGGGCGCGTCGGCATGGGTGGGTGTCGTCGCGGCGCGGGGCTTCGGTGTCGGCGACGTTCCGTGTGACTGACCGCAACCGGCGCACAGCACCAAGGCCGTCGCGAGCGTCGTGACTCGGCGCCTACGCACGGATCCAGTATGACAAGCGCGCCGCGCGCAGGGACCGGTTGACAGCCCCGACATCCCGTGCTCTGATTTTGCGCGCAATGCGTCACCGACGCGTACTCCAAGCGCTGCTGGTCGCGCTCGGGTGCTGCTCGCTGCCGCCGGTCGCGGGCGCGGCCGCGGGGTGCTCGAACGGCAGCGAGTCGCAGTCGCTGTACGCCTATGGGAGCGGCGCGACGCTCCTCAGCGACACGAGCATCCCAGTCTGCGCGGGAGACGGACGGGTCGAGGTGAGCTTCACCGGCGGGCCGGGGGCTGCCCGGTACGCCGGGACCGAGTCGTGGCAGCCGCAGGGCCAAGGGAATCTCGACGTCCTCACCTCTCGCATCCACGGGCGCATCGTGCACGAGGCGTCGCTCGTGCTCGGAGGAGGCTTCGGCAATCCGGTGCAGTCGGCCGTGGAGCGGACGGCGGCGACCGGGTCGATGGCGTGCAGCGATAGCGGCGATGCGCTGAGCCCCGGCTTCTTGACGCCCCGGGTGCGCGGCCAGCGGATCACGCTGAACCTGTTGACAGGCTCCCCGCTGTTCCCCACCCGGTGCGCTGGACCGCTCGACGTCGACCTGGCGACCGCCCTTCCGGCAACCACTCTCAGCCTCGGCCGCGTCGTCCGCGGCCATCTGCGCATCGATCTGCGGGGCGCCCGCCACTTCTCCGCTCACGGTTTCTCAGGTGTGATTCGCTCGACGGTCGTGCTCCAGCTCGGCCGGCCGAGGACGATGCATCCGCGCCAAGGATCTCCGGCGGTGAAGTCGGGTCGGCGCATCAGGTTCGTCACCGTCACCTACCGCGTCCAGCGCCTTCGGGGCAGCGCCGTCTCCGAGGTCGGGGCGTCCCGCGACGCCGCGCAGTGCGGGCCGCTCGACGCGTGCGGCCTGGGCGGGACGATCGGGTTCTTGCCGGGGGCGGCCCGCGGCGGCTCGGTGTACCTGACCGCGGCCGCGCCGGCCCGGCGTCCGCGCCGGGACTTCCTGGCCGCGCTCGGACTCGGCGCCGTTGGGAACCGGGCCGGGATCGCCGTCAATGGCGGCGGCGAGGCTCAGCTGCATGGCACGGTGGCGGCCGATCTCGTGCAGGGCGGGGCATGCCGTGATCGCGCCCGCGTACGTGACGCTCAGCTCTCGCTCGACGTCCACGGGAGCCGCCTGCGGGTCTCGCTGTCTCCCGCGCAGTCGCAGGCCGCCGATCCACTGCGCACCCGGTGCCCCGGACCCGAACTGGGCCAGCACACGCTGACGAGCGCGAACGTGCCCCGAAGCGTGCTGCGGCGACCAACGTTCACCGTGGCGCTCCACGGCGGTGCATGGCGCGACGGCCCCTACGAGGTGCGGACCCGCTCGACGGTGATGCTGACGCTGCGCCGGGTGCGGGTCAGGACGCAGACCTACCGGCTGCCGTCGCCTCCGTGAGGCGCCGCTCACCGTCAGTCGTCGAGATGTCCGTCGTATAGGGCGAACACCGCGCCCTGCGGATCGGTGGCGATGGCGATGCGCGCGATCCCGATGTCGATCGGCTCGCCCATCACGGCTCCGCCCAGCTCGGTGACGTTGGCCACCGCCGCGTCGAGGTCCTCGACGGCGAAGTACACGAGCCAGAACGGGGGTGCCCCAGGGGGCATGGGGGGCCGGATCCCGCCGTTTGAGCGACCTTCGGAGGTCAGGATCACCTGATAGGGCATGTCGCCCTCCATCGGGGTCGTCGTCCAGCCGAACAGCTGGCCGTAGAAGTGGGCCGAGCCTTCGATGTCGGGCGACCCGAGCTCGTTCCAGATCAGCGCACCAGGCGCGTTGACCAGTCCGGCCCCGATGTGCTCACGTGGTTGCCAGACGAGGAAGTAGGCGCCCTGGGGGTCCTGGATCACGCCCATCCGCCCGGCCTGCATGACGTCGAAGGCGGGCGCATGCACAGTGGCACCCAGCTCCCTGGCTCGCTCCACCGCGGCGTCGGCGTCGTCGACCGTGATGTAGGAGTTCCACAGCGGCGGCACCCCGTTGTCGCGCTGCTGCTGGGGCTGGGGCGAGATCCCCGCCACCGGTTTGCCGTCGAGCGCCGCCATCGAGTACGAGGTGGTCTCGTCGACCGGCGCGTCGGTGATCTGCCAGCCGAAAAGGGCGCTGTAGAAGGCCTTTGCGCCATCTTGGTCGGGGGTGGTCAGGTCGGTCCAGCTGAACGTCCCCGGCGTGTACTTCGTTCGTTCTCCCATGAGGGCGACGCTACCACTGACGCTAGTCCGAGCCAGCTCCGAGCCGACCCAATCAGCCTCAGGCGAGCTGTCGCTGCAGGGAGACCTCGAGCGCCGGTCGGTGATCGGCGGGCGTCGTCTCGATCGTGAGCGTCAGGTGCCGGCCGTCGATCTCCAGCCATCCCAGCTGGTTTCGCCAGGTTGGCTGCTGCTGAACGCGCCAGCGGACCTCGGGGTCCTTGACGCCCGCGCTGTGAGCCAGTCGGCGAGCCAGCCAGCCGACCACCTTGGAGCGGCGGGCGATGCCCACCAGCATCCGATCGCGCTTGCTCAGCTGATTGCGAAACGGCGAGCAGACCGCCTGGTACACGGCGCTGGTCACGTCGCGCTCGGCGCGGAAGCCGACCTCCTCCAGGTAGGCCTGGTGCACGTCGCCGCCCAGCATCACCACCGACGCCGGCGCGGCGCCGCGCTTGCCCGAGGCCACATCGCCCACCAGCCCGATCAAGCGATGAAACGACGGCTGGAACGCAGCCCAGTGCTCCAGGTCAAGCGCCCGGCGCAGTGACTCGGCCCATCCGGTGGCCCACCGTCCCCACGCGCCCTCACACACGGCCTCGTTCCACGCCTCGACGTAGTGCAGCGTCGGGGCGAGCAGGACGGGAAGCGTGTTGGCCAGCAGCACGTGATCGAAGTCGCCGGTCACCTGCTCGGTCACCCATGCCCACTGGTCCTCGTCCATCATCTCCCGCTGGCCGCCGGACAGCACCCGGCCCTCGCGCCCGTCCAGCAGCAGCAGCCGGGTGTTCCCGATCTGGCGGGAGAAGCTCCACAGGCCGCCGCCGCCCTCGCGCTCGGCGGCGGTGGCGAACCGGCGCAGCACGGACCGCGCGTCGTCGGCCTCGCGGACCTGGCGGTACAGCGGATCAGCCTCCAGTTCGGCCGGGGACAGATTGCCCAGGTGCTGGTAGATCCAGTACGTCCACAGCCCGGCGATGATGCGCTCTGACCACCAGGAGGTCTGACGCATGTCCTCGATCCACGACTCCGAGGTGTTCCAGTCGTCGTGCACGTCGTGGTCGTCGAACAGCATCACCGTCGGCAGCGTGGAGTGCAGCCAACGCACCGTCGGCTGCGACCACGCCTCGTGGTAGAGCATCGTGTACTCGTCGACATCGAGTACCTCGTCGCCGGGCTCGCGGTCGACGTCGCGGCGGGCGCGGATGTACTCCGCGGTTCGCGGGGAGACCTCGTCGGCGTATATCTGATCGCCGATCATCAGCAGCATCTGCGGCCATTCGCTCGGATCCTGATCGCGCATCCGGCGGCCGAGTACGTACAGGGCGTCGACGCCGATGCCGCGCTCGTCTTCCTCGGCGTCCAGCGTGTAGGGCGGCTCGTGCGGGGAGGTCACCCGGCACGAGCCCCAGACGATCTTGGTCGGGCCGTCCTCGGACAGCGTCCGGATCCGGCTGGGCGGGAATTCGCCGTCCGGCTGCGGCCAGCACAGCTCGCCGTCGAGCCGCACCTCGTACTGCACCGAGCTGCCCGGCTCCAGGCCCGACACCACCACCACCGCGTAGTGATGGCTGCCGGCGCAGAACGTCCGCGCGCGGTGACCGAGGATCTCGACCTCGCAGGCGTCCGAGGTGTGCACCCAAACGGTCGCCTCATGCGTCGAGACGTAGCGCAGCATCGGTCCCAGCACCAGCTCCGGCATGCGCGGTGATCTACCCGCCTCGCTGATGTCTGCAACCGGGCGAGCGACGTCAGCGATTAAGCTCTCCCCGTGAGCTCTGCGCCCGTCGTCAACCGCGCCGACGTCGAGGGGCTAGACGTCTCCGAGGGCGACATCGCGTTTCACCGTCGCCGGCTCGGGGCGGCTGCGGGATGCCGACGCATCGGCGCCAGCGCGTATGTGGTCCCGCCGGGCGCACGCCAGATGGCGGTCCACGTGCACGGAGACGAGGAGGAGATCTTCTACGTCCTCAGCGGCGGCGGACTGAGCTTCGAGAAGGGCGAGGCCTATCCCGTGCGCGCCGGCGACACCGTCGTGCATCCGCCCCGCGGCCGGCCGCACACGTTCCTGGCGGGGCAGGCCGGGCTGGAGCTCCTGGCCTTCGGCTCGGGCAGCGAGACCAGCATCACATTCCTCCCGCGTGCGCGGGTCATGTGGTGCGGACCGCGCTGGGTACCGCTGGACTCGCCACACCCGTTCCGGGCGGAGGGGGCGGCGGGACCGCTTCAGCCTCCGGAGATCGACCCCACCCATCCGCGGCCGAACAACGTGGTCGCGCTCGCCGAGGTGCAGGCCACCTTCGGCGGGAGGTCGCGGGCGCTCGGACAGGAAGCCGGCAGCGTCAAGGCCGGGCTGAACCACGTCACGCTGGGCCCCGGCGAGACGGGTGCGCCGCTGCATTGCCACGCGCTGGAGGAGGAGCTGTTCTACGTGCTGGAGGGAACGGGCGCGCTGACGCTCGGGGAGGCGGAGCATTCGCTGCGAGCCGGCGACGTGGTCGCACGGCCGCCGTCCACCGGGGTCGCGCACGCACTGCGAGCGGGCGAGCGCGGCCTGACCTATTTGGTCTACGGGACACGAGAGCCCGGCGACTCGGTCTACTACCCGCAGTCGCGGCAGGTCCGCCTCCGCGGGCTGGGGGTCACGCTGGAGGTCTCCGGCTGAGGCACCGGGCGGCCGGCGGGTTGCCGCCGCGTTAGCGCTTGGTTGGCCTTGAAGTTGCGGTTGACACCATCAGTCGCGAAGCAGTATCGTCGGATTGCAAACGATTGCAGTCGGTCGGCGCCGGTCTAATGAGCAGCAGAGGAGGAGTCGAATGGCCATCTTGCGTAGGTGCGTGGTATCCGCGATCGCGATGGTGGCGCTTGCGGCCTGCGGCGGCTCCAGTGGCGGCGGATCGGGCGGTGGCTCCGGCGGCTCGGGCGGTGGCTCCGGTGGCGGCTCGGGCGGTGGCTCGAGCCCCGTGACGATCGGGGCGTCATTGTCACTTTCGGGCGACTTCGCCGCCGACGGCCAGGCGTTCCAGCGCGGCTACCAGCTTTGGGCCGCCGACCAGAACGCCAAGGGCGGCCTGCTCGGGCACAAGGTGAAGCTCGACATCATCTCTGACTCCTCCAGCGCGTCGCAGGTGGTCAGCAACTACCAGAAGCTGATCGGATCCAACAAGGACGGGTTGGTGTTCGGTCCCTTCTCGACGCTCTTGACCGTGCCCTCGGCGCGGATCGCGGCACGCTACGGGTACGCCTTCGTGGAGGGCGCGGGGGCTGGCCCCGCCGTCTTCGGGCAAGGCCTGAAGAACGTCTTCTCCGTCCAGATCCCGATCAAGAACGACCTCCAGAACTTCGCTCAATGGGTGGCGTCGTTGCCCAGTGCCCAGCGGCCCAAGACCGCCGCGTACGCGACGGTCGATGACCCGTTCACCCAGCCGCAGATCCCAGTCGCCCAGAAGATCCTGCAGGCCGCCGGCGTCAAGACGGTCCTCTCCAAGGTCTTTCCCGCTGAGGTCACCGACTTCACGCCGATTGCCAGCCAGGTCGCCTCGACCCATGCCGACCTGGTGGTCCTCGGCTCGGTCGATGTCCCGACGGTCTCGGCATTCACCCACGCCTTCGTCCAGCAGCACTACGAGCCCAAGGGCTTTCTCGCCACCGCCGGTCCTGACCAGGGCGCCCAGTTCGTCAAGGCAGTGGGGGCCGGCAACGAGAACGGGATCTTCGTACCCGGGCCCTGGTTCGGCGGGGTTCAGAAGGCCGACAGCATGGCCATGGTCAAGGAGTACATCGCCAAGTACGGTGGCACCCCTTCCGACGTCAACGCCGATGTCGCCGAGGCGTACGCCGTCGGTCAGGTGGTCGCGCAGGCGGTGCAGGCGACACACAGCCTTGACAACAAGAAGATCATCAGCTACCTGCACAGCGGCGCCACCATGGACAGCGTGCTGGGGGCGGTGAAGTTCGATTCGCTGGGAGAGAACACGGCCGGGAAGACGCTGACCTTCCAGTGGCAGAAGGACAAGCTGTTGCAGACGCTGCCGGTGGGGGCGGCGGGCGTGCATACGCCGCTGTATCCCAAGCCGGCCTGGAAGGGCTAGGCAGTGTCGAGCACCGCCCTGGTCGAGGCGATCATCGATGGGGTACTGACCGGCGGCGTGTACGCGCTCATGGCCGCCGGTCTGACGCTGATCTTCGGCGTCATGGACATCATCAACATCGCGCAGGGTGTGATGGTCATACTCGGGGCCTATCTGAGCTATGAGCTGTCGGTGCATGCGGGCATCGGCCTGCTACCGGGCCTCCTGATCACCATCCCGGCGATGTTCGTCCTCGGTATGGCGATCGAGTTCTGCTTCATGCGCCGGCTGCGTGATCAGGACCGAACGCAGATGTCGATCCTCGTCACCTACGCGGTGGCGATCGTCATCGAGGGGATCCTGCTGGCGATCTTCGGCGTCGACTACCAGCAGCTGCACGCGTCGTATGTCAACTCCTCGGTGCACGTGCTCGGCTTCTATCTGGCCGACATCTACCTGATCGGCTTCGGCCTGGCGATCGCGCTGCTGGTCGCCCTCTACTACGGGCTGTACCGGACCAAGTTCGGGCGGGCCGTCCGCGCGTCGCTGCAGAATCGCACCGCCGCCGATCTGATCGGGATCGACGTCAACCGGGTGCGGACGATCACGGTGGGGATCGGCGTGGCGGTTACCGCCGTCGGCGGGATGGTGTTCGGCGCGACCAACTCGTTCAATCCCAACACCGGTTACGACCTCATCTCCCGCCTGCTGGCGATCGTCATCCTGGGCGGCATGGGAAGCATCGGGGGGGCGATGGCGGCGGCGATCTTCCTGCTGGTGATCAACGACGTGGTGGCCGTGGCCTGGTCGCCGACGTGGGCGCCGCTGGTGTACTTCGCCGCGCTCGTGCTGGTCCTCTCGTTCCGGCCGCAGGGACTGTTCGGGCGCGCCGCGGTGCGGGCCCAGTGAGCGACGGTGAGCGAAACGAGCCGATGAACGCGATGTCATCGCCGGCCGGGCCGACGACGGTTGGCCGCGGCGCCAGGATCGGGCTGGCCGTCGTGGTGATCGTGCTGATCGCGCTCTTCCCGCTGGGGGTGACCGACCCGACCGCCACCTCGATTGCGGTGTTCACGCTGGTGTTCATGGTCGCGACGTCGTCGTGGAACATCTTCAGCGGCTACTCCGGCTATCTGTCCCTGGGTCACGCCGTGTTCTTCGGCGTCGGAGGCTATGCCGTGGCTCTGGCCGCGCGGGACTGGCATGTCGCGGGCGGCTGGCCGGTGTTCGCGCTGCTGCCGTTCGGGGGCATCGTCGCCGGTCTGATCGCGATCCCCGTGGGATTGATCGCGCTGCGCACCCGCCGCCACACGTTCGTGGTGGTGACGATCGCGATCTTCTTCATCTTCCAGCTGGCGGCGTTCAACCTCGGCTTCACCGGCGGCACATCAGGGCATCACGCTCCCCTTCGCCCCCTTCTCGGCGACCAACTACAACCAGCCCTTCTACTACGTCGCGTTGATCATCCTGATCCTCACGGTGATCGTCTCGTGGGCGATCCGCCGCTCGCGCTTCGGGCTGCAGCTGCTGGCGATCCGCGACGACGAGGACCGGGCGCTGGGGCTCGGCGTCAAGACGCGCCGCGTGAAGCTGACGGCGTTCACGATCTCCGCCGTGCCGGTAGGCATGGTGGGGGGCCTGTACTTCTACTTCGTCGGGCAGATCTACCCCCAGTTCGGGTTCGACCCCCTGTTCGACGTGTCGCTGGCGCTGATGGGTTTCCTCGGCGGCATGGCGACGATCGTCGGCCCGCTGCTGGGCGCGGCCGTGCTGGAGTCGCTGCAGCAGTACCTGACACAGAGCGTCTCGGGCAACGGGACCTATCTGATCGCCTACGGGGTCCTGTTTCTGGCGGTGATCCTGCTGATGCCGCGTGGCATCGTGCCCGGCGTGTCCCAGTGGCTGGAGCGCCGGCGGGTCAAGGCGGCGCACAGCCCGCCCGGCGGGCGGGAGTCGCAGGTCACCAGCGGCGTGGCGGGGGCGGCGCGATGAGCAACCTGATCGAGGTCCAGGGGGTCTCGAAGGCCTACGGGGGCGTGACGGCGCTCTCGCTGTGCGACCTGCAGGTGCGCGAAGGCGAGATCAACGGCTTGATCGGCCCCAACGGGTCGGGCAAGACCACTCTGTTCAACGTGGTCACGGGCTACGAGCGCATCCAGCAGGGGCAGGTGTACTTCAACGGCTCCGAGATCACCAACGCGCCGCCGGACCGGGTGTTCAAGCTTGGGATCGGGCGCACGTTCCAGCTGACCCGGCTGTTCATGCGGCTCAGCGTGTTGGAGAACATGCTGGTGGCCACCCAGCGCAAGGAGGGGTGGCTGCGGGGGGTGATCAGACGGGCCGGATCGGCCAGCGAGAAGCGCCGCGCGATGGAGTTGTTGGACTTCGTCGGCATCACGCGGCTCGCCCACGAGCCGGCCGGCAATCTGTCATACGGGCAGCGCAAGCTGCTCGAGCTGGCCTCGCTGCTGGTGGCCGACCCGGCGATCCTGCTGCTCGACGAGCCGGCCGGCGGAGTCAACCCGACGCTCATCTCAGATCTCGCGGATCGCATCCGGGAGCTCAATCGAGGGGGTAAGACGATTCTGATCGTCGAGCACAACATGGATTTCGTGATGAGCCTGTGCTCGCGGATCACGGTCCTCAGCCAGGGCAGCGCGCTGATCTCCGGCGCGCCCGAGGAAGTGCGCACCGACCCGGCGGTCCTCGACGCCTATCTCGGCGGCGAGGACGACCCGTCGACCCAGCTTCTGATCGCGGGCGGAGCCGTCCACGCCCATGCCGGCCGGCCATCGGTGACGCCCACGCCGGTGCGGATCGCGCCGCGGGTGCGGTTGGGCGACTCCAAGTCGCTGCTCGCGCTGACCGGCATCACGGCCGGCTACGGCGGCGGGGACATCCTCAAGCAGGTCTCGCTCGACGTCCCGCGCGGCAGCATCACCTGCGTGGTCGGTCCCAACGGCGCGGGGAAGTCGACGCTGATGGCGACGATCAGCGGCCTGCTGCATCCGCGCGAGGGCGAGATCCGTTTCGATGGCGAGCTGATCTCGGGACTCAGCCCGAAGCAGATCCTGGGCCGGGGCATCGCCCAGATCCCGCAGGCGCACAGCCTGTTCGGCGACATGACCGTGCGCGAGAACGTGGAGATGGGAGCGTTCACGGTCAACGACAACGCGCTCGTCCGCAAGCGCCTGGCCGCGGTACGAGGAGCTCTACCCGATCGTCTCGGACCGGGCCGACGAGAAGGCCGGCAGCCTGTCGGGCGGCCAGCAGCGACTGGTGGAGTTCGCGCGCTGCCTGATGCTCGATCCGACCCTGATCATGCTCGACGAGCCCTCGATGGGCCTGGACCCCCAGACCCGGAAGATGGTGTTCGAGATGATCGAGCTGATGAACCGCCAGGGCAAGACGATCCTGCTGGTGGAGCAGAACGCGCGCGCCGGTCTGAAGCTGAGCTCGTACGGCGTCGTGCTGGAGAACGGAATGGTCCGGCTCACGGGCTCCGGCCAGGAGGTGCTCGAGCACCCGGAGATCGGCGCTCTCTACCTCGGCGGCGCAGTCACCGCCGGCCGCGGGTAGATGCGGGCGCGCGCCGCGGTGACGATCCGCGACGTGGCTCGGCTGGCGGAGGTGCATCCCGGCACCGTCTCGCGCGCGCTCAACGAGCAGACGCGGGCGCTGGTCAACCAGGACACGGCTCAGCGCGTCCTGCGCGCCGCCAAGGAGCTGGGCTACCGGCCCAACCCGATCGCCCGCGGGCTGAAGACCAACCGGTCCTACACGGTCGGCGTGCTGATCCCCGATCTCACCAACCCGCTGTTTCCGCCGATCATGCGCGGCATCGAGGATCGGCTGGGCGATGCCGGTTACACGTCGCTGATCGTCAACACCGACAACGACCCCGAGCGCGAGCGCAGCCAGATGGAGGCGATGCGGGCCCGGCAGGTCGACGGCTTCATCGCGGCCACGGCGCGGCTGGATACCGAGCTGCTCGCCGACGTGGCGGCCGGCGGGCGCGCCGATGGTGCTCGTCAACCGCAGCCTGGAGGACGGGTCGGTGGCGGCGGTGACCGTCGACGATCGCCAGGGAATCGCGCTCGCCGTCGATCACGTCGTGGGCCTCGGCCACCGGCTCATCGGGCACGTCGCGGGACCGCAGAATGTCTCCACCGGGCACCGCCGCTACCTGGGCTTCCTGGAGGCGATGGCGCGCCACGACTTGTCCGTGTCCCCGGGGCAGGTCACCTTCTCCGACGCTTTCACCGAGGCGCAGGGCGCCCGCGCCTGCACCGATCTGCTGGCCGAGGGTCCCCCGGTGACCGTGGTCGTGGCCGCCAACGACCGGCTGGCGATCGGGTGTTATGACGCCTTGGACGCGCGCCGACTGCGCTGCCCGCAGGACGTCTCGATCGTCGGCTTCAACGACATGCCGTTCGTGGACCGGCTGCGTCCGCCGCTGACCACCGTGCGCGTTCCCCAGCGCGAGATCGGCACGGTCGCCGCCGACCTGCTGCTCCGCCAGCTCAGCGCCGACGCACCCGGCCCACAGGAGATCCTGCTCGCGCCGTCGCTGGTGGTGAGGGAGTCCACCGCGCCGCCCGTCGCGTGATCACCGTCGACGCCCACGCCCACGTGATCGTGCCGGAGCTCGCTGCGAGACCGCGCGCCGCGGGAGATGTGGCGTCCGCGCGTCGACTGGAGCGAGGGCCGGCAGGTCGTCGAGCTCGCCGGAAGCGAGATCCTCTCGGCGGTCCACGAGTTCGTCGAGCTGGAGGGGATCCTGGCCCACCTCCAGGGTCAGGGGATCGAGGGCGTGCTGCTGTCCCCGTGGGTGCCGTTGCTGTTCTACGAGGTGGCGCCCGACGAGGGCCTGGATCGCTGCCGGCTGCAGAACGGTGGGCTGGCCGCGCTGCGCGCTCGCGATCCGGCCCGCGTGTCCGTGCTGGGGGCGGTGCCCCTCCAGGATCCCGAGCTGGCGGCCGCCGAGCTGTACGCGCTGATGGACACCGGGGATTTCGCCGGGGTCGAGATCACGGCCAGCGTCAACGGCAGCTATCTCGGCGATCCTCGCTTCGAGCCCTTCTGGCGTGCCGCCGAGGATTGCGCCGCGCTCGTCTTCGTGCATCCGACCACGCGCGGCTTCGACGCGTCCGCATTTCACGAGCACTACCTGTGGAACCTCGTCGGCAACCCGATGGAGACGACCCTGGCCGCCGCGCACCTGGTGCTGAGCGGGACGATGGCCCGCCATCGCGGCCTGCGCGTGCTGCTGGCCCACGGCGGCGGCGCGATCGTCGCCCTGAGCGGTCGCCTGCGCCATGGCCAGAGCCACGTCGCGTCTGCCGGACCGCCGCCGGCCGCGCCCGAGGAGGCCGCCGACGCCGTGATCCGGCGGTTTCTGTTCGACACGGTGACCCACGATCCGCAGCTTCTGGCCGATCTGGTGAGGCACGTCGGCGCCGACCGGGTGCTGCTCGGATCCGATTACCCGTTCGACATGGCCGACCCGCACCCCGTCGCGACAGTCGAGGCCGCCGGTCTGGAGCGAGTCGGCCGCGCGTGGCGCTGCTGGGGGGTAACGCCGCGCGTGAGCTGGGACTGCAAACCGAAGCGAGGGGATGAGGAGATGGCCGATCCACGAGTGCAGGCTGCGGTCACGCACTGGGCGGGCCGGTTCGTCGCCAACGGCATCGACTACAACGACTTCGTGCGCACGACCGGCTCGGTCTCGCGCTGGGACGAGTGGCTTGACGCCTGGAGTGCCACCGCCGAGGTTCACGTCGCCCTGGCCGAGAGTGCGCTCGGCGCCGGGCACCGCCGCACCGCCGGCGAGGCGTACCTGCGGGCCGCGATCAGCTTTCACTTCTCCAAGTTCGTGTGGGTGCTCGACCCAGAGCTCAACCGCCGTAACACCGAAGCGGCCGTGCGCTCGCTGTACGCGGCCCACCGGCTGCTGGACCCCACCGCCCAACGGATCGAGGCCCCGCTGGGCGGGGCCTCCGTCGTCGCCAACCTCCGGCTGCCGGCGGGAGACGAGGCCGCGCCGCTCGTCGTCCTGATCCCCGGCCTGGACTCGACCAAGGAGGAGTTCTTCGTCTGGGAGTCGGTGTTCCTCGCCCGCGGCATGGCGACCCTCTCGCTCGACGGCCCTGGCCAGGGGGAGACCGGCTTTGCCCTGAACATCCGGCCCGACTACGACGTGGCGGTGGCGGCGATCCTCGATGCGCTCGCCGGCCGGCCGCGGCTCGATCACGACCGGATCGGGGCGGTGGGCGTCAGCCTCGGGGGTCACTACGTGATCCGCGCGGCGGCGTTCGAGCCCCGGCTGAAGGCAGTGGCGGGCATCAGCGGGTGCTACGACTTCGCGGCCCAGTGGGACGCGATGCCCGAGCTCACCCGCGAGACCGTCGTCCACCACACGGGCGCCGCCGATCAGCCGCAGGCGCGACGGCTGGCCCACGAGCTCGACCTCGACGGCGTCGCCGAGCGCGTGCGCCAGCCCTGCCTGGTGATCACCGGCCGGCTGGATCGGGTGATCCCGTGGGAGGAGACCAAGCGGATCGCCGATGCCGTGCCCGGCTGCGAGTGGGTGCTCTACCCGGAGGGAACCCACGTCTGCAACAACATCCCGTTCAAGTACCGTCCGCTGGTCGCCGACTGGATGCGCGACCAGCTGACCGAAGGCGAGTCCTCGTGACCGTGTGGGGCGCCTTCATCGCCGGAGGCTGGGTGCCGGTCGCCGGCCGCGAGACGTTCGCGGTGACCGAGCCGGCCACGGGGCGTGAGCTCGCGCGCGTCGTCAAGGGCGATGCCGCCCTGGTCGCGGAGGCGGTCGCGGACTCGCGGACGGCATTCGCGAACTGGAGGGCACTGGCTCCGCGGGAGCGCGGACGCCTGCTGCGAGGGGTTGCCGCGACGATCCGCGAGCACCTCGACGAGCTCGCCGAGCTGGAGGCGCGCGAGGTGGGCAAGCCCCGCCGCGACGCCCTGCGCTTCGACCTGTCCTTCTGTCATGCCGGCTATGACTACTACGCCGGTCTCGCCGACACCCTGCATGGGGAGATCCTCGACCAGGGCCCGATCGAGGCCCGCATCGTCTATGAGCCCTACGGCGTGGTGGCAGCGATCCTGCCCTTCAACTGGCCGCCGATCCACTTCACCAAGAAATGCGCGCCTGCACTGGCGGCCGGGAACACCGTGATCATCAAGCCCGCCGAGCAGGCGCCGCTCACCGTGCTGCGCCTCGTCGAGCTGGCCAACGAGGTGCTGCCGCCCGGCGTGCTCAACGCGGTGCCCGGGATGGAGGCCGGGCCGGCTCTGTCAGCCCATCCGCGCGTCGAGAGGATCACCTTCACCGGAGCGACCGTCACCGGCCAGCGCGTTCTGCGCAGTGCCGCCGAGCACCTCACCTTCGCCACGATGGAGCTGGGAGGCAAGAACGCGGTCATCGTCCTCCCCGACGCCGACCTTGACCTGGCGTTGTCCGTCGTGCTGGAGGGAATGTTCTACAACCAGGGCGAGGCGTGCACGTCTACGGCCCGGATCCTGGTTCACGAATCGATCCACGATCAGTTCCTGGAGCGCTTCAGCGCTGCCACCGTCCAGCTGGTCGTCGGGGACGGCCTGGATCCCCGGACGGACATCGGGGCGATGGTGGACGCCACCCAGCGCGACAAGGTGCTGGCCCATCTCCAGAGTGGACTGAACGAAGGGGCACGGCTGGTCGCCCAGGGTCAGCTGCCCTCCGACGAGCGGCTGCAGGGCGGCTACTGGGTGGCCCCAACGGTGCTGGCCGACGTGACGCCGACGATGTCGATCGCCCAGGAGGAGATCTTCGGGCCGGTTGCATGTGTGATGCGCTTCACCGACGAGGAGGAGGCGATCGAGATCTGCAACGGCACGCGCTATGGCCTCACAGCCGCCATCTGCACCGCGGACGAGAGCCGTGCCTATCGAATCTCCCAGCGCCTGGAGGTGGGCATGGTGTTCATCAACAACTACATGCGGCGGGCCTTCCTCGGATCGCCGTTCGGCGGCCAGAAGGCGAGCGGGTTCGGCCGTGAGAACGCCGTCGAGACGCTGCACGAGTTCGTCCGCTCAAAGAACATCCGCTTCCCCTCTGGCCGCGGGGAGATACCGACCTGGCCGCCCAGGGACTGACCGGGTCCGGGGGACGATTCAGCCGCCGTCTTGGGCACCGCCTCCTGAGCGTCGGCGTCAAGGTCGGTGTTGAGATTTGACTGCGGGTCGCGCTCCAGGGACAGGCTGCCGCCGGCGGTGAAGTAGGGCTTGCCGGCGATCACCAGGTCCTCGGCGGGGAACCGGGTGATCACCTCGCATCCGTCGGCGGTCACCACCAGCTGTTCTTCGATGCGTGCCGCCGACCAGCCGTCGGTGGCCGGCCAGAACGTCTCCAGCGCGAACACCATCCCTTCCTTGATCTCCTCGGGGTGCTCCAGCGAGACCAGGCGGCTGAACACCGGCTTCTCCCAGATCGAGAGCCCGACGCCGTGGCCGAACTGCAGCGCGAACGCCGCCTCTTCGTCGGGAAAGCCGAACTCCTGCGCCTTGGGCCAGATCGAGACGACCTCGCCGGTGGTGGCGCCGGGCTTGATCAGAGCGATCGCGGCGTCCAGGTAGTAGCGGCAGCGCTTGTAGGCATCGACCAGGGGCCGCGACGCGCTGGCCACCGCAAACGTCCGGTAGTAACAGGTGCGATAGCCCATGTAGCTGTGCAGGATGTCGAAGTACGCGGGGTCGCCGGGACGCAGGGCGCGGTCGGTGAACACGTGCGGATGGGGGCTGCAGCGCTCGCCGGAGATGGCGTTGACGCCCTCCACGAACTCCGAGCCCATCTCGTAGAGGACCTTGTTGACCAGGGCCACGCAGTCGTTCTCGCGGATCCCGGCGCGCATCGTGCGGTACAGCTCCTCGTAGGCGGCGTCGACCATCGAGCAGGCGGTGTTCAGCAGCGTGATCTCATCGCGGGTCTTGATCACCCGTGCCTGCTGCATCAGCTGCTGGCCGTCGGCGACCTGGATTCCCTCGCGCTGCAGCGCGAACAGGACCTGGGGCTCGATCGCGTCGATGCCCACCGGCTCGCCCAGCAGGCCGCGCTGCTCGAGCTCGACCCTGATCTTCCGGGCCACGTCCTCGGCCCGCCCGGACTCCGGCGACATCGCGCCGCGCAGGGTTGAGATGCCGGCCCGCGAGCGGCCGTCGCCCAGCCACGGGTTGTAGAGCTGGTGGTGGCGGGCCGCCGATCCGAAGTCCCACATGATCGGCTCGTCGCCCTGGGGGAGCAGGCAGAACCGGTTGAGCTTGTCGGCGGCCCACGTCCCGATGTGGGTGGCGGTGATGTAGCGGATGTTGGTCATGTCGAAGCACAGCAGCGCCCCGAGCTCGGAGGCGGCCAACAGCCCGGTGATCCGCGCCAGGCGCTCGTCGCGCAGGCGGTCGAAGCGGACCCGCTCCTCCCAGTCCACGCCCATGATTCCGTAGCTGTGCAATCCCACGCGTTCCCCTTCCTCTTTACTCTGCAAACGATTGCAAAAGCATACCCCGAACTTGACGCCCCTCAAGGCGTCGGTTAGATTGCTGCAAACGATTGCAGCAAGGAGTAGGTGGATGAGCGGCGACCAAGATCTGCGGCTCGGGTGGGTCGGTGTCGGCCGCATGGGCCGGGCTCTTGCCACTCGGCTGCTCCAGGCCGGCTACGACGTCGGCGTCTACAACCGCACCCGATCAAAGGGCGCGCCGCTGACCGAGCTCGGGGCCACGATGGTGGACTCCCCCGCCGATCTGGCCGACCGCGACATCGTCTTCACGATGGTCGGCGGATCCGCCGACGTCGAGGAGGTCGTGAGCGGCCCTCGGGGCCTGCTGTCGCGTCCCGACGTCGCGCCCGGCCTGATCATCGATGCCACCACCATTTCCCCCGCGGCGGCCGCCGAGGTGCGCGCGGCGGCGCAGCGGCGTGGCACGGCGATGCTGGCCGCCCCCGTCAGCGGCAACCCCAAGGTGGCGCAGAGCGGGCGCTTGACGATCGTCACCTCCGGACCCGAGGAGGCCTGGGAGCGCGCCCGGCCGATCCTGGAGCTGCTGGGCCGCAGCGTCATCTACGTGGGGGAGGGCGACCGCGCACGGCTGGTCAAGATCTGCCACAACCTGATGCTGGGGGTGGTGGCGCAGTGCATGGCCGAGATCACCGTGCTGGCCGAGAAGGGCGGAGTCTCGCGCGCCGACTTCCTGGAGTTCCTCAACGACAGCGTGATGGGCTCCACGTTCACGCGGTACAAGAGCCCCGCCTACGTGAACCTCGACTTCCATCCGACGTTCACGCCCGCCCTGCTGCTCAAGGACTTCCATCTCGGCTTCGAGGCGGCGCGCGACCTGGAGGTGTCGATGCCCCTGGCCGCGGCCACCGAGCAGATCGTCCAGAGCCTGGTCGGCCTCAGCGGCAATGAGGTCGACTTCGCGGCGTTGATCGAGCTGACCGCTCGGGCGTCCGGGTTGGAGCTGGTGCCCGAGGAGGTCGAGGTGGACGACGGTCTCAGCCCCGGGGACCACAGCGCCGACGGTCGCGGCGCCCGCATCGCGTAGGGCGCAAGAGCGTCAGAGCAGCAGCGACAGCGGGCTTTCCAGCAGCTCGCGCAGGCGCGCCATGAAGCGCGCGCCGTCCACCCCGTAGAGGATCCGGTGGTCGCAGGCGAGGGTGAGCTGCACCGTATCCCGCGCGACGATCTCACCCGCGTCGTCCACGACCGGCCGGCGACGCACCGAGCCGACCGCCAGGATCGCGGCCTGCGGTGGGTTGATGACCGCGGAGAAGCCGTCGATCCCGTACATCCCGAGGTTGGAGATGCTGAATGTCGCCCCGGCGAGCTCCGGCGGCGTGATCGAGCCGTCGCGGACGCGGGCGGCCAGCCGGCGGGTCTCCCGGGCGATGGCTGCCATCGACTTGGTGTCGGCGTCGAAGACCGTCGGCACCACCAGCGTGTCCTCGCCGGCGACCGCGATCCCGATATTCACCCGCGAGTAGGTCTCGAACTGCGACTCGCGGTAGGCGCCGTTGACTCTCGGGAACTCGCGCAAGGCGAGCGCCGCGGCCTTGACGATCAGGTCATTGAAAGACGGGACGTCGTCGCCCGCCACGGCGCGCAGCTGCTCGCGGAGCGCGACCGCGTCGGTCACGTCGACCTCGTTGCGCAACTCGATGTCGGGCACCGTCGCGCGCGACTCGGACATCCGCCGCGCGACGATCTGCTGCATCCGGGTCGGCTGCTGCCGAGTGCTGTGGCCCTTGGCCGAGCCGGGATCCTCGTCATGGGGGGCCGGCAAGGCTTCCGAGGCCTCGCGTGCCGGCGTCTCAACCCTCCCGTGGCCGTTGGCGCCGGCGGCGCGCTCCACGTCGAGGCGGATCACGCGGCCGTGCGGGCCCGATCCGCTGAGCGCCGCGAGGTCGACGTCCAGCTCGGCGGCGACCCGGCGGGCGAGCGGTGAGGCTTTGACCCGTCCGCCGGACGACGTGGGCGCGGCGGATGACGTGGGCGCGGCGGCGGTCGGCGTGGCGGCGGCGGCCTGCGCCTCCGGTGAGCTGCGCCGGGTCAGCGACTCGCCGGCCTCGCCGAACACGGCGATCGGCGAGCCGACCGGCACGCTGGCGCCCTCGCCGACCACCAGGGCGAGCACCGTCCCGTCGGCGTCGGCCTCATGGGTGACCACGGCCTTGTCGGTTTCGACCTCCACCAGCGGCTGGCCCGAGCGGACCTCCTCGCCCTCGGCGACGAGCCACTTCAGGATGGTGCCCTCCTCCATCGAGTCCGACAGCCGGGGCATGATGATCTCGCGGGACAACCTCGCCTCCAGGTCACGACTGCAAACGTTTGCGATACGATCGTAACACGACTGCGATTAGTCAGGAGGAAGGCGCGTGGCCAACGTTCAGAGCGCAGGAGAGGCCGAGGCGGGGACCGTCTTTCTCGATGCCTACGGCCGGATGCTCCTGATCCGGTTGTTCGAGACCGCGATGCACCGGCTGTTCCTGGAGGGCGAGGTGCACGGCACCACGCATCTGTACGCCGGCCAGGAGGCGGTCGCGGTCGGTTGCTGTCTCGCCCTGGACCCCGAGGACTACGTCACCGGCACGTATCGAGGCCATGGGCACGCGCTGGCCAAGGGGACCGAGCCCGGCGCCCTGATCGCCGAGATGCTCGGCCGCGCGACCGGGGTCTGCGGCGGGCGCTCGGGCTCGATGAACGTGATCGACCTCCCGCACGGGCTGGTGGGCTGCTACGGGATCGTCGGCGGCTCGATCGGCGCCGGCCTCGGCGCAGCGCTCTCGGCGAGCCGCCAGGGTCGCGTCGCGCTCGCCTTCTTCGGCGACGGCGCCACCAACCAGGGCTACTTCCACGAGTGCCTGAACGTCGCCAGGGTCCTCAAGCTGCCGCTCGTCTTCGTGTGCGAGAACAACTTCTACGCCGAATTCACCCCCTTGGCCCAGGCCACCGCAGGCGCGGACATCGCCGGCCGGGCGCGCGGCTACGACGTGCCGGCCGCCGTGGTCGACGGCAACGACCTGTGGGCGGTCCACGGGGCGGCCAGCGAGGCCGTCCAGCAGGCCCGCGACGGCGGTGGTCCGACGCTGCTGGAATGCCAGACCTACCGTCACTACGGGCACTCCAAGAGCGATCCGGCGCCCTACCGCCCCAAGGATGAGCTGGAGCAGTGGCTGGGGCGCGACCCGCTGAAGCTCGCTCGCGCCCGGCTGCTCCAGGAGGGGGTCGGCGAGGAGCAGATCAGCGCGGTCGAGGAGGAGGTCGGGGCGCTCATGGACAAGGCCGTCCAGGCCGCCAAGGACGCCCCCTACCCCGATCCCGAGGCACAGACGGCGACGGAGTTCCGCGCGTGAGCGAGCTCGAGTTCCGGGTCGCGATCCGCGACGCCATCGCCGAGGAGCTGGAGCGCGATCCGGCGGTGATCTTCTTTGGCGAGGACGTCGCCGTCGCCGGTGGCGTGTTCAAGGCCACTCCCGGCCTGGCCGAGCGGTTCGGGCCCGACCGGGTGTTCGACACCCCGATCGCCGAGCTTGCGCTGGCCGGCATGGCCTACGGCGCGGCGGTCACCGGGCTGCGCCCGATCTTCGAGATCATGTTCGGCGACTTCATGGCGCTGCCGATGGACAGCCTCGTCAACCAGGCGGCGAAGTTCTGGTACATCAGCAACGAGCAGGGCACGGTGCCGCTGGTGGTGCGCTCGGCGGTCGGCGGGGGAGGTCGCTTCGGGGCGATCCACTCCCAGACCCACGGCACCTGGTTTCAGGGGGTCCCCGGGCTGAAGATCGTGTTCCCGTCCTCGCCGGCGGAGGCCAAGGGCCTGCTCAAGGCATCGATCCGCGACGACAACCCGGTCGTGTTCATGGAGCACAAGCGCCTGTATTCGGTCAAGGGCCCGCTGCCCGAGCAGGAGATCATCGCGCTCGGCCAGGCCGGCATCCCCCGCCACGGAGACGACCTCACGATCGTCTCGATCGGCAAGGGCGTCCAGGACGCGCTGGCCGCGGCCGAGGCGCTATCCGCCGACGGCATGTCCGTCGAGGTGGTCGACTTGCGGTCGCTGCGCCCGCTCGACGTGGACACCGTGCTCGAATCGGTCAGCCGCACCCACCGCCTGCTCGCCGTCGAGGAGGGCCCGGTGACCGGCGGGTGGGCGGCCGGACTGCTCGGGGTCGTGGCGGCGCACGGGCTGCACGATCTCGACGACGCCTGGATCGTGGCCACCGAGGAGACCCCGATCCCCTACAGCCCGACGCTCGAGGATGCCTTCATCCCCGACACGGATGCGATCCTCGCCAGCGTGCGCTCCCGCGCCGGCGTGATCGTCGGCTGACGGCGCCGTCACCGAGCTTTACGAAATTCATCACGCGCGGGGGTAGCCTCCGGCTCGATGACCACGGTGGTTTCCAGGTCCCGTCTCCCGGTCCGCGCGACCGGTGCCGTGTTCGCCGTACCGGCGGTGATGGTGGGCGGCATCCTGGTCGGCACCGGATGGCTGTATCTGCTGCGGGGCCTGCACTGGCTGGGCTTCGGCCCGCCCGTCGGCGCTGCGCTCCCGCTGCTGCAACTGGCGGGCTTCGATGGTCAACCCCTGGCGCGCGTCGTGATCGCATGGCTGCTGGCGGGTGTGCTGACCGGTGGCATCCTCGTCGGGCTCGCGCCCGGTCGACGGTTGGTGCTCGCCGGGATCCTCGCTCTGGTGCTGCTCCTGTTCGCCGCCCAGGGAGCGTACGCGCTGACTCGCAACCTGCGCCTGACCGATGTGCTGCTGTCGCACTCCCCGGGCGTCGGGCCGGTTCTGGAGGCGCTGCTGTTCGCGATCGGATGCTCGCTTCCGCGAGCGCTAGCGCGCGGGCAGCGTCGCGGCGCGCGTCGCGGCTAACTCGGGTGGATCCTCGCCGGGCGCGGCCAGTGCCGCCTGAGCGGCGGCCAGCACCGGAACGCAGCCCAGCACGACGGCGATCGCCAGCAGATGAGCGGCAACCGTCAGCGGGTCGGTTCCCAGCGACTCGCCGAACGCCAGCAACCCGCAGGTAATCCCGGTGATCGCCGACATGGCGGTCATCAGCGAGATCGAGCTCACCGCACCCTCGCTCTGCAGCGCCGCCTGGAAGGCCAGGAAGCCGCCGAACGTCGCGGCGGCGGCCAGTGCCGTCCAGCCGGAGACGAGCGCTCCGGAACCGTGGATACGCCAGTTCGACGGAGACGCCCTTGATCGCGGCGTCGGCGACGCCGTACAGCACGCCGGCCGCCACCGCCTTGACCCAGGCGGCTCGTAGTAGTCGGCTGAGCGCCACCGCGACCACGACGGCCACGGCGGTCACCGGGACCAGCGCGTCCACATGCAGGTGATCCCGAGCGCCGGAGAAGCCGAGCGGAAGGATCGCCAGCCCCAGCGCCATCGCCAGCACGGCCGAACGCTGGGCGCGGGTGATCGCTTGGCCGAACAGCCCGGCGGCCAGCGGCACCGAGAGCGCCAGCCCGCCGGCGGCGAACGCCTGCACCAGCGACAGGGGCGCGATCGCCACGGCGACGATCTGGGCGCCGAAGCCCAGCCAGCCGACGGCCTGACCGCTCAGCCACGTGCGGTTGCGCAGCGCCGTCCGTAACCGGTGGCGGGTTCCGGCGGGCGGCTGCCCGCGCAGCCCGCGGTGCTGCAACAGGAAGCCGAGATTGATCAGGGCTGCCGAGACGACCGCCAGGAGCAGGCCGGCGAGCAGCCGCCCGGTGGTGACGCCGGCCGCAAGCGCGGGGCGTCGCTGGCCGGCGGCCGAGATTCCCCGCCGGCGGTGGTGGCGGCTGCTCCGGTGCCGGTGCAGCGCGTGGCGATGGCGGCCGTGGCGATGGCGGCCGTGGCGATGGCGACGGCGGCGATCCAGCAGGCTGTGCGGTGCTCGCCCCAGCCCGTACGGGATCGCCGTCACGCCGGGTGTCAGAAAGCGCGTGCGGGCGCGGCGCGGCAGCGGCTCCGAGGTGTCGCGCGAGGCGAGGATCAGCATCCGGTTGAGGTGGGCGTGCCACAGCTGCCAGTCGTGGCCGCCCGGGTAGAGCGCATAGCTGACGCTGGCCCCCGCCCGCCCGAGCGCGCGAGCCATCGGTTTGGTCTGGGGGCTGAGGTTGTCGTCGCGTCCGATGAACAGCAACGCACGGAGCGGGTCGGCGGCCAGCCGGCGACGAAGCCGCGCCACGTAGTCGGCCGGGCTGTTGGCGGCCATCGTCGACGGGCTGGCGTGCGCGAACACGCCGCTGCGGAACTCCTTGTAGTAGCCCGACCAGGACTGCAGGCCCGCGAACGTCCCGAGGTGGCGCAGCGCGATGTTGGTGGCGCCGTAGGCCCCGGCGGAAAAGCCCGCGATGACCCGGTCGTGGCGGCTGTCCAGGGTGGCGAAGCGGTGGTCGACGTCACCGACCACGTTGAGCACATAGCTCGCGTAGTCACCTGACGGGGTGTTGGCCCATTCCGAGTCGGAGTACGTGCTGCCGCCGATCCGCCCGTCGGGGAACACGAGGATCATCGGCCGCATCCGGTGGCGGGCGATCAGGTTGTCCATCCGCACCGGCAGGCCGGCGATGTCGACGTACACCTGAGGCCGGCCGGGGCTGCCGTGCAGCAGGTAGTAGACCGGGTAGCGCGCCGAGCCGGCGCCGTATCCGGGCGGCAGATAGACGAGGTAGTCGGCTCGCCGATGCAGCGCCGGCGAGAAGAAGTGGACGGTCTGCAGCCGGCCGCGTCCGGCGTGCGGCAGGTAGGCGACCGTGGCAAACCCTCGGTTGCGGTAGTAGGACTCCCAGTAGCGATAGGCGCCCAGCAGCCCGACGGCCACCAGCGTCACGCCCAGGATCGCGGCGATCAGGCGCCGCCAGCGCATCGGCGGCTACCGACCCGGCGTCGCCGGAGTGGGCCGCCCTGCACGCTGCGGCGCGCCCGCGCCGCGTGACCACCACCGCGAGGCGCCTGGCCACTGGGGCAGGTAGCCCTCCACCACCAGCACGCGAAAGATCGCCCGCGGCAGCGCGGCGCGCGACTCGTACAGCAGGTAGCGGGGACGCCACTCGGGCGAGAACTTCTCGTTGAAGCGCACCAGCCGGTCCATCTGAAAGCGCCGGTGCAGCGGGGCGAGCGCCCAGCGGCGCACCCGTGTCAACCGCCGTCCGCCCGCGGCCTCGCGGACGAGATGCGCCAGACCGGCGTAGTTGAGGCTCACCTCCCGCACCCCACACGCGCGCGCCTGCACCAGCACCCGTGCCACGAGGGCCTCGTTGAGCCCGTTGGGCGTCTCGCCGACGCGGTGCATCGTGTCCAGCGAGAGGTTCCCGCAGTGCCCGGCAAAGCGCATCACCGCGCCGAGCCGGCCGTCCGGCGCCCGTCCCAGCGCATACAGGTCCTCGGGTCCCACCTGGGCGGCGAACTCGCCCATCCCCATCGCGAAACCGTGTAGGCGCGGTTGCGACCGGCGCCACCGCCCCTCCAGTTCGTCGATCTCGGCCTCCAGGGCGTCATCGATCTCGCGTCCCTGATGAACGCTCACCTGCCAGCCCCGCTTGCGCACGCGCTGCACCGATTGCCGGAGCTTGCGCACGGCGCGTCCCTCCAGGGTGAACGTCTGCGGATCGACGAACGCCTCCTCGCCGACGCGCAGCGCGCGCAGGCCGAGCCGTCGGTAGTCCTCCAGGTGACGCGCCGAGGCGGCCCAGACGACCACCCGCCAGCCGTGTCCGCGTGCGTGGTCCTGGAAGCCCTTCAGGACCTCGCCGGCCGCTCCCGGAGGGGCGACCGGATCCGAGGAGACGATCGCGGTGCCGCGATGCACCCGGTAGGAGAGCACGCCGCCGGCGCCGAAGGCGAGCGCCTTGTCGGACCGCAGCACGAACGGCGAGAGCGAGTCGTTGCCGTGGTCGTGGAGGATCGCGCGGGCCGCCCGGTGCTCGTCTTCGTCGTGCCCGCCGGGGCCCGGCGCCGGGCGCAGCAGGGAGCGCACGGCCAGCACGGAGACCAGCGCCGCGCCGGCGAACAGCGCCTTGGTCGCAGACGTCCAACCGCCGCCCGGCTGGGTCACGGCGGCGGCGAGCGGGACGCCGCGCAGCAGCGGCACCAGCAGCAGGACGCAGTAGACCAGGCCCCAGCCCGCGCACGCCGCGTACACCACGAGCAGACGAGGCCGGGGGGCGCAGCCCAACTTGAAGGTGCCGCGCCCCGCGGCCAGCAGCGAGACCAGGCAGACCTCGATCAGGGCTTCGCCGTATTCGGCACGGAGGATGTTGAGGGCGACCAGCGCCAGCAGGCCGACGACCGCGAGCACCATCGCCCGGCGGCAGCTGCGCCACATCGCCGGCACGGTTGCCAGCAGCGCCACGCCGATCAGGATCGCGGCCAGGTGCGTCTCCGGCGGTAGCGAGGGGGCGTGTGCGGGACGCAGCAGAGGCGCCGGCCGCGCGGCGTCGGCGCTGAGGCCGGAGACCACTGCCTCGGTGCCGAGCGCCGCCACGGCGAAGGCGCCGCACCGCGCAACGCGGAGGGTCGGGGCGAGAGTGCGCACGGCACCGCATTCTCGCTCGGCCGGGAGGGCTCGCGCGGCCCCGAACGGACCCCCAACATGCTCGTAACGTGCAGGCTACTTTATGCAAACCTGACACCACCGGAGAGGCAACTTTGGCGGCTCAGACCCTCGCCCGTGGATGCCGTCTACCCTTGACCCGCGATGCGGATTCTCATCACGGGCGCAGGCGGGATGCTCGGGCAGGACGTGGGCAGGGCGACGGTGTCCGGCGGGCACGAGGCGATCAGCCTGCCCCGCGCCGCGCTGGACATCGGCGACGCCGAGGCGGTCGTCGCCGCCGTCGCGGCGGCCGCTCCCGATGCTGTCATCAACTGCGCCGCGTGGACGGACGTCGACGGCGCCGAGGAGGCAGAACAAGCGGCTCACGCCGTCAACGGCATCGGCGCGGGGCACGTGGCCGCCGCCGCCGCCGACGCCGGCGCGTGGACCGTCCACGTCTCCAGCGACTACGTGTTCGACGGACGCAAGCGCGAGCCGTACCTGGAGTCCGACGCCGTCGGCCCGCTCTCGGCCTATGGGCGCTCAAAGCTCGCGGGCGAGCGCGCCGTGGCCGACGCCGCCCCCGACGCGCACACCGTGGTGCGCTCTGCGTGGCTGTTCGGCGCGGGCGGCAGGTGCTTTCCCAAGACGATCCATCGCCTGGCCAGCGAACGCGACCAACTCTCGATCGTCGCCGATCAGGTCGGCTGCCCGACCTTCACCGGCCATCTGGCTCGGGCCCTGGTGACCGCTGGCCGTCGAACGGCCGGCCGGCCTGCTGCACGTGGCCGCCGATGGCCAGTGCTCGTGGTTTGAGTTTGCGCAGGCGATCGTGGCCGCGTCCGGACTGGAGTGCGACGTGCGCCCGATCCGCACCGAGGAGTACCCGGTGCCGGCCACCCGGCCGGCCTACAGCGTGCTGCGCTCCGAGCGCGGAGCCCCGCGGCTGCCCAGCTGGCGCGCGGGGCTGGCCGAATTCCAGGAGCTGACCGCCGGAGCCCGAGCATGAAGCTCCTGGTGTGCGGGGCGGCGGGGTTCATCGGCTCGACGTTCGTGGGCTTGCGGGTGCGTGAGCACGGCGATGAGGTGACGGTGCTGGACGCGTTGACCTACGCGGGGCGGGAGGAGAACCTGCGCGATGTGCAGTCCGAGATCCGGTTTGTGCACGGCGCGATCGAGGATCCCGAGGCGGTTGCGGGGGCGGTGGGTGATGCGGAGGCGATCGTGAATTTTGCGGCGGAGACGCATGTGGATCGTTCGATCGCCGATCCGTACGCGTTCAGTGTCACCAACGCGCTGGGGACGCATGTCCTGCTGGAGGCCGCGCGCGAGCGGGGGCTGCGTTTCGTGCAGGTGTCGACCGACGAGGTGTACGGGTCGATCGAGACGGGCTCGTTCACCGAGACCTCTCCGCTGGCGCCGTCGAGTCCGTATAGCGCGTCCAAGACGGGCGCTGATCTGTTGGTGTGCAGCTATTTCCATACCTACGGGTTGGAGGCGTTGGTGTGCCGGGGTTCGAACAACTACGGTCCGCGTCAGTATCCGGAGAAGCTGATCCCGTTGATGATCCTCAATGCGTTGGCGGGGGATCGTCTGCCCGTGTACGGGGATGGGCGCAACGTGCGCAATTGGTTGTTCGTCGAGGATTTCGGGCATGGGATCGGGCATGTGCTGGCTCATGGGCTGCCGGGTGAGGTCTATAACTGCGGTGGTCCGGATGAGTGCGAGAACATCGAGGTCGTCGCCCGGATCTTGGAGCTCACGGAGTGTGATGAGTCGTTGATCGAGTACGTCACCGATCGGCCGGGGCATGATCGTCGGTATTCGCTGTCGTCTGACAAGCTCGCGGGGTTGGGGTGGCGGGCACGGACGCGGTTTGTCGATGGGCTGGCGGAGACGGTGGCCTGGTATCGCGAGAACGCGTGGTGGTGGGAGCCGATCCGCTCGGGCGCGTATCGCGATTACTACGAGCGTCACTACGGACGCTCGCTGTCGCCGTGACCGCAGCGCGCGGACGCCACGCGCCACCGCCTGAGGTCAGGTTGCCGATGCAGCGGGAGCGGCTGCTCCGTGCCGCGGCGTCGGAATTCGCCGAGCGGGGCTTCGGCGGCGCCAGCTCGGAGTCGATCAGCCGCCGGGCGTCGATGTCCAAGGCGACGTTCTACGAGCACTTCGCCAACAAGGAGGAGTGCGTCCTCGCCCTGTGCGAGCTCGGGATCCGGGTGATCCGGGTGCAGATGGCGACGGCGGCCGCCCAGGCGCCCACCGGCAACGCTCGCGAGCGGATGAAGGCCGGCACGCGGGCGTTTTTGACGGCCCTCACCGAGCACCCGGAGGTGGCGCGGACGATGCTGGTGGAGGTGATCGGCGCAGGGCCCGCGTGCCGCCCAGCGCCGCGACCAGATCCTGCAGGCGTTCGCCGACGTGCTCGACGCCGAGAACGCCGCGGCCGCCCGCCGCGGTCTGATCGGACGCTTCCGCTCGCCGGACGACCCCTTCGCGATCGTGGGCGCGGTGTGCGAGCTGGTCTCTCGCCAGGTCCGGTTGGGGGTTCCCGCCGAGGTGCTTGAACTGGCGCCCGTGATCGATCGGCTGATCCTGGGGCTGATCCCGGCAGACGAGTGAGCGAGCTGGAGGACCTGGAGCGGGGGATCGTCGAGTGCCGGCGCTGCCCGCGGCTGGTCGCCTGGCGAGAGGAGGTGGCGCGCACCAAGCGCGCGGCGTTCCGGGACGAGGAGTACTGGGGCCGGCCGATCCCAGGGTTCGGAGATCCGGAGGCGAGCGTGCTGGTGCTGGGCCTCGCGCCCGCGGCTCACGGTGGCAACCGCACCGGCCGCATCTTCACCGGCGACCGCTCGGGCGACTGGCTGTTCGCGGCGCTGCACCGGGTGGGGATGGCCAACCAGCCGGTGTCACGCTCGCGCGACGACGGACTGCGGCTGACGGGCTGCTGGGTGGCGGCCGCGGTGCGCTGCGCGCCGCCCGCCAACAAGCCGACGCCGGAGGAGCGCGACAACTGCCTGCCCTACGCCGTGCGCGAGTTGGAGCTCCTGCCCGAACGCCCGGGTCATCGTCTGCCTGGGCAGCTTCGCCTGGGATGCCGCGCTGCGCATTGTCCGGCAGCTCGGGACCGAGGTGCCCCGCCCGCGCCCGCGCTTCGGCCACGGAGCCGAGGCGCAGGTCGGTGAGCTGACGTTGATCGGCTGTTATCACCCCAGCCAGCAGAACACGTTCACCGGGAAGCTGACCGAGCCGATGATCGACGCCGTGCTGGCGCGATCGCGGGAGCTCGCGGGGTGAGCGCCCGCCGACCCGAGCTGGCCGGGCTGGCGATCGCCGATGCGCCCGCACGCTGGCGGTCGCTCGGGTTCGCCGTCGATCAGGCGGCCGAGGTCGCGCTGGGCGGCGTGTTCGTCGCGCTGGGCGGCGAGGGATCGGGGATCACGCGGTGGACGCTGCGCCACATGCCGGCCGGGGGTTCCGTCGACGGCTTGGTCACCGTGGTCACATCGGCTCCTGCGGTGCAGCCCGTGGTCCATTCCAACGGTGCGCTGGGCGTCGACCACGTCGTCATCGCCACGCCGGACTTCGACCGCACCGCGGCAGCCCTGGCGGGGCGTGGCCTTGAGCTGCGCCGGGTTCGGCAGGCCGGAGATCGCCGTCAGGGGTTCCGTCGCCTGGGCCCGACGATCATGGAGCTGGTGGAGGCACCCGAGGCCACCGCCCCGGGGTTCTGGGGACTGACGATCGTCGTCTCCGACCTGGAGGCGCTCGCGGGCGAGCACCCGCAGATCGGGGAGGTGCGTCCGGCCGTTCAGCCTGGCCGCCGGATCGCCACCGTGGGCGCCGGCGCCGGCCTGTCGACGAGGCTGGCGTTCATGGATCCGGAGTAGGGTTTCGGCCCCGGTGGAGAGCCCGATCAACCCGCAGCAGATCACCGAGCAGGTGCTGGCGAGCTTCGATGCCACGCCCGACGCTCGCCGGCTTGCGCTGATGAAGGCATTCGTCTCCCACCTGCATGCGTTCGTCAACGAGGTGGGGCTCACCGAGGAGGAGTGGGGCCAGGCGATCGGCGCCCTCACCGCTACTGGCCACCTCACCGACGACAAGCGCCAGGAGTTCATCCTCTGGTCCGACACGCTGGGCGTCTCGATGCTCGTCGACGCGATCGCCAACGCCGTCCCCTCGGGGGCCACGGAGTCCACGGTGCTCGGACCGTTCTACGTGGCCGATTCCCCGCTGCGCGAGCTGGGCGCCGACATGGCCGAGCAGGAGGCGGGCGTTCCCGCCTGGGTCACCGGACGCGTGCTCGACCTTGAGGGCCGCCCGCTGGCCGGGGCCGAGCTCGACATCTGGCAGAACGGCGACAACCGCCTGTACGCCGTTCAGGACCCCGACGCCCCCGACGATCACCTGCGAGGGCGCTATCGCACCGACTCCGAGGGGCGTTTCGCGTTCCGGGCCGTGCGTCCGGTGCCCTACACGATCCCGGACGATGGGCCGGTGGGAAAGATGCTGGAGGCGAGCGGACGGCATCCGTGGCGACCGGCGCACATCCATATCGTCGTTCGCGCCGCCGGCCACCGGAGCGTGACGACGCACATCTTCGACGCCGCCAGCGACTGGCTGGACCGCGACACCGTGTTCGCGGTCAAGCCCTCGCTGGTGCGCGAGTTCCGCGAGCGGGCGGCCGACGACCCCGACCGCCCGCCGGGTGTGGAGGTCCCGTGGGTGTCGCTGGAACTCGATCTGGTGCTGGCGCCCGGCAACGACGGCGCGCCGGTCGACAGGGGGCGCACCCACTAGCTTTGAGTGCATGAAAGCGATCCAGTTCACCGAATTCGGCCGACCCGAGGTTCTGAAGGTCGCCGACCTTCCGGAGCCGCACCCGGCCGACGGCCAGATTCGCGTACGTGTGCGCGCCGTCGGCGTCAACCCGATCGACTGGAAGGTCCGCAGCGGCATGATGGGCGGCGACCTGCCCAAGGTGACCGGCCAGGAGGTGGCCGGGGTGGTCGACGAGCTCGGGGAGGGCGTGACCGGTGTCGCCATCGGCGACGAGGTGTTCGGCCCGGCGGCCGGCGGAGGCGGAGCCGCCGAGTACGCGCTGCTCGAAAACTGGGCTTCGATTCCCAGCTCGCTGGACTTCGCCGGCGCCGCGGCGCTGCCGGTGGCGGTCGAGACGGCGTCGCGCACGCTTGACCTGACGGACGTGGGCAAGGGTCAGACGGTGCTGATCAACGGAGCCGCCGGGGCGGTGGGGATCGCCACCGTGCAGCTGGCGCGCGAGCGCGGGGCCCGCGTGATCGGGACCGCCAGCCCCGGCAACCACGAGTACCTGCGCTCCTTCGGCGCTGAGGCCACCACCTACGGCGATGGCCTGGTGCAGCGCGTCCGCGAGCTGGCACCCGAGGGAGTCGACAAGGCGATCGACGACGCGGGCGGCGGCGCGCTGCCGGCGCTGGTGGAGCTGACCGGCGGCGCCGAGAACGTAGTCACGATCGCCGACTACCAGGGCGCCCAGGAGACCGGCGTGACGATGACCGGCGGACCGGGCTCGGTGCGCGCCTGGTACGCGCTGGGGCGGGCCGCCGATCTGATCGAGGCCGGGCGCTTCTCGCTGCCGGTCGCCCAGACGTTCCCGCTGGAGCAGATCGCCGAGGCGCACGCACTGTCCGAGACCGGGCACGTGCGCGGCAAGCTCGTTTTGCTCGTCGACTGACGCTGGGAGCTTTTTGCACCTCCACGGTGCGAAACCCTCCCAGCGTCGCCGACGGCCGCCTTGACATATGCTGATATAGGTATATGTTTATCGCATGGCACGAGCAGCGACCACCACGGATGCGTTCAACGCGGTCGCCGAACCACGCCGGCGCCAGATCCTGGAGGCGCTCTCCGACGGGGAGCGCTCCGTGAACGAGCTCGTCGAGGCGCTGGGCCTGGCGCAGCCGCAGGTGTCCAAGCACCTGCGGGTCCTGCGTGAGGTGGGAGTCGTCGACGTCCGCGAGGATGGACGTCAGCGGCACTACCGGCTCAACGGCGTGGCGCTCAAGCCCATCCACGACTGGGTTTCCGGCTTTGCCCGGGCCTGGGACGAGCGCTACGACGCGCTCGACGTGGTCCTGTCAGAACTCAAGGCTAAGGAGCAGGACGATGGCGGCAGCAACCACTAGCGGCAAGGCGAAGGTCACCCTCCCGAGCGACACGCAGATTCTCATCACGCGCGAGTTCGACGCGCCCGCCCAGCTGGTGTACCGGGCGTGCACCGAGCCCGAGTTGGTCCGGCGCTGGTGGAGCGGGCAGCGCGGCGAGATGACGGTGTGCGAGATCGACCTTCGGGTCGGCGGACAATGGCGGTATGCGATGCGGGCCGACTCCAGCGGCGACGAGGTCGTCTTCTACGGGGAGTACCAGGAGATCGTGCCCGACGAGCGGATCGTCAACACCGAGGTTTTCGCGCCCTTCCCCGACGACGGGGCGGTCAACACGATGACCCTCACCGAGCACGACGGCCGCACCACGCTGACCACGCTGGTGCAGCACTCCACCCCCCAGGCGCGGGACATGCACATCAACTCCGGCATGGAGGGCGGGATGCAGGAGTCGTTCGACAAGCTGGAGCAGGTGGCGATCTCGCTGCGCGGGTAGGGTCCGCGGGCATGAGCGGCGCCCTCGACGTCACCGCGGTCCGCGCACGGATTCCCGCGTTGGCGTCGGGGGTCGCTTTCTTCGACGGCCCGGGAGGGTCACAGGTGCCCGATGTCGTCGCCGACGCGATGCGCGACGCGCTGACCGCGCCGCTCTCCAACCGCGGAGTCGTCACGGAGGCTGAGCGCAACGCCGACGCGATCGTCGGGGCGGCCCGGACCGCGATGGCCGATCTGCTGGGCGCCGACTCGGGAGGGGTCGTCTTCGGACGCAGCATGACGGCGCTCACCTACGACATGGCCCGCACGCTGGCCAAGGCATGGGACACGGGGGACGAGGTGATCGTCACGCGCCTGGATCATGACGCCAACGTGCGCCCGTGGGTGCAAGCCGCCGAGGCGGTCGGCGCGACCGTGCGCTGGGCCGACTTCGACCCGGAGACGGCGGAGCTGACCGCCGACGACGTGGCGGCGCAGCTCTCGGATCGGACCCGTGTGGTGGCGGTCACGGGGGCGTCGAACCTGATTGGCACCCGCCCGCCGCTCGGCGAGATCGCGGAGATCGTCCACGCGCACGGAGCGTTCCTCTACGTCGACGGCGTGCACTTGACGGCGCACGCGCCGATCGACATCGCCGCGATCGGCGCCGACTTCTTCGTGTGCTCGCCCTACAAGTTCCTGGGGCCGCACTGCGGCGTCCTGGCCGCGTCGCCGCAGCTGCTGGAGGGACTGGCCTTCGACAACCTGCTCCCGCAGACGGACGTCGTGCCCGAGCGCTTCGAGCTCGGCACCCTGCCCTACGAGCTGCTGGCGGGGACGACCGCCGCCGTCGACTTCATCGCCCAGCACGGCGCCGGCGATCACCGGCGCGACCGCCTCGTGACCGCGATGACCGCGATCGAGGCGCATGAGGACGTCCTGCGAACCGAGGTCGAGCGCGGCCTGGCAGCAGCTGCCCGGCATCACCCTGCGCTCGCGGGCGGCGCACCGCACGCCCACGTTGCTGCTCACCTTCGAGCGGCACGCGCCCGCCGACGCCTACGCCTTCCTGGCGGAGCGCGGAGTCAATGCGCCCGCGGGCTCCTTCTACGCGCTCGAGGCCTCGCGCCTCCTGGGCCTGGGCGATGACGGCGGCCTGCGCATCGGGCTCGCCCCTTACACCGACGCCGAAGATGTGCAGCGGCTGCTTGCCGGGCTGGCCGAGTTCGTCGGGCACTAACCTGAGATAAGCGATGCCGCTCGACGCCTTCAGCCAGCGCACGCGCGACTGGTTCCAGGGCGCGTTCGCCGGTCCCACCCCTGCCCAGGAGCAGGCCTGGCCGGCGATCGCGTCCGGCGAGCACGTGCTCATCTCCGCCCCGACCGGGTCCGGCAAGACGCTGGCGGCGTTCCTCTATGCGATCGACCGGCTCGCTCAGGACCCACCCGTCGAGAAGTCCTCCGAGCGGCGGATCAGCCTCGTCTACGTCTCACCGCTGAAGGCGCTCTCCTACGACATCGATCGCAACCTGCGCACGCCGCTGCGCGGGATCGGCGCCGACCTGCGGGTGGCGGTGCGCACCGGCGACACCCCGCAACGCGAGCGCCAGCAGATGCTGCGCGACGCCCCCGACATCCTCATCACCACCCCCGAGTCGCTGTACCTGATGCTGACCGGGCGGGCGCAGGCGCTGTTTGAGGGCGCGCGCTGGTGCATCGTCGACGAGATCCATGCTGTGGCCTCGACCAAGCGGGGCGCCCACCTCGCGCTCACGCTCGAGCGGCTGTCGCAGGCCGCGGGACGCCGACGTCCAGCGCATCGGCCTGTCGGCCACCCAGAACCCGCTGGAGGAGGTGGGGCGGTTCATGGTCGGGCCGCGCCGCCGGTGCCGGATCGTGGACACCGGCGTGCGCAAGGAGCTCGACCTGAAGATCCATGTGCCCGTCGAGTCGATGGTCGAGCCCGACGAAACGCCCTCGCCGTCGCTTGACCCACTGGAGGGCGGCGAGGCGACCCGGCGCTCGATCTGGCCGGCAATCTACCCCGAGCTGGTCGAGCTGATCAAGGCCCACAAGTCGACGATCCTGTTCGTCAACAACCGCCGCGGCGCCGAGCGCCTGGCGATCCGCCTCAACGACCTGGCCGGGGAGGAGATCGCCCGCTCGCACCACGGCTCGCTGGCCCGCGAGGAGCGCACGGTGGTGGAGGAGATGCTCAAGGCCGGCGAGCTGCCCTGCCTGGTGGCCACCTCCAGCCTGGAGCTGGGGATCGACATGGGCGCGGTCGATCTCGTCATCCAGGTCGAGTCGCCGAAATCGGTAGCTCGTGGGCTGCAACGCATAGGTCGCGCCGGGCACTCGGTCGGCGACGTCAGCCGCGGGCGCATCTTCCCCAAGTTCCGCGCCGACCTGCTGGAGTGCGCGGTCGTCGCCCGGCGGATGCGCGACGCCCAGATCGAGACGACCGTGGTGCCGCGCAACGCGCTCGACGTGCTCGCCCAGCAGATCGTCGCCATCGCCGCCGCCGCGCGCCGACGACCAGCCGGTCAACGTCGACGACCTGTTCGCGCTGGTCACGCGCACCTACAGCTACGCCGAGCTGAGCCGCTCACAGCTCGAGAACGTGCTCGACATGCTCGACGGCCGCTATCCGTCGAGCGAGTTCGCCGAGCTGCGCCCGCGGATCGTGTGGGACCGGATCGCCGGGACGATCCGCGCCCGCCCGGGCGCCCGCCAGCTGGCGGTCACCAACGCCGGCACGATCCCCGATCGCGGCCTGTTCGCCGTCACCCTGCCCGACGGGCGCCGTGTCGGCGAGCTCGACGAGGAGATGGTCTACGAGGCGCGCCCCGGCCAGACGTTCCTGCTGGGGGCGACCACGTGGCGGATCGAGGAGATCGGCCGCGACCGCGTGATCGTCACCCCGGCCCCCGGCCTGCCCGGGCGCGGTGCCGTTCTGGAAGGGCGACACGCTCGGGCGCCCGCAGGAGCTCGGCGAGGCGATCGGCGCGTTCGCGCGCTGGGCCGTCGACCAGCCGGCCGAGGTGCTGGAGCGCGACTACGACCTCGACGAGCGCGCGGCCGCGCAACCTGCTGGAGTTCCTGGCCGAGCAGCAGCAGGCGACCCGCGTGATCCCCTCCGACCGCGCGATCGTGGTCGAGCGCTTCCGCGACGAGATCGGCGACTGGCGGCTGTGCGTGCTCAGCCCGTTCGGCGGTCGCGTGCACGCCGCCTGGTCGCTGGCGCTGAGCGCGCGGATCCGCGACGAGTTCGGCCTGGAATCCGACGCGATCTACTCCGACGACGGGATCATCGTCCACCTGCCCGACGCCGAGGAGCCCCCGGGCGCCGAGCTGGTGATGCTCGCAGCCCGACGAGATCGAGGACCTGGTGGTCGCCGAGCTGGGCTCGAGCGCGCTGTTCGGGGCCCGCTTTCGCGAGAACGCCGGCCGCTCGCTGCTGATCCCGCGCGCGCGGCCCGGCAAGCGCACGCCGCTGTGGCAGCAGCGGCTGAAGTCCCAGTCGCTGCTGGAGGTGGCCAAGAAGTACGGGGACTTCCCGGTGATCCTGGAGACCTACCGCGAGTGCCTGCGCGACGTGCTCGACGTGCCCGGCCTGGTCGAGCTGCTCACCCAGCTGCACCGCCGCGAGCTGACGCTGGTCGAGGTGGAGACCCCGACCGCGTCGCCGTTCGCCTCCGAGTCTGCTGTTCGACTACGTCGCCACCTACATGTACGAGGGCGACACGCCCAACGCCGAGCGCCGCGCGGCGGCGCTGTCGCTCGACCGCGACCTGCTGCGCGAGCTGCTCGGCCAGGAGGAGCTGCGCGACCTGATCGACCCGGGCGCGCTGGAGTCCGTGGAGGCCGACCTGCAGTGCCTGTCCGAGATGGCGCAGGCGACGAGCCGCGACGGGCTGCTCGACGTGCTGCGCCGCGTGGGGGACCTGTCGCTCGAGCGAGGTCTCCGCGCGAGTACTGGACGGTCTAGTTCCGCGCGCGGATGCTGGACGAGCTCCAGCGGCGAGCGGCGCGTGGCCCGGGTGCGCATCAACGGCGAGGAGCGCTGGATCGACGCCGCCGACGCCGGGCTGTATCGCGACGCGCTGGGCGCCGCCCCGCCCGGCGGCCTGCCGGCCGCCTTCCTGGAGGACGTGCCCGACGCGCTCGTCGCGGCTGCTGCGCCGCTACGGCGCCACCCACGGCCCGTTCACCACCGCCGAGGTGCGCGCCCGCTACGGGATCGACGCCTCGCCGGCGCTGCGCGAGCTCGAGCGCGCCGGCGACCTGGTCCGCGGCGAGCTGCGCCCCGGCGGCTCCGAGCGCGAGTGGTGCGACCCCGAGGTCCTGCGCCGGCTGCGCCGGGCGTCGCTGGCCGTGCTGCGCAAGGAGATCGAGCCCGCCGAGCAGCGCGAGCTGGCCCGCTTCCTGCCGGCCTGGCAGGGCGTCGACCGCCATCCCGCCGTCGGGCGCCGGGCATCGACCGCCTGCGCGAGGTGCTCGTCCCGCTGCAGGGGCTGGCGCTGCCCGCCGAGGTGTGGGAGCGCGACATCCTGCCGCGCCGCATCGGGCGCCTACTCGCCGTCGTGGATGGACCAGCTGTGCGCGGCCGGCGAGGTGGTGTGGATCGGCGCCGGCGCGCTGGGACGCAACAGCGGCCGGGTGGCCCTGTACTTCCGTGAGGACCTGGCGCTGCTCGGGCCGCCGCCGTACCGCGGCGAGGTTCCCGACAGCGCGGCCCACGAGGCGGTGCGCGAGCGGCTGGCCGCCGGCGCGTGCTTCTTCACCGACCTGCTCGTCGACGTGCGACCTGAGCCCCGAGGAGATCCAGGAGGCGCTGTGGGACCTGGCGTGGGCGGGCGTGGCCACCAACGACGCCTTCGCTCCGCTGCGCGCGCCCCGGCTGACGCTGGCCCGCGCCCAGCGCGAGCACCTCAAGCGCTCCGCCCGCCGGGCGGGCCGGTTCGGCGCCGGCGCGCCGCCGCGACGGCGCGTCGGCGCAGGTCCAGGGCCGCTGGTCGCTGACCGAGCCGCTGCTGCGCGGCGTCGGAGACGATCCGGTCGCCCAGCGGCGGGCGATCGGCGAGCTGCTGCTCGAGCGCTACGGGATCGTCACCCGCGAGCAGGTGCTGGCCGAGGGGATCGTCGGCGGCTTCTCGGCGATCTACTCCGAGCTCGGTCAGCTCGAGACGCTGGGCGTCGCCCGGCGGGGCTACTTCCTGGAGGGCCTGGGCGGCGCGCAGTTCGCGCTGCCGGGCGCGGTCGAGCGCCTGCGCGCGCGTCCGGCCGACAGCGACGAGGCGGCGGCGCCGCTCGTGCTGGCGGCGGTGGACCCCGCGCAGCCCTACGGGGCGGCGCTGCCGTGGCCCAAGCGCGATGGCGAGCGCCGCCGGCCGGCCCGCACCGCGGGCGCCTACGTCGTGCTGGTCGGCGGCGACCCGGTGCTGTACCTCGAGCGCGGCGGCAAGGCCCTGCAGACCCTCGTGGACGCCGACGACGCGCGCCTGGAGCCGGCGCTGAGCGCGCTGGTCGACCAGGTCCGCGCGGGCCGGATCAAGCGCCTGGCCCTGGAGAAGGTCGACGGCGAGTCGGCGATGACCTCGCCGCTGGCGCCGGCGCTGACCGCGCTGGGCTTCCAGGAGGGACCGCGCCGCCTGACGCTCAGCGCTTGAGTCTCCACGTCAGGGGCTCTCGATCCGCGTCCCTGACCAGTCCTCGAACATCTGCACGATCTCCATGAAGTCGGCGTCCTCGTCGAAGCTGGCCTCGCCGATGTTCCACAGCTGCTCGACGGTGCCCCCGAGCAGCATCGGCACCCCGAGGCGGCGCGCCTCCTAGAGGCAGAGGCGCACGTCCTTGGCCATCAGGGCAAGGCGGAATCCCTGGTGGAAGCTGCGGGTCAGAACGTACTGGGGGAACTTGACCGCGGCGGCGGCGTTGGTCCCGCTGCTGGCGGCCACCACCTGAAGCAGGGTGGCTGGGTCGACGCCCGCCTTGACCCCGAGCGCGGCGGCTTCGGAGGTGATCGCGATCGCGCAGGCCGACATCAGGTTGTTGATCACCTTCACGCTCTGGCCCTGGCCGGGCCGCTCGCCGACGACGAAGATCGTGGACCCGAGGACCTCCAGCAGCGGGCGCGCCCGCTCCACGTTCTCGGGGGCGCCGGCCGCCATGATCGTCAGCCGCCCGCTCTCGGCGCCCGCCACCCCGCCGCTCACCGGAGCGTCGACGCAGCCCACGCCGTGGCCGCTGAGCAGTTCGGCGACCCGCTCGGCGATCGACGGCCCCGTCGTCGAGAGGTCGACGTAGGTCCGCATCGCGCTCGCGCCGGCGAGCTCCTGGGCGACGGCGAGCACGACCTCGGGCTCGGGAAGGCTGACGAGCACGATCTCGGCGGCGTCGGCGACGGCTCTCGCGCTCTCACACGGTCGCGCGCCCGCCTCGGCCGCCGCCCGCAGCGCCGCGTCGGCGGTGTCATAGACGCAGACCTCGTGCCCCGCCTCCCCCAGCCGCCTTGCCATGTGCGAGCCCATGGCTCCGAGTCCGATGAACCCAAGCGCGGTCATGCCGGGAGCCGGCCGCTCACTCACTGAACGCCGAGCTTGCGGGTCACCCAGCTGGCGAGCAGGTCGAGGACCTCGGCGTGGTTGCGCTCCAGCATCATCCCGTGCCCGTTGCCGTGGACGCCGTGATCGGCGAGGCGGATGAGCTCGACATCACAGCCGCCCTGCTCCAGGAATGCCACGAGATGGCGGTCAAACGCCAAGAACATCGATGCCTCGGCGGTCACCACGGCGATCGGAAAGCGGCTCAGGTTCGCCAGCCGCCGCGCCGGCTCGGCCTGCAACGTCAGCGGAACGGGACCGAAATCGGCTCGCTCCTCCACGACCGTGTGCAGTTCACTGGGATCGGCCACCGGCGGGTCGTAGGCGATGGGCGCGGCCGCCAGGCCCCAGTTCATGTCCAGCCCCATCTCGGGGAGCTTGGCGAACGGCGGGCCGAGCGTCTCGATGGCGATCAGCGCGGCCACGTTATCGGGCGCGGCATCCACGCCGGCGAACGTCCCGGGGCCGCCGGCGGAGTGCGTTACGACGACCGCCGGGCCGACCATCTCCAGCAGCTCGGCGAGGCGCCGCTGCTCGAGCTCGTGCATGGCCGCCGGATCGGCGAGCAGCGGACCCGAGGTGCACAGGCACTGGTCGTATACGGGGTCGCCGACCTCGCGCCCGCCCGGCCACTGAGTGTGCAGGTGCGCGGTGGGATTGCTGTCGGGCCCTTCCGCCGGCGGGACGAAGATGCGTCGCAGGAACTCGTAGCCGAGCTGTGGGCCCATCGGGCCGAGCACGTCGGGATGGTGTGGCGAGCGACCGTGCCCGGGCCGGTCCACGACGAACACCGTGTGACCCCGTTCGACGAGCAGCCGCGACCAGCCGGGCCGCCCGTCGGGGGTGACGGTGTAGTCGGTGGCCTGCCCGCCGCCGCCGTGGACGAGAACCCAGGGCGGTCGCGGCCGCGGATCTGACGGGGCCTCCCATTCGACGAACATCGGGCCGCGCATGACGGTGCCCAGGGGTCCCTGGACCGGCTCGAGACCGACCCAGAAGGCTCCCCGCCGCGAGGTGGTGAGCTCGCCGGAGGGGACGAAGCGCTGGCTCATCGGTGCCTCAGCTCTGAGGCGCCGCCGGCGCGGTACTGCTCGTCGGTGACGGCATCCTGCCAATCGGCCTCGCCGAGGGAGACGGCGATGTGCGTCAGGTAGCTGTCGGGCCCGGCCCCATGCCAGTGGCGCTCGCCGGCGTCGATCCAGACGAGATCACCGGGGAGGATCGGCCCACCCTCGCCGGCCTCGTTGATGGCGAGGCCGCGTCCGTGGGTGACGAGCAGGATCTGGCCGGTCGCGTGGGTGTGCCAGTGGGTGCGCGCGCCCGGCGGGAAGAAGATGGTGTTGACCATCACCCCTGGCGCGCCGGTGAGCAGTGGCTCGGCCCACACCTCTCCCGTGAAGGTGGAACCGCGCTTGTCGGATGACATTCCCGTCTCGCGCCCGTGGTTGATCTTCATCTGGCATCTCCGTTGCTCGTGGTCTCGGTGGCATTTTCGTGCAGCCGGACGCCGCCGGCCAGATCGCCGATTCCGTCCACCACCCGGTTGGAGATCTTGTCCTCGTAGCCCAGCGCGTTGGCGACCTCGAAGGTGGCCAGGCAGGCGGGTCCGTTGAAGCTCGGGACGCCGAGCCGAGCCACATGGTCGAGGTAGAGGCGCACGTCCTTGGCCATCAGCCGGCCGGTCAGGCCGCCCTCCAGGTAATCGCCCTTGATGATGTGGGGGAAGCGGTTCAGCGTGGCGAAGTTGACCCCGGTGCTGGCGTTGAGCACCTCCAGGACCTGCTCCAGGTCCAGGTCCGAGCGCTTGGCTGCCACCATGACCTCGGCGGTCGCCGCCAGGGCGATCCCGTTGAGGAAGTTGTTGAGCAGCTTGGTGACGTGGCCGGCGCCGCTCTCGCCCATGTGGAAGATCTTGCCGGCGAAGCGATCGAGCAGCGGGCGGACCCGCTCCAGGGCTTGCGCGTCACCGCCGACCATGATCGTGAGCGTGCCCGCCTCCGCGGCCTTGGCGCCACCCGAGATGCCGGCGTCCAGGTAGGCGACTCCGTGCTCGTCCAGCGCGGCATGGATGCGCTGCGTCGACTCCGGCGAGCCGGTGGAGAGGTCGACGACTACCTGCCCCTCACGCGCGTGGGCGCGGACTCCATCCTCGCCGAGGACGACCGGCTCGATGATCGTGCTGTCGGGCAGCGACATCAGCACGACGTCGACGCCGGAAACGAGCTCGCCCACCGAAGCCGCCGGGGTCAGCCCACTGGCCGCGAGGCGGTCGGCGTCGCGGTCATAGCCGACGATCTCGTCGCCCGCCTTCTGCACCCGCGCGCCGATGCGTGAGCCCATCGCGCCGGTTCCGATGATCCCCGCCCGCAACGCGCTCACGACGTCTCCTCGACGGCCTGGCGGGCTTCGCTGACGGAGTCGGCGGTGGTGCTCATGTCACTCCTTCTCGTTGGTGAGGCACACGGCGATCCCGCGCGCGTCGCCGTCGACGGGGGGAAACCGCTCCATCACGAGCGGGTCGTGCCCCGCGACGAGCGTGGCGCCCGACCCCATCAGAGCGCGCACCGTGTCATATCCGCGATACATGCCCCCGAGGTCGCTGAAGATGCCGAACGGTCGATCGCACTGGAGCTCGGCCTCGTAGTGGACGGCATCGTTGGCCAGCACGAGCGCCCCGTGCTCGCCGGCGACCTCGAACACGAGTTGCCCCGGGGCGTGTCCGCCGACCTGGATCGCCGTCAGCCCGGAAGCGATTTCGGCGCGCTGGACGATCTCGTCGACGCGGCCCACGTCGGCCGCCTGGCGCAGTCGCTGCACCCCGCCTGGATCGGTGTGAAGCGCGAACTGCGCACGCTCTGCGACGGGATCCTTCGTCCAGAACCACAGCTCGTCGCGGGCGACCGATATCCGCGCGTTGGCGAACAGGTCGAGGTTTCCGATGTGGTCGTAGTGCATGTGGCTGATGACCAAACGCTGCACGGCGCTGGGATCGACACCCACGCGCGCGAGCGCCTCGGCCGGCTCGCAGAGGCAACGGCGGCCCATCCGGCGGCCGCGCTCGGGGTCGAAGCCGCAGTCGATGACGATCGGCGACGCCTCGGGCTCGTGCACAGCCCACAGCACCCAGAAGTAGTAGCTCATGTCCAGCGGGCCGTCGGGCTCCCCGTAGCTGGACCAGCGGTGGTAGGCGTCGGCGAGGGTCGTCTCGCGCTCGGCGTAGCGCACCGCCAGCACCCGGTACGACGGCCCGTCGACGCTCATTCCCGGTCGCCGTTGGCCGCGGCGGATTGCTCGGACAGCACGGCCTCTGCGGTGCGCTGAGCGTCCATCGCGGCGGGGACTCCGCAGTAGATGGCGGCCTGCAGCAGGGCCTCCTGGATCTCCTCGGGCGTAGCGCCGTTGGTCAACGCCCCGCGGACGTGCAGGGCGAGCTCATGGCTGCGTCCCAGCGCCGTCAGCATGACGATGTTCAGGAGGCTGCGCGTGCGGCGGTCCAGGCCGGGACGCGACCACACGGCGCCCCAGCAGTACTCCGTCACCAGCTCCTGCATCGGCCGCGCGAACTCGCTCGCCTGGGCGAGAGAGCGATCCACGTGTTCGGCCCCGAGCACCTCGCGGCGGGTCTGCAGCCCGGTCTCGAACTTCGTCTTCTCATTCATGGTGGGCGGAGCTTCTCCGTATGTTCGTGAGATATTGTATGACCATCCTACAAGCGTGGCTTCGCGCGCGATACGGCAACGGCCGGCCCGAGCTCCAACGGCAGCGCGGCTCTCACTCGCGGTCGTGCGGCTTCTGCACGTTGCCCGCGCCCTGACGCGGTAGCCCGAGGTGCTCGCGCGCCAGTTCGCCGAACGCCCAGTCCCGCAGGACGGTGTTGCGATGGCTGTTGAGCATTGACATGTCGCGGTAGATGCGCTCAAAGCGACTGCCGTCGGTGGCGGCGCTGGAGCCGGCGGTGCGGAAGATCTCTGACTGGAAGACCTCCCACACCTGGACGATCACCTCGCGGGCGATGCACCCGATCCGCATGTCCTCGCCGTACGTGTAGGGGATCCCGTCCTCGGCCGCCCGGCGGCAGGCCTCCATGTGCTGGCCGGCGGCGTCGTGGAACGCTGCCTCGGCAGTGGCGATCTTCGCGTAGGCCGAGCCGAACCAGCGGTGGAAGGTCTCATCGCCCAGCCGCGGCACGATCGGCGGCAGCGGGGTCATCTTGGTGTGCATCATCTCCTCGTACTCGTCCAGCGCCGCATAGGCGGCGCCGACCGCGACCGCGGTGAGCGTGAGCGTGAAGCAAGCCAACGCCCGCCCCCCGTATAGGGGGTTGTTGTGCAGCTCGGCGCCGGGGGCGCGATGCTCGACGTCCATGTCGACCATGAGCGCGTCCTCCAGCGCCCAGTGCGCGGGGATGCGGCTGTGGTCGAAGGTGATGGCGTTGGAGCCAGTGCCCTTCAGCCCCATCAGGCGGCCCCAGTCGTCAAGGATCTGAAATTCGCTGGCCGGGGCGACGAACAGCAGCATCCGCTCGGTCGGCCGGCCGTCGTCGCCGGCGATCATGGCCTGGCCCATGTAATGCGTCGACAGCGGGATCCCCGAGCAGTAGGCGACCTTGCCGGTCAGTTCCCACGCCTCGCCGGCACGGACCGCGGGGCCGATGGGTGCGGCCACCGAGGCGGCTCGGAAGTCGCCGTCCCCGAAGATCTCGTCCTGGGCCTGCTCGGGCCACCACGAGGCGATCTGCAGGGCGTGGGCGGCGGCGAGCGCGATGCACCAGGCGCCCGAGGCGTCGCCGCGGGCGAGCTCCTGCACGACGCGCATGAAGGTCGGGGCATCGAACTCGTAGCCCCCGTAGCGCCGCGGCACGTAGAGACGGTAGAAGCCGGCGTCGAGGCAGGCCTGGTGGATCTCGTCGGTCGGATAGGTGCGCCGCTCGGTCTCGGCCGAGTGCTCCTTGAGCAGCGGGCGCAGCGCGATCGCCCGGTCGATCATCTCCCGGGGAGTGAGATCGGGCTCGGGCGCCGCGGCTCGGGGCTCGGTGGTGCGGAGCAGACATCGATCCCTCCTTCGTGACTCGAGCGATCGGGCTACGGTAGCATCCTACTGCCTGATCGTCATACAATCATCGCCGGGGGCTGGGGTCGCCGACACCCGGATGCCAGGCAAGCGTCGAGGAGGTGTCCGTCGTTGTATTGCAGGCATACAATCCGTGTTTGGCATGGGGTAAGCTCGGCTCAATGACCGTGAGGGACACGACAGGCGCCGACAGCGGCCTCTCGATGAAGGTCGGCCGCGTGGCCGCGCCCCTGCGCGAGCAGGTGCTCAACGTCCTGCGCCAGGCGATCCTCGACTTCCGCCTCAAGCCGGGCCAGCGCCTGATCGAGCGCGAGCTCATCGAGCAGACGGGCGTGTCGCGCACCACGATTCGCGAGGTGCTGCGCCAGCTCGCCGCCGAGGGCCTGGTGACGACCATCCCCCAGAAGGGCGCGATCGTGGTCGTCCCCTCCGCCCAGGAGGCCGCGGACCTCTACGAGGTGCGGGCGAACCTCGAGGCGCTCGCCGGCCGGCGCTTTGTCCGTCACGCCTCCGCCGAGCAGGTCAAGCAGCTGCGCCGCGAGTTCCGCAAGATCGAGGAGATCGCCAAGCGCCCCGACCATGACATTCCGGAGCTTCTGACCGCCAAGGACGCGTTCTACGACGTGCTGCTCGAGGGGTCCGGCAACTCGGCGATCCGCGAGACCCTGGGTGGGCTCCGTGCGCGGGTCCGATTTCTGCGTGCCACCTCGCTTTCGCAGCCCAATCGCAGCGCGGGCACGGTCAAGGAGATCCGGGACATCGTGCGGGCCGCCGAGGCACGCGACGCCGACGCAATGGCGGCCGCGTGCGAGCGTCACGTCTGGCAGGCGGCGCGCAGCGGCCTGAGCGGCCTTGTGGAGATAGACCAGAACGCCGTCGGGGTCCTCGAGTCCATCGGCGGCTGAGCCTGAGCGCCCAGCGAGCGGCGCCCGACCGAGAAGGAGCCCCGCATGCGCTTTGCGTCAGTCACCTATGAAGGACGTCCGCTGGCCGTCCGTGTCGACGGCGACCACGCCACGCCGTTGAGCGGCGTCACCGAACTGGGACGCGACACGCCGGCCTCGCTGCTGCGCGACGCTCCGGTTCAGGGCGACCCGATCCCGCTCTCGCAGCTGCACTTTCGCCCGGTGGTTCCGAGCCCCGCCAAGGTCTTCTGCGTCGGGCTCAACTACCTGGCCCACATCGAGGAGACCAAGCGCGAGGAGTCCGACTACCCGGTCCTATTCACCAAGTTCGCGTCGAGTCTGACCGGCCCCTATGACGAGATTGCGCTGCCGCCGGAGTCGAGCGCGGTCGACTACGAGGGGGAGTTGGCGGTCGTGATCGGCGAGCGCACGCGCCGGGTCTCGGCCGAGCGCGCCCTGGAGGCCGTCGCCGGCTACACGGTGGCCAACGACGTGACGATGCGCGACTACCAGTACAAGACCCACCAGTGGGTCCAGGGGAAGGCGTGGGATGCGTCCACCCCGCTCGGGCCCGAGCTCGTCACCGTGGACGAGCTCGGTGATGCGCGGGGGTTGACGCTGCGCACGACGGTCAATCGCGACGTCGTGCAGGAGGCGTCCACCGACCTCATGATCTTCGACATCGCCACGCTGGTGAGCACGATCTCGGAGTTCGCCTCGCTGGAGCCCGGCGACCTGATCCTCACCGGGACGCCGTCGGGCGTGGGCTACCGTCGCGACCCGCAGTTGCTGCTCGGCGACGGCGACGTCGTCGTCGTGGAGATCGATCGGGTGGGCCGGATCGAGAACCGGATGGTCAGGCGCGAGCTGACGCGTCGCGCGCCCGCCACCATCGCCTCGAGCTTGGCGAAGGCGGCAGCGCGGGGCAGATACTTCATGCCGCAGTCCGGGGCGGCCACGAGCTCGTCGGCCCGCTTGTGCCGCAGGGCCCGGGACAGATGCTCGGCGATCGCCTCCGGCGTCTCCACCTCGGCGCTGTCGAGCGCGATCACGCCGAGGATGATCGTCTTCCCGGGCAGCTCGTCGAGGACCTCGAGCCCGACGTCGGACTGGGCGGTCTCGATCGAGATCTGGCCGACGGGGCTGCCGGCCAGCTCGGTGAGGAACGAGTAGGCAGGCGGGTGGTCCGGGACGAACGCGGGATACCCGAAGCAGACGTGAATCGCGGTCGTGCCGGGCACGCCCTCGAGCGTCCGCTGCAACGTCGGCAGCGCGATCCGCCGGGCCGCCTCCGCGCGCGACTCCAGCCACGGCTCGTCGAGCTGGACGATGTCGGCTCCGGCGGCGAACAGGTCCATGAGCTCCTCGCGGACGGCGTCGGCGTAGGCGAAGGCGAGCTCCCGCTCGTCCTCGTAGAAGTCGTTCTGCGCCTGCTGGGACATCGTGAACGGCCCGGGCACGGTCATCTTGACCGGACGGTCGGTGTGCGCGCGCAGAAAGCGCAGGTCCTCCAGGTGAACCGGCTCGCGGCGGCGGATCGGGCCGCTCGACGCGCGGCACCATGGCCGTCGTCCCCGCACGGCTGACGATCGATCCGGGGTGCGCGAGGTCGACCCCGTCCAGGGCGTTGGCGAAGTGGTTGGAGTAGCTCTCCCGGCGCATCTCGCCGTCGGTGATGATGCTCAGCCCGGCGCGCTCCTGGTCGGCGATGGCGACGACGACGGCGTCGTCCTGGGCCTCGCGCAGCCACTGGGGGTCGATTCGCCACAGCTCGCGGGCGCGCAGGCGGGGCGGCAGGCGTTTGTTCAGCGCCTCGCGGTCGATCAGCCAATCCGGCTGGGGATAGGAGCCCACGAGGCTCGTGGCGATCGAAGTGCCGGCCATCCGCAGCACACTATTGGACGGCCACTAGCCTCGAATCGGCATGCCGGAGGGAGACACGATCGCCTACGCCGCCAAGCGGATCCGCCCCGTCCTGGAGGGCCATGTCCCGGACCAGATCCGCACGCCGCACCCCCGCCACGCGCTGGACCGGTGGCCCGAGCGGCTCGGCGGCCGGGCCGTGACCGCGGTCCGCACCCACGGCAAGCACCTGTTCCTGGCGTTCGAGGGTGAGCTGACGATCCACTCGCATCTGCGGATGACGGGCTCGTGGAGCGTGTACGCGCCCGGCCGGCGCTGGCGCCGCTCGCCCTCGCGCGCGTGGCTGATCCTGGAGCGCGCCGGGCACCAGGTGGTGCAGTTCGACGGCCCGGTGCTGGAGCTGCTGACCGACAGCCGGACCCGCTTCGATCAGCGGCTCGCCGCGCTCGGCCCCGACATCCTGGCCGAGAGGTTCGACTACGAGCGGTTCCTCGCCCGGCTGCGCGCCGACGACCCGACGCGCGGGATCGGCGACGCCCTTCTGGATCAGCGCAACGTCGCCGGGATCGGGAACCTGTGGAAGTCAGAGAGCTGCTGGGACGCCGCCATCGACCCGTGGCGCGGCGTCCGTGAGGTGAGCGATGACGAGGCGATCGCGCTGATCGACGCCGCCCGTCCGCGGATGCTCGAGTCCGCGCGGACCGGTCATCAGGACGAGAACCGGCGGGTGTTCCGCCGGCACGGCGAGCCCTGCGCTCGCTGCGGGACCACGATCCGGGCCCAGGCGGCCGGCGACGACAACCGGACCACATTCTGGTGTCCGGGGTGTCAGCGCTGACGGGTGTCGCTCAGCCCAGGCGGCAGTGGCCGGCCGAGTAGTGAGCCGGCCTGGCGTAGTCGGCTTCGGGATGTCCGGCGGTGGTGACGCGGTTGGCCTCGCCGATCACCCGCCCGCCGCGCGTCCAGGTGAAGTCGATCGTCGCGTTGAGCAGGCCGGTTCCCTTGTCAAAGCCGAACACCACGCCGTCCTGCTGCAGTCCCGAGGAGGATGAGCCCACCGACAGGTTGGAGGTCGCGTGGGCGCCGTCGATCGGCATGAACCGCCCGTGCTTGCGTGACCAGAACCCGAGCTGGACGGTCATCCGCAGCGTCGACTGAAAGCCGAGGGTGGGCATCTGGCCGCGCACGCCCACCTCGCCACCCCGGCCCCGGCCCTTCGACGAGCAGACGTTGACCGTCGCCCACAGCGAGGAGGACCGCTCCGCGCGGGACACGGCCCGGTGGATCTGCTTGGCGCCGGGCCCGTTGGCCAGCGCCGGTGCCGGCAGCGTTACGAAGAGCGTGGCGATCGTGGCTGCCGTTGCGGTGAGCGCGGCACGCACGATGGTTCACGATAGCGATCGAGCGCGGCGCATAATGCTCTGACCAGGCGGCCCGGTGATGGATCGGCTCGACGAGCGTAGTAAGGGTGTGATCGACACGAAAGACGTCGCCGAACCACAGACCGCGCTGCAGTGGTTCGAGGTCCTGTATCGCTCCAGTCGCGACGACGTCTTCGCCTACGTGGCCACCCTGCTGGGCGATCGGGCGGCGGCCGAGGACGTGACCGCGCTGGCCTTCGAGCGCGCCTACACCCGCCGGGCCACCTTCGATCGGCGCCGGGGCGAGGCGCGAGGATGGCTGTTCGGGATCGCGCGCAACGCCGCCCTGGACGAGCTGCGCCGCCGACGGCGGGTCGGCAGCCTGGTGGTCGAGCCCGGAGTGGAGGACGAGCGCCCCGCCGACGACGGCGCCGAGGTATCGCTGCGCCGCACGGCCGTGCGCACGGCGCTGGCGTCCCTTCCCGCGCGCGAGCGTGAGATCGTGGCGCTCAAGTTCCACGCCGGCCTGCGCAACACCGAGATCGCCCGGGTCCTCGGGCTCAGCGAGTCGGCCGCCGGGACGCTGCTCTACCGAACGATGCAGAAGCTCAGGGAGGCCTGCGATGCGACGAGCTGAGCCGTTGGAGCCCGAGATCGCGGCCGCGCTGGCGGCGATCGACGCCACGCTCGCCGGCGAGGCGGTGGATCCCGAGCACGCGGAGCTGGCGGAGCTGGCGCTGATCCTCCGCGCCGAGCGGCCGGCGCCGGCGGTCGCGGTGACCGGCGTCATCGACGAACGGGTGGAGAGTCTCTCGCAGCAGCGCTCGGCGACCCGGCGCCGGCGGTGGCGGCCGACGCGGCGGCGGCTGCCGACACGGCGGTGGCTGGCCGCACCTGCGGCGGCGCTGGCCGCGGTCGCGCTGGTCGTCGTCGTGGTCGCCGGCCACGGCTCGCCCGGCTTGCCCGGCTCGAGCGCTGCGAGCAGCTCCAGCGAGTCGAGCGCCGCGGGCGCGTCGTCTGCCGGCGCCACGGCCAGCGCGGCCGCGCCGAGCCACGCGGCGGCTCCGCAGTCGAACGAGCGGTCCTCGCCCGTCCCATCGCCATCGCCGTCGCCGTCGCCGTCGAGCAAGCGCCAGGTCGTCCAGTCGGCGCAGCTGTCGCTGTCGACGGCTCCGAGCCGGATCGACGACGTCGCCCAGCAGGTGTTCGATGTGATCGACTCCGAGAAGGGGATCGTCTCGGACTCCAACGTCACCTCCACCGGTGGACCTGACGGCAGCGCGCGCTTCGAGCTCAGCGTGCCCGCGGCCAACCTGCAGCGCACGGTCTCCGAGCTCTCCCAGCTGCACGCGGCGCACGTCCTGTCACGCACCGACGACACCGCCGATATCACCGGCCAGGTGGGCGGCGCCGGCCGGCGGCTGGCCGAGGCCCGCGCGCTCCGGCGCTCGCTCCTTCGCCAGCTGGCGCGCGCCACCAGCACCGAGGCGATGGCCAGCCTGCGCGCACAGCTTCGCGACGCCGACGCGGCGATCTCCGCGCGCCTCCGCCAACCTGAACGGACTCCACCGCCAGGTGGACTACAGCCGGCTGACGGTGACGATCCAGGCCTCCAGCGTCGCGGTGGCCCAGCCCTCGCACGCTGGCGGGTTCACGCTGCACCGCGCGCTGCACGACGCCGGCCGGGTGCTGGTGGTGGTCGCCGGGGTCGCGCTGATCGCATTGGCCGTGCTGGTGCCGCTGGGCCTGCTGGTCGCGCTGGTGGCCTGGACGACGCGGGCGATGCGGCGCCGGCGCCGTGAGGCCATGCTGGATCTGGTGTAAGCGCGCCCCGGCCGCAACGGCCCTGCCAGGGGGATGGGTGTGGTATCCCTGGGGCATGGCGGCGACGACCGAGGAGACGATCGCCCTCCTTCATCGGGTGCCGGCGTTCTCGACGCTTCTCTCGGACGACCTGTCGGCGGTCGCCGACGTGATCGTGCCGCGGACATTCGGGGCCGGCGAGGTGGTGTTCCGCGAGAACGACACCGGCGACACCTGTTACGTGGTGCGAGCCGGCCGCGTGCGGGCCGTCCGCGAGCACAATGATGGCCGCTCGATCACGCTGGCGACCTTCGGTCCTGGAGACATCTTCGGCGAGCTGGCGATGTTCGACGAGGAGCGGCGCTCGGCGACCGTGGAGGCGCTCGAGGACAGCGAGGCGGCGGCGATCCTGGGCCCTGACATGCGCCGCCTGCTGCGCACGCATCCCGACATCGCGATCAAGCTGCTCCGGGCGCTGAGCCAGCGGCTGCGGGAAACCAACGAGCGCTTGGCGCGCCAGTCGTTTCAGACCGTGCAGAGCCGCGTCGCCTCGGTGCTGGCCGAACTGGTGGCGGCGGCTCGATCCGACGGCGCCGGCGAGGCTGATGTGCTGATCACCGCCACGCAGGCCGATCTGGCGCAGCTCGCGGGTTCCTCTCGGGAGTCGGCCAGCCGGTTCCTCGCCGTGCTGGAGCGGGCCGGCGTCATCACCCAGGGCCGCGGCAGGCTGACCGTTCACGACCCCGGCCGGCTGGAGGGATATGTCTACTAGCGTCCCGCCCGGAGCCGACGAGTTCTCGGCGGGCGGCGTGGTCATCCGCGACGGTCAGGTGATCACGATCGTGCCGGTCAAGCGGGCTGCCGACGGGCGCCGAGTGCTGGGGCTGCCCAAGGGCCACCTCGACGGCGACGAGACCCCCGAGGAGGCCGCCCGGCGAGAGGTCGCGGAGGAGACGGGAGTCGATGCCGAGCTGCTGGAGCCGCTCGGCGACGTGGAATATCGCTACGACCGACGAGGGCGAGCGATCAACAAGGTGGTGCGCTTTTATCTGTTCGCCTACCGCGCGGGAGACGTCGCCGATCATGATCACGAGATCGAGGAGGCGCGCTGGATGCCGCTCGAGCAGGCCGCCGAAGAGCTGACCTACCCCGGCGAACGGGAGATGGTCAGGCGCGCTCTGTCGCGCAGCTCAGCGGATCGGTAGGCTGCCGAGCCGTGCGCGTCCTCAATTTCTACTCGTCGGTGTTCGCCGACCAGCTTCGTCGCGGCCGCAAGACGGCGACGATCCGCCTCGGCGACAAATCGCACAAGTACCACAAGAACGAGTGCGTGCTGGTCACGATCGGCTACCAGCACTCGCCGCGCGAGAAGATCTTCTACGCGGTGATCGACCAGGTCGAGGTCAAGCGCGTGCGTGATCTGTCTCCGCGCGAGATAGAGCACGACAATCCGGAGTTCCGGCGCGTCGACGAGATGGTCCACTTCCTGGAGCAGATCTATGGGCGCAAGGTCTCCATGGACGACACCGTCACCGTGGTGCGCTTCTCCCAGATCATCGAGAACCCGCCGGACCAGATGCGCGATCGCATCCACGGGCTCGGAGGAGCGCGCAACTGAGCATGCGGCGGTCGCTGACCGCGCTGCTGGTCGCGACCGCCGCCGTCGCTGCGCTGAGCGCATCCGCGCTGGCGCAGGGCACGCTCCCGACGTTGCTCGGCAACTCGCTCAAAGGCCCCTCCAAGCTTCTCGTCCGGCCCGCGCAGATCATCTACACCGGTGATGGCAGCGGCATCCTGGGCGGGTTCGACGGCGGCAAGGGCAAGGGCTTCGGGCATCTGACATGGACCCGGTGGACGACCGGCAGCGCCTTCGGCCACGGTGCCGACTGGATCGATGACTGCCGGCCCGATTGCGCCGACGGCACCTTCAGCGCGCACGCGGCAAGCTTGAACGCGTTCGCACCCCGCGGCGGTCACTTCACCCGGCTGACCGTCAGGAGCTCGTACCGCGGCAAGCCGCTGGTCAACCGCCTGAAGCTCGTGAGGTCGGACGGCGCCCTCTTCTACGAGATCTTGGGTTGATCGCACCCGGGCGTCGCCCTGCTGCCCACTAGCCTCTTGCAGCGATGATCTCCACCAACCAGCTAAAGAGCGGCAATCACATCGAGGTCGACGGCACCGTCTTCAAGGTGCTGGAGTTCCAGCACGTCAACCCGGGCAAGGGGGCGGCGTTCGTGCGGACCAAGCTGCGCCGCGCCTCGGATGGGAACGTGATCGACCGTACGTTCCGGGCCGGCGAGAAGTTCCGCTCGATCCGCACCGAGGTCCGCCGGATGCAGTTCCTGTACTCCGACGGCCAGGACGCCCACTTCATGGACTCCGGCTCCTACGAGCAGCTGGAGGTGCCCCAGAGCCAGCTCGAAGAGGAGCTGCGCTGGATCAAGCCCAACGACGAGATCGAGCTGCTGTACATCGACGATCAGGCAGGTGGCGTGCAGCTGCCGTCATCCGTTGACCTCGAAGTGACGGAGACCGAACCCGGCCTGCGGGGTGACACCGCCTCGGGCGGCGGCTCGAAGCCCGCCACCTTGGAGACCGGCGCCGGGATCCAGGTCCCGCTGTTCGTAAACGTCGGCGACCGTGTCAAGGTGGACACGCGCACCGGCAAGTACATGTCGCGCGTCTAGCGGCGCCGGGCGGGGTCGCCACCCTGCATCTCGGCGCGTCCCCGGAACACCTCGGCCAGCGCGACCGCCGTGGCCACGCCCGCGTTGAGGCTCTCCAATCCGACCTGGCCGCCCGGGATGCGCACCAGCGCGTCGCACGTGGTCTTGGTGCGCTGGCGCAGCCCCTCGCCCTCGGCGCCCACCACGAGCACCGTCTTTGAGTCGAACTCCGTCTGCGCCAGCGTGCGCTCGCCGCGCTCGTCGAGACCGTAGACCCAGAAACCCATGCCCTGCAGGATCTCCAGGCTGCGCGCGAGGTTGGTGATCCGGAACGTCTTCACCAGCTCGGCGCCGCCGACAGCGACCCGAGCCACCAGCGGCGAGATCTCGGCCGCGCGGTTCTTCAGGATCAGGGCCGCGTCGACGCCGAAGAAGGCCGCGCAGCGCAGGATCGTGCCCAGGTTCTGCGGGTCCGAGATCTGATCCAGGGCCAGCACCACCTGTGCCTCGGCGAGCTCGCCGAGGTCGGCTTCGGTGAGCATCCGGCGCGGCGCGGTCAGCACCACCACGCCCTGGTGCTTGTCCTCGTCGCTGACGCCGCCGACGCGGCGAAACTCGGGCCAGGCCAGCCACTCAGGCTCGATGCCGGCCCCCCGGGCGAGCTCGATCAGATCCCGGTGATAGGAGTCCTTGCCGGCAACGAGCAGACGCTTGACCGAGTCCGGGCGGGCCAGCAGCACGGCCCGGACGGAGTGCTTGCCGAACACCTTGTCCATGCCTGCGACGGTACTGCGCCACCCGCCTCGACGGTGTGGCGCACTCGACCGGGAGGCCCAGCCTCAGCGGGAGAGGAAGCGGACCGTCGTGGCTGCTGGTCCGGCGGCCCGTGCGTCGGCGCCGACGGTCGGTGCGCGCGGCGCGTGAGATCTCGGAGGCGGAGACCGCGATCAGCACGAGGACGCAGATCAGGCCGGGCGGGCCGTCGGACGGCAGGTGTCCCCGCGCCACCGTCAGCCCGCCGATCATCGTCGCGATGACCATCGCCATCACCGTCGCCGTGGAGGCCAGCGGAGCGCCCGCGACCGCCGAGAACACCGCCCGCGCCTGGATCGAGAGGAGTGTCCGGGTTAGACGGGGCATGTCCGGGAGCGTGCCGGACGCACGCGGCGCCGACAAGAGCCCCAGGCCACGATGTGAACGGTCCAAGGGGCCCAACTGAACCTGGGTCCTGGGCGGCCGGCCGCGCGACGGAACGGCTCAGCGAGCGGGCTGCTTGCTCGTCCGCCGACGGTGGCGGACGTGCTTGGTCTGGGAGCGCTTCGCCGTCGCCGCGGAGTGGCGAGCGCGTGCGCCGGCCCTGGAGCCGGTGGCGCCTGCCTTGTGATGCGCCGGTGTGCGCTTGGCGCCGGCGCGCCCGGCCGACCGTCGGGTGGCCGTATGGCGAGCCGTCTGCTTGCGATGCGTCGCGCGACGATGCTGCGCGTGGTGGGTGGGCGCGGCCGGGGCCGTGGAGGAGCCGCCGCCCGCGGCCGGGGCCGTGGAGGAGCCGCCGGCCGGGGCCGGGACGTTCACCGAGGAGGGCGTCGAGGCCGATCCGGTGGACACCGTCGGCGAGCTCCCGGTGTTCTTGCCGTTGACCGCGCCGATGACGATCGCCGCCACCACGGCGACGGTCGCCGCCAGCAGGATCCACGCCCGCCGGGTCAGCCGCGGGCCGGTGGCTCCGGGGGTCGGGCGCCGGCGCGGAGCGCGGGGTGGCTTCACGGGCGCGGCGCGGCCCCGGACGGGATCTGCGGCGGTGCCGCCGCTGCCACGCCGGCCGATCCGCGGCGGCGAGGGCGGGCGCCGCCGGGGACCGGCGACGCTCGGGCGGTTTGCCGCGGTCACGTCGCTCGTCCTCACCGCTTGGGCTCGGTGGGAGCCGATCGCCCACCACGAGACCGCCGCCGGCCTGGAGATCGCGCTCGCTCGATGCCTCGGGGAGCGGCGTGGGTTCGGTCTCGGGAGCCCGGTCCTCCACCGCCGCCTCGGCTGCCGCGACCGGATCGCCGTCCGGTGCCGGGGCGGGTTGCTCGGAATCGATGGTCTCGCCAAAGTCGATGTCCACCGGGCGCGGCGGCGAATCGGGCCACGGCTCGTTGCCGGGCGCTGCATCTCGCTCGGTGGATGGTTGCGCCGGCCAGGCCAGGGGCCGTGTCCGGCGGCGCCGCAGAGGGGGATCGGCGGTCTGACCGGCGAGGTCGGCGAGCACCGACGCGAGCTCCTGCGGGCTCCGCTGCGGAGTCGGATCCTGGTAGCGCCTGCCGCCACCGCCTCGCTCGCCTGACACAGGAGAGATCATAAAGACCTGCCGGCTGCTCGTACACCGCTTGGCCAGGGCCGGCGCCCGCCCAGGCTCAGCACGGCACGCGCACGAATGCGCCCCACGACTGGCTGCCATGAGCGGTGCGCAGCCGCATCTGCGCGCGCTCGTAGAAGCGGTGCGTCCGGCAGCGCCTGAGACCGGTCAGGATGATCGTCGCCGGGTATTCCCGGTTCTTGCCGGCGCCGCAGCTGGTCGTGCAGATCCGGACCGTCGCCATTCCCCGTCCGGTGGTCTGCTCGCTGCCCCACCGCGCCCACCTGAGGCCGGCGGCGGTGGCGTCGGAGGCGAGTCTCATGCTGCCGGGGGCGATGCTGCCGGTGTTGGTCAGGTCGACCACCAGGGCCGCGCCCGTGCGGGCGCCCACGGGCAGACGGGGGGCGACTGCCCGATAGCCGAGCGAGGGGAAGTTCGCCTTGCCCGGGCTCCCGACGGGTTTGACCTCGGGTCGGCCGCCTCCTCCGCTCGCGCCGCAACCGCAGGCGAGGACCGTCGCCACCGCCATGAGCGCGAGGCCCCGGGCCGCAGCCGGCGCGGATTTCAGGCGGCGCCCGTACATGCTCCCCCCTTGATCTTGGCGAGCATCGCGTTGGCCGCGGCGACGTTGGCCGGCGCTCCGTAATTGGCCAGGCCGCCGCTCGACTGACCGGCGCCGGATGCCTGGGTCTGCTGGGCGAGTGACCATGGCGGTGCCTGCGGGTCCTGAGCGTAGTGGTACATGAGTCCCTCGGTGGAGCTGGTGCCGGTGTGCGCTCCCTCAAAGAACATCTCCGCTGAGCTGACGACGTTGAGCTCGTCGGCGATCGTGCCCCACCCGTCGGCCGAGATCTGCTGAAAGACGCCGACGGAGGCGTTCGGGTTGGTGGTGTTGCCACCGGTGTTCTGTCCCATGTCGGACTCGTCGAAGCCAACGAGCAGGGCGATGTAGAAGGCCTTCTCCGGGAGGCTGTGAGCCTGCGCGACCTCGTAGATCTGACAGCTCACCTGCAGCTGGGACTCGTTGAGGCTCGTGGGGGCGCCGCTGAGCAGTCCCGCGATCGACCCCTGAGGGCCGCCGTTGACGTCGACGAGGTGCACGTTGGGATTGCCGAGGCCGAAGTTGCCGTCGGCGGTCTGGCTGGCACTGCCCTGCACGCATCCCGGTTGCTCGGCGAGCTCGATCTCGTCCGTCTCACCGGGTATGCGGATCAGCCCGCCGGCCTTGAGCTGGGCATCGGACGCGCCCTGGAGACCGTCGACCTTGGCGGCGGCCGCGCAGATGTGCGCGGCGGCGGCACCGCTGTCGCCGGCCTGCAGCTGGCCCGCGGACACGTATCCCTCCAGGCCACTCACCTTTAGCGAGAGCTGCACGCCGAGCGCGTTGAGGCGACCGGCCAGCAGTGACTCGCAGCCGACGGAGAAGTTCGCGGTCGGCAGCGGGAAGAAGCCGTCGGGGCCGGTCGGCGGCTGCGTGAACCGCGGTCCCGAGATCGTGGAGGCGTCGCAGCTCGGCGTGCCGCCGTCGGTGGTCACCGGGCTGGGTGAGGAGAAGGGGTCGGTGCTGGCGCGCGCCTGCGCGCTGGCCGCCGCTCCGGGCGCGATGCTCCCTGACGGCAGCGCCTGCGTGCCCTGCACGGTGACGCTCACGTCGTAGCCCCAGCCGTAGCCGGGGGTCGGGATGACCTGCGAGCCGACCAGCCGCCCGTCGTTGCGGCTCGCGTACGAGGCGGCGGCTCCGGCGATGGCCGACGGGTCGGGCGTCACCGGGACGAGGCGCCCGTCTACGTAGTGGGGCGTCTTGAGCTCGGTGACAAGCTCGCGCTCGCCCGCCAGGGCGGCCGCGTCGGCCGCGGTCTGCGCCTTGGTGGCCAGTGAGGTGGAGGCGCCGAGCCACAGCACGAGCATTCCGGCCGCCAGCAGGAGGATCACCGCGACCCCCAGAAGCGGCAGGATCTGGCCGCTCTCCTCGGTGCTGAGGCGGCCGGGAAACGGGGCTGTTCTGCTAGTGTCGCGCGCCGGCGTGGGAGGGGATCCGAGGCGTCCGCGGTCTCGTAGTTCGTCTGCTGAGGTTCCCGCCGGTGCCCTCATCGGATACAGGAGCGCATCCTAAAATATGCCTGTGGGAAACATTGTTTTTCAGGATGCCCGATTCTCCGCTTGTTCAAGGCAGCGCACGGGTAGGTTCAGCGGAGCACGGAGGCCAGACAGATGCGCGCGTCGCCACAACCAGGTCGTGACCTAGGTCGCGACCGCAAACCGGAACGGCGGCAATGAACCCCCGCCAGATGAACCCGCGACAGCGTCAGGGGCTGCTGCTCGTGGTGATCGCGCTCGTGGGACTGATCGGCGTCTTTGCGCTGATCGCCAACTATGTGTCCGGGGTTTCGCGCCAGGTGGGTCCCAAGGTTCGGGTGCTGGAGCTGACATCGCCCCTGGCCGCCTACCAGCCGGTGACCGCCTCGATGCTGGGGGAGGTGTCGCTGCCCGCCAAGTGGGCCTCCAGCCGCGCCATCGAGGATCCGGTTGCGGCCGAGCAGCAGATCAGCCCGGTTGCGCTGCCGGCCGGGACGATGCTCCAGCAGGGGATGCTCAGCGCTCCGCCCTCGGTTCCCGCCGGCTATCGCGAGATCGCGGTGACGGTTGATCCCAGCTCGGGCGTCGATGGCCTGATCACTCCCGGAAGCCTGGTCGATGTGATCGCCACGTTCGGCGCCAACAACTCGGGGCACAGCTCCGCGCGGGTCGTCGTTCCGAGCGCCAAGGTGATCGTCGCCCCGACGGCTCCGGCGAGCAGCCAGAACTCGCGGAGCGCCACGCAGGGCCAGAGCGAGGCGATCACCCTGGCCCTGACACCCGGTCAGGTGCTGCAGGTCTACTACGCGGAGAGCTTCGCCTCCGACCTTCGCCTCTCCCTGGTCGCGCCCGGCACCACCGGGCGTCCTGTCCACCCCCGGCCCTACGCGCCCGGGCTATGACCCGCGTTCTTGTCGCCGTCAACGATCACCGGCTGGCCGACCACGTCGCCGGGTTGATCGCCGAGAGCGACGACCTCGAGCTGGCGGCCACCGTCCGCGACCCCCAGGAGCTGCGCGGCACACTGCCGCGCCCGGACGTGGACGCGGTCGTGATCCACGACAAGCGCGGCACCGTGTCGTTGATCGAGATGACGCGCGAGCTGACGATCGCCCATCCCGACCTGGGTCTGGTCCTGATCGCCTCCGAGGACTCACCCGAGCTGCTGCGCGGCGGCATGCAGGCAGGCGCGCGTGACGTGATCGCTGAGCCGCTGGGTCTGGAGAAGCTGGAGACGAGCGTCATGGCAGCCGCGGCCTGGACCCAGGCGCTGCGCCGGCGCGCTCTGCGCGACGCCGGCAACGATGTGGTGGGCATGGGCCGCGTGGTGACACTCGTCGGCGCCAAGGGCGGCGTGGGGACCACCACCATCGCTGTTCACCTCGCGCTCGCGGCGCGCGAGCTCGGTGAGGCGTCAGTGTGCCTGGTGGAGTACGACCTGCACGCCGGAGACCTTCGCGCGTTCCTCGACCTGCCCTACGGCCGCGGGGTGGTAGACCTCGCGGGGGTCTCCGACGAGGTCACCAGCCGGCATCTGCGGGAGACGATGTACACGCACTCCAGCGGCATGCGTGTTCTGCTGGCGCCGCACGAGGGTGAGCAGGCCGAGGAGGTGTCCGGCAGCGCCGCCCGCAACATCCTGTCGGCGATCCGGACGCGTGCCGACCTCACGATCGTCGACGCCGGGGCAACGATGAACGACGTCACCTCGGTGGCGGCCGAGATGGCCGACACGGTGCTCGTGATCACCACGCCCGACGTGGTCTCGCTGCGCGGGGTCGTGCGGATGATGTCCCTGTGGGACCGGCTGAAGATAGAGCCGGCCGAGGTGGCGGTGCTGCTCAACCGCACCTCGCGCAAGCTCGAGGTCCAGCCCGACCTGGTCCGGCGCGTCGTCCCGGCGCCGCTGCTGGAGACCTCCATCCCGGCCGACTTCTTCGCGCTCGAGTCCCCGGTGAATACCGGAATTCCGGTGGCGGCTGCCGCCAGCGACGCGATGCTGCGCCCGCTCGCCGCGGTCCTCGGGGAGATCTCGGCGCTCCCGCCGGCACCCGAACGAGAGGGCCGGGACCGGGCGAAGAGCATCGTGACGCGGCTGGCGGGCGAGCGCGGGCAGGCCACCATCGAGGTGGCCGGCCTCGTGCCCCTCGTCGGTCTCGTCCTCCTGCTGTTGTGGCAGATCGTCCTCATCGGCATGACGTTCTCCTTCGGGGGCCACGCCGCCCGGGCGGGTGCTCGCGCCTTTGCCGTCGGAGACCCCGTCAAGCCGGCGGCTCTGCGGTCGCTCCCGGGCGGGTGGCAGAAGGCGGCGGTCAGCCAGAGCACCGACGGCCACGGCTACGGCACCGTCAACGTCCAGATGGATCTGCCGCTGCTGTTCCCCGGCGTTCGTCTGCCGGTCACGATCCAGTCCTCAGCCGGGACGGTGATCGAGGATCAGCTGCTGCCCGGACAGCAGACGCTGCTCTCGGGCACGCTGGGCGCCGCGGGCGGCGCTGCGGGCACGGTCAAGCCCCTCCAGATGCCGCTGACGACCGCCGGGCCCGTCGCCACGATCCTGCCCGACGGAGACGCCACGGTTCCGGCGGGAGCGCCCTGGCCGGTGCCGCTGCTGATCGCCGCCGCCAACTCCATCGACCAGACGCCGTACCCCAGTCCCGACCAGCACTACGGCAGCCTGACCCAGCCCTGGCCCGCCTATGACTGCTCGGGCTCGACCTCGTTCGTCCTGTTCCGCGGCGGCCTGATCCCGGACGGCAACTACGTGTCGAGCGACTTCCTCAATTACCCCAAGTTCGCCTCCGGGCCGGGCAAGTGGGTCACGATCTGGGCCAAGCCCGGCCTCGGCGAGAACGGTCACGTCCACATCGTGATCGCCGGCATGGACTTCGACACCGCCGGCCCGCAGAACGGCCCGCGTTGGTATCCGCCCAGCGAGCTCAGCGATTTCGGCCCCCCGTATGTCGCCAGTCATCCGCCCGGCTTGTGATGACCCGGCGACGCGTGCGCCTGGACTGGCTGCTCATCCTGGCGGTGGTGGCGGCCGTCGCGGTCGCGCTTTTGGCCACCAACCTCGGGACCGGGGGATCGGGATCCACCCCTCCGTCGCCACGGCCGGCGGCGACGGCATTCGCCCAGTCCTACCTGAGCTATCTCGACGGCGGGCTGCCGGCGACCGCGCTGCCGGCCGCAAGCTCCGCGGTGCGCGATCGCGCGGGCGACGTGATCCCCGCGTCCGCTCGCGCCGGACGCCTGCGGCTCGCCCGCCTGGTGCTCAAGGCCGTTTCCGGAGCTCCGGCGGCGCAGACGGTGTTCGTCGGACGCGATCGTCGTCACACCATCAGCGTGCAGGCAGCGCTCGTATATACGAGCCGGCGCTGGCAGGTCGTCAAGCTGATCGCTCCCGATCTGGCGACCGCGCTCAAGCCGCTCTCGTCGACCGCCGCCGCAGTCCCCGCCGCCCGGGCCCGGGCCCGCGACCTGGCCGCCGCTCGCCAGGCGGCCTCGCGGTTCGCCCGCGCGTATCTCGACTACATCGCGGGGCTCGCGCACCAGGTTCCCGGCGCCTCGGCCGAGATCAAGCGCCAGATCGCCGCCGGGCAGGATCCGCTCAGCTCGGTCGCTCCGTCGCATCGCCGCCCACGCGTGATGACCGTGCAGCTCGGCCCAGTGACGGCGCGCACCGTCGATGCGGTCGTCCGCTTTGCCGGCCCCGGCGGCCGGCCGCAGACCTTCGCCTTCCAGCTGAGCGCGACGGCGTCGGGTTGGGGCGCCCGGCAGCTCATCCCCGGCAGCCTGGGCGTGAGACCATGAGCGCCGCGTCGAAGTCGACCGCTGGGCAGAGGCGCGAGACCGGGCAGGCGACGATCGAGTTCTCCGGGATGGTGTTCCTTCTCTTCCTGGGGGCGCTGCTGGCCTGGCAGATGGCGCTCGTGGGATGGACGGCGGTCTCCGCCAGCAATGCGGTCCGCACCGCTGAGCGGCTGGTGAGCCGCGGCGCATCGATGACGCGCGCGCAACAGGCCGGCACGAGCTCCCTCAGCGGTCGCTTTCTGCAGAGCAACTCGCGAATCTGGTTCGACACCGATCCCGCGACAAGCGAACCGGTGGCCAAGGCGAGCGTCATGATCCCCCTGATCCTCCCCGGCCTGCCGAGCGGACTTCCGATCGACGCCCACGCCGAGCTTCCCAAGACCGGCTGATGGGGCTGCGCGACCGCATCGCCTCAGAGCGCGCCCGCAGCGATAAGGCGGCGCTGGACGAGACCGAGTTCTATCGCCGGCGCCTTTTGGAGATCGTCGATTTCACCGAGCTCGCGGAGCTGACCGACGGGCAGCGCCGCGTGCGCCTGGAGCGGCTCGTCGGACAGATGGTCACCCGCGACGGACCGGTGATGACGACCTCCCAGCGCAGCGCCCTGATCCGTCGGGTCATCGACGAGGCGATCGGGCTGGGAGTGCTCGAGCCGCTGCTCGCCGACGAGAGCGTCACCGAGATCATGGTCAACGGTCCCGACAGCGTGTTCGTCGAGCGTGACGGGCGCATCGAGCAGACCGAGACACGCTTCGCCAACGAGACCCAGCTCATGCAGACGATCGACCGGATCGTCTCGCAGGTCAACCGGCGGGTCGATGAGTCGAGCCCGATGGTGGACGCGCGACTGCCCTCCGGAGAGCGCGTCAACGTGATCATCCCGCCGCTCTCGATGGTCGGGCCGGTGATCACCATCCGCCGCTTCCCTCGCCGCTTCACCCTGGCCCAGCTCGTCGAGCGCGGCACGCTCGACGAGCCGACGCGCCGCCTGCTCGCCGCCTTCGTCCGGGCGCGGCTCAACCTCGTCATCTCGGGTGGCACGGGGGCGGGCAAGACAACGCTGCTCAACGCCCTGTCGGCGGCGATCCTGGAGCGCGAGCGGATCGTGACCATCGAAGAGGCGGCGGAGCTGCAGCTCCAGCAGCCGCATGTGATCCCGCTGGAGGCGCGCCCCCCCAACGTGGAGGAGAAGGGCGAGGTGACGATCCGCGACCTCGTGCGCAACAGCCTGCGGATGCGTCCGGACCGGATCATCGTCGGCGAGGTCCGCGGGATGGAGACCCTGGACATGCTCCAGGCGCTCAACACGGGGCACGAGGGATCGCTGGTCACCGTGCACGCCAACACGGCGGACGATGCGCTCTACCGGCTGGAGACCCTGGCCACGATGAGCGACCTCCACGTGCCGCACGATGCGCTGCGGACCTACATCAACAGCGCGATCCACGTGATCGTGCAGATCGAGCGCAGCGCCGACGGCGTGCGGCGCGTGACCGAGGTCGCCGTCGTCGCCTCCAACCGCGGCGAGCCGTTCAAGCTCCAGACGGCGATGCGCCTGCAGGTCGAGCCGATCGGCCCGGATCGCAAGGTGGTGTCCAGCCCGCAGCATTTCGCGTTGCCCGAGCGGATCACGCGCCATTTGATGCTGCAGGGAGTGGAGGTGCCCGCCGCCTACGAGCTGGCGGCCGGGGCGACCGCTCCAACGCGGGATGCGGCATGACCGTCCTGGCCAACGTGCGCAGCGACGTCGCCGCCGAGGCCCTGTTCGCGGGGATCGCCGCGATCGCGCTGCTGGGGGTGTGGCTGCTGTCCTCCAGTTCCGCGCGGCGCAGCATGATCATGGCCCGCGGGGGTGCCGAGACCGGGCGCCGTCGCAAGCTGTTCGAGGCGCTGGACATGCGGCTCGCCCGCAGCGAGCGCGGACAGCTGTTGGGAGCCAAGCTGCGCTCCGCCGGCACCGACTTCACGGCGGCGCAGTTTCTCGTGCTCGTGGCTGCCATCGCGGTGGCGGCCTACCTGATCGCCGGCCTCGTCTTCCCGCCCGTCATCGACGTGGTCCTGGCCGCATTGGCGGTGTGGGCGGCGTTCGCCTGGCTCGGGCGCAAGCTCGACAAGCGCAAGGAGGAGTTCATCGCCCAACTGCCGGAGGTCGCGCGGCTGCTCTCCAACAGCGCCTCGGCGGGCCTCTCGATGCCCGCCGCCATCGAGCTGACGGTGCGTGAGGTCGACTCGCCGGCCAAGGACGAGCTGCAGACAATCGTCGACGAGCTTCACTTCGGCCGCTCCCTGGACGATTCGCTGAGCAGCCTGAGCGCTCGGCTCCCGTCGCGGGAGATCTCGGTGCTGATGGCGACGCTGGTGATCCAGCAACGCGCGGGGGGCGACGTCGTGCGTGCGCTCCAGGACCTCTCGGACACGCTCGACGGCCGGCGGGAGACGATGCGGGAAGTCAGGACGCTCATGGCCGGCGCGGTCTTCACCTCCTACGTGGTCCCCGTGATCGGCATCGGCGCCCTGCTGTTGCTGAACTCCATCAACTCCAAGACGCTGCAGCGGATGACCACCAGCCCGGTCGGGATCGCCGTCCTGGTGATCGCCGGGCTGATGTACGCGATCGGCTCCTTCGCGATTCGCCGGACCTCCAGGATCGACGTCTGATGCAGCCCGCGCTCACCGGCCTGGCGGCCGCCTGCTGCTGCGGGGTGATCGTCCGCGGGCTGGTCCTGATGCGGACCCCCTCCGCCGTCGAGCGCCGTGAGCTGCGGGCGGAGCTGACGGTCGCGCAACCGCGCCGCGGACCCACCCGCCAGCTGATCGACACGCTCGGCGCTCGCCTGGGTCCGAGCCTTCTGGCGCGGATGACGCCCAAACGCCAGGAGGGGGTGCGCCGCCGCCTCGATCTCGCGGGGCGCCCGGGCGGCATGATCCTGGAGCGTTATGCCGAGCTCCAGGCGGCGCTCCTCATCCTGGGCGTCGTTCTCGCCGTGTTCTTCGCCGCGATCGGCTCGTGGCCGATGGGTTTGCTGCTGTTGCTGATGGGATGGTTCGGGGTCGACCTGTGGCTGCGGCGCACCGGGCGCAAGCGCCAGGAGCGCATCGAGCGCGATCTGCCGGACTTCATCGACATCCTGGCGATCACGGTCCGCGCCGGGGCGGGCTACCGCGCGGCGCTGGAACGGGTGAGCCAATCGCTCTCGGGCCCGGTCAGCGAGGAGGTGCTGCAGACCCTGCGTCAGATGGATCTCGGCGCGACCCGCCGCGAGGCGTTCGAGGCGCTGCGCGCCCGCAACGGCAGCCAGACGATGGACAGCTTCGTCGCCGCCCAGCTCCAGGCTGAGGAGCTCGGGGTTCCGCTCGCCGACGCGCTGGCGAGCATCGCCGAGGATACGCGCCGGGCGGCCGCCCAGCAGGCACGGCGCCGGGCTCAGCGCGCGACGCCCCGCATCACCCTGATCGCGATCGCGCTCCTCCTGCCGGCGACCATCATGCTGATTCTGACCGGGATGATCATCGGCAGCGGCGTCAACTTCTCCCACGTGCTCGGATCGTGACGCCGTGAACATCTCCGAGCAATGGCTGGGACGACTCGTGCGGGTTCTGCTGTTGTTCCGCTCGCTCGTGTTGCTGATCACGCTGGCCACCCTTCCCAGGGGCCAGCAGAAGCCCGCGGTGGCGGTCCTCGTCCTGGCGGCGGTCATTCTCACCTACATCCCGCTGCGCTACTGGGACAGGGTCTCCAGTTCGCTGCGCCGCCACCCGGCATACCTGGGGTTGGAGGTCGTGTTGGCGACGGTCATCCTGGCGGCCGCCGGCGCGCGCAGCCCGTTCTTCTACTTCACCCTGGGCACGGCCGCGCTGGCGGGGGTGATCTACGGCCGCCGCGGAGCGATCCCGTTCTCGCTGCTACTGGCGGCCGGCTACGAATGGGTGGCGCGCGAGGGCTTCCCGAACCTGCATCCCCTGCACGGGCTCCAGAGCCTGATGTTCGCTCCGCTGCTCTACCCGGCCGCCGTCCTCGCCGGGATCGCCGCGCGCGAGGTCGTGGAGCGAGGAGTTGTCACCGAGTCGCTGCTGCGCGAGCGGACCGAGGCGCTCGCCACCGAGCAGGAGCGGGTGCGAGTGGCGCGCGAGCTGCACGACTCGCTGGCCAAGACCGTCGAGGGGCTGGCGATGACGGCATCGGTGCTCCCCAAGCGCTGCGAGCGTGACCCCGCGGCCGCCGCCGAGCTGGCTCGCCAGCTCGTCACCGACGCCCGGCAGGCGGCGCTGGAGGCGCGCGCCCTGATGTCCGATCTGCGGCCGACCGAAGCCGAGATGCCGCTGCTCGACGCGGTGCGGGGTCGGGCGGAGAGCATGGCCTTGCGCTCCGGCGTCGAGATCCGCGTGGAGGGCGAGTCGCCGGATGCCGAGCCCGCGCCCGAGCGCAAGCACGAGCTGCTGCGGATCCTGGGAGAGGCCCTGATCAACGCCGTTCGTCACGGCGGCGCCGCTCACGTCACCGTCTCGCTGATCAACGACGGCCCGGGCACGTGCCTGTCGATCGCCGACGACGGCTGCGGGCTGGACGAGCCCGTGGACTTCGAGCGCCTCAAGGCCGCCGGCCACTTCGGGCTGGCGGGCATGCACGAGCGCGCGCGCGGCGCGGGGGGGACGCTCACCGTCGACGCCCGCGCGGACCGGGGAACCGTCGTCACCGTGCGCCTGCCGGACGCCGAGCGCTCCGCCAGGTCGCGCCGGCCATCGAGTAGGCTCCGCTGGCGATTGGGCCGGCGTGCAGGCGCCGCGCCAGCGGTGACCGCTGACGCTTCGGAAAGGTAGGCATCGTGATCCGCGTGATGATCGTCGACGACAACCCGGTCATCCGTCGTGGCGTGAGCGCGCTGCTGTTGGATGCCGACGACATCGAGGTCGTCGGCGAGGCGGGAGATGGCAAGGAGGCGGTCCGCGTGGTCGGCGACCTTCGGCCTGACGTCGTCCTCCTGGACGTCCAGATGCCGATCATGGACGGAGTCGCCGCCGCCGCGCCCCTGGCCGAGCGCGCCCGGGTGATGATGTTGACCTATACCGACGAGGAGGAACGGGTCGTGTCGGCGATCCGCGCCGGAGCGTCCGGGTACCTCGTGCACGGCCACTTCGATTCCGACGAGCTCGCCGAGCGGATCCGCCAGCTGGCGCGCGGCGACACGGTCCTCTCTCCCACCGTGGTCAGCAAGGTGTTCGGCGCGCTGCGCCGGCCGCCGGGCTCGCCGGAGGCGCTCTCCGGCCCGGCCTCGCTCACCGAGCGCGAGCGGGAGATCATGAACCTGGTCGCGCAGGGTCTCACCAACGGCCAGATCGCCGAGACGTTCGTGCTCTCCGAGAAGACCGTCAAGAATCACGTCAACCACATCTACACCAAGCTGGAGGCCCGCAACCGCGTCCAGGCGACGGCGATCTGGCTGGGAACGGCCCGCCCGGCCGAGCCCTGACCGCGGCGAGCTTCAGCCGGGGGGCCCAGATACGACATGGGCCCCTTGGCCCTGAGAAGTTGGGTCCTGCGGCTCTGGTGACGTGGGCCGGCCGGGCCTAATCTGCCTGATCCATGTTGCTCATGTGCCGCCCAAGGAGAGTCCGATGAACGACCTCGCCCTGCGGGAGATCGCTCGTGCCCAGGTCGTCCTCGCGGGAGCCGGACGCCGGCTCGAGTTCGGCGCCCGCCGCGCGACCGACCGCCTGCGTCGCGAACAGACCGGTCAGGACGTGATCGAGTACGCCGGGATGATCGTGCTCGTGGCCGCGGTCATCGTCGCCCTCTTCCAGCTCGGCATCCCCAACACCGTCAAGGGCGCCGTCACCTCGGCGCTGCACTCGATCTTCGGCTCCGATCCGGGGAGCACCCCCGCACAGGGCGGCTCCACGGCCGGCGGGTAACGGGCATCCCGGCCTGGGCCGGGACCCACGGGCGGATGGGCCTGTGGGGTGTCAGAAGGTTGAGTCTGTGGACTCTGGTGGGACGAGGTGGTGAAACGTAGTCTGAGTATCAGGCAATCGGTTCACACTCTCTCTCCAAGGAGCCACCCCATGTCAGATCTCACTCTTCGCACCGCCGCCCGCACGAAGGTCACGTTCCAGCAGATGACGAGTGCACTGGCGCTGGTCGGTCAGCGCGCCGGTGAGCGGCTGCGTCGCGAGCAGACCGGTCAGGATGTCATCGAGTACTCCGGGCTGATCGTGCTCATCGCGGCACTGATCGTGGCACTGTTCGCGCTGCACATCGACACCACCGTGTCCAATGCGGTCAAGGCCGCCCTCTCGAGCATCTTCGGCGGTGGCTCCTCCGGCGGTACCACGACGACCGCCGCAGCCGGTCACTGACCGCCGGCCGGACATCTCTCGCGTGATCGAGCGCGGGCCCCTCGGGCCCGCGCTCGACGCGTGTGCGGACGCGTATCGGGGCGCGGATAGCTAACATCGGCGCGCGGCCGGAGAGCGACCCCGACGGAGGGGGTGAGAAGGTCGAGCCCCATGCGCATCGCTGACAGACGACCGGACGACAGCTCTGCCGCGGGACGCCAGTCGGCGTCGCTGGTGAGCCGGGCGCCCGCCGTCGTGGTGGCGCTCGCCGTGATGGCGGCGCTCGTCGTGATGATGGCGCTCGCCGCGTGCGGCGGCGGCAAGCACTCGTCGACCAGTCACACGCGCGCCACCACGCATGCGACGACTCCCACCACCGGTGCCACATCGACGACGCCCGCGTTGAGCCCGGCCGTCCCCACGTTCACCTACACGGCCATCAACACGCTGAACGGCCAGGAGCCCTCTCACGTCACCATCTACGACCTGCGCCGCTCCGGACCGTTCGTGACGCTTGACTTCGCCGTCAAGTGCGAGGTGGCCTCCGGAGCTGGCTGCAGTCCGGGCTTTGACTTCTCCGGCAATGCCAACACCCCCAGTTACACGCCCGACGGGGTGTCGCTCGTCGATCCGGTCAACGACCTCCAGTACACGCCGGTGACCGACAGTCAGGGAGCATTCGACGGCTCCAGGCTGCCGAGCACGCTCTACAAGTCCGATCCGGCGCAGCTCGCGTGGGTCACGTTCAAGGCGCCGCCGGCGAGTGTCAAGTCGATCGACGTGCTGTTCCCCGACGGCGGCCCGCAGATCTCCAACCTCGCGATCAGCGACGGAGGGGCCGCGCCCACCCCGGCCCAGGTCGGCCCTGGGACCACGGCCGCACTGCCATCCAAGTTCTCCGAGCCGGCGGGCGCCACCAGCATCGCCGGTCTGCACCTCCCCGTTGTTGCGCTCTCGCTGAGCGTGGGCGGGCGCACCGGCTCCGACAGCCAGTCGGGCGCCCACAGCAAGGTGACGCTGGCCGCCGACGTCCTCTTTCGCTTCGACAAGTCGAGCCTCACGCCGCGCGCCCGCTCGCTGACGAACGCCGTGGCCAGGCGCGTCCGGGCCAACGCCACGGGTGTCGTGGCGGTGGATGGCTACACCGACTCGATCGGCTCGGACGCAGTCAACATTCCGCTCAGCCAGGCGAGGGCCGGCTCGGTTGCCGCTGCCCTGCGCACCGTTACCGGTCCTTCCATCCGCTACCGAACTGCCGGTCACGGATCGCAGGACCCGGTGGCGCCGAACACCAAGTCCGACGGCAGCGACAACCCGCCCGGGCGGGCGCTCAACCGCAGGGTGACGATCTCCTACCGCGTCAAGGTCAGGCAGCCGCCGCAGGCCCCCCCGCAGACTCCGGCGAGCTCGGCGCCCGCCGCCGCCGGGCCGCGCACGATCACCTACCACGCGGTCGGCCCGAGCGGAACCTCCACCTACACGATTGCCGGCGAGCAGCTGTATCGGGTCGGCAACCTGGTTGCCCTGCGCTTCAGCGCCCGGTGTCAGGGCTCGTCGAACCGCAACGGCTGCGATGGCGGCTACGACTTCGCGGGCTCCATCAACAATGTTCCGCCCCTGGCCGCGAATCAGATCCCCAACGCCGCGCTGGATGCGGATGTCGACAGGGCGAGCGGGCTCTACCTCAGTGACCCGTCCTCCGGACTGATCTACAACCCGGTGAGCGCCAGCGGGCGATCACTGTCGGTCGGGACGAACCCGATGACCTTCGGGACCAACCCCTATCCGATGTGGGTGTACTTCGCGGCACCCCCGCGCGACGTCTCGTCGATCGACGTGGTGATGCCCGAGGGCGCGGACCGCATCACCGGGATGCCGATCGCGCTCACGGCGCCACCTGGATGAGGCGGCGTCGGCCTCGTGGCCGGCGACGCACCGCGGTCAGCCCGAGAGACGAACCGAGCCGATCACCTTGCTGGGGTCGAGCGTCGCTCCGCGCTGGGGTTCGCGTACCACGACGATCTCCACCAGCCCCCCCTTCCGGGTCGCGACCATCAGCCAGGTGCGCTCGAAGCGCCCCCGTGCCCGTCCGCGAAGCGCGTAGGGGCTGACGAAGGTGTCGCGCACCAGCAACGCTGAGCGCGCGCCGGTGACGGAGGCCGGAGCGACGGAGACCCGGATCTGTCCCAGCTGCGGGTCTGCCAGATCGGCCTTGCGGAGATTGTCGGCGAGGGTCTGGAGAGACGCCGTGAGGTGTGCGCTGTGGCTGAGCAGGATGTCGGTGTTGGCAGCGTCCAGCGACGTCCCGCCCGGGCTGAGCCTGACCGTGTGCGCCCCTGCGGGCGCCCCGCCGATCGTCTCGCTGTGGGCGCGATAGCCAGCGGGAACCGAGACGCTGAACCCGGCGTCGCGATAGACCGTGAAGCCGGAAGGGGGGGTGGCGGGCCGCGGGCCCGCGGTGCTCGAGCCGCAGCCGGCGAGGACGGCGCCGACCAGGCCGGCCGCGACCACGCCCCGCGGGGTGCGCCGCCGGCTCAGCACGACACGCCGGCGGCTGCCGGAAGCTGCTGCCAGGGGCCGCCATCGATGCGTTCGCGCGGCGGGTCGTAGCAGGCGTTGGAGGTGCTGTCGGACTCCGAGGCGCCGAGGCCGACGCCCACGTTGGCCTCGGCACCGATCGTCGAATGGGAGCGGTCGACGTGGTAGCTCTGGACGGTCTCGGTACCGCGGCTGTTCATGTCGCCGACCAGCGTCGAGATCTTGCTGACGTCGCCGTGGAGGATCGACTCCAGGTCGGCGGCGGCCGCCGGGTCCGCTGCCAGATCGATCTCACCGGTGAAGGTGCTGCCCACGCCCGAGCCTTCGCCACCCTCGTGGCTGAGCGAGAGCAGCGGCTCGTGACCACCGCCGGATGCTTCGCCGGGCTTGGCCGGTTGGCCGGCCGCGGGCTCGGAGCCGCCTTCGGGCGCCGTGCCGGCGTGACCGTGGAGGTCGCCGACGGTGGTCGACGAGCCACCCAGGCTCCACACGCCGTCACCTGAGCCGGCGATCTCGATCGAGAGCGGCTTCCATTGGGGCGAGAAGACCACGTTGACCTCGCCGCTGACGTTACCCTCGCCGTCGGCATGCGGTCCGAAGAGCGACTGAGCCAATGATCCGCTCGCGTCGCCGCTGAGACTGATCGTCGCCTGCCAATCGCCCTTCTTGGGACCCGAGGTGATCTTCTCCAGGCCGCCGTCGCCCTTCAAGGAGGCCGAAACCGACGCGTTGAGCGAGCCCAGATACGCTCCGGCGGACGCGTCGGCGTCTCCCTGGATCCCCCCGCCGGTGGCCGTCGAGGTCAGGTCCTGGCTCGGCAGCGAGGACGCGCTGGGAGCCCCATGCGCTCCCGTGAGATGATCGAACAGGCTCGTCGCGCCCGGGATCAGACTGACCGGTGAGGTCTGGAAGGCATCGTGGGCGGCCAGGCCCAGGCCGCCGCCGCTCGAAATCTGCTTCCAGTACTTCTGGGCGGCCTTGTCGTTGGGGAAGGTCCAGGTCGTCGAGCCGGCGACATAGCCACCACCGCCGGCCGACGCCTCCGCCTCCGCGCCGCCCAGGGGTCCCAGTTCGACTGACGCGCCCACCTTCGCCGAGGCGCCCAGGTCGCCGGTGTTGACCTCGGAGATCGTCGCCGTGCCATCGCTGTAGCGCGTCAGTGTCAGTGTGTAATTGTGGCTGCCATCCACGAAGGCCACCCGGCCGTTGTAGCCAACCGTCTTGGTGCTCACCCCGACGACGTAGCGCGCCGGCGGCTGGCAGGCCGCGTCGGAGATGGTGAACACCTTCGCCACCGCGCACTCAACCGCGTGCGAGACCTGAGCGGGCATGCCGAGGGAGAGCAGCACGGCGACGAGCGCGGCGGCGAGCACCAGCAGCCCGCTGAGCTCGATCACGTCCTGACCGTTCTGGTCGGAGAGACGGCGCCAGAGCGAGAGGGGACGGTTCGCGGGGCTGGGCATGTGCAACCAGTAAGCCGGACCTCCCGCGGACCGACAAGAGTCACCGGTCCCGATCGCGCGGTTCCGGAGGGCCCATCTTCGTCTGGGTCCGCCAGGAACTGGCACACTGGGGCCGTGGCCGACGTGACCGTGATCGGCATCGGATGTGAGCTCGATCGACTGTTTGCCGGTCAGCCCGCGGCGCTCCCGGTGCCGGAGGGGCCGAGCCGCGATGACCTCCGCGATCTGTGGGAGGCGATCGCCGGCCCGTTGCGACGCGGAGCGGCGGTTGTGGTGATCATCGGCGGCTGGCTGCCCGAGGACGTGCTGCGCAGCGTGCGCACCGTGCACTCCCTCCTGGACACCGGCCGGGTTGCCATCCACGTGACCGAACTGCCCCCGCTGGCGGCCAGCGTGATGACCGCCCTGCTGGCCGCTCTGGCGCCACGGGCCATCTCGGCGGGGATCCTGGCGGGCGTGATCGAGGACGTCGAGAACGAGCTCTACGTGCTCGCCACGGCGGGCAGCGTGGCGCGCCTCCAGCACCCGGGGGTGTCGATGCTGCACCATGCCCGCTCGCTCATTCCCGGCAAGGCGTTCGGGATCGGTCTGGCGCCGGAGCAGTTCGTCGTCCCTCTGGGCCGCACCGTGCGTGAGCTCCCGCTGGAGCCTTGTGACCACGGCCTCGAGCTGCTGGTCGCCGCCACCGGCGAAAGCGATCTGGGATGGCTGGTCGATGTCGTCGCGCCGGCGCTCGGGGACGTTGCGGTCCGCACGCTGCCCCCGACACTGCACGGCGCTTCGTGGTGGGGCACGTCGCGGCTCGTCGAGGCGGTCGGGCTGCCGACGAGCCTGGACTGGCTCGCCGAGCGGGTGATGAGCTACGAGCCGCGCTCGTGCGGGTGGTGCCGGGAGCTGATCTTCCACACGCCCTGTCCCTTCTGCGGTCAGGCCCCACCCGACGACGGATCGGCTCGCCACCACGACGACGGGTCACTGGTGGAGAGCTCGTCAGGACACCGGTAGGCTGATCGGATGGAGCCGAGCAATCTCCCCGGCCGGGAGGCACCTGGGAATCCGCGGGATGGTTGGGACGAGCCCGCCGCAAACTCACGTCCGCCGGCTCGTTCGCCGGAGACGCCCCAGGCCGATCCGCCGCCGGCCGGCGGCATCCGCACGGCGGAGCAGACGTCGATGACGATGACGCGGCGGGACATCTACTCGCAGCCGATGGAGGCCGGTCGCCCGGTGCCGACGGGTCCGCTGGCGCAGGCGATGCGCTGGTTGCGCCAGCGTTTGAGCTCGGAACTGCAGCGCCGTGAATGGGCTGTCGACAAGGCCCTGGAGCAGGCGCCGCCGATGAGCCGGCCGAACACGATCGCCGTGATCTCGCCCAAGGGGGGCGTCGGCAAGACCACGATCTCCTTCGTGCTCGGCAATCTGCTCGCCTCCGAGTTGCACCTGCGGGTGGTCGCGCTGGACGCGAATCCTGATTTCGGCACCCTGGCCGCCCTGACACCCGACGGCTTCCGGTCGACTCGCTCGCTCGCGGACCTGCTCGCCGACTCGGCGCACATGGAGTCCCCGGCGGAGTTGCACCCCTACGTCTCTCGGCTGCCGAGCGGCCTGCATCTGCTCGGCGCTCCGGCGCACGCGGAGGTCATGGCGCAGATGACACCGGGGCTCTACGCGCGTCTGCTCGACTTCCTGGAGCGTTTCTACGAGATCGTGATTCTGGATCTCGGCACCGGCATCACCGATCCGCTCGCTCAGTTTGCGGTCGAGCGCTCCGACCAGACGGTCGTCATAACGACGCCGGAGTGGATCACGGCGGCGGGCGTCCTGGGCGCTCTGCGCTACCTCCAGCTCAAGGAGGGCACGCTGGTGCTCAACCAGGCGCCGGTCTCCAAGTCAGCCGGGAATCGTCAGGTGATCGAGGAGAACTTCCGCCGTCAGGCGGTGGCCACCCGCGCCACGATTCCCTACGACCAGCGCCTGCGCACGATGCTGGACACCGGCACCTACGAGCTCTCAGGACTCAAGCTCTCCACGCGCGTGCCGGTCAAGGAGCTGGCCGCCGCGCTGACGACCAACTTCGTCTGACCAAGGGCTCGCTGGCCTCAAGCACCGGCAGCCGACGCCAGGCCCGCCGCCAGGAAGGCGTCCGCGCGTCCGGCGTTGCACTCCACGACCGAGCGAGCCCGCACGCAGAGCCGCATCCGGCGCGGCGCGACGTCGCGATCGACGCGCGCCACCGAGCCATCGCCCCGCAGCCAGATGAGGTCCAGGGCGAAGCGCATCCCGAAGGTGTGGACCGAGGGGCACTGCGGAATGTGCAGCCCCTGGCCGGGGTCCAGCGCATCCAGGCGTGACAGCCCGCGGCGGCGGGATGCGTGGCTGCGCGCCTCGATGATCTGAAGGCCTCCGTCCAGGTCCCGTCGCGGCAGTCCCTCGAAGCGCTTGTCGTCGGAGCGGCTCACGGGCAACGCGGCGATCATACGGGCCGCCGCCTAGACTGGAGCGGCCGCCGATCCGGCCGCGCCCCATGTCGACCACCCAGCCCCCCAGCTTCGCCGCCAGCCGCGCGCGCTCGCCGCTGGTGATCGCCGGCGGCGTCGCCCTCGCTGTGGTGGTCGGACTGCTTCAGCACTCGCTGGCCCTGTCGGTGCTGCGGGGGGCCCTGGTGCTGGCGCTCGTGCCGTGCGCCGTGATCGACCTCGAGCAGCGCATCATCCCCAACCGCATCACCGGGCCGGCGGCCATCGTCGCTGTCGTGCTGGGGCTGGTTCTCGACGCTCCGCACGAGCCCCGGCGCCTGCTGTGGGCGGCCGTCGCCGGCGGGTTTCTGCTGGTGGCGGCCTTTGCCAACCCGGCCGGGATGGGGATGGGCGACGTCAAGCTGCTCGCGGTGATGGGGCTGTTCCTCGGCCGCCCCGTCATCGTCGCCCTGCTCCTGGCGCTCCTGGGCAGCGTGGTCACGGGCGTCGTCCTCGCCACCCGGCGGGGCGTCCGCGCGGCGCGCAAGACCGGGCTGCCGTTCGGGCCCTATCTCGCTGCCGGCGGATTGGTCGCTGCGGTCGTCGGAGATCCGCTCCTGCGCCTCTATCTGCACGCGCATTAGCCCGCTCCTGCGCCTCTATCGCCACGCGCACTAGCCCGCCCGCCGACGCTCGCCCGCCACGGAAAATCCTTGGCACTCTTAACACGAGAGTGCCAAATCGGTCTTGATTAGCCTTTCCGACGAGCTATAGTCCGGGGCCTTGGCACTCCGTAGCTTCGAGTGCCATTCCACGCAGCACCGGCAAAACTTCGAACGGAGGTTAGGTCAATGAATCTCAAGCCCCTGGGCGATCGCCTGATCGTACGGGCGATCGAGGAGGAGGCGACCACCGCAAGTGGGATCGTGCTCCCCGACACCGCCAAGGAGAAGCCCCAAAAGGGCAAGGTCATCGCCGTCGGCGACGGCAAGGTCAATGAGGACACCGGCAAGCGCACCCCGCTTGATGTCTCGGAGGGCGACGAGGTCCTCTACAGCAAGTACGGCGGCACGGAGATCAACGTGGACGGCGAAGAGCTGCTCGTCCTCCGCGAGTCCGACGTGCTGGCCAAGGTCCAGTAGTCCAAGCTTTCTAGCTAGGAGAATCAAGCACACATGGCACATAAGGAACTGAAGTACGAGGCGGAGGCCCGCAAGGCGCTCGAGCAGGGCGTCGATGCCGTAGCCAACGCCGTCAAGGTCACGCTCGGCCCGCGCGGTCGCTACGTCGTCCTTGACAAGAAGTTCGGCGCCCCCACGATCACCAACGACGGTGTCACCATCGCGCGTGAGATCGAGGTCGAGGACGTCTTCCAGAATCAGGGCGCCCAGCTCGTCCGCGAGGTCGCCACGGCGACCAACGACGTGGCCGGCGACGGCACCACGACGGCGACCGTGCTCGCTCAGGCGATCGTTCGCCAGGGCCTGAAGAACGTCGCTGCCGGCGCCAACCCGCTGGCGCTCAAGCGCGGCATCGAGCGCGCTGTGGACCAGGTTGTGGCCAACATCGCCTCTCAGTCCAAGGAGATCTCCGGCAAGGACCAGATCGCCCGCGTGGCGACGATCTCCGCCGGCGACGATGAGATCGGCGACGTGATCGCCGACGCCATCGACAAGGTCGGCAAGGACGGCGTGGTCAACGTCGAGGAGGGCCAGACGTTCGGCATGGACCTCGAGTTCACCGAGGGCATGCAGTTCGACAAGGGCTACATCTCGCCCTACATGGTCACCGACCAGGAGCGCATGGAGGCGGTCCTCGAGGATCCCTACATCCTGATCGCCAACCAGAAGATCGGGTCCGTCCGTGACATCCTCCCCGTGCTCGAGCAGGTCATCCAGTCGGGTCGCCCGCTGCTGATCATCGCCGAGGACGTCGAGGGCGAGTCGCTGGCGACGCTGGTCGTCAACAAGCTGCGCGGCACCTTCACGGGCGTCGCGGTCAAGGCTCCGGGCTTCGGCGATCGCCGCAAGCGCATGCTCGAGGACATCGCGATCCTCGTCGGCGGCGAGGTCATCACCGAGGAGATGGGCCTCAAGCTGGAGAACACCCAGCTCTCGCAGCTGGGCCGTGCTCGTCGCGTCGTGGTCACCAAGGACACGAGCACGATCGTCGACGGCGCCGGTGACGCCGACGGGATCAAGGGCCGGATCAACCAGATCAAGTCCGAGATCGAGACGACCGATTCCGACTTCGACCGTGAGAAGCTCCAGGAGCGTCTCGCCAAGCTGTCGGGCGGTGTCGCGGTCGTCAAGGTCGGCGCTGCCACCGAGACGGAGATGAAGGAGAAGAAGCACCGCGTCGAGGACGCGCTGCAGGCCACCCGCGCCGCCCTCGAGGAGGGCATCGTGCCGGGCGGCGGCGTCGCGCTGTTGGTCGCCCAGAAGGCGCTCAACATCGACGTGATCGAGCTCCCCGACGAGCAGACGGGCGCGAAGATCGTGTTCCGCGCGCTCGAGGAGCCGCTCCGTCAGATCAGCGAGAACGCCGGCCTCGAAGGCTCGGTCGTCGTCAACGACGTCCGCAAGGCCAAGAAGGGTCACGGCCTCAACGCGGCCACCGGCGAGATCGTCGACCTGATCGCCGCGGGCATCATCGACCCGGCGATGGTCACGCGCTCCGCGCTGCAGAACGCCGCGTCGATCGCCAAGAACATCCTCACCACCGAGGCGATCGTCGCCGAGGTGCCTGAGAAGGATGGCGGCGGCGGTGGCGGCGGTGGCATGCCCGACATGTCGGGGATGATGTAAGCCGTAGGTTTCAGCTGTTGAAGGACCCGAGGGCCCGGCGCGTGCGTCGGGCCCTCGGTCGTTGTGGAGCCGTCGAGCGTGTCTCGAACGCGGGCCGGAGATCGTCCCGGCCAAGATTGTCTGCTTGCTAACGAGTTGCTGGTAGCATTGGTGACATGAGCACGTCAGTCGCCACACCGCCGCCGGTTCTCGCCGACGACCTCTGTTGGTTGCTGGCACGCGCGACGCAGCTGCTGACCGTCGAGTTCGGTTCGGCACTGGAGGCTTCCGAAGGAATCTCGCTGCGCCAGCATTCCGTGCTGGCCACGGCGATGACCGGGGAGCACACGCAGACCGATCTCGCGCGCATGGTCGGGCTCGACAAGACGACGATGATGGTCACGCTCGACGAGCTCGAGCGCGCAGGATTGGCCGAGCGGCGCCCGGTGCCGACGGACCGCCGCGCGCGCCTGGTGGCCGTCACGCCCGAGGGGGAGCGCGCGGTGCAGCAGGCCAATGCGATCCTCGGCCGCGTCAAGGAGCAGGTGCTGACGCTGCTGCCGGCCGAGCAGCGCGACAGCTTCCTGCAGTCGCTGTGCAGCCTGGCCTGCTCCGAGAACGTCGGCAGCGCCTGCGCGCCGGCGGCCTCGGCCGTCGCTTAGGTCAGCCGCACTTCCCTGAGAACGTCCAGTCGTCCCGCCGCGCGACCGGGGACGGACGTTTCCGGCGTGGGGCGCCGTAACCGTCCGTGTCGAATTGCGGCGCCCGCCGTTCTGGATGTTTCCCGGCGGGCGCAGGCGAGGGGCCTCGACGGGCCGGGTCGCGCCCCCGGCGGGCGGAGGCGGGCGCTGGCACAGCGAGCGCTCCCGTCCCAGATAGTCTTATACAAGACGATCTGCTACCGTACGTTCTTGCACGGGAACAAACCTTGGAGACACCAATGCCGAACGCCCTCAGCATCCCCCAGCCGGCCGCCCCCCAACCCGACAGAGAACGCTGGATTTCGCTCGTCGTACTCTGCGCGGGCTTTCTGATGATCATCTTGGACCAGACGATCGTCAACGTGGCGCTGCCCTCGATCCAGCGTGACCTGCACTTCTCGCAGTCCGGCCTGGCGTGGGTGATCAACGCCTACCTGATTGCCTTCGGCGGACTGCTGCTGCTGGTCGGCAGACTCGGCGACCTGATCGGGCGCCGGCGAATCTTCCTGGCGGGACTGACGCTCTTCACCGCCGCCTCGCTGGTGTGCGGCGTGGCCGACAGCCAGGCGGTGCTGGTGGGCGCGCGCTTCGTGCAGGGCATCGGCGGCGCCATGACCTCGGCGGTGATCCTCGGGATGATCGTGACGATGTTCCCCAAGCCGGGCGACCGCGCCCGGGCGATCGGCGTCTACAGCTTCGTGGCCTCGGCCGGCGGGGCCGTCGGCCTGTTGGCCGGAGGCGTCCTCACGCAGAGCCTGGGCTGGCATTGGATCTTCTTCGTCAACCTGCCGATTGGGATCGCCACCGCTGTGCTGGCGCGGCGGCGCCTTCCCGCAGACCAGGGGATCGGCCTGCAGCACGGCGCTGACGTGCCCGGCGCGGCGCTGCTGGTGAGCGCGCTGATGCTCGCTGTGTACGCGATCGTCGAGACGAGCAGTTACTCGTGGGGTTCGACCCACACGATCGGCTTCGGAGCCCTCGCGGTCGCGCTGCTCGCCGGGTTCATCATTCGGCAGGCTCGCGTCGCCAACCCACTGGTGCCGCTGCGGGTGTTCCGCTCGCGGACGGTCACCGGAGCCAACCTGATCCAGATGCTGATGGTCGCCGGCATCTTCGGGATGTTCTTCCTGGGTGCGCTGTACCTCCAGCAGGTGCTGCACTACGACCCGATCCAGGTCGGTCTGGCCTTCCTGCCGGTGGCGCTGGGGATCGCCGTGATGTCGCTCGGCTTCTCGGCGAAGCTGATAGAGCGAATCGGCGCGCGCGCCACGCTGGTGCCGGGACTGGTGCTCATCGGGGTCGGCCTGCTCCTGTTCCGCGGCGCCTCCACGCACGCCAGCTACCTTCAGGACCTGCTGCCGGCGATGGTGCCCCTCGGAATCGGGGCGGGACTGGCGTTCCCGGCGCTGATGACGCTGGCCATGTCGACGGCCACCGCCGAGGACTCCGGCCTGGTCTCGGGCCTGGTCAACACCACCCAGCAGGTCGGCGGGGCGCTCGGCCTGGCCGTGCTGGCGACGCTCTCCAGTTCGCACACGAGCGCGCTGCGCGGAGCCGGGGATTCGACGGCTTCGGCTCTCACCGGCGGCTATCACCTCGCCTTTGGGATCGGCGCCGTCCTCGTAGGAGTGGGGATCGTGTTGGCCGGCCTCGTCCTGAAGTCCGAATCGGTGACCTCTGCCGAGGCGACCGAGACCGAGACCGAGCTCGAGGAGGAGCTGGCTCTCCAGCAGGCGGCCTAACCATTTGAGGTCCGGCGGGCGGCGTGGGTCAGCGGACCGCGCTGGTAGCGGTCATGCGGCTGTAGACGTCTCGCGTGAGCCGCGCGACCTCTCCCCAATCGAAGCGGAGCACGTGCTCGCGCGCCTCGGCGACCAGCTGGGCGCGCAGCCGCTCGTCGGTCAGCACGGTCTCCAGGATCTCCTGCAGGGCTGCCGAGTCACGCGAGGGGAACCGCAGGCCAACGGTGCCGTCGCCGGGGACGACCTCACGCAGCCCCCCGGTGTCGGCGACCACGCACAGGCACCCGGACGCCATCGCCTCCAGCGCCACGATCCCGAACGGCTCATAGATCGAGGGCACGATGCAGAGGTCGGCGATCCGATAGAGCGAGTGCAGCATGTCGTCGCCCACCCAACCCAGGAACGTCCCGTGGCGGTGCAACCCCAGCCGCCACGACTGGCGGCGCAGCTCGGCCTCGGCGCTGCCGCTCCCGGCGACCACGAAGCGAACCCCGCCCGGCTGCTGCACCAACGGGGCCAGGGCGTCCAGTGCCAGGTGAAAGCCCTTCTCGTAGACCAGGCGGCCGACGAGCAGCACGAGCCGCTCATCCGGACGCGCATAGCGCGCCCGCAGCGCCGTCAGGTCGCTGGCCACGGGCTCCAGGTCCTGTGGATCGATCCCATTCTGCATCGCCGTGATGTGGCCCGGCCCGATCCCGAACACCTTGGCGACGTGGCTGCGCATGTACCGCGAGCAGGTGATCACGTGGTCGGCAGCGTGCACCATCTCGTGTTCGGCGGCGTGGATGTGTGACTGCGGGTAATTGGCAACCCATCCCTGATGGCGCCCGTACTCGGTGGCGTGCACGGTGACCAGCCACGGCCGACCCGCCCTTCTCGCCACCTGACGCGCGCCGTCGGCCACCAGCCAGTCGTGCGAGTGCACCAGGTCGAAGCCCAGCTCGGCCTCCAGCTCGTCGCCTCGCTCGGCGATGTCGGCGTTCATCGCCTCCACCCAGTGCACGAACGCACGAACGTCGCGCGGATAGGACGACCCGCCAGCGCCGCGCAGCCGGTGCACGATCACCCCGTGACGCTGCTCCCGGAGGGCCAGCCGTTCGGTGCCGCGCGTGAGCACGTGCACCTCGACGCCGTGCGCGACCAGCTGCTCGGAAAGCTTTCGCACATGCCGCGCCAGCCCACCCTCGATGATCGGCGGGTACTCCCAGGAGACGATCAGGACGCGCATCCGGCGCGGCAGACCCTACCGGGCCGCCGCGCCCGGGCGGCTCATGCCAGCGAAGCGTCCAACGTGATCTCGGGGACGCCGGCCAGGGCCTTGGAGACAGGGCAGTTGCGCTTGGCGTCCTCGGCGGCCGCCTTGAAGGCCTCGTCGTCCAGCCCGGGGACGGCGCCGACCGTCGTGAGGGCGATCGACGTGATGGTGGGTGCACCATCGACCACGCGCAGGGTCACGGTGGCATCGGTCTTGACCGAGTCGACCGGCGTGCCCGCCTCCGCGAGGCCGTTGGAGAGCGCCATCGAGAAGCACGAGGCGTGCGCGGCGGCGATCAGCTGCTCGGGGTTGGCGCCCGGGCCGTCCTCAAAGCGCGACCTGAACGAGTACTCGCCCTGGATCGTGTCGCCGGCGGTGAACGTGCCGCTGCCGCTTTTCAGATCGCCCTTCCACTCTGCGTTGCCCTTGGCTGGCATACGTCTCTCCTTGTGCTTGTTGGCCCGGAAGAAACCTAACACACGATTACATTGTGTGCGATGAGATCGGGGGCGGGCGATAAGGTACGTCTGGATGTCGAAGGCTGTCATCTCCAACCCGGGTGAGCTCAGCTTGGACGAGGCGCTGTGCTTCGCCCTCTACAGCGCGTCGCGCGCCCTCACCGGCTTCTACCGGCCCCTGCTGGACGAGCTGGGGATCACCTATCCCCAGTACCTGGTGCTGTTGGCGCTGTGGGAGCGTGACGGCGTAGCCGTGGGAGCCCTGGCGGAGCGGCTGCGCCTGGACTACGGGACGCTTTCGCCGCTGCTCAAGCGCCTGCAGGCGGCGGGGCTGATCCACCGCGAGCGGCGCGCCGAGGACGAGCGCTCGGTGACGGTGAGTCTCACCGATGCGGGTCGCTCGTTGCGCGCCCGGGCGGATTGCATCCCCGACGAGGTCGTCACCGCCACCGGCCTGGACCCCCGGTCCTTCGAGGAGCTGCGCGAGACGCTGCAGCGCCTCACCGCGACGGTGGCCGCGGCCTCCGGCGGTTAGCGGCGGTATTCGGGGTTCGGGTGTCCGGGCTGCTCGAGGTCCCAGTCATGGGTCGAGTTCCCGTAGGCCGGGATGCCGCCGGCGTCCTTGAGCATCCGTGCCAGGTGGAGCATGTTCCAGGCCATGAAGACGGCGTTGCGCGAAGTCCAGGCGTTGTCCTGGCCGCCGCCGTCCTCGTCCAGGTAGGAGGGTCCTGGGCCGGCCTCGCCGTTCCAGTAGGCGTCTGACTGCGGCGGCACGGTGAGCCCGATGTGCTGCAGCGCGTAGAGCACCTGCGCGCTCACGTGCTTGCCACCGTCCTCATTGCCGGTGGTCAGCACTCCACCCACCTTGCCGTAATAGGACCACTGGCCCGCTGTGTTGACCTCGCCCGAGTAGGCGTACAGGCGCTCGATGATCTTTCGGGTCTGCGAGCTCTGATCGCCCAGCCAGATCGGCCCCGTGATCAAGATCATGTCGGCCGGCACGACCAGACGCCGGTAGATCTCCGGAAAGTCGTCCTGCTCATAGCCGTGCTCGCGCATGTCGGGCCACACCCCCGGCGGGATCTCGTGGTCGACGGTGCGGACCTCGTCGACCTGGACGCCGGTCCGAGCGAAGATCTCACGCGGGATCGCGAGCAGACCGTCGGTGTGACTCGGCTCCGGCGAGCGCTTCAGCGTTCCGTTGAAGATCACCAGGCGCAGATCATCGAAGCGCCCCGGTGCGGTGTCGGCCTGCGCGTTGATGAACGATTGGATCGACTCTGGGATTGGCATGGCGCCACGGTAACGGCCCCCGCGAACGAATCCCTTAACTCGACCCCCGCGGCCCGGGGCGGGGTCGGGCCGCGAGCCAGGCCGGGTCAGCGGGTGCGCTCGAGGACGGCGATGCCGTGCCCGCCCAGCAGGTCCGCCAGCGCCCATGAGCTCACCGAGCCGCCGCGCAGGACGTCGTCCCACGCTCCGTCCAAGGACGGTAGCGAGCCCGGCGGCGTCCCGGCGCGCGTGGCCACCGCCACCACGACGTCCTCGCCTCGCCGAAAGCAGACCACGTCGGGGCCGGCGTCCAGAGGCTCGTAGCCCGCGGAGAAGGCGTCTGGCCGGCGGACCCGGAGTCCCAGCAGCCGGCTGGTGAGCCAGAGCTTGCGTGTCGAGGAGTCAGGTGGCGAGCCCCCGCGCAAGCGGGCGAGCATCGCCTCGTGCCAACCCCAGTCGACCGGCCGGCGGTTGTCGGGATCCACGAGCGCGCGCAGCTCCAGCTCGTCACCCTGGTAGATGTCGGGAACGCCCGGGGACGTGAGCTTCAAGGCCAGCGTTCGTAGCGCCACCGTCTGCCCAAACCGGGTCAGGCGGGCTACGAACGGCTCAAACGACGACAGGAACGGCTCGTGCGTGTAGAGCGCCCGGCAGAACCCCAGCACGGCCTGCTCCCACGAGGCGTTCTGATCGACCCAGCTGGTGTTGCGCTTGGCCTCGCGCAGCGCCTTTTCCATGTAGCCCTCGATCCGCTCGGATTCGATCGGCCACGCACCCGCCAGCGTCTGGAACAGGAAGTAGCGCTCCAGGTCGTCGGGGGCGCCGTCGGAGGAGCGCAGATCGTCGGTCAGAGACAGCCACGAGCGGACCGCCTGCGACCACTCGTCGGCCATCCAGGTCAAGGCTGTGATCCGCGCGCGCACGTCGGATGAGCGCTTGGTGTCATGGGTCATGGTCGTCAGCATCGCCTTCGGGAAGCGGCGGGCCCGTTCGGCGTTGGCTTCGTGGAACCGCGAAGCTGAGATCCCGAAGCGCCCGGGATCGCCGCCCACGTCGCACAGCGACAGCAGCCGCCCGTAGCGATAGAACGCGGTGTCCTCTACGCCCTTGGCGACGACAGGCGGGGTGGTCTGCTGAAAGCGGGTGACGAACTCCGCGGGCGCCGGGCGCTCGAGCAGCAGCATCTCGGCGACGTCAACCGGCATGGCCTCAGCCTCGGCAACCGCCGCGCGATCCTCGTCGGCCACGTCGCCCTCCGTGGGGCGCACGTACGTCCGGTACACCGGGAAGGAGGCGACCCCGCGGGCAAGCGCCTGCACACCGCCATCCGTCGGAGCAAGCGCACTCAGCCGCTCCAGCTCCGGCACGAACGTGGTCGTGGCCTGCTCCAGTTTCGCCTCGCCGGCCACCTCGGCAAACCCGCGCGGATCACCCGAAAGCGACTCCCACAACGCCGTGAACCCCGGCTCGGCGGCCGCGTCCACGAACAACGCGCACACGTCGTTCAAGAACTCGTAGCCGACCGTACCCGCCACCGGCCAGTCGCGCAGCGGCTCCGAGGCCTCCAGGATCTTCTCGATCCATACCACCGAAGCGCCGCCCTCGCGCAGGCGCTCGAAGTACTGCAGCGGATCGGTCAGGCCGTCGGGATGGTCGATGCGCAGCGCGTCGATCAGGCCTTCGCGCACCAGTCCCAGCACGACCCGGTGGGTCTCCTCGAAGACCGTTGGGTCCTCCTGCCGGACCCCCACCAGGTCGTCGATGTCAAAGAAGCGCCGGTGGCGTCCGGTCGTCGGATCGACGTCGAAGAACTTCTCGCGCAACGCCGGGTCGGTCCAGAAGCGGTTGGCGTCATCGGAGGCCATGTGGTTCGGGACGACGTCCAGAACGACACCCAGCCCCGCCGCGTGTGCTGCGCTGACAAGCGCGCGAAAGGCCCCCTCGCCACCCAGGTCCTCCGAGATCCGGGTCGGGTCGACGACGTCGTAGCCATGGGTGGAGCCCGCGCGTGCCTGCAGAGAGGGAGACAGATACAGATGGGAGATTCCCAGGTCCCGCAGATACGGGATCCGCTCCGCGGCAGCCGCAAAGCCGAAGGACGAATTCAACTGCAGGCGATAGGTCGCCCTGAAGAGGGGCCTTCTCACGACCGGCGGCTACCGGGCCCGCGGTTCCCCACAATCACGCGACGCGCTTGAGGATCGTGATCGAGTGCGCCATCACGTTGATCTGCTCCTGAGCGCGGTAGCCGGCGCTGCCCGGTTGCGCATCCGGGTCGGCGGTGCACAGCTCCAGCTCCCATCGCGCGCCCATCCGCGGGCGCGGGAGTTTGAACTGGCGGTCCTCGTTGTGGGCGTTGAACAGCAGAACGAACGAATCGTCCTCCACCTCTTCGCCCCGGGGGCCCGGGGTGAGGATGGCCTGGCCGTTGAGGAACATTCCCAACACCGCCTCGCCATGCTGCCAGTCGCGGCTCGTCATCTTGCGACCGTCAGCGCGAAACCACCAGACATCGGGCAGGCCTGAGTCGTTGACCTCTTGGCCGCGCAGGAACTCCTCCCGGCGAAAGGTGCAGTGCTCGCGGCGCAGCCGGATCAGGCGCTGGGCGAAGGCGTGCATGCGGTCGGCCTCGCCGTCCTGGTTCCAGTCATACCAGCTGATGTCCGAGTCCTGGCACCAGCCGTTGTTGTTGCCGCCCTGCGTGCGGTTGATCTCATCGCCGCCCAGCAGCATCGGGGTCCCCTGGGAGACGAACAGCGTGGTCAGGAAGTTGCGCTGCTGACGCAGGCGCAGCTCCTTGATCGCCGGGTCGTCGGTCTCGCCCTCGACGCCGCAGTTCCACGAGCGGTTGTCGTCGGTGCCGTCCTGGTTGTCCTCCAGGTTGGCGTCGTTGTGCTTCTCGTTGTAGGTGACGAGGTCGTGGAGGGTGAAGCCGTCGTGAGCGGTGATGAAGTTGATCGAGGCGAACGGCTCGCGGCCGTCTGACTCGTAGAGGTCGGCGGATCCCGAGAGGCGGGAGGCGAACTCGCCGACGCTGGCCGAGGCGCGCCAGAAGTCGCGCATCGCGTCGCGGTAGACGCCGTTCCACTCCGACCACAGCACGGGGAAGTTGCCGACCTGGTATCCGCCGGGGCCGACGTCCCAGGGCTCGGCGATCAGCTTGACCTGGGAGAGCACCGGGTCCTGATGGATGGTGTCGAAGAACGCCGACAGGCGATCGACGTCGTAGAGCTCGCGCGCCAGCGCCGAGGCCAGGTCGAAGCGGAACCCGTCGACGTGGCACTCGGTCGCGAAGTAGCGCAGGGAGTCCATGATCAGCCGCAGCACGCTGGGGTGAACCGGGTTCAACGAGTTACCGGTGCCCGTGAAGTCCATGTAGTGCCGTGGGTCGTCGGGCATCAGCCGGTAGTAGGCGGCGTTGTCGACGCCCTTGAAGGACAGCATCGGCCCGAGGTGGTTGCCCTCCGCGGTGTGGTTGTAGACGACGTCGAGGATCACCTCGATGCCCGCCTGGTGAAGCGCCTTGACCATCCCCTTGAACTCGCGCACCTGCTCGCCGCGCCTGCCGGTGGCCGCGTACTCCGAGTAGGGAGCAAAGAAGCCGATCGTGCTGTAGCCCCAGTAGTTGCGCAGGCCGCGCTCGAACAGGAACGACTCGTCGGAGATGTGGTGCACCGGCAGCAGTTCGACGGCGGTGACACCGAGGTCCTGGAGGTACTTCAAGGCGGGTTCCGAGGCGAGGCCGGCATAGGTGCCGCGCAGCTCCTCGCGCACGTCCGGATGGGTCATCGTGAAGCCCTTGACGTGGGTCTCGTAGATGATCGTGTCGGGGAACGGGGTCCGGGGCGGCCGATCGCCCTCCCAGTCGAAGCGCTCGTCGATGACGACCGACTTGGGCACGGCGTAGGAGTCGTCCTCATCGTCGGGCTCGAAGTCGGCGTCCTCGTCTCCGTTGGGCACGTAGGGCAGGATGTTGGCGTCGTGCTCCCAGTCGACGGTCCCCTCGATCGCCTTGGCGTAGGGGTCGATCAGCAGCTTGGCGGAGTTGAAGCGATGGCCGTCGTCCGGGGCGTAGGGACCGCGGACCCTGAATCCGTAGCGCTGCCCAGGGCCGACGCCCGGCAGGTAGCAGTGCCAGTTCAGTGCCCGCTTGGCGGTCACGTCGATCCGGGTCTCCTCGCCGTCATCGTCGAACAGGCACAGCTCCACGCCTTCGGCGTGCTCGGAGAAGATCGAGAAGTTGGTCCCCTGTCCGTCCCAGCTAGCCCCCAGCGGGAATGGCCGTCCCGGCCACACTTCGTTCATCGGATCAAAGCTCCTGACATGGCGGGCAGACTGAGGATTCCGTCGGCGAGCGTGGGCGGGTGGGTGCCATCCCCGGCGGTCAGCTCGATCGTGTCGCCAGTGGAGGGTAGCCGCACCGTTCCCGAACCGAAGTTGCACGCCAGCTCGTAGGGCCCGCGGCGCACCACCAGCCAGCGGGCATCCTCGTCGTAGTCGGCTCCGTCAATGTCACCCCACGGCAGACGCCGGCGGGCTGCCAGCAGCTCGCGATACAGCCTGGCGAGCCCGGGCTCGCCACTGCGGCTGAGCTTGGAGCGCTCGAACGTTGCGGGGTCCTCGGGATCCGGGACCTCGCCTCCGAACGACGCGAACGAGGCAAATTCTTCGCGCCGCCCGTCGCGCGTGGCCACCGCGATCTCCTCGTCGATGTGGTTGGAGAAGAACTGGAACGGGTTCAGCTCGCCGTATTCCTCGCCCATGAACAGCATCGGGACAAACGGCGACAGCAGCGTGCAGAAGGCCGCCAGCGGGCGCGCCGCGGCCGGCATGCGGTCGCCATAGGCGCGGTTGCCGACTTGGTCGTGGTCCTGGGAGAAGACGACGAAGCGCTCGGCGGGCACGTCGTCGGCCGGGGCGCCGAAGCGCCGGCGACGAAAGGGGGAGTAGTCGCCATCGTCGACGTGGGGCCGGTGAAACGCCTTGGCCAGCTGACCGACGCGGCCGAAGTCCGCGTAGTAGCCGTCGCGCTCCTCGGTGATGAGCGTCCGCAGAGCGTGGTGGAAGTCGTCCGCCCAGGCGGCGTCGCAGTTCCACCCCCCGCGCTCGCGCGGGCGCTGAACCACCGGATCATTCATGCCCGACTCGGCGATCACGTGGGCGCGGGGGTTCACGGCATGCACCCGGCGAGCCACCGCGGCCACGATGTGCTCGGGGCTGGAGTCGAAGATCGCGTGGATCGCGTCCAGCCGCAGGCCATCGACGCCGAAGTCGCGCACCCAGCCCTCGGCGCTCTGGCAAACCCACTCGCGCACCGGGTCACAGTCGGCGTCGTCGTAGTTGATCGCCTTGCCCCACGGGGTCTCGTACTTGGCGGTGAAGTACGGGCCGAACGCCTCCATGGCCGTGACCCCCGAGGCGCCCAGGTGGTTGTAGACGACGTCGAGGATCACCGCCAGACCGCGCTCATGGGCGGCGGCCACCAGCTCGGCGAACTCCGCCGGCCCGCCGTAGGAGGACTGTGAGGCCGAGATGTAGACGCCGTCGTAGCCCCAGCCGCGGGCGCCCGGGAACTCGGCCACGGGCATGATCTCGATCGCCGTCACGCCCAGCGCCGCCAGCTCGTCGAGATGCGCGATCGCGCCCGTGAAGGTGCCCTCGTCAGAGAAGGTGCCGATGTGCAGCTCGTAGATCACCAGGTCCTGCGGGCGCGCCGGTTCAAAGCCATCATGCGCGCCCGGCAGCGACAGCGCGTCGAACAGACGCGAGGGACCGCGCAGCCCCTCGGGCTGCCAGCGGGTGTACGGGTCGGGCAACGGCCGGCCGTCGACCAGGTACTCGTAGTCGGTGCCGGGGACGGCGGCCACGACCGTCTCGTGGATGCCGAACCCGGCGTCGGTCAGCGGCAGCGTGTCACCGTCCAGGCGCAGCTCGATCGTCTCGGCCCGCGGCGCCCACACCCGGAACTCGGCCCGCTCGTCGTCGACCGGGCGCGCGCCCAGCGCACGCTCCCAGGGGTATATGTCGTCGGCCGGCTCGGTATCGCTAGTCATCGGGCACGAGCCACAGAGCCGCCAAGGGAGGCAGGGTGATCTCCGCCGAGAAGGGCTGTCCGTTCCAGGGAATCGGCTCAGGAACGACGCCGCCCAGATTGCCCACATCCGAGCCGCCGTAGTAGGCCGAGTCGGTGTTGACCGCCTCGCGCCAGTGGCTGGACCGGGGCAGGCCGAGGCGGTAGCCGTATTGGACGTTGGGCGAGAGATTGGCGATGAACACCAGAACCCGATCCCCACCCGCCCCACCGCTGGCCGAGCGCCGCGCGAACGCGATCACGTTGTTGTCGGCGTCGTTGGGCTCCAGCCACCAGAAGCCCGACGGGTCGGAGTCCAGCTCCCACAGGGCGGGCTCGTCGCGATAGGCGCGGTTGAGGTCTCTGACCAGCGACTGGATGCCGCCGTGATCGGGCCTCTCGAGCAGGTGCCAGTCCAGCGAGCGCTCCTCGGACCACTCCGCCTCCTGGGCGAACTCCTGGCCCATGAACAACAGCTTCTTGCCGGGGTGGGCCCACATGTACGCGTACAGGGCCCGCAGGTTGGCCAGCTTCTGCCAAGGGTCAGAGCCCGCCATCTTGGTGTACAACGAGCCCTTGCCGTGCACGACCTCGTCGTGGGAGAGGGGCAGCACGAAGTTCTCCGAGAACGCGTACATCAGGCTGAAGGTCAGCTCGTGATGGTGGTAGCGACGGTAGATCGGATCCTGCTCGAAGTACGCCAGCGTGTCGTGCATCCAGCCCATGTTCCACTTGAAGCCGAAGCCCAGTCCTCCCAGGTAGGTGGGGCGCGAGACGCCCGGCCAGGCGGTCGACTCCTCGGCGGCGGAGATGATCCCGGGCTCCTCGCCGTAGATGACCTCGTTGAGCTCCTTGAGAAACGCCACCGCGTCCAGGTCCTCGCGGCCGCCGAACTGGTTGGGGACCCATTCGCCCTCGCGACGCGAGTAGTCGAGGTACAGCATCGAGGCCACGGCGTCGACCCGGATCCCGTCGACGTGGTATTCGCGCAGCCAGAACAGGGCGTTCGAGATCAGGAAGTTGCGGACCTCGTGTCGGCCGAAATTGAACACCAGCGTGCCCCAGTCCGGGTGCTCGCCGCGGCGCGGGTCGGCGTGCTCGTAGAGCGCCGAGCCGTCGAAGCGCGCCAGGGCGAACTGGTCGCGCGGGAAGTGCGCCGGGACCCAGTCGAGGATCACGCCAATCCCGCGGGCGTGCAGGCGGTCCACGAAGGCGCGAAGGTCGTCAGGGGAGCCATAGCGGGGGGTGGGGGCGAAGTATCCGGTCACCTGATAGCCCCACGAGCCGCTGAACGGGTGGGCCATCACCGGCAGCAGCTCGATGTGCGTGAACCCCATATCGGTGGCGTACGCCGCCAGCTCGTCGGCCAGTTCCTCGTACGTGAGCGAGCGGTTGTCCTCCAGAGAATTGAGGCGCCAGGATCCGAGGTGGACCTCGTAGATCGACATCGGCTCTCCGAGCGGTTGCGACTCGGCCCGCTTGGCCAGGAACGCCGCGTCGTCGGGGCTCCACTCGTGCTGGGGCCGGCAGATGACAGACGCCGTCTTGGGCGGCACCTCGGTCTGCTGGGCATACGGGTCGGCCTTGAGCAGAACGTCGTTATCGGCGGTGAGGATCTCGTACTTGTAGCGAGCGCCCTCGCCGACCTCGGGCAGGAACAGCTCCCAGATCCCGCCCGTGCCCATCGAGCGCATCGGGTGCAGGCGCCCGTCCCAGGAGTTGAAGTCGCCGACCACGCTGACCGCGCGTGCCGCCGGTGCCCACACGGCGAACGCGGTACCGATCACGCCCTCGTGCTCCCGGACGTGCGCGCCGAGCTTGTCGTACAACCGCTCGTGGCGCCCCTCGCCCATCAGATGCAGGTCAAGCTCGCCGAGCGTCGGCAGAAATGCGTACGGGTCCTGAAGCGTGAACTTGCCGCCGGGGCCGTAGTCGACCTTCAGCTTGTAGCGCAGCGGCAGCTGGGCGTTCTCGATCTCGCCTTCGAAGATCCCGGCGGGATGGATCTGCGTCAGCGCGACCGTCTTGCCTCTGGAGGGCTTGACCGACACCGACTGCGCGGAGGGCCGCATCGCCCTGACGACCACTCCGCCGCCGTCGCCGTCGGCCGGGTGCGCGCCGAGGATGGCGTGGGGCTCGGGGTGCTCGCGGCGGGCGAGCCTGTCGAGCTCGGACTTCGTGGGGGTCATTCGGACTCCAGCAGTCGGACGATCCCGGCGACCGGGATCGGCAGCCAGTCCGGGCGGTTGTCGAGCTCGTACTGAAGCTCGTAGATGGCCTTCTCCAGCTCGAAGATCGACAGCAGGTTGACGATCGCGGACTCGCCGGCGGGCAGCAGCGCCGGATCGATCGCCGAGAAGTAGTGCTCCAGGAACGTCTGCCGGGCGCGCTCCTCGAACTGGCCGGGAGCCGGATGGGAGTACATGATCGCCACCGCCGACGTGGCATAGGCGAACGAGCGCAGCATCCCGGCCACGTCGCGCAGCGGCGAAGCCTTCAGCCGGCGCTCGTAGAGCGGCCGCGCCGGCTCGCCCTCGAAGTCGATGATCAGCCAATCGGACGCACCGCGCGCGCCGCCATCCACCAGGTGCAGGGTCTGACCGAGGTGGTAATCGCCGTGCGTGCGGATCGCGCGGCCGCCCACGCCCAGCTGCGCGCGCGTGGTGATCCGCTCCCGCACGTCCTGTCCGCGTCCGGCGATCGCGGCGACGCGCTCGTCGTCGGGCAGCCGCATGAACGCTCGCTCCACGTCCTCGTCGATCGTGGCCGTCAGCAGGGACAGAGCCTCGGCGCTGGGCTCCTCGGGGGCGAACGCCGGATCGTTGGCGTCCGAGGCCAGGGCGTTGTGCAGCTCGGCGGTGACCGTGCCGAGCTTGCCGAGCTCGATCAGGAAGGCCGCCGGGTCGGTACGGATCTGCTCCAGCGCCAGCTCCCATCCGCCGACCGCATGAGCGAAGAAGCGCTGCGCCACCCCCAGGGTGGCCGAGAACGAACGGCCCTCGTACTCGTACCAGCCCTGGAGCGGCGCGATGTTGGCGAATCCCTGGCGGGTGAGGAAGCGAAGCAGCTCCAGCTCAGGGTTGATCCCGGGCTCCAGGCGACGAAAGACCTTGAGCACCGTTTCGTCCCCGAACACGATCGACGAGTTGGACTGCTCGACACCTATCGGCCGGGCGGGCGCCTCGAGGTCCAGCGGAGTGGCGAGCTCCGAGCGCTGGAAGCGAAAGCAGCCCTCGCCGGTGTCGATCGCCGTCTCGGCGTCGATGTGGCGCAGCAGCTCGCGCACCCGCTCCGGATCCGCGACCGCGTCGTAGGCGGCCCACTGGGCGGTGCGGGTCACGGGCGTGCTCACCGGCGCCTTGCCCTGACCCGTGGTGGGAAGGAACACCAGGGGCAGCTGATAGAGATCGTGGTTGCCGGTGGCAAACCGGGCCTGGGCGAGCGCCACCAGCAACGGGGGGTTGTCGGATAGCGCAGCTCGCTCCTCCACCTCCAGCGCGGCCACGTGCCGCGACTTGGAGGCGTACCAGCGCTGCTGCTCCAGCCAGGCGGCGACGTCCTCCAGGTCAAGGTTCTCCAACAGGGCGTCGGCGGGGCTCTCCACGGGCTGCGTCATCAGATCGCCTCCTCCCCTTCCTCCACCAGCTGGAACCAGAAGAAGCCGCGCGGCGCGAGCGTCAGCAGGTAGTTGAGGTCGCCGATCCGCGGGAACCGGCTGCGACCGAACAGCTCGACCGGATAGCGCCCGGCGTGGGCGCTCAGGTCCAGCTCGACCGCCTGAGCGGAGCGCGCCAGGTTGTGCACACAGAGCACGACGTCGTCCTCGAAGCGCCGCAGCACGGCGAAGATTCGCGGGTTGGAGGTCTCGATCGGCTCGTAGGTCCCGAGGCCGAAGACGGGATGCTCCTTACGCAGCGCGATGAAGCGGTGCATCCAGCGCAGCAGCGAGGTGGGGGTGCGTAGCTGCGCCTCCACGTTGACCGCCTGAAAGCCGTAGACCGGATCCATCAACGGTGGCGCGTAGAGCTGGGCGAAGTCCGCACGGGAGAAGCCGCCGTTGCGATCCACGGTCCATTGCATGGGCGTTCGCACCCCGTCGCGATCGCCGAGGAAGATGTTGTCGCCCATCGCGATCTCGTCACCGTAGTAGAGAACCGGCGAGCCCGGCAGCGAGAACAGGATCGCGGTCATCAGCTGCAGCTCGTCGCGCCCGTTGTCCAGCAGCGGCGCCAGCCGGCGGCGGATCCCGAGGTTGATCTTCATCCGCGGGTCCTTGGCGTACTCCGCGTACATGTAATCGCGCTCTTCGTCGGTGACCATCTCGAGCGTCAGCTCGTCGTGGTTGCGCAGAAACAGGCCCCACTGGCAGCTCTCGGGGATCGCCGGGGTGCGCTCGAGGATCTCGTAGATCGGCGTCGCGGTCTCACGCCGGACCGCCATGAACATCCTGGGCATGACCGGGAAGTGAAAGCACATCTGACACTCGTCGCCGTCGCCGAAGTACTCCACCACGTCCGCCGGCCATTGGTTGGCCTCCGCCAGCAGCACCCGGTCTGGGTACTTGGTCTCGATCTCCTCGCGGACCTTCTTCAGATAGGCGTGGGTTTCCGAGAGGTTCTCGCAGTTGGTGCCCTCGCGCTCGAACAGGTAGGGCACGGCGTCCAGGCGAAACCCGTCCAGCCCCATGTCCAGCCAGAAGCGCAGCACGCCCATCATCGCGTCCTGGACCTCGGGGTTGTCGAAGTTCAGGTCGGGCTGGTGGGAGAAGAACCGGTGCCAGTAGTACGCGCCCGCCACCGGGTCATAGGTCCAATTGGACGTCTCGGTGTCGGTGAAGATGATCCGGGCGTCCTTGTACTTGTCGTCGGTGTCCGACCACACGTACCAGTCGTGCTTGGAGCTCTCCGGACCGGAACGCGACTCCTGAAACCACGGGTGGTCCGACGAGGTGTGATTCATGACCAGGTCGGCGATCACCCGGATGCGGCGAGCGTGCGCGGCGTCGATCAGCTCCTGCACGTCGGCGACGGTGCCGTAGTCCGGGTGGACTCGCGTGAAGTCCGAGATGTCATAGCCGCCATCGCGCAGCGGCGATTCGTAGAAGGGCAGCAGCCAGATGCAGTCGATCCCCAGCCACTGCAGATAGTCGAGCTTCTCGGTGAGCCCGCGGAAGTCACCGGAGCCGTCGCCGTTGGCGTCGAAGAACCCGCGGATGTGAATCTCGTAGAAGATCGCGCGCTTGAACCACAGCGGCTCTGACTCGAACCACTGGCGCGCCTGCTGCTCGGCGGTGGCGGCATCAGCGCCGTTGTGGCCGACTCGCGGTTCGCGCGCGAGCAGGTGTGTGAGGGTGGACGGTCCGACCGACATATCCGCTCAGCGCTCGATTCGGAGTACGTGGGCCTGGCGCACATTCGGCGCCAGGGCGACGTAGTTCTGCCCGATCCGCCACTGGTAGCGGTCGTCGGAGAGCACGTCGTGGACGGTGAAGGTGGGGGGCAGGCCGAGGCTTGCCGGCACGTTGACCAGTCCCTGCTGGGGCTGGTGCGGGTCCAGGCTGACCACGCAGATCACGCTGTCGCCGGTGGTGTGCTTGGCGTAGGCGATGAGGCCGTCGTTGGCTGTGTCTAGAAAGGTGATGTTGGAAAGCTCCTGGACGGCTGGGCTGGCGCGGCGGAAGTGGTTGAGGCGGGCGATCATCGGCAGCAGTGGGCCGTCCAGGCGGCGCTGTCTGATCTCGTACTTCTCGGAGTGCAGGTACTCCTCCGAGCCGTCTCGCACCGGCACGTTCTCGAAGCTCTCATAGCCGGAGTAGATCCCGTAGCTGGGGCTCAGCGTGGCCGCGAGGACCAGCCGCGCCTCGAACGCCGGGCGACCGCCGTGCTGGAGGTACTCGTGCAGGATATCGGGTGTGTTGGCGAAGAAATTGGGCCGGAAGTAGTCCTGCTCGCCGGAGTAGGCCAGCTCGGAGACGTACTCGGTCAGCTCCCAGCGGGAGTTCTTCCACGTGAAGTACGTATAGGACTGGCTGAAGCCGATCTTCCCCAGCTGGCGCATGACCGAGCGCTTGGTGAAGGCCTCCGCCAGGAACAGGACGTCGCCGTGGCGCTGATGGATCTCATCGATCAGCCACTCCCAGAAGGCGAACGGCTTGGTGTGGGGGTTGTCCACGCGGAACACGCGCACGCCGAGGTCGACCCATTTGAGCACGACGCCGAGCAGCGCTTCCCACAGCCCTCGCCAGTCCGGCGACTCCCAATTGACGTTGTAGATGTCCTGGTACTTCTTCGGCGGGTTCTCGGCGTACTTCAGCGTTCCGTCGGGCCGGCGATGAAACCACTCGGGGTGCTCGGTCAGCCATGGGTGGTCGGCCGAGCACTGGATCGCGAAGTCCAGGGCGATGTCGATCCCCAGCTCACTTGCCGCCCGGGTGAGGGCTGCCACGTCCTCGACGGTGCCCAGCTCGGCGTGCACTGCGTCGTGGCCGCCGGTGGCGTCGCCGATCGCCCACGGCGAGCCCGGATCGGCGGGGCCGGCGGTGAGCGCGTTGTCGCGCCCCTTGCGGTTGGTCAGCCCGATCGGGTGGACGGGCGGCAGGTAGATCACGTCGAAGCCCAGTTCGGCGAGCTTGGGCAGCTGCGCCTGCACGCCCGCCAGCCCGCCCCAGGAGCGGGGGAACATCTCATACCACGAGCCGAACCGGGCTCGCAGGCGGTCGACCGCCACGATCAGCGGCTCGTCGAGGCTGACCCGGCCATGACGCTCGGGATCGTGCTCGATCGCCTGCGCCAGCTCCTCGCCGAGCGCGATGTCGTGTTTGGCGGACTCCGGCACACCGGGATCGGCCAGCTGCTGGCGGGCGTGCTCGATCAGCCGCTTGGTCTCGCGCGAGCGAGTCTGCTCGGCGGCCTGCGCCAGAAGCACGGTGCCCTCGGACAGCTCGCCTGACAAGTCGGCCTGCCCAGCCGCGACCTTGCGCGCCAGCTCGTCGCGCCAGGTGCCGAAGACGTCGGTCCACGCCTCGATCGTGTACTCCCAGCGCCCGGTCTGGCTGACGGTGAACTCGCCGGCCCAGCGCACGCCCCCGAGATGGGCGTCGATGCGGTGAAGCTCTGACTCCTGCACCCGGCCATCGGGCGCGGTCCAGCGGACGACGGCGCGCAGCAGGTCGTGGCCGTCGCGGAACACGTCGGCCGAAACCTGCACGCGGTCGCCCACGCAGCGCTTGACGGGGTAGCGGCCACCGTCCACGGATGGCCTCGGGTACTGGATCACGATCCGGCGCGGAGGCTGCGCCGCCGGACTGGCGGGGGTTCTCAGGGCCGGAGCGATGTCCGTTTCGCTGGTGCTCACTGCACTGAAGGTATCCGGCACGGCGCATCGGGTAAACACGAGCCCGTGAACAACCTGATCCGGTCCAGCGGGGTCCAGCTGCACATCACCTCGCTGCCGGGGGGTCGACTGGGTCGCGAGGCGTACCAGTTCGTCGATTGGCTGGCGGACGCCGGCCAGTCCTGGTGGCAGGTGCTGCCGCTCGGTCCACCCGATCGCTACCGCTCGCCCTACAAGTCGAGCTCTGCATTCGCCGCCTGGCCGGGGCTGCTGGCCGATCGCCGTGCGCCGGTCTCGACGGCGGAGATCTCGGAGTTCCGTGCGCGCCAAGGCTTCTGGATCGAAGACTGGGAGCGCTTCTCGGCGCGCGGGGCGATCGCCGACCAGGTCCGCTTCGATCGCGAGTGGGGCGCGCTGCGAGGCTATGCGCGCGAGCGGGGGGTCCGGATCCTGGGCGACGTGGCGATCTACGTCTCGCCCGGTGGTGCCGACCACCGGGCCCATCCGGAGCTGTTCCAGACCGGCCTGGTCGCGGGGGCGCCGCCCGATGCGTATTCGACCGACGGGCAGCTGTGGGGCAACCCCCTGTACGACTGGCCGGCGCTGCAGCGGCGGGGCTACCGCTGGTGGGTGGAGCGGGTGCGCCGGACGCTGGACCTGTTCGACCTGGCGCGGATCGATCACTTCCGCGGGCTCGTGGCCTACTGGGCGGTTCCGGCCGGCGCGCGCACCGCGAGGCACGGCTCGTGGAAGCGCGGGCCGGGACGGGCGCTGTTCCGAGCGCTCGAGCGAGGGCTGAACGAACCCGGCCCAGCCCACCCCACGCGCCCCGCCCGGCCGCTGCCGCTGGTCGCCGAGGACCTGGGCGTCATCACCGAGCCGGTCGAGCGCCTGCGCCGTGAGATCGGGCTGCCGGGGATGCTGGTGATCCAGTTCGGGATGGACCCCGACGACCCCACCAGCCCGCACCGCCTGGCCAACCACACCGCCGACCGGATCGTCTACACCGCCACCCATGATCAGGACACCGTCCGTGGGTGGCTTGCATCGCTGGGCTCCGCGCAACGGGCGTTCGTGGACGGCGAGGTCGCGCGCCACGGGTTCGCCGAGCCACGGCGGCCCTGGTGGGGCCTGGTCCGGCTGGCCTTCTCCTCGCCGGCCGTGGTGGCGATGACCCAGGCCCAGGACGTGCTCGGCCTCGGCAGTGAGGCGCGCATGAACGCTCCGGGCAGCGCGGGCGGCAGCTGGCGCTGGCAGATGCGAGCCGGGGCGCTGAACAGGTCGCTCGCGGCCAGGCTGCGCGAGGCCACCGAGGAGGCCGGGCGGCTGCGCTGATCGCGCAGGCCCGCCCGGTCCCGGGAGCTACACCTCCACGGGTTGGCGGTCCTCGGAAGCGAGCAGGCCGCGGCGGCGCAGCTCGGGGATCACACCCTCGCCGACGCGGTAGGCCTCCTCCAGGTGTGGATAGCCGGAGAAGATGAACTCGTCGATCCCCAGCTCGTGGTACTCGGCGATCCGGTCGCCGATCTCGTCGTGGCTGCCGACCAGCGCCGTCCCGGCACCCCCGCGAACGAGGCCGACGCCGGCCCACAGGTTGGGGTGGATCTCCAGCGAGTCGGTGCGTCCGTTGTGCAGCTCGGTCATCCGCCGCTGGCCCTCTGACTGCGAGGAGCGCTGCATCGCCTGCGAGCGCTCGATCTGCTCGGGCGAGAGCCCGGCCAGCAGCCGATCGGCCTCTGCCCACGCCTCCGCCGAGGTCTCACGGGTGATCACGTGCAGGCGGATCCCGAACCGCGGCTCGCGGCCGAGCTCGGCGGCACGCTCGCGTACCCGCGCGACCTTCTCGGCCACCGCCTGCGGGGGCTCGCCCCAGGTCAGGTACACGTCGGCGTGCGCGGCGCCCACCTCGATCGCCGCCGCCGAGGAGCCTCCGAAGTACAGCTCCGGCCATACCGCGTGGGGAATGATCTGCGCGTCGGTCACCGTGTAGTGCTCGCCGGCGAAGTCGACTGACTCCTCTTCCCAGAGCCTGCGGACGATCGTCAGAAACTCTCCCGCCCGCGCGTAGCGCTGGTCCTTGTTCAGGTGGTCGCCGAAGCGGTGCTGCTCGCTGTCGTCGCCACCGGTGACGACGTTGAGGAGCAGCCGGCCGCCGGACGCGCGCTGAAATGTGGCCGCCATCTGCGCCGCCAGCGTGGGCGAGGTGAATCCGGGGCGAAAGGCCACCAGGAAGCGCAAGCGCTGGGTGACCTGCGTGAGGGCGGCGGTCATCACCCAGGCGTCCTCGCACCAGCTGCTGGTCGGCGTGAGCGCGGCGTCGAAGCCGAGCTGCTCGGCCGAGCGTGCGATCTGCCCGAGGTAGCCGACGTCCGGCGCGCGGTCGGCGCCGGCGGCCTGGCCCATCCGGCTGCGGCGCACGCCCACGGCGTTGCCGAGGCTGAGGTCAGAGCGCGAATCGCCGTTGGTGGGCAGGTACCAGTGAAGCTTCACGGGCATTCTCGTGACGTCCTTTCGCGGTGGGTCGAAGGTCAGGGACACGCGGGTCGTCAACTGGGCGAGACGGCTCGGCCTCGGCACAACCCGCCTGCTCCAGCTCGATGACGTGGCCGACGATGACGCTGTGATCGCCGCCGTCGGCGATGTCGTGCAGGTCGCAGCGCAGCATGGCGATCGCCCCGTCCAGTACGGGGATGTCCTGCATGCTGCGATGCGCGAACGCTTCCCACGTGTGCTGCGCCGCCGGCCGCGCGAAGTGGTCTGACAGCTCGGTCTGCGAGCTGTGGAGCACGTTGATGGCGAACTTCCGGCGCACCAGCAGGGCGGCCAGGGTCTTTGACTCCTCGTGCAGGCAGGCCAGGACCAGCGGCGGGCTCAGCGAGATGGAGCTGACCGCGTTGGCGGTGCTGCCGAACGGCCGGCCGTCCGAATCGCGGGTGGTGATGACGGTCACGCCGGTGGCGAACATCCCCATCGCTTCACGCAGCCGGTCCGCGGGAACGCCGGCCACGCGGAGGGCGGGTCGCGGCACGCCGTGAAGTTTCCCGGCGAAGCTCATGGTCGAGCAGTTCTAGCACAATCTCTATTGATCTTGTGTACTTTACGAGGCGATGTCCTCCCTCGAGGCCGCGCCGAGCAAGAACTGGACGCGCTGCCGACGGCGACCGTGACCCTGGCCGAGGCGCTGCGGGGGCGCCCGGCGCCCGGGCCGGAGCCCCTGGCCGCCCGTTACTAGAGCGATCGCCGAGCGCGCAGGCCCTGCAAGGTCGCCCGCCCCTGCTCCTTGCCCGCGCGGTAGGCGTAGGTGAGATCGCCGCGCAGCCGCCCACGCCACGTGGTCTCGAAGCCGATGAGCGACGCCGGGGCTGCCCGGACGCGCGCGCCCCTGGCAGCCAGAACGGTCAGCGCCCGCTCGGCGATCGCGATCTGGCCGAATGCCGTGGGGTGCACGCGATCGGCCATCACATGGTTCCGGGCCCCGAAGTCGCTCAGGTCGACGACCAGCGCGCCGCGGCGGGCGGCCTCGCCGACGACGATCGCGTTGAGCTCGGCCACCTTGGGACCGGCGGGCGGCACGCCCAGCTTCAACGGCGCGGTGGCGGTCAGCACGCGGTCGCAGCGCGGGGCCAGGAAGTCCAGGGCCGAGGCATAGGCGGTCGTGAACTCGGCGGCCTCCCAGTCCACGGCCCGCACGTCGTTGACCCCTATGTACAGGCAGCCCAGGTCGTACCGGGCCTCGCTGTTGGCAGTGCGACGCAGGAACGCTGGGATCTGCTCGGCGGCCACGTCGGGCGCGCGCGCGCCGTCCACCGCATAGCCGCTGTAGGGCAGACCCAATCCCCGCGCCACCCACAACGCCCACGACTGGAGCGCCACCCCCCACTGCAACTCCCCGCCGGCGTTGGTGATCGAGTCCCCGAAGGCGAGCACGCCCAGACGGCACTGGCGATCGGCGGCTACGCTCACTGGCAAGGCGGTGAGCCTACCGTCTCACTGCTGTCCGAACGTTTGTGCGGTCTCCGATACACATCCGCACCCGAAGTAGTCAATAATCGCGCGCTTGCCACACGCCACTGCAATCCGCTTCGATGGTCACGAGGACGTGGGCCGCGCCGCGGCCGACCTGGCCGAGCGCCTGCCCGATGTCCTGGGGCCGCTGGCCCGGCTGGCCTTCAACTACCGCTGGTCGTGGCTCCCGGGGGGGTCGGAGCTGTTCAACGCCGTTGATGCCGAGCGCTTCGCGCTGTGCGCGCAGAACCCGGTGCGCCTGCTGCAGGAATCGTCGGCGCGCGTCCTGCGCCGTGCGGCCGAGGACGAGGTGCTGATCGCGCGCGCCGGCGAGCTGGAGGCCCAGGTGGCCGCGGACCTGGAGCGACCGCCGGCAGAGACGGGTGGACCGGTCACCGCGGAGTGTCCGGTCGGTTATCTGAGCGCCGAGTACGGCATACATGTCTCGCTGCCCGTGTACTCGGGTGGTCTGGGCGCGCTGGCCGGCGACTTCCTCAAGGAGGCCTCGGACCGGGCACTACCGCTGGTGGCGGTCGGATTGATGTATCGCAAGGGCTATTTCCGCCAGCGCATCGACGCCTCCGGGTGGCAGCACGAGTACTGGATCGAGACCGACCCGCAGCGCCTCCCGGCCGCCCTGGTAACGGCGGCCGACGGCGAGCCGATGACCGTTAGTGTGCCGATCGGCGAGGGCGACGTTACGGCTCGCATCTGGCGCGTCGACGTCGGCCGGGTCCCGCTGTTCCTGCTGGATACGGATTCTCCGGAGAACGGGCCGCTCGAGCGGTGGATCACCGGGCGGTTGTACGACGGCGATCCCCAGACGCGGCTGGCGCAATACGCCCTGCTGGGCGTGGGCGGAGTCCGGGCGCTGCGCGCGATGGGCTACGAGCCGTCGGTGATCCACCTCAACGAGGGTCATGCGGCACTGGCGCCCCTGGAGCTGGCCCACGAGCAGACCGCCGACGGCTCCGAGCGGTCGCTGGCCCAAGCGCTGCAGCGCGCCCGCTCGCGCACCGTGTTCACGACCCACACGCCGGTGCCGGCGGGCAACGACACCTATCCGGCCGACGAGATCGCGTCGGCGATCGGCCGCCTGTCGGCCGAGCTGGGCTGCCCGATCGAGCAGCTGACCGCGCTCGGCCACGACCATGGGGCCGAGCCCTCGGCGCCCTTCGGCGTCACTCAGGCGGCGCTGCGGATGAGTCGCACCGCCAACGCCGTCAGCCGGCGACACGGGCAGGTGGCGCGCCAGATGTGGAATCCGCTGTGGCCCGAGTGCGACCTGCAGGACGTCCCGATCGGCTACGTCACCAACGGCGTCCACGTGCCCACCTGGCTGGGGCCACCGATGCGCGAGCTGCTCGACCGCCACCTGCGCGAGGACTGGTGCAACCACGCGGCCGACCCCGAGGTGTGGGCAGCCGCTCTCACGATCCCGTCGGACGAGCTGTGGGCGACGCGGCGCCGGCAGCGGGAGGAGCTGGTGGCGTTCGTGCGCGCTCGCAGCGTCGCCGACCGGCTGGGGCGCGGCGACCTGCGCGGCTACGTCGACGCCGCGGCGCGGGCCTTCGATCCGGAGGTGCTGACGATCGGCTTCGCGCGGCGGGTGGCCACCTACAAGCGCCTTGACCTCCTGATCCGCGATCCCGATTGGACGCTGGCGCTGCTGGCCGGCGACCTCCCGGTGCAGGTGGTGCTGGCGGGCAAGGCCCATCCGCGCGACGAGGAGGCCAAGCGCGCGCTGCAGAGCCTGTTCGGGCTCAAGGCGTCCAAGGTGATCGGCGAGCGCGTGGTGTTCCTCGACGACTACGACCTGCATTCGGCCGCCCGCCTGGTGCGGGGATGCGACGTGTGGTTGAACGTCCCGCGGCCTCCGCTGGAGGCCAGCGGCACCAGCGGAATGAAGTCGGCGTTCAACGGCGGGCTGCAGCTGTCGGTGCTGGACGGCTGGTGGGCCGAGGCGTATGACCCAGGCCCGCCCGCCCCCAACGGCTGGGCGATTCCCGGCGAGGTCGATCCCGACCACCACGCCCAGGATGACCGGGACGCCGCGGTCCTGCATCGCCTGCTCGGGGACGAGGTCGTCCCGACGTTCTACGAGCGCGACGAGGCCGGGCTGCCGCAGCGCTGGCTGGAGATGATCCGCGCGTCGCTGGGCACGCTTGGTCCGACGTTCTGTGCCACGCGGATGCTGGCGCAGTACGTCGACGGCCCGTACCGCGGTTGAGCGCCCGCTAACGCAGGTCCGACAGCGGCCGCGGCGGCGGACCGACGTACTTGGCCGTCGGACGGATCAGCCGCGCTTCGCGCTTCTGCTCCAGGATGTGAGCCGACCAGCCGGCCGTGCGCGCGCAGGTGAACATCGGCGTGAACAGCGCCGGGGGCACATCGGCGAAGTCCAGCACCACCGCCGACCAGAACTCGACGTTGGTGGCCAGTACCCGATCGGGACGGCGGGCCTTCAGCTCGGCCAGCGCCGCCTTCTCCAGCGCCTCGGCCACCTCCACCCGAGGAGCGTTGATCTCGTGCGCGGTGCGCCGTAGCACGCGGGCCCGCGGGTCTTCGGCGCGGTACACGCGGTGACCGAAGCCCATCAGTCGCTGACCGGAGTCCAGCACCTGCTTGACATAGCGCTCGGCGTCACCGGATTGCGCCACGTCGTCGAGCATCTTCAGCACGCGAGAGGGCGCGCCGCCGTGCAGCGGCCCCGAGAGCGCGCCCACCGCCGCCGACAATGCCGCGGCCACGTCGGCCCCGGTGGAGGCGACCACGCGGGCCGTGAACGTCGAGGCGTTCATCCCGTGCTCGGCCGCGGAGTTCCAGTAGGCGTCGATCGCGGTCACGTGCCGCGGGTCGGCCTCGCCCCTCCAGCGGATCAAGAAGCGCTCGGGGATCGACTTGGCCTTGTCGATCTCACGCTGGGAGACCGGCGGCTTGCCGATCCCGCGCGCTGACTGGGCCACGAACGAGAGCGCCATCACGGACGCTCGGGCGAGGTCGTAGCGCGCCTCCTCGTCGGAGATGTCGATCAGCTGGCGAAAGCCCCACTGCGGGCCGAGCATCGCCAGCGCCGCCTGCACGTCCACGCGGGGGTCGCCCGAGCGCACGCTCAGCGGATGCGGCTCGGCGGGCGGGAGCCCGGGATCCAGCGTGCCGTCGACGAGCAGCCCCCAGACCTGCTCGAACGGCACCGCCCCGACCAGCTCCTCGATGTCGACGCCGCGGTAGCGCAGCGCTCCGCCCGCGCGGTCGGGCTCGGCGATCTCGGTGGCGAAGGCGACTACGCCCTCGAGCCCCGATTGCACTTCGGAGGTTGCGCTCATGCTCGGCTACACCCTATCCAGGTAGCCTTGCCCGCCGTGTCCGAGCTCATGCGGCGATCGGCGCTGGCGCTGGCGGCACTGGTGCGCTCCGGCGAGGTGTCGGCCCGCGAGCTGGTGTCCGCGTCGCTGGAGGCCATCGAGGCGCTCGATCCGCAGATCAACGCGTTCACGCACGTGGCGGGCGAGTCGGCGCTGGCCGCGGCCGATGCCGTGCGGGCTGACGATCCGCGGCCCTTCGCCGGCGTGCCGATCGCGATCAAGGACAACCGGCCGGTGGCGGGGATGCCGATCACCAACGGGTCGGACCTGTTCGCCGACGTGATCCCCTCGTCCGATGCCTATTGCGTGCGCCGTTTACGTGAGGCGGGCTTCGTGATCGTCGGCAAGACCGCGCTGCCGGAGCTGGGAATCCTGCCGACGACCGAGTCGCGCCGTCATGGCCCGACCTTGAATCCCTGGGCGCCCGATCGTACGCCGGGCGGCTCCAGCGGCGGCGCGGCCGCCGCGGTCGCCGCCGGCATGGTGCCGATCGCTCACGGCAACGACGGCGGTGGGTCGATCCGGATTCCCGCCGCGTGCTGCGGGCTGGTGGGCCTCAAGCCGGCTCGCGGGCGGGTCTCGGCGGGGCCGGGCGCGGGTCACAGCTTCCTGGCCACCGACGGCGTACTCACCCGTGACGTGGCCGATACCGCGGCCGCGCTGGACGTGCTCGCCGGCTACGAGCCCGGCGACGTCACCTGGGCACCGCCGCCGCCGGCTTGCTACGCGGAGCTGGCCAGCTCAGAGGTGGGGCGGCTGCGGATCGGGCTGGCGCTGAACCCGCCGATGGACGGTGCCACGCTTGACCCAGTCTGCGAGCGCGCGGCCCGTGACGCGGCCGCGCTCCTGTCTGGACTGGGTCATGAGGTGTCCGAGGTGACGCCGCCGTGGTCTGATCTGGGGCTGCTGGCGCAGTTCACGCAGGCGTTCGGGCCGCTGATCTCGATGGGCGTGTTCTACGGCGCCCAGCTGGCCGGCCGGGCGCCGACCGAGGCCGACGTGGAGCCGCTCAGCTGGGCGATGTGGGAGCGATCCCAGAGCCTGAACGTGCTCGACTACCTGGCCGCCCAGGATCGGCTCGAGCGCCTCGCCCGTTGCCTGGTGGCGTGGATGGGCGGGACCGACGGTCGGGGCGCGGAGCCCCTTGACCTGGTGCTCACCCCGGCGCTGGGGACCCGTCCGGTGGCGACCGGCGAGATCCACGGCCGTGGCCCGGATCCGTGGGACCACTACGAGCGCTCGGCCCTCTTCACGCCGTACACGGCGATCATCAACGTGACCGGACAGCCGGCCATCTCGGTGCCGCTGTACATGGGCGAGGACGGGCTTCCGCTGGCCGTTCAGCTGATCGGAGCGCCGGCGCGCGAGGAGCTCCTGCTGGCACTGGCGAGCCAGTTGGAGGCGGCGCTCCCCTGGGCCGGCCGGACGCCGCACCGGCCTGGACGCCAACCCGGCGACAGGGTTCCCTAAAATGCGCTGTCCGCCGGCCGCTGCCGGCGCTCTCACCTCCGACCGCGACGAAGGGAAACCAAGACAGACATGGCCTACGTGATCGCCGAGCCCTGCATTGGCACCAAGGACAACTCGTGCGTGGAGGTCTGCCCGGTCGACTGCATCCATCCGACGCCCGATGAGCCCGACTACGACAAGGTCGAGATGCTCTATATCGATCCGGAGGAGTGCATCGACTGCGACGCCTGCGTGGAGGCCTGCCCGGTCGACGCCTGCTTCGCCGAGGACCAGCTGCCCGACGAGTGGCAGAAGTACGTGCAGCTGAACTCCGACTACTACAAGAACTAGAGCCCTCGGCAGACCGCGGCCGGCGTGGCCGGCGCCCGGGCGCGGCTCAGGCCATCGGCAGCGACATGCCCGCCGGCTTGGGGGCGGCCGCGGGAGACGGCGCCTGCATCACCGGCAGCTCGATCGGCGACAGGGCGATCAGACCTCGCGCGGCCTGGCGCAGGGCCTGAGCGGCCGGGTCGTCCGGATCTGAGAAGACCAACGGGATGCCCAGAGTCCGACTGCTCGCGCAGCGGCATCGTGAGCGGGATCTTGGCCAGCAGCGGCACGTCGAGGTCATCGGCCAGCAGCTGACCGCCTCCCTCGCCGAAGATCTGGAAGCGCTCGCCGGACGGGGTGACGAAGGCCGACATGTTCTCGATCACGCCGGCGATCTCCAGCTTGAGCTTGGCCGCCATCTCGGCCGACCGGGCGGCCACCTTCTGGGCGACCGGCTGGGGGGTCGTCACGAGCAGGAACTTGGCCTGTGGCAGCAGCTGGGCGAGCGTCATCGAGACGTCGCCGGTACCGGGGGGCAGGTCGATCAGCAGGTAGTCCAGAGCGCCCCAGTCGACGTCCTCCAGGAACTGCTGGAGCGCCTTGTGGAGCATCGGGCCGCGCCATACCACGGCCGCGTCCTGCTCGACGAAGAAGCCGATCGACATCACGGTGATGCCCTCCAGGGCCCGGATCGGGATCAGCTTGCGCTCCTCGTTGACCCGCGGGCGCTCATTGCCGACCCCCAGCATGCGCGGCTGGGAGTAGCCCCACACGTCGGCGTCGAGCACGCCTACGCGCTTGCCGTCTGAAGCCAGCGCGGCGGCCAGGTTTGCGGTCACGCTGGACTTGCCTACGCCGCCCTTGCCCGAGCCGATGCAGATCACGTTGCGGACCTGGGCGAGCGCGCCCTCGGGCAGCGTGCCGCGGCCGAGCTTGCGTCCCAGCGCCTGCTTCTCGGGATCGGAGAGCACGTCGAAGCTCAGGTTCACGCCGGTGACGCCGTCCAGACCGCGAACCGCCTGGCTGACCCCGGTTTCGAAGTGGCTGCGAATCGGGCAGCCGGCGGTGGTCAGCGAGACCACCACGTCGACGACGCCGTTGGGGTGGATATCGATCGAGCGCACCATCTCCAGCTCGACGATGTCGCGTCGCAGCTCGGGGTCGATCACGGCGCGCAGCGCCTCGGTCACCTGGTCTTTGGTCGGCATCAGGTTCATTCAAGCAGACACGGCCGGACTTCCCGGCGGGGTGTCGAAGAACGCTCGCGCGGTTTCGATCATCGCCCGCGCGGCCGGCCCGACAGACCCCTCGGTGCGCCACGCCAGCTCGATTCGGGAGCGCAGCTGGGGCCGGGAGATAGCGGCCATGTGCAGCGTCGGTTCGATCCCGGCCGAGGACTCCGGCAGGATCGCCACGCCCAGCCGGCGGGCCGCCAGTTGCGCCACGACCAACGGGTCGGCCGCCTCCAGCCCGATCATCGGCTCCACCCCGATCGCCGCGCATCCGTCCTGCAGCGCCTTGCGCATCCCGGTGCCCGGGGGCACGCAGATCAGCGGATGCCCTACCACCGTTCGCAGCGACACGGTCCGGCGGTTGGCCAGCGGATGCCCGGGATGCACGCCGGCCATCAACCGATCTTCGACGATCACCTGGCGTCCCACGCGGCGCAGGGCGCTGCTCACCTGACCCGAGACGCCGACCAGGGCGAGGTCCAGTGAGCCCTCCGCGAGGTCGTCCAGCAGCTGCGCGGATTCGTCCTGGCGCAGGCTGAGCTCGACCGCCGGATGCGCGGAGTGAAAGCGTGCCAGCAGGTCGGCGACTCCGAATGCGCCCGAGGCGGCCACCATGCCCACGCGCACGCGCCCGCGCGTCAGCGCGTCGAGCTCCTGCACCACCTCGCGGACCCCCGCGACCGCCTCGATCGCGGCGCGGGCATAGGGCAGCACCGCAGCCCCCGCGTCGGTCACCGTGACCTGGCGCCCAGAGCGGTCCAACAGGGTCTGTCCCAGCTCGCGCTCGAGCGCGCGGACCTGCGCGCTGATGCCCGGCTGCGCCACGTGGACCCGGCCGGCCGCGCGCGTGAAGCTGGCCTCCTCGGCGACGGCCAGGAAGTACTCGAGCTGGCGTAGCTCCATAACCAGCGATTCTAGAGTAGATAACAGCTATGTCTTTGACTTATGCATGCAGAGCGCCAGACTGCAGTCATACCCAAGCCGAGAGGAGCACTGCATGAGCACCGATCCAAGAGCCCTCGCCGCCACCTATTTCGAGGCATGGGAGGCCGCCGACGTGCAGCGACTGCGCTCGATCCTCGCCGACGACGTCAGCTTCAGCGGGCCGCTGGCGCAGGTCGACGGGGCCGTGGAGTACGCCGACTCGATCCGGGGCCTGTTCCAGGCGACCGAGAAGATCGTCGTCCACAAGGTGTGGGTGGACGGCGACGACGTGCTGACCTGGTTCGATCTGCACATGCCCGGAGCGCCGCCCGCTCCGGTGGCGCAGTGGTGTCGAGTGCAGGGCGGCAAGGTCAAGCGTGTCCAGGTGACGTTCGACCCTCGCGGGATCCTCGCCGCCGCGCCGAACTGAGAGCGCTGTGAGGGTTGCCGGTTGCTCGGCGAGGCCCGGCGGTGGATACTGGCGTCACCGTGCGACGCATCCTCGTAGCCGGCAGCTCGATCGTCGTCCTGGCACTGGCGGGCTTTCTCGCAGTCGGCGTCGGCGCCCGCACGGTGGGGCACGTAGCGCACAAGCGCGTCGGCGCCCGCACGGTGGGGCACATGTCGCACAAGCCCGTCGCTTCCGCTCACGCGCCATCTGCCGTGGCAGCCGCCGGCACGACGTGCTACGTGAGCATGCCCCGCTGCTCAGAGGTCCCGTGCGTGGAGTTCATCCGATCCGGGACAAACTCCGCGGTTGCACGGGCGGTGTACCTGCCGTCGGTGGCGCGCAGGCACCGTTGCCCGCCGGCGAACGGTCTGCGGTCGCAGACAGTCGGCGAAGCGCGCAGCGGGCAGTCCCAGATGTCCCCCGGCTACAACGTTCCCAGCTTCCAGCGTCGCGGACCCTGAGCGGCACGCTCAGGCGACCGCCGGCGCCAGCTGCTCGCCGAGCAGCGCCACGGCCTCGAGGTCGTCGTGCAGCAGCTGTTGGCACATGATCCGATCGACGCCGGCCTGGGCCAACGCGCGCACCTGCTCGGCGGCCGCCTCGACCGTTCCGACGATCCAGCCTGAGGGCGGTTCGTCCACCAGGTTGGCAAACCCCGAGCGCTCCTCCAGGCGGCGCGCGCGATCGCTCAGATCGGTCTCATCGGCGCCCACGATCACGCCCGTCATGATCGAGAAGGGGAGCATCTCGCGTCCGGCACTCGCGCACGCCTGCTCAATCCGCTCCCGACGCTCGCGCACGTCAGCGATCGTGGGAAACGGGGTGTTGTACTCGTCGGCATAGCGGGCAGCCAGGGCGGCGCTGCGGGGGCCGGCCGAGCCACCCATGATCAGCGGTGGATGGGGGGTTTGCACCGGTCCGGGCTCGGCGTCGAGAGTGTCCAGCTGGTAGTGCTCGCCCTCGAAGGAGAAGGGCTGCGCCAGCGTGGAGGTCCAGCTGCCGAGCACCACCTGCACCTGCTCCTCCAGGACGTCGAGGCGGGTGCGCATCGGCGGGAACGGGAAACCGTAGGCGGCGTGCTCGCGCTCGTGCCAGCCGGCTCCCAGGCCGAGCTCGACGCGGCCGCCGGAGACGTGATCGGCGGTCACCACCTGCTTGGCGAGCTCAGACGGGTGACGGAAGGTGGCCGGGGAGACCATCGTCCCCAGGCGCAGCCTCGTGGTCGCCGCGGCCAGGGCGCACATCGTCCCCCAGGCATCCAGCGAGCCGCGCTCGGGGTACTGGCCGTCGAGGTTCATGTAGTGATCGGAGCGGAACAGCGTGCCGATGCCGTGTCGCTCGCACGCCCGCGCCAGGTCCAGCCACTGCGGCCAGCTCACGCCTTCCTGCCCTTCGATCATCAGACAGAGATCCATGGAGTGCATTAAAGACCGACGGGGCGCCACTTGCGTGACGCCCCGGCGGTTGAGGGAGGAGAGGGTGCTTCGTTCACCGGCGAGATATGAGGCCGGCGAACCTCTCCCGCCGTGGCGCTCTCCTGGGCGCCCGGCGGGGGAAACTGGTCGCTAGGCGATCGAGCCGATCCGGCTCTGCGCGTCGGACACGAGCTTCTCGACGCGCGAGCTGATCACGCTCGACTGCTTCTCGAGGTCCTTGCGAGCCGTGCGCAGGTCCCGCTCGACGCGGCGACGGTTCTGCTTGACGGTCCGCTCGACGCGGTTGCGACGCTGACGGAGCTCGCGCTCGAACTTCGTCCGGCTGCGTCGCACCTGGCGCTCCAGGCGGTTGCGCGCGGTGGCGCCGCGACGCTCGAAGCGCTTGAGCTCGCGCTCGACTGACGCGCGCGTGCGGAACTTGGTGGTCAGGCCGCCCACCGTGGAGACCAGGTTGTCGCGAGCGACCAGTCCGGCGCCGACGGGCACCAGCACGGCGCGCTCGGCGATCTGCTGGACCTGGGTCACCAGGACCTTGGACTCGGCCGCCGTGGCGTTCGAGGCGCTCTCCGCCGTCGTCTTCGCGGAGGTCGCGGTCCGCTTGGCGCTTGACTTGGTCGCCGATGCCGAGCGGCTCGCCGCATTGCGCTTGCGCGTCGCGGCCGCCTTCTGCCCGCGGGTGCTCGGGGTGCGCCGCGTGGTCGTGCTGGGGGCCTGGTTGCTGCTGGTCTCGGTTCGCTGACCGCTGGTGTTGGCGGCGCCCTGGCCGCTGCTGGGGGTGTCTGCCATTTGGTGCCTCACTCCGTATCAGTCTTGGTGAAGGATTCTAGCTGGGTTCGCTTGCGATTATCGAACACACGTTTGTAAACCAACCCGAGCCCTGGGTTACATTGATTTGAGAACGTGAGTTCGTACGTGCGCGGCCGTGGCCGCTCTACGCGCTCGAACGCTGAGGCAGCTGCTCCGGCGGCTGTTCCAGCCCGACACGCGCCAGCCACGCCGCCGGATCGGCCAGCTCACCCAGCGTCGGCAGCGCGTCCGGGCCTGAGAACACGCGCACCAGCGCCTCGGTGCCGGCAGCTCGCACGACCGCGTCGCAGAAGAACTTCCCCTGCTCGTACTGGCGCAGCTTCAGCTCCAGCCCCAGCAGCTTGCCGAGCAGACGCGAAAGGCCCGTCTGCGACTTGCGCCGGCGGTCCAGCGAAGCTCGGAGCTTCGGCAGGGAGGGCAGCAGGTCCGGTGCGACGGCGTCCATCACGTGCTCGGCATGCCCCTCGATCACGGCCATCACCGATTGCACCCGATCGAGCGTCTCACGCTCGGCCGGCGTGGTGAAGATCGAGACCAGGTCGCCGTTGCGCAGCGCCCCGCCAATCCGCCTGAGCTCGGAGACGCCGGGGAGGCGCAGCTTGCGCGGCTTGTCGATGCGCAGCTCGGCGCTCTTGAGCAGCTCGCGCACCAGGCCGGCCACGTGGCCCTGCAGCCACGGGACGCCGGCGAACTGCACCGCGTGCGTGACCTCGTGCAACGCCACCCAGGTCATGAACTCGCCCTCGGGCGCGCCGAACGACTGCACCGCCGCACCGAGGTTGGGTAGCACGAACAGCAACCGCGGGGGGCGGTCGTCGGGGGTCTCGTCCAGCAGCACCAACTCGTACTGGCCGAGCACGCGCTGACCCAGGTAGCCGAGCACCACCCCGACCTCGCTGGTCATCATCAGGCCGAGTGCCAGCTGCACCGGGGGACGCAGTGGCCCCAAGCCGTCGCCCGCGCGCTCGAGCACCGGGTCGAGCATCCGCCGCATGGCGGCCACGTTGGAGCGCACCCATTCGCGGCGGTCGATGCCCTCCGCGGGCGGCAGCGGACGGGTTGGAGCAAGGCCCGTGTACTGGACCACCCGTCGTTCAGCCTCAACGGCCAGCGCCTTCAGGTCGGCCCCCGGCGTCGGAGCGTCGCCGGAGCCGGCGACGTAGCCGGCGATCTTCTCGGCCAGGATCCAGTCGATCACGCCGCGATGCGCTCCAGCTCGTGCAGGCTCTCCAGGGTGCGCGCGGCAACCAGGTGCGAGCCGGGCGTCGTGTCCAGCGGAGCTCCCAGGGGGTCCTCGCAATCGCTGAAGCTCACCAGTCCGCCGGCCTCGCGAACGATCAGCTGTCCGGCGGCGGCGTCCACGCCCCGGCAGCGGCGCAGCGTCACCATCCCGTCAAAGCGCGCCGCAGCGACCTGACAGAGCGTCGCGGCGATCGTCCCCAGCGCCCGCAGCCGGTGCGCACTGGCCACCAGACCCTCGATTGAATCCTTCACCCAGCGCGGGTCGGCGGACTCGATTCCCACCAGCTCGAGCTTGCCGTCGCGCGCGCGGCGCTCGCCACGGGACGGGTCCAGCCGCACACCGTTGAGCCAGGCGCCTTCGTCACGGGCCGCCCACCACTCTTCGCCACACCCGAAGTCGTGCACGAAGCCGAAGGCCACGTCGCCCATCGTCGCTCCATCGGCCACGGCGACCGACAGGGCGTAGTGCAGGGCGTCGCGCTTGGCGTTGGTCGAGCCGTCGATCGGGTCGATGATCACCCGCACGGCGGGATCGCCGAAGTCGATCTCGCCCCGTTCCTCTGAGACGGCGTTGAAGCGGTGACCCTGCTCATGCAGCTTCGCGAGCTCGGCGAAGACGACCTCCTCGGCCGAGCTGTCGAGCACCAGCGTGCGGTCACCGCCGCTGCCGCGGGTACCCGTCTCCTGCGCCCGCTCGGCGACCGTCGTGGCCTCGGCCAGCACCTGCTCCAAGCCCAGCACCGCACGTCGGCATGCCCCCAGCCAGTCGGCCTCCAATGCGGTTTCGGTGCTCGTCATCTCACTACCTATGCTGTCAGACGGTGGACCTCCTCTCCGACGGTGCCGGCTCCGATCGTCCTCTGGACGGTCTTGACGGCGCGCAACGCGAGGCCGCAACCCACGCCGAACCGCGCCTGTTACTGCGCGGAGTGGCCGGCTCAGGCAAGACGCGCGTGCTGGAGTCGCGCTTTCTCTGGCTGGTGCGCAACGCCTGTCCGCCTGAGCGGATCGCGGTGCTGGTACCCACCTCCGCGCGGGCCGCGGCACTGCGCGCGCGCTTGGAGACCCGGCTGGAGCTGGGCTACGAGGAGCTGTTCGTGCTCACCCCACCGCAGCTGGCGGCGCTGGTCCTGCGCGGATCCGGACCCGCTCATCCAGCGCTCGGCGATCCGCTGGAGTCGGTGCTCAGCGCCGGCGATCGGCTGGCCATGCTGGTGGAGCGCATCGATGAGCTCTCACTCCAGCACCACGACTTCGGCGGCCGTCCCAACGCCCTGCTTGGCGGGTTCGTTCGCCGGATCGACCGGCTCAAGGCGGAGCTGGTGTTCGCCGCGGCCTACGGTCGCTGGGCCGGCGGGCTGTCCGAGGACGACGGCGACGTTCCGGCGGCCCTGGAGCGCGAGTTCGCGGCCGTCTACGCCGCCCATGAGCGGATGCTGGTCCAGGCCGGCGCCCGTGACGACGGCAACCTGATCGGCGACGCGCTGTCGCTGGCCCGCCAGCATCCGGGCGCGTTGCGGGCGTTCGCGCATCTGCTGCTCGACGACGCGCAGGAGCTTGACCTGGCCCCGGCCACGCTGGTGCAGACGCTCGACCTGCCCAACGTGATGGTCGCCGGGGACGCGGCGGCCGGACTGCGGCGCTATCGCGGTGCGGGCGCCGAGCGGTTGGCGAGCTTCGCCGGCCCCGACGTGCGCGTGATCGAGCTGACGCGTTCGCGGCGCTGTCCCGGGCGGGTCTGGCGCGCCGCCTCGGCGGCTCTGTCCAGTGGCTCTGGTGGCACTGTCGCCGATGACGGCGGGGTGGTGGGCGACGTGGAGGTGTGGCGCTGTGCCAACGAACGCTCGCAGGCGCAGTCGGTGGCAGTCGACATCGAGCGGCTGCTGGCGCGCGAGGGAGTCTCACCCGGTCAGGTCACGGTGCTCGTGCCCGAGATCACTCATGAGGGCCAAGCGGTCAGCGTCGCCCTGGAGGAGCGAGCGATCGTCCACCGTCTGGTGGGGGAGGCGGCCTTCTTCCAGCGCGCCGAGATCCGCGACGTCCTGGCCTGGCTGCGGCTGCTGGCGGACCCAACCGACGCCGGCGCGGTGGTCCGCGCCCTGGCGCGGCCGCCGATCGAGCTGCGGTCGGTCGACATCGCGCGCTGCACCCAGATCGCGCGGCGGCGCAAGCTCGACATGGTCGGCGCGCTCGCCGCGGCCACCGAATCGCCGCAGGTCCCGCCGGAGGCCCGCGAGCGGATTCGAGTGTTCCTGAAGCTCTACCGGGCCAGCGCGACCGCCCTGGACTCCAGCCGCCCCGATCTCTACGTCCACCGGCTGATCGAGCGCCTGGGCCTGCGCCGCCAGGAGCTGTTCGCGGCTCAGGCAGATGTGGTGGAGCGGCTCCGTGCGCTCGCCGCCTTCGGCGAGCTGGCCGCCACCTTCGTGGGGCGCTCGCCGCAGGCCACCCCACGGGAATTTGCCCGTTCGATCGCCGCGGTCGCCGACTTCGGGCTGCGTGAGCAGGAGGAGCCCGACCTGTTCGGTGCCACCGCCGTGCAGGTCCTGTCGCTGGCCGCCGCCGGTGGGCTGGAAGCCGAGCACGTGTATGTGGTCGGCCTGCATTCCGGGATCGCTCGCCGGACGGGGATCGGGTTTGAGCCGATCCCGGACGCACTGTTGTCAGAGCCGCTGCCCGCCGACTCCGAGGAGAACCGTGTGCAGGCGCTGCGTCAGGAGCTGCACGTCGCTCTCTCGCGGGCGCGCCGGCGGCTGGTGCTGTCGTTTCCCCAGGCCGACGACCGTGGGGCGGGGTTCTCGCCGGCGCCAGTGCTGGAAGAGGTGCGGGCGGCTCTGGGGGCGGCATGGCTGGACAAGGAGGAGGAGTTGTTCGGGCCGGCGGAGGCACTTCACTCGACCTACCGGCTGATGCGCGACGAGCTGCTGGAGGGCACGATGCGAGCCGGTGGCCGGCTGGGGGAGCTGCGTTTCGACACCGATCTGGACGTCACGCACGCCGTCGTGCGCTACCTGGAGCTGCTCAAGCTGGCGGCGCTGATCGCTCGGCCGGAGGGTCAGAGCGTCGCTGAGTCGCTGCGGGACGTCAACTCCCGGATCCTGCAGGCGGTCACCGCTGAGCAGCGTGAGATCTTCGAGTCCTCGGCGCTGGACGACTACCTGCTGGATTCCGAGCGCGACGCCCGCCGCCGCGCCCAGGCGATCGCGGCCCGCGACGAGCCATCGCTGGAGCCGTTCCTGCCGCGACGGGGGGATGGCGTGGTGCTGTCGGCCTCCGACATCGACACGTACCGGACCTGTCCGTTGAAGTACAAGTTCGCCCGCGTGTTCCGGATCCCCCAGGAGCCGACGCTGCACCAGCGCTTCGGGATCGTCGTGCACCAGGTGCTGGAGCGCTTCCACGCGGGTGACGAGGGCGGTCTGCCGGAGATGCTGGGCCTGCTGGACGCCGCCTGGCGCCGGGGCGGTTTCGCCGATTCCGAGCAGGAGCGACAGCTGCGCGGCAAGGCGACCGCCGCGCTGACCCGCTACCACGAGCGCTTCGGCTCCGAGGAGGGGCAGCCGATGTGGTTCGAGCGCCCGTTCACCTTCAAGCTCGGCCCACATCTGCTGCGCGGCCGCGTGGACCGGGTCGATCTGCTGCCGGGCGGCGAGTACGAGCTGATCGACTACAAGACGGGCCGGCCCAAGACCGTCGACCAGCTGGCCGACGACGTGCAGCTGTCGCTGTACGCGGTCGGCGCGCGCGAGGCATGGCAGCTGGAGGCCTCGCGCCAGGCTTACTACTACCTGCTAGACGATCGGAAGGTCGCTATCACCGATGAGGGCGACCGCGGAGACTGGGTACGAGAGGTGGCGATGGAGGTGGCCGAGGGGATCCTCTCCCAGGGCTTTGAGCCGACGCCGTCGATGGCGGCCTGCTCGATCTGTGACTACCGGCTGGTCTGTCCGGCGGCTGAGCGCTGACGCACTCGGCGCGTCCGCCGGGGCGGGTTAGCCCTCCGCGCCCTCTTCACCGCCGCGCTGGCGCAGGAAGCGCTGCAGGTCGCGCGCGATCGTCTCGCCCGAGGGCAGCGATGCCGGCTCGTCGTCGGCCTCCTCGCCGGCGGCCTGCTCCAGGCGCTCGACGAACGCCTGCACGTCGGGGTCGCTCTGCACGGCGACGTTCACCTGGCGGTCGTAGTCAGCCGCCGCGGACTCCAGGTCCGAGCCGTCGACGGCCACCCCGACGAGGCCCTCCAGCTTGCGCACCAGAGCCAGGGCCGCCTTGGGGTTAGGGGTGGCGGCGATGTAGTGGGGCACTGCCGCCCACAGGCTGGCCGACGGCAGGCCGGCCTGCTGGCAGGCGGCGTGCAGGATGCCGACGATACCCGTGGGTCCTTCATACGCGGAGGGCGCCAGGCCCAGCCGTGACACCAGCGCCGGATCCGAGCTCAGCCCGGTGACCGACACCGGACGGGTGTGGGGCACGTCGGCCAGCAGCGCCCCCAGCGTCACCACCAGCTGGGCGTTGAGCACCTCGGCAAGCTCGGTGACGAGTTGACAGAAGGTGCGCCAGCGAAACGACGGCTCGGAGCCCGACATCAGGATCAGGTCGCGCGGGGCTCGCGGCACCCGGGCCTCGAACAGCTCCACGGCCGGCCACACGATCTCGCGGGCCTGGCCGTCCACCATCTTTACGCGCGGGCGCGTGGCCTGGAAGTCATAGAAGTCCTCGGGGTCGATCGTCGCGAATCGCTCGGCTCCCAGCGCCGAGCCGACGAACTCGATCGCGCTCGAAGCGGCGTCGGCGGCATCGTTCCAACCCTTGAACGCGCAGATCAGCGCTGGGGCCCGCAGACCATCCGGACGATGCTCCCATTGCAGAGGCTGCATCCGACTCACCGTACATCATGGGCTCATGAGCCCTGCCGACCAGACCATGGTCGCCCTCAGCGCGCTGCGCCCCGGACAGGACGTGTTCGGGGTGTTCGCGTGCACGCGCAAGGACCGCCTCAAGACCCGTACCGGATCGCCCTATCTGGCGCTCGAGCTGCGCGATCGCACCGGCACGCTCCCCGCTCGCGCGTTTCAGAACGCCGACGCGCTGGCGGGACGCTTCGAGCGCGGCGACGTCGTGCGCGTGCGCGGGCGGGTGGAGCGCTTCCGCGATGAGCTGGTGCTGGAGCTCGTCGATATCTCGCGCGCCGACGACGTCGATCCCGGCCGGTTCCTACCCACCGCCTATCGGGACCTGGACGAGCTCGACGGCTTCCTGGAGCATCTGGCCGGGGAGGTGTATGACCGGGGGTACGCGCGGCTGCTCAGCGAGTTGCTGGGTGATGCCTCGCTGCGAGCACAGTGGCGCCGAGCCCCGTGCTCGCGAGCCGGGCATCATGCCTACCTCGGAGGGCTGCTGGAGCACACCGTCGCCGTGGCCACCCTGGCCCACGAGACCTGTCAGCTGCACCCGGGCCTGAACTCCGACCTGCTGCTGACCGCGGCCTTGGTACACGACATCGGCCGGGTTCGCGAGTTCACCTACGGCGCCGAGATCGGGTTGACCGACGAGGGCCGCCTGCTCGGCCACCTGGTGATCGGCGAGCGCATCCTGTCCTCGCGGGCGCGCGACCTACTCGACGAGCCCCACCTGCTGGCGCTGCTGCACTGCGTCCTCAGCCACCACGGCTCGTCCACCGCTCCCGGCGGCCGTTTCGCCTCGCCTGAGGCGCTCGCCCTGTACCGGCTCAATGCCCTGGACGCCGGTATCAAGGGTGCGCTGGAGCACGGCCTCGGCGCCTAACCTCCGGATCTCACCGCCCCTCGCCTACGATCGGCTGCGGCGCGGCACGGGCCTGGTGGCCCATCCGGTCTTCAAAACCGGCAGGGCGGGGCAGCCCCTCGCTTGGAAGGTTCGATTCCTTCGCCGCGTCGTGCCTGGAAATGCGTGGTTTTTACGGTTGCGATGGGCGGTCGCGCTCCGGCTTCATTTGCAAACCGTGTCCCGAATATGTCCCGAGAATCGGGTACTCTTGGGCTATGGGACGGGTCTCAGAGCCCATCAGCGGGCACGTCTTCCGGGTGGAGCGCGTGCGCGGTCCGGTCTGGTACGCGCAAGTACCGCCTGCCCGATGGCCGCCAGGTCCAGAAGAAGATCGGCCCGGCGTTCACGGGTCGGGGACGTCCGGCGGCGGGCACGTTCACCAAGCGCACCGCCCAGGCGTGGCTCGACGACGTTCTCGCGTCGGTGCGTCGACGTGAGCTGCCCGGGATGGTCCGGACGGGCGCGACGGTGGCCGACGCGGTCGCCGAGTGGCTGCGCTACGCCGAGCACGATCGGGCCGTGAAGCCGTCGACGCTGACCGACTACCGCCACACGGGCAACCGGATCGCTCGTGACCTGGGGGAGATGCGCCTCGAGGACGTGACGACCGAGGTGCTCGAGCGCTGGCGGGCGACGCTGACCTCGTCGAACCGGACCGTGGCCAAGCACCTGGTGATCCTCCACGGCATCTTCCGGCGGGCGATGAAGGTGTGGGGCCTGCCGTCGAACCCGGCGGCGACCGTGGAGCGGCCGCGGTATCGCGTGTCGGACGACCTCGAGGCGTATTCGCCCGAGGAGGTGTGGGCACTGGTCCGGGCGGCCGGCTCCGATCAGGATGCTGCTCTGTATCTGACGGCGGCGTTCACGGGGCTGAGGATGGGGGAGCTGCTGGCGTTGCAGTGGCGCGACATCGACTACGGCGGCGAGGCGATCCGTGTGCGGCGCAGCTACAACGTCCACGGCGGCGTCGGCTCTCCGAAGAGCGGCAAGGTCCGCTCGGTTCCGATGGTCCCGGATGTCGCCGAGCGGTTCGCGCGCTTGGCCAGCCGCGAGTTCTGGGTCGAGCCCGAGGACCTGGTGTTCGCCAACGAGCTCGGTACCTACCAGGACGCCTCGTCGATCCGCATCCGCTACCGCGCGGCGCTTGCGCGCGCGGGACTCCGCCAGTTGCGCTTTCACGATCTTCGCCACACCTTCGGCACTCTCGCGGTCCGCCGTGCCGAGGTTCCCGCCGTCCAGGCCTGGATGGGCCACTCCGACATCCAGACCACGATGCGCTACGTCCACCACCGCGACCGCGGCGACGAAGCCAAGCTCCTGGCCGAGGCTTTCCGGCCGGCGGGGACGTTTGGGGACGTTTCCGCGGAAACGTCCCCAAACGTCCCACGCTGAGGTTCGCTCAGGTCGCGCGGGTCGCCTGGGGTGCTGTGGGTTACCGGCGAGGGCTGGCCGTCAGCACGGTGGTGCGTACAGTGTGTGCCTGGGCTGGGGACGTCGGAGTTGCAGAGACGTCCCGAGGAGCGCCGACCGTTTCTCGCGCGCGAGAACTGTCATCGAGCACGGACGCGAGATCAACGCCTTCGTGTCCGCGCGCGTGATCCTTTGATCGGCGGGCGACGCCCAGCGCGCGTGGCGTTCTCCGTGCATGGACGCACGGCACATCATCCGCGCGTCGACCAGGCGGCCCCGACGGCCAGCCAGCTGTTCCCCCTTCGCTGCCATCCGTCGCGCGCAACCCAGCGCCCCGAGATGACGGAGCCCCGGGGTACGATCGCCTCCTGGCGTCGACAACAACATCTCACTCGTGCATGGACCCGAATGATCCGCGGGTCAGTCGTGCGCTCTTCACACTTCGCGAGGGGGCGGCCTACCTCGACGTGCCCCCGTCGACGCTGCACGAATGGGCCCGCCCACGCGACGCTGAGCCCCTGCTGACGATCTTCCCGCGCGCGGGACGGGCGGCGACGTTGCCGTTCGTCGGGTTTGCGGAGGCGTTCGTGCTCAACTCCCTGCGCCGAGCCGGGGTTCCCATGCAGCGGATCCGCCCGGCGGTTACGTTGCTCAGCCAGGAGATCGGTCTCGACCATGCGCTCGCCAGTCGTCGCGTGTACACGGATGGCGCCGAGGTGATCTACGACTACGCCAGCCACAGCGAAGACGAGGCTCTGCTGACCGTCGTGCGAACCGGGCAAGAGCACCTTGCCGATGTGATCAGGGCCTACCTTCAGCCCATCACCTACGGCGACGACGGCTGGGTGGAGCGGATGCGCCTGCCCGCCTACGCCGCGGCGAACGTCGTCGTCGACCCTCGTCGGGCTTTCGGGCAGCCGGTCGTCATCGACGGTGGCGCCCGTGTGGAAGACCTAGTCGATCGCTTCCAAGCCGGCGACAGCGCGGTAGAGATCGCAGACGACTTCGGCGTGCCACTTGCAGGCGTCGGGGACGTCCTGCGTGTCGCGCTTCGGCGTGCCGCCTGAGTTTTCATCGACCGAAGTCTCGAACGTCACACCGTGCCGGCAGCGCTTCGCGAGGCCGGCGTCACGGTGCACACCATGGCGGATGTCTACGGAGAACGCGTCGGTCAACGACTGGACGACGAGGAGTGGCTGCGGGATGCCGGTCAGCGCGGCTGGGCCGTCCTGATGAAGGACGCCAAGATTCGCTACCGACCGACAGAGCTTGATGCCCTCGTTACGCACCGAGTCCGAGCATTCGTGCTCACGAATGCCAACCTGCGCGCCACCGAGCAGGCCGAGCGCATCGTCGGCCACCTCGACCGAATTCTCGCGTTGGCGGAACAACCAGGGCCGTTCATCCATGGCATCTATGCGACCGGACTGCGACCGCTGTGGAGGCGCTGACACCTACCGCCCGAGTTGAGGCATCGCGCGGACACGTGCGGCGAGTTGCGCATCATCATGGTTCGGAGCCTGCTCCGCCACGGGCGGAGCTCTACCGACGCTCGCCCTGCCAAAGCCCCGCGCTCGCGGCAACGGCTCGACACACCCCCGTCGTCAGAAACGGCCGGCCCAGTTCAATCGCATGGCGACCCAGGCTGCTGGCGCCTGCCCGGCGACGCTCGGGACGAGTGCCTGGTCGCCGGAGCGATCGTCCGGCGCGCGGCTGCCCGAGAACGAAAGCGATTACCGGGCGACACGTATTCCGCGCGCAGCAGGTGCACGGCGGGCGACACCGCGATGCTCGTCGCGCTCAAAGGAGGTCCGAGGGCCTTGGGAGTCTGGGGGTCCAACCGATGTCAACCGCCGCGCTCGGCCCGGGTGTGGGGTTTCCAGAAGGCCTTCCTGGGCGGCGCCCATGATCGCCGCCTTGGGCGTCGTCGGCGACCCTCGTCCTGATCCGGACCCCGCGACAGCAAGGCGCACGTCGAGAGGTCGAACGAACCGGCGGCCACCGCCGCAGCCCAGGAATGAACCGGCGCGCGGCCTCCGGGTCGCGCGCTCGTTCTCAGCCGGCACGCCCGTCGTCAGCCGACCCGGTCGGTGGCTCCGGCGGTCCCTGCGAGGGCGGCAGTCGCTGCCAGGCCAGGCCGGGGCTGCGAAATGAGCCTGACCGGCCACGGCGCGGAGCGGGACGTAAGACCCGACGGGCATGAGAGGTCGGCGGCTTCGTTACTGCTGTCCCGACGGACACCAGCTTGCACCGATCGTGGTTCCGCCGATGCGTACGAAAGCGAGGAATCGTGTTGACGTGTCAGCCGATCCCGGTTGAGTCCATTCGATGCGAGCGACGACGGGCACGGACTCGTGTCGGCCGGCCATGTGTTGTCGGCGCTAGGCCGCTGGATCCGGGGTGTCTGCCTCAGCGGTGCTTCTTGGGCGGCTTGGTCTTGAAGACGATCGTTCGGGTGAACAGGGTGTGGCCGTTCTCAGTGATCGTGAGCTTGACCTTCAACGTGTGCTGCTTGGCGAGAAGCTGTCGGCCGGCCCGGTTGAGCATGATCCGGACCTTTTTGGTGTGGCCGGCCGGGATCTTGACCTTCATATTGCCGACGACGGTCACCTTTGGGCAGTGGTGGTGGTTGGTGGGGTGGCAGCTCGTGGCGATCGCGAGATCCGGCGCGTGGACCGTTGTCGGCTGCCCACCTCCGAGCGCGGCGAGCAGCAACAGCAGGAGACAGTTCCCGTTGATCTCAGCGACCGAGGCCGAGCACCCGACCGGCAGGGTCAGCACGGATCCGTTCGTGGAGGTAGATCCGACGGTCAGCGGCGGCGACTCGACCACGGCGGTCGGCCGCGAGGACGCCGACGTCGATCCGCTCGCGTTGGTCGCGGTGACGACGACACGGAGCGACTCCTCGAGGTCATTCACCTTAGGCACGTAGGACGACCCCGCCGAGTCCATAAAAGGGATGTCGACACAGAGGCTGCTCTCCCCCTTGCAGTCCTGCCACTGGTAGGCGAACGAGGTTGGATTGTTCGTCCAGGTGCCCGTGCTGGCGGTCAGTGTGTCTCCCGTCAGGGCATCGCCGCTGATCTGCGGGAGGCCGGTGTTGACCGGCGAATTCCCGGCCGTGACCGTGACCGGGTGGGTGGTGGAGGCGGTATCGCCTTCGGCGTCGCTGACCGTGAGCGTGACGCTGTAGCTACCGGGCCTGGCGTAGGTGTGGGAGACCGTCGCGCCGCTGCCCGGCCCACTCCCGTCGCCGAAGCTCCAGCTGTATCCGGTGATGCTCCCGCCCGGGTTCGGGTCCCGCGAGGCGGTACCGTCAAACGACACTGAGCTTCCGACCGTCGGGGAAGACGGGGACACAGTGAACGACGCGATCGGCGAGACCACGCAGTTGTTAGCGACTGCCATGATCGGGTTCTGGGAGCTATACGTGGAGTTGTTAAAGCTCGCCTTGTTAGTGATCTGGGCGGTGCACTGCTCGGGATCGGTCGTGACGGTGACCGTCCCCGAGGACGCCACCGGGGAGATCTGGCACTCGAACTCATCCGGGTTGTTGTCAGGCTGCCCCACCGACCCGGCGCCGCCGCCCGGACAGGTCGCGCCGACGACCGGAACGCTCAGCGTGAACACCTCGAAAAAAGCGTTCTGGCCGTTATCGGTCTGAAAGTTGATCTGAAGCTGAGTGTGATCAGCCGAGGAATACGCCCACGTGCCCCCCGCCCAAGCCAGAGACGGGACGATCAAGGCGCCCAGTCCGACCACGAGCCCCACGCCCAGCATCCTCAACCTCAGCCACGATCCCATCCCAGCCTCCGATCCGTCCCGGCGACTCACCCGGGCGCTTAACCTACCAGCAAGCGATGGCGCTGTGCGAAGAAAAGCAGAACCCGTCGCTACCGCAAAACCTACGAAACGAGCAGCCGGCGCCGGCGCCGACAGCCTCCTCAGTCGGGCTAGAAGCAGAAGTGGGTCTTCGAGGGGTTTCGGCAGCCGGATGCGACTGGGATTGGCGCGAACAAGGCGTCAGAAGCTGACCAGGACGGAAAGCCGATGTAGTCGGCGCACCCGTCCCCACGAAGATCGGCAAGCCGCGCACTTGCCCGTCGCGGACGACTGCTTTCGCACCCGAGCTGCTGGGGATCGAACTGTTCCTTTGGCGACACGCCGCGTCCGTGTCTATTTACACGCTAATTGGGTTCCGAACCGGCTTCAGGCGTGGCCTCGGTCCGTTTCGGCAATCGGCTAAACCACGCATTTTCCATCTGGGTAAACAGCGGCAGCGTCCCGGCCTCCCCCTTCGACGGGAGATCCCCCAGCAGCGTGCCAACCTTCTTGCCGTGCGCGGATAGAAGTTTGCGCTCCATCGAGATCCGTTTGGCCGCCCCGCCGTGCAGATTGGGGTGCGTCTGCAGCGGGTTGCAGACCACCACGAGGTCCACGACTGCCAGGATCGCGTGCTCGGCGGCCGCAGCTCCAACCCGATTCTCGTCGTCCTCCGTGACGTGTTGAGTCCAAGCAGCGATCCCACCCTTCTCCTTTGGATGCACCAGGCGATCGCGCGTAGTAGCGAGGCCGGCGATGTCCTGCATCGGCTGCCTGCCCTTATCGAGCGGCGACGCGCTCCCGGCTACCAGTTGGGCGCCGACAATTAGCTTGTCCGCTGTCGACAGCTTGTCGAGAGTCCCGGCCATGTTCCGACCTAACGTGTCGTCCACAAACTCATTCGCGAACGCCTCAGCGGCAATTGCCGAGAAAAGAACCGACGTCCGGAGGAACTGAAGTCTGCGGTTCTTGGCGGTCAGCACCTCCTGCCCGCTCTTCAAGATGGTCTCGGAATGGAAGTCGTCGACCGGCATCCACAGGTCCGGCGCGTTTCCAGCGCGATGAAACTCGTCGAGAGCGCGGATCAGGTACATCTCGCTCTGACCGAGGCCAAAAGCGCGCATGTCCACGCCGGGCTGCTTAGGCTTCTCTTCCACCAAGGGAATTGTGGACGGCAGGCGGACGGCACCGGATCTTTGCGGGAAGTGGCCGGGAGGCCAGGGACGCACCCGGTCGCGCCTCAGACGCGTGTCGCGTCTGAGGATCCGCGCATGCCTCGGCGATGACCCGGGCTCGGCCCGACGGTTATCACGATCGCTTTCGTCATCATCGGGAGGTCGATGCTGGCTTGCGCTTCGGCGCATTGCAGTCGCCACAGCTCAAGCCCCGAGGTCCCAGCGGGCCAGCGTCGCCCGGCGGCCCTGGATCTCGCTGGTTTCGGGGCCGCGTAGTCGGTGTTGTCTAGGAGCAGCGAGATATACCGGCAAAAGCAGCGGAATTAGCGCTCGCCAACGAAACCACGGCAAGCGGTCTCGGACGGAAGCCGCCGGGAGAAACGTGTCCCGAACCATGTCCCGAACTCGGCATTTCGGAGCGAACTCAGGGCACGTCAGGAACAGTAAACGCGGCGTATAGAACACGAAAGACCTGCAAATAGGGCACTTCAAAACCGGCAGGGCGGGGCAGCCCCTCGCTTGGAAGGTTCGATTCCTTCGCCGCGTCGTGGCCGGAATGCGCGGTTTATTCGAACTGTGAGGGTGACCGGCGGGGCAAGCCACGCCTGCGCGGTGCGCTCTACGTGGGGGCGCCACTGAGCCGTGCGCAGAATTGGGGCAGGCGCCGAGCCGTACGGTGCTTGGCGTTGCAGTTCGTAGCGAAGTGACCATCGCTGCCGCCGGTCGCGCGGACGATGCGCAGCTTATGATGGCGTGGTGGTTGGCGCGAGCGCGGGACGCGTAGCGGCGGAGGCGCCCCGTCCGCCTGGTTGACGCATGGCAGCAGTTCGAGAGGAGATGTGATGCCTGGTCTTGAGGGTCGTTTCAGCACGCTGGTGAAGGCGAAGGTTTCGGCGGTGCTCGATCGCGCTGAGGATCCGGCGGAGACGCTCGATTACAGCTATGAGAAGCAGCTTGAGCTGTTGCAGCAGGCCAAGAGCGGCATCGTTGACGTCGTTACGTCGAAGAAGCGCCTGCAGTCGCAGGAAGGCACCCTGCGGGAGCAGGCCGCGAAGCTGGACGGGCAGGCCCGCCAAGCGCTGGCAGCGGGCAACGAGGATCTCTCGCGCCAGGCGCTTACGCGCAAGCAGGCAATCGAGGACGAGCTTGGCTCGCTAGATCAGCAGGTCGCCGAGCTCGAGGGCCAGCAGCAGCAGTTGACCGACAGCGAGAGCAAGCTTCAGGCCAAGGTCGAGGCGTTCCGGACCCAGAAGGAAGTGATCAAGGCCCAGTACTCCGCGGCCGACGCGCAGGTCCAGATTTCCGAAGCGGCCACCGGTGTCGGCGAACAGATGGCTGATGTCGGCCTGGCGATGCAGCGGGCGGTGGATAAGACCGAGAACATGAAGGCGCGCGCCGACGCGGTCGGGGAGCTCGAGCAGGCGGGCACGTTGGACGATCCCACCGAATTGGGTGGCGGCGGAGACGATCTGGATCGTCAGCTGGAGCAGGTCACCAGTGCGGGCGCTGTCGATTCAGAGCTCGAGAAGATGAAGGCGGAGCTCGCCGGGGGCGCTGCCCCGAAGCAACTGCCTGGCGGCGGTGAGAAGGAGGCGGGATCGTGATCGTGCGGATCGCTCTTGAGGGCCAATACCGGCTGACCGACGAGCAGCTGCCCCGGCTGCAGGAGCTCGATGCCGAGGTGGTGGCGGCGGCTGAATCAGCAGACGCGGAGCTGTTCGAGCGGCGATTCGCCGAGCTCCTGGACTTCGTGCGCAGCGGCGAGCTACTGGAAGACGCTCACCTTGGCCCGTCGGACGCGATCCTACCTCCGGCCGGCCTCTCGCTCTCCGAAGCCACCAGCGAATTCAGTACCGAGGGCCTCATCCCGAACTAGCCAAGCGCCGCCCCTTAAGACGGGTTTTCTCGCGGAAGCACAGGCGGCTTGAGAGTTGTTTTAGCCCTCGCCGGCATCTGGTTCAGCCGGGTGGGTGCTGCGATCGGGACATCGTCTGGAGAGGAGTTCCTCGACTGTCTGGCAGTTAGTGAGCTCCCCGAGGACGCGACCTTCAGAAAATGGCGAGGCCCGACGGCGGGCCAGGTTGGCGAGCGCGCCGCGACCGGCCTCCAGATCGCGGAAGGTCATCTGCATCGTTTCGGCGTACTCCTGGTCTAGTGGCGGCGTGTCCCCGGGCAACTGTTGACGGCAACCGATTAGATAATCGATCCACCCCTGGGCCGCCGCGACGGTCTCTGTGTGTTCGTTTGACAGCGCAGCAAAGACCGTCTTGCGATCTTCGATTGACGCCTGCGCCGGGAGCAGCTCGCCAGGCCGCCACCACGTGCAGCGGTCAAGCGCTCGGGCAAGCATTGACTGGTAGTGCCAGAAGTCGTCCTGCAGCAGGATCGCCGTCGCGGAGACGAGGTCATCCGAGGCCTTCTTCGCGGTCCTCCGCTGGGAGTGATCGTTCAGGACTTGTGCCGCCAGCGTGAACGACCCGCCAACAACCGCGCCGGCAGCGCCGGCCCACGCATCCGACGAAATTCCGAGAAGCGCCACTGGCTACCCCCTGGTGCTGGCGGTCAGATCGGGCGCCCACCCTACCGCCAAGCAGCGACGACTTGAACACAGACTTCGCGAGCCTTGGCGCTCGCCCCATACCAACCCGAGAGCAGATCGCCAGAACCTCCGCTGGCGCGGTTCCTACGTCGGCACTACGTGTCAGACGTCGTTCCGGTTGATGCCCACGACGCACTGAAGGCGTTCTTCGGCCGCATCCTGCCCCCGGGTAACTAGCCGCGGTTCGCTGTAGATGACCGGGACCGCTGGTCGTGCGGGCCTCGCGCGTGTGTTGCTGCGACAGCCGGTGGGGTGTGTTCTCAGACGAGGAGATGGTGTCCTAACTTGGCGGCGGGTCCGCTTTGCGCTCGCTAGGTGCGATCGGCAGCCCGACCCCGTAGTGCACACCGATCAGCCTGACGGCGACGCAGACACCCGCAGCCAGGAGCGGGAATAGGGCGCTGCGGGCGCCCGCCTGGTGCGCAACGACGAGCACGGTGGCACCGAGCAGCGCCGGCACGGCGTAGAGGTCGGTTCGGAGGATGTTGGGGATTTGGCGCAGAAGCAGGTCGCGGACCATCCCGCCGCCGACGCCGGTGATCGCTCCGAGGATTATCGACTGGACGGGCCCGAGGCGGTGGGCCAGGGCGGCGCTGGCGCCGGTGACGCAGAAGAGGCCAAGTCCGATCGCGTCAAAGAACGTGAGAGGGCGATCGACACGCTCAAGTAAGGGTCGGGCGATGAAGCTCACGATGCCGGCCGCTGCGGCGGCGGCAAGGTAGCGCCCGTCGCGAAACGTGGCCGGAGGGATGCCGATCATGAGATCACGGATGATGCCGCCGGCAAGTGCGACGGTGAACGCGAGCACGATGACGCCGAGCAGGTCGAGCCGAGCGCGGACACCTGCCAGGCCGCCGCTGAGCCCGAAGACGAACGTGCCCGCGAGGTTGAGCACGAGGATCAGCTTGGGGTCAAAGCCAGCGATCATCGGTGCAGTCTCTCAGCCGCTGAGACGGGCCCGACGGCGACGTGGTACGTGCAGTCTCTGGCGGGGTGGCGAAAGCGATGTGCGGGTATAAGCTCGATCGTCGGCATGTGTGCCGGCTGGCTCCGGAGGACCGGATTCTCTGAGCGAAGGGAGCGGCATGACCGAGACATCCAAGGCGGGCGGCGTGCTGGCCGGACTGGACGTGATCAGCGGCGAGCTGGAGGATCTGTACCGCGACGTGCACCAGCATCCCGAGCTCTCGATGCAGGAGCACAACACTGCAGCGAAGGCTGCCCAACGGCTCAGAAGGGCGGGGTATGAGGTGACAGAGGGGGTCGGGGGTACCGGCGTGGTCGGGGTGCTGCGAAACGGCGAGGGCCCGACGGTGATGCTCCGTGCCGACATGGACGCGCTCCCGGTCAAGGAGGCCACCGGTCTTCCATACGCCAGCACGGCGACCGCGACCGACGCCGACGGCAACGAGGCGCCGGTCATGCACGCGTGCGGTCACGACATGCACGTGACCTGGCTGGTCGGCGCCACGACGCTGCTCGCCCAGTGCCGGGGCGCGTGGCACGGCACGCTGCTGGCGATCTTCCAGCCGGCCGAAGAGACCGCACAGGGCGCGCAGGCGATGATCGACGACGGCCTGTTTGATCGCTTCCCTCAGCCGAAGGTGATCCTCGGCCAGCACGTCATGCCCGGATCATCCGGGGAGGTGAGCTACCGGCCCGGCACAACGCAGGCGGCCGCCGACAGCCTCGAGGTCCGACTGTTCGGCCGCGGGGCGCACGGTTCGATGCCCGAGTCAAGCGTTGACCCCGTCGTGATGGCGGCCTCGACCGTGCTGCGGCTGCAGACGATCGTCTCGCGCGAAGTCGCCGCCAGCCAGGCCGCGGTGGTCACCGTCGGCGCTCTGCAGGCCGGCACCAAGGACAACGTCATCCCCGACGATGCGCTGTTGAAGATCAACGTCAGGACCTTTGATGAGACGGTGCGAACCCGTGTCCTGGGCGCGATCGAGCGGATCGTCAATGCCGAGGCCGAAGCCTCGGGCGCACCCACGCCCCCGCAGATCGACTACACCGAGCACTATCCGCTGACCGTCAACGATCCCGACCAGACCCGGCACGTCGCCGACGCGCTGCGGGGATACTTCGGCGACGACCCAGTCAGCGAGCTCGCGGCACCGGTATCCGCCAGCGAGGACTTCGGCTCGTTCGGCAGCGAATGGCGCGTCCCCTCAGTTTTCTGGTACATCGGCGGCACCGACCCCGCCACCTACCACACGGCCGAACAAGCCGGACGTATCGCCGATGACATCCCCACAAACCACAATCCGAAGTTCGCGCCCGTCATCCATCCTACGCTCGAAACCGGGGTCCAGGCGATCACCATCGCCGCGCTCAGCTACCTCGGGCACGCCCGCTGAACGGCGAAGGCGAGACACAAGAGCCGGCAGCCGATCTCTAGCTGCCGACGCTCGGGAGCTCTAGCTCATACATCGCGGCGAGGTCGTCATCGCCATGGCGGTTCTCGACGTCACCGACACGCTCGAGAACTGCATCGAGCGCATAGCGATCACAAACGGGGACCGTACGGTGCGGCGCAGATGACAACACCTACGAGGTGTCGACCAGGCGCCGGAATTGACGCTCGCATTCCCCCACCCAAGCACGACGGCAGCGGTCACGGAGGCGCTGTTGCAGGTCGTCCCGGAACCGAGAGTGCTCGCTTCGTAATGGCGGCACTCACGCGTCCGCCACGGCGCTGTGGCTCTCTCGTTCGTAGGATGCGAGCCGTGGCAGCGCTACTACCACGCGTTCGGCGAGCTGGCCGATCCCGATGACGCCCGGCGATCCGTCATCCACGCGGGCGTAATGGGCGACCATCTCATCGTCCTTCATTCTGCGGTGCGGGCCTGCGTGGGCTATAACCGCCACGATGCCCCCTCAATCCTGTTGGAGGGCTCATCGCTGGCGCGCGACTCAGAGCACGGTCGCGCGATCACCGCGCAGCTGACGCGCCGCCACGGATCGCTCGAGGAGGCGATCGCGGCTGCGGACTTCGCGCTCGGCGCGGCGGGATTGTCCAAGAGCATCCGCCGTCAGGCGCGCGCGGCGTGCGAGGACTACTTCTACAGCCGGCTCGACCTGACGCCGAACCACGAGTTGGGCGGACGGGGAGAGATCGTCGAATCGCTCGAGCTGATGCCCGAGCCGATGTACCGGGCACTGGAGGACGTCGTCGGCCTCGTCGTGGACGGCGACTACGAGGAGCTCCGCATCGCGTCTGGCGACCGGCTCACCGTCGAGGACCTGCGGCGTCGCGTCGAGGACGACTGCCCCGAGTCATTGGTGCTGCCGCCGCGCGAGATCTACCAAGTCGAAGCGGTCGCCAAGTCCGACGATCCGGACCTGCCGGGCTGGGCCTACTTCCTTGACCTGTGGACCGAGACCGGCCCGGCACGCCTGCACATCGAGGGCGAGCTCGAGGAGTCGGGCAAGCGGTTCACGGCGACGCTGAACGACATCCTGCCCTGATCCGCCGCTGTCCGGCGCCGCCTTCGCGTTCGTCCAGTCCGCGATGGGCGGGTTCGAGTCGCTGCCGAGAAGTATTGGGCTAGGGCCGGGTGAGGATTGGCGAGGCGCCGCGCAATGAATGGGGCGGCGGGGCGCTTTAACGCGGAAAGCCCACCCGTAGGTGAACTCTCGGCCATCAGAAGATCAGGCGGCTTTCGCGGGAAGGGGACATTCAGATGAAGGTCTCGCCCTCTGGTTGCCCTCGCTATCTGACTCTGACAGCGTAGCGCACCCGCCTCCGGGCTCGCCTCTGCCGCGACCCCCCGACGTCCCGTCACCGCTGGCTCACTAGCCCCCCAGCCGGTCATCGTCCCCCAGGTCTCATCGCCGGAGGGGTCTCATCGTGTTGCCAATGGCGGGGACTGTGGCGGGTTCGAGGCCGTGGGTTGGCATAGAGTCTTTGGAGATGCGGGCGGTGGTGATTACCGAGCATGGGGAGCCGGAGGTCCTCAAGGTCCAGGAGCGGCCCGACCCGTCGGTGGGGCCGGGGGAGGTTCGGATTGCGGTCAAGGCGGCGGGGATCAACTTTGCTGACACGCTTGCCCGAACCGGTCTGTACCCGGACTCGCCGAAGGTGCCGTGCGTGGTCGGCTACGAGGTGGCGGGCGAGGTGGAGTCAGTCGGAGACGGGGTCGAGTCCGTCAGCCCGGGCGATCGGGTGCTCGCAGGTACGCGCTTTAACGGCCAGGCCGAGCTGGTAACGGTGCGTGAGAACATGGTCTATGAGTTGCCCGCGCAGCTCTCCTTCGAGGAGGGCGCGGCCTTCCCGGTCAACTATGCGACCGCCCAGGCGGGTCTTGTCGTGATGGGAGGGCTAAAGAAGGGCGAGCGGGTGTTGATCCACGCTGCGGCTGGAGGGGTGGGGATATCGGCAACGCAGATCGCCAAACGCATCGGCGCCGAGGTGTTCGGCACCGCGTCGGCCTCAAAGCACGCCGCGATCCGCGAGCAGGGAGTCGACCATGCGATCGATTACCGCAGCCAGGACTTCGCCGAGGAGGTGCGCCGGCTCACCCGCGGGGAGGGGATCGACGTGGCCTTCGACTCCCTTGGCCCGTCGAGCTTTCGCAGGGATTACCGGTTGCTGCGCCCAGGGGGCCGGCTGATCATGTTTGGGGCCTCCGAGTTGCAGACCGGCGAGCGACGCAGTGTCCCGGCCGCGCTGCGAACGCTCGCCAAGAGCCCGTTTGCTTCGATGCCCTGGTGGAAGGGGCTCGGAGTGATGAACGAGAACAAGGGCGTTTTCGGTCTCAATATGCTGGCTTGGTGGGACGTCGAGGGAAGCCTTGACCGGGTGATCGAGCCGTTGATACCGGCGCTCGGAAACGGTGAGCTGAAGCCAGTCGTCGCCGCGACCTTCCCGTTTGACCGGGCGCCCGACGCCCACCGCTTCATCGCCGAGCGACGCAACATCGGAAAGGTCGTCCTGGTTCCCTAAAGCGCGACGGGGTGCGGGGAGCCCCGATGGTGCCTAAGGCCCGGCCCTGTCGCTCCGGAACGTCCTTGGGCAGGCCCGGCCCGGTTTGCGAACCACGTATCAAGAGGGGCACCGCTTATGCGCTTGCGGACCGTTCGCCATCGGGTTGTGCCAGACGTGCGGCGTTGCTGCGTGAACCACGGCACCGATATTTTCGGTAGCCGCGAGCGCCTTGACTCATGCCCGCGAGCGTCAGCGTGGACAGGTCCTAGCCCGTGAGCGTGAACCGAGAGCGAGGCTTGGCGAGGTTCGTGACCCCGCAGTCGGCGATCATCCTGCAGAATGCACCGGCAGCACAGGGACCGCCGTCTAACCGAGACCTGCAAGGAGTCGAACGGGTTCATGAAAGTCATCACGAGGTCCGCCCTGGCCGGGGTCGCCTGTCTTGTCATCGCCGCCGGAGCATCCGCTGCCCTGGCCGCGACGCCGACGTTTCCTACCTTCAGCGGCCCGCCTTCCAAGACCAACCCGATGGTCAAGCCGTCCGAGATCCTCTACACGGGCGACGGCAGCGAATTCTTCGCGGGCGGAGACGGCAAGAAGGCCGGCAAGCTGCACTGGACAGTCTGGAACAGCACTGAGGGGCTCGGCACCGGCGACCAATGGATCGACAACTGCACCCCGAACTGCGCCAGCGGCAAGTTCAGCAAATTTCCCGTCACGCTGAAGGCCTACCAGCCTAAAAAGGCTTCCAAGTACTTCATCTTCACGCGCCTGCAGGTGACGTACACCGGCAAGAAGCCGGGCCACCAGAAGACCTTCACCTGGAAGGTGTCGTACAACCACGGGACCTTCGAGATCGGCTGAGGTCTCGCCAGGCGTCGGCGGACGAGCGCCGCCCGCGCGCTGGCGCATCCCAGCCTGGTAGCAAGAAGGGGCGGCTGCTGGCTTGCGTCACCGCCGGCGAAGCTGTCGACCTTGACCACGCCTAAACGATCGTCCTCGACGCGGAGTAGCTCTACCCCGCCGTGCAGGCGTGGGCCAACCAGAACATCGATCCCGACCGGCACCCACCCGGGCCGCAACCGCATCACGCTGGTGGCGTGCCACTCATGTCCACGACGGATCTGCCGATAAGCAAGGCACCGAGGTTGGGGGGAATCGTCGACCGTCGTTTCCCATCGAGGAGAAACACCACAATGCGTGGTCCATCACCTAAGTCGGTATCGAGTCGCCCGCCGCGGATGCGTGTGGCCGGGGCCCTTGCCCTACTCGCGGCGATGCTGCTCGCGGGATGTGGCAGCGGCGGCTCGAGCGCGAGCTCATCTGATCCAGCGGCGTCGAGCACGTCCGCCACCACGGTCAACCGATCGGGAAAGTCGCTCACGTTGGGCACCAAGGACTTCCCCGAGGAGTTTGTCGTCGGCCAACTTTATCGGCAGGCGCTGGAGGCCAACGGCTGCCGGATCTCCTATGAGCAGAACATCGGGTCGACGGAGATCGCCGACAGGGCGCTGACTGGCGGTCAGATCGATGCCTATCCTGAATACACGGGCGAGGCGGTGTCCACGGTGGCGAAGATCAGGAAGACCGTGTCCACTCCGCGGGAGGAGTATCTGCTTGCCAAGGCTTTCTACGCTAAGCGCGGCCAGGTGATGAGCGGCATGACACCGTTCTTTGACACTGACGCGGTTGCGGTGCTCACGTCCTACGCCAAGAAGTACGGGTTGGTCTCTACCGGCGATCTCAAGAAGGTTCCGCACTTTACGTTCGGCGCCCGGCCGGAGTTCCTTGACCGCCAGGAGGGAGTGGCCGGGATGAAGCGCGTCTATGGCATCAAGAACCTCACCTTTCAGTCGCTGGCGCTCGGCATTCAGTACCGGGCGCTTGACAGCCGTGCTGTCAACGCGATCGACGTCTTCACGACCGATCCGCAGCTGGCCAGCGGCAAGTACACGGTGCTCACGGATCCGAAGAGCATCTTCGGGTTTCAGAACCTTGCGCTGGTTATCAACAAGAGCAAGCTCAGCGTCTGTCCGAACGTCTTGGCAGTCGTCGACCGAGTCAACAAGCTGCTGACCGAGCCCGCGATCATTGCCATGAACAACGCGGTCGCGATCGATAAGAAACCGGCGGCTGCGGTCGCCGCCGCGTTCCTGAAGGCCAACCACGTGATCTAGCTCTGAGACCGGCCGGTGGGCGGCGACTACCGCCGCGCCACACGTACGTTAACGGGCGACTGTCGCGGCCTCAAGGCCCAGGCTGCAGCGGTCGATGAGATCAGTGAGGCTCGACGCGAACCCGCGGGGGGACGCGATGCCTTCCTTATCTCAACAAAACGGAGGCCGTATGGGCAGGCATGGCCGGTGGGCGCAGAGCTGGATCGTGCCTGCGGGTTCGGCCGGTCTGTTCGTGGTGCTGTGCGTGCTGGCCGGCTTCTCGCTGCTGACGCAGGAGCGTGTCGACAGAAGCGCCCGTCGAGCCAATGCAGGGAGCGAACTGAGCACGCTCTACCAGGACGCTCGGTATAGGGTCGGTCTCGAGCAATCGCTGGTGCGCAAGTTTCGACTGTCTCCGGCCGTCTCCGTGCTCGCTGCCCGCGGTGCGGCCGAAAGCACGCTCGTCGCGGACTTGGATCACATCGCCGCGGCGGCCCGGTCGCCCGCGGCGAAGGCCACGGTGGCCCGCCTAGCGGCCGCCGACGGTGCCTACGATGACGTCGACTACCGAATCATCCAGGCCGTATACGGGCACGACGATCGTCTGGTCGATCGATTGGACAAGACCCTTGGGGAGGCTGCGTTCACTCGCGTGCAGGGCATCGTGACCCGCGAAGCGGCGGCCGCGCAGCAGAGCGCCAGCGCCGACGAGGCAGCGCTGGCCCGCGACAGCAATTCAGCCAAGCAGGCGATGGCGCTCGCGTTCGCGCTCGGCCTCGGCCTAATCGTGTTCTTCGGTGTGGTCATCGCGCGGATTTCCAGTCGGCTAAACCGGGCGCGCGTGGCGGAATTCGAGACGATGGCGCAAATGGCCAGTACCGATCCGCTGACCAGTCTGCACAACCACCGCGCGTTTCACGAGGATCTCGGGCAGGAGCTTCGGCGCGCGAGCCGAGGACCGACGCCTTTGAGCTTGGTGATGCTCGATCTCGACGATCTCAAGAGCGTCAACGACCGCCTTGGCCACCAAGCCGGTGACGCGCGCCTGCTATCACTCGCGACCGCGATTCGGAGCACTGAGCGCGCCGGGGACAGCGCCTACCGCGTCGGGGGCGACGAGTTCGCCGTCGTGCTGACGTCCACTCGAAGCTGGGGCGCGCTCGAGTTCGTGCAGCGCCTGGCCCTGGAACTGGAGTCGCGGGAGCGAGGGGCATCGGTCACGGCGGGCATCGCTGAGGCGCTGAACACTCGCGATAAGGACGAACTAATCCGCGAAGCCGATCTGGCCTTGATCGGCGCCAAGCGAATCAACCAGCAGGCGGCGATCTACAGCCCGGACATGCACGCCAGCCTTGAAACGAGCATCGCCGAGGACGAGCATCACACACAAACACTCGCCAACGCCCTCGCCCTCGCGGTCGACGCCAAAGACTCGTACACGCGCAGCCACTGCCAGACGGTCGCGCAGCTCAGCGTCGTCATCGCCATGGAACTGGACATCGATCGCGAGCGGCTCGTACGGATCCGATTGGCCGGCCTTCTCCACGACGTCGGCAAGATCGGCGTGCCCGATTCAATCCTGCAGAAGCCGGCACCGCTCACGCACGACGAGTACGAGCAGATGAAGGGCCATTCGGTGCTAGGCGCAGCGATAGTCGAGGCCGCCGATATGCCAGTCGAAGCTCACTGGGTGCGACACCATCATGAGCGCATCGACGGGACCGGTTACCCGGACGGGCGCGCTGGCGACGAGATCCCGCTCGAGTCGCGCATCATCCACGTCGCCGACGCATTTGAGGCCATGACGTCCGATCGTCCCTATCGTCGGGCTCCAGGGCAAAGTTACGCCATCGAGGAGTTGCGTCGCCACTCCGGCACCCAGTTCGATGGTGATGTGGTCGAGGCCCTGATCCGTCGCCTCGATGCCACCGGCAGCAGACCGGAGTTGCAGGATCTACCTGCTCTCAACGCAACGCCTCTGGCGGCGCTCGTGCCGCAAGAAACGAACGGAGAGCAGCCGGGGTCGCGAGCAGCCGCCGCGCTCGCAGCTGAGCGGCAGTAGCCCGACGCGTCCGCGATAGTACGTGACCTCGTTCCGAGCACCCAGCCGGTTGCTTGAGCAACGGCGCGATGCGTCGAACTCAGAGCACCTAGTCCATCTCGAGACAGGCCGTGTCGAGCGCCGTCTTGGCCGTGCGGGCGCGCACGGCGGCGAGCAGCGGCGGCGAGTTCCAGGCCGGCGCCTCCTGGGCGAGGAACCGCTCTAGCCGCGGGGTCTCTGGGCGGGCTCCGCCGAGCAGGTAGAGAGCCAACGGGACCGCCGTGCCGATGATCGCCATGGCCAGGCCGATCCACAGCGCGATCGTTGTGCCGGTCCGCGGGTTGCCACCGACGGTAACCGCGAGGTGCGCGAACACCGGCGCGATCATGAATGCGGCCACGGCGCGCAACAGCTCGACGATCGCAAACACGCGCTGGAGGTTGTTCGACGGCAGCGAAAAGCCGGCGCAAAACAGCGCCGGCGCGACGGTCGCACCGAGCCCGATTCCGGTCAGGCCCGAGCCGACGAGCGTCGTCGTTTGGGTCGAGGGAACGTGGATGAGGAACACGGCGATTCCAGCAGCCAGGAAGGCCATCCCGACGAGCGGCAGAAGCTGCATCGCCCGGCGGCTGATGACGAGGCCGAGCAGCACCGCGGTCGCTACCGCACCGCCGAGCTCGGGTAGGTAGAGCAGGCCGAGGTGGACGGGGCTGTAGCGGCCCGTGAGCAGGCTCGCGGTCAGTGCGGTGGCAGAAACCGAGGCGGCGGCGGCGAACAGGGCCAGCGCGATGCCGGCGACCGGAATCGTACTCGTGAGCATGGTGCGGATCGTCAAGAGCGCTCGCGGAGTCCGGTACTGGTGGACGATCAGCACGATGATCAGCCCCAGCCCCACGGCGAGCAGTCCGCAGGTCTGCAACTCGAGGAAGCGGTGGGTCAGGAGCTCCGAGGCGCCCCAGAACGCCGCCACCGGCCCGGCGGCGGCGAGCGCGATCACGCCCGGCGCGCGCGGCGCGCTGCGGTCAAACGGCGGCGTGTCCTCAAAGGTCAGCAGGGAGAGCACGAACGCGGTCACCGAGATTCCCGCCACGACCCAGAAGAGGGGCCGCCACGCATGGGCGCTCGCCTGCAAGCCGCCGACGAGCGGGCCGAGCGCAACGGCACCGAAGATGCACATGCTCATGATCACCGCCGTCTCGCGCAGGCGTTCGAGCCCGAAGCCGAGCGCCAGCGGCGGCACGGCCGCGATGAGCAGGAGGCTCGTGCACAGCCCCTGGAGAATGTGGCCGGTGATGAACATGGCCGGGTCCTGCGCCGCGGCCTGGAGCACCGAGCCGACGACGAGCCCCGCGACGTAGAGGACCATCATCCGCCGCTGGTGCAGAAGCTGCGCGAACTGCACCGCGAGCACCGTGCCGACCGCGTAGGCCGCGTTGCCCATCCCCGAGGCCAGGCTCATCTCCTGGAGGCTCATGTGCAGGCCGTGAGCGATGATCGGCGTGATCGGCCCGATCGCGGCAGACAAGGCGAGATACGGGATCAGCGCCGACATCACCATTGCCGCCGCGGCCGGATAGCGGCCAGCCAAAGGCCCGCGCCACCGAACGTCGCCGTTGTGCGCAGCAGAGCTGGGGGTCGTGGGTCCCGACATCGTCCCCCACAGATATAGCGGAGCGCCTTCCTCGCCCCGCGCACCCGTCCGCAAGACGCGGCGGAGCCCTCGACGCTGGCGGGCGCGTAGCGTGAGCGCGCGCCGTTGCGACCCCAACCGGTAATCGCACACGAGGTCCTGATGCCGGGCGCCAGAGCCGCGGGTGCGCGGCAAGTCATTGACTCTACGAGCGATTTCAAAGGCTCGTCACGTCGTTGCTAACCCCGCCGCGCTCGCCCAGCTAGAGAGGCGTCTTGAGGACCTCGGCGATGAGTATCCGCGCGCGGTTGTGATCCGCGCCGAGCATCCGGAGTTTGAGGACGCCCTGAACGCGAGGGTACGTGAGATTGACGGATCGAAATGGTCCGATGAATCCGCGTCTTCGCTTGCTCATGCACGGGATAGTCGCGACCCAGTTGTGGAACAACTCGCCGTTCCTCTTACCCTCCATTCCAAGCTGTCGTAGCGCCGGCGGGCTCCGCTCGAGGCGCCTCCGCAAGCGCTTCGGTCAGCCCCAAAAGGGGAGTGGAAGACCGTTCAGAGTCACGCGTCGATTCGTGTGCCGAACGACCGGATGCTCGAGCCGGCGTAGGCGCGAGCCACGGGACCGGCATCCCGCCACCGCTTCGGACGAAGCTCAGCTTGAGGCGGTCCGGAGCTGTGAGGATGTTGCTGACGCCGGCGAGTCGGGCGCTTCGATCACGAGGCCTCTGGTGGATCCTGGGCATCGTTGCGCAGGCCGCCGCGCAGGCGGTAGACCGCGTGCTCGAGCAAACGCTTGCGGGGGGTTCGCCAGCAGCGCAGCGAGTGATGGCCTTCGTGCATTAGGCAGATGTTGCACGACGTGCAGTCGACCTGCCCGGTGCGGCCGCGCGCGATCTGAGCCGGAAGATCGGGCTCACGGATCAGTGGTCGGGCCAAGGAGACGAAGTCCGCGTCACCCCGGCTGATGACGTCGGCCATCGTCTCGGTCCGCCGCATGCCCCCGACGAGGACGAGCTTGGTGTCGACGACCCGCCGCACCTCGACCGCCAACGAACGGAAGTAAGCCTCCGGCCGCGCTCGCTTGTGGACGCGGTGGACGAGCAGGTCCGCGAGGGCGCGGGGCGGATCCACGGCAACGTACTGGTCAGCCGAATCAGTGGCCAGCCCCATCACACCACACGAGATCTCCAACGCGTCGAGCCCGCATTCCGTAAGCCGCTTTAGCCGCGGCAGAGACTCTTTGAGCATGAGCCCCCCAGGCGCGGTATCGACCACGCCAGCCTTCAGGGTGAGTGGCATGTGCTCAGGGACCTCGGCTCGGACCGCGCGCACGACGGCGAGCCCGAAGCGGTCGCGCGCCTCCGGCGAGCCACCCCACTCATCGGTCCGGCGGTTCGCGCGCGGCGAGCCGAACTCGCTGATCAGGTAGCCGTTGGCGGCATGAATGTGGACGCCGTCGAAGCCCGCCGCGACCGCTCGCCGCGCCGCGGCAGCGAACGCCTCGATGGCCTCGTCGATCTCTGCCGGCTGAGCGGCTTTGACGTCTCTTCCGGTCAGCGCATTGGGGACGGCGGACGGAGCCAGCGGGGCGTTCCCCGCCACGCGCGACTGACTTCCGGCGTGAGCGATCTGACCGAGGATCTTGCCGCCTGCCTCGTGCACTGCATCGGTGAGGCGGCGCAGGCCGTCGATCAGCGAGTCGTCGTAGATGCCCGTCTGGCCGCGGGAGTAGCGCCCGCGTCGATGGCAGTACATATGGCCGGTGAAGATCAGTCCAGCGCCGCCGGTCGCGAGGCCACGATAGAGGCCGATGAGCTCGTCGGTCACCTCGCCGTTGCGCCCGGCCATCGTCTCCGAAGTCCCGGCCCGGACGATCCGGTTGGACGTCTCGAGCGGTCCGATCCGGCCGGGTTGCATCAGGATCGCGACGCTCGCGTTCATCTCAGTCCTTCCGATGGACAGGTTGGCCTGGCCCACGTTCGCCGTTTCGGAAGCCAGCCGCATGCACGCCTGCCTTCTCGGGCGCCCGTGTCGTGTCGAGCGACAGGACTCGGGCGTGGGCGTGAGGCGATAGCAGTACTGGGACGTGCAGCAAGCGCGGAAACTCGAGGTCGTCGAGGAAGCAACCGTCTCCCCGCGGCAGCGGAGCGTCCTCGCGACGGGGCATCAATCGGCCCGCGAACCCGGCGGTTGCGCGTTCATGAAGCCGCGCCGATCGCGTCGTGCGTTGCGTGGGCCACCGATCGACTATCCCAGCCGGCCGCCGACAGCAACAGAGGGTAACCCCACGATAGAAGAGCGGGTTGTCCCGCGACCTATGAGAGCCGGACGCGGACGATCCCAATGTCGCCGCTCAGCGAGGCCTCAGGCGCTGATGATCGGTCTTGCGTGTCCGTGAACGACCGGAAGGACGCTGCTGTAGCTAATCGTCACCGCGTCGGCCTGAGGCAGTTGGCCCGAGCGTCTTGTTGGGGTCGAGCGCGGGGGCGATAGCGGCATGGGGACACGCGGCGTGCTCGATCGCGAGGATCGCCGGAGCATCGGCGGGTGAGTAGTAGAACCCCCCACGCACATCCAACCTCCGCTGGCATGAGCCTCCTTTTCATGGACTACGCGTCGCCCTCGACGCCACCAGTCGTTAAAGCTACACATAGTTTGCAAAACCTGATCCATCCGGTGATCACGGGCGACATCGACAGCCAAGGCCTCACCCGAGTCGCCTTCCATCCACCGATCCGGCATGCTCACTGGATCCCTTCGCCATGTACCGGGCATTCCCGGGCGCCGACCACTACGCGCCCTCCGCCACCACCAGCGGCAACGGCGGACGGTGCGCCTGCCCCGCACCCCCGAGGGGGTCGGCGGGCACCGACAGGATTCACCCGATGACCGACGAGGTGTCCCGCTGGCTGACAACGTCGAGCGTCCGACCTGAGGCTACGCCACACCAACTCGCCGCTCTGCTACAGGCAATTGAGGGCGCACGGCACGAGGACGTCAGTCGCAACGACCCGGCGGCACATACGGTCGCCGAGCGTCAGGCGGCGGTCCTCATCCTCATCGCCACCGACGGCGAGGAGGGGGCCGACATCCTGCTGCAACAGCGTGCAGCGGGGCTGAATGCCCACGCCGGCGAGGTCTCCTATCCGGGTGGAGCTCGCGAGCGCGGCGACGCCGGCCCGGTCGAGACCGCGCTGCGTGAAGCGACCGAGGAAACCGGCCTGGACCCGGCAGGCGTGGACCCCTTGGCGCTCCTACCACGTGTTCACATCCCACCCTCCCGATTCGACGTCACCGGCGTGCTGGCACACTGGCGCAACCCTTGCGCGGTGAAGGCCATCGACCCCGCCGAAACCGCCCGCGTCATGCGGATCCCTGTGAGCACGCTCGCCGATCCCGCCAACCGCCTGATCGTCAGCACGGACTTCGGTTGGCGCGGACCTGCGTTCTTGATCGCCGGCGCGGTCGTCTGGGGATATACGGGCGAGACCCTCGCTGCAATCCTGCGCCTCGGCGGTTGGGAACGCCCCTGGACAGCGACCACGCCGGTAGGGCTTAGCCAGGCATGGCAGCTCGCGAGTTGAATCGTCGCTCGTCCGCTCAGTCGATGTGGCGCACCGACCGAGCGTGCCGCTCCGATTACCGGGATCGCTAGCGCCGGCCAGCGTCAAAGCGGCGCCGGTCGCGCTTGGTCGGCCGCCCGCCGAGAGCGACCGGCCCCGCGAGCGAGCGCAGTTCCGTCTGGTGCTCGCGCTCCGCGACGCTCCCCGCCGTCTCGTCATACGGGCTCGCCGCCTCTGCGGCCGACACCCGGCGTGACATGAACGCGTCCGCCCTTGACGGCTTGCGCCGCCAGCGCGCGCGTCTTGAACAGCCGCGCCGTCCACAGCCACTTATCGACGCGCATTACCCTCCGGCACGTACGGGCCGATAGCCCTCGGCCTCCAGCATCTGGACCACTTCGCGATGATCAGCCCAGGGTCACGCGCCGGCGAGACAGCGGATCCCGGGCCAGGTCAGCGGAGCAACTCGGAATCGTGGGCGCGAAAAATCGCCGCGTAGTCCTCGGCTCCGGGCTCGTGGAGCGCTTGAACAAGAGCCCGAATCTTCGGCGTCATCACAAGCAGATACCGAGCGCGAAGCCCCGGCGTGGCGTTGCCATACGCGTGCGGGGTTCCCTTCGGCGCCAAGACCGCATTGTGAGGGCCGGCTTCGCGTACCTCGTCGCCGATCCGAAACCGCAGTCGGCCCTCGAGCACGTACCACGCCTCATCGTCGGCATGATGGACGTGCAGCGGCGCGATCCACTCGTACCCAGAGTCGCCCGCGTCGGTCCACTCGACGATCACGAAATCGCTGTGGGGTCCGCCGAGTTGGCTATCCGCGAGCGAGCTGAAGAAGCTTCCGTTCGACATCAGGTGCGTAGCCGCCGCCGTCCTACACGAGCGCTGGGAGCTGGCGGCGGCTCGCGGATCGTCTCGTGGTATTTGTCTGAGGCTCCGTGACTTCGAGCGACATGCCGGACCGCTGCTGCGATCACATCGACGGCTTCGTCGACGGGATAAACCTGCAGGTAGCTCCACGCGAGCTCGACATGCTCACGATGCCCGAAGCCCCCGCGCACACGAACGATCTCATCAAGGGTCTTAAGATCACGTCTCCGCACGGATCGACCGTACCCGCAGTCCGAAAGACGCGCAACCGGCTCGATGCGGACTTGCGTCAACCAGTTGGCGCGTGTACCTATTGGCCCTCATGCGTCTGGGCATTGCCGATCATTTCGGCTGGGCCGTTGCGGTAACGGTGTCAGCGGCTCATGAGGTAGTGGACCGGCGACGGATTGAGCTGATCGAACCCGGCGTGTCGGCCGCACCGATCCACTACGAGAGCCGGTGTCTCGATGTCGCCGCTACGGCTGCGCTGGTAGCGAAGGCACGAGCCTCCGTCGCTCGCGTGACGTCAGCTGCACTGGATGAGCTCGCAGCCACGCTACCCGCGCCGGTCCTGTCGATCTCCCTTCGGGCCTGGCCGCCCGACTTCCCTGACGACATCGCCGTCCAGCGTCGCGCCCCTTATGAGGCCCGGGCCGACGCCATCATGTATCGCCAGGAGATCGCCGAGCTTGCGCACGCTCGTGGCTGGGAAGTCCACATGTATGACGCCAAGGCAGTGATAGATCAAGCCCTCTGCAGGCTGGGTGAGCGCGCGGCCGACGATGTCCTACAGAGACCTCGGGCAAGGCTGGGACCACCCTGGACCAAGGATCATCGGATCGCGCTCGCCGCAACGATCGTGGCCGGCCGACCGGTTTGCTGACCCGCGTGTTCCTAGGCGCCCACGAGGGCTGAGCTACTGACACGATCGCCGCCAACGCAATCGCGACCAACCGGACGGATGAGGAAGAGATGATTGGCGAGACGTGGGCCTCACGCGCGCGAGGCAGAGTCACGTTGCAAGTTCCAAGGTTCGGTAGCATGGTCGAGCGTTGCGCGGTTGCGTCCTTGGGGCAAGGTTCCGGATTGGGATCGTCGTTTTGGGCGCGACGACGATGGTCGTGGCCACGCCCGGCACGGCGTCGGCGACGGCCGCAGGACCATCCCGGCGAGCCCTGTCCGATGCGTGCTCTCGTCCGGCCGCCCCCAGTCGGCGCTCCGCCGCGTGTCGTGCGACGATCAGCGCCCGCACCGGCGCGGCCAACGCTATTAATGAAACCTCGGCCAACGTGGCGGGTATCGTCATCCGGACCGGCGCGGCCCAGTATTACTTCGCTTTCGGCACGACCCGCGCCTACGAGCGGCGAACCCGTTGGACGCGCGTCCGTCCGGGAAGCGGGCGCGTAAGCGCGTCGGCCAGTCTCGCTGGGCTGAGTCCGGCCACCTCCTATCAGTACCGCCTCGTCGCGGCTGCCTGCGCTCGGTGCCGCGCCGCGGAGGGCGCTAACCGCTCGTTTAGGACCGCTCCGGTGCCGTTACCGCCGACCGCACAGACGGGTGTGGCGAGCGCTGTCGCCCAGAGTACGGCGACGCTCAGCGGCAGCGTCGATCCCGAGGGAATGGCGACGAGTTACTACTTCGAGTACGGGGTGACCGACGCCTACGGGTCTCAGACCGGGACGCAGCGCGCGGGTTCGGGAAAGCTAAGCGCCGCGACCGTGACCGTGCTCAGCGGGCTCGGCGCCCTGGTGACTTACCACTACCGACTAGTCGCCGCCAGCCGTGGAGGGACCACTTACGGGGCCGACGCGACATTTACCACCACCGGCTACTACGAGAACCCCGTGTACGGCGCGACCGCCTTTCCTGACCCGTTCGTGCTCGACAACGGCGGCACGCACTCCGACTACTGGGCATTCGGGACGGGTGAACGGTTTCCGGTTCTGCATTCGAGCGACCTCGTGAAGTGGACGGCGCAGGGCACGGCGATGTTGACCCGACCGGCGTGGGTCATCACCTCCGGAGATTGGCATCCGTGGGCGCCGAGTGTGATCCAGAGCCAGGAATCGTGTCCGGGCACTGCCTCGAGCGCCTGCTACATCATGTATTACGTCGGTGTCAGTGCCCGGCTGGATACGGACTGCATTGGCGTAGCTACGTCTCCGACACCGGGTGGCCCCTACAGCGACCAGGGCCCGCTCGGGCTGGCGGCCTCGGCCGACGATAGCGGCCCTACCGCCGCCGTTCCGGGCACTCCGATTGGCTGTGGCGATCAGGAGGGGCAGGGCAATATCGATCCTTCGCCGTTCCTCGACCCCTCGGGACAGGCTTACCTCTACGTGTCGACTGACCACTCCTGCACCGCAGGCACGTGTGTGCTGGCGCCAACGATCTCTGTAATTCCACTGGCTTCGGGCCTCCTGGGGGCCTCCGGAGCGCGGACGGGGCTATTGCCGGCGGTCGCCGGCACCTGGGAGGCTGCCGGCGTGCAGGTACCGACGGTGGAGGGGCCGTTCATGGAGCTCCACGACGGCACGTACTACCTCTTGTACTCGGGCGGCAGCTATGCGGGAGCCTACGGGATGGGCTACGCCACCGCCACCGGCCCGGTCGGTCCCTTCACCCAGTCGCCGAGCGACCCGATCTTCTCGGCCACCTCGACGGTCTCCAGCCCGGGTGGAGGCGATGAGCTCGTCACCGGACCACATGGAGGCTTGTGGATGCTCTACACGGCGCGGCAACCGAGCTACGCCGCGGCACGCACGCTGTGGCTCGATCTGTTCTCCTGGCAGCCGGCGAGCACCCCGGGCACACCGGACGTACCCGTCATAACGGGTCCCACGTCAACGCCCCAACCAGCCCAGCCCTAGCCTCCGCCCGCGCAAAGAAGAGCCAGGCTGACGACCGCGGTGAGCATGGCACCGGCGAACGTCGGATCTAGCCAGCCAATACCTCGTGGGCGTAGCGGACGACCATGCCGCCGTCGCCGACCGCGCCCGCTACCCGATTGGCCGCTCCCGCGCGCACGTCGCCGGCGGCGAAGACGCCCGGGCGGACGGTCTCGAGGAGATGCGGCTCGCGGTCTGGCAGGGGCCAGCCGAGGTGCCCGTCCGCCGCCGCCGCGCCGGTGCCGCACAGCAGATAGCCGGCGGCGTCGACTGCCAGGAGCCCGGTCACCGCCTCGGTGCACGGGTCCGCGCCGATCATCACGAACACCGCGGTCGATGCCACGTCATGCACGTGGCCGTCGCGACGATCGACGAGCGTCACGGACTCAACCGTGGCCATGCCGCGCACGGCGGATATCTCGGTGTTGGTCATCACCTCGATCCGCGGCGAGCGTTCGATGCGATCGACAAGGTAATGAGACATCGTCGACTTCAACGCTCCGCCGCGGACGACGACGCGCACGCTGCGGGCCAGTGAGGCGAGGTGCGTCGCGGCCTGTCCCGCCGAGTTGCCGCCGCCGACGACGATCACGTCCTCACCTCGGCAACGCTCAGCATCGGTCGCCATCGCGGCGTGATAGACCCCGGCACCCCGGAAGCGGTCCACGCCCTCGGCCTCCAGCTCACGCCAACGCGCGCCGGTGGCCATCACGACGCACCGAGCGAGCACGTGCTGGCCATCGTCGAGATCGACCCGGACGAGCCCCTCGGGCCCATCGGCCAGCTCAACCGCGCGATGAAAGCTCGACAGCACCGCGTCGAAACGTCGCGCCTGAAGGGTCGCCCTGCGCGTCAGCTCCGTCCCGGAGATACCGCTCGGGAATCCGAGATAGTTCTCGATCCGTGTGCTCGTGCCGGCCTGCCCACCCGGTGCCCACGCCTCAGCGACGAACGTCCGCAGCCCTTCTGAGCCGCCGTACACCGCGGCCGCCAGCCCCGCCGGTCCCGCGCCCAGGACGACCAGATCAAAACGCTGCCCGTCCACCTCGGCGCGCAGCCCCAGTGACCGCGCGACCTGTGCGGCGGATGGGTTGCGCATCACATCGGTGGCGTGCACCAGCACCGGCGTCTCGGACGCCGGGATTCTCAACCAGTCGAGCATCGCCGCGGCATCGGCATCGGTGTCGACGTCGTACCACCGCACCGGCAGTAGGTTCCGCTCCAGCAGGTCACGCACGTCATGTGCTCGACGGGAACCGCGTGGCGCGATCAGGCGCATAACCCCGTGCCCCCCGGCCTCGTGCCACGCCCGCCGCGCCAGCAGCGTCTCAAACACATGCTCGCCGAACTCGGGCCAGCGCGCGAGCATCGCCCGCAACCCGGGTCGGTCAAACATGATCACATCCGTCGGCTCGACGGCCACGCAAGCGCTGAGCGTCGGCTCCCCGGTAAACGCAGCGATCTCACCGATGAAGGTGCGAGCATCGGCCTGCGCGACGTACACGTCCTTGCCGGGCTTGCGATCGATGAACTCGACCAGTCCACGCTCGATCACGTAGAACGGCGCGTTGCGGACCGCGTGCTCGTAGAGCACCTCCCCGGGCCCGAACGTGCGTCGCTCCCCACGCTTGGCCAGCCACGCGAGCTTGGCGTCCGAGAGCCGCGGGTACAGCACCTCGTCGCCGAGGTCGGGGAACCCGTCGCTGCGGACTGTCCGCGTCGCTGGCACACGGCCAGGCTACCGGCAGCACGAGCGCCCGCCGCACCACGAACGACACTGCAGCGCATAGGTACCGACTGGATCTAGCCGTCCCGACGTGAGTCCTGCTTCGGCGAGATGAGGTTCCGCGGGCCGGCCCCGCGTCCCGGCGCCGCCGACGCGCTCGCGATGCTCCGCGACGCCGATCTGCGGATCGTCGCGCTGACGAATTCCGGGCGTCGATACGGTATCGAGCTTCAAGCCCTATCCCGATGTCTACGCCTCCGCGCTGTCTGAACTCGACGAGGATCCCCACCGGGTCGCGCTGATCGCGACCCGTCCGTGGGATCTCGCCGGCGCGGCACACGGCGGCATGCGAGCGGCGTAGGTCCGCCACGGAGCGCGCGCGCCTCGTCCGGCCCGGAATCGGCGATGGGAGAGCCGCGTGTGGCACGGCGAGGAGTCGGTCACGCTGCTGGTTGTCCCCGAGTAACAGCGCCGTGACAGACTCGGTGGATGGCAGTTGACGTCGTGACCGAAATCGAGATTGACCGTCGGCGCGATGAGGTTGCAGCGTTTGCGTCCGATCCCACGAATGCGACGGCTTGGTACAAGAACATCAAGGCCGTCGAGTGGGAGACGTCACCGCCTGCCACGGTCGGTTCCAGGCTGCGGTTCCGTGCCCAGTTTCTCGGTCGGACCTTGGAGTACACCTACGAGATTCGCGAGATTGAGCCGAGCCACCGCTTCGTCATGGCGACGGCTCAGGGACCATTTCCCATGGAGACGACCTACACATGGCAGGACACACCAGGCGGCGGAACGAGGATGAGCCTTCGCAACCGCGGAGAGCCATCTGGGTTCGTGGCGGTCGCGACTCCTGTCATGACGCGTGCCATGCGCAAAGCCAACGAGGCCGATTTGCGTCGGCTCAAGACGCTGCTCGAGCGCTGACTCAGACACCCTCGCGGTGACGTCCAAATCAGCCCTGGCGCGCCCGATGCGTTGGGGCTGCTTGGATCGTCGGACGAGAACGGCGGTCCAGCGGCGGATCGACGTTTCTGCGGAGACTTCTCGACCCGCGCGCCGTAAGCCCGCAAGTTCCCATGATCCACCTTGCCTTTGGCTTATGAGCGCTCGGGCGGTTCCACGCCGTCCCAGTAGTCGACTGCTTCGTCACGACGGAAGAACTCCCGCAGCCCACCCCCGTGTGGAAGCCGCTCGCTCACCCCGATCTTGTTGGAGTCCACGTACACGACAACATCCGGCCGGCCGCTGCTGCTGACGGCGAGGAAGGTCACCGTCTCCGGGCTGCGGTTGATGATCTGGTGTGCGCCCTGCTCGCCGACGCCAAAGCGCACCGCCTCTCCCTCGTCGAGGTCGCGCACGCCGCTCGGGGTGCGCAGCGTCGGGCAGCCCCGGGTCACGATCAGAAGCTCCTCGTCGGAGTAGTGGAAGTGGTACGGGTACGCTGTCTCGCCGGGCGGAAGCTCCCACAGGCTGCACCCGATCAGCTCTGTGCCCAGCTCGAAGCCGATCCGCGCACGCCGGATCTGAAAGCCCGGTGGCCGCTGTTCCTCCGCGAAGGATGGTCTGTAGATATTGGTCACGAGTCGTAATCTACGGGCGGGCAGCTCCGTCAGTACATGACCAGACCGCCGGACACGTTCATGTCTTCGCCGGTGATCGACGCCGCGGCCGGCGATGAAAGGAAGACCGCGCAGGCCGCGACGTCCTGCGGCGGCGTGAGTCGCGCCAGCGGGGCCGGCGACACCATCCGCGCACGGACCTCGTCGGGTGTGATCGACAGGGCGTCGGCCTGGGCTGAGATCACACGCTCGATCCGGGGGCCGGCGACGTACCCGGGCGAGATGAGGTTGACGCGGATCCCGTACGGGGCCGTCTCCCAGGCCAGGGTGCGTACGAGCCCCACCAGGCCGAGCTTGCTCGTCGTATAGGGAGTCCGCCCATGCAGCGGTCGCTTTCCGGTGATCGAGCCGATCACGACGATCGACCCGCTGCGGCGCTCGATCATCGCGGGCAGCAGGGCCTTGCAGGACAGGAAGGTCCCCGTGAGGTTGATGCGCAGGGTCTCCTCCCAGTCCTCGAGCGCGATCTCCCACAGGGGAGCGGTCGGTCCCGCGACACCGCTGTTGCACACGAGGACGTCGACCCGGCCGAGCTCGCCCATCAGTTGCTCGGCCATCGCCTCCACCTCACCGGGGACGCGGAGGTCGGCGAGAGCGATGACCCCGGCGCCACCGGACTCCCGCACGAGCGAGAGTGTCTCCTCCAGCCCTGCGCGATCGCGCCCGGTCAGGCCGACCCGAGCTCCAGCCCGGCCGAAGGCCAGCGCGATCTCGCGGCCGATCCCCTTCCCCGCACCGGTCACGACGGCGGCGGCCCCCTCGAGTCCCTCAGTCATCGAGGATCGCGACCGCGCGGACCGGGGAGCCGTGACCACCTCGCACGCGCAGCGGGAACCCGAAGAACGTGAACCTGCGGGCCACCACCGCGCCGAGGTTGGCGAGGTTCTCATAGTGCGTGATGCCCGTCCGGCGGCAGAACAGGTGGACGGGGTAGACCCGGTCGGCGGGGTTGTCGGGGCTGGGCGAGTCGACGCCGAAGACCTTCGGCTTGTGTGCCTCCAGCCAATCGGCGGCGCTCTGGTCGAGCCCCGGATACTGCGAGGTGTACTCGCGTGTCCCCCCGAGCCGGTCCGCTGCGCCGGTGCGCAGCAGCAGCACGTCGCCCTCGCGCAGTTCGGCACCTGACTCGGCCAACGCCCGGTCCAAGCGCTCGGCGTCGCAGTATTCACGGGCCGGGACGTCGGAGATGTCCAGGCAGGTGCCGCTGCCCCAGAAGGTGTCGAGTGGCATCCGGTCGATCGTGGGGGCGCCATCGCGCGGATCGAGGTGGCTGAGCGCGTCGACGTGGGTGGGCCCGTGGTCGCACAGCATGAGTCCCAGACTCTGGTAAGAGAAGTCGCTCTCGAACAGCGGCCCGGTCTCCTCGTGGCTGTGGTGCTGCCAGACCACGGTCTTCAGGTGACCGGCGTATACCGGCATCCCCTGGTAGATCTCCTGCGATAGGTCGACGATGCGTGGCATGAAGCCACCTCCGTGGCGTGGGGTGCGCGCACGATTTACGCGCCCCGGCGGGCGCGGCCGGGATTTCGGTCACTGGGACCGACCGCATCGACTGCCTCCGGCTGCGCCGGTTACGCTTGCGGCGTCCGAAAATGTGAGCAGGAGCGCGTTGGTTCCCCTTCCGATCGCGGCGGTCCCCGCCGGCGAAGACTTGGAGTCGCTGCCCGAGGTCTGGGCGATGCTACGGGTCAGCCGCGCCGCGGTCCGCGGGGGTTCGCTGTCGCGGATCCTGGACGAGATCGCCACCGAGGCGACGGCCGTCGCGCCCGGCGCGGACCGGGCGAGCATCATCTTGATCGAGGGCCGCGATCATCGCTTCCGGCTCGCCGGCAGCCATGGGCTCAGTCGGCGCTACAAGCGCCTGCTGTCGACGGGCGAGGCGAAGCTCCGGCCCGGGCAGGGACCGTCCGGTCTGGCGTATGTCAACCGCGCCCCGGTGGTGATCTCCGATCTCGACACCGACCCGGCGATCGCCTCCTGGGAATGGCGCGACATCGCGCGCGAGGGTGACTACCGCGCGATCGTCTCGCTGCCGCTGGTCGCGCTGGACCGGGTCGTCGGCACGCTCAACCTGTATCGCACCGAGCCCGGGGATTGGCCCAAGGAGCAGGTCGCGCTGCTGCGCTTCTTCGCCGAACACGCCGCGATCGCCGTGCGCACGGCCCAGCTCCTCGACGAACGATCCAAGCAGGTGATCGCCCTGCGCCGTCTCGTGCGCGCGCTACGCGAGCAGACTCACGAGCACGCCAACCGGCTGCACGCCGTCAGCGGGCTGCTGGCTCTCGACGAGATCGACGAGGCCAAGGAGTTCCTCCACGTCCTCGAGAACAACCACGCCGCGGTGCGCCACGCGCTCGACACGCACATCCACGTGCCGACGGTCGCCGGCCTTGTGCTCGCCGAGGCGATGGTCGCGGCCCAGCGGGAGATCACGCTCGTGATCGACCGGTCCAGCCAGCTGAGTCGACTGCCGCCGGGCATCACCGACACTCAGGTGGTGACGATCGTCGGGAACTTGCTCGACAACGCGCTCGACGCGGTTGCCACGATGCCCCTGGATCGACGCCGGGTTCGCCTGCGCATCACGGAGGACGAGCATCGCACCGTGATCGAGGTGACCGACCGGGGCGATGGGCTCGCCCGTGAGGAGCTCGAGCTGTTCGAGCCCGGGGTGAGCACAAAGGCCGGCCACGAAGGGCTTGGGCTGGCCCTCGTGCGCGAAGTGGTGACCGCGGCGATGGGGACGATCGAGGTGGCGTCGACCGACGAGGGCACGACGTTTCGGGTGCTGATCGATGCGTGACTGGCGGGTGCTGATCGTCGAGGACGACCGTGTCGTCGCCCGCCTGCACTGTCGCTTCGTCGCGCAGGTCACGGGCTTCTCGGTCGCCGGGGTGGCGATGAGCGCCGCCCAGGCGTATGAGATGGTCCGGGGCCTGCACCCCGATCTGCTGCTGCTCGACATCGGCCTCCCCGGCGAGGACGGGATCGCGTTGCTGCGCCGGCTGCGCGCCGAAGCCGAGGCTGTCGAAGTGATCGCCGTCACCGCCGCGACGTCGGCGGCCACGGTCCGAGCGGCGGTTCAGCTCGGCGCTGTCGACTATCTCGTCAAGCCGTTCGACGGGGACCGGCTGCGCAAGTCGCTCCGGCTGTTCGAGCGGCGCATCTCGATGCTGGAGCGACCCAAGCTGGCCCAGCGCGACGTCGACCTGATCTGCTCCGAGGGGCCCAATGCACTGGCTTGGCTCCCGCGCGACGTCTCCGCTCGGCGGCTGGAGGACATCCGGCGGATCCTCTCGTCGTCGGCCGGCGCCGCGACGGCGGACGCGGTGGCCACCCGGGCCGGGGTCGCACGAGTGACCGCACGGCGCTACCTCGAGTACCTCGTCACGATCGGGCAGGCGACGATGGAGCCCATCGTCAACGGCCCCGGTCGCCCCCGCAAGAGCTATCAGCTGAGATCGCGAGGAACATGATGGCCGAGTACCTGAAGCACGCGCCGGTCGCGACCGCCGAGGCGCGCGACGAAGTCAAGCGCACGGTCGAGGAGATGCTGACGCGGATTCAGGCCGAGGGCGAGGATGCCGTACGCGACTACTCCCGCCGCCTTGACCGGTGGGACCCGCCGTCATTTCACGTCGACCAGGAGCTGATCGCGGGCGCCGGGGAAGCCATCGGCGAGGAGCTGCGCGGGCACATCGCCTTCGCCCAGGAGCAGGTCCGGACGTTCGCCATCCGCCAGCGCGAGACGCTCACGGATCTCGAGGTGGAGACGCTTCCCGGCGTCGTGCTCGGCCATCATCACGTGGCGGTCGACGCGGTGGGATCCTACGTTCCAGGCGGGCGTTATCCGATGCTGGCCTCGGCGTTCATGACGGTGCTCGTGCCCAAGGTGGCCGGGGTGCGGCGGGTCGTCGCCTGCGCACCACCCTGGCAGAGCAAGGGCGTGCATCCGGCGATGCTCCACGCGATGGCCACCTCGGGCGCCGACGAGATCATCTGCCTCGGCGGCGTGCAGGCGCTGGCCGCGATGGCCTTCGGGATCCATGATCTGCCCGCGGTCGACATGATCGTCGGCGCCGGTAACGCCTACGTCGCTGAGGCCAAGCGCCAGCTGTTCGGTCAGGTGGGGATTGATCTGCTGGCCGGCCCCACCGAGATCCTCGTGATCGCCGACCACACCGCCGACCCCGAGCTGGTCGCCGCCGACCTGCTCGGGCAGGCCGAGCACGGACCGACTTCACCCGCCGTGCTCATCAGCACCTCGCGGGATCTCGCTGCCGCCGTGCTCTCGGCGGTCGCACGGTTGCTCGAGACCTGGCCGACCGCCGAGGTCGCCGGCCAGGCGTGGCACGACCACGGCAACGTCGTCGTCGTGGCCGACCGCGAGGAGGCGATCGCCCTTGCCGACGAGTACGCGCCCGAGCATCTGGAGGTCCAAGTCGCCGAGGATGAGCTCGATGATTACCTGCAGGGCCTGCGCAACTACGGGTCGCTGTTCCTCGGCAGCGAGGCGACGGTCACCTACGGCGACAAGGCGGTCGGCACCAACCACGTGCTGCCGACGGCGCGCGCCGCGCGCTACACCGGCGGTCTGTGGGTCGGGAAGTTCCTCAAGACGATCACCTACCAGCGCCTGACCGATGAGGGAACCCGCCAGATCGCGCCGGCCGCCGCCGCGATCGCCGAGGCGGAGATGTTCATGGGCCACGCCATCACGGCACACATGCGCCTGGAACGGGCGGGCGCCGCGCCGCGCGCGTAGCGTCCGTCAGTCTGCTGATTCGCCCGCGTGCTCGCGGGCCGCGGCGTCGATCCACTCGATGAGGCGGGTCGGCGTCGCCGGGAGCACCCGGGCGCGGACGCCCAGCGGCGCGAGCGCGTCGTCAATCGCGGCGGCGACCGCCGCCGGGGCCATCATCCGACCGCCCTCGCCGCCGCCCTTGATGCCGTGGGGCGTCCACGGGGACGGGGTCTCCTGGTGGCCGATGACGAACTCGGGGGCCTCCATCGCCGTCGGGATCAGATAGTCGCGGTAGGTCTGCGTGAGGAAGTTGCCGTCGTCGTCGTAGACGTACTGCTCGTAGAGTGCCGTGCCGATGCCCTGCACGACCCCGCCGGTGATGTGGCCCGCGAGCGAGCGGGGGTTGACCAGGGTCCCGCAGTCGTGCACGGCGATGTACTTGATGAAGTGGACCTCACCGGTCTCGATGTCGACTTCGACGATCGGGATGTGGCAGGCGTGGCCCACGAACGGATAGAAGACGCCGAGGTCGCTGCGGTCGGCGGAGGGCATCGTCGTGTACGGATGGTCGTAGACCTTGCTCGCTTCCAGCCCGCTCTCGATCTCGGCCGGCAGGCTGTGCTTGAACAGATGGGTTTGGATCGAGATGTCGGCCAGGGACTTGTGCGTATCCGGCGAGCCTTTGACCTGGATCCCCCCCGCATGCCACTCGAGGTCGTCGGCTGCAGCCTCGAGCATGTGCTCGGCGACCTTGAACGCCTTGTCCTTGATCCGTTCGGTGGCCCCCTCGATCGCGCCCGCCAGCATCACCGTCGTGCGACTGCCGCCGGGGCCGGTGGCCGGCAGACCGTCGCGGGTGCCGGCGTAGATCACGGCCACGTTCTGTGGCTCGACGTCGAATTCCTCGGCCACGAGTTGCGCGACCATCGTCTCCGGGCTGTTGCCCCAGAAGGCGCAGGAGTACAGGGTCGCCGTGATGTCACCGGTGGCGCCCACGCGCAGCGTGATGCTCTCGGGCATCGAGGTGACCGGCGCGCCTGGCTCGTCGAACCAAAACCAGAACTCGGTGGCGCTGAACACGCTGCGCTCCTGGCAGGTGACCAGCCCGATCCCGAGGTAGCGGCCCTCCTCCCGGGCGCGCCGCTGCTCCTCGCGCCAGTGGCCGTAGTCGGCTAGCTCGAGCGCTTTGTCGAGCACTCCCTCGTAGTCGCCGCTGTCGTAGACGTTGCCCGTTGGGATGAAGTACGGGAACTGGTCCTTGCGAATGAAGTTGGCGCGGCGGATGTCGACGGCATCGAGGTTGAGTTCTCGCGCGGCGAGGTCGACCATCCGTTCGAGCATCCAGTTGTTGACCTCCGAGCCGAAGCCGCGGTACGCCCCCTGCTGGCACTTGTTGGTGAGGACGGCCTGCACCGTGTATTCCACGCTGCCGATCTGATACGGACCGGTCACCTGGGCGAGCGCGTTGCCGTGGTGGCCGACCCCGAACTGGATGTAGGCGCCGTAGTCATCGATCGTCTTGACTCGCAGGCTCGTCATCGTCCCGTCGCGCTTGAGCGCCAGCTCGACGTCGTACACGCGGTCCGAGCCGTGGTGATCGCAGTTGCAGAGGTTGTCGACGCGGTCCTCGATGTACTTCACCGGCTGCCCGGTGAGCTTGGAGAGCATCCCGGCGACTGCAGAGACCTTCGTGGCGAACAGCTTGGAGCCGAAGCTCCCGCCCGCTGCGTGCGGGTGGATGTCGAGCCGGTTGGGCGAGATCTTCAGCGTGCCGGCGAGCATGAACAGGTAACTCGTGAAGCTGAGCGAGTTTGCGTGGATCGTCAGCATGCCGGTGCCGGCATCGAAGTCGGCGATCGCTCCCACGGTCTCCAGCGGCTGCCCGCCCGACCGGTGCCAGCGCAGGCGGTCGCGGACGATTACATCGGCGTCGGCAAAGTCCCGCTCCACCTCGCCGAAAGTGAACGTTCGCTCATAGGCCAGGTTGGTGCCGAGCAGCTCGTGAACGACCGGCGCTCCCGGCGCGATCGCCCCCTCGGGATCGACGACCGCCTCGAGCGGCTCGTACTCCACCTCCACCAGCTCGGCCGCGTCCTCAGCCAGGTAGCGGCTCTCGGCTACGATCGCCACGACCCCCTCTCCGACATACCGGACCTTGTCGACCGCCAGCACGCGCCACACGTGCTTGTCGGCCGCGGGCCCGAAGTCAGGCAGCGGGTCGGTGAGCTCGGCCGCCTCGGCGCCGGTGACCACCGCCACGACGCCCGGCAACCGCCGCGCCGCCTCGACGTCGATCGAAACGATCCGCGCATGGGCCAGTGGGCTGCGGACGGTCGCAGCGTGGAGCATGCCCGGCACACGCATGTCGTCGATGTAGCCACCGCGACCACGCAGGAAGCGGGGATCCTCGACGCGCCGGATCGACTTGCCGACCCATTTGCGCTCGCCGCTGAGGTCACGGGTCGGTGGATGCCCGGTGGTGGCCATCAGGTACGCATCCTCTCCGCGGCGTCGAGCACCGCCTCGATGATGAACTGGTAGCCCGTGCAGCGGCAGAGGTTGCTGGCGATGCCCTCGCGCACCTCGTCGGCCGACGGTTGGGGGTTCTCGGTCAACAGCTCCAGGGACCGCATCAGCATGCCGGGCGTGCAGTAGCCGCACTGGAGCCCCTGCTTCTCCCAGAACGCCTCTTGAAGCGGGTGCAGAGACGCTCCCTTGGCCAGCGACTCCACGGTGCTGATCTCGGCGCCATCGGCCTGCACGGCAAACGTGATGCACGAGCGCACGCTCTCGCCATTCATCAGGATGGTGCACGTGCCGCAGACGCCATGCTCGCAGCCGATGTGCGTGCCGACGAGGTTGAGGTCCTCGCGCAGGAAGTCCACCAGCAGGCGGCGAGGCTCGACCTCGGCCTGATGGTGGACGCCGTTGACCGTCACTTCGATTCCAACGCGGTTCATGACGCTCCCTTCCCGGCTCGCGTGAGCGCGCGCTCGACGCACACCCTCGCCACTCGTCGTCGGTAGTCGGCGGATCCGTGGACATCGCTGGGCGGCGCGAGCTCACTGATTGCCGCCGCTCCGACCTCCGACGCCGGCACGCCCGCATCGTCGGCGAGCAGCCGCTCGGCGGCATGCGCGCGGATCGGAGCCGGCCCGACGCCGAACAGCGCGATCGCCACGCGGCGATCGCCGTTGCCCCACAACGAGACGGCGGCACCGGCGACCGCGAAGTCCGCGTGGCGACGAGCGATCTCCACGACGGCCTGTCCGGCCGGCGCGGGCGCGCCTGGGACCCTGATCTCGCGGATCAGCTCGCCGGGCGCGATCGTCGTCGTCAGCGGCCCGGCGAAGAAGTCGGCCGCCGCGACGCGGCGCTCACCCGAACTGCCGCGCAGCACGACCTCGCCGTCCAGGGCCCGGAGCGCCGCGGGGAGCTCGGCCGACGGGTCGGCGTGGGCGATGCTGCCGACCACGGTGCCTCGATGGCGGACGGGAGGGTGCGCAACCAAGCGGATCGTCTCGGTCAGCAGCGGCGCCGTGCGAGCGACGAGCTCCGAGCGTTCCAGGGCCGACTGGCGAACCCGTGCGCCGATCGCCAGCCACCCGTCGTCGAGGTGGATGTAGTCCAGCTCGTCGACGAAGTTGATGTCGACCAACTGCGCCGGGTGCGCGAGGCGGAAGTTCATCATCGGGACGAGGCTCTGCCCGCCCGCCAGCACGCTGCTGTCGTCGGGCCGCTCGGCGAGCATGGCGACCGCCTCGTCGAGGGTGCTCGGGCGACGGTAGATGAAGGGCGCAGGCTTCACGGTTGCCCAGCCCCACGGACAGTCAACGGTGCGGTCAAAGGCGTCTCTCCTCTGCTAACCGGCTGCGGTGACGACAACTTAGTGCGCAGGGGGAACCGGCCGTCATTTTCGGTCATCGTCGCCGGTCAAATTGGCGCTCGGAGGCAACCGACGGTTCATCCTTGCCGCAAGGCTCGTGTCCGGCACGACGCCCACTCCCATCATCCACCGCTGATGACGACGGCCGACCCCGTGCCCGACGCGCTCCCCGCCGAGCCGATCGTCGTCGCCGGCGGGTCGCTCGCCGGACTGTCGGCCGCCCTGTGGCTCCGCGACGCCGGCTTCGTGGTCGAGATCCACGAGCGCTCGCGGTCGCCGCTGGTGGGTCGGGGGGCGGGCATCGTGCTCAATCCCGCGACGATCCGCTGGTTCATCGAGCGGGAGTCTCTCGCCGTGGCCGACGTCGGTGAACCGGCGCGCTACCTGCGCTACCTCGCCGCGGACGGCACAACGGCGGCCGAGCTCGTGTCACCGCTGTGGTTCACGTCCTACGACACGATCTATCAGCGGCTGCTCGCCGCGTTCGGCCGCGAGCACTACCACCTCGGGGAGGCGGTCATCGGGGCCCAGCAGGACGCGCGTGGGGTCACCGTGCACCTCTCGTCGGGCGCTAAGCGCGCATGCGCGCTGCTGGTGTGGGCGGACGGGATCGGATCGACCGGTCGCAGACAGCTGCTCGGCGAGGCCGACAGCCGGTACGCCGGATATGTCGGCTGGCGCGGGACGATCGCGCGAGCGCAGTGCAGCGCCGTAACCCGGCGGGCGCTCGAGGACGCGATCACGTACTGCGTGCTCGAGCACAGCCACGCGCTGACCTATCCCATCCCGGCGGCGGGCGGGCCGGTCATGAACTGGCTCTGGTACCGCAACGTCCCGCCAGGTGCCGCGCTCGACGCGCTCATGACCGACGCGCACGGGGTGACCCGCCAGGGCTCACTCCCACCAGGCGCGGTCGGACCGCGGCACATCGCACAGCTGCGCGAGACGGGGCGGAGCCGGCTACCCGGACCCCTGGCGGAGCTCGTGAGCCGGACCGAGCACCCGTTCCTTCAGGCGGTATACGACATTGACGTTCCACGGATGGCCTTCGGTCGGATGTGCCTGATCGGGGATGCCGCGGTCGCCCTGCGACCTCACGCCGCCGCCGGAGCGGCGAAGGCGGCCGAGGACGGCTATCGGCTCGCCGAAGCGTTGCGACATGGCGGCAGCGATCTCGTGGGGTCGCTGCGCACCTGGGAGGCCCGCCAACTCGGGCTCGCTCGCCGTGTGCTCGTGCGGGCGCGCGAAGCCGGCGATCGCTTGCAATTCACCGGGTCCTGGGACGCCGGCGAGGCGCTCCCGTTCGGTCTCTATCGGGTTGGAGACAGCGTCATCCGATAGGCCGCCAGTTCCTTCCCCGGCCGGCGAGGAGTTGGCCGGTGAGAGCGGACGGCGCAGGACGTCTAGCTGCCGGCGCCAGCCGTGACCTCGTTGCCCTGACCGTCGACCGCCACACACAGGCCCGCGGTCGGGCAGGCGATCGAGGTCAGGTCGCCGTCGACACCGCTGATCCTCTGCCACGCGCCGACGCCACCGGTGGGGTGGGTGGACACGAACGCATGCCGATGGCCGTCGACCGCCACACAGAAGCCGGTTGACGCGCAGGACACCGCGGTCAGCGCGAACCCCTTGTCGATGGTCGCGCCGCTCCACTTGTCACTCGTTGGGTTGGTGGAGCGGATCACGCGGCCCTGGGAGTCGACGCCGACGCACAGCGAAGTGCTCGGGCAGGACAGGTCGTTGATCGACGCCGTCCCGTCGGGCCGGCTGTAGTGCCAGGTCGCAAGGTTGGTCGGCGTGGTGTTGGTGAGCACACCGCCCTTGGCGTCACCGGCCACGCACAGGGTCTGCGAAGGACAGGTGAGCGATGGCACGGTGCCCTTGGCGGCCCTGGGTCCGCCGTTGATACCGCCCTCGATGAACGATTCGCTGTACTTCCAGGCGTTGGTGCCGCCGGTGGGATCGGTGGTCGTCAACGACGTGGTGCCCTCGTCGTCGGAGTCGGACTGGACCTCGTAGGGGCCGGCCAGGCAGAACGGCCCGGCGGTGCAGGACAGGACGGCGATTCCGCCCCCGTCGGGTAGATCGCCGCTGGTCTGGGCCTCGATCCAGCCGCCGCTCAACGGGGTCGAGGTGGCGGCCAGGTCACCGGCGATGCCGTCTCCGACCACGCACTGGTCGGCCGCCCCGCAGGACACGCGATCGGAGGCGATGGGCAAGGCGGTGGTGCTCCAGGCGCCCGCGCCCTGAGTCGGGTTGGCGCTCGTGTAGACGGTCTTCTGCATGCCGCCGGCCACGCAGACCATGGCGCTGGGGCACGAGACCGACTCGAGCTTGTTGTAGGCATCGACGACGAGCGCCGGCCAATCATTGGTGGAGGTGGTGGTCGGCTTGTCGGTGACGCCCACCTGTCCATTGGCGGCGAAGAACACACACTGTGACGCGCTCGCGCAGGACAGTCCATCCACAGCCGGATAGCCGGAGGGCGGGTTGGTCGGAGCGGTCAGGCCGGCCTGGTAGGTCGACGCGCCGCCCGCGGGACGGGTGCTGTAGGCGATCTCGGTGCCGAAAGTGCGGCCGCCGACCGCGCAGAACGTGGTCGTCGGGCAGGAGACCGTCACCAGGTTGGTGATCGCCCTGGGCGGCCTCCCGATGCTCCAGGCGGACTTGCCGCCGGTCGGATGCGTCGAGGTGCCGATGAACGGAATCTGCTCCGGGCCCTGGCCGCCGGCGATCACGCACAGCGACTTCGAGGCACAGGAGATGGTGGGAAGGCTGTTGTCGCGGGCCCGCGTGTTGAGCGTGGTCAGATGCCAGGCCTGCTTGCCACCCGTCGGCTTGGTCGAGTGCAGGACGGTGTGCCCGCGGCGGTCGACCGCGATGCACTCCGAGGTCGTCGGGCACTTGATGCTGGCCAGCCAGTCCTCGGAGTAGCTGAGGATGCGAGCGAACTTCCACGTCTTGGCGTTTCCGGTGGGGTTGCGTGAGTAGATGACCTGGCCGCGCTTGTCCACGCCGAAGCACAGCTGCTTGGTCGGACAACTGATCGACGTCAGAGCGTTGCCGGAGCGCAACACGCCGGTGGTCAGCTTCCAGGCCGAGGAGCCCCCCGTGGGATTGGTCGAGTGGATGATCGCCCCGTCGTTGCCCGCAGCCACGCACAGCGCCTGAGATGGGCAGGAGACGGCGGTGATCTGGGCGGATGGGTCAACCTGCTCGGTCACCGTCCAGGCCGCGGCGCCACTGGTCGGTTGCGTGGTGGTGATCAGATTGCCCGCCGCATCGCCGGCCACACACAGCGTGGTGCTGACGCAGTTCAGCGCCGTCAGGTTGTGCGTGGAGGCGTAGGGCGCGCCCGCGATCTTGGCCGGTGCCGAGAAGGTCAGCGCACCGGCTGCGCCGGCCGACGCCAGACATGCCAGCCCGATGGCGGCGGCCACGGCACAGCGAACCACATGGACATGCTTCACGAGTCGCTCCTTAGCTCAAACCCCCGGGGCCGCGTCAATGAGCCTAAACGCGCCGGTCAGCCGGGAGTTGCGATCTTGCCTGCGCGCCACCACCACATCCGCGGCGATTGGCCACGCGGTTGCCGGTGGCAATACGATTCCACCGCATGGGGCGACAGACGGCAGACAGGCCGGGGTTCGAGCGCGAGGAAGGCGCCGAGGCCGCCGTGTCCGCGGGCCCCTCCGGGAAGCCGCGGCTGGACGCTCGGCTGACTCCCGATGCGGTGTTGGGCCTCCAGCGCGCGGCAGGCAACCGTGCCGCGGGGGCCTTGATCGAGCGCCGGCGGGCCGCAGTGGAGCTGGCGCGCACGCCAGCCGCCGAGCCGCCCACGCCCGTCCTCAATCCCGCGCCCCGCCGGAGCCTCCAGCGCAAATTCTGGAGCCGGCTGTGGAGCGGCATCAAGCACATCGGCTCGGCGATTTGGGAGGGCGCGAAGTCGGTCGGCAGCCACGTCATCGATTGGGTGGAGAGCGCTGGCTCCGCCGTGCTGGACGCGATCAAGTGGTTCGGGGTCAAGAGCTGGAAGGTCATCGAGTTCATCGGCACCCACGCCTGGGAGGGGCTGAGTCGGCTGCCGACGCTCGCGTGGCAGTTCATCTCGAACCTCCCGATGCGCGTGTGGCGGTTCGTGATCGACACCTGGGACTCGATCACGCGCGTCGCCGATTGGGTCTGGAAGGCGCTCAAGGGCGCCGCCGGCGCTTCGTTGGACGCCGTCCTCGGCACGTTCAAGTGGCTCGAGCACGGCTTCGCAGGCGCGCTCAACTGGCTCTGGTACGGGCTCGCCAGCGGCGCGAGCTGGGTCTACGACTTCGTCCGCGCACCGAGCTGGGACAAGCTCCGCGACGCGCTGCTCGGCACGCTGTCCTGGCTCGGGGACGGCGTCAAGGGGCTGGCCAAGTGGGGATGGCAGGGCGTGCTTGGCGCCGCCCGATGGGCGAAGGACGGGCTGGTGGCGCTCGGCGGCTGGATGTGGGACACCCTCTGCGGCGGCTTCTGGCAGGGCCTCGACCTGATCGTCGACTTCCTGTCGATGATGGGGGCCAGTGAGGCGTGGCAGTTCCTGTGGGGCGTCTTCAACCATATGCGGCCCCTCACTGCGGAGGAGATCTGCGCCTCCCAGGTCGTACACCCGTCCGGCATGGTCCCCTACGACAAGATCCGCGTCGACGACCAGTCGCTGATCACCAAGATCAACGGCGGCCGCGCGGTGACGACGATGCACATCATCCACGCTCCCGCGGACTTCCCGCTCGACGTCGTCGTCCACGAGCTCACCCACGTCGCCCAGTACGAGAAGATCGGCGCCAAGTACCTGCCGGAGGCCGCCCACGCCCAAGCGACCGAGGGCTACGACTACGTCGGCGCCGGTCACAAGTACGCGAACCTGAACCAGGCCCGCCGGAAGGGCGCCCGCTTCAAGGACTTCAACCGCGAGCAGCAGGCCCAGATCGTCGAGGACTACTACCTGTGGAAGGCGTGCTCCGCCGGCACTCCGACCGCGGCCGCGAGCTGTACGACGCCCGCGCCTGCTAACCCGACGCCGGCCCAGCAGGCACAGCAGGCCAAGCGGACCCAGGCAATGAACACGATGTGCGTGAAGACGCAGGGCAACCCGCCGCTCGCGACCGAGACCGAGCTCGCGCCATTCCTCGGCGACATGCGCGCCGGCAACTTCTAGCTCTACGCGATCAAGGCTTGCCGCGGTCCGCGGACGCCGTAACGATCAGCGTTCGAGGGGTCGGAGGCAGAGCGCGGCGAGGTCCATACCGTAGATCCCGTAGGTCTGGCAGCCGATCCGTGCCGAGAAGAAGTCGTTGGTGGTGAGGTTGTCAAAAGCGGCCAGAGGGGCGGCGTTGCGGGCCAGATCGAGATCGAGCCTGCCGTAGGTCAGATAACGCTCGGGGCCCGAGAGGCGCGCTGCTGCGGCGAGCCGGCGCCGATAGACCGGGTCGTTGAAGGTTGGGCCGACACTGGGGTCCTCGAGAAGCGAGTAGAGCATCGACTGCGGGTCGGGGTAGTTGGCTATCCATCCACCCCAGGCGAGTCGAAGGGCTTGCCGGGTGTCTCTTCTGCCGCGAACAGTTTCGAGTCGGTGAGGATGTTGATCTGGACATCGATGCCGATTCTGGCGAGATCGGTCCCCACGACCTGCGCCTGCTGCGGGCACGTCGCGCACGTCTGCGCGTCACCGCGCCCAGCCGCGGATTTGACTGGGCCGACGCGGGCATCGGCGCCGCCGGCGGCTTCGCGCTCTCGATGATCGCGATCGGCGGAGCGCTCGCTGTCTCCCAGCACCGTACCCGCCGCGTCCCGCACTGACGAGCTGACCCGAGAACCGGCGGCGCGCCGCGCCGCCGGTCCCGGGACTCTCGCGGCCACCCCGAGGGCTAGAGCAGATATGTGGAGACGACGACCAAGCGACCAGAGCGGAAGCAGAATCGCCACAGCGCCTTCGCGGGCGGTTGCCCCGTGATCTGCCAATAGCGACATCGATAGCGCCCCAGCTTCTGCGGTCCCGTCCCCGAGGGCGGGCCGAGTCGCCGGAGCACCGTCTTGATCGGTGTGCCGAGGCGGACACTGAGGACCTGGCCCTCGGTGAGTCCGTTTACCGCGGGAACGCGGGGCTTGGCGACGGGTTGCGGTTGGTGCTGGACGGGGCGCGCTTTGTGCTGAGCGCTCCCGCAGCCGACCAGGACCAGCAGGGCAACGGAAACTCCGATGAGGAGAACGGGCCTCATCCGGAGACTGGCCAATCGCCGGCAGAGGCGGCTGACGCCTCTGCCGGCGGTTTGGCTGACCCTACGGAGCGACGATCGTGCCGAAGGCCAGGCAATCGGCGATCGTGTTCGTACCAGCGCCACCGCCGCCGTTGTTAGCGGTGGCGTAATTGGCGGTGATGTTGTTACCGGCAAACGACAGATACGTGAGGACGAAGTTCGCCGGAAGCGTTCCCGGCGTGGCGTTAACCGTGGTGTTGTTGCTGAAGTCGTCACTCGTGGTCGACCCGCCGGTGACAACATTCACGGCACGAATAACCCCGTGATCGGCCCTCGAGCGCGCCACCAGGGTTGTGACCTTGGTCGCGGAACAGGAGCCTTCGAACTGAAGTCCGCTCCGGTTGAACAGGATCGTGTTCGCGGTGTTTGCCGCCGCTTCGAAGAGCAGCGGAGTACCGGCGGCATTGTTGCCGGCCGGGCCCGCTGGTCCCGGAACGCCTTGCGCTCCCTGCGGTCCCTTCGGTCCTGTCTTGCCGGCAAAGCCGCGTGGGCCGCGCGGGCCGCGCGGACCACGTGAGCCGGCGGCCGCCGCGACGCTGACTGGCACCAGCGCGAAGGCCACCACCAACAGCAGCAGCGTGTACCTGTGCTTGTAGATCTGTCTCATGCAACCCCCCGGTTCGTTGTTGACCCCCCAGCTTACTTATTGCAGAGTTGATCGGCTCCTGTCAAGCAGAACGCCATCCCGGCGCGCCGGGCACGGAAGTCGGTCAGTTGTTGAGCAGCGACATCATCGACTCCGGATAGCGGTCACCGTGCACCGCCTCGCGCGAGATCGGCCTCGTCGAGCTCCTCGATCTCCTTCGCCGAGAGCTTCACGTCGGCGGCGGCCGCGTTCTCCTCGAGCCGCCGCGGGCTCTTGGTGCCTGGGATCGGGACGATGTCGTCGCCCTTTGCCATCACCCACGCGAGCGCGAGCTGAGCAGGCGTGATGCCCCGGTCCTCGGCGCGCTCGGTCACCCGGTCGGCGAGCCGGAGGTTCTCCTGCAGCGCCTCCTCCTGGAACCGAGGGTTGGAGCGCCGCCAGTCGTCCTCGGGCAGGTCGTCGAGCGAGCGGATCTGCCCTGTGAGGAAGCCACGTCCGAGCGGCGAATAGGCGACCAGCGCGATCCCGAGCTCGCGCAGGATCGCCAGGACCTCGTCCTCGGGATCGCGCGTCCACAACGAGTACTCGCTCTGCACCGCGGTGATCGGATGCGTCGCGTGCGCGCGGCGGATCGTGTCCGCCGAGGCCTCCGACAGTCCCAGGTAGCGCACCTTGCCCTCCCGCGACCAGCTCGCCCATCGCCCCGACCGTCTCCTCGATCGGGACGTTCGGATCGACCCGGTGCTGGTAGAACAGGTCGACGTGGTCTACGCCGAGGCGCTTGAGCGACCCCTCGCAGGCCCGCCGTACGTTCTCCGGGCTGCCGTCGGTCGCGCGGTCGCTGGGCGAGTCGGGATTGATCACGAACCCGAACTTGGTCGCGATCTCGAACTCGTCGCGTCGGCCGGCGATGGCACGCCCGACCAGCTCCTCGTTGGTGTACGGGCCGTAGACCTCGGCGGTGTCGAGGAACGTGACGCCGAGCTCGAGCGCCCGCTGAATCGTCGCCAGACCCGACGCCTCGTCACCCGCGCCGTAGGCCCACGTCATTCCCATGCACCCAAGGCCCTCGGCGGACACCTCGAGCCCCTGACTTCCCAGTTTCCTTCTATCCATTGAGTTTGTCCTCGTAGATCGTGATCTTGTGGTCGATGAACGCGAGGTGGCGGCGCACCTGCGCGAGCTGAGCTCGCACCGCTCGCCGGTGCTCCTCAGCAACGCCAGTCGCTCCGCCTCGTTGCCGTCACCGGCGCGGACGAGGTCGGCGTAGCGGCGAATGGCCCTGATCGGCATGCCGGTTGCGCGCAGGCACTGGAGAACCTCGATCCACCCCAGGTCCTCCTCGCTGTAGCGGCGATGACCCGAATCCGCGCGGCCGACATCGTCGATCAGTCCCGCGCGCTCGTAGTAACGCAGCGTGTACGCGCTGACGCCACTCACGCGAGCCGCATCCGCAATCGTCAGCCCTGCCTCGACGCTCATCGGCCGAGCATAGGTCTTAGAGCACGCTCTAAGTCAAGCCCGGCGCTCCGGGACGGGCGCACGGCGCTTGGCGGCCGCGGGTGGCTCAGCCGGCCGCGGACCTGGAATCGTCCAGAAGCGAGGCGTCCCCGAGCCGATCTGGACGTGTACGGCGCCCCACGCCGGAAACGTCCGCCCAGGCCCGTGCGCGCGGATCAACCGGATGTTTTCAGGGCGAGGACGGCGGGCGCGGCACTCCGGCGCGTCGTTGCCGGCCCAGGACATCGCGATCGCTCGGCGTCAGTGGTTCTTCGGCAAGCGATCATGGAGATCGTCGGCTGGCCGGGCGCCGAGGTCGTTCCCGTGGAGGCCGAGCGGCGTTGATCTGGTCGGGTTCTGCGTCGAGCTGGAGTTGGACCGCGGGAGCGATACCGGCGATGACGTCTTGGACATCGGCAGAGCCGATCGGCTGGAGATGCAGGACGTAGCGGCAGAGCGCGAGCCCGAGCAGCTGAGTCCCGATCAGGGCGCCACGCCGCTCCGCGTCATCGTGGCCGAGGGCGGCGAGGGGCTTGGTGATGAGGTCGTCGAATCTCGCTTGGAGCTGACCGGCGACGGCGTCATTGGTGACCGCAGTACGCAGCAGGAACACGAGTGTGTCGTCGCCGGGGCTGCGCTCCCAGCGTTCCACGAAGTGGCGGACCATGAACTCGCCGCGCTTGCCCGGGGGTACGGGTCGTAGGTCGGGGACCAGGAGGTCGGTGGTGGCCGCGGCGGTGAACAGACCGGCCTTGGAGCCGAAGTAGCGCATCACCATCGAGGGATCGATGCCGGCTTGAGCGGCGACGGCACGGATGGTGGTCTGCTCGAAGCCCCGGGCGGCGAACGCCTCGCGGGCGGCCTCGAGGATCGCGCGTCGGGTGTTCTCCGAGCGTGATCCGCCGGTGCCGAGAACCGCCTGCCCGGGCTCATCGTGACTCTGGGCGTCGGCTGGAGGTCATGAGAGCGAGTTTATCCGTCTTGCCTACAGACGATGGCCAACGTCTGTTGACTTGACCGCGAGCCGCGCTACGTTCAGGTCAACAAGCGTTGGCAAAATCCTAGGTGAGGCGGATGTGATGACTCAATCGATGGCGATCGTGCGCCGCTACCGCATGCATTTGGCGGTGATCCTGGCCAACGCGGCCTTCGCAGCGATCTTTCTGACGGTCGCTCTGAGCGGCTTTCACCACCCGGCGCCGCACGATGTCCCGCTGGGCATCGTCGCGCCCGCCCCTGTCGCCCACGAGATCAAGGCAAACCTCGACGCCCACGTTCCCAGGCGGCTTTGATCTGCGGTCGCTGGCCGGCGAGCCGCAGGCACGAGCCGCCATCGAGCACCGGCAGATCGACGCTGCGCTGGTCGCGTCCCCGCGCGGACTGGACGCTGCTGACCGCCGAGGCGGGCGGCACCGCGCCGACGCAGACGATCACCGACGCGTTGACGGAGGTGGCCGCCAAGACCGGGCGGCCCCTGGCGACGATCGATGTCGTGCCGCCGACGCGTGATGACTCGCAGGCGCTGTCCTCGTTCTTCTTGATCCTGTGCGTGCTGTTCCCGAGCCTGGCCACCGGAATCGCCGCCGGCCACGCTGCTGCGACGCGCCGGCCTTGGGTCCCGTATCGCCGTGCTGGTTGCCGTCGCCGGCGCCGCCGGGCTCGCCGCGGCCGGGATCGCGGACGGGATCAGCGGCCTGGGCGACTATTGGGCGATCGCTGGGATCGTGGCCCTGTTCTCGCTCGCGATCTCGGCGCCCGCCGCCGCATTGGGGCAGATCAGGCCGCACCTGGCGGCGCTGTGCGTGCTTGCCTTCCTGATCGTTGGCATCCCGGTCAGCGGCGGTCCTCCGAACCTCGCTGCGTTCGCTCCGGGATTTCTGCGCTCCTTGCACTCCGGTCTCCCGCTCGGAGTCGCGGTCGACGCGATCCGCAACACCGTCTACTTCCACGCCAGCGACACCACCGGCCCGCTGTGGGTGCTGACCGCCTACGCGGCCGGCGGCCTTGCGGCCCTGTGCGTGCTGGTCGCCGCCGGCCGGCGGCGACCTCGTGGCCCATCCGACGCCGGCGCGTGGACAGCGAGCGTTCGCCAAGCTGCCCGATTGGCGTGGGCGCGACTCCCGGCTACGGAAGTGCGGTGAGCCACGCGCCGACGACATCTGACCAACTGTCCGGCAGCGACACGTGGGCGTGATGACCCCCCTCGGCGAGGATGCGCAGGTCCCATGTCGGGTGGCGTTGAGCGGCCGCCATCGCGAAGTCGACCGGGACGTGGTGATCATTGCGGGCGTGGATCACGAGCACCGAGCGGGTGGTGTGGTCCAGGGCGACCTCGAGGCTGCGAGACCGGACCGCCTGTCGCAGCAGCGAAGCGAGCGGCTTGAGCGAGCCACGAGAAGCGCGCTGAGTCCGCTGGCCGCGTGAATCGGCAAGAAACGCGACCCGGTGCGAGCCGTAGTCGCGGAGAGTCTCGGCGACCGTCCGCCCGTTGCGCGCCGGCGCAAAGAAGCAGCCGGTGAGGACGGCGGCGCGCAGCGGTCGCGGCCGGGTAGCTGCCAGGCGCATGGCCAGTACCGCGCCCATCGAATGCGCGACGACGATCGACCCGGGAACGAGCAGCCGGTCGAGGAGCTCGAGGCCGTCCGCGGAAGTGGTCGGGACCTGCGGCGCGACGACCTCGCCAAAGTTGGCAAGCCCTCCGCGCACGGCATCCCAATCGGCGGGGGTTCGACCGAGGCCGTGCAGGCAGACGATCGGTGCGTCGCTCGTCATGCCATGTTTCAACTTAAGGCCCCACACGATTATTTCGCAATGAGCGGACTCCGGCTCGCCATATCCGTCGATGTGTGCTAGCCCGGTCGTTACCTACGGGAACTGTCGGCTGTCATCAAAGCAGCGGCGGGACCAGAAAGGACGCGCGTCCATGATTGGCACGGCGTCACTCTCCTTCGACCATGCCAGCGAGCAGGTCGAGGGCATGGTTCAGCAGGGCGCGGCATTCGGGCGGGTGGAGGATGTGATCGATGCCGCTCAGTTTTCCGACCATCACAAGGCCGCGTTGTGGCTCCTTGCATGGTCGCTTCGCGAGCCGTCGCTGCAGCGCAGCGAGGCGCGACTGATCGCTGGAGCGTTCGCCGCCGGGGATGAGAATCGGTCGGTCAGCGGGAGGAAGGCCAGGCGACGGACACGGCCGAGCCGGCTCCACGGCCAGCGCTGCTCTTGATCGACACCGCGCCCGTGGACTCTACCGGAGGGCACACGGCTGCGCGACCATCCATTAGGCCGTCTGCTGAGGCCGCGGCCATCACCGGCGGTTTTGACGACCTCAAAAAGGGTGTACAGTGCTACCGGGGCTCGCCTCAGACCTCGGCGATCGCTGTTTTCCCGGTTCCAAGTCTCGGCCGGTGTGGCTTGGACTTGACATCTGCGCAGTAGCGCGCGCCGGGAACCGGGATGGACGAATGAGTTCGTGGCATGACGTCGAGCGACTGGAGCCCACCCACCCGGAGTGCCGAGCGTTGCAACCCTGCGGTTCAGGCTGCTCGTGGCGACCGACCGTTGCCCGGGAGGACGGAGCTCCGGCCCGGGCCTGAGCGAGTTCTGCGGGGCGTGGCGGGCGGCTTCAGGCCGTGGTCATCGTGAATGACGGCCCCCTGCTCGGCAGGTTCCGAGCAGGTTCATCACGCGCGGACGGTCCAGCCGGCCGCCAGCGCGTACGCAAGCGCGCCGACCTGACCTACAGCACGGGCCTCACGGCCGTCATAGGTCCAGTGGATCTGTCGGAGGTGCTGACCGAGTTCGCGCGCACGATGCTGACCGACTTTCCGATCCAGGGAATTCTCGATCGGCTGGTCAAGCGGATCGTTGACGTCATGCCGGTGACTGCGGCGGGCGTGACCCTGATCTCCTCCGAGCTCGCGCCCCGTTACGTGGCGGCGTCAAACAAGTCCGCGCTGCGGTTTGAGGAACTGCAGGCCGAGCTGCAGGAGGGGCCCTGTCTGGCGGCCTATCACACCGGCGAGGCGATCTCGGTTCCTGATCTTCGAAGAATGGAGTGGTTTCCGAACTTCTCACCCCGCGCCTTGGACTCGGGCCTGGCGGCGGTTTTCGCTTTCCCGCTGCATCACGCCGACCTCCAGCTGGGCGCGCTGGATCTCTACCGCGACACGCCAGGGCCCCTATCGCCTGATTCCATGGCCGCGGCGCAGACGCTGGCTGACGTCGCCTCCGCGTATGTGATCAGCGCGCAGGCCCGCGCCGACCTTCAGAACTCTTCAGACCAGGCGCGCGACGCCGCGCTGCACGACTCGTTGACCGGGCTGCCCAACCGGGCACTGATGTTGGAACGCCTGGAGCACGCCCGTTCGCCGAGGGGCAGGTCGGGCAAGACGTCGGCGCTCTTCTTCCTGGATCTGGATCGGTTCAAGGCTGTCAACGACACCTACGGGCACCACGTCGGTGACGAGCTGCTGGTGGCCGTGGCCGAACGACTGACCACAGTGCTCGACCGGGCGACAGCCTGGCCCGTCTGACCAGTGACGAGTTCGTGATCCTGTGCGAAGACCTCGATGACGCGGCCCAGGCCGGCGCGATCGCCGTCCGCTTCGATACCGCGCTGGCCGAGCCGTTCGCTCTCTCGGACCAGGAGATGAGCATCACCGCCAGCATCGGTATCGCGTTCACGAGCCGCGGTGTCGAATCGCCCGAGGAGCTGCTGCACGACGCGGATCTCGCGATGTACCGGACCAAGCACCGCCGCAACGGCGACCACCAGGCCGTGGACCCGAACGCGCTGTACCTCGTCGAGGACCAGGACCGCCTGGAGAACGCGCTTCCCGGTGCGGCCAAACGAGGTGAACTGCACCTCGCCTATCAGCCGATCGTCACCGCCGCGGATGGGCGGCTCAACGGTGTCGAGGCGCTGCTCCGCTGGAGCCTCCCAAGCCGCGGCCTCGTGCCAGCCCAGCCTGCTGATAGCGCTCGCCGAGCAGTCCGGGCAGATCATCGACATCGGACGATGGGTGCTGCAACAGGCGTGGGCAGACCGCCGCTGTTGGCAGCCCGACCTAGCCGACGGGCTCTCGATGGCGGTCAACGTATCAGCGCACCAGCTGATGTCCGCCGGGTTCGCCGACACGGTCGCAGCCGTGCTCGAGAACGCATCGACCGTCCCGGAGCTGTTGACGTTGGAGGTGACCGAGAGCGTCTTCGTCCACGACGGCGAGCGAGCTCTGTTCGTGCTCAACGATCTCAAGGACATCGGCGTCAAGCTCGCCCTGGACGACTTCGGGACCGGCTACTCGTCGCTCGGCTATCTCAGGAGGTTCCCCGTCGACAGCGTGAAAATCGACCGCGAATTCGTCGCCAACCTCGGACACGACCCCGCGAGCCACACGATCGTCACCGCCGTCGTTCAGCTCGCGCACGGCCTCGGGATGACCGTCGTCTGCGAAGGGGTCGAGACCGCCGAGCAACACGATGCGCTGACAGCGCTCGGCTGTGACTCCTGCCAAGGCTTCTACTTCGCGCGGCCCATGCCGGACTCAAGCGTCCGCGAGCTGATCGATCACCGCGACCACGGGCTCACCCCTGACCGCGGCGAGAGCTTCTAGCTTCGCGCGGGTACCTCGACCTCACCGCGCTGGGACACCAGGAGGAGTGGGAGGACTCTCCGCACCGGGATCGCTCAGGTTGCCGCCTCGCTCACAGCATGAACGAGGGTGTCGGTGGCGATGGCGTGGGCGTCGCAGATCCGGCCGAGGTGCAACAGCGAATCGGTCTCCGCCGCCACCTCGCCGTCGCCAAGTCGCAGGACGAGCGGAATGCCCGGGGACAGGGCGCTGGCCGCCAGTCCGACCTCGACGTTCACGAGATCGGTTGAGGTGACGGCGGCCACCACGGCGCAGCGGCGGATGCCGAGCAGCTCAAGCGTCGCGCGATCATCCCCACGTCCGATCGCGACCGGAATCCCCGCGCCGCGTGCCAGGCGGACGCACGGCGCGTCTGGGTCGCGCTCGACGGCGACGACCGGGATCCTGCGGCGGCGCAGCTCCTGAGCCAGCCGATACCCGACCTGACCAATCCGACCAGCAGGACGTGTCCTCGAGCGGGAGCCGTTCGCGCTCCGAACAGCGTGGTCAACCGCGGCCGGCTGAGTCGTCGTACCAGTGCGGCGGTGAAGACGGCCACCAGCAACAGCGCGGCCACAGTGTCCGCCGACGAGACAACCTTGAACCATCCCGCGCTGGACGCCACGCCGGGGGCGTCGGCCACCGTTGCCACTGACCTCGTGCTGAAGTACAGGGCATCAACGACGTTCTGATGCAGCGCCACCATGAAGATGAGCGCCTGCAAGATGAGCGCAAGCAGCAGACCGACGCCCGCCCCGACGAGCAGCCGGAGCGCGTCGTCGACAAGCCGGACACCGCCGCGCGAACGCGCCAACGCCTGGGCGCCCGCGCCGATGCATTCGTCGGCAAGCTCGGAGGCGACTAGCGCAGATGGCGAGACCACGTTCACGCCCGGGACGGCACGGTGAAGCTCCTGCGCGATCGTCCCGTCAAACATCGTCGTCCAGACCGGAAGGTCTGGACACAGGTGCGCACTCAGCAGCGACAGGCGAAGCGCCAGGACGTCATCGCGGGTGACCACGAAGACCGCCCGCCATTGCTCCCGAGTGAGGGCGGCCGACGTCTCGGCATCGGGACCCGGCGCGGCATATTCGGCGACGATCTCGCTCGTGCGAGCCGGAGCAGCAGGGCGTCGACAAGCCCCCCGGGGTCGCCGAGCACGAGGATCGACCGGCCTGGCCCCGTGGGTGAGTCAGCAGCGATTCGCCCAGCCTACAGTCGCGCCTGACGACCGAGTCCGACGTGAAGCTGCTCCGCGGCCTACCGCGAGATCGCGGACTGTCGTGGACGGCCGCGCCCGCGATTTCCGCTGCCCGCGGCAGCTTGGAGGTCGGCTTCGATCTCCTCCAGGCTACGGCCCTTGGTCTCGGTCACGAACGTCTTCACGAACAGGCCGGCGAGGACCCCCAGACGCGGCGTAGCCCAGGAACACCGGCCCGGGCCCGAGGCTTTGACAGCAGCGCCGGGAAGGTCTGTGAGACCGGGAAATTGGCGCCCAGTTGCCGAACACCGCAACGCCCATCGCCGTGCCGCGCACGCTCAGCGGCAGGACCTCGGGGATCATCGCCCATACCACCGGTCCCCAGGTCGCCGCGAACGACGCGATGAACGTGGCCAGGCAGACGAGCGTGATGATCGCCGCCGGATCACCGGGATGGTGCGGCGTCGGCAGCACCGACAGCGAGACGCCCAGTACCAGCAGGCTGCCGACCATGCCGGCCACGCCGGCATACAGCATCGGCTTGCGCCCCACCCGGTCGACGATCTTGATCGCGATCACCGTCATCGCCACGTTGATCACGCCGATGATCAGGTTGGCGTAGATCGCGCTGGTCTTCGCGAAGCCGACGTTGGTCAGGGTCGTCGGCGCGTAGTAGATGATCGTGTTGATTCCGACCAGCTGCTGGAACACGGCCAGGCCGGTGGCCACCAGCAGCGCCGGGCGCACCCATTTCGCCCGCCAGAGCGCGCGCAGGCCGGTGGCGCTCTCCTCGCTGTCGACCTCGCGGATCTCCTCGATCCGCTCCTCCGGCCGCTCGTCCCCCGGTAGGTCCTCCAGCACCTCGCGCGCCGTCTCCTCGTCGCCTGCGTGGACCAGATATCGCGGCGTCTCGGGCATGAACAGCATGCCCGACCAGCAGGACCACCGACGGCACGGCTGCCAGGCCGAGCATCAGCCGCCAGTTGCCCGAGGACGCCAGGATCGCGTTGACGATGTAGGCGACGAGGATGCCGCCCACGATCATCAGCTGGTTGAGCGAGGCGATCGCGCCGCGAATCTCGGTCGGCGCGATTTCCGACAGATACAGCGGCACCACGAGCGCCGCCGAGCCAACCGCCAGGCCGATGATGAAACGCGCCGCGACGAGGACCGCGACGCTCGGTGCGAACGCCGCCAGCAACGAGCCGGCCGTGAAGACGATGGCCGCGATGATGATCAGCAGCTGCGTCCCAGCCGATCCGACAGTCGACCGGCGAACGCGGCTCCGATCATCGCGCCCAGGAGCAGGCTGGCGACGATCGCACCCTGCAGGAATGGCGAGAGCTTGAAGTCGTTCGGGATGAACAGCAGCGCGCCGGAGATGACGCCCGTGTCGTAGCCGAACAGCAGACCCCCTAAAGCGCCGAAGAAGTAGATCGTCCGGCCGCTTGGCCGCAATGCCTTCCATGGGTCCTCCCTCTCTACAGACCTCTCGGTGGAGAAGCTTCCCGGTCAGCCGCTTCGAAAACCTGTCGACGGCCCGGGGTGGGCCGCGCAATGATGGAGACGATGCCCCAATCCGTGACTCAAGTCGTGAATCCCATCGCTGCCGAGGAGATCCCGGGATGGGCGCGCGCGATGGAGACGACGTTCCTGCGCGATCCCGATGGCCCACACAGGTCCCGGCGGGTCGATCGGCTCCGCCGCGTCTGGGATCCGCGCCGGACGTGGGGCGCGCGCGACCGTGGCCGCTGGGTGGCGACGCTGCGTAGCGAGGCGAGGAGTCTGTCGGTTCCGGGCCGGGCCGCCGCGACCGCTGATCTGCGCGTGGATGCGCTGACCAACGTGACCGTGGCCGCCTCGCACCGGCGCCGTGGGTTGCTGCGCCGGATGCTCGATGACTCTCTGCGGGCGGCGCGGGAACGAGGCGATCCGCTGAGCATTCTGATCGCCGCCGAGTGGCCGATCTACGGCCGGTTTGGCTACGCGCCGGCGACCCTTATCGCCGACTACGCGCTGCAGTGCTCGCGGCCGGGTGCGACGTGCTCGGGGGACCCGACACGCGTGCGCCAGGTGACGCGTGACGAATTCGGCGAAGTCGCGCCGGGCGTCTATGCCGCGGCCCGACGCGAGCGCGCGGGACAGGTTGACCGCGAGAACGGTTGGTGGGATCGCGTCCTGGGTCTCGACGGCCATGCGCCGGCGGAGGACCTGCCCCACAACTGGCTGATCCATGAGGGCGACGACGGACCCGACGGACTGCTCGCTTGGAAGGCGACGGGTGATGCCGGCCTGATGCCGCCGTTTGGGAGCGTCGAGGTCTGGGGTCTCGCCACCGCGAGCGATGCGGCCTACCGGAACTTCTGGTCGTATCTGAGCGGAATCGACCTCGTGGATCAGGTCCGCGTGCCGGATCGTCCGATCGACGAACCGGTGCGCTGGCTCCTGGGAGATGCGCGCACGCTGGTGATGGTCCAGCAGGTCGACTTTCTGTGGCTGCGGCTGCTCGACGTGCCGAAGGCGCTGGCCGCGCGGCGTTATGCGATCCCCGGCGAGGTCATCGTGGAGGTCATCGACGAGAGCGCGCCCGGGTTCGCGGCGGGTTGCTACCGGCTCCGGGCTGACGACGCCGAGGTCGAATGCGAGCGCACCGACCGTGATCCCGACATCCAGCTGACCCAGCAGGCGCTGGCGTCGATCTATCTGGGTGGGTTTCGGTTGACGGAGATGCTGGTGTCAGGCGCCGCCCGCGAACTCACGCCGGGCGCGGTGGCGCAGGTCGACCTGATGTTCTCGACCCCGCGACCACCCTGGAATGCCACCTGGTTCTAGCGGCGACACCTCCTGGTGTTTGGATCGCCGTTGAAATAGAGTCGCCAGCCGACGCCCGCTGTCGTCCAGAGAGGCCGGGCGCGGGGACCGGTGATGACGGCATCTACGACGATCAGGTAGGGCGCGCTCGTGGCCAGCTATGAGTTCCTGACGACGTGGTGCGTCGATGCGCCGATCGAGGCCGTCTTTGACGTCCTACGTGATTCTGCGGGGTACCCGCGTTGGTGGAAGGGCGTGCAGAGAGTCGAGCTCCTGGCAGGCCGGAGATGACACGGGCCTCGGCGAGCTTGACCATTTCACCTGGCGCAGCGTGCTGCCGTACTCGCTTGGCTTCGATCTCAGGGTGACGCGCGTGGAACGTCCGTACGCGATCGAGGCACATGCCACCGGCGAGCTCGAGGGAATCGGGACGTGGCGGCTATACGCGGGTCAGGGCACGGCGATCGTCTATGACTGGCGGGTCCGCACGACCAAGCCGTGGATGAACATCTTCGGGCCGCTGGCACGTCCGGCGTTCATGTGGAACCACGACTTCGTGATGCGCCAGGGCGGCGAAGGGCTGGCCGCTGAGCTGGGCGTGAGGCTGCTGGCGCACAACTGAGCTCCTCCGGTCAGCGGCGTCCCACCAGCACGTTGCCCGAGGTGTCGGCGGCCACGCAGAGCCTGATCGTGGGACACGCGATCCCGGACAGCACGTTGGATCGATCCACGTGGGCTGTCTGCCACGCCGGATGCGCGGAGGCCGGCCGGGCGCTCATGGCCACCCGGCCGGCGGAGTCGGTGGCGACGCACAGCCCACGGCCGTGGCACGCCACGGCAAACTGCTGGTTGGGGTCCGGCGTGGGTGAGCGCCCAGCGCGGGTGGCGTGCCGCGGGGTTCGTGCTGCGCCACACGCCGCCGACGCCCACGGCATCGCCGTTGCCGGCCACGGCCACGCACAGCGAGCGAGATCCGCAGGAGATCGCTTCCAGCGACGCCGTCGTCGCGAGCTTGGTCGATGCCGGACCGGTCGGGGCGGTCGAGGCATAGATGGCGGCGTCGCCCAGGGCGGCGCAGAAGCGGGTCGAAGGGCAGGAGACGCTGACGAGTCCGTCGGCGCTGTAGCGGTGGCCGATCCCGATCCGGTCGCTCCATGCTCCGGGACCGCCGCGCGGGCTGGTGGCGGTGATGATCTCGCGGGGGAAGTCGTCGCCGGTGACGCACAGGTGAGCCGACGCGCAGCTGACCGCGGTGAGGGGGACCGCCAGCTGCGGTGCCGCCGATATCAAGGTCGTCGCGGATCTTGACGGCGGTCCACGCGGCGGAGCCGGCCGCTGGGATCGGTGGAGGTCACGACGCTTCCCATCGTGTCGACGGCCGCGCAGAAGTCCGGCGAGGGGCACGAGACCGCATCCAGCGGGGCGAGCGCGTCGACCTCGAAGCGCCGCCAGCCCGCGGTGCGTCGCGGCGTTCGCGTCACCAGCACGTTGCCGTTGAGGTCGACCGCCACGCACAGCGAGGCCGTTGGACACGAGATCCCCTGGATCGGGATGCCCCCATGGGTCGGGCCGCCCCGCGTGGCCGTACGTCGCTATCGCTCCAAGCACCTCCTGCGGGAGACCGATCGTCGTCTTTCCTGACATCCACCTGCCGCGGCGCGGTCCAGCGCAGCACCGGCGACCCGTGTCGGAGGCCTGCGCGGGGCCCGCGCTTAGCGATGCCGTGGCGGTCGCCAGCACTACCGCGGCCCCCCAGTGCACCTTTGTCAGCACCGCGGGCCGGCTGTCTAGGGCGTGTGGCGCAGCCCGTCGAGAGCGATGCCGAGAATGTGGTCGATCTGCCCAGGCTCGCTCGCCGGGATCTTGGCGATCCCGCCGACAAGCTGGATGACCTCCGACAGGTCGGTGTCGGGGCGCACCGCGCCCGCCTGCTGGGCGCGCTCCAGCAGCGGCCCGCCGGCGGCGAACAGGGCCGCGCGGCTGTCCCGGAACACGGCTGCGTCGCGATCGAAGTAGCCGAGCAGCTCGGGAGCCAGGGCCTGCTTGGTGACCATGTACTCGACGAAGCGGTGCAGCCAGCTGACGAGAGCATCCCAGGGCGGCAGGTCGTCGTGGTCGGCGGCTGACGCGCACAACGCCTCGACCTCGTCGAGGTAGACGGCCTCGAGCAACGCCTGGCGATTGGGGAAGTGTCGGTAGAGCGTGCCGATGCCGACCTCAGCGCGCCGCGCGATCTCCTCCAGCGACGTCGCCGCGCCGCCCTCGGCGAACGCCTCGCGCGCCGCGCCGATGACCTTGTCGTAGTTGCGCCGCGCGTCGGCACGCTTGGGGCGGGCGCGGAGCGGCTGCGGGGCGGTGTCGATGGAGCTCATGAAAAATCTCTTGACAAACCGGAGGGGTCCTCCGCTATTATGTGGAGGCATCCTCCGCTTAGTTCTGGAGGTGTCCTCCACTTTACCACCTACCGCCCTTTTCGTCTCAACAGTCTGGACGCAGATGAACAGCTTCTTCTCATCCCTCACGCCGGATCGCCGCCGCTGGATGGCCCTCGTGGTCGTCTGCCTCGCGCAGCTCATGATCGTGCTCGACACGACGATCGTGAACGTCGCGCTTCCCGCGATCCAGCGTGACCTCCACTTCACCCAGGGCAACCTCACCTGGGTCATCAATGCCTTCCTCGTCACCTTCGGCAGCTTCCTGCTGCTCGCGGGACGCCTCGGCGACCTGATCGGCCGCAAGCGCGTGTTCCTCTTCGGGGTCACGCTGTTCACGGCGGCCTCGGTGCTGTGCGGCCTGTCGCCCAGTCAGGGCGTGCTGATCGCTCGCGCGCTTCATCCAGGGCATCGGAGCTGCGATGCAGGCCTCCGTGATCCTGGCCATCATCGTGATCGAGTTTCCGCAGCCCGGCGACCGCGCGCGCGCCATGAGCGCCTACGTCTTCACCGCGGTCGCCGGCGGGTCGCTCGGACTGCTCGCCGGAGGTGTGCTCACCCAGGCGATCAGCTGGCACTGGATCTTCTTCGTCAACATCCCGATCGGCGTTGCCACCGCGGCTGCAGGCAGGGCCCTGATCCCCGACGACAACGGGCTCGGGCTCGGGCACGGCATCGACTGGGCCGGTTCGGCGCTCGTCACCGTGTCGCTGATGACCGCCGTCTACGCGATCGTGCAGGCGACCGCCCACGGGTGGGGCTCGTTCCAGGTCCTAGGGTTCGGCGCGCTGGCGGTCGTCCTGATGGCCGCGTTCCTTCTCCTGGAGTCAAGGATCGAGAACCCGATCATGCCCCTGCGCATCCTCCGGCTGCGCGGCCTGGTGGGCGCGAGCGTGGTCCGCGGCTTCCTCGTCACCGGGATGTACTCGACCTTCTTCTTGGGAACCCTCTACCTCGAGCATGTCCGCCACTTCAGCGCGCTGCAGACCGGTCTGGCGTTCCTGCCCTGGACGGTGACCGTCGGGATCCTCTCGCTCGGCGTCACCGCCCGTCTGGTCGCTCGCTTCGGCCCGATGCGGGTGCTGATCGCGGGGATGGTCGCGGTGATCGCCGGGCTGGCGCTGCTCAGCACGGCCGGTGTGCAGACGAGCTTCTTCCCGACCGTGTTCTTCGCCTTCTTCGCGATCGGCCTGGGCATCGGCAGCGCGTTCATGCCGCTGCTGTCGATCGCGATGGCGGACGTCCCGGCGGCCGATGCCGGTCTGGGGTCGGGGATCACCAACGTCTCCCAGCAGGTGGCCGGGGCACTGGGCCTGGCGGTGCTGGGCACCGTCGCCACCAACCACACCACGGCGCTGGTGGCGCAGCACCACGGGCTCGCCGAGTCACTCGTGGGCGGCTATCACTTCGCCTTCGTGATCGGCGCGGCGAGCGTCTCGGCCGCGATCATGACGGCGCTCGCCCTGCTGCGCAACCGGAGCGCCACGGCCGCGACCGCTGCGGTATCGGAGTCCGAGCCGGACCGCCGCCTCGCCCAGGAGCACGAAGCCGAGCTCCAGGCCGCCTGATCGGTCGGGTCGCCCCGCGCCGCCACCATGTCGGCGCGGGGAGGCCCCGGTGACCCGAAGGCCGATCCTGCCGTATCGCGTCTCGGTGTCTACCGTGCACCGCATGGACGAGACTCACCGTGACCGGGTGCAGGCGTTGCTGACCGAGGCCGCCGACGAGCACGCCGGTCTCCTGTCCCGGCTGCCGCCCGAGTTGGCGCGTTCCCTTCCCGTGGATGCGCAGGGCGTCACCGAGGCCATCGACCACCTCGCGGCGGCGGCCGGGCTCTCCGAGGGCGAGCGCCGTGCGCTCATTGCACCGCACGGAGTCAATCCGGCCGTGCTGCACGCCCGCGTGTTCGGGCGTGCGCCGCTCGCCCGCGCGACGGTGATCGGCTCATTCGTCGAGGGTGCACGGGTCCGTGCCGACGCGCTGGGAGCTCTTGCCGATATGGTCGGCGGCGAGCCACTCGGCCGGGAGGTCAGGAGCCTGCTGATCGCCCATCCGCCTCCGGTCGATGCCGACGCGGACGACGTCGTGGGCGCTCTGCGCGCCACGTATGCCGCGCACGAGCGGGCTGTCGTCATGATCGCCGCGAGCCTCGACGACGCCTGAGCACCCGGCCTTCAGATTGCTCTCACTATTTGGGCCTATCGTCAGGGCGCCGGTTGGTCGATAGGAAGGTCAGGCGGCCACGCGGCTTGCCGGAAAGAGGCGAGGCAGCAGAATGATGCCTGAACTGGATCCCGCCGGAACCATCGAGCGTGCCCGCACGCAGTTGCAGGCAACCGCTGCTCGCGGTTCGGAGATGATCGTGCCGCGGCTGCGCGGCGTTTCCCATGCCGGCGCGTTCTGCCTGGCCATTGTGGCCGCGGTGGTCATCGTCTGCTTGGCGCCGGCCGGCCGTGCGACGGTGGCGGTCGCCATCTACGGCGCCGCTCTGGCCTCGCTGTTCGGCGGCAGCGCCCTGTATCACCGCTGGCCCGGTCCGGCGCGGTTCAAGCCGCTTCTCCAGCGGATCGACCACAGCACGATCTTCGTCTTCATCGCCGCCAGCTACACCCCGATCGCGCTGATGGTGCTGCACGGGGTGCTGGTCACCGTGATCCTGGCCATCGCCTGGGTGGGCGCCGCGGCGGGGGTGGCGCTCTCGCTGGGATGGATTCACGCGCCGCGGGTCGTTCACGCCGCCAGCTACCTGGTTCTCGGCTGGCTGGCGGTGATCGCCGTGCCCCAGCTGCTGGGCGAGCTCGGGGTGGCTCCGCTGGTGCTGCTGGGCGCCGGGGGCGTGCTCTACTCGATCGGCGCGGTCATCTATGCCAGCCAGCGTCCCGACCCCTGGCCGCGTACGTTTGGCTTCCACGAGATCTTCCACGCGCTGGTGATCGCCGCCGCGGCCGCTCAATACATCGCGGTGGTGGGCTGGGTGCTGCCAGCCGCTCACGTCTGACTCGGCGCCGCTGATTCCCTCGGTCGCGAAGAATCTCCCCGGGAGGTTGCTCAGGCTTTACGTTTAGCCGTGCCGCATCAAACAAACAATGGGGGAGCGTGACGGAATGGCCGGAGAGGCACTTTTTCTTGGTTGGGGACAGGTCGTGCGAGGCCGGGAGCAACTCGCGCTCGAGGTCTTTCAGGAGAGCGTCGGCTTCTACGCAAAGCTCCAGGAGGACGGAAAGATCGACAGCTTCACGCCGATCCTCCTGGCTCCGCACGGAGGAGATCTCGCCGGGTTCTTCCTCATGTACGGCGAGCAGTCTTCGCTCGATGCCATCCGGGCGAGCCCGGAGTTCGTGCGGCTGCTGACGCGGGCGGGATCCGTCGTCGACAACCTCGGCGTGATCAGCGCCTCCACCGGGGAGGCACTCGGGCAGCAGATGGGGATCTTCGGGGAGACCGCTCAAGGACTGCCCCAGGCCACGTAATCAGGCCGTCGATCGCCTACAGAGCAGCCGCGGGAAGCACGGTCCCCTCGAACCGGGCCGGGGGGCCGAACAGGTAGCCCTGCGCGAGGGTGACGCCCAGGTCTCGCAGCACCGCTGCGTTCTCCTCGTTCTCGACGCCTTCGGCGATCGTCTGCTGTCCGAAACCACGCGCGAGGGCGACGATCGCGCTGACGACTGACCTGTCTCGCTGACTGACGGCGAGGTCGCGTACGAACTCGAAGTCGATCTTGAGATATTGCACCGGGAGACGCTTGAGGTAGGTGAGGCTGGCGAACCCCGTGCCGAAGTCGTCCAGGGCGAAGCTGCAGCCGAGCTCGATCATGCGCTCGGCGAACCGCCGGCCGCGGTCGATGTTCTGCATGACGGCGGTCTCGGTGATCTCGAACATGATGTTCCGGGTCTCGGTGTTGTGGCGAGTCAGCTGGTGCTCGATCAGGTCGATCACCACCGGGTCGGCTGCCGACGCCGACGAGAGGTTGACCGATACCGCCTGACCGGTGGCGGCGATCTTGACCGCTTGGCGGATGACCCACTGGTCGATCTGGCCGATCAGGCCGCAGCGTTCGGCCGTGGGGAGGAACGCGATCGGGGCGATCAGCTTGCCGTCGTCGCTGAGCATGCGCAGCAGCAGCTCGTGCCTCACGGTGGCCCCGGTCAACAGGTCGACGATCGGCTGGGCGTTCAGCACGAAGCGATCCTCGTCAAGCGCCTGGCGGATCCGAACGACCCAGGTCTCGCGGTCGGCTTCGAACACGGTCGGGGTGACGCCCGGCTCAAACAGCTCGGTCGTGGACCCGCCGAGCGACTTGGCGTGGTACATGGCCGTGTCCGCCTGCTGGATCAGGCCTTCCGCGGTGGGGAAGGGCGAGAGAGCAGTGGGGTCGGCAACCGATATGCCGATGCTGGCCGTGATCGTTACCGAGCCGTGGTCGAGCTTGATCGGTAGCTCGACCGCAGACACGATGCGTTCGGCGACGCAGAAGGCGTCCTGCGAGTTGGCCAGCGCCGGCAGCAGCACCACGAACTCGTCGCCGCCGAGGCGCGAGACGCTGTCCATCGGACGAACGGCGTTCGTGAGCCGGGCTGCGATCTGGCGCAGAACCGTGTCTCCAGCGCCATGGCCGCGGGTGTCGTTTATCTCCTTGAATCCGTCCAGATCGACGAAGATGAGGCCGGCGGGACTCTGTGAGCGTTGAGCAAGGCCCAGCGATTGCGTGATGCGATCGATCAGGAGGGTGCGGTTGGCCAGGCCGGTGAGAGCGTCGTGCGTGGCCTGCTGGGTCAGCGCGTCTTGCGCCAGCTCGAGCTCGCGCACGCGCTTCGCCTGCAGTTGCTCGATCTCGAGCTTGTGCGCGTTCTGCAGAGTCAGGTCCGCAAAGGTCACGCACAGCACAACCTGGGAATCGACCTGCAGAGTCGAGGCGGTGATCCGGACGCAGACGCTATCCCCGGTGCTGGTGATCAGATCGACTTCGATCGACCCTCCGCCCTGTCCGCTGATCGCCTGCAGGGTCGCGATGCCGCCGTCCACGATCAAGGAGCTGAGCGGCGACCCGATCACCTGCGCCAGCGGACGCTTCACCAGCGTGGCCAGGCTCAGGTTGGCGTAGAGCACGACGCCGGACTCCGACAGCGTCGCCGCGCCGTCGCGCATGTGCTCGACGAACATCCTGTATGGGCGGTCGGCACTGGAGAGCGTGAAGACCTGTGCGTCAGGAGACCGGTCGTGGACCACGAGGGCATCGACCTCCCCACTGCGGATCGCCCGCAGCGTCTCCTCGGCCTCGAGCAGCCGGGCCTGCAGCTCTTGGGGTGCGATGGCCTGCGCTGGTCTCGCGGGCGGGTCAGCCTGATCCTCGGGCCGAGCTGCTATCTCCCCGAGCAGGGTCACGCGCCGCCCTCGCCCGTCACGGGGTCGATGGGCACATCGAGCGCCAGCAGGATTCGCACGTGGTCAGACATGTCCCCGACCAGCATGCGCGTGGGCAGCGGGTGGTCCTTGATCAGGGTGGGGGTGGCCAGGACGTGATGCGCAGCGGCCGACGCCGGTTCCTGGTTGAGGTCCACGATGCTGAGCTGATGGCGCCCGTGGAGGTGCTGGTCGCAGATCTCGCGGACGTTGGCGATCGCGTGCGAGGACGAGTCCGACGCTCCGCTGACGAACAAGGTCAGCGTGTAGGCCTCGGTCTCCAGCGCGGCCAGAGCACGTTCGAATCGCTCCAGGGCGTGACCGGAAGTGACTTTCGTCATCGGGGCCCGGGCCGCAGTTGGAGGCCGACGAGCACCCGGTCCTCGTCGGACAGATCGCCGATGATCTTGCGCATCGGCGCCGGGAGGTGCCGCACGAGGGTGGGGATCGCGACGATCTCGTCCCCGGCGGCCAGTTGCGGATTGGCGATGAGATCGATGATCTCGATCTGGTAATGCGACTGGAGGTGTTCCTCGCACAGGCGCTTGAGGTTCGCGAACGCCCTCAGCGACTTGGGAGACTGACCGGCGACGTACAGCCGGAGGTTCCACTGCTCCATGCCCTCCGCGTCGTCGCGCTCGGTGACGATCGGCGAGGTCATCGTGTCGCCTTCAGCTGAGCGGCCGGCTTCGCGTCGTCCTCCGGGACCAGGGCGTCGCTGCTGCGCAGTCGTCCCTGCTCCAAGCGCTGCTCGTCGCCCTCCTCGCGACCGCTGGTTCCCCGGCTCAGCAGCCTGTCGACGAGGGCGGCCTCGTTGGCGAAATCACGCCACAGGCCGGCCACCTGAGCCTCGACTGACTCCCGCTGGCGCTGGAGGCTGGAGCGACGCTGCTCTAGGTCCTCCTGGCGTTCCACGGCATCGGTGCGCTCCTTGGCCTCCTGTGCCGATCGCGCGGATCCGGTGAGAACGCCCTGCGGGCCGACGTAGACGTCAGCGAGCTCGATGCCTCGGTCGGTGAGCAGGAATTCCCGGACCTGGTTGGAATGGGCCATGCCGCGGGACTTGAGCACCGACAGCACCCGGTTGTGCTCGCCATTGCCCTCCAGCGTGCGGACGAGCAGGCAGGTATCGATCAGCGACGCCACCAGTTGGTCGGTAGATTCGTGCTCATCGGCCGCGAGGCTGGTGAACATCGCGGTGACGCTCCGGGCCTTCAGGAAGTCGACCTGGCGGGTGAGCATCGAGCGGACATCGCGGCTTGAGCCGACGAGGTCGGAAATCGGATCCACCACCACCACGGAGGGAGCGAATTCCTCGACCAGCGCCTGCATGGCCGCCAGGTGAGCCTCGAGGCCGAGGAGACTGGGTCGTACGCATCTGAACTGCAAAAGGCCGTCCTGAACCCAACGCTCGAGGTTGATCCCGACAGACCTCATATTGCGGATGATCTGGTTCTGGGACTCCTCGAAGGCGAAGTAGATCGCTCGCTCGCCGCGCCGACACGCGGCGTCGCAGAAGGTCGCGGCCAGCGTGGACTTGCCGGTGCCGGCGGTTCCGTTGACCAGGACCGAGCTGCCGCGGTACGGGCCGCCGCCACCGAGCATCGCGTCGAGGCGGTCCACGCCCGTGGATACGACGTTCGATGGAGACTCCGTGCTGCAGGCCGAGCGAGGTGATCGGCTGTACCGTGATGCCCTGCTTCCCGATCAGGAAGGGATATTGATTGGTCCCGTGCAGCGAGCCGCGGTACTTGAGGACGCGAAGCCGTCTGATCGATGTCTCCTCGGTGACCACGTGATCGAGGACGATGACGCAGTCCGAGACGTACTCCTCGATTCCGTGGCGTGTCAGCACTCCCTCGCCGCGCTCGGCGGTGATCACGGCGGTGACGCCGCGGTCCTTGAGCCACAGGAACAGCCGCTGCAGCTCGGAGCGCAGCTTGCCGGTGTCCGTGAATGCTCCGAACAACGTCTCGATCGTGTCGATCGCCACCCGCTTTGCCCCCACGGCGTCTATTGCTGCGCCAAGACGGATGAACAGCCCATCGAGGTCCCAGTCGCCGGCCTCGACCATCTCGGCCGCGACCACGTTGACGTGGTCGACCACGAGCTTGCCGTCGGCTTCGAACCCCGCCAGGTCGAAGCCCAGCGAGGCCACGTTGGCGACGAGATCGTCGCGCGTCTCCTCGAACGCCACGAACACCCCGGGCTCATCGAACAGCGTGATCCCGCGGACGAGGAACTCCATCGCCATCAGTGTCTTGCCGGATCCGGCCGGGCCGCAGACCAGAGTCGGACGTCCGCGAGGCAGGCCCCCCTCGGTCACCTCGTCGAGGCCCGCGATGCCGGTCGGTGCCTTGGCCAGCGTTGCCGATTTGAAGACGCCGCTTGGCGCGGCCGTCGGCTCTGTGATCGTCGCCATCGTGCTCCCATCGTCGGGCCGTGCCTCGACAGGAGCGCCCACCAGCGACGCGCAAGTCAAAACGCTGCTATTGCAGTAGACAATCCGTCCACCTGGACGGTCCTGCCTCGCGAATCCGATCCTGACCGCCGATAGCGAACATGCTCAGCGTCGCGCTACCGACACCTATCGGCCGCATCCCGGATCGACTTGAGCGCGCGCTCGGCGACCGGTTGGCCGAGCTAGACGGGGGCGGGTAGGTACCGGTCAGGCCGGTCGGCGTGGTCCTGGATGAGGGTGTCGAAGCTCGTCGCAAGCATCGGCCTCGCGAAGTAGAAACCCTGGCAGGAATCTGACCCGAGCTTGATGAGCGCGTCTTTCTGGGCGACGGTCTCCACGCCCTCGGAGACGACGCTCATCTCGAGGCTGTGGGCCAGCGTGATGATGGCGGTCACGATCCTCTGACTACCTGGCTCCGAGCTGATCTTGGCGATGAACGTCTGGTCGATTTTCAGGGTGTCGATGGGGAGCGTGTTGAGATAGCCGAGTGAGGAGTAGCCGGTTCCGAAGTCGTCAAGGGCGAGGTTGACGCCGATGTCCTTGAGCTCGTCGAGCACGATCAGCGCGCGCTCCTCGTCGCGGACGAACACGCTCTCGGTCACCTCGAGTGTCAGCTGGCCGGGGTCGGTTGTGGTGGCATCGATCACTGACGCGACGCTGGACGCAAAGCCGGCCGACATGAACTGGTGCGCGGATACGTTGACTGACATCGCGATGTCCGCCTGTTGGCCTTCGCGCCATTGCAGCTGGTCAGCCCAGGCCTGCTCGAGCACCCAGTGTCCAAGCTCGACGATCTGCCCCGATTGCTCGGCGAACGGTATGAATACCGCGGGCGCCACCGCCCCGCGGCTCGGGTGCGTCCAGCGCAGCAGCGCCTCGACGCCATTGACACGGCCGTCGAGCGTGTTGACGATCGGCTGGTACTCCAGGTGCAGCTCGCCGCGCTCCAGCGCGCCGGGCAGGCTGCGCGCGAGCCCGGCCTGGTGCTCGGCCAGGTGCAGCTCGCGCAGGTCATGGACGTGACAGTTGGTCCTGCGGTGGCGTTTGCTGCGATACATCGCCAGATCGGCGTCCTGCAGCAGCTCCTCGGGCGCCTCGACCCCGGTGCCGGTGAATGCGATCCCGATGCTGGCGGTCACCTGCATCTCCACGCCCGAGAGGTCAAAGATCGGGTCCAGTGCGGCCCCGAAGCGCTTTGCGATCGTGTCGGCCTGTGAGTGGGCGTCAAGGCCCTCGCACAGGGCCACGAACTCATCACCCGCCAGCCGCGCGAGGCTGTCGCCTGGCCTCAGTACGCCCGTCAATCGCTCCGACACGGCCACCAGCAGCTGATCGCCGGCTTGGTGCCCATAGGTGTCGTTGATCGTCTTGAAGCGGTCGAGGTCGACGAAGAAGAGGGCTGAGATCTTGCCTGACCGGCGACTCACGCGAAACGCCTGCTCGATTCGCTCCAGCATCAGGACCCGGTTGGGCAGCCCCGTCAGCGGGTCATGCAGTGCCGCCTCGCGCGACTGATCAGTGGAGTCCTGCAGGTCCGATCGCGCCTGCGCGTTGATGAGATACGCAGCGGCGACATCAGCGAGCGTCTGCGCAGTGGTCATGGACGCCGGGGACAGGTCCCCCGGCTCGTCCCGGTAGAGGTCCAGCGCCCCGAGCCCTTGGTCGTCGTGGCGCAGCGGGAAGGTGAACACCGCACGCAGCCCGGCCTTCGCCGCTCGGGGCCCGAATCGCGGAAACCGATCGTCGGCGGTTATGTCCGGGACGGAGATCGCCCTGCCGGTGTGGTACGCCTCCAAGCAGGGACCCTCACCCACCTCGCTCTGCAGCTTCTCGTAGCGCAACGCCGACGGGTTTGACGCCGCGACGTAGCGGGGCTCAAAGCCCGGAGAGATCAGTGTCACCCCCGCCGCCGACACCGGCATGATGTCGACGATCCGCTTGACGAGATGATCGAGGATCCTCTGGATCGGGAAATCCGTCAGCATCGTCCGAGCGAACTCACTCAGGACATCGGACAGGTTCTCACTCATGCAGCCGTCGCTTTCTGTGAACTGACCTCGATCAGAAAGGGCGGTCAACCCGCTTGGCAGGCACTTCGTGGCTCCCAAGCATCCGCGACGACCCGACAGCGCACCACCAAACGGCCTGCAATGAGCCGGCGGTCCACTGTCTGACAGTGTAGTGCCACAGGTCGACACTTGTTCCGGTCCCACCGCTAAAGGGTGCAGCTATTTGCAGGTCTGAGCAGCTTTCAGCGCGGCCCCGCACTCTCTCGTGCACGCGCGACCGTGCGCCGCACCCCGCAGCGGGCTAATCCCAGTCGGCTGGAATGCCGATGATGTGCCGTGATGGCTGAGAACGATATGAATCCATGGCAGGTGATGGCGCGCCGGCCGGCCCCGCTCGCCAAGCTGGTCGAGTCCGAGAACGAGCGCCTGCTCGCCGCCCGAAGGCCGGCGTCCGAGGCGCCGCTGAAGGACCAGCCCCGACGTGTGCCCGCCGTGAAGCCGGCGGCCGCCCCTGAGGGATCTGCCGCCGCGGATGAACTCCGCTGAAACCCGGCCCCGCGCTGCCAGTGACCCCACGTGCGCCGGTTCGGCGCGGGCAGCCCGCCGGTGCTGTCCCCTTAACCGTGCGGGACCGCCGGGGATAATGCCGCTGTGGCGTCCGATGGTGCCAAGCCTCCGGTGGCTCGCCTGCTGAGCGCGGGGGCGCGCAGCGCTGAGCGGATGGCACACGCCACGGGGGTCGATCGCGCGCTTGACGAGGCCGTGGAGGAGGCGATCGTGCGGGCCCTGCGCAGTCCCGCGATCGGCCGGGCGATCGAGCGGGCGATGGAGAACCATGCCACGACGGTTGCGCTCGATGGCGACGAGCTCGCGCGGATGGTCAGGCAGGCGCTCGAGTCCGAGGCGGCCGAGCAGGCCTGGAACGAGGTCCTGCGCTCCGAGCAGGCGCAGATGCTGGTGGAGCGGATCGCGGGCGCGCCGGAGATCCGGGCGGCGATCGCCGAGCAGACCGGTGGACTGATCACCGACATCGGGGTCCGGCTGACCAAGATCACCGAGGCGCTCGACGACGCCGTGGAGCGGCTGGTGAGCGCGCGCGATGCCGACTCGGAGACCAATCAGGCGGGGCTGGTGACGCGGCTGGCGGCGGCGGGAATCGATCTCGGGCTGCTCGTGCTGGCCTACTCGCTGGTGTCCAGCATGGTGGCCACGGTGATCCCCTTCGCCTTCGGCGGCCACCTGTCGCTCGCGGTGGCGATCGCGCTGGGGGTGCTCGGCTTCCTTGCCGCGGGCGGGATCATCGCCGCTTTCTGGGCGCTCGTGGGACAGACGCCGGGCATGCGCTTCCTGTCGATCCGGCTCGTCCACGAGGGCTCGCGGGAGATCAGCGCTCGCTGCGCGATCCGGCGTGTCCTCGGTCTGATCGTCTCACTGCTTCCGGCCGGGCTGGGCTTCCTCGCGATCGCGCGCGACCCGTCGCGACGGGCATGGCACGACCGCATTGCCCACACCGAGGTGATCTACGAAACGGTCAGGCGGGGCGCGCCGCACTCCGGCGACACGGCGGAGGACTCCGGCGCCGCGCGGGCCCGGTAGCCGGCGTCAGCGCGCCGACGACGAGCTCGAGGCCTTCTCCTCCTCGGAGGAGGCGGCCGGGCGCGTCTCGCGCACGATGCGCAGGTTGCCGGTCCGGGCCTGAAGGCGGTCGAACGCCGCCTCCAGATCGGTGGAGGGGCGGTCAGCCGACCAGTGCTTGCCGATCTGGCGAACCTCACCGGCCTCCTGAAGCGCGTGCAACCGGCTGAGCACCTTGGCGTGATTGAGGCCGGCCGCCTTGGCGATCCGCCCCGTCGAGTGCTCGCCGGGCGGCAGCTCGCGCAGCGCGCGTCGCAGACGGTCCTCGGACTGACGCGGACGTGAGCGGCGGGGAGCCTTCTTCTCCGCCTCAGCGGGCGCGGGAGTGGGCTCGGGCGCAGGTGGCGGCTCTGCCACCGGCGGCTTCTCGCCGTAGCGCGCCTTACAGGCGGCGCACATGACCACCGGCTCGCGGCCTTCGGCGCGCACGACGTCGAAGTCGCGCCAGCGACGCCCGGTATGGCAGACGGAGCACCGCCGTCCAGCGTTCTCGATGATGGTCAGGTCCTCGTCAGTCATCCTGTGCGAACTCTCAACATAGACGGTCGCGGACGCATATCGGTTGCCGACTTGAGAACGCGGCCGCTCACAGCCATTTTGCCTGTCTTGGCGACCGTCCGCCAGCTCGTCGCCCGGCGCCTCCCCGCCCGCGACCCTAGAGCCCGTCCAACTCGCGCTGGGCGCGCCGATGCGCCTGGTCGGCGGCATCGGCCTGGTCGCGTGTCTCGGCAAGATCCGCCTCGGCCCGCTCCAGCGCCTGCGCCGCTCGCGAACGCTCGCGCTCGGCACCCTCCATCGCCTTGGCGGCTCGCTCGGCCCGGCGCCGGGCGTCGGCCTCGGCCGCCTCGGCGCGCTTGCGAGCCTCCGCCTGACGGCGCGCGGCTGCCTGGTCGGCCCGCTTGCCACCGGCCGGCTTTGTCGCCTGCGTTCCCGGTTTGCGCGTGGCCTGCGTGGGGATCTGACCGCCGGCTCCCATCCCCAGGCCGACGTGGCGCAGCTCGCGCTCCAGCCGCCCCTGCTGCACCGGCTGGCGGGCCTCGTCGTCGAGTGCCGCCGCGTGTAGCGTGTCGCTGACCCGCTCCAGGACGGTCGCGCTCGCCTGGAGCCCTTCCGCGGCCAGCGACTCGCGAGCGGCGTCCACCAGGACCAACACCGCGGCGCGCTCGCGCTCGGCCGCCTGGCTCAGGGTCCGCCCGTCCGCCTGGCCGCCGAGCACCTCGGACTGCACCTCGGTCAGGGCGTCGCCGGCCTCGAACAGCCGGTGCAGCTGGGGCTCGTGCTCGCGCGCGAGCTGGTTGACGACATGCGCGGCCACCGATGGCTTGCGCAGAGCAGCCACCTCGGCGGCCTCGTCGCGCCGTCCCGCGCGGCGCAGCTCCCGGACCAGGGCGTTTCGTTCGGGCACGAAGCGCTCGGGGGGCAGCCCGTAGAGCTCGTCGACGTCCACATCTCCATCTTGACGCGCTGGAGCAAATCATCCTTGACTTATATAAGTATCTACTGATATACATCGGCCATGCACGCTTTCGAGATCCTGGGCGACCCGGTCCGCCGACGCATCGTCGAATTGCTCGGTGACGGCGAACAGGCTGCCGGGGAGGTGGGCTCCACCGTCCAGCGCGAATTCGGGATCTCACAGCCGGCCGTCTCCCAGCACTTGCGGGTACTGCGCGAAAACGGCTTTGCAACCGTACGCAGCGCCGGCAATCGCCGGCTGTACGCGGTCGACGCGGCGCCGCTCCAGGACATCGATCGCTGGCTGGCCCCCTACCGCCGCTTCTGGGAGCCGAGGCTTGATGCCCTCGGCACCGAGATCGCACGTGGCAAGAAGGCTCGCCGCGCATCCACCGAGGATCCCCATCAGAGAGGACGTCGATGACGCTCATGCAAGAACCCACCGTCGAACTGCGCTACCGCCGGATCGCGGCCGGCGATGCCCGCGTGGCGGTGTTCACGCGGACCTACGAGACCTCCGTCGAGGACCTGTGGGACGCATGCACCAACCCCGAGCGACTGCGTCGCTGGTACACGACGGTCGACGGCGACCTACGGCTGGGCGGCACCTTCAACCAGCACAACATGGGCTCGGGCACGATCGAGGCATGCCAGGCGCCGCACTCGCTCAAGCTGTCGCTCGGCGATGGGGTCGACGAGATAGCGCTGAGCCTGTCAGCGGGCCCGCGCGAGGGCACCGCGACGCTGGCGCTCGAGCACGCCACCACGCTCGACGAGCACGAGATCGGCGGCCAGATGTTCGACGCGATCTTCTGCATGGGCGGCGGTTACTACCCGCGGCTGGCCGCGCTGGAGATGCACCTGCGCGGCACGCTGCCCGACGACTACGACTCGACGCGATTCCACCTCAACCCGGCGATGCGCGAGACGATCGAGCGGGGCAGCGCTGCGATGTCCGCGCTCTTAGAGGCCGAGTGAACCCAAGGCACCGGCCGGAGCGCCGCCCGCTCAGCCGATGGCGTTGCTTCGGGTCGCCTCGGCCAGTTCCGCCGGCTGCGGCTGTCCGGCGGCGTCCTGCAGCGCGCGGCCGGCGCGCCATGCGCTGCGCATGCGGCGCACGAATGCTCCCGGCTTCTCGGCGTAGATGCGCGAGCCGAGACTGAAGGCCTCGCCCGCCAGTTCGGCCTGCCGGTGCTCGATCAGCCCGACGATCCCGTCGACGTCCGCCGCGGCGTGCAGCGAGCCGTCCGTCAGGCGCCGGCGCAGGGTGCCGAGGTCGTGCTCGTCGCCCAGCAGGTCAGACAGGCGGTGCAGGTCTTTGGCCTGACCGCGGATCGCCGGCCCACCCACGGGCACCAGCAGGCGCTCCTGGTACCAGAGGTCCTTGACGCGCTTGCGCCATCCGTGCATCGTCTCCAGCGAACGCCGGCGGTCCGCCGCGCGCATCGCGCGCCGGCCGCGCCGGTAGGAGCGCTCCAGACCCGCCTCGAGCGCGGGCCAGCCGCCGGCTCGCAACTGCCAGCGATCGACGCGGGCCCGCGCGCCCGCCAGCTGACCGGCGGCCTCAGGAGCCCGCCCCGAGTCGATAAGCTGCGCTCGCTCGGCGTCGCGCTCGCGTTCCAGCGGTTCACGCACGGACGTGAAGTTGCTCTCCGGCAGCTGGCCGGTGAACCGCTCGGCGAGCTGATCGAGCGTCTGGATCATGACCTCGGCGTCGCGCGCGTCCGACAACCCGCGCGCTGCCCGTCGCAGGGCGGCATTCTCCGCCCGGCGCTGCTTGGCGGGCATCGCCGTCCGGGCCAGGCGCAGCAGTGAGCGCTCCTTCTTGACCGCCTTTCGCGCCGTGTGGACCGCCGTCACAGGGTCGTCGGCGAGCCGGTCGTTGAGCGCGTGAAGGGAGGTGTCGAGCTGCTCGCGTGCGACCCGCGCAAGCCCCTCGCGGACACCTTCATTCGCTTCGATCTCATAGGGCATGTTGTTCCTCTCGTCTGTTCACGGCCTACCCCGTCAGCTGACGTCTACGCCGAGCTCGGCGATGGCGCAGCTCATGCGGGAGTTGCAGGGGTCAGATTTATGGGTACCCGTGACGCTGGCGACATGATGCGTAAGGCGTGGCTCACGACAGTCGGAATCACCGGGTTGGCGATCGCCGCTTCGTGCCTCTCGGCGTCGGCTGCGACGGTGAAGGGCAAGCGGACTGAGCGGAGCTTCAGATGGCACGATCACGGGCAAAGGCGTCTGCACCGGCGGGACGGGGCTTCACAAGTTCGAGACGTGCACGTACACGTTCAAGGGCACCTACGACCTGAATACGTCGGTGACCAGGATCACGATGACGGGTACTGACACTCGCGCCGGCAAGGCGCCCTTCCACTGAGCCGATCATGGTCAGCGACGACACCGGCTCGTGGTTCCCCGTCCCTGAAGAGGCGCAACTGCCCGACGATCTGCGCAGGCTGTTCGCCAAGGCTCGCGAGCGCCTCGGCTTCGTTCCCAACGTGTTCCGCGTCTACTCGTTTCGGCCGCAGCGGCTGAGCGCCTGGTTCGCGCACTTCCGCCAGCTGCACGAGCCGACCGAGCAGCTCGGCGCCGCCGACCGGGAGATGATCGCCGTGGTGGTCAGCGCCGCCAACGGCTGCCTGTACTGCCTGGTCGCCCACGGAGCCGCCCTGCGCGAGGAGCTGGGCGACCCGGTGCTGGGCGAGCGCATCTCCTATGACTGGCGGCGCGCGGAGCTGAGCGCCCGTCGCGCCGCCATCTGCGCCTATGCCGAGAAGCTCACGCTGCGCCCGCGCGAGGTGACCCGCGATGACCTGCAGTCGCTGCTCGACGTGGGCCTGCGCCTCGAGGAGGCCTGGGACGTGGCCGAGGTCGCGGCCATGTACAACCTCACCAACCGCATGGCGATGGCGACCAACATGCTCCCCAACCGGGAGTACAGCGGGCAGGCGCGAGCGGGCCGGGTGAAAGACGGTCCGCCGCCCGCGGGCGACTGACGCCTCTCGGCCCGCGCGCGGCGGCCGCTCGAGCGCGGCCGCCGCTGGGCGGGGGGAGGAGGGAGGGCTTAGTGCTGCGAGCGGTACGCGTACAGCCGCTCGAGATCGGCGATCTCGTAGCGGGGGCCGCGGGGCCGCAGGCCGGTCTGGATCTCGAACATCCGCTGCTGGGCATAGTCGAGCTCTGACCAGATCACGCGAGCGCGATCGATCGAGCGGTTGCGAAGCGCGCGGGCGCGGCTGGCGAGCTGGCTTGTGTGGTTTCTCATTGTCTGTCTCCTTCTCTGCCTCGCCCCTGGGGGGTGTGGGCTTTGGGGCCGATTCCCAGTCTGGGGTAAGCCCCCAGGCGCCACATCGGCAGTTCGCAGCGCGATCGTGCGCGTCGGGCCTTAGGCCGCTCAGCGACCCCCCTTAGCTCTGTTGGCGGCCCGTTAGCGCGGCCCGTAAGCGGCCAGGAAAGCGTCGACCCCGTTGGCCACGATCGTCTCCAGCTCGATCGGGCCCTCGTAGCTGCCCAGCAGCATCGCCTGGTTCATGGGGGCCGACATGATCAGCCAGCTGAACTGCCCGGCGGCAACCTGGGGGTCGTCGAGCGAGAGCGCCCCGCGAGCGACCAGACGCTCGAACACCGCGGACAGTGCTGCGGTGCTGCGTCCCGCTCCCCGTTCGTAGAACGCTCGGCCCAGCTCCGGGAAACGACCCGACTCGCCGATCACCAGCCGCCGCAGGGCCAGCAGCCGTGGCTGCATCACCCCCGACAGCAGCGTACGCGCGAGCCTGCGCAGGTCGTCCTTGACCCGGTCGGAGTCGTGCAGCTTCAGGATCTCGTCGGCGATCGGATCGCCGACCTGGTTGACGGTCGTGGTGACGATCTCGATGAACAGCCGCTCCTTGTCGGCGAAATGCCGGTACACCGTCTGCTTGGAGACGCCGGCCAGCGCGGCGATCTCGTCCATCGTCGTCCCCAGGTAGCCGTGCTCCAGGAACAGGCTCTCGGCGGCCAGCAGGATCGCCTGTCGCTTGCGCACCGACCGGGGGAGAGAATCGTCGTTGTACATGAAGACTAGACAGTCTAGTTCCGTAGCAGGCGGCGTATGCAAGCTAGAGCAAGCCGCGCCACGGGCGTGAGGGCAGTACTAGACGGTCTAGTTCTGATACGGTGGCGGGGTGCCCACCGCCGGCGTCGTGATCGCCACCCATGCGGCCGCCGATGGCTGAGCTGCGCGAGCTGCTCGGCGGCCTCAGCTTCGGCGAGTCGCCGCGCTGGCACGAGGACCGCCTGTGGTTCTGCGACTGGGGCGCGCATCGGCTTATGACCGTCGACCTGGAAGGGCGAGCGGAGACGATCGCCGAGGTCCACTCGTTCCCGTTCTGCATCGACTGGCTGCCCGAGGGCCGCCTGCTGATCGTCTCGGCCGCCGACCGGGCGCTGCTGACTCTGAACGACGATGGCGAGCTCTCGGTGCACGCGGACCTGAGCGGCCTGTCGGCCAATCCGCCCAACAACGAGATCGTGGTCGACGGCCGGGGCAACGCCTACGTCGACGGCGGAGGCTTCGATCTGGCCGCGGGCGAGCCGTTCGCGCCCGGGACGATCGCACTGGTCACGCGCGACCGGGAAGTGCGCCAGGTGGCCGACGACATCCACTTCGGCAACGGCCTGGCGGTCACGCCCGACAACGCGACTCTGATCGTGGCCGAGTCCTACGGCCGGCGGCTGACCGCGTTCACGATCGCCGCCGACGGCGGCCTGTCGAACCGGCGGGTGTGGGCCGATTTGGGAGACGGCGTACCGGACGGCATCTGCCTCGACTCCCAGGGGGCGATTTGGTACGCCGATGTGCCCAACCGCCGCTGCGTGCGCGTGGCCGAGGGCGGCGAGGTTCTGCAGACCGTGCAGGCCGAGCTCGGCTGCTTCGCCTGCATGCTGGGCGGACCGGAGATGCGCACCCTGTTCGTGATCGCGCGCGAGTGGCATGGCGCCCAGGCGATGAGCACCGGAGATGGCACCGGCCGGGTGCTGGTCACCGAGGCTCCGGTGCCCAAGGCCGGCTGGCCGTAGCGGTTAACGTGGACCTGCGATGCCGCGCGTCGAGCTCGACCACTGCGTGATCCACATCTCGGACTGGGAGCGCGCCAACGCCTTCTACCGCGACGTGCTGGGCGCCGAGCTGGTCGACCGCGGCCATGGCACGTGGGCCTATCGCCTGGGCGACCAGCAGCTCAACGTGCACGGCCCCGGGGTGCAGGCGCAACCCGTGGCTCGCGTGCCCGTCGCCCCGGGCAACAGCGACCTGTGCTTTCGCTGGCCGGGCACGATCGAGTCGGCGGTCGCCCACCTGCAGGAGCACGGCGTCGAGATCGAGGAGGGACCGGGGCTTCGCCACGGCGCGCGCGGCCCCGGCCAGAGCGTGTACTTCCGCGACCCGGACGGCAGCTTGCTGGAGCTGATCGTCTACGGAGACTGAGCTAAGCCGGCACGAACAGCCGCCCGAGCATGTTCTGCTCGCTCTGCGGGTGAAAGTCAGACAGCGACTTGAGCAGGGCCCGCATGTCGTCGGGCAGGCGGTCGGCGCCCGCCTGGTCGAGCTCGACGAGATTGCCGGTCGGATCGCGGATGTAGAGCTGGACGAGGTCGCCGGGCAGGAGCACGAGGTGGTTGCCGAACGTCTGGCGGTCGAAGCACTGCCGCCGCTCGGCGACCCGGTAGACCGCCTCGAGGTCATCGACGGTTATGCCGAAGTGGTGGTGGCTGGTCGGCTGCAGATCGCGCTCGAACAGGTGTAGCTGCGTGCGCCCGAGCGCCAGCCATTGGACGGGGAAGCCGAAGTTCGGGGTCGGGATCGGCTCGGCGCCCAGCAGGTCGGTATAGAAGTCGACCGACTCGGACAAATCGCGGGCGTTGATGCTGACGTGGTTGATGCGGGTCTCCACCGTGGCTCTCCTCCTATCGTGTCCGCTCGGCTCATCCTACGCCGCGCCCGTACGATCCGCCGGTGTTTCCCCGCGCGGTAGCCACCGATCTCGACGGCACGCTGCTGCGCAGCGACGGCACCCTGGACCCACGCACGCTGCGGGCGTTGCAGCGCGCGGAGGAGTCCGGGGCGCTGCTGGTCCTGTGCACTGCGCGTCCGGCGCGGTGGCTGGCGCCGCTGGCGGCGGCGGCCGGTCGCCACGGGCTGGCGGTGTGCGCCAACGGCGGCGTGATCTGGAGCGTGCACGACGAGGTGGTCATCGAGCAGTTCCCCTTGGCGGTCGCGGTCGCCCACCAGGTGGTCGCCCGTCTGCGTGACGCGCTGCCGGAGGGCGCATGGGCGGTCGAGCAGGCCCATACCTTCGCCCACGAGCCGGGCTACGTCACGCGCTGGCCGTTGCCCGACGACACGGTCGTGGGCGCCATCGACGCCCTGCTGTCGGTGCCGCCGGTCAAGCTGCTGCTCCGCCACCCGCATCTGACGGTGGGCGAGCTTGCCGCTCGCGCCCGGGAGCTGGTCGGCCACCTGGTCGAGGTCACCTACTCCTCCAGCGAGGACGCGCTCCTGGAGATCAGCGCCGCGGGCGTGAGCAAGGCCTCTGCGCTGGCGGGCCTGTGCGCCGCCCGGGGCATAGCCGCCGAGGAGGTGATGGCCTTCGGCGACATGCCCAACGATCTGCCGATGCTCGCCTGGGCCGGACGCGGGGTGGCGGTCGCCAACGCCCACCCGGAGGTGCTCGCCGCGGCCGACGAGATCACCGCTGCCAACGACGAGGCCGGGGTGGCCCAGGTGCTGGAGCGAATGCTGGCGCCGAACTAAACTCACAGCCATGGATATCGAGATCTGGTCGGACATCGCATGCCCCTGGTGCTATGTCGGCAAGCGGCGCTTCGAGGCCGCGCTGGCGCAGTTCGAGCATCGTGACGATGTCAGCGTCCGGTGGCGCAGCTTCGAGCTCGACCCGCAGGCCCCGCTCGAGCGCGAGGGCGACCGGGCGCGCCACCTGGCCGACAAGTACGGGATGTCGCTGGAGCAGGCACACGCGGCGGAGCGACAGATGACCGACGTGGCAGCGGGCGAAGGGCTGGAGTTCCGCTTCGACATCGCCCGCGCCGGCAACACGTTCGAGGGCCACCGGATTCTGCACCTCGCGGCCGAGCATGGCCTCCAGGACGCGATGAAGGAGCGGCTGCTGCGCGCCTACCTGAGCGAGGGCGAGCTGATCAGCGAACCGCAGACTCTGACTCGCCTCGCCGTCGAGGTCGGTCTGCCCGCGCACGAGGTCACCGAGACGCTGGCCGGCGAGCGCTTCGCGCAGGACGTTCGCACTGATGAGCAGGACGCGGCCCGCCTGGGCATCAGCGCCGTCCCCACGTTCGTCGTCGACCGCGCGATCGGCGCCTCGGGAGCGCAACCGCCCGCGGAGCTGCTTGGCCTGCTGCGCCAGGGCTGGGAGCGTCGCCGGCCCGTCTCCGTCGTCACCGGTGGCGACGCCTGCGGCGTGGACGGCTGCTGAGTCAGCCCGACACGCTGCGGTCGCGGCCCGCCTGCTTGGCCGCGTAGAGGCCCCGGTCGGCGGCCGCCAGCAGGCCACGGGCGTCCAGCACCCCGCGGGAGGCGACGGCCACGCCGATCGACACGGTGATGCCCTCGGGCACCAGCTCGCGCATCCGGCGTGAGGTCTCGGCGCGCAGCCGTTCGGCCGCCGCGGCGGCGCCCGCCTGGTCGGTCTGGGGGAGGATCATGCAAAACTCCTCGCCGCCCAGGCGGACCGGCACGTCGGAGTCGCGCGCCAGTTCCTGCAGCAGCTGGCCGAATTGGGCCAGCACCGAGTCGCCGACCTCGTGCCCGTAGCGATCGTTGACGCGCTTGAAGTGGTCCAGATCGCACACCAGAAGCGCGACGTTGGCGTGCTCGGCGATCAGTTCGGTCAGGTCTCGCCGGTTGCGCACGCCGGTCAGCGGGTCGTGGGTGGCCAGGTGCTGGAGAAGGTCGCGATAGTCCAACGTGCTCTGGACCGCCGAGAGCTGGTCGACGAGCAGCCGTAGCGCGCGGCGCCGGGCGTCGGTGGGCAGCAGGCGGTCGACCGGGTCCTCGATCGCGAACAGCGCCCGCAGCCGGCCGTCGGCGGCGCGCGAAGGGAGCACCAGGCAGGAGTCGCTCCAGGCCGCCGGCCCGCGTCCGTTGCGATGCGAGCGTGGCGGTGGCGCGGCCTCGCCGAACAGCTCGGCGGCGGCGATCAGCCAGCAGCCCGCATGCTCGCGCTCGGGCGCCAGGACCGCCTCGACCGGCGCCACCGACAGCGTGGGCGCCAGGCCCGCTGCCGTGCCCCAGCCGAGCGACTGCTCGATCCGCAGCTCGTCCTGTTCGCCGCGCACGTAGGCGGCGATCCGCTCAAAGCCAAGCACCGGGACCACCGTCCCGCAGGCCGTCGCCAACAGCTCGCTTAGGCTGGCGCTGGCGGCGAGCGCGGGCGAGGTCTCCAGCAGCTTGGAGTGGATACGCTCGTTCTCAAGCGTGCGGGCGCTGCGGTGAGCGCTCTCCAGCGCGTGCTCGGCGTGCAGGGAGACGGCGCGGATCATGCGTAGCTCGTCCTCGGTTGGCCGCCGCCCGCTGTGGGGTGCGTCCATCGAGAGAAAGCCGAGCGGGGCGCCCCTCGTGTCGGCGAGGAACACCAGCAGTCCGTCGCCCTCGCGCCACGCCTCGGGACCTTTGAGCTGCTGGGAGAGCGGGGTGCTGTGGGAGATCTTGAAGTGATCCCAGAAGCCGGACTCGGCGGTGATGAAGTAGGTGCCGGGCAGCGCCGGCTGCTGGGTTGCCAGCAGCTCTTCCAGCAGATCCCGCGGCGTGCACACGCCCTCCATCTCAGCTCGCCTCCGCTGGGAGCCGATCACCAGCTCGACCCAGTAGTCGTCCCATGCGGGACGGAACACGTTGAGCACCACCGACGCGAAGCCGGCGATTCCCTGCACGGTCTGGGCGACGATGCGCAGGACCTCGGGCACGGGATCCCCCGCGGCGCTCTGGCTCAGGCCGAGCAGCGCTTCCAAAGGGGTGATCTGGTCCGGGGTTCCGGATGCTCGTCGAACCACCAGCGCTCGCTCTCCACGGTCGCGGCGCCGGATTATCCCTCGGTGGCGTAGGGCCGCGCGCCGGTCAGTCGCTGGAGCCGAGCAGGAGGACGGCCACGTCGTCGTCGAACTCCTGGCCGTTGAGCTCCTCGATGCGGCGGATCAGACTGTTGAGCAGCCGCTCGGGATCGGCGCGCCAGTTCGGCAGGCGGCCCAGTTGTTCGACGAGCAGCTCCCGCAGGCGCTCCTCGCCGAGGTGGCCGGAGCCGCCGTCGTGGCCCTCGATCAGGCCGTCGGTGTAGAGCATGATCGTCCACGGGTCGGGGAGCTCGAAGCGCGACTCGGGCCATTCGGACCCGGCGAACATGCCGATCGGCGGACCGCCGCGATCAAGCGGCAGGCTGGTGACACCCCCGTCGTCGATCACGATCGGCGCCAGGTGGCCGGCGCGGCGGAGATGCAGAATCCGCTCGCGCGGATCGACTTGGAGCGTGCACAGGGTCGCGAACGCCCCGGCGTCGCGCCGCTCGTGCTCGATCATCAGCTGCAGCGTGTCGACCACGCGCCCGGCGGCCACGCCTGACAGCGTGAGCGCGCGCCAGGCAATCCTCAGACCCACGCCCAGCGCGGCCTCATCGGGCCCACGACCCGAGACGTCGCCGATGACCACGTGCAGGTGGCCGTCCTCGGTCTGGACCGCGTCGTAGAAATCGCCGCCCAGCAGCGCCCGCTGGCGGCCGGGCAGGTAACTGGAGGCGATCCACAGCGAGGGGTCGGCGATGATCGGGCGGGGGACGAGACCGCGCTCCAGGCGGGCGATCTCGTCGGCCCGGATCTCGGCGACACGCAGCTGCTGCTGGACGTCCTCGGCGTGGCGGCGGCTGACCGCATAGTGGATCGCGCGTGCCAGCAGGCCGCCGTCTACCTTGCCCTTGACCAGGTAGTCCTGCGCTCCCACATCGACCGCCGTCCGGCCCGCCCGCTCGTCGTCGAGGCCGGTTAGCACGATCACCGCGATCCACGGCGCCGCCTGGCGCAGACGGTGCACGGCCTCCATGCCGACCGCGTCGGGGAGCCGCAGGTCCAGCAGGACGCAGTCGACTCCGCCCGGGAGCATCGCCAGGCCCTCGCTCAGGGTGCGTCCCCGCCGCAGGCGAACGTCGGCGGCGCTCTCGGCCAGCAGGTCCTCGACGATCAGCGCGTCGTCGTCATCGTCCTCGATCAGCAGCACGGCCAAGCTGCCCGCGGGTGCGGTCGAGGTCGTCATCGCGCCAATTTACAGCTTGGCGAGTAGGCTAAACCCGATTTGGGCAGCTAGTTGCGGTTCAGGCGGCGGCGCTTGCCGGTGATCTGCCACGGGCCGGGCGCCAGATCCAGCACGAGGTTCACGACCCAGACGACCAGCGTGGCCTTGACCAGCGTCCAGAACCCGTGGATCGCGAAACCGGAGACGATGTCCTTGGTGATCGCCAGCATCAGCAGCGAGACGAAGAACCAGGCGACACCCACGGTGAGGATCGCCAGCGGCAGCGTGATCAGCCGCAGCAGCGGCTTGAGCGCCGTATTGAGCACCCCGAAGACGGCGGCGGCCAGCAGCAGGGAGCCGGCGTTGCGCACGTGCACTCCGGTGAGCACGGCCGCCACGACCGCCAGCACGAGCGCGTTGGTCAGCCAGGAGATCGCCAGGCGGACCGACAGCGAGGGCGAACCGCGGCGATGTTGGACATCTGCCATAACGCTCAGGCAAGCGTACAGACGCGGTAGCTTCACCAGCGTGACCACCTCGTTCACGTCCTTTCACCGCGGCGGATCCGGGCCCCCGCTGGTGTGCCTGCACGGTTTCACCGACTCCTGGCGCACATGGGAGCTGGTGCTGCCGGCGCTGGAGCGCGAGCGCGACGTGCTGGCGGTCACGCTGGCCGGGCACGCCGGCGGCCCGCCGCTCCCCGAGCCGGTCTCCGACGCCGCCCTGGCCGACGCCGTGGAGACCGCGATGGACGACGCCGGCTTCCAGGACGCGCACATCGTCGGACACTCGCTGGGCGGCTACCTGGCGCTGCAACTCGCGGCGCGGGGGCGGGCTCGCAGCGTGGTGGCGCTGGCCCCGGCGGGCGGCTGGGCGCCCGGGGACCCGCGGTTCACAGACGCGCTGCGCTACTTCCTGCTGATCCGTCAGCTGCTCGCAGAGGTCGTCCCCCGAGCCGACCAGATCGTGTCCACGCGCGAGGGAATGCGCCGCGCGACCGAGGTCATGGTGACCAACTTCGAGCACATCCCGCCCGAGCTGATCGCCCACTCGATGCGCGCCGCCGCGGCCTGCGACGCGACGCTGCCCTACGTGGAGTTCGCGCGCAGCCACGGCTGGCACCTGAACGCCGATCGGATCGCCTGCCCGGTGCTGGTGGCCTGGGGCACCACCGACGGCCTGCTGGAGTGGCCGACGGCCGCGGCGCGCTATCGCGACGAGTGGCTGCCCGATGCCGAGTGGGTCACCCTGGACGGCGTCGGCCACTGTCTGCAGCTCGACGTGCCGGACGCGACCGCCCATCTCGTGCTGGACTTCACCCGGCGCGCCGGCGCGTGATTACTTCGTCACCGCCGCGACGTTCAGGTACTTCGGCCCGCTGAGACTGCAGGCGGCGAACGGGAAGGACACGTACGCCGAGACGCTCTGGTTCGGCGGATACACGCGTAGCCCCAAGGCGATCGTCGGACTGCAGGCGGTGGACGGGAAGTTCCCGGCCTCGACGATGCCCAGCAGATCGTGCGCGGTCGAGAAGGTTCCGTGCGACGCGCTGGGCGTGTTGAGCACCACGGTCTTGACCGGCTTGGCCGAGCTGCGAACAGCGGCGGAGCCCAGCTGCTTGCCGGCGTTGCCGAAGGCCGACACCCCCGGGTAGCCGCGTAGGGTGCATTTGGGGCCGACGTTGGTGAAGTTCAGCGTGTAGAAGATCGTGCCCGCGGCACCGTTTGGCTGGGTGTTCAGCCATACCACCAGATGGTTGGTCCGGCAGGCGGGCACGGCCGCACTCGCGGGTGCGGCGGCCAGCGCCAGCCCGAGAGCCGAGCCGGCAAGGGCCAGGGCACGGACGGCGCGGCGGCGCGTCTTGAGACCGACGGGGCTGAGCATCTAAACCTCCGCTGTGGGTGTGTTGGCGACCATAACCGCGTGGCGGGACGGGCGCAATCGCTGAAGTACGCTCGCTGACGTGAGCGTTAAGCGGTTCGTGTCCGACGCGCAATGGCCTGCCGAGACGCCCGCGATCACGCCGCTGCGCTTCTGCGTGCGCGACGCCGCGGTGCTGATCAGCCGTGATCGGGACGGCCGCGCGACGCTGCCCGCCGCGGTGCCGGAGGGGACCACCCACGTGCTCGGCTGGCTGGACGGGCGGCTTTGCCTGGCGGTCGACGGTACCGGCCACGCGGCGCCGCACGGGCTGGAGTGGTGCGAGCTGCGCGCGCTGTACCGCCTGATCGACGAGACGCTGTGGTCGATGGCCGGACGCGCGGCGCAGATCGTCGAGTGGGATCGCACGCATCGCATCTGCGGACGCTGTGGGACGCCGACCGTGCCCGCCGCCGACGAGCGCGTGCGCCGCTGTCTGAACTGCGACCTGCACGCCTATCCCCGCATCTCGCCGGCGATCATCGTGCTGGTCACCTGCGGCGCGCACGACGAGCGGGCACTGCTGGCCTGGGGGACCCGTCGCCAGCAGCAGTTCTACTCCACGCTGGCGGGCTTCGTCGAGCCCGGGGAGACGCTCGAGGAGGCCCTGGTCCGCGAGGTCAAGGAAGAGGTCGGCATCGACGTGCGCGACGTCACCTATTTCGGGTCCCAGGCATGGCCGTTCCCCCATCAGCTGATGATCGGCTACCGGGCCCGCCACGCCGGCGGCGAGTTGGTCCTCCAGGAGTCCGAGATCCGGGACGCCCGGTGGTTCACGCCCGACGAGATCGAGACGGTGAACGCCGTGCGCGGCGGTTTCTCGATCGCCGGGCGCCTGATCGACGGCTGGATCTCTGAGCAGGCGGCCCGGGCTGGGTAGGGGTGGCGCGGCCGCCCGCGCAATGAAGCCAGGATGTCGGGGCTGGCGCCCCGACTCGGGCTCTTGGTGGAGCATCGGGAGCCTCGTGGGGCCCGAAACCGATCACGACGTTGCGCGATCGCACGTCGGGGACGTCAAGCGCAACATCCGCGTCGTTTTCCGATGCGTCTGTTGTCCGCTCCCCTGTGGGCATCAACCGGTGCAACATTCTGATCGGGTGAGGCGCTCAGGGACCAAGTGTGTCCCCGATCCGGGGCGTCAGCCCCGGAATCGTGGCCTCATTGCGCGACCACGCGGCGGATGTCAAGCAGCGCCACACGCGCCCAGATACACCACACCGTCCGCCGCTGCTTGATCAGACGACGCGGGTCGCGCTACTTCAACCCCCCGTGGCGCGAAGGTACGTCAGCACGGCGAGCACCCGGCGGTGGTCGTCGTCGGACGCCGACAGATCGAGCTTGGAGAAGATGTTGGAGATGTGCTTCTCCACCGCGCCCGGCGTCACCACCAGCTCGCGGGCGATCGCGGCGTTGGTGCGGCCCTGGGCGATCAGCTCCAGCGTCTCTCGCTCGCGCGCGGTCAGTACCTCCAGCCGCGCGCCGTCGCCGCCGGCGTCTCGCGCGCGGACCAGCGAGCTGACCACCTCGCGGTCCAGCGCTGTGCCGCCCGCGGCGACGCGCCGGACCGCGTCCAGGAACGTGCGCACCTCGCTCACGCGCTCCTTGAGCAGGTAGCCGACACCGCTCTCGCCGGCGGCCAGCAGCTCGCGTGAGTAGGCCGGCTCGACGTACTGCGAGAGCACGAGCACCGCCAGCGAGGGATGGCGGCGGCGTGCCTCCAGCGCGGCTCGAATGCCCTCATCGGTGAAGCCGGGGGGCAGCCGCACGTCGCAGATCGCCAGATCGGGCTTGTGGCCGTCGACGATGCGCAGCAGCCCGGGCCCGTCCTGCGCCTGGGCGACGACCTCGATCCCGTTCTCCTGCAGCAGCGCGATCATGCCCTCCCGCAGGAGGGCGTGGTCCTCGACGATGACTACTCGCATGGCAGCGATGCCCGCACGGTCGTTCCCTCGCCCGCCGGACTGCTCACCTCGAGCCAGCCGTCGAGCGCTTCCATCCGCTGGCGCAGGCCGGTGAGCCCACCGCCCAGCGGATCGGCGCCGCCGAGCCCATCGTCGGCGACCACGATCCCCAGCTCGCCGTGCTCGGCCCAGACGGTCACCCGGACGGCCGCGCCGGAGGCATGCTTGGCGGCGTTGGTCAACGCCTCGGCGATCACGAAGTAGGCGGCGGTCTCCACGACGGGCGGGGGTCGGCGTGGGATGTCGGCGTTGACGGTCACCGTCGGCCCGGTGCGGTCGGCCAGCGACTGCACCGCCGCCGCCAACCCGCGGTCGGCCAGGACGGGCGGCGCGATCCCGCGAGCCAGGTCGCGCAGCTCGCCGATCGCGGCGGCCGCTTCCTCGCGCGCACGCCGGACCAGCGCAGCCGTTTCCGGCTGATCGGTCAGTCGCGCCTCGGCCCGGCCGAGCTGCATGCTGAGGGCCACCAAGCGGGCCTGCGCGCCGTCGTGCAGGTCGCGTTCGATCCGCCGCAGCTCGGACGCCTGGACGTCCAGCGCGCCGCTGCGCGTGCGCTTGAGCTCGTCGACCCGCACCTCCAGCGAGTGCCGGCGGGGCAACCGAGCCGCCCAGCGGACGCCGAACGCGACGACCAGCGAGAGGACTGGCCAGACCGGCCAGAAGTAGCCGCCGCCCGCCATCGCCCAGATCGCGACCAGTGCCACTGAAACGGTGATCGCGATCGCAATCGTGATGGCCAGTCGACGCTCGTCCGCGGGGCGCTGGCGGCCCCAGCGCACCCCGACGAACAATCCGGCGCCGAACAGGACCGCCCAGCACGGCCACATCGGCCAGAAGTAGCCCGCGCCCGTCAGCAGCCAGAGGACGACCAGCACGCCGACCAGCAGAGCCGGCGGTGCGTACACCGCCGGCTCTGTCAGAGGACGCACCGCCGGGTGGGCGAGTGCCTTACTCATAGCTGGGCTCCAGCGTGCGGCCATCACTCCCATGATCCCACTGCGGCTGGCGCACGCGTCGGCGACGCCGGGCCGGCTTGAGCCCGCGGTCGCCGAGCAGCGTGACGACGGCCGGTAGTGCCAGCCCGCGCACGATCGTGGCGTCGATCGCGATCGCGACCGCCAGGCCGACGCCCAGCTGCTTGAACGACAGCAGCGGCAGGGTGGCGAACACGGCGAACACCGCGACCATCACCGCAGCGGCGCTCGTCACGGTGCCGCCCGTGCTGCGCAGTGCCTCGGCCGCGGCCTCACGGGCGTCGGCTCCGGCCCGCCGTGCCTCACGGGCCCGCTCGAGCACGAGGACCGTGTAGTCCATCGAGAGCCCGAACAGGACCACGAAGGCGAACAGCGGCAGCCAGTTGACGACTGCGCCGTTGGAGGTGAAGCCGAGCAGTGACTGTGCCCAGTGACCCTGGAACACGGCCACCAACGCGCCGAACGCCGCGCCCACCGACAGCAGGTTGAGCCCCATCACCGACAGGGCCAGCCACGGCGAGCGAAACGCGGCCACCAGCAGGACGAACGCCAGGGCCAGCACGAACCCGATCACCAGCGGGGTGACGCTTGCCAGATGTGACGTGAAGTCGACATCTTCGGCGGCCCCGCCGCCGAGCTGCGCCCGCGCGCCTGGAATCAGACGGGTCGTAGCCGGCTTCAGCTGCGCCCGCAGCTCGGTCACCGACCTGTGAGCGACCGTGCGGTTGGCATCCCGAATCGGGATCGCGACCAGCGCTGTCTCGCCGTTGCGTGCCACCCGCACGTACATCTCACCGGAGGCGGCGGTGATCCGCTGTCCCTGTTGGCCCAGCTGCGCGAGCGCGGCCCGCGCCCGAGCGGATCCCAGCCCATGCCCGGAGACGACGAGCTCGGCGGTGTCCGAGGAGCCGGGGAAGGCCCGCTCGATCGCGTGCTGGGCGACGATCACCGGGGTGTGCGCCGGGAGGTCGTTTGCGCCGGGGTTCGCGGTGTGCATCCGGACGATCGGCGCGGCGATCCCGACGAGCAGCAACAGCGCCAGGACGAGCGCGCTGCGGGGATGGCCGGTGACGGCGCGGGCCACGAGACCCCAGGCCCCGCCACGGTCCGTGCCGGTACGGCGCCGGCGCCCCAGCCGGCCTTTGTCGACGCGGTCGCCGAGCAACGCCAGCACGGCCGGCAGCACGGTGACCGATCCGAGCACGGCCATGGCGACGACGACGATCGCGCCCACCGCCATTGAGGTGAACACCCCGAAGCCGGTGAACAGCAGTCCCGCCAGTCCAATGATCACGGTGGCGCCGGCGACGACGATGGCCCGCCCGACGGTCGTCGAGGCGGCCCGCAGTGCGGCGTCGGATCCGGCCCCGGCCTGACGCTCGGCACGCTCGCGGCGGATGTAGAACAGCGAGTAGTCGACGCCCACGGCGAGACCGATGAGCACGACCACCGGCGCGGTGGAGTCTCCCATCGGAACCAGGTGCGAGACGAGGCTGCCGGCCCCGACGGCCCCCGCGACCGAGGTCAGGCCGAGCAGCAGCGGCACGGAGGCTGCCACCAGCGCGCCGAAGGCGAGCACGAGGATGACCAGCGTGATGGGGACCGAGATGAGCTCGGCACGGTGCAGGCCGTTGTCGACGGCCTGGGAGATCGCGCGGCCGCCCGACCCATCACCGGACTCGCGCACGGTCACGCCCGGATGCGTGGCGCGTACGGCGGCGACGGCCCGCTCGAGCGGGGCGACGTGCTTGTCGGCGTCGTTGGGGTCGCCGCGGAGACTGACGACCACGAGGGTCGTCTGGCCGCCGGCTCTCGTGACCGGCGGAGCAACCGAGGCGACGCTCGGCAGCCGGCGTGCCCGCCGTTGGAGGGCGGCGACGGCGGTCGCGGCCTGGGCGCGGCTGGGCGCGGTGATCATGATGCTCTCGGTGGCTGGATCAACCAGTCCGGCGCTGTGCAGGCGGGCCTCGGCGGCCGCCGATTCGCCGGTGCCCGAGGCGGCGTTGGATAGCTGGTGGGTGCCGCTCAGGCCGCCGGCCACCAGGCAGCCGACGACCAGCGCCAGCCAGAGGAAGATGGTCAGCTTGGGCCGGCGTGAGGCGCCGCGGGCGGCGCCGCCGACCAGCCGCGCGAGGGTGGGTGGGGTCCGATTCTCGGCGGCGGGGGTGGAATGAGGCGTTGTATTTGACATGCCGCCAGCGTCTCGGCGGAGGGCCGCCGCGTCGCTGGGGCGGGCGGGCGTCGTCGGCGGCGCGCGCCCCCGAACCGGAGGTGGGGCTAGCCCCCCGGCCCGTTCTACTGTTGTGGGCATGACGATGAAGCGCGCGGCGATCATCGGCGCGGGGCCGTCGGGCTTCTACACCGCTGATCAGCTGCTCAAGGCGGGTTTTGAGGTGGATCTGTACGACGCCTTGCCGACGCCGTTCGGGCTGGTGCGCGCGGGCGTGGCGCCCGATCACCCGAAGATCAAGTCGGTCACCCGGGTGTACACCAAGACCGCGGCTCACGAGGCGTTTCGGTTCTTCGGAGCGGTGACCCTGGGGTCCGAGGTCTCACGCGAGGATCTCCTGGCCAGGTACCACGCGGTGGTGTACGCGATCGGGACCTCGACCGATAACCGGCTGGGCATACCCGGCGAGGATCGCCCCGGCTCTCATCCGGCGACGGCGTTCGTCGCCTGGTACAACGGTCATCCGGATTTCGCCGACCACATGTTCGACCTCAACGGCGGCCGAGCGGTCGTCGTCGGCAACGGCAATGTGGCGATCGACGTCGCGCGGATGCTGGTGCTCGATCCGGGCGAGCTGGCGCCGACCGACACGGCCGATCACGCGATCGACGCCTTCGGCATGGCGGGCGTCACCGAGGTGGTGCTGCTGGGCCGGCGGGGGCCGGCGGAGGCAGCCTTCACCAACCCTGAGCTGCGCGAGCTGGGCGAGCTGGAGCGCGCTGACGTGATCGTCGACCCGGCGCAGCTGGAGGGGGTTGCGGAGCCCGAGGACGCGACCAAGCGGCGCAACGTGGAGATCCTGCGCGACTACGCCCAGCGCAAGCCGGCGGGCAAGTCCCATCGCCTGGAGCTGCGTTTCCTGCGTTCCCCGGTGGAGATCCTCGGCGAGGGCTCGGACGGCCCGGTGACCGCGGTGCGCGTGGCGGTCAACCGGCTGGTGCGCTCCGCCGACGGCCGGGTGAGCGCCGAGCCGACGGGGGAGCAGGAGTTGATCGAGTGCGGGCTGGTGCTGCGCTCGATCGGATACCGAGGCGAGCGGCTGGCGGGGATCCCGTTCGATGATCGCCGCGGTCTGATCCGCAACGAGGGCGGACGGGTGATCGACGAGGGCGGGACCCCGTGTCCGGGCGAGTATGTGGTGGGGTGGATCAAGCGCGGGCCATCGGGGGTGATCGGCACGAACAAGAAGGACGCGGCCGACACGGTGGCCCGGATCGTGGAGGACGCCGAGACCGACCGGCTGGGACGGCCCGATGCCGAGCGCTCCAGCGCCGAGGCGGTGGCCGCGTGGCTGGGAGAGCGCCTGCCCGACCACGTCACCTGGGAGGGCTGGGAGATGATCGACGCCCACGAGTCACGCCTCGGCGAGCCGCAGGGACGACCCCGGGTCAAGCTCGTGCGCCTGCGGGACCTGATCCACGCCTCTCGCAACTGAGCAGGCGCGGCCGGCTGGAAAACGACGGCCTTTCTTGGCGTCGGCGAGGGCACGGGTTACAGTGCGCCGCGTGGAGCGCCAGATCACCGTCACCCAGTCCGACGGGGGCCACGCGTACGTCAAGCTCGGGGACGCCGAGGTGCGTGACTCGGTCGAGCTGTCCGAGCACGACGAGGCCGACCGGATCCCGACGCTGGACTCGCTGACGCTGCATTTCGACTTCTATGGCCGCCTCACGGCGATCGAGGTGACCGGAGCGGTCGCCTCGGTCTTGCCGCCCGGGTTGATCGAAGACGATTGACGCGGCGGCGCGCGGGGGCGCCCGTCCTAGCCTGAGTCGGCGTGAAGAGGCTTGGCCCTGCGCTGGAGGTGCGCGACTACCGCCTGTGGTGGCTGGCGCTGATGGGCATGGGCATCAGCCTGCAGATGCTCGAGGTGGCGATCGGATGGGAGGTCTACGCGCAGCACCGCTCGCCGCTGGATCTGGGCTGGATCGGGCTGGCCGAGTTCGTGCCGCTGTTCGTGCTGGCGCTGCCGGCCGGCCAGCTCGCCGATCGCCTGCCGCGCCGCCTCATCTTCGCCGGCTCGCTGCTGGTCGGAGCCGGCGTGGGGGTCGGCCTGGCGCTGGTCAGCGGGGCGGGGGTGACCTCGGTGGTCCCCTACCTGGCGCTGGCGGCGGGCTCTGGCACGGCGATGGCGCTGGGCACGCCGGCGGCGCGGGCGATGTCGGCCACGCTCGTCGGGCCGGAGCTGCTGCAGAGCGCGATGACTTTGCGTTCGATCGCCAGCCAGTCGGCGCAGGTGATCGGCCCGGCGCTGGGAGGCCTGCTGTACGGGACCTCGCCCTCGCTCGTCTACCTGCTGGCCGCCGGCTCCTGCCTGGCGGCCGCCGGGTGCGTGATGGGAATGCGTCCGGTGCAGGCGGCTGACGCGCGCCACGAGGGGGCGTCGACCCGCGCAGTCACCCACCTGGTCGAGGGACTCCGCTTCGTACGCCGCAGCCAGATCCTGCTCGGCGCGATCCTGCTCGATCTCCTGGCCGTGCTGTTCGGCGGAGCGGTCGGCCTGCTGCCGATCTTCGCCCGCTCGATCCTGCACGTCGGCGCCAGCGGGCTCGGGGTGCTCCGTGCCGCGCCCGCGGTGGGGGCGCTGCTGGGCGCCGCGGTCATCACCCGACGTCCGATCGGCCGCCACGCCGGACGGCTGCTGCTGATCGTGGTCCTGCTCTACGGGGCGAGCATCCTGGTCTTCGGGCTGTCGCGCTTCTATCCCCTGTCGCTGGTGGCGCTGGGCGGTCAGCGGCTTCGTCGATCTCTACAGCGTGAACATCCGTTCCACCACGGTTGCGCTCGCCAGCCCCGACCGGCTGCGGGGGCGCGTGACCGCTGTTGAGATGGTGTTCGTCAGCGCGTCGAACCAGCTCGGCTATTTCGAGTCCGGCCTGGCGGCCTCGTTGGTGGGCACGATCCCCGCGGTCGTCGGGGGCGGGCTGATGACGATGCTGATCGCGCTCAGCTGGGGGCGGATCTTCCCCGCGCTGGCCAGGGTCGACCGGCTGGACCAGATCCGGCCGGTGAGCGACACCGCGCCCGTCGGCGCCCCCGCGTAGAGACACCGCGTCAGGGCGAGAACACGTACTCGGCGGGATCCAGGGTGCGGGTGCGCTCCACGTACTCGCGCATGTAGCCCGGCCAGTTGGCGACGATCCGCCCGTCCTCGTCGCGGTACCACGAATCGCAGGCCGTCCACGCGGTTCCGGCAAACCGTGCCTGGAGCTCATGGTCCGACGCCGCCTCGACGTCGGCGCGGACCTCGACGCGCTCGTGACGGCCGGCGCGCAGGTGCTCCAGCGCCTGACGGATGTACGCCGCCTGGGCCTCGAGGTAGACGATGATCGAGCCGCCCGAGGTGTTGGTGTTGGGACCGTAGACGAAGAACAGGGACGGGAACCCGGGCACGGCCATGCCCAGGTGCGCGTGCGCGCCGTCGCGCCACGCGTCGGCCAGCTCGGCTCCGTCCGCGCCGTGGACCCGCATCGGCGCGACGAAGTCCGAGACCCGGAAGCCGGTGGCCCAGATGATGCAATCGAGCTCGTGCAGCCGCCCGTCGACGGTGCGCAGGCCGGTCTCGGTGACCTCGGCGATCGGATCGGTGACGAGCTCGACGTTGGGCAGCGCCAGCGTCGGCAGGTAATGCGAGCTGAACAGGACGCGCTTGCAGCCGAAGGTGTAGTCGGGCCACGCGCGGGCGCGCAGCTCGAGGTCGGGCAGCTGGCTGCGCATGAACGCCGCCGAGCGCAGTGACAGCAGGCGGCCGGCGGTCCGCGGGTGGCGGATCGCCAGCGTGAGCATCTCGGTGTAGTTGAACACCCAGCGGCGCCGCAGCCACTGCAGCCCCGGCACGCGGTCGACGGCGAGGCGCAGCCACCGCGGATAGACGTGGTTCTTGCGCGGCATCATCCAGTTGGCGGTGCGCTGAAAGATGCTCAGCGCAGCCGCGCCCCCGGCGATCTGGGGCACGAACTGCACGGCGCTGGCCCCGTTGCCGACGACCGCCACGCGCTTGCCACGCAGGTCGTAGTCGTGATCCCAGCGGGCGGAATGGAAGCTGTGACCGGCGAAGCGCTCGCGCCCGGGGAGCGACGGGATCGCGGGCTGGCTGAGCTGTCCGGCGGCGATCAGCAGCGCCTCGGCCTCGTAGGTCTCGCCGGCTTCGGTGTCCACTCGCCAGCGCGACGTCGCCTCGTCGAAGCGGCAGGCGCTGACCCGGGTCGAGAACCTGATCAGCGGGACGATGCCGTGCTCGTCGGCCACGCCTCGCAGGTAGCGCAGGATCTCCGACTGCGGGGAGCACAGCCGCGACCAGTCGCGCCGCTGCTCGTAGGAGAACGAGTACAGGTGGCTGGGCACGTCGCAGGCCGAGCCGGGATACGTGTTGTAGAACCAGGTGCCGCCCAGCTCCGGCGCCGCCTCCAGGATCGTGATGTCGTCAAAGCCGTGACGCCGCAGCTCGATCGCGGCCGCGATGCCGCCGAACCCGGCTCCGACGATGATGATGCGCGGGTCGCTCACGACGGGGCATCTTTGCAGCACGGCGGCACGCGCCGCAGCGCTCGGGGCGCGAGAATCTCTTGGACGTGTACTCGACGGTGACGATCACCTCGCCCGACGGCGAGACCGAGGCCGAGTTCGTGCCGGAGGCCAACCTGGTGTGCTGTTCGCTGCGCCATCGCGGCGCCGAGCTCCTGGATCCCGGTCGGGGGGTTGAAGCCTATGCCCAGCGCGGCAAGACGATGGGGATCCCGCTGCTGCACCCGTGGGCCAACCGGCTGGCCGGTCCGTCATATCGCGTGGGGGACACCACGGTCCGCCTGCCCAAGCCCGCGGGCCGCTTCGGGACCGATCCGGGCGGGCTGCCGATTCATGGGGCGCTCCCCGGGCTCCTGCGCTGGACGGTGCAGGCCGGATCGCCACCCGACCTGCTGTCGGCGCAGCTGCAGTGGCGCTCGGCGGAGTTGCTGGAGCTGTTCGAATTCGAGCACGAGCTGGCGATGCAGGCATCGGTTGCCGCCGGCGAACTGAGCTTGACGACGACGTTACGGGCGACGGGAACCGACCGGGTTCCGGTCTCGTTCGGCTTTCACCCCTACCTGCGACTCCCGCGCTCATCGCGCGATGACTGGCGGGTGGCCCTGGGCGCCGCGCAGCGGCTGGTCCTCGACGAGCGGATGATCCCCACCGGAGCGCGCGAGCCGCTGGCAGAGCGGGAGTTCATGCTGGGCGAGCAGAGCTGGGACGACGGGCTGGCGGAGCTGGATCCCGGCGAGCCGCGCTTCTCGGTGGCCGACGGGCGCACGATGCTGACGGTCACCTTCGAGGAGGGATTTCACTACGCGCAGGTCTACGCGCCGCCCGGCCACGACTACATCTGCTTTGAGCCGATGACCGCGCCCACCAACGCGCTGGACAGCGGGGACGGCCTGATCCTGGTCGAGCCCGGCGATGAATACCGGACTCGCTGGAGTGTGACCGTTACGCCGTGACGGCGCCGTTCAGCGCAGGGCTGGCCGGGACTGTGCGCGCCGGGGCGCGGGTGGGGGGTTCGGGCGCCAGCCACCGCACCAGCGCCTCCAAGGGCATCGGCCGGGCGAGCAGGTAGCCCTGAACGAGGTCGCAGCCGCGGTTTGACAGATGGGCGAGCACCTCGTCGGTCTCGACCCCCTCGGCCACGACACGCAGCTCCAGATTGTGGCCCAGGTCGATGACCGAGTTCACGATCGCCGCGTGGGCGGGGTGCTCGAGCATGTCGCCGACGAAGCCGCGGTCGATCTTCAGCTCGTCCAGCGGCAGCGCCGACAGGTGGCTCAGCGAGGTGTGGCCCTGGCCGAAGTCGTCGAGGCTGATGGCTACCCCGGCGGCGGCGAGTCGTCCGAGCTCGATCGCCGCGCGGGCCGGATCGGCGAGGATCGCTGTCTCGGTGACCTCGATCACCAGCCGCCGCGGCTCCACGGAGAGCTCGCGCAGGGCCTTGATGACCTCGTCGGCCAGCTCGCCGCGGCCGATCCCGCGAGCCGACACATTCACGGCGACGCTCAGCTCGGCGCCGGCCTCGCCCAGATCACGCAGGTCGGTCAGCGCGCGGCGCAGGACCCAGCGGGTGAGCTGGTCGATCAGGTTGGTCTGCTCGGCCAGCGGCAGGAACGTGTCTGGCGGCAGCAGCCCGCGCGTGGGGTGCTGCCAGCGGACCAGCGCCTCGATCCCGACCGTGCGGTTGGTGGCGAGATCGCGCTGAGGCTGATAGTGCAGCACCAGCTGATCGGCTTCGATCGCCTGGCGCAGCTCGGCGACCAGGCTCAGAGTGGCGGGGTCGTACTGGTCACGTGACGCGTTGTAGCGGGCCAGCCCGGCGTTCTCCGCCTTGGCCAGATACATCGCGACGTCGGCACGGCGCATCAGCGTCTCGCTGTCATCGGCGTCCAGCGGGGCGAGCGCGTAGCCGACGCTGGCCTGCACCGACAGCGTCAGGCCCCCGACCGGCAGATCGCGCTCCAGGATGGTCCGGATCTCGCCGAGCTCCGCGGTGGGATCGCGATCACCATCGCAGGGCACCACCAGCCCGAACTCGTCGCCGCTCAGGCGAGCCACGGTCACCTCCGGTCGCGCGGCTCTCTCCAGGCGAGCGGCCAGCTCGGTGAGCACCTCGTCGCCGTTGCGATGGCCCAGCACGTCGTTGATGTCCTTGAAGTTGTCGAGGTCGACGATGGCGATGGCCACCGCCGTGCCGCGGCGGCGGGCCCCCTGCAGGGCCGCCGTCGCCCGGCGCTCGAACAGCGAGCGGTTGGGCAGGCCGGTGAGGGTGTCGTACTCGGCCAGATGGGCGTTTAGCTTGGACTGGCGGCGCAGGCGCCCGTTGACCGAGGCGCTGATCGCGAACAGGGCCAGGTACAGCGCGCCCAGCCCGATGATCAGGTCCCGATACATGGTCGACAGCAGCTGACTGACCTCACGGGCGATGGGGGCGTAGGAGAGGTACAGCTCCAGCACGCCCACGCGGCGCACCGGCGAGCCGGCCTGCAGCGGCAGGTAGACCTCGACGGCCCGCGGGCCGGGGTGTCTGGGGTTGTCGTCGGCGTTGAGGTTGGTCAGGTGGGCGACGGTCTCGCCGTGGGCGGCGTCGAGGGCGTCGTCGTCAACCGGTCCGCCCGGATCGGTGCTGCCGTCGTCGGCGAACACCACCCGGCCGTGGAGATCACGCAGCTGCAGCCGGAGCGTGCCCTGCCCACGGCTGTCCACGGTCTGACGCGCGAGCCGACGCATCCCGGAGACTTCGGTCGGTGAGAGCCCGCGGGACACCGGAATGTCGTTAAACAGCGGCTGGACGGCGGTCTGGGCGATGATCTGCGCCTCGGCGCGCGCTTGGTCGAGCCCTCGCTGCTGAGCCTCCTGGCGGAAGTGCAACGCCAGGATGAAGCCCAGGGCCACGATCGGGATCAGGCTGACCACGGCATAGACGGCGAACAGGCGCGCCGTCGAATGGCGCGCTTGCGCGATGGGATGCATACATCCCTGGTCGGCACCCTGAGCGGGTTGCGTGAGCGTGGCTGGACGGCGAGCGTCACAATGAGACATTCGTCGCAAGTGTCCGGCCGCAACCGAGGAGAGATGATGGACCTGACCTTCAATGAATCCGAGCTCGCGTTTCGCGACGAGCTGCGAGCGTGGTTTGAAGACCACGCGCCCGGCCGCGAGCCCGAGGGCGACGAGGACGCGCACTACGCCTGGCGGCGGGACTTCCAGCGTCAGCTGGCGCACGACGGGTGGGGGGCCGTGCACTGGCCGGTGGAGTACGGAGGCCGGGGCGCGACGCTGACCGAGTCGGCGATCTTCTTCGAGGAGCTGGGTCGCTCCGGCGCACCGCTGCCGGCCAACGTCCTGGGCCTGCTGCTGGCCGGCCCGACGATCATGACCTACGGCACCCCCGAGCAGAAGGATCGCCACCTGAACCCGATCCTCACCGCCGAGGAGATCTGGTGCCAGGGCTTCTCCGAGCCCGACGCCGGCTCGGACCTGGCGAGCCTCAAGACGCGCGCCGTCAAGGACGGGGGCGAGTGGGTGATCAGTGGCCAGAAGGTGTGGACCAGCGGCGCGCAGTATTCGAAGTGGTGCATGCTGGTCGCCCGCACCGACGCGGAGGTCGCCAAGCACAAGGGCCTGACCTACTTCTTGATGGACATGGACCAGCCGGGAGTGCAGGTGCGTCCGCTGCGCCAGATCACGGGCGAGAGCGAGTTCAACGAGCTGTTCATCGACGGCGCCCGGGTCCCCGAGGAGAGCGTGCTCGGCGGCGTGGGCAACGGCTGGAAGGTGGCGCTGACCACGCTGATGAACGAGCGCTCGGGACTCGCCTTCTTCCTTCAGGTCCGCCTGCGCCAGCTGCTGGACCGCCTGATCGAGGAGGCGGCCGCGCGCGACCTGCTCGACGACCCGGTCGTCGCCAACCGCCTGGGCGAGCTGCACCTCAAGGCCGAGGTACTGCGCCTGACCGCCTATCGCGGCTTGACCGCGATCGAGAAGTACGGCCAGCCCGGTCCCGAGGGATCGCTGACCAAGTGGATGTGGTCGGAGACCAATCAGCAGCTGACGCAGTTCGCGGCGGACCTGCTGGGGCCCGACGCGCTCGTCGCCGGCGGCCGCTGGTCCTATGAGCTGCTGCGGGCCCGCGGCAACTCGATCGAGGGTGGGACCACCGAGGTGCTCAAGAACATCGTCGCCGAGCGGGTGCTCGGCCTGCCGAAGGCTCGCTAGGAGGATTCGCGGATGGATTTCGACCTGACAGAGGATCAGCGGGAGATCAAGTCGGTGGCTCACGAGCTGCTGGACGCCCGCTCGCCGCTCGCCAAGGTGCGCCAGGCGGCGGACGCCGGCGAGTACGACGCCGCGCTGTGGCACGAGATCGTGGAGCTCGGATGGCCGGGGATCGCGGTCGCCGAGCAGTACGGCGGCCAGGAGCTCGGGGCGGTGGAGCTGGCCGTGCTGCTCGAGGAACTGGGCTATGCCTGCGCCTCCACCCCGCTGCTGTCCACGGCGGTGGCGGCGGCGGCGATCCAGGCCGGAGGGTCCGACGAGCAGCGCGAGCGCTGGCTGCCCGGCCTGGTGGCGGGCGAGATCACGGCCGGGATCGGCACCGCCGAGCTGATCGTCGACGGCCACGAGGCCGACCTCCTGGTTCTGATCGACGGCGACGCGGCCAGCGTGTTCACGGGCGCGCGGACAGAGCTGCTGGCGACGATCGACCCCACCCGCCGCTATGCCCGCCTAGGCGGGGCGGACGGCACCAGCGAGGCCCTGGCCGACGGCGCGGCGGCGCGGATACGCGCCGCGGTGGCCGCCGAGGTGGTCGGCGTCAGCCAGAGAGCGCTGGAGATGACCCTGGATTACGTCAAGGACCGCAAGCAGTTCGGGGTCCCCGTGGGATCCTTCCAGGCGGTCGCGCACCGCTGTGCGCAGATGCTGCTGCACACCGAGAGCGCCCGCTCGACGGCCTACTTCGCCGCCTGGGCCGCCGACGCCGAGCCCGGCCGCCTGGCGGAGGGAGCGGCGCTGGCCGCCGCCGCGGCCGCCACCGCCGGGCGGGAGGTCACCGCCTCGGCGATCCAAGCCCACGGCGGGATCGGCTTCACCTGGGAGGCCGATGTGCATTGGCTGTACAAGCGCGGCGAGGTCGACCGTGCGTTGCTGGGCGGCGTCGGGCGTCATCTGGCGACGCTGGCGCGAGCGGCGGCCGAGCGGGTGGCGGTTCCCGCCGGGTGAGCGGCGGCCGGGCGGCGGGGTGGGTCCGCCCGGCGAGTGGGGGCGCGCTTGCAGTGACGAGGGATGCGAGCCGGGCCGCCGAACAGCCTGGTTGTTCGCCAGCCCCAAGGAGTCACGAGATGAACTACTTCCGCAGACCGGGTGCCGGGCTCGATGAGCAGATGAGGACCGGCACCGAACCCGACGAGCTGCTGTACCACGACGAAGCCGATGAGCCCGTCCCCGCGACGCGCCGCCCCCTCGGCGAGTTGGCAGGCCGGTTCAGCCGCTGGATGCAGGGCCTGGAGCCCGAGCCACTCGGCGGCGAGACGGTGGAGCACGACGTGCTCGGCGACCCGAGCGCATGGCAGCCCGAGCCCGAGTCCGAGCGGGAGCCCGAGCCGGCCGGTCAGCCGCCACGCTTTCCCCTGGTCCGCTACGGATACAGCCAGGCGGAGGTCGACCGCACCCTGAACGAGCTCGAGCGCGAGCTTGCCGAACGCGAGCGCGAGCTGGAGGTGCTGCGCAAGCAGGAGAAGCCCCCGATGTCGATCACCGAGGAGATCGAACGGATCGGCGAGCAGACGGCCTCGATCCTGGTCGTCGCCCACGACCAGGCGCACGAGACGACCCGGCGCGCCGAGGAGCAGGCCGAGCGGTGCATCGCCGACGCGGCCGCCAACGCGGTGGCGATCACCGCCGAGGCCAAGGAGCGCCTGCGCGAGCTCGACGACGAGACCGACTCGGTGTGGCGCGAGCGCGACCGGCTGCTGGAGGACACGCGGTCCGTGTCCGAGCGTTTGGCGGCGCTGGTGGACGAGGCGGTCAGCCGCTTCCCCGCGGACGCCGACAAGTCGCCGGCGCCCGAGACGCCCGCCGAGTTCTGAACGTCGAGGCCGGTCCCCGGGGGCCGGCCGCCCGCTAGCCTCGGCGCGTGCTCAAGGCGCTGCTGCTGGACTTCGACGGCCTGCTGTACGACACCGAGGGCGCCGTGTACGGCGCCTGGAACGACCTCTACGTGCGCTACGGGCATCGGTTGGAGATCGACCTGTGGGTGCGCGAGTCGATCGGGCGGCCCCCCGGCGCCTCGGACTTCGACCCGGTGGCCCACCTCCAGCGGCTGGTCGGCCGCGAGCTGGACCCCGAGGCAGTGCGGGTCGCGGGCGACGAGGGCAAGCGCGAGCGGCTCCCCGACCGGCTGATGCCGGGCGCCGACCGACTCCTGCAGGATGCTCGCGCGCGCGGGCTGCGGACAGCGATCGTGACCAGCAACCACAGTGAGAACGTTCGCGGGCACCTGGCCCGCGCCGGCTGCACGTTCAGCTTCGACGCGCTCGTGTCTGCCGAGGGCGATGGGGCCCGCGGCAAGCCGAGCCCGACGCTCTACCTGGAGGCGCTGGCCGTGCTGGGCCTCGCTCCTGAGCAGGCGGTCGCGTTGGAGGACTCCCCCAACGGCGTCGCCGCCGCCAAGGCCGCCGGGCTCACCTGCATCGCCGTGCCCAACGCGCTCACCCGCGGCGCCGCGGGCCTGGCGGCGGCCGACCTCGTGCTGGAGTCGCTGACGCAGGTCAACCTGGACGATCTGCGCTGACGCGCGCTCGAGGCGAGCGCGTAACCTGTCAGCGCGATGGCCGTCGCCGCCAGTTGGCGCCAGCGCGCTGAGCGCCCACGGGGCGCTCTGTTTCAGCACAGCTCCGAGGGGTGGCTACTCGCCGGGATCATCCTGGTGGGTGCGCTGTTGCGCTTCACGACCCTGGGGGTGCAGAGCTTCTGGTTCGACGAGGCGACGACCTGGCAGATCGTGTCCCATGGCCTGGGACATGTCTTCTCCCAGGTCGCCCGGACCGAGTCCACCCCCCCGCTGTACTACCTGCTGCTGTGGCTGTGGTCCCGCGTGTTCGGACTGAGTGAGGCGGGCCTGCGGTCGTTCTCGGCGCTGTGCGGCACGGTCACGATAGCGGTGGTCTGGGCGCTCGGCCGGGAGCTGTTCTCCTCGCGGGCCGCGGTGATCGCCGCGCTGCTGACCGCCGCCAACCCGTTCCTGCTGTGGTACTCGCAGGAGGCCAGGGCCTACTCGTTGCTGCTGCTGATGAGCGCGGTATCGCTGCTGGCGCTCGTCCGGGTGCTCGCGTCGCCCGCTCCGCGACGGGTGCTGGCGTGGGGAGTCAGCTGCGCCCTGGCGCTGGCCGCGCACTACTACGCGGTCGTGGCGATCGTGCCCGAGGGGTTGTGGCTGGCAATCGTGCTGGGGCGCCGGCGCCTGCTGACCGGCGAGCGGATCGCTTTCGGGCTGGCCCCGATCATCGTGGTGGCGGGAGCCCAACTGCCCCTGATGATCCATCAGAACGACGGTCGCGCCGGCTACATCGCCAACAGCGGCACGCTGCCCTATCGCATGGTGCAGCTGTTCAAGCAGGACCTGATCGGCGACGGCCAGCCGGCGAAGGGCCTGCTGACGGCCATCTGCGCCGTCGCCGTCGTAATCGGACTGGCCCTGCTGGTCACGCGGTCACGCCATGAGGAGCGCTCGGCCGCGGCGACCCCGCTGGTCGTCGGCGTCGGCGGGATCCTGCTGGCGGTCGTGATCTCCAAGATCGGCACCGATTACTTCAACACCCGCAACCTGCTGCCCACCTGGCCCGCGCTGCTGCTCGTGGTGGCGGCCGGGCTCGGCGCCTCGGGCGCGGGACGGCTTGGCGTGCTGGGGACGGCGATGATCGTCGCCGTGGGGCTGTTCTGCATCCTCAACGTCGACTTAGATTCTCTGTACCAGCGCGAGGACTGGCGCGGGGCGGCGCACGTGCTCGGACCGGCCACCGGGCCCCGGGCGATCGTCTCCGACATCCACAGCGGGACCGAGCTCGCGCCCTACCTGCGGGGGCTGGGCCCGTTGCCGGCGGCCGGGACGCCCGTCGCAGAGGTCGACCTCATCTGGCTGCAGCGCACCGCGCAGTGGGGGCCGGTCCGCCCCTTGAATCCGGCGGCCCTGCCCGGATTCACCGCCGGGCCCGTAACCCGCACCAGGTCCTATGTGGTGGTCCGCTACCGCGCCGCCCGGCCGGCGCTCGAGCCCTACGCGACGCTCAGCCACCTGTATCCGGACCCGGCCCAGACGCTGGCACTGCTGCAGCGGCCGTAGTGTCTATTGCTGCTAAAGCCTCGACCGACGCGTGACGATGAACCACGGAGATGCCCGCGCCGCGGGGAGCGTCCGGCTCCCCTGACAACGAGCCTTGCCGCGGATCGCCGCCTGCCGTCGCCCCCGCGGCACGTCCCGACCCGCGCGAGCGTCAGTTCGTGGACGTCGAGGCGCTGGCGCACGTCGGCTCCTGGGAGTGGAGCGCGAGCGACGACCGCTCGTCGTGGTCGGACGAGATGTGTCGGATCTACGGTCAGCCGCTCGGGTTTGCGCCCGCGTATGCGCAGTTCCGCGCGCTCGTGCACCCTGAGGACCGCGTGGTCGTCGGCGGAGGTGGCATCGACCGCCCGTCCTACCCGCAGCGCTACGACACCTGGTATCGCATCATCCGTCCCAACGGCGAGATCCGTCATGTCCACGGCCGCCGCGACGTGCGCCGGGACGAGCAGGGCACGGTCACCCACATGTTCGGCACCACCCAGGACGTCACCGAGCAGCACGAGGCCGTGATCGCCCGCCAGGAGGCGCAGGAGCTGTTCGAGACCGCGTTCTCGCACGCGCCGATCGGGATGGCGCTGATTGGCCTCGACGGCCGCTGGTTGAAGGTCAACCGGTCGGTGTGCGCGATCATCGGCTGGTCTGAGTCCGAGTTGCTGCGCCGCACCTTCCAGGACATCACTCACCCCGACGATCTGGAGGCCGATCTCGCCCAGGTCCAACGCCTGGTGGCCGGCGAGATCGACGGCTACCGGATCGAAAAGCGCTACCTGAGCCGGACGGCCAGCCAGATCTGGGCGCTGCTATCGGTTTCTCTGGTCCGGGATGGACAGGGTCAGCCGCGGCACTTCATCAGCCAGATAGAGGACATCAGTGAGCGCAAGCGCGCCCAAGAGCGGCTGCGGGAGGCCGAGGCCGATGCGCGCCTGCAGCGCGACCACGCCACGGCGATCATCAGCGCGATGCACGAGGGCTACGCGTTCACCGTCGACGGCGAGATGAAGGAGGTCAACGGCGCCCTGTCAACCATCACCGGCTTCTCCCGCGATCAGCTGGTGGGGGCTCGGCCGCCGTACCCGTTCTGGGCGCCCGAGACGATTGACGAGATGGAGGAGGTGCGCCAACGGGTGAAGGAGGAGGACGGCGGCGTCTTCGAGGTCACGTGCATGCGCGCCGATGGCGAGCGCTTCGAGGCCGAGCTGCGGGTGCAGCCGGCACGCGATGGGGACGGCATCACGATCGGGTTTGTCTCCACGATGCGAGACGTGAGCATCCAGAACCGCCAGCACCGCGAGCTGGAGCGCATGGCGCGCACCGACAACCTCACCGGCCTGGCCAACCGTCATGTGCTCCAGGAGTCCATGTACGACGAGGTGCGACGGCGCTCGTCCGACAAGCAGCAGCTGGCATTGATACTGCTCGACCTCGACCTGTTCAAGCAGATCAACGACAAGCACGGCCACCCCGCGGGCGACGCGGTACTGATCGAAGTGGCGCGCCGGCTGATGCTCACCGTCCGCACCGGCGAGGTGCTGGCACGCGTGGGCGGGGAGGAGTTCGCGTGGCTGTTGCCGGCCTCGAGCATCTCGGAGGCGATCGCAGCGGCCGACCGGGCCCGTGCGGCGATCGCCTCGAGCGGGTTCGGGGCCGCCGGGACGCTGACTATGTCGGCCGGTGTGGGACTGATGCCGACGCCCGCCGACGGAGACGAGCTCTACCGGCTCGCCGACCGCGCTCTCTACGAGGCCAAGCAGAAGGGCCGCAACCGGACGTGCTGCCACACGCGGCCGTCCAACGCGCCGTCGTCTCTCCCCCCGCCGGACGCGGGCGAGGAGGACGCGTACCCGCTGGCCGTCGTCCAGAGCACCTAGGCGGGCGCCGGCTCGCCTCCGGACCGGTCGTCGTCGGCGACCGTCGCTGGAGAGACGCCCACCGGCTCGTCGCCGGCCCGTCCGCGCGGCATCCGCAGAACGGCGACCACGAACGCCACCGCCATCGCAGCGGCCATGCCGATCACCACCACCTTCACCGACTGGGCGAAATCGACGCGCACGGCGTGCAGCGGAAAGTTCGCTGGTGCGCTCCGCGGTCCGCTGCCGCCCGAGCCCGTGCTGGCACCCGAGATCGCGTGGGCGATGCGATGAGCGATGGGGGCCGGGTAGTGACGCGCGACGAGCGTCGAGGAGACCTTGGAGTCCGTCGTGGTGATCAGCAGCGATCCCAGCACGGCCAGTCCGAGGCTGCCGCCGAAGTTGCGCACGGTCTGGGTAACGCCCGTCACCGCCCCGTAGGCATTCGAGGCGGCGCGATTGAGTGCGTCGGTGCTCACCGGACCGAGCGTCAGACCCATGCCGGCGCCGGCGATCGCCAGGTACGGCCACTGCTTGGCGAAGGACAGCGCGTCGAGATGATTGGCCCACAGATAGAAACCCACCGCCGACACCGCGCAGCCGAGCACGACCGTCGGTCGTGCGCCTCGGCGATCGAGGATCCGCCCGCCCCACTGGGCGGCGATCGTAAAGCCACCGAAGAACACGAACAGGATCAGCCCGGCGTTGGCTGCGCTCTCGCCGAGCGCGATCTGCGCGTACAGGCTGCCGAAGAAGAACAGCGGCACGAAGCAGATCGACAGCAGGAACAGCACCACGTTGTCGACCGCGAAGCCGCGGTTGGCGAACAACCGCACCGGAATCAGCGGCTGGTCGGCGCGCAGCTCCCAGCGGACGAACGCGACCAGGAGGAACACGCCGATCACCAGGCACGCCCAGGTGGCGAGGCTCCCCCAGCCCCAGGCGCTGGCCTGCTGAAGACCGAGCACGGCGATCGCCATCCCGGCGCACACCAGCCCCGCCCCCCGCCAGTCGATGCGCTCCTGCCGAGGCTCCTGGGGAGGCTTGGCGACGATCGTGAGCCAGACAGCGAGGATGGCCACCGGCACGTTGATCCAGAAGATCGAGCGCCACGTCCACTGGGTCAGGTAGCCGCCGGCGATCGGGCCGATCGAGGTCAGCGCTCCCGAGATCGAGAAGAAGATCGCCAGGTACTTGCCCCGTTCGTTGACCTCGTAGTTGGAGACGACGATCGCCAGCGCCGCCGGGAACAGGAAGGCCGCGCTGGCGCCCTGGAGCACCCGGAAGACGATCATCCAGGTCTGGCCGAGCGACCCCGTCGGCGTGGCCCCGCACAGCGCCGAGAAGACCGCGAAGGCGACCGTCCCGAGGATCACCGTCCGGCGATGGCCCACGACATCGGCGACCCGCCCACCGACCGCGAACAGCGCCGAGAGGGCCAGCAGGTAGCCGTTGACGATCCACTGCGAGCCGGTCGGAGACAGCTTCAGGTCGTGCTGCAGGCTCGGGATGGCGAGTGCGACGATCGTCTGGTCGATGAACATCATCGCGACCGCGAGGATCATCGCGGCCAGGACCAGATGCCTGTTGGACGCGCGCACGCTGGGTTTATATCGCCGAACGGGGCCAGGCTGAAAAAACTGCGGTTCTTGACGGCGGCCGGATGGCGGATAGGGTCCCGCCCACCCCGCCATGCAGGAGGAGAAACCCTTGAGCTCATGTGGGGCTACGGCCTGCTGCTCAACATGCACGACGAGCCCGGTCGCCGTCGGGCCGGCACCGGGGCCTGGGCGGGGCTGGCGAACACGCACTTCTGGGTCGACCGCAGCACCGGCATCACGGGCGCCATCTACTCGCAGTTGCGCCCCTTCATCCCGCCCGAGGCCATCCAGCTCTACGCCGACTTCGAGACCGCGCTCTACGCATCGCTGTGACGGCGCGGCGAGCGCTGACCGGCGCCCGCCGGTCAGGTACGCTCGTGTCCCGTGCCTCTGTGCGTCCTGATCGGGTTGCTCGTCCGGCGGTTGATTCGGTATTCGCACCGTCGCCGCACCCATGTGGAATCGGTGGCGCCCGCCGTCGCCGCGCTGCCTGAGCGGACCGGGTAGACAGTCTCGCGGTCAGCGCCGTGACCCACGTCGACCTGCAGACGATCCTCACCACCTGGAAGGGCGACGCGGGCGCGATCGTCCTCTACGCGGTGCTCCTCACGCTGGCCGTCACCTACGGGATCGCCGCTCGGCGTCGGTCACCGCGGGGCCGTCGCTGGCCGGCGGCGCGCACCGCCGCGTTCATGGCCGGCCTGGCGCTGCTGGCGCTGATCTACGGGTCGGGCCTGGAGGTCTACGAGGATCAGCCGGCGGTGCACGTCGTCCAGCACCTGCTGACGATGATGGCCGCCCCGCCGCTGCTGGTGCTGGGGGCGCCGATCACCCTGCTGCTCCGCACGCTCGCTCCACGGCGGCGCCCGGGGATCGTGCGGCTGTTGGACGATCCCTCGTTCGCGATGCTGTCGGGGCCGCGGGCGCCGCTGATGCTGACGCTCGATTACTACCTGACGATGTACGTGTACCAACTCACCCCGCTGCATACGTGGAGCGAGCAGAGCGCCGACCTGCATTTCATCGTCCATCAGTACTTCCTGTTCTGCGGGCTGTTCTTCTGGTGGCCGGTGGTGGCCGCCGATCCGGTGCGCCTGCGGCTGAGCGCCTCCGCCAGGCGTGTGATGGTGTGGCTCGGGCTGCCGGCGTTCGGCCTGCTCGGCGTGATCGAGCTGGCCGCCGGGTCTCCCGCCGCCGGGTGGTCCTACCTGGCGGGCGGCGCGGCACTGACGCTCGCCGGCGCGGCCGTGGTCGCCGTCCGGGCGCATGGCGCCGGCGGGGCGGCGCGCATGGCGCCAGCGCGACCGCGCCTGCTGCGGCGGGGCTCGGTGGGCCGGATGGGCGGGCCGGTCTGAAGGGCGTGACGGCGGTGCAGCGCTCGACGCAGGCGCACGGAGCCTCGGAGCAGGCGCGCGGAGTCTCGATGCGGGCGCGCGGGGCCCCGGCCTGGGCGGCGCTCGGCCTGGTCGGCTCGCTGCTGGTGGCGTGGTGCGCGCCACGGGCGTTGCACGACGGGGTGGTCGGCTGGTGGTATCAGCCCGGCTGGCCCGGTCGCCCGGCCACCGCCCTGATCTACGTCGGCATGGCGGCGCTGACGGTGGCCTGGCTCGGCCTGGGGCGCTGCCTGCCCGGCCGGCGCGGGCTGCTGGCGATCGCGGCGCTGTGGATCCTGCCGCTCGCGCTCGCGCCGCCGCTGTTCAGCCGCGATCTGTACAGCTATCTGGCGCAGGCCACGATCCTGCATCTGGGGCGCAGCCCGTACCATGCCGCGCCGACCGTGCTGGCCGGGCTCGGGCATGGACACGTGCTGGCGGCGGTGTCGCCCTTCTGGCGTCACACGACGGCGCCCTACGGACCGCTGTTCCTGGAGCTGGTGAGCCTGATCGTGGGCATCGTCGGTTCGCACCTGGTGGCGGGGGTGCTCCTGACGCGTGCCCTCGAGCTGGTCGGGATCGCGCTGTTGGCGGTGTTCGTGCCCCGGCTGGCGCGGGCGCTGGGGACCGATGGCCGGCGTGCCCTGTGGCTCACCGTGGCCAGCCCGTTGGTGTGCCTCGGGCTGGTGGCGGCCGGGCACAACGACCTGCTGATGGCGGGCCTGCTCGCCGCCGGGGTGGCGGTGGCCCTGGAGGGACGCCCGCTCCAGGGGATCGCGGTGTGCGCGCTGGCGGCCACGATCAAGGTCCCCGCGCTGGTCGGCGCCGTGTTCATCGCGGTCGCCTGGGCGCGGACCGCCGATGACCGTGCGGCCGCCGCGCGCCTGTTGACTGCCGCGGCGGTGGTGGCGGGCGTCGTGCTGGTCGCGGTCACGCTGGCCAGCGGCGTCGGCGTGAGCTGGCTGTCGGCCTCGTTGTTCGCGACTCCCGCCAAGGTACGGCTGGCGATCACCCCCGGCACGGCAGTGGGCTACACGCTGGCCGCGCTGCTTCACGCCGTGGGCGTATCGGTGTCCTCGCGCGGGATGGAGTCGGCCGTCGGTGAGGTGGCGTTCGGGGTGTCGGCGGTGATCGGCCTGGTGGCGCTCTACCGCGTGCGCGTCGGTCGGCTGGTGGCGCTGCTGGGGCTCGTGCTGGTGGTGGCGGCCGCCGGCGGACCGGCGGCCTGGCCCTGGTACTTCAGCTGGGGTCTGGTGCTGATCGCGGCGCTGCGCGGCTGGCAGCGGTCGTGGGCGCTGGCGGCGGCGCTGGCGATCTCGGTGTTCCTCGTCAAGCCCAACGGCGTGCTGGTGGTCCCGCTGGGGGCCGCTCCGGCCATGCTGGCCGTCTACCTGGGGATTGCCGGCGTCGCATGGAACCGCTGGCGCCACCGCGGCGCCCGCATCGATCCCGGCCACCCCGAGCCGGCAAGGCCGGAGAGCGGCACGCCGCAGGCGCTGGCCGGGACCTGACCCGACCTTGCACCGCCTGTCTCTCGATGCGCGGGGGCGCGACCGCGCCGCGATCGCGGTGCCGGCATTGCTCGCGGCGCTGCTGAGCGTCATCGAGATCACGTCGCGCAGCCTCGGTTTCGACGAGGGCGCGACGGTGGCGATCGTCTCCCAGCACGGATCGGCGCTGGGGTCGGCGATCGCCCGCGACGGGGGCAACATGTCGGGCTATTACCTGCTGATGCACGTGCTGGTCGACTGGTGGGGCACCGGCCTGGCGGTACTGCGGCTGCCCTCGGCGGCGTTCACCATGCTGACCGTCGCGCTGGTCGCCGCGCTCGGCCTGCGGCTGTTCGATCGCCGCGTGGCGGTGACGGGCGGGCTGCTGTGCGCAGTCAGCCTGCCGCTCGTCTACTGGGCGCAGACGGCACGTGGGTACGCGCCGATGCTGGCCTTCGTGTGTGCGGGATTCCTGTGCTTCTTGACGCTCGCCGAGGAGTCGGCGACGGGCGCGCGCCGGCGCTGGGCGTGGGCCGGCTACGTGGTGGCGATGGCGCTGGCAACCTACTCCAGCTTCGTGGCCGTGCTGGTAGTGCCCGTGCAGCTGCTGGCGCTGATCGGCCGCCCGCCGGCGCTGCGCCGGCTCGCCTCGGCGCTGCTGGCGCTGGCCGTGTGCTGCCTACCGCTGGCGATCCTCGCGGTGCGCCGCGGGTCGGGACAGCTGTTCTGGGTCCCGCGGCCGTCGCGCAAGGTCGACAGCCAGGTGCTGCAGTCCCTGACCTCGACGGGATTGCAGCCCAGCTTCCATCCGCGGTTCACGACGGCGGCCGGGCTGGTGGCCATCGTGCTGGTCCTGCTGGGTCTGGCGGTGGCGGTGCTGCGAGCGCGCCGGGCGCGGGACCCTGCGGATCTGGGGGGCGCGGCGGATCCGGCCGGCCCGGCCGGCCCGCGGTTGGACGGCTGGCCGGTGGCGCTGACGCTTCTGTGGATCGCCGTGCCGGTGGCGCTGACGTTCGTCTACTCGCTGGTCGCGCAGCCGGTCTTCCTGCCCCGCAACCTGCTCACCTGCCTGCCGGCCGTCGCGCTGGGGCTGGCGGTGGCGCTCGCCCACCCGCGCCTCCCGGCGGCGCTCGCCGCCGCCGGGCTGGTGGTGGCGCTGGCGGTGCGCGCCGTGCCGCTGGTCGCCGCCTACGGGGTCTCGCCGGAGCCGTGGCGGGCGGTCACCGCCGACGTAGTCGGCCGCGCGCAGCCAGGTGACTGCATCGCCTTCTACCCGGAGGATGCCCGTAACGCGTTTGCGTACTACGTGGGGTCGGCGGCGCGCGGGGCGCCTCGCTCGATCCTCCCGGCGCTCCGGTGGGGCAAGGTCAAGCCGTTCGTCGAGCGCTACGCGACGCTGACGCCTTCCCAGCTCTCGGCGGCCGGCGCCGGATGCCGGCGGCTGTGGTTCGTCTCCAGCCACGAGGGCCAGAAGGACGGACCCGCGCAGTCGCTCGCCAACCGCGCCGGCTATCTCCGCCTGGATGCGCGGCTGGAGCGCGCCTTCGGGCACGGAGCGATCAAGCAGTACGGGTACGCCAGCCCGATCCACGTGCAGCTGCTGCCCGGCGCGGGAGCTCGGCGACCGGGGCGCGGCTGACCGGGCCGCACAAGTCTTGCTAGGGACGCAGCGTGGTCGACCAGAACGTGAGCAGGCTGAGTCCCGCCAGCAGCCACACGTTGACGAACACGAGCACGGCGAACCACTTGCCCTCTACGTAGCGCGCGACCACCATCAGCGCCGGGAACGCGGTGATCAGCATCCGCGGGTTGGGCGGGACGTACTCCGAGGTGACCGCGAAGAAGGTGATCCCCAGCGTCCATACGAGCGCCACCACGGAGACCGAGCGGCGCGAGCGCCACAGCAGGTACAGCTCGCCGGCGAGGACCGCCGCGCCGATCAGCCCCACGACCAGGTTGAGGTTGATCGTCACGGGACTGTTGAAGTGGTTGGGGTCGAAGGCGTGCGACATTCGCGTCGCGGTGTGCACCAGCGCCAGGAAGTCGGTCTTCTCGCTCCAGCCGTGGTGCTGGGCGATGTAGTTGGCGAACGGGTTCCCCGTCCAGATCCACAGGAAGGTCATGAAGCACACCGCGCCGGTGACCGACAGGACCGGGGCGATCAGCGCGCGGCGGGCGTCGCGCAGGTGCCCGCGACATCGGTAGCCCTCCAGCAGCGCACCGGTCAGGCATACCACCGGCAGCATCAGGCCCACGGGCTGCACCGCCGAGCCGAACCCCGCCAGCACCCCGGCCAGCACCCAGCGCCGGCGCTCCAGCGCCCACAGGCAGCCGACCGCCAGCGGCATCAGCAGGGCCTCGGAGTAGACCATCGAGAAGATCACCGAGCCGGGAAAGACGACGAACAGGATCGTCGCGCGGCGAGCCACCTCGCGCCCCCACCAGCCGTCGGCCAGGCGGTGGACCAGGATCGTCGCGACCCAGCCGCCGACCGCTGACAGGAGCGCTCCGGAGACCGTGGCCGCCCAGATCGCGTTGTGGCTGGTGAGCACCAGGAACACCGGCTCCACCAACCAGATGGCGATTGGGAACAGGGGGAAGAACCCGAGGGTCGTCTGGCCGTAGTCAACGTGCGCGGGATAGCCGTGATTGGCCAGCCGGCGGTACCACAGTCCATCCCAGTTGGCCAGCTCGTGCAGGAAGTTGTGGTGGCCGAACGCGCCGTTGAGAAATGCCACCAGCAGGAGCACCCCGCGCGCCGCCAGGTAGAGGACGGTGATCCACAGGATCTCCCGGCGTGCGTCGACCGAGAGCCACGTCCGGCGACGGATCCGGCGCCGCGCGCGGGCGGGCGCGACGACGGACTCCACGGCCGGCGAGCCCGCCCCAGCGGCTGGCGCAGCGGCCGGCGAGCCCGCCGCAGCGGCCCGCGAACTCGCCGCGCCGCTCAGTTCGAGGTCGACGAAAGGGGGTAGGTCAAGCGAGTCATCCGGGTGTGGATCGATCGGCTCTGAAGCGGTCTCCACGGCGGCGCAGTCTAGGTCGAGCTACGTAAGGAGGGTGTATGTCGCTAACAACAAAACAACCAAATCCGCCGGCGGTCAACGTGTTTGCGGGGCTGTCGCCGACACTCGAAGTACCCCAGCCGAGCGAACCCGCTACGCCCGTGGTCCCGGACGCACCGATCGCTCCGGTGGACCCATCGGACCCCGCCCACCCCACACCGTCCGATCCAGAGCGGCCGTCGACGGTCCCCGGGCCCGACGAGCCGGCCACCCCGGTCGTCCCGGAGCCCCGTCCCGGGGAGGAGTGACCGTCTACGGGGTCGCCTGCAACGCCACATGGCCAGACCAGCGAAACGCGTCGTGGCAGGCGGCTCCGTCGCCCTGGCAGGGGCTGAGCGGCGAGCCGGCGACCTGCGCCGGCGAGTTGCCCGGCCACGACACGCGGACGGGCGCGTAGGGGTTGGCGGGTAGGCCGCCGCCAACCAGTCCCAGGCCCGTCGCCACCGCGGTCGTCGCCCCGCTATCCCACATCGAGGGCCCGAGCGTGTAGTCGCTGGGGTCACAGTCGCCGCTGGGGTTGGCCTTCGTGGGCACGCCGATCTCCAGCCCGCCGGCAGCCGGGAACGACAGCAGCCCGTCGGACGGCGAGCCCAGGGAGTAGGTCGCATCGCACTCGAACGTCGTCGGCTGTCCGTTGCAGCCCTCGTCGATGGCGGTGTGGGACAGGATCTCGTGAGCCGAGACCCTTGACTGCGAGCCATCGAAGGACACTGCGGGCACCAGCACCGTTCCGCCCGGGGCGCGCACCGCGGACTGCAGCGCGTCGAGGTCGACCACGTACCGGACGCTCCACGACATCGGCTGAACCGTCTCGCTCTGCGAGTCGGTGAACCCGCCGGCGCCCGGGCACACGCTGCGGTAAAGCTGCCGGTAGGCGATCGTCTCCGAGCCCGATCCGCTGTAGACGACGGCGACCCGGAAGTCGCGAGCCAGATCGGACCGGGCCGCGGCCGGCGGCGCGCCGGTCTTCACGCGTCCACGGGCCAGGCGGTAGTAGGTGCTCTGCAGGCGCGGCGGGTTGCCCGCGGCCGTGGCGCGTCCGGATGCCCGGGGCCGGACCGACTTGACGACCACCCAGGCGGGCGCGCTCGTCGAGCCCCGGATCGAGACGATCGCCAGGCCCCGGTGGGCGCCGCGGGCGACGAACGCGCTTGCGATGGCCGACTGCTCTCGGCCGCCGACGAGCTTGGCGGCGTGGGCGACGCCGGGGAGGAGCATGACGGCGAGCGTGAGCAGCCCGGCGAGTGACAGACGGGATCTCATGCACCGGCGAGGGTAGAGGCAGTGGCGCCAGGTAGCGCCGCCAGGATCTGTCCGGCGACGAACGCGGGCTCGCGCTGGGGCAGCAGATGCCCGGCGCCCGGCCTGACCACCAGGCGCGTCCCGGGAATCTGCTGGGCCAAACTCCGGGAGGCCGCGGGCGACACGATCCGGTCGCGGTCGCCCACGAGGATCGTGACCGGGACGGCGATCGTCGCCAGCCCTGGCTCCAGCTCGGCGAGGTCGCGGATCAGGGCGCGCTGCTCGATCGCGTACGAGCGCCAGGCGCCGGGCCTCAGCAGCGTCGTCCGCGCCCGGCGCAGGTAAGCGTCGGGCAGTCCCACAGCGGCCCCGACCCGCCCCCGCAACTGGTCGACCGACAGGGCCGCCCCGAGGCTGGCCATGGCCGTTGCGCCGGACAGCTCGGCCAGGCCCGGAGCGGCCAGCCAGCGGTCCAGCCTGCCCACGGCGGCCGCGTTCGCCGCCGGGGCGATCAGCACCAGTGCGCTCACCCGCTCGGGGTGATGTACGGCCAGCCAGGCGGCGATCGCCGCGCCCAGGCTGTGTCCGACGATGACGGCCCGCTCCGCGCCTCGAGCGTCAAGGGTTGCCAGTGCCGCCCCGGCGTTGCCGGCCAGACCCTGCGCTCGAGTGTGTCCATCCCACCCGGGGCGATCGATCGCCACCGCTGCGGCCCGGCCGCGGAGCGACGTCAGCACGCCGTCCCAGTCGGCAGCGCCACCCGGCTGCCCGTGCAGCAACAGGGCCGCGGTCAACGGTTGTCGTGCGGTCAGGCGGCGCCCGGCGGTCGCCCGCGCGGGTTGTCGCCGACGGGCTGGCCGTCCCGGCCCACGTAGCCGTCCTTGCCGCCTGCCACGACCACGATCGCCTCGTCCTGGCCGGCGTTGCGCATCCCGCGATGCGTGGCCGCGTCGACCCGCACCACCCCGCCGGCGTGAACCATGTGCTCGGTGCCGTCGCCGAAGCGAAACTCGACCACCCCCTGGTGGACGAAGTACATCTCCTCCTGCTCGTCGTGATAGTGCACCCCGGTGGAGTAGCCCGGAGGGAGGACGATCGCGTTGACGCCGAACGCAGTCACGCCGAGCTCCCGGCGGACCTTGCGAAAGCCGGGGCCCTCGCCCATCTGCCCCAAGCTGGAGACGGCGTAGCCGGACTGTGACGCGGAGTCGCTCATCGGGGGGATGCATGGTATCTGTCAGTGATGACTCGACGCACACCCGCCCGCCGGTCATGAGCGGCGAGGGGGCATACTAGGACCGTGACGTCAGCGCTCCTATCCGAGGCGCTCGCGCCGCTGCGAGCCAACCCCCGACGCACGGCGATCCTGCTCGACATCGACGGCACCCTCGCCCCGATCGTCGACCACGCGGCCGACGCGCACGTTCCCGAGTCCACCCGCCAGCTGCTGATCGGCATCGCTCGCACCTACGGCCTGGTGGCCTGCATCAGTGGCCGCCGCGCCTCCGAGGCGCGCGCGATGGTCTCGATCGGCACGATCAACTACCTGGGCAGCCACGGCGTGGAGCTGCTGCGCTCCGGCTGGACCGAGGCTGTCCTGGATGCCGGCGTGGCCGACTGGGTGCGCCGGATCCACGAGTTCGGTCGTGAGGCCGACACCGCCGACACACGCAAGCTGCGAGTGCGCCTAGAGGACAAGGGGGCGATCGTGGCCTTCCATTGGCGCGGAGCGCCCGACGAGGAGGTGGCCCGCGCGGCGGTCGACGCGATCGCGCAGCGCGCCCAGGCGGCCGGCCTGCGCACCCATTGGGGTCGCAAGGTGCTGGAGGTCCGCCCGCCGATCAAGATCGACAAGGGCGCCGGCATCAGGCGCCTGCTCAACGAGGTCGGCTCGGAGATCGAGTCGGCGATGTACGCGGGCGACGACACCACCGACCTCGACGCGTTCCGCGCCCTGTCCGAGCTGGTGGCCGAGGGGCGCCTGGTCCGGGCGGTGCGCGTCGGCGTCTCCTCCAGCGAGGGTCCGTCGGAGATCAGCAGCGAGGCCGACTTCCTGGTTGACGGTCCCGAGGGGGTTCGCCAGCTGCTGGCGGCGCTCATCGCCACGGCCCGCGAGTAGCGGCGGTGCGGTTCGCCGACTTCCTGCGCACGACGGTGCTGATCAGCGCAGCCGCGGCCAGCGCGCTGGCCGCGGTGACGCTCGCCGGAGTGGCGGGCGGCGCGCACGACCCGGTGATCCCGGTCGCCGCCGGATGGTGGGTGGCGGCCGGCCTGATCGGACTGTGGCTGGGACGCCGCAACCAGACCTCCTCGCCGATCGCCGCCCTGCTGGCGAATGCTCGCACGCAGGCCTCACTGCCCGAGGTCAACCCCGCCAGGACGGTGCTCAACCGTCTGTGGCCGCTGCTGATCTCGACCCTGGGGGCGGGTGCCCTCGGGCTGGTCGCGCCGCAGATCCCGGCGATCGCGACCGGCTTCGCCATCATCTGGGCGCTGGCCTGGCGCCGCCAGTCCTCGGCGGTCACCGCGATCGAGGAGCGCGACGGCGCCCGCTTCTACGTCGAGCCGACATCGCCCTTCCACCAGATCAGGCTGGTTCGCACGCCGGGCTTTCGCTCCAACCTGCGAGAGCTCAACGGCGCCTCGGCGTCGCGGCGGGTGAGCCCGCGCGCCTGACACGGGCTCGCCCATGGCCGAGGTGGACGTTCTGCTCGTCTCCGTGGGGGGGACCACCGGCTGGCGAGCGGCGGCACGCGAGCTGGAGGCGTCGTTCTCGCTGGCCGGGGCCAGGGCGCGGATCGCCGACACCGGTCCGCTGCCCGAGATCCGGACGTTCATGCTCACCGACCTCGTCCAGGCCAGGGCCGCGCGCGCGACCGCGGTGGCGGCGATCGCCGAGCATCGACCACGCGCCGTGATCTACTGCTCGATCACCGCCGCGCTGCTGTGGCCGGCGCCAGGGGCGATCTGGTTGGACGCGCTGGCCGCCGAGAACCGTCCCGGCCGCCATGGCGCCTGGCAGCGCAGGGTCGAGCGTCGCCGGGTGGCGCAGGCGCCGCTGCTGTTGACGATGGCCTCCAGCGCCGATGCGCTGGCGCCGCTGAACGGCGCGCCGCACGCCGAGGCGACGGTTGTCCCGGTGGCGATCGAGGGTCCGGCCCAGCCGTCGGGCGCCCGCGACATCGACGTCCTGGCGTACACGGCCGATCCGGTCAAGCGGCGCCTGGAGCTGATCCTCGCCGCCTGGGAGCAGGCGCGGGGTGAGGGGGAGACGCTGGTGGTGGCGGGGATCGAGCGCGCGCCCGCGCCTCCCGGCGTGCGCTTCGTCGGCCGTCTGGCGCCCGATGCCTACCGGGCGCTGCAGCGCCGCGCCCGGGTGTTCGTCACCGCCCCCCGGCGCGAGGACTTCGGGATCACCGCCCTGGAGGCGCTGGCCGACGGCGCGATGCTCGTCAGCACCCCGTCGCCGGGGGCGTATCCGGCGCTCGCCCTGGCCCGCCGGCTGGACCCCCGGTTGGTGTCCGACGACCTGGCGGGGGCGCTGCGCAGCGCGCTGGACGATCCGGTGGACGGCTATGCAGAGCGAGCCGCCGGGTTGCTGAAGCCGTTCGGCCGTGCCGCCGTGGCCGCCACCCTGAGCGAACGCGTGCTCCCGCGATTGCTGCCAGGATGGCGAGCGTGACCCCGCTCGCCTTCATCCCGAGCCCGCCCCACAACGGCTTCAGCATCGGGCCGGTGTTCTTCCACGCCTACGGGATCGCCTACGTGTTCGCCGTGGCCGCGGCGATCCTCATCTCCCGCCGGCGCTGGCGGGCGCTGGGCGGTGACCCCGATCTGCCCTACGAGGTGGCGATGTGGGCGTTCCCGGCGGGTCTGATCGGCGGCCGTATCTACTTCGACATCACCACCCCCAGCAAGGTCCCCGATCACTGGTGGGGCGTGTTCGCGATCTGGGACGGCGGTCTGGGCATCTGGGGCGGGATCGCCGGCGGGGTGATCGTCGGGCTGATCTTCATCCACCGGCGCCTGGGACGCGACGACCTGCTGCGGTTCATGGACGCGGCCGCGCCCGGGCTGCTGGTGGCGCAGGCGATCGGACGGATCGGCAACTACTTCAACCAGGAGCTGTTCGGGGCGCCCACCAAGCTGTTCTTCGGGTTGAAGATCTCCCCGGCGCATCGTCTACCGGGGTACGAGAGCTACGCGACGTTCGAGCCCACGTTCCTGTTCGAGCTGATCTGGAACCTGGGGCTGGCCGGCTTTCTGGTGTGGCTGGGATCGCGTCGCAAGATCCGGGCGCCCGGCCTGTTCGCGCTGTACGTGGCGGGCTACTCGGGCTTCCGGATATTCGAGGAGACGCAGCGGATCGACTTCTCCAATCACTTCCTCGGCCTGCGGGTCAACTTCTTCGTGGCCAGCGTGCTGTGCCTGCTGGGGCTGTTGTGGTTCGTGGCGGTGCAGCGCGGCTGGCGCGGTATGGGTGCCGCACCGGATCGGCCCGTGAAGCCCTCCGCGCGAGACGGGGCCGGTCGCCGGGCCTCACCCGCGCGCGCCCGCTGAAAGCCGTACCTAGCGCGCGCGAGGACGCAGGGCGGCCACCTCGTCCCAGGGGCGCGTGTTGACCACCGCCTCGGGCCCGAGCCATGCCCGGCGGGCGGTGGCCACGCCGTAGCGCGCCACCTCGAAGCCGCCCACGCGGTGGGCGTCGCAGTTGATCAGGATCGGGATCCCGGCGCGGCTGGCCGCCCGCGCGTGCACGTCGTCCAGATCGCGGCGGTCGGGACTCGAGTTGATCTCGAGCATCGTGCCCGTGGCCAGCGCCGCGTCGACGATCGCCGGGAAGTCGAACCCGTACGGCGGCCGGCGCTCGATCTTGCGACCCGACAGGTGACCGATGACGTCGACCAGCGGGTTGGAGATCGCCCGCACGATTCGCTTGGTCATCTCGGCCGAGGACATCTGAAATGAGGAGTGAACCGAGGCGACGACCCAGTCCAGTTCGGCCAGCACATCGTCGTCGTAGTCCAGCGAGCCCCCGGGAAGGATGTTGACCTCCGAGCCGGCCAGCAGGGTGATGCCTCCGACGACGTCTGAGCCCGACAGCTCGCGGATCGCGGCGATGTGGCGGTGTAGGTCGTCGGCGTCGATGCGCACCCCCACCGAAGCCGAGTGGTCGGTGATCGCCAGGTACTCGTAGCCGGCGTCGCGCGCGGCCAGGGCCATCTCCTGGATCGAGGCCGTGCCGTCCGAGGCGGTGGTGTGGGAGTGCAGGTCGCCGCGCAGATCCCGTGCCTCGATCAGCGCCGGCAGCGTGCGCGCGGCCGCCGCCTCCAGCTCGCCGCGGTTCTCGCGCAGCTCGGGCTCGATGTACTGCAGGCCGAGCATCGCATAGACGTCCTCCTCGCGCTCGCAGCGGTACGTCTCCCCGGTGGCGTCGTCGAGGACGCCGTACTCGGAGACGTGCAGCCCCTTGCGCACCGCGGCCTCGCGCAGCGCCATGTTGTGCTCCTTGGAGCCGGTGAAGTGCTGCATCAGGTTGCCGAATTGGTCAGGGGCGACGATCCGCAGGTCGACCTTCAGCCCGGTGTGGGTGCGCAGGCGGACACCGGCCTCGCCGGGCGTCTGAGCCGATTCCACCAGCTCCAGCGCGGCTGCCGCCTGTGCCAGCGCCAGCGGGTCTTGGGCGGTGGCGATCACATCCAGGTCCTTGACGCTGTCGGTCATCCGCCTCGCCGAGCCGGCCAGCTCGACGCGTTCGGAGGCGGGATCGGCCCGGAGCGCTGCCACGAGCTGCTCGCCGGCCGCCAGCGCGCGGTTCAGCACCGTTCGCCGGCCGCCGCCGTTCTCGCCCGCGGCGGCATCCGCACGGGCGACTGCGACGGCCGCCAGCAGGCTCTCCTCGGCCTTGGGGCCGAAGCCCTTGAGCTCACGGATGTGGTGTGCCGAGGCGGCCGCCTCGAGGGCGTCCAGCGAATCGATCGACAGCTCCTCGTAGAGCCGCCGGGCGCGCTTGGGCCCCAGACCCGGCAACCGCGTGATCTCCAGCAGGCCGGCGGGGAACTTGGCCCTGAGCTTCAGTGCGGCGGGGATCGAGCCGTCGTCGGCGAGCGCCAGCACCTTCTCCTGGATGATCCCGCCGATCCCCGGCAGCTCGGTGGCGCGTCCCTCCCGCGCCAGGGCGGTCACCGACACCGGCGCGTCGCGCACCGCCTTGGCGGCGTTGCGGTAGGCGACGATCCGGTGGATGATGGCCCCGTCAAGCTCGTAGAGGTCGCCCAGTTCGTCAAGCGCCTCGGCGATCTCGGAGTTCGTGGGGTCGGGCATTGCTGATGTGTAATCTAGCTCCGCCGACCCGCTATACTTTCTGAAGTAACGCGAGACAGGAGAACCAAATGTCAGGCTCGGTTTCCGAAGTAACCGACGACAGCTTTCAGGCAGAGGTCATCGAGGCAGACGTTCCCGTGCTCGTGGACTTCTGGGCACCGTGGTGCGGCCCGTGCCGCCGCGTATCGCCGGTGGTGGAGGAGATCGCCTCCGAGAAGGGCGACGCCCTGAAGGTGGTCAAGCTCAACATCGACGACAACCAGCAGACGGCCGTCAAGTTCAACGTAATGTCGATTCCGACGCTGATGCTGTTCAAGCACGGCGAGGTGAAGAAGACCGTGATCGGCGCCTACCCCAAGCGCAAGATCGAGGAGGAGCTCGAGCCGGCGCTGGCGTAAGCTTTCGGCAGTGTGACGCCGCGCCGTCGTGGCGCGCGACACCTCAACGGTGATGCCACCGGAGCAGCTCAGGCTTGACGCCGACGACCCGCTCGCCCGCCAGGCGGGTGAAGCGCTGGTGGGCGGCGACGTGGAGGCGGTCAGGCGCCTCTTGGATGAACACCCGGAGCTGGCGACGGCCCGAGTCGTCTCAGACGGCGAGCGGACGCTGCTTCACCTGTACGCGGACTGGCCGGGCCACCGGCCCCACCCGCGCGCGATCGTGACCGTGCTGGCGCAGGCCGGCGCCGATGTGAACGCCCGCTTCGTGGGGGAGGCCCACTCCGAGACGCCGCTGCACTGGGCAGCCTCCAACGACGACGTCGAGCTGATAGACGCCCTGCTCGACGCCGGCGCCGATCTGGAGGCCTCGGGCGCGGTCATCGGCGGGGGCACGCCGATCGCCGACGCGACCGCCTTCGGGCAGTGGCAGGCGGCCGAGCGGCTGCTGGCTCACGGCGCCCGGACCAACTTCTTCCAGGCCGCTGCGCTGGGGCTCAGCGATCGCCTCAACCGGGAACTGGACGCCACACCGCCGCCGGACGCCGCGGCGGTCACACAGGCCTTCTGGGGCGCTTGCCACGGCGGGCGTCAGTCGACCGCATCGCAGCTGCTGCTGCACGGAGCCGAGCTCAACTGGATCGGCTACGACGATCTGACGGCCGTCGACGCGGCCGAGCGCAGCGGCGCCAACCGGCTGGCGACGTGGCTGCGCAAGCGCGGCGGGCGCTCCGCCGCCGACCTGGCCTCCTCCGCCTAAGGGAACGTCGGCTAAGCCGGGTCGGCGAGCGCCACGCCGATCTTCAGCGGCCGGCCGTCGACGGTGACCGGCTCCGCACCGTCGAGGTTCTCATACGCCACCGCGACGGCCAGCGTCTCGCCCGCCAGATAGGCCTCGTAGGTGCGGGCGGCGTCGAGCAGCCCCGGGTCGCCATCAAGCGTGAGCAGGATGCGGTCGGAGACCTCAAGGCCCGCTGCCTGGCGGGCGTTCTGCACCGCGCGCACGATGTCGCGCGCCAGGCCCTCGACGCGCAGCGACTCGTCGATCGTCGTCTCCAGGGCCACGGCGTGCGAGCCCTCGCGCTCCACCTGGTAGCCCTCCAACGGCTTCATGCTGATCAGCAGGTCCTCGGCGCCCAGGGTGTGCTCGGCTCCGCCGACCGAGATCGCCACCGAGCCGCCGTCACGCAGCGTGGCCGAGGCGCGTGCCGCATCCAGGCCGGCCACGGCCGCCGCCACCTTCGGCATGTCCTTGCCGAAGCGCGGCCCCAGCGTCCGGTAGTAGGGCTTGATCTCGACCTGCCCCAGCTCGTCGGCCTCCGAGACGAAGCGCAGCTCGCGCACGTTGAGCTCCTCGCGCACGATCTCGGTCAGGCGCTCGATCGCCTCGCGCTCGGCGCCGGTGGCCACCACCACGGCGGCGCGCAGCGGCTGGCGCACCTTGAGCTTGACCTGCGCGCGGGCGGCCAGCCCCAGGCGCACCGTCTCGCGCGCCACCGCCATTGCCGACTCCAGCTCGGCGTCACGCGGGGCGGGCACCGGGAAGTCGCACAGGTGCACGCTGGGCTCGGCGCCGTCCAGGTTGTCGTAGATCTCGTCGGCGATGAACGGGCAGAACGGCGCCAGCAGCTGCGCGACCGTCACTAGACATTTCTTCAACGTCCAGAAAGCGTTCGGATCACCGTTCCAAAAGCGCCGACGCGACCGGCGCACGTACCAGTTGGAGAGCTCGTCGACGAACGCCTGCAGGGCTCGACCTCCCCCTGTCGCGTCGAAGTCCTCGAGGCGGTCGCGCACGATCTCGACCGTCTCCTGAAGACGCGAGAGCACCCAATGGTCGAGCTGGTCAGACGGGCTGGGACCAACGTCCATGAGATCAAGCCTGTTGGCGTTGGCGTACAGGACGTAGAAGGCGTAGGTGTTCCAAAGCTGCAGCAGGAACTGGCGGACGGCTTCGCCGATCGCGTTCAGCGAGAAGCGGTAGGTGTCCCACGGGTACTTGGAAGTGAAGAAGTACCAGCGCAGCGCATCGGCGCCGTAGCGGTCGATCACCTCCCACGGCTCGACCGTGTTGCCCAGCGACTTGGACATCTTGCGTCCCTGCTCGTCGAGGATCAGCCCCAGGCAGACGACGTTGCGAAACGAGGAGCGGTCGTAGAGCAGCGTCGCCACGGCCAGCAGCGAGTAGAACCAGCCGCGCGTCTGATCGAGCGCCTCGCAGACGAAGTCGGCCGGGAAGCGCTGCTCGAAGTGCTCAAGGTTCTCGTGGGGCGCATGGAACTGGGCGAACGGCATCGAGCCCGAGTCAAACCACACGTCGATCACCTCGGGCACGCGATGCATGTCCCCGCCACAGTTGTCGCACGACAGCACGACGTCGTCGACGAAGGGGCGGTGGGGATCCTCGAGCCGGACCCCCGACTCGGCTTCCAGCTCGTCCAATGAGCCGATCACCTTGATGCACCCGTGGTCGCATCGCCACACCGGCAGCGGCGTGCCCCAGTAGCGCTCGCGAGACAGCGCCCAGTCGACGTTGCCCTCCAGCCAGTTGCCGAAGCGGCCGTGCTTGACGTGCGACGGATACCACGTGACGGTCTCGTTGGCCGCCAGCAGCTCGTCCTTGATCTGGCTGGTGGCGATGTACCACGAGGGCTTGGCGTAGTACAGCAGCGCGGTGCCACAGCGCCAGCAATGCGGATAGGAGTGCTCGTAGGACTCCTCGCGCAATAGCCGGTCACGGGCGCGCAGGTCCTCGATCAGGTCCGGGTCGGCGGCCTTGACGTTGCGGCCGGCGTATGGGCCGATGCGCTCGTCATAGGTGCCGTCGAGGCGCACGGGGTTGACCACGTTCAGGCCCTCGACCTCACCGAGGCGGAAGTCGTCCTCGCCGAATGCGATCGCCGTGTGAACCAGACCGGTGCCGTCTTCGGCGGTCACGAAGTCCGCGGGCAGGACCGAATGGCCCTTCGGTCCGTAGGCATCCGCCGGGATGTACGGGAACGGCGCCGCGTAGCGGGTGCCGATCAGCTCCACCCCCGGGAACGTGTCCAGCACCTCCGCGTCCTCGCCCAGCACCCTCCCGACCAGTGCCTGGGCCACCACTGAGACGCGGCCCCCGGCTCGGGCTCGTGCATACAGAATTTCGGGCTTGACCGCCACGGCCGCGTTGGAGACCAGCGTCCACGGCGTGGTCGTCCACACCAGCAACTCGTCGCCCTCCTGCAGAGGAGAGGCTGCCGGGCGCGCGGTCACAGGCAGGCGCACGTACACCGACGGGTCGACGACGTCACGGTAGGCGCCGGGCTGTCCCAGCTCGTGGCTGGACAGGGTGGTCTCATCGCGCGGGCAGTAGGGGACCACCTTCAGCTTCTCGTACAGCAGCCCCCGGTCGTGGATCGTCTTCAGCGCCCACCAGACCGACTCCACGTAGTCGGCGTCAAGCGTGCGGTAGGGGTGGTCGAGGTCGACCCAGAAGCCGATCCGCTCGGTCAGCCGGTTCCACTCCTCGACGTGGCTGAGCACCTTCTGCCGACAGCGCGCGTTGAACTCGGCGATTCCGTAGCGCTCGATGTCGGCCTTGGACTGAAAGCCCAGCTCGGCCTCGACGGCCAGCTCGACCGGGAGGCCGTGGCAGTCCCAGCCCGCCTTGCGCTCCACGTAGTGGCCGGTCATCGTGCGGTAGCGGGGGAAGATGTCCTTGAACACCCGGCTGAGCACATGATGGGTGCCGGGGTTGCCATTGGCAGTCGGAGGGCCCTCGTAGAACCCCCATGGCGGGGCGGCCGCGCGCCGGCGCAGCGACTCGGCGAACACGTCGCGCTCGCGCCAGCGCTGGAGGACCTGCTCCTCGAGCTCGGGGAACGACGCGCGCGGATCTACGGGACGATGCCGGGTGGCCATGGGCGGCCGATTCTAGGAACGAGCGGGCGGCGAGGCGGGGCCGGCTAGGCGGCGAGGCGGCGCCGGCTAGGCGCCGGCACGTGCTGGTGAGGGCGCCACGACCTGGTCCAGCGACGGCGTGGCAGGACGCGCCACAGGGGCATCCAGCTTTGCCATCAGCGCGTCACGAGCGGCCAGCGGCGCCTCGCCCAGCCGAGTGACGGTGCTCGCCCCGGTATCGGGCACGGCACCGCGATAGTCGAACACGACCACCTCGCGCACCAGCGAGCGCACGGCGTAGACAAGCCGGCCGATCGAGTCCAGCGATACGCGGCGTCCGGTCAGGATCACCGCGCGGGGCTCGAGCGCACGCAGCGCCCGTCCCAGCCGCGGGAGCTCCACCGCCGGGGTGAACGAGAGTGTGCGCAGCCCTCCGCGCCGCAGCACGACCTCGAGCCCCTGCGCATACAGGGCATCGAGATCCCCGGGAGCCGACGCGTCGAAGATCATCACGCCGTCACGGCGACCGGCGGGAGGCGCCAGGCGACGCTGCGCGGACAGCCAGCCGACGGCGTAGCGCCAGGCGAACTCGTACTCCGCGGTGGTGGCGCCGGGCTCGCAGTGGACGGCCACGGCCTCCAGCAGCACTTCCTCGATCGTGCGCTCCACCGAGCGCAGGCCCAGGCTCTCCTCCAGCAGGCGGTTGGCGGCGTCCTCGTCGAAGGCGCCGAAGGCGCCGGCCAGACGCAGCGGCGTCGAGGGTCCCTCGCCGCGCTCGCGGGCGAGCGAGATCGCAGAGGAGACGTTATGAGTCTCGGCAAGCGTCAGCCGCAGCGCCTCGATTTCGGTCAGCGAATACTGGCGATGACCGCCGGCCGAGCGGTGCGGCTTGGGGAAGGCATATCGGCGTTCCCAGCTGCGCAACGTGTTGGGGCTGATGCCCAGCATGACCGCAGCAGCGTTTGTTCTGATGCCGTTCATCAAGGGAGTTATTGCTTTATCGGCAGCCATTGGCAAGGATCGCAACGCGTCGTGCACTTTGGTGAAGTGCTTGCAACCCGAAGGTGCGCCCAGAAACCATCGTAGAGCGGCCGGAGCCTGCGCGCAAAGATTGACTTTTTTTTAGAGACTGGCGCGGCGCTGCGCGAGACCGACATCCGGTGTGACAGCGGGCGCGTGCTCTTCTCCCTCGAGCAGCTCCATGATCCGGCGTTGGGCGGCGCGGGCGCCGGCAGGCAGGTTGCGCGCCGCCGTCGTGCGCACGCGGATGCGGTCGGCGCCGCGGCGGTACACGGCCATCGGGACCGCGCCGGCGGCCAGCCGAACCGCGTATGCCCAACGTGCCACGGCGTCGTCGTCGAGATGCGAGCCGGCGAGCACCACGAGGTCCGGGCGGTGGATGGCGACCGCGTCGCTGATGCCGGCGACGCCGCGGGCCGAGAGACTCAGGACGTCGATGCCCGCGCGCGCGCAATAGAGCTCCAGCGCCCGGATGTGTGGACTGTCGCGATCGAGCTCGTCGCGGGCGGCGTCGCCGATCAGGATCGATATCGGGCGCACGGGGGGCGGGGCGAGATGCAGAGCCCGCCGCAGCCAGTCGCCGCCCCAATGGGCGGCGAACGCCCATCCGGCCGAGTCGACGCCATACCGGCGGGCGATCTCGTCGAGCGTGGGGAGCAGGACCTCCTCCACCGAGCGCTCCACCGAGCGCAGGGCGAGCGCTGCCTCGATCGCGGTGTCGGCGCGTTCGCGCTCGTAGGAAACGAGCGCTCCGATCAGCGAATTGGCGTCGGCGGCCAGACCCTCACGCGCGCGTGAAACAGCGGAGGAGATCGAGAGACCTTCCTGCAGCGCGTCGCGCAGGGCGGCGATCTCACCGTGCGTGAACAGACGGTGCTTGCCGGGCGAGCGCTGCGGCTTGGGGAAGTCGAAACGCCGCTCCCAGGCCCGCAGAGTGTTCGGGCTCACGTTCAGCAAAGCCGCCGCTTCGCTCGTCTTCAGATATCGCATTTAGTCACAAAGGTGAAGTCTTGCGTTGCGCAATAGGCACGTTGGTCTTAAAATTGCACGGGATATTGACCAGAATACTGTGCAAAGCATGGCGGACGCGAGGTAGGTTGCTCACGTCATAGGTGCGCATATTTCCATGTTGTAGCGCAGTCCACCGACCGGAAGGACCGCTTGACGCAGTGATTGGTTGGCGCACCCACCCCGGAGAAGCCGACTGGGGAACATCGGCCTCTGGGCCCGGTCGCACGTATGGGGAGGAGGGGATATGAGCTTCCGCGGCTGCTGATCCCTTGTGCTGGTAGCGACGCTCGAATGGCGCTACCGTCCAACATATGTTGCGCCGACGCGCCGGCGATCGCGCGATGTTTCCGTGGCGTCAGGTGCTCCCGCCCGTGATTACGGTGCTGGTCTGCGCCGCGGGAACCATCGTGTCCTCGCCCGACCGCGTCAACTCACTGAGTGTCGTACTCGGCTTCGGAGCCGTCGTCGCCGGCTTTCTCGTCGTCGGCGAGAGCGGTGGACTCGGCGTCTCGGCGTCTTACATCGTTCAGGTTCTGGCCGCCGCCTTTCTGGGGCCGCTCTCGGCGGCTCTGGTCGCGGTGATGGCCGAGGTGGCCGCGAATGCCCGGCTGAAGACCTCCCGGGTGACGATGTTCTGCGTGAACCTGCCGTCCTCGGTGATACCTGCCGTGGCAGCCGCCGTCATCATCCGCAGCTTGGCCGGCACGCCGGCCAACGCGATCGGCTTCTACTTCGCTGTCTGCTTGGCGGCCGCCGTCGCCCTGGGGCTGAGTTTCGCCCTGTTCGCTTCACTGTGGCGGCTGCTGTACCCAGCCAAGGAGCAATTCGGCATGCGGACGCTCGTGGAGTTTCTGCCCAGCGGCGGGTTGAGCATCCTCGTCGCGGTCGCGGGTGTGGGCATCCAACTCAAGGTGGGCAACGACGGCATCGCGTTTGCGTTGGCTGCGGTGTTCGCTTTCTCGTACATGGCGCACCTGCTCGACCAGTCGCGCAAGCGTGCGCAGCAGTACAGCTCGCTGTCCTGGGGCGTGCTGGCCGGTCTGATGCGGTCGTTGGACATCCGCGACCAGCGTGCCGCGCGCCACTCGGCCGCGGTCGCCCGGTTCTCGCGGGATATCGCCCTGCAGGTGGGAATGTCGGCCGAGGAGTCCGAGCTCGCCCACACCGCCGGTCTGCTGCATGACATCGGGCGCTTCGCGCTGTCTGATCGGGTGGCCGAGCGTGGGCGCACGCTGACCGAGGATGATTGGACGGCGATCCAGCGACACCCGGAACTGGGGGCCGACATGCTGCGGGACCTCGGCATGTACGGACCGGTCGCCGAGATCGTGCTCGCCCATCACGAGCGGATCGACGGTCGCGGCTATCCGCAGGGAATGGTCGGCGAGGAGATCCCGGAGATCGCCAAGATCATCTCCGTCGCCGAGGTGTACGACACGCTCACCGCCTCGGACACCTACCGCACCCAGATGAGCTCGTTCGAGGCGCTGCGCGAGCTGCGGCGGGTGGCCGGCTCACAGCTGGACGAGCATTACGTCGAGGTGCTGGCCGGCCTGTTGACCGGCGAGGGCGTCGATTACCGGCACGCCGATCTGGCCGACTTCGACACCGAGCTCAACATGGAGCGCCGGATTCGCGAGGCGTCGGCGGGCGGCTGAGAACTCGCGCGCAAAGCGCGCGCGGCACCAGTCTGCAAATCGCCGTCGTCATGGCCGACGGCGGGAACGGCTGTCAGCCGACCTGGCGCTCCAGCGTCGCGTCCACGCCTTGCTGCGCCAGCGAAGCCACGAACATGTCGATCTGCGCCTGGCTGAAGCGACGCTGACCGCCCGGGGTCCGGTAGGACTCCAGGTAACCCATGTCCGACCAGCGCCTGATGGTGCCCAGGGAGACTCCCAGGGCCTGCGCTGCCTGCGACGTCGACAAACCAAGCGGACTGCCGTTGACTTTCCTCATAGCAAGGTTTCTGTCGTATTTGCAGAGGGATGGACAACCAAGTGCAGCAATTGCACAATTTCCCACTGAGAAGATCCCCGTGAGCCAGCGGCTGCGACGATTCAGCGGTGCGCCTGCGCCTCTATCACCACCCGGACGGTGCGCGCGTGGCCTACCGCGAGACCGGAACCGGCCCGGCGCTCGTGCTGCTGCACTCGCTGGGGCTGTCGCACCGCGAATGGGAGCCGGCCGTGGCAGCTCTGTCGGGCCGCTTTCGCGTCGTGCTGCCCGACCTGCCCCTGCACGGAGATTCCGAGGACCGCCCGCGCCACGCCTACTCTCCGGACTGGCTGGCCGAGGTGATCGCGGGCTTCTGCAACGAGGTCGGGGGCAGCCGTTGCATGATCGCCGGCCACGACCTCGGCGCGGAACTGGCGCTGCTGGCGGTCATCGGCGAGCTGCTGGAGCCGTCGCGGCTGGTGCTGATGCCCAACCGCCTGCACCAGCGCGACCAGTTCGCCGCCAAGCGAGCGGCCTGGAGAGCGGCCTGCCGTCTGGCGGCGCTGCCCGGCCTGGATCGTGTCCTGTCCCACGGCGCCAGGCTGGCGTTTCGGCCCTCGGTGGGTGAGCGCCTGTCCTCGCAGCGCAATCGCGCAGCCCGGGATCTCCTTCGCCACGCCTTCGCCGATGTCGGCGGCAACGGCAACCGCGCGCGCTCGTGGGCGAAGTTCGCCCACCGCTGGCCGGTGGAGGCGCAACGGCAGCTGCTGGACGCCTATCCCCGCATGCAGATGCCCGTCCTGCTGCTGTGGGCCGACGAGGACCTCGCGCACCCGGTGGATGCCGCCCAGGAGGCGCTCGACCTGCTGCCCGACGGTCAGCTGCGCACGCTGCCCCGGACCGGGTTTCTGATCGCCTACGACGACCCGGTGGCGGTGGCCCGGGAGCTGATCGCGTTCTGCGGCTGACGGGGCCGGAGCGCCCGTGTGCTCCCCCGCGGCGCGGTCCGTGGAGCGCTAGCTTTGAGGAAGCGGACATCGAATGCGAAAGGAAGCCATGAGCCTGCAGGAGAGCGAGCAGCTGTGGGGCGGAGAGACGACCAAGGCGATCGGCAACTTTCCGATCTCAGGCGAGACCGTGCCGGTCGGCGTGGTTCGCTGGCTGGGCCAGATCAAGGGCGCGGCGGCACGCGTCAACGGCGAGCTCGGCCTGCTGGACCACGACCTGGCCGAGCGGATCGCCGCCGCGGCCGAGCGCGTGGCCAATGGCGATTATGACGATCAGTTCCCGATCGATGTCTTCCAGACCGGCTCGGGGACCTCGACGAACATGAACGCCAACGAGGTGATCGCCACGCTGGCGGGGGATGGCGCTCATCCCAACGACCACGTGAACATGGGCCAGTCGTCCAACGACGTATTCCCCTCCGCCGTGCACCTGGCCGCCCTGGACCGGGCGAGCAACGACCTGCTGCCGGCGCTGGAGCAACTGGAGGCGTCGTTTCAGGCCAAGGCGGGCGAATTCGCCGACATCGTGAAGGCCGGGCGCACCCACCTGATGGACGCCGTCCCGGTCACCCTCGGACAGGAGTTCTCCGGCTACGCCGCCCAGATGCGCTTGGGCGCCCGGCGGGTGCGCAACGCACTGCCCCAGGTGGCGCAGATCCCGCTCGGCGGCACCGCGACGGGCACCGGCCTCAACACCCACCCGCAGTTCGCCGAGCGCGTGCGCGCGCGGCTGACGGAGATGACGGGGCTGGAGATCAGGGCGCCCGAGGACCCGTTCGAGGCGCAGGGGAACCGCGACGCGCTGGTCGAGCTGTCGGGCGCGCTCAAGGTGATCGCGGTCTCGCTCACCAAGATCGCCAACGACCTCGCGATGATGGGCTCGGGACCGCGCGCCGGGATCGGCGAACTGCTGCTGCCGGAGTTGCAGAAGGGCTCCTCGATCATGCCCGGCAAGGTCAACCCGGTGCTCCCCGAGGTGGTGCTGCAGGTCTCCGCGCAGGTGATCGGAAACGACGCTGCGGTCACCATCGGCGGGCTGGAGGGCAACTTCGAGCTCAACGTCCGCGTGCCGCTGATCGCCCGCAACCTGCTGGAGTCGATCCGGCTGCTGGCCGCCACCGCCCGCGCGTTCGCGGAGAAGTGCGTTGACGGCATTCAGGCCAACGAGGACGGCTGCCACCATTCGGCCGAGGCGACGCTCGCCGCCGCCACGGCGCTGAACCCCTACATCGGCTACGACAAGGCCGCCGAGATCGTCAAGGAGGCCGCCTCCAGCGGACGGATGCTTCGCGAGGTCGCCTACGAGAAGGGCGTCGACGAGGAGACCTACAACAAGGCGATGGACCTGCGCGCGATGGCGCGCGGCAACACCTAAGTGGCCACCGTCTCGGCGCCCAGCTCCCGGGAGATCGCCACGTCGACCGAGTAGTCGATCGGCACTACGATCACCGACGGGAGGTCCAGCGAGAGCGCATGGCGCAGGCGCTGTGAGAACTCATCGGCGGAGGCGCAGCGCCACGCCGGGGCGCCGAACGCCTCGGCGAGCTTGACGAAGTCGGTGGGGCCGAAGTCGACCCCGAAGTGGCGGCCGAACTTCTTGTCCTGCTTCCACACGATCGAGCCGAACTGGCCGTTCTCCCAGATCACGTTGACGATCGCGGTGCGCAGACGCACGGCCGTCTCGAGCTCCTGGCAGTTCATGAGAAAGCCGCCGTCGCCGGCGACCGTGACCACGTTGCGCCCGGGGTTGACGAGCTTCGCGGCGATCGCGGTGGGCAGCGCGAAGCCCATCCCGGCCAGACCGTTGGCGATCAGCACGGTGCCGGGCTCGTGCGCGGGGAAGATCCGCCCGATCCACAGCTTGTGCAGCCCGACATCGGACACCAGCAGGTCGCTGCGTCCCAGCGCGTCGCGGATGTCGGCCAGCACCCGGGGCGGGCGCATCGGGAAGTGGTCGTCGGTGCGGGCATCGTCGAGCGCGCCCATCACCAGCCGGCGCAGCCGATCTGAGTCCGGTGGCTGTGACTGCTTGCGGCTGCAACCGGCGGCCAGCCGCGCCAGCACGTGCGCGATGTCGCCGATCAGCTCGACCGCCGGGATGAAGAACTCGTCGATCTCGGCGGCGACCGTGTCGATCACCACGATCTGCTTGTCGGCGTCGGGGTTCCAGTGCTGGGGAGCGTGCTCCACCAGGTCGTAACCGACGGCGATCACCACGTCGGCCTCCTCGAATCCCGCCATCGCGTAGTCGCGCGACTGCAACCCCACGGTGCCCAGTGCGTGTGGATCCTCGTAGTCGAGCAGGCCCTTGGCCATGAACGTCTCGGCCACCGGGATGCCGCTGGTGTGCACGAACGCGCGCAGCGCCCGACTGGCGTGCGTGCGGATCGCGCCGTTGCCGGCGAGGATGATCGGATTCTCCGCCGCCATGATGATGTCGGTCGCCCGCTGCAGCTCTCTCATGCCGGGCTCGGGCTGCACCGGGGCATGGTGAGGCAGCGGCGAGGCGTCGAGCGGGCGCGCCATCACGTCCTCGGGAAGCTCAAGGTGTGTGGAGCCGGGCTTCTCGGATTCGGCCACCTTGAACGCCTTGCGCACAACCTCCGGGATGATCTCGGGACTCGAAACCCGGGCATTCCATTTCACGACTGGACGAAGGATCCCGATCAGGTCGATGTACTGGTGTGACTCCTTGTGCATCCGCTCCAGGTCGGATTGCCCGGTCAGCGCCACCAGCGGCGCCCGGTCCAGGAACGCGTCGGCGACCGCGGTCACCAGGTTGGTGGCGCCCGGACCCAGCGTGCCCAGGCACACTCCGGCTCGACCGGTCAGCCGGCCGTAGGCATCGGCCATGTAGGCGCCGCCCTGCTCGTGGCGCACCGGGACGAACTGCACGGCCGAGTCCGCCAGCGACTCGTTCAGGTCCAGGGTCTCCTCGCCCGGGATCCCGAACACGTACTGGACGCCCTCGGACTCCAGGCACTCCACGAACACGTCCGATGCCTTGCGCTCACTCACGCCGCCACCCTACCTAAGTCGTGCGCGCGGGCTGCTGGTAGGCCTCTTGGCCAGCTCCGGGTACGCTCCGCTCCCGTGCCCGGACCGCTGCTGGCCATCGACGGACCGTTCGTCCTGTACCGGTCGTTCTTCGCCCTGCCTGACTCGATCAAGGACGCCGACGGCAACCCGGTCAATGCGTTGCTCGGCTCGGTCAACCTGATCCTGCGCATCGCCGCCGACGCGCAGCCCCGGGCGATCGTCGTCTGCTTCGGCGCCGAGGCCGCGCATTACCGCACCGAGCTGTACCCCGATTACCACGCCGCCCGCCCGCCCGTGCCCGACGCGCTGGAGTGGCAGTTCGATCGTGCCCCCGGCCTGTTCGAGGCGTTCGGCTGGGCCAGTATGTCGTCTGACTCGCTGGAGGCCGATGACCTGCTGGGCGCGCTGGCCGACGCCGAGGTGGATGCCGGAGGCCGGGCGCTGATCATGACCGGCGACCGGGACATGTACCAGTGCGCGGCGGAGAACGTGAGCGTCGTCTTCCTCAAGCAGGGCGCCAGCGGCTTCGAGGAGGTCGACCCCGCCGAGGTTCGCCGCCGCTACGGCATCGACCCGGAGCTCGTGCCGGACTTCATCGCGCTGCGCGGCGACCCGTCCGACGGCCTGCCGGGCGCGCCGGGGATCGGCGCCAAGACGGCCGCGGCTCTGCTCGAGCGCTACGGCACGCTCGAGAACGCCATCGCCAACGCCGACCGGGAGCGGCCGCGCACTGCCGCCGCCCTGCGCGATCACGCCGAGAACCTCCTGGCCTTCAAGGAGATCGCCACGCTGCGCCCCTCAGACGTCGACCGGCCGCCTGACCGCGAGACCTCCCTGGCAGGCGGCGCCGAGGCGGCTCGCGGCTACGGGATGAACCGTCTCGCCGACCGCCTCCGGGACGCTGACTCTCTGAGCGACCTGTGACGGCCCGGGCGCCCGTCAGGCGATGCCGATCTCCTCGGCCAGGTAGACGTCCTGGACGGCGTTGAGGATCTCGATCCCCTCGGCCATCGGGCGCTGGAAGGCCTTGCGACCGGTGATCAGCCCGGTGCCGCCGGCGCGCTTGTTGATCACCGCCGTGCGTACCGCCTCGGCGAGGTCGGACTCACCCGAGGAGGCGCCGCCGCTGTTGATCAGGCCCGCGCGGCGCCGCCCTCGACGGCCAGCTCGACGATCTTCTCCGGATCGAAGTAGTCCGGGTTGGGAGCGAAGCTCGCCCCCGCCGAATGCTCGATCCCCTGGTCAACCGGAAGAATGCTGAGATAGCCCGTGCCCGCCAGGCGGCCGTGGTCGAACATCTGGCGCAGGTTGCGCAGGGTGGCCGTGCTGCGGTCGGTGGCGAGCATCACGCGCTCGATGAAGTCGGGGCCCGGCAGGTGCAGCCGGGATGCCGAGATCGTCTCGCAACGGTGCTCCAGCAGGTCGGTGGCGTCATCGCCGAGCAGGTCGGAGAGGTGCTCGAGCGTCGGGCTGGCGGTGGTGGCCATGGCGGGAGTCTCCTTGTTCGTGTCCGCGCGGAAGCTTAGGGCGTGAACTTCACGGTGATCACGTCGCCGTCGGCGACCCGATAGTCGCGGCCCTCGAGGCGCAGCGTGCCCCGATCGCGCGCCCCCGCGTAGCCCCCGGCATCGCGCAGCGCGTCCCAGCTGACGACCTCGGCGCGCACGAATCCGCGCTGGATGTCGGAGTGGATCAGGCCGGCGGCATGCCATACCGACAGCCCGCGACGCAGGTGCCAGGACTGGGCGGGCTTGTCCTCGCCGGCGGTGAAGAACGCCACCAGCTGCAGGAGCGAGAACGCTCCGCGCACCACCGTCTGCAGGCTGGACTCGGCGAGCCCGAGGTCGTCGCGCATCGCGGCCGCGTCCTCGTCGGTCAGCTCGGAGAGCTCGGCCTCCAGGCGCGCGGAGACCGCCACCGCCTGGGCGCCGACGGCGGCGGCGTGCTCGGCGATCGCGGCCGGCACCTCGTCTGATCCCTCGTCGACGTTGGCCACGAACAGCACGGGCTTGGCGGTCAGCGGCGACAGCAGGCTCATCGCATCGGACGCGTCGTTGGGTGCCGGCACCGTACGGGCGGGCCGGCCCGCCGAGAGCGCCCCGACCACGTCGCGCAGCCACTGCGCCTCGGCGATCGCATGCCGGTCGCCCGACTTGGCGGTCTTGGCGACCCGCTCCAGGCGCCGCTCGGCCTGCTCAAGGTCGGCGTACAGCAGCTCGGTCTCGATCGTCTCGATGTCGGCCAGCGGATCGACGCGGCCCTCGGGGTGCACGACCCCGTCGTCCCCGTGGGCGCGAACCACGTGGACGAGCGCGTCGGTCTCGCGGATGTTGGCCAAGAACTGGTTGCCCAGCCCCTCACCGCGATGCGCGCCGGCGACCAGGCCGGCGATGTCGTGAAAGGCGATCGTGTCGAGCACGATCTTGGAGGCGCCGACGATCTCGGCGACCGTGTTCAGACGCTCGTCGGCCACCGGCACGATCGCCACGTTCGGCTCGATCGTGGTGAACGGGTAGTTGGCGGCCTCGGCGGCGACCCCGGTGAGCGCGGTGAACAGCGACGACTTGCCGGCGTTGGGCATCCCCACGATTCCCACCTTCATCGGCATGGCGTGGCTCCCTGACCCAGCCCCGTGCCCAGCAGCGCGCCCGCGATCACGTCAGAGGGGTAGTGGACCCCCAGGTAGGGACGACTGAGCGCGTAGGCCACGGCGACCGGGTACAGCGCCCAGCTCGGCAGCAGTTCGCGGTAGGCGCGGACGGCCGCGAACGACGTGGTGGAGTGCGCGGAGGGAAACGACAGCCCCGAGACGGTCGAGGTCAGCGGCGGCAACTCGGGCAGCCGCGGACGGGGGCGTCGCACCGACCATTTGATCGCCGTGTTGACCGCGTAGGAGGCGGCCACCAGACCCACGCCGCGCAGCCATTGCCGCCGGTGCTCGCCCGGCCCGGCGGCAAGCGCGCCCGCCGCGCCCAGCGTCAGCCACGAGGCCGCGTGCTCGCCGGTGCGCGAGAACGCAGCCACCCAGCGATCGCGCCGCGGACCGTGAGCTCGCGTGCGGGCGATGAGCAGCAGGCGATGATCAAGGGCGCGGGCGGACACGGCTGAAGCACTGTAGAAGCCCGCTACGCCTAGGCGTAGCGCGCGTCGCCGTTGGGCCCGACGAAGTCGCCGCGCGGCCCGGGACGCAACAGCGGGCGGGTGAGCGACGTGGCCGCGCGCAGCCCGCCGCGCCAGGCGCCGAGCCGCGAGACGATGAACTGATAGCGCGCGGGCGACCGGTCGCGCAGTACTTCGGGGCGCTCCACGAAGCACATCAGGCTCTCGGCGAAGTCCTCCATCGGATTGTGCGTCGCGGCGTATTGAGACACGGGCTGCTCGGGCCACGGGTCGTTCCAGTTGGCCCTCGTCAGCGGGGTGCCGTTCTGCTCCAGGCGTCCGTTGACCCAACCGCCGGCGTGCGCCCAGTCGGCGAACAGCTGCACGTTCCCGCCGGCCAGTGACGGGTTGCCGAAGCGCTCGAACACACCGTGCGAGAGCTCGTGCACGAGGATCCGCCGCCGGCTGTCCGACGCCGAGCCAAAGCTGACGCTCGCCAAAGCACCGGTGGAGCTGCGGCCGTCGGGCAGTCCCCAGCTCATGCCCTCGATGCGCGAGAACACGTTGAGCAGCCCGGCGCCGTACGTCGCGCCGTGACTTGGGCGAGCCTCCGCTGTCCCGGTAACGTTCTCGTAGTCGGTGGCGGCAAAGCGCAGATCGTTGACCTCGGGGATCCCGCCGAGCGCTGCCCCCATCGCCTCAAACGCGTCCAGGATGTCGTAGTAGAGGTCGCTGTCGGGTCCGGGATCCCACGCCTGCCACGCGCTGATCGAGCTGGGCGCCGGGTCCGCCTGCGGCGTCATGCGGCGCATCTCGGCGAGCTGGTCGGCTTCGGTTGCCGCACGCACGCTGGCGACCGACCAGCGGTTGCGCAGCTGGGCTTCGAAGCGGACACGCGCCGTGGTTGCCCCCGGTGCTGGGGTGGTGGCCGTCGGCGGTGCGGTCAGCGGGGTGCGCAGGAGCCGCGTGACGGCCGCGTTGCCGGCACTACGCTGCAGGTCGAGCAGCCGTGCGACGGCGGAAGGCGCCCCGGCGGCCACGCGCTCCCGCGCCCGATGGCGGCTGTCCGACGGCGGCGCCGAGGTTGGGATGCTGGTGGCGCGCTCGGACACAGCACGACCGTCGCATACCGGCAGCATCCGATCAAGGCGATGCTGCGCCTGACCAGGGTTCAGCCGCCGAAGCCGACCCGGTGGGCCTCGGTGTCGACGAGCACGTAGACGACCTTCTCCAGGTCGAGCGCGATCGTCCCGTCCTCGGCCTTGAGCTCGTGCCAGCCGGTGGTGCCGAGCGCCTGGCGCAGGCCGGACAGCTCGTCGGGCGCCACCCGGGCGCTGAGAACCGGACCTCCGAGGAAGCCGATGTTGACCTTCTGGGGCTTGCCGTTATCGGCCATGTCAATGTCCTTTTGCAGCGGGCTGCACGATTTCGGTGAGGACCCCGCCGGTGGAGGCGGGGTGAAGGAATGCCACCCGCGAGCCGCGGATCCCGACGCGGGGCTCGGAGTCGATCAGCCGCAGACCGGCGGCAGCGCAGGCGTCGAGCGTCTCCTGCACGGATTCGACGCGGTAGGCGACGTGGTGCAGGCCCGCTCCCCGGCGCGCCATGAACTTGCCCACGGCGGTGTCCGGTCCGAGCGGCGCCAGCAGCTCGACGTGGGAGTCACCGACGTCCAGCAGCACCGCGTCGACGCCCTGCTCGGCCACCGTCTCGCGGTGCACCAGTTCCATCCCGAGCTGGTCGCGATATAGCGCCAGTGCGGCGTCGATGTTCTCGACGGCGACGCCGACGTGGTCGATCGCGGACAGCATGCCGCGGCCGAGGATACCCGGCGCTACGCGGAGTCGTCGCTGCGCAGCTCGGGGTGGGCCGCGGTCGCGGCGGCGACCGACAAGTGGCCGGCCGGCCGGCGCTCGGGAGCCGCCTGGGGAATGCCGCGCATGATGCGATCGATGTCGGCGCGCTCGATCACCTCGTTGGTCAGCAGGGTGGCGGCCAGCTCGTCGAGCTGCGGACGGTGCTCGGCGATGATCACGTGGGCAGCGCGGAGGGCCCGGTCGGCCAGCTCGCGGACCTCTTCGTCGGTCACCCGCCGGGTGGCCTCCGAGAGCCCGTCCGGGGCGACGTGCATGGAGGTGATCTCCGTGCCCATCGCGTAGTTGTGGACCATCGCATGGGCGATCCCGGCGACCCGCTCCAGATCGTCGCCGGCGCCGGTGGTGATGGAGCCGAACACCATCTCCTCCGCGGTGCGCCCGCCGAGCAGCATCGTCATCAGGTCGATCAGCTCCTCGCGGGTCTTCAGGTAACGGTCCTCTTCGGGCAGGTTGAGCGTGTAGCCCAGCGCCTTGCCGCGGGGCACGATCGAGATCCGGTGCACACGATCGACCGAGGGCAGCAGCTCACCGCACAGCGCATGGCCGGCCTCGTGGTAGGCGATCACCTGGCGCTCGTGATCGGTCAGCGTGCGGCGCGACTGCATCCCCGCGACGACCCGCTCGAGCGCCGTGTCGAAGTCGACCATCTCCACCTTGAACGAGCTGCGGCGGACCGCGAAGATCGCCGCCTCGTTGCAGATGTTGGCCAGGTCGGCGCCGGTGAGTCCCGAGGTCTGGCGGGCGAGCAGCGCGAAGTCGACGTCCTCGGTGATCGGATTGCTGCGGGCGTGGACCTCCAGGATGCGCTCCCGGCCGCCCACGTCGGGTGGTGAGACGAAGATCTGGCGATCGAAGCGGCCCGGTCGCAGGAGCGCCGGATCGAGCTTCTCCAGCAGGTTGGAGGCGGCGATCACGACCACCTCGCGGGTGGAGGAGAAGCCGTCCATCTCCACCAGCAGCTGGTTCAGGGTCTGGTCGCGCTCGCTGGAACCGCCGTCGACACCGCGGCGGCCGCCCACGGCGTCGAGCTCGTCGATGAACACGATCGCGGGGGCGTGCTTGCGGGCCGAGCGGAACAGCCGGCGGATCCGGGCCGAGCCCACGCCGACGAACATCTCCACGAATGAGGCGGCCGACTGCGAGAAGAACACCGCGCCGGACTCGTGGGCCACCGCCTTGGCGAGCAGCGTCTTGCCGGTCCCCGGCGGCCCGTAGAGCAGGATGCCCCGGGGCACGCGGGCGCCGATCGCGCGAAAGCGCTTGGGATTGCGCAGGTAGTCGACGATCTCGCGCAGCTCCTCCTTGGCCTCGTCGACGCCGGCGATGTCGGCCCAGCCGATAGTCCGGGGCGGCCTCGGGACGAATCTCCTCGGGCCGGGTGCGCGGCATCGCCGACCTGAAGCTGAAGACGACGACGATCAACAGGCCCATGAACAGAATGGGCAGCCAGTCGTGAACCCACGAGAACACGTCCGGGTAGCCGAGAAACGTCGAGATGAACATGGCGCCGATTAGATCATCGGCGGCCGCGGCCGTTTACTGAACCCGTTCGAGGCGCGGATTGGGCGAATAGGCCCGTCCGACCTTCGCGCACGGCCGTCCGTCAAGCAGGACCACGTCGGCGGTGAAGTCGTCCTGGCCGCGGATCAGCGAGGACCCGACGCCGTAGGCGTCGACGGCGATCCCCTTGGCCTCGAACTCGCGGATTCGGTCAGCCGTGAAGCCGCCCGAGGCGACGATCTTGACCTCCGAGAAGCCGGCGCCGTCGAGCGCGCCCCTGACCTTCTCGACCAGCCGCGGGTTGACGCCAGTGGGCGAGAAGCCGCCCATCTCGTCCAGCAGCGAGCGGTCGACGAGCTGCTCGGAGGTGTCCAGGCGCACCCCCCACAGCTTGGCCCGAGCGCCTCGGCGACCTCCAGGGCGGTCGTGACCGAGTCGTTGTCGAAATCGACCAGCACGGTGATGTTCATGTCGCCGTGGAAGCGCTCGGCGAACTTGACCGCCGCCTTCACGGTGTCGCCCCCGTAGGCGGCGATCAGCCCGTGCGGCACGGTGCCGATCCCGCGACCGCCCCACCACGAGGCCTGGGCGTCGGTGGAGACGCCGATCGCGCCGGCGACGTGCGCGCTCCAGCCGTCGCCGGTCTGCACCAGCCAGTGATCGTGGCGGGCCGGGAAGTAGAAGATCTGCTTGCCGCGCGCGGCCTCGCACCACCTCGGCGACGTTGCGCATGATCAGCGAGCGGCGCGCCAGCGAGCCGAGGTACACGGTCTCCAGGTGCGCGAACAGCGAGTAGTCGCCCTCGATCGTCATCACCGTCTCGCGGGGGGCGATCCGGTCGCCCTCGCGCAGCGCGTGGACGACCAGCTGATCCCAGCCGTTGACCCACTCGCCGTCCAGGGAGTGGCCCGAGCAGGTCTTCAGCACCGCGATCGCCTCGTCGATCCCGCCGAGTATCGAGTCCTCCTTCTGGAAGACCTGCATCGTCACGTGGGGATGCTCCCCCTCGGCCTCCAGCAGGTTCTTCGTGAGCACGAAGTACGCGTCGGAGTAGTAGCCGTCGCGGATGCGGTCCACCGGCAGGCGGAAGATCGCGGGATCGAGCCGGTTCGAGACCGCGGTTGACATGGCGTGAGTCTATTCGGCGCTTGCCACTGTGCCGGTGGCGGTGTTACGGTGCAGACGCGATGCTCGCCATCCCAACCTGCTGACAAGCCCCGTCCCTCGCGGCGGCTCCCGGCTCTGACCTGAGCCCCCATGCCGCCGTCCGTCTTGTCCAGAGGTTGTCATGAGTTCTTACCTGCGCGTCCTGCGCCACCCTGACTTTCGATATCTGTTCCTCGGCCAGTCGGCGAGCGCCGTCGGCGACCAGGTCGTGATCGTCGCGCTGGCCCTGTATGTGACGCAGCGGACCGGCTCGGCGAGCGACCTCGGGCTCGTGCTGGCCGCGCAGGCGCTGCCGATGATCGCGCTGCTGCTGTTCGGCGGCGTGTGGGCCGATCGCGCGGCGCGCCAGCGGATCATGATCGTCTCGGACGGGGCTCGGGCGCTGCTTCACGGCGTGCTGGCGGCGTTGATCCTCACCGGCGGCGCGAGCGTCGCCGAGATGGTGGTGATCGAGGCGCTGTTCGGCGCGGCGCGCGCCTTCTTCCAGCCGGCCTACAGCGGCCTGTTGCCCCAGACGATCCCCGAGGCCGACGCCCAGGAGGCGCGGGCGCTGTCGTCGACGACCGCCAACCTGGCGATCCTCGCTCGGCCCGGCGCTCGGCACCGGGCTGGTGCTGTGGCTGGGCGCCGGGGAGGCGTTCGCGTTCGACGCGGCCACGTTCGTGGTCAGCGCGCTGCTGCTGGCGCGGTACGTCCCCGCCTTCGGGGACCGGAGGTGCTACCGGGCTCGGTCCTGCACGAGCTGCGCGCCGGCTGGCGCGAGGTCGCCTCGCGGCCCTGGGTGTGGGTGACGATCGCCGCCTTCACCGGCGCGGTCCTGTGCTGCCTACGCGCAGTGGTACGCGCTGGCCCCGACGATCGCCCGCGACGTGTACGGCGGCGCCAGCCGTTTCGGCGTGCTGGAGAGCGTCGCCGGCGGCGGGGCGGTGATCGGCGCGTTGCTGGGCATTCGCTGGCGTCCGGCTCGGCCGATGCTGGTGGGCCTGCTGCTGACCCTGTTCTGGCCGCTGCAGTCGATCGCCTTCGCGCTGGCCAGCCCGCTGGCCGGCGTGATCGTGCTGGCGTTCCTGGCCGGCCTGGGCTTCTCGCTGTTCGAGGTGTGGTGGGAGACGGCGCTGGTGCGCCATATCCCGCCGCACGCGCTCTCGCGGGTCAGCGCCTATGACTGGATGGGCTCGCTTGCCCTGCTGCCCGTCGGCTTCGCCATCGCAGGCCCGCTGGCGGCCGCCTTGGGCGCTCGCGCGGTCCTGGGCGTGGGCGCGGGGGCGGCGCTGGTGATGCTCTCGCTGGCCCTGGTGCCGCGGTCCACCCGCCGGCTGAGCGGGGAGGCCTGGGCCGAGCTAACCCAGGAGCTCGCTGGCCAGGTGCAGGTAACAGGCCGTGGCGAACCCCAGGTCGCGCACGTCGATCCGCTCGTCGGCGTTGTGCACGAGCGGAGTCGTCTCCAATAGCGTCTGGTGGCGCTGCGGGAAGAAGCCGTAGGCCACGCAATCCGGGAACGCGTCGCGAAACCACTTCGAGTCAGAGAAGCCGGGCAGGATCAGCGGCACCGGGCGGGCCTCGGGATCCTGGTCTGAGAGCCAGTCCTCGATCGCCGTCATCAGTCGGCTCTCGGTGGGCGACTGGTTGCCGGTGACCTGCTCGGTGAACTCGATCTCCAGGTGGTCGGACAACGGTCCGAGCACCTCGGAGATCCGCTGGCGGGCGGCGTCCTCGCCCAGGCCGGGGGGCACGCGGCAGTCGATCCTCACCTGGGCGCGCGAGGGGATCACGTTGATCTTGGTCGAGGCCGAGGCCATCGTCGGCGTGAGCGTGACCGAGAGCATCGGCTCCATCAGCGTGCGCAGGCCGGGCGCCTCGGTGGCGATCGCCGTCAGCGCCGCGCCCGGATCGTCCGGATCCTCGCCCAGCCCGCGCAGCAGCGCCGCCGGGGCCTCGGTGACCGCGTAGGCCTCCGGTGGGTCGGCCAGGGCATCCAGCACGGGTCCGAGCTTGAGCAGTGCGTTGTCGCCGGTGCGGGGCAGGGAGGCGTGGCCGGCCATTCCGCGGGCGGTGATGTTGAAGCGGAAGATGCCCTTCTCGGCGCAGCACACGCCGTAGTGGCGGCGACCGCCGTAGATGAATGCCTCGCCGCCTCCCTCGTTGAGCAGCATGTCGCAGCGGACCTTCTCGGGGTGCTCGGTGCACAGCCAGTGCGCTCCGACGTCGCCGCCGGTCTCCTCGTCGGCGACGAACACCAGCTTCAGCGCGCCCCGCGCCGGGCGCCAGCCGCGACGCGCCAGGGCCGCCCCGGCGACGGCCTCGGCCGCCACCTGGGACTTCATGTCAAGCGCGCCCCGGCCCCACAAAAAGCCGTCGACGACGTCGCCCGACCAGGGGTCGTGCTGCCATTCGGAGGGGTCGGCGAGCACCGTGTCGACGTGACCGAGCAGGCACAGGACCGGTCCGTCCTGCCCCCCGTTCAGGGTCGCCACGAGGTTCGGGCGATCGGGCTCGGCGGCCAGGATCTCGGTCTCGAAGCCGGCATCGCTCAGGTAGCGCTCCAGGTGCTCGATCGCCGGACGCTCGTTGCCGGGCGGGTTGACGGTGTCGAAGCGGATCAGCTCTGAGAGCAGCTCGGCGCATTCCCCCTGCAGGTCCTCAGGGCTCATGAGCTATCAGGGTATCGGCGTAGCATCATCGCCAGTGCACCGCGTCGTCGCCTCCGAGGATCTCGTGCTGGCGCTGGAGCTGGCGGACGTCGCCGACGAGATCACGCTGTCGCGCTTCCGCGCCGACGATCTGCTCGTGGAGACCAAGCCCGATCTGACGCCCGTCTCCGACGCCGACCGAGCGGTTGAGCAGGCGATGCGCGAACACCTGGCCGCGCGCCGGCCCGAGGACCAGATCTTCGGCGAGGAATATGGCGGCGGGGCCGCCGGGCCGAGCGGCCGGCGCTGGATCGTGGACCCGATCGACGGCACCAAGGGCTACGTGCGAGGCATGCCGGTGTGGGCCACGCTCCTGGCCCTCCAGGAGAGAGGCGCGATGACGGTCGGGGTCGTCTCGGCGCCGGCGCTCGGGCGCCGGTGGTGGGCGGCGCGTGACGAGGGCGCCTTCACGGTCGACCGGCCCGGGGCCGAGCCGCGCTCGCTGCGCGTGTCGAGGGTGCGGGAGCTGGCCGACGCCCAGCTGTGCTTCGGCGGCCTGGAGGATTGGCGGGCGTTGGGCAGGCTCGACGCCCTGCTGGAGCTCGGCTCGCGCTGCTGGCGGACCCGCGGCTACGGCGACTTCTGGCAATACATGCTGGTCGCCGAGGGGGCGGCCGAGCTGTGCTGTGATCCGTCGGTGTCGCTGTGGGACCTCGCGGCCCCCAAGGTGATCGTCGAGGAGGCGGGTGGGCGATTCACCAGCCTCGCGTGGGCGCAGGCGGACGGTGCGGAGAGCGGCCTTGCCTCCAACGGGCCGCTGCACGACGCCGCGCGCGCGATCCTGGAGGGGTGATCGGCGTGGAGCGGTTGTTCGAGAGCGAGGAGCCGGCGCCCGACGATTCGCTGCCCGACGACGCCCCCCTGGCCACCCGGCTGCGGCCCCGCACGCTCGACGAGCTCGTCGGACAGGAGCGGCTCCTGGCGTCCGGGTCGGCGCTGCGGCGGGCGATCGAGGAGGGTCATCCCCACTCGATGATCCTGCACGGTCCCCCCGGCAGCGGCAAGACGACGCTGGCGCGGCTGGTGGCCCAGTCCTCGGACGCCGCGTTCGAGGAGGAGAGCGCGGTCGCCGCCGGGCGCGCGGAGGTGCGGGCGGTGATCGACCGTGCGCGGGATCGGCTGCGGAACGGCGGGCGCCGGACGGTCTTCTTCCTGGACGAGATCCACCGCTTCAACAAGGCCCAGCAGGACGCGCTGCTGCCTGCCGTGGAGGACGGGGTGATCATCCTGATCGGCGCCACCACCGAGAACCCGTACTTCTCGGTCAACTCGGCGCTGATCTCCCGCACGCACCTCTACGAGCTGGAGGCGCTGGGAGCGCAGGACGTGCGGGCGCTGCTGGACCGCGCCCTCGCGGCGGGTCACTGCGGTGCGCCCGGCCGTGTCGATGAAGCCGCGCTGGATTTCCTGGCGGCGCGGTCAGGCGGCGATGCCCGCTCGGCGCTCAACGCCCTGGAGCTGGCCTGCGAGGCGGCCGGAGATGACGGCGCCCCGGTCACCCTGCACCATGCCGAGGACGCGATGCAGCGCCGGGCGATCCTCTATGACCGCCAGGCCGATCGCCACTACGACACGATCTCGGCCTGGATCAAGGCCACCCGCGGCTCCGATCCGGACGCCTCGCTGTACTACCTGGCGGTGATGCTGGAGGGCGGCGAGGATCCGCGCTTCATCGTGCGCCGGATGGTGATCCTCGCCTCCGAGGACATCGGCAACGCGGACCCGAACGCGCTGACGGTCGCGACGGCGGCCGCCGCGGCAGTGGAGCACGTGGGCCTGCCGGAGTGCCAGTTCGCGCTCGCCCAGGCGGCCATCTATCTGTCGCTCGCCCCCAAGTCCGACGCCGCCAAGCGGGCGGTGTTCGCCGCGCGTGACTACGTCCGCGAGCACGGGGCACAGGTCCCGCCGCCCTATCTGCGCTCGTCGGTGCGCTCCGACGGCGGGTACGACAATCCGCACCGCCGTCCGGGGCACTTCTCGCCGCAGGAGCTCCTGCCCGACGCGGCCGCCGGGGCCCGCTTCTACGAGCCTGACGACGCCGAGCGCTCGCAGCGCGACCGGCTGGCCGAGGTCCGGCGGGGCCGCGGGCTCAGCGACCCCTAGGCCCTTCGGCCCGGACAAGTTGGGCCCTCCGGCGGGTCCGATCGGGTCCGGTGGCTCTTGTCGGGGGCGGCGATCGGCGGCTTACTTCTCGGTATGCGCAGGACGGTCTCCTCACAGCGGGGTCAGGACACGGTCGAGTGGGCCGGAGTGCTCGTCGTGGTCGTCGTCGTGCTCGCGGTGCTCCTCATGAGCGGGCTGCCCCGGGCCGCCGCCCACGGGGTGGCCTGCGGCCTGCACGGATCTTCGGCGGCTCGGGCGACTGCGTGATGCGCCAGGGCGGACCGCCGGCCGGCTCCCAGGATCCGTGGAGCTCGTCCGATCCGGTCACCCGCGCCACCTGGGGCCAGTACGTCTCGCTGGGCGACTCCTACTCCGCGGGTGAGGGGCTGGGCGACTACGAGAACGGCTCGAGCGTGCACCAGAGCCAATGCCGGGTCTCGGTCCTCGGGCACTGCGTCTACCACAAGGACCCCAAGGTGATCGACGGCTGCGACCGCTCCTCCCAGGCCTACAACGGCACGGTCAGCGGCAAGTACCGGTTCAAGGGCGGCAAGCAGACCTGGGCCTGCAGCGGCTCCATCACCAAGGACATCTATGACCCCAACAATCCCAAGTGCACCGACGGGCATGCCTCGGGCACGTACGGGGAGGGGTGCCAGGCCAACCGGGTCGGTGCCTCGACCAGCCTCATCACGATGTCGATCGGGGGCAACGACGCCGGTTTCTCGGACGACCTGAAGGGCTGCTACATGAACCGGATCAAGCTGCACTGGTCCAAGTCCTGCAGCTACCAGCGCAGCACGATCGACCAGAAGATCGCCGCCATCAGCCCCAATCTGATCGCCGACCTGCAGGCGCTGCGCGGGCGCGCCCCCCACGCCCGGATCATTCTCATGACCTACCCGAAGCTGTTCCCCGAGCCTCCGACCGGCAACTCCGGCTGCGTGCTGGCCAACATCTGCCTGACCAAGGGCGATCAGGAGTTCTACAACCAGGAGGCGGTCAAGCTGGACAACGCGATCTGTTCCGCCGCCGCTCAGGCCGGCGTGGGCGCCGAGTGCATCAACGCCGCCGACGCGTTCACCGGCTGCGAGATCGACCAGGCCAGCTCGTGCCTGCAGAGCCCGCACACCCACGTCAGCGGGAGCACGGGGGTGGGGATCAACCCCGGCGCCTACCACCCCACCCAGCGGGGCCAGCAGATCCTCGGTGAGCTGATCGATCGCGAGATCCTGGACCCGCCGCCCGGCACCGGACTCCCGAGGTAGAGGTCTCTCCGTGTGGCCGGCTTCAGGGTGTTCGTGACAAACAGCTCATAACCCCCCGTTTACAGGAACATCCAGCGAAGCTACTACCGTGTAGCAAGTGAGTCTTTGACCCTGGAGCACTGCTGGGCCGCCACTACGTCCTCCCCGACGGGACGCGGGTGTGCCTGCGCCTGCCCAGGGTCCGCGATCACGAGGGCGTGCGCCGATTGTGCGAGCGCCACGGCCTGGAGCCCGATCGGCTGGAGCTGGCCCGCCTCCTGAGCTTCGATCCCCGCCGCCGTCTCGTCATCTGTGCCACGGCGCTGCTCGGCTCGGCGGAGACGGTCCTGGGCGTGGGGGCGATCGACCTTGAGCCCGACGCCGACCCCTCGCTGCTCGTCGTCGACGAGCGGGTCGAGGGAGTCGGACCCGCTGCTCGCCGACGCACTCCTCGGGCGCGCCGAGGCGCTGGTGCGGGCCCGCGCGGCCTGAGCGCCGCACGAGCGGCGGGCTACGATTCGCTCATGCCCGCCCAGGCCTACGCCGGAAAGGAATGCGTCTGTCAGCTGCGCCGGGGCGTGTGCGATCAATCGTGCGTCCGGGGCATGCTGGAGACGCCGTTCTACATCGCCTGCCTGCGACTCTCGGGCCGGCGCTGCCTGGTCGTCGGCGGAGGGGACATAGGCCTGGAGAAGGTCGAGGGGCTGCTGGCCTGCGGGGCTGACGTGACGCTGGTGGCGCCCGAGGCCCATCCGGCGCTGATCGCGCTGGCGGCCGAGGGCTCGATCCTGTGGGCCCGACGCGAGTACCGCGCGGCCGACCTGGACGGCTGCCTGATCGCGATCGCCGCCACCGGCGACACCGAGGTCAACATCAAGGTCTACGAGGACGCCGAGCGCCGCGCGATGCTCGTCAACGTGGTCGACGTGCCGCCGTTGTGCAACTTCATCCTCCCGGCGATCGTCCGCACCGGCCCGCTGGCCGTGGCGATCTCCACCGCCGGGGCCTCGCCCGCGCTGGCCAAGCGGATGAAGCACGAGATCGCCGAGCTGTTCGGCGAGCCCTACGCGACCCTGGCGGTGCTGCTCAACGACGCCCGCGGCTGGGCCAAGGGGACGCTGGCCACCTACCAGGACCGCAAGGAGTTCTTCGAGGGGATCGTCAACGGCGATCCCGACCCGATCGAGTTGCTGCGCGCGGGGCGCGTCGACGAGGTGCGCTCCCTCATCGCCGACGCGCAGCTGGCCCACGCGCCCGCGTGAGCAAGGGCCTCACCCACCTCGACAGCGCGGGCAACGCCCGGATGGTCGACGTGGGCGACAAGCCGGCGACCGAGCGACGGGCGCTGGCGCGGGCGGTCGTCCGGGTCACGCCGGAGACGGCCGCGCTCGTGCAGGCGGGCGACGCGCCCAAGGGCGACGTGCTCGGCGTCGCGCGGATCGCCGGCATCCAGGCCGCCAAGCGCACCTCGGAGCTGATCCCGCTGTGCCACCCGCTGGCGCTGTCGTTCGTCGGCGTCGAGGGTTCGATCGACGTCGCAGCGGGGAGAGATCGAACTGATCGCCGAGGCTCGCACCACCGGTCCCACCGGCGTCGAGATGGAGGCCCTGACGGCCGCCTCGGTGGCGGCGCTCACCGTCTACGACATGGTCAAGGGAGTGCAGCGCGGCGCCGAGATCGTCTCGGTGGCGCTGCAGGAGAAGTCAGGCGGGCGCTCCGGCGACTGGCGACGCCAATGAGGACCGCGATCCTCACCGTCTCCACGTCGGTGGCCGCCGGCGAGACCGAGGACCGCTCGGGCGCAGCGCTGGCCGAGCAGGCGACATCAGCCGGGGCTGAGGTGGTGGTCGCACGACGTCGTCGCCGACGACCGGGCGGCGATCGAGGACTGGCTGCGCCGCCAGGCGGCCGACGGGACGCCGCTGATCTTCACCACCGGCGGAACGGGCCTGACCGACGACGACGTCACGCCCGAGGCGACCCGGGCGGTGATCGAGCGCGACGCCCCGGGATTCGCCGAGGCGTTGCGCGCCGAGGCGGTCAAGTACACGCCGATGGGCATCCTCACCCGCGGCGTCTCGGGGATCGCCGGCCGTTCGCTGGTCATCAACTTCCCCGGCAACCCCAAGGCGATCGGCGAGCTCTTCCCGGTGATCGCGCCCACGCTGGCGCACGTCGTGGCCACGCTCCAGCGCGAGCGCGGCGAGCGAACCCCCGGCCATTGACGCGCAACCATCGTGCCGCGGCGGGGTTAGGCGTATGGAGATGAGCGGACCGGCGCGATATCGACTCCTCCTGCTCGCGGTGTTGGGCGCGCTGGTCGTGCCCGCCGGCGCCGACGCCTCGCCGGCGCGCTGGCACACCTACCGGGCCAGGCCCGCCGACAACCTGGCGGCGGTCCGCTGCCCGTCGAACTCGGTCTGCGTGGCCGTCACGCAGGGTGGACAGGTGCTGAGCACCGCGAACGCCAGCGCGGCCAAGCCGTCCTGGAAGCTCACCGCCGGCCTGAAGGTGACGGGCCCCGAGGAGAGCTCCGAGCAGCTCACCGCCTACAACCTCGCGTGCCCCTCCGTCCATCTGTGCGTGACCAGCGATCAGTCGAAGATCATCACCACGACGGACCCGACGGGCCCGGCCTCGGGCTGGCAGGCCGCCGACATCCAGCCCGCCGGGCTGGACGCCGAGGGCAAGATCGACTCGCTCAGTTGCCCGTCGACGACGCTGTGCGTCGCCGGCATGAACGAATGGGCCAACCAGGAGGGCGGCGGCACCTCGCTGCAGCTGGCAACCTCGACCAACCCCACCGGCGGAGCGGGGGCCTGGACGGTGTTCGCCGGCCCGCCGAACGTCGATTACATGACGCAGCTCGCGTGCTCCCCGAGCGGAACCTGTGCGGGCGGCGACGACGGCGCCGGGGTCACCGCGACCAGCAATGCCACCGGTGGCGCCGCCGCCTGGAGCCACGTCGCCAATCTGAGCGCCCCGCTGGACTACGTCGCCTGTCCGTCGGCGTCGCTGTGCATCGGGGCCGACTTCGAGGGCCGCCTCACCTCATCGACGGCGCCGGCGACCGCCGCGTGGCACGAGGCCAAACTGCCGCGCGGCAGCTATCTGACGACCGTCTCCTGCTCCGGCACCGCCTTCTGCGGCGCGACCGGCGGCGACGGGCACCACCTCACCGGGGTGCTCACCTCGACGCGCCCGGCGACCGCGTCGCGGTGGACGCTGAAGACGTTCTCGGCGCGCGGCGACCGGCTCACCTCCATCTCCTGCCGGTCCGCGTCGTTCTGCGTGGCGCACCGGCGAGCGGGGCCTCGTCGCCGTGCTCCGGCGCGGCGCGTAGCTCGCGCGCGCCGATGGCCGCGCCGTCAGCCTATGCTGGCCGCGATGCCCCCCGCCATTGAGCTGCGCGGGCTCGCGCGGTACTTCGGCGAGCGGACAGCGCTGCACGACGTCTCGCTCCAGGTCCCGAGCGGGGCGACGCTCGCCGTGCTCGGACGCAACGGCGCCGGCAAGTCGACGCTGTTGCGCATCCTGGCCGCGCTGCTGCGCCCGCACGCGGGCGAGGTGCTGGTGTTCGGGGAGCCGCTGCCGCGGCGGGCATTCGCCGTGCGCGCCAAGCTGGGACTGCTCGCGCACGAGCCGCTGCTCTACCGCGAGCTGACCGGCCGGGAGAACCTGGACTACCACGCGGCGCTGCACCGGGTGGATCGCGGACGCGTGGAGCACGTCCTGGCCGCCGTCCAGATGGAGCGGCGCGCCGACGAGCCGGTACGCCTGCTCTCACGCGGGATGGTGCAGCGGCTGGCGGTCTGCCGGGCGGTCCTGCACGATCCGGCCCTGCTGCTGCTCGACGAGCCGCGGGCCAACCTCGACCCGGCCGCGTCGGCCCTGGTCGAGCCGCTGATCGGGCGTCCGGCCGGACGCACGCGCGTGCTGACCAGCCACGATCCGCGGGCGGCGCTGGCCGAGGCCGACCTCGTGCTGGCCCTCAGGGACGGCCGCGTGGCCTACGCGGGGGATCCGGCGGGCTTCGACGAGTCGCCGCCTGCAGGAGCTCTACGCATGAGGACCGCGCTGGTGGTGCTGCGCAAGGACCTGCGCCTGGAGCTGCGCACCTGGGAGACGGTGCCCGCGATGGTGCTGTTCTCGCTGGTGACGTTCGTGATCTTCCATTTCGGCCTCAACCGCGACACGATCGCCGGTCAGGAGGCCGCCGGCGTGCTCACCGCCACGCTGCTGTTCGCGGCCATGCTGGGCGTCAACCGGCTGTTCGTGGCCGAGCGCGAGCAGGGCGGCTTCGACGCCTTTCTCCTGGCTCCGGTCGACCGCTCGGCGATGCTGCTGGCCAAGGCCGCCGGCCTGTTCATCTTCCTCACGGCGCTGGAGGTGGTGGCGGTGCCGGCCTTCAAGCTGTTCCTGCTCGGGCCGTCGCTCGGGCCGATCCTGCCGGGAATGATTCTGATTCTCGTTCTCGCCAATGCCGGGCTGGCGGTGATCGGCACGCTGGTCTCGGCGATCGCCGTCCACACCCGCGCCCGTGACCTGATCGGACCGGTGATCGGACTGCCGCTGCTGATTCCGGCGCTGATCGCCACCGCGCGGGCGACCGGGCCGCTGCTGAGCGCCGGGCACCACTCCGGAGCGCCCCCTGGCAAGTGGCTGGCGATCCTCGCTCTCTATGATCTGGTGTTCGCACTGCTCGCCTATGCGGTGTTCGACTTCCTCCTGGAGGACTAGTTGCAACTCCACCTACGGCAAGGGCCTCCGCGCCCTCTCGCTCGCCGCGATCGTCACCGTCGGCGCCGCTCTGGCGCTGGTGTTCTTCTATGCGCCCCTGGACGCCGATCAGGGCTTCGTGCAGAAGATCTTCTACATCCACGTGCCGCTGGCGATCGTCTCCCTGTGCGGGTTCGTGTTCGGCGCGCTGCTGGCCGCCGCCCATCTGCGCACGGGCGATCGTCGCTGGGACATGCGCTCCTACGTGGCGATCCACATGGCGCTCATCTTCGGCATCGCGGGGCTGATCACGGGGTCGATCTGGGCCAAGGCCTCGTGGGGCCACTGGTGGGTCTGGAACGAGCCGACGCTGGTCTCCTACCTGATCGTGCTGCTGCTGTTCTGCACCTACCAGCCGCTGCGCTTCTCGATCGAGGACCCGGAGCGCCAGTCGCGCTATGCGAGCGTGTTCTCGGTCGTCGCCGGGGCGTTCGTGCCCCTGAACTTCATCGCCGTGCGCCTCGCCCAGCAGTACGTGCATCCGCGCGTGCTGACGCTGTCCGGGGGCAATCTGCCCGGCTCGATGGAGCTGACGTTCCTGATCTCGCTGCTGGGGATCGCGCTGCTCTACGCCACGCTGTGGAAGTACGAGATGGCGGCCAAGAACGCCCGCTCGCAGGTCCGACGACTGCGGCGGACGCTGTTGGGCGAGGACACGATGCGGCCGGTCGGACGCAGCGCGGCGCCGTCGTGAGCGTCGTGCTCGCCGTCGCCCCGGCGCTCCCGCTCGGCAAGGCCGGCAAGTTCGTCGCCGCCGCGTACATCGTGTTCGTGCTCGTGATCCTCATCTACGTGGCGATCATGGCCGTGCGCGCCCAGCGGATGGAGGGCGAGCTGGCCGAGCTGCAGCGTGACGTCGAGGCGGCACGGCAGGGGGCCGCGCAGGCGCCGGAGCCCGCGCCGCACGCAGCCCAGTCCGAGGCGGTCCTGTGAGCGAGCTCCTGGCGATCGGCGTCTCGCATAAGACCGCGCCCGTGGAGGTGCGCGAGCGCCTGGCGCTGCCCGAGGCCGGTCGCCCTGACTTCATGCGCGAGCTGCGGGGGGCCGCTGACGTGCACGAGGTGGTGGCGATCAGCACCTGCAACCGCACCGAGCTGTACCTGGTGGTCGGCGACCCGGTCGAGGCCGAGAGCACCGTGCTGGCGATGCTGGCCCGTCAGGCGGGGATCCGTCCCACGGAGCTGGCCACCGCGATCTACTCGCATCGCAACTGCGAGGCCGCCCGGCACCTGTACCGTGTCGTCTCCGGACTGGACTCGATGATCATCGGCGAGGCCGAGATCCAGGGCCAGGTCAAGCGCTCCTATGAGGGCGCGCTGGAGATGGAGAGCGTCGGCCCGCTCACCAACCGGCTGTTCAAGGCGGCGCTGCGGACCGGCAAGCGCGTGCGCACCGACACGGCGATCGGTGAGCGCCAGCTCAGCCTGCCCGGGGTCGCGGTCGCCCTGGCGCGCGAGGAGCTGGGGTCGCTGGACGGTCGGCGCGTGGTGATCATCGGCACCGGGGAGACCAGCGAGCTGGCTGCCCGTGCGCTGGCTGACAGCGGCGCCCACGCGGCGTTCGTCGCCACCCGTCGGCGAGACCGCGCGCTCAGCCTGGCGCGTCGCTACCACGGGTCGAGCGTCAGCTTCGACGAGCTGCCCGAGGCGCTGCTGGCCGCTGACATCGTCGTGGCCGCCACCGCCTCGCCGCACCTGCTGCTGGAGGTCCGCGAGCTGGCCACCGTGATGGCTCTGCGCCAGGGCCGCCCGCTGCTGCTGATCGACCTCGCCGTCCCGCGCGACATCGATGCCGCCTGCGCCGGCCTGGAAGGCGTCTCCCTGCACGACATCGACGACCTGCAGGCGGTGGCCACCCGCAACCGCAAGGTCCGCCAGGCGGAGGCGCGCAAGGCCGAGGGCATCATCGAGGAGGAGATCCAGCAGTTCGCCGTGTGGCTGGGCTCGCTCGAGGTGCTGCCCACGCTGGCCGCGCTGCGCGCCCACGCCACCGAGATCGCGCAGTCCGTGGTGCATGAGAACGACGGGAAGTGGGAGTCGGCCTCGCCGCGCGACCGCGAGCGGATCGACGCCCTCGCCCGTGCGGTCGTCAACCGCCTGCTGCACGAGCCCACCGTGCGGATGAAGGAGATGCGCGACGACCGGGTCCACGCGCGGATGGCGCTGGTTCGCGACCTGTTCGGGCTGACGGCGCACGAGGGCGATCTGGGAGCGCTGGGCGCCGACGGCGACGCTGCCCAGCCGGCGCCCGGAGCCGCTCGCCGAGGTGCGTGCGCTGCCGGCCGGGCCCCGCCGCCGTCGCGCCTGATGCGGGTCGGCACGCGCGCCAGTGCGCTGGCGCTCGCTCAGGCCCGCTGGGTGGCGCAGCAGTTGAGACGGGCGGGGCCGAGATCCAGATCGTCGAGATCACCACGCTCGGGGATCGCGGGGCGGAGGTGACGGACAAGTCGCGCTGGGTCTCCGAGCTGGAGCGTGCCCTGATCGACGGATCGCATCGACCTGGCCGTGCACTCGGCCAAGGATGTCCCCACCGAGCTGGAGGAGGGGCTGGAGCTGGTCGCGATCCCCGAGCGCGCCGACCCCCGCGACGTGATCTGCGGCGCCACCGGCCTGGCGGCGCGTGGCTCCCGGCGCCCGGATCGGCACCTCCAGCCTGCGCCGGGCCGCCCAGATCAGGGCGCTGCGCGACGACGTGGAGGTCGTGAACCTGCGCGGCAACGTGGACACGCGGCTGCGCAAGCTCGCCGACGGCCAGGCCGACGCGTTGGTGCTCGCGCTCGCCGGACTGCAGCGGCTGGGAAGCGAGGGCGATGTGGGCGGCGTGATCGACGAGTTCGTGCCGGCCGCCGGCCAGGGAGCGCTGGCGCTGGAGGCCCGCGCCGGGGCGCTGGACCCGGAGCGGCTGGCCGCCGTCAACCACCCACCATCGGCGGCGTGCGTCACCGCCGAGCGCCAGCTGGTGCATGCGCTGGGCGCCTCGTGCAACACCCCGGTCGGAGCCCACGCCCGTCTCGACGCCGACGGACATCTGCAGATCGCCGGCTGGGTGGGACTGCCCGATGGTTCGGCCTGGCTGCACGACTGCGTCTCCGGCGACCCGGCGCAGGTGGGGCTGGAGTGCGCGCGAGCGGATGCTGGCCGCGGGCGCGGCGGAGCTGCTGGCCCGCGCCGAGGCGGAGCTGGCCGTATGACGGTCTATCTGGTGGGAGCGGGGCCCGGGGACCCGGGCCTGCTGACCGCGAGGGCGCTGGAGCTGATCGCCACCGCCGACGTGATCGTCCATGACCGGCTGATCCCGGCGACCGCGCTGGACGGCGCGCGGCCCGATGCGCTGCGGATCTACGCCGGCAAGGAGGGCGGCGGTCCCTCCGTCTCGCAGGAGGACATCGGCCGGATGCTGCTGGAGCATGGCGCGGCCGGACGCGAGGTGGTGCGGCTCAAGGGCGGCGACCCGTTCGTGTTCGGACGTGGCGGCGAGGAGGCCGAGCAGCTGCGCGAGGCCGGGGTGGCGTTCGAGGTGGTCCCCGGGATCACCGCCGGGGTGGCCGCGCCGGCCTACGCCGGGATCCCGGTGACGCACCGTGACGCCGCCAGCGCCGTCGCGTTCGTCACCGGGCACGAGGACCCCGACAAGCCGGAGTCGGCGCTCGACTGGGGGGCGCTCGCCCGCTTTCCCGGGACCCTGTGCGTGTACATGGGAGTGCGCCAGCTGGAGGCGATCGCCCGGCGGCTGATCGACGGCGGGCGGTCCGAGTCCGAGCCGGCCGCCGTGATCCAGCGCGGCACGCTGCCCGACCAGCGGACGGTGGTCGGCACGCTGGGCACGATCGCGTCGGTCGCGGCCGCTGAACGGGTCCGGGCGCCGGCGATCGCGCTGTTCGGCCCGGTGGTCGCCCTGCGCGCCGAGCTGGCCTGGTTCGAGTCCCGACCGCTGGCGGGCGTCACGATCGCCGTGACCCGCGCGCGGGCGCAGGCCAGCGCCCTGGCGGCCCGCCTGCGCGGCCTGGGCGCCGACGCCGTCGAGGCGCCGGCGATCCGGATCCAGGCGATTGACGGACCCGCTCCGGCGGTCGACACCTATGACCTGATCTGCCTGACGAGCCCCAACGGGGTGCGGCTGCTGTTCGAGCGCCTGGCGGCCGCCGGCCGTGATGCTCGCTCGCTGGCCGGCGCGCGCGTGGCGGCGATCGGGCCGGGCACGGCGGCCGCCCTGCGCGAGCACGGAGTGATCGCCGACATCGTTCCCGAACGGTTCGTCGCCGAGGGCCTGGTGGAGGCGCTGGCCGGCGTGCCGGTGAGCCGGGCGCTGATAGCGCGGGCTGCCGAGGCGCGTGACGTGCTCCCCGACGCCCTGCGCGAGCGCGGCGCCCAGGTCGACGTGGTCGCCCTCTACGAGACGCTGGCCGAGCCGTTCGACGATGGCCAACGCGTCGCCGTGGCGGGCGCGGACTACGTCACCTTCACCTCCTCCTCGACCGTGAAGTTCTTCTTCGCGGCGCTCGACGGCGCCGAGCTGGGGGAGGGCACCCGGCTGGCGAGCATCGGGCCGGTGACCAGCGACACGCTGCGCGAGCACGGCCACGAGCCCGACGTGGAGGCGACGCGGCACGACATCGACGGGCTGGTTGAGGCGCTGGTGCTCGACGCCGGCTCCCGCTGACTCGCGTCGGCGCCCTTGACGCGTTCAAGCGCGCAACCAGCCGGTTGCGTGCGATAAACCGGCAGCTATGTTGCCACTATCGCGCACGCCGCCTCGGGGCAGGCGCGGCAGGGGTGATCGGCGCTGCGGGCTTGGGGTGATCGGCGTTGCGGGCTTACTGCATCTGCATCGGCATCGCGCCTCCGCCCAGGCCGAGCTCGTGGTGGACATGCTTCCACCACACCCATGCATCCGCGTGCGGATTGCCGCTCAGCTCCGCCAGGAGATGCCCCGCGTTCTGCGTCCACAGGATCACGAAGTCGCCGTCGGCGAACGTGCAGAAGACGCGTCCCGCCGCGTCGTTCTCGCTCACGGCACCCGACGCCATCTGGGCGACCGAGTAGGTGCGCGGGTGCTGGTACTCGTGGTTCCAGCTCACCTCTCCGGTGGGCTTGCCCTCGGTGCAGTTCTGGACGTTGGCCTTGAAGTGCCCGCCGGCGAGCATCCGGGCGCGCTGGACGTAGGTTGCGTACAGGCCGCGGAGCGAGTGGTACGTCTGGAAGGTGACGGCCGTCACCGCGAAATGGGGGTTGGTGCAGCGCACGAGCGAGGGGTTGACCGCGGTGCAGGTTGATGGAGGGAGCAGTCCCCGGGCTCCGACGCTGCTCTTGTCGAGCCGGGTTACCGCAGCGAGGATGGGGCTGCGCGGCATGGTCGCTCCGCGCGACGTGGTCGTCGTCTGGGACGTGGTCGAGGTGTGCGGCATGGTCGAGCCTGCCGGCATGGTCGAGCCATGGGGTGTCGCCGCCGCGTGTGACGGCGATGACGGGGAGGAGTGGCCGCGTGCGACCAGCCAGACGACGAGCGCTACCACGAGGACCGCGGCGGCCACTCCGGCGACGGCCGACCAGCGCCTGGGTCGGCTCGAGACGCCGATCGGCCCGGGCCCGGGCACCCAGGCGAACTGATCGCGCGGGGGCGAGGCCTCCAGCCAGCCGACGCTCGGCTGGTTGACCACTTCGTGCTGGCGCTCGCTGGGGGACGTGTCGCTCTGGCCGTCGGCCGGGGAGGTGTCGCTCTCGCGATCGGTGCGTGACTCCTGGGGTGCCTCGTGATCGCCGGCGAGCACCGTGCTCGGGTCGGCCGGCTCCTCGCCGGGGGCGCCGCTCGGTCGCGGCGTGAGCGCCTCGTGGGCCGCCTCGACGAACTCGCGGCAGGTGGCGTAGCGCTCGGCGGGGTCCTTGGCCAACGCCTTCAACAGCACGTCGTCGACACCCGCCGGAAGGCTCGGATTGATCGAGCTCGGCCGCGCAGCCTGCTCCTCCACGTGCGCCCAGATGACCGCCGCATCGAGATCCTTCTGGAACGGGACCCGGCCGGTGAGACACTGGTAGAGGACGCACGCCAGCGAGTAGAGGTCGGTCCGCTCGCTGATCAGCTCGCCCTTGATCTGCTCCGGCGCGATGTAGTCGACCGTGCCGGCGAGCTCGCCGATCGATCCGCTGCGCGAGAGCGCGTGCTTGGACAGTCCGAAGTCGGCGAGGTAGACGTGATCCGGTTCGTCCTCGATGTGCTCGATCAGGATGTTGGCCGGCTTGACGTCACGGTGGATCAACCCGGCGCGATGAGACGCGTCGAGTGCCCGGCCGGCCTGCCCGACCAGCAGCAGCGCTTGCTCTGGGGACAGGCGCTCGGGCTCGCGCAGCACCGCGCGGAGGTCGGCTCCGGAGACATAGCGCATTGCGATGTACAGGAGGTCGCCGGCGCCTCCCGAGTCGTAGATCGGGATCACGTTGGGGTGACTGAGGGAGGCGACGATGCGCGACTCGCGCAGGAAGCGCGTGCGAAAGACCTCGTCGTCGGCAAGCTCGGACGCGAGGACCTTGATCGCGACTACGCTGCCCAGCCGGGCGTGCTCGGCCTTGTAGACGACGCTCATCCCGCCGCTGCCGAGAACGGCGCTGAGGCGGTAGCCCGCCAGCTCCCCACCAACGTTCGGCATCGACGGCATTTAGTGCGCCAGGGTACCTCACGGCCGCGGGAGATCTGGCGTAGGGTGCAGGACGTGAGCGATGCCCCGGTGCTCACCTTCCTCTCCGATTATGGCCTCAGCGACGACTTCGTCGGGATCTGCCACGGCGTCATCGCCCGGATCTGCCCGCAGGCGCGGGTGATCGATCTCACGCACGGCGTCCCGCGGCACGACATCCGGGCGGGAGCGGTGCTGCTGGCCCAGGCGCTGCCCTACGTGCCCGCCGGAGTCCACCTGGCGGTCGTCGATCCCGACGTGGGGGCCGCCCGTCGCGCCGTGGCGCTGGAGTGCGAGGACGGCCGGCAGCTCGTCGGACCTGACAACGGGGTGCTGTGGCTGGCCGCGGAGGTGGGCGGAGGCGTGGTCCAGGCAGCCGACATCGCGCGCTCGCAATTCCGCCTGATGCCCGTGTCGGCGACGTTTCACGGACGTGACATCTTCGCTCCGGTCGCCGCGCAGCTGGCGGCCGGGGTACCGCTGCCCGCCACGGGCGACCCCATCGATCCCGCCGAGTTGGTGAAGCTCACGCCGGCGCCCGCTCGGCGCGACGGGGACGCGCTCCTGGCCCGCGTCCAGTACGTGGACCGCTTCGGCAACCTGCAGCTGAACGCCGCGCATGCCGACCTGGCCGGCACCGGGCTACGGCTCGGGCGCGTTGCGACTCTCCGGCTTCCCGACGGGAGCACCCACGCAGCTCAGTACGTGCGCACCTTTGCCGACGCCGACCGCGACGAGCTGCTGGTCTACGAGGACGCGGCGCGACGACTGGCGGTTGCCGTGAGCCATGGCGACGCGGCTCGCCGCCTGGCCGTGGGCGTCGACGACGAGCTGGAGCTGCGACCGGGGTGAGGGCGCTCGGGTTCCCGCGGCTGCATCTGGCCGTCACCGACTCCACCAACACCCGCGCGCGCCAGCTGGCCGAGGCCGGCGCCCCGCACGGCACGCTGGTGACCGCGGGGGAGCAGCAAGCCGGGCGCGGGCGTCAGGGCCGAACGTGGAGCGCCCCGCCCGGGCGGGCGCTGCTGTCCTCGCTGATCCTGCGCGATCCACCGCGGCTGCTGCCGCTGCTGGCGGGCGTGGCCGTGGCCGAGGTCGCCGACCTGGCGGGCAGCCCGGCAAAGGTCAAGTGGCCCAACGACGTGCTCATCGAAGGGCGCAAGGTGGCGGGAATCCTCGTCGAGGGCCGCCCGCAGGACCGCTGGGCGGTCCTGGGTATCGGTCTGAACGTGGCGCTGCGCGCCGATGACTTCCCACGGGAGCTGCGCGACACGGCTGCCACCCTGGGCCTCGAGCCAGACGCGGTGCAGCCGACGCTGGCGGTGCTCCTGGAGGTCCTGGCGAGGTGGTTGGCGCAGCCTCCCGAGGCGGTGCTCGTCGCCGTGCGCCGGCGAGACGCCCTGCAGGGGCGGCTGATCAGCTGGTCGGCGGGTGAGGGGATCGCCGATGGGATCGATCCTGACGGACGGCTGGTCGTGCGCAGCAGTGACGGCCGGCGGGTGACGCTGGACGCCGGGGAGGTCCATCTCCGGCCAGTCGCCGGCGGCTGAGCCGCGCTAGAACGACAGGTAGCTGCCGTCGCCGATCACGAACCCGTGGTTGTCGCCGTTGAAGCACATGACGGTGCTCAGTGCCACATGGCAGGTGACGCCCAGCTGGTTCCACAGCCGGCCGCGGCCGAGCTTGGCCGTCTTGCCGGCGACGAACGAGTCCTGGCTGAGTCTCAGGACCTGGGGCTTTCCGAGCAGGCCGAGCTGGACGAATCCCGGATCGCCGACGCCGGGACCCTTGGGCGGCGGGATGCCCTTGGCGGAGCACAGGACGTCGGTAGCGGGCTTGCCCGGGGCGTGGATCTCGATCCCGCACGTCACCCTTCCGGAGTTGCTCTCAAAGTGGATCGCCTTCGAGATCGGGGCCGCGAGCGCCGCCGGCGTCGTGCAGGCGATCGCCGCGATGGTGACGGCGGCAGCTGCGAGTCGTTTCATGTTCCTGGTCTCCTCCCGGGTCAGGCCGCTTCCTCGGCATCGGTCCGCGCGGGCTCATCATCGTCGATCGGGCTGGCGTCGGCAACCCGTGCGATGGCCTCTGGCGAGATCGGCTCGGCAGCCGCAGGCTTGCGCTTGGCCGTGCTTCGCGAGCGACGGCGCGTGGCGGGCTTGGGCTTGGCCTCCGGCTCGTCCTGGCTTTCGGGCTCGTCCTCGGGCTCCGGCTCGCCGCGCTCGTTCTCGTTCACCGGGGACTCCTCGGCCTCCGCCGGCTGCTCGTCCGCGCTGGTCTCCAGCGTGGTCGTTGTCACCTGGGTATCGGACCCGCCGTTCTCGGCGCCCGAACCGGACTTGCGCCGCCGGCGCTTGTTGCCGCGCCGGCCCTTGGGGAAGTTGCGCAGCAGTTCGCGCGCCAGCGCAGCCGGCTTGCGAGCCATCCGGGTGCGGGCTCCGCGCAGAGCCTCCTCGGCCTCGGGAGTGTGCGCCAGCGCGGCGGCCAGCAGCGCCGCGGAGAGACGGCGATCCTCCTTGCGCGAGGCGTGCACCAGCCGGCGCGCATTGCGCGCATGGGCCGAGCCGGAGGAGTTCACCAGCAGGCCGAGCAGTCGTTTGGTCTCCGGCCAGCGCTGGACGGCGTACTCCTCATGGACCTCGCGGGTGTACTCCGCCATCCGCCAGATCCACGCGTTGGCCTGGTCGCGGCGACCGATCCGCCGCTCGGCCAGCGCCTGCAGCATGATCTTGACGCCCTCGCGGCGCTCGTCGCGCGGCCAGCCGCCCATGATGTCGATCGCCGTGTCGAACGCCTCGGCGTCGCGACTGGCGGCGATCTCCTGGAGCGCCCGCAGCCGCAGCTGGGCGTTGCGGTTGCGCTGTACGGCGGTGAGCAGGAAGCGGCGCTTGAGCTCCCCCTGGCGGTCGAAGTGAAGCATCGCCTTGGCTCGGCGCCAGCCGTTGGGGGCCACGCGCGCTCCCGCCAACGCGGCCCATACGTGCTGCTCGCCGTAGTCCAGATGCTCGACCGCGATCCGCCACAGCTCCCGCTCGAACACCTCTGCCCGCCGCTCGGGATCGGGCGTCACGGGCAGGACCCGGCGCTCCACCCGCACCCGGCGGCCGCGGCCCCTACGCACCGGCCCGACGACGATCGCCCCGCCGCGGTAAACGTCGCGGTCCAGCAGCGAGTGCAACGTGACCACGGGGTCGTCGTGCTTGGTGGCGGGATGCACGAAGTCGATGACGATCCCCGCCTCCTTGCCGGGATGGCGGCGGGTCACGCGCCCGACGCGCTGCTGGTAGATGCGCTTGGAGGCGGTGGGGGCCAGATGCATGCAGATCGTGGCCCGAGGGCTGTTCCAGCCCTCGGCCAGCAGCTGAGCGTTGACGAGCACGTCAACTTTGCCCGACTCGTAGTCGGCCAGCACCCGCGCCAGTTCGCGCTTGGGCGTCTCGCCGGACACCGCCTTGGCCTTGATGCCGATGTCTCGGAAGGCCTGCGCGACATTGAACGCGTGCTTGACCCCGGCGGAGTAGACCACCCCGGGGATGCCGTTGAACCGGGTCTTGTACAGGTCGGCGATCGCGACGTTGAAGGGTGTCTGATCCAGCAGCTGGGCCAGCATCTCCTGGTCGAACTCGGTGTCCACCTCGCCGCGGCGCAGCGGCACCTTGGCGATCGTCCTCACGCCCGGACCCGGCGGAATCCGAATGCAGCGCAGGGGGGAGATGACGCCACGCCGGGCCGCCTGAGCGAGGTCGAAGCGGCTCGTCTGGGTGGGGAACAGGTCGGTGACGTGGCGCGCGATCAGGGCGCCGGTGGCCGTCATGCCGACGAACACCGGGCCGGCCCAGGCGCGGATCGCTCCCGAGGTCTTCTCGCCCAGCGCCGTGTGGGCCTCGTCGCAGATGACGATCGTGTACGCGTCCGAGACCCGGCCGGCGTTGCGTACGAACCACTGATATGTCTCGACGGTCACCGGGCCGTTGGCGGCGTCATGGTCGTCGAGCAGGGCAGCGCTGATCCGGTCGCGATAGCCGCGATCGCGCAGCTCGCCGTGGAACTGGTCGACCAGGTTGCGACGGTGGGTGAGGATCAGCACCCCGCCGGTGCGCGAGGCCTCCACAAAGCCCAGGGCGGCCACCGTCTTGCCGGCGCCGGTGGCGTGCTCGAACCAGAAGCGCTTGGCGGCGTTGGGATCTTCGGGCTGCTCGGCGAGCTGGCTCTCCTCCTCGTCGCCCTCGTCCTGCCAATCCTGCGGCTCCTCGTCCTCGGGCTCGTCCTCCTCGGGCTCCTCGTCGTCATCGGAGTCGTCGTCGTAGGGCCCGTCGTCGTCTGAGTCCTCGTCCGCCTGCGCCTCGGGCTCAGGTTCGGGCTCGGGTTCGGGCTCGGGTTCGGCGGCCGGAGCCTTGGAATTGCCATTGCCGTTGCCGTTGGCGTTGCGCTGGACCTCGGCCAGCAGCGCGGTCAGCGTTCCGGAGAGCGCGTCGACCTGGTGGGCCGAGAGCACCGTGCCGTCCACCAGGCGCGGCTCGTCCTCGGACAGCAGCCGCTCGAGCCCGAGCAGCAGCGAGAACTCGCGGCGCCACTCGATCGACGGGGTCTTGTTGCCGGCGTCGACCTCGGCCAGAGCGGCATCGAGCGCACGACGGCGAGCCGAGCCGGGAGCGAGGGCTTCCTCCAGCGATTCGCCCTCATATACAAAGCGCTCGCGCGTCAGCAACTCGGCGCGCGCGATCGCGTCAGGACTTGGAAAGGGGGTGATGACACCCATCGTGTTGGCGGTTTGCGTCGGCGTGAAGGAGCCGCGGCGTAACGTCGAAGCGGCTCATGGCGATCTCGGCACAACTCTGCCGAGTGCCGCGAGAATTCCTCAGAAGCTTCCCCCGGCCTCCAGACCGGAAGGATAACGGTTATTTAAGCAGATGTGCCTGCACGACCTTCTGTCAAGCTGTTGATAGTGCGCGATCTCAGGCGGTTGACGGCGGTCGTGGCGCTCGCGTGCCCGGCACTCGCCGCCTGCGGAAGCGGCCAACCGCGCAATGCCGCGCCCTCTCATTCGGCGGTCACGTCGGCCTTCCGGGGCTCGCCCGCGCCGCTGGCCTCCCTCCATGATCAGGCCGGCCGCCTGCTGACGGGCGGCACCAGCGCGTTCAAGAGCCGCCTCACCGCCCTGCGCGGTCACCCGGTGGTGATCAACGAGTGGGCGTCCTGGTGCGAGCCATGCCAGAGCGAGTTCCCGGTGTTCCAGCGGGTCGCCGTCTCCTACGGCCGGCGCGTGGGCTTCCTGGGCCTCGACAGTCGCGACGTCACTGGCGCGGCCGCCAAGTTCCTGCGCCGCTTTCCGGTGACCTATCCCAGCTACGTCGATCCGCACCAGCGCATCGCCGGCACGCTCGAGGCCGTGGGGGGCATCCCGCAGACGATCTACATCGACCGCGCCGGCAAGCAGCGGTACGACCACGCCGGTCCCTACGAGACGGCGGCCGCGCTGGAGCGCGACATCCGCTTCTACCTGTTGCGAGCCGGGACGTGAGCGCCGCTCTCGCCTACGAGGTCCGCCGCGTGCGCGGCGAGACGGAGATGGCCGCCGTGCTGGCGCTGCGCCACAGCGTTTTCTGCGTCGAGCAGGGAGTCCCCGAGCGCGAGGAGGTCGACGGCCGAGACGGCGAAGGCGTACACCTGGTGGCGGTCTCGGACGGCGAGGTGCTGGCCACCTGCCGCCTGCTGTTCGTCGGACCCACCGTCCAATTCAGCCGGCTGGCGGTGCGCGAGGCCGCGCGACGGCACGGCATCGCGACCGCGCTGCTGGCGCTGGCCGATTCCGAGACCCGCTCGGGCGGAGCGCGCCGTCTGGTCCTGCACGCCCAGACCTACGCCCGGGCGCTGTACGACGCGGCCGGCTACGAGCCGCGGGGGCGGGTGTTCATGGAGGCGGGGATCGAGCACATCGCGATGGAGAAGCTCCTGCGCTAGCTCTGCCCTCCAGTAGCGTCCCGGTCGATGCCAGAAGTGCGAATCGACCCGCTGACCGGCCAGCGCGTGATCATCGCCGAGGACCGCGCGAGCCGCCCCGGCGACGGCCTGCATGTGACGCCGGCCGCACCGTTGGACCCGGCCGACGATCCGTTCGCGGCGGGCAACGAGGACCGCACGCCCCCCGAGCTGTACGCGCTGCGCCCCCAGGGCTCTGGTGCGAACGTGCCGGGCTGGCAGGTGCGGGTCGTGCCCAACCGCTACCCCGTGCTCACGCCGGATTCGGCCGAGCCCGAGCCCGATGCCAACCGCGACCTGTTCTGGGCCGGGCCGGCGCGCGGCGCTCACGAGGTGATCATCAACGCCCCGGACCCGGTCCGCACGCTGGCGGACCTCGAGATCGAGCAGGTGGTGAGGGCCCTTGGGGTGTGGCGCGAGCGGATCCGCGCGCACTCCGACGCGGCCTGCGTGCACGTGAGCGTCAACGAGCGGCACGAGGCCGGAGCGTCGGTGCCCCACACCCACGCCCAGCTGTACGCGCTGGAGTTCGTGCCGGCGGCGATCGCGCGGGAGCGCGAGCGCTTCGGCGCCTACGCCACGCGCACGATGGGGGCCAACCTGCTGGGCGATCTGGTGCAGCACGAGGTGCGCCAGCGTGAGCGGATCGTCGCCATCGACGATGAGGCGGTGCTGATGGCGCCCTATGGGTCGCAGGTGGCCTACCAGCTGATGATCGCCCCCCGCGCCCCCCGGATGCGCTTCGAGGACGATGGCCCGACCGGCGCGGCGATGCTGCACGCGGCGCTGAACCGTCTCAAGCGACTGCTCGGAGCCGCCCCGCCGCTGAACCTGTGGGTGCGCACCGCTCCCCGGGGCGCCGAGTACTTCTGCTGGCGGATCGACATCCTGCCCCACGTGGCCAGCCTCGCCGGCCTGGAGCTCGGGACCGGGCTGGGGTGCAACGTCGTCGCGCCCGAGCGGGCCGCCGCCGAGCTGCGGGAGACGTGAGTGCGTGCCCTCGTACAGCGCGTCAGCCGCGCCTCTGTGGACGTCGACCAGCGCCGCTTGGCCGAGATCGGCCCGGGCCTGCTGGTCCTGCTCGGGGTCACGCACTCAGACACCCCGGCCGAGGCGGAGTGGCTGGCCGCCAAGGTGCGCGCGCTGCGCGTTTTCGCCGACGCCGCGGGGCGCATGAACGAGCCTCTGGGCGACCGAGAGGTGCTGTGCGTGAGTCAGTTCACGCTCTATGGAGACGTGCGGCGGGGCAACCGTCCCAGCTACGTGGACGCCGCCGCCCCCGACGTCGCCGAGCCGCTGTATGAGCACTTCTGCGAGCTGCTGGGCGCCCGGCGCGGGCGCTTCGGCGCGCACATGCACGTCGAGCTGGTCAACGACGGGCCGGTGACGCTGCTGCTGGAGAGCCGATAATGGCCGCGGTGGGCCGCTACCGCTACCTCTTCAGCCAGCTCGTGCGCCGCGAGTTGCGCCGTAAGTACAAGGGCTCGTCGCTGGGCGTGCTCTGGTATCTGGTCAACCCGCTGGTCCTGATGGGCGCCTACACGCTGATGTTCGGACATCTCTTCCGCCTGCAGCACTTCGCCGACTTCCCGATCTTCCTGATGATCGGGCTGATGGCGTGGACCTTCTTCGCGCAGTCGCTGCTGGCGGCCGCCGAGTCGCTGATCGACCAGGGCAGCATCGTGCGCCGGGCCCGGTTCCCGCGGGAGACGATCCCGGCCGCCGCGGTCGCCGTCCAGCTGGTGACCTTCGCCGCGATTCTCGTGATCCTGACCCCGCTCAGCCTGGCGCTGCGGGGCAGCCGGGCGCCTGCCTCGCTGCTGCTGCTGCCCGTGCTGGTGGTTGCGCTGTTCGGCTTCGTGCTCGGCTGCGCCCTGATCGTCGCCGTCCTGCACGCCTACTTTCGCGACGTCGCCCCGATCCTGTCGGCGGCACTGCTGCCCTGGTTCTTCCTCACGCCGATCTTCTACACGCCGGACACGCTGCATGTCGGCTTCGTCCGCCAGCATCCGTTCGTGGGCACGCTGCTGGACTGGTTCAACCCCGTCGCGCCGTTCATCGACGGCTTTCGCTCGATCCTCTACTACGGGACGGCGCCCAGCCCCGGGCGGATCGTGTACGCGCTGGCGGCGGCCGTGATCGCGCTGAGCGGCGGGCTGGCCATCTTCCGGCGCATGGAGGGGGAGCTGGCGGTGGTGGTGTGAGGGGGCTGCGGCCGGGAGAAGTGGTGCTGCGCGACGCCACGCGCTCGTTCGACGTGCGGGCCGACCCGGCGCGCACGCTGCGCGGCGCGTTCGGGGGGCGCCGTCGTGCCGGGCGCTCCGCGGTGTCCAGCTCCGTGCCGGCGCTCCAGGGGGTAACGCTGTCGATCGCCCCCGGAGAGACCGTTGGGATGGTGGGTCGCAACGGCGCCGGCAAAACCTCGACGCTGCGCGTGCTGGCTGGGATCGTGCCGCTGCATTCCGGCGAGGCCGGGTGCGGGGGGCGGGTCGTCTCGCTGCTCGAGCTGGCCGCCGGCTTCAGCCGCGACTTCTCCGGGCGCGAGAACATCTACCTCCAGGGAGCGCTCTACGGGCTGACCAAGGCCGACGTGGAGGCGCGCCTGGACCGGATCATCGAGTTCTCCGAGCTGGGCGAGTTCGTGGAGATCCCGGTCAAGACCTACTCGTCGGGGATGTTCGTCCGCCTCGGGTTCTCCATCGCGGCGCATCTGGATGCCGATGTGCTGCTGATCGACGAGGTGCTGGCCGTCGGCGATGAGGCGTTCCAGCGCAAGTGCCTGGGCCGGATCTCCGAGCAGATCGTCGCGGGGAGCACGGTCGTGCTCGTGTCCCACGACGCGAGCGCGATCGAGCGGGTGTGCGAGCGCGTGGTCGTGCTCGACGCCGGCCAGGTGGTGTTCGACGGCCCGACCGCGGACGGGCTGCTGTTCTACCACCGGCTGATGGGATCCGCGGACGCGGCCGGCCGGTCGGTGCGCGCTCACCACGAGCGGGCGGTGGAGATCACAGACGTGCAGCTGCGCGACGGCGAGGGGAGGACCGCGACCGTGTTTGCGAGCGGGATGCCGCTGCGGATCGTGGTCGCCCTGCGGGCGCTGCGGCCGCTCGCCGACACGCGCCTGGCGCTGGAGCTGCGTGCTGCCGACGGGGCGCGGCTGTTCAGCACCGAGATCGTGCCGCCGCTCGAAGCTGACGGCACGGCGACGCTGGCTTTCGACGTGCCGGCACTGAGGCTGCTGTCAGGCGACTATGACCTCGTGCTGACCGCCGGCGGCGGTGCCACGGATCGCACGACGCGTTTCGCGGTCGTCTCCGCCTCCGAGGCCAAGGGTGCGCTTGACCTCGAAGGCCGCTGGGAGACGCTCTCGGCAGTCGGATCGCAGGCACCGCGGTGAAAGACCCGCGCGACGCGCTGGCGGCGGCTCGCGCGGCGACGGCCGGCGCCGGTGACGACGACGCGACGCCGATGAGACTGGAGGATGGCTCGGTGTCGATGCGCCGGCTCGCCGAGTGGGCGATCATCGAGCCCGAGACGGCGCATGTCTATTCGACCCGCCGCTTCGGCCGGCCGATCACTGCGGTCAAGCTCCTGCTGGTGCGGATGCTGCGCCAGTACATCGGTCAGATGAGCGCTCAGCAGAGTCGCTTCAATGCCCAGGTGGCGGCCCACGTGATGCGCCTGGAGCAGCGCATCGCGGAGCTGGAGGAGGCGGCCTCGGACCGCGATCGACCGTCGGCATGAGGATCGATCAGATCCTGTGCGCGGCCGGTCCCGTGGACGGCGTGACCGGGCAGGCGCTGGCCTATCGCCGCCTGCTGGGCAGCTGGGGATGGGGCGGAGAGGACTACGCGCCGGTGCAGGCGGCGGGCATGCCGTACGGGGCAGTGAGGCCGCTTCATCGACTGCGGCCCGCACGCGCCGACGCGGTGATCGTGCACTACTCGGGCTACACGCCGGGACTGGAGCGGCTGGTGGGCGGCGCCCGGCGCAGCCTGCTGGTCTCGCACAACGTGACACCCGCCCAGTACTTCTGGGTCAGTGATCCGGCCGAGGCGGTGCGCTGCCAGCTGGGACGCGCGCAGCTGGCCGAGCTGGCCGCGGTCGCCGATGCGCTCGCCGGGGTGTCGGAGTTCAACGCCGGCGAGCTCCGTGCGCTGTCGGGCCGCGAGGCCAGCGTGATCTCGGTCCTGTTCGAGCGACCCCCGCCGCGGGCGCCCACCGGTACTCACCCGCCGACCGTCCTGTTCGTCGGGCGACTGACTCCCCACAAGCGCCAGGACCTGGTGATCCGCGCCTTCGCCCGCTGGCACGAGCACGAGTCCGACAGCCGGCTCGTCCTGGTGGGCACGCCGCTCTCGCCGGACTTCGCAGCCGGGCTTGCCGGGCTGGCCGAGGAGCTGGCGCCCGGCGCGGTCGTGTTCGAGAGCGGCCTGAGCGCGGCCATGCTGTGGGAGCGCTACCGGGCGGCGGACGTGTTCCTGTGCCTATCCGAGCACGAGGGCTTCTGCATTCCGCTCCTGGAGGCGTTTCACTTCGGCGTGCCGGTGATCGCTCGCGATGCCGGAGCGGTCGGCGAGGTGGTAGGCGATGCGGGTGTGCTGGTGGACGCCGGCGACGGCAGCGCCACCATCGCCGAGCTCCTGCGCATCGTCCTGGCTGACGGCGAGCTGCGCACCGAGCTGGTCAGGCGGGGAGAGCGACGTCTGGCGCACTACGACTACGGCCGGGTGGCGGCGCGCCTGCGCGAGCAACTGGACGCGCTCTGTGCCGGCCGTGCGCGATGATCGCCACGCGATGACCGTCAGGCACACGCTCGGCCGACTCGGCCTGAACCGCTCGATGCTGGTCCGCCGGCTGATCCGCCTCGGCCATCCCCGCCTGCGTGAGCTACGCGCCGAGGCGATGCTGGGCACGGGCCCCCGCGCCCGGGTCCTGCGCGCCGGCGTGCGCTGGCTGGAGTCCGGTGTCCTGCGCGTCCCCCAGGGCTACGCCGGGGGCCTGGCGTTCGACATGCACTACCTGCCGATCGCCCACGCCCACATCGGCTCGATCGCCGGCGGGAACCTGGAGAGCGCCGTGCAGGAGGCGATGCTCCGCCATCTCGGACGCGGGGGCGTGTTCTACGACGTCGGCGCCAACCTGGGCTTCTTCTCGCTGCTGGCCGCACACATCGTCGGGCTCGACGAAGGGCGGGTGTACGCGTTCGAGGCGGCACCCGACAACGCGCAGGCGATTCGCGTCAACGCCGCGCTGAACGCGATCGACAACGTCGAGGTGCTGTCGGTGGCCGTGTCTGACCACGCCGGGCGCGGTCACCTGCAGGTGGTCGACGACCAGAGCTGGTCCAAGCTGGTCGAATACGGCGAGCACCCTTTCACCGAGCGCGTGATCGAGGTCGAGCTGGTGGCGATCGACGAGCTGCTGCGCGACGGCCGGCTGTCCGCGCCCGATGTCGTCAAGATCGACGTGGAGGGCGCCGAGCTGGCGGTGCTGCGTGGCATGACGGACACGATCGCCCGTCATCACCCCGCGATCATCTGCGAGCTCCACGACACGCATGCCGAGTTCGTGGCGTTCATGGACGCCTGCGGCTACCGGCTGATCAACCTCGAGGGCACGATCCCGGTGAGAGAGGCCGGAGCCAGCGCGCATGCGCTCGCTCTGCCGGCAGCTCATCCCGGCGACTGAGCCTGGCCGGCGCGCGCGAACAGCTCGCGATCATTGGTGATCACGCCGGTGACGCCCAACCGCTGAAGCGCGAGCAGCCGGGCGGGGTCGTCGACCGTCCACGCGTAGAGCTCGCCGTCGAGGGCGCCCACCGTCGTGACCAGCCGTTCGGTGACCACACCCCAGTGGGCCATGATCGCGTCGGCCTGGCCGGCGCGCAGGACCCGCGCCGTCTGGCCCGGCAGCACCAGTCGCAGGTAGGCCAGCATCGCGTAGGCGGCGGGGCGCGTCAGCCGCGAGGCCATGTAGTCACGGCGCACCTTGGGTACCGACAATCCGAGCGCGAGCCCGGGCGCGGCCGCTCGGATCACCTTCAGGCTGTCGAGCTGCATCGTCGACACGAGCGTGCGCTCGGTCAGCCCGGCGGACCGCACGGCCTCGATCACCGAGAGCTCGTACCCGGTGGCCTTGATATCGACATTGAACCTCGTCTCCGAGGGGAGCTGGTCACGCAGGGCGCACAGCGCGTCGGCGAACGGAATCGGCTGGGGATGCGTCAGGTCGGCTGTGTCATGGGCGACGACCAGCTCGCCGCCATGGGTCAGCACGTCGAGCTCCACCATGTCCCAGGCGGCGTCGGCGAGTCGCGCCGGCAGGTCGTTGAGGCTGTGGCCGGCCTTGACGATGCTGTGCCCGACGCGCAGGCAACGCGGAGCCGGTGCGGCGGCGGACGTCATTGCGGGCTGAACCCGATCCCGGTGTAGATCCGGTCCTCCCGTCGCTGCGAGCAGGCGCTGGGACCGGGGACTGACGGGTTTTCGCGGTACAGCCGGTAACCCTGGTTGCGGCGCAGCGGGGCGCCGAGTGCATCGCGCGGTCGCCCGGCGTTGATCGTGGCCACGATGTAGTCGGCCTTGCGTGAGACGGGCACATGGGGATAGTCGGTGTTGAGCAGCGGCAGCTGCGAGCACAGCGGCCGAGCGGCGAGGAAATAGGCCGCCCACAGCTGGTCAGGCGGCCACATGTCCAGCCGGATCGAGGCGTCTCGCGGAAGTGAGGCGGCCCAGTCCTGCAGCTGGATCGTCGCCGGCGGCAGCTGGTAGCCGGTGGCGTCCAGTTCGGCGATCGCGCTGCCGGCGGTCGCCACGCCGAACACCGCCAGGAGCGCCACGCCCCACCGGCGCAGTCCGGCGGCGCCCACCGCGGCGATCACCATCACCAGCGGCCCGATGAACGCCAGCAGCTTGAAGTGAAAGTAATACCCGTACTGACGGTGTCGCAGGTAGACGGCCAGCAGCACCCCGATCGCCAGCAGGCCGCCCAGCCCCCAGGCCAGCGGCCTTGGGGAACGCGACAGGCCGAAGGCCGCCAGCCCGAACAGGATCAGAGCGAAGACGACGAACACCAGCGGTCCGGGCAGCGAGAGAAAGTAGTTGAACGGGATGAAGCCCGGCAGGTCGCCTCCCCACGACTGCAGGGAGTGCCCGGGGGCGAGGACCTGGGCGGCGGTGTAGGCCTTGTAAACGACGCCGGCTGCCGGTATCGCGAGCAGCGCGGCCAGCGGAATCAGCCACAGGAGGCTCACCCAGCCGCGGAACAGGTCACGCGGACGAAACGTGGGCTCTCCCGACCGCAGCTTGCGCCGCCATTCCAGGGCGACGAAGATCGCGATCGGCACCGCGGGGATCGGTGCCGCCAACGGGTAGGCGAAGGCCAGCACCAGCCCGAAGATCGCCAGCAGCAGGCCGCAGCCGCTGCGCGCCCGGCGCCCCAGACCCGGTTGCACCAGCCACCAGCCGAGCACCAACGTGAACGGCAGCGCGAAGAACCCCCACGTCTGGTTGAAGTACGGGTTGAGGATCGTGTGCAGCGCCTCGCGGTCCAGCCCGGCCAGGAGCATCGCCGCCAGTGCCCAGCCGACCGGAATGCGGAACACGTCGCGGGCCACGAGGAAGAACCCGGCGGCCGCCATCCCCAATAGCGCCGCGGCCAGCGTGGCCAGAACCTGCCAGGTGGCCAGGCCGCTGACCGTGGAGACAGCGGCGAACGCGTAGTAGATCGGGTACTTGGACTGCCACGTGGGGGGCATCTGGTTGATCGGCTGTGAGATGTCGGTGCCGGTCGGAGCAGCGTGCTTGAGGAAGCTGGCGGTGCCCGCCGCGACATGAGCATCCGAGCCGGTCCCCACCGGCGCGGCATAGTGCTGATGCAGGAGCATCGGCACCAGCGCCGTCACGGTGACGACGGCGGCCAGGAACACGGGCCACGCCAGCCGGGCGGCCGGGAGCTGCGGCCTGCCGCGGCGCCGAAGCGAGAACGCGGCCAGCGCCAGGCCGCCGATCAGGACCAGCGTGAACGAGACCGCGTAGGGGACGTGCGCGAAGCCGAGCACGGTGAGGGCCAGCCCGACGGCGCAGCCCCCCGTGGGCAGCACCCACAGCAGCTCGTATTGGCGCAGCCCGGCGGGAAGCATCAATCGCACCAGACCGAAGCCGCCGACCGCGAACAGCAACACGGTCGCGCCCAGCGCCCGCAGCGCGTCGGGCACGGCGGAGAACGCCTCGTGGCGCGGCTTGGCGTTGAAGTGCCAAGCGACGGCCAGGAGGGCGACCAGGATCGCTGCGACCAGCAGCCGCTGGCTGCGCGATCGCGATCCGGCTGGTTCGGTGCCGGTCAGTCCCGGGTCGCGATCGGCGTCGGACTGCTGGCGGCGCCGCTGCCAAGCAACGCCTCCGCGGAGGGCTCGACCCCCACCTGAGTCAGTGCCGGGTGCCTTGACTCGGCCAGCACCCGGGACAGGAACACCGGGTTGCCGATCAGGTAGCGGCGCCACATCCGCCGGGGCTCGATCGCCAGTCTGAATATCCATTCGAGTCCGTTGTCGGCGAGCCAGTGAGGGGCGCGCGGGATGTGTCCGGATACGTAGTCGAACAACGCGCCGACCGTCCATACGACCGCGCCGCCGAGCTGATCAGCGTATCGGTCCACCCACAGCTCCTGCTTCGGCGAGCCCATCCCGACGAGCACGATCTGCGGCGAGCGCTCGCGAATGTCCTCCAGCACCCGCTCGTTATGGGGCGAGTCGATGCCGAAGAACCCGTGGTGGGCGCCCGCCACGCTCAACCGCGGATACCAGCGCCGCAGGCGCGCGGCGGCTCGCTGGGCAATCGGCGGCTCGGAGCCCAGCAGGTACAGCGAGTGGCCCGAGACCTCGCACAACGCCGCCAGCGCCCAGATCCAGTCGGCGCCGGTCATCCGGTACGGAACCTGGGTGTGCAGAGCCCGGGCGGCGAGCCGAACGCCGTAGCCGTCGCAGTACACGAGGTCGGCGCGTCGCAGCGCCGAGCTCAAACCGGGCGTGACCCTCGACTGGTTGACCACGTGGGCGTTGACGTACATCACCCGGCGGCTTTGGCCGCCCCCGGCCCACCCCGAAACGGTTCTCAGCAGCTCGTCGGGCTGGCCCAGGTCGATCGGGATGTCGAAGATCGACGAAGCCGGCCGGGGAGCCGGAACCAGCGTCGGCGGCTCGCTTCCGGCGGGCTCGCGAAAGGCGTGGATCGACACGACGGTCAGCCATCCTACGCGCTCCAACGAGCAGAATGCCAATGTGATGCCGCTGATCCTGATCGACGCGCGCGACGCCACCGCTTCGCAGCTGCGCGGCTGGGGTCGGTACACCCGCGAGCTGGTCGGGGCGCTGCTCGCTGCGGCCGACGAGGACCTGGAGCTCGTGGCCGCCGTCGGCTCGGGAGTGGCGCCTGAGATCGCCCACGAGCAGCTGTGGCTGCCGCTGCTCGCCCGCCGCCGGCGCGCGGCGGTCCTGCACGCCCCCAACTGCTTTCTCCCGCTGCTCCGTCCCTGCCCCGGCGTCGTCACCATCCAGGACCTGGCGTTCGAGACGTGGCCCCGAGACTTCGGGCGGGTCACGGGAGCCAAGTTCCGCACGATCACCCGCTCGGCGGCTCGCTCGGCGCAGCGGATCATCTGCCCGTCGCAGTACACCGCCGATGACGTGTGCTGGCGCTACGGGGTGGACCGGAGCAAGGTGCGAGTGATTCCGCTGGCGCCCGCGCTGGGGTTCGCGGGCGTCTGCGCGGAAACGTCCCGGGAGCGCGAGGGGCCGTTTCTGCTGGCCGTCGGAGACCTGCGGGCCAAGAAGAACCTGCGCTCGCTGGTGGCCGCGTTCGCGCAGCTACGGGGCGCCGAGGGAATCCCGCACCGCCTGGTGCTGGCGGGCGTCGATGCCGGCGAGGGACCGCAGCTGACAGCGCTGGCCGGCGGGACGCCGGTGGAGCTGACCGGCTACGTCGACGACGCCCGCCTGGACGCCCTGATCCGCGGCGCCGAGCTGCTCGTGCATCCCAGCCTGTACGAGGGATTTGGTCTGGTCGTGCTCGAGGCGATGGCCCGGGGGACGCCGGTGCTTGCCGCCAGCGCGACCGCTCTTCCCGAGACCGGCGGCGACGCGGCCCATTACTTCGACCCCGCCGACCCCGGTGACCTGCGCCGCCAGCTGGCGGCGCTGCTCGGCGACGAGGCGCTGCGCGGGCGGCTGGCGCAGCGCGGCCGGCAGCGGGCGGCCGCGTTCTCGTGGGCGCGAACCGCGCGGGAGACCGCCGCCGTATACCGGGAGCTGTTGTGACGATGTCCGTGTCTGTGTCGACGGTGGCACTAACTGTAAGAAAAGTGTGCCAATGCAGGGATTTTGCCTCAAGGGAGCTTGCTTGGGTCGTACGGTGGACCGATGCCGCCTCAGCCCCCGCTCAACCACCGACGGGCGCTGCGCCTGGCGCGCGATCGGGGCTGGAAGCTGGTAGGTCACAGCCGGCACGGAACGAAGCTGATCAAGGAGGGAGCACAGCGGCCCTTGATCCTGCCGCGTCACAGCCGGGACTACGGCAAGGGGCTGTCGCAGGCGATCCGCAGCACGATCGGCGTGAAATCGACGGAAGGTCAAGCATGGAGATCACGGTCGTTGTCCACCGCGAGGGAGACAGCTTCTGGTCTGAGGTCAACGAGCTCCCGGGATGCTTCGCGTCAGCGCGAACGCTGAGCGAGCTCCACGAAGCGCTCGCCGATGTCGTGGGCCTGTACCTCTGGGACATGCCGGCCCAGATCCCCGACGAGCCGTTGACGGTCGGCGAGACCACGCTCCGGGTGACGCCGGCGCCATCCGATGGGGAGCGGCCCGCGTGAAGGTCTGCATCCTGCTGTTGAGCGTCGACGAGGCGCCGATGCTGGAATGGTCGCTGCCGGCGGCGGTCGCCCAGGAGCCGTCGGCCGAGGTGGTGGTCGTCGACAACGCCTGCTCGGATCAGACGGGCGACCTGGCGGCGCGATACGGCGCCAACCATCTGCGCCTGGAGCGACGGATGACCTATGCCGCGGCGATCAACGAGGCGCTGCGGCGAACCGAGGGCGACGCGGTGCTGCTGCTCAACGCCGACTGCCGCCTGCGCCCAGGCTTCCTGGCCGCGGCGGTGCCGCGGCTGGCAGAGCCTGGAGTGGGGTCGGTGGCGCCCAAGCTGCTCCGTGTCGAGCGCGCCGCCCGCAGCCCCCCGGAACAGATCGACACAGCGGCGATGGTGGTCGACCGGCGGCGCAAGAACGGTCTGGTCGGACACGGACGCCCGGCACGGGCGTATGGGCGTCCGGCGCCGGTGTTCGGGGCCGACGGGGCGGCCGCGCTGTATCGGCGCGACGCGCTGGCGCAATGCGCGCTGGAGTCACACGAGGTGCTCGACGAGGACATGGAGCTGTGGGCCTCGGATGCCGACCTGGCATGGCGGGCGCAGCTGCTCGGATGGCGCAGCGCCTACGAGCCGAGCGCGGTGGCCGAGCACGTGCGGACGTACAGCCCATCGACGCGGGCGCAGATGAGCGAGACGGCGCGCCGGCTGCAGTTCCGCAACCGCTACCTGATGATGATCAAGAACGAGACCGCGGCCGGCATGGCTCGAGATCTGCCCTGGATCGCCGGTTATGAGGTGCTCGCGCTCGGCCACGTGCTGGTGCGCGAGCGCCATCTGCTGGGCGGATATCGGGACGTGTGGCGGCTGCGGGCCGGGGCGTGGCGCCGGCGGGCGGAGATTCAGGAGCGGCGACGGCGGCTGGTCTCACGCCCGCGGTGGCGTGCGAGTCCGCCGTTCGGCCTGCGGGCGCCGGAGTGAGCGCCGATGCCGCGAACGACGGCTGTCGAAGCCGACCCTCATGCCGCGGTCACCGGGGACTCTGGAGCGATCAGGCGCTCGATCCGCGCCGCGTAGGCGACCGCATCGAACCGGCGAGCATGCTCGCGAGCGGCCGCGCCCATCGCATCGCGTGCGGCGAGCACCTCCAGGACCGCGTCGGCCAGCGCGGCCGGGTCTGCGGGGGGGACAAGACGGCCCGTCACCCCGTCCACCACGACCTCCGCCAGGCCGCCGACGCGGGTGGCCACCACCGGGGTGCCGACGGCCATGGCCTCGGCCAGCACCGTGCCGAACGGCTCCTGACGAGAGGGCAGGACGAGCACGTCGAGATGACGCATCAGACCGGGGGCGTTGTCAACCCACGCGAAGTGCTCCACCTCGCCCGAGCCGGTCACCGCGGCCGTGTACTCGGGGTCTGAGCCGTACGGGTCGCCTCCGACCAGCACCACGCGGGCGCCGGGGGCGCCGCGGCGGATCGCCGGAGCGGCGGCCACCAGATCGGCGACCCCCTTTCGCCGCTCGATCCGGCCGACGAAGCCCACGACCGGGCCCGCTGTCGTGCCGGTCCACGGTGGGGTCATCGGCGGGGGATCGAGGTCCACCGGGCAGCCGACGACGTGCGCGTCCAGCCCGGCCAGCCGGTCGGCGACCGCTCGGGAGTCGGCCAGCACGACGTCCGCCATCCGCCAGAACGGCGGCACGCGGTCGACGATGTCATGTAGGTGCAGCACCCGGCGTCGCCGTCCGGGCCCCAGCGCCGGGAGCAGCCGCCCGCACACGGCGCCGTTGAGGTAGACGACATCGCAATCGTCGGCCAGACGCCTGACCGACGCCCACGACGCCAACGCCCGCGTCCCGCGCCGGCGACCGAGGCCTCCGACTCCGAGCGCCCGCCAGTCGTAACCGGCGTCCAGCACGGCGTCACGCAGCGGGCCGTGGCCGGGCGTGGTGATCATCACCCGCCAGTCACGGGCCGAGAGCTGCGCAACCAGGCGTAGCAGCGCCGTCTCGGCGCCGCCCGGATGATCGACGGGGGCGATTGCCAGCAGCCTGCCGGGTGCCGGGGCGCTGATCGGAGTGCCGACTGGAGATCGGGCGGATGGGCCGGCCATCGGTCAGGAAGTGTGCACCCACGATACGTTCCCGCGGTGCGCGACTACTACGAGGAGCTGTGGGAGCGCCTGCCGGACGAGTTGGAGCCACCGGACTTCGCCGTGCGAGCCGGGTTCGCGAAGGCCGAAGTGCAGCCGGGCGATCGGGTGCTGGACCTGGGGTGCGGGGACGGCGACCTGACGGCCGTGCTGGCGCAGGCCGGCGCACGGGCTCTGGGCGTCGACGTGGCCGAGGCGGCGTTGGCCAGGGCGCGGCGGCGCCACCCGAGCCTGAGCTTTGAGCGCGCGCCGATCGATGGTCCGCTCCCGCTCGCAGACGGCACGTTCGACGTGGTGTGGGCGAGCGAGGTGATAGAGCACGTGGCCGACACGGCGCGCTGGCTGTCGGAGGTCCGGCGGGTACTCGTGCCCAGAGGGCGGCTGCTGTTGACCACGCCCAACCACGGCCGGCTGCGGCTGGCGCTGGGTGGGATCGAGCGTTACTCCGAGCCGCTGGGCGATCACCTGCACCTGTACAGCGCGCGCTCGCTGCGCGAGCTGCTGGAGGAGTTCGACTTCGCGCAGGTTGACGTGAAGACGCTCGCCGGGCCGCCCCTGCTGCGCCGGCTGCTGACGGCTCGCGCGGTGCGCTGACCCGTGCGAGTCCTGATCGACACCACGTATGCACGGCGCGCCCCGCACTCGGGCACCGCGGTGTATCTGGAGCGCCTGATCGCCGCGCTGTCCGAGGCCACCGATGTGGACGTCGTCACCGCCGCCAACGAATCGCGTGGCGCTCCCGGAGGGGGTGACGCCACCAGCCTGGTCAACGCCGCCGCCGATCTGCGCTGGACCGAGCTCACGCTCCCGCGCCGGGCCCGCCGCGTCCAGGCCGACGTGCTCCATCACCCGCTGCCCGCGCATTCGCATCACTCCGCCGTCGCTCAGGTGGTGACCGTGCACGACCTGGCCTTCGAGCGACGGCCCGAGCTGTTCGCCGCGGCGTACCGTCGCTGGGCGCACGTCGCCCACCGCCACGCTGCCCGCCGCGCCGATGTCGTGATCTGCCCCAGCGACACGACGGCCGCCGACGTACGGCAGCTGTGGGGCATCGCGTCGACGAAGCTCGTCGTCGCTCGCCACGGGCCGGGACAGTTGCCCGCGGCGCCTGCGCCCCGCGCCGCGGCTCCCGGCCATTTCCTGTACATCGGCGATGCCGAGCCTCGCAAGGACCTGCCGACCCTGCTCCGCGCCCATCGTCTCTACATGCAGGCCGCCTCGCGCCCGCAGCCGCTCATCCTCGCGGGCTCGGCCCAGCTCGAGCAGCGCGACGTGATCGTCGAGCGTGATCCGACACCGGGCCGCCTGGCCGAGCTGCTGGCGGGCGCTGTCGCGCTCGTGCACCCGTCGGTCTACGAGGGTTTCGGTCTCACCCTGCTGGAGGCGATGAGCGCCGGGACCCCGGTGATCGCCGCCGCGGCCCCGGGGGCGCGCGAGACGTGCGGCGAGGCTGCCCGCTACGTCGTGCCCGGAGACCCGCCGGCGCTGGCGCGGGCACTCGGCGAAGTCGCCGCCCAGCCGGCCCTGCAGGCCGAGCTCGCCGCCCGGGGCAGGGTGCGAGCCGCCGCCTTCTCCTGGAAACTGGCGGCACGGGCGCATCGAGATGCATACTCTCTAGCGCTGTCGTCATGAAGATCGCGATCCTCGGAACCCGCGGCATCCCGGCCTCCTACAGCGGCTTCGAGACGGCCGCCGAGCAGCTGGCCTCGCGCTTGTCGGCTCGTGGCCACGAGGTCACCGTCTACTGCCGTCCCCACGTGGTCGATCGCAAGCTCTCGAGTTACAAGGGCGCGCAGCTGGTGCACCTGCCGACGATCCGCAACAAGTACCTGGACACGCTGGTGCATACGTTCCTGTCGGCACTGCACGCCGGCTGGGTCAGGCGGCCCGACGTGGCGCTGTTCTTCATCGCTGGAAATTCTCCCCTCTGTCTGCTGACGCGGCGCGCCGGCATCCCGACGCTGATCAACATCGACGGGCTGGACTCCGACCGCCAGAAGTGGCCGCCCCTGGCCAAGGCATATCTGCGTTTCGCGGAGCGCAACGCCCCGCGCTGGGCCGACCAGACGATCACCGACTCAGACGCGGTGGCCGACGTGTTCGAGCGGCGCTACGGCCAGCGCGTCGGAGTGGTGCCCTACGGCGTGACGGAGCCGAGCCACCCCGCCCGCGACGGCCGGCGAGTGCTCGACGAGCTGGGGCTGGAGCCGCGCAGGTACATCCTGTTCGTGGGGCGACTGGAGCCTGAGAACAATCCCCACCTACTGGTCGAGGCGTTCTCGCGGATCGACCGCCGGCGGGCGCGGGGGATGAAGCTGGCGATCGTCGGCGGCGCGCCGTATGCCGACGAATACATCCGCCAGGTGCGCCGATCGGCCGACCCCCGGGTCGTGTTCCCCGGCTATGTCTTCGGCCCCGGCTATTGGGAGCTGCAGCGCAACGCCTACCTGTTCTGCGCGCCCACGGAGGTCGGCGGTACGCATCCGGTGATCCTGGAGGCGATGGCCGCCGGCAACTGCGTGCTCGTCAACGACCACCCGCCCAACGCCGAGACGGTCGGCGACGCGGGAATCTACTTCGCCGGCAGCCGCGGGGTCGATGACCTCACCGAGCAGCTCGGACGGCTGCTGGACGACGACCGGCTCGTCGCCGCCTACCGCCGGCGGGCGCGCCGGCGGGCGCAGCGCTACTCATGGGAGGCGGTCACCGACCGCTATGAGCAGCTGCTCACCGAGGTGTGCGAGCGCCAGCAGCCGGGCGCGCTGCCGAACTCGTTGCTTGACCTCGAGTCCGTCGCCGCGACCTGACGGCCCGCGCGAGCTCGGCCTGCGCCTGGGCGATCTCCGTGAGGGCGGTCGTCGTCATGGGATCCAAGGTGTGGTCGAGCTCGAGCACGTGGCGCAGCGCCGTGAGCGCGCCCCGCGGTTCGTGCGTCTGCAGCTCCAGCGTGCTCAGCTGTGCCCAGGTCACCGGGTTCTGCGGTTGGGACCGGACCGCATCCTCGAGCTGGGCGCGCGCTGCCGAGGCGTCGTTGACCGACTGATACAGAGACGCGAGCTGGACGCGCGGCTCCACGGCCAGCGGGTCACTGGCGACGGCGCTGCGCGCATGGGCGAACGCCGCAGCGTTGCTGTTGGCCTCCAGCGCGTCGACGACCTGGTCGGCGGACCGCTGAGGCTGCCACTGCATCCACGCGCCGGCGAGCGCGACCACGGCCACGCCGGCCGCGATGGCGACCGTCCCCGGTCGCTCGAGCAGCGCCCGCCGTGGGCGCATCGGTCCGACCGGCGCCGCCAGGGGCCCGCGACCGGCCAGCCAACCGGCGCACAGCAGGACGGCCACGCTCACTCCCGGGAAGTACCACGTCCAGTCCAGCGCGGACTGGATTCCGAAGCCGAGCACGACCACGGCGAGCGCGACCATGCCGACGCGCTCGGTGTGCTGCTCGCCCGCCAAGGTGCTCCAGCGGCTGCGCACCGCCAACGGGCGGGCTGCCGCCACGGTCCAGGCGACGAGCAGCGCCACGCTGACGCCGACCCCGACCAGTCCCAGGTCGGCGAATGTCTCGATGATGTAGCTGTGGGCCTGATCGGACTTCGCGGGGTTGGTGGTGTAGCGCAGGCGGGCCGTGCCATAGCCGGAGGCGCCTACGCCCTTCAGCAGCGCGTGGCTGCCGACAGTGAGTCCCTCGTGCCAGTACAGCGGGCGGCTGGAGCCGAACTCCAGCACGCGCGTCGGGGCGTTCGCGGCGCCGCCGCGGGTGCTGGTGAGCGTCGTCCAGGCGTGGGAGATCTCTCCGGTCAGGCCGCGTGAGGAGGTGGCCACCGCGCCGACCGCGGCCACCGGGACGAGGCAGACCAGCACCACCAGCACGGTCCCCACACGCCGGCGCGTCTCGGCCGACACCCCTCGGTGATCCATCGCCCAGGCGCACGCCGCTCCCGCGACGGCGACGAGCACGAGAACGAGCACGATGACCGCGCCGAACGTGTGCCCGGCCGAGTCCGCGGCCGGCGTCAGCGCGCCGTCCGCGGTGAGCACGGAATGCGACAGCGCCCACGCGGAGATCGCGGCCGCACCGACCCCACCCACGGCCAGCATCGCCGCCGAGCGCAGCCGCAGCGGCACGAACACCAGCCAGACAGCCAGGCAGACGACCGCGGCCGCGTCGGCCGATCGCGAGGAGGAGAGCACGACCGCGCTCAGCGTCAGCGCGATGCCCGGCGCCGCCAGGCCCGCCACGAGGCGCCCACGGTGCCGGCGCGCGCCGGCCCACAGGCACGTGGGCAGGCCAAGCGCCCCCATGATCCCGACCGCGTTGTAATAGCCGAACGGCGCCTGCAATCGCCCGTAGACGTTGTCGGGAGCGAGCGTCGCGGGGAAGACCTTGGCCAGCAGCGCCCATCCGCTCAGGGCAACGGCGGCGAGCGCGATCGCGCTCAGCACGGCCGACCAGCGTCCGGGCGCGAGCCGCGCCAACGCCGCTCCCGCGGCGAACGTAAACAAATAGCTGAGCATCTGGTTGGCCGCCGACCAGGAGGTGTCGGGGACGACCGACCAGAGGATCGAGAGCGCGACGAGCGCCGTGAGAGCCGCCATCAGGCCGACCGTGCCCAGCCCCCAGGCCCGGCCGCGGCCGCTGGGCGGGGCCGAGTACAGAACGGCGGCCGCCACGGCGCCGGCACCGAGCAGCGTGAGCACGATCTCCGTCCAGGTGTTGCCGGTGGTGGCGGTCGTCTGGTCGACACCGCCCGAGGTCAGAAACGCGACCGCCACGAGTCCGGCGCTCAGGCAAGCGCCGAGAAGCATGCCGGCGACGAGTCCGGGCGTCTGGCGGCTGCGGTTCTGAATCAAGGCTCAATCAGCCGTTCTGGCGATCAACATCACGGTGTGGCCGAGCAGCGCCGCGCGGGGGCGGGAGCCGAGCTCGTCCAGCCGCCCCACGGCCTGCTGGATGCGGGGTGCCAGCCGCCGCCAGCCATAGGTGACGGCGTGCAGCTCGGGTCTCAGTCCGGCGCGTCGGGCCTCGCCCGCCAGCCGACGCGGGGACAGCGGAACGTCGTCGGGGGTTCCGTGGATCCAGGTGGCCAGACCCGCGCGGTTGGCGAGGGCGAGTGCTGCGCCGACCGGATGCCAGGCGCCGGGCTCGATCGCGATCATCGCGCCCCCGGGGCGCAGTAGCCGCGCGGCTTCGGCAAAGCACGGCGCCAGCGGCCCCCGGAACGCGATGTGATGGAGCACCAGGCGGTACAGGACCACGTCGAACGAACGCGACGGCAGCTCGAGCTCTCCGGCGTAGCCGACGTGCGCCTCGTCGGCACGGCCGGTCTCCAGCACCCCGACGACGCGCGCCGGGTCGGCGTCGACCGCCACCAGGCGGAACTCCGGCGCGGGGAACAGGTGCCGGCCGGGATGCCAGCCGCTGCCCACCGAGAGCACGTCGCCCCCGCGGGGTGCCACGCGCTGGTGCAGGAGCACCCGCTCGCGCGCCTCCATGTGGCGGTAGTGGCGCTCCAGCGTGGAGCGGCGGCTGTGGCGGTCCAGCAGGTTGTCGGGGTCATACGGCTCCGAGGCCGCGGCGTCAGCCACGCAGGACCTCCTCGTAGGCGGCGACCGTCTGACGCCCGCAGCGCTCCCAGGTGAACGCCTGCTCCACGGTGGCCCGGGCCGCGCGGCCGATCGCGGCCCGGCGGGATGGATCGCCGAGCAGCCGGTCGATCGCGTCGGCCAGAGCGCGCGGGTCGCGGGGTGCGACGAGCTCGATTCCCTCGCCGGCGGCGGCGATCTCCTCCGGTCCGTCCTCGCCGGCACAGCCGATCGCCGGCACCCCGGCGGCCATCGCCTCGACGTAGGCGACGCCGAACGCCTCGGCCACGCTGGGCAGCACGAACACCGTGGCCCGGCGCCCGGCGGCGATCGCGTCAGCCGGCGCCAGCCGCCCGCGGAGGGTCACCCGGTCAGCCACGCCGCGCGCCGCCGCCAGCGCCGCCAGCGCCACGCGCTCGGGGCCGTCGCCGACGATCTCGTAGTGCAGCGCCGGCCAGCGGTCGCGCAAGAGCGCCAGGGCCTCGATCACGTCGGCCTGGCGCTTGCGGGCGATCAGATTTCCGACGCTCACCAGCCGTGGCTGGGCCGGCGCCGGCGCCGGCTCGGGGGGGAGATCGGCGCCCAGGTGGACGATCCTCGTCCGCGTGGCCCCCAGCGTTTGGCAGCGCCGGGCGGTGCCGGCGCTGTTGGCCAGCACCAGCCGGGCGTGAGTCAGCGTGGCCCGAACGCTGGCCGACCTCGCGTGGGCTCCGAGAACGTCTCCGCCGTGGACCGAGACGAGCATCGGGAGACCGGGGGCGGCGCGACGCGCGGCGTCGCCGGCCGGCACCGCATAATGGGCGTGCACCAGTTCAAACGCGAACTCCCGATGGATACGGCGCAGGGCCCGGCGCAGCAGCGGGGCCGCCCATGCCCCCCAGCTGGCATAGCTCATCGGGCGCGGCGGCGACAGGTAGCGCAGATAGTCGACGCGTATGCCGTCAAGCGACGCGACGGGCGATTGTCGGAGCGCTGTGGCGATCCCGCGGCGGTCGAGGCGCCGGAGGGCGGCCAGTGGGGGCACCGGCCGGTGCAGCACGAGCACCCGGATCTCGGCGCCGGCCTCCCGCGCGGCGAGTGACTGACGGTGGGCCCAGATCCCCAGCGTCGGGTCGCCGGTGCGGGGAAAGTACTCGGCGAGCACGAGGACCTTCATCGCCAGCCGCGATGCTCGGCCAACGCCCGCTGCGCCTCGGAGGCCGGGGTGTACGGACGGCCGTTGAGAAAGTCCCGCGCCTCGATGATCGCGGGCGCACGGTCATAGGTGCTGGCGATCGGCCGCAGGTCGTGCCGGATCGGGGTGGCGTCGACGACTCCCAGCCGCCAGCCGTGGTCGCGCGCGACCGCCGACCAGTGGACGTCAAGCCCCCAGCCGGTGCGCAGGGGCGGGAACGGCAGCAGCTGCGAGAACGTGACCGAGCGCAGCGCGGTCAGTGGACCGATCTCCACGAATGCGGTCTCCCGCACGACCCGTCCTGGACGGCGACGGGTGATCGCCCAGGCGGCGTGCGAGCGCCAGCGGTGAGCCGGCTGAGCCAGGGCAAGGTCGAAGCGCTCGGCGAGGAACAGGAAGGCGGCCAGGAACCCAGAGGGAAGGACCACATCGTCATCGACGACCAGCAGCCAGTCATAGCCGTCGGGTGGATGGTGGTCCAGCAGGGCGTTGAGGTTCTCGAACTTGCCCCGTCCGCCGACCGTCGTGCCCACGAAGGTCACGTCGTGGCGCGAGCCCGTCAGCTCGGCGCGCGCCGCCGCCAGCACGTTGGGCGCGTCGGCGTGCTCGATGCCCAGGACGAGCACCCGCCGCCGCGGCAGCGCCGCCGCCGCCCGACGCAGCCGCCACGGCTCCAGCCGAGCCCAGCGCACGGAGTCACAGACGGCGTCCGCCAGGAGCGCCCGCGCGGTCGCCCGGGTCCCCTGCACCTGCCCGCTGGTCCCCGAGAGGAAGTCGTCGGGGAGCTGCACGCCGGTCACCGGCGTCACCGGCTCACCGGCTCACCGGCGCCAGCGTCTCGCGCAGACGGCCGGCGGAATGCGCGGCCAGCACGAACCCGTTGGCGCAGCGCCGCCTGAGGATGTGCCATGCGCAACCCACCAGGGTGCGAAGCTCGGCTCGCGCCGACTGGGCCACACCCTTGCGAACGTCGTAGCGCCGGGCATCGCGGCCCTGACGGTAGGCGGCCGGCGCGAGTCTTCGCAGCGTCGCGTCCGCGCGGCTGCGGCGATGATCCAAGCCGGCCGCCGCGACATAGCGGACGACCCCGCCATCGGCGCGGTAGCGCCGTTCCCAATCCTCTTCGTCCCCGCGGCCCCGGAGCGCTTCGTCAAACCCGCCCACTCGTCGCACCGCCTGAGGCCGGATCGCCATGTTGGCGCCCCACACGAGCGCCACGTCGCGGTCGGTCGGACCCAGGTCGAGCGTCGTAATCGGCGGCCCCTCGCGCCCGCAGGAACGTGGGCCGCCGCCCTCCAGCCGGCCGCGAATCGGCCCCCCGAAGACATCGGCGTGGGGCGCGCGGGCGACGCCGGCCAGCAGCGCCTCGAGCCAACCTGGGGGGGCGTCGACGTCGTCGTCGATGAGCACGATCAACTCGGCGCGTGCGGCGGCGATGCCGGCATTGCGCCCGGCGTTCAGGCCGCCGGGAGCGGACAGCTCGACCACCGTCGCACCGTGACGGCGGGCGACCGTCGCCGTCGCGTCATCCGCACCGTCGTTGACGACGATCAGCTCGGCGCCGGCGGCCTGCGCCTGGGGTGCGACCGACGCCAGGGTCACCTGCAGGTACTCGGGACGGCGGCGGGTGGGGATCACGATCGAGGCTGCGGGCTGGCCGGTCACCTCACCGATTGTGCCCGCCAGCGGCCGGCGACGTGATCGCTACGAACGCCCTTCGGCGCGCCGGTGGGCCACGAGCTGACGCATGAACGCGTGCACGAAGCGCGGGTTGTAGCGCAGATAGCGCCGCCACAGACGGCGCGGCTCGTGAGCGAACCTGTAGGCCCACTCAAGTCCGAGCTCCTGGATCCGGGCCGGCGCCTGCGGGACCAGCCCGGCATGAAAGTCGAAGGCCGCGCCGACCCCCACGAGCACCGGAGTCTGAAGCTCGGCGCGCATCTCCGCCATCCATTTCTCCTGCTTGGGCACGCCGATCCCGATCCAGGCGACGTCGGCGCGCGAGCCGTTGATCTCCTTGATGACCGCGCGGCGCTCCTCGGGGCTTAGTGGGCGGTGCGGCGGGGAGTATCCGCCGACGATCTTGACGCCGGGAAAGCGCTGGCGCAGGTTCAGCGCCAACTGCACGAGCGCTCCCTGATTGCGGCCGCCGTACAGATACAGGCGCTGCCCGCTCTCGGCCGCGCGCTCGCACGAGCGCGCCATCAGCTCGGGACCGTAGACGCGGTCAGAGAGCGGGTGACCAAGGAGGTTGAGCGCCCAGACGAGCGGCTGGCCGTCAGGGACGTTGATCGAGGAGCCCTGAAGGGCGCGGTGCAACTCCGGGTCCTCCGCCGAGGCCATCACGGTGTGCACGTTGCAGACGCAGATGTAGCCGCGTTCGCCGGCGGCGACGGTCGCGTCGATCCAATCGAGCGTTTGCTCATAGTCGGTCAGGCCGAGCCGAACACCGAGAACGTCGACGCTCTCGGTGGGCTTGACCGACCTCGATTCCTCTAACGGCGAGCCCTGCGGGCGTATGTTCATACGGCCTCCGATCTCCGCGGACCGAGGCTGGATTTCCACGGACCTGGGGATAGCAACGCCAAAACCCCCCTCAAGTTACGAAGTTGCTCCCCCGGATGGCAATTGGGGGCGGAGAAGTTGCACCGCGGGGGCGGCGTCCTGGGGCGCAGAAGTTGCACCGCCGGGCCGGCGCGCTGAGTATCCTGAGACCTGACACGGATGTCACAGGGCTTGCGGGCATCGCCCCTGTTCCGCAAGCCTCGGACGGCCCCTTAGCCCTACCCAGGGTCGTCCTGTGGCTAAGCCCGTGCCGCGCGTCATGCCCGGCGCGGGCTTGCCGCCGTGCCGGCGGGCGCGCACCGTAAGCTGAACTTAGTGGTTCATCCTGTGAGTCCGTTGACTGGGCTGGCGAGCGAAAATCGAGCATGGCAAGGACGCAGGACCGAAGGTGTGGCTCTGCCACATCGAGTGTCCGAGGACGCCGCCAGGCGACGATTTGCAGCCGTCAGACCACAACGGATTTGCAGGATGGGCCACTAGCTCATGGATAGCGTGGTAACGGTGGCGGTGCCGGTTCGCAACGGGGGCGCGGGGCTGGGTCGGGTGCTGGAGGCGGTGGCCGGCCAGCGCGTCGACCGCCGGCTGGAGATCCTCGTCTGCGACTCGGGCTCGGCCGACGGGTCGGCAGCGCTGGCCCGCCGCCACGGCGCGCGGGTGATCGAGATCGCCGCGGCGCAGTTCGGACACGGACGCACACGGAACCTGCTCATGGAGCAGGCGCGGGGAAGCCACGTCGCGTTTCTCACCCAAGACGCGCTTCCGGCCGACGGGCAGTGGCTGCGCCGGCTGTTGGATGGCTTCTCGCTGGCGCCGGATGTCGGACTGACGTTCGGCCCCTACCGGCCTCGAGCGGATGCCAGCCCGATGGTGGCTCGCGAGCTGACCGAGTGGTTTGCGTCGTTCTCGCCCACCGGTGAGCCGCGGGTCGACCGACTCGCAGCAGCTGAGCGGGACCTCGCCGCCCGATCGATGCTCGGTCCGCGAGGGTTCTTCACCGACGCCAACGGGTGCGTGGAGCGAGCGGCCTGGCAACGCGCCCCGTTCCGCGACATCGCCTACGCGGAGGACCACATGCTCGCTCACGACATGCTGCGCGCGGGCTTCGCCAAGGTCTTCTTGCCCGACGTGGCGGTGATCCATTCCCACGACTACACGGGCTGGGGCTGGCTACGCCGAAGCTTCGACGAGGCCCGAGCCCTGGCGGAGGTCTACGGATGGCGCGAGCCGCTGTTCAGCCGGGTCGCATTGCTCAACCTGTGGGGCAAGGTCGGCGCGGACTGGCGCTGGGCTCAGAGCAGCCAGGGGGCGCTGAGCCGGCCCGACGCTGGGCGGCTGCTCGTGCGCTCCACCGTTCACCATGTGGCCCGGGCGACCGGCACCGCGTTGGGAGGCCGAGTCGATCGACTGCCACCGGGGCTCGTCCGGCGCTTGTCGCAGGAGGGCCGCGTCGGCTGAGCCGACCGGCTCGAGCGGGCGGACGGTGGTTCCCCTGGCGCTACGCTCTCGGCATGCCATCACCGGCGATCGATGGTGCGCGGCTGCCTGCGGTGGTTGCGCGTCGCGTCAGCAAGTCGTTCATCGTCCCCGAGGAGCGCTCGCACACGCTCAAGGAGCGGGTGTTGCACCCGCGTCATCGGGTTCGCCATCAGACGTTCAAGGCGCTCAGCGACATCTCGTTCGACGTGAAGCGGGGCGAGTTCTTCGGGATCGCCGGACGAAACGGCAGCGGAAAGAGCACGCTGCTGAAGTGTCTGGCGGGGATCTACCGGGCCGAGGGGGACATCTGGTGCCGTGGGCGGCTTTCGACGTTCATCGAGCTGGGCGTCGGCTTCAACCCCGACATGGCAGCCCGCGACAACGTGGTGATGAACGGAATCATGCTGGGGCTCTCCCCGCGCGAGGCCCGCAAGCGCTACGAGAGCGTGATCGAGTTCGCCGAGCTGCAGGAGTTCAAGGACCTCAAGCTCAAGAACTACTCCTCCGGCATGCACGTACGACTGGCCTTCTCGGTCGCGATCCAGGTCGACGCTGACATCCTGCTGATCGACGAGGTGCTGGCGGTCGGCGACGCCGCCTTTCAGCAGAAGTGCTTCGACGTGTTCAACGAAATGCGCGACATCGGCAAGACGATCGTGTTCGTCACGCATGACATGGGGTCGATGCAGCGCTTCTGCCATCGCGCCATGCTGCTGGAACGGGGCAATCAGGTCTACATCGGCGAGCCCCATGAGGTTGGCGACCGCTACCTGGAGCTCAACTTCGGGCGCGACCCCGAGGCGGCCACGTCGGCCGGGGAGCGCAGCGGCGACGGTGAGGCGCGGGTCATCGAGGCGTGGGTGGAGAGCGAGCAGGGCGAGCGTCAGGCCACCGTGCCGCAGCATTCGCGCGTGACACTCAACGCCCGGGTGCTGTTCATGGTCGACGTCGAGGATCCGTCGGCCAGTGTGTACGTGCTCAACGAGGAGCACAAGGCGATCATCGTCGCGAACACCGCGGTCGAGAACGAGCGCACCGGCCAGTTCCGCGCCGGCGAGGAAGCCGTGTTCTCGTTCGGGTTTGACAACGTGCTCGCTCCGGGGCGCTACAGCCCGATGTTCACGATCGCGCACCGAGGCTCCGGGATGGACCTCCTGGATCGCTTCGAGGGCGCGTTCACGTTCGTCGTGACCGGGGCCGAAGCGCTCGGCGGCGTGATCGACCTGCCGGTGACAGCCGGCGTGAGCCGGCCGGCGCTGCCCTACACGGAGCAAACACGGGCATGAGCGTCGACACCGTTCCGTACGAGTCGCTGGGGCGTCCGATCCGCGGTCCCCGTGCGCTTACCGACGACTGGCCTCGGTTCTGGCATCTGACGTTCAACATCGCGCTCACGCAGTGGAAACTGCGGTTCTTCGGCTCAGCGCTCGGTTATGTCTGGCAGCTGGTCAGGCCGCTCCTGCTCTTTGCGGTGCTGTACGTGTTCTTCACCAAGATCTCGCACGTCAGCGCTGGCCTGGGCCGCAGTGGCCAGTTCTACGGATCGCAGCTGCTGGCGTCGATCGTGCTCTTCACCTTCTTCGGAGAGTCGACGGCGGGGGCGGTCCGCAGCGTGCTCGACAGCGAAGGCGTCGTGCGCAAGATCCAGTTCCCGCGGCTGGTGATCCCGCTGTCGATCGTGCTGTTGTCGATGTTCAACCTCTCGCTGAACCTGGTCGTGGTGACGATCTTCGCGCTGATCGAAGGGGTGCGGCCGATGCTCACGTGGTTTGAGCTGCCGCTGATCGTGATCGCCCTCGCCCTCCTCTGCACCGGAATCGCGATGCTGCTCTCGTCGCTATTCGTCTACTTCCGCGACGTGCAGCCGATCTGGGAGGTGGTCATGCAGGTCATCTTCTACGCCTCGCCGATCATCATCCCGATCGAGACGGTGCAGAAGAACCTCAGTCCGGCGCTCCTGCACCTCTACATGCTCAATCCGCTGGCGGTCATCTTCCAGCAGTTCCGCCATGCCTTCATCACCCACGACACGCCCAGCTCGGGCGCGCTGCTGGGCTCGATGGCCGCCCTGGCGGAGCCGATGGCGATCATCGTCGTGGTGTTCGTGCTCGGCTTCTACGTGTTCAATCGGACCGCGCCGCGCGTGGCCGAGGACCTCTGAGCGCCGCGGAGCCGCCGAGGCGCAGGGTCGTCGGGCGAGCCGGCTTGGTGGCGATCATGCCGAACGAGACTCCGCCCGCGATGTGGTTGATCCACATCAGGTACAGCCTGCGGCCGAGCGGTTGAGCCTTGAGCTCATGCCGGACGCGTGCCCGCCAATCTCTGAGCCGCGGGGAATGCGCTGCCGGAGGCGTCGCGGAAGAACCAGTGGTATGACGGCTCCAGCAGCCGCGTCGAGAAGCCGGCCCGGATCGCCTCGCCCCGGTAGCGCAACGCCCAGTGAGCGTGCTCGTAGCCTTCGAACTGGGCGACCCCCTCGGTGTGCACGCCCGACCGGATCGTGTCCGGTCTTCAACGTCTCGTTGACCACCAGCACCTTGCCCCCGGGCCGCAGGACGCGAAAGCACTCCTCGAAGGTGCGCCGCAGGCTTTCGGTGTCGTTGTGGTGCAGCACCTCGCAGCAGTAGACGTAGTCCAGGCTCCCGGAGGCGATCGGCATGTCGTACATCGAGCCGAGCACCCGCTCGAAGTAGCTGGTCCCATCCTGGATGAAGTAGTCGGCCGAGTACAGGCCCTGCATCTCCGCGGTCGCGATATCCAGCGCGATCACCTTCAGTCCATGTCTCGCAAAGCGGTTGGACGCCCAGCAGGTGTTCGAGCCGACGTCCAGCAACGACTCGCCGGCGACGAACGGGACGTCGGCCAGCAACTGGTTGATCGAGGCGCTCTGCACGTACCAGTAGCCGTCGTCGATATCGGGCAGCCTGCGCAGCGTCTCCCGATCCCAGCCCTGCGAGCGCATCAATTCCGCAAACCGCGCCGAGGCCGGCGGCTTCGCGCACGACGTGATCGGGCGGGTCCAGCAGGAGGTGGCCGACGCCGCGGGTGACCGGCTCCTCCCCGCCGCAGGCACTGCAGCGCAGCATCCCCTCCCGGACCTCGCGTTCGTCTGACTGGCGCGCGGTCAGGCGCAGCGTCCGGTCATGCCGGCATCGCGGACAGCGCAGGAAGTCGGGAAGCGAACTCGGCTCGCATGGACCTTTGCCTCGCCGGCTAGCCGGCGGGCGTCCGCTGCACTTCGGGTACGACCGGCGTCGAGGCGGCGATCCTCCGCGGCCGCGCCGACCTCGACGAGGAATTCCTCCAGGGCATCGATCCGCCGTTCCCAGGCGTACTCGCGCGGCCGTCTGGATCCCGGCGTCGCTCGAGCCGGCTGCGCAGCCCGGCGTCACCCAGCAGCCGTGCGATCGCCGTCGAGACAGCGACCGCGTCGGCCGGCGGCATCAGGCAGTTCTCCCCGTCCACGCAGAAGTCCCGGTTGCCGTGGGCGTCGGTGCAGACCACGGTGCCGCCCGTGGCCATCGACTCGAGCGGCGGCAGGCAGAAGCCCTCGTGGACGGAGGTCTGCACGAACACCGTGGCCTGGTTGAAGAGCTCATTGACCTCCCGGTCCGAGGGCGCGGTGATGTAGCGGATGCCCGGTTCGGAGGCCAGCTCCGGCTCGATCCCGAACAGGCACAGCTCAGGGCGGGGCTCGGGCAGGCGGCGCCACGCCTCGAGCGTCAGCGGGAAGTTCTTCAGCGGGTTGGTGCGGCCGAGCGCGAGCACCATGTTCTCGCGCCGGGGTACCTCGCTCAGCGGACGGAAGGTCTGCAGGTCGATCCCGGGCGGGATCAGGGTCGCGTCCAGGCCCAGCTCCCGCAACCTGTCACGGTTCCAGCCGGAGATCGTCATGTACCGAAACTCGGGGCGGTAGGAGGCCAAGAACGGCGTCCTGCAGCTGCCGGTTGCGCGGGTAGTAGCTGGATTCGATGTCCTGCACGAAGTAGACGGGGATGCCGCGCAGCACACTGGCGTGCCAGACGGGGCTGGCGGTGTTCCACCACGTGGCGACCTTGATCGCGTCGATCGGGGCCAGCGCCGTGAGCAGCTCGTCGTAGTCCTCAAAGCTCCGTACCGGGGCGCGCAGATCAAACCAGTCGGGCTCGGCGCCGAGCGTCCAAAGCTGCGCATCGTGACCGCGCTCCCGCAGCCGGTTGAGATGCTCGAAGATGTCCCGGTGGCCGCCGCCCACGCCGGTGTCCTCGGTGACGTAGATGATCCGCAGGGCGCCGTCGGCCGTCATCACGTGGCGGGCGTCGAAGAACTCCCCCCAGCGCCGCCAGAAGACATCTTGGGACTGACGCTCGCGCTTGCCGACGGTCGTGCCCCGGGTGACCGACTCTCGATGCTCGAGCTCTGCCGACGGCCAGTAGAACACCCGGAAGCCGGACTGCCATGCCCGCAGACAGAGATCGACGTCCTCATAGGCCATCGGGTAGTCCTCGTCGAGCTCACCCACATGCTCGAGCAGTTCCCGGGTGAGATACATGCACGCCCCGGTGACGGCCAGCGCGGGCCCGGGGACGTTGGCCGGGCCGAAGTCGGCCGCCCGGAAGCGGAAGCGGTGATCGAACCACTCGGGCGCGTCGGCGTTGCGCACCGTGCCGGCGAACTGGATCCGGCCGTCGGGGTACAGCAGCTTGGCGCCCACGATGCCCAGGTCGTCGCCCCGGGAGGTCGCGTACTGCAGGCGCTCCAGCCATCCTTCGCGGGCGATCACATCGGAGTTGAGAACGACGACGTCATGCGCGGGATCGGCGGCCGCCAAGCCGCGGTTGACGTTGGCGGCAAAGCCCCGGTTGACCTCGCCGGCGACCACCCGGATGCCCGGGATCCGGCGCAGGGCGGCGAGATGATCGGGGCCCGAGGCGTCGTCGGCGACCACGATCGTCGCCAGTTGCGGATTGACGGTGGCACGCAGGCTGTCCACCAGCGCGGCCACGCTGTCGGCGTCCCGGTAGCTGGGGATCACGATCGTCACCGGTCGCGCGTTGCGCGAGTACCAGTGGGCGGCCGCGACGCGTTCGGCCTTGCCACGGCGAGGCGGACCGACCAGGTAGCGCTTCAGCGGCGTGAAGCGCAGCGGGAACGTCAGCAAGCGATAGACCAGCGAGCGCAGCCCGTGGTAGCGGTAGGTGAGGACGATCCGCTCCCGCAGCCCATAGCGAATATCGACACGGACGTCGGTCGGCGTGGTGGGCGTCGGCAGGTCGGCATCCCCGCGTGCATCTGGGCGATTCGGGTCAAGCACCGGCTAGATGGTAGGGGCCGTCGTCACAGGCGTCGGTTCGGCGCCGCGGTTTATGCTGACGCGATCGTTAGCCTGCGGTGGATGCGTGCCCCCGATGCGCCGGCCCCCGAGCGCCGGCGCACCGTCGTCTGTGTCGTCTGCGAGGAGGAGCAGTCGCCCGCCGGCGAGGCCCAGCGCGAAGAGCTCGTGGCGTCCACTGACCCGGACGTCGCGCTGCTGGTCGCCGAGCTGCCGCGGCTCGCCGAGCTCGATGCCGCGGTCGCCGACGCCGACTTGGTGCTGTTGAGCCCTCGCGCCCGGGTGGTCCCGGATTGGATCGGCCGTCTGCGCGAGCCCGCCGCCGACGACGGCTCGGTGGGCACCGTGACGCCGTTGGGCGACGAGATGCTCGGCGGATCCGCCGGCGGTGGCGACGATGCCCTGGCGGATCAGAAGGTCCGGGCGGCGGCCGCCCGGAGCTGGCCGAGGGTGCTGGTCGGCGGCCCCGATTGCCTGTACGTCCCGCGGCGCACGCTGGAGCTGACCGGCGGCCTGCCCCGCGATCAGCCGACCCTGGCCGCCGTGATGGCGGAGATCTGCGCCCGCGCCCAGCGAACCGGACTGGTCAACGTCGTGGCCGACGATCTCTACATCTCAAGGGCGGCGAGCCCCCCGGACGCGCCACGGCCGGCGATTCTCTCGACGAGCCGGACGGCCTCAAGCCCGAGCGCAGTCCGCTGGGACGCTCGGTGAGCATCGCTCGGGCAGCCACCGAGGGCCTCACGGTGACGATCGACGCCCGGTCGCTGGGTCCGGCGGTCGGCGGCACCCAGCGATACACCCTGGACCTCCTGCTCGCTCTGGCCCGCTTCACCGACCTACGGCTGAGGGCCGTAGTGGCGCAGGACATCGACCCGGCGGCCGCCGCGGAGCTGCACGCGGCGCAGCGCGTGGAGGTCATCACCTACGAGCAGGCGGTGGCCGGCGTCGCGCTCAGCGAGGTCGTACATCGGCCCCAGCAGGTGTTCTCCACCGGAGATCTGAACCTGCTGGCGCTGCTGGGCCATCGCGTGGTCCTCACCCACCAGGATCTGATCGGCTACCACAATCCCGCCTACCACGAGACGCACGACGCCTGGGCTCAGTACCGCCGGGTCACGCGCCAGGCGCTGGCGGCGGCCGATCGGGTGGTCTTCTTCTCCGATCACAGTCGCCGCGACGCGCTCGCCGAGGACCTCGTGCGGCCGGAGCGCAGCCAGATCATCGGCGCGGCGGTGTTCGCCCTGGGCAGCGACACCGCTGAGCCCCCCGACCCGGCTCCGCGGGACTTCATCCTCTGTCTGGGCTCCGATTACCGGCACAAGAACCGGCCGTTCGCGATCACGGTCGCCCGTGCGTTGTGGGAGGACCACGGATGGGACGGAACTCTCGTGCTGGCCGGCCCCCACGTGCCTCACGGATCGTCGCGAGCGCAGGAGGCGCGGCTCCTGGGCAGCTCGCCCGGGGCGCTCGAGGCGGTGGTCGATCTCGGCCGCGTGCCCGACGCACAGCGGGCCTGGTTGCTCACCCATGCCTGCGCGGTGATCGTTCCCAGCGTCGTCGAGGGCTTCGGTCTGGTTCCTCTGGAGGCGGCTGACGCCGGGGTTCCGTGCCTGTTCGCTCCCCAGCCTCCGTTGACGGAGGTGATCGATCCCGGGCTGGCCACGCTCGTGCCCTGGGATCCGCAACGCAGCGCGGCCAATGTGCTGCCGCTGCTCTCGGAGGGGCCGCCGCGCAAACGCCACCTGGAGCTCCTCGCGGCCAGCGCGGCGCGCTGGAGCTGGGAGGAGATCGCTCATTCCCTGGTCGAGTGCTACACGCAGACGATGCGCTCGCCGTATCGCATCGCCACCGAGCAGGTACTCAACGTCGTGCGCCACGAGGCCTACTACCAGGAGGTCGTCAGCCGCTGGGAAGGACTGGGCGACCGCACCGCACTGGCCGAGGACGACGGCTTCCTGCGCGCCTCCGAGCAACGCGGTCTGCTGCGGGTAGGCTCTCGGCCAGCGCTGGCGCGTGCGACCCTGTGGCCCTTCGCGCTCCTCGGCTCCGTCAAACGAGCGCGCCAGCTGGAGCAGGAATGAGCCGGGCGGGGGGACTAGAAAGTGGAGCGACGTAAGCTGCACCGGCTGTGAGGTCGGCCGTCCATATGCTCCACTTGCGCCGCCGGGGGCGAGTGTCAGCCACCTCCTCCGTGCCGGCGAAGTCATCCCGGATCCGAGGGCTGGACGGCATACGTGCGATCGCCGTCCTGGTCGTGTTCGGCTTCCACTCGCAGTGGCCCCATCTCGTGGGCGGATGGCTCGGGGTGGACATCTTCTTTGTCCTCAGTGGCTTCCTGATCACGACGCTGCTCCTTCGCGAGCGGTCTTCGCGGGGACGCATTGCGCTCTTGCGCTTCTACTTCCGGCGTCTGTGCCGCCTCCTCCCAGCGCTCGGACTGCTGTTCCTGGTGCTCGCGATCTACTACAAGGCCGACCACTCGCTGGCAGGCCATCAAACGAAGTTGTTCATGCCGTGGGCCATCTCGCTGGTTCCGAACTGGCGCCTGATCGCGTTCGATCCGCTGACCACCGGCGCGTATGCGCTGTCGGTGATCGGGCACACCTGGACGCTCGGGGTCGAGGAGCAGTTCTACGTCGTGTGGCCGGTGCTGCTCATCGCGCTTTTCGCCCTCCTGCGGAGCCGTCGCGTGATCACGGTGGTCGTCTTTGCACTCGCCTGTCTCGACGGGGCCTATGAGATCTGGGCCTGGCATGTCGGTCTCGGCTCGCTGCGCCCCAATACGCAGGGTCTTCATGACCGGCTCTTCTGGGGCACCGATACCCACGCGTACGGGCTGCTGTTCGGCTGCGCCGTGGCGCTCTACCTCGCGGCGCGCGCGGCCGAGGGACGCGCGGCCGTATCGTTGTGGGGCGTCAGGCTGCTGCGGTCCGCTGCGCTCGCGGGAACGATCTACATCGCGGCGATCGCCTGGTTGTCGCCGTCGGACGCCTTCCTGGACAGCGGCGGCGAGGTGGGAATAGCGGCCGCGACCGCGGTGGCCATATGGTATCTGGCGGCATGCCCCGATCGATGGACGCTAGCGCTGTTGGAATGGCGGCCGGTGCGCTGGATCGGGCAGCTCTCCTACGGCATCTACCTGTGGTCGATCCCCGTGGTGGTGATCGTCGGCGAACGGATCCTTGTGCTCGGGCCCTACTTCCTTCAGCTTGCCGAATTTGCCGTTGCCGTGCTGTGTGCGAGCATCTCCTACTACCTCGTCGAGCGGCCGATCAGCCGTCGGGCCGCCCGGCTGGGTCGGGTGAACTCCTCGTCCGCGGATCCGGGACCCGCCGCGCCCACGCCGGCACCGGTTCCTGCCGGGTCGCGGCAGTAAGACATCGAACGTCTACCGACTCTCATCTCGAGCCCGCGCAGCCGCACGCGGGCCAGGATCCGCGGCGATGTCTCAGGTCAGCACCGCAACAAAGCTGGCGATGATGCGTTTGCACAAGGGCAGATGTAGTAGTGGATGCTTGGAGGGCCCCCGCGGATTCCTAGCAGCCCTACGGGGGCCCTCCATCAACCACAGGACCCACGCCCCGGCGCACCGGCGTGAGGCGGGTCGCCGACCTTACATGCTCATCTGCGTTTCACCTAGCTTTACCCGTGAACGGGGCGATTTCTGGCCCGAATCCTCAGGATTGCCGGCGATTCCGGCGGTTTGGGGCCCCAGCACGCGGGCGCTCGGGACCAGGTGATCGTCGGGCCGCCATAATCGCCGCGTGAAAGTACGCTGGCTCCAGCCGGGCGAGGGCATCGGCGCCGTCCGAGGCGACGTTGTCGTCTGCATACCTGTCTACGGCGGTCACGATCTGTTCGTGAAATGCGTGCACAGCGTGCTCGCCCACACGTCCCCGTCGGTGCGGATCATGATTTTCGACGACGCGAGTCCGGACGAGCGCACGAGCGAGTTCATGCACGGGTTTAGCGAGGTGGCCGATGATCGCCAGCTGTTCTACTTGCGTCGGGAGTTCACCATCGGGTTCCCGGCTAACGTGAACGGGGCTTTCGCGGCCGCGGCACCAGCCGACGTCGTGGTCCTCAACTCCGACTGCCTGGTGGCGGAAGGCTGGCTCGAGGGCCTCCACGCGGCGGCCTACGACAGCGATCGCGTGGCGACGGCGACAGCCTTGACCAACCACGGGAGCATCGTCTCCGTGCCGGACCTGTGGCGGCCACAGCCAGCCCCGGAAGATCCGTGGGATTTCAAGGATGCGGCTGCTGCCGTGCGTCGTCGCTCGAGGCGAGTCCGACCTCGCCTACCGACCGCCGTCGGGCACTGCATGTACATCCGCCGAACCGCGCTTGAGCTCGTCGGAGACTTCGACGTCGCCTTCACGCCGGGCTATGGCGAAGAGGTCGACCTCTCGCAGCGTTGTCTGCTCAGCGGCCTCTGTCACGTGCTTGCCGACGACGTCCTGGTGTTGCACTACGGCGGCGGAAGCTTCGTACTCAGCGACGAGAGGCAGCGGATACAGGAAGCGCACGAGCGCATCATCGGGGCGCGCTACCCGTACTACCACGACGGGCTCAGAGCCTTGAGCCGCACGGACGGCCCGTTGTCCCAGGCGCTTAACGCGGCGCGGCGGGCGTTGACCGGATCGGCCGTCACGGTCGATCTCCGCGGATCGACGGACGACGAGCTCGACGAACAGGACATCGTGGGCTGGATCCGGGCACTGGCGCAGAATCCCGGGGTCAGGCTGGCTGTGCTCACGGGCGCAGACAGTCCGCCGGGCTTGGCTTCCATGGTGGGGCGAGTCGAAGGGGTTGCGGTGCTGGGGGAAGCGGAGGCCCGCGCCGGCGCACCCGCCGATGTCGTCCATCGGCTGGGCGCCCTCTCCAGCGTTGACGAGCTGGCCGGGCTGAGGGACTTCGGTGAGCGGGTGATCCTCACCCAGGGCGACGTCTGCAGCTATCACAATCCGGCGTATTACGAACATTTCCGGGTGTGGGAGTCACGCCGAGCCCTGAACCGTCAGATCGCGGAGCTCGCAGAGGGAGTCGTGTTCCTCTCCGAGCATGCCCGCGCCGACGCGCTGGCCGAGGGGCTGCTCGACCCGCGCCGAGCACGCACGGCACGTCTGGGCCTGAGTGACGCCCCCGCCGAGCCGCCGAGGCCGCCGCGCCTGCTCAGAGATCTGGGCGCCGAGACCGAGACGATCCTCTGTCTGCAGCCGAGCCTTCGCAGCATGAACCGGCTGTTTGCGCTGCGGTTGCTGGAGCAGCTGCAGCAGCGCCACGACTGGAACGGGAAACTCTTGCTCGTCGGAGACGACGTCGACCACGGTTCCTCGTTTCGCGACGAGCGACGGCTGCTCAGCGGTCGCCCCCGGCTCGCCGCGGCCACCGTGGTCCTCCCCGCGGTCGATCCCGCGGAGCGCCGCTGGCTGTTGGGGCGCTGCCGTCTGGTTCTGCAGTTCACGATTGGTCCCAGCCTCGATCGGACCCCCTTTGACGCCGCCCGCCAGGGTGTCCCCTCCCTGTGGGCACCCGGCACCTGGCTCGACGAGGTCATCGACGAGCAGGACGGGACGGTTATTCGGTGGGACGCCGCCGACGGCGCTGACCGAGCATTCGGGCTGCTGCGCGACCCGTCCGTCCGCGAGCGCAACCTGACGGCGACGCGCGCTGCCGCTTCACGCCTGACCTGGGCGGCGAGTGCCGAGGCCCTGCTTGAGGCCTACGATGACATCTGTGCGTTGCCGCTCACGCGCGGGACGGCGAGCGCGCCGCCGGATAGCCGAACGCACAGCCGACGGGCTCCCGGGGCTCCTGGTCCAGAGAGCTTCCTTACGCGAACAACGCTCAGGCTCGGGCGGCACGCTGCGCAGCGAGCCCGGCGACGGCTCGAGCTGCGCTGATCGACGCGGCACGCCGAGATATCATTGCGCCGGTGCCGTGGGAGATCTTCGACCCGTCGCCCTGGCAGATGTCGCGTGGGGAACGCGCAGCGGTCGAGGGGATCCTGGCGGCGATGCGTCCCTCGCTCGCCATCGAGATCGGCTCTGCGGAGGGCGCATGCCTGCGACGTCTCGCCAGCTACGGCGGCGAGGTTCACTCCTTCGACCTCCAGCCTCCGCAGCTGGACCAGGCCGCCAACGTCACCTTGCATACGGGCGACTCGCACGAGCTCCTGCCGGCATTCCTGTCCGAGCTCGCCCAGCAGGACCGCAACGTCGACCTGGTGATCGTCGATGGCGATCACACGCCGGAAGGGGTGCGGCAGGACCTTCAGGATCTGCTTGATTCCCCCGCGCTCGGCCGGTCGGCGATCCTGATCCACGACACCGCCAACGAGCGGGTGCGGGCCGGTCTGGATGCCGTCCACTTCTCGGCCTGGCCAAAGGTCAGCCATGTGGAACTCGACTGGATTCCCGGCCATCTGTTCGCCGAGCCGTCATTGCGCAACGAGCTCTGGTACGGCCTCGGCTTGGTGCTGGTCGACGCGGCTCGCCTCGCCTACACGAACGGCTCCGTCTACGAGCAGCGATATCACCCGGCGGCGCCGCTGCTGGCCGAGGTCCGAGACTTCGTGGTGGCTCGCGAGAACCAGCCCGTCGCCGGACGCAGCGCCGTCAAGCTCGGCATGGAGCTCCGGGCCGCCGAGTCACGGCAAGCGCAACTGGAAGAGGAAATGGCGCTGCTGCGCGAGCGTCTGCGCCGATCGGACGCTGCTCTGCGGGACATCAAGGGTTCGCCGAGTTGGAAGCTGACCGAGCCTCTGCGCTCGGCCAAGCACAAGGCGCGCGGTTTGCGCAAGGCCTGAACCCGGGCGGACGTGATGCGCGTCGCGCTGGTGTCTCGCGAGGTCTACCCGCTGGGAGGTGGCGGCATCGGCCAGTATGTCTCGGCGGCCGCGCGGTTGCTCTCCTCGGTGGCTGAGGTGACGGTGTTGACCACCTCGGTGTTCCAAGAGAGATATGAGGAGTTGCGCGCGGCCGGCGACCCGCGGCTGCCTCCGGGCGGGGTCCGAGTCGCGTTCGTCGAGGAACCCTCGGTGCAGGACGCGGTCGCCTGGCGTCACGTGATGCACTGCTACGCGGCGCGGGCCTACCAGCGTCTGCAGGAGCTCTACCCCGACGGGGGGCCCGACCTGATCGAGTTTCCCGACTTCCTCGGCGAGGCGTTCGTCGCCCTGCAGGCCGCGGAGGCTGGAGATCGATTTCTCGCCGATACGCGTATCTGCGTACGAGTACACACGACGGCCGAGATGTGCGAGATCCTCGACGGCCATTGCAAACGCGACATCTCCTCCCAGGTGCTTCACGCCATGGAGCGCTACTCGCTTGCCCATGCGGACCGCCTCATCTGGCAGGGAGGCGACGTGCTGGAGACATACCGACGGTTCTACGGCGCCGACGCCCTGGCGCCCGCTGTTCGGATCAGGTACCCGTACCACGGAGATCTCGTCGCGGCGGGCGCCGACTCCGACTACGAGGCGAGCGACACGCTGCGGATCCTCTACGCCGGCCGGCTGGAGCGTCGCAAGGGCGTCCAGAACCTGGTTCAAGCAGTCACCGGCCTGCAGCGTCAGGACGTCCACCTGACCCTGGCCGGTGGCGACACGCACACGGCTCCGCTCGGATTGTCGATGCGGGACTACCTGGAGCTGGCGATCGCCGAGGACGACCGGGTCGAGCTCACGGGGTCGGTGGAGCGAGCGTCCGTCTCGCAGCTGATCACCGACCATGACGTGATCGTGATTCCCTCGCTGTGGGAGTGCTGGCCCTACGCCGCGCTGGAGCCGCTGAGGCTCAATCGTCCGTTGCTGGCAACCCCGGTGGGTGGCCTGGTCGAGATGGCGCGCCCGGGCGTCAGCGGCTGGCTGACGCGGGGCACCGGGCCGGAGGCGCTGGAGGAGGGGCTGGAGCGACTGCTCGACGATCGAAGCGGGCTCGCCGAGCTTGTGAGGAGTGGGTCGGCCTCGGCCCTGGGATCGAGGCTGACCGATCCCCGAGAGATCCTTGACTGCTATGAGCGGCTGCTGGCCGACGCGTCCCCGGACCTCGCGGTGAGGCCCCCGACGGGCCGAGACACGCCCCTGGTGTCCGCGATCGTTCCGTACTACCGCGCCTCGGCGTACGTCGAGGAGGCGATCGAGTCGCTGCTGTCGCAGACCTACCCGCGGATGGAGATCGTGCTCGTCAACGACGGATCGTGGGAGCCCGAGGACTGGATCGTGGCCGAACTGGCGGCGCGGTACCCCGTGGTCGTCGTCTCACAGATGAACGGAGGACTGGGCGCGGCCCGGAACTTTGGCATTCGCCAGAGCCGTGGTCGCTACGTGTTTCCTCTTGACTGCGACAACCTCGCGCAGCCGGGGTTCGTCGCACGGGCGGTGGAGATTCTCGAGCGACGTTCCGAGGTGGCCTACGTGACCGCCTGGTCTCGCTACATTGACGCCGATGGCGCACCGCGCCCCGGCCCCGACCTCGGCTATGAGCCGCTGGGGAACTTCGCCGCCTGCAACGAGGAGGAGAACTTCGCCGGCGACGCCGCCGCCGTCGTGCGCCGCCGCCTGTTCGACGCCGGCTTCTGGTACAGCCAGGAGCTGACCAGCTTCGAGGATTGGCACCTGTACCGTGAGCTGGCGCGCGCCGGACACTTCGGCGTGGTGATTCCGGAGCGCCTGCTCAGCTATCGCGTGCGCGCCGACTCGATGCAGGCCGAGATCGCCGGGCCCAGGCGAGCCCGGCTGGTGGATGAGATAGAGGCCCTACTACGGGAGAACGGTGTGCAATGGACGTCGTCGAGCGCCTGACACTGGAGGCGGCGCAGCAGGACACGATGCTCGCCAGCGAGCATCGTCATCGTTACGAGTTCGCGGCGCGTCTGTGCGCCGGCCGCCGGATCCTCGACCTGTGCTGCGGCAGCGGATACGGGACGGCACTGATGGCCCCGACGGCGCTGGCGGTGAACGGCATCGACAACGATGCGGCCACCGTCGAGACCGCGCGGGCCACGGTGGGCCGGGAGCACGCCAACGTGGACTTCGAGCTGCAGGATGCCAACGCGATGCTCGAGCAGGAGCTCAAGGACCGCTTCGACGCCATCGTCTGCTTCGAGGGGCTGGAGCATCTGCCCCGGCTAGACGAGGCGCTGACGTCACTGCGGCGCCATGCCCGCGAGGGACTGAGGATCATCGCCTCGGTCCCCAACGGGAAGCTGTTCGAGGAGGACAACCCGTTTCATCACACGACCTTCGGCTACGACGAGGCGATCGGCGCGTTCGCGGACTTTCCCTCGACGGTCATGGTCCCGCAGTTCCTCGCCGAGGGATCGCTGATCGGCCCCGACGGCGCCACGGAGACCGATGTACGGGTGAGCTTCGCGGACGCGTACGAGCCCGAATACGCGAATCACTTCATCTTCTGCGTCAACGTCACCCCCGAGGAAGGGCTGCGGGCGGTGGACGGGCGCATGCAGCTGAGCGCGAGCCCCGTGTTCAACCGCTGGGCCGAGGATCTCAAGCGCGGAGCCTGGGAGCTGAGGCGGGAGAACGCGCGGCTCGGCCGCGCGCGGTTGGGAAAATCCGGCTCGGCGGCGGCCGCGGCGCTCTTGCGCGTCGCTGAGAGCGAGGGACGCGTTGAGGCACTGCGCGAGCGCGCCGAGCTGGCCGAAGCTCGCGTACGGGAGCTCGAGCTCGGGGAGGCCGGTCCCGCACCCGAAGCAGCCGAGCCGGAGGTCGCACGCCCGCCTGCGGGGAACGTGGAGATCTTCAACGGAGCGCCCGCACCCCTGCAGCCAGGCGAAGATCCCAATAGCTGGGAGCAGCGCCGGCAACGCGCCGGCCGGTACCTGATCCCCTGGATCGAGCAGACAGTCCCGCTGAGGGGTCGCACCGTGCTCGAGTACGGCTGCGGCAACGCCGCCGTGAGCTGCGCGTTCGCGCAGCGGGCGGAGCACGTGCTCGGACTGGACATCGACGGGGACGCGGTCGAGCTCGGTCGCACGCGGGCCCGCGAGCTCGGGCTGAAGAACGTCCGGCTCGAGCTTCACTCGCTGGAGGCGATCGCGGCGGCGGCCAGCGCCCACCAGGGGCAGGTCGACGTCTTCCTGCTCTACGCCGTGCTGGAGCACATGACGGTCGCCGAGCGTCTCGCGGTGTTGAGACTGGCGCGCGAGGTCGTCAAGCCGGGCGGCGCGATCGTCGTCTGCGAGACGCCCAACCGGCTGATCTACTTCGACCATCACACGGCGCAGATGCCGTTCTTCCATCTGCTTCCCGACGAGCTGGCGGTTGAGTACTTCGCGCGCTCGGGCCGGGATCAGTTCACGTCGGCGATCCGGTCGGCGGCCCAGGCGGGCAGCGGCGGCGCGCTGGACGCGATCGTCCGCTGGGGACGGGGTGTGAGCTTTCACGAGTTCGAGGTCGTCTTCGGCGACCTCGCCCGACACGTGATCGCCTCCAGCTATGACCCGATCCTCTTCCCCGAGCGGCCGATTCAGCCCGACGAGGTGGTGCTCAGTCGCTACCTGGCCCGGCTGCGTCCCGATCTGGCGCCCGCCTGGTCGCGCTACTGGCTCGACGTGATCCTCTCCCCGACGGAGATCACCCGCCGCGACCCGTTCCTCACGCCGTGGTTGGCTGACACGACCGTCAGTCGCGGAGTGGGGTGGACCTCCTGGGAGAATCTTGAGCTGGCCGGCCCCGGCTCCGCGCTGGCCATCGATCTGCCGCACCCGACGGCACGCCTCGTGCTCGCGGTCGTGGCGGCCGACGACCGTCCGCTTCAGGTCACCGCGAGGCCGCAGCCGACGAGACCGGCCGTGACCGCCACGGTCAGTGGCGCGGACGTGAGCCGCTCCTGGTTTGCCGAGTTTTCCTTCGAGCGGCCGACGGCCCACATCGAGGTGGCCGCCGACCGCCCGTGTCACATCACGTTCGTGGGCTACGACGACTGAGCCGGCCGACTGGGCTCTACGGCGCGGTCAGCGACAGCGGGCGCATCAGCGTCACCGCCCGCCCGGCCGGGCCTGAGATGCTCACACGGGCCGTCACGGAGGTGGTGCCGTGAGTGTTCAGCCACCGGCGCTTGGCTGCCGTGACGGTGAGCGTGGGCGTTGCGTCCCCGAGCGCAGCCAACGTGACCCGAGCGCTGGCCAGGACGATCGTGCGCGCCTGGGCGCCGCTGCGAACGCGGCGTTGAAGCGTGATCGAGCCGTGCACGGCGAACGGATTGCCGTTCCGCAGCGCGAGCTTGCCGGTCCAGCCGCGGCCGAGCCTCAGGGCCCGGGGGGTGGTCAATGCCGGACGGGAGGCGCTCACGGCGCCTCCCGAGCGCAGGAACGCGGCCAGGCCGACGGGGCTTCCGAGTCCGCTGGCGCCGTCGGGGCCCTTCCCGGCCGCACAGATCTTGTTCCCTGCCTGACAGCCTTTCTCAGCCCCGGCGGTGATGTCGTGAAACGCGCCCGGGTCGGAGCGCGCGTGGGCGTAGAGCATCGAGACCTCCCCGCTTCCCGCGCTCCCCGCCAGCCCGATGATGCCGGCGATGATCGGAGCCGAGACACTGGTGCCCTGGACGTCGTACCACGGGCCTCCGCTCAGTCCGGCATCGGCGATCCGCACGAGAACTCCCGGATCGGCCTCAGCCACCAGGTCGGGAACGCTGCGCAGCGATCCGCACCCCAGACCACGTGCGAACGCCGCCTGGTAGGTGCCGGCACTGCCGTAGAGCGCACAGCCGCTCGTGCTGCCGCTCCACACACGCTCGCTGCCGTATCGGCCGGGCCCGGTGAGTGTCAGTTGCGTTCCTCCCACGGCAAGTACGCCGGGCAGCGAGGAGGGGAAGCTGATGAGGCCGTTGTACCCGGTGTCTCCGGTGGCGGCGACTACGACGTCGTGGGGCTGGGAATAGGCGGCGCCGTAGGCGGCGTCATCGCCTGATTCCTGGCTGAGCTCGACCGTCGTCGTCGTCACGGTGGCGCCCGCCCGCCCTGCCGCCGCCACCGCCGCCGACAGATCCTGCTTGCTGGCGGAGCTGGCCTCGACGAGCAGGATCGAGCAACTGCGGCAGATGCCCCGGGCGACCTCTACGCCCGTGGACGATTCGGTCGCAAACGTGCCTGTCGCATCCGCGGGCGGCAGCGGAGAGGCCGCGCCGGACTGGTTGGTCACCCGAAGGCACCCGCTGGCCGCGGTGCACGCGGGAACGGCGAATCGCTTCGTATATGCGGCGAGGTCCGCTGCGACAGCGGGGTCGTCGTAGGCGGAGATGATCGCGATCGTCTGATGTGCCGCGCCGCTCGTCGGTAGCGCGTAGGCCGAGGCCACCTGCGACGGACCGAGCGCTTCGGTGGCCGAGGCCATGCCCGGCAGCAGCGACCCAGCGCCGCAGACGATGCCGATCAGCGCCGGCCACAGCAGTCGCCGACGCAAACAGGGAATCGGTGTGGCACGCGCGGTCACTGCGGTCCAGAACCCGGGGGGCGGAGCGAAGTTGCGTCCCGTTCGGACTTCGGCGGCGGCCACATTCGCCCGCGTGCGCACCCAAAAAAACGACCGCCGCGGTTTCCCGCGGCGGTCGCTGTACAGCCGGACGTCCTGCCCGCGCGGACGCGAGCAGGGCGATCCAGGATTGCTTACTTCTTGTGGTGCTTGGCGGCCTTGATCTGGCGGAGCAGCTTCGCCAGACGGGCAGCGTTCGCCTTCTTGTACTGAGCCTCAGCCCGCTTGGCAGCGGCCTTCGAGACCTTGTGGCTCTTCTTGGCGAGGGCCTCGACGCGCTTGGCGGTCTTGGCGATCGCCGCGGTCGTCGTCACGTGGATGATCTGATCCACGTTGGCCTGATCCGTCGAGATGCCGTTGGTCGAGAGCGGGTTGAGCAGCGCACCCGTCGCGCCAGGCGGGTTGGTACCCGCCGGGTTACCGTTCTCCAGCGCCAGGTTGACGGCGTTGCCGGCCTGGGGAGGCGTGAACGTCATCGTCGCTGCCTGCGGGCCAGCGGCCTGCGGGGGCAGCGAGATGTTGCTCGGGTTGGCGATGCTCGTACCCGAGACGCCGAGCAGCGAGATGTCAGCCAGGTTGGCTGGCAAGAACGCCCGCTGATCGAGGTTCACGGTTGCCAATCCGGTTCCGGAGTGGACGACCACACTGACGGCGTCCGGGGCCGTGGTGAACCCGCGACCGAACGCGCCCGCGTTACCGCCGGCATTGGCCGATCCCTGGGTACCCGGGGTCAGGCCGCTACCGACGACGGCACCAACGCCGACCGAGCCCTTGACGACGTACTCGTTGTAGTTGGCGAGGTTGAGGAACGAGACGCGGACCGTCGTGCTCGTCGGCGTCGCGGCGGTCACTACCGCCGAGCCGGCCTGGCCAGCGATCTGGTCACCGGTCGACAGGTCAGCGAGGAAGCTCGTCGCAGGTCCGAGCGTCAGGCTGCCCTGGTCGAAGGTGAAGTCCATCGCGCTCGGCACGGCCGGATCCAGCTGCGCCGACACGAGGTCCGGATGCGTGGTTGCCCCACCGTTCGGGGCGTTCGGCACGATCGCCGTGTCGAATGTGTTCGGAGCACCCGGATCAGCGGCCGCACCGAACGTGGCAGCACCCTGAGATGCCCGCACCGCGGTGCTCACAGACGGAGTGCCCGTGCCGGTGCACGTGGCGCCGGTGAACGGAACCGTGATCGTGCTTCCCGGCTTCGCGGTGGTCACGGCTGCAGCCGAGGTCGCCAAGGTCACCGAGCAAACGTTTCCGGAAGCGTCGGTGAACGAGAAGACGCCGACGGGGATGCCGGTGAACGTCGCGACTCCCTGGTCCTCGGTGTAGGTGAGCGTGTTGCTGGTCGTATCGACCGTGACGCCCGTCAGGTCCGGCGCGGCGGTGAAGCCGGTCGTTCCGTTGTGGGTGACCGATCCGGTCAGCGGGACCGAGTCGCCGAACGTGTTCGACGAGCCCGGGACGTTGCCGGTGGGGCCGCCCGGAAGCAGCGTGGCGATCGTGTACTGGTTGATGTCGCCTGCGGCCACGGGGAAGGTCGCGCGGACGCACGTGCCAGCTCGAGACGTTCTGCTCGAGTGTGGCTCCGGTAGCCGCGAAGCTATTGGCCGCGTAGTAGCCGCCGAGCAGGAACTTCGGCGTAGCTGCGACGACGCTCCCACTGGCGATGGCCTTGTCGAAGCAGTAGTCGACGTTTCCGCCGCCCGCGCTCGAGCTCGTCAGGATGGTGGCGCTGACCAGGTCGGGCAGGTTCTGCGTCTGCTCAGCCGGCCCGCCCCCCAAGGCGGCCTGCGCCGGAGCTACGGCGATCAGTGAGCTTGCGACCAGGGCCGCCGCGACCGCAACGCGTGTTATCCACGCGCGTGTTAGCCGTAATGGCATAAGGATGGAATCCTCCTGTGGTTGATGAATAGCAGCCCTGATCCCCATCACCCCTGAAAACGTCAAGCATGGTTCTGGTCGACCGGACAGCACATCTTCTATCAGATCGGACGGTCGCGTCAAGCGCTAGGCAAGGTCATGCAGTGATTTGGCTGACAAATGGTCAGGTGAGGCGGACGCCGCCGAGCGGCTCCGGATTGACGGGGCTCCGACGGCGTACTACGGTCCGCCCTGCCGGCGGGTTTTTTAAAAGCGACTGAGGAGACTTATGCACAGGTGCAATGGGGCGGACCGGCTGGGTACTCTGAGAGGCCGCCTCGGCGTCCGAAAGCTGCTGCTGCTCATGGGCACGACGGTATTGCTGGCCATCCTCATGGCCTCGTCGGCGCTGGCGGCCAGTCCGGGCGCGCTCGACGGCACCTTTGGGAGCGGCGGAATCGCCTCCGGTCCCGCGGGCGCCCGCTTTTTCGGATCCACCGTGCAGAGCGACGGCAAGCTGATCGCCGTCGGCGAGACCGGCGCGCCGAACGCCGCTGATCTGGTCGTCAAGCGCTTCACGGCCTCGGGTGCGCCCGATTCAACCTTTGGCTCGGGGGGCATCGTCGCGGGCCCCACGATCAACAGCGGCGGGATCGTGGGGTCGGTCGGACGTGCGGTCGCGGTCCAGTCAGACGGAAAGCTGGTGGTGGTCGGAGGGGCCACGGGTCCCGACGGGTCCGGCCAGCTGGGGATCCTGGTCGAGCGCTTCAACGCCAGCGGCGGCCTTGACAGCAGCTTCGGTACCGGGGGCGTCGTGCATCTCCTGACCGGCACTTTCGGTGCCGGCGACGCGGTCGCGATCCAGCCCAACGGCCAGATCCTGGCCGCCGGCTCGGTCCAGGCCATGGACGGCACTTCGCGAGCCCTGGTGGTGCGTTTGAACGCGAATGGCACCCCCGACACGAGCTTCGGCAGCGCCGGGATCGACACGGTCAACCTCGGCGCGGACTCGATCGCTCTGGGCATGGCCCTGCAGCCCGACGGCAAGATCGTGCTCGTCGGCTCCCAGTCTCCGCAGTTGCAGGCGGTCAACGCGGTCGTCGCGCGGCTCACCAGCACCGGTGGGCTTGACTCGAGCTTTGCGGGGACCGGGGCGGTCGCCAAGCAGCTGGCTCTGAACGGAGCCGCCAGTTCCAGCTTCAACGCGGTCGCCGTCCAGCCGAACGGTTCGATCGTCGCCGCCGGCGATGCAACCAACGGCAACAGCGTCGCCGACGCGGTAGTCGCGCGTTTCAGTTCGGGCGGGGCAGCCGACGGCAGCTTCGGCTCCGGCGGCAGCGTCTACCTGCCCTCGGCGTCGTCCTACCACGCCTCCGGGACGTCCGTCCCCGGGGCCAACGGGGTGCAGGTGGCCGTCAACGGCGATATCGTCGCCGCGGGCTACACCCAGACGGGCCTCCAGACGACGGCCAGCCTATGGGCTCTGAGTTCCGGCGGGTCCTCGGTGGCCGGCTTCGGCACCGGGGGGGTCGTGCAGCTCACCAACGCCGCCGGCCAGAAATCGGAGGCCGCGTCCCTGTCGCAGGCGCCTGACGGAAGCCTGCTGCTCGCCGGTGACACCTCACCGCTGCTCACGACCGCCTACAGCGGTCTGGCGGCCAGGTTCGTGGGCTTCGGCGCTCCGCCCGCCGCGGCGCTGGCGATCACGCTGAAGAACTTGAAGGGCACCTACACGATCAAGAGCGCCGTCAAATCGGGGATCAAGTTCGGCGTGACCTGCAATGAGGCGTGCTCGACCAAGGTCTCGCTCGTCGCCAGCAAGTCGACGGCCAGGACCCTGGGCCTGTTCACGACCACGAAGCGGTGCAAGAAGGTCCATGGCAAGAAGAAGTGCACCACGACCCGTAAGTACGCCAAGACGACGGTACTCACGAGCAGCTCGAAGCTGAGCCAGGCCGGGACGCACAATTTCACGCTGAAGTTCAAGAAGAGCATCGCCAAGGCTCTTGGCAAGATCAAGAAGAAGCACAGCGTGAAACTGAGCCTCACGGTGTCGGTGTCGGGGGCATCCAAGGCGCACAAGTCGATCACCAAGACGCTCACGTTCAAGCCCTGACCAGCCGATAGAGGATCTATGACCACCCGGCCGCGCGCGTTGGGCCGCACGATCCTGCTGACGGCGGTGGCCGTGCTCGCAACTGCGAGCACGGCCATGGCCGCAACCCCCGGCTCGCTGGATCCGAGCTTCGCCGGCGGCGTCGCCTCGGCTGGGAGCGGAACGCAGCTGTTCGGAGTCGCCGTGCAATCCAACGGCGTGGTGGTGGCCGCAGGGCAGTCAGGCGGGTCGGTGCTCGTGCAGCGCTTCACGAGCGCGGGCGCTCCCGCCGGTACCTACGTCGGCGGCGGCGGTGTGGCGCAGGCAGCCGCCGCTCAGTCCGACGGAAAGGTCGTCGTCGCGGGCTCCAGCGGCGGGATGTTCGCCGAGCGCTTCAACGCGGACGGCAGCGTCGACGCCAGCTTCGGCTCAGGCGGCATCGCCAGGGTACCGGCGCTTGGGTCCTCCGCCGCTGCCAACGGAGTCGCGGTCGCCCCCGGCGGGAAGGTCGTCGTCGCCGGGACCATCGGGGCCCCCGATACGCGCATCGCCGTCGCTCGCTTCAACGCCAACGGGACGCTGGACACGAGCTTTGGTTCGGGTGGTTCGGTGCAGCTGGACCTCGGCCTACCCGCCGAGACGGCGCAGGGAGTCGCCGTGCAGCCGGATGGGAAGGTGGTGCTCGTCGGACACGAGCAGGGCTCCCCCTCGTACGTGTACTTCAACGGTCTGATCATCAGGCTGAACACCAACGGCAGCCCGGACGGCAGCTTTGCCGGCTCGGGGGTGGTCAGCTACCACGACCAGCACGTCTCCAGCGGTTACGACACGCTCAACGCCGTCACGATCCAGACCGACGGGAAGATCGTCGCCGCGGGCTCGAGCGTCGGCGGACCGTACGCCGTGTTCCTGCGTCTCAACCCGAACGGGTCCTACGATTCGAGCTTCGGCGACGCCGGGGAGGCCGACCTGTCGGCCGGCACGTTTACGTCCATCCCCACCGGTGCCTACGGCGTAGTGATCGGCGGAGGGGGCCGGGTGATCGGCGCCGGAGCGTTCCAGAACAACGGGACTGACCCCCGGGCCGGCCTGTGGGGACTGTCGGCCGCCGGTGTCGCCGATTCCTCCGTGGGACCCGGCGGGCTGACCGAGCCGCAGTCCGGAGCCGAGGCCTGCGGGATGACCATCCAGCCCGACGGCAACCTGCTGGTGGCCGGGAGCACGGTCTCCCCCACGGCCACCCAGCGCCCTCCCTGCACCGCTCCGTCATCGGGGTTCCTGCCGACGGGCTTCGTCGCGCGCTACGTTGGTTTCGGACCCGCGCCGACTGGCGTTGCGCCGACCGTGGTCACCGGCCCCGCCAGTTCGGTGACGGCGAGCTCGGCGAAGGTCGCGGGCTCTGTGAACCCGGGCGGATTGCCCACGACGTACGCAGTCCAGTACGGGCCGACGACGGCCTACGGCACGACCTCGACAGCGGCCAGCGCGGGGTCGGGCAGCGCCGCCGTAACCGTCAGCATCGGACTCGCCGCCCTGGCGCCTGGGACGACCTATCACTATCGGCTCGTCGCCACAAACGCCGACGGCACGGTGAACGGCAGCGATGCGACCTTCACGACGTCGACGGCGACGGGTCCGCCGACGGTCACCACGGGCGCGGTGACCCCATCCGAATTCGGAGCGGCCCTCTCTGGCCAAGTCGGGTCGGGGGGTCTGGCCACCACGTATCTCGTCCAGTACGGGCGCAGCAACAAGCTGGGCTCGAGCACGAAGGCGGTGACGCTGCCCACCCCCGCGGGTTCGGTCTCGGTCAGGATCACGGGCCTCAAGGCCTCCACCGGATACTGGTATCGCTTCGTCGCGACCAATGCGCTGGGGAGCGCAGAAGGGCCCAAGCGGCGTTTCAAGACGCTGGCGCCGCTGGTCTCATCGGTCAAGCCTCTCTCGTCCAGCTACACGATCTCGACGGTTCGCTCCGACGGTCTACCGGCACGGGTCAGCTGCAGTCGTGCGTGTCGGCTGACGGGGTCTCTGCGAGTCTCGCGGGCGACTGCCCGCACCCTCGGTACCCACAGGCTGATCGGCTCCGGTTCGAGAATGGTCCGGCATCATGGCACGGTCAAGCTGGTCGTTCGCCTGACCAGCGGCGCGAACGCAGTTCTCGCTCACAGCCACGGTCTGTCGGCGATCGTCACGATTGTGATTAAGCCCACGCAAGGAGGCGCTTCCATCACCCACCGGGTGACCGTCCACCTGAACCAGTGATCGGGGGACGGCGACTGGATCTGGGGGGAAGGCGACTGGACCTGCCGGTCCGCGGTGAGTACCGGCCGGATCTGTTCATATCGTGAGTCGGCCGGGCGCCAAGCGCCGCCGTCAGGGTGGACATCCGGCTAGAGCCCAGGCACGTTCGTCGGCGCAGCCATCGACGCGACCCAAGCCGCCGGCGAAGAGCAAGGGAACACGTCCGCCGCTGAGTCCACGTTCACGGCCCCCTGTTCGCAGGCGGAGGGCCCTCCGCGGTCCGCGGCTGTCCGCCATCGCCACCTGGGCGCTGGCCCACCCGATCACGGCTCGATGGCCGGCCCGCTCGCTGCGTCCGCTCGACCGTCGCGACCTCATCTGGGCCGGCGTAACCGGCCTTGTGAGCGCAGTGCTGTTCGCGGCCGTGCTGACCGGCCACGCGTCCCTGGGGGACGCCCCGGAGACGATTGCCGGGGTCAGTTCGCTCGGCATCCTGCACGACCCCGGCTATCCCGTCTATGTGATCGCGGCGCATCTGTTCACGTTGCTGATCCCCTTCGGGAGCGAGGCGTTTGCAGTCAACCTGTTCAGCCTCGTGTGCGCATCGTTGACGATCGCCGGCGTCGTGCTGCTCGCTCGGCGCTGCGGGGCTCCCCGGTGGGCGGGCGCGATCGGAGCGCTCGCCCTCGCGGCGAGTCCGGGCTTCTGGTACTACAGCGGCTTCGCCAAGCACGACATCTTCTCGGGCCTGCTGCTGCTGGTCACGATTCACCTGGCGCTCGCCTGGCAGGTCAGGCCCAGTCCACGCAGGTTGGGCGTCCTGGCCGGCGCCGTGGCGCTCGGCCTTGGCTCGTCATGGCCGCTGGAGCTCACGGTCCTCCCGGCGGTTGCTCTCGTGCTGCTGCATGGCGCGCCGCGACGTCTCGCTCCGCGCGGCGACCTCCGCGATCGCGGTTGGCGCCGCGGTGCTGGTCGGCGCCTACGGGTTCGTGATGGTGAGGGCGGCGCAGAACCCGGCCGTCAACTGGGGCGACGCGACGACGATCGGCGGACTCTGGGACCTGGTCGATCGCGCTGACTTCACGACCAATGGAAGTGCGCCGAGCGGGAGTCCGGGAGTATCGGCTTCAACCGGGGCTCGCGCTCTCACGGCTGCCGCGCCGCCGAACGCGTTTCCGGCCCAGGGCGCGGTCGTGGCCGCGCCGGGCGCCGTCACCTCCGCGGTGGGCAGCCTTCGTTCAGACCTTCACCCGCGAGTTCGGCGCCCTGGCCGTGCATCCTGGCGGTGCTGGGACTCGTGGCGACTCTCGGCTGGCGCCGGAGCACCGCGTCCTACGCCTTGCTCGCGGTGTTCCTGGCCAATCTCGTCGCTGCCAAGGCGGTGGTCGACTTCGGAGGCTCCTCCGGCGGGCTCGACGTCGATCTGGTCGACGAGGGCTTCGTCCTCGGGTGCTACTTCGCGCTGGCGTGCTGGCTCGCGTTCGGCGTCTCCGAGCTCGTCCATGCGCCCGCCCGGGCTGCTGCCTGGGACCGTCTGGCCGCGCGGGCGAGGGCACCGTTCGAGCGCGTTCGCTCGCGCTCGGATCGCTGCTCCGGCGCTCGTCCTGATCCTAGGCGCGGCGGTCGTGGTGCCGACGGCTGTGGCAAGCTGGGGAGTCGTGCGTCGCTCGAGCAGGCCGTTCGCTGACTCGTATGCCACGGCCGCGTTCTCGGAGCTGCCGCGCCACGCGGTCGTATTCATGTACGGCTCCGATCTGGCCGAGCCCTTGCTCTACCGGCAGATCGTCGATCACCAGCGCCCGGATGTCACGGTCGTCGGCTCCGACGGGCTGGAGTACGACTGGTATCGCCGGCAACTCAGCCGCCGCCTCGGGATGGCGCTTCCTCCGATCACCGGCGACTTGGCGAACGATGGAGTCCAGACAATCAAGGCTGTGGCTCGCCGGCGGCCGGTCTATCTGGATCCGAAAGCCGCTGAGCTATTCGCCGGCGGTCTCGGGATACCGGCCAGTAGGGCTGTTTGCGGCGCTCGCCCCCGGTCATGGGCAGGCGGCGGTTGGCTCACCGGGCCAGGTCGACCAGCGCCTGCTCACCGTTGAGCGCCAGGCCGGGCTTCCCGATCGTGACTGGAACCGGTGGCCCAACCAGATCGTCAATCAGGCGGAGTACGCGGCCGGCGCCCTGAACGTCGCTCGCGCGTTCTACCAGCACCGGGACTACGCCGGGATGCGCCGCGCACTGCTCAATGCGCTTGCCATCCAACCGGGCAATTCGACCGCCACGAAGGATCTCTCCCTGCTGAAGAGCATCGGCCACGGTTGAGCTTCTCGGTGGCGCAGCCACACATCAGCGTGTGCATCCTGGCGGGTCACGGCTCCGCCGCGCTCGACGCCTGTCTCTCGAGTCTGGAGGCCCAGCTCTCTCCACCCTCGTTCGAGGTGTTGGTCGGCGGCAGCCCCAGCCTGGAGACGATCGACATCGTGCATGCTCGGTTTCCCGGCGCGCAGGTGTGCGACACCTCCGGCCGGTTGCCCGGGGCGGCGCGCAACCCGTTGATCGCGCGCGCCACGGGAGATCTGCTGCTGTTCCTCGATGACGACGTGACGGCCCCACCTGATCTTCTCGGTCAGTTGGCCGCGACGGCCGCGCGATACCCGGAGGCCAGCGTGTTCGGAGGCCCCAATGACACGCCCGCGGGCAGCTCCTTCTTTCAAGTGGTGCAAGGTGCCGTCCTGAGCTCGATGATGGGGGCGGGACCGGTGAGTCGCCGGTATGGCGCTCGTCACCCCGGCCCCGCCGACGAGCGCTGGTTCACCCTCTGCAACCTCGCGGTGCGTCGCGAGGTGATGGTGCGGTTCATCACGCATCTGATCTGCGCGGAGGAGAACGCGCTGCTCGCCGGCCTCCACAGGCGCGGCGCACAGATGCGCTACGAGCCTGATCTACGTGTGTTTCACGACCGTCGACCCAGGGTCAGACCATTTGCCGCGCAGATGATCAAGTACGGTCGCGGACGAGGCGAGCTGCTCCGCCGGGATCCCCGCACTCTGCGAGCCGCCTATCTGGCCCCCGTGGCGCTGCTGATCTACCTGGTGGTCGCGATGGTGATGATCTCATTGGGAGGGCCGATGCTGCCGGCGCTGGCTCCCGGCGTCGTGTACGGCGGATTGCTTGTTGCGACGTCCCTGCGCGTAGCCTGGACGCTGCGGCGGCTCAGCACCACGCCACTCGCGGCTGCTCTGATCGTGGTCGTCCACGGCTGCTATGGAGCGGGAGTGCTGCGCGGGGTCTGCTTTCCCGGGCGGGCGGGGCCCGAGACCGCGGTTCGCTGGGCCTCTCCGCAGAGCGGGCCTCGGAGCCCGGTGCAGCAACGCGATGAGGGCCCGACAACGCCCTCCGCGAGCCGCTCGATCGGTCGGGAGCCGGCGTGACATCGTGACGGCGGCCAAGCGCCCGCGCGTCTCCGTAGTCATCCCCGCCTATCGGGCCCAACGTACGCTGCCCCGGGTGCTCGAAGCGCTGCGCCCCCAGGTCACGGGCGACGTCGAGGTGCTGGTGGTGGAAAGCTCGGGACTGGCGCAGGCGTCTGACCTGGAGCGTGCCTGGCCGTGGGTGCGCGTGATCGGGCTGGCCGGCCGGACCTTGCCGGGAGCAGCGCGCAACCTCGGTGTCCGCGCCGCCCTCGGGTCCCGCCTGGCGTTCCTCGACGCCGACGCGCCCCCGGGTCGGGACTGGCTGGCCGGCCTCGAGGCCGGGCTACGTAAGCGCGGGGCGGTCGCCGTGGCGGGAGCTGTGCACAACGGAACTCCGGACAGTGCGATCGGGACGACGTCTTACCTGCTCGAGTTCTCCGAGGTGATGCCCGGACGACGAGGGCTGCCCCAGCACGCGGTCTCCTGCAATCTGCTGGTGGAGCGCAGCGCCTACGAAGCCGCAGGCGGCTTTTGCGAGGACGTATGGCCCGGCGAGGACACGCTCCTCACGGTTCCCTGGGCGCGTTCCCAGCGGCTGCAATTCGCCGCGGACGCCCCGGTCTGGCATCTCAACCGGACAGGTTTGGGCGAGCTGATGCGTCATCAGTATCGGCTCGGACGATCGTTCGTCGCGGTCTGCGATCGGGTCGACGTGCCCTACGCTCGTTTCGGTCGCTGGCCGCTGCTGAGCCTGGCGCCGGCGCTGCGGCTCGGCGCGCTCGGCCTGCGATTGTCCAGGCAGCGCAGCCTGCTGCGAACGGGCTTTGAGCTGACCCCCTTGCTTGCGCTCGGGCTAGCTGCCTGGACTGCCGGCGTAGCGGCAGAGCGGCGATCAACGGGGAGCGCCGCTGCTGTCTGAGACGCAGAGTCGCCGCTGCGACCGGCAACTGATGGCCTGCTGCACGACCTCGAGCATCTGCTTCGCGGGGGCGGGATAGCGGTACGGTTCCAGCCCCCGTGGACGGTACTCCTTCTGAAGGTTCCCGTTGATCAGGTCACGGAGCGCTTGCACAATGTCCGCCTCGTTGTCTCGAGGCACAACGACGCCAGTGCCAGTCTCCTGAACCAGGCTCGCTGCATCGTCTCCGCCGGCAAGCGCCAGGATCGGCCGTCCGGCAGCCAGATACTCCACGATCTTGCCCGTCACCATATGGATCTGACCTGAGGTGAGGAGCAGGAGTGCATCGGCCCGGCGCTGCAGCGCCACGGCGTCCGCACGAGACAGGTGCCCGACATGCCGTACCACGCCGTCCACACCGAACTGCCTCAGTCGCCGTGCCTCTGCAGCTGATAGGGGTCCAGCGATCAGGAACTCCAGTCGGGAGTACATAGCTGGGTCTTCGCTGCGTAGACGACGCAGCGCGTTGAACAGAGGGCTCGGGTCCTGCCCGACGATCTTCCAGAGCGTCCCCGTATAGACGAGTGTCGTCCGATCCGGTCTGGGGCTTGGGACGGCCACGCCCTCAAGCGTTGGCTCAAGGTCTGGATCCCATCCGTTCGTCACGTGATGGGCCCTGCGGCCGAAGCGGCGCTCCACGTCAGCGCCGACCGCGCTTGGCACCACCGTCACCGCATCTGCCCGGGTGAGGACCTGCCGTTCCAACCAACGGTCGAGTTGCCGCTGCCTGATCCACGGCAACGCGGGTCTCCATGGCTCGAACGTCCAGCCATCGCGCAGGTCCGTGATCCACGGAGGCCGGCGTGATCCGAGTACGAGCCCGATCAAATGCGTGGATTCGAACGGTGAGGCGGTGATCAAGCAGTCGAATTCGCGGTCTCGAAGAAGTCGCCGGGTCGCCGCCACCGCGCCCGGCAGCCAACCCAGGATCTTTGGATCAGGAACGAGCACGCGCTCGTGAAGCGGCGGGGACGCGAAGACCGCAGCGGAGTATCCGGCAGCCGACGACGGTGGCGCACGCAGCAGGCGGCGCAACCCGGGGCTCGCGAAGAGATCGAGTGTTCGGACGACATCGTGCTCACCCTCGATGTGACCGGCGCTCGATGTCGTCACGACGGCGACCTCGTGTCCGAGCTTGCGCATGTGCGAGGCCATTGCCGCCCATCGGTTGGACCCCACGGACTGGAGGGGCGGGAAGGCGTAGCTCACCACGAGGAGCCTCAGGGTCGACCCCGGCGATTCCCGCGATGCCGCACACGCTTTGGGATCGTGATGGCCCTCCGGCGAGCAGCACGCATGGGCCTGAGCACGCGCGATCCCAGCCTCACCGCGTTTGCCAGCAGGACCACTTCGCCCCGCGACAGCCGATCCAGCCTGTGGGCTCGTGGTCCAGCGGTGGTCGTGCTCCTGTTCGTCGTGCCGCGCGATCGAGCGTAGCCCGATGCGTTCGACCTCCTCCACGAACGATCGGTAGGAATAGCGGCCGGACCGAACGATGTCCCGGTGAGCGTTCTCCACTAGCTCGGCGCGCACATCGTCGGTCTGAATCGAGTCCAGGGTCTCCTGCAGATTCGAGAGATCGCCCCTGAGCGCGACATAGTGCACGCCGGGCTTCAACACGCCGTCGTAGGCCCCCTCCACCAGAACCTGGCAGGTGAGGGTGGCGCACGCCTCGAGGTGTCTCGGCGAGAGCGCGAACAGGGCGAGCTCGCCGTCGCGTCCCGGAAAGCATGCATCTTCGATCTCCTCGAATGTCGCGTGGGGATGCTCTTCGACGTAGGTTTCGGAGCACTCCTTTACTGATCCGTCCGTGTCGAGGATGCTCGCCCCGCCCTCGACGCCCAGCTGATAGCGACAGCGGCAGAGGAAGCGAAACCAATCGTCGCCCAGCAGTGTGTCCTGCAGGCGGGTCGAGAGATCGATGCTCAGCCCACGGCTGGCCGCCGTCCCCCTGAGGGTCTCGGCAACGTCGACCTTGAGCCGGCCATGGCGGCCCAGCCAAGCGGGCGCCGGGTACGCGCGATAGCCGATCGTGGTGGGCCGCGCATGCGCACGGGGCGGCCATCGCCGCAACGCGGGTCACCGTGTTCTCGTCGAGATAGCCGGTGAGGACTTTGTGAAACCGGACCCGCTCCCGGTCCAGCTCCGGATAGATCTTGGGCCACTCCCCTTCGGGGGCGACCGAGCAGAGGATGTCGACGTCGGCCTCCTGCACAAAGTCGCTGACGAATGCCGGACGCAGGAACTCGTCTTGCGGCATCGCCACCCGTATCTCTTCGCGGCGCGGTAGCGCGAGCGCTCGGTCGATCACCGCACGCCATTGAGGCGGGGTCCAGCGAGTGGCGAGCAGCGTCGTGTGGAAGATCACGAGATCGAACTCGATCTCGGCCAGCCATTGCGGCAGCTTGCGCACCGCCAGGTTGATGTAGAAGACGCGATGAGGCGAGTAGCGCCCGAACGAGCGGAGATGGTCCGCGACCGTGCTGCGCAATGGGTGATCGAACTGTGCGTAGACGACCAGCACGTTGGCGCGCACGGCCGAACCGCGCCCGTCCGCGGACGCGCCTGCGGTGTCCGTGGTGTACCGATTGCCATGGGTCGTGACGACTCGCCGACGCCACCCGCCGGCGTCATTGCTCGTGCCCGTTAGGGTAAGCTGGCTCGCTTGCCAATGCTCCGCGGCAAGACCTCGCCGCTGCCGGTGCGAGTGCCGGCGGCCCGGCGGGCAGGGCGCTGGGCGGATCGCGTTACCCCCCGGGGCTCGGCGCGGTTGATCCGCCCTTACTGGAAGATGCTCTGGCGCGTGACCCGTACCGAGATGTCCGCGCGTTTTGCGGGCTCGTTCATCGGAGCCGGTTGGGTGCTCCTCACTCCCGGCTTGATCCTGGCGATCTATTCCGCGATCTATCTGACGGTCTTCAAGGAACACGTTCCCGGCCTGTCATCAGAGGCCTTCGTCGTGTTCCTGTTCTCGGGGCTCGTGCCTTACCTGGTCACGGCTGAGGCGCTGTCGACCGGCGTGACATCCATCGTCACCAACAAGACCGTCCTCAGCAACACCGTCTTTCCGATCGACCTGGCGCCGGTCAAAGCGGTTCTGGCAGCTCAGGGAACGATGGCCGTCGGAATGGTCGTGGCGGTCATCGGCTCCATCATCACCGACAAGATCTCGTGGCTGATCGTGTTCCTCCCGCTGGTCTGTGTCCTGCACATGCTCGCCCTGATCGGGGTGACCTGGATCATCTCGCTGCTCAACGTGATCGTCAGGGACCTGCAGAGCGGGCTCAATGCCGTGCTGATGATCCTGCTGATCGCCTCACCGATCGTCTACAGCCCGAATCAGGTGCCACACGCGTTGAAGATCGTCCTGGCGCTAAATCCGCTCGCTTACTTCATCGTGGCCTACCAAGAGGTGATCGTGACGGGTTATGTCCCCACGTGGGAGCACACCGTCGGCCTGTTCGTCCTGTCCCTAGGGCTCTTTTGCGCGGGCAGCATCTTCTTTGCGCGCGCGAAGAAGGCGCTCCTCGACTACGCCTGAAGGGGTTCGCCGCGCGATGACAGCAAGAGAGAGACTGGAGCGCATGATGGTCGTCGGTGGTGGGAGAGCCAGCGTGGCGGCGAGACTGCTGGCCGACGGTGATGGAACGCGACGCGACCGAATCTATGACGCGGCCGGCAGCTTGATCGCACGACGGCGCTGCGCACCGTCGCTGAAGACCACCAACGGAGGCCGGCGGACCGACGTCGACGTTTACTGGGGCCATTACACAATCCATACGCGGCGCTTTCCGACCGCCCGCGCTTCGCTGCGACACCTCAACACACGGGTCGCCCTCTATCCATGCCTACGCGAGCTCATGGACCTCTGGGGCCATCACGAGGGCCAAACCGTGCTGGACTTCGGATGCGGGCCGGGTGAGGACACGATTGGCTTCGCGCTCTTCAGCGGCGCGGAGCGGATAATCGGCATCGACCTATCGGCGAAGGCGCTCGGCCTCACGGCTCACCGCATGGCGCTTCATCGAGTGGATCCGGACCGCGTGGATCTGATCCAGGTCAATGACGCCGAGAGACTCCCGCTTGACGACCGGTCCGTCGACCACATCCATTGCCTGGGTGTCCTGCATCACGTGAGCGATCCGACCGCGAAGCTCCGGGAGTTCTTCCGGGTGCTGCGGCCCGGCGGCACAGCCCGGGTCATGGTCTATAGCCGCGACAGCATCTTCTTCCACGTATGCGCGGCGTACGATCGGCACGTGCTGAATGGCGACTACGCCGACCTTGACATCGACGAGGCTTTTCAGCACATGACCGACGGTCCGGACTGCCCGATCTCGCTCGCCTATCGTCCCGCCGACTGGCTCAGCCTATGCCGGGAGGTCGGGTTCGAGGCGGACCACCTGGGTGGCTACATCGCGGTAAACGAGCTCGAGGCGCTCACACGACTCGGGCTGCGCGCTCTCTCGGACGATCGCCTCACCCAGGAGCATCGGGACTTCGTACGATCCCTCACCTGGGACGCGAGAGGCTATCCGATGTACGAGGGGTTGCCTGCAGGGATCGGCGGCTCCTACCTTCTGCGTAGCCCCTGAAGGCGCCGGCGTTTTCGGGGTGTCGGGGGCGTGTCCCCAAGGGCGGCGATCGTTTGAAACCGGTGGGCAGTCGTCGTGTCGCCGATCCACACCTCGATCACGCCCCCGCGGGGCAGTCTCACGTGCAGGGGCTCGCCCCACATGCTGTGATCCCACCAGGCGATCTCGAACGGGTCCCCGAGCGGCGTCGGCCTGCCGGCGGCCGGAACCGTCCGCAGCACCACTCCGGCCGGGTCCTGGTCTAGCTGGATCCCGATCGCTCGCTCTTGTAGGCGCGGCCAGGTGGCACCGGCTGCGATTCGCGCCGCAATCCCCAACCTGAGGAGGTCCTCCGCAAGCCGTCGCGGACCGACTGGAAATCCCCGGCCTCGAATGCACGCCCCCATCCACCGGCACGCGAGCTGTCGAGGGGCCGGCTCACAAACCGCGAGCAACAGCGTAAGTGCGACCTTCTGCAGGTTCTCGACAGCCCATGCTCTCCGCTGGGACCCTCGTACACCGTGGACCCGGTTGGCCAGCCGAGCCGCTATGGGCGCGCGCCGAGTTGCGCCCACCGGCGCCACGGATTCAGGAGGTAGGTGCAGCCGTCGCTGGGCGGAGATCGGAGCATGCTCCTCGATCGCACGATCGACACGGTCGACGAACCGATCGACGCGGTAGTCGGTCGATGCTATGAGTCGTTCGTGCACACCGTTGGTGAGCTCGGTGAGGAAGCCGACGTCGGCGAGCCGCTCGGCGACCTCCACGAAATTCGAAAAGTCCCTCTCAAGCACGATGTAGTCGCGATCGGGCGCAACTACTCCCGAGTATTCGCCGGGGAACATCACCAGAGCGGTCCGCGCGGCCGCTGCCTCGAAGACACGCGGGGAGATGATGTTCATCCTCACGTTCCCCTCGTACGGCGCCAGGATCGCTGCGTGCACCTCATCGAAGTCGGCATTGGGACGCTCGGCAAGGTAGGACTCGACGCGAGATTGCAGCGAACCGTCGAAGTCGGTGATCGACGAGCCGCTCTCAGTCCCGAGTGCCGCGCGACCCGACTCGAGCAACTCGGTCCATCGGCGCCCGTAGACGCGACCCTCCTCGCGCCAATCGAGATCGACGGTGAGCCCGAGGGCGGCAGCCCGGGCCTGCACACCCTGGCCGATTCGCACCTTGTCCTGGCCCAGGCGACCAAGCCAGAAGGGAACGGCGCGCCCCCGGTAAACGATGTCGAAGGGCCGCTCCATGAGCGGTCGGGACACCCTCCGCTCGGCTGTGAACGGCACGTATCCCGCGAGGGTCGTAATTCGTTCCACACCCGGAAGCTCCGCGGCGGGCCAGACGCGCTCGATTGAGTGCTCGGGAACAAGCGTGAACAGGACGCCTATGCCCAAATCGCGGATCGCCGCACGAAACCGCTCGACGTCGCGGTAATCATCCTGGATGATCTGAATCTTCAGACCCTTGAAGCGCGCGAGCGCTTCGCGCGCGTGCGGCGGCAGGAAATAATCCATCGTGGTGACGACCGTGTAGTGGATGATCACCGCGTCGAACTGGCTGAGCCGGAGACGGACGTCGTCGGAAAGCGCGATCGGGTTGAGCAGGTGGACATCGTGACGTGACAAGCGCTGTAGTGCACTGCGGTGCTCGTGCGTTGTCGCCGCGTGCCGAGGGTGGTCGTCTGCCAGCAGCAGGACGGCGCGCTGCGGCCCGGCCCCTGCACCGCCACGTTCACTCATCCGCGCCTCACGGTGATCAACCTACCAGCGGGCCGTCCTGCGTTGGCGCTCGCCGGCGCGTTAAGCTTCCCGTTTCGGATGTGCGGCATTGGGCGGAGCTTTTGGCCTCGGGGGTGTCTCTCGCCGAACTCGCGCAACGCCTTGCCGTCATGAGCACGACTGACCAGCCAGCAGTCCGCCTGATCGCGGTCGGAAAGATGTATCGCGTTTTTCGCTCGCGTGGCGAGCAGGTCGTCGATGCCCTCGGGGCAAGTCGGCTGCTTCCTCCGGCGCGGCGGCCCCGACCGCGCGAGTTCTGGGCGCTGCGCGGGTTCGACCTCGAACTGGCCCGCGGCCAGCGCATCGGGATCATCGGGCGCAACGGTGCGGGCAAGACGACGATGCTGAAGCTGATCACCCAGGACATCACCGCCACCGAGGGAACGGTCGAAGTGCGAGGGCAGGTGCAGGCGCTGATGACTGCTGGCGCCGGCTTCCATCCCGAGTTCACGGGATACGAGAACATCAACGCGGCGCTCACCTACCAGGGCTATGATCGCGCGACGCTTGCGGAGGCGATCGCAGACATCGCCGATTTCACCGAGATCGGCGAGTTCCTCGGCCAGCCGTTCCGCACCTATTCCGCCGGCATGCAGGCGCGGCTCGCCTTTGCGACGGCGACCGCGATGAAGCCCGAGACGCTGATCATCGACGAGATGCTCGGGGCGGGCGACGCGTACTTTCTGGGAAAGTCGAACGAGAGGATGACCGCCTTGGTCGAGAGCGGCGCCTCGGTGCTCCTCGTCTCGCATTCGAGCGACCAGATTCTCCGGTTCTGCGATCAGGCGGTGTGGCTCGATCGAGGCCGTGTGGTGCAGCGTGGCCCCAGCCTCGAGGTGGTCAAGTCCTATGAGCAGTTCACGCGAACTATCCAGGAGCGCCGCGTGCAGGCCCGTAACCGCAAGCGTCGCGCGGGCCTGACGCCGGCACACGATCGCGACGAGCGCGAGACTCTGGTCGTGCGCCTTGCCGTGTCCGGCGAGAGCGCGGCGCTGGACGTCCGCGAGCTCGGAGTCCTGGAGGACAACGACTCACTCGAGACCCTCCACGTCGGTGGCCCCCAGGACGGTGATCCCTCGCATCAGGCCTTCGTAGCGCTGGAGGGCAGCGACTGGTCAGACCCGCAGTTCAGCAATGGCCTCAGCTGGCGCACACTTGCCGCGCCGCCTGGGCACCCGGGGGCAACTGGCAGTGCGATATTCGGGCTGTTCGCCCTCAGCTCTGGCCGCCGCTACGGCGCGCGCCTGCGCTACCGAGCGGTGAGGGCGACCGGCGCGACCGTGGCGATCTGGCGCGATGGCGAACTCGTCGCCGAGGCGGAGCTGCCGGTTCAGTCGTCAGCTGCATGGCGTGAGACGCTCGTCCCGATCGAGGCGAGCATGCATGTCGGCGCCGGTTCGCCGACCTCGCAACCCGCGGATCTCCACCAGGATCCGGCCGAGCGCCGCGTGTCTCGCTGGCCGGGGGAGCGCTCGATCATCATCGATGACGTTGTCATGGAGGGGGTGGACGGGCGAGAGCGGGCCATCTTTGAGCGCGGCGAGGCGCTGTCGCTCCGCCTACGGGTCAAGGCCCGGCGGCCTGGGCCGTTCACGCTGATCCCCGTGGCGGTGCTCTACCGGCTCGATGGCATTCGAATCTCTCCGCACATCGGGGACCGAGCCGTCCTTGATCTCGATGTTGGAGAGACCGCCGACATCCGACTCGTGTTCGACCACCTCAACCTCGGCGGTGGCCGGTACATCTTCTCTCTCGCCCTGTACCGAACTCTGACTGCGGTCGCGCCCGAGATATATGACATCGTGGATCGCAGCTACGAGTTCGAGGTTCGACAGGACGATCCCCTCCGCGACGGAATCTTCGAGCATCCGTCGAGGTGGGAGATCACGTGAGCCCGGCGCTGGAGGAGTACTGCGTATGTCCCGACTGCCTGTCGCCGCTGCGACGAGCCGATCAGGAACTGGTGTGCACGGCCTGCGGCACACCGTTTCAGATCGAGGACGGCATGGCGATCCTGCTTCCGAGCGACCCTGACGAGCTGAGCCTGCGCTATCGCACGAGCTACGAGCGCCTCGCTGTCGATGACCTGCGCGTTTCGCTGGAGGCGGATCGCACGATCCGTCATGCGGAGCTAGTCGCCTTCATCGGGAACGTCGAAGGGCTGCGCGTCCTGGACGTCGGATCGAGCACTGGCGCGTACCTCGCCGATCTGAACGCTCAGTTCACCGTTGCGCTGGACATTTCGCTGACCTTCCTACGGGCGATCAATCCAGTGCCCGGTCTTCAGCGCATCTGCGCGGATGCCCAGCGTCTTCCGTTTCAGCACGGCGCCTTCGACGTGATCGTGCTCTCGTCCATGCTCGAGCACGTCCTGGACGTCGAAGCGGTCATCCAACGGCTCGAGCAGATCTGTCATGCCAAGACACGAGTGATCGTCGCTGTGCCGTGGCAGGAGGACATCTCCGTGTATCAGGACAGCGTGTACGAATTCGCGCACCTTCGCTCCTTCACCACATTCGGCTTCGCGAGTCTCTTCAGCAACTTCTTCATCCGTCGGGCACGTGACACGTATCCGAACCTGACGGTCCCAATCGTTTTCAAGATCGCCGAGCGGCTCCCCGCACGCCTCGAGGGCCTCCTCGGCTATCTCTACTTCTATACGAACCTGAAGTCCAGGGAGGCGCGATGGCGCGCGCGGTGGATCGCTGAGCTGCCACGCCGAGAGCGTCGACTACTCCGGTTCTACCCGCCGTTGTTCCGGATGTTCGAGCTTCAGATCGCCTACGGCAGCCGGCCCCAGCGCCTCCGGGCCTGGTGGCAACGAATGATCTCACGCATCTCGATGCCATAATGCCCACCGGGGATCGAATCCGACCGACGGCCTGCCGCTGTCTGTCTGCGAGCACTATGAGCCAGCGAATCAAGCTTCTTTTCATGGGCGACTCGATCACCGAGGGACAGTACGTCGATCCCAGCCTCCGGTGGACGTCGGTTCTCGAGGGCCGCCTGACGAAGTCGCTGGGAGCCGGCTCGACCGAACTGTTGGTGCTCAACCGGGGCATCTCCGGAGAGACGACGCGTCAGGGCCTGGAGCGATTTCCGGCTGCCGTTCAGGAGGCAGTACCCGACGTCGTGATGATTCAGTTCGGGATGAACGACTGCAACTGCTGGCAGAGCGACCGAGGTTTACCGCGTGTCTCAGAGCAAGCGTTCACAGCCAACCTGAGAGAGATGATCGAACGGTGTCACCGTTTTGATGTCCGGGAAACCATCTTGGCCACGAACCCCTGCACACTGCGAAGAGCTGCCCTTGACTCCGGTGAGATCTACGAGCATGCAAACGCCCGCTATAGCGAGTTGGTCAGGGAAGTTGCCTCTGCGGCCGGCGTGACCCTGTGTGATATCCGCAGCTCGTTCGAGGAGTTGAGCGACGACGAGCTCACGCCGATGCTGCAACCGGCACCGGACCTTCTTCACCTCACGCCCGAAGGACACAGGTTCTATGCGGACGTTTGTCAGGCGCTCGTCGAACGGGCGGTCGCACGCGTGATGCCGCGCCCAGACGCCCGCGCAGCATGAGGACGGGGACCGACATCCACTGGAACGACCGGGCCATGTCGGTGGCGGACGATGTTGAGGTCAACATCATGGATGTCTTCCAGCGCGAGCTGGAATATGACTATGTCTGTCGTTACCTGAAGCCGGAGCAGCGGGTACTGGAGGTCGGGTGCGGAAACGGCTTCTCCACCAAGCGGTTCCGTGAGCTGGCGCAATTCGTGGATGCCTTCGATCTCTCGGACGAGATGGTGTCGCGGGCCAAGCGGGTAATCGGAGAGACGAACAATCGCTTCTTCACCGACGACATCCTCGACCCCCGTCATCTTGAGGCTTCGTATGACGTCGTGATCTGCGTCAGGGTCCTGATCAATCTGGCCGACCTCGACCAGCAGAAGATCGCTCTCCGGAGCATGGCGAGGGCGTTAGCGCCAGGCGGGCTGCTGGTGCTCGCAGAAGGCTTCAGCGATGGATTTCAGTCGCTGACGCGCCTGCGTGGAGAGCTTGGGCTCCCGCCACTCGAACCGGCGGAGATCAACTTCTACTCGTCGCTTTCCGATCTCGGCGACGAGCTCGGCGGGCCGTTTGAGCCCGTGGACAGCTTCCATCTCGGCGCATACGACTATCTCACGCGCGTGTTGTATCCGCTGCTCGCGGGGCCCGATGAGGTCAGGCACAACACGATCGTGAGCGAGCGCTGCTCCGAGCTCGCCCGGGCCTTCAACCCTGACTGTTTCGAAGCGCTTTCGCGCATGCGTGGGCTCGTGCTCCGGCGCAAGCACACCGCCGACTGATCGAACTCTGAGCAGCGGACGGGCGTGGCCATCACCGATGCGTGGTCGGGCCGATCGGTCGGAGCTTCTGCCGCACCCATCCGGTGAACGGGGCGATGCGCTCCAGAAAAGGAGCCAGGCGGACCCACAGGAGCCACCGCCATAACCAGCGGAGTCCTCTGCGCAGTTCACGGCGCCGGGCGCCCTGAGCCAGGGCCACCGCGACCGTCGGCGAGTGCCCGGGCACGAGCCCGGCTTCGGTCAGGACCCCATCGAGTTGCGCGATCAGCCGCGCATAGGACCAGTCGCCAGACGCAATCAGGTCTCGATGAGCGTTCTTCACTATCTCGGCTCTCAAACCAGAGTCACGGATCTGGTCAAGCACCTCGTCGAAGTTCGAGAAGTCCTTGCGCAAGGGGATGTAGTGAACCATCGGCCGCATCACCCCCGAGTACCGGCCGTCAAAGAGGATCTGACAGGTCTGCAGAGCTGCCGCCTCGAAATGCCGGGGACTGATGGACCGCAGCGGGACGCGACCGTCCCAGCGTCCCAACGCGCCCCGCTCGAGCTCTTCGAGCGTCGGCACGCGTCCTTGGGCCGAGAGCTTGGCGTACTCGTGTCGCACCTCGTCCTCAAGGTCGAAGACCGAGACTCCGGACTCGACACCCAGGACGTAGCGGCACGACCCGACGAAGTCAAACCACCGTTCGCCGTAGAGACGGCCAGTCTCCGCGGTATCGATGTCGAGCGCCAAGCCGCTGCCGCTCGCGAGCTCGGCGAACCGCTTGCCGATCTCGGCCTTCTCCTGAGAGCCTCGTCCCCAGTAGGCGGGAAGCGACCGCCCACGATAGCCAATGTCAATCGGGCGAGCCCCTTCGGGGCGCGCATGGCCGGCGGCCGCGGAGAGCAACTCCTCGCTGACGTAGCCCGGGAGATTGTGGACGAGCTTGGGCACGCGGGTGTACGTGCCATAGACCTGCGCGAAGTACTCAGGCTCGACCTGAGTGAAGACGCAGTCGATTTGGTGCGTGTTGAGAAACTGAAACCGGGTGACGCACCAGTAGTACTCGTCCTGGAAGAAGCACACCTTGTATCCCGTGCACCGGCCCAGCCAGGCCAAGAACTCCTCCGACAGCATGTAGCTTCCGGAACCGAAGAGTGAATAGTGCAAGACGATTGCGCCGGGATCGGCAGTTGCGAGCTGCGGCGGGAACCCCGCGTCGACGTTCAGCTCGTAGACCGGGAAGCGGGAGTGGCGTTTGAACGCGCGCACGTGCTCCATGATGGTGGAGGCGTCCGGAAACAGCCGCTGATGCGGACGGTGGTACAACAGCACGACGGCGCGCCGGGCAGCGGATGTGCCTGTCAACGCCAGGATTGCGGGGCGGCGAGGGCTTGTGCGATGTGTGGCTCGTGACGGGCCATGCACCGCTCGATCCACTTGAGGTTCTCCCGGGTCCAGTGGACGGTGCTCTCCAGCCCGCCGCGCAGCGCGACCTTCGCTGCAAAGCCAAGCTCTTCGCGGGCCTTCTCCGGGGCGCCGAACCGCTGTCCGGAGCGGTCCCAGTCGCGCGCGGGTGCGGGCGCCGGCGTGATCCGGTTGCCGGTAATCTCGTCGATCAGCCTGGCAAGCCCCGCGATCGAGGTCTCCACTCCGCTGGCCAGGTTGTAGGTCTCTCCGGGGCGACCGGAGTCGGCGCACGCGATCAGGCCGTGGACGATGTCCTGAACGTGGATGAAGTCGCGAGTCGCGATCCCCCCGTTCTCCACGGGTAGGGCCTCACCGGTCAGCGACTTGTAGATGAACGTGGGAATCACGTTGCGCCACACCGTGTGAACCGTCCCCCGCCAGCGGCCGGCTCCCAGGATCTCACCCGGTCCGTACACGTTCTGGAAGCGTGCGATCACCGCCGGGACGCCGTGGCGCATGAAGTAGTAGTTGCAGTAGAACTCTCCGACGATCTTGGAGATCTGGTACGGCGAGTCCAGCCACAATGACACCAGCTCGCTCTCGGTCGTCGCGCTTGCGCCGTCGAACGTCTTCTCGGCCACGGTGCAGCCGGCACCCGCGTACACGATCTTCTGCACCCCTGCATCACGAAGGGCCTCGAGCAGGTTCAGCGTCGGCATCGTGTTGTGCTCGTGATCGGCGAGCGGATCGGCGATCGAGCTCTGATTGCCGTGGTAGGTCGTGAGCTGGAAAGCCCAGTCGAGGTCCCGGGGTATGTCGGCCAGCACGGTGTCATCGTTGATCGACCCCTCGATGAAGGTGATGCGTGGATCGGCGGGCACGTTCTCGCGCTCGGCGGAGAGCAGGTTGTCGACGATGACCACCTCGCCCGGATCGCCGGCCAGCAGGGCGCACGCCAGGTTCGAGCCGACGAATCCGGCGCCCCCGGCGATCAGGATTCGCTTGCCGGCCCAGGTCATACGCGTTCCGGCGGGGCTTCGGAGCTCGCCAGCTTAAGGTGCGTGTAGGTCTCCTCGATCCCATGTTCCCGGTAGTCGGCGATCGTCCGCTCCACTCCCTGCGCCAACGGCGTCGAGATGCGCCAGCCGGCAAAGTCCTCGTGCGTGCGTGAAGGGTCGAGCAGGATCGTGTAGGCGTCGTCGGGGTTTCGGGGCCGCACCTGCACCGGTTCGTCGAGCGTGATCCCGAGGGCCGCGACGGTGGCGTCGAACAACTGCTTGATCGAAAAGTCCGACCCCGACGAGACGTGGTAATGCCCACTCCCCTCGCCCTCGAGCGCCCGGACCACGATGGCGATGAGATCGTCGACGTACATGAAGTCGCGCCGCGTGTCCATGACGAAGCACGGCTTCCCCTGGGTCAGGCGCTGGAAGAAGGTGGGCAGCGGACCGGAGATGTTGCGCGGCCCGTAGGCGTTCGCCAGGCGGAACGAGACGAAGTCCACGCCCCCGAGCGCGATGTACTGCTCGCCGGCCGTCTTGGAGATCGCGTAGCTGGAGTCGGGGCGGATCGGGTGCCCGAGTGTGATCGGCTGCTCGATGGGCTGGGTTCCGTAGCAGAGCGCCGTCTGGAAATAGACGAAGCGCTCGACGTTGGCGGCCTTGGCCGCGCGGACGACGTTCGCGGTCCCGGTCACGTTGGTGCGGCTGTCCTCGCCCCAGTTCTCCGGATCCTTGTACGACGCCGCCGCGTGGACCACGTGCTGGGGCGCGAACGACTCGAACAGGCCATTGACAGCCTCCGGGTTGACGATCGTCTCCTCGGCGATCGTCAACCCGTCGCGCGCTGCGAGGTTGTCTCGTCGCCCTGTCGAGTAGTTGTCGACGACCAGTACCTCGTGGCCGTCGTCCAGCAGCCGGTCCGCCAGGGTGGAGCCGATGAAGCCGGCACCGCCGGTGATCAGAACCCTCATATCGCCGTCGTCCTCTGTGTCAGCAGTCCCTTGAAGTGATGCTCACGGTCGTGGAAGCTCTGTTGCCAGAGTTCCAGGCACAGCAGACCCCACGTCTTGCGTCCAAATGGTTGCTCTCGATCCAGCCTCTCGGCCACGAGGCGATTGTCGACCAGGTCTCGCTGCACCGCGGCCCTCGAGTTGAACACGTCCCGGACGAACTCGCCGACGGGCCCATGCATCCACTCGGCCATAGGGACCGGGAAGCCCATCTTGTCCCGGCGCTCGGCGATGACGTCGGGCACGTAGGGGCGGACCGCCTTGCGGAACACGTGTTTCATCTCGCCGTTGCGAAACTTGATGTCGGCAGGAGCCGTCGCCGCGAGCTCTACCAGGCGATGGTCGAGCAGCGGCACCCGGGACTCCAGCCCATGGGCCATGCTGACCCGATCTTCGACGTGAAGCAGCGCGGGGAGCAGCGTCTTGAAATCGAAGTGGGTCATCTTGTCGAAGTAGGACTCGTGGCCCACGTTCGAGCCGTTGAAGATCTCACGGAAGGATTCGAACGGAGAGTAATCGCCGAGTATGTCGACATCGACCTCTCCGTCGAGGTCGGGGACGCGATTGATCAGCCTGAAGTAGCGAGCATCGAGATCCTCGAACATCCCTTCCTTCCAGAACTGGGCCATCAGCGGCTTGTACGAGCGAAGGGCCGTGAGGTTGGGGATGATCGACTCGTAGGTGACGACGAAGTGGCCGTCGTGCATCGTTCCGTCGATGGCCGCCTTGATGCACTGCTCGAAGTAGGCGATCAGGTACCGCGTGTAACCGCCGAACACCTCGTCGCCTCCCTGGCCTCCAAGGATGACCTTCACGTGCTCACTGGCCGTCCGGGAGACCACGAATTGCGCGAAGGCGCCCGGGCCCGCGACCGGATAGTCCAGGTGATAGACGATCTGCTCGATGGAGGAGATGAAGTCGTCGGTGCCGATATTGGTCTCCCGGAGCGTCAGACCGGCCCACTCCGCCAGAGCCCGGGCGTACCTGCTCTCGTCATAGTGCGGGTCTTCGGAGAACTTGCCGGCGAACGCCTCCAGGGGGCGGTCGCCATGGCGCTGAGCCAGCGAGGCGATCACGCTGGAGTCCAAGCCGCCTGAGAGATAGGCCGCGACGGGAACGTCGGCTCTCAGGTGCAGGGCTACCGACTCCTCCAGCAGTTCGGCGATCAGCTCCTCGAAATAGCGCGAGGCGTGATCGAGATCGAGGTCGTAGTAGACCTCCCAATAGCGCCGCGGGGCGATGCGGCCGTCTGTCCCGATGCGCGCGACGTGCCCTGGCAGGAGCTCACTGACACCCTTGAACAGAGTCTTGCCACCCAGGCACAGCTGGAAGTACAGGTAGTCCTTGAAGCTGTCAGGGTCGGTGTCGATCGACGGCAGGAACGGAAGCAGCGCCTTCGCCTCCGAAGCGAAGTAGAGGATTCCGTCGACCTCGGCGTAGTAGAGCGGTTTGATACCGAAGCGATCGCGCGCCAGGACGAGCTCATTGGCGGGCTCGTCCCACAGGGCGTAGGCGAACATGCCGCGAAAGCGGGTGAGCGCGTCGACGCCCCACCGCTCGTGGGCCCGTAACACGACCTCGGTGTCGCAGGTGGTCTGAAAGCGGTCGCGGCCGATTTCGGCGCGCAATTCCGGATGGTTGTAGACCTCGCCGTTATAGCTGAGCCATCGTCCCGCGGGGTCGCTCATCGGCTGATGGCCGTGCTCGTGATCGACGATCGACAGGCGGCGGTGCGCCAGCCCCACGTGACCGCGTGGATGCACCCACGTGCCGGCGTCGTCGGGGCCGCGATGGGCGATGAGCCGGCTCATCACCTGCAGTTTGTGCTCTAGCTCGGGGATCATCTCCCCGCGCAGGTTCAGGATGCCGCAGACGCCACACACAAGTTTCCTCCCAAAGGCCTTGGGCACGATAACGGGTGGGCTCAGACGCTGAAGCCGACGGGGCTCCGCCGTTAGACTCACTCGCCCCCGAAGCGGTTTACGCCTCTGCCCTCGGCGTCCAACCACCTGTGCTCTTCCGACGACGACAATCTTCGACCACGGTGCGCGTGATCGCGCCCGAGGAAGCCGGATCGGCCGCCGGCGCCTGCACCCTGGAGGAGCTCGTCGCCCGCGTCCAGGCCGAGGAGGCGTTCCAGCGGATGAATCGCGCCCTGGAGGAGATCTCCGTGGAGAGCTGGCTCACCGAACGCGAGCGCGCGCTGCTGTACGGCGTCGGCGCGTTCGCCCCGGGCGAGGGCACGATCGTGGAGGTGGGGAGCTGGAAGGGGGGCTCCGCAAGTGTGCTGGCGGGGGGGATCGAACGCCGAGGCCGCGGGCGCCTGACCTGCGTCGACCCGCACGTCGGTGGACCGCCCTGGTTGGGGCTGGCGCCGTTTCGCAGCAGCTGGCAGGGCTTCTCGGACACCGTTCGGGCGATGGGCGCGGACAAGCTTCTTGACGCACGCGTCGGCGATTCGACGGCCGTGGCCGCCAGCTGGCCTGCGACGCCCGTCGACGCCGTTCTGATCGATGGCGACCACTCGCTCCTGGGGGCCTTACGCGATGTCGAATCGTGGGCGCCGAAGCTCCGGCCAGGAGGGATGCTGCTGATCGACGACATCGATCAGCCGACCCTGCTGGACCTGCATTACGTCGTCGATCAGCTCAAGCACGTCGACGGCCTGCGGTGGCTGGGCACCGTCGACGGGATGACGGCCTACCGGCGCGAGGACACCGACCCTTGGAGCATGCTCGCCGCGCTGGACCAGCGGCTGGCGGGTCGCGGCGTGCGTCGTCCGCGCGAGATGTCGGCGCTGATCACGGCGCCGCTGCCCTCGACCTTTCTCGGTTCCCGCGACTGGGATGAGTCCGAACTGGACACGGGGTACGAGCTGTGCTTCCTGGCCCGCTGTGGCCCCGGCCCCTACGCCTACTCTCCGACGATGAGCATCGCCGATCGTGGCCTGATGGTCGCCCTCAGCGCCGACCGGCGCGACGGGGAGGCGCTCGAGCTGCCGACGGCGAGTCCCTGCCGAGCCGTTCTCTGCAGACCGGAGGAGATCGGGCAGTACGTGTCCGCGCTGCAGCCGGGCGGGGTAATGGTGGTCCTGGGCGAGGGCGATATTCACCGGCATATCGCGATTGCCGGCCAGATGACGGAGGCGGGACTCGAGGGCTGCGACTTCGTGGGACGGGTGCACTGGGGCGTCCGGCAGCCGCACCAGCTCTCGATGGACTGGGTCGTGCAGCAGGCCGCCGCGGCGCTGTCGGAGCCGACGGGGCCCGAGCCGGCGGCGGGACAGGCCCCTGCCGTGGGCTAGGCCGTGACGACCGTCTCATACCTCACGCCGCTCTACTTCGATCCGATCTCCTACCTGGGCGGCGGCGAGCGCTATCCGCTCAACCTCGCCAAGGCGGTCGCCCGGACCGGCGGCTATGAGGTCGACATCGTTTCCTACGGCGACGTGCGCCGGCTCGAGCGCCGCAGCCTCGACGATGGCGTGACGCTGACCGTGCTGCCGACCGCCGGACGCACGGCGGCCGGAGACCGGCTCTCATGGGACATCATCACAGCGGTGCGCGACGCCGACGTGGTGCACATCCACCAGATCTTCTCCCGCTCCTCGGAGGTCGCCATGCTGGCCGCCAAGGTGCTGGGAAAGCCCGTCTGCGTGACCGATCACGGAGGGGCGACGTCGCTGCTGGGGCGGACCCACGGCATCCTGGAGCTGGCTGACCGGATCGTCTGTTACTCGAGCTTCGGTGGTTCGCTGCTCCAGACGATGAAGCCGATCGATCTGGTTCCTGGTGGCGTGGATGACGACTTCTTCACGGCGACGACGGATGTGATCCGCGATCAGCTCCTGTATGTCGGGCGTTTGCTGCCCCACAAGGGCATCGACCGCCTCATCACGGCGCTCCCCGAAAACGTCAGGCTATGCGTCTGCGGCAGCGGCTACGACGACGACTACTACGAGCTTCTGAAGGTGCTCGCCCATGGAAAACAGGTCGAGTTCCTGTTCGGGGCCGATGATGCCGTGCTTCGCGACCTCTACCGCCGAGCCCTTGCCGTGGTGCTGCCGTCGGTCTACGTCGACTGTTACGGGCGCACGCAGGCGTGGCCCGAGCTGATGGGGTTCTCGCTGCTGGAGGGGATGGCCTGCGGAGCACCCGCGATCTGCTCGCGCGTCGGCGGCATGCCCGAGTACGTCGACCATGGCGAGACCGGCTACGTCTTCGACGAGCTGGGGGAGCTTCGGGATTACATCGACCGCCTGGCCGGCGACGCCGAGCTGGTCCGGGCGATCGGAGCGCGCGCGCAGCGTCGCGTCGGCGAGGCCTTCGGTCTTGCCAGTGCGGGAAGCTCGATGCGGGCGATCTACGACGACCTACACAAGGCGAGTCACTCGTGAGGGTGCTGGTGATCAGCAACCTCTTTCCTCCGGAGTTCCTGGGGGGCTATGAGCTCGGGTGCGAACAGATGGTCCGTGAACTGCGCAGCTACGGGCATGAGGTGCGGGTGATCACCTCGGGCTCTCCGCTGGCCGCCAGCCGTCAGAGCGACGGCGTCGAGCGAGACCTTGAGCTTGCTCCCATCTACAGCCTCGAGCGTCTGCTCTCGGTATCACCCAGCCTGCTGCAGTTCTTTCACCAGCGCTCGCGCATCGTGAACCCGAACAACGCGCTGCGCATCGCCCGCACGATCGAGGAGTTCCAGCCCGACGTGGCCTACCTCTGGAACCTCCTGGGCCTGGGCGGCCTGGGAGTTCTCGCGCTGCTGGCGGCCGAGGGAGTGCAATGGGTCTGGCACGTCATGGACGCGATTCCCGCTGAGCTGTGCGCGGATACCGGCACGGGCGCCGGTCCCGCGCTGGCCCGTGAGCTCTCCCGGGTGTTTCCCGGGCGCTATGTGATGTGCTCCTCGCATGTGTTGGGGGAGATCCGGGCCACGGGGGTTGGTCTGGATGAGCGTGTCCACGTGCTCCCGAACTGGGTCACCGGAGATCCTCCGCCGCCGCGCCGGGAGTTCTTCGCATCCGGGGAACTGAGGATGATCGCTGCGTCAGGTGTGCTGTGCGAGCCCAAGGGCACTCACATCGTGATCGAGACCGCCGCGCGCCTTCGCGACCAGGGGTATGCCAACTTCTCCATTGACATCTACGGCTCGGAGCAGGATGCCCGTTTCCGGAGGCAACTGCACGAGCACCGGGTCGCCGATCTCGTCCACCTCAAGGGTCCGCGCAGCCATCGTGAGCTGCTTAAGCTCTTCGATTCCTACGACATGTTCCTGTTTCCCAGCTGGTCACGAGAGCCGTTCGGCTTCGCTCCGCTGGAGGCGGCGGCGGCCGGCTGCGTTCCGATGGTATCCGCCGACTGTGGGATCGCCGAGTGGTTGGTGGGCGACGTGGACTGCCTGAAGGCCGGCCGGGATGCCGAGCAGTTCGCACGGCGGATCGGCGCGGTCCTGCGTAACGAGATCGACTTGGAAATACTGGGCAGGCGGGCGCAGACGGTGGCCTGGCGCGATTTCCACATCTCCCGAACGGGCAGGGCCGTGGAGGAGTTGCTGCGTCAAGCCGCCGCCGAGCGCCGGCCCAGCCCGGCAGAGCCCGGTGACTTCGTGGCGCTGGCCGGATTCGCCGAGGTCCTGATCCAGGCCCTGGCGGAGGAAACATTCATGCCCCTGAAGATCGAGAGCGAAAGGGTTCTGTTGTGAGAACCGTGCTGAAGCACTTCTGGAAATCCACCCTCGCGCCGATCTACCAGAGTCTGTTCCGCAGGTGGTTTCAGGCGATCGTGAGCCGGCAGGACACGACGCTCGGGGAGCTGGGACGACTTCAGGCTCAGATCCAGGCTCTGCGACAGGCCGTGGAGAGCGAAGTGGCTCGCAGCGAGGCGCTGAGACTGCAGGTGGCCGAGCTCGACCTTCAGGTGCGCAACGCGCTCGCCGCGCGATGGGATGAGGCGGCGCTCACGCGCAGGATGGCTGCCCTGGAGGACAGCCTGCGGCGGGACGGTAGCCCTCAGGCCACAGCGCCACCAGATCGCGTGTCCACGGCGCCGACCCCGTGACGCTCCTGTCCTACGCGCAGAACGGGGAGGACGTCGTCCTCGCCCGCGCCTTCGATGACGGCCACCGGGGGTTCTACGTCGACATCGGCGCCGCTGATCCGATCAGCGATTCGGTCACCAAGCTGTTCTACGACGCCGGCTGGTCGGGGATCGATGTCGAGCCGGCGTCGCGGACCGCGCAGCAGCTTCGAGACGCCCGCCCGCGTGACGTGACGCTCGACGTCGCCATCGGCGACAGCCCCGGTGAGCGCACGTTCTATGAGGTCCTCGGCGAGCACATCGGCAACTCGAGCCTCGTCGAGGGCTATGCCGCCGATCATGGCAGCGCGGAGGGGATGGCGCCGCGCGAGGTGCAGGTCGTCACGCTGGCGCAGCTGTGGGACGAGCACGTCGGTGAGCGGACGGTCGACTTCCTCAAGATCGACGTCGAGGGGAGCGAGGCCGAGGTCCTCGCCGGCGCGGACCTCTCGCGGCACCGTCCGCGAGTGCTAGTCGTCGAGGCGACCCGACCCGGGACGAGCGTCGCCTCTCACGAGGAGTGGGAGCCCGGAGTGCTGGACGCGGGTTACGCGCTCACCCTCTTCGACGGCCTCAATCGCTTCTACGTGCGTGAGGAGGATGCGGAGCTGCGCCCGGCTCTCGCCGTTCCTGCCAACGTCCTCGATGATTACGTCCCGTACCGCTACCAACAGTGGCATGTCTCCGCCGTCAGCGCCGACGCCGAACTAGCAACCGCTCGCACCGAGCTGGAGGCGGCGGCGACCCGCGCCTCGGGCCTGGAGACCGCACTGACGCTGACCCGTGAGGAGCTCGTGCGCTCCCAAGCTGGGCTGCGAGATGCGCAAGCGGAACGCGATGCTGCGCGGGCTGCGCTGCGCGCGATCGCCGTACCCACTCGCACGAACGGCAACTGATCGGGTCTGCCTGATAGTCCTACGGATTGCCCCGACACGAGCGGCTTGAGACCAGCATCGAGGTCAGACGGACACCGCGGGGGGGCAGGGGAGGACCGTAGTCATGCGGAAATGGTGGCTCGGTGGGGGTGAACGACAGCTGCACGCCGGCCGTCCGCACCGGTGCCGTCCCGGTGGTGCGCAGACATACGCTCAGCCGGCCCCCGGACGAGCGCGAGGCGACGACCGAATGGCCGCGCAGAACCCGGACGTGGACGGTCGCTCGCAGGCCGAGCGAGATCCACGCCGGCTCGTGGCCTTGTCCTCCGGACACCACGAAGGCGAGGGGGCCGCCCACCCATGCGGTGCCACGCGGATCAGCGGCCGCGTCCGCCACCGACACACCACCCAGCAACGAGACATCGAGCGGGGAGACGCGTCGCTGAAGGACGATCGGCCCAAAGCGAGCCACCGTCCGCCGCGCGGTCGATATCCCTCCAAGCCGTGTCAGCACGTACTGATAGTTGGACACGAACGATGGGCCGAACGGCTCTGGCCCGTCGAAATAGGCGAGGCTGTTGTTGTCGTTGGTGACCGTGGGGAACGACACATGACCGTCCGTCGAGCGCTCCAGCAGGTCATAGACTTGGACCAGCTCCATTGACCCCTGAATGCCGCTCTCGCCGAACCCTTCGAGTTCGACGAAGCCCGAACGGCGCGGAATCCGTGCGGCCGCGTGTCGCGCTTGAGCGCTGAGGACATACGAGCCGCCCTGTAGGCGCTGGCGCTCGATCACCCCCTGATGACCGATCACGACCAGGGCGAGGAGCCCGATCAGGCCCGCGGCCAGCGAGGCTGACCGCCAACGCCAGGCGGCCAGCGTGGCCAAGCCGATGCCCAGGGCCGTCGGCGCGAGAGCCGCGGCGGGCAGCAGATTGCGCTGGACGCAGTAGCCGCAGGCCTCGCTCAGCCAGATGTACTCGGCGAGCAGGATCGCTCCCGCCGCGAGTGCGACGATCGTGGCGGCGACCCGATGGCGTCGTGCGGCGAGGCCGATGACGGCAATGAGGAGGATGGGGATCGCGAGGCTCGTGACCAGCTGAGTTGAGCTCGCCGCGGAGATGGGGATCAGGCGATAGAAGTCACGGGTCTGGAGCAGCCAGCCCGGTAGCACGCTCCACGGCAGCTTGTAGATGGGGAGTCCCGAGAGCCCGATCGTCCCGTTCTGTAGCTGTACGAGGTAGTTGACGTTGCGGATGGACGCCACGGGCGTCAGGGCCACGGTGAGGATCACGACGCCTGCGAGTTGTCCGGCGGCGAGGCGGATGGCTGCCCACGGGGGGCGCCCCTTCCGCAGCCGCCGGGCCACCCGGGTGCCGATGATCGCGGCGCCGGCCAGAACGACAGCGGGCGCGAACAACGGATAGACGCTCTGAAGTCCCGCAGCCATCAGGGCGAACAGGATCAGCACTCGCCATTGGCGCTCGCAGATCGCCTGCCAGCCCACGGCGCCGAGGGGGGCGAGCAGCGCTGCGCCGGCGAGCCCGGCCTCGCTCCCATCCATGAGCAGCTCCACGAACAGCGGTCCCGCGAACAGGCAGCCCGCGAGGACAGCCGCCCACGCCGGACGTCGTGTGACCGCCCGCACCGTTCCCAAGGCTCCGAGCGCGCCGGCGAGGATGATCGCGATCAGGAAGGCCGTCTGGGTGTCGCTCGGTCCCAGGCCGATCAGGGCGTTGACGTTGGCCTCGAGCGGCGCCACGTCGAGTTGCTGTGTGTCCTGTACGTACAGGGCGTACGCGTGCGTGGCGAGGTCGGGGACGTAGGAATGCAGCTTGTCGATCTGATGAATCGAGTAGCGCTGGGCGCTCGCGATCTCGGAGACGTATCCCGAGGCGTCGGCGATCCGATATCCGCCGATCGGCCCCACCGAATGCCAGGGAGGCGAGCGGATAGTCGAAGCTGGCGAGCAGCACAACGATCACGAGCACGATCTGAGCGACGCCGGCTCTCGACACCGCCGCCGACGACCGAGGCCGCTTCATCACGGCGAGGGCGGTGGACACGGCCGCCGCCCCCACGACCAACCATCCCGTATCACCCGCCGGAAACGCGTACAGCGTCGTGGTGGTCAGACAGACCCCGACACACATCCCGAGGACCGGGGCGAGAGCAAATCTGCAGACGCCATCGAAGCGCTCGGGCAGCAGCCACGCCGCCGGCGCGCTGCCCAGCAACGTCAGCAGAGCTACGAAGAGCAGCTCACGGGATATGAGATCAAGCCAGACGTGCATGCCAAAGAAGACACGGCCTCTCGGTCTGCAAGCCAGCCAGAGGTCAGCGACCGGCGGAAGTGTAGGCGGGTATTGGCCAGGCTGGAGGCTAGACTGGCGCGGTGCCCTCAGAGCAGCACAGCGCGCGCTACTTCGCGGCGGTGGGGCAGCTGGCCGCCGACGTGCAGAATGAGCAGATCGACGCGATGGCCGCCGGGCTGGCGGCCGTCCGGGCGCGTGGAGGTCGATTGTTCGTGCTCGGCGTGGGCGGCGGAGCCGGCCACGCGTCGCATGCCGTCAACGACTTTCGCAAGCTATGCGGGATCGAGACATACGCGCCCAGTGACAACGTCTCCGAGCTGACGGCGCGGATCAACGACGATGGCTGGGAGACCGCCTACGCCGGCTGGCTGGAGGTCTCTCGCCTGGATGCCCGGGATGCGCTGCTGGTGTTCTCGGTGGGCGGGGGGTCGGTCGAAACCCCCCGTCTCGACCAACCTGGTGCGCGCGATGGAGCTGGCTCGCGACGTCGGTGCCGATATCTACGGCGTCGCCGGCGCTCCCGGCGGGGCTCTGGCGCAACTCGCGCACGTCGCGATCGTTATCGATGCACCACCGATGCTGCGCACCCCCCTTGTCGAGTCCTTCCAGGCGGTCATCTGGCACGCCCTCGTGTCGCACCCCGAGCTGGCCGTCAAGCTGGGCCACTGGGAGTCGCTGGCGGCCCGATGAACGCGCTGAGCGTCAAGATCTTCGCCGACGGCGCCGACCTGGACGGGATCCTTGCGCTGGCCGTCCGACGAACGGATCTCAGGCTTCACCACGAACCCGACCCTGATGTGGAAGGCCGGGCTGACCGACTATCGGGACTTCGCCCAGCGACTGCTGGAGCGCATCACGACTCATCCGATCTCGTTCGAGGTGTTCGCCGACGACGTCGAGGAGATTCGCCGCCAGGCCAGGCTGATCGCGTCCTGGGGCGAGAACGTGTATGTCAAGGTCCCGGTGACGACCACGTCGGGACAGCCGCTCGCGCCGCTGATCCGCGAGCTGTCGGAGGATGGCGTCAAGGTCAACGTGACCGCGATGTTCACCACGGCGCAGGTGGAGCTGCTCACCGAGGCGGTCAAGGACGGTGCGCCGTCGTGCCTGTCGGTGTTCGCCGGCCGGATCGCCGACGCCGGGATCGATCCGCTGCCGATCATGGCCCGCTCGATGGACATCATGGTCAGCGCGCCGCGCGCCGAGCTGATCTGGGCCTCGCCCCGGGAGATCTTCAACGTCGTGCAGGCCGACCAGATCGGCTGTCACATCATCACCGTGACGCGCGACCTGCTCGGAAAGCTCGATTCGCTGGGCAAGGACCTGGAGCAGTTCTCGTTGGAGACGGTTCAGATGTTCCACCGCGACGCGGCGTCTGCGGGCTTCAGCCTGTAACCGATGAAGCGTGCCTGTGTCACCGGCGGCGCCGGGTTCATCGGCAGTGCCCTGGCCGACGCCCTGAGCGCCCGAGGCGTCGAGGTGGTGGTAGTCGACGATTTCCGCACCGGCCGCCGGGAGTTCGTGCAGAGTCTCCTCACCACGCCGGGAGCCCGCCTGATCGAAGGCGATGTGCTCGACGCGGCGCTGCTGGAGCATGCCTTCGCCGGCTGTGATTGGGTCTTTCACCTGCAGGCCAACGCCGATGTGCGCCACGGGCTAGAGCATCCTCATCGCGACCTGGAGCAGAACACGATCGCCACCGCGACCGTGCTGGAGGCGATGCGGGCCACCGGGGTGGCGCGCATCGCGTTCTCCTCGACGGGCTCGGTCTACGGCGAGCCCGAGGTGTTCCCGACCCCCGAGGACGCTCCGTTTCCCACCCAGACCTCTCTGTACGCCGCGTCCAAGCTGGCCGGCGAGGGGATGCTGTCGGCCTACGCTCATGGCTACGGGTTCACCTCGGTCGTGTTCCGCTTCGTCTCGGTGCTCGGCGAGCGCTACACGCACGGCCACGTGTTCGACTTCGTCCGCGCGCTGAAGGCGGATCCCGCGTACCTCAGGGTGCTCGGCGACGGGCGTCAGGAGAAGTCCTACCTGTACGTCAAGGATTGTGTCGCCGCGATTCTGACGGCGGTCGATGCTCACGACGCCGAGGCCGGTACGGCCGCCGTCTACAACCTCGGCACCGACGAGTCGATCACCGTCGATCAGTCGATCGCGACGATCACATCGCACCTCGGGCTCACTCCCCGGATCGAGCACACCGGCGGCAAGCGCGGCTGGGCCGGCGACTCGCCCCGGATCCGCCTGGACTGCTCGCGGATCAGGTCACTCGGCTGGCAACCGTCGCTGTCGATCCGCGACTCGGTGCGGCGCACGCTGGACTGGTTCGAGGACAACCCCTACATCTGGCAGCAGCCGGCGCTGGCGACGTGAGCCCGTTGCAGGGGCGCGTCCTGGTGACGGGGGGATCGATGGGCATCGGCCTGGCCGTGGCCCAGGCGCTGGCGCAGCGCGGTGCCGCCCTGACCCTGGTCGCGCGCGGAGCCCCGGCGTTGGAGCGGGCCTGTGCCCAGCTGCCGGGCGCTGGGCACCGCTGGCACGCGATGGACGTCGCCGACGAGCACGCGTGGGCGAACCTCGACTCCGAGCCGCTGCGGGGGCTGGTCTGCGCTGCGGCCGTGCTGGAGCCCGTCGGCACGCTGGGCGAGTACTCCCTGAGCGAGTTTCGCCATACGCTGGAGGTCAACGTCTGCGGCACGTTGTTCGCCGTGCATCGCTGCCTGGAGGCGTTGCGCGAAGGTGGCGGCGCGGTGGTGACCTTCTCCGGCGGCGGCGGTACCGCCCCGTTCCCGCGCTTCGACGCCTACGCGGCCTCCAAGGCGGCGGTCGTTCGTCTCAGCGAGAACCTCGCTCTCGAGCTGGCGCCGATCAAGGTCAACTGCATCGCCCCCGGGTTCGTTGCCACCCGCATGCACGAGACGACGCTGCAGGCCGGTCCGGGCCGGGCCGGGTCCGAGTACTTCGAACGCACCCAGCGCGAGCTCGCCGCGGGCGCGGTTCCGGCCGGCGAGGCCGCCGAACTGGCGTGCGCGCTGCTCGACGAGGTTCCGTTCACCGGGAAGTTGGTCTCGGCGCAATGGGATCCGTGGCGCGAGGAGGGGTTTCGCCGCCGGCTGGCGGCGGAGCCCTCACTGGGCACGGTGCGCCGGATCGACGGGGTCCAGTTCGAGGCGGCCACCGCGTGAGCGGGACGCTCGCCGCTCCCCCCGGCGCCGACCGGGTGCCCGACTTTCACCGCGGCTGGCTGGTCGGGGACCAGCCGCCGGAGCCGTATCTGTCGTACGCCGCGATCGACGCGTCGGTCAACTGGTCAGGCGAGCTGGAGGAGCTGCACGAGGAGAGCAGCCGCGACCACTTCATGGACACCTGGACGCGCCGGGCGATCCGGGAGCGCCTCGGTGACCTCCGCGTCCCTTGCAACCTGCTGGACCTGGGCTGCTCGAGCGGATATCTGCTGGAGGATCTGCGCCGCTGGCATCCGCAGTCCACGTTGTGGGGGCTTGACCTGATCGGCGCGGGTCTGCGCAAGGCTCATGAGCGGGTCCCGGACGCTCGACTGCTGCGTGCCGACGCCTGTGAGCTGCCGCTCGCGGATGCCTCGATCGACGCGATCTGCTCGGCCAACCTGCTCGAGCATGTCCCTGACGACCGGCGCGCGCTGCGTGAGATCATGCGCGTCCTGCGTCCTGGCGGGCGGGCGGTCCTCGTGGTGCCCGCCGGTCCTTCGACGTATGACTACTACGATCGCTTCCTGGGCCACGAGCGCCGCTACGCTCGCCACGAGCTGGCGGAAAAGGCTCGAGTGGCCGGCCTTGAGACGATCGAGGACTGCTACCTGGGATCGATCATCTATCCGGCCTTCTGGCTGGTCAAGCAGCGCAACCGCCGGCGCTTCGGCCGGCTTGACGGCGATGCGCTGGAGCGTCGCGTGGCCGCCGACATCGCCGCCACGCGCGACTCGTCCGCCGGCCGCGCCGCGTGCGAACTGGAGCGACGTCTGCTGGACCGCGGTGTCCGCCTCCCATTCGGAATCCGCAATCTGGTCGTGCTGCGCCGGTGCTGAGCATCATCATCCCCGCCTACAAGGAGGAGGAGAACGTCGATCGTGCGTATGAGCGACTGGCGGCGACACTCGACGGCATCGGTGAGGACTGGGAGCTGATCTTCAGTGTCGACCCTTCGCCCGACGCCACCGAGGAACGGATCCTCGCTCTGCGTGAGCAGGACCCCCGGGTCAAGATGCTGCGCTTCTCGCGTCGCTTCGGCCAGCCGATGGCCACCATCGCCGGTCTCGCCGAGGCCTCGGGGGACGCGATGATCGTGATCGACTGCGACATGCAGGACCCGCCGGAGTTGATCCCGGAGCTCGTCAAGCGCTGGCACGACGGGTACGACGTCGTCTACGCGCAGCGCCGGACGCGGGAAGGGGAGACGCTGCCCAAGCGGATCGTGGCCGCGCTCGGCTACCGCGTCATCGCCCGCATCGCCGAGGTCGAGATCCCGCCCAACACTGGCGACTTTCGCCTGATGAGCCGGCGAGTCGTGAACAACGTGGTGGCGCTGCGCGAGTCCCATGGGTTCCTGCGCGGCCTGGTCGCCCTGGTCGGCTTCAAACAGACGAACGTCCCCTATGACCGTGATCCGCGCGCGGCCGGCGACAGCAAGTACAACCGCTTCTTCGGGTCGGTGCTGATCGGCCTTAACGGCGTGGTCGGCTTCTCACGCTATCCCCTGCAGATGATCTCGGTGGCGGGGTTCGTGTTCGCGGCGCTGGCCTTCGTTCTGGCGATCGTCTACGTGATTCTCAAGCTCGTCGGCGTCGCCTTTCCCGTCGGTAACCCCACGGTCGTGATCGTCGTGGCCTTCTTCAGCGGCATCCAGCTACTGTCGCTGGGCGTGATCGGCGAATACGTGGGGCGGATCTATGACGAGTCGCGTCAGCGCCCCAAATACATCGTCGAGTCCCGACACGGTCTGGACGAGTCTCGACACGGTCTGGACGAGGACTGATGGCAGGCGGCCCGCCTCCGGCCTGCCGCATCTGTGGCTCGGAACCGCGCCACATCGGAGTTGTCCGCGGAGCGCACAGTGGGCGCGACTTCGAGCTCGCGCGCTGCGCCGAGTGCGGCTACGCGTTCATCGTCAATCCGCTGACGGACTTCGCCAGCATCTATGACGAGGATTACTACGCGGGTCGTGGCGCCGACCCCTTGGTCGACTATGCCTACGAGCTCGAGCATCCCACCGAGACGGTGCGGCAGTACGAGTGGCGTGGGTTGGCCAGGGTGGTGGGTGACCTTCTGGGGACGCTTGCCGGCCGGCGCTGGATCGATTTCGGAGCCGGAAACGGCGGCCTGGTGCGGTATCTGCGTGAGCAGGAGAAAATCGACGCCGTCGGCTTCGAAGAAGGGGCGATTGCCCAGCGGGCAGATGCGCTGGGCATTCCCATCAGCGGCCGCGAGGCGCTGTCTGACTGGCGTGGCTCGGCCGACGTCGTGACCGCGGTGGAGGTCCTGGAGCACGTCGTCGATCCGGTCGCCGAGTTGCGGACGATGCGCCAGCTGCTCAAGCCCGGCGGACTGCTGCTGATCACAACCGGGAACGCCCGGGCGCACTCCGATGATCTCGTCCGGTGGCGCTACGTGGTGCCGGAGATCCACATCTCGTTCTTCGAGCCGCGGACGCTCGCCCACGCCTTTGCCCAGGCGGGACTGCGGGCCGAGCATCCGGCGCTCGGTCCGGGCTTCGACGAGATCATCGCGTTCAAGGTGCTCAAGAACCTCGGCGTTCGCCGACGCTCGGCGGCGACCGACCTACTTCCCAGGCGTCTGGTCCGTGCTGTCGCCGACCGGATGGAGCGGCTCAGCGAGCATCCGGTCGGATGGGCGATCTGAGCGCCGCCGAGGCGGTGTTCGTCGATCGCGACGGGGTGATCAACGAGCTGCGCGTGGACACGGTGAGCGGCAAGCCCGAGTCGCCGCTGCGCGCTGAGGACGTCGTCCTCATACCCGGTGCCGCCGTGGCCCTGCGGCGGCTGACGGCGGCCGGCATCACGCTGGTGGGAGTCTCCAACCAGCCGGCGGCGGCCAAGGGCAGGGTCTCGATCGCGGAGCTGTCGGCAGTCCAGGCGCGCGTGATCGAGCTGCTGGACGCGAACGGCGTGAGCTTCGCCGATTTTCGCCTGTGCCTTCACCATCCCGACGGCTCGGTGGAGGGGCTCGCCGGAGCCTGTGACTGTCGCAAGCCCGCCCCGGGCATGATCCTGGATGCTGCGCGGGACCTGCAGATCGACCTGGCGCGCTCGTGGATGATCGGGGACACCGACGACGACGTGCTGGCCGGCCGCGCCGCGGGCTGTCGCACCGTCCTGATCGAGCACCGGCCCAGCTCCCACAAGCGCACGGGCGGCGCACCGCCGGACGCCGTGGCTGCAGACCTGCGCGCCGCCGTCGACGTGGTGCTCGAACGAGCGGTTGGTTGATCGCATGGCCAGTGCAGTAGCCGATGAGACCGCTGCGACGAGGGCATCCGCCGGTCGCCAACGTCATTTCGTCGACGCCGCGGTCGTCATCCTGGCGGCGCTGATCCTCGGCTCGCCTGCCGTCTTCACCCACGACGGCTTCATGAGCGACTTCACCAACCACCTGTGGCTGGTGTGGGTGCAGCAGAGTGCGATCAGCCATCACCTGCTGCCGACCTACTTCATCAGCGCTCCTCAGGTGGGCGTCTTCTATCCGGTGTTCGAGTTCTATGGAGGGACGCTATACGCGGTCACGGGGGCGCTGGCGACGCTGCTGGCGGGGCACGTGACCGTTGCTTACGTGGCGACGATGCTGCTGTCGGTGGCGGCCGCCTACGGGGGGCTGCTGTGGCTGGCCCGGCAGCTCGGCGTCCGCTCCTGGCTGGCGCACGCGCCGGCGATCGTCTTCGTCACGAGCGCCTATTACGTGAGCAACCTGTACGGACGAGGGGCCTGGACCGAGCTCGTCGCCACATCGGCGATACCGCTCCTGGTGGCCAGCGGTCTGCGGGTGGTCCGCTCCCGGGAGATCGAGATCGTTCCCGCGTTTCTGTTCGTTGTGGCGGCGGTGGTCTTCACCGGCTCGCACAACGTGACCCTGCTGCTCGGGTCGCTGGTGATGATCGCCCTCGGTGTTCTGCTGTTCTGGGCGCTGGGGGTCTCGGTACGTGACCTGCCCGGTCGTCGGCTCGCACTGCTCGGCGGGCTGTTCGTGCTGGCGGCAGGGGTCAACGCGTGGTTCCTGCTGCCCAACTTCCTCCACGCGTCCGACGTTCAGGTGTCCGCCCAGATCCCTTACAGCTGGAAGACCACGGGTATCTTCAACACTCCTGGCGTCCTGTTCAACCCGCTGCGCGCGGTGCCCAGCGCCTCGAGCTCGCCAGCATTGTTCGTCCAGATGCCCGACTGGTTCCTGGTCTGGATCCTGGCAGCGGCGATGTTGTGGAGAGGCGCTCGGCGCAGCCTGCGCCGCAGTGCAGCGGTGATCGCCGCGGCGCTGCTGGTGCTGCTGGCGCTGGTCATGATTGCCCCGCTCTGGAATGCGCTCCCGCGCACCCTGCGTGAGGTCCAATTTCCCTATCGCCTCGACACCTACGTCGTGCTGTGCGTCGCCGGCCTGGTGCTCGTCGGCGTCATCGCCATCCAGGGGAGCTCCGGTGCCCACCGGGCGCGGCTCATGCGACCGGCTCTCGCCGGGGCGATCGCGATCAGCGTCGCCCTCTGTGCGTGGCAGTTGTGGGTGCCGAACACCGAACCGTCCTTTGCCTACCGAGACCGCTCGGCGGTGTTCGTGTCGACGCACGTCACGCCTCACACCTGGTACGACGACAGCTACACGGATGCCAGCGCGCGGGTCGTCTACACCGGGGACCGGATGGTGTACATCGCCCCGGCGGCGATCACCGGTGACCATGTCTCGGTGACGATCACGCCACCGCCCGGTACGGCCCCGTTTGCCACCAACATCGCTGGTGGCCCGTACGCGGTACGCGTCTCCGGGGGGATCGCGCCCGTGGGTCGCACGCCGGCGGGGCTGGTGGTGGCGCGTCGCCGTTCCACGGTGAATGGTCCGGTTCGGGTCTCGCTGACGACTGCCACAGGTGCGATCTCGGTGGGCCGGGTGATCAGCCTCATCAGCCTGCTGACGGTCCTGGGCCTGCTCGTGTACGGCGTGGGGCGTCGGGCACGGGCTGGGCGCGCTGCCGGCCGTCGCCCTCGATGGCGGCCCGACTCTGACCTGAACCGAACGATAGATTGAGGCCGTGGGCGAGGCCGCGAGCGCATGAGCGTCATCTTCAGCCGTGCCCCCCTGCGAATCTCGCTGGGGGGCGGCGGCACCGATCTGCCGTCGTACTACGCTGAGCACGGGGGCTTCCTGGTCGCGGGCGCGATCGACAAGTACATCTACATGCTGATGCACACCGTCTTCCAGCGCCGCTACCGGATGAAGTACTCAGAGACCGAGGACGTGCAGGAGATCGCCGAGATCCGCCATCCGATCCTGCGCGAGACACTCGCCCGCCACTGGCGCGGCAGCCCGATGGAGATCGCGTCGGTTGCCGACGTCCCCGCCGGCACTGGCATGGGCTCGTCGGGCGCCTTCACCGTCGCGCTGCTGAAGGGCCTCGCCCATGCCCGGCGGACGTCGATCACACCGGAGGCGCTGGCCGAGGCGGCGGCGGAGATCGAGATTGACATCCTTCGCGAGCCCTGCGGCAAGCAGGATCCCTACGTGGCCGCTCACGGAGGCATCTGCGCCTTTACGTTCGCCCGCGACGGGCAGGTGACCGTGGAGCCGCTGGAGCTCTCGACCGAGACGCTGCGCTCCCTTCGTGAGCACCTGCTGCTGTTCTACACCGGCGAGGCGCGTGACGCCTCGGCGGTCCTGTCTGACCAGGACGATCGCACTCGGGTCGGTGACGCCGAGATGCTCGACAACATGCATCGCACGAAGGAGATGGGACTGCGCAGCCGGCAACTGCTGCTGGAGGGCGACCTATTCGCCTATGCCGAGCTGATGCACGAGCACTGGCTCAACAAGCGCGGCCGATCCCCGGGATGGCGACCGACCGCGTCGATGAGCTGTACACGCTGGCTCGCCGAAGCGGGGTGATCGGCGGCAAGCTCGTGGGAGCGGGCGGCGGCGGCTTCCTGCTCGTCTACGCCCGCAAGCCGGCCGACACGCGGCAGGCGATGGCGGCGGCCGGAGCGTTCGAGCTCGCGTTCGATTTCGAGTTCGCCGGAGCGCATTCCGACGAGTATGCGTGAGGTCACCGCCCGGCCGGCGCTGACCGTCGGCATCGTCGGCTGTGGGCTGATCGGACACAAACGCGCCAGCGCCCTCGGGCGCGGCGACTCGGTGATCGGAGCCGTGGATCCCGTGGCCGAGCGGGCGGCGGCGCTGGTGAAAGCCCATGGCGGTCGCGCGTGCGCCGACGTGGACGAGCTGCTGGGGCTGGCGCCCGACGTGGTCGTGGTGGCGACCACCCACGACCAGCTGGCACCGCTGACGCTCCGCGCTCTCGCGGTCGGCTCACACGTTCTGGTGGAGAAGCCCGCCGGGCTGAGCGTCGCTCAGATCGACGATCTGCAGCGAGAGGCGAGCCGGGCGGGTCGGCGGGTGAAGGTCGGCTTCAACCACCGCTTCCACCCGGCGCTGGCTGACCTCGCCGCCGAGGTTCATTCGGGCGAGCATGGGCCGCTGATGCACCTACGCGGTCGCTACGGACACGGCGGACGGCCCGGCTATGACCGAGAATGGCGCATGACGCCCGAGGTTTCCGGCGGCGGTGAGCTGATCGACCAGGGCATGCATCTGCTCGATCTCACGCACTGGCTGGCTGGCCCGCTGCCTCTATACAGCGCATTGCTGCGCACACACTTCTGGGACACGTCAGTGGAGGACAATGCCGCGCTGGTGCTCGGGGAGGCCGAGGGGCGTACGGCACCCTGGGCGATGTTGCACGTTACGTGGACGGAGTGGAAGAACATGTTCTCGCTCGAGGTCTACTGTCGAAGGGCGAAGCTGGCGGTCGATGGGCTGGTTCGTTCCTACGGTCCACAGCGGCTGCGGATCTACCGAATGGGCCCGGAGCTCGGCCCCCCGGAGCTCGAAGAGCGCAGCTATGCCGACGAGGACCTCTCGTGGGGCAACGAGTGGGAGCACTTCGCCGGCGCGCTGGCGTCGGACAGCACTCTGCTCGGCGACTTGGAGGATGCGCGCTATGCGTGGGCGAGGGTCGAGGAGGCGTACGCGGCCTCGCCGTCCTACGCGAGCGTGCGGTCGGGATTGGCCGGCTGATCATGTCGTCGTGCCGACGGGCCTGAATCGTCGTCTCACCCCAAGCGTCCCGATCGCTGTCGCCGCGGCCAATGGACCGAGCGCGGGCAGCGCATAGCGCCCGTCGCTCGCCACCAGGGCGGCTCCCACCAGCAACAGCCAGCCCACGGCCGCGCACAGGACTCCGATGCTTCGAGCCTCCAGTGAGGTGGGCACCAGCACCAAGAGACTGCCGGCAAGCAGGATGAGGATGAGGACGCCGTCCAGCTCGAAATGCCGGCTGTACCAGTTAAGCGCTCCCGAGCGAGCCGGAGCGATCCCGTGCGCGTCGGGGTAATACAGAGTGTCAAGCTGCAGCGCTCCGGGTGTCGGCTGCGTCTCATAGCGGAGAAAGAAGTTCGGCCGCGCGCGCCAGTAGTAGCTGAAGTTACGCAAGACCTGCCTCACGTAGGCCACCGGCTGGTGAAGGATCGCGGCACGACCAAACGCGCCGAGCTCATCGTTGCCACCAGGCATCGCGCCGAAGAGACGCCACGCGGGACTGACCGACCCCCGTCCTCCCGGTGGAAGCTGGCCGTCACCGTCGGGAAACCCCCACAGGTATGCGTTGAAACTCTCTCGCTGCGCAGGTGAGGTCGACTGACAAAGGGCCTGGGTTCCTGGGGGAGGATCGAAGCGAGTGCAGTTTGCGAACGGCGCTGCGACTGCGTACGCGATCCGTCCGTCCGCCGCGGTGAACCCCAGCACACCCGAGTGGTGATCCTGCACCGCAATGTAGGCGCCCGACAGAGCGAGCGCGATCGACAATGGAATCGCTGCTTTGACGAGTCGGTCGCGCCGCCGGGAAGACGCTTGGCAGGCGATCCAAATCGCGACGGCTGCGACCAGGAACAGACCGACCGTTCGGATGAGGGTTGCCGCGCCTAGCGTCGCCCCCAGCAGAACGAGACGACTGCGCTTGCCATCACGGGATTGAACGGTGAGCAGGAGCGCGCAAGCCGTCAGGAAGGTGAATAGAGGATCTGACAGCGGAGCATGCTCGGTCCACACCTGCAGCCCGTTGAAGAGCACGACGGCGGCCGGCACGAGACCCACGAGCGCGTTGCCTGCGCGGCGCGCCACCGCGAAGAGCATTACCGCGGTCAGGACGCCCAGCGCATGTTGGACGACGGTGACGACCAGCAGATCTGCGATGACAAAGTGCAGCCCGCGCAGGAAGAGGGCGTAGCCGGCGGGATGCACCGGGTCATGAAAGAGATCCGTACGCGCGGCGATGATGTACGCCCCGGAGTCTGAAATCCCGAGAAACGCCGGGCCGTCCGCGATCGCCAGGGCGCAGCGGAGCAGAATTCCCAGCGCGAACACCGCCGCCACCACCGGTGTGTGCGGCGCCGTCAGACGTCTGATCTGGTGTGCGGAACGCACGACCGGCCGAATTTACGTCACCATGCGGGCGTGTCCGTGGGTCTGCCTCCGGTGTGCATCCTCGCTGGCGGCCTCGGCACCCGTCTGGGTTCCAAGGTGCGCGACACCCCCAAGCCCCTGCTCGAGGTCGCCGGCGAGCCGTTCCTGCTGCATCAGTTGCGCCTGCTGGCCCGCCACGGCGCTCGCCGGGCGGTGATCTGCGTCGGCTACCTCGGGGAGTTGATCGAGAGGCGGGTCGGCTCCGAGCGCTTCGGGATCGAGATCGACTACAGCTATGACGGACCGAGTCCGATCGGGACGCTGGGAGCGGTACGCAAGGCCGCGCCGGTGCTCGGCTCACGGTTTCTGGTGCTCTATGGCGATACCTACCTTCGCCTGGACTATCGCGCAGCTGCCGAGGCCTGGGTGCGCAGCGGGCAGCCGGCGATGATGACGGTGCTACGCAACGAGGGACGCTGGGATGTGTCCAACGCCGCGTTCGACGGTCGTCGTGTCCGCTACGGCAAGCGCGCGCCGACCACCGATATGGAATGGATCGACTACGGACTGGGTGGACTGCGAACCGATGCGCTGGACGTGGTCGCTTCGAGCGTGCGGGAGGTCTCCGACCTGTACGAGGAGCTGTCACGGCGCGGCGGACTGTTCGGGTTCGCAGTGACCGAACGGTTCTACGAGATCGGCACCCCGGAATCCCTCACCGAGACCAGCACATTCCTGGCCGGTCGCTCCGACATAGCTGGCCGGCCGCTTCCTCAATAGGTGTAGTCTGTCCGCGCTTTCCGACAAGTGGAAGGGCGCCCAGGATGGCGTCGTACCGAATGGTGAGAGGGGCGAGACGATGCGCGCGCGGCTGAGCAGGCTCTTTCTGGCAGCTGTTCTGCTTGTCGTCGTTTCGACTGCCTTGTCCGCTGGGTCCGCACAGGCCGCGTCACCGTCCGCGCGGGTCGGCGCCGCGCCTGCCCTGCCCAGAGAGGCGCACGTGATCGGCTCGCTGTCGGACGTGGCCGGCTTACGGCTCACAATTGCGCTTGCGCCTCGCGATCCCGACGGGCTGGCTGCACTGGCGACCGCGATCTCCAAGCCCGGCTCGGCCGATTTCCGCCGCTATTTGACCGTGGCTCAGTTCGCCCGGCGCTTCGGAGCGACGCCGGCGCACGCCGCGGCTGTGGAATCGGCGCTACGCAACACGGGACTGGCCGTGGGCAACGAGACCGCCAACCATCTGACGATTCCCGTGACGGGCACAGCCGCACAGGTCGAGCGTGCGTTCTCGATCTCGCTTTCGCAGGTGAAACTGCCAAACGGACGTGTGGCCTACGCGAACACTCAGGCCCCGAGGTTGGCGTCGGGAATCGCCGGCTATGTCCAGGGCGTCATCGGGCTCGACGACGTCACGCCTGACGAGCCGGCTGGGGACAAGGCCCGCGTGGATGCGGGCAACGCTGCGGGGGCGACGATCACTGGACCGTTGACCGCCGTTCTCCCTCAGCAGGGTGTCCAAGCTCGAAACCGACGCGAAGGTGTCGCTCCGCACGTCGTCACCGGGGGGCCTCAGCCGTGCTTCGCGGCGCAGGGCGCGCAGGAAGCCTTTCAGCAGCGCCTATCCGGCAGATACACGATTCAGGCCAACCCGGTCACGGCCGACCAGGCTGCCAGCGCCTATGGCTTTGCGAGCTCGTACGGAGCCGGGGACTTCGGCGCCGGGCAGACGATCGCGATGTTCGAAGAGGAGCCGTACAACCCAGTCGATATCCAGACCTACGAAAGCTGCTTTGGGATCAGCGCACCGGTCGCGAACGTCGATGTCGACGGAGGTCCGGGTCCATACCAGGCGCCGCCGACAGGGGGCGGAGACGGCGAGTCGGCGCTCGACATAGAGCAGGCGATGGGATTCGCGCCTCAAGCGAGCATCCTCGTCTACGAGGGCCCGGAGAACGGCAGCGGAGTGGTGGACATCCTGTCGCAGATCGTCTCGCAGAACCGGGCGCAGGAGATCTCGAGCTCCTATGGCGCGTGCGAGGCACTGATCGCGCCATCCACGATCATGGCTCAGAACACGTTGCTACAGGAGGCAGCCGCGCAGGGCCAGTCGTTCTTCAGTGCATCCGGCGACAGCGGGGCTGAAATGTGCTCGCAGGTCGGGACGGACAATTTCTCGCTGTCGGTTGAGGACCCGGCCGCCCAGCCCTTTGCCACCGGCGTCGGTGGAACCAGCATGACCTCCGACGATGCGCCACCGGCCGAAGGCGTTTGGAACGACGGCCCCAGCCCAGCGTGCGGATGCACCTCGGGTTCAACTGGTGGCGGGTCGGGCGGAGGCATCTCCGCTCGCTGGACAATGCCGAGCTACCAGTCCGGCGCGGCGAGCACCGTGGGCACGATAAACGCGAACTCCTCAGCCGCTCCATGCGCCGGCGCCGTCCTGTGTAGGGAGGTGCCAGATGTGTCCGTCGACGGCGACCAACTTACGGGATACGTCGTGGAGGCCAACGATCAGTGGACCGTGATCGGCGGGACCAGCGCTGGGGCACCACTGTGGGCGGCCTTCACGGCGCTGGTCAATGCTTCGCCGGCCTGTCGCGGCCTGCCGGTCGGCTTCCTCAACCCAGCGTTATACGCGATCGCCGGCCGCGGGTTTGCGGCCAACTTCAACGACATCATCAGCCCCAGTCCGTTCACGCACGCTGCCAGCAACGACACGCTCGACCAGTTCGGAGCCGCGGCGACCGATCCGGCTGCGCTCTATCCCGTCGCGCACGGCTATGACATGAGCACCGGCCTCGGCAGCCCGATCGGTGGTGCCCTGGCCGGCTCGCTCTGTGCTCTGCGCGCGCCGGCGTACACCGTGGCGGTGACCAGCCCGGGGACACGTGACACGGTGAGAGGTCGGAAGGTCAGTTCGACGATCCATGCCTCGGACTCCGGCGGAGCGAAGCTCACCTACAGCGCGTCAGGCCTGCCCGCCGGGTTGGGTATCAATTCCAGCAGCGGTCTGATCAGCGGCACTCCGACGGCCCTCCAGACTACGAAGGTGACGGTGGCGGCCTCAGATCCCTATCGCAACGCGGGTTCGACATCATTCATGTGGAGGGTCTTCGGACGGCCGACGACCACGGCCGCGAAGCTGTCGGGACTGGGCAATCGCGAGCCCAGCTTGAGCTTCATCCTTAGCGCGGGCGCCAAGGCTCCGGCGCTCAAGTCACTGGCGATCACCCTGCCGCGAGGGCTCAGCTTCGCCACGAATTCAAAGACCCTGGCGGCCGGGATCACGGTCAAGGCATCCAAGAAGAAGGACAGGTTCAGCGCCAAGGTCAAGAAGGGCGTGTTGACGATTAGGTTGAGGTCGGCGATCACCAAAGCGTCGCTGGGAATACACCGGCCTGCGATCAACATCAGCGCCGAGGGCGTGGGCACGCGCCGGAAGCACAAGCTCACCATCCGCCTCAAGGTGACCTACACGTCGAGGACCTCGATCAAGCTGACGATCTCGCCGAAGCTGTCCTGACGTTGGACGTGTCGCACACACGTTAGGCTCGCTCGGATCGAGCCCCCCATCACAGCCCTGGCGCAGCTGAGCGTTGACACCGGGATCAATCTCGCTCCCGGCCAGACCGTGATCATCAGCGCCGCGCTTGGGCAGGAGACCCTGGCACGGGCGATCGTCGCCGCTTGCTATGACCGAGGGGCCCACCAGGTGCAGGTCGACTATCTCGATCCCTACGTGGGGCGCGTCCGCTTGGAGCGGGCCCCGGAGGCGGCCCTGGGCAACGTGGCCCCCTGGGTCAGGCAGCGTCCCGGCCTGATGGCGCAGGCGCGGGCGGCTTGGATCGGGCTCAGCGGACCGGCCGCACCGGGCCTGCTTGACGATCTGGACCCGGCGCGGATCGGCCGTGACAGCGTCAGCCTGGCGGAGTGGGCGGACGTGATCGACCGGCGCGCGATCAGCTGGGCGATCGTGCCGGGTCCGACCGAGCCGTGGGCACGGATGGTGTTCGGCGAGTCAGAGCGCGATCCGCTCGGCGAGCTCTGGAAGCGGATCGCGATGGTCTGCCGCCTGCACGAGCCCGATCCCGCCGCGGCGTGGCGCGAGCGTTCCGCTGAGCTGCGCGACACCGCCGATCGCCTCACCGCCGCCAGGCTGGACGCGTTGCACTTCCGCGGCCGCGGCACGGACCTGACGGTCGGCCTGATCGCGGGCGTCGCCTGGCACGGCGGCGGCCTGACGACCGCCTGGGGCCGGGACCACGTCCCCAACCTGCCGACCGAGGAGGTGTTCACCAGCCCCGACCCGGAGCGCACCGAAGGGACCGTCACCGCAACCAAGCCGCTGCTGGTGGCCGGCCGAGTGGTGGAGGGGCTGATGATCCGCTTCGCCGGCGGGCGCGCTGTGCAGATCGACGCCGACGAGGGCGCCGAGGTGCTGCGCGAACTGGTTCGCCGCGATGTCGACGCCGACCGCCTGGGTGAGGTGGCCCTGGTCGACGGCAGCGGTCGGGTGGGCCGCGCGGGCGTCGTGTTCCACGACACGCTGCTGGACGAGAACGCCGCCAGCCACATCGCGCTCGGCTCGGGCTTTCAGCATTTGGGCGCGGACGAGGCCGTCGCCCAGCGGGTCAACTCCAGCGCCGTGCACACCGACTTCATGATCGGCGCCCCGGACGTGGACGTCACCGGGACGACGCACGACGGCCGCGAGGTGCCGGTGCTGATCGGCGGCGAGTGGGCGCTGTAAGGCGAAGCGGCCGGGCGTGCGGGTGGGCTCTGGTCCTCGGAACCCTCATCGCCCTGGTGATGGCCGGTCAGGGCCGGGCGACCAACTCCATGACCGCGTCGTTCACGCTGCAGTGGGTGGGCGACATCGCGCTCAGCACCGAGCGCGGACTGCCGCCGGGCGGCCTGACGGGGGCCCTGGCTCCGATACACGGCTACCTCGGCGCGGCGGACCTCGATGTTGGCAACCTCGAGGGCACGCTCTCGGTGGGTGGCGCCTCCAAGTGCGGCGCCGGCGACGGCGGCGGGACCTGCTTTGCCTTCCAGGCCCCTCCCGCCTACGCCCGGCAGCTGCGGGGGGCGGGCTTCGATGTGGTCAACCAGGCCAACAACCACTCGCTGGACTACGGCGAGTCAGGGCGCGCGCAGACGCTGGCGGCCCTGCGCGGAGCCGGCGTCGGGCAGACCGGGCTGCCGGGTGAGATCACGACCGTCGCGGTCAGGAAGACCAAGGTGGCGTTCGTCGGCTTTGCGCCCTACTCATTTGACGCTGACCTGCTCGACATTCCCGGCGCCCAGACCCTGATCCGGCGGGCACGACGGCAGGCGCGCGTGGTGGTCGTGCTGATACACGCCGGGGCCGAGGGCGCCGACCGCGACCACACCCCCTACGGCACCGAGCATTACCTCGGCGAGGACCGCGGCGACCCGCGGGCGTTCGCACACGCCGCGATCGACGCGGGCGCGTCGCTCGTGCTCGGCTCGGGGCCGCACGTGATCCGGGGCGTCGAGCGCTATCGCGGCCATCCGATCGCCTACTCGCTGGGCAACTTCGTCGGCTATCACACGCTGGGCGGCGGCGGACTGCTCTCCGAGAGCGGGATCTTCCGCGTGACCCTGTCTGATCGTGGCGCCTTGCTGGCCGCGCGCTGGATCTCCGTCCACCTCTACGACGGATTGCCACACCCCGAGCGCAGCGACGCTGCCGCCCAGCTGGTGGCCAGTCTGTCGCGCCAGGACTTCCCGACTCGGCACTTCGACATCGCCCCGGACGGCAACTTCCGGCTGTAGTGCGGCGGCCGCCGGTCAGCCGGCTCGCAGATCCAGCTCGTAGGTCTGGCCGGTCAGGTCGGCGCCGAAGCTGTGATGCGGCTGCTCGTCGGTCAGCCGGAAGCCGTGGCGCAGGTAGATCCGCCGTGCGGCGATCAGCGGGTGGTTGGTCCACAGCTGCATGCGGGCAAAGCCGGCGCGGCGGGCGAACTCGATCGCGGTTTGCACGAGGCGATCACCGAGCGCGTGCCCACGCGCCTCGGGCGCCACCAGCAGGATGCGCAGCTTGGCGGTGGCAGCGTCCTCGCCGGCGACCACGAACACGCAGCCCGCTCGGCGACCGTCGAGCTCGGCCACCCAGGCGGCGTTGCGGGCCGGATCGGGCGCGGCGGCGAAGTCGGCGACGATTCGCGCCACCAGCGCCTCGAAGCTGGTGTCCCAGCCGAACTCGGAGGCGTACACCTCGCCATGGGCCATCACCACCCAGCCCAGATCGCCCGGCTCGCCGAGCTCGCGGATCAGGACGGTGGCGTCGGTGGCGGTGGCCACGTCGGAAAGCTTACTGAAACGATCGTGTCAGTACAATGCCTCGCTGTGCCCCTTGAGACCGTCCCCGCCGTGTCGGCGCGGCGTGACGAGCTGCTGGAAAAGGCGTATCGCTACGTCCTGGAGCACGGCCTGGCCGGAATGTCCCTGCGGCCGCTGGCGGCGGCCGTGGAGTCCAGCCCACGCGTCCTGCTGTTCCTGTTTCAGAGCAAGGATGGTCTGGTGCGCGCGCTCCTGGCCAGGGCGCGGGCCGACGAGGTGGCGCTGCTGGGGCGGCTGAGCGCTGGATCGGAGCACGCGCCCGCCGGCCTGCCCGCGGCCGGTCGCGAAATCTGGAGCTGGCTGGCCGCCTCCGAGCACCGTGGGCTGTTGCGGCTGTGGCTGGAGAGCTATGCGCGTTCGCTGGTGGAGCCGGAGGGCCCGTGGGCGGGGTTCGCCGCCGCCACCGTCGAGGATTGGCTGACGCTGCTCGCCGAGGCTCAGCCACCGCCCGAGCGGGTGACCCGAGCAGGAGAGACGCGGCGCACGCTGGCGCTGGCGCTGCTGCGGGGCGCTCTGCTGGACCTGCTGGCCAGTGCGGACGTGGAGCGCACCACCCGCGCCGTGCAGCGCGGATTGGCCCGGCTCGACGGCCCCCCGCTCTGAGACGTTCGGCGTGGGCGCTCGGTATCGTCAGCTGACGGTTTCTCCCCGATGCACAAGCTCCCGACCAAGCTCATAGGCCCCGTCCTGCTGGCCCCGGTCGTTCACGGTGACGAGCGCGGCTTCTTTCTGGAGTCGTATCGCTCCAACGTGCTCGCCGACCTCGGAGTGCTCGACGATTTCATTCAGGACAACCACTCCCGCTCCCGTCGCGGGACGGTGCGCGGCATGCACTTCCAGCTCGGCCAGGCGAAGCTGGTGCGCTGCGTCCGAGGCGCGATCCTCGACGTGATCGTCGATATCCGCCCGGACTCGCCCCAGTTCGGCCAGTGGGAGGGGGTCCGGCTCGACGACGCCGAGCACCACCAGCTTTACGTGCCCGACGGCTTCGCTCACGGCTTCTGCGTGCTCTCCGAACTGGCCGACGTCACCTACAAGATCTCGTCCTATTACGACCGCAGTCTCGAGGGCGGCTTCGCGTTCGACGATCGGGACGTGGCGATCCAGTGGCCACAGCTCGACGACGGGCTGATCGTCTCCGAGCGGGACCGTACGGCGCCCTCGCTGGCCGAGCTGCATCCCTCGTTGCCCCGCGTCCCGGTGACGGTGGGAGATGCGTGAGCGCCTGGCGGTCGGACCGCTCGGCTACCGGCGAGTCGCCTACTTCACGCTCGCCTCGCTGACGCTGATCGTCATGACCGGCGCGGCGGTGCGCCTGACGGACTCCGGACTCGGCTGTCCGAACTGGCCGCGCTGCTACGGCGGGACGCTGCCGCCGCTGTCGGGGCATGCCCTGATCGAGTTCGGCAACCGGGCCCTCTCGGGGATCGTGGGCGTGCTCACGGTGATCGCCGCCGGGCTCGCCTTCACCCGCCGGCCGTTCAGGCGCGACCTCGCCGTGCTGGCCGTGATCCTGCCGCTGGGCGTCGTCGCCCAGGCGGTGCTGGGGGGCTTCACCGTGCGCGAGCACCTCGCCCCGGGATTCGTGATGGCCCACTTCAGCCTTTCGATGCTGATCCTGATCGCTGCCGTGGCGCTCGCCTGGCGCGCACGTTTCGAGCCTGGCTCACGTCCGCGCAGCAGCGACCGCCTCACCGTGTGGTCGGTTCGGGCGCTGACCCCGCTGGCCGGCCTGACGATCTTCGCCGGCACCGCGGCCACGGCGGCCGGCCCCCACTCCGGGGGCTTCTCCGGCCAGCGAATTCATCGGCTGACGTTCGAGGGCGCCAACACCCTGATGTGGGTGGTGCACCGTCACGCGACGATCGCCGCCCTGTTCGGAGTCGCCGTGATCGCGGTGTGGTTGTTGCGCCGACATCGCGGCGCAACGACCAATGAGCTCGAGCCCCTGACTGTGCTCGGCGTGTTGGTGGCCGCGCAGGGCCTGGTCGGCAGCGTGCAGTACGAGCTGCATCTGCCCTCCGACATGGTGTGGGTACATGTGGTGCTGGCCACGTTCAGCTGGCTGGCGGCGCTGTGGGCATGGGCGGACGCCGGGCGGCTGGCGCCACGGCGCGTGGCCGTCGCCATGCCCGAGGCAGCTCGGCGGGAGGCCGCCGACGCTCGCGAGCTCGAGGCCGTATAGAAAGGCAACGCTTTGACGCTCGATACGATCGCCTCCAAGCCAGTGTCCTCCTCACCGTCCAGTCAGACACCGCCGCCGGGACGCCCTGCCGATGCAACGCTGAGCATCCTGGTCGTCGACGACGAGTCCGACCTGCGCGAGATGCTCACCCGCTCGTTCTCACGTGAGGGCCATCGCGTGCTGGCCGTTGCCGACGGGCGCGCGGCGATCGATCGAGCCAGCACCGACAGCTTCGACATCGTGCTGCTGGACGTGGCCCTCGGTCCCGGCCCGGATGGCTACGAGGTCTGTCGCACGCTGCGCAACCGTCGCAACGTGGTCCCGATCATCATGCTCACCGCGCTGGACTCCGAGGCCGACGCCGTGCTCGGGCTGGAGGCGGGCGCCGATGACTACGTGACCAAGCCGTTCGGCCTGGCCGAGCTGCGCAGCCGGATCCGCGCGGTGCTGCGCCGTGCCGGAACCCGCGCGATGGGCGATGAGGTGCTGCTCGTCGGCCCGATCGCCCTGGACCGGGCGCAGCGCGAGGTGACGATCGAAGGGGACCCGGTCAAGCTGACGTTCTCCGAGTTCGAGCTGCTCGATGCGCTGATGACCGACCCTGGACGGCTGCTCAACCGCCAGGAGCTGCTGCGGGCGATCTGGGGCGACAGCGCCTACCGCGATCCGCGTGCCATCGACGTGCACATTCGCCACCTGCGAGAGAAGCTGGAGCCCGAGCCGGAGAAGCCGCGGTACATCCTCACCGTGCGCGGCGCCGGTTATCGACTGCGAGGGCCGTAGTGCTTCATCCTTACGGGATGGACCACTAGCCATGCCACGGCTGCGGGGACGGGGTCCCTTCGGCCTCCGCGGCCGCATCGTGGGCGCCGTGCTGGTGACCACCGTTGCCACCCTGGCGATCGCCGCGGTGGCCCTGCTTGGACCGCTGGAGCACAGCCTGCGCAATGCCGAGCGCACGACGCTGCGCAACCATCTGCGCCAGCCGACGATCGAGAGGTTCGAAGCGCTTCCGGCGCTCAACCAAGCGGCCCATCCGGACAAGCGGCTGCAACGTTTGCAGTCACAGCTGGAGAGCACGATCTCCGCCACCGTCACCGTGTTCGGCTACCCGGGCATCAACGGAGCCGACAGCAACGTCGTGACGGGACCTCCCAGCACCGCGCAGGTCGTTGGCGACACCGATCCGGATGTCATGTCCGCGTTTCGCACCAAGCGCCCGCGCTACCGGTTCGTCTCGGTGGACGGAATCGAGTACGTGCAGGCAGCGATCCCGTTCCGCAACGCGGGCTTGTGGTACGTGCTGGTCGCGCGCAAGTCGATCGACGAGATCAGCGACGCCATCGGGGTCGTGCGACGGGCGTTCCTCGACGCGGCGCTCGCCGGCCTGGCGCTGACGTTGATCCTGGGAATCCCGCTGTCGGCGCGACTGGTGCGACGTCTGCGCCGCCTGCGCGAGGCGGCGCTGGAGCTGGCCCAGGAGGGCCCGGGGGTCAGGTGCCCGTCGACCGCGCGCGAGATGAGGTGGGGGACCTGGCGCGGACCCTGGCCACCATGCAGCAGCGTCTGCAGAGCCAGGAGGAGGCGCGGCGGGCGTTCGTGGCCACCGCCTCGCACGAGCTGCGCACGCCGCTGACCTCCCTGGACGGCATGCTCGAGCTGCTCGACGATGATCTGCGCTACGCCGACCCCGACCTGGAGGACGCGCGGGCGCTGCTGGACCGCGCCCGCGCCCAATCGCGGCGTCTGGGACGTCTCGCGGCCGATCTGCTCGACCTCAGTCGGATCGATGCTCAGGTGGAGCTGCGCTCTGAGCCGGTGGAGCTCGGCGAGCTCAGCCGGGCGGTGCTGGCCGAGTTCGAGCTGGGGACCGAGGAGCGGGGAGTCCGGTCGTCGCTGGAGGATCTCGGCGGCTCGGTCTGGGCGCTCGGGGATCCCGGCAGCATCGCGCGGATCCTGCGCATCCTGCTCGACAACGCGGTGCGCATCAGCCCCGTCGGCTCCGAGATCCGAGTCGCGCTGCGCCGCTCGCCCGATGTGGCGATCAGCGTCTGCGACGAGGGGCCGGGAGTAGCCGACGAGGAGCGCGAGGCGATCTTCAGCCGTTTCCGGCGCGGCCGCGACACCGCCGGGCAGGCCGGCTTCGGGCTCGGCCTGGCGATCGGGCGCGAGCTGGCCGAGCGGATGGGCGGTGCGCTGGTGCTGGAGGACGGCGACGGCTGCGGAGCCACCTTCACGCTCAAGCTCCCACGCGCTCCGGCCGCAGACCATGACCCGGTAGCGGTCGCCTGAGGTCGCGCGCCACCGGCTTGCCTTAGCTGACAGCATCACCACGCTATGGACGAGAGCCTGATGCAGGAGATGCTCGCGGTCGACGAGCATCACTGGTGGTACCGGGGCCGCCGGCGGATCATTCGCGCCGAGCTCGGGCGCCTACCGCTGCCCGCGAGGGCGCAGGTGCTGGATGCCGGGTGTGGCTCAGGCCGCACGCTCCAGGAGCTCGTCGACTATGGCGAAGTGAGCGGGATAGAGCTGCACGAGGACGCCGCGGAGTTGGCGCGCTCGCGTGGACACGGCGAGGTTCGCGTCGGTCGTCTGGAGGCGCTGCCGTGGCCTGACGCCAGCTTCGACCTGATCACCTGCCTGGACGTGATCGAGCACACCCCGGACGACCGCGTCGCGCTGGCGGAGCTCCGGCGCGTCTGCCGTCCCGGCGGCTGGCTGCTGGTCACGGTACCCGCGTATCCCGCGCTGTGGTCGCTGCATGACGAGGCCAACCACCACTACCGCAGGTACTCCCGCGCCGCTCTGGCCGAGGCCGCGGGCGCCTCCGGCTGGGGGGTGGCACGGCTCAGCTCGTTCAACAGCGTGCTGCTTGCGCCGGCGGCGGCGGTGCGTTTGACCCAGCGCCGCTTCGGTACCCACAACGGGTACAGCAACGACCTGGCGATCGGCCCAGCGTGGCTCAACGACGTGCTCGAGGCACCGCTGGCGCTGGAAGCGAGCTGGCTGGCCCGGGGGCGCACGCTCCCCTTCGGCCTCTCACTGGTGGCGGTGCTGCGGCGCTCCCCGAGCGGGACGTGACCCACTTCCCGGAGCAAGCCTGATGCTTGTCCTGGGCGCCCTGATCAGTGTGTCGAGCGGCCTGGGCTACGCCTTGCCGGCGATCATCGGGCTGGAATCGCTGGGCGTGCCCTCACCCGGGGAGACGGCCCTCGTGCTGGCGGCGGTGTTGGCCAGCCAGGGCAAGCTCGAGATCTGGCTGGTGCTCGTGATCGGCGTGGCCTCGGCGATTGTCGGCGACAACATCGGATATTTGCTGGGCCGGCACTTCGGACGCGAGGTGCTGGAGCACTCCGGACCGTTTCACCGCCGCCGGTTGGAGGTGATCGCCGCCGGCGACAGGTTCTTCGCCCGCCACGGGCCGAAAGCGGTGTTCTTCGCCCGCTGGGTCGCGCTCGTGCGCTTCGCCGCCGCGTGGCTCGCCGGCATCAACGAGATGCCCTTCGGTCAGTTCTTCTTCTACAACGCGCTGGGGGGGATCACGTGGGGCGTCACCTTCGGCCTGGTCGGGTACTTTGCCGGCTCGGCGGCCGCCGATGCGATCACCAAGTTCGGCATCTACGCGGCGATCGGGCTGGCGGTGCTCCTGGTCGGCGGGTATCTGTTCTTCAAGGCGCGCGAGCGGCGCGCCGCCGCCGCCGAGTCGACCCGGGCCGAAGAGCCGGAGTAGCCGGTGCCTATTCGGCGGCCGCGGCCGGGTCCAACGACAAGCGCGCAGGAGTTGATGCAATAGCGCTGGCCAGTGGGGTTGGGGCCGTCATCGAAGACGTGGCCCAGGTGCCCACCGCAGCGCTTGCACAACACTTCGGTGCGGCTCATTCCGTAGCTGCGGTCCTCGCGCAGCTCGACGTTCTCGGCGACCGCCGGCTCGTAGAAGCTGGGCCAGCCGGTGCCGGACTCGAATTTCGTGTCGGAGGCGAACAGCTCGGCGCCGCAGCCGGCGCAGCGGTAGGTACCGTCGTCCTTGACGTGCACGTACTCGCCGGTGAACGGCCGCTCGGTCGCGTGCCGGCGCAATACCTCGTACTGCTCGGGCGTGAGTCGCGCCCGCCACTGCTCGTCGGTGAGGTTCGTCTGTCGTTCGGTATCCATGCCACTGACGTTAGCGACCTAGTTTCAACGTGTGAGAAACGAGGTGCGAACTGCCTCGCGGTCGGTCTCCAGCATCTCCATGATCAGCGCCGACCAGGCGAAGTTCCGCGCTCCCATGCCCGCCCCGGTGTGCGGGTTGTAGTACTCGCGCAGCCCGGCCCTCACCATCGCCGTGGCCAGGCGCTCGGCCAGTTGCGCGGCCTCGTCGTCATACCCGAGGCGCACCAGGCCCAGCCAGCACAGCCACGCCGCGTTGACCCACGTCGGGCCGCGCCAGTAACGGCGCTGATGGATCCGCCCGGTATCGCGCACCGAGAAGGTCGGGTCCGAGACCGAGACCGACGGCGGCGCCACGGCCGTCCAGAACTGGGTCGGATCCAGCAGATGCTCCTGGACGAGGCGATGGCCGATCTCGTCCGGCAGGTCGGGCAGCGCCAGGGGCGTGAGCGCCGCGATCGTGGTCGCCGGCGGGCGACGCGGCTGCGGGCGTGCCGCCGGCAGGAACAGGCCCCGGTCGGCGTCGTAGGTGCGCTGCGTCAGCGTCTCGGTCAGAGAGGGCAGCCCGAGCGCGCACCGCGACAGGTTGTAGAGCACGTTGGTGATCACATCGCAGCACACCGGGCCGCCCGCGGCGTGAATTCGCTGTAGGTCGTAGCCGAGCCTGCGGTTGCGGTGCACCAGGAGCGGGAAGGCGGCCAGGCCATGGGCCCGGTGGCCCCAGATCGCGTCGAACTGGGGGGAGGCATCGAGGCCCGACTCGTCGGGCTGGACGATCCACAGCAGGCCGTCGCCGTCGAGGTCCCGATGCTCGGCCAGCCATTCGTGGTGGCGCACGATCCCGGTCTCGGCCCGGGGGTCGCCGACCGTGATTCGCCATGCCCACGCCAGCAGCGGCGGCTGGATGCTGGCCGTCATCTCCGCGTCGGCCGAGATGACGTTGTAGGTGTAGCGGCGGGGCCCCGACAGCCGCTGATTCCAGAAGATCGTGTGACCGATGAAGCCGTCCTCGCGCTGGGCGGCGAGCAGCGAGCGCAGCTCCAACTCGGAGCGCTCGGGCTCGAAGTGGCGCCAGGCGATCGCCGAGAAGCCCGAGTCCCAGTACCACTGCCACGGATAATGGCCCGGGCTGGGGCACGTGTATTGAAACGCGACGCCATCGGTGTCGCGCCTGCCCTCGCGCCAGTTATGACGTAGGACCCGCTCGCACTGCTCGCGGATGGGCCGTTGCTGGGCGGTCGCCGACATCAGGACGTCATCGTGTCAGCTGTCCGCCACGGCGGGTGGGGAGGGCTGTTGGTGGCCATCGCGCTCGCACGCAAACGTGATAGACGACAGACATGGCCACCGCGACCACCGCTCGTGCCCGCGTCCGGTCGCTCATCGGCGTGGAGGGCAACGAGCGGCTGTATGCGGTGCTCGGAGCGATCACGATCGCCTTCTCCAGCATCCTCGTGCGCCTCAGCCATGCGTCCCCCTCGACGGCGGCGATCTTCCGCTGCGTCTACGCGCTCCCGGTGCTGGCCCTGCTGGCCTGGCGCGAGGATCGCCGCAACGGTCCCCGCAGCTGGCGTCAGCGCCGGGCGGGCCTGTCGGCGGGCGTGTTCTTCACCGCCGACCTGCTGCTGTGGCACCACTCGATCGGCGACGTGGGCGCCGGCCTGGCCACGGTGCTGGCCAACATCCAGGTCGTGCTGGTGCCGCTCGTGGCGTGGGCGCTGTTGTCCGAGCCGCCTGCCAGGGCGGTGCTGATAGCGCTGCCGATCTCGCTGTTCGGCGTCTTGCTGATCTCCGGCGTGCTCGAGCACGGTGCCTTCGGCCACGATCCGCAGCGGGGGACGCTGTTCGGGATCGGCGCGGGAGTCGCCTACTGCGGCTTTCTCCTGACACTGCGCCGTGGGGGGTCGGACCTGCGCCGGATCGCCGGGCCGCTGTTCGATGCGACCGCTGTGGCCGCCGTGCTGTGCGTGGCCGCCGGCCTGGTGATCGGCGACGCCCGCCTGGTGCCGACCTGGCCGGGGGCCGGGTGGCTGATCGTGCTCGGCTTGACCTCGCAGGTGCTCGGCTGGCTGCTGATCGGGGCGTCGTTGCCACGACTGCCGGCAGCCCTGACCTCGGTGCTGCTGACGCTGCAGCCGGTCGGCTCGGTGGCGCTGGCCGCGCTGATCTTCGGCGAGTCGCCCAGCGGGCTGCAGTTGGCGGGCGTCGCCCTCGTGCTGGCCGCCCTGGTCGCGGCTGGAAGGTCCGGCGGTCCTTTGCCGATCGCCGCGACCGCCGACGCGCCGCTGTCCTGAGCGTCGCCACCCGCGATCGCACGGCCGCTGTCCTGACCGTCGCCACCCGCTGGCCCCGTCGAGTCCTCGGTTGCGGTCAGCGCGCGGCGCGCGCGTAGACCTCCGCCAGCGCGGGGGCCACGACTTCGGCGGCGGTCAGCATCCGCGCGCGGGCGATCGCCTGGGCGCCTGCCGGCCGGTCCGCATGCAGACGCGAGATCACCGCGGCCAGGGACAGCGCGTCTCCCGCCGGCGCCAGCCAGTCGGCCGGGACCAGCTCTGGCAGGGCGCCGACGCGGGTGGCCGCCACGGGCAGCCCGGCGGCCATCGCCTCGGCGGCGGCCAAGCCGAACGTCTCGGCCGAGCGCGACGGCACCACCGCCACGGACGCCGACTCGCGCAGGTCGGCCAGTTGTGCATCGGCGACGTGCCCGACGAAGCGCACGCGCTCGACGGCGCCCGCGGTCGCGCCGGCGGCCGCCAGCTGCGTCAGCCGGGGCCGATCAGGTCCGTCGCCGGCGATCACCAGCCCCACGCCGGCGATCCGGCACGCCTCGATGGCCACGTCGACGCCCTTCTCCGGGGCCAGCCTCGACACCACCAGCGCGGGACCCTCACGCGTGCTCGGCGGCTTGGCGGCGAAGCTCCGCGTCACGTGGGGCACCACGAACGCTTCGTCGACCGGGGCCCCGAGCTCCTGCAGGCGCGTCCGCGCGAACCGGCTGGGAACCACGAACGCGTCCACGTGGGCTGCCAGCCGCCGCTGCCACAGCGAGAGGCCGACTCCGTAGGCGAGCGCCTCGGGCCGGGATCCCCGGCAGTTGAGCAGCACTCCGGGAAGCGTGTTGCGCCCGTGGCAGCGCGTGCATTCGGCCCCGTCCCGAAAGCAGACCCCGATCGCGCAGACCATCCGGTACTGGTGCAGGTGCATGACGACCCGCGCGCCCGCGGCCTGGGCAGCCGCCAGCGATCGCCATCCGAACGTCGGGTGAAGGTTGTGGGCGTGGACGATCCGCGCCCCGGTGCGGCGGACAGCGCGCGCCACCGCCTCCGGACGCAGGCCGCCCGCCAGCAGGCCCGCGGCGGCGCCCCGTCCCGGCAGCGTTCCCGAGTCTCGCTCCAGCAGCTCGGTGTCCTCGCCCAGGCGCTCACGCACCAGCCACTGCAGGTCACGCACGGCGCGCTCCTCTCCGCCGGTCGAGCGGTAGCGATGGTGTAGGAACAGGATCACGAGACGAGCGCCCCTCGTTCGCACCAGACTCGCGAGCAGGACCGCTTGACGGTATTAGAACGCGCAGCTCTGAACGAATTTGCATATTTGTCCGACTTATCACGTAAGCTCCCGCCCGGAATGGACTCCGCTCCCTGGACAGATCGGTGGGCATGAAGCCGATCACCGCGATAGATGACCCGCGGCTCGTCAAGGGACTGGCGCATCCGCTGCGCGTCCAGATCCTGCGTGCCCTGCAGGATCGCGTGGCCAGCCCCAGCGAGATCGCCGAGGAGCTGGGGGCCCCGCTGGGGAACGTCAGTTACCACGTGCGCTTCCTGGCCCGGGTGGGGTTGATCGAGCTGGCCCGCACCGAGCCGCGCCGCGGGGCCGTGGAGCACTACTACCGCGTGGTCGGCAAGCCCCAGATCAGCGCCAAGGCCTGGAAGCAGCTGCCCCAGGTGGTCAAGGACGCGCTGATCGGCTCCACTCTGGACGAGATCGGCGCGATGGTCGCGGCGGCGGCCCGAACGGGCGGGTTCGACGGCGACCAGGCGCACGTCAGCCGCCGGGCCTACTCGCTGGACCAGCAGGGCTTCGATGACCTCTCGGAGGCGGTGGTCGAGCTGCAGGCGCGCGCCGAGCAGATCCAGCGCGAGAGCGCGTCGCGTCTGGCGGATTCCGAACAGGACGCGGACGAGCTGGGTGCCGGAGTGGTCATGATGCTGTTCGAGGCCCGCGACGGGCATTAGCCGGGCGAGTCCGTCTCCCGCCGATGTGAGCGTGGGTCACTCCGTGCCTGAGGGGTGCGCGCGCGTCCCTGAGCGGAGCGACGCTGGGTGCCGGGCTTGCCGTTGTGAGAAGCGGGCGCCTCGAAGAACGGCACCGCCTCGAAGAACAGGATCACCAGACCGGCGTCGAAGACCTGCTCGCCGGTCCGCTTGATCCGCTTCTCGGTCCGCTTCTCGATGTCGCTGACCTGCTCGAGCCAGTGCCGGGTGGCTTGCACCATCTCGCCCCAGCCCTCCTGGTCGAGCTTCAGCGCGGTGCGCGTGAAGTGGGCGTCGCCACGATCGAAGCCCCCGGCGGCCGCGCTCTGGGTCACGTACTGGCCGATCTGGGAGAGGATCGACGCGATCATCACGTGCTTGGCCATCGGGCTGGTGGCCGCCCAGGCGCTGTCGGAGAAACGCGGATGCCCGCGGACGGAGTACACGTGTTCGGTGGCACCCCGGCGCTGGTGGGTGGCGACCATCTCGATCAGGCCCAGACGCTCCAGGGTGCGCACGTGGTAGGCGACGGTGCCGAGCGTCGCGTCCACATGCTCGGCGAGCTGGACCGGGCTCGCGTCGCGCTCGCCCAGAAGCGCCAGCAAACGGATCCGCAGCGGGTGGGCGAGCGCCTTCACATAGCGCGGATCTTCGATGTTGGTAATCGGCTCGATCGGCTGCTCGGCGGGCACCGGCACACAAAATATCCAGATCCGAGGGCGTGTGTCCCCCAATATGGCCCTGCTGAGCGCCGCCGTACTCTGGGAGGTGGCCATCAAACGCTCGCTGGGCAAGGCTGACGCTCCCGCGACTTCGCGCCGACGCTGCTCAGCGCGGGCAATCGCTGCCGGTCGGACTCGACCATGCCGCAGCCGTCGCCGACCTGCCGCGCGCGGTTTCGGCGGGGAAAGGCCCGGGCTCGTGTGCCTCTACGTCAACCGCAGCCGGTGTTGAAGCCGCAGCTGCCGCACGTGTAGCAGCTGCCGGTTCGCTGCATCATCCCGCCGCACTGCTGGCACGCCGGACCGAGGTCCAGGCCGCGGCGGACCGCCGGCAGGACGGGTGGGTCGTCGGTCAGCGCTGCCGCCGCCGGACGAGCGGCCCCGGCGGTGTCGGCGGCGGACGGCGCGGGCGGGACGCTCGGGCCGGCGGTGTCGCCGAGCTGCGAGCTGATCGCGTCCTGAGCTGCCTTGCGGGCGCGCACCTCCTTGGTGAGGATGCCCAGCTCCTCCTGCAGATCGACGTCCAAGAAGCGCGACGCCAGCCACCGCATGATGTAGTCGGGCATCGACTTGGAGAACGGGATCTCCGGGTTGGAGGTCATGCCCTCCGGCTCGAAGCGCATGTAGGAGAACTTGCGCACCAGGGTCTCCAGCGGCACCCCGTACTGCAACGAGAGCGAGATTGCGGTGGCGAACGCATTCATCATGCCCCGCAGCGTCGAGCCCTCCTTGCCGATGTCCGTGAGGAAGATCTCGCCCACGGTGCCGTCCTCGTACATGCCGGCCGTGATGTAGCCCTCGTGACCGCCGATCGAGAACTTGTGGGTGATCGACTGGCGCTCGCGCGGCATCCGCCGTCGCTTGGGCCCGACCTTGGACAGCGCCTCGGTGACCGCCTTCTCCACCTCGGCCTGCACGTCGACGTCGGCCGCCTTGCCCTGATGGGCGTCGGTGCGCAGCGCCTGCGCGGTCTTGGAGCCGTCGCGGTAGATGGCCAGCGCCTTTACGCCCATCCGCCACGCCTGGATGTAGGCGTCGGCGATGTCCTCGACCGACGCCGTCTGGGGCATGTTCACCGTCTTTGAGATCGCGCCCGAGAGGAACGGCTGCACTGCGCCCATCATCTTGATGTGGCCCATGTGCGAGATCGCCCGCTCGCCCACGGCGACGTCGAACACCGGCAGGTCCTCGGCGTCCAGCCCCGGCGCGCCGACGATCGTGCCGTGCTCGTTGACATAGGCGACGATCTGCTCGATGTGCTCGTCGGAATAGCCGAGCGTCTGCAGCGCCAGCGGCACCGTGCGGTTGACGATCGTCATCTGCCCGCCACCCACCAGCTCCTTGAACTTGACCAGTGAGAAGTCGGGCTCGACGCCCGTCGTGTCGCAGTCCATCAAGAAGCTGATCGTGCCTGTGGGCGCCAGCACCGTGGCCTGCGCGTTTCGATAGCCGTGCTTCTCGCCCGCGGCCACCGCCTCGTCCCACGACGTCCGCGCCGCCGTCAGCAGGTTGGTGTCCAGGCAGTCCTCCACCGGGATCGCGTACGAGGCATCGCGGTGCATGCGCATCACCGCGTTGTGCGCGTCCCGGTTCTCGGCGTAGCGGTCATACGGTCCCATCGCTTCGGCGATCCGAGCCGAGCCCAGATACCCGCGACCCGTCATCAGCGCGGTGATCGCCGCCGCCGTGCCCCGGCCGGCGTCTGAGTCATAGGGCACGCCGTCGGCCATCAGGTAGGCGCCGAGGTTGGCGTAGCCGAGGCCCAGCTGGCGGAAGGCCCGCGCGTTGGCGCCGATCTCCTCGGTGGGGTAGCTGGACGGCGAGACCACGATTTCCTGGGCCAGCAGCACGATGTCGACGGCGTGCTCGAAGGACTCGACGTCGAACGTCCCGTCGGCGCGCCGGAACTTCATCAGGTTCAGCGATGCCAGGTTGCAGGCCGAATCGTCGACGTGCATGTATTCCGAGCACGGATTGGACGCGTTGATGCGCCCCGACTCGGGGCACGTGTGCCAGCGATTGATCGTCGTGTCGTACTGGATCCCCGGATCCGCGCAGCGCCATGCCGCCTCGGCGATCTCCTTCATCAGCTGGCGCGCGGCGATCGGCTCCCCGATCGGCTCCCCGGTCGTGCGGGCGATCAGATGCCACTCCTCGTCGTTCTCCACGGCCTGCATGAACTCGTCCGAGATCCGCACGGAGTTGTTGGCGTTCTGGTACTGGATCGAGTAGAAGCCGTCGCCGTCGATCGACATGTCAAAACCGGCATCCCGCAGCGCGGCGGCCTTGTCCTCCTCCTTGGCCTTGCACCAGATGAAGTCGCGGATGTCGGGATGGTCGACGTCGAGGACGATCATCTTGGCCGCCCGGCGGGTCTTGCCGCCGGACTTGATCGTGCCCGCCCACGCGTCGGCGCCGCGCATGAAGCTGACCGGACCCGAGGCGGTTCCGCCCTTGGAAAGCGGCTCCATCGAGCCACGGATCTTCGACAGGTTGATGCCCGAGCCCGACCCACCGCGGAAGATGTTGCCCTCCTTGGTGTTCCAGCTGAGGATCGAGTCCATCTCGTCCTCGACGGAGAGGATGAAGCAGGCGCTGCATTGAGGGCTCTCCTCGAAGCCGACGTTGAACCACACCGGCGAGTTGAACGCCGCCAGCTGGTGCAGGAGGATGTGGGTCAGCTCCTCCTCGAAGGCGGCCGCGTCGCTCTCGGCGGCGAAGTAGCCCCGCTCACGGCCCCAGCGCGCGATCGTGCCCGCCACCCGTCCGATCATCTGCTTGACCGAGCGCTCCCGGGCGGGTGAGCCAATCTGCCCGCGGAAGTACTTCTGGGCCACGATGTTGGTGGCGTTCTGCGACCAGCTCTTGGGGAACTCGACGTCGCGCTGCTCGAAGGAGACCTTGTCGCCGTGGCCGATGCGCGCGTCGCGGTTCTCCCATTCGACGGCGTCAAACGGGTGCGTTCCCGCCGTCGTGAAGTAACGCCGGACCGAAAGGCCTTCGCCGGCTCGCGCCTCGTGTGTGGGCTGCGTTGGCGATACGTGCGACATGTACTGCTCCTCTCGGTTTTCTCCGCGGCGTCTAGCTGCCCCCGGCTCGTCTTCGTGGCGGGCGAGGGGGCGGCAATGCTTGCGGATGGGCCGGACGGAAAACCTGCGCGGCGAGGGCTGACGCCGAACGCTTTTCCGATACCCCTATTTTACTGCGCTGTTGACCGAAAATCGCTTGGAAAACCGCACGTTGGCGCGCTTCTCGTCGCCATCCCTCGTGCTGGCGGGCGCGCTGCTCGCGCTTTGCCTCTATGCAGCGTTCGCGCATGGCGCGGTCGCCGCCGGAGACGAGGAGCGCCTGCAGCTGGCCATCACCGGGGTAGCCGTTGTCTCGGCCATCGTGGGGCTGTGGAAGGGCGGCCTGACGCTCCGGGCACCGAGAGCCGGTTGGGTCGCCGTGGCGCTGCTGGCGGCCTTCGCGTTCTGGTCTGGGGCGAGCCTGCTGTGGAGCGTCGCGCCTGACCAGACTTGGATCGAGTGCAACCGGGCGATCACCTACCTGATCGTGCTGGGCCTGGCGATCGCCCTCGGCTCGTCACACCCGCAGGCGTCACGCGTGGTCGCCGAAGGGTTCGTGGTGGTCGTCCTGCTGGTGACCGGTTATGCCCTGGGCCAGAAGCTGCTGCCGGGAGTCAGGCTCGGCGGCGTGCTGGACCTCGACCGCACGGGCACCCTCCCCCGGCTGCAGGACCCGCTCGGCTACTGGAACGCGCTCGGCGCGTTCGTCGCGATGGGGGTCGCCCCGGTGCTGGTGGTGGTGCTTGACGCCAGCCGGCGCCCGCGCCTCCGAGTGGCCGCCGCGACCGCGATCCCGGCGATGCTGATGACGATCGGCTTCACCTACTCGCGCGGGGCGTTGCTGGCGCTCGCCACGGCGGCTGTCGTCGTCGTGCTCGGCAGCGCGAGCCGGCTGAGGACGCTCATGTGGCTGGGTATGTGCGTGGCTGCGGCGCTCCCGGCCACGGTCGTGGGGCTGGCCAGCGCGCCACTCACGGTCGCCGGTGTCGGCCTCGCGGACCGCGAGCGAGCGGGCGCCGAGCTGCTGGTGGTGTTGATCGCCAGCGGTCTGCTCCTGGCGCTCGGTGCCCGGCGGGTGATCGCCGCCGAGGCGCGCCTGACGCTGGGCCCGGCTCGCCGGCGAGCGATCGTCCGCGGGCTGGCGGCGACCTGTTGCGCGCTGGCGCTCGCCGGCCTGCTCGCGCTGGCTCTCTCGTCGCGCGGCCTCGACGGCAGCGTGTCGCATGCGTGGCACAGCTTCACCGCCACCCGCGCGACCGGGGTCTATGACCCACGGCGACTGCTGTCCGCGGATTCCGAGAACCGCTGGGTGTGGTGGAAGGAGGCCGCCGGCGCGTTCAGCGCACGACCGCTGCAGGGATGGGGAGCCGGCTCGTTCGGCGTGACGCATCTGCTCTATCGACACGACACCCTGTCGGTCCAGCAGCCCCACAGCTTCCCGCTGCAGTTGCTGGCGGAGACCGGGATCGTCGGTGCGGCCCTGGCGCTGGGCTGTCTCGCGCTGCTATTGGCGACCGCGGCCCGGGCAGTCCGGCGGCGCAGGCAAGCGGCTTGCGCCGGCCGCGCCGGCGCTGCTGGCGGCGGCCGTCGCCTATGCGGTGCACTCGCTGTACGACTGGGACTGGGACATCCCCGCGTTGACGATTACCGCTCTGCTCTTTCTGGGCACGCTGGTGGGAAGCGCGGCGACGGTTGGCGCGCACCGCGCGAGGCTCCCGCGCCGCGGGTGGCGCGCGGCAGCGGCCGCGGCTGCGACCGCGTGCCTGGCCGTGTTCGCCGTCTCCGCCGTCATCCCCCGGCTGGCCGCCTCCGAGGCCGATCAGGCACTGCTCAGGGCCTCGGCACCCGGCCGTCCGGCGTTGCGCTCCGCCCTGGATCGGGCCCTCGCCTCGAGCCGGCTTGATCCGCTCTCCGATGCCGGCCTGCGCGCCGCCTCCACGATCGCGCTGCGCGAGAACGACGCCGAGCTCGCCCGCCGCCTTCTGGCCTCGGCGCTGCGTCGCCAGCCAACGGACGAGCAGGCGTGGCAGCAGCTGACGCTCGTCTACCTGGTGCTCGGAGACGATCCTGACGCGCTCTCGGCGGCACGCCGCGGACTGGCGCTCGATCCCCGCGGAGCGCTCGCCGCGACGGTGGCTCAACGCGCGATACTGGCGCTGACCCCACCCGGCCGGTCAGCGACTGCGGCGCCGAGTGCCGGTGGACCCTGAGTTACTGGCCGACCGTGGTGGCCTGCGCGAGCTCGCGCTCGGCCAGCTCGCGCGCCTCGGTCTCCGCGGCATGGCGGATGGCGTCGATCCGCGCCTCGGCCTCGGCATCCCGAGCCTGGGCCAGCGCCGCGCGCAGCTGCTCGATCTCCTCGTGGGCGCCGGTGAGCGTTTCGTCGTCGGACGCGGCCGACGGTCCGGCCTCGGCACTGAGAGTTGCCTGCAGGCTCTCCACATGGGCGCGAGCATCTGACAGCTCGCGGGCCAGCTCCGTGAGATGGTCGGCGTTGCCGAGCAGCGCGGCCAGCTCCGCGGTCTCTCGGGCGACGCGCTCACGCTCGGAAGGGGAGAGTCTGAGGCTCTTGAGCTGAGCCTCCAGGAGCTCGACCTTGGCCTCGGCCTCGGCGAGCTCCCCGCCCAGCCGGCGCACCTCGGCCTCCTCTCGCGCCTGAGCGGTCTTGGCGTTGCCGAGCTCATCGGTGGTGTCGGTCAGCCGCCGCTCCAGCTCGCCGCTCCAGCTCTCGAGCTCGTGAGCGGACGCGGTCGCCTTTTCGGCCTCGGCCTCGGCCTGCGCCGCGCGCTCGCGCGCCTTGATTGCGACGGCATCGAACGCCGACGCCTGACGGCTGAGCTCGTCGCGCTCGTTGGTCATCATGCGGACGGCCTCTCGCGCCTCACCTAGCTGGTCCTCGGCCTCCTGGCGAGCGGCGCGCAGCGGAGCGAGCGACTGCTCCAGCTCATCGCGGGCCGCGACCGCTTCGGCGACGTCCTGCTCGAGCCGCATACGCTGCTCCTCGCTGGACTGCTCGAGCTGCTGGTAGACGCCCTGCAGCTCGTCGGCGCGTCGGCCAGCTTCGGCGAGGCGTTCCTCGAGATCGGCCACGTGAGCGCGCTGGGATGCGAGCTGCTCGTTCGCCTGCTCGGCTTCGCTCCTGGCTTCGCTGGCGGCGGCCTCGAGGCTGGCGCGAGCCTGCTCGGACTCGGCGAGATTCGCTGAGAGCTCGGTCAGCTTGCTCACCATCCCCTCACGGCGCTCATCGGTGCCGGGCGGCGGTTCGGCGGGTTCAGCGAGCTGCGCGAACTCAGTGGTTTCAGCGGTCTCAGCGGTCTCAGCGGTCTCGGCGGGCTCCGCGGGCTCAGCTGAGGGCTCGGCGTCGGGCCCGCGAAGCAGCCGGGACGCCCCGGGCTGCGGTGCCGGTAGGGCGATGAGGCTTCCATCGGTCAGCTCGAGCGAGAACACATTGCTCGGGGTGACGAGGTCCGAGCTGACCGAGTAGGCGGTGCGCAGTAGCCCGCGCTTGTCGGGCGGGGAGGGGATGGCGGCGAAGCGCCGGACGGTCTGGCCGTCGTCGACCAGAAGAACCGGACGGGGTCCTACCTCGGAACGACGTCGAGGCGGCTTGCCGCTGATGCGCAGCAGAGTCACCGAGGGGGTGGCGACCACGTGCTCGAATTCTCGGATTTTGATCGCGTTCCAGGCGTCGGACATGGCGTTGGCGATTGTAGGTCGATTAAATCGATTACCGCGTGCCCCGGTCATCGACCCCGTCGCCTGTTCCTTGAAGCTGCTCGTCACCGGTGGGGCCGGGTACGTCGGCTCGATCGTCAGCCGCCAGTTGCTTTCGGCCGGACACGAGGTCGTGATCCTCGACAACCTCGAGCGCGGCCATCGCGCTGCCGTCCCGTCGCCGGCGCGGCTGGTAGTCGTCGATCTGCGTGACGCGGACGCCGTCCACAAGGCGCTGGCCGAGGGGTTTGAGGGGGTACTGCATTTCGCCGCCTTCGCGTTGGTGAGCGAATCGGTCAGCCACCCAGAGCGCTATTACCGCAACAACGTTGTCGGTTCGCTGAATCTGCTGGAGGCGATGCGCGACGCCCGCGTGCCGCGGCTGGTGTTCTCCTCCACCTGCGCCGTCTACGGCCAGCCTGACGAGATCCCGATCTCCGAGCAGGCCCCTCCACGGCCCGCCAACGCCTACGGGGCATCGAAGCTGGCCGTCGACTCGATGATCGGCGACTTCTGCGCAGCCCACGGCCTGGGGGCGGTCAGCCTCCGGTACTTCAACGTCGCCGGCGCGAGCGATGGCGCGGGCGAGGATCACGATCCCGAAACCCACCTGATCCCCAACATCCTGCGCGCCGCCCAGGGCCGTAATCCGTATGTCGAGGTCTTCGGCACCGACTATCCGACTCCTGACGGCACGGCGATCCGCGACTACATCCACATCCAGGACCTTTCGGCCGCTCACCTGCTCGCGCTACAGGCAACGGTCCCCGGCGAGCAGCGGATCTTCAACCTGGGCAACGGCAACGGCTTCTCCGTGCGAGAGGTGATCGCCGCCGCGCAGGCGGTCACCGGAGCGCAGATCGAGGTGCGCGAGGCGCCTCGGCGGCCGGGCGACCCCCCGATGCTGGTCGCCGCCGGGGCCCGGATCCGCCGCGAGCTGGGCTGGGAGCCCCGCAAGGAGCTGCAGGAGATGATCGGCGACGCCTGGCGATTCGCCCAGGCGAACCCGGAGGGCTACTCAGAGTAGGTCCGCGATCGCCACCAGCGCGTTGGCGAGCACCTGATCGCTGTTCGGCGAGGCGTCGATGACCCGGATCCGCTCCGGCTCGGCCGCGGCGATCTCGTCATAGGCAGCGGCGACCCGCGCGAAGAAGTCATCGGCCTCGCGCTCGAGCCGGTCCGGCGGGCCGGCGCGGTCCAGCGAGCGAGCGCGTCCCTGGGCCGGGGGTAGGCGCAGCAGCAACGTCCGGTCGGGAGCCAGGCCGCCGGTCCCGAAGGTGTTGATCTCCCGGACCGCCTCGACTCCAAGCCCCCGGCCGGCTCCCTGATAGGCCAGCGACGAATCGACGAAGCGGTCGAGCAGGACGAGCGCGCCGGCAGCCAGGAGCGGCGTGAGCGCCTCATCGACGAGCTGGGCGCGGGCGGCCGCGTATAAGAGCGCCTCGGCGCGGGGCCCGATCCGCGCGGCGGGGTCCTTGACCAACTCGCGAATCCGCTCGGCGGCCCGCACACCACCGGGCTCGCGGAGAAGACGCACGTCGTAGCTACGCGCGGTCAACTCCTCGGCCAGGCGAGCCGCGAGGGTGGTCTTGCCCGCCCCGTCGATGCCCTCGATCGTGATCAGCTTGCCGCGCGCCATGCCGCTTCGGCGCCGACGTTATCGCGCACTAGCCTCTCAACCGATGCTCGCCGAGCTGGAACGTCATCCTCACGCGCGCGCGGTGCTGTCCGCTGCTCTGGAGGCTCCCACTCGCCCTTCGCACGCCTACCTGTTCCACGGTCCCGGCGGGTCGGGCAAGCGCTCGGCGGCACGCGCGCTGGCGGCCGAGCTGCTGGCCGAGGGATCGCCGGATCCCGTGGGGGCCCGCGCGCGGGTGCAGTCCGGCGCACATCCCGATCTCACCTGGGTGGTGCCCAGCGGCGCGCACGAGATCCTCGTCTCCGACATCGACGGTCCGGTGATCTCCGCGGCCAGCAGGACCCCGTTCGAGTCACGGCGTCGGGTGTTCGTGATCGAGCGCGCCGACGAGCTCGGCGACGAGGCGGCCAACCGGATGCTGAAGACACTCGAGGAGCCCGCACCGTACGTGCACCTGATCCTGCTCACCGACCGACTGGGCGAGATCCTGCCCACGATCCGCTCGCGCTGCCAGGCGGTTCGCTTCGAGGCGCCGACCGAGGAGCACGCGGCGGCCACGGTCCAGGAGCTCGGCGTCACCGCCGAGACGGCGCGGGCGTGCGTGCGGCTGGCGCTGCAGGATGCCGCGCACGCCAGAGAGCTGGCCGGCCCCGAAGGCCAGGCGCTCCGCCGCGCGGCCGAAGCTTATGCACGTGCCGCGATCGCCGGCGAGATGGCGTCGTCCCGGCCGTGGACCGAGCTGTTGGAGGCGGTGCGTGCCCGGGGTGGGGCGGCCGGCACCGAGCTCGAGGCCCGCGCGGAGGCCGAGCTGGAGCTGGTTCCCCGCAAGGAGCGAAAGCGGCTCGAGACCGAATGGACCGATCGCATCCGTCGCGTCCGCCGGCGCGTGCAGACGGGAGCGCTGGACCTGGCCCTGCAGCTGGTCTCCCTGTGGTTCAGCGACCTGGCCTGCCTCGGCTGGGAGGCCCCGGAGCTCGTGCGCAACCTCGACCGGATAGACGCATTGGAGGCCGACGCGGCGCATGGGCCGCCCCCGGACTCGCTGCGCAGGGCGATCGAGCTCGTAGAGGAGACCCGCGAGCGCTTCCTGCTCAACGTCTCCGAGGACCTGGCATGTGAGGCGCTGGCCTTTCGGTTGCAGGGCACGCTGGAGCGATGACCGCCGACGGCCGCGTGTTCATCCGTGCGCCGGCCCGGAACGACCGCCACGAGTTCACCGCGCTGATGCGTGCCAGCCAGGCGTTTCACAGCCCCTGGGCGACGGCGCCGACCGATGACGAGCGCTTCGCCGCGTACCTGGCCGACGCCCGGCGGACCGACTTCGAGGCGCTGCTGCTGTGTCGCGGGGAAGACGGCGCGATCGTGGGCTTCTTCAACCTGTCGCAGATCGTCCGGCGGCGGCTGCAGAGCGCCTACCTCGGCTACGCCGTCGGCGAGCCGTTCGCCGGCCAGGGCTACATGCGCGACGGGCTCGAGCTCGTCCTGCGCCATTCGTTCGTCGCCCTGCGGCTGCACCGGATCGAGGCCAACATCCAGCCTGGCAACACCAACTCGCTGGCGCTGGCCCGCGGCGCCGGCTTCCGTCGTGAAGGCTTCTCCCCGCGGTATCTGAAGATCGGCGGACGCTGGCGTGACCACGAGCGCTGGGCGATCCTCGTGGAGGAGTGGCGGGCCCGTACAGGCGAGCCCGCCGGACCCGACGGACCGTTCTGAACCCTGCGCGATAGCCTCCCATTCCGTCGCCGACGTAGCTCAGCTGGTAGAGCACTTCACTCGTAATGAAGGGGTCCCCGGTTCGATTCCGGGCGTCGGCTTTTCAGAAAGACCTCCAAATCGGTACGTTCTGAGATTCGCGCTGCGCCACCGCTTCATCGACCCGTGACGACTCGGGACTCTTGGGCCGTCGTTGCGCAGCGACGCAGACGATGGATAGTCCACGGGACGGGCACGGGATGAGCAGGCAGTACGTGGGGCGCCTCCTGCCCAGGCGCGTGTCCCGGGCCGACCACCTCCTTGCCGCGTGCGCCGCGTTCGCTCGAGCACGGAGTCGGCGTCGGTTTCGCGCGCGACCGGCCGTGTAGGTCGACGAAGACTCTTCCTGTCTCTACACCGCCATTGTCGCCAGGGCCGACGGGCTGTCGCTCGGGATGCGTGCGTATGTAGCGGAAGCGCGTGCGTGCGTGTGGACGATCGCAGGAGCGTGTTTGGTGGTCCGGTGAACCGGCTGGGCTGTGGCAGGGCAACGGCGGCAACGATGGGTGGGCGGGAACGGGCCGTGATCAGGCGCGCACGCCGGAGTCCGCTTCTTCAGTGAGATCTTGTCGGTGTCGGTCGATGAGGTTGACGCGACGGAGCTGGTGAGCGGGCGGGAACCATCGTCGTCTCGCAGGGGCTACTGGGTGACGGCGACGAGTGCTGGCGTTTCCGCGGAAACGCCGATGCCGTCACGGTGAAGGGATCATGATCGTTGGGTGGCACCGAACGTCCCGGGGCGAGCGCCTGGTCGCCGAAGCGGGCGCCGACGTAGACGCGCAAATCGCCGAAAGCGGGGCCCGCGCTGACGGAGACGAGATCGCCATCGCGGCGGTCGCTGCTGACCGACGCCGCCGGCGCCGGCGGAGCCGCCGCTTGAGATCAGGCGCGCGGCCTGGGCACGCGAAGGTCAGAGCACCTCGGCCAGTCGGCTGCGCGAGCCGGATCCCGACAGGCCGAGCTTGAGGTAGGCCCGTGACAGGTGGGTCTCGATCGTCTTGACGCTCACGAACAGCTCCTGCGCGATCTGCGTATTCGTCGCGCCCAGAACGGCAAGCTCGGCCACGCGCCGCTCGCTCGCCGTCAGCCCGTCACGACCGTGCTGGACAAGCCGTGGCAACCGCCCGCCGGCGGCGTGCAGCTCGTGCTCAGCCTGGCCGCGCAGGCGCTCCGCGCCGCACTCGCGGGCGAGCCGCAGCCCCCCGACCAGCGGGGCGCGCGCGTCTCGGCGCCGGTTGGTGCGCCGCAGGGCGGCCCCGAGCTCCACGAGCGACCTTCCCTCCTCCAGTCGCGCCGGACTGCGCTCGAGCACCGCGACCGATTCGCGCAGCAGCTCGATGCCCTCGTCGCGCTCGTCGGCGAGCATCCCGGCGGTTCGCAGCGCCACGCCGAGCGGCCGCTGCAGACCCGCAGCTCGCGCGAGCGCGAGCTCCCCCGCGGCGAGCGCCCGTGCCTCGTCGCGATCCTCGGGGCCGAGCGCCAGCGCCAGCGCCGAGCGCCACGTCGAGTACGTCGGGCCGTACCCGAGCGCGGAGACGGTGGCGCCCGCGGCCCGCAGGTCGGCGATCCCGCTGTCGCGGTCGCGATGGGCGACTCGCAGCCGCCCACGAGCCTCGAGGAGCATCGCGCCGCTGTTGGTGGCCAGAAAGTCCTCCGGAAGCTCGGTCTGCTCGATCATCTCTGCGAAGGACTCGAGCCCCTCGCGCTCGATGACGACGTCGGTGAACAGGTGCGCGGCGGTCGTCAGCCCCATCAACAGCTCGGCGCTGCGCGCGAAGCCGATGCTCGCGAGCAGGTCGGCCTCAGCGGCGATGAGGTTCCCGCGGCGGGCGTGCACCCACCCCCGGTAGCCGATCGCCGTCATCGAAGCGAGCGTCGCGCCGGAGCTGCGGGCAGAAGCGTCGAGCTCCTCCAGCAGCGCCTCCGCGCGGTCGAGTGCGTCAACGAGAACGAAGGCACCGAGCAGCTGCGGCGCCGCCCACGCGCCGCCACTGCGCTCGCGCAGCAGCCGGCCATCGCCATGCGCTCGTTCGGCCAGGGCCAGCCCCTCGCGTGTCCGGCCGCGGCCGGAGGCCTCGAGCGACAGCAGAGCCGTCAGTGCGTCCGCGGCCCAGGCGTCCTGTAGCGACAGCTCAAGGTAGCGTGCGCGATGGCGGTCGAAGTCGCCGATCAGCGTGGGGTCGTTGAGCGAGATGACCGCCCGCAGGGCCGCGAGCTCGACCTCGAGGTCGCCCGGGACGCCGTCGACCGCGTCAAGAGCCTCGATCGCGGCACGCCACTGGCCGGCATGACCGAGGAGCTCGCTGCGCAGCACCCCCAGCTCGACGCGCTGGCGAGGATCCTCGGCGAGCTCTGCGGCCTGCTCGAGCGTGGCCACCGCCGCCGGGTCGCGGAGCATCGCCTGCGCCGCGCCGAGACGGGCCAGCAACTGCCGCCGCGGCGGCTCGGGAGCGTCCTCCGTCAGCGCCCGCTGCAGCCACACCACGGCCTCGGCCGGGGCGGCGCTCGCAAGCGCGTCCTCGGCGATCGCGGCCAGCCGGCGGGCGACATCAGGATCTCCGTCGGGGATCAGGCGGGCGAGGTGAGTACCGACGACCTCCGGCCTGGCGCCGCCAGCGGCCAGGACATGGGCGGCACGGCGATGCGCCCCGACCCGCTCTGCAGCCGAGATCGTGTCGTAGATCGAGCTGCGAATCAGCGGGTGCACGAACCCGACGGGATCCTCGCTGATGAGGATCTCGATCCGTCGCAGCTCGTGGGCGATCGCGCCGGCGTGCCCGACGTCCAGCTCAGCGACCGCGGCCGCGTCGCCCAGCCGAGCCCCGTCACCCAGGACGGCCAGTGCCCGCGCCAGGGTCGCGGCGCTGTCGTCCACCCGTTCGACGCGACGTAGCACACGGTCGGCGAGGAACGGGACCGACGTCGAGTGCACCACCTCAACGGCGGGGGGCGAGCCGTTGACCGGGATCGCGCGGAGCAGCTCCGCGAGATACAGCGGATTGCCCGCGGTCGCCGCGTGATACGCCGCGCATGTCTCGTCAGTCGCCCCCGGGATCCATTCGCGGACGATCGTCGCCACCGAGCCGGCGTGCAGTGCGGAGAGCTGGATGCGAACGTGAGCGCAGGCACGCAGGCCGTCGAGCAACCCCGCGTGGGAGCCCGGCTCGTCGGGGCGAAACGCGATCACGAGCGCCACCGGTAGATCGTCAATGCGTCGGGCCTGGTACTCGAGCGAGCGCAGCGACGACGCGTCGGCCCAGTGGGCATCATCGATCGTCAGGATGAGCGGTCCGGCAGCAGCCAGTTCGGCCGCCAGCCAGTGCAGCGCGTTCATCGCGCCGAATCCGTCAGCCGGTGGGGGTGCGACGCGGTCCGCGGCGCGAAGCCCGAGGACGTGGGCGGCCGGAGCCGCTGCACCCTGCAGCAGCCGTTCGCGCTCGCCACGATCAACCTCGCGCAGCACAGGTTCGTACAGCTGCCGGATGACTCCGAAGGGGTGCTCCTGTTCGAGCTCACCGCCGCAGGCCGACAGCACCTGGGCCGTTGTCCCGCCGGCGCCCGCGCGGGCCACCAGCGTGCTCTTTCCCATGCCTGCGTTGCCCTCGATCACGGCAACGGTGCCGCGACCGCTCGCCGTCGCCTCGCGAATGGCCGCGCCCAAAGCCTCGAGCTCGCTGTCGCGATCGAGCAGTCGTGGTGTCCTGTGCGGCATGCCCCGGACTAACGTTAACGCTTCGATTACCGGAGCGTTGGTGGTCTGCGCGACCCAAGATCAGGGTCCCACCCTGACGACGAGCGCCATCGCATGTGGAAAGGTTCCGTCATGGGGCCGCAACATAGGGACCGGGCGCCGTTGTCACCGGATCAGGCGTCCGGCGACGGCGACGGCGTGTTGCGGGCGCTTGCGCTGCTGCTCGCGCTCGGAGCGCTGACACTGCTTGCGTCGTTCACGTATGCGCCGTCTGCGCTGGCAGCCGGACACCCCAACCACAAGAAGCGGCCGGTGACGCCCACGCACCGGATCGCGACCGCAGAGCGCCAGGTCCGTCAGCTGCGCCCGTCGCTGTTTGCCCGCGGCCAGCGTCAGCGTGTTCTCGGCGCGCTATCGGCCGGCCAGAGGTCGCTGCGGCGCAACCGGCGATGTACTGCCATCACCTCGGTGGATCGAGCGAGATCGTTGCTGCTGTCGAAGAAGACATGGCGCGGTCATCACGCCCCGAGATCGGTCAAGCGCACGATCGTCCCCTCGTTGGCCACAGCCGAGCGTGCCGTCAAGGCGAAGGCCACCGGGTGCAAGACGGTAACCCCGCCGACGAAACAGCCTCCCGTGACGCCGCCACCCACCACGCAGCCCTCGTTGACGCCGCGGCAGATGGCCAACGAGCCGATCACCAACGTCGGCGGTGGCACGCCGCAGACGGGACAGCCAGTGACGATCACCAACGATCAGGGTGACGAGGACGCACCCAACCTGCCCGACGGCACGTTCCTCCAGCTGCCAGATCGAGGTTCAGCGACCGCTCCGGCCCCGGACGCGCAGTTCGCCAACCCGAGCGGACACGCCAGGCGCGCGCGGGCCCTGTCGGACCAGGGGTCAATCAACATCTTCCAGTCCTCGAACCTCGGTCCGCCGCCCGCGGGCGGCGGGGAGCCGAAGGAGCCGACGGTGGCGATGGGTCATAACGTCGCCTGGTTCACCGGCAACACCGCGGACGGCTACTCGGTCGACGGCGGCACGACTTGGACGCTGACAACCCCGTCGGCGGTAATCGGCAATCCGACCGGCCTGACACCGTGCTGCGACCAGCAGGTGATCTACGCGCCCGACCAGAACCTGTTCATCTGGGAGATCCAGTACTGGTGCCCCTCAGCGCTTGACTCGACGGGAACGCCGTCGATCCAGTGCGCGTCGGTCCCCGGCAGCAACGTCGTGCGCTTCGCGTTCGCGACTCCCGACGCGCTGCGCGCAGCGGCGGCGAACGGCACGATGAACAACGTCTGGAGCTGGGTCGACGTGACGCCGCAGATGGTCGGCGAACCAGCCGGCGCGTGGTTTGACTACAGCACGCTGTCGGCCAACGACGCTGTCATCAACTGGACCGTAGACGTGTTCCGCGGCAACGACTCGGCCGTCGCGGCGCGCATCGACCTTGCCGCTGCCTTGCACAACCAGTTCCAGATGAGCGGCTTCCCGGTCGACTTCCACACGGTCGCCGCCCAGGAGACCCCTGGCCAGGCGGTCTCCAACACGACGTCGTACTTCGTGGCGGCGCACGACAGCTCCACCACGCGCGTCTGGTCCTGGTCGGGCGGCGCGGTGGCAGTGCATGACGTCAGCCACGCCACCGTGCCCACGCGCAACGACCAGATCATCGGCTCCGACGGCAACGACTGGAATGCCCGCGCACAGGGTGGTCTGATCGGCCGCACGCTGACGGCGGCCTGGACAGGCGGGAAGCTGATCGTCGGCTATCAGGCGGCCCGCGATGCCTGCACCGCCAAGTGCAGCACGGCTAAGCCGACGATCGTGCACGACTACGACCACACGGCGATCATGCTGTTCCGAATCGATACGACCGGATGGAACAAGGCGGCCGACTTCACCGACGTGTGGTCGAGCACGCTCAACTTCGCCTGGCCCGCCCTGGGGGTAACCCCCAGCGGCGCCGTCGGGCTGTCGATGCTCGCTTCAGCGGACAACGCCAACCCGCAACCGGTCGCCGGCTACATCGACCCGCAGAACTTCGGCGACAAGCAGCTCGCGAACGTGTTCGCTGCAAGCGGGCCGCAGCCGGGCAACCCGCCGATCGCGCCCGGCACGGCGTACAGCGGCGGCACCGGCGACTACTACTCTCTGCAGCCAGGGCAAGGCTCTGGATCCTTCCTGATGCCGGTCCGCTCGATCGACACGACGGGCGGCGCGACCAACGACGACTGGCGCATGGTCGTCTACGGACATGGGCAGCCCCCGACCCCGTCGGCGCCGAACGTGACGTTCGCCGCTCCCACCGACGGTCAGAGCTTCACCAAGGGCAACCCCGTGACCTTCGTCGCGCATGCCAGCGACGCGGTCGACGGGACGATCCCCGACTCAGCGCTGCACTGGACGATTGACGGCGGAGCAACCTTCTTCACCGGTCCGACCCTGACGCTTTCCGATCTTGACGTCGGCACGCACACCGTCGTCGTGTACGCGACCAACAGCCAGGGGATCACGAAGACCGCGACGGTGCACGTGAAGATCGTCGCAGCCACGCCGAACGCCCCGACCGCCGTCATCACCAGCCCGCAGAACGGCAAAAACTTCGAGGCCACGGACGTCAACAACGGCGGCGAGTACGTGGACGTGCCGGTCCAGGCCCAGGCCACAGACCCGCAAAACCTGCCGCTCAGCTACAAGTGGGACGTCGCTGATGATTCGAGCCCGGCGAACTTCTCGACCTTCGCCACCTCACTGAACGCCACGGTCCGCCTCTACGCAACGAGCTCCGGCTGCGGCACGCGCTTCTGGGACGTCCGGTTCACCGCCTCCAACGGCAGCCAGTCAGCTTCGAGCAGCATCCGCGTCGGGGTGTACACGGGCGACTGCGTACGCTGACCGGCGTCAGCCGGTCGACGTTGGGCCATGATGGCCTGGCGTGACCGCATGGCGCCTGTGGAGCACCGCGCGGCAAGCGGACGGGGCGATTCTGCACGTCGCCGTGCCAGCCCTGCTATGGGCGATACGGAGTACGTCGGAACGCTTGGATGTCCCCGAGGCGATCGCGCGACTGCTTAGCCAGGCAATGCGATGCGATCATCGCACCGTCCAGCCCGACGCTAATGGTGCAGCGGTCCGCTTCTCCTGAGATAGCTTGCTGTTAGTACGCTCGGTGGTGTGCGGCAGCTGGAGCGTCGATCGCGCGTGTGGTGGGCGAATGGAGTGGCAGGAGCCTTTGCTTCGGGACGGTCAAGCGCAAGCTCCTGAGTGTCACGATCGGGATCTCCGTGAACTGCCCGGACGTCGCCACCCGGCAATGGCGAGTGGGGATGCGCCGCAGGCCATCGACGCCACCAGCACGCATATCGGGCGCGGCCGTATGGGTCGCAGGTGGAGCGCTGAAAACCACGATGTGTGTGTGGTTGACCTGATCCGCCCTGGCCGCGTGCGTGTCGATGACGAGATCTCAGTCAGCTACCCGCGTACAAGCTCACCGAAGCCGACGGACTCTCCCGGGCAACGTTCACCGCGCACGGGCCACTGCTTACCGGTGCGGCCCACTACCACGCCAAGCGCCGGGTGGATTCCACCGACACCTCCGGCACCCTCACAGGAACCCTCACCGCGTTGTTCAAGACGCCGGGACCGCAGGCCCTCACCGGCGCTGGCCTGACAGCCGACTTGTCGGGCTAAGAGCGGCTGGAGGGGATGCGATTACTGTGCTCATGACGGGCTCGCATGGGAAGAGCTCGGAGCCGACGCCAGCGCGGCTGGCTATCCGGCTACGGTGCCGTCGCGACAGAGGTCGTGCGGGTCGTAGCGGGGCCGGTGATCGCATCGTCGCAAGCCACCCGTCGGGGCGCATGTGAGCTGCCGCTCCCTTGTCGCCACTGCAATCGGGCGACGCGAGGCGGCGATAAGGCAAGAGCGATCGTGCGGATCGTGGCCGTGGACGGTCGAGATCGACCGCTCAGGGGGGTCTGGCGCATCGGTGCACCGCGTGGGTCGTCGGTGAGGTCGGGCCTGCGCGTCCCGCGGGCGCGAGTTAGTCGAAGTCGCGACCGTGTCGATGCCGGCGTTGCTGCTCAGCGCCGGTGCTGCCGGACAGGACCGGTGGCGCGTCGTCACGCGCCGGAGCGACTGCCCCAAAAGTTTTCCCGTCGCACGGCCGCGTGCGAGTATGGGGGGATCGTGGCGGGCGCGACCTCTCAGATCACGCTCAAGCGTCTGCGCCGGCCGGTCGGAGATGTGCTTCGGACCTACAAGGTCGTGATCGATGGGGACACGGTGGGGGGCATTCGTCGTGGGGAGACCAAGACGTTCGACGTGGCTCCGGGCCGGCACGAGATCCACCTCGAGATCGACTGGGCAAAGAGCCGGAACCTCGAGCTCGACCTCTCATCGGGCGATGTGGCGAGCCTCACGTGCAGGGCGCGTTCACCCAACGGTGGCTTGGCCGTGCTCGCGTCCAAGGACTACATCAAGCTCGAGCTCGTCGATGGATCGTGGCTCGGTGAGTTCCGAACCGAGCCGCCGCCGGCGGTAGAGCTCGCTCCCGGAGCGCCCGACGACGAGGAGATGCAAGCCGGCTGGGAGGCATGGTCGCAGTCCTCCGATCGCGCCACCGCGCTTCGCGCCGCACTGCAGGGCGCGATCCAGGCCGGCGACAGCAGCGAGATCGCCCACCGCAAGCAGGAGGTTGGCGCGGTGCTCGCCGAGCACCGCGCGCTCACCGATGAATACAAGCGTCTGAAGGCGCAGCGCCCCGATTGGAAGACGCCCGAGCGAAGCCGCTAAAGCCGCGGCGCGCGGGTGTCCACAGCGGGAGCGGACGGCCCGGGACCGTGACCGAGCTCACCGTCCCTGGAGCCTGGTCCCTGGCGATCGGAAGGTCGCCGACGCGGTCGTTGGCTGAGAGCCACCGCCAGCGCGAAGCGATCACGCAATGTGAGCAAGCCAAGCACGGCGTGCCGCAGCGCAGTGCGCGACGTCCCGGTCGCCTCGAGGCTTGCGCGCGAACTGGACGGCGAAATCGTTACGGCAAGCGACCAGGTGCGCCGACAGGGCTCGGCGCAACGGATCAGAGGTCGTACGAAATGCCGGCGCGTCCATGCGCGGCCAAGAGCGTCTTGAGCGACCGCAGGGTCTTGCTGGCGGGGGCCACCGACTCCGCGACCTTCATGGCCGAGTAGACCGCAGCTTCTTGGGAGTCAAAGCCGGTTGTGTATTGGCCGCTGAAGTACAGGCCGTGGCGACCCTGCTGGCGACGCAACGAGCGGGCAGCCTTGATTGTCGAGCGGCTGATCAGCGGGTGTTTGAACTGCCGTTGCACCAGGATGTGCTTCGGGTCGCCGCGCCGGCGATTGGCCCAGGACTTGAACACGTCGATCGTCGCGCCCGAGGGAAGCTGCTGGCCTAGAGCGCCATACCAGACGCTGCCCTCGCATTGACGACCATCGACTCCGGCGTTGTAGGCCGCCCAGTTGCTGCGATCGCTATCGACGTAGACCGGGTCGGTATGAATCACAAGGCGCGAGTCGAACCATTCATATTCGTTCAAGAGCGCCGTGAGGTCCGCGAACGCGTGCAGCGGGCGCAGCAGTTGCCGTCCGGCATATGGCGGCGCGTTCAACACGACAAAGCGGTATGGCCCGTGCCGGCCTGTCTGCGTCTCCAGAAACCAACCGGCGCGGGTACGCGTCAGGGCCCGCGTGGCCGCGCTGAGGTGCACCCGCACCGTCGGGCTGCGGTCCAGCAGGCGCTGGAGGTTGCCCTGAAGCCCAATCTTCGAGGTGTACGTGGTCGCGCCCTGAGCGATGTCGGCCGAGAACTCCAACGCGAAGGTCTGCAGAATCGACCGCGCCGAGGCCCGCAGCGCGTCAGCCCGCGAAGACCCGATCAACGCCGTCGTCCACGGGTACGCAACCTCGTCCTTGAACGACTGGCTGACGGCGAGGCTGCGGATCCAGGCGTCGACCGTGGTTTCCCACGACATGTTCGACAGAACTGCATCCCGCGCGAGCTCGGCGTATCTGGCGAACTCGATCGAGCGCTCAGGCGTTGACAGCGGGTGCGACGAGGAGAAGGTCGGCGGGCCCCCGGCCGTAGGGAAGATGCACAGGCTGCCGGGCGCCTCCAGCGTCTCGTCGCCATCAGGGTGGGCAGGATCGTAGAGGCCCAGCTGCTCCAGCAGCGTGACATAGATAGGGTGCGTGTCGGGATTGAAGAACTGCGCGCCGAGATCGACGCTGACGCGCCCGCCCTTGTACTCGATCATCCGCGAATCGCAATGACCGCCGATCTTGGATCTCGCCTCGAAGACGTCGACGTCGAGGGTGCCCGCCAGGAAATAGGCCGCGGCCACACCGCCCGCCCCCGCGCCGATCACCGCCACACCGTCCCGGCCCGAGCTCGACCCGCCGTTCCCGATGCGGCTGGCCCGCGAAGCGGCCACCGCAGTAGCGTCGCGACCCGCCAGCACCGAGCCGGCGCCAAGCGTCGCCAAGGCGACCGCGCCCTTGACAACATCGCGGCGCGTCAATGACAAAGGCGATCCGCAGCGCTCGCTCATAGCCGAGGATCGTACGTAACAGGAACGTGCTGGTGTTCCGCTCCTTTCGCGTGGAATGCCCACCAACGGCCGCATACCCCCACCCGCTGACACCCCACGATCGCGGGCCCGCGCTCCCGCGCAAGACCCCGCGACAACGATGAGGAGCAGTCGTCGAGAGACTGCACGGCCCCTCCCGCGGTCGCGGTGATCGCCGACAGCAGGGCCTCGAGTGCGGCGTCTCCGTTGGTCCGAGTGCCTAGGTGAGACATGGGCACCGCAGTCGCGGTTTGGCGAGTCCCGGGTGCCGGCCAAGCTGCCACCAGAGCCCTGTATTGCCGTCAGCGCGGTACTTCTCCGATGGCGGTAGGCAGCGGCGACGCCTGGTGCCATCGTCGCTCCTGTAGGTGGTCCAGACCAACAGGTAGATCCACGTCGCTCGGCGCTCCCGCAATCCTTGGCCGCGCGGCGGTCTCGCCGCTGACGACGAGATCGCGCACCTGTTCTCAGATCCTAGAGCGACGCCGCTGTCGGCCGCAAGGCCTCGATTCAGCCGACAGAGCAAGAGCCCCCCGAGCAACAGTGGCGCCGATCGATACGCGCGTCCAAGCCGACAGGAACGAGCGTGCCGTGTACCGCCAAGACGAAACGAGATAACGCCCATCCGCGTACTTTCGCGGACGTAGCCGGATCTGCCAGGCCGCCCGTACGTCCGAAGCTCCCGGGCGATCGGATCAACTGGAGCCGTCCGTCGAGACGTGCGCGTTAGCCGGTATGCACGATGGTGCCGGTCACCTGCACCCCGGCGCGGACGCGCAGTCCGGCTGGCCGCAACAGAAGCAGGGATTGGGCGTGCCGCCTCCGGGACACAGGCACGTGTTCGTGCTTGTGTCCACGCACCCCCCGCTGTCCGGACCTCCGCGGCATACCCCCGTGGGGGAGCAGCTATACGGCAGCGGGCAGAGGAACCCGTTGTGGCCATGGGAGCAGCAGCGGAGGGGGCCGGGGGTGCCTCCCGCGCAGCAAAAGCCGGATGTGCCATCGATGTAGTCGTAACACTGCTGTCCCGGTGGACACGTGCCCGTTTGACCATTGACGCCGCAGGTGTACCGGGCGCACTTCCCGTTGTGGCAGTTGCTGGGCTTGCAGCACGTGCCGCCGCAGCAGTATTCGCCCTCGGGACAGCACATGCTCTTGGCCCTGCCGCCGCAGGTGACGCGGTGCTGGCCTTCGGGGCAGCATTTGCCTTTGGGGGCGCAGTAGGCGAGCTTTCCGGAGTTGCAGCATTGCTCGCCTTTGCTGCAGCAGTCGGCTCCGCAGCATGGCTCATCGTTGAAGCAGCTGTGAGGGGGCGGCCCGCCCGGTTTGCGCGGGCAGCAGCGCTCGAACTTCGGATGGTAGGGGTGGAGGCCGTGACAGCACTCCTCGCCGCTGCGGAGGCATTCGCGCCCACAGCAGGTCTTCTCCGGGGTGCAGCAGCTGACTCCCCCGCAGCAGACGTCCGGGGAGAAGCACGGCTTGTTGAAGTCAGGGCATGGGACGCCAGGAGGAGCGGCAGCGCTGGCCCGCGTAAGCGGGCGCATCGGGCCGGTGACGGATGCGAGTAGCGCCCCGCCGGCGACCGCTCCACCCCGCCGCAGCACCGCCCGGCGGGTGAACCTCCCCTCGGACAGGCCGCGGGCGGCGTCGTCGAGCCAGTGGCTCATCGGTGGCTACCGTTGTCGTTGCCCTGGTCGGCACCGACGCTGGGGCCTTGGCCGCGGCCCGCCCGTGCGAGCTCGAGATCCGCGCCGCCAGCGACCGGAGAGACGGTGGTCCCGTTCTCGATCAGCACGCCCATCGGCGTGCCGGGCGCATCGAACGCGGCCGTCGCCTGTGCCTCGGTGTCGAGCAGCACCCGCGAGCGCAGGGCGTGCTCGCGGGTCTGCTCGGGAGAGATCACGACCAGCCGGGGCGCACCCGCAGGCGGGCCCCGCTCGAACGCCTTGAGGTCATCGAGCATGCCCTGACAGAATCCACAGCCGGGTTCCAGGACATCGCCAGCGTTCGGTCGGTGGAGACGTTTTTCAGCACGACTTGATTGCCGTCAAGGTCGGCCAGCACCAGCCCGGGCGCTGGCTGACCGATCCGCGAGCTATCCGACGGCGGCACGCCGTTGCTGTGCCCATCGGACGAGGGCACATGCACGATCGCGACCGACGGTGCGGTCGCTGCGCGACGAGTGTCCGGATCGCCTCCACGCCACCGACCGTCGGACTCGCGATCAGCCCGTCAGCGCCGATCACGACCGCCAGCGGCGTCGCGTGCGCCTCGTAAGCATCTGACACTTCGCGCTCGGACTGCAGCGACACCCGCTCCAGGTCATGCCGCTCGACCTTGTCGCGCTTGGCCCGCGGCTCGCCGCTGGCGATCACCGCTACCGCTAGCCGATCGGCGTGCTCACGCTCCCAGCCGGCCACGTCCGGCAACAGCGGCTCGCATGGCCCGCAACCCGCGTCAGACAACACCAACAGCAGCGGCCGGCGATCAGCGAGCAACGACCGCAGCGGACTCAGCTCACCGTCCAGCGACGGGATCGTGAACTCAGGCGCCGGCGAGCCGACAGGGAGCCCACCGCCACCAAGCCCCGACCCGAGCCCAACCGGCGACCCTGATTCGCGACCAACGAACGCCAGCTCTGACGATCCACCGATCGCCGCCTCGATCGCCTCCAGGCGCGCCAGCAGAAGCCTCGAGGCGAGAAGCGCCGCCCCCATGATGAGCGCCAACCCTACGCTTTCCGACAGCGAAAAGCGAGCTTTCGCTTAACGCGGTTTCGAGGGCTGCCATGTACCCATCGACCGGATCGTAATGCTCTGTAACGCAAGCAGCGCCCGCCGCCGGCAGCGCCAAATCGCCCGGACGCTAGGGACTGCAGAAGCGCTGGACGATCTCGACGGCGCTGATGCTCCCGACGAGATCCAGGAGCGCCGCTCTGCCGATCTGCGACTGCCGGACCAGCGTGGAGATTCGGCAGCACTGATTGATCGGACGCGCCCGGGAGACCTCCGTTGCCGCTCCTACGAGCATCTCGGCGCCGCGCGCGACGGCCTTCCTTTGCGCGGAAAGCGGGCCGGTGACATGACCGCCGGCCCGCCCGCATCTGAGTGAGGGCATCGATCCAAGACCGGCAGTCGCCGGGATTACCGGGGCCGGTCGCGAGTGGACGGCGTTGATGATTTCTGAGCTGTCGATCCCCTGCAGGTAGATCGATGTGATGCCGAGGTTGGCGTGTCCGAGCTGGCGCTGGATCACGACCAGGGGCACGCCCTCATGCGCCATCTCGACCGCGCGCGCGTGCCGGAGCTGATGGGGCGCGAACCGCCTCCGCACTCCCGCCTTCGCCGCGGTGCGCGCGAGTTGCTTGCGCACCGAAGAAGACTCCCACTGGCGCCCGGCGGTCGCGCCGCGGATCACACACAACAGACCGCCCACCGGTAACCGGCGCCCGACGGCCATCCAGGGCTCCAACCGCGACCACGCCCAACGGTCCATCCCGACCTCGCGAGGACGGCACCCTTACCGCGACGCACCAGAACCGCGCCGCGCGCCGCGTCGAGATCGGTCTCAGCGAGATCGAGCGCCTCGCCGATCCGCAGCCCGGCCCGCCACAAGATCACGATGAACGCCCGCAGCCAAGCGCCGTCAGCGCCGTCGCCGGCCGCGCGCATCACCGCACCGTCGGGGATCCGCTGGGTAGCGGTGGCCTTTGTCTCTCGGAGCCCGACCCTCGTGAAAGCCCGGCATCGTGACCCGCGCGCGGCGATGACCAGCACGTCATACACAACGGATTGCATCTTGCCCTCCCTCAGGCGGTGACGGGACCGCTCCATCGTCCTCTGCGACATCCGTGTCGCCGGATCCAGGGCCCGCGGGACGATGTGCAAACCGGGCTCCTGTACACAGGCAATGTTCGTGAAAGCAGGCGAGAGCGTGGATGCTTCGTCGTGTGACGAGACGTCCGGAACCCCCGCGACGCTGACCCGAAGGCGATGCCCGGTAGTCCAATTGCGGGCAGCGTCGCGATCGACCCGCGATCTCATTCTCGGCGGCGCGAGCCGTGTGGCGCCCCGGCGGCAAACCGATACCGTCTGATCATCGTGGACGATCGAGCGCAACTTTCGACGCCGAGCCCGAACACCGCCGTGGGACGGGGGCGCACCAGCGACAACCTAGGAGGTCTCGGGGGATGACACCGCTGTTTCACAAACGCAGCGAAGACGAGGATCAGGCGGCGAGCGACCAGAAGCACCTGCCATCGCTCTACGAGCTCGATTCCCAGATCGACGAGGCCGCCGAGCGCGTCGGAGCGCTCCCCTTGGAAGCCTTCGCCGAGCAGTTGATGACGAAGTACTTCACCACCGATCCTCCACGGGCTTCGACAATGACTTCGGTGGTCGGCCTCGACTCGGTCAGCCTCGATCTCCTTCCCGACAATTCAGGCGAGAGCGTGCACGAGCCGATTCCCGACGGCTACTTCGCGTTGCAAGACATCGTTGCGGAGGCGCTCGAGCTCTTACGAACCGCGGGCCTGGTCATGGAGCGCAGCTACAAGGTTGGCCAGGACCATTCCTACAGCCAGTGGCTCACCGGCTTGGTCACGACTCGGCGCGGCCGGTCGGCCCTGCAGGACCAGACCGTCGGCCAGATCCTCAGCCGGACATACGCGCCACCAGCCTGAGCAAACCCATCCCGATTTCGCGGGCGCGAGGCCATTGCACGCGAGCGAGGGAGCAGCGAAGGTAAAGGGCCAGGGGCTCTCGTCGGTTGGGGTGCGCCCGAGATCAACCCCACCTGTCGCCGAACCGGGGCTGCGCCCTCGCCACGCGCCTATGCAATCGCCCGATGCTGCACGCTGTCGCCTCCGCCCTGCTTGCGGCCACGACGAGGACGGCGCGATCCGGGCTCCGCTCGCGGCCAGCACGCTCCTGCGTCGAATGGGGGCGCCGGCAGCGCCATGCTCTGACCCTCGCTCGGCGCGACAAGCGTCGCGGTGCGCCGCGAGCCACGTGGACCGGGGCGGATAGAGTTCGCTCGTGGGCTCGGCGGGTGCGCTGCTCGGTAATCGCGCGATCGCCCGATGGGAGGCAGCTTGGGGTCTTTCGGCGCTTGGCAGCGGGGCGTTCGCGATCGTGCTGGCGCTGTACGCGTACTACGAGCACGGGCCGGCGGGCGTGGGACTTGCGATCGCCGCGCGGATGGTGTCCGCGGCTGTGTTCGCCGGGCTCCCGGCGCTGGTCGCTAGCCGCTGGTCGAGCCGGGCAACGGTCCTCGGGAGCGCCGCCGTCCGCTTCCTCGCGCTGGAGGCGATCGCGCTCGTCGCTTGGACCGAGGCCCCGTTTGCGTTGCTGCTCGCACTGGCCGCAGCCTTCGAGGTCGCCGGGAGCGTGCATCGATCGGTGCGGACCGAGCTGATCCTCGAGTCTGCCCGCGCGCCGGGGGACCTGGCCGCGCTGGGCTCGAGCAGGATGGTCACGTTGGCCGGCCACCTTGCCGGCGCTCTCGCGAGCGTGGTGATCGTCTTCGCGGTCAGCCTCCATGCGGCATTCGGGGTCGCGGGCCTGGCGTTCCTCGTGGTCGCCGCGATCGCCTGGCGCGCGCCCAGCGCCGCCGGCTCGTCGGACGGCGTCCGCGCGGCCGCCGATCCACGGCCCGGGCGCCCTGCCATTGAGGCGGTCGAACGCCAGCCATGGCGGCTGCTGGGGGTGGCGCTTTCCGGCGTAACCGTCCTGGCGGAGTCCACCCTTGATCTGCTGCTGGTGGTCGTCGCGCTTGACCTTCTGCACACCGGCGATGTGGGTGTCGGCTGGCTGCGCGCGGCGTTCGCCTGCGGAGGCCTGCTGACGGCGGGCGCCGCGACGGCATCGCTGCGCGGTGGACGCGCGGCGTTCGGGGCGGTCGCCGGACTCGCGCTCGCCGGGATCCCGCTTGTGCTGGTTGCGGCGTGGCCCGTACTGGCGCCGGCGCTGGTGCTCGTCGGAGTGCTCGGCGCGGGCTACGCGCTGCTGGAGTCCTCCCTAGTGCTGCTCACGCAGCGGCTCTTGACCGCGCGGGCCGCGGCCGACGCGAGGTTCGTCGATGGTTACGTGATCCCCCTGGCCCGAGCCGTAGGTGCGGGGATCGGGACCTGGCTGGTCCTCTCGCTGGGCGATCGGAGCGCCGTGGTCGTGGCCGGATTGACGTTGCCGGCGGTCGCGCTCGTCGCACTCCGGCCGCTGAAACGGGCCGAGCGAGCCGTCAGTATCCCGCCGCACGCACTGGAGCTGATCGCCGACCTGCCCCTCCTCGCGCACCTGCCGACCTCGGCGATCGAGAACCTCGCACTCCGGGCGGCGTCTGAGACGTTCGAGACGGGCGACGCCATCCTGCACCGCGAACGGGCCAACGATCGCTTGTACGTGATCGACGCCGGCGCGGTCGAGTGCGCCGCTGAGCAGGGTCCGGCCACGCGGGTCGAGCCCGGCTCGTGCTTCGGAGCGTCGGCAATCCTCGGCGACAGCGGGCACCACTCCACGGTCACCGCGGTCACGCCGGTCACCGCCTGGACGATCACTCGCGCGGACTTCATCCGCTGCCTCGGCGGCCCGGCACCGAGGTCCGCGCTCAGGCGGCGGCCCGAAACAGGCAATTGAGTGATGCGGGGAGGCTCATGAGCAACCCGCTCGACGCCGTAGCGCAGGCAACTGACCAGCGCCGGTAGAGCGAGCCCGGCGCCGGCGTGCGCGTCGCCGTGGTCGGCGACCGGAGGAGAGCGACTCGGACGGCCACGTCCGTTGCGTATGCAGACCCCTTGTTTTGCACGACACGCCGTGCGCCCTGCTTGCGGCGAGGACCGCGTCCGAGCTGGTGAGCGACTTGTCGCCAATTTGCTCACCGGAATGCGTCGGCTCGGTTGATCAAAGCCCTCGTGATCGTGCGGGCTTCTACTTGTCAGTCGGTTGCGGCGGTGACTTCGACGACGTAAGCGCATCTCAACCGAGTTCGCAGCCGAACGATGCGTAGGCGGAGCCTTGGTTCTGCACACCTCGCGGTGGTCGATCACGCGATCCAGGCGGGTGTGCCGCGTGGATCGGGCTCTCCGGGCACTCGTGCAATGGCGTCTCCGTGACCGCAGACAAGGAGGCGGACATCGGTGCGAGCAGCGACCTGTCGCTCGTGTTCGGGCGGCATCACCACGGTGTCCCCGGGACCGAGGATCTCGGTTTTGCCCGCGATGTGTACTGAGCACTGACCCTCGAGGACGGTCCAGATCTGCTCGGAATCGAACACGTGAACAGGACCCGACGCGCCCTCGGTCATTTCGACCTGCCACATCGAGAGCCCGGCGGTGGGGCCGATGGTGGGTGATGCATGGGTCGTCATCGCACCAGCCGGAGTCTCAGAGCGGCGACGTTCGGTCAGGCGAATCACGTAGGACATGGCAAACGTCCCTTCGAATAGACAACGATGTTGTCTACATAGTCTACCGGGTTGTCTTCCGTGTGCAAGCATTCGTAGATGCTCTCTCGTGACCGCGCAGGCTTCGAACTCCCACTCCTGCTGCTCGGTGCATTCAGATCACTGATCGATGAGCTTCATCGCACGCTGTCCGAGCGTGGACATGACGAAGCCCGCCCACTTCACGGTTTTGCGCTTCAGGCGATCGGCCCCGACGGCAGCACGGCATCGGAGCTGGGACGACGGCTGGGCGTCAGCAAGCAGGCGGCCGCCAAGACGGTCGCTTCGCTGGAGAAAGTCGGTTACGTCTGCCGCCAGCCGGACCCCGGAGACGCTCGTGCGGTCCGCGTGCAGCGAACGGCACGAGGCGAGGAGATGCTAGCTCTGAGCGCCGCGTTCTTCGAGGCATACCGCACTCGTCTCAGTCAGACCCTCGGACCCCGCCAACTCGCTGAACTCGAGGAGGGTCTGCAGCAGATGGCGCCCCCGATCGAGGATTCTCTCCGAGGCTTCCCGGGGTGGATGGCATAGAAGGGCCACGTCCTCGCCGACCAAGACTGGCGCTGCTGCTACCGCGCCTCCAGCGTCGCGAAACCATCGCGCCCGGCCCGGCTCAACACGCACCGACCAGCGCGTAGAGACGCGCAATCCCGCAACATGCGCTCCCCGCGACCGCGACCGCGACGGCGGCCTTTGACAGCCTTTGGCCCGGGCGCCGCGGGGGGATGCGGAGGCCCGGGCGTCAGAGCAGAAGCGAGCGCAAGTGGCGGACTACCGGGGTGGGTGAGGCCACTCAATGCTCCGCGATCGCCCGGCCGACCGTGAGCACCTCGCGGAGGGCGGGGTCAAGTTCGGCATACTTGGCATCCGGCTCGACGCCGAGGGCGTCGAGCGTTTTGCTGAAGAAGCATCGTGCCGCAGCGGCGAGCACGATGTCGAGGATCTCGGTGTCGGTGAGCCCGAGGGATCGCAAACGGTCGATGTCGGTCTGGTCGACCGTGGTGGCATCGTCGGCGACCTTCTCGGCGAGGTCCATGATCGCGACATCCGTGCTGTTCAGCGCCGCGGTCCGATGGTCCGCGACGAGGGCGCGCACGGTATCGGGAGCGAGGAATTTGTCCATCAGTACGGAGCCATGCGCGAGCGTGCAGTAGCTAGAGCGCAGGCGACGGGCCGCGGCAACTGTCGTCAGCTCATAACGGCGCAGATCCATGCCGCGCTTGATCGCACCGTTGAGTTCTCGCCAGGCGGCGTAGACCGCCGGTCGGGCGGAAAACGCCTGGGTGAAGTTGGGCAGATATCCGAATGTCTCATGATCGGCGGCATACAGCTCCGCCGTCGCGCCAGTGGCTTTGTCTTCAGGAACGACCGCGATGAACGTCATGGCAACTCCTCTTTCCAGCCGTGTCCACGGCGAGATGGTCAGGCCGATTCGCCGCTGTGGCAAACGTGGCGCGTGGCGGCGGATCTGTCATGTCGGTCAGCCTATGACCCACGCTATGGGCGCGCATGGGGAGAGCTCCCCATCTTTCGGCGCAAGGACGCGGCCACGTTCAGGACCTTGGAACCCTGGGGCTACGAGATCCGCGCCGAGACGGCCGCTTTCCTGCGCCCGCCGGCCGCAGTCAGACGCATGCTTTGCCACGACCTCGCTCGCGACCCGGTGGGAGCGGGGCTAATAGACCATGGAGATCTCCGACTGGCGGTCGGCGATCCCGGAGTGCAGCCGATCGTCGAGAGCCTCGCGGTGCGCGCGATCGGCCCGCACGGAGCCGCGCCCGTCGTCGCGCGTGGCGTTGATGGCCGTCCGTCAGCAGGGCCTTACGTCGACGAGCCTCCGGTGCGCGATGATCTGACCTTGTGTCTACGCACTTCTCGTGTCCGGGCGCGTCCCGGGGCGCCCTCTCGCGCGGCCGAGGCGTGATGCGCGGTTGGTCGCTGGTGGCGGCGGCGTGCGTCAGCCTGTGTGTCTGCGCGTGCGGTAGAGAGGCGGCCGGTTCGTCGTCGATCGCCGACAGTTCTGCCTCGGCGGCGCGGACTGCTTCGGTCACGCGGACCGCTTCGGCGAGGAGCACGTCGGCCCGATCATCGCGGTCGGCTCGGTCCGCTGCTGCGGCCGCGGGTGATTGGCCGCAGTTCGGCTACTCCGACCAGCGCTCAAACGATGGTCCCGCCCGCACGGGCATCACCTCCGCCACGCTGAGGCATCTCCAGCGCCGCATCGTGCAGCTGCCGGGCACCGTCGACAGCTCGGCGATCGAGCTCAACGCCGTGGTCGTGAAGGGCCATGTGCGCGATGTGATCGTGGTCACGACGAGCTACGGCCGCACGCTGGCCATCAACGCTCGCACCGGCGCCACGCTGTGGGAGTACACCCCGGCAGACATCGCCTCCTACGCCGGCAGCGCGCAGTTCACGACCGCGAGCCCGACGGCGGACCCAGATCATCGCTACGTCTACACCGCCACCCCTGACGGCGAGGTTCACAAGCTCGGTCTGGCCACGGGGCGCGAGGCTCGTACCGGTCGCTGGCCGGCACGGGTGACTCTTGACCCGAGGCACGAGAAGCTCGCCTCCCCGCCGAGCATCGACGGCAGCCACCTGATCGTCGTGACCGACGGCTACGTCGGTGACATCCCGCCCTACCAAGGACACGTCGTCGAGATCTCCCGTGCGACCGGTCACATCCAGGCGGTGTTCAACTCGCTGTGCTCAAACGTCCGTCACCTGATGCATCCGGGCAGCTGCCCCTATAGCGACTCAGCGATCTGGGGGCGCGCCGGCGCGGTCGTGGAGCCGAACGGCAACATCCTCGTCGCCACCTCGAACGGGGAGTCGAGTCAGACAACGACGTTCAACGGCCGCACGAACTGGTCAGACAGCGTGCTCGAGCTCTCGCCGCAGGGACTGAAGCTGCTGCACAACTGGACCCCGACCGATCAGCTTCACCTCACTCAGGAGGACCTCGACCTCGGGTCCACCTCACCGGCGCTGCTGCCGGGTGACCTCGCCGTGCAGGGCGGGAAATCGGGCGAGCTCTCGCTTTTGAACCTCAAGACGCTCGACGGCACCAGCGGGCCTGCGGGACCGAGGACCGGCGGAGAGCTGCAGACGATCGACGCGCCCGGCAGCATGGACGTCTTCTCGCAGCCGGCCGTCGCGACGATCGACGGGACGACGTACGTGTTCGTCACGACCTCCGCGGGGACCGCTGCCTACCGGCTTAGCGGCCGGCGCCTCTCGGTCGCCTGGAAAGACTCGACCCCGGGAACGAGCCCCGTCCTGGCCGGAGGGCTTCTCTACGTGTATGACGAGACAGACGGCGCGCTGGTCGTCCGGTCGCCGACGACGGGGCGCCAGCTCGGGTCGTTGCCGGCGGGCCAGGGGCACTGGAACAGCCCCATCATCGCCGCCCGTCAGATCATCCTGCCCACAGGGAACGCGAACGACCACGCCTCAAGCGGAGCGCTGGACATCTACCACCTCCCCGGTCGCTGATCTCAAGCTCGCCCGCGAGGACGCGCTCGCATCTGGAGCGCACCCCGCCTACGGAGGCGGAATCTTGACCCGGGATGAACCCTTGAGCTTGGGGAAATTCACCGAGATCGCGGTCTCGAACCCGGCGCCCCCGTCGACGTTGCCAGCCCAGGAGTAGGGCACGAAGTAGCCGAGGCCCATGCTGACGTCGAAGTCAAAGTGGCCCCACTGCGAATACGCATTCATCACGAACGTCTCCGTGCATGTCCCGGAGAGGTTGGGGCAGTTCTGGTGCGGTTGGGCGAACGGGGAGACGCCCTCGAGCGCCTTCGCGCGCCGCACGTAGGCGCCGACGATAGTGAACCCGACGTTTGGCTTGCCGTACTCGTCGAAACCCTCCAGCTGACAGGGGAACAACGCAGGGTTGGCTCCCGACGGAGGGCAGACCGTGGAGTACGGGACGGTGTAGTCGAGCTTGACGGTGAACTTGTAATTCCACGTCTTGCCGATCCGCCTAGGGGCGTTGACAACGGTCGCCGACCCGCTGAACTTTGCCGCCTGTGCCGGGTAGGCATAGGGTCGGAACAGGCAGTCCGGATGCGGGTTCGTACGTGGCGCCGAGGCGGAACAGAACGGGATCAGGGCGCTGCTGTGCGCGGTGGCGGCGAGCGCGTTCCCGGCGATGGCGGCCGTCACGATCGTCACGACGGCCACAGAGGCGCCCCACCAAGCGGCAATGCGGTAACCCACTGCATGACGGCGGCGGCGCGAGCCCAGCATCCGCGGGCAGCGTACGCCTCACTCATTGTTTGCGCAAATTGACGGATCACCGACTGGGGACGGCCGCACCCAACCCCTGACCGGACGCTCGCTCTCGGCGACGATCTCGTTCACGATCTGAGCCGAGCTCGGAGCGTGGGCTTCCGGGACGCGGCGTCACCGCCGGTAGCCTCGATGCGTGCTGCTGACGATCTCGACCACGCATCGGCCGGCCACGGATCTGGGGTTCTTGCTGCATAAGCATCCGGATCGTGAGCAGTCGTTCTCGTTGCCATTTGGAACGGCGCATGTCTTCTATCCGCAGGCCGACGAGGATCTCTGCACCGCTGCTCTGCTGGTGGATATCGATCCGGTGCGTTTGGTGCGTCGCGGACGTGGCAGCGGGGGATTCGCGCTGGCGGAGTACGTCAACGATCGGCCATACGTCGCGTCGTCGTTTTTGTCGGTCGCCCTGGTGACCGTATTCAAGAGCGCGATGGCCGGCACGTGCAGGGGTCACGAGCAGCTGGCCGCGACGGCAATCCCGCTCGAGGCGAGCCTGGCGGTGGTCCCCGCCCTGGGCGGGGAGGATCTGGTGCGGCGTCTGTTTGAGCCGCTGGGCTACGCGATCACCGTCGACCCGGTCGCCCTCGATGCCGCGTTCCCCGAGTGGGGCGCGAGTCGTTACGTCAGCTTGCGGCTGTCGGCGGACTGTCGGCTGGCCGATCTGCTCACTCACCTGTACGTGCTGCTGCCGGTCCTGGATGACGACAAGCACTACTGGGTCGACGGCGCCGAGATCGAGAAGCTGCTGCGCCGCGGTGAGGGGTGGCTGGGGATGCACCCCGAGCGCGATCTGATCGTGCGACGGTATCTGAAGAAGCAGGCGCAGTTGTTCTTCCCGGCGCTGGCTCAATTGGACGACGCCGCAGCGATAGTCGACGATCCCGAGCCCGACAACGAGCCCGAGGAACGGGTGTCATTGCGCGATCAGCGTCTGAGCGCGGTCGAGACAGCGCTCAGGGAATCGGGCGCCCGACGCGTGCTCGATCTGGGGTGTGGGCCGGGCGCCCTGCTGCAGCGGCTGCTCGCCGATCGCTATGACCTGATCGTGGGCGTCGACGTCTCAGTGCGGGCGTTGGAGCAGGCGGCGCGCCGCCTGAAGCTGGATGAGATGCACGATGGTCAGCGGCGCCGGATCGAGCTCTTTCAGAGCGCACTGACCTATCGCGACAAGCGGCTGGTCGGGTTTGATGCCGCAGCCCTGGTGGAGGTGATCGAGCATCTCGACCTGCCACGCTTGGCGGCAGTGGAGCAGAACGTGTTCGGCTGCGCGCGTCCGACCACGGTCGTGGTGACCACGCCGAATGCGGAGTTCAACACTCAGTGGGGGACGCTACCGGCGGGTGAGTTTCGTCATCGCGACCACCGCTTTGAGTGGACCCGTTCCGAGTTCGCGACGTGGGGGGACCGAGTCGCCGACTCCTACGGTTACGCCGTCCGTTACGCGCCGGTCGGATCGGTCGATCCCGCGGTTGGAGCTCCGACGCAGGTGGCGGTATTCCAGCGATGAGACTCGATCTTCCGGATCCGAGCCTGGTGGTGTTGATCGGCGCGTCGGGGTCCGGCAAGAGCTTGTTCGCACGCGAGCACTTCGCGGCGACGGAGGTGATCTCGTCGGACTTCTGCCGCGGCCTGGTGGCCGATGACGAGAACGATCAGGCCGCGACCGCCGACGCGTTCGCGGTGCTGCAGTTCATCGCGGGCAGACGGCTGGCTCAGCCCCGGCTCACGGTCATCGATGCCACCAACGTGCAGCGCGAGGCTCGTCGGCCGCTCGTCGAGCTGGCCAAGCAGCACGATCTGTTCCCGGTCGCGATCGTGCTCGACACCCCCGAGGCGGTCTGTCAGGAGCGAAACCGCCAGCGTCCGGACCGCACCTTCGGGCCTCATGTCGTGCGCCAGCAGACCGCGCAGCTGCGCAAGTCGCTCAAAGGACTTCAGCGTGAGGGGTTTCGCCGCGTCCATGTCCTGCGCTCCATCGAGGACGTTGGGTTAGCAGAGATCCACCGCACCCCGTTGTGGACCGACCGACGCCCCGAGCACGGGCCTTTCGACGTCATCGGCGACATCCATGGCTGCCACGCCGAGCTCGTCGAACTGCTGACCGAGCTCGGATATGCGGTCGCTGACGATGGGGTCACCGTGTCACCGCCGCAGGGTCGCCGCGCGGTGTTCGTCGGCGACTACGGCGACCGCGGTCCGGACACTCCCGCGGTGCTGCGGTTGGTGATGGCGATGGCGCGGGCCGGCGCAGCGATCTGCCTGCCGGGCAACCACGACGTCAAGCTGGTGCGGAAACTCAAGGGCCGTGACGTGCAGATCACCCACGGCCTGGCCGAGACCCTTGAGCAACTGGAGTCGGAGTCCGACGCGTTTCGTGACCAGGCTCGAGAATTTCTGGACCGATTGGTCAGCCATGTCGTGCTGGACGACGGGCGGCTGGTCGTCGCGCATGCCGGGATGAAGCAGAGTTACCAGGGCCGCTCCTCGGGCCGGGTCCGTGATTTCGCGTTGTTCGGGGAAACGACCGGCGAGAGCGACGAGTTCGGCCTGCCGGTCCGGCTGGAGTGGGCGCGCGATTACCGTGGCGCGGCCGCCGTGATCTACGGGCACACGCCGGTCGCGGAACCCGAGTGGGTCAACGACACGCTCAACATCGATACCGGCTGCGTGTTCGGCGGACGTCTCACGGCTCTGCGCTGGCCCGAACGCGAGCTCGTCTCCGTGCCCGCGCATCGCACCTACTACGAGCCGGTCAGACCGTTCCTGCCCTCTGACGCCGAGGAGCGGGGTGAGGACCGGCCCGCGTTGCTGCTCGACATCGACGACGTTGCCGGCAAGCGGATCATCCAGACCGAGCTGACGCGGACGGTGACAATCCGGGAGGAGAACGCCGCCGCCGCGCTGGAGGTCATGAGCCGGTTCGCGATCGATCCCCGCTGGCTTATCTACCTGCCGCCCACGATGGCGCCGACGGCCACGTCCCAGCGGCCTGATCTGCTTGAGCACCCTGAGAACGCGTTCGCAGAATACCGAGCCGAGGGGATCTTGCAGGTCATCTGCGAGGAGAAGCACATGGGCTCGCGGGCCGTGGTGATTGCCTGCCGCGACGAGCACGCCGCCCGCGACCGGTTCGGCGTCGATGGCGGGGAGACGGGCGCGATCTACACCCGGACCGGCCGCCCGTTCCTGGACACCCAGGCCGAGACCGAAGACGCGCTCAGCCGCGTGCGCGCCGCGATCGACACCGCCGGAATCTGGGAGACGCTGGAGACGACCTGGCTGGCGCTTGACTGCGAACTGCTGCCCTGGTCGGCGAAGGCAATGGACCTCATCCACCGCCAATACGCATCAGTCGGCGCCGCCGCCCGCGCCGGCCTGACCGCGACCATCGCCACCCTGGAGCAGGCCGCTGCCCGAGGCATCGACGTCGCCGACCTGCGCGACGCCGAGTGCGGCCGGCTCGAGCACGCCGGCCGGTACATCGACGCCTACCGCCGCTACGTCAGGCCGGTCAACGGAGTAGCTGATCTCCGCCTCGCGCCGTTCCACATTCTCGCCGGCGAGAGCGGTGTCTTCACCGACCGTGAGCACACGTGGCATCTTGACCTCTGCGACCAGCTCGTCGCCGCCGATCCCGGTTGGTTGACCCCCACCGCCCGGCATGTGGTCGACCTCACCGACGACCACAGCCAAGCCGCGGCGATCGCCTGGTGGGAGCAGATCACCGCCAGCGGGGGTGAAGGCATGGTCGTCAAACCCATCACCTTCATCGCCCACGGCCGCAAGGGTCTTGCGCAGCCCGGCATCAAATGCCGTGGCCGTGAATACCTACGCATCATCTACGGCCCCGAATACGCCGACCCCAGCCAGATCAACCGCTTGCGCAATCGCAACCTCTCACGCAAACGCGGCCTCGCGATCCGCGAATTCGGACTGGGCATCGAGGGCCTCACACGATTCGTCGCCCACCAGCCGCTCTACCAAGTCCACGAGTGCGTGTTCGGAGTCCTCGCGCTCGAAAGCGAACCAGTCGATCCACGACTCTGACCGTCCCCGTCATTGTTGACCGGCGCGCTGAGCGGCCAGAAAGCGACGGCCCGGGGCGGGATCGACCCCGAAGCGCTCCGCGTAGCGTTCGTGGACCTCTTCCCACGGCTCGTGTGCCTGCGCTTCGGAGAGGTAGCCGCCGGCAAGGTGAGGCTCGAGCCGCGAAAGGTAGGCGTCCCAGCCGGCTGCTGTCTGCGCTGCGCGCGTGCGGTCGTCGAAGACGTGGGTAAAGACCAGCTGACAGCCGCCTTGGTGAGCGATCAGCTCGAAGCTGTAGCGCTCGCCGGCGAAGGTCCAGGCCAGGCGCCGGGGTGCATCGACCTCGATCACCTCGCCGCTCGCGCCGTAGGCCTCGAAGGTCTCACCTGGCGCGGGTGTCCAGTGGGCGGCGGCGGGAAACCAGCGCTCGAGCTCTGCGGGGTCGGTGATCGCTCGCCACACGCGCTCGGGAGAGTGGGGGAGCGTGCGCTCGAAGCGCAGCGCTGGGCGACCGTCGATCGTCTCAAGGGTTCCGTCGGTCATGGGTTCTCCTCCAGGTGGCGTTCGAGGGCGTCGAGGCGTTTGGACCAGAATGCGCGATAGGGCTGCAGCCACTGGTCGACCTCGGCAAGGGGTTCTGGACGCAGCGCGTACAGACGCCGCTTGCCATCCGCGCGTACGGCGACGAGCCCAGCCTCGCGCAACACCTTGAGGTGCTTGGACACGCCGGGCTGGCTCAGCTCCAGGCGCTCTACCAGCTCTCCAGCGTGCCGCTCGCCATCACGCAGCAGGTCGAGGATTTGTCGGCGGTGCGGCTCGGCCAGGGCAGCGTAGGCGCTCACGTGTTCATATTACCAATCGGCGATATGACCGCAAGCAACGTCGCCTAGGCGCGAGGTGGTGGAGGTGGTTGGTCTGTCCGAAACGCTGATCTCGCCACGCCGGTGTCCCCCGGCTGTCGTTGTGGGATCGCTTATGCTCTTCGGTTGAATGGCGGTAGCCGCTCGGGAGAACGGGCAGTCACACCAGGCCGATCCGGCGGTGCGCCTGCACGGGGCGGCGATTCCCGGGCCTGTGGACGCGATCCGCGAGTTGCAGCGCGCCGTCGGGAACGCAGCGTTCACGCGCCTGATCTCTGGACGGAAGCGCGCGCCGCGCTCGTTGTCGCGCTGTGGTGCCCATTGCGCGTGCGCCGACTGCGCAAAGCCCACGACCGCGAGCGACGAGATCGAGGAACGGCTGCGCGGGGCCGTAGCCGCTCGCCGGGCCGCCGGCCTGCTGGCCCTGAATCGCTGCGCCAGTGAGCGGATGCTGCACCGGGATTTGCGGCCCAAGGATCCGCCCCAGCAGGGTCCACCGAACTCAGGGCCCTCGCCCACCCCCGACGCAGGCGCTGACGGCGGTCAGACCACCGACGACGATGCGCCGACGCCCGACAATCCCTCCAACGAGCAGGATCCGAGCAAGCCGATCGGTGTCTGCGGGCCGGACGTGAGCGCCCCCTTTTCCGCCACGCTCTCGAAGATCCAGGCGGACTTCAAGAGCTGGAGCGTTGACGACCAGTACCGGGCGTGCGACCACCTCGTGCATCCGATCAAGATCTTCAACCCCGATGGCACCTTGAACAAGTCGCCGACGCCCGACATCAACGGCTGGGACATCCACGCGCTATTCCAGGGCGAGGCGACCTGGCTGCGTCGGCTCCCGGTCTGTCCGCCCTGCGCGACTCCGTCGACCAACTCGCCTACAAAGCCTCCGATGGACCGTGCCCATGAGGATCCTCGAACCTGCTCGAACACCGTTCAGGTCGGCAACGCCTGCTGGCTCTCCGGAACGCCAAACTACGCGAGCTTCGGGATCATGCTGCGGCTTTGCGGCGACGCCTTCCCGTCGACGGCCACGCCGGCGAGCGGGCAGGACTCTCCCCACGAGATTTTCTTCGGCGATGACCCGCTGGAGAGCGGCAAGACCCTGATCCGGGCCTACAAGCTCCTGCACGTCGACAAGGCGGTCGGCCGGGAGGACCCGAAGTGGCCGCTGGCGTGGACCGAGGCCGCGTACAGGACGGGGCCCACCGCAACGCTTGCCGGTGGCAACCGAGGGGCCTGCGCTGCGACGTGCACCAAGGTGAAGCCGGGTCTCAACCCCGTGCGGCTTGCCAACTGGGACTACGTCTGGGAGCCGGTGCACCCCCGGTAGCGCAGGCCCGATCGCACGTCGACCTGGAGCGCATGCCTTGGGCCATCGCTCGCGCGTGTGATCACGCCACCGCCTCATGGGTGAGGGCGCTAAGGACCCCGCGTCCGGCGCGGTCATCGGCCGTGCTCGGGGCCACGGCGACGTGGTCGGCGCCGGCTCGGCGGTACGCGGCGATCCGCGCGGCGATCTCGACCGCACTGCCGATGGCGGCGACCTGCGCGGTCATGTCAACCGGTATCGCGCCCGCGAGTTCCAGGCGCCGCGCGCCGTCGGCGCGGGCCCGGTCAACGAGCGCGCCGTACCCGAGCTCGGCGAACATCTCGCCGTAGCCGGGCGCCGCCGACGTAAGCGGCGAGCTGGCCGGCAAGCTGCGCCCGTACCCGCCTCGCCAGGCTCAAGCGCGGCTGGGAGCCAGACTGCGAGCCGCGGCCGGCCACGCCGGCCGGCGGCGGCCGCTTCCTGATCGATCTGTGTCCGCACCTTGGCGACGTGCTCGGGCGTGACGAGGTTGAGGATGACCTCGTCGGCGTGGCGTGCCGCGACTCGTGTCATCGCCGGTCCGAACGCCGCCACGCTGATCGACGTGTCGGGGTGGGCGCGGCGGAGCTTGAAGCCGTGTGCGCGCACGTGCTTGCCTGCGATGTCGGCGCGCTGGCCGTCGAGGATCGCGCGCAGCGCCGGCAGCGTCTCCTCCATCCGCGGCGCGAGCCCGGCCCACGGCCGGTCATGCCAGCCGGTGACGATCGTCGGGCTCGACGCGCCAAGCGCGACGTCGACCGGACGGCCGATCAGCGTCGCGACCGAGGCGACGCCGAGCGCGATCGCGACGGGGCTGCGGACGCCGACCGCGAGCGGTCCGATCTTCAGACGGGCTCGCCGGGTCCGCAGGCCGATCGCGGTGGCCAGGGCGAACGCGTCGAAGGAGGCCAGCTCGCCGATCCAGATGGTCTGGATCCCGGCCTGCTCGGCGGCGAGCGCGATCTCGACCGCCTCCTCATCGGGCCGGTCGAGCCAGAACGGCATGACGACGCCGAGCTTGGGATCGGACGGCGACGGAGCTCACCTACTCACCGTCGAGCGCCAGGACCAGCTTGCCTGTGTTCCCGCCGCGGAAGAGCCGCAGGAGCACGTTCGGGAACTGGTCGATATCGCCGTGCACGATGTCCTCGCGCGATCGCAGCTCGCCGCTGCGCAGCCACTGCGCGAGCTGGGCAACGCCCTCGCCGTAGCGAGCCGCGTAGTCGAAGATCACGAAGCCGGTCATCGATGCGCGCGCCACGAGCAGCTGCATGTAGTTGGCCGGCCCATGCGGGGCTTCGGTGGCGTTGTACTGCGAGATCGCGCCGCTGAGCACCACCCGGGCACCGCGCGCGAGCCGCCCGAGCACGGCCTCCAGCACATCGCCACCGACATTGTCGAAGAACACGTCGACGCCGTCGGGGGCGTGCTCTCGCAGCTGCGCACGGGCGTCGCCGCGCTTGTAGTCGATCGCCGCGTCGAACCCGAGCTCGTCCGTCAACCAGCGGCACTTGTCCTCGCCGCCGGCGATCCCGACCGCCCGGCAGCCCTTGATCCGCGCGATCTGTCCCGACAACGCTCCCGACTGACCCGGCGGCGCCCGAAACGACAACGGTCTGGCCGGGCTCGGGCCTGCCGACATCGAGCAGGCCGAAGTAAGCCGTCAGGCCGCTGATGCCGAGGACGCCGAGGTGCACGGGCGCGGGGGCGAGCGTCGTGTCGACTCGGGTGACGGCCTCTCCGTCGGACACCGCGTAGCGCTGCACGCCGAACACCCCGTACACGTGCTCGCCGACCTTGAAGTCGGGATGGCGCGAGTCGATCACGCGGCCGATGCCGGCCGCGCGCATCACCTCGCCGATCTCCACGGGAGGCACGTACGAGCGTCCGGCGTTCATCCACGATCGCATCGCGGGGTCTACGGACAGGTACTCGACCGCGACTCGGAACTCCCCGTCCTGCGGCTCCGGGCTCTCCTCCTGCACAAGATCCCAATCAGCGGGCCCGGGGAGGCCGACCGGTCGTGCGGCCAGGCGGCACTGGGCGTTGATGAGCGTCATGGCCATGCTCCTTGGTTCGCTGTCTTCGTGGGTCGGGTCTGAGCGAAGGTGCGGTGCTCCTCGAAGCCGGCGGATCACAGCATCGAGGCATCGGCGGGCTGGTCGAGCAAGATCCGTCCGGGCAACTCGCGGGACGCTTCGTTGACCTGGAAGTGCGCGGTGGCGGTGTGCGCGTCGCGGAAGTGCCGCTGGAGCGGCGAGTGGTCATAGATCGCGCTGCCGCCCGCGAGGTCGTACATCGTCGCGCGCGACCTCGGCGGACGTTCGCACGGCATGCGTCGCGGCCAGCCGTAGGTCGGTGCGGAGCGCGACCGGAACTGGCTGGTCGAGCTGCGCAGCCCGCCATGCGGCGTCAATCGTCGCGTAGTAGAGGGCCCGCGCTGCGCTCAACGATGCCTCCGCCGCGGCGACCGCGGCCTGCGTGCTCGCGCGCTCGGCGAGCGTGCGACTCGAGCCCAACCCGACCTTGCCGGCGGCCAGTTCGACGAGCGCGTCGATCGCGGCGCGCGCGTTCCCGAGCGCCGCTGCGGCGATCGACAGCGCGAAGAACCCGAAGATCGGGAAGCGATACAGCGGTCTGTTCAGCACCGGCCCGTCAAACAGCGAGAACACGCGCGCGCCGGGCACGAACACCTCATGGGCGACGGCATCGTGACTGCCGGTGCCGCGCAGCCCGAGCGTGTGCCAGGTGTCGAGGATCTCCAGATCCTCCTTGGGAAGGGCGACGATCGACGGGACGGGGCGCTCGCCGCTCGGACGGGCGGCATTGTCGACGAAGCAGCCGGCGAACAACAGATCGGCATGCGTGATCCCGCTGCAGAACGCCCACCGGCCGGACACCACGACACCGCCGTCGACCGGTCGTGCCTTGCCGCGCGGCGCCCACACGCCGGCGGCGATCCCCTGCCCGCCACCGAACAACTCCTCCCGGGCCTCGGACGGAAGGTAGGCGGCAAGCAGACTGCTCGTGATCGCGATTGACACGCACCAGCCGGCCGACGCATCACCACGGGCCACCTCCTCCGCGCACCGCAGCGCGGCACCGGGCGCGAGCTCCAACCCGTCGACCTCGACCGGCGCGCCGGCCCGGAGCAGGCCCGAGCCGCGCAGGGCCGCCACGAGCTCCTCGGGCAGCTGCCGCGCACGGTCGGTCTCCACAGCCAGCTCCCGCGCCAGACGGGAGATGTCCCGCGCGGCCCGCTCGATCTCGTTCTCCTCGGCTGGCGCGGCCGCGGCCGGCAGTTGCGTTGTCGTTCATCGAAGCCTCGGTCTGTCGTGGGGCCGAACGTCTGGTTCAACCACGCTACTCAACATCCCACGACCCACCCTCTCCTCACGACTGCGAACGCTCGTCGACGCCGGCCTGCTCGAGCGCGTTCAATACGCCCACGACCCGGATCGGCACGAGTACCGGCTGACCGACGCCGGGCGGGACCTGTTCCCCGCCATCGTCACGCTCATGCGCTGGGGGGACGCGCACCTCGCCGGCCCCGAAGGCCCGCCGATCGTGCTGCGCCACAACACGTGCGGCGAGATCGCCGACCCGCGACTGACCTGCCAGCACTGCGGCGAGGCCATCGCCGTCTCCGACGTCACCCCCGAACCCGGCCCCGGATTCCGCAATCGCCAACTCCGTAGGCCGGTGACGGTCAAGGGAGTCACGAGAGCCGGACGGCCGTTCCGGGTCAGTCGGCGCGGAGGATGTCGGCGACCGACCGCCGGGCACCGATGCGGATGGGGATCGCGCTGATCAGTGCGACGGCGGCGAGCGTGACCGGGATCACCGCCAGCAGCGAGAGAAGCGGCGGCGGTGCTTCTGAGAGATGGCCGCCGGCGGCCTCGTAGAGCAGCAATCCGGCGGGTATTCCGAGGGTCGCGGCGGGAAGGGCGGCGAGCAGTTGGGCGGTGATCAGGCTCGCGTTGATCTGGCGTGGTGTTGCGCCCAGCGCTCGAGCGAGGGCGGTCGAGCGCTGGGCGTCGATGACGGTGGCCCAGGCGGTGAATGCGGCGGTGATCGCTGCGAGGCTGACCAGGATCACGCCCAGCACGATCAGGACATGGTTGACCTGTTGGTCGATGCCGTGGCTGGTGGCGAGTTGGACGGGGCCGGGCTGGCGCCGGGTGGTCTGGATGCTCTGTTGGACGGCGATGGCGGCGACGACCATGGCGACGGCGATCAGGAGACCGGCACCGGTGAGCACGGTGCGCCGGATGCGCCGGGCGGCGATTCGGAGCCCGAGGAGCAATTCCGTCGGAACCCATGCCGAGAGGGCGATCAGCCACGGCCGGCGCCGCGGGGCGTGCGCGGCGTCGGCGAGGGCTCGGACGGTGCTCGTGCGTGCCGCTTGGATCGCCGGTATCGACGTCGAGGTTGCCGCGACGGTCGCCGCCAGCGCGACCGCCGCTGCGACCAAGCCGGCCGTCGGGTGGGGCGTCGGTGGCGTTCCGAGCAGCCCCTGCCCGGCATTGGACAGAGTGGGCAGGATCAGTTCGCCGGCGATCACGCCGGCGAATGCCGCGGCGACGGCGAGCAGCATGTTCTCGGCCAGCAGGATGGCGGCGATCAGTCCTGGGGTGGCGCCGACCGCTTTGAGCAGCCCGACTCGCCGTGTCTGCTGCGCCATTCGGCCGCCGGCGAGCACGGCGATGCTCGCGATGGCGAGCATCGTCAGCAGAAGGCTGCCGACGAGCAGCACTTTGTGGTTGAGTCGGATGAGCTTGTAGTCCTGATCGCGAATCAGCGGCCACGCGTCGACAAGGGACGGCTCGTTGCGCCGCGGCCAGACGCTGTCCGAGCGCGTTCCACGCCGGCGATCCAAGCGCGTCCAGCGCCGATGCCGGATCGCGCAACGCGATCTCCAGCACGTATCCGAGTGGCTGCCGGGCCGTGGCGAGTCGCGTCGCGTCGCGTCGCGTCAGCCACACCACGCCTGGACTGTTGGCGGGGTAGAACGGCTGGGCTGTGCTGTAGGCGATCCCGCCGACGGCGAATCGGCGATCTCCGAGACGGATCTGATCGCCGACACGGATTGCGAGCGATGCCGCGAGCCCCCGTTCGATGACCGCGCGGCCCGCCCTGACCCACGCGCCTCTGGCCAGCAGCGGCCGGTCGACGGCTCCGCGTGTCGCGTCTCGCCCTTCGGCCTGGATCGCGGCGCCGCCGTGTGGTCCCGCCAGGCGCACGAACGCGATCGGATATGGCCCGGCGGTGGCGCGGACGCCTCGTGCCCTGCGCAATGGTGTGAGTTGAGCCGGTGTGGGGCGCGCGCCTCCGGGCGCGGACGCGAGTTCGGCCACCAGGTCCGGGCCTCGGGTGGCGGCGCGCGTGCGCGAGAACTGGCCTGTGTCCGGCCGTCGCAGGGCCAGCGCGAGCGTCAGCGCCGCAGTCGTCAGGATGATGATGATCACCAGCAGCAGCGCCTGACCTTTGCGGCGCTTGACATCGCCGATCACCAGGCGAGCGACGAGCCACAGGCGGCCCATCGACCTAGCTCTCCAACCCGGTCAGCGAACCCAGCGAACGAGCCGTCCCGCCGGTGAGGCGCGTCTCATCCACGAGCTCGCCGTCACGCATCGAGATCAGACGATCGGCAGTGGCGGCGATGCGTTCGTCGTGCGTGACGACCAGGAGGGTCAGGCCGCCGTCGTGCAAATCCTCGAACAGGCGCAGAACGTCCGTCGTGGCGGCGCTGTCGAGGTTGCCGGTCGGCTCGTCGGCCAACAGCACCGCGGGCTCATTGGCAAGCGCACGGGCGATCGCGACCCGTTGGCGCTGACCGCCCGACAGCGCCGACGGCAGGTGTCGGGCGCGGTGCCCCAGACCGACGCGGTCCAGCAACTCGTTCGCTCGTCGCCGCGCACCGCGCGGCGAGGCCCCGGCCAGAAGCGCCGGCAGTTCGACGTTCTCCAGCGCCGACAGCTCGCTCATGAGCTCGAACGCCTGGAACACGAATCCGACCTTGTGGCGGCGAACGCGTGCCAGCTCTCCCTCGCTCATCCCGTCAAGTTGCGCGCCGTCAACCCGGATGCTGCCCGCGGTCGGGCGTTCCAGACCGCCCAGCAGATAGAGCAGAGTTGACTTTCCGCAGCCGCTTGGCCCGATGATCGCCGCCGACTCACCGGCAGCGACGTCAAGGCTGACACCGTTGACGGCTTTGACGATCACCTCACGGCCGTACTCCTTGCGCAGTCCGCGGGCCGACACGATCGACTCCCTGAGCTCCATCATTTTCCCCTCGCCGCGGTCCAGTACGAGGCGCACGCCTCCAGCCAACGCAAGTCGGCCTGCAGACGCAACATCACTCCCTCCAGCAGCAGCGCCGCCACCGACCCCTCGGGCTCTGACAGCGCCGCCCGTTGCGCGTCGCGCATTCCGACCAGCAGCTCGCGACGCTGGGCGTCGACGATCCCGACGGGATCGGCGAGCCCTGCGGCAGCCGCCGCGACGAGCTTGAGATGAAACTCGGCCGGCGCCGGCTTTGGCCAGCTCGTGTCCTGCAGCCACGTCGTGACGCGCTCGCGTCCCGCCGCCGTCAGGACATAGACCTTGCGATTGCCGCGCTGGCCTGCCGCGGGCGGCCTTGTCCGGACGAGCCCGCCACGCTCAAGGCGCGTCAGCGTCATGTACACGTGACCCTCGTTGAGCGAGTCGGCCAGCGGCCCGAGCGCCAGCGCGAGACGAGCCCGCACACCGGATGGATGCGATGGCTCCTGAGCGAGCAGCGCCAAGAGGACCTCCTGGACGATGCCGAGCTGGTAGCCCGAAGAGCTGGGACGAGCCTGACGAAGTGAGTCTGAAGGCAAGCTGCTGACCTAACGGTTAGGGGACTGGTCAGCGCGCACACTAACCGTTAGGTTTCGACGAGTCAAGCCACCGGCAGGTCTCGGATGTCTCAGTTGCGCAAGGCGATCCAGGCGGCCTGGTTTCGGCCAGCGGCAGCTTCCAACGCTCTACAGAGCGAGCGTGAGATGCCGATGACCCAGGAGTGCTCTTGAGAACCGCTCATCATCTGGCGCGACGCCTCGGTCGCGACGGCAAGGACGGTGGTGAGAGCGGGCTTGCCGTGGGACGGCGCCGGCCTCGATGACGACGCGCGTCGGCCGGCGCGGACGCTCGGCTACCTGTTTCTCGCCGGCGCGACGATCGGCCTGTTCTCGCTGCTGCTGCCATTACCCGCACGAGCGCACGTCGCTGGGCTGTACTCCAACGTGGCGCTCGCCTTCGTCGGCGGACTGTCGCTGCTGTGTGGCGCCTCCAAGATGCGGCCGTGGATGATTCACGTCTCGCTCGCGGTGGGATCCGTGCTGATCACCCGAGCGATCCTCCTGAGCGGCGATTCGGCGAGCTTCTACTCGGTCTGGTTCATCTGGGTGGGGCTCTTCTCCTTCTCCTTCTTCAGCCGGGCCGCCGCGGCCGGGCACATGATCTTCGTGGCGGTGCTGTACGCGGCAACGCTCGTCAATGACCCACCCAGCTCGCCGGTCGCGCGATGGCTGACGACCGTCTCGACGCTGGTCGTCGCCGGGATCTTCATCGGCACACTCGTCCGGCATACCCGACGCCAAGCTGACGCCGCAGCCACGAGTGCGCGGAGCATGGCTCGCGTCACCGACCTTGCTCACGAGCTCGCGGCCTTGTCTGACGGGCCGGCGGCGCGACGGGCGCTGTGCGAAGGCGCGCTGCGGGTCACCCTCGCCCAGGACAGCGTGCTCTGGGAGCCAACCGCCGCTGAGAACCGACTGCGTGCCAGCGCCAGCGCCGGGCGATCGCCTGCGACAGATGTCCTCGCCAGGGAGGCTTCGTCAGGCGCGATCCAAGCTGCGTTGACCGCCAGACCGTGCGTGGAGTCCCACCCACCGGCCGACCCGCCCATGCCGACCGGCGCCCGCGAGTCGCCGGGCGGCCGAGCGTGGCAGCCGATCATGCATGAATCCCGCGTCATCGCCGTACTCGAGCTCAGCTGGAGCGACGCTCGCTTTCTCCGGGATCCCCCCACCCTCGCGATGGCCGGCCTGCTCGCCGTCGAAGCGTCCGTGACGCTCCAGCGCCTGGAGCTGCTCGCCAAGCTCGAGGAAATCGCGCAGACAGACGAGCTCACCGGCCTCCCGAACCGACGTGCTTGGCATGAGCGGATCCCTACAGAGCTCGCCCGCGCGTCCCGTGGCGGCGAGAGCCTGTCGGTGGCCATGCTCGACCTCGACCACTTCAAGCACTACAACGACACGCACGGACATCACGCCGGCGACCGGCTGCTCAAACAGGTCGCCAGCTTCTGGAGCAACGAACTACGGCAAACCGACGTGCTGGCTCGCTATGGCGGAGAGGAATTCGCGCTGGCGCTCCCCGCCTCCCCGCTCGATCAGGCTCTGAAGATCGTCGAGCGGTTCAGAACGGCGATCCCCGACGGCCAAAGCTGCTCCGCCGGACTCGCCTCCTGGAACGGAACGGAGACCGCCGAGGAGCTGCTCGACCGCGCCGACCGCGCCCTCTACCAAGCCAAACGCGCCGGACGCAACCGCAGCGCCACCTCCGCGGACGAACCCGCCCTTCGGCAGCGGCGCGTTCCACTCTGACCGGCGGTGGTAGGGTCCGGGGCGTGCTAGGCCGAGCTTCTCGGAAGCGCCGCCAGGATCTTGAGGCTCATGGTCGATCTGCAGTGGCGGTTGTCCTTGAGGTGGGCAAACGTGGGTTCAGCATGAGTTCCGGCAACGAGACCACGTGGAACAACGAGGTCGCTCTCAAGGCCCGGATTCGCGTTGAGCCGGTCAATGAGGTCAGCTTCGAGTGGGAGGGCCGGCTGCGTTTCTGGGAGACCCAGACGCCGGTGGCCGACGATCGGATCTGGGTGCTCTTCGATCCGGAGGATCATGAGAACCTCATGGTTGACTTCTCCGACCGGCCTGGCGCCTTTGGCGGTCACTTCTCAAAAGAGGCAAATGCCGACACAACCGCCGGTCTGACCTGGGCGACCGAGCCGGCTGGAGACGGTCCCGACCGTCCCTGGACTTGGGCTCATTTCTCCAGGACGTCGAGAAGGCTCAGCAGGGCGCTGGCGGTGACCGTCAGAAGATGGCCGACTTGCTTCGGCAGCGACTCGGCGGGCGGGCGACGATCGTCGACAGCAGCAGCGGATCAGCGGCGGCGCCCGACGCGCCCGACCCGCTGGCCGGGCTCGAGCGGCTCGCTGACCTGCGCGACCGTGGCGTGCTCACACCTGAGGAGTTCGAAGCGCAGAAGCGTCGGCTGCTGGACGAGCCACCGGCATAGCCGTTCTCATGTCGATCTACGAAAGCGTCTTTGGCACGACCCTCAAGGTCCAGGCCTTCCTCTACGAGCGCACCGACGGCTTGATCGGCCATCGCCTGCTCGGGGTGCCGTGTCTGATGCTCCGGACCACCGGTCGCAAGACCGGTCAGACTCGCACCAACTCGCTCGTCTACGCCCAAGGACGGCGACCGCTACATGGTCGTCGCCTCCAAGGGCGGTGCGCCGACGGCGCCGGCGTGGCTGCTCAACCTCCGCGCGCAGCCGAAGGTGGAGGTCCAGATCGGGCGCATGCGCTTTCCGGCGACCGCCGCCGAGATCGGGCCCACCGACCCGGACTACGCCCGTCTGTGGAAGCTCGTCAACGACAAGAACGGCAACCGCTACGACGCGTACCAGAAGAAGACAACGCGGCCGATCCCGGTGGTCGCGTTGACCCGCGCCACCTGAGAGCACTCGCCGTCGCCGACGCCGTTGGCGCGTCACCATGGGCGGATGACCTCTGAGCAGCTTCGTGATCATTGCCTCTCCTTTTCCGGGAGCGAGGAGGAGTTCCCGTTCGGTCCCGAGACCTCGGTGTTCAAGGTCGCCGGCAAGATGTTCGCGCTGTCACGACTGGTCGAGATCCCCCCACGCGTCAGCCTCAAATGCGACCCGGCGTTGGCGGAGCAGCTGCGCGCGGCGCACCCTGCCGTACTGCCGGGATATCACCTCAACAAGCTCCATTGGAACACCGTGATCGTCGACGGCTCTTTGCCCGACACGATGATCGCCGACCTGATCGAGGACTCCTACGATCTCGTCGTCAGCAAGCTGCCCCGAGGCACGGCGCCGCGCGCTCGGCTGGCGCGGCGAAGCCTGAGCCCTCCTGCTTACCGGGCACCGCCGGCGTCGGCCGCGCGACCGCGCTGGTGACGCCGGGCCCGGAATCGCGCGGCCAACGCGCTGCGATAATGCGACCTGACCCGTGCCGCGTCTGTACTACATGCCCCGCACGCGCTCAAGCCGCGTCCTGTGGTTGCTGGCCGAGATCGACGCGTCCTGTGAGTTGGTGAAGCTTGCGCCCGAGCAACGCAAGTCCGCCGAGCATCTCGCGCGCCATCCGCTGGGGCGCGTTCCGGCGCTCGAGCTCGACGACGGCACGGTGATGTTCGAGTCAGCTGCGATCTGCCTGCAGCTGGCCGACCTTCATCCCGAAGCCGGCGTCATCGCGCCGGTCGGATCGTCTGAGCGGGCGCTCATCTACCAGTGGGTCCTGTTCGCGATGACCGAGCTCGAGGCACCGCTGTTTCGCTGGATCCGCGAAGCCGCCGAGAACTCGGCCGATCCGCCGTCGCGCGAGCGCTTCGCTCAAGCCGCCGGGGCGCTCCAGGCAGCGCTCGACGGCCGCCAGTGGCTGCTCGGCGATCGTTTCAGCGTCGCCGACGTGATGTGCGCCAGCGTGCTGGGTGGCGCCCACTCACGGGGATTGCTGACCGACTGGCCGGGTTTGCAGGCCTACGTAGAGCGCGGCGAGTCACGTCCCGCGTTCATCAAGGCCGCAGCGATCTCAAATCAACCTCGAAGCTAGCGTCCCCACATCAGGCCCCACGCCGAACTCGGGCCTGCGCGCGGCAGCGGGTCCTTCCTGTCGATGGCACGTCGCGCACTCATAGGTTCCCCGGAGGCCCAGGCTACGCTGACCCTTGATCGGCAACGATCTACAGCGTTCTGCGTCCCAGAACGACCGGCAGCAACCAGCGATCGAGAGCAAGGCCATGGAGATATTGATCATCGGCGCGGCGGGAATGGTCGGACAGAAGCTCGCGCAGCGGCTGGCAGGCGACGGCGTGCTCGGCGCGCGGCCGATCGACTCGATCTCGCTGGTTGACGTCGTGCCGCCGACCATCCCGCCGGGTGCCGTGCGGATCAATACGGTCGTCTCCGATATGGCCGAGCCCGGGGCCGCAGGCGGCCTCATCGCCGCACGGCCCGAGGTGATCTTCGACCTTGCGGCGGTCGTGTCCGGCGAGGCCGAGATCGACTTCGAGAAGGGCTACCGCGTCAATCTCGACGCGACGCGCCATCTGCTGGAGGCGGTGCGAATGGCGGACGACTATCGGCCGCGTCTCGTCTTCAGCTCGTCGGTAGCGGTGTTCGGCCCACCCATTCCCGACGTGATCGGTGACGAACAGGCCACGACGCCCGCAACCAGTTACGGCACGCAGAAGGCCATCGCCGAGCTCCTGCTGGCCGACTACAGCCGCCGCGGGTTCATCGACGGCGTCGGGATCCGATTGCCGACGATCTGCGTCCGGCCGGGAGCGCCGAACCAAGCGGCCTCAGGTTTCTTCTCGGGCATCATCCGCGAACCGCTGAACGGCCAAGAGGCCGTCCTGCCCGTATCGCGCGATGTCCGCCATTGGTTTCGCCTCACCGCGTGCCGCGGTCCAGTTCCTGGTTCACGCGGCCACGATGGACACCGAGGAGCTCGGCTTGCGTCGGTCGCTGACGATGCCCGGGGTCTCGGCGACCGTTGACGAGCAGATCGCGGCGCTGCGCCGCGTCGCCGGCGATCAGGCAGTGGCGCTCATCCGTGAGGAGCCGGACGAGATGATCGCTCGTCTCGTGGGTGGCTGGCCACGGGCGTTTGATGCCCGGCGGGCCGCGGCGCTGGGATTTGTGGCGGAGACCGACTTCGATGAGATCGTCCGCATCTACGTGGAGGACGAACTCGACGGCCGTACGCCCGAGGGCCGGAGCCGCTCGTGAGTGACGCAGCTGCCGATCAGCAATTCGAGGGCGCTGCGCAAGCCGTGGCGATCGTGACGGGTGCGGGCAGCGGAGTGGGCGCCGAGACGGCGCTGGCGCTAGCGCAGGCCGGTTTCTCGCTGATACTCGCCGGCCGTCGGATCGATGCGCTGCGCGAGACCGAGGCCCGCATACGCGCCGCGCGTGCAAGCGCACTCGCGGTCGTGTGCGATGTCACCGACGAGCGCTCGGTCACCGAGTTGTTCAATACCGCCATCAGGGAACGCGGCCGCGTCGACGTCCTCTTCAACAATGCGGGCATCGGCATGGCCGACAAAGACCTCGAGCGGGTGACACGAGACGAATGGGATCGCGTCATCGCGACCAACGTGACGGGCGTGTTCCTCTGCACTCGCGAAGCCTTCCGGATCATGAAGCTCCAGCAGCCGACCGGAGGCCGGATCATCAACAACGGCTCCATATCGGCCCACGTTCCCCGTCCGAACTCCATCGCCTACACCGCGGCTAAGCACGCTGTGACCGGCTTGACACGGGCAACGGCCCTCGACGGCCGCGCGTTCCGAATCGCCTGTGGACAGATCGACATCGGCAACGCGTCGACCCAGATGACGGCCTCGATGCGCGGCGCGGGCACGCTCCAGCCCGACGGCTCCCGCCGCCAGGAACCAACCATGCCGGCGGCAGAGATCGCCCGCGCCGTCGTCTACATGGCGAGCCTTCCGCTCGAAGCCAACGTTCTCTTCATGACAGTCATGGCAACGGCCATGCCGTTCGTGGGACGCGGTTAGCGATCGAGCTTGCCGGCGCCGTCCAGCTGCAGGCTGTGCCCAGAGATCATTAGCCGTATCCCTCCACGCCCGAAAGGAATGAATGCATGGAGACCTGGGACGCGATCACCTCTCGGCGCAACGTGCGAGAGTTCGCAGATCGAGCAATCGACGCGAGCGTGCTTGACCAGATCCTCGAGGCGGGCCGACGGGCGCCGTCATCTCGCAACTGGCAGCCCTGGGATTTTGTCGTGGTCACCGACCGAGCGCAGTTGCAGGAGCTCTCGAAGGTGTGGCGCGGCGCCGGTCATGTTGCGCACTCAGCAGCGACAATCGCGCTGGTCCCGGCCGTCATCGCTGACGAGCGTTCTCGCGAGCTCGCTCAGTACGACCTCGGGCAGGCGACGATGGCGATGATGATCGCGGCCGCCGACCACGGCGTCGGCACCGGGCACTCGGCGGTCGAGGATCAGGCAAAGGCGCGCGAGGTGCTTGGTCTGCCCGACGATCGGGTGGTCGCCTACCTGATCGACCTTGGCTATCCCGCCGACCGTCCGTTGAAGCCGATCAAGCGGCCCAACCGCCGGCCATTCACGGAAGTCGTGCACTACGGCCGCTGGTAGCGGCTCGCATCCCGACAGACGATCGTGGTTCTGACGCCTCCTTGGAGCGGTGCTCACGGGTAACGACGCGGGCGTCGCAAGGATCCAGGACGTCGCGCTTGCCGCTTGCAAGAATCTTGCTAACCTGCAAGCAGTCAAGAGCGCCAGCGAGAGGAAAATCATGACGAGCACGATGCAGATGCCGTTCGCAGCAGTCATTACGAGCTTCGGGGAAGCGTTCGCCGGAATACTGGACGAGACGACGCAGGTCACGCGCGTGTCGGCCGAGGCCTACGTGAAGGGACTCGACGTCATCGTCGAGCAGCAGAAGCTCGCGCGCGAGAGCTCCCGGCAGTGGATCTCTGAGATCGTGAGCGTCGGATCGGACGTCGGCCGGCAGGCCGTTCGCGGCCATACGTCGGGCACCGACCGGCTCGCCGGAGCATCAGCGCAGTTGACCGAAGTGACCGAGGGCGCGGTCGCCAAGGTCGCGCGAAGCACCGGCTCCACGGCAGCGCCCTCCAAGCGCCGGCGGCCCGCGACGCCTCGCCGGCGGTCCACGACGCCGGCCGCCACGGCGGCGCTGGCCAGCGCGGTCGGAGCCGGTCTGACGAGGTGGACGAGCGAGGGCTATGACTCGCTGACCGCCGCAGAGGTCGTCGAGAAGCTGCCGGGATTCTCCCAGCGAGACCTGCTCGAGGTCGACACCTACGAGAAGGCCCACCAAGCCCGCCAGACGGTGCTCCAGCGCATCGACTCCCTGCGCGAGCCCGAGCCCGTGGCCGGCTACGACGAGCTCACGGTGCCCGAAGTCCAGGAGCAGCTCACCGCGGGCGATGAGGCGCGCGCGACATCAGTGCGTGACTACGAGCGCTCGCACAAGAAGCGCGACGGGGTGCTGCAAGCCGCGCAAGCGCGCATCGATAAGGGCTAGCAGTCAAACGGAAACCGAAGCTTGCGGACGCCGGCACCAAATCGTCCGCAAGCTGTCGGCTGCCCGATTGCGGGCCGACCATAGATCGCCTAGATTCCCGGTGATGGTGGAGTCAGACGGAGCTGGACTCGATGTCTGTCCTCCGGCGGTCATCGCAGGCGTGGTCCGTCCACCCAGGCCGCCTCTCGGGGTGACCAGGGTCCGGGATCCGGCGATCATCGTTGTCGTCGTCGACGACTCCGAGGATGATGAGCTCGTCTCCGTGCTCGCCCGCGCCTCGCGCGTCCCGGCCGCCCACCTCCGGGCGTCTTGGGCCTTCGAGTTGACAGCAGGACAGGTGCGACTCACCCTCGCCGACCCCAGCGGTGGCTTCCGACGCGATTGGCATGCGTCGCAGCTCAGCAGTCCGGTTGTCGTCGCGGCCCGCGAACGGCACTACGTGGCGTTCCTCCCCGACGAGCTCGCTGGCGATCTCTCGTCCGGCGTCGACGTGCGCCGACTCGCCGGCTCGGCCGTTGTCCGGAGCTCGGCGACGACGGCGTTGACGACGGCCTGGATGCTGACAGCACACTGCCGCCGCCGCGGCGTGCTGCGCTGCGGTACGACCGACGATCCCGTCGCGAGACCGCCGGTCAGTGCCTCCGCCAACGTGCCAACGCGACCTAAGGAGACAATCCGATGACGAATCACCAGGTCGGGACCCAGGAGGAGTGGCGGGTCGCGCGCGAGGAGCTGCTCGCAGAGGAGAAGGAGCTCACCCGACGGGGCGACGAAGTGAGCCGCAAGAGGCGCGAGCTGCCCTGGGTCCCAGTCGAGCAGGACTACCGGTTCGAGACCGAGCGCGGTACCCAATCCCTCGCCGATCTCTTCGACGGCCGCTCCCAGCTCGTCGTCTACCACTTCATGTTCGGACCGTCCTGGGAGGCAGGCTGCCCGGCGTGCTCCTCGATCACCGACACACTCGCGCCTCAGGTCCCCCACCTGAAGGCCAGAGACACCACGCTGCGGCTTGCCTCCCGCGCGCCGCTACAGAAGCTCCTCGCCTTCAGGGAGCGGATGGACTGGCGCATCGACTGGGTCTCGAGCGGCGGCAACGACTTCAACCGGGATCTCGGCTTCCTGCAGACCGAGGAGGAGCTCAGGCCATTTCTGGAGGGTGAGATTCCGCCCACCGTCGAGCAACACGCGCGCATGTGCGGAACGGACGTTGCGCGGTACGTCTCCGAGCGACCCGGTCTGAGCGTTTACACGCTCTCGGACGGCACGATCTACCGGACCTACGTCACGACCGCCCGCGGCCTCGAGATCGGAATGGCCTTCTACCCTCTGCTCGACCGGACCCCGAAGGGCCGCGACGAGAGCGCCACCGAACCGTGGTGGCTCCGACGCCACGACGAGTACTGATGGAACCGCGCCGGCAACGCTCGTCGCGTGTGAGGGCGGCGATCTCTATGGGTTCGTCACGACGGGCCCGCTCCGTGGGCGTCCGCTCATTCGTGCTTGAGCGAGATCCCAAGGTCGGGCTTGACGATGGAGGCGACGTACACCGGCCAGACCAGGGGTCCGTGGGTGCGGAAGTTGACGACCTCGCCATCGGCGACGTCGAAGGAATGTTCTTGGCTCGAGTATCGGCCTGATCGCATTTGCAGGGTGTGGTGGCCTGGTTCGACCGGGATCTCGACGGTTTCATCGAGTTTGTTCATCGAGCCGATGCTCTCGCCGTCTACTTCGATCTCGAAGGGGCTGCGCCGGAGTTCCATGGCGGGATGTTTCCGCGTCAATCTGAGCGTTGCTGACATTGCGGCTCTCCTTTCTCTACGAGCCTTTCGTGTGATCGCCGGCGCGCCGGTTGCTGTTGGGCGCGTCACCTTCGCGCTCCCGTGATCAGCCGTTCGCGGTCGAACATCGCCGCGACCGCCCGCCAGCCCGAGCCCGTCGATGATCAGCAGTGCCGCGGCGAGAGCGAGTGCGAGGCCGGTCGACGGCGTGATCACTTTGAACTGCATCAGGGCGACGATCGCGAGCGGAGGCAGGCTGGCGAACACGCTGAGCTGCTGGGCGACGCGGACATCGGTCGAGCGGGCGGAGATCGCGATCCCGACCCAGATCGACCAGCCGGCGAGCAACGGCGTGAACAGCAGCTGGACCAGGACGTGTGAGCCTGCGAAGACCGCCGAGGCGATGCCCGGGTGGGCGAACAGGGCCGTCGCCGGCGAGGAAGATCCCGAAGATCGCGTAGGCGATCGTGAGCGTCGGGGCGGCCACCGCGAGCGCCTTGCCGACGAGGAACTCCTCGCGGCGGATCGGCGTGATCAGGATCGGCTCGAGCGTGCCCTGCTCGCGTTCTCCGACCACCGAGTAGGCCGACAGGGTGGACGGGACGAACGCGGGAATCAGCAGCAGGTACAGCAGCGAGAGGCCGACCCGCGCGTCGAGCTTGGAGCTGGCCGCCGATGCCGAGGCGGTGAGCAGCTGCACGATCGGCAGCGGCGATGAAGAGCACCGGCAGGAACGCCATCGTGCCGATCACGAAGCGGTTGCGGCGGTAATCCCGCAGCTCCTTGACGAGGATCGCCCGCGACGCGCGTCCAGCTGAAGCTCATCGCCGCCTCGCCTCCACGTCCTCGTCGATCAGCTCGAGGTAGACGTCCTCGAGCGAGTGGCGTGACTCGGCGATCGAGAGGATGTCGGCGCCCGCGGCCACCAGCGCGCGGGCGACCGCGGGAGCGGCGATGTCGGGGTCGGACACGGCGAGCGTGTAGCCGCCGGACGGCGCCTGCTCCCATCCTTCGACCTCGGGCAGAGCGCCGAACACCGCCCTGGGATCGTCGAGCGGCACGCGGATCCGCACGTCCAGGGATCTCCTGAACAGCTGCGCGCGCAGCTCGTCGGGCCGGCCGATCAGCCGCAACGTCGTGTTCAGGATCGCCACCCGATCGCACAGCCGCTCGGCCTCCTCCAGCCGGTGCGTGGTCAGGAAGATCGTCACCCCGCGCTCGCGAAGCGAGGCGATCAGCTCGTGCACCTCGCGCGTCGCGACCGGGTCCAAGCCCGGACGTCGGCTCGTCGAGGAACAGCACCGCCGGATCGTTGAGCAGCGCTCGGGCGAGCGCGACCCGCTGGCGCAGGCCCTTCGACAGCGACCCGCACGGATCGCCCGCGCGGTCGAGCAGGTTGACCGCCCGCAGCGCACGCTCGATCCGCCCGCGAACGTCGTCGAGCTCGTACAGCCCGGCGAAGCACTCGCAGGTTCTCCGATCACCGTCAGGCGCAGATACAGACCGGGCGACTCCGGCATGATCGAGATCCGCGCCCGGATCGCCGGGCCGTTCGTCCGCACTCAACGGGATGCCGGCGACCGTCGCCGAGCCCGACGTCGGCGCGATCAGCGTGCCCAGCGTCCGCACGGTCGTCGTCTTGCCCGCCCCGTTCGGACCGAGAAAGCCGAACACCTCGCCGTAGCCGACCTCGAACGAGACGTCCTCGAAGGCGACCCGGTCGCCGAAACGCTTGCTCAGATGCTCGACCACCAGCGCCGGCTGGCCCGGCGAGCCATCGAAGGATCGAAGGCGGCGCTGGCCGGACCGGCCACGGGTCGTCCCGTGCGCCGGTTCGACTCTCCGTGCGCCCCCCGCTGTCAGCGCGACCCCGAGCGCGTGGCGCATGGCTCGACGGTAGCACATCTTTGGCTCAAGCTGCTAGTTTTTTGGTCATGCAGCCAGGATCGGGGGCCGGCACCGTCGCGAGCGGACGTTCATCGAGACGCCCGGCGGGCGCAGATCGTCGCGGCGCGATCGACACGATCGCCGAGGTCGGCTTTGCGCGCGCTCGTTCGCGCGGATCGCCTCGCGGCTCGGGATCAGCCGGGGCCTGATCAGCTACCACTTCGCCGGCAAGGACGACCTGATCGAAGCGGTCCTGGACCGGCGAGAGTAGCAAGGGATTTCTAGAGGTACTCTTCTAGACTGGTGGGATGGCGCAGTGGAGCTTTCTCACCAACCATGCCCGGGCTCTCGTTTGCATCGCCCACGACCCAGGCGTGCGCCTCCGCGACGTCGCCGCCGCGCTCGGCATCACCGAGCGCAGTGCCTTCAGCATCGTCGCTGACCTGACCGCAGCCGGCTACGTCGTCAAGCAAAAGGACGGGCGCCGTAACCGCTACCGCATCCAGAACGATCTGCCCCTGCCAGAAGCCATCGCTCGAAAGCAGACGATCGGTGAAGTGCTGCAACTGCTCGTGGACACCCGTAGCTAAGCCAGATAGCCCGTAAAATGGGCAACTCGTGATGAAGGGTTCCAGGTTCGATCCCGGGCGTCGGCGCTGAGGCGCATGCACGGTACGGTTGCGGAGAATCGACCCCACGGGGACGGGGTCGGGAGCGATCAGGGCCAGGGCGCACGGCGACCTTGGGTGACGACGCTCTGGGTGCTCGCCGGCGCCCTGCCGCTGATCGGCCTGATCTCACTGCTGCTTCGCTCCAAGCTCGACCCTCACTGGGAGAACCCGAAGGTCCACTTCGTGGTGTTCCTGGCGGTGGGATCACTCGCATTCGGGCTGGCCTACATCGCCGGCGAGGCGTCAACCAGACGAGGCGATGCGCGCGTCCTGCTGATCTCGCTGGCCTTCCTGGCGACGGGCGGTTTTCTCGGCCTGCACGCGATCGGCACGCCCGGGATTCTGTTCGCAGGCGAACTGTCAGGTTTCAAAGTCGCAATCCCGGTCGGCCTGCTGGTCGCCGCGGTGTTCGGATTGGCCTCGGCGTTCGTGGACTTGAACGTGTCGTTCGCGGCGGTGGTCATGCGCCGCCGGGCGGCGCTGCGGCGAATCGTGCTTGGACTGATGGCGCTGTGGTTCCTGTGGACGCTCGCCAAGCTGCCACCGCTGAATCACCCGACCAGCGAGAGCGCCACCGGCAGCCTGCTCGGGACGATGGCCGTGCTCGGAGTGATCGTCTACGGCGCGGCGGCGGCGCGCTACTGGAGCGTCTATCGGTCCGACATGAGCCTCCTGCCGGCCAGTGTCATCGCCTGCTTCGTGTTGCTCGCCGAGGCGATGATCGGCGTGGCGACGACCGGCGAGCGCAGCTGGCATGCCAGCTGGTGGGAATGGCACGCGCTGATCGTGCTGGCCTACGTGGTCATCGGCTTTGCTGCCCGTCGCGAGTGGCGCGAGGAGCGCTTCCGTCACCTGTACCTACCCACGACGCGTCAGCGCAGCCGGAACGTGAGCGTGCTGTTCAGCGACCTGGCGGATTTCACGAGCTTCTCGGAACGCTCCTCCGCCGATGAGGTCGCCGCTCTGCTGAGCACGTACTACGAGGTCGCGGCGCCGCTGATCTCCCGCCGGTTCGCTGGAGAGGTCGAGAAGTTCATGGGCGACGGGATGATGGCAACGTTCAACAGCCGCGACGACCAGCCCGACCATGCCGTCCGCGCTGCTCGCGCCGCGCTCGCGCTGCAGAAGGAGATCGGCAGGTTGGCCGACCAGCATCCCGGATGGCCACGACTTCGCGTCGGCGTCAACAGCGGCAACGCGGTGCTGCGAGAACTGGGAGGGCACGGACACGTCGCCTACACGTTGGTCGGGGACACGATCAATCTCGGGTCAAGGCTCGAGGGTAAGGCTCCGATCGGAGCGGTCCTGATCGGGGCCGAGACCTACGAGCAGCTGCCCGACGGGGCCGTCGTCGAGGCCATGAGTGGCGTCGTGGTGAAGGGCAAGCAAGCGGCGCTCGAGGCGTACATCCTGCACGACCTGCCAGGCTGATCAGACGCTTGCGCCTGGCCGGTCGGATCAGAGCGATCACACTAAAATCAACGCTGGGCTGGCGCGGCCGGCCTGCGTTTGAGAGCGAGAGATGAGGACGGTGACGGCCTGAATGACGCGTGTTGCAATCATCGGCGGGGGCATCGGTGGCCTGACGGCGGCGCGCGCGCTGTCGCGAAGTGGCTTTGAGGTTGCGATCTACGAGGCGGCGCCCGAACTGCGCGAGATCGGTGCCGGGGTCGCGCTTGGCCCGAACGCGATGAAGGTGCTGCGCTCGCTCGGTCTGGAGGACGCTGTCCGCGCGATCGCAGGGCACTCGGAGTGGCAGACGGTGCGCAGCTGGAAGACCGGTCGGGTGATCTCGAAGACGAGCCAGCAGGAACAGGCCGCCCTGTTCGGTAGCGCGAGCGCGACCGTCCACCGCGCCGACCTGTTGGAAGTCCTCACTCACTCGCTGCCCGCCGAGATCGTCTCGCTGGGTGCGCGCTGCACCGAGGTCGAGCCCGATGGCGAAGTCGCCGTCGCCCGTTTCCAAGACGGCAGCGAGATCGAGGCCGACGTCGTCATCGGAGCCGACGGGATCCACTCGGCGGTGCGGGCTTCGCTGTTCGGCCCGGATGCCCCGCGCTTCACCGGCAAGATCTGTTATCGCAGCGTGATCGGAGTCGACGCCGTACCCGGCGGACGTCCCGAGAACGACAACGTAATGTGGTTGGGGCCCCACGGCACGATCGTCTTGTATCCCTTGCGGGGAGATCAGCTGATCAACGTGGTCTGCCACTACGACGACGAGAATTATCGGCACGAGACGTGGATCAACGAATGCGACCGTGACGAGGTGCTCGAGCGCTACAGCGGCTGGCACGAGTCGCTTGCGCGCATCTTCTCCGCGGGCGAGACCTGGTACAAGTGGGCGCTCTACGACCGGGACCCGATCACCAGCTGGACACGGGGGCGTGTCACGGTCCTCGGTGATGCCGCGCACCCGATGCTGCCGTACCTGGGGCAGGGTGCGTGCCAGGCGATCGAGGACGGCTGCGTGCTCGCTGCGGCACTCGCCGCGGAGCGCGACGATCCGGTCACGGCACTGGCGCGGTACGAGCGCTCGCGGCGCCCCCGGGCGAGTCGAGTCGTTCTGACCTCACGCGAGCGGGGACTCAGCAACCATCTCGCATCTCCGCTTGCAGCCTGGAGGCGGGACATCTCGATCGCGCTGCGACGGCGTTTCGGGCGCGACCTCGAAGGACGCGGAGCCGCCTGGATCCCGGAGTACGACGCCAGCTCTCCAAGCGTGCTCGCCACCTGAACGCACGACCGGGTCTCAGTCGGCGACTCCAAGTCCCCAGCCGCCGTCGATCACGATCTCCTGCCCGGTGATGTATTCCGAGGCGGGCGAGGCGAGGAACAGGGCAAGCGCCTTGATGTCATCCGGCTGACCGACGCGATGCATGGGAATGTCCTTCGCGATCGCCGCCTGCTTGCCGGGGTCGTGGGCATGGCCGCCGCCGATGTTCGTGACGAAGAAGCCCGGCGCGATCGCGTTTACCGTGATCCCGTGGGCGGCGAGCTCGAGCGCGATCGAGTGCATGAAGTGCCGGGCGCCGGCCTTTGCCGTCATGTACGCGGAGCCGATTGCCGGCTCCACCGCGGTCGCCGCGAGCGACGTGGTCACGACGATCCTCCCGAACCCGCGGGGTCGCATGTGTCCAACTGCGGCGCGCGCCGTCGCAAAGATCCCGCTGAGGTTGATGTCGATGACGCGGTTCCAGCGCTCGTCGGTATAACGCTCGAGCGCGCCCTCCGGTACCCGTGGCCGAGTGACGCCGGCCCAGGCGCCGACGAAGCCGACGCCGGGATCGATGCCGGCGTTGGCAAAGGCGACGTCGAGCCGGCCATACACCTCCGCCGCTTCGTCGATGACGCGCTGAAGGGCGGCGTGATCGGTCACGTCCGCGATCGCGCTGCGCACATCGAGCCCTTCATCCCGAAGCCGTGACGCCTGTTCGGCGACCATGTCGGCGTCGATGTCGATCAGCGTGACCCGTGCGCCGTGCGCCGCGAGCACCTCTCCGTACGCGAGCCCCAGGCCGCTGGCACCGCCGGTGACGATTACGCCGAACCCGGCGACGTCGAATTGTGAGGAAACGTTCACGCTGCACTGCTCCTGTGATCTCGTTGGCGGCCGAGCCTATCGCGCGGCAGCGCCGGCACGGTGCGCTGCCCTCGCGGGCCCTTCCTAGAGTGTCCCGAGATGCTGATCGCGACTCACGACGGTTCCTTTCACGCCGACGAGGTCTTCGCCGTCGCGGCGCTGCGCCTGCTCGGTGGCCCCGTCGAGGTGGTGCGCACGCGCGAGCGCGACGCGCTCGCCCAAGCAGATGTGCGCATCGACGTCGGCTTTCGCGACGACGCCTCAACCGGGGACTTCGACCACCATCAACGGGACTTCGACGCCGTGCGCGACAACGACGTGCGGTACGCCTCGTTCGGCCTGGTGTGGCGCGAGTACGGCGCGCCGGTCTGCGGCGGCGACCAGGAGGTTGCCGATGCCGTCGACGCCACGCTCGTGCAGTCGGTGGACGCCAACGACGTCGGCCAGCAGCTGTTGCGGCCGTTGATCGACGGCGTGCACCCGATGACCGTCAACGGCATCATCGGCGGCTTCAACGCGCGCTGGGACGAGACCCTCACGCCGGACCAGGAGCGCGAGCGATTTGACGCGGCCGTCGCCCTGGCCCAGGGCATCCTCGCTCGTGAGGTGGCCTCCGCCGCCGCCGGTCGCCGCTCTCAGCGCATGGTGCGCGAGGCGATCGCCGCCACCGTGGACCCGCGGATCGTCGAACTGCCGGCCAACGTTCCCTGGAAGCAGGTGCTGGTCCCTGAGGCGGCCGGCGCTCTGTTCGTGATCTACCCCAAGCGCCAGGGCTTCGGCCTCGAAGCGGTGCCCCGCGAGCTCGGCTCGTTTGAGCACCGGCGCGACCTCCCAGCCACGTGGGCAGGGCTCGAGGGACCGGATCTCGTCGCGGCGACCGGGGTCGAGGACGCGCTGTTCTGCCACCCCAAGCGATTCCTCGCGGTCGCGCGGTCCCGCGAAGGCATCGGGCGGCTCGCCGAGCTCGCGCTCGCCGAGGATTGAGCAAGCGGCTCACTGCAGCACGAGCTCGTCGGTGAGTGCAAGTTGGGTACGCAGGTGGCGGTCATGGGTGGCTACCACGAGCGCGCCGGGCCAGTCTGTGAGGGCCGCGATGAGTACGTCCAGCGAAGGCAGGTCGAGGTGATTGGTGGGCTCATCGAGCAGCAGGCAGGTCGCGCGGCGCCGCCCGAGCACGGCGAGCTCGGCGCGGGTGCGCTCTCCCGGGGATAGCGTCGCCGCCGACCGCGTTGCGTGAGCGGCGCCGAGCCCGAAGGCGCCCAACGCGGTGCGAGCCTCGGTGGCGTCGGCGCCGGTCAGCTCGCGCACCGCGTCGACCAGCGGCAGGTCGGCGGCGAGCGCATCGCGGGCCTGCCCCAGCTCGCCGACCACGACGGACGGCGCGCACCGTCGCTGACCCACCGCGAGCGCCAGGCGGCCGGCCAGCGCGCCGAGCAGGGTCGACTTGCCGCTGCCGTTGGGTCCGCGCAAGCCCAGACGGTCGCCGTGGGCGAGCTGCAGGTGCAGTGGCCCCAATCGCCAGTCCCCGCGCGAGAGGACGGCGCCGTCCAACCGGATCGCCCAGCCGGCGCGGGCCTCGGAAGCTGTCAGTTGGAGCTGGAGCCGCCGCTCTCGGTAGGGCGCGTCGGGGACCTCGAGCCGGGTCGCGCGGGCGCTGATCTTCCGCGCCCGGCCCTGGCGTTCCTCCGCGCGCATGGTGACCCACTCACGTCGGTGCTTGTCCCCGTCGGGAGCGCCCGAGCGCGTGCGCCGGAGGGTCGCCGCAGCGCGCTGACGTGTCTCCGTGGCCGCCGCGTGCAGACGGTCGCGGCGGCTGACCGCATCGTCGTGGTCGGCCTGCCGGCGCCGTCGCTCGGCCGCCGCCGTACGCTCCATCGCGGCGAACCCCACCGAATAGTGCTCGCCCCGGCCGGTGCGCGCATCGAGCACCAGCACCTCACTCGTCACCCGCTCCAGCAGCGCCCGGTCGTGCGTGACGACGATCATGCCGGTGCGGCTCGCCTCGATCAGCGCCGCCAGCCGCTCCAGACCGTCGTCGTCGAGGTGATTGGTGGGCTCGTCGAGCAGCACGACGTCGAATCGCGCGGCGGCAAGCGCGGCCAGCCCGGCACGGGCACCCTGCCCGCCCGACAACCGTTCCGGCGCACGGTCGAGCAACTCCGGGTCCAGGCCGAGCGACGCAGCCGCGATGTCCAGGCGCGCCTCGGCGTCAGCGCCACCGAGCGCAAGCCAACGCTCGAGCGCCTCGGCGTGGGGCTCGGTGGCCGATAGGTCGCCTGATGCCAGACGGCCTGCCAGCGTTTCCAACTCCCGCTCGGCCCTTGCGACGCCGAGCCGCTCGAGCAGTTCGGCGCGCACCGTCGGGGAACGCGCGAGGGCACCGACCAGTTGCGGCAGGTAGCCGATGCTCCCGGGCCGAGAAACGGTGCCCGAGCCCGAGGGCTGGAGTCCGGCGAGAATCCGCAAGAGCGTCGACTTGCCGCTGCCGTTCGGTCCAACGAGGCCGAGTCGGGTGCGGCGCTCGACGCGGACATCGACGCCGTCGAGGACCGTGCGAGGACCGTGGCTGAGTGAGATGGAACGGGCGTCGAGGAGGATCGACGGCATGCGGGGCTCCCTTCGAGCGAACGAGATCTCGAACGACAGCCGCGACGGCCCGGAGCTGGCGCCGGGCGTCAGGAAGATTCAGGGCGGCTGTCAGTTAGCGTCACGCATGCACGGCCCTCAAGGGGCCACTGCAAACCATAGCGTCAGAGCGGGAGCCACGCCGCGCCTACCTCGACCGGCTAGGCCCTACGCCCGAGGGAGCGCGCATCTCGCTTGATCGCAGAGGGTGCCGGCGGTTAGCGTTGGCCCGTCGAACGAGGAGAGCCATGACGAGCATCGCCATCATCGGGTCCGGGGTGTCCGGCCTTCATCTCGGTCTGTTCCTGCAGCGGAGCGACGTCCCGGTGACGATCTACACCGACAAGACGCCCGAGCAGTTCGCCGCCGGCCGGCTGCCCAACACGGTCGCGCATCACCACCACACGCTGGAGCGCGAGCGGGCGCTCGGCGTCCACCACTGGGAGGCCGAGGAGTTCGGCTACGGATGCCACCAGCACGCGATCGCCGGTCTTCCCGAGCCGGTCCGCTTCCGGGGGGACTTCGACTTCCCCTCCGTGGTCATCGACTACCGGCTGTATCTCCCGCGCCTGACCGAGGACTACCAGCAACGCGGCGGCGAACTCGTCATCGGGCCGATCGACGCCGGCGCGGTGCAGCGCGTCAGCCGCGATCACGATCTGGTCGTCGTCGCGGCGGGGCGCGGCTTCGGTGAGATGTTCCCGCCGCTGGCCGAGAAGTCACCCTACGACAGGCCCCAGCGCCGCCTCTCGGCGGGGATCTACCACGGGGTGACATACACCGAGCCCAGGGGCGTGGGAGTGCACATGTCGCTGGGTCATGGCGAACTGCTGGAGCTGCCCATCACCTCGCGCGAGGGACCGGCGACCGCGCTGCTGTTCGAGAACATCCCCGGCGGCGATCTCGAGGTTCTCGCCGACATCCGCTACGACGACGACGCCGACCGCTTCCATCGCGTGGTGCTGGAGAAGCTCGAGCAGCACTATCCGATGTGCTTCGAACGCATCGATCAGGCCAGCTTTGCGCTGATGGGCCCGAGGGATCTGCTCCAGGGCGGCCTGACGCCGGTGGTGCGTGAGGACTACGTGCGCCTGAGCAACGGCAAGTACGCCCTGGCGATGGGCGACGCCCATTGTGTGGTCGATCCGGTCAACGGGCAGGGGGCCAACTCCGCCTCCTACTCGGCCGAGGTCATCGCCCGAGCGATCGTCGAGGACTACGCCTTCGACGAGCGCTTCTGCCAGCGGGTCGCCCGTGAGCGCCAGGCCTTCGTCCACGGGGTGTCCGACTGGACCAACATGATCCTCAACCCCGAGCCGCACGTCGTCGAGCTGCTGGGCGCGATGGCCCAGAGCAAGCCGTTGTGCGACGCCTATACGCGCAACTTCAACCACCCGGATCGTCAGTGGGAAGCGCTGGCCACCCGTGAGCGGACGGCGGCTTTCATCGCTCGCCACAGCGTCGCCCCAGCCACGATCAGCGGCTAGAGAGTGCCGCTGGGGATGATGTTGTGGTTCAGATGAAAGACGTTGTCGGGGTCATAGGCGTCCTTGAGCGCCGTCAACCGGGTGAGCTTCTCCGTCGAGTAGGCGCGTTGCAGGCCGGCCCGTCCCTCGTCGTTTAGGACATTGACGTAGGCGCCGCCGGCGAACGGATCGAGCCCCGCGGCGCAGCGGCGGGTGGTTTCCGTGCGCGCCTCGTCCTCGTCGGGGTCGGTCCACCGTGTGGCGACGACGTACTCGAACTGCGTGGCGCGATGGCTGAACGCCGAGGCGTGATCGTCGACCTCGGCGATCGCGCCGCCGTAGGTCTGCAGGCTGATCCCCAGCTCGGGCCGGCGGCTGGTCAGCATGGCATCGATCGCGGCCTCCGGGAGCGTCGGCAGGTAGTGGCCCTTCCAGTACCGGCGCTGGGCGTGGCCCTCAACCGAGTCGTCGCGGCGCTGCAGCTCGAGGTACGACGGCACGGTCACCTTCTCGGCGACGGTGTGGCCCAGCGCGCGGAGCGCGGGTAGCAGCCGGGCGCCGCCGGCCGGATCGCCGACCCAGACGTAGCCGAGCTCGAGCCGGTCGTCGGTGAGTGTCGCGGTGAAGGTGGCTTCGCGGGGGGCGTTCAGCGCCAGCTCGCGCCAGCCGCTGATCGCCTCGGTCGCGCCGGACTCGGCGAACGACAACTCGGCCACCAGCGTGCGTCCGTCGACCGGTTGCAGGCGGAACTCGAACTCGGTGACGATTCCGAAGTTGCCGCCGCCGCCGCGCAGGCCCCAGAACAGCTCCGGATGCTCCTCCGCGGTGGCGCGTAGTACCTCGCCCTCGGCGGTCACCACCGTGTAGGCGACGACGTTGTCGCACGTCAAGCCGCAACGGCGGGCCAGCCAGCCCATGCCGCCGCCCAGGGTCAGTCCGCCCACGCCAGTGTGCGAGACGTTGCCGGCGGTCGTCGCCAGGCCGAAGCGCTGTGCGGAACGGTCGAGTGCGCCGAGCAGCGCCCCGCCCTGGACGCGCGCGCGCCGGCGCTCGGGGTCGATCGTGACCCCGCACATCGCTCGGAGGTCGATCATCAGTCCGCCGTCGGGGACGGCCAGTCCCGCGATGTTGTGCCCGCCGCAGCGGACTCCGATCTCCAGATCGTGCTCGCGGGCGAACCGGACCCCGGCGACGACATCGGCGCTGCTGCGGCACCGGGCGATCACGGCGGGGCGACGATCGATCATGGCGTTCCACACCGAGCGACTCTCGTCGTAGCCGGGATCACCGGGGGTGAGTAGGTCACAGCCGAGACGGTGAGGGAGGGAGGTGGGGGAGGCGATGGTTGTCATGGGGTCAGCTTTCCAAGAATCGGTATGCTCTCCAAGCACCAACTCGATGGCCGTATCAAGTACCAATTCACCGATCGCCGGCGATCTGCTGGTCCCGCTGCAGCGCGGGAGCCCGACGGCGCTGCACCACCAGCTCGAAGGTTCGATCCGCGACGGAATCCGTTCCGGGCGGCTGCCGGCGGGGGCGGCGCTGCCTCCGACGCGCACGCTCGCCACCGAGCTCGGGGTCTCGCGCGGGGTGGTCGTGGAGGCCTACGCGCAGCTGGTCGCCGAGGGCTACCTGACCAGCCGCAGCGGCGGCTACACAAGGGTGGCGCAGGCCGGCAGCGCCGAAACTGGCGGGTCCGCAGCGGCCGTCGCCTCTCGGACGCCCCCGACGCCGAGCGTCGACTTCGGCTACGGCCGCGCCAACGTGGCGGCCTTCCCGCGAGCCGCGTGGCTGCGCTCGGTCCGCACGGTGCTGACCGAGGCTCCCGACGACCAGCTCGGCTATCTCGACGGGCACGGCGTGCTGGAGCTGCGCCAAGCGCTGAGCGAGTACCTCAACCGGGTCCGGGGCACGGTCGCGATGCGCGGAGAACGTGGCCATCAGCAATGGCTACGCCCAGGGGATCGCGCTGCTGCTGGGCGTGCTCGCCGCGCGTGGCGCCCGCCGCCTCGCGGTCGAGGACCCATCGGTCAACGACGACGCGCGCACGATCGCGGCCAGGCTCGGGCTGGAGGTGGTGGGCGTGGCGGTCGGACCCGAGGGGGTACGGGTCGACGGGCTGCAGCGCGTTGACGCGGATGCGCTGATCCTCACCCCGTCGCACCAGTGGCCGACGGGCGCCGTGCTGTCAGCCGAGGCGCGGGCGGCGGTCGTTGGCTGGGCGCGGACCCGCGGGGCACTGATCATCGAGGACGACTACGACGCCGAGTTTCGCTACGACCGCGCGCCCGTGGGCGCGATCCAGGGCCTGGCCCCGGATCTCGTGGCCTACGCCGGCACGGCGAGCAAGACGCTCGCCCCTGGATTCCGGCTGGGTTGGTTCGTGCTGCCCGGGCACATCGTCGGGGAGTTCGCCGAGGCCAAGCTGCTGGCGGACCGCGGTTCGGCGGTGCTGGACCAGCTGACGTTCGCCGACTTCCTGCGCCGCGGCGAGTTCGACCGCCACCTGCGGCGACTGCGGCCCATCTACCGCGCGCGGCGCGACGCGCTCGTCGACGCTCTGGCTGAGCGCCTGCCCGACCTGCGCCCGGCCGGAATCGCCGCCGGCCTGCATCTCGTCGCCTGGCTGCCATCCGACCTCGACGAGACCGAGGTGGTGCAGGCGGCCGCGGCTCGCGGAGTTGCGGTCGCGGGCGTCGCGCCCTATCGAGTGGCGCCCTCGACCGAGGGAGGATTGATCTTCGGCTACTCGACGATCGCCGAGAGCACGATTCGCCGCGGAGTCCACCTGATCGCGGATGCGATCGCCGAGCTCAGGAGTCCGGGAGGCGGAGAGGGCCGCTGATCGGCTTGGCAGGCGCCGGTTGCGGGCGCAGGTGACCCGTGGGACACTGGAACGAGCAATCGCCCGCACCTGCCGGAGGTGATGTTCATGTCAGACCCGGCCACCGTTCTCGTCGTCGCGCACCAGACCGCGACCACCGAAGGACTGATCGCAGCCGTTCGGGAGCGCGCGGCCCGCGGCCCAGCCAGGTTTCATCTCGTCGTCCCACGCCACGCCCACGGGATGCACAGATTCGTCGATCCCCAGGACGCCGACGACGAGGAAGCGCAGGCGGTGCTCAACCGGGCGCTGCCGAAGCTATCCGACGCCGCGGGCCGGCAGGTCACCGGGAGCATCGGTGATCCCGAGCCGCTGTGCGCGATCCATGACGCGGTGAACCTGAGCAGCTACGACGAGATCATCATCTCGACGCTGCCGTCGCGGCTGTCTCGGTGGCTGAGGCTGGACCTCGTCTCAAAGACACGCGCGCTCGGCCTGCCGGTGACGCACATCGAGGCCACGAGCAGGTCTGAGACTCCCGCCGCGGTGTGAACGCCGCCTGACCCGATCGAGCTAAGCAGCCGACTTGGCGCGCGTGCGCGCGGCCTTCTTGGACGCCTGGCTGCGCTTCAGGGCCTTCTGCTTGCGAGTCTTCGCTGCCTTCTTCGCCGCCGCCTTGCGCTTGGCCGGCCCTCCGGTGACGCGATCCTCGGCGTCGCTGAGCAACTTGCTCAGATCATTGACCACCTGCCGGACCCGCTTGGCGGGCTTGCGACGCCCGTCGGTCGCACCCGCGATCAGCTCCGCGGAGCGCTTGCGAATCCCGTTGGCACGCAGTCGCCGGACCAGGTCCTGCTCGAGTTTGCTCTTCGCCATCTACCGCTCCTCGGTTCGGATGTACCTGGTTCGGTGCCTACCCGGTGTGCCTCACATCTACCGCGCTCCGGCGAGGCTCTCGCGCGATCTGCCGAGAAAAAGAGCATGAGACGACGCTCTCCGGGTAGGGTCGCCCAACGGAGAGATCGTCGAGCATCGCGTCAGGCCACCCGACCGGGGAGTCGGCCTCATCAACCACCGAGGGCGCACGGCTCGGAGAGCGCGCGCGAAGTCTCGGACGCGACCTGGTGGCCAATTTCGAGGAGCACGACCTCCTCACCTATGCCAGCGCGATCTCGTTTCAGATCCTCACCGCGATCATCCCGTTCGTGCTGTTCCTGCTGGCGGTCGCGGGCCTGCTTCATGGAAACGACATCTGGCACGACCATCTCCAGCCACAGGTGAGAGCGAATGTCTCTCCCGCGATGTTCACCGTCATTCAGAATGCGGTGAACAAGGTCCTGACCGGTCGCCGAGTGCTGTGGGCGACGCTTGGCGGCGGACTGGCTCTGTGGCAGGTGTCAGGGGCGGTCAGGGCGGTGATGGGGGCGTTGGGCCGCATCTACGAGTCACAGACGCGGCGTCCGTTCGTGAGGCGCTACTCGATCTCGTTCGTGCTCTCGATCGAGTTGGGCGTGTGCTTCACGCTCGTCGCCGGCTGCCTGCTGTTCGCCCCGTTCTTCTGGACGACGAACGCGGGCCTGGTCGGAGACGTGGTGGGGTTTCTGATCCGCTGGACGCTGGCGACGATGCTCCTGCTGCTGGTCGTGGCCCTGCTGGTCAGGCACGCGCCCGCGTGTCCGCAGACGGTGCCGTGGGTCAGTCTCGGCGCCGGGATCGTCATCGCGTCGTGGCTGATCGTGTCATTTCTGTTCTACGTCTATCTGACCGACGTCGCCTCCTATCAGTCGGTGTTCGGCAGCCTCGCGGCGGTGATCGTCGCGATGGCCTACCTGTACGTCTCGACGATCGCGTTCCTGTTCGGAGCGCAGCTGGACGCCATCATCCGCGCGCGCGCGACCGGTAGCGCCGCCGGCGTCTGAACGCTCGGCTCAGGCGTTCTGGATCGCGAACTCGCGGGCGCGGGTCGCGCTGGCGAGGAGCAGCCCGAGGAAGCGGTCGAGCGTCTCGGCGTCCAGCGACGGCAGCGGAAGCTCGCCACAGACGAACACCTCGCCGGCCTGATTCTCGGCAAAGCAGACGAGCGGGGCCTGGCGATTCCAGTAGAGCAGTTGGTGTGGGTCGATCAGGCCCGCGGGCAGCACGGCGGCCTGGGCGCGCAGCAACAAGCCCCGGATCGTGAGGCCGACGTGGAGCACGTATCCCGCCGCGTCGAGGGCGAGACCCCACTCTCCGGGCGCGACCTCGCGCACCTCGGCCTCCAGCGACGACATGTAACGGGCTACCTGCTCGGCCGGTGACTGCATGGTCAGCTCACAATAGGAACCATCGCCCGTCGCGACGTGCTGGCGGTCGGCGTTACTGAAAGAGGATCAGGCGGTAGGTGACGAAGGCGAAGAAGATCGCCACGAGGCTCCACGTCACCGGCCAGGTCAGGGTCTTGATGAACGCCTTCTGCCAACGGCCGACGCTGATCACGTACCCGAACGTGACCGCCAGCAGGATCGCGTAGCAGATGACCGCCGCCACGGTCGAAAGCCCAAGTCCCAGGATCGGCGCGACGATCAGGCCCAGCACGACCCAGGCGGCGATCGCCAGGATGTCGACCGCCAGTCGGGTGCGCTCGCGGCCCACGATCGTCATGAAGCCGGCACCGCCCACGAGCGCGGCCAGCATGAACACCCCGAGATGCCAGTGCGACCCGAATCCGAAGATGGCGCTCATCAGCTTGCCACCGGCCCACAGCAGGAGCGGGTCGATGAGGCCGATCGCCAGGTAGCAGGCGAACATGTCCTCGGTGGAGTCCCACGGGTTGGCGAACACCGGCCGTCTGGGGACCAGCGCGGCGCGCAGCGCGTCACGATCGAGCGCGGAGCGCAGTGAAGTTGTGTTCTCGGGCTCGCCTGCCATGCTCAGTTCTCCGCCGTCAATGGTACGTGACCATCCACCACAGCGCCTCGGCGGCGAGGTCCGCTCAGGCCCGGTCGCGCGCCGGGGTCAGATCATCGCGGCCGGACGGCCAGCGTGCCCTCCAGGACGGCTTCCTCGAGCGTGCGGGGGCCGAGGACGTCGCCCGCGCGGACCGCTCCCGGATGGGGCTCGAGTCCCGGCCACAGCTCGTCGACCGGCTGACGGCCCTGGGCGAGCACGATCGTCGCCACCGCTGGCAGCACGCTCGTGCGTCCCGAGAAGACGTGGCGCAGCACGGGCCCGTCGGCCAGCTCGTGGTGGTGAAGGACCCGCACGCCCAGCTCGTCCAGTCGCGCCAGGTAGAGATTGCGCTGATACTGGTGAAGCGTCTCGCCCGGCACGGTGCCGGCGCACGCCAGCGTGACCTCGATGCCCACGCCCGCGAGCCGCTCGGCGGCGTCCAGGCCCTCCCAGCCACCGCCCCAGTCGGCCACCAGGGCGGGCCCGGCCACGGCCTCGGGCTCGCGGATCGCCTCCCATGCCTGCACGCTCACCGCCCCGGCGAGCTGAACGTCTGGCGCGTAGGGCCGCGCGCCGGTGGCCAGGACGACGAGGGCAAAGCGTTCGCCGAGCTCTCGTTCGACGTTCGTGCCGAGCTCCAGCGCCACGCCGGCCGCGTGCAGTCGAGCCATCGTCGAGCGGTGATAGAGCTGCCAGGTCTCGACATGCGCCGGCGCCATCCCGGCGAGGCGCAGCTGGCCGCCGATCGTGTCCGCGCGCTCGACGAGCGTCACCCGGGCGCCGGCGGCCGCCGCCTCGATCGCCGCCGCCGCGCCGGCGGGACCGGCGCCGATCACCAGCACCGCCGCGGCTGCGCAGCGGGGCGCGGTCAGCGTCAGCTCTCGGCCCGTTCGCGGGTTGACCGCGCAGCCGATCGGCACTCCGGCGTGATAGTGGCCGATGCACGACTGATTGCAGCCGACGCATTCGATCACCTCCGCCTGCCGGGCGGTGACGGACTTGGCCACGAGCTGGGGATCGGCGATCAACGCTCGGGTCATGCCGACGAGGTCGGCCGTGCCGTCGTCGATCAGGCGCTGGGCTGCCTCGAGTGTGACCACGCGCGTGGTCGCCAGCAGCGTCAGCTCCGGGACGGCGGCGCGGATCGCCGCCGCGGCCGGCGCGATCGCAGAACCGGGGGCTGGCGGCGGCGGAGCGATCCAGGTGGAGGCAGCCGGGTGGGCGGAATGGCCCAGCACGAGCGAGACAAAGTCCACCAACCCGGCGGCGTGCAGCCGTCCCACGATCTCCGCGCATGCCTCGGTCCCCAGACCCCCGGGAATCAGCTCGTCGGCCGACAGGCGCGCGCCGATCGCCACCGAAGTTCCGGCGGCCGCGCGGACTGCCTGCAGGACCTCGACCGAAAACCGCATCCGCGCCTGCACCGACCCGTCGAAGCCGTCGCCCCGGCGGTTGGAGAGGGGGGAGAGGAACTGCGCGGGCAGGTACCCGTGCGACATCGAGACCTCCAGCCCGTCGACCCCGCCCTCGGCCGCCAGGCGCGCGGCGGCACCGTAGCCGTCGATCAAGTCGTCGATCTCTGAGATGGTGAGCGCGCGCGGCTCGCACTTGAAGCGCAGGCTGGGGATCGCCGAGGGCGCCACCGCCGGGGCCCGGGGGGCGCTGGAGATCTGCTCGCGCCCGCCGTGGAACAGCTGCACCATCAATTTCGTGTCGTGCGGATGAAGCCGCTCGGTCAGGCGTTGGTATGCGGTCACGATCTCCGGCAGGAAGCCGCCCACCGTGTGGGGGGTGAGCAGCCCGCTGGAGTGCACGGCTGTGGCCTCCAGGAAGATCGTCCCCACCCCGCCCTGCGCCCGAGCCTCGTGGTAGGCGAGGAGCTCCTCCGTCGGCAGGTGGTCGTGGACGAGGCTGGTCTGGTGCGAGGTGGAGACGATCCGGTTGCGCAGTCGCAGCGGGCCCACGTCGAGCGCTGAGAGCAGGGTTGGCGCCACGCGGGAACCGTACCCGCGCGGAGCCGCTGGTCTAGGGCCGCGCGCGGCGAGGCCGCCAGGCGACCTCGCGCCTCAGGGCCTCGACGACCGGCCACCGGCGGTTCGCGGACCGCAGGAGGTCGTGTCGGTGGGCGCGGGCCAGCTCCAGTGAGATCTGTGAATGAACGGGCATGGTGCTCCTTCCGGTGTAGCTGTAATACAAGTTACTGTATATAAAGCAATATATCAAGCTACTCCGGGTATAGACTCGGCGTCTCATGGCAAGCGCCCGTCAGCGACCGAAGTCACCGATGAAGACCGGGGACCCCGCTTCGACCCGTGAGGCCGCGTCGGCCGCCGAGCCCGAGGACAGCGTCGACGCGCACGTCGCGAGCTCAGTACAGGAGTGGCCGCAGATCGATCCCGAGGTGGAGGCGATCGTGAACCGCCTGCATCGCGCCGACCGTTACCTCATGAAGGCCGCCGCGGTGAGCCTGGATCGAGTCGGCCTCGTCTATGAGGAGTTCAAGGTGCTCATGCTCCTGCACGACGGCCCTCGCTCGCATGGATGGCTCTGCCGAGAGCTGCTCGTCTCCAGCGGCGTGATGACCAACCGTCTGGACAAGCTCGAGCGCGCCGAGCTACTGCTCCGCAAGCCCGATCCGGGCGACCGTCGGGGGGTCCTGCTGGAGCTGACGCAGGCGGGGCGTGAGCGCCTGGACGAGTACATCGATCTCGGCGCCAAGCGCGAGCGAGAGCTTCTGGAGGTCCTCAGCCCCAGCGAGAAACAGGCGCTCAACGAGCTGCTGCGCAAGCTGATCGGCGGACTGCAAGCAGAGCTCGGGCCGGCCCCGCGCACGTTCCAGGCGGCGACCCGGGCTCCGTAGCCATCCGCGGCGAGCGCCTGTCTGGAGCCGCTACTTGGGTGGCAGGGTGCGCGCGTGGGCCACGCCGCGGGCGACCCAGCGCTTGAGCTGGCGCTTGGTCTTCAGGCCCTCGCCCTCGACCCGCACCCAGCCGTCCATCACCCGGCCGCGCATCTCGAACGGCTGCGCGTGCGGCTTGGCCAGCAGCTCCTTGCTATCGGCGGGATCGACGTGCAGAAGCACGCCGCCGTGGCCGCTCGCGCTGACGCTCATGTGGCCGCCGACCAAAAAGGCCAGACCGCCGAACATCTTGCGCTCGGTGACGCCAGCCTCGTCGGCCAGCAACTCGCGAATGCGATTGGCCAGATGTTCGTCGTAGGCCACGGCGCGAGTCTAGAGGTCGTGCTCGACGGCGTACTGGCCGGCCAGCCGCTTGGGCGCGCGCGCCAGCCACGCCTCCACGATCAGCTCCCGCAGCTCCTTAAGCTCGATCTCCGCCAACACCACCAGCACCGCCGGGTAGCCATCGAAGTGCGGCGTCGTGAAGTAGACGTCGGGGCGGTCGGCGATCAGCGCCTCCTTGGCGCCGAGGTGCTCCACTCGCGCCCCGAGGATCGGCCCGGTGGGGGCGCCCTCCCCGAGCGCGCGCAGGTCGGCGGCACGTAGCGGGCGCTCCCAGACGAAGCCCTTGTCGCGCACGCGCCACATGGGATGTCCGTGGGACAGGCGTTCCGAGCTCTCCGGCAGCGACAGTGCGATCCGACGGACATCGTCCCAACTGGCCACATCAGGAGCTTAGGGAGCGTCTGAAAATCATCTGACGTTCTGGCGGGGTCTGCTCGGCCCTGCGGCCCGCTCGGCATCCAGCCTCGCCGGTCGGACCGCGGCCGAGTCATCCGGCTGCCATGACGCCGCCTAATTTCCCGACGCTCCCTTAATCGCGGAGCATCTCCGGTTTGATGGTCAGGAAACGGGTAAAACAGGGGTGAGCTGCTTTGCAGCTCGATGCCATGACGGCAAGAGCCGAAGTGGGGGCAGCGAGCAGCGCGTCTCGGTTGGGTCGCTCGCCCGCCGGGGCCGCGCACTCGCCTGGCTGCAGGGCGCCAGGCGCGGCAAGGACGACCGGCCGGCGCCCCGAATAGGTCGGTGTGTACGTGGCCAATGCCATCCGCGCGGCGCTCGCCGAGCTCGGGAAGGTGGCGCGGGGCCGCACGGTGACTCATGCCCGGCTGCGCGACACCTTGACCGTGCTCATCGTGGCCACCGTCGCCATCGACCTGGGTTGCGCGGTGCTGATCCTGATCCTCGAGCGCCACGCCCACGGCACTCAGATCCACACCTTCGGCAGCTCACTCTTCTGGTGCTCGGCGCAGCTGCTCACGGTGTCCTCGCAGCTGCCGAACCCGCTGTCGGCCGGCGGCCGAATCCTCGACGTGGCGATGGAGGCCTACGCGATCATCGTCGTGGGGACGCTTGCCGGTTCGATCGGCACCTTCCTGATCCGACGCGCGCGCGAGGTCGATGAGCCACTTCACCGTGGGGGCGGGCGCCCCGTGGAGTGATAACCGGCGGGCGCCGGGTAGGTGATCTACGTGCAGACGCTCGCGCTGACGTTCGACGACGGCCCCGATCCGGACGGGACACCGCTGGTGCTCGAGGTGCTCGCGCGGGCGAACGCCAAAGCGACCTTCTTCGTGATCGCGCCTCGCGCCGCGGCACATCCCGAGCTGGTGGTGCGGATCATCGCCGACGGCCACGCGGTGGGGTTGCACTGCGACGAGCACGTCCGCCACTCCGAGCGCGACGCTGGCTGGTGTGCGACCGACACGAACCGGGCGCTGAAGCGCCTGCATGAGCTGGGGATCGTCCCGGCGCTGTGGCGCACCCCGTGGGGAGACACCGCGCCCTGGACCGAGCGGATCGCGGCCGAGCACGATCTTCGTATCGTCGGGTGGACTGTGGATACCCATGACTGGCGCGGTGACGACGCCGAGCAGATGTACGACGAGACGTGCTCCGAGCTAAGTGACGGCGCGATCGTGCTCGCTCACGACGGCCTGGGCCCTGGGGCCAGGCGCCGGCAGGTCGCCGAGACGGCCGCCTACGTCGAGCGGGTCGCCGAGCACGGTCGCCGACACGGGCTGACGCTGGCGGCCCTGGCGTGAGCGCGAGCCCGGCCTCGGCCAGCCCCCCACCGGCGGCGCTTGGGCTCGACGCGGCGCTCGGACAGATAGCCGCGGGCGCGCCCGCGCGCGACGCCGACTCCGTCGCCGAGCTTTCCGACGGACGCCTTCGCGACGCTCCGCGCCGCTGGTTCGCTGCGCTTCAACGCCTTCGCCGGCGAGCCCAGACCGCCGGCGGCAGCCGAGCTGGATCTGGTGCGGCGGGTGGCGGCCGCCGATGGGTCCGTGGGCCGGATCTTCGACGGTCATCTCAACGGAGTGGAGCGGATCGCCGTCCAGGGCCGGCCGCCGCTGCGCGAAGCCGAGCTGGAGGCGGTGGCCGCCGGCAGGTTGCTGGTCGGCGTCTGGGGTGGCGAGCCGGTACCCGGTGAGGGACCGCCCGCCGCCGTGGTGCGCGTCGGAGAGCGCGAGGTGCTGCGCGGGGTCAAGACGTTCTGCTCGGGCGCCGGCGGCTTGGACCGGGCGCTGGTGCTCGCCCGGTCGGGCGAGGGCGCCCCGCCGGTGTCAGCTTGGATCGACGTCTCCGACGTCCGCCGTGTGGAGATCGACGAGAGCTGGTATCGCTCGCGAGGGCTGGTCGCATCGGTCTCGCACCGCGTGGTGTTCCACGACGCGCCGGTGCTGGCCCGCCTGGGCGAGCCGGGAGCAATCGCGGCCCAGCCCTGGTTCGGGCGCGACGCGCTGCGGACCGCCGCCAGCTGGGCCGGCATGGCCGACACGGCTGTCCGCGGCGCGCTGGGCTCGCTGGCCGAGCGGGGCGGCGGGGGCGAGTTCAGCCAGCTGGAGGCGCTTGCCGCGGGGCGGATCCTCACCCACCAGCGCACGATCGACGCCTGGCTGGCGCAGGCGGCGCGCGCCATGGACGATCGCGCGGCGGATATCGGCGAGGTGGCATTGCACGCGCGCGTAGCCATCGCGGACGCCTGCCGCCAGCTGCTCGATGAGGCCGCCCGCGCGTGCGGGTCGCGGCCCTTCGCCCGTGCCGAGACACTCGATCGTGCGCGGCGTGACCTGGAGCTGTTCCTGCTCCAGCACCGTCTCGACCCGATGCTCGCCCGCGCGGGCCAGGCGGCGATCCGCGCGACGCGTGAGGACGGTTGAGGATGGCGGGGGCCCACATGACCAACGCCGACTTCGAGGCGCTCTACCAGGCCGATCCCGACCCGTGGGCGTACGAGTCCAGCGACTACGAGCGCCGTAAGTACGACGCGACCCTCCAGGCGTGCGGGGAGGGACCCTACAACCGGGCGCTGGAGCTGGGCTCCTCGATCGGCGTGTTCAGCATCCGCCTGGCGGCCCGCTGCCATGCGCTTCAGACGATCGACGCCGCCCCCAGCGCGGTCGCCGTCGCCCGCCGCCGGCTGTCCGGCATGCCATGGGTGCAGGCGCGGATCGGCGAGATCCCGGACGCGATCGGGCACGACACGTTCGACCTCGTGGTCGCCTCCGAGATCCTCTACTACCTGGAGCCCGGGCAGCTCGCCAGGACATTCGCGCGGCTGCGTGACTGCCTGGCGCCGCACGGTCGTCTGGTCGCCGTGCACTGGCGCCCGCCTGGTCCGGAGCGTCCGTTCACGGCGGCCGAGGTGCATGCGCTGCTCCGTCGTCAGGGATGGCTCTCGCCGGTGCTGGCCGCTCCCACCGACGATTACCTGCTCGACGTCCTGGAGCACCGGTGAGCGCCCCGCTGGCGATGCTCGTGATCGGGGGCGGTGCCGCGGGTATGTCGGCCGTTCGCGGCTACCGGCAGGCGGGTGCAACGGGCCCGGTGGCGATCGTCTGTGACGAGGAGCGAATGCCCTATCGGCGCCCGCCGCTCACCAAGGAACTGCTGCGTGGCGAGCTCGACGAGTCGCAGCTGTCGCTGGAGTCCGAGCCCTGGCTGGCCGAGCAGTCGGTCTCCCTGGTCAGCGGGCGCGCGGTGGCGCTCGATCCGGAGGCGCACACGGTCACGCTGGCCGGCGGCCGCTGTCTGGAATATGCCCGCTGCGTGCTCGCGACGGGCGCCGAGCCGGTGAGGCCGGCGATCCCCGGCTGCGATGATCCCGGGGTGCGGGTCGTGCGCTCCCTGGACCATGTTCGTGAGCTCCTGCATCGCCTCCGGTCCGCTCCGGACGCGATCGTGATCGGCTCAGGCTTCATCGGTTGCGAGATCGCCGCTTCGTTGCGCCGGCGCGGACACGGCGTGACGTTGGTCTCCGATGAGGCCGCCCCCAACGTCCGCCGGCTGGGGTCCGAGGCCGGGGCTGAGCTCGCGCGGTGGCTGTCGGACGAGGGCGTCATCCTGCGCCCGGGCGCGGGCGTGGAGGAGATCCGTCGCGAGGGAGATGCACTGCAGGTGACGGCGGGAGAGGCGCGGGTCGGTGCGCGGGTTGTCGTGATGGCCATGGGCGTGAGCGCCGCGGGCTGAGCTCCTGGCGGGCACGCACGAAGCGCTGTCCGACGGCGCGGTCGCCGTCGACGACGCGATGCGCACCGTGTTGCCCGATCTGCTGGCCGCCGGCGATGTGTGCCATGCCCGCAACGCCCGCGCCGGCCGGCCGCTTCGCGTCGAGCACTGGGGAGACGCGCTGGAGCAGGGCGAGGTGGCCGGCGCTACGGCGGCGGGAGCCGCGGCCAGCTGGGACAGCGTCCCGGGCTTCTGGTCGACGATCGGGAAGCGCACGCTCAAGTACGCCGCCTGGGGTGACGGGTATGACGACGTCACGTTCGAGCGCCAGCCTGGCGGGGGGTTCGCCGCCTGGTATGAACGCGACGGCGCGCTGGTCGGAGTCCTGTCGCACGAAGCCGATGACTGCTACGAGGAGGGCCGGAAGCTGATCGCCTCGGGCGCGTCATGGAGCTGACGGGAATCGTCGTCGTCCCGGCGCGCGACGAGGAGCGGCGGATCACCGACTGCTTGCGGGCGCTCGCCGACCAGACGATCGGACGTGACGAGTTCGCCACGATCCTGGTGCTCGATGCCTGCTCTGATCAGACGGCGGAGGTCGCCCGCCGGGCGGCCACCGAGCTCGGGCTGGCGCTGACCACGCTGCAGGGCCCGGGGATGGGCCCCGGTCCGGCGCGCCGCATCGGCATGGACGCCGCCTGCGCTCGACTGCTCGCCCTCGGCCGGCCGGACGGGTTGATCGCGTGCACCGATGCCGACTCGCGGCCGGCCCCCGACTGGCTCGAACGCCAGCTCGAGCACATCGCCGCCGGCGCCGGGGCGGTCGCGGGGCTGATCGAGCTCGACGAGCGCGAGGCGGCCGCGCTTCCCGGTGACGTGCTCGCCCGTCGCGAGCGTGATGCCGCGATCCGGCTGGCCGACGTGCGGCGCGGGGACCCCACGGCCGACCACCATCACTTTGCGGGGGCGTCGCTGGGCGTCACCGCCGCCACCTACCGTCGCGTGGGCGGACTCGAGCCGCGGGCAACCCAGGAGGATGCTGCCTTCGCGCTGCGCCTCGCCGAGCACAGCGTTCCGGTCCTGCGCGCCGCCGACGTGCGTGTGCGCACATCGGCACGGTCCACCGGCCGCGCGGCCGAGGGGCTCTCCGTCGACCTGGCGGTCTCGTCGTGGTTCGAGGGCCGTCGCTACGAGGCCGAGCAGTTCAGTCCTTCCGAGCTGCGTGACGCCAAGGGCGAACGCACGGTCACGGTGATCGTCCCGACCAAGGAGTGCGCGGCCACGATCGAGGCGGTGCTGCGCGACACGGTCGGCCCCCTGGCCGACGAGGGTCTCGTCGACGAGTTGGTCGTCGTCGACGCCGGCTCGCGCGATGGCACGGCCGAGATCGCCGCCGGAGCGGGCGCGAGCGTGCTCCAGCAGGATGACCTGGTCGCCGGGATCGGTCCGGCTCAGGGCAAGGGAGACGCGATGTGGCGAGCCCTGCAGGCGACCGGAGGCGACGTCGTCTGCTTCTTGGACGGCGACACGGCCGACCCCCACCCCAACCATCTGCAGGGTCTGCTCGGCCCGCTGCTCTCGGACGCCTCGGTCTCGATGGTGAAGGGGTCGTTCGAACGCCCGATGGATGCCGGGCTCGTCAAGCTGCCTCACGAGGGCGGCCGCGTCACCGAGCTGATGGCGCGCCCGTTGCTCAACCTGCACGAGCCGCTGCTGGCGGGTTTCTCCCAGCCGCTCGCCGGTGAGTTCGGCGGGCGGCGCTGGCTGCTGGAATCGGTGGCGTTTCCGGTCGGTTACGGAGTCGAGGTCGCCGTGCTGATCGACGCGCTGCGGCTGTGCGGGCTTGATGCGATCGCCGAGTGCCATCTCGGCAGCCGTCAGAATCGCCATCAGCCGCTGCGCGCCCTGGGCGAGATGGCCTATGCGGTGCTCGTGGCAGTCGAGAATCGGCGGCGCGACCGCGCGGGCAGCGGTCTCGGGGTGAGTGGACGCTACGTGCGGCCGTGGGACGACGCCGCGGTGGCGGCGATCGCGGTACAGGAGCGCCCACCCATCCGGGAGCGGGACGCCGACGCCGAGCCGTGGCTGTCGGCGCCCGTCCCCTGATCGGCGGGCCCGTTCGTCAGGCGGGGCCGTTCGTGCGGCCTGTTCGTCAGGCGGTTGCCCCGGCCGGCGCCGTCTGGTGCTTGCCCTCGGCGAACTCCTCGACGATCTTGGCGCAGAACGCCGGCAGGTCGTCGGGATTGCGCGAGGACACCAGGCCCTCGTCGACGACTACCTCCTTGTCGACGACCTCGCCGCCGGCGTTGCGGATGTCGGTGCGCAGGCTCGGATAGGAGGTGAGCGTGCGACCGCGCACGAGGTCTGCCTCCACCAGCGACCAGGGACCGTGGCAGATCACGCCGACCGGCTTGGCATCGGCGAAGAACTTCTGCAGGAAGCTGATCACGTTCTCGTCCATCCGCAGGCGGTCGGCGTTGACCGTGCCGCCGGGAAGGATCAGACCGTCGTAGTCGTCGGGCGAGGCGTCGCCGATCTCCTTGTCGACGGGGAACTTGTCGGCGGGCTCGATGTCGGAGTTCATCGCCTGGATCTCGCCGCTCTGGACCGACAACAGCTCGGTGGTCGCGCCCGCGTCCTGCACGGCCTCGCGCGGCTTGACGAGCTCCACCTGCTCGACGCCGTCGGTGGCGATGATCGCGATCTTCTTGCCGTTCAGTGTGTCTGACATCGTTCTCCAATCAGTCGCTGGCTATTCGACGCCCCGGCCCCGGAAGGCGGTGCCGGGGCGCCATTGACTTTGCCTACCCGGGACCCCGGTGCGCACACAGATTCCGGCCGATGCCTCGCGGGTAGCGATGGGAGGACACCGGCATCAAGGCGGGAGGATTGGGATGAGCGACTCAGGCGACCCTCGGGTGAGGCCCACCGAGCAGCGTGGAGGATCAACGCCCGGCGATGCCGAGGCGCGACGCAAGGGCGAGTGGGCGGCGGAGGCGCAGGACGGCGTGGTGCCCGCCGAGCTCGGCGGTTCAGACGCCCCACGTGAGCTGCTCGACGACGATCCCGAGCTCGGCAGCTCCGTCCTGGGCGAGACGACAGGCTCCGATGCGCCGGCCACCGAGGACGGCATAGATCCCGGCGGCGGCGCGCACGCGGACGCGGTCACCGACGGCGGAGCGGCACCCGCGGGTGGCCCCGAGCCGGATCTCCGGGACGCCGCCGCGGGGCCGCGCCAGGCCGACGTCGAGTCGGCCTCCGAGGACTAGGCAGGTCCGGGTCAACGCCGCGCCGCCGGCGCTCGCGCGCGCGATACCGGCAACATAGCTGCCTTTTATCGCACGCAACCGTCTGGTTGCGGTGCTGACGTTTGAACGCGGTGGCGCGCGACCCCGCTCTCTCCAGCGATTTGACCTGGGAGCGCCCGGCGCTCCGATTGCGATTGCGCGCAAACTCGGTGAAAGTGTTGCCCAATACGCGGGGCAGTTGCGCTATAACCACCAAAGGTAGGGCAAACAAGCAGGACGGAGGTGGTAGATGGGCAACGACGACCTCATCGAAAGCGTCGTGGCGCCGGGGCTGATGGAGCGCCTGGCCGAGGGGCCGGTGATCTGCGCCGAGGGGTACCTGTTCGAGTTCGAGCGGCGCGGCTATCTGCAGGCGGGGGCGTTCGTGCCCGAGATCGTGCTCGACCGTCCCGATCTGGTCCGCGTCCTGCATGAGGAGTTCGTGCATGCCGGCTCGGACGTGGTCCTCGCTTTCACCTACTACGGTCACCGCGAGAAGCTGCGCGTGATCGGCAAGGAGAGCCTGCTCGAGCCGTTGAACCGCGACGCGCTCGCGGTCGCGGTGGACGTCGCCCGCGCCACCGGTACGCTCGCCGCCGGCGACCTGTGCAACACCAACGCCTACGCGCTGGACGCGAGCTCGGAGCAGGCGGTGCGCGGGATGTTCGACGAGCAGATGCAGTGGGTGCTCGACGCCGGGGTGGACTTCGTCGTGGCCGAGACCTTCTCGTGGGTCGGCGAGGCGCTGATCGCGCTGGAGGCGATCAAGGCGGCCGGTCTGACCTCGGTGATCACGCTCGCCTATCACCAGGCCGAGCACAGCCGGGATGGTTGGACGGCCGAGGAGGCCTGCAAGTGCCTGAAGGACGCCGGTGCCGACGTCGTCGGCCTCAACTGCATCCGCGGCCCACAGACCATGCTGCCGATGATCGCGCGCGTGCGCCAGGCGGTCGACGGACACGTGGCGGCGCTGCCGGTGCCCTATCGAACCACCGAGCGAGCAGCCGAGCTTTCAGTCGCTGCGCGATCCCGGCTGCGGCTGCCTGCCGGGCGATCGGCCGTTCCCCACGGCCCTGGATCCGTTCACGTGCAACCGGTACGAGATCGCCGAGTTCGGTCGTGAGGCCTACGCCATGGGCGTCAACTACCTCGGTGTGTGCTGCGGGGCAGGCGCCCATCACATCCGCAGCCTCGCCGAGGGGCTGGGTCGCGTCCCCGCGGCCAGCCGATTCTCGCCGGACATGTCCAAGCACGCCTTCCTGGGGACCGATGCACGGCTCAAGGACAACAATCGCGCATACGCAACCGAACTGTGACGTGAGGCCGGGCTTCCAGCCGGTTAGCTTTCAGTTGGCCTGTCCCACCGGGAGATTGCTGTCGTCGGGCGCGCGCTGTACGGTTGCGTACCTGCCACCGTCGTCGCAACGGTCAGGCCACCGCAAGTGCTAAGGGGAGCTCTCATCTATGCCCAGTAACGCCCGCAAGCTCGACGCTCTGCGCGCCCAGCGCACCAACCTCGAGAATCATTACGTCGACGAGCTGCTCGCCGGACGGCTGGACCGTCGTGACTTCCTGCGCCGCGGCGCGACGATCGGCATGTCGGCGTCGGTCATGGGGGCCCTGCTGGCCGCCTGTGGCAACGCCAACTCCAGCGGTGGCAGCTCCTCGAGCTCTTCCTCGGGAGCCGCGAGCGCCGGCACGCCCAAGAAGGGCGGAACGTTCAACGTCGCGATCCAGGCCCCGGCGACGACGGTGAACCCGCTGATCGTCGACGACGGCGGCGGCCTGTGCATGCTGGCCATCACCGGCGAGTTCCTCACCTTCGACAACAACCTCAAGCTCCAGCTCGAGCCGATGCTGGCGCAGAGCTGGAGTCACAACGGTGACGGCTCGGTGTGGACGTTCAAGCTGAGGCCGAACGTGAAGTTCCACGACGGTAAGACGCTCACCGCCGATGACGTGGTGTACACGTTCAAACAGCTGGCGGACCCCAAGAACTCCTCCAACGCGCTGTCGACGTTCAACGGCGTCCTCAGTCCCTCGGGGATTCGCGCGGTCGACCCCCACACGGTCGCGTTCCATCTCCAGGCGCCGAACGGCAACTTTCCCTACATCGTCTCCTCTGACAACTACAACGCGGTGATCGTTCCCAAGGGCACCGACTTCGGCAAGTGGCAGAAGTCGTTCGTCGGGACCGGTCCGTTCAAGCTGCAGAGCTACACCCAGAACGTGGGCGCCAACTTCACGGCCAACCCGGATTACTGGGGCCCGAAGGCCTTCCTGAGCGGCCTCGCGTTCAAGTTCTACCAGGCCCAGGCGCCGCAGATCCTGGCTCTGCAGGGCGGAGACGTCGATGTGATCGGGCAGTTCGTGCCCTCCGGCGCGGAGGCGATCCTCAACAACTCGCAGTACAACATCATCAAGCTCCAGGCCTCCAACCATCGCGAGCTGTCGATGCGCTGTGACCAGGCTCCGTTCACCGATCCGCGCGTGCGCCAGGCGATCGCGCTGACCTTCAACCGCCCGGCGATGGTGCAGGCGCTGTTGCACGGACTGGGCAGCGTGGCCAACGACAACCCGTTCGCGCCCAAGTTCAAGTCGACGAACAAGACCGTGCCACAGCGCGTGCAGGACATCGCCAAGGCCAAGCAGCTGATGGCGGCCGCCGGTCACGCCAAGGGCTTCGACGTCACCTTGGCGGCCGATATCTACGAGGAGATCGCCCAGCTGGCTCAGGTGGTCAAATCGGCCACCGCCCCGATCGGCGTCAACATCAAGCTCAAGGTGGAGAGCCAGACGGCTTACTACGGCAAGGCCGTGTTCGGCAACTCCGACTGGCTGGACAGCACCATGAGCCTGGTCAACTACGGTGACCGCGGCGTGCCCAACGTGTTCCTCAACGCGCCGCTGACGACCAAGGGCTCGTGGAACGCCGCGCACTTCCACAGCCCCGCGTACGACAAGCTGTACGCCCAGTACACGGCCGCAATCGACCTGCAGACCCAGACCGCCATCGCGGGCAAGATCGAGACGCTGCTGCTGGAGCAGACGCCGATCGTGATCCCGTACTTCATCGACGGACTGGCGGCGACCACCCAGTCGGTCCACGGCGTCAACCCGACGTCGATCTCGCAGGTCTTCCTCGGACAGGCCTACAAGACCTGACCAGCGCTCCGCGCGGGGACGGCCGGCCGCCTGGCGGGCCGCTCCCGCCGGTGCGGCCGGCCGCTGCCAGGCCGTTAGAGGTCGCCGCCCTCCTCGATCAGCCGGCCGAGCTCGCGGCGCAGGAGGACCAGTCGCGCCTCGCGGGTCAGGGGCAGACTCCGCCGCCGCCGGCGGGCCGCCCCCGGATCCAGGTCGCCCGAGACGACCACGGCGGCCTCGTCCTCGGGCGCCAGCGCCACGATCTCGCCCTGCGGGTCGACGACGCGCGAGCCACCCCAGAAGCGCAGCCCGCACTCCTCGCCGACACGGTTGACGAACACCACGTAGCACTCGAAGAGGCGCGCGTAGAGGCTCGCGATGTCGCGCCAGTACTCGCGCACGTCCAGCTCGTAGGGATCGCTGTGGGCGCTATCGGTCGGCATGATCAGCCACTCGGCGCCGTCCTGGCAGGCCAGGAAGGCCAGCGCGGGCTGCCACGCGTCGTTGCAGACCAGCAGCGCCATGCGGCCCGACGCTCGTGTCAAACGCCCGCAGCGAGCTGCCGACGCTGAAGTGCTTTCGCTCCTCGAAGCCGGCGTACGTGGGGAGGTAGAGCTTGCGGTGCACGTGCACCAGCGTCCCGGCCTCGAAGTACGCGGCGCTGTTGTACACGCGACCGCCCTGGCTGACCTCTGGAAAGCCGATCGTCACGGCGCCGTCGCCGGCGGTGCCGGCGAGCTCGCTCAGTAGCGGGTCATCGGCGCGTAGTGCCACCTCGCTTTCAGAGGATCCGATTGCGTAGCCGCTCAGGCACAGCTCGGGGAAGACCACCAGGTCGGCGCCGCCCGCACGGGCCTCGGCGATCGCCTCGCCGGCCCGCTTGAGATTGGCCTCGAGGTCGCCCAGCTTGCTGTCGATCTGTGCGAGTCCGACACGCAACTAGTCGCCGTCCCCACGCATACGGCGGCGTTCGAGCACTTCGGGGAGCGGCATTGGCGCGAGACTACCAACGAGGTTGCGCAGCAGGCAATGATTTTCGCAGCGGGTGTACGCCGACGGCGAGAGATTGACGGGCGCGAGCCGCGGCGGCTATGTTGCAGGCGATGTCCGCACTTGACTCGGTAGGCGCTGCCGAGTGAGGCGGCTGCTTCTCGCGGCGGTGGCTGCCGCCGCCATGGCGGGCTGCGGTGCCGGCTCCAGCAGCTCGTCCACCAGCAGCTCGTTGACCAGCGGCTCGTCGACGAGCGGCTCGTCGTCGGGCACGACCGCCAGCGCGACGAGGACCACCACCCGGGCTCGCCGCCGCCGGCCACGGCGTTCCTCCGGCGTTCCGGCCAACGCTGTGCCGGTGGGGCGCACGCAGCGGGTTCACGCCGGGAGCTCGACCCTGTCGGTGACCGTCACCAGGGTCTACGGCACGCTGACCGCGACCGGCGCCTCGCTGCTGCCGGGCACGCACGCAGCCGGCGTGCAACTGTCGATCCGCGACGACGCAGGGGCCACCTACGACAGCACCGCCTCCGGCGACGTCTCGGTGATCACCTCGTCGGGCGCGGCCGCGCCGCTGTTCATCAAGCAGGGCGTCTGCCAGACGCAGCTCACGGATTTCGAGAGCCTGATCGGGGTCGGCGAGACCCATGCGGGCTGCGTCGGGTTCACGATCCCGCACGGGGCACGCGTGGTCGGGGTGCGCTTCTCCCCGCACTCGCGGGCGCCGGGCAGCGTCACCTGGCGCTGACGAGGCCGCGCTCGGGTCGCCCGGAGCGTGTCAGCGGCCCCCACGCTCACGTCGCCTCCAGCGTCTCCTCCAGCCGCGCCAGCGCCTCCGGGAGGTTCGCCCGTCCGAACCCCACGCGCACGTGGTCGGGGACGTCGTAGACCGAGCCCGGGAGCAGCAGAACGCCGGCGCCGGCCAGGCGCGCGCACAGCTCGTCCACCTCGCCCAGCCCGGACACGCGGGGAAAACCGATCGGGCTGGCCGTCGGCCGGACCCACGCAAAGTGCGTGTTGTGGCGCGCGAAGAACTGCTCCAGCAGGTCCAGGTTGCGCGCCACGAGACCCAGGTTGCGCTCCAGCAGCCGCTCGCGATGGCGCAGCGCCACAGCCGTCAGCAACTCGCTGGGAGCGCTCGAGCAGATCGTCGTGTAGTCCTTGAGCTCCAGCAGCCGCGCGCGCAGCTCGGCGTCGCGGGTCACCAGCCAGCCGAGGCGCAGGCCGGGGAGGCCGTAGCTCTTGGAGATGCTGCCCAGCGACACGCCGTCGGCCAGCATGTCGCAGGCAGCCGGCAGGCGATCCCGCGGGTCGTGCTCCAGCTCGCGGTACACCTCGTCGCTGAACAGCACGAGGCCGTGTTGCGCGGCCAGCTCGGCCACGGCCTCGAAGGTCGCGCGGTCCATCAGGGTGCCGGTGGGATTGTGAGGCTGGTTGACGTACAGAACGCGGGTCGCCGGCGTGAGCGCCGCCCGCAGAGCCTCCAGGTCGTGCGCCCAACCGTCGGCGAAGCTGCGCCGCCACTCGCTCACCCTGGCGCCGGTGCTGCGGGCCACCTGCAGCGCCGACTCGTAGCACGGGCTCTCGACGATCGCGTGGTCGCCGGCGGCCAGCAGCGCGTGGTAGAGCAGGAAGATTCCCTCCTCGGCGCACGAGCAGACGATCACGTCGTCGGCACCGGCCTGCTCATAAAGCGCCGCGATCGCCTCGCGCAGCTCCGGCGCCCCGGAGGACTCCGTGTAGCCGCACCACAGGGCGAGCAAACGCCGCTCGGCTTCGGGCTCCAGCTCCAGCAGCTCGGCGATTGTGCGCGACTCGCAGTCGCTGGAGGACAGCATGTAGCGAGTCGAGAACTCGTGCTGCGCGTAATAGCGCTCGATACGAAACGGCTTCAGCTGCAAGGCTCTAGTGCCCCGAGAGCACGCAGCGGCGGCTGACCGGGATGTTCGCCGACGGGACCGGCGGCGCGTCGTGCTTGCAGAACGTCAGCGTGCCTGTCCGACGGTTCAGCACGGCCTGATAGGGATAGGCGACCCCGGCGGCCGTCGCCCGGCAGCGGTAGCCGATGGCGCTCGCGCGCTTGCCGGTTGCCGTGCAGCGCACGCCCTGCAGCGGGGCGCCGGCGTCCCCCTTGCCGATCCGAACGATCATGGCGTGGCGGATCGCGTGGGCGACGGCGGCTCGCGAGGCCCCCGCGGTCAGCGTGACCATCTGCGGAGCCTGGTCCTGGGAGACGACGATCTCCGCCTCGCGGTTGGCGCGCTCGATGGCCTTGGGACTCTCGCTGGCCAGGCCGTTGCCGTTGTGATGGCTGACGAACACGATCAACCCCACCGCCAACAGTGCCGCCACGCCGAACGAGAGCGCCCAGCGCGCCCACATCGGAGGACGCCGGAGCAGCCACGACGATTCGTCGAACATGCCCCTAGCCTACGCCGCACCGGGCACCAAATCCGCGCCGCGGGACACAACCAAATTGGAGGTACGCGTGATCGTCGACTGCGCGCACTATCGCGACGGACGCCGGCAGCAGGACGGGCCGATGGAGATCGAACGGGCCGGCGAGATGGCGCGCCGGGAGGACGAGGACGGGTTCATCTGGATCGGGCTGTTCGAGCCCAGCGAGGAGGAACTGGCGGAGGTCCAAGCGGAGTTCGGGCTCTCCGAGCTGGCGGTGGAGGACGCGCAGTCGTTTCACCTGCGACCCAAGATCGAGCAGTACGACGATGGCGCCATCCTGTTCGCCGTGCTGCGCACGGCTGCCTACGTCGACGAGCGAGAGGAGGTCCAGTTCGGCGAGGTCTCGGTCTTCCTGTCCAAGCGGTTCGTCATCACCGTGCGCCAGGGGGTGGCCTCAGAGCTGCACGGAGTACGCGTGCGCCTGGAGGACCGGCCCGACCTGCTGAGCCACGGCTCAAGCGCCGTGCTATGGGCGATCCTCGACCGGATCGTTGACGACTACGCGCCCGGTGGTCGAGGGCCTGGAGCAGGATGTCGATCAGGTCGAGGACACCGTGTTCGGCGGCTCGCCGGCAGCCACCGAGCGGATCTACCGGCTGCGCAGCGTGGCCACCGACTTCTATCGCGCGGTCCATCCCCTGCTCGCTCCGCTCGCCGCCCTGCAACGCGGCGCCTACGCCCAGATCGCGGCGGCGCTGCTGCCCTTCCTGCGCGATGTCACCGACCACCTCGAGCTCGTCAACGAGGAGCTGATCGGCCAGCGGGAGTCACTGGCCGTCGTGCTGCAGGCCAACATGGCGGTCATCTCGCTTGAGCAGAACGAGATCAGCGTCCGTCAGAACGACGCGATGAAGCAACTCACCGTGATCGCCACGATCTTCCTGCCGCTGACGTTCATCACCGGCTTCTTCGGGATGAACTTCGGATGGCTCGTACACGACATCAATTCGTTCTGGGTGTTCGCGCTGATGGGCGTCGGCAGCCTGGTGATCTGCGCCGTGGGGCTGTGGTGGTGGTTCCGGTACACGGGGATGAGCGCTGCCGCCGACGCGCCCCCGCGCTGAGTCAGGCGAACGCGCCGATGCCGGTGATGTCGCGTCCCACGATCAGCGTCTGCATCGTCTCGGTGCCCTCGTAGGTGTGCAGCACCTCGATGTCGCCCATGTGGCGGATCACGTGGTTCTCCAGGAGGATCCCGTTGCCGCCCAGCAGGTCCCGCGCCTGGGCGACCACCTCGCGGGCCTTGCGCGTGTTGTGCAGCTTGGCCAGGCCGGCGATCGTGTCGGTCATCCGGCCCTCGGCTGTCAGCCGCGCCAGCTGCATGCAGTACAGCTGCATCGCCGTCACGTCGGCCAGCATCCTGACCAGCCGTTCCTGGACGATCTGAAAGCTGGCCAGCGGCTTCTTGAACTGCTTGCGCTGCTTGGCATAGGTGAGCGCGATGTCGTATGCCGCCACGGCGTGGCCCAGGGCCGCCCAGGCGATCGTCGCGCGCGTGGTGACCAGGACGCGAGTGGTGTCCTTGAACGACCGCGCCTGCGGCAGGCGGGCGGCGTCGGGCACCCGCACGCCCTCCAGCCGGATATCCGCCTGCCAGATCGCCCGCGAGGCGCCCTTGCCCTCGATCACCGCCGCCGCGTAGCCGGGGGTGTCGGCGGTCACGAGAAAGCCCTTGACGTTCTCATCGGCCTGGTCGCGAGCCCACACCACCACCACGTCGGCGATCGTCGCGTTGCCGATCCAGCGCTTGGCGCCGTCGATCACCCAGCTGTCGCCGTCCCGCCGCGCGATCGTCTCCAGCGCCACCGAGTCAGAGCCATGCTCGGGCTCGGTCAGCGCGAAGGCGCCGATCTTCTCCAGGCGCGCCATCGCCGGCAGCCACTGCTGCTTCTGCTCCTCGGAGCCGAGCATCGCGATCGACTTCATCGCCAGACCGGCCTGCACTCCCAGGAACGTGCCCAGGCTGCCGTCCCCGCGGTGCAGCTCCATGTGCACCAGCCCCACCGCGAGCGGGGTCATCCCGGGCAGCCGTAGCCCTCGATGTCCTCGCCGACGACTCCCAGCTCGGCCATCCGCGTGATCAAGGGCCACGGTGGCTCGGCGCGCTCCCAGAAGTCGTTGATCGCCGGCAGCACCTCATCGTCGACGAACCGCCGCGTCGCCAGGAAGCGCTCCCACTCGGCGTCCGAGAACTGCTCGCGCACGAGCAGGTAGTCGGTGGCCAGCGCCTCGCCGAGGTGGGTGTAGGGCATCGCCGTGGTGGTCATGCCCGCACTCTGTCACCCCGCGCCGCCGAGTGCTAGGTCTTAGCAGTGCCCGTGATTCCGTTCGTGCTGCTGGCCGCGCTGCTTCACGCCAGCTGGAACGCGCTGGTCAAGTCGGTCGACGATCGCCTCGCCGCGATGGCGCTGATCGGTGCCACCGCGGTCGTCCTATGCGTACCCGCCGTGTTGATCGCGCCGCTGCCGCACGGCGCGTCGGTGCCATTCCTGGTGGGCTCGGTGGCGGTGCACTCGATCTACAACCTGCTGCTGATCGGCTGCTATCGCGACAGCGACTTCAACCAGGTCTACCCGGTGGCCCGCGGGTTGGCGCCCCCGACGGTCGCCGTGTCGGCGGCCGTGCTGGTCGGCGAGCGGATCGCGGGCGTGCAGGTGGTCGGCCTGGGCGTGCTCACCGTCGGCATGCTGACGATCGCCGCCGGGCGGGGGCGGGCCTCGCGCCGGGGACTGATGTTCGCCGGGCTGACCGGGCTCGCGATCGCCGCCTACACGGTGCTCGACGGAGTCGGCGTGCGCCGCTCGGGCACCTCCCTGGGGTACACCGGGTGGCTGTTCGTGGCCGAGGGAGCGGTCGTGCCGATCGTGTGGTGGGTGCGGCGCGGCCGGGCGGGCGCTCGGCGGCGGCTGCCCTCAGGGCTGGTGGTGCGAGGCGCCGGCGCAGGCGTGCTGTCGGTGCTCGCCTACGGCCTGGTGCTGTGGGCCCAGACCCGCGGCGCGCTGGCCGTCGTCGCCGCCCTGCGTGAGACCAGCGTGGTCTTCGGGGCGGTGATCGGCGCGATGATGTTCCATGAGCGAAATGCCGTCGCGCCGGGTGCTGGCCAGCGCGCTGATCGCCGGCGGCGCCGTCATCCTGGCCGCGGGGTGAGTGACGACCGACTCACAGCTCGCGCAACTCGCCGACCGCCGGCGGCGGCCGGCAGGCTCAGCAACCGCTCGGCGTTGCCGTGGTAGAGCTTCTCCCGCTGGCCGTCGGTCAGATCCAGTGCTTCCAGGTTGGCGATCGTCGAGCGGATGTAGCCCGGTCCCTTCTCGGGATCGAACGGCGAGTCCGAGGCGAACAGCACGTGGTCCTCGCCGAAGAAGTCCAGCGAACAGGCGATCGCCGAGCCGGCGCCGAACAGGGCGGTGTCGGCGTAGAAGCGCTTGAAGTACTCGACCGGCCGATCGGTGAGCGAGTGCTCGACATCGGCGCGCTCGGCCGGGGGCGTGCGGGCGCCGAGCTGGTCCCATCCGCCGGCGACCCGGCCGGCGAGCATCGGGATTGTCCCGCCGCCGTGGTGGGTGAGGATCCGCAGGTCGGGATAGCGGTCGAAGACGCCGGAGAACACGACGCGGGCCATGAACAGCGACGTGTCGTGCGGCCACCCCAGGGCCCACCAGATCTCATATCGCGAGCGCGACTCGGTCGGATAGTCGGGCCACGCGTTGTTGCGCACCGGATGCACCCAGATCATCGCGCCGAGCTCGTGGATCGCGCCGAAGAACGGATCGAAGCGGGGGTCGTCCCACGCTACGTTGCGGACGCTGGTGTAGATCTGCACGCCGACGGCGCCGAGGTCACGGACCGCCCGCCGGGCCTCCTCGATGGCGTCGTCGACGTCCGCGAGTGGGACAGCGGCGACGAACCCGGCGAAGCGGTCCGGTCGTCGCTGCACGAGCTCGGCCAGTCCATCGTTGCCCAGGCGCGCCATCTCGCGGCCCAGCGCGCGGTCGCCGATGTCCTCCATCGGCGGCGCCGGGAGGCTGATGATCTGACGGTAGTCGTCGCCGAACTCCTCCAGCTGGCGCAGGCGCAGGTCGATGTCGGCCAGCGCCGGCACGCCGGAGATCCGCTGGCGGATGTTGCGCGCCGCGGGGGTGTCGGCCAGTTCGCTCATCCGCTGGGCGTACGCGGCGGGCAGGACATGTGTGAAGGCATCGAGTTTCATCGCTCTCCTCCTCGGGAACTGTATTCCACATGTAAGTCTTATCAGCGCTTCATGCGAGGGGAGAGGCCATCCGTGAGAACGAGAAGCGGCAGGTTACTGGCGACGTGCATCGCTCCTAATTGGGGTGATCGCCCTGGCGGCGGGATGTGGCTCCAGCTCCCCGAACTCGGCGTCCTCGCACGGCGGGAGCAGCACGGTGCAGTTCGGCTACGTGCCCTACGCGGACGACGGGCCGCTGTTCCTTGGCATCGACAAGGGCTTCTTCCGCGCGCGCGGGCTCGACGTCAAGCCGGTCCCGGCCCCCTCGCCGACCCCCGTGGTGGCCAATCTGGTCAGCGGCAAGCAGCAGTTCGGCTTCGTCACCGTCAACGTGCTGATCAACGCGATCGCCCACCACATCCCGATCAAGTGCGTCTCGGTCGTCGACGGCAACCAATCGCCCGATCCCGTCGCACGACTCGTCGGTGCTGCTGGCCGCGCCGGGGAGCGGGATCACGTCGATCAGCCAGCTGGCGGGCAAGACCGTCGCGGTCGTTCAGCTCAACTCGCTCAACAGCGTCAACGTGCAGGCGCTGGTCGCCCAGGCTGGCGGCGATCCCAGCTCCGTGCACCTTATCTCGCTGCCGTTCCCGCAGATGCCGCAGGCGCTCAAGAGCGGGCGCGTGGCGGCGGCGATCGTCGTCTCGCCGTTCAGCGCGACGGCGCTCAGCGAGGGCGCCCGGCCGCTCGCCCATCCCAACTCCGAGATGTTCCCCAACGGGACGATCACCTGTATCGCGTCGAGCACGAGCTACATCAAGAGCCATCCCGCACAGGTCAAGGGGTGGCAGGCGGCGATCGCCCAGTCGACGAAGTACGCCAAATCCCACCAGTCAGCCATGCGCAGCACGCTGACGCACTATCTCGACCTCAGCCCGGCCGCCGCGCAGCACGCCGTGCTCGGCACCAACTGGGTCACGACGTTCAACACGGCGTCGGCGCAGAAGCAGGAGGACCTGCTCAAGAAGTTCGGGGCCCTGAGCGACACGGTTCCCGTCAGCCAGCTGTTCTGACGCTGCCCTGAGGCCGTGGACAGGCTCGCCACTCGCCGCAGGCTCCTCACCGGCGCGCTCGTCAGGCTGTCGGGTGTCGCGTTCGTGCTCGCGCTCTGGCAGCTGCTGAGCGCGACCGGCGTCCTCCCGGCCGACAGCTTCCCCTCGATGACCGCGGTCGTCCGGTCCGTCGTGGACAGGCTGACCGGCGCGGGCGGTGGCGCTCGATCGGCGACACGCTCGCCGGCTGGGGGCTCGGGTTCGCGATCGGCGCCGCCCTGGCGATCGTCATCGGCATGGCGATCGGGCTCAACCGCTTCGCTTTCCGCAGCACGATCCTGGTGATCGAGTTCATGAAGACGATCCCGGTGATCGCGATTCTGCCGCTGCTGCTGCTCCAGTACGGCGGCTCGCTGAAGATGGAGTACCTGCTCGTCGCCTTCGGGGTGTTCTGGCCCCTGGTGATCCAGGTCGTCTACGGAGTGCGCTCGATCGACCCGGTCGCGCGCGACACCGCGGAGGCGCTGCGGGTCACCGGGCCCCGGCGGTTGTGGCTGATCGTGCTGCCCGCGGCGACGCCGTTCATCGCCACCGGTCTGCGCATCGCCGGCGCCGTGGCCCTGATCATCGCGATCATCGCTGAGCTGATCGGAGGCGCTTCGGGACTGGGCCGCGACATCCTGCTGGCCCAGAACTCCGGGACGAGCGCGCTGCCGCTCGTCTACGCGCTGGTCGTCATCACGGGCGCTCTCGGCATCGCCGATCTCGGTCACCTTCGGCCTGGTCGAGCGGCGCCTGCTGCGCTGGCACGAGCGCTTTCGGGGCGTCGCGACGGGTCAGGCCTGATGGCGCACTCCGACACCGACGTCACCTATGGCCGCGCCGTCCGCCGACCTGCGTGGCGGACCCGTCGCTTCGGCGCGGCGCCCACCCGACGCTGGGAGTGCTCGGCCGGCTGCTCGGCGGCTTATGGCTGTTCGCGATCCTCGTCGCCCTGTGGTGGGTGCTGACCGCGCACAGCACCTCGCCGTACTTCCCGCCGCTGTCGGACATCGTCAGCGAGCTGTGGAAGGTGTGGGTGTTCCGCGGGATCCGCGTCGACCTGCTGCCCAGCCTCGAGCACCTGGCGATCGGCTACGTGCTGGCGGGAATCATCGGCGTCGCCCTGGGGGCGCTGTTCTGGCGCGTCAGGGTCGCGAAGGAGGCGCTCTCGCCGATCGTCTATTTCCTCTATGTGCTGCCCGCGCCCGTGCTGCTCCCGGCCTTCATCGTGCTGCTTCGGGATCGGCTCGTCGATGAAGATCGCGATCATCGCGTTCGCGTCGATGTGGCCGGTGCTGTTCAACGCCGTCGACGGCATGGAGAGCGTCGATCGCGGTCAAGCTCGACACCGCACGCAGCCTCGGGCTCTCCCGCGGCCAGACCTTGCGCTCGGTGGTGCTCCCGGGCGCCGGCCCCCAGATCGCGGCCGGCCTGCGCAACAGCCTGCAGGTCGCGATCCTGCTGATGGTGGTCTCGGAGATGGTCGCCTCCACCGTCGGGATCGGGTACTTCATCCTCAACGCCCAGCAGGACTTCGAATCGGTCGACATGTGGACCGGGATCATCGTGCTCGGGATCCTCGGCAGCCTGCTGAACTTCCTCTTCGTCGTCGTCGAGCGTCGGGTCCTGCGGTGGTACTACGGCGAGCGGGCAGTCCAGGCCTAGACATGGTGCAGCGCGATGAGCAGATCCCGGCCGCCCGCCCGTCCACCGGCGCCGGACCCGTGCTGGCGGTGCGCCACCTCGGCAAGGACTACGCGCTTCAGCGCGCCGAGCGAAGGTGGCGGTGCAGGACATCAGCTTCGAGGTCGCCCGCGGCGAGTTCCTGTGCGTCGTCGGCCCCAGCGGGCCGGCAAGACGACGCTGCTGCGCTGCTTGGCGGGGCTCAGCCCGGCCAGCCGTGGCGAGGTGCTGTTGGAGGGCGAGTCGATCAGCGGCGCCTCGGAGCACGTCGGGGTCGTCTTCCAGGACTACAGCCGCTCCCTGTTTCCGTGGATGTCGGTGGGGCGCAACGTCGCGCTGCCGCTGCGAGTCCGCGGCGTCGACAAGGCGCGCCAGCGGCGAGACCGTGCGCGAGATGCTGGAGCTCGTCGGCCTGCCCGGCGTCGAGGACCGCTATCCGTGGCAGCTCTCGGGCGGGATGCAGCAGCGGGTCGCGATCGCCCGGGCACTCGCCTACCGGCCGGAGCTGCTGTTCATGGACGAGCCGTACGCTTCGGTCGACGCCCAGGCCCGCGCCGAGCTCGAGGACGTGATCCAGGAGATCCACGGCCGGCTCGGCGTCACCGTCTTCTTCGTCACCCACGACATCGACGAGGCCGTCTACCTGGCCGACCGGGTGCTCGTGCTGTCCACCTCGCCGGCGGTCGTGCGCGGGATCGTCGATGTCGGACTGGAGCGGCCGCGCAACCAGCTCGACACGAAGGGCAGCGCGGGTTCATTGAGCTGCGCAAGCAGGTGTTCGAGCTGGTGGCCGGTGGTCGCTGAGCTCGCGCCGAGGAGGTCCTGCACCTGCTGGCAGCCCACGGGGTCGAGGTGCTCTTCCTCAACCCCGGCACCGACTCCGCCCCGCTTCAGGAGGCCCATGCGGCGCTGTCGGAGCGGGGCGTGGCCGTGCCGCGGGTCGTCCTCTCGAGCTTCGAGAGCGTGGCGCTGGCCGCGGCGCTCGGATACTGGCAGGCGACGGGGCGCCCCCAGGCCGTGTTCGTGCATGTCGACGTCGGGACCCAGAACCTCGGGGCGATGGTCCACGATGCGCTGCGCGACCGGGCCGGGGTGGTCGTGCTGGCCGGCAAGACGCCCTACGCGGAGGACGCCGGCTCGGCAGGCGCGCGCTCCAGTCCGATCCACTGGCAGCAGGACGTTCCCGATCAGGCCGGGATCGTCAGGTCCTATGCCAAGTGGACGGCCGAGCTCGTCCGCTCGCACGACACCGCGCGGATGATCGGGCGCGCCGTGCAGGTGGCGGGCGGCGGCATCCCCGGGCTGGCCTACCTGACGCTGTCGCGCGACGTGCTGATGGACGAGGCGGGCCCGGCACGGCTGCGCCGCACGACCGGCTATGCCCGGCCGGTGCCGCCCGCGATCGAGGCGACTGCTCTGGGAGAGCTCGCCGAGCGCCTGGCCGAGGCTGAGCGGCCGGTGATCGTGACCAGCCGGGTGGGACGCTCGCCCGCTGCCGCCGAGGCGCTCGGCCGCCTCGCCGAGGTGGCCGCGATCCCGGTGATCGGCCGTCCCGAGGGGGTCAACCTGGTGACCACACACCCGATGTGCGTGCGCTCGCAGTCCCACGGCCAATCGCTGTTGGGCGAGGCGGACGTGGTGCTGGTCGTCGACTGCGACGTTCCCTGGATACCCGCGGTCGCGACGCCGCCCCCGGACGCATTCGTGGCCCAGATCGACCGTGACCCGATCAAGTCCGACATGCCGCTGTGGTCGTTCCCGATCGACGTCGCGCTGTGCGCGGAGCCCGCGGTGGCGCTGGACCAGCTCGCCGATGCGCTGGCGGTCCACGAGCGCTCGTCCGCCGAGCGCTGGGGGCGGCGTCGGCAGACGCTGGGAGCCGCGATCGCCGCATCGACCCGATCCGTCCGCCAGGCAGCCGCCGGCGAAGGTGTCGCGCCCACCGACATCCGCGCCGTGGTGCGGACGCTGAGCGAGTCGCTGCCGCCGGGCTGTCTCGTCGTCGAGGAGGCGGTGTCCAACATCGGGCCGATCGCCGAACTGCTCGATCGGCCGGAGCCGGGCACCCTGTACTCGGCGGGTGGGCCGGGCCTCGGGTGGTCGCCGGGCGCTGCGGTCGGGATCAAGCTGGCCCGCCCGGATCGCACGGTGGTGGCCGTCGTCGGCGACGGCGCGTTCATGTTCGGGGTGCCGACCGCCGCGCTGTGCCTGGCGGCCGAGGCCCAGGCGCCCGTCGTGATGGTGGTGTTGAACAACGACGGCTACCGCGCCAGCCGCCTGCCCGTGCTGGCGCTGTTCCCGGACGGCGTGTCCGCCGAGCGGGGCGACGTCGTCGGGACGCGGTTTGCCCGGCCGCCCGACCTGGTCGCGCTCGCCGAGGCATGCGGCGCCTGGGGCGCGCGCACCGAGGGCGCCGACGGGCTCGCGCAGGCGCTGGCGGGTGCGATCGCCGCCACGCGGGACGGCCGCTCCGCGGTCATCGACGTGCGTGTCGATCAGCCGTGACCGGCGCGTCGGCGCGACGGCTCAGCCGCGCGCCATCCGCTCGTCGCCGCCGCCCAGCACCTGGGTCGGCGGGGCCCCGCGCTTGATCTGCGCGGCCAGGTCGGCCTCCCGCGCGGCGAGCGGCTCGGCCACCTCCAGTACTGCGGCGGTTAGCGGATCCGAGACCTACGGTTCGCGCCCGAGCCCTCGATCGGGAGGCGCTGGATCAGGCTGATCAGCAGCTCGAGCGCCTCCGAGGCCTCGGCGAGGTCGCGCAGCTCCCGCACGGGCCGCCCGTGCAGCGCCTCGCGGATCACCCGGCGCGACTGCTCGCGCATGTTCTCGAGCTCGGCCTCCCCCCGGTCGGTGAGGCTCACCATGACCACCCGGCGGTCGGGCGCGCCCCGCTCGCGGCGAACGAGGTCGAGCGCCTCCAGTCGCGCCACCATCCGCGTGGCCGCCGACTGGCCGATCCCCTCCTGCTGGGCTACCTGCGAGATCCGCAGCGGCTCAGCCGAGAGGGCGAACAGGACGCTGCGCATCCCGCGGGGCAACGAGCTGCCGCTCGCTCGGTAGAGCATCCGCGCGAGGCCGGAGACGCTCCGCGGCAACGCGTTGGCAAGCTCCTCGACCGCGGGAGCGGCGGACGGGGCGGGCGAGGTGCGAGAAAAGTGCATCTATGGGTATAAAAGATCGCACTCAGCCGCGCATCGCGCGGTAGCGGCGGATCAGGGCGTTGGTGGAGCTGTCATGCGACAGCTCGGGCTCCGACGCAGACTCCAGCTCGGGGATGATCCGCTGCGCCAGCGCCTTTCCCAGTTCGACGCCCCACTGGTCGAAGGAGTCGATCTCCCAGACCACGCCCTGGGTGAAGACGCTGTGCTCGTAGAGCGCCACCAGGGCGCCGAGCGTGTGTGGGTCCAGGCGCTCGGCGAGGATGATGTTGCTGGGCCGGTTGCCCTCGAACACCCGGTGGGGCACGATCGCCTCGTCGACTCCCTCGGCCCGCACCTCGGCCTCGGTCTTGCCGAAGGCCAGCGCCTCGGCCTGGGCGAACACGTTGGACATCAGCAGGTCGTGGTGGTCGCGCAGCGGGTTCAGGGACTTCGCGAAGCCGATCAGGTCGACGGGGATCAGCTTGGAGCCCTGGTGGATCAGCTGGTAGAAGCTGTGCTGGCCGTTGGTGCCCGGCTCGCCCCAGTAGATCGCGCCCGTCTGGTAGTCGACGGAGCGCCCGTCAAGCGTGACGTGCTTGCCGTTGGATTCCATCGTGAGCTGCTGCAGGTAGGCGGGAAAGCGCTTGAGGTACTGGGCGTAGGGCATCACCCCCACCGTCTCGGCGCCGAAGAAGTCGCCGTACCAGACGCCCAGCAGGCCCATCAGGGCCGGCAGGTTCTCGGCCAGCGGAGCCGTGCGGAAGTGCTCGTCCATGGCGTGGAAGCCAGCCAGCATCTCGCCGAAGCGGTCGGGCCCGAGCGCGATCATCGTCGACAGCCCGATCGCCGAGTCCATCGAGTAGCGGCCGCCGACCCACTCCCAGAAGCCGAACATGTTCTCGGTGTCGATGCCGAACTCGGCAACCTTCTCGGCATTGGTCGAGACGGCCACGAAGTGCTTGGCGATCGCCGCCTCGTCGCCCAGTGCTCCCAGCGCCCACTCGCGGGCCGAGCGGGCATTGGTCATCGTCTCGAGCGTCGTGAACGTCTTCGAGCACACGATGAACATCGTCTCGGCGGGATCGAGATCGCGCGTTGCCTCGACGAAGTCGGTGGAGTCGACATTGGAGACGAAACGGAAGGTCAGCCCGCGATCGGAATAGTGACGCAGCGCCTCGTAGGCCATGACCGGTCCGAGATCGGAGCCGCCGATCCCGATGTTGACGATGTTGCGGATCGGCTTGCCGGTGTGTCCCGTCCAGTCGCGCGAGCGCACCCGCTCGGCCAGCGCAGCCATCCGGTCCAGCACCTCGTGCACCTGAGCGACCACGTCCTCGCCGTCGACGATCAATGAGCCGGACCTGGGCATGCGCAGCGCCACGTGGAGCACCGATCGGTTCTCGGAGACATTGATCCGCTCGCCGGCGAACATCGCCGCCGTGCGCTGAGCCAGCTGAGACTGTTCGGCAAGCGCCACCAGCAGCCCCATCGTCTCCTCGGTGATGCGGTTCTTGGAGTAGTCAAGGAACAGCCCGGCGCCCTCGGCCGTGAAGCGCTCGCCGCGCGTGGCGTCCTCGGCGAACAGCTCGCGCAGATGGCGAGAGCGGACCTCGTCGAAGTGCTTGCCCAGCGCGCTCCAGGCGGGGCGCTCGCGCAGCGGGGGGGTGCCGGTCTGCGTGGTCATGTTCGGCCTCCAGCGGTCAGGACGGTTTGCTCTGCCGCGACACTAGTGCAGGATGGGCGACTAGTCGGTCGCTTTCAGGCAGCAGCAGTCAGATGCGCTCAGGCTCCGCTCCCGGGCGCAAGCAGGACCGTCACGCGCGGGCTGCCCGGCAGCGGACTCAGCTGCAGGACCGGCGCGTCGGGCAGCGAGGCGACGGTCGCGCCCCCGACGAGCACGTGGTAGCCGTCGGGGTAGGTGTAAGGCGGAACGACGATCTCGGTGGGCGCCGAAACCGCGGGATCGACCGTGTAGGCGAAGCGGAACGATCGGCGGGCCGGATCAAAGGACGAAGGGCCCGGCGTTCCGGCGGTCGCCAGCGCGTACGGACCGGCCAGCACCCGCGCCTTCTCCGGCCATGGCTCGCCGGTGCGGTCGTTGAGCAGGTTCTCCCCTGGCGCCCCGGTGGGGTCGTGCAGTTGCAGCGCCGACCAGTAGCTCCACGAGAGCGCGTCGTGACGCGCGAGCTCGGCGACCTGGGCGATGTCGGGGATGCTCGGTCCGCCGCCGAACTCGTCCATGATCATCGGCGGCCCGCCCGGCTGGAGGGTGCGGATGCGACTGCGCTGGGTCACGAGACGGGCCAGAGACTTCCGCTCCGATTTCAGGCAGATCGTGTATGGGCAGCCGAACACCTGCTTGGGCGGGGTTCCATAGACGTGGAAGGCGAACACCAGGTTCGAGAAGCGCAGCGGCTCGGTGATGCCGACCGCATTGCTGGCCTTGAAGCTGGCGGAGAGCATCGGCTCGAAGAAGACGAGGTGGGTCGGATCGGCTGCCTGGATGGTGCCGATGAGCCCGTCGCGAAGCGCTTGCACGCCGCTGTGGGCGCATGAGCGGGGCGCATGCGCGGGCCCGGCGTAGGCGCATTGCAGCTCGCGGTTGAAGTCGGGCGTCGAGAGATTGGTCGGCTCGTTGAACACCTCGTAGCCGATCACGTCCGGGTTGTCGCGGTAGTGCTCGGCGACCGCCTGCCAGACGCGCGCGAACTGGCCCTGCAGGTCGCCCCGCACGTCGTTGAGCCAGAAGTGGTCGATCGCCGCCTCCACCGACAGCGCCCCATAGGCCAGGCCCCAGTACGACCGTCCCGCGAATGCGCGGTGGTCGGTGCAGGTCGCCCACCACGGCGCCCCCTCGCCGTTCCACGGCAACGGGCCCCGCCGATCGGAGAACGCCGAGCCGTAGGCGTCCTGGTGCATGTCGATGATCACCCGCAGGCCGGCGTCTGACAGCAGCTGCACGATCTGGTCGGTGCGGGCCAGATAGGCCTGCACCGCCGCTGGGCGATACGGATCGGCCTGACCGAGCGCGGGGAAGCGCGTGCCCGCGCGATGCGGGGCGCAGTAACGGGGATCGTTGGCTCCCACGCCCGGCGGCCCGGGCTCGAGGCCCTCCCAGACGATCCCCAGGCGCACGACGGTGAAGCCCAGCGAGGCGAGCGATTGGGCATCGGCGGCGGTGAAGCGCCGCCCCACATCGCTCGCCGTGGGGGAGAGCACGAACGCCGGCTGCGAGCCGTAGGATCGCCCGACGCAGGGGGTGCCCGCGGCCGTCTGCGGGCGCGCGCCCCCGCCGCACTTGCCCACCAGGTCGACCCCCTCCAGCTGCAGCCGCCGGCCGAAGGCGTCGCGCAGGAAGGGTCCGCCGGGCGCGCTCACCGTCCCGATCCCGCTCCAGTAACCCTCCGTTGGCGTCGGTGTTGGCGTCGGCGTTGGCGTCGGTGTTGGCGTCGGTCGTCGGCGTCGGCGTCGGGCGTCGGCGCCGGGGTCGTGGTGGTGGCGCCGGCGGCGTGCCCGCTCAGGGCCCAACCGCAGATCAGGATGAGAAACCAGCTGTGGCGCAGGTGCAGGCGATGCAAGAGATGTGCCGGACGCTTCAGGCGGCCAGCACTCTACTCAACGGCCCGTCAGCCGCGCCGGCGCACGACGCTCCCACCCATCGGCCAGCAGCTCGGCGGCGAGGGTCTCGTCGGCCACCGCGAGGTCGACGTGCACGGCCGCCAGGCGCTTGCCCCAGCGAAACTCAGCGCACGCCTCCGGGTGGGCCTGCACGGCGGTGAGGATCCCTGCCTCGTCGAGCATCACGTTCATGTGGCCCTCGTCCCACAGGGTGGCGAAGATCTTGCCGCCCACACGAAACGAGGGGCGGCCGTGATGATCCAGCTCGACGGCCTCGGGAAGCCCGAGCGCGATCCGGCGGATCTGCCCACGGCTGACCACGGCCGACCGTTCACACGCGCACGGGCTCGAGCAGGCGCCGCGGGCGCCCTAACGCCTGGCTGACCGGATCATGGCGGCGCTCGTCGTTATGAAAGCCGGGGCCCGGCACGACCACGGTGTCGGCGACCGCCACCGTCTGCCCGCAGATCGCACACCGGCTGTCGGCGTCCAGCGTGCCCCCGTCGTCACCATGGGTGAACAGACGGCGGGGCCCACCCGGCGCGTAGTGCCTGTCGCCCCAGGCCATGAGGTCGCGCACCACCGGCCACAGCTCGGTCCCCTTGTCGGTGAGGACGTACTCGTCATGCCCTCCGGGTCCCGGCTCCCGGACGAGGATCCCCTCGGCGACGAGGGTCTTCAGCCTGGCGGCGAGCACGGCGCGGGGGATATCGAGGTGGGTGACGAAGTCGCCGAAGCGGCGCACTCCGTAGAAGGCATCGCGGAGGATCAGGACCGTCCAGCGCTCGCCGATGATCTCCAGCGAGCGCGCCACTGAGCACGCCTGGTTCGTGTAGTCGTGCGGCAAGGGCATGGCACACAGGGTAGCAGTCCATAGTTCGTTCACTGAACTACCTGTGCTAGGGTGCCGGGTATGAGTTCAATCACCGAACCAACCACCTGGTCGTCCGAGCACGGCCACCCCCGCAAATGGACCGTGCTGGTCGTCCTGGCCACCGTCGCCTTCATGGCCCAGCTGGACCTGTTCGTCGTCAATGTCGCCGTGCCGGCGATGGCGCGCTCGTTCCACGGCTCGTCGCTGGCTGACCTGTCATGGGTGCTCAACGCCTACGCGGTCGTCTTCGGTGCCCTGCTCGTGCCCGCCGGCCGGCTGGCCGATCACTACGGGCGGCGGCGCTTCCTGCTCGGCGGGGTGGGGGTGTTCACCTCTGGCTCGGTCCTGTGCGCGGTCGCTCCGTCACTGGGGATCCTGGTCGTCGGGCGCGTGATCCAGGCGGTGGGGGCGGCCGCGATCGTGCCCACCTCGCTGGGGCTGCTGCTGCCCGTGTTCCCCACTCGCCAGCACAACCTGGTGGTCGGCGCGTGGGCGGGTGTGGCGGCCGTGGCCGCCTCCGCGGGTGCGCCGCTGGGCGGACTCCTGGTAACCGCGAGCTGGCGCTGGATCTTCCTCGTCAACGTGCCCTTCGGGCTGTTCGCCGTGCTGTTGGGGCTGCGCGTGCTGCCCGAGGTCCGCGCCCCCGCCGGCGCTCGTCTCCCCGACGCCATCTCGATGGTCTCGCTGCTGGCGGCGGTCACGCTGGTGATCTTCGGGACCGTGCAGGGGCCGGTCTGGGGCTGGGGCAGCGCGCGCGTGATCGGGCTGCTGGCGGCCGCGGCGCTGGCCACGGCTGTCACGGCGCGCCGGGCGTTCACCCAGCCGCGCGCGGTGATCGAGGCGAGCCTGTTCGAGAGCCGCGAGTTCGCCACCGCCACGCTGGCGCTGTTCTTGTGGTTCGTCGCCTTCGGCGTGTTCCTGCTGATCTCGGTGCTTTACCTGCAGGACCTGTGGCACTACAGCGCCCTGAAGACCGGCGTGGCGATCGTCCCCGGGCCGGTCGCCTCGGCGATATTCGCGATCAACAGCGGCCGCATCACCCGACGCTTCGGTCGTACGCTGCCGGCGCTCGCGGGGACGGCGGCGACCTGCCTGTCGGCGCTCTACTGGCTGCTGTTCGCTCCCGCCGATCCGGCTTACGTGACGGGCTTCCTGGTGCCGATGGTGCTCGGCGGCATGGGCGCCGGCCTCACCCAGGCCCCGCTGTTCGCCGCCGCCAGCACGCTGCCCGCCCACCGGGCGACGACCGGCAGCGCCGTGCTCAACATGGCCCGCCAGGTCGGCAGCGCCGTTGGTGTGGCCGGCCTGGTCGCCCTGCTGGCCAGCCAACATCCCGATCAGCTGGCGCTGTTTCGCCGAGGCTGGGCGTTCGAGCTCGCCGCCGCGGGCTGCGCGACGCTGCTGATCGCCCGCAGCACGGTCCGCGCCCGCAGTCGGAGCGCCGCGGCCGAGCCCGTGACCGCCTGACTACCCGGGGGCCCCGGCCAGCACGTCGCGCAGCTCGGCCAGGTCCTCAGCGCTCGGGTGCCACCGCGCGGCGGCCGCGTTGGCGCGGACCTGATCAGGGCGGGTGGCGCCGGCGATCACCGACGACACCGTCTCGTTGGCCAGCAGGGCGCCGATCGCCACGTCCAGGAGCGACACGCCGTGCGCGTCGGCGTAGTCCTGGAGGGCGACGATGAGCGCGAACTGCGCGTCGGTGGCGATCTCGTCGCGGTCCGAGAGCCGGGCGCCCTCGGGGCCGGCTTCGCCCGGCCGGTACTTTCCGGTCAGCAGGCCCGAGGCCAGGGGAAAGAACGGCACGAAGCCCAGCCCGAGGCGCTTGCACGCGGGCAACGCGTCATCCTCGGCCTCGCGCGCGAGCAGGCTGTATTCGTTCTGGACCGCGGTGAATGGCGTCAGGCCACGCTCGCGGGCGGTGGCGTCGGCCTCCTGGATCTGGGCGGCGTCGAAGTTGGAGGCGCCGATGGCGCGCACGGCGCCGGCCCGTACGAGCTCGTCGAGCGTCTCCAGGGTCTCGGCGATCGGTGTCTGTCCGTCGGGCTTGTGGTACCAGTACACGTCGATGACGTCGGTGCGCAGCCGGCGCAACGATGCCTCGACCGCCTGCTGGATGTAGGCACGGGAGCCTCGCGGCCCCTTGCCGTCGCCCATGTCCATCCCGAACTTGGTCGCCAGCACGACCTGGTCGCGCCGGCCCTGAAGTACCTCGCCGAGATACTCCTCGCTCTGCCCGCGACCGTAGGTGTTGGCGGTGTCAAGGAAGGTGATGCCCTGCTCCAGGGCCTCGTCCACCACCGCGCGGGTGCCGTCGAGGTCGATCCGGCGGCCGAAGTTGTTGCAGCCCAGGCCGATCACGGACGTCTGAAGGCCGGAGCCGCCGAGGGGGCGTGTGTCCATGGCGTCGAGCCTAGTGGCCCGGTTCCTGGTTCAGGCGACGTGCGGGTCGTCTCGGCGCAGCGCGTCGGTGAAGCGCCGGGGGACGGCGGCGTCCTCGCCGCGCTCCCACAGGGTGATCACCACCAGCTCGTCCCCGTCCACGCGGCAGACGAACACGAGGTCCCGACGCTCGACGTCAAACACGTCGACGGAGCTCCGCTCGCCGGCCTGGTGGCGTCCGGCGGCAAATGCACGGGCGACGCGCGAGGCGACCTCGGTCCTGGCGTCGAGCGTGCCGCGTACCCGCTGGCGAAAGCGATCTGCCGCGTGATCGGTGACCGCGACGAGCAAGCGCTCAGGCGTACGGGTCGCCCTTGCCCAGCAGCTTCGCCCAGCGGTTGGGCCGCTCGCGCTGGTTGCGGACGTACAGCGTCCCGCCCGGGCCGCTGGCCTTGATCCGCAGCACGGGTGCGCCCTGCACCGGGGGCGCCTCCGGGGATTGGATTACCTGGCTGGCGAACGCGCCGCCGCCCTGCACGCTGACACGCACCCCCTCGGGGACGATCAGCGTGACCGTGCCGAACAGGTTGAAGATCTCGATCTCCACCTCGGGCCCGGGCAGCCGCACCTGCGCGAGATCGAGGTCGATCGTTCCAAACACGCAGCGATACGACGAGCGCTCGGGCAGCTCCCATGGGCCGGAGCGAACGATCCGCGAGCAGAACGCCCGATGGCGGGCGACCTCGGTCAGCAACGCGCCAGTCGGGGCTGCGGGCAGGTCGGAGCCGAGCACCGCGAGGTCCTGGTCGGTGCGCGCCGCCTGCGCCAGCCCCACGCGGTCGGAGAACTCCTCCAGCGTCAGCCGGCCGTCGACGACCGCCTGGCGCAACAGCGCGACGGTGTTTTCGCGCTCGCTGTCGGAGGCGAGGATCGCCGGATGCTGCGGCCCGTCGCTCACCCGTCGAGCGTAGCGAGCGGGGAAGCTTGCGGGCCCTCGCGCCGATGCCCTTCCAGGCGTCGCCCTCGCTGCGCAGGCGCTCGGCGGCGTCGGCGATCGTCCAGCGATCGGGCTTCAGCGTGCGGTCCGACAGCTCGTCCCAGTTGATCGGCATCGCCACCGGCCCGCCCGGCCGGGGCCGCACGCCGTACGGAGCGACGGCATGCTGGGCGTAGTTGATCCGGTTGACGTCGACGTAGATGCGGGCTCCCCGCTCGGCGCGATGCCACTCCAGCGTCAGCTGCTCCGGATGAGCCGCGACCATCGCCTCGGCGAGCGCGCGCGCAAAGCTGTGGACGTCGCCGAACCCCGGCCCCCGGCGCAGCGGAGAGACGACATGGACGCCACGTGAGCCGGTGACCATCGCATAGGCCGCCAGGCCGGAGTCGCGCAGGCGTTCACCCGCGTCACGGGCAGCGGCCCGGACCTCGGCGAAGCCGATCCCGGGCGACGGATCGAAGTCGATGATCAGGCGGTCGGGCTCCCGGGGGCGGTCGGCGCGCGAGAGCCAGATGTGCGGCGTGATCACGTTCTGCCCGGCCAGGTACACGAGCGTCGCGGCGTCGCCGGCCAGCACCTGGGTCAGTGAGCCGCCGCGCTTGGGGACCTTGACGGTGGCGATCCAGTCCGGGAAGTACTTGGGGACCGACTTCATGAAGAAGCCCTGCGCGTCGATCCCGTTGGGAAATGCCTGCAGGGCCAGCGGACGGTCGCGGATGTGGGGGAGCATCGCGGGGGCGACCTGCTCGTAGTGGCGGGCCAGCATCAGCTTCGTGATCGGAGGGTTGGAGAACAGCTCCTTGTCGGGATGGCTGAGCGGAACCCGGCGCCGGCCGACGACCATCGGATCGCTCATGTCTCCCGGACCACCTGCTCGGCGGACTTGTCCTCGCGCAGACCCAGGTAACGCGGGTGGCGCAGGCGCCCGGCCCGCGTCCACTCGGTGAACGCGACCTGGGCGACGAGCCGCGGCGTCACCCAGGTGATGCCCCGCTCGCGGATGACGTCCTGCGCAGCGAACGGGGAGGTCTCCCGGCGCAGAGCTCGCAGCCGCTGTCCGAGATCTTCCAGGGTCTCGCGGTCAAAGCCGGTCCCGACCTTGCCGGCGTAGCGCAGCTCCCCGCCGTCGTAGTAGCCGAGCAGCAGCGCGCCCAGCTCGGTGCGGCTGCCGCGCGGCGCGGTGAAGCCGCCGATCACCAGCTCCTGGCCGGCCTCGCACTTGAACTTCAGCCAGTCGCGCGAGCGGGTCTCGCGGTACGGGCTGTCGGCGCGCTTGCCGATCACGCCCTCCCAGCCCTGCCGGCAGGCGTGGGCGAACATCTCCTCGCCGCTGCCGTTGCGGTGGGTGCTCAGCCGCAGCGCGCCGCCCGTCGAGAGCGAGTCACGCAGCAGGCGCTTGCGCGTGCGCAGCTCCAGCGCCCGCACGTCGAAACCATCCAGCCACAGCAGGTCGAACACGTAATAGAAGACCGCCACCGGACGGTGGCCGCGCTGGGCCAGGCGCGCAAAGCTCGTCCGCCCACGGTCGAAGGCCACGACCTCCCCGTCGATGGCGAACCGTGTCTTCGGCTGGGCGGCCAGCGCCTCGCGCACCTCCGGATAGCGGGCGCTGAGGTCCAGGTCGTTGCGTGAGAGCATCCGCACCGGGCCACCATCGTCGGTGCGGATCGCGAGACATCTGATGCCGTCGAGCTTGCGTTCGAACAGCCACTCCGGGTCGCTGAACGCCTGGCGGCTGAGTACGGCCTTCATCAGCCGTGCGTGGGCGGGCGCGGGCGCCGCCTGAAGGCGCCGGCGCTCCGATCCGTCGAGACCCGGCAGCTGGCTGCTTGAGGCCATCGGCGGACAGCCTACCCGCGAGCCGGCACTGCCTCAGCCCTCGCTCATGCAGGTGGCGCGCCCGGTGCAGTGGCTCAAGCGGTGGGTGCCAGCGGTCGATAGAGGGCGGTATAGGCCATGGCTGACGCTGGTTCCCTTACGCTTGATCGAGTCCTCGCGCCCCCGACCGCGCGCGCTGCGCGCGGGGGCCCACCGCCTGTGGCACCGAGCGCGAGCTCACGCTGGGTGCTTCGTGCTGCTGCTTTGATCGTGATCGCCGGCGCCGCGATTCGGTTCGCCGCGCTTTCCACCTCGATCTGGTTTGACGAATCGGTCACGGTCAGGGACGTCAGCGGCAGCTTTGGGCAGATGCTGCACCGGGTCGTCAACCATGAGGCCAGTCCGCCGTTTTACTTCGTCTGCCTGTGGATCTGGCGCCACCTGGTCGGCGATACGGGGGCCGACCTGCGAGCTCTGTCGGCGCTCGCGGGGACGATCACGATCGCCCTCGCGTTCTACGTCGCCCGGCGACGGATCGGACCACGCGCGGGTTTGATCCTCGCCGCAGGCGTGGCCGTCAGCCCGGTGCTTGTCTACTACTCGACCGAGATGCGCATGTACGGCGTGCTCGTGTTGCTGACGGGGATCGGCTTCGAGGCCTTCCTGCGCGCCTCGGAGTCCCCCAACCGCAGGAATCTGAGCGTGTGGGCCACCGCTTCGGTCCTGGCCCTGTGGACCCAGTACTACGCCGCCCTTGCCGTCGCCCCGCAGGCGATGTGGCTGATCGGGCTCGCCTGGAGGCATCGCTCCCGGGCTCGCGCGACCCTTGTGGCCGTTGGCGGGGCCGCGCTCGCCGGACTGCCGCTGACGTATCTGATCGCGTATCAGGGACATCGCGCCTGGCCATACGGCGCCCGCTTGCTCTCGTCGGTGTGGCAGCGGGTCCCCCTGAGCATCCACGACACCGGCACGACGTTCGGCAGCCTCGCGCAGGACACGGTCGTAGGTCCCAGCGGACCCGCGCGGGCCCTGCTGACCGCGCTGATCGTTCTGATCGGGCTCGTCGTCACCCTTCTGCTGCTCCACCGGGTTGAGCGCATCCGAGGGCAGTTGCCGCGCGCGTTGGTCTTGACCGTGCCGTCTGTGCTGATCGTCGTGATCCTCGTTCAGGCGCACATCCTTGTCGAAGGCCGATACCTCCTGCCGCTGTGGCTGCCCATTGGCCTCGCCGTCACCTCCGTGCTGGCATCGGCAGGATGGCCAGGGGTCGTGCTCGCCTGTCTGCTGGTCTGCATCTGGGTCGGAATCGGGGTCGCCAGCTTTGTCGCCCCAAAGTTCCGGGCGCACGACGACACCCTGGGGGTCGCACGTAGCCTCTCGGTCGCACATGGCGATCGTCTGATCGCGATCAACGAGCCGTGGGACGTCTCAGCACTCGAGGAATACCGGCCGCAGAGCTCAGTCGAGACCGACCCCGTGGTTCGCGTTCGTGAACTCGACGTCGTCGCGATGCCCGTCGGTGGGGAGCCGTCGTCGGCCGTGCGCACGCGGCCGGTCGCAACCGGGGCCGGCCTGATCCCCAGAGGATTACGGCTGGTGCAGGTCGTCAAGGGCTCGACGTTCCTCGTTGAGCGATTCGTTGCGTCGAGGCCGGCGTCGATTCGCATCAACGGCACGGGACCCGCGTTCACATCCGGCAACTGGCGATTTCTCGCCGAGCCGGCCGGCGGCCGCATCGGAGGTTTGTAGCGCTACGTGGGCCAAGGCGTGATCCGGCGAGGGTGCACCGGGCGCCGCCAGATGCTCGGCGGGACCGATCAGCAGGCCGGTAGTGGCAGGGAACAGTCCGGGATGAGCCGCGAGTTGGTGAGATCGGTGGCGACCTGCTGGAAGGCCGCGGTGAGGTCGCCGGCGGCTCGGCTGGTTGTAGAAGGTCTCCGAGTCTGCTGGCGATGCTCTGCATCGTCTGCAGATCGGTGTACCGGTTCGCGGCTGGATCGGGGCATGAGGTGCCGTCTGCGCCGTACGCGATCGAGTAGACGACGGTGCCGGCCGCCTTTGCCTGTGTGGCGGCGCTGATCGCGGAGGTGCAGGGTTTGGTGTCGGTGAACGTCCGCGGATCGTTCAGTTGGCCGTCGCTGAGGACGATGATCGCGTTCGTCGCCCCGGCCCGGGCGTTCAGGTCGAGGAGGTGCTGCGCCTCGGTGATCGCCCCGGCGAGGTAGCTGCCCTGGCCGCCGATGACCTTGAGCCCGTAGTTGTCACCGGTGCCCGGATACGCGCTGCCGGGACACTGCCCCCAGTCGACGGACTCGACGAGCTTCGAGGTCGTCCAGTTGAGGGTGGTGTTGGCGACCGAGGGCCGGTAGTCGCTCGAGAGCCCCACGGCCTGGTAGCCGAGGTACTGGTCGCCGGCGGGAATCGCGGACGGGAGTACGTGTAGGGGGTCCAGGTGGGATAGGTGGTGGTGAAGGTGCTGGCTCGATTGCAGTCGACCTCCTTGTTCAGGGTGGTCGTCGCCGGCGGGTTCCCGGTCATCGCCGGGAACACCAGCATGCCCACCTTGTCGACCGGGGCGGCCACGTTGGCTCCCAGTTGGCCGCCGGTGTTCGCGGTCGCCGTGCCGCAGGTGGTCAAGCTCGAATTGCAGGGCCAGAGCGCCTGGAGCAACGCCCGCACGCCCGCCTTGGCGCAATCGAGCCGGTCAGGACTGGTGATGCCGGTCACGGTGGCGCTGCAACTGCTGGTCATCGATTGGGTGTTGTCGAGGATGACTTCGACATTCAGCGGGTGCGAAGCGCCTCCCCGCGCAGCCGCGGTGGAGCTGGCGGTGACGGTGAAGCTGGGCGAGGAACAGCCCGGCCAAGGTCGTCTTCACCGTCGCCGTCTCCGTGACCTTGACCGCATTGCAGGTCGTGGCTCCCGCCGGTTGCGGCGCCTGCGCGCCGGTGGGGTGGCAGTTCGCGCTACTCGTGTCGGTCGGGCAGGTCGGAGTGGCCCGACGTGTAGTTGGGGGCGTGTGAGAGGCACTCGAAAGTCACGGCCGGGGAGCCGGAGGTGACGCCGTAGCCGCTCGATCGCGTTCTTGTCGCCGGCGGCGCCGCTGTAGGAGACCGCGGCGTTGTATGAGTTGGTGGCATTGGGGAGGTTCTGGCCGGCGACGAGCGCGGCCGCGTTGACCGCATTCTGCAGCTGCTGCTGGGCGACGTAGAGGCGGCCGATGTCGAAGACGAGCGCGGCGATGCCGATCAGCACCACCATCGATCACCGCCACGAATCGGCAGCACCTGCCCGTTCTGCCGGCGCAGCCGCCCGCGGATCGCAGCCGCCCCCGTCATTCGATCCCATCCGATGCTGAGGCAGTCAGGTTGAACTGCCAGATGCGGCATGCCGAAGATGCTGAGGGTGAAAGGCTGCGTGGCGGTCACCGTTGCCTGGTCGCCCTGGACCTCGTTGCCGCCGGTATTGCCGCTGGTGTTGTACGTGTAGGTTCCGGTGCCGCATTTATCGGCGCTCGACGCGAAGCTTGGCGTCACCTGGGCGGCGGTGAGTCCGATCGCGCTCGCGGAATTGAGCGTCTGCGACGACCGCCGGGTCGCAGGGGTTGCTCAGGCCGCGGCCGAGCGCCAGCGTCCGCGCCCCGCTGCGGACGGCATCGGTGAGGGTGATGTACTTGTTGAACATGAGCCCGAACTGGATGATTCCGGTCACGAGAAGCAGCAGCAACGGCAGGACGATCGCGAACTCGACCATGGCCTGTCCGTCCTCCCGGCGCAGGCGGTTCCAAGCCCGGTGCCCGGCATCCCCCGAGGAACTGCGCTCAGGGAGCAGCGCCCGCCCGCGCGCGCTCCGCAGGCGTTGCCAGGTCCTCGCCCGACGTTGCCGCCATCGGTCATCCATGCGCGCTTCCCTGCGGATTTCTCATGCCGGATTTCTCATGCCTCTTGGCTTATCGGTGCCTCGCATCGGATTCTTTAGGCCGCGATGAGCCCCCGATCTGCCCTCATGGGATGCGCAGCGCGACGGCGGTTGCGGCCAGGGTGACGCTGGGCGAGCGGGGCGGTGTCGTGAGCAGCACTGTGCCGTGACCCTCGGGCCGGCAGGCGCCCGTGCGAGCCGCCAGCGTGCGGCACGTCCAGCCCTGAATCAGGATCCGGCTCACCGGACGGATCGTGGCCGCCCGAAGTAGCCAGCCGCGGCGCTCGTAGTCGGTGTCGAGCGTGTTCAGGTCGTCCTGAGCGGCGCACCCGTAGGCGACGTTGCGCTGGTAGGTCACGAGCAGCTGGGCTCGGGTGCTGCGATAGACCCGCGTGACCTCGGCGCACTCGGCGAGCAGCGCCCTGGAATCGACGACCACCAGGACCGGACGGGTCCCCGCATCGACGGCCGTCACCCTGCGCAGCTCCGCGCCGAACCGCGTCTGGGCGGAGGCCATGCTTGCCAAGGCCAGCACGGTGATCGCGGCCAGCGGGATGCGGGGATCCAGGCGCCGGCGTCCGGGGGCCCGAGCCGCGGCGGTGGTCGCGAATGGCCGCGAGGGTGAAGAAGAGCACCACCCACAGTCCGATCGGCATCGGGAGCAGAAACCGAGATCCCGAGAGGTACAGGTCGGGGTGGACATCCAGGGTGTCGCGCGCCGACAGGATGCCGAGGAGAACAACGAGGAAGGTCAGGGCGGCCGCGGCCGGCGCCGATCGGCGTACCGTGAAGCTGACGGCGACGGCGAGCAGGAGCAGAGCGCCGATCGCGGCGATCACGACGACCGGGCGCTGCCACAGCTGCGGCGCGTAGAACCCGAACAGCCGCGCCGGATGCTCCAGGTTCGTGGCCAGGACCGACAGCTGGAGCTTCGTGTTGACGTTGGCGGCGGTGAGATCCACGGCGTGGCCTCGGTACCAGAGGTGATCCAGCACCAACCAGCCGGCGGGGATCAGCAGTGCTCCGCCGGCGACCAGCAGCGTGCGCCATGGCCGCGCCAGCAGGCCACGCATCGAGCCGACCGTGGTGGCCGCCAGCGCGGGGAGGACGGCGAGGGCCACCGCGTTCTCCCAGGCGATGGCGAGGCCACCCACCGCGAGCAGCACCGCCAGCCGCCAGCGGGGCCGGCGGATCGTCAGCGCGGCGGCGACCGCCAGCACTCCGGCCAGGTCGCCGCTCATCACGCCCCGCGGCGCGTCGAACAGGAGCAGGTAGGGAACGCTCAGGCAGACGGGAAGCGCCAGCGCTGCGGCCGCCGCCAGCTGGTGGCCCCGGCGCAGCGCGACCCATGCGAGCACCAGCCAGCACGCGGCGGCGATCAGCATCGTGCCCAGCGGACTGGCCAGGGACAACGAGACGCCGAGCAGGTGAAAGAGCTGGCCGGGCACGGCCTCGAAGACCGTGTTGTAGTTCTGGCCGTAGAAGTTCGGCTGGTGCAGGTGGAAGCCGAGCAGCTCGCGGCCGGCGAACCACAGCAGGGTCTGATCCTCGTTGGTCGCGATCCGGCCGTAGCCGAGCAGTGCTCGCAGTTGGTCGAGCTCGAAGCCGGCAAACAACACCACGAGGGCGATCCATGCCAGCAGCGGTCTGCGACCGCGATCGCCCGATTCCGGGGATGGCCCCGGGGGCGCAGTGACAGCCTGCACGCTCTGGCCGACCGCGGTAGATGGGGCGGGGCCTGCCCGCTCGTCGGTCAGCATCCTCAAAAGGCCGCGGGGATGGCAAACGGGATCAGGACGGTCATCGCCGCGGCGGCCGTGCCGATTGCCACCGCGCAACGGTTGCGCTGGTGCAGACCGTCGACGAGCAGCAGCGCGAACAAAGGCAGGCTTAGGCGGGCGTCGCTCCAGACGTCGCCGAGCGTCGGCACCAGCACTCCGAGGGCGAGCGCGCAGGCTGCCGCGTTGATGACGGTGACCCGCCGAAGCGCTGACCAGGCCGCCGCCCCCGAGGCGGCGAGGATGAGCAGCACGTTCGCGAGATCCCAGACGGCCGTCGGCCCGTAGCCACGGAACGATGCGCGCAACTCCTGGACGAGGTTGACAAGCGGCACGCTGAGTCCGGCCCCGCCGATCGGACCGCCATACCGCGCCGTGAGATAGGCCTGCCAGCCGGCGAAGATCGTCGAGGGTATGACGACGACCGGCCAGACCCGAGAGACGCTTGCCCGCCAGGCTCCGGCGGTGGCCCGCGCCCGGTATCCCCTGACGCAGGCCTCGGCGGCCACGGCCACGACGGCGAGCATCATCACCTCTCGTGTGAGCACGGCGACGGTCAGCGCCAGCGCGGCCGGCCATCGTCTCCCGCCCCGCCACAGCAACAGCCCGCTGAGCAGGCCGGCCATGGCGAGCGGATCGCTCAGGTCCCGCACCGTGGCCAGCAGCATTCCGGGCATCAGCGCGACCGCCAGCGCCCACAGCGTCGACCAGCCTTGACGGCGGGCGTAGATCGCAAACGCGGCGGCGACCGCGAGCAGCAGCAGCACGTTGACCGCCAGCAGTGCGAACGGGATCGCGCCGCGGTGGCCTCCCGCCAGCAGCGCGGCGAGCGCGGGGTAGCCGACGCGCTGCATGCGAAACGCCTCGCCGGAGGCGCGCAGAGCGTCGACCGTCGCAGCATGCAGCAGCAGCGGGTCGAGCGCCTGGACGTAGAAGAACTGACCGTCATATCCGCGTGGAGAGCTGACCAGCGCTCCGGGCGGCGGATGGGTCGCGTGCGCAAACGTGGTCCCGAACTGGATGAACCCCGTGAGGTTGCCGCCGTAGGTGCGCACGCCCAGCGTGATCGCGAGCGTCAGCACGAGCGCCACGATCGCGACCGGCATCAGGACCTGCCAGAACCCGCCCACTGCGCGGAGAGGGGCTCTCAGGGGGACGGCTGGTTGTGAAAGGGGCATGGGGCTCCGGACACGCGAGTCCGTGGGAGCTCCCGGCGGTGGGCTTGCCACCTGCTCTTCTTCGACCGATACCGTCGCTCGCTTTACCGCGGGAGCGTCGGTCGCCCCCACCCTGGACTTTGGTGCAGGAAGCGGCGAGGCCTGTCAGTCGATAAGACTGAGATGTCCTCGGTGGCTTACCCGTCCGGGAAACGGCTGTCCAGTCGCCGGGTGGGCACCTTGTCAGCCCGGTGGGTCGCGGTCGCTTTCGTCGGTGCCGTCGCGGTCTGCGTTCCGGCTTGGCACGTGGTGACGAGCCTGTTGTCGGACAGCTATATGACGCTCTACGCGGGACGTTGGATAGCCACCCACGGAATCCCGCATCGAGAAGTGTTCACGCTCGCGGCCCACGGGCGTCCGTGGATCGATCAGCAGTGGCTGGCCGAGCTCATCGACTACGAGGGATGGCATGTCGCAGGCTTCGGCGGGCTCGGACTGCTCAACGTGCTGGCGATCGGGGGTGCGTACTGCACGCTCGCGGCACTCATCTGGCGCCGAGGCGCGTCGGTCACCGTGACCGTCACGTGCTCGGTGCTGGCGCTTGTCGTCGCGCTCCCCGCTTTCTTCATACGTGCTCAGAACCTCGCCCTCCCGCTCTTCGCTGTCCTGCTGGCTCTCTGTCTGACCGACGCCGAGCGCGAGCGGCCTCGCCTACGGATGGTGCTCGTCTTGCCGTTGCTGGTCCTATGGGCAAACCTTCACGGCTCGGTCCTGCTGGGCGCCGGCTTGGCCGCCGCCTACTTCGCGTACCGAGCTGGCGGCCTCGGCGTACGCGGCAATTGGCGAAGCGCTGCGGGCTGCGGCACGCTTGCGGTGTTGGCCCTGCTCACTCCGCTGGCCACGCCCTATGGCCTGCACATCGTGACCTATTACCGCGAACTGTTGGGAAATCCGGCCGTGGCCGCGGCCGCACCGGAAAACCGGCCGCCCTCTCTCTCGGACATCACGTTCTTCGTACCGCTTCTGCTGGTCTTGGCCGCTGGGACGATGTGCGTCCGCAGTCGCCGGCGGATCGGGGTACCGCTCGCCGGCGCCGTGACCGTCACCGCGATCGCCACGCTCATCGCCAGCCGAAGTGCCGTGTGGTTTGACATGACGGCGGCCGTTCTGCTGGCCTGCGTCTCGCAAGAGTGGATCCGGACGACCGATCCGACGCCGCGCTTCCTTGCGAGCCTGGCGGCCGCGACGGCGGGCGTTGCTGCGCTCGGCGTCGCGCTCCTGCTGATGCCAATCGGAGGGGGCTATGAGCGCTACACCCCGCTGCGCGCCATCTCGGCAGCCGCCGGGTACGCGGCAGCGCACCCCGGCACCAAGCTTCTTGCCGACAATGCGGCCTCATCGGCGGTGCTGTGGCATGACCCGCAGATGGCCGGACGGGTTGCCTACGACGCGCGCCTCGAGCGCTACTCCGAGTCAGACCTCGACCGGTGGATCAGATTCCAGGACGACGGCAACGACTGGGGCGGGACCACCGCCGGTTACCAGATCCTGATTGGCAGCAGCGCGTACGACCCCGCCCTGGTCCACCGCCTCGCGTCTATGCCCAAGGCTCGAGGCTTGGACCACGACGCGCGCGGGATCGCCGTTGTGAACGACCGAGCGAGGGGCCCGAACCAGTAGTAACTACGGATACAGGCGAACGCTCTCGATGCCGAAGAGACCGGAAGGTGCCTCTAGGCGCTGACCCTCGTAAGGCTCAGGAGACGTTCGATGTCCGCCTCTCTCAGACAAGTTGCCGTTCTCGATGTCGACGACTTCGCCCCCGAGCGAATCAAGGTCCTGATCGCCGACGACCATCCACTGATCATCGCCGGCATCCGCCGCACGATCGAACACGTCGACGACATGGAGGTGGTCGGCGAGGCCCGCACGGGACCCGAGCTGATGCAGCTGGTCGAGCGCCGCCGGCCGGACCTGGTGCTGATGGACCTGAAGATGCCGGGAGGAGACGGCGTGGAGGCGATCCTCCGCATCCGCCAGCGCTGGCCGGAGGTCAAGTGCGTGGTGCTGTCGGCCTGCGACGATCGCGCGACGATCGATTCCGCGCTCCAGGCCGGTGCCAGCGCCTATGTGCTCAAGAGCGCACACACCGTTGACATCGCCTCCGTATTGCGCCAAGCCTCTAGCGGTGCGGTGTTCCACGCTCCCGCCTATGTGCAGCCGCTCCCCGGGGTCGCCGATGCCCCCGACGCGCCGGCGCTGACCGAGCGCGAGCGCTCGATCCTGTCGGCCGTCGCCTCCGGTATGACCACCTCCGCGATCAGCCAGGACCTGTGGATCTCGGAGCACACGATCAAGTTTCACCTGACCAACATCTACCGCAAGCTCGGCGTCACCAACCGCGCCGGTGCCGTGCGGTACGCGCTCGAGCACGGCTTCGGCTGAGCCGAGAAGCGCCGGTCAATCGGCCGACCACGGCGGCAGGTTCGCCGAGATCACGGTCGGGCCGCCCGGTCGTGAGTCGATCTGGGTGCTCCCACCGAGCATGCGCACCCGCTCGTGCATCCCCACGAGGCCCAGCCGGCCGGCCCGAGCGGCCCGCACGAGCGTGGACTGCGGATCGAATCCGCTTCCGTCGTCAGAGACCTCCACGTGGACGCCCTCGTCGCCGGCTTCGATCCCGATCGCCACGCTGCGCGCATCGGAGTGCTGGCGGATGTTGGAGAGCGATTCGCGAACCAGCGACAGCAACGCAATCTGCTGTGAGTCGGTCAGGCCGGTCACCGGGCCGCGCAGCCTCGTCCGCGGGACCACTCCCGTCCGCTCGGCGAACGCGTCGGTGAGCTGACGCAACGCGTCCGGCAGCGAGGACGGCGCCAGAAACGGCGACTCGACGGTCGTGGCCAGCCGTCGCAGATCCCCGTCGAGCGCCACCAGTTGTGCCTCCAGGTCGTCGAGCCGGCCGAGGGCGCGGTCCTGGTGGGGGTCGCCGGCGATCATCGGGCGCAGCTGATCTCGGAACAGCCGCAGATCCTGGCCGAGCAGGTGGAGGTCCTGCTGCGGGCCGTCGTGCAGGTCGAAGCGCAGCCGAGCCAGGCGCCGCTCCACCGCGCCGACGACCTGATCGGACTCCGCTTCGGACCTCGGCCACGAATGGCGTTCGAGCAGCGCGGCCAGGAGCCGCGCCGCGCCCGCGAGCAGCCGTTCGGCCACCGCGTCACCGGGTCGCGGGCCGATCGTGACGAGGGCGTGGGAGGGTCGACGCGGCACCTGCACCCTGACAGCGAACGCGACGCCGTCGCGCAGGCTGGCGGAGGCGCCTGTCAACACCGCCACGCCCGCGGCACGAGCTGCCTCCGACGGCTCGCTGGCGCTGGAGACGAGCGCCGGAGCCCCGTTGGACTGCGCCGCCCACAGCGAGACCTCGTCGCCGCCCCCGAACAACACGAGTAGCGCGAGCGTCACCTCGACTGCGACCTTCACCGGCAGCTCCAGGAGGCGGCCCGTGCGCAGCACCTCTCGACCCACGGCGGCGGCGGGCATCCCGAGCTCGGTCTGCAACTGCGCGATCAGCCGCTCGGCGGCGGCTCGGTGCGCGGCCAGATCCACCGCGATCGCCCCGAGCAGGTCGGCCGTATAGGCGAAGGTGGCCAGGCCGGTGGCGTCCGGACCCCCACCGCACGCCTCGAACAGCGCGTGCGCATGGTCATCGGCTTCGGCGCGCACCGACTCCGAGATTCCCGTTCCCAGGCCGGACGCGTCGACGGTCGCCAGTGTGCTGTGGAGCGCCGCTGTGAGGATGCTTCGGTGATCGGCCACGCTCGCATTCTGACCGAGCGAGCGCTCGGGAAGGAGCCGGCGTCAGGACCGGTTGGCGCTGCTGAGCTTGGTGCGGGCGGCGTGCCGAGGCTTGCCGGGACCGAAAAGGCGCTTGGTGCGGGCGAAGGAGTTGACGCCCAGGCGAGGGACGTGGACCTCGCGGAAGGTGGCCAGGTAGCCGGCCGGGAGCTTGTCGACGTTGAACCAGCCCGCGCCGCCGCCGGGGCGGGCGAAGCCACTGGTGCCGAAGTAGCGGTTGCCGATCCGCATGAACGTGTGGACCGGGTTGTAGAAGATCGTGACTCTGCCCGGGCCGGCCGGGAACTTCCAGCTGGGAACGTCGCCAGAGACGGTGGTCGGGACCTTGTAGCCCGCCTGCTGCATGACATACGAGACCGCGCCCGAGCAGTCGAACGGGCCCCAGCGGGCGGGCTGCTCGTGTCCCCCGCCGTAGAGGTACGGGAAGTTGGCGGCGCTGACCATGTTCGCGGAGGCGATCAGCCGGTCGTAGTGCGACAGCACCCCGCCGGAGTAGCGCACCGTCGGGTGCCGCTTGACGCCGGTTGCGAAGAACACCGAGAACGTGCCGCGCTTGTTGCGCTTGGCGCGCTCGTACTGGACGTGGTTGGCGATCGCCTGCGCGCGGGACATGACCTCGTCCACGTACCAGCCGGCGTGGTTGTAGGCGAACACCGCCTTGCTGATGTCACGCGATCCACCGGCAGCTTTCAGATAGCGCGCGGCGGCGAAGATCGCGTCGCGGGGGTCGTAGGGGTTGGGGTTGGAGTGTCGGTCGGCGGCGACGCCGTACTGATGCCAGGTGGAGGGCTCGAACTGCATCCAGCCGACCGCCCCGGCCGACGAGGTGTTCAGGTTCCGGCCGTAGTCGGATTCGATCGCGTTGATCGCTGCCAGCACGGGCCACGGGATGTCATAGCGCTTGCCGGCCTGCATGTAGATGGGAATCAAGAACGACGGGGGCCGGTTGCCGTTGGCCAGCAGGCCCGAAAGGTTGCGCACAGCCCCGGTCAGCGACGGATCGGCGGTGACGGTCCCCGTCCACGCGCGCGGGGCCAGGAAGCCCGGGGCGCTGGGGGATAGCGTGGGGACCGGCTGCTCCGGGGCGCCGCCAGTCGGGGCGCTGGTGCTGGGGGTGGGCGAAAGCGTGTGCTTGGGCTGCTTGGCTTCCACACCCGGTGTGCCGGTCGGCACCAGCGGTGCGCCGCCCGTCGCCCGCTGGTGAAGGCGCCGCCCGGCGATCGGATGGCCCGCGCGGGGGTCGGTACCGTGGCGAGGGCGGGTGACCGTCTGACGCTGGTGGGTGGGCTTCGGGTCCGCGGTCGGGGTGCAGTTGCGCGCAGGCGGGTCGACGCTCAGCCCGACGGTGCGCTTGGCGTACCGCGTCTGGTGCACGGCGGTGACTGTCAGCAGATCGCCGCGGGTGCGCGAGTGGCATCTGGGCGCGGGCCGCGGGGCCAGCCGCCGTGGGCGGGCCAGCCGGGGGGCCGTCGTGGGGGCGGTCGTGGTTGTGGTTGTGGTGGTGGTCGTGGTCGGGAGGGTGGTGGTCGTCGTCGTCGTGGGGGCGGTGGTGGTGGCCGTCGTGCGGGACGGTGGTGGTGGCCGTCGTGGGGACGGTGGTGGTGGCCGTCGTGGGGGCGGTGGTGGTGGCCGTCGTGGGGACGGTGGTGGTCGTGCTCCGCAGAGCGGCCACGGTGTTTGTCGTCGGGGCTCTGGGAGTCGGCTTAGGCGCCGTCGAGGTGCTGCTTTTCAGCGCCGGGACGGACTTACCGTCGCCGGCGCCCTTGGCCACCTTGCCCGAGGCGTCGGACCCTGCGACGCCGGCGGCCAGCGCCACTCCGGAACCCGAGGACGCGGTCAGGGCGGCGACCGTGGCCAGTGCGGCGACTCGCTGCCGTGCCTGTCCGACCGTGATGCGCGCGGCCGCTGGATCCTGGCGGAGCGCCAGCGACAGCGGGCGGACCGTCGTGAAGCGCACCGCCGGCGCGGGCAATGCCAGCGCCAGGTTATCGCCGGCGCTCAGCTCGAAGATGGCTTCCCGGGCTTGCACGATCGACAGCGGGACTGCGAAGGAAGCACGCCACAGCAGCTCCGCTCCGGCGGCCAGGTCGCGTCGGCCCGCCGGCACGGTCAGACGGCGCTCGAACCGGTACGCGCGTGCGGGATACCGGGACCAGGTCAGCAAATCGCCGTGGTCGATGATCAGCTCCGCCTGGCCGGTGGTAAGCCCGGCAAAGCTCGGCGACTCGATCTCTGCCTCGAGGCGCGCCACCAGCCGGAGCACGGCCCACTGCTCACCGAGCTGAGAGAAGTCAAAGCGCTCCAGCGACAGCCAGTCGCCGGGCTTGGCGTACGAGATGGTCACGCTTCTCCCGTCCCGCAGTGCGAGTCGTGACAGGCGCGCTCCACCGCAGTCAGCACCTCGTCGAACGAGGTCCACTTGGCGAACACCGGCAGGGCCCCGAGGCTGCCCGCGGACTCGCCGCTGACGGCGACGACTCCGACCGGCGTGGCCAGCGACCCCAGCCGAGCCGACTGGCGAGCGACGGCGGTCAACGACACGGTGGCGTCAAGCAGGACCACGTCGGCGCGCTCGCGCTCGGCCAGCTCGCTGACGTCCTCGTCCCCGCGGGAGACGATCACGGAGTAGCCGCGCTGGGAGAGAAGGGTCGAGGCCAGCGCGCGAAAACGACGATCCGAGGTGACCAGCAGCACGCGGCCGGGCGCAGGCCGCAGATCGGTGACCCGCAGGGCCACACTCGTCGGCGCGGACGGCGCGGCGATGACCGGGACAGGAGTGCCCGGCCCGACCGGAGCGGCATCGCTCGGAGCGAGCACCGCCGTCTGGGATGCTCGTTGGCGGCGTCTGAAGCGATCGCGCAACGAGCGCAGCTGTACCTCGCGCATGAGGATTATGTCGCCGGGCCGGCGGCTGCCCGCTAGACCACCAACGTCTAGGCTTGGCTATCCGTTCTTCTCGGAACCGCCACGGCCTGCTGCAGCTGCCGGGTGGACTCCACGAAGGTCTAGGTGCAACTAGCGGTTCTTCTGTCGTGATCGCACGGCCAAATCTCCGATGCACCCAGCATGGCGGGTACACCACCAACGAGCACTGAAGTAAGGCCCTTCGGTGGGCTTGGCTCGCCTCGTGTTGCAAGTCCACCTACGCACACGAGGGGGGAGGTGAACAGATTTGTTTAACGCCCTTTATGACGTGATCGGCATGATGCTGATGCGCGTGCGCCGCGAGGATGGTCAGACGATGGCCGAATACGGCATCCTGATCGCCGTGATCGCCCTGATCGTGGTCGTTGCCGCGGTTGTCCTCGGTAGCAGCATCACCGGCCTCTTCAATAGCACCGCAACCAAGGTGTAACGACAACCAGACACGGGCGCCCGCCTCGTGATCGCCCTCCGGGCGGTCCAGGGGCGGGCGCTCGCGTGTCTGAAACGAACCACTGGCGGCCTGATGGCGGACGGACCTAGACCCTTGTCTAGTTCCAACTAGAGGTTCTCATGGTCTAGTAGCCAGTCGAACCGAACGATATGAACCACACGCCGCAACGCAGCACCCACACCCACATCAAGCCCCGAGCAGCGAACGGCAATGTCGCAATGTCATCGATTCCAGAAAGCCACCAGTCGCCGATTCACCCGCCTCCGCGAGGAACAGCGGGGTCAGTCGATGGTGGAGTTCGCCATCGTGCTGCCGGTGCTGCTGCTGATCATCCTCGGCATTCTCTACTTCGGCCGCTTCGAGGACTACGCCAACCAGTCGACACAGCTGGCCGAGGAAGGCGCCCGCTGGGCCGCGGTGAACTTCGATCCGCCGGGCACGCAGACTTTGCAGCAGTACATATTGGCTCAAGCCCAGCCCGAGCTGGCCAATGGCAGCAGCGATGTCACCAAGGCACAGGTGTTCGTTTACCAGCCTACGACGGTACCTGCCCAGACATGGAAGGTGAGTCAGCAGGTCCGCGTCTGCGTCGTCTTCAAGATGACGTTCCCGACGCCGGTTGGCACACCGGCCACGACAGTCACCAAGTCGGCCACGATGATGCTGGAGCAGGTGGCCGCGTCCAATCCATATTCCGCGGGCAACGTCGGCACGATGCCGGCCACCTGTCCTACCTCATAGCCCCAGAAGGAGCAGCGCGGTGAAGCTTTCTCAGAGACGACTGGCCCGGCCGAGCCTCGGTGGGCTGCTGGCCACCCGTCAGGGATCCCTGACGCTTGCGCTGTTGTGCGCTGTCTGCGCCGCCGGGGTGCTGATGTTCGCGCTCGGGCGCTACAAGACCAGCCTGAAGCCGACCGTCCAGCAGGCCACCGTCCTGGTGTCCACCGGGGTGATCCACAAGGGGGCAACCGGTCAGGAGATCGCTGCCGAGCACCTCTACAAGTCGACGCCGGTCGTTTCGACCCAGGTGGTGCCGGGCGCGCTGACCGACGCGAGCGTGATCGCCACCGAGACCGCGCGGGAAGACATCCTGCCCGGCCAGCAGCTGGTCGCCACCGACTTCTCCGCGCTCGTGAGCTTGAACCAGTCTCTGGCCAAGAACCAGCGCGCTGTGGCGGTGACGATCGGCGAGTCACCAGGAATCACCGATGTCCTGCAGGCGGGCAACCGGGTCGACGTGTACTCCATGTTGACCCCGAAGTCGGGAAATCCGGTGCTCGTGCTGCTCAACGCCAATGCCGAAGTGCTGAAGCCGGCGACGCCTGCTCCGGTCAGGAGCGGCGGTCAGACGATCAGAGGCAGCTCGATGCTGCTGGCGCTCAACGCCGACAAGGTCAACCAAGTGATCTTCGCCGCCATGTCGAGCACGCTCTATCTCACGCTGCGCCCCCTGAAGTCCAGCCAGACGCCTCCCTACGCGACGACCCTGGCATCGGTGCTGGCCGACAACGGCGCGTCCGTCTTCGGCCCGGCGCCCACTGCCAATTCGACCACGAACGGATCAAAGCCATGAGCCCATCGCTGACTGCGCTTGTCGCGCTCGACCGCGAGGTCGACCGTGCTCTGATCGAGGCGATCGTCGCTCGCGATCCGAACATCACGGTGATCGACTACCTGGAGCTCGAGGGCCCGGCTGCCAGCGGGCTGGGAACCGGCGACGCGCTCATCGTGGCCGTCGCGGACTACACCAGCGACGCCCGCGACTTCGTCGTCAAGGCCCATCGTCAGCATCCCCAGCGGCCGATCATCCTGCTGTGTCCCACCGGTACCAGCGGCTCTCTGGGCGAGGCCTTCAACAACGGCGTCGACGACATCGTCGCGCTCCCGACCTCGGCGGGAGCCGCGGTCGACGCCGAACTGGCGCGTCAGCTCGCGTTCACGGTCGAGAAGGCGGTGATCCGCAAGCGCGGGACCACGAGCCGTAAGACGGCCGAGGTCGTGCGCAACGTGATCTGTGTGCTGGGCCTCAAGGGCGGCAGCGGAAAGACCCTGACCTCGGTCAATTTGGCCGTCAGCCTGGCGCAGCTGGGTCACAGCGTCGCGGTGATGGATCTTGACCTTCAGTTCGGCGACGTCGCCCTGGCGATGGGACTGACTCCGATGCGCACGATCTATGACCTGGTCCGGTCAGGCGGGTCGCTGGACGCCGGCAAGCTCGAGGATTTCCTGATGGAGCACTCGTCCGGGGCGCGGGCGCTGCTGGCTCCGGTGCGACCTGATCAGGCGGCCATGATCACCGTCCCGTTCCTGCAGGAGATCCAGCGGCTGCTGGGCGAGATGTTTGAGTTCGTGGTGGTCGATACCCCGCCGAGCTTCGCTCCCGAGGTGATCAATGCCGTCGACACCTCCACCGACGTGCTGGTGGTGGCGATGCGCGACACGCTGTCGCTCAAGAACACCAAGCTGGGGCTGGAGACGCTCGAGCGCATGGACTACGACCGCCGCCGGATCAAGATGCTTCTGAACCGGGCCAACACCAACGTCGGCATCGAGCGCGAGGACGTTCTGGCGATCCTCGGCCGCGACGTCGACGTCATGATTCCCTCAAATCGCGATATCACCCGCTCGGTCAACCAGGGGGCGCCGATCGCCATGCAGCGCGGCTCCGACGCCGGCAAGGCGTTCCGGGCGCTCGCCGAGGAGTACATCCAGGAGGCCGCCGCGCGGGGCGAGAGCCAGCCCGCGAGCGCCGTGATCGAGCTGCCCAAGCCGCTTGAGCTCGGCCAGGAGCCTGAGGCCGGTCGCGCGCCGCGTCAGTCGATCTTCCGCAAGCGCCGGACTGCCTGATGCTGCTGCACGAGCGCCTTTCGAACAGCCAGGAGCCTGAGGTTCGCAAGCAGGAGCGCTTTGCGGTCCCGTTCTCGGAGATGAAGACGCGCGTTCATCTCGCTCTGATCGAGGATCTGGGACGTCAGCTGTTCAACACTGCGTTGGACGAAGCCACGCTGCGGGCGCGGGTCCGGGACGAGTTGGATGAACGGCTGGGTAAGGAGCCCGGGATCTCCCATGAGGATCGTGAGCGGATCGCGGAAGAGCTGACTGCCGACATCGTGGGGCACGGTCCGCTGGAGCGGCTGCTTGACGACGACACGGTGACCGAGATCATGGTCAACGGTCCCGACGACGTCTGGGTCGAGCGCGCAGGAAAGCTGGCTCGCACCCCGGTTCGGTTTTCGGATGAAGGTCACCTGCGCCGGATCATCTCCAAGATGGTCGCCCAGGTCGGGCGCCGGATCGACGAGGCATCGCCGATGGTCGATGCCCGGCTGCCCGATGGCAGCCGCATCAACGCCACGATCCCGCCCCTGTCGCTGTCCGGCCCGCTGTTGACGATCCGGAAGTTCGGCAAGAAGCGCCTGAACATGGCGTCGCTGATCGAGCACGGCGCGCTGCTGACCGAGACGGCTGACCTGCTGGAACGCTGTGTGCAGGCGCGCCTGAACATCCTGATCGCGGGAGGCACGGGCTCGGGCAAGACGACGATGCTCAACGCCCTATCGGCCTCGATTCCCGACGGCGAGCGCATCATCACGATCGAGGACTCGGCCGAGCTGCTCCTGAACCAGCGCCACGTCCTCCGTCTGGAATCACGCCCGAAGAACATCGAGGGCGAAGGCGAGATCGGGATCCGTGAGCTCGTCCGCAACTCCCTGCGTATGCGTCCCGATCGGATCGTCGTCGGCGAGGTCCGTGGCGCCGAGGCGCTGGACATGCTCCAGGCGATGAACACCGGCCACGATGGGTCGCTGACCACACTGCACGCCAACACGCCCCGCGACGCGCTGGCGCGTCTGGAGACGATGGTCCTGATGGCCGGCTACGACCTGCCGCTGCGCGCCGTGCGCGAGCAGATCGCCTCGGCGATCGACCTGTTGATCCAGATCGAGCGGATGAGTGACGGCACCCGTCGCGTAGTCGCGGTCACCGAGGTGCAGCGAATGGAGGGGGAGGTGATCACGATGCAGGACCTGTACACGTTCGAGGTCGACGCGGTCGCCGCTACCAACCACATCGTTGGATCGTTGAAGTCCACCGGCCTGCGCCCCGGGTTCCTGGACAGGTTCGCCCGCCGGGGCATCGAGCTGCCACCCGACATGGTCCCGCCTCGTGCGGGTCTGCCAGGCGCCGTGAACGGTCGTGCGTAACGGGATGCGCTCACGCCTAGGCCGTCGGACGGCTTCGCTGATCGGAGCCGCGTCGGCCGCACTGCTCATCGGCGGCGTGGCCGCGGTCGGCGCAAGCGCCACGGCGACGCCGGGGATCAGCAGCTCCACGGTAGCTGGCAACGCCGTGACGGCGACCACGACGACCACGGCAACGGCCACGACCACGGCGACCGCGACGAAGACGACCACCGCGACGACCCCGAAGGCGCCCACCAAACGTAAGCCACGCAAGCGCGTCCAGCCGCCGATCCCGCTGAGCGGCTGGCTGGCCGATACGGCCGTGTTCCCGCAGCGGACGCTCGTGCTCACCGCCGGAACCAAGCAGCCGCTCTCCGCCTCGGGACTCCACGTCAGCGAGAACGGGACCGCAGTCGGCTCGTTCACCCTGACGCCGGTGGCCGACGCCCGCCCCGGCGACGCCGCCGTGGTCGTCGCGCTCGACACCTCGATGAGCGCAGCGAGCCTGACCACGGAGACTCGGCGGCGCGCGGGCGCTGTCAGCCGTGCGGCCGCCCTACGAGAAGCTTGGGCTGATCGGATTCGACGCGAACCCCTTGGCGTATGTGACCCCGACCACCAACATCGGCCAGATCGCCACTGCGTTGGCGGGTACGCCGTCCACCGGGCGTGGCTCCAACCCTCCGGCCGCCATCGCGCTGGCGCTTCGGCAGCTGGCCACCGCGAGAGTCTCGCTCGGCGCGATCGTGGTCGTCTCCGACGGCAAAGCGATCAAGCTGGGCACGGGCGGCCCAACGCCGCAGGCGGTCAAGGCCGCCGCGGCGGCGGCAAACCGGCCAGTGATCACGCTGGGCCTCAAAGACGCCGCGGCGACGCCGGCGTCGCTGCGGGCCCTGGCCCAGGCCGCCCCCGGAGCCTACGAGACCGTGACGCCCGCCCAGCTACCCGCGGCGATGCTCAGCATCCAGCAGCAGCTGAGCTCCAACTACGTGGTGCGCTACCGCTCACACGCGCCCGTACGCAAAGCCGGTCGCCGTGTCGGCGACCGCCGACGGAATCGCCGGGTCGGTACATGCCGCTTACCGCTCACCGGCGCCGCCCCCGGCGCCGCTCCCGCCTCCGACTTCGAAGCCGGCGCCTCACCGCTCCGGACCGACCTTCGGCGACAGCACGCTGCTCTCGCCGACGCCGAGCTTTGCGAGCGCCACGCCCACTCCGCCAGCCGCCCGCCAGCACTGGCTTCTGGGCCTCATCGCGCTGGATCCCCGTCGTCGCCGGACTCTGTGCCCTCCTGCTCGTGGGCGCGATTGCCCTGGCGCTGCACCGCCCGTCCAAGAACGCGGTTCGCATGCGGGTCGCGACATTCGTCCCGCTCGCGGACCAAGCTGCCGCTGACCCAGCCGAGGGCAAGCGCGGGAACAGGATTTTTCTCCAGCCTGCAGCGCGGAAGCTGGTGGCCACCATTCGTCGCGGAGGTCGAGATCTCCGGGAGCCCACATTCGCCGGTGTACCTGGTCAAGCGGGCCGCTGCGATCGGATTGGTCGTTGCGCTGCTCGTGACCGTGGTCAGCGGATCGGTGCTGATCGGCCTGGTGCCCCTGCTCGCCTGGCCTTATCTGCTCAAGAAGGGCGTGGATCGGGGCGCTCGGAAGCAGCGCACCAAGTTCGCGGACACCCTTCCCTCCTATCTGCAGGACATGGCCTCAGCGATCCGCGTCGGCCGGAGCTTCGCCGGGGCCGTGGCCGTTGTCGCCGATTCCGCCGACGAGCCAACCCGTTCCCAACTCGAGCGCGCCGCGACCGACGAGGCACTCGGCCTGCCGTTGGAGGAGACCCTCCAGGCCGTCTCAGACCGGATGCACAGCAACGACATGGATCAGGTGGCCCTGATCGCCGGCGTTCACCGGCGAACGGGCTCCAACATCTCCGAGGCGCTGGACCGAGTCGCCGAGGGCGCCCGCGAACGCGCCGATCTCCGGCGCGAGATGCGAGCCCTGACGTCACAGGCCAAGATGTCGAGCTCGGTGCTCACCGGCCTGCCGGTGGTGCTGCTGCTGGGCCTTACCGTGCTCTCGCCCTCGTACGCGCATCCGCTGCTTCACACCACGCTGGGGCTCATCGCGCTGGGCATCGGCGGGGTGATGATCTTCGGCGGCTGGAAGGTGATGGGAAAGATCACCCGGATAAGGGTGTAACCGTGAGGACCAAGGTGTAAATATGATCGTCTTCCTACTTCTAATCGGAATCCTGCTCGTGGCCGTGGCCGGCCGGCTGTTCCTGCGGGCGGCCCTCGTCCCCCGCTTTGCCCTCAGAGAACACCTGGGCGCCATCCGCGACTACGGCTTCGAGTCGCCACCGGATGAGCGGGACCTGAGTGCGATAGCTGCGTTTCAAGCGAGCGTTCCGTCGCCGCGCTGAGGGCACCGGCCGGTTCATGATCCGCCGCTTCCCGTCGCTGTCGGCGCTCTCGATCTCAGAGCTCAGCGCTGCCGGGTTCTACGACACCTCCATGGAGCTCGTGCACGGATACCGCGCCTTCGCGGCTCTCGGATTGCCACTCGTCCTCGCCCTCCTAATGGTGCCGAGCGGCCTGTCGGCACTCAAGATCCTGTTGCTCGTCGTGTCCGCGCTGGCCGGTTGGATGTTGCCGTCGTTTCTGGTGCGCAAGCGAGGCGCCTCACGGCTTGAGGACATCGACCGCCGGCTGCCCGAGCTGATCGACGTGCTGATCGCGACGGTAGAGGCGGGCATGGGCTTCACCGCCGCTCTGTCGCTCGTGGCCAGCCGCTTCGATGGCGCGATCGGCGAGGAGCTGAGGCTGACGATGAGACAGCAGAGCCTCGGCATGTCGGTACAGGCGGCGCTGGACGAGATGGTCGGGCGCTGCGACACCGCCTCCGTGCGGGCCTTCGTCCGCACCTCGTCAAGGGGGGAGACGCTCGGAGCCTCGATCGGTCCGGTGCTGCGCGAACTATCGGCCGACGAGCGTCGCCGGCATCGCATGGCGGCCCGCGAGAAGATGCAGAAGGCGCCGATCAAGATGCTCTTCCCGGTGATGTTCCTGATCATGCCGGCGCTGATGATCGTGCTGATGTTCCCGGCGATTTACAACGTGACCCACAGCTCCTCAGGGCTGTTCTAAACGCCGCCGGCGTCGGCCGGGCCGCCACGCGGCTCGCTGCTCGGGTGTGGTGCAGAGCACGAACCCGATGACCAACTGCAGGACGAGGTAGACAGCGGCGCTGCGCAGGGCGTTGGGCGAGGCGGCCTCGACGTGGCGGCTGTCCTTGATGATGCCCGTGGACCCGATCCACACCGTCGAGGCGATCAGGGGTCCGAGCCACAGGGCCGAGAACTGCGGCGAGCAGAGGGCGATGGGCACGAACAGCAGGACCATGTAGTGGTCCCAGACGATCGGGGTGGAGGCCAGCGCGGCGAGCACGGCCAGACCGAACGCCCGGCGATCGCCCTCGTCTCCGTATGAGAGGCGCCAGGCCAGCCCGAGGATCGCCAGCGCGGCGATGATCGCGCAGATGTTGGCCGTCCCGGACGAGACCCCGGCGACGCGCAGGACGGTGACGATCGAGTCGGCGCGGCCCTCCTGCAGGAACGACATGTTGGAGAGCATCTGTGGGTACTGGCTCAGGCCGTCGAACCCGATCACCGCCCAGGCGCCGAACGTGATCACCGCGCCGACGGCGACGCTCACCGCCAGCGCCCGGTAGCGGCGGGTCACGAGCAGCCAGACGCCGAGCGTCCAGGGAAAGATCTTGGCGGCGACGGTTGCCGCGATGGCCAGCGCCGGCGGCCACAGGCGCTCGCGCCAGCGCCAGGCGATGCCGGCTCCGAGCACGAGGAACGGCCCGATCGCTCCCAGGTACAGGCCATACAGGAAGGGCCAGGAGCAGGCGACCAGCGCGAAGCAGCGCCAATCTCGCACGCCGAGCAGGCGGATGCCGGCGCCCATCGCCGCGATCGATATGAGCGTGTACAGAGTGCCGGCGAGCCACAGCGGCAGAAGGCTTAGCCCGACCACGGCGAGGTTGGGGAAAGCCGGGTAGACCGGGATCGAGAACGCGAGCTTGGTGGTCTCCCCACGGGCGATTCCGCCGGCGCGCAGGACCGCGGCCTGGTGCTCGAGGAACCCCGGTTGGTAGGGGCTGCGGCCGTGCAGGATGGCCACCCCCGCGTTGTATAGGCCGCCCCGGAAGTCGAATAGCTCCTTGCCATGAGCGAACAGCGCCGCCGTCATCAGCGGGCCCGTCACCAGCAACGCGCACATCGCCAGTCCCGTGAACGTGGTGCGCCAGAACCAGCGGGTGCGCAGGAAGGCCGGCCCGATCAGCGGCGTTGCCGTTCGGCTGCCGGGCGCCTGGGCGCTCACTGGCTGAGGGCCGGCATCGTGTTGGCCCCGTTGATCGTCGGTCCGGTCCCGGTCCAGGTCGAGCCACTGCCACCACCATTGGTGGTCACGTCCTTGGCTTCGACGAAGCCGGAGATGGCGCCGTTGGGCGCGTTCACGATTACCGAGGCCTTCGGGGCGAACAGCAGGCCCCCGTTGAAGAAGTTGGGCCCGTTGGCGTTCACGTTCAGGCCCGTGTCGTTGATGTCGTAGAACGACAGCCCGTTGTAGGCCGGCGTGAAGTTGTCGGGTCCCTGGTTCATCTGGAACGAGCCCGCAACGAATGTGCACGTGCAGGTCAGGCCCGCCTCGTTGAACTCGATCGTGTTCGCGCAATACACGCCGTTGCTCAGCGTGGTGCTCGGCAAGCTCTGGAAGCTCCAGTCAGACCGGACCAGGCTGGCCGTGCAGTTGGGATCGCCCGAGGCCGTGAGTGGATAGACCGGGAAATCGTCGGAGAAGTCGTTCGGCCAGGTGGCGGGGATCGTCGTGTCGACCTTGGGCTCGGTGGAGCTGCCGTTGAAGGTGTTGTCGCCGCCGCTGTTGTCGGTCAAGCCACACTCGTAGGTAGTGGACGAGTAGACACCTCCGTGGGAGCTGATGGTCATCGAGCCGCTGCTCCGGATCCCGCCGTTGATCGTGAGGTTGGTGGTCCCCAAAGACACGCCACCTCCGGTGCAGCTCGTGTCACTGGCGAAGATGGCGCCCGGGGCTCCGCCCGTGCTGCCGGCCGTCGCGACCGCCGTGGCGCCGACGGGAAAGGCCTTGCCGAAGAAGTTCGGCGGCTGGAGGTTTGTGACCCTGACCGTCACCTGGTTGCCGGATGCGGTCACGGTGGGGGTGCCGGCCGGGTAGTTCGTCTTGGCGTAGGTCGTGGCGGTGGAGGAGGCCGCAACGGTGTTGGTAGGGGCAGAGAGAGCGCTCGCCCCCGCCAGCGCGCCCGCGTCAGCGGCCGCCTGGGCCTGTCGCTGTGCCCCCTGGAGGGACCCGAGGTCGATCGCCAGGGCGGCCGATGCAATGAACGCGGTCATCATCACCCCGACGATGATGAGCACAACGCCCTGCTCCTCTGATCGCAGGCGACGGGTCAGCGCGCGGAGGTTCACGTCCGGGCCGCCGCGGCCGTGCGCAGGATCACCTCGGCCTCAGGACCGCGGTAGAGCACCCGGCTGCCGGGCTGATGCTCGAACGCCGGGATGCTCCTGCGGCTGACCGCGCGATCCAGCACGAGCAGGCGGTAGCCGCGAGCTCCGCGCATCCATCCCGCCCGGGAGGCCGAGTACGCGGCGTTGAGGGAAGACATCTGGCCGGGGGTCAACAACTCGAAGCGCATGTCGTCGGCGATCCGTCCCGAGAGCGCCGGGTCCTGCCACAGCATCCAGTCGGAGAACTCGCCCTGGGCTAGCACGTGGACGGAGGAATCGGCGCGCGCAGCGCTCCGCACCGTGGTCATCAGCTTGGGGGCCAGGAACGCGCTCTGCACCTGGGCGTCGGGTCGCGTGAGCGTGACGGCGCCGGCGATCAGCACGGCCACGGCGGTGCACAGCACCAATAGTCCGTTGGCCAGGGTCCGCCCATGGTCGGCGGTCCCCACGGCGGCCGGTGACCCCCAGCCGAGCGAACGGGGAACGACGACGATCGCCAGGAGGCCGAAGAACACGGCGTTGCGGACGACCAAGATCGTCAGCGCGCAGGCGGAGAGGAAGGCGAGCTTCTCCCAGGTCGTGGTGTTCGCGGGGGTGCGCGTGAAGGACCAGAGTGCCAACGCCGTCACGGCGAGCACCGCGATGGCGACGCTCGGTGAGCTCGTCACCGGCGCCCATTCGCTCACGAAGCGCGGCAAGGTGCTGTTACTCAGCGTCGCGCGGTAATAGCCGATGATGCTCGACCCGTAGGGGGTGAGCATGATCGCCACCGCGGCCCCGAATATCAGGGTCAGCGGGCGTCGCCAGGCACGTGGGTGGCGTCGTAGCTCGGCGCGCCGCTCCCAGACCAGGGTGAGTCCGCGCAGCGCCACGAACGCCGCGCCGAGCGTGACCGAGCCGTGCAGGTTGGCCCACAGCACGAGGATCGGCAGACACCAGAGGACCCGGCGTGATGGTGCGCGGCAGTCGCTGACCAGCAGCCAGACGACGAGCACGTATAGGGGAAGCGCGAACGTCTGGGTCCGGACCTCGCGGGAGGGCACGATCGCCACCACGGAGACCGCCATCACGAGCAGCACGGAGCGGGCGGAGGCGCCGAGCCGGCGCGACGCGAGCGCTGCCACTCCGACAGCGGTGAGCATCAGCGCGACGTTGACGAGCCCGAGCAGGCCGAGGCCTCCGACCAGGAACAGCGCGTAACCGGCCAGCTGCGAGAGCCATTGTTGGTCGATCCAGGTGTGGCCCAGCGAGATCAAGGTCAATGTCTCGTGGTGCGGGATGCCGTTCTGCCACACCGCACGGCCGGCGACCAGCTCCAGCCAGCTGTCGACGCTGAAGTCGCCGACCAGGCCGGTGAGCAGCTTCACGGCCAGGACTCCGATGGCGACCACCAGCAACACGTCCGTCCCCGACCGGGTCAGCAACGTCGGCAGGCCGCGCGCGCCCGCGCGCAGGCGGCGCGCGGCCGCCTCCCGCGGATAGGCCAACGAGGACATGCGATCGGATCGTCCACCCGGGGCCCCTGCCGCATCCGACCATCGATCAGGTGCGCCTCGACGAACGTCTAGGTGAGCCCCCGCGTGGCGAGGCGATAGGTGGGATAGGTGTCCCGTCAGCTCGACCTCTCGCGCATCGGCCCACGCGTCGTGCTCGCGACCGCCATCGTCGCGGTCGTCGGCCTGGCCGCGCTGCTGGCGCGCGTCGGCTCCGACGCTCAGTGGCTGGCGGCGCTCGGCCATGTGATCGTGCATCGCGGCGCGATCCCGGCCGGCGTCCCGTTCGCCGCCGCGCCAACCCGACACTGGCCGAACGCTTTGGTGCTGGCCGAGCTGATCTTCGGCGGGCTGGAGAGCGCGCTCGGCGATCGGGGGCTGATGCTCGCGCAACTGCTGGCCGTCGCCGGCGCACTGGCCATCCTGGCGCGCGATGCCAATGCCGGCGGCGCCGAGGCGATCGGGACCGGGGCCGCGCTGCTGCTGGTAGGCGTCGGCGGCCTCCCCAGCCTCTCGATCGTGCGGGTGCAGCTGTTCTCGCTGCTGCTGTTTCCCGCGCTCGTCGCCTTGCTGCGCTCGCAGTCGCGCACGCCGTCGCGACGCATCTGGCTGGCGGTGCCGCTGCTGACGCTTTGGTCCAACCTTCACGGAGCGGCGTTGCTCGGCCTTGGGGTGCTGTTCGCCTACCTGCTGCTGGAACGTGCCCGCCGCCAGCCGGCGCTGGCCGCCGCGGTGGCCGGGGCTTCGGCGGCCGCGATGTGCCTGACGCCGGCGCTGGCGCGCACCGTCGAGTATTACCACGGGGTTCTCACCAACGAGGCGGCCCAACGAGGGGCCGGGATGTGGGGCGCGCTGTCGTTCACCTCGCCGCTTGACCTGGTGCTGGTGCTGGCGGCGATCGTGCTGCTGGCCCGGGCATGGAAGGCGCGCACGGCCCGCTGGGAATGGTGCGTGCTCGCGGTGCTCGCGCTGCTCACGGTGCGCGCCGATCGCAACGGGATCTGGCTGCTGTTCTTCGCCGCCGTGCCCGCCGCCCGAGCGCTGGCGCCGACGCGCTCGCTGCGCGCGCTGGTGCCGGCGCTGGCCGTAGCCTCCGTGCTGGCGCTCGTGTTCGCCGTGGTCTCGCGGGCCGATCCCCGGCGGCGCGCCGTCCTCCCTGGTCGACGGCGCGGTCGCGCTGGCCGATGGGTCACCCGTGCTCGCCGACGGCTCGGTCGACGAGCAGGTGGCGCTGGCCGGCGGGCGCATCTGGGCGGGAAACCCGATCGACGCGTTCTCCCCCGCGGTCCAGTCGGAATACCTCGACTGGCTGGCGGGCAGCCCCTCCGGGGCGGGCGCGGTGGCCGGCTCGGTGCGGGTGGTGCTGGTAGCGCGCGGGTCACGGACGGCGGCCCTGATGGCGCATCTGCCGGGCTTCGTGGCCACCCGCGGCGACGGAGGGACGGTGCTCTACGAGCGCCAGGCCGGGGCGCTGTGATGGGCGCCACCGCCGGTGCGGTTCATCGGCCGCCGAGCACCGGGATCCTGACCCGTGCGCGGGTGATTCCGCTGGTGCCGACCGCGTTCGTGGCTTCGCGGCTGCTGGCGCTGGCCGGCGGCATCGCCGGCGTGCTGGCGCTCCACAAGCACGCCACCGCAGCGGCCGTCGCCGCCGTCCAGCATCAGCTCGGCCCGGTCGGCTACCTGCTGTCCGGGTCAGTGGCCCGGTTTGACTCGGGCTACTACCTGGACATCGCGCAGCACGGCTACGGGCCGGCTGGGTCGGGGAAGCTGGCCTTCTTTCCCCTGTACCCCCTGGCGACCCGGGCAGTCAGCATGCTTACGGGCTCCGGCGTGCTCGCCGGCGCGCTCGTCTCCAGTATCGCGCTGCTGGTCGCGCTGGTCGCGCTGCATCGCCTGTGCGAGCTGGAGTTGGGCCGGCGTGCGGCCGACGCCACCGTGCTGCTGCTGGCTTTCGCCCCGCTGTCGTTCTTCTTCAGCGCCGTGTACACCGAGTCGCTGTTCCTGGCGCTGACAGTGGGAGCGGTGCTGGCAGCTCGCTCGGGTCGTTGGCGACTGGCCTGCGGCCTGGGCGCGCTGGCCACTCTGACCCGGCCGACCGGGCTTCTGCTCGTTGTGGCACTGGGGATCGGGCGCATCCGGTGCCGGGGCGGCCTCGATCGGGGGCTGGCGTGGCTGGGCGCGTTGCCGGTGGCGCTGCTCGGATATATGGCGCTGCTGGCCGCACACGGCTACCCATGGCTGGGGATCTTCTCGGCCGAGGCCAGCTGGCACCGCGTCAGCAGCGGACCGGTGGTGGGGGCGATGTCGGGGGTGTGGGCGGCGCTGCGGGGCGCGGCTGGGATCTTTGGGGGCGCGTCCGTCTATCGCCCGCAGCTGCTGGGTCCGTTCGGCTCCGGGACCGAGAGCATGCTGCTGCTGGCGGTGCTGGTGCTGGCGGTGGCGGCGCTGGTCGTCTGCTGGCGGCGGCTGCCGGCCGAGTACGCGGTGTATGCCGGCGTGGTGCTGCTGGCCTGTCTATCGTCGCCGGATGTCGGTCAGCCGCTGTGGTCGCTGGATCGCTACACGCTGACGATCTTCCCGCTGTGGATGGCCGCTGGGGCGTGGCTGTCCGGAAGGCGGATCGCGCTGCCGGCGGTGGTGCTGTGCGGCTCGGCCCTGCTGGTCTTCTACGCCGCACAGTTCGCCAGCTGGTCGTTCGTGGCCTGATCGGCTAAGTCGCCTCAGACAGCGGCTAGGGCGGCGAGGCGAGGGGCCACCCGGCCGTGGCGCCGGCCGGTGTCGGGCGTGCGCGCCGCCCGCGCGACCACCTCGCGCATCCCGACGATCACGGTGGCCAGGCGGGCGCGAGTGACGGCGGTGTAGAGCATCTCGCGCCGCAGGAAGAACGCCCCGGCGGCCGGGTGGGCGACGATCACCGCGATCGGCAGCTCGATCCCCTGGCCGCGGTGGACCGAGCACGCATAGGCCAGGCGCAGCTGGTCGGAGTCCTCGGGAGGCAGCCGGAAGACGGCATCCTCGGCGCCCAGGAGCAGCGCGGCCGCGTCATCCTCGTCGCCGGAGACCTCATCGAGCAATCGCAGCACCGTCCCGTTCATCAGCCCCAGCTCGTGGAGGTTGCGCCCGGTCATCATCAGCTTGTCGCCGATCCGCAGCCGGCCGCCCCGCACCGGCTCACCGTCGGGGTTCAGCGTGGCGCGCAACGCCTGGTTGATGGCGTCGATCCCCAGCTCGCCACGGTACACGGGGGCGAACACCTGAATCTCGCGCACCGGGTCCACGCCGTAGTGCGCCGGCAGGCGCTCGGCGACCAGCGAGACGATCTCCGCCAGCGCCTGACGGGGCGAGCCGCGCTCGATCAGGAACAGGTCGCGCCGCATGCCATCGCCCGGCGCGAACTCCGGCACGGCGCCGCGCCGGATGGCGTGTGCGCCCTGGACGATCATGGAATCGGCGGCCTGGCGGAAGATGTGGGTCAGGCGCGTGGTCGGCACCAGCTCGGAGCCGACCAGCTCGGCGAACGGCTTGCCGGCGCCGACCGGAGCGAGCTGGTCGGCGTCGCCCACGAGAACCACGTGTGTCTGGTCGGCGACCGCGCGCAGCAGCGTCACGAGCAGCTCCAGGTTGGCCATCGAGGTCTCATCGACGATCAGCAGGTCGCCCGCCAGCGGGTCCTGCTCGTCGTGGGTCGGACCCTCGCCGGGAATCCAGCCCAGGGCGGAGTGCACGGTCCGGGCGCGGACCCCGCTGGTCTCGGACATCCGCACCGCGGCTCGTCCCGTGGGGGCGACGAGCAGCACGCGCGCGCCGCGCTGCTCTGCCGAGGCGGCGATCGTCTTGATCGACGCCGTCTTGCCGGTGCCGGGACCGCCGGTGATCACCGACAGGCGGTGGGCGAAGGCGGCCCGCAGTGCGCCCAGCTGCTCGGCCGTGAGCTCGCCGGCGTGCTCGACCTCGATCGCGGCCAGCCGCTCGTTGGCGTCACCGCGCACCAGCGCGTCGACCCGCACGGCCAGCTCGGCCTCCAGCTCGGCGGTGGCCGCGCGGTAGATCCACTCCTCCTCGGCCACCACCTGGCCGCCGTCGATCAGCCCCGCGAGGACCGAGTCGTCGACCTCATCACCGACCAACTCACGCGCGGCGGCGAGCAGCGCCGGCCGGGGGGTGCAGCTCGAGCCGCTGCGCTCGGACTCCGACAGCACGTGCATGATCGCCGCCCGTTCACGCTGGCCGGGCGCCACCTGGGCTGGGCCCGCCCGTGCGATCCGGTCGGCGATGTGAAAGCCGACGCCGAAGACGCTCGTCAGGCAGAACGGATCGCGCGCCACCAGCTCGTGCGCGCCCGACCCGTAATGCTCGTGGATGCGTGCCGCCAGGTAGGCCAGGCCGTGCGGCGCCAGCAGCAGATGCAGTCGCCGGGTGACCCGCAGCTCCTGCCACGAGCTGGTCGCCTCCTGGGCGCGCGCGTGGCCGAGCCCCACAGCCGCGAACGCCGCGGCGGGGTCGCGGTCGATCTCGTCGAGTGCCGCGTCGGCCCCGAAGCGGCCCACCAGTTCCGCTGCCCGGCGAGCGCCCACGTGCTTGATCCGCCGCAGGTAGGCGATCACCGCATCGGGGTCCTCGGGGGCCAGCGGCCGGGCCTCTGACACCTTGACCTGGGAGCCGTAGCGGCTGTCGTCGACCCAGCTGCCGACCACATGAGCGCGCTCGCCCTGCTCCAGGTGCACGAGCGGCCCGACGAGCGCCACCGGCTGTCCGTCGGCCGCCGCGGCGTCGAGCACCGCCCATCCGGTCTGCTCGTTGGCGTAGCGGATATGGCGAATCGTGACGGGCGCGTCGAAGCTGCTCACGGGCTGTGACGTTAGAGCCGGCGGGGGCGCGATGTTCACCCCGCGGGCGGCCAACTCCGTGCCGCGCCACCCGAGCCCCGGGAGCGGTGGTACTACTTTCGCTGCCTAGCCGCCGAGGATCGGCTCGCTGAAGAGAGGCTCCGAGACCTCGATGCGATTGCGCCCGTTGGCCTTGGCTGCGTACAACGCGCGATCCGCGCTGCGGAGGAGTGACTCACCGTTCCCCGCGTGGTCCGGGATCGATGCGATCCCGATGCTGGCGGTTATATCCCGGGCGACGTTTCGCACGACGATCTCGGAGATGGCGCTACGTATTCTGTCGGCCACCACAAGCGCGCTGGCGGCGTCGGTGTCGGGCAGGAGCACGATGAACTCCTCGCCGCCGTTGCGCCCCACGAAGTCGCTGGCGCGGACCGTCTTCGTGAGCGCGGCGCCAACAGCGGCGAGCGCAGCGTCTCCGGCCTCGTGGCCGTAGGTGTCGTTGAGCTCCTTGAAATGGTCCAGGTCCAGCGCGAGAGCGGTCAGCGGAGCGACCGTACGCAGCGCGTAGGCAACCATGCGCTTCGTCGTATCCGTGACCGCGCGCTTGTTCGAGAGGCCGGTGAGGCTGTCGGTGAGCGCCCGGCGTTCGGCAGACGCCAGATTGCGGAGGTTGGCCAGCACCGGCGCGGCCAGAGAGACCGACTCCTGGAGCGACGCAGCATCTCGGTCGGTCAACCCGTTCTCGTGTTCGACCAGCACCGAGCCGATGACCTCTCCGCTCACGAGCAGCGGCTGGCAGGTCGTCCTGCGTCCGGCGCCGCCGCAGACCTCGCAATGCGACAACGGATGACGCTCTGGAGCCTCGCAATGCTGGCGTCCGAGGCGCACCGCCAGACACGATCGAGGTTTAGCGTCGGCCAGCGATTCGCTGAGCCAGCTGCTCTCGCTGAGCGGTGTCACGGCTTCGAGCCGGTTCTCGCTGGTGTTGCGGTTCAGAATCACCACGCTGCAGTCGGAGATAGAGCGCTCCACCTGGAGTCGCAGTAGCTCATGGGCCATGTCCTCACTGTCGGTTACCTGGAGCGTGTCCACGAACTCGTCCTGTGAGCCTCGATGGTTCGCCTCCAGAGCTCGATGCTCGACCATCTCGTCGAGCGCGCGCCCGAGCGTGGCAAGTTCGTCTGAACCGCGCGATGCGAGCCGGCCGCTGAGATCACCTCTCGCCACATCGGCCGCGAACTGGGAGTAGCGCCGGACCCGGGGAACCACGTTGCGCGTTAACAGCAGCACGGCTCCCATCCCCAACGCGAACGATGCCGCGCCGATGATCCAGATCAGTACGAGGCTCCTCTGGTAGATGCGATCGGCGCGAGCGTCCGCATGCTGCGCCTTTGACTGTTCGAGAGCCGCCTGCGTCCGGGTGATCTCTCGCAGGGGCGCGAAGATCCCCGAGACTTCGGTGGCAAGCTGCGCGGCTGACGGCACGTGCCGGCCGCTGGCGCCGGTCTGGTTCAGCGCCCCGGTCTGGTTCAGCGCGCCGGTCGCGCGCAGCGAGAGAAACCGCGACCAGCCCTCCTGAAGTGTCTGGAGCTGCTTTCTCTCCGTCGCCGTAACCGGCGGATCCATGGACTTGAAGTCGCTCAGTCCGGCGTCGACGGCCGGTAGGACCGACCGATCGAGCCCGGCGTTCAGCGCCGTTTGGCGGCGACCCCGCGCCAGCAGCAGCTGCATCGAGGCGTCATCGGCACTGGCGAAGTCGGCGCCCAACGCCATCGAAGCCTCGGCAGCATGGGTGTCCCGCGCGTATTCGTGATCGAAGGCAGACTTCAGAGAGCCCAGGCCGAGCACCCCGACAAGCGCGAGCGCGAGCATCAGCGGCCACAACACCATCAGGACGCCGAAGAACTTGCGCGAGATCGTCAACCGAAACCGCGAGACAGCAGTCGCCTCTCGAGTCACATCTCATTTATCGGCATCATCGGGCGCTAACCCGAGCGGCCATCCGCGGGGAGCACGGCCGTCCAGAGGCCAGCCCGGGTCCCCGGATCAGGGCAACGGCTGACCCGGCGCCACGATGTACACGCGCTGGCCGGTGGCGAAGTTGCCTTGGTCAGCTGGATTGGCCGGCGGGGGGCGGAACACGTCGATGTGGCGGCCGACGATCGCGCCGCCGGTGTCGTCGGCCTCGAACCAGCCGCCGTTGACCGACGCGTAGGCCGGGATGTAGATGTGGCTGCCCTCGGGGATCGTGCGGGGATCGACGGCGACGCTGCGCAGGTAGGACAGCGGACGCGACGGCCCGGGCGCGAACGAGATCCCGGCCGGCGGTGCGACGTAGCGGACGCCGACTCCGGCAGACCAGTTGCCGTTGGCCAGAGGAAACGTGAGCTGGCCGCTCGTCGAGCGCCAGAACCCGCCGGTGCGCCAGAACGGGGCGTCGGCTCCCACCCCGAACTTGGCGCCGGTGCCGCCCCCGGCGGTGAGCCAGCCACCGGATCCGAGGTTGGCGATGTGGTACTGGCGGCCGTCCAGGCCGATGCCGTCGCCCTCCATCGAGAGCCCGCGGGCCGAGTAAAGCCAGTCGATGCGGTGCGGCCCGCTCAAACCGGGAGCGCTCACCGGCCGACCCGTGAACCACGACTCGAGTGCCGGGTAGTACTCGGTCAGCTCGAAGCCACCCAACCACCTTCCGTCGCCGCCGATCGCGGGTGGGGGCGGGGCCTTGATCGTGTGCAGCGAGAAGCTGACCGTGACGTGCCGCGCGGGCACCGGGACGGCGGGCAGTTCGCCGACTGGTTTGAGCTTGCGGTTCAGCCCGGCGCTCGCGGGCGCCAGGTACTTGGCCGGATCCGCGTCTATCGCCCGCTGGCGGGCCTCCGCCGCCGGCCCGCGCCAGGTGATCGCCAGCCGCGCGTCACGACTCATGGAGCCCAGCCGAGCGGCCGTGAACTGCAGCGCGTTGGCGCCCGGGGTGAGCTTGGCGCGCACCGCGAAGCGGCCGTCGCCTCGAGGGTTGAGGGCCGTGCGGGTGCCGTCCGCCGAGAGCATGTAGACCGTTGCGCTGGCGGGGGAGACGACGCCGCGGACGGTGGGCGTGGCGGCGGTGGTGGCATAGCTGACGGTCGGCGCGCTCGAGAGCCCGATCAGTGGCAGCTGCAGCGCCAGGCGCAGCACCGGCGGCGGTTTGGGCTTGGTAGCGGCCGCAGCGGCCCGCGCGGTGGTTGCGGTCGCGGGGGCACCGGCGGCCTTTCGCGATGTCTGGTTGCCGCAGCCGGATAGGCAGGCTGCGGCGAGACTCACGATCGCAATCGCGTGGCGAGGCCTCATACCTCGCCCGAAGGGTAGAGCGGACGCCCCTACCCGGTGGCAGTGTCGCGCCGCTCGGCCAGCCTGACCGCCGCGCCCAGCCCCTCGGAGCCCACCAGGCTCTCAAAGCGCCGGATCAGCGGGCGGACCGCGGTGATCCCGACGCGGCCCTGCAAGCCGAAGGCCTGCACACGCGCCTCCGAGCACACCTCCGCGCCGCCGTCGTCCGAGGGCATCACCCAGTTGGCGAAGACCACTTGTGCGGTGCCCGGGTGCGACCATGCGCGGAACTCGTCGGCCCCGTCGAGCTTAGGGTAGTCGCGTCGCAACGTCCAGATCCGTCCCACGAGGCCGGAGACCAGTTCCCGTTCGCCGTCCTGGAGGATCATGAACGGAGGCTCGCGGAACAGCGCGTCAAAGCCCTCATCGCCCTCCAGACCGGGGATTCGCCAGCGCACGAGGCGACCGAGCAGCCCGGTATCGTTCAGGCGCACCTGGGTGGCGGCGGCCCACAGCTCATCCGCCGAGGCGCGGCTGGCACGGCGATGTGAGACCCGCAGCGCGGGCTCCGGCAGCCAGTTATCGAGGTCCGGTCCCCTCATGAATGTGTTTCTACCGCGATCATGGGCTTTGACGTGATCCGCCATCTGCTCGCACCCGTCAACGCAGACGCCGCCGGCGCATTGATGCTTCCCCGCACCCTGCCCAGTACCGGGGTGGCGCTGACCTTCGACGACGGCCCCCACCCCGAGGGGACCCCGGCCATGCTCGAGGTGCTCGCGCGCGCGGGTGCGCACGCGACCTTCTTCGTGATCGGCGAGCAGGTCAGGCAGCGTCCCGAGATGCTGACCCGGACCGTGAAGGCCGGGCATGCGATCGCGCTGCACGGCGACCGGCATAGCCTGCAACTGCGCATGAGCGCCGCGGCGGTCGCCGCGGACCTGACGAGGGGTGTCGCGGCGATCGAGGACGCGATCGGCATCACGCCGGTCTGGCACCGTCCGCCGTTCGGGATCTACAGCCCCGCCGGCCTGCGGGCGGCGCGGGCGGCGGGCCTGGAGCCGCTGCTGTGGTCACGTTGGGGCAGGGACTGGCGCAAGTGGACCACGCCGCGCCGGATCGCCGCACGAGCCACGCGCAGCGTGATCGGCGGCGACGTGATCCTGCTGCACGATGCGGATTTCTACAGCGCGCGCAACTCACACCGACGCACCGCGGTGGCGGTCGAGCTGATCACGACCGAGCTAAGACGCCGTAGACTCGGTACCGTCCTACCTGTCTGAGACGCTTGCCAGCGCGCACACTGGCGGGCAACCTGGCCGCCTGTGCGGCGTAACGACGCCGCCGGCCGGCGGAGGACATCGTCGTCACGCGCACGAGGCGCGACCCCCAAACATGAACTCCGCTTCCGCTTCCCAACCGAGCGTCCGTGACTTCACGCGGTTTGCCATCGGCTTCGATCACCGCGACCGGGACCGGTTCCACGCGCTGATCGACGAGGTCCTGGACTCCAACCGATGGACCGAGGCCGACATGGTGGAGCGCTTCGAGGCCGCCTGGGAGGACTATCACCAGGTCGCCGCCGTGGCCTGCTCCAGCTGGGCGGGCGGTGCCCTGGCCGCGCTGCACTTCGCCGGCGTGCAGGGGGAGACCGTGCTGTGCCCGTCGAATACCTTCATGGCCACGCCGCTGGCGGCGATCCGCGCGGGCGCCGAGGTGCAGTTCGTGGACTGCAACCGCGAGGACCTGTGCATGTCGTTTGCCGACTTCGAGCGTGCCGCCGAGCAGTTCAAGCCGCGGGCGGCGTTCCTCGTCCACGTCGGCGGCCACATCGCGTTCGACACCGAGCGGATCGCGCAGTACTGCGAGCAGTCCGGGATCTTCCTGATCGAGGACTGCGCCCACGCCCACGGCGCCAGCTGGAACGGCCGCCGTGCCGGAACGTGGGGTGACGCCGGCGTGTACTCCCTGTACGCCACCAAGACGATCTCCACCGGCGAGGGGGGCGTCCTGGTCGCGCGGTCGCCGGAGCTGATCGAGCACGCTCGCAACTTCCGCAATTACGGCAAGCCGAGCTACGAGGTCGCGGGCCTGAACTTTCGCATGAGCGAGTTCACCGCGGCGCTGGGCCTGGTGCAGATCGAGCGGCTGGCGGAGATCGTCGCCTGGAAGAACGAGATCGCCCGCACCCAGCTCGACGACCAGTATCCCAGCCGTCTGCAACTACCCGACGGCATGACCTCGGGCCTCTACAAGTACATCGTGTTCGACTGGCTGGAGCGTTCGACGGGCCGCGTCTACGACGAGCCCTGCCATCGGATCATGGGCCACGACGTGAACCTGCCCAACTCCGACTGGGTGGCGCGAAACCATTCGTGCGTTCCGTTGTACTACCAACCGGGTAATTGAAAAGTGAGAGTTCTGGTCACAGGCGGCTCCGGTTTCATCGGGTCCCACGTCGTCGACAAGCTGCGGGCTCTCGGACACGAGCCTGTGATCTACGACCTGCGGCCGTCGCCGTGGCATCAGGATCTCCCCGAGGCCGGTGGGGAGCGGGAAAGTGGGAGCCGCGTCGACACCGTGCTGGGTTCGATCACGGATCGCGAGGCGCTCGAGCGGGCGCTGCACAGCTGCGACGCCGTCGCTCACCTCGCCGCGGTCGCTGACGTCAACGACGTCCACGCTTCGCCCGAGGATGCGGAGCGCGTCAACGCCCGCGGCACGGTCACGGTCCTGGAGGCGGCGCGCCGCGCCGGGGTCAAGCGGATCATCTACGCCTCCACGATCTGGGTGTACTCCGACTGCGAGCCCGAGGAGGTCGACGAGGACACGCTGCTGCCGCCGCCCAGCCATCTGTACACGTCGACCAAGCTGGCGGGCGAGCTGTACTGCAAGGCCTACCAGGAGCTCTACGGGATCGACTACACGATTCTGCGCTTCGGGATTCCCTACGGGCCGCGCGCCCGCGAGGCGGCCGTGGTCCCCGCGTTCGTGAACAAGGCGCTGGCCGGCGAGCCGCTGACGCTGGCCGGCGACGGCAGCCAGTCGCGCAAGTTCGTCTACGTCGAGGATCTGGCCGAGGGGGTCGCCTCGGGCCTGGCCGACGTTGCCGTCAACCGCGTCTACAACCTGGCCAGCGACGAGACGGTCACGATCAAGCAGATCGCCGAGACGATCAAGGAGCTGATGGGCGATGTCGAGATCGTCCACACCCCGGCCCGGCCGGGCGACTTCGGCGGCAAGATCGTCTCCTCCCAGCGCGCCGAGCGAGAGCTGGGCTGGACCGCCGCGACGCCGTTCTCGGTGGGCGTGCGCAAGTACATCGAGTGGCGCCACGAGCAGGCCCAGCTGGCCAAGCGCGACGGCGACGCCGCGATGATCCCCGCGGGCGAGCCCGACGCCGAAGCCAAGCCGCGCCAGGTGCTGATCATCTCCGCCGACATCGGCGAGGGCCACGACCTCCCGGCCCGCGCGGTGGCCCGCGAGTTCCACGACGAGGAGCCCGATGCCCAGGTCTCCATCGTCAACGGGCTGCCGGCGATGGGTCCGGCCCTGACCAAGGTGCTGCGTGAGAACTCGGCCTTCATGTTCACGTTCATGCCGTGGCTGTTCGACCTTCAGTACCGGTTGTTCATGAACTTCGCGCCGACCCGCTGGCTGGCCCGCAAGCTGCTGACGTTCTTCGGGCGCCGCGGACTGATGCGCCTGATCCGGGCGCACGACCCCGACCTGATCGTCTCCACCTACCCGGGAGTGACCGCCGTCCTGGGCGAGATGCGGCGCACCGGCCGATTGCGGGTGCCGTGCTACTCGTCGATCACCGACCTGGCCGGGCTGCAGTTCTGGGCCCATCCCGGGATCGACCGCCACTTCATCACCCACCCCGAGTCGGCCGCCGAGGTCGAGGCGATCGCCGGCCCGGGGAGCGTGCGCTGGGCCAAGCCGCCCACGTCCTCGGCGTTCCTGGCGGCGCGCTCGCGCCCCGAGGCCCGCAAGGCCCTCGGACTTCCCGCCGACGGTCGCGTGATCGCCGTGTCCGGCGGCGGCTGGGGAGTCGGCGATCTGGCCGGCGCCACCGGCGCGGCGCTGGGCTTCGAGGGCGCGACCGTGCTGTGCCTGTGCGGACGCAACGACAAGCTGCGCGCCAAGGTGATGGCTCGCTTCGGCGACGAGCCGCGCCTGCGGGTGATGGGCTTCACCGATCGCATGGGCGACGTGCTGGCGGCCGCCGACGTGCTCGTGCACTCGAGCGCCGGGCTGACCGTCTTGGAGGCGATCATTCGCGGCTGTCCGGTCGTCTCCTACGGATTCGGCTACGGCCACGTCCGGGCCTCCAACGCCGCGCTGGAGCGCTTCTCGCTCGCTCAGGTGGCACGCCGGGCGTCGGACCTGGAGCCGGCGATCGCGCGCGCGCTCGAGCTGCGCCACGAGCCCGACGGGTCGTTCGCGCGCCAGCCCCCGACAGCCTCGTTGATCATGTCCGACGAGCGGCGCGTGCGTCCGGTCCCCGCGTGGCGCCTGCGCACCGCGCGCGCCGCGACCACGGTCGTGGCGGCGGCCGCAGTGGCCGTGTGGGCGCTCAGCGCCGGCACCTCCTATTCGCTGGTCTCGCACTTCGCCCACATCAAACCGGTCACCGCCGTGGCCACCGACCGGCCCGAGGTGGGCGTGATCATCGACGCTCCGAGCAGCCAGGTCCCGATGCTCGCGTCCGCCCTCAGCGACTATGGGATCCACGCCTCGTTCGCGGTCGACAACACGGGTCAGACGCAGATCGCAAGCGTCTCCAGCTACAAGGACCAGGCCCTGCCCCGCCTGCCCAAGGAGGGTCTGGTGCGGTGGCTGAGCACCCGCGGGCAGCTGCATCGGATGATCGGCCCCACGGGCCGCGGTCACCATTTCCTGTACGCCACCAGCGGGCCGAGCATCGGCCAGTGGCTGTTCGCCCATCACGCCGGCGGCCGTCTGGTGGCCGGCGCCGTTCACCTACACGACGCCGATGACTCGCTCGGCGACCTGCGCCCCGGCGAGGTCGTCGAAATCAACGTCGGCAGCGACGGCCAGCTCCAGCAGGTGCTCGGCAAGCTCGTCGACGGCCTGCGCGAAGGCCATCTGGCGGCCGTGCCGGTCGGTCAGCTGATGCGCGACGCCTCCCCGGCGGCGTGACGCGGATCCCGTCCGTCACCGCCGCGCCGGCCATTGACCTCGACGATGTGCAGCGCGCCGCGCGGCGCCTGGAGGGGATCGCCCGGCGTACCCCGGCGCTGGGGTCGCGCACGCTGAACGAGCGCACCGGAGCGACGGTCGCGCTCAAGGCCGAGACGTTCCAGCGGGGCGGGGCGTTCAAGTTTCGCGGCGCCTACAACGCCGTCTCGTCGCTGGATGCGGCGACACGCGAGCGGGGCGTGTGCGCCGTATCCTCGGGCAACCACGCCGCGGCCGTCACGCTGGCCGCCGGGTTGTGCGGATCTCGGGCGACGATCCTGATGCCGGCCGACGCGCCCGCGCTCAAGCGCGCGGCCACCGAGGGCTACGGGGCCGAGGTCCTCACCTTCGATCGCTATCGCGACGACCGCGACGAGCTCGCCCGGACGCTGGCCGCCGACCGCGAGCTGACGCTCGTGCATCCCTACGACGATCCACGCGTGATGGCCGGACAGGGGACGGTCGCGCTGGAGTTCCTGGCGCAGACCGACGGGCTGGACGTGCTGCTTGTGCCGGTCGGCGGCGGCGGCCTGATCTCCGGCTGCGCGACCGTCGTCAAGGCGCTCTCGCCTGACACCCGCGTGATCGGCGTGGAGCCCGAGGCCTCCGATGACGTGACCCGTTCGCTGGCCAGCGGACGGCGCGAGCGAGTGCAGGTCGCGCCGACGATCGCCGACGGCCAGCAGACGGCGACTCCGGGAGAGCTCACCTGGCCGGTGATCCGGTCGCTCGTGGACGATGCCGTGACCGTCACCGACGAGCAGATCCTGCAGACGATGCGGTTCTGCTTCGAGCGCCTGAAGCTGGTGGTGGAGCCCAGCGGCGCGTCCGCGCTGGCGGCCCTGCTGGCCGGGACGGTGGCCTGTCCCGGCGAGCGCGTCGGGGTGCTGTTGACGGGGGGCAACATCGGTGCCGCCGGCTTCGCGGCGCTGATCGGGAGCTAGCTCCTCAGCGGGCGAACGTCCGCGGGTCCTCGTAGATGCGCTGCCCGTAGTCGTCAAGCGTGGTGGGCGAAAACACCTCGGCGAGCTCGACCGCGCCGTCGTCGTGGGCGAACGCGAAGCCGAGCTCGGCGCGCACCTCCAGCGCCGAGTGACCGGTCCGCGAGCGCAGCTGCGGCCCGGGGCCGACCCGCTCCAGCCACGCCGCGGCGGGGGCCCCGGCGACCGCCGCCCGCGGCACGTAGACAAGCTGCAGATCGTCCCCCGCGAAGTAGAAGTAGGCCGGCGTCAGATCGGCGGCGTGCACGCGGTCCACGCCCTTGAGCGACCCGTAGGCGACCTCGAGGTCGACGGTCGCGCCCGGCTGCGCCTCCAGACGGGAGCGTGTCAGCTCCCGCAACGAGAGCAGCTCCTCGATCGTGGGAACGCCGCTCATGTCAGCGCCGCCGAGTGCGACCCGCGGGGCAGTTGCACCCGCGCCATCGGCCGGCGCGGCGTGGCCGCCGGGGAGGTGCGCTCCGGTCCGCGAAACTGCTCCACCGAGTGTGAGCATCCCACATGCTCAACCCGGACGCGAGCGCGACCCGTAGATCGTGCGCCCAGCGGATGCCACGTCGCAAATCGTGTCGGTGATCGGGCGTCTCGCTGCGGGCTCGATCCACCGAGCGGGTGTGGCGGGCGACGGTCACCGAGAGCGGCTGAGGACTAGGATCCCGCTCGACGGCGCCTGTCACGCCGTCGAGCGCTGGCTTGACAGGGACCAGCGTGGGTCTGAAAGTAAACAAGGGAGGTCGGTCATGTCCGAGATCACTCGTCGGCGACTTCTGGGCACGGGCGCGGCGGCGGCCGGTGGTGCCGTCGTCTCCTCGCTGCTGCCCCCGAGCATCCGCCAGGCGCTCGCCGCCGGCCCGCGCACGGGCTCGCTGAAGGACATCGAGCACGTGGTGATCCACATGCAGGAGAACCGCTCCTTCGACCACTACTTCGGGACGCTGGCGGGGGTCCGCGGGTTCGGCGATCCAAAGGCGCTCACCCTGTCTACCGGACGCTCGGTCTTCTACCAGCCGGATCCGTCCAATCCCGACCGGTACCTGCTCCCATGGCACCTGGACACCCAGCACACCAGCTCGCAGGCGATCCCCTCCACCAGCCACGCCTGGCACGTCCAGCACCAGGCCTGGAACGGCGGCCGCATGGACAACTGGCTGCCGGCTCACCTGAAGGCGGACGGCCGTCACACCGGCCCGTACACGATGAGCTATTACGAGCGGCAGGACATCCCGTTCCAGTTCGCGCTGGCCGAGGCCTTCACCCTGTGCGACGGTTACCACTGCTCGCTGCTCGGCCCCACGTGGCCCAACCGGCTGTACCTGATGAGCGGCATGATCGATCCCAGCGGCGAGCATGGCGGCCCGATCATCTCCAACGTCGTCAAGAAACCCTACACCTGGACGACGTACCCCGAGCGCTTGGAGAAGGCAGGTGTCAACTGGCGCGTCTACCAGGAGGAAGACGACTACGGCACCAACGTGCTGGAGTTCTTCCAGGCCTATCAGGACGCCAGGCCGGGTTCGGGGCTCTACGAGCGTGCGCTGACGATCTCCCAGCCGGGTCAGTTCGAGCGCGACGCCCGTGCCGGCAAGCTGCCCACCGTCAGCTGGATCATCCCCACCTCCGGCCAGAGTGAGCACCCCGCCTACATCCCGGCCTCGGGCGCCGACTTTCTGGCCTCCAAGCTGGAGGCGGTCGCGTCCAATCCCGACCTGTGGTCAAAGACGCTGTTCATCGTCAACTACGACGAGAACGACGGCCTGTTCGATCATGTGCCTCCGCCCACGCCCCCGCTCGGCACGCCCGGTGAGTTCGTGAACGGCCTGCCGATCGGCGGCGGGATCCGCGTTCCCTGCTTTCTGATCTCACCCTGGACTGTCGGCGGCTTCGTGGCCACCGACAACTTCGACCACACCTCCGTGCTGCAGCTGCTGGAGAACATGACGGGCGTCAAGGAACCCAACATCACAGCGTGGCGGCGCGAGACCTTCGGGGACCTTACGTCGGCGCTGGGGTTCGCGCAGTCCGCTCGTCATCGCTTCCCGGCGCTGCCGGCAACGCGCCAGCAGTTCTGGACAGCCGAGCGTGAGGTGCGCACCCTCCCCAAGGCGACGATCCCCGAGGCAAACCAGGTGCCGCCCGTGCAGGAGACCTCGCGGCCACAGCCCGGCGCAGCGGCGGCCGCGGGCGCGCGGACCGGGGGGCGGGTGCCGGGGCCGTCTCCGACGCTCAGAGCATCGGGACGCATCCGATCCCTGGGACCGCCAGTCGGTTCGTGGAGAACCAGACCTCACATCGCGCCGACTTCCCCGACGGCACCAAGCAGGGCGAGTTCCCCGGCCGGATGGCGGAGGTCGTCGATGCGCAGCTCACGAGCTCGGGGCCGCATGCGTTCGTGCCGCTGATCGTCACCGGCGCGGTGGCGATCGTCGATACCCGGACCTACAAGTGGAAGTCAGCCAAGCCCTCCGAGGTGAATCCCTACGGGGTCGCCGCGATCCCGCACACCAAGAAGGTGTACGTGACCCAGGCCGGCACGAACCTGGTCGGGGTGATGGACGCCTCCACGGGCAAGGCGATCGGCGACGGGATCGTCGTCGGGGTGTACCCGCACGGCATCGCGGCCTCGCCTGACGGCAAGCGCGCCTTCGTGGCCAACACCGGCCCGGACACCGGCCCCGGTGGCTCGGACACGGTCTCGGTGATCGACACCGCCACCGACAAGGTGACGGGCACGTTCACCGTCGGGCAGGCGCCGCAGATGATCGCGGTCGCGCCCGACGGCCGGCGCGCGTATGTCACCTGCAGCCAGGGCGTCTACGTGATCGACGCCGCCGAGGGACACGGCCGCGGCCGGCGCCTGGGCCGCGCCTGTGCGGGCGCGCACGGCCTCGCCGTGTCGCCCGACGGCAAGCTGATCTACGTCGCCGACTCCCAGCGCGACCAGCTGGCGGTGCTCGATGCCGCCCACGGGCGGGTCGTCAAGCGGGTCGGGATCGACAGGCTGCCCTGGGGCGTGGCCCTGACCAGCGACGGTTTAGCCGTCTATGTCACCAACGCCAATTCCGACACGGTCTCGGTCTTCAACATCGAGACCCAGGCGATCGAGGCCACGCTGCACGTGCCTCGGATTCCGACCGGGATCAGTGCCCACGAGGATGAGATGTGGGTGGCGGGCAACGTGTCGAGCACCATCTCGGTGATCGACACGGGCAGTCACAAGGTCACCCACCGGATCGAGTTCGGGGTCAGCGCGGTGCCGACGACGATCGCCTTCGCCTGAGCCGTGGCGGTGCCGAGGCGGAGTCCTACCAGTGCACGCCGCGCGTGGCCTGGGCGAACGCCCGCTGCTCGGCCTCCAGCCGGCGGTCGGTCGGCGCGCCGCTCTCGGGGAACAGCTGGTAGGCCCGGTTGACCACCAGGTCCTGGGCGCCGGGGGCGATCGCGTAGGTCAGCTGGCCGATGCTGCCCAGGGTGGTGGCCATACGCTTGGGACGCTTGCGTATCGCCTCGGCGATCATCGCGCCGGCCTGATCAGGGGTGAGCGTGGGGACGCGGTCATAGGCCTTGGTGGGGGCGATCATCTCGGTGCGCACGAGCGGCATGTAGATGGTCGTCACGTGCACGCCGTCGCCGATGATCTCCGGCCCGATCGAACGGCTGAAGGCATCGAGCGCCGCCTTGGAGGCCACGTAGGCGCCGAACCGGGGCGTGTTGACCTGTAGGCCGATCGAGGAGATGTTGATGATGTGGCCGCTGCCGCGGTCGCGCATCGTCGGCAGCAGGTCAAGGATCAGCTTCACCGGCGCGAAGTAGTTGAGCTGCATCGTGCGCTGGTAGTCGTGGAAGCGATCGTAGGAGCGGTCGACCGAACGCCGGATCGACTTGCCGGCGTTGTTGACGAGGATGTCGACGTGGCCGTGGTCCTCGAGCACCTCGTTGGCCATCCGGTCGATGTCGTCGACGTCCGACAGGTCGGCGGGATGCACGAAGGCCTTGCCGCCGGTCTCGGCGACCTCGTCGGCGACCTCCTGCAGTTTCTCCCGCGTGCGGGCGACAAGCAGGATCGTGCCCCCTGCCTCCCCGATCTGACGAGCGGCCGAGGCGCCGATACCCTGGGATGCGCCGGTGATGAGCACGGTCTTGCCCTTGACCGAGCCCGCCAGCGAGCCCGCGAGTATCCCGCCGGCGCCGGGGATGCGCTGGCCGAACGCCTTCAGCGTCCGGATTCCGTCGATTGCGAGGTCGGTGAGGTCGGGTGCCATGCCTAGAGGCTACCTTCGACCTGCGTGGCCATGTTGGCCTCGCCTGCCGCGTTGGGGTGCAGGGAGAAAGCCGCCGCCAGCACGGCGGCGATGGCACCGCGCCGGACGGCACGGCGGACTGGCTGTGACACGGCTCTCTCCCTGTTGGACCGCCGCGAGCATATAGGGCGCCGTCCAGCCCGTCCATCTCAAAGTCGGTGCGATGGACGCGGTCATGCCGCGCGGCGGCTGAGCCTGCCGTAGAGCAGCTCGATCGAGCGCTCGAGCTGTGCGATCGTGGCCTCCTCCACGCTGGCGATGCCGAGCTTGCGGTTCACCCAGGCGTTGATCTCCCGATGACTCGTCCCGTCCCGGCGCCGCAGCTCTGACACCAGCTGGTGGCGCTGGTCGCGCAGCTGCGCGCGTCGCTCGAAGGCCGGACGCGAGTTGATGCCACCGCTTGGTTCATCGGCATGGGCCGGCCGGATCGGCTCCGGTTCGGGGGTCCGCCAGCGCGTCGCTGCCGGGGAGGAGGTGGACGTGGGCTTGGGCGCCGGCGCCGGTCCGCCGAACAGCGTCATCTGCGGCGCCACGTCCGCGCTCAGCGGTACGAACTCCGGTGCCGGGCTTGGCTCGGTCTCGCGCCGCTCGGTCGGCTCGTCGAACACGTCTGGTTCCTGCTCGCCCGGTCGGCGCAGCGAGCGCCGGACCTCTAGCTCGATCGTGGAGGCGTGGTCTCGCAGCACGGGATCGGCGGGCACGTACAGCCAGCTGGGCTCCTGCGGACGCCCCGGGATCGTGCGCACGAAGCGACCCACGATCTGGCGGAAGATCAGCGGCGTCTTGGCGGCCGTGGCGTAGACGCCGACCCGCAGCCGGGGGATGTCGACGCCCTCGGAGACCATGTTCACCGCGACGATCCACGGGTCGCTGGACGCGGTGAAGGCCGCCAGCTTGTTCGCCGACCGGGCCTCGGCGTGGAGCACCACCACCGGCACGCGTCCCGTGGCCTCGCGCAGCAGCTTGGCGATCCGCCGCGCGTGCTCGGAGTCGGCGGCGACGACCAGGCCGCCCGCGTCACGGTGGCCATCCTGACGAGCCCTGCGCAGCCTGGCGTCCGCCTCACGCAGGATCCGGGGCAGTCCCTCCGGCAGGTCGGTGGAGATCGCGGTGCGATACCGGCGGCTGGCCTCGCGCGTGGAGAGGACCTCCTCGAAACTGGACTCGATCACGTCGTCGCCGCTGCGCCACGACAGCGTCCCGTCATAGACGACGAACGACACCGGCCGGCAGACCCCGTCGCTCACCGCCTCCGCATAGCTGTAGGCGACGTCGGGCTCGGCCAGCCCCTCGGAGTCGTAGCTGACCCCCGGTATCGGCGTCGCGTCAGAGCGAAACGGCGTGCCCGAGAGCAGCAGCCACCGCGAGGCGTGAGCGAACGCCTTGGCGAAGGTCACTCCCCAGGTGAGATCCTCGCCCAGGTGATGGGCCTCGTCGGCGATGACCAGGGTCTCACCCGCTCCGCCCGCGCGGCCCGCCCCGCCCGCGCGGCGTGGGAGTGAGCGGCTCCATCTCGCCGGCGCCTTGGCGATCCGCGCATACGTCACGGCGACGCCGTGAAAGCCGGCCGGCGGTCGCGGCGAGTCGGCATCCGGTGCCAGGTTCAATCCGATGGCATGGGCGGCGCGGGCCCACTGGCGGGTCAGGGGCGCTGTCGGACAGGCGACGACGACCGCGCCCACGTGTCCGGCTGCCAGTTGCGCTCGTGCGAACTCCAGCGCCGGGCGCGTCTTGCCCGCTCCGGGAGCGGCCGAGATCAGGAACGAGCCGTCCGTCCAGCCGTCCATCTCGGCCAGCGCGCGGCGCTGCCAGAGTCGCAGGTCGGTGCTCAGTGAGGATGGTCGCGGGGTGGGCACGGGCGCGACATCGTGCCCGATGCGCCGGACGAAACGAACCCTCGCCCGACCCCGCCCCGGTGAATGTCGTCCCCCCACGATTGGTTGGACGCCGTCCGGAGATCATGCGAACATGTGTTCGATGATCGTCTGTGTCCTGTTCCCGCGCTTCGCCCTCACCACCGCTCTCGGCGACCGCGGTGAGATGTTGCGCAAGCCGGTCGCGCTGGCGCCCGAGCCCGGTGGGACGCAGCAGGTGGGAGAGGTGTCGCTGGCCGCCGAGGCGTTCGGGATCCGCCCTGGGATGCGCCTGGGCGAGGCGCTGGCGCGCTGTCCGACGCTGACCCTCGTCCCCCCTGACCCGGCCGGCGTGGCGGACTTCTGGGAGCGGCTGCTCGTACGCCTGGAGTCGGTTGGCGCCGCTGTCGAGCCCGAGCGGCCGGGACTGGTGTGCTTCGACGCCCGGGGGCTGGTGAGGTTGCACGGAGGGGTGGAGGGAGTGTTGGCGGCGGTCAGGTCGGCGCTGCGCTTCCCCACACGCTTCGGGGTCGCTCCTTCGCGCTTTGCCGCGGTCGCCGCCGCCACCCGGGCGCGGGCGCGGCGCCCGGAGATCGTCGCCGGCACCGAGTTGAGGGGCCGCCGTCCGGGAGCGATCGTCGGCGCCGATGCTGAGGAGAGGGGACGGCAGCGGGCGCGTGCCTACCTGGCGGGGTTGCCGGTCTCCCTGTTAAGGGCTCGCCCCGCCCTGGCCGAGCTGCCCGAAGCGCTCGAGCGCCTGGGGATCAGGACGTTGGGAGAGCTGGCCGAGCTGGCCCCCGCAGCGCTCGCCGATCGCTTCGGCACGCTGGGGTTGCTCGCCCACGAGCTCGCCTGCGGAGGTGATAGTGCGCTCTCGCCGCGCCCGGCGAGCGAGCTGGTGCGCGAGGCGCTGGACCTGCCCGAGGCCGCATCCGGGCTTCAGCTCGAGCGCGGGCTGGGGCTGCTCATCGACCGCCTGCTGGCGCGGCGCGAACGGCGTGGGCGGACCCTGCGGGCGGTTGTGATCTCGGCTGTGCTGGTCGAGCAGGGGGGGACGTGGCGCCAGCCGGCGGTGTTCCGCGAGGCCATCGCCGATCCGGTGCGGATGCGCGTGGCGCTCGTGCCCCATCTGACGAAGATGCCGGCGCCCGCGGAACGGCTGAGGCTGGCGGTCGAGCGCTTCGGTCCGCTGGCGTCCGATCAGCGCCCGCTGCTCGAGGACCCCGCTGCCGCCCGGGCCGCGCGGCTGCGCGAGGCGATCCGCCAGGCGCGGGCCGCCGCCGGTCCTGACGCCGCGCTGCGGGTGCTCGAGGTCGATCCCGATTCGCGCTTTCCCGAACGCCGGGCGGTCCTGGCGCCGTTCGAGGGCTGATACCCCCGTTACACGCTAATCGTGAATAAATTACACACTTTACGTGTAATGTCGGCAAATAGATCAGCCCAGCGGGTCAAATCCGCGCAGGTACTCCCGGAGCAGGGGGTTGACGATCCGCCAGTCGCCGCGAGCGGCGTGCTCGACGATGCCGGCCTGCAGCAGAGACTTCAACACCCGATCACGGATCGCGGGCGCGAGACGTCTCGGTGGCGGGTGGCCCGCGGCAAGCGCCCGCGCGACCACGAGCGCGTTCTTGTGCAGGCGCCGGATCTCCTCCACCGACTGCTCCATCGTCGGGCGGTCGCCCTCCAGAGCCGCGCGGTAGCCGAGCTCGACGAGGTCGAGGTCGATCTCGCGTTGGTCGAGCTGGACGGAGACGAGATGCGTCTGCTGGGCGATGCGCATTGTCGCGCGGGGATGGCCTTCCCCCCGCTCGACAATCCGGTCCAGCGCGGCCGCAGCGACCGGGCAGTCGTCGGCGGCGAAGCGCTCGGCGAGACCGGTCAGCCAGTCGTCGGTCGCGATCGGCCGCAGCGTGTGGAAGCTGCCGAACCCGCTGAAGGCCCGGTGCTGAGGTGCAAACAGATCGCGCATCACATGCTCGAGGCTGCCTGCGAACAGATAGCTGACGCTCGTGCTGCGCTGGAACACGGCGCGCATGCGCTTGGTGATCGCGTCCGGATCGCCGTAGGGATGGCGGGCGCTGGCGAGCTCCTGGAACTCGTCGAAGAACAGGACCAGGCGGTGGCCATCGGCGACCGCCACCTGCTCGGGGAGCGCGAGTGCCAGGTCAAGCGCTCGCTGCGGATCCTGAGCGGCCCAACCCGGGGTGATCGCGATCTCCACCACCTCTCCGAACTGGCCTTGGAGCTTGAGCACGGCGGCCGACTGGGCGGCGCTCAGGGCGGCCCGGCCCAGCTCACGGGCCTTGCGGATCAGGCGTCGAAGCGTCGATCGGTTGGCGAGCACCGCCAGCGCCAGCGACTCCGCCAGCTCGGCGCTGTCAGCGATCCTGAACAGGTCCAGGCGCGCGACGTAGCACCCACGCTGGCGCGCCCTGACGAGCGCCGCGTCGCACACGCTGGTCTTACCCGTCCGGCGAGGGCCGGCCAGGATCAGGTTGGTGCCGCCCACGAGCGCCGTGGCGAGCTCCCGCACATCGTCCCGGCGACCGATCATCTGGCTCGCCGGAATCGGGATGTCGGTGGGGAAGAGATCGCCGCTGGCCTGACGCATGCACCGCATCATACCAGCCTGCTTACACATTTACTGTGTAACTATTACACGGAGAACGTGTAACGCCATGGCCGGGCCGCGTCGTTTGGCGGTACCCCGGAGGATCGCCGTCAGCGCGGGGGAGGGCGGACGGCCCCAGGTGGTGGACAGCCGGGAGGTCGACGCCGTCCGCGAGTCGTGGCTGATCGAGGATCGCTGGTGGACCGAGCGGCCGCTGCGCCGCCGATATTGGGAGATCGTCACCACCTGCGGGCGCAACGAGATCGTCTTTCACGACCTGTTGGGCGACCGCTGGTGGCGCCAGCGATGAGGTATTTAGACTAGGGCGAGCATGAACGAGATCCCCACCCACCTCGATCCAGGCCCGGCCGCCGTCGGTACCTGGAGCGGCGGGCGCTTCATGCACTTCGGCGAGACGATCGACGACGAGCGCCTGGAGCGGCTGCTCGCGCCCGACGACGCGATCCCGACCGTGATCACCGCCGACGTGTACGGCGCCGGCGAGGCCGACACGTTGCTCGGGCGTGCGCTCGCGGGGCGCCCGCGCGAGCGGATGTGCGTGGTCGGCGCCGTCGGCCACGACTTCTACAACGGGGAGCGCAACGGCGCCAAGGGCTTTCCCCGCTTCACCGACCCCGCCCTGCGGGCCCCCGATCGGTACGCCGACTACCTGCGGATGGCCACCGAGCGCAGCCTCGAGCGCTGCGGCCTTGACGGCTTCGACCTGCTGCTGCTGCACAACCCCGATCGCACCGGCTACACCTCGGAGGCGGTGTGGAGCGGGATGGCGGCGCTGCGTGATGCCGGCCTGACGCGCATGATCGGCGTCGCCCCGGGCCCCGCCAACGGCTTCACGCTCGATCTGATCGATTGCCTGGAGCGCTTCGGCGAGTTGCTGGACTGGGCGATGATCATCCTCAACCCGCTCGAGCCCTGGCCCGGTGAGCTGTGCCTGGAGGCGGCGAGCGCCGCCGACGTCCGCGTGATCACGCGCGTGGTCGACTACGGCGGCCTGTTCTTCGATGACCTGCACCCCGACCAGGAGCTGGCCCGGGGCGATCACCGCGGGTTTCGCCCGGCCGGCTGGATCGAGTCCGGCCGAGAGCGACTGGACGCGATGCGACCGATCGCCGAGCGCGCCGGGCTGACTCCGATCCAGCTCGCCTGCCAGTGGAACCTCGCCCATGCTCCCGTGGCCTGCGTGGCCCCGACGCTGATCCAAGAGGTCGGTCCGCAGGCCCGGGCGATCGAGGACAAGCGCGCCGAGCTGGCCGCCCTCCCGTCCGAGCTGCGCCTCTCAGACGACGACGTGGCCGAGATCCGCCGCCGGGGCGACAACACCGGCGCCATGGCGCTGAAGGGCGCGAGCCCACAGCACTCCGGTGACGAGCAGCCCGATCGCTGGGGGATGGACGCCCATCTGGAGCACGTCGCCCAGCGCTGGCGGATCGAGCCCGACCGCGACTTGGCGCAGCGGGTGGCGGCGTGAGCAACGGGTTCCCGATCACGGGTGCCTGCGGATGCGGGGCCGTGCGCTTCGAGGTCTCCGAGCCCTTTCTAGGCGCCGTCTACTGCCACTGCACGCGCTGCCAGCGGCGGACCGGCACCGGGGCGTCGGCCAACGCGCGCGTCAAGGCGGACGCCTTCCGCATTGTTTCCGGCGAGGACCGGATCCGCTCGTGGGCCCCGCCCGACGGGGCCGAGAAGTTCTTCTGCGGCGAGTGCGGGTCAGCGCTGTTCAGCCGCACATCGGTCGACGCCGACACAGTGGGCGTGAGGCTCGGAGCGCTGGATAGCGATCCCGGCATCCGCCCCGCCGCCCGCCAGTTCGTGGCTTACGCCGCCCACTGGGAGGAGATCCCCGACGACGGGCTGCCGCGCCACCCCGAGCGCACCCCGCCGGGCTAAGCGCTCTCGGCGTCGCCGTTCTCGGACGCGTCGTTGCGGATCCACTCGCAGCTGGCCGACAGGTCCTCGACGCCCATCGCCGCGGTCACGTTGAGCCACATGCCGTAGCGAAAGAAGTCGTCGAGCCGCTCCTGGTCGGCTCCGGTTATCGCCTCGACGTGTCGCACCAGTTGCGCGTACAGGGTGCGCACCCGGTCGCGGATCACCTCGTCGTCGCAGGCCGCGTAGGCCTGCAGCTGGAGCATCAGGTTGTCGCGATCGGTGGCCAGCATCTCGACGTACGCGTTGCCCATGGCCGTCATGGCATCGGTGTCGGGCAGCGCGATCGCCGGGTCAAACGCATCGTGAGCTTGCGTCATCAGCTCGGAGACATGCGCGAAGCCGCGCTCGACGGCGGCGAGGAACAGCTCGCGCTTGGAGCCGAAGAGGCTGAACACGTACGGCTGAGCGACGCCGACGCGTCGGGCGATCCGATCGACCGGCGTGCCGTGAAAGCCCGTCTGGGCGAACTCGTGCACCGCCGCGTCGATCAACGCGTCCCGGCGTTCTGACGCCGGGACGCGCTGCCGCGAGGGTTTGTCTTGCTTGGTGGAGGTGGTGGCCATCAGCCGTTGGTCTCGATCCTACGGGACAGTCAGGCCGGCATCGACGCCAGCTGGCCGGTCGCCGCCTGGCGCTCGTTCGCCTCCACCTGCGCCTGTGCGACGGCGCTGGCCCGGCTGCTGAAGGGGAGCAGCAGCGGGATCACCGCGCCGACGGCGAGCACTGCGGTCCCGACCCACATCGCCGGCACCAGCCCGCTGACGAATGCCTGCGCGGAGACGTAGCCGCCGTGCGAGGTGAACACCGTGGACAGCACCGCGATGCCGAGCACGCCGCCCAGCTCGCGGATCGCGTTGGTGGCTCCCGATGCCTGTCCGGCCTGGTCGGTCCGCACCGACGCCAGCACCGCGTTGGCGGAGGGGGCGAACACCAGCGCCATGCCCGCGCCGGCGAGGACGAACGGCGCGATCATGCTCGCGTAGGACTGCCCGACGCTGGCCTCCGTGGCCAGCCAGCCGAGCGCGATCGCCTGCAGACCCAGTCCGGCGGCCATGAACAGCCGGCTGCCGAAGCGCTCGGAGAAGACGCCGGCCAGCGGCGCCACGACCATCGTCGCGCCCGTCCACACGAGGAGCTTGACCCCGGCCTGGAGCGGCGAGTTGTGCAGCACGGTCTGCAGGAACTGGCTGAGGAAGAAGATCGAGCCGAACATCCCGAAGTACATGGCCAGCGAGACCGCGTTGGTGACGGCGAAGCCCCGGCGGGCGAAGAAGCCCATCGGCAGCATCGGCGCCTCGGTCCGGCGCTCGTTGACGACGAACGCGATGACCAGGGCCGCGCCGGCGGCCAGGGAGGCAACGACCTCGGGGCTGCCCCAGCCCAGCGACTGGCTGCGCACCAGCCCGAACACGATCCCGAACAGCCCGGTCGAGCCGAGGCCGAGGCCGCGCAGGTCCATCCTGGCGGATGGGCCGTGGCTCTCCTTCAGCCGCATTCCGGCCAGAGGGACGAGCACCAGTCCGATCGGCACGTTGATCCAGAAGATCCAGTGCCATGAGGCAGCCTGCGTGACGGCGCCGCCGACGAGCGGTCCGAGCGCCACGGCGATGCCGCTGATGCCCGACCACACGCCGATCGCCATGCCCCGTCGGTCGGGCGGAAACGCGTCGGCCAGCAGGGTCAGCGTGAGCGGCGTGGCGATCGCCGCGCCGATGCCCTGGATCGCTCGCGCCGCGATCAACGTGTCGATCGACGGTGCCAGCGCGGCCCCCGCCGACGCGGCCGTGAACAGGGCGATCCCCGCCATGAACATCCGCTTGCGTCCGAACCGGTCACCGAGCGCGGCTCCCGTGAGCAGCAGCACGGCATAGGAGAGGACATAGGCGTTGACCGTCCACTCCAGCGCCTGGATCGAGGCGCCCAGATCGCGATGAATGCTCGGAAGCGCGACGTTCACCACCAAGTTGTCGAGCACCACCATGAAGAGCCCGAGGGAGACGATCCCGAGGGTCCATCCGCGTCTGCGTGAATCCGACATGCGCACCTCCTGAACGAAATTAGTGACTGCTAACTGCGCGGTAGATTAGCAGCGACTAATAACTTGTCAAGGGCGGCTCCGACAGCGAGTGCCGCGTGGAGGCGGGTGCCGTCCGGCGGGGCTCGGGGTGGGGCCGCCCGTGGCACGTAGAGCGGTCCGAGCCCGAACAGCAGACACGCGTGGCGCTGGTGACCGGGGGTGCCCGTGGGCTGGGCGTCGAGGTCTGCCGGCAGCTGCTCAGGCCGGGATGCAGGTGTGGTGCGCGGCACGCGACGTCGAGCGGGCCGAGCGCGCGGCCGAGTCGATGCGGGCCGACGGCGACGTGCGACCCGTGCAGCTGGATGTCGCCGACGAGAGCAGCATCACCGCCCTCGCCGGTCAGCTGGAGCGTCTCGACGTGCTTGTCAACAATGCGGCCATCGACTACGACACCGACGCGCGAGCGCTCACCATCGATCTGGACCGCGTCCGCCGCGATCTGGAGACCAACCTGCTCGGCGCCTGGCGGATGGCGCAGGCGTTCAGCGATCAGCTGCGGGCCAGTCGACACGGACGGCTGGTCAACGTCTCCAGCGGAGCGGGCCAGATCAGCGACATGCGGGCCGGGACGCCGGCGTACTCGATCTCCAAGCTCGCGCTCAACGGGCTGACGCGGATGCTGGCCGACGAGTTGCGCTCCGACGGCGTCCTCGTCAACGCCGTCTGCCCCGGCTGGACGGCCACGGACATGGGGGCGGCGGGGCGGCCGGTGCCCGAGGGCGCACGCAGCATCACCTGGGCGTGTCTGCTGCCCGACGACGGGCCGACCGGCGGGTTCTTCCGCGACGGCCGGCCGCTGCCCTGGTGACGTAGCCGAGCGGCGCAGGCGCCACGGGCGTGCGCCGGCCGCGCGTGACGCACGGACGCCGGGTGCGTCGTGATTGCCGTCCTGGGCGTATGCGAACATATGTTCGATGACGTACGTGGAGCTGCACTGCCATTCGGCGTTCTCGTTCCTGGATGGCGCGTCGCTGCCCGATGAGCTGGTCCCGGCGGCGCTCGAGCTCGGCTACGACTCGGTCGCGCTGACCGACCACAACTCGGTCTCGGGCTCGATGGAGTTCGCGGTCTCCGCACGCGCGCTGGGGTTGCGACCGATCCACGGAGCCGAGATCGACCTTGACGAGGGACGCCACCTCACGCTGCTGGTCGCCGACGCCACGGGCTGGTCCAATCTCTGTCGCATCCTGACGCGCGCGCATGCGCACACGCGCGAGGGTCGACCGGGCGCGCCGCCCGACGAGCCGCGGACGCCGCTGCAGACGGTGCTGGAGCACTCCGAGGGCCTGGTCTGCCTGAGCGGCTGCGCGCTGCGCGGCGTCCACGACGAGCCCACGCTGCGTCGCCTGCGCGACGCGTTCGGCCCAGAGCGGCTGAGAGTGGAGCTGCAGCGGCCGTTCCTGCGCGACGACCGGGCGCGCAACCGCCGGCTGCAGGGCCTTGCCCAGCGCCTGGAGCTGGCGTGCGTGGCCACCGGCAACGTGCATGCTCACACGCGGGCGCGGGCGCCGCTGCAGGATGCGCTGGTGGCGGTGCGCCTGCACACCACGCTTGATGCCTCAGAGCCACAGCGGCGCGGCAACTTCAGTCACGTGCTGGCCTCGCCGGCGGCGATGGCCAGGCGCTTCGCCGAGCACCCGGAGGCCGTCGCCGAGACGGCGCGGCTGGCCGAGAGCCTGCGCTTCGACCTCGGCCACGATCTCGGCTACCGGTACCCCGGAGCCGAGGACGAGAGCGCTCTGCGCACACTGGCCGAGCTGTGCGGCGAGCGGATGGCCGATCGCTATGCGAAGGCATCGCCGGAGATCCGCGAGCGCGCGCAGACGCGCCTGGGCGAGGAGATGCGGATCATCGACACACTGGGCCTGGCGGGCTTCTTCCTGCTGCACCACGACCTGCTGGAGCTGGCCCGCGAGGTGGCCGTGGAGGTGCGCGGTCCCGACATCGCCCGGGCGCTGCTGCCGCCGGGACGGGGGAGGGGCTCGAGCGTCTCCTCGATCGTCTGCTTTCTCACCGGGCTCTCGCACGTGGACCCGATCGCCAATGAGCTGCTGATCGGACGCTTTCTCAACGAGGAGCTGACCTCCCTGCCCGACATCGACCTCGACTTCCCGCGTGACATCCGCGAGAAGCTGATCCCGCGCGTGCACGAGCGCTACGGCCACGATCGCTCGGCGCTGGTGGCGGCGTTTCCCACCTACAGAGCTCGCGGGGCGATCCGGGAGCTCGGCAAGGCGCTGGGGCTGCCTCCGGGGGAGATCGAGCGGGTGGCGCGGGGCAGCGAGGGGTGGAGCGCGCGCGACGTGGGCTCCGACATCGAGAGCACAGGACGGCAAGGGCTGACCGGCCGCTGGGCGTGGTTGGCTCGCCTGTCGGCCGAGGCGCACGGGCTGCCGCGCCATCTGTCCCAGCACTCGGGCGGGATGATCATCGCCACCCGTCCGCTGGTCGACTGCTGCCCGATCGTCCCCGCCGCGATGGAGGGCCGCCAGATCTCCCAGTGGGACAAGGACTCCTGCGCCGACGCCGGCTTTCTCAAGATCGACCTGCTGGGCCTGGGGATGCTGTCGGCGGTGGAGCGCGCGGTGGCGATGATCGCGAAGACCCGCAACGAGCACGTCGATTTGTCAAGGATCCCCTATGACGACCCGGCCACCTACGAGTGCATCCAGGAGGCCGATACCACGGGGGTGTTCCAGATCGAGAGCCGGGCCCAGATGGCCTCGCTGCGGCGCACCCGGCCCGAGAACCTGCGCGACATCACGATCCAGGTGGCGATCGTGCGCCCGGGACCGATCCAGGGCGGCGCCGTCAATCCCTACATCGAGCGCCGACAGCGGATGCGCGTCGATCCCGACTACCGGGTCCCCTACGAGCATGCCTGCCTGGAGGAGGTGCTCGGCGAGACGCTGGGGACGATCATCTTCCAGGACCAGGTGCTGGAGGTCTCGATCGCCTTCGCGGGCTTCAGCATCGGCGAGGGGGAGGGCCTGCGGCGGGCGATGAGCCGCAAGCGCTCGGAGGCGGCGATCATGGCCTACCGGGAGCGCTTCGTGACCGGCGCCCAGCGCAAGCACGGCGTCGACGCCGAGACGGCCGAGCGGGTCTGGGAGATGGTCAAGGGCTTCTCCGGCTTCGGCTTCCCCAAGGCCCACGGCGCAGCGTTCGGTCTGCTCGCCTACCAATCCACCTGGTTGCGTGTCCACTATCCGCGGGAGTTCCTGTGCGCGCTGCTCAACGAGCAGCCGATGGGCTTCTATCCGCCCGACGCACTCGTGCACGAGGCACAGCGGCGAGGGATCGAGGTGGCGCCGCCCGACATCAACGAGAGCGACCTGGAGTGCCGCGATAGAGTCGGATCGGCCCCGCGGGTGCGGATCGGGCTGGGCTATGTCCGCGGCGTCCGGGCGCAGGAGGTGACGGCGCTGGTCGCCGCCCGCCGTGCCGCCGGGCGGTTTCGCAGCCTGTCCGATCTGGCTTCGCGGACCGGGTCGGGGGCCGCCTCGCTGGAGCTGCTGGCATGGTCGGGCGCGTGTGACTCGCTGGCCGCCGAGCAGGCTGGCGTGCTCCAGCACCGGCCGGGGGCGGCACGGCGGGTGGCGCTGTGGCAGCTGGGGGTGGTGACGCCGGGGCGCCGGGTGCCGGGCGGCACGCAGTTGGCGCTTCCGCTGGACCTGCCCGCCCCGCCGAGGCTGCGCGAGCTGTCGGAGTGGGAGCGGATGCTGGCCGACTACGCCGCCACCGGTCTGACGACCGGCACCCATCCGCTCGGCCTCCTGCGCGAGCGCCTGGCCGGCGACGTCGCCACCAGCGCCGACCTCGGGAACCTGGAGCACGGCCAGCGGGTGCGGGTGGGCGGATTGGTGGTCGCCCGCCAGCGGCCCGGCACGGCCAGCGGCGTCGTTTTCATCCTGCTCGAGGATGAGCACGGGACGATCAACCTGATCGTCCCCCCCAAGGTCTACGAGCGCCATCGTCTGACCGTCAGGACCGAGCCCCTGATGCTGGCCGAGGGCAAGCTGGAGAGGTTCGCCGCGGCCGGCGGGGGGATCAACGTGCTGGTCGACCGGGTCGATTCGATCGACGCACCCGATCGGCTGCTCGCCGACATCAAGGACTTCTCGATGCTCGACGAGCAGGTCCGCCGCGGCCTGGCCGAGCAGAAGGCCGCCGGCGAGGCCGAGGACTTCCGCGCGGTCGCGCCGCCGGTGATGAGCTTTGCCTCGGGACGCCGCCGGTGATGAGCCTTTGCCTCCGACATGCCGGCGATGACGAGCGGCCCATCTGCCCTGCCTGCACGATAAGGTGCCGCTCGCGTGCTTGGCGTTGCTGCATTTGCTGCCTTCTGGGTCTTGGTCGCGTTCGGCCTGTTCTACGTCGCGATTCGCGGCGGGCCCAGGAATGTCCGCGCGGGCGCGCGGCGCCCCTCGCGCGGCGCCAACCGGTTCATCGGCGCGGTGTTCACGTTCGTCGTGCTCGGCTTCGGCATCGTCCTGCCGCTGGCGCTGCTGACCGGCAACCACTCCCACGCCAACGCCCAGATCGGCGGCCTGAAGCTGACGGCCGCAGAGCGCGACGGCCGCACCCTGTTCGGCGAGCACTGCGGCGTGTGCCACACGCTGGCGGCCGCCAACGCGGTCGGCAAGGTCGGCCCCAACCTCGACATGCTCAAGCCATCGGCGTCGGTTGTGGAGCACACCCTCGCCAACGGCTGTCTGCCCAACGCGAGCAGCAAGTCAGATCAGGCATGCCTTGGCCAGGGGGTGATGCCGGCGAACATCCTGACCGGCGTCGACGCCACCAACGTGGCCAAGTTCGTGTCGAAGGTCGCCGGCAACGAATAGCCGCGCCCCGCGTCTCGGCTGGTGGCCCGCCACCGACTGGGAGACGCCCAGGGTCAGCTGGGTGGCTATCGCTCGTAGGTGCCGGGCATTGGTGCCGAGGTGGTGCTCGTGAGTGGCCGTGGTCCCGGGCCGACGTAGAGCGACGCGGGCCGGATCAGGCGTCCCGTGCGACGTTGCTCGAGGATGTGCGCCGACCAGCCGGCGGTGCGGGCGCACACGAACAGGGGCGTGAACATCGACTGCGGGACCCGGGCATGGTCCAGTACGACCGCGGACCAGAACTCGACGTTGGTCGCGAGGACCCGGTCTGGCTTGTGCGCGGCCAGCGCGGCCAGGGCGGCACGCTCGAGCTCGACGGCCACCTGCAGGCGGCGCGAGCCGAACTGCTCGGCGATGCGACGCAGGGCGCGGGCGCGCGGGTCCTCGGCTCTGTAGACGCGATGTCCGAACCCCATGATCCGCTCGCCTCGCGCCAGCACTTCGGCGACATAGCGCTCGGCATCGCCGCTGCGCTCGACGGCGTCGAGCATCTTGAGCACGCGTGCCGGCGCGCCGCCGTGCAGCGGCCCGGACAACGCGCCGACGGCGGCGCTCAGCGCGGCCGCGACGTCGGCGCCGGTCGAGGCCACGACGCGTGCGGTGAAGGTGGAGGCGTTCATGCCGTGCTCGGCGGCGGTGATCCAGTACGCGTCAATCGCGGCGACCTCGTCGGGATCGGCCTCGCCGCGCCAGCGCAGCAGAAATCGCTCGGCCAGCGTGCGTCCCTCGTCGATACGCGACTGCGGCACCGGCGCCGCCCCTGCACCACGAGCGGATTGCGCGACGAAGGACAGGGTGGCCGACGCCGCGCGCGCCAGCTGGTCGCGCGCGACCTCCACGCTGACATCGACCAGCTGCTCAAAGCCCCACTCCGGAGCCAGGGCGGCAATCGCGGACTGCACATCCACCCGGGTATCGCCCGTACGGAAGCTCAGCGGGTGTGGGCCGGCCGGCTGCAGCGGGCGGTCCGGGCGGCCATCGACGAGCAGTCCCCACACCCCCTCGAAGGGGAGCACGCCGACCAGCTCTTCGATGTCGATGCCGCGGTAGCGCAGCGAGCCGCCCTGGCGGTCCGGTTCGGCGATCTCCGAGGCGAAGGCCAATACCCCCTCGAGCCCGTCGTGTACATCCTCGATCGTCGGCATAGCGCGCTCCTTTGTCTCTGTCGTGCCGGCCCTGCGCGCAATTTTCGGCGGCGATTGGCCTCTCTCAACGTTGATCACGTCAATATGAAAGCCCTCATGACTCATTCGGGTCTGCTGTCGACCAACGAGGTCGCTCATCGCCTCGGCGTCAAACGCGAGACGGTCTATGCGTACGTCAGCCGCGGGCTGCTCGAGCGCCACCCGTCCAGCGGGCACCGCCACTCACAGTTCGACGCTGACTCCGTCGACCGGCTCGCCGGCCGGGCACGTCGCCGCGACCGCTCGGGAGCACTGGAAGTCATCATCGAGACGCGCCTGACGTTGCTCGATCCCCAAGGGCGGCTGTTCTATCGCGGGCGGGATGCCGTCGAACTGGCTCGCTTTCGCAGCTTCGAGCAGACCGCCGGCCTTCTCTGGGACGGCGCCCCCGCAGCGCCATGGGAGCTGGACGCGACCTCCGCAGCGACCGTCGCCGATCTGCGGCAGGTCGTGCCCGAGACGACGCCTGCCACTGAGCGGATCCCGCTGATCGTCGCCGGGCTCGCGGCGACCGACCCGCGGCGCAGTGATCGCCGGCCCGAGGCGGTGCGTCGCACGGCGGTGCGGCTCCTGGCCGGCATCCTGGACGGCCTGCCGGCCGCGACCGCGCCCTCGAATCGCACCGCGGCCGCGCGGCTGTGGGCGGCGCTGAGCGTCGGCGGCCAGTCTCCGCGTCCCGCCCAGCTCGCGGCACTCGACGCGGCGCTTGTGCTGCTCGCCGATCACGAGCTCGCTCCCTCGACGCTTGCGGCTCGTGTCGCGGCGTCCTCCTGGGCCGACCCGTACCGCGTCGTTCTCGCCGGCCTCGGGGCGCTCGGCGGCACCCTGCACGGCGCCGCATCGCTGGCGATCGAAGGCATGTTGGCTGGCATGGCATCACCCGAGGCCGCGTTTGAGGCTCTGCAGAGCCGGCTCGCCGTGAGCGGGGTACCCCCGGGCTTCGGACACCGGGTTTACCGCAACCGCGATCCACGGGCCGATCACCTGCTGACGCGCCTGGGGGCGGCCGCGGCGACCGAGCGCTCCGCGAGGATGGTCACCGCCCTCGTCGAAGCGGCGGCGATACAGGGCCTTCCGGCGCCCAATGTCGACCTCGCGCTCGCCGGCCTCTGCTACGCGATGAGACTGCGTCCCGGCTCAGCCGGTGCCATCTTCACGGTGTCACGGCTGGTCGGCCTACTTGCCCACGCGATCGAGGAGTACCCGCATCGCCTGCGCTTCCGACCCCGCGCAAGCTATGTCGGCGCCGTACCTCACGCATGAGCTCCTGAGGTTCCTGTCGCAGTTTGCGCACTAGGACGAGCAGCCTTGCCGAATGCGGGCCGCCGCGCCTGGTTGTCGTCTGATGGCGCTGGTACAGTCGCCGCTCGTATCGCTGGATTCCATCCGTTCCTGCCGCCGTGGACGGAGAGAGACGGTGGAACGCCGTTTACACGCTCTGCTGCGACTTGGCGCGAGCCAAGCGCTCTGAAAGAGGACGGTGAGATGCCGCGTACTGGCCTAGCTGTGTCCCAGGCGGACCGTGCCGCGATCGAGGAACGCCCCCTTGCCGTCACCGACGAGCGTCGCGACGCCGTCACCGAGGAGCGCCACGGGACGTCTGGTCGATACCCCGCCCCCGCGGCCCCGTCTCCGAGTCGCGGCGACGGTGCCGGCGTGCCTGGCCGCCGGACGGTCACGATCCGCGGCCAGGGAGCCGAGCGCTATTCAGGGCGATACGCCGACGGCTCCCGCCGGCGTCCCGAGCGCCGTCACGAGCGCGAGGGGTTCCGACCCGACCGCGCCGCCCTGTGGGCGTTCCTGCTCGGCGTGACGCTGATTCTGGTCGCAGTGACCAGCGCCCACGCCGCCATCCTGTAGCCCTCCCCGCTCGCTCACTCGCTCGCGCGTAGACACCCGGCGGCCACGCCGTGGCCTCCGACGCCGTCGATGAGTCCGGGCCGGATTACGGATCGATGACAACTGGTGATCTTCGGTTGATTGCTCTCCGTACAGGGGATAGAGGCTTGTACCCACATCTGTGGACCGGTAGGCTTACTTGCTGTAAGTACATTTTCAAAGTAAAGGGCAGGTTTGGCCACAACCCTGCCGTCCTTTTTTCGACCTGGTGGTCAGCGATGAAGATTCCCATGAGCAGGTTTCAGATCCACGACGACCTGACGGCGCCTGAGGGCTCGGCGGCCGTCCTGCGCGGCGCGCTCGCCTCCGGCGGGCAGCTGCCGAACTTTCTCGGCGTTCTCGCTGGCTCGCCGGCGGCGCTGCGCGCCTATGCCCGTTTTCGCTCGGAGCTTCGTCACGGCAAGCTCGCGCTGCCGACACTGGAGCGCATCGCCCTGGCGGTCGCCCAGCACTACCACTCCGAGCCGGGGATCGCGATGCACTCTCGGGCCGCCCGGGCGGCGGGCCTGGCGATCGACGAGGTCGCGCTGGCCCGTGAGTTCGACTCCCGCGACGAGCGAGAGGCCGCGCTGCTGCGTTACCTCCGCTCGGTCGTGGAGGACGGGCGTCCGCCGATGCACCTGCACGAGGAGGCACGTGAGGCCGGCTGGGATGACGAGCAGATCCTCGAGGCGATCGCCGCGGTGACGCTCGAGGCGTTCACCGCCATGGTCAACGTTGCCGGCGAGGTCCCGGTAGACGGCTCCACAGAGGCCTCGCGAGCGCTGGAAGCGGCGTAAGCTCTGGCCCTGATGTCCGCTGACGAGTCGACCGTCGACGCGCCACAGTCGCGCGGCAACTGCTGCCCGCTGTACCACGAGGCGGTCGAGCTCGTCGGACGTCGGTGGACCGGAGCGATCCTGCGTGTGCTGATGGAGGGGCCGCTGCGCTTCTCCGAGGTCGCCCAGGCGATCCCGGAGCTGTCCGACCGGCTTCTGTCAGAGCGGATGAAGGAGCTCGAGGCCCGGGGCATGGTGAAGCGCACGGTGATCGCCGGGCCGCCGCTGCGTGTGCAGTACGAGCTCTCCCGCATGGGCCACGAGCTGGAGCCGGCTCTCGCCGAGCTGCAGAGCTGGGCGCGTCGCTGGCTCGGTGGACGCGCCACCGCCAGCGTCTGAGCCACGGGCCAAAGACGGCCGGGGGGCGCGGCAAGTAACGTTCCCGCGCGATGCCCAACCAGCCCCAGGCCGAGCAGCCGCTGACCGCCGACGACGTCCTGGCGATCGTCGCCGAGCGCGAGATCCGCTTCATCCGCCTGTGGTTCACCGACATCCTCGGTCAGCTCAAGGCGTTCTCGATCAACGCCACCGAGCTGGCCGATGCGTTCGAGGGCGGAGCCGGCTTCGACGGCTCCTCGATCACCGGCTTCAACGCGATCGAGGAGTCCGACATGATCGCGATGCCCGACCCGTCGACGTTCACGCCGCTTCCGTGGCGCCCCACCGAGGCCGGGGTGGCCCGGATGTTCTGTGACATCCAGACCCCCGAGCGCACGCCCTACGAGGGCGATCCGCGCCACGTCCTGCGGCGGGCGGTACAGCGCGCCGAGCGGATGGGCTTCGATCACTTCTATGTCGGGCCGGAGTTGGAGTACTTCTACTTCCGCGACTCCAAGTCCACCGAGGTCCTCGACGAAGGCGGCTACTTCGACCTGACCACGCTGGACGCCGGCTCCGATCTCCGCCGCGAGACGGTGCTGGCGCTCGAGCAGCTGGGGATCCACACCGAGTACACCCATCACGAGGTCGGTCCCAGCCAGCACGAGATCGACATGCGCTACTCCGACGCGCTGAAGATGGCTGACGACTGCATGACCTACCGGATCACGGTCAAGGAATACGCGATGAAGTACGGCCTGCACGCCACGTTCATGCCCAAGCCGCTGTTCGGCGAGAACGGCTCCGGGATGCACACTCATCAGTCGCTGTTCCGCGGCGAGCGCAACGCCTTCTATGACGCCAACGACGAGAACTTCCTGTCGGATGTCGGCAAGGCCTTCATCGCCGGCCAGCTGCGCCACGCGCGGGAGATCTGCTCGATCTTCGCCCAGTGGGTCAACTCCTACAAGCGCCTCGTGCCCGGCTACGAGGCCCCCGTGTATGTCGCCTGGTCGAGGCGCAATCGCTCCGCTCTGGTCCGTGTGCCGCTGTATCACCCGGGCAAGGAGCGCGCCACCCGGATGGAGCTCCGCTGCCCCGACCCCGCCTGCAATCCGTACCTGACCTTCGCCGTGCTCCTGCAGGCCGGACTGGAGGGGATCGAGCACGGCTATGAGCTGCCGGACCCGATGGACCGCAACCTGTACCACCTCTCGCCCGACGAGCGCCGGCGGCTGGGCATCGACCAGCTGCCGGAGACGCTCGGCGAGGCGATCGAGCTCACCTCTCAGTCGGAGCTGGTCCTGCGCACGCTCGGCGAGCACATGTTCAACCGCTACATCGAGATCAAGCGCCAGGAGTGGGACGACTACCGGGTGCAGGTCACCGCCTGGGAGCTGGAGCGCTACCTACCGGTGCTCTGAACCGGGGTTTACCTACCTCAGCGCCGCCGCCAGCTCCTCGGCTGTCGTGACCGGGGCCTGGCAGACGAACCCGTGGCACACGTACGCGGCCGCGTGACCGTCGACCGGCTCGCGACCCTCCAGCAGCGGGACGCCATCGGGTGCCCCGCCGGCCACCACGACGTGCGGTCGGTAGTCCTCGCGCATGACGCGCACCAGGTCGTCGAACCCCGCGCCCGAGCCGACCAGGGCGACCTCGTCGACCCTTGACAGATAGAAGTCGAGCGCCTGCAGGGCATGTCCGAAGCCGTGCGGATGGCGACCGACGATCGGGGCCAGGACGCGCAGGACGCCGAGTGCCCGCTCCTCGTAGGCGGCCTCGCCGGTCACGAGCGCCAGCCGCAGCAGGCCGAACGCCGCCGACGACCCCGCGGCCGGGATCGGAGAGTCATCGAGGTCCTTGCGCCGCGCAAAGCCGGTCTCCTGGTCGACCGCGGTGGTGAAGAAGCCACCCTGATCGTCGTCGGCGAAACGCGCGATCATCGTGTCCGCGACCGCCCGGGCCTCGCGATACCAGCGGGGATCGAACGTCGTCTCGTACAGGGTCTGGAGCGCTTCCAGCAGATAGGCGTGGTCCTCCAGGTAGGCATCGATGTGCCCGCGCCCGTCCTTCCAGGTGCGCAGCAGCCGGCCGTCCGCGGTCCGCAGCTCACCCAGCACGAACTCGGCGCAGTCGACCGCCGCCGCCACGAAATCCTCGCGCTCCAGAGCTGCTCCGGCTTCGGCCAGCGCCGAGATCATCAGGGCGTTCCAGGAGCACAGGCGCTTGTCGTCGGTGCCGGGTCGGACTCGCTCCGCGCGCGCCTTTAGGAGCACGCGCTGAATCTCGACAAGCGCCAACGGCTCAGGCTCCGGCCCGCGGCCCTCGAGGACGTTGGAGCCCTCGAAGTTGCCCTCCGCGGTGGCGCCGAAGAACGCCAGCGCCTCCCCGGCGAGGCCGGTCCCGCCCAGCGCCGCCAGCAGTTCGTCAACCGTCCACACGTAGAACTTGCCCTCCACCCCCTCGGAGTCGGCATCCAGTGCCGAGTAGAAGCCCCCTTCGGGACCTCGCATCTCCCGCAGCGCCCAGTCGAGCGTCTCGCTGCAGATACGGCGCAGCAGGGGGTCTCCGGAGACCTGCCAGCCGTGCAGGTAGGCGCGCGCCAGCAGCGCATTGTCGTAGAGCATCTTCTCGAAGTGGGGGACGGTCCAGGTCGCGTCGACCGCATAGCGGCTGAAGCCACCGCCGATCTGGTCATAGATGCCGCCGCGGGCCATCGCCCGCAGCGTCGCGAGCGCCATCTCACGCTCGCCGCGCGCCAGCAGGAACTCGATCACCGACGCCTGGGGGAACTTGGGAGCGCGCCCGAAGCCATGGTTACGCGAGTCGTAGGCATCGCGCAGGCCGCCGAGCGCGGCGGTCAGCAGCTCCTCGCCGATCGGCTCGTCGGAGCCGGCCAGCCGGGAGGCGCCGCCGAGCGCCTTGAGCACTTCGTCCCCCTGCTCGCGGACCTTGTCGCGCCGCTGCTCCCAGGCCTCGGTCACCCCTTCGAGCACGGCCCGCCAGCTCGGCATCCCCTGCCGCGGCTGGGGCGGGAAATAGGTGCCGACGAAGAACGGCGCCTGCTCGGGGGTGAGGAACGCGTTCAGCGGCCAGCCCCCCTGACCGGTCATCGCCTGGCAGGCCTCCATGCAGACCGCGTCGACGTCGGGCCGCTCCTCGCGGTCGACCTTGATGCACACGAAGTGCTCGTTCATGAGCGCCGCCACCTCGGGGTCCTCGAAGGACTCACGTTCCATCACGTGGCACCAGTGGCAGGCGGAGTAGCCGATCGAGACCAGCAGCGGACGATCCTCCGAACGCGCCCGCGCCAGCGCCTCCTCGCCCCAGGCGAACCAGTCGACGGGATTCTCGGAGTGCTGCAGGAGGTACGGCGAGGTCTCGCGGGCAAGACGATTGGCCATGACTCGAGGCTACCCCGCGCCGTGACCCCACCGGCGCATTACGCTGTCCGAACTGCTTCAGGGAGAAAGGAACCGTTTTGCCAGCTAATCGCGAACCCGTGACTGCCAGCAACGCACCGGCGGCGATCGGGCCCTACGTCCACGCGATTGCATCCGGCGGGCTGCTGTTCTGCTCGGGGCAGATACCGCTTGACCCGCGCACCGGGGATCTGGTGGGAGCGACCCCCGCCGACCAGGCGGGACGGTGCCTGGAGAACCTCGCCGCGGTGTGCGCCGCCGCCGGTGCGAGCCTCGGGGACGCGGTGCGGGTCACCATCTATACGACCGACATGTCGGCGTTCGCGTCGATCAACGAGGTCTATGGATCGTTCTTCGAGTCCAGCCCGCCCGCCCGCGTGGCGATCGGCGTGGCGGCGCTCCCGCGTGGGGCGCAGGTGGAGATGGACGCGGTGGTGGCGCTTTCTGGCTGAGTCGACCGCGATGCGGGGTGGAGCCGAGGGCGGACGGGGAACCGTTTCCCCGCAGGACATCTGGCGCGCCGCGGCGGCGGGCGGCGAGCTAATCCGCGAGACACCGGTGCTCAGCTCCCGGACGCTCGCCGAGCGCACCGGGATGCCGGTGGCGCTCAAGGCCGAGAACCTGCAGCGCACCGGCTCATTCAAGTTGCGCGGCGCGCTGGCCAAGATCGCCTCGCTCGGCGATCGCTGCGAGGCCGGCGTGGTCTGCGGCAGCGCCGGCAACCACGCCCAGGCTGTCGCCTACGCCGCACGGGCGAGGGGTATCGCCTGCGAGGTCTTCATGCCCGAGGGGGCGGCGATCTCCAAGCTCGAAGCGGCCGGGACGCTGGGCGCGAGGGTGCGGCTGGTGGGCGGTACCGTGGACGAGGCCGTTGCCGCCGCGCGCGAGCGCGCGCAGGCGGGCGGGCTCGCCTTCGTGCACCCGTTCGACGATCCCGAGGTGGTCGCCGGCCAGGGGGGCGTCGGTCTGGAGCTCCTGCGCCAGGTCCCGGACATGGCGCGCGTGGTGGTGCCGGTGGGCGGTGGCGGGCTGATCAGCGGGACGGCGATCGCGATCAAGTCCCAGCGCCCCGACGTGAAGGTGATCGGCGTGCAGGTGGCGGGCTGCGCGCCGATGCCGGCCTCCTTGTCGGCCGGCGTTCCGGTGGCGGTGGATTCGGCGCTGACGATCGCCGACGGGATCGCGGTCAAGCGTCCCGGCGAGCTCACGCTGAAGCTGATCGCGCGCTGGGTCGACGAGCTGGTGCTCGTCTCAGAGGACGAGACGGCCGAGGCGATGGTGTTCCTGCTGGAGCGCTCCAAGCTGGTGACCGAGGGCGCCGGCGCAGTGGCGGTGGCGGCTCTGCTGGCCGGTCACGTGTCCGGCGACGTGGCGGGGACGACGGTGGCCGTGCTCTCGGGGGGGAACGTCGATGCGGGCCTGCTGGCCCAGGTGGCGCGCCGCCACGAGAGTCAGGCGGGCCGTCGGCTGGTGGCGCTGGCGACGATCCCCGATCGTCCCGGGTCGCTGGCCCGGGTGCTCTCCCTGGTGGGCGAGCTGGGGGCGAACCTGGTCGACGTGGAGCACGTGCGCGAGGGCTTTGACCTGCACGTGCGCGAGACGGTGGTGCAGCTGGTGCTGGAGACGCGAGGTCCCGAGCACGCGGCCGAGGTGCTGAGCGCCCTGCGCGGCGCGGGCTATCCCGAGCCGCGCATCGTCGGCTAGACGGCTAGGCCACGACCTCGTCGCGCGAGGCGCGGTAATCCAGCGCCGCCTGGACGATCGCCGCCATCACCCGGCTGCGGTCGTCGGCCTCGGGGTGCCACTGCACGCCCAGCACGAAGCGGCGCTCGGGCAGCTCGATCGCCTCCGGCAGATCGTCCAGCGTGGAGGTGCCGGTGACGACCAGTCCCTCGCCGATCCGATCGACGCCCTGGTGGTGATGGGACTTGGTGGCGTGCAGCAGCTCGCCGGCAGCCAGCGCGGCGAGCGAGCCGGGCGTCAGGCGCACGTCGTGGTCGGCGCCCTCGAAGCTGCCGGGCGACACGCCGGTGATCCTCGTGGCCGACTCGGTCGGGCAGGTGCTGGTGAAGCGTCCCGCCGAAGGCGACATTGAGCACCTGGATGCCCCGGCAGATGCCCAGCACGGGCATGTCGCGCTGCACGGCGCGGCGGGTGAGCGCGATCTCGAACGCGTCGCGTAGCGGGTCGACGTTGTTGGTGGCCTCATGGGGCTCGGCGCCATAGAGGGCCGGGTCCATGTCGTGGCCGCCGGAGAGGACGAGGCCGTCGACCCGGTCAAGCAGTTCGTCCGGTTCGTCCACGAGCTGGCGTTCGGGCGTGATCAGCAGGGCGAGGCCGCCGGCCTGCTGGATCCCCGCGACATAGCCGGCGGGCAGCAGCGCCGCCGGCTGGTTCCAGACGCCGAACGTCGCCTCGATGACCGGGGTGACGATCGCGATGGCGGGGCGAAAATCACTCACGGCCCTGAGCCTAGCGGCGCGCTCAGCGCTGCCGCAGGACGGCGCGCTGCACCTTGCCGCTGGCCGTCTTGGGCAGCTCCGAAGCGAAGTCGACGATCCGCGGGTACTTGTAGGGCGCCGTCTCGTGCTTGACGTGGTCCTGGAGCTCTGAGGCCAGTCCGTCCGACGGCGCAAAGCCGTCGCGCAGCACGACGACGGCCCGTACCACGGTCCCGCGCTCGTCGTCGGGCGCGGCCACCACGGCCGCCTCGGCCACCGCATCGTGGGAGACGAGCGCGGACTCGACCTCGAACGGGCCGATCCGGTAGCCGGAGGAGATGATCAGGTCGTCGGTCCGTCCCTCGAAGTACAGGTAGCCGTCCTCATCTGACTGCACGCGGTCGCCGGTGTGCCACGGCTCGTGCTCGGGAGCGGAGGCGCCGTCGAGGTAGCCGACGAAGAACGTCGGGTCGCTGCTCGGGTCGGCGAGCACCAGCTCGTCATCGACGATCTCCATCCGGACGCCCGGCAGGGGGCGGCCCATCGAGCCGGGCCGGACGGCGCCGCCCGCGGGCATGCCCGTCAGCTGGCCCGTCTCGGTCTGACCGTAGCCATCACGGATCTCCAGGCCGGTGCCCTCCTGAAACGCGCGCAGCACCTCGGGGTTCAGTGCCTCGCCGGCCGCCACCAGCCCGCGCAGCGAGGGGACGGGCGCCAGCTGAGCGCGCTTGGCGATCACCCGGTACTCGGTGGGCGCCATGCAGAGGACGTTGACGCCCTCGGCCGCGAGCACCTCCAGCCGCTGCTGGGGATCGAAGCGAGCGTCGTGCAACAGCGCGGCAGCTCCCCGCAGCCACGGCGCGATGAACACGTTGCGCGCGGACTTGGACCAGCCGCTGGCCGCCGTGCACCACACCAGGTCGCCGGGCCGGGCATCGAGCCAGTGCGCGGCCTGCAATTGCTGGCCGGGCAGGTAGCGCTGGCCGTGCACGACCCCCTTGGCCTCGCCGGTGGTGCCGCTGGTGAAGGTGATCAGGCAGGGATCGGCGGCGTCCAGCTCCACCGCGGGGACGGGATCGTGGTCCAGCAGGGAGGGGTCGGGGACCAGGATCACCTCGCAACCGTCGTCGTTTCCGCCACCGAGTGCCGCGGTCAGCTCGGCCCCGTTGCGCTCGTCGGCCACGATCACGCGCGGACGGGCGGCCTGGAGGCGTTGGCGCAGGTCCCTGGCACGCAACTGCTCGTTGCAGGGCAGGACGACGGCGCCGATCCGAAAGCAGGCCACCATCGTCAGCACCCACTGCGGACGGTTGCCGATCAGCGTCATCACCACGTCGCCGCGCTCGACGCCTCGGGCCAGGAGGCCGCCGGCCAGCCGGGCGGCGCCGTCGGCCACCTCGCCGAAGGTGAACTCGCGACGCGAGCCGTCGCGGTCCAGTTCCACGAGCGCGCGATCGCCCGACGGTGCTGCGTCGACGACGTCCCGGGCGAAGTTCATGGCCGCGCAGTCTGACAGGGCGGCCAGGCCGCCTCGGCCGTGCGGTCAGTAAACGGACCGGACGATCCGTTTAGAATGGAGGGATGGCCGACTCCTCCCCCGCCCACGAGACCGAGCCGCTGGACCGCGAGACCCTGATCGTCGCGGGCGTCGTCATGCTCGGCGCCATCATGTCGATCCTTGACACCACGGTTGTCAACGTGGCCATCGATCGCCTGGCCGTCGACTTCAAGTCGTCGCTGACGACGATTCAATGGGTGGTCACCGGCTACACGCTGGCGCTGGCAGCCGTCATCCCGATGACCGGTTGGGCGGCGGACCGGTTCGGCACCAAGCGGCTCTACCTGATCCTCGCTCGTGCTCTTCACGATTGGCTCGATGCTCTCCGGCCTGGCCTGGAGCGCGGGGTCGCTGATCCTCTTCCGCGTCCTGCAGGGCGTCGGCGGCGGGATGATCATGCCGGCGGTGATGACGATCACCACGCGCAAGGCGGGGCCGCACCGCATGGGACGGGTGATGGGTGTCCTCGGGCGTGCCGATGCTGATCGCGCCGATCCTCGGGCCGATCCTCGGCGGGTGGCTGGTCGACGACGTCTCGTGGCGGTGGATCTTCTTCATCAACCTGCCGATCGGGATCGTCGCCTTCGCGCTGGCGCAGATCGTGCTCGAGCCCGACGAGCCCCAGCCGACCCATCGCCTGGACTGGCTGGGCATGCTCCTGCTCTCGCCCGGGTCTGGCGTCTGCTCATCTTCGGGCTCGCGGAGTCGCTCGACCTACGGCTTCGGCGCCCTGCGCTCGTGGGGTCCCGTCGCCGCCGGGGCGCTGCTGATCGTCGCGTTCCTCGCGCACAGCTGGCGCACCGACGAACGCCGCTGATCGACATCCGGACGTTCACGCACTCGGCAGCCGGCGCGGCGGCCGGCACGTTCACCCTGTTCGCGATCGCCTTCTTCGGCGCGATGCTGCTCGTCCCGCTCTACTACCAGGCGGTCCGCGGCGCCTCGGCGCTGGACGCCGGCCTGCTGCTGGTCCCGCAGGGACTCGGCGCGATGGTGACGATGCCGATCGCCGGACGGCTCACCGACCGCTTCGGGCCGACGTGGCTGCCCGCCGCCGGGATCCCGCTGCTCGTCATCGGGATCGCTGCCGTTCGCGTTCGTCACCGCCCACACGTCCTACGTGCTGCTGTGCGGCTTCAGCGTCGTGCTCGGTCTCGGGATGGGAATGGCGATGATGCCGACGATGACCGCCGCCATGCAGGCTGTGCCGCCGTCCGCGATCGCCCGCACGAGCACGGCCATGAACATCATCCGCCAGGCGGGAGCGTCGATCGGGACCGCCGTGCTGACCGTGATCCTGTCCTCGACCATCACCAGCTCACCTCGCTCGGTGCCGGGGCGCTGCACCTGCCCACGGCCAGACCGGCTTCGCCTCGCTGCAACATCTGCCGCCAGCGCCCACGCGGCCGTGGCCGGCCCGCTGGCCGACGCGTTCTCATCGACCTTCGTGTGGGCGATCGCTGCTGCTCGCCGTGGCCTTCGTGCCGGCGCTGGCGATGGCGCTGATGCTGCGCGGCCGGGACTTCAGTCGCCCCAGGTCCCGGAGCCGACGCTGGCCATGGAGTAGCCTGGTCGCATGGGTCTGATGACCGGCACGGGACCGCTGGGCAAGCAGCCCGCCGGGACGTTCAACTTCGAGCCGCCGCCCCCCGGCAGGGCGCTGTACCTGGAGCCCACGCCCAAGCGCCTCCGCGTCGAGGTCGGCGGGGTGACGATCGCCGACAGCCGCCGCGCGATGATGCTGCACGAGGGCGGCATGCAGCCGATCTACTACTTCCCGCCCGAGGATGTTCGCGCCGACGTGCTGGAGGACTCAGACCGCCACACGCATTGCCCGAAGAAGGGCGATGCCTCCTACTACACGATCCGCGCCGGCGGCGAGGTCGTGCAGGACGGCGCGTGGTACTACCCCGACCCGCTGCCCGGCACCCCGCCGATCAAGGACCTGATCGCGTTCTACTTCAACCGCATGGGGCGCTGGCGGGAGGAGGGCGAGGAGATCGGCGTGCACCCGCGCGACCCGTATCACCGCATCGACGTGCTGGCCACCGATCGTCACATCGAGATCTCGCTCGACGGCACGGCGCTGGCCGAGACCGACCGGGCGCTGGCGCTGTTCGAGTCCAACCTGCCGACCCGCTGGTACCTGCCGATCGGGGATGTGGCCGTCGAGCTCGAGGCGTCCGACACGGTCACGCACTGCCCGTACAAGGGAGCCGCCGGCTACTACTCGGTCAAGCTCGAGGGCGGCAAGGACCTCGTCTGGTACTACGAGCAGCCGTTGGACGAGGTGCGCCGGATCAAGGGCCTGATCTGCTTCTTCAACGAGAAGGTCGACGTCAAGCTCGACGGCGAGCTTCAGCAGCGGCCCGACTCGCCCTGGAGCCATCGCGTCAAGTCAGACGCGCAGAACGAAGCGCCGGCGCTCACCCGCGGCTGAGTCCGAGAGAGCCGCCCGCGCTGGCGGGGCTGAGCCGGAGAGGCCGCGGTGGATCCAGTCACGGGCTGACCAGATACCACCCGTTCATCCCCATGTGCAGATGGGAGAACACGTGGCAGTGGTAGAACCAGCGGCCGGGGTTGTCCTCCACGAACTGAAGCGAGATGACGTTGCCCGGGCCCAGGGTCTCGTTGTCGATCAGCATGCCCGCCGTCGGGGTCCAGCCAACGGTGGCCGTGCAGGTGAAAGGCGTGGAAGTTGTCATCGAGCGCGAACACGTGCCAGGCGACCGTCTCGCCGACCTTGGCGCGCAGCGTCGGGGTGTTGCCCGCGTACGCCCGGCCGTTGACGCAGGAGAACTGGTTGTCCAGCCCGGTGGCCAGCGTGCGTGAACGAGTGAAAGCAGAGGAAGAACTCGCGGTCGGGCCGGGGGAACTTGGGATTGCGGATGATCAGCGGTCCGAACAGGCCCTTGAACACGGGCAGCGGATCCATCGGGCCGTGGTCGTGGTAGAACCACGCGCCCTCGGTGCCGGCGCGCGCCTGCCAGACGTACGTGAACGTGCGATGCGGCTCGACGAAGCCGCCGGGCGTCGTGTACTTGCCCTTGTAGGCGCCGTCCATGTCGTTGGTGTAGAAGATCCCGTGCGGGTGCATCGTCACCGGCGTGCCGGTCTCGTTGCGGAAGTGCACGACGATCGTGTCGCCGGTCTCGGCCTCCAGCAGCGGGCCCGGGATCTGCGGCGGCCCCAGGGGCTTTGCGAAGTTGGCGCTGTAGGCGCGGTAGGCCAGCGCGGTGAAGCGCGTCTTGCCCTGGACCTTCGAGTCCATCATCCCGTCGTGATGGGTGGGGACGATGTCCCATGGGGTCTTGACGGCCTTGATCCAGTACTCGCGCACCTGTCCACCGGGCGCCGGGACGACATCGGCGCTGGTCGCCGACACGAACTCGGGACCCGTGGACTGGGCGTTGGCGGCCGCGACCTTCGGTGGAACCGGCACCGATGCGCCGAGGCGGTCGAGATCGACCCTGGAGTTGGAGGAGAGCCGATGTCCGGCCAGCGTGCAGAACAGCGTGCCGCCGGCGGAGGCGACGAACTGGCGGCGTCCGATGGGGGGCACGGGCATCGACGAAGGCCTACCGCTTGACGGTTACCGCGATGTCCATCGACGGATGGATCGTGCACTCGAAGTCATAGGTGCCGGGCATCGTGAACGTGCGCTTGAAGTGCAGTCCGCGAGCCGCGTCCACCGAGGTGAACTTGTCCTTCTTGACACCCTTGGGGCCCTTGATCAGGGTCACGTTGTGCGTGCCGTAGTTCGTGTTGTTCCACACCCAGATGACCGAGTTACCCTTCTTGATCGTCAGCTTGGTCGGGCTGTAGTAGTTGTCGCCGACCTCGACCTTCTTGACCACCGGCTTGGGCTTGTGCGTGGCGCCGGCGCTGCTGGCGACGGGCACGACCACGGCGGAGCCCACCGCACAGGCCAGGAGCGCGATCGACCTGGGGTATCTCATCAGCCTGATCTCCTTATCCCCCGGGGCTGTGATTGGTGGGTCCCGATGAGGCCGCCCCGGGCCACCCGGACCTATTGGCGCAAGAGCCGGCAGCGAAGGTATCACGCCGCGGACCCCCGGCCGCCGGTATTCTCGGCTTGACTTTTCCTGAAAGCGAGGAGCCGCTTTTCCATGGCCGTTGACACCCAGCTGAATGACCTGACCGACGAGCAGCGCGCGATCTGCGAGATGGTGCGCCAGTTCGCCGACGAGCAGATCATCCCCAACGCCGAGCACTACGACCACGAGGACGAGTTCCCCGAGCCGATCGTCGAGCAGATGAAGGAGCTCGGATTGTTCGGGGTGACGATCCCCGAGGAGTACGACGGCATGGGGCTGGACCTGACGACCTACGCGATGATCGTCGAGGAGCTCTCGCGCGGGTGGATCTCGATCAGCGGGATCGTCAACACGCACTTCATCGGTTCCTACCTGCTGATGAAGTTCGGCACCGAGGAGCAGAAGCAGAAGTACCTGCCGAAGATGGCCACCGGCGAGATCCGCGCCGCCTTCTCGCTCTCCGAGCCCGAGCTCGGCTCCGACGTGCAGGCGATCAAGACCAGCGCGAAGAAGGTCGACGACGACCACTACGAGATCAACGGGCAGAAGATGTGGGTCACCAACGGCCTGCGCTCGACGCTGGTGTTCACCCTGGTCAGGACCGACCCGTCGGCCGAGCCTCGATACAAGGGCATGACCTGCTTCATCTGCGAGAAGGAGCCCGGGGTGTCAGAGAACACGGGCGACCACGCCGGTCTCGACGTTCCGCCGCAGATCAAGAAGATGGGCTACAAGGGCGTCGAGTCCACCGAGCTGGTGTTCAACGGCTACCGGACCCCGGCCGACAGCATCCTCGGCGGTGAGCAGGCGGGGCTAGGCAAGGGCTTTGGGCAGATGATGGACGCGCTCGAGCTCGGCCGGGTGAACGTCGCCGCCCGGGGAGTGGGGATCGCCCAGCGGGCACTCGAGCTGGCGCTGCGCTACTCGCAGGAGCGCCGCGCCTTCGGCAAGCCGATCGCCGAGCACCAGGCGATCCAGTTCAAGCTCGCCGACATGGCCACCCAGGTCGACGCCGCGCGCCTGCTCACCCAGCGGGCGGCTCGGCTCAAGGACGCCGGCGAGCGCTCGGACATCGAGGCCGGGATGGCCAAGCTGTTCGCCTCCGAGGCCGGACGCTTCTGCGTGGAGGAGTGCCTGCGGATCCACGGCGGCTACGGCTACTCCAAGGAGTACGAGATCGAGCGGCTGTACCGCGACGCGCCGTTGCTGCTGATCGGCGAGGGGACGAGCGAGATCCAGCGCATGGTGATCGGCCGAAAGCTCCTGCAACGCCACAAGATCTAGTCGCCCTTGGCGCGGGCGGCGAGGCGCGCTACGGTTGATGGCAGGCAACGCAGGGAGATGACGATGTCGCACGCACTCACACCTCGCATGACGTTCCTCCGCCGGCGCGTGATGGCGCTGCTTGCGGTGGCCGTGGTCGCCGCCGCTGCCGCCCTGGCCGCCGCTTCGACGTCGGCTCACCAGACACTCGTCCGGGCCCACGTCGCTCGGGACGGGTCGGTCGTGGTCTCCGGCTACGACGGCGGCGCCCCGTTGGCACCGGCCGCCAAGCCGTAGACTTCGCCTCCTGACCACGCCGTCGGACACCAAGAGCTTGATCGAGACCGCGGTCACGCGGTTCCTTAAGGAGGTGCCGGCGCTGGCGCCACTCAAGCTGGTCGCCGGGCTGGAGCTGCGCGGACGCGGCGACGTGCAGCTCTACCGCGTTGAGCTGCCGGGCCCGAAGGTCACCAAGGACATCGCCTCGGACTCCAAGGTGCGGATCGAGGTTCAGCGCGCCACCTTCAACACGCTGGCCACCCGCGGCCACGTCAGCGATTGGCGCGAGGCGTTTCGGACGGGCGAAGCCAAGGTCACCGGCATCGAGCAGGTGATCAGGCTGATCGTCCAGGTGGTGGAGAAGCAGGAGGAGCGCAGCCGGACTCGCCGCGCCAAGGCGCACGGCTAGGTCGGCGTGCCGTCCTCGGCCGGCTAGTGCCCGGGCGGCTGAGCAGCACCGCTCCGCGCGCCAGTTCCTCGGCGGCCTTGAGCTGATCCTCGACCAGCTCCAGCCCCGAGTCCCAGAACCCGGGGTCGGCGAGATCGATGCCGACCATTGCGGCCAGCTCCTCGGGACCGCGCGATCCCCCGGCGGCCAGCAGGTCCAGGTAGGCGGGCGCGAACGACTCGCCCTCCTGCAGATAACGGCTGTAGACAGACAGGGCCAACAGCAACCCATACGCGTAGGCGTACACGTAGCCGGGCGAGTTGATGAAGTGCGGCACGTAGGACCACCACATCCGGTAGCCCTCGGTGATCTCCACGGAGTCGCCGAACAGCTCGCGCTGGCTCTCCACCCATGCCTCGTTGATGCGCTCGACCGACAGCTCACCCTCGGTACGCCGCCGCGTGTGCACCAGGTGCTCGAAGCGGTTCATCGCCATCTGGCGAAAAACGGTGGCGATCGCTCCCTCGATCCGGTCGGCCAGCAGGCTGAGCCGGGCTTGGTCATCGGGGGCTTGATCGAGCAGCCGCCCGAACACGAGCGCCTCGCCGAACACCGAGGCGGTCTCGGCCATGGTGAGCGGGGTGGACTGATGAAACACCCCCTGAGGCTGGGCGAGGGCGGCGTGCAGGCCATGCCCGAGCTCGTGGGCCATCGTCAGGACGTCTCGACGGCGAGCGGTGAAGTTCAGCATGACGTAGGGATGCACGCTGGGCACCGTGTAGGCGCAGAAGGCCCCGCCGCGCTTGTGAGGACGCACCGGTGCGTCAACCCAGTGCTCGGCGAAGAAGCGCCGGGCCACCTCGCCGGCCCGGGGGGAGAACCTCTGGTAGGTGTCGAGCACGAGCTCGCGCGCGTCGCCGAACGAGTAGCTGATGTCCTCGGCCAGCACCGGCGCCGAGCGATCGTAATCGGCGATCTTGTCCACGCCCAGCAAACGCGCCTTGAGCGAGTACCAGCGCTGCGCGATCCCGAAGCGGCTGCGCACCGCCTCGATCAGCGCCATCACCGACTCGTCGGACGCCTCGTTGCTCAAATTGCGCGAGGCCAGCCAGTGCGGGTAGGAGCGCAGCCGGTCGTCCACCGACTTGTCGTGGATCAGCGTGTTGTAGATGAACGCGCGCGTGCGCAGCCCCGGCTCCAGGCTCGCCGTCACCGCCTCGGCCACCTCGCGCCGGACCTCGCGGTCGGGCTCCTGCAGGCGGCTCAGCGCCACCTCGAGGGGCACCTCGTCGTCGGAGACCTGCACCCGTAGTGCAGACACCAGCTCGCCGAACAGCCGTGCCCACGAGCTCTGGCTGGCGATCGCCTTCTCGGCGAGGATCTTCTCCTCGGGCTCGGTCAGCAGATGTGGCCGGTAGCGGCGAGCGCTGCGCAGGTAATGCGCGCAGAATGCCAGCTGCTCGTCATCGACCAGCTCAGCGGCCCGCTCGTCGGGCAGCCCCGCCCACTCCAGCTCAAAGAACAGCAGCTTGGTCTCCAGGGCGGTGGCCCGCTCCTGCACCAGCTGCAGCAGCGCACCACGGGTCGGATCGGCCGTATCGGTGGAGAAGCGCAAAGACGCGAACGAGCCGGCCTTGCCGATCAGCTCGTTGATCTCTGCCAGCTCGCGCATCGCGCCGGCCAGCCCCGCGGCGTCCAGCGCGGCTACGCGGCCGGCGTACGCGTCGGCGAACGCCTCGGCTCGCTGAAGGGCCTCGTCGAGCTGGCGCTGCCCCCCGGACTCCTCATCTCCGTCCACCAGTGGACTGAGGTCCCAGGTGGTCTCCAGCAGCTCTGGATCGGTGAGGTTGGCGGCAGTGCCCGGCATCGGTGAAAGAATATCGAGCGTTCGCCTGAGATCATGAGCAATGATGAGAATCCGAGCCCTCCTGGCGACTAGCGCCTGCGCGCTCGTCGTCGGGTGTGGGCAGTCCAGCGCTTCGCGCAAGCTCGCCGTCGACGGCGTGCCGCTGGCCAACGGAGCGCGCGTCGTGGCCCGCTCACACAGCTGCGATCGCGGCGCTCACGCCTACTGCGCGCTGCAGCTCGTTGTCGTCGGCTCAGGCTTTCGCAGCTCGATGGACCTTTTGACCAGCGAGGAGGGCCGGCTCCGCAAGCTGGGCTGGACGTCCACCGTGGGCGATACCCCCAAGGAGCGCTCCTCGGACTCGCCCGGCCATAAGTTGCGGCTCAGCCTGGGGCTCGCTCCCGACGACCTGCTCAGCTGGGACCAGGGTCAGATCAAACGCCGGCCGGGAATCGCTCGTGCCCTGGCGCGCACTCTGTTCACGCGCGTCCCGGCGCTCTCGCTCATGCTCCAGACGGGGTCCTCGTGAGCGCCAGCCGCCGACCCGGTCCGACCGACAGCGTGCAGCGGCCGTGCAGCACGTCGCGGAGGTCATCGCCCACCAGTTCGGCACGCCAGCCTCGCAGCGTGCGGACCTCGGGCTCGGGCTCGCCGCGACGCACGGCGCCGACGATCTGCTCGAGCTCGGCGCGCGAAGCGATCAGCTCATAGGCAAGGCCGGCCTCCAGCGCGCGCCCGCGCAGGAGCGCCTCGGCCAGCGAGATCAACGGCGCATCGCCGGGCTCTGAGCGCCCGCGCGCCTCGTCGCGGGGGATCGGCGAGGCTTCGCGGCCCAGGGCGATCGCCTCCAGGATCGCCTGGCCGCGACGCTTGACGGTCGGAGGGTGCAGGCCGCGAATCTGCTCCAGGCCCGCGGTCGTGGTCGGCTTGCGCTTGGCCAGCTCCAGCAGCGCCGGGTCGGCGAGGATCGAGCCCACGGGGCGGTCCTGCTCCGAGGCGGTGCGCTCTCGCCAGGCGGCCAACGCCCGCGCGACCGCGCGCGCCCGCGGGTCCAGCTGGCCGACGCGCGGCAGCCGCTCCCAGACGGTTTCCGGGTCGCGCTCGTCGGTGGCTGCCTGTAACCGGCGGCACTCCTCGCGCGCCCACTCCAGGCGTCCGCTGGAGCGCAGTCGCCGCTGCAGCTCGTCGGCCAGCTGCAACAGGTGGGCGACGTCCTCGCCGGCATAGCCGAGCTGCTCGCCGGTCAGCGGACGGGCGTCCCAGCGGGTGTAGCTGGCGGTCTTGCCGACGCGCTGGCCCAGGACCTGGCCGAGGAGGTTTCCGTAGCCGGCTTGCGCACTGGCTCCCGCGAACCCGGCCGCGATCTGAGTGTCGAAGATGTTGTTGAGCTCCGTGCCCCACGCCCGCCGCAGGATCGCCACGTCCTGGCGCCCGGCGTGCAGCACCACCTGGAACTCCGGATCGCCGAGCAGCTCCGCCAGCGCCGAGACGTCTACGTCGGTGAGCGAGTCGATCAGGAAGATCAGCGGGTCGCCGCCGGGCTCCGGGTTGTCGACCGCCACCTGCACCAGGCAGAGCAGCGCCCGGTAACGGCCCTCGGACATGAACTCGGTGTCGATCCCCAGACGCCCGGTCGCGCGCGCGGCCTGCGCTGCGCTCCTGATGTCTGCTGAGGTCGCGAGGGTGGTGCTGGACGCTGTTTCGATGGCCGTGACCCTACAGGGCCTCCCGGGCAAATCGGTCCCTCGAAAGCCTAAACCGACCCCCCTGGTAGGATTTAGCCGCGATGATCTTCTCCTCCAAAGCCGAGTACGGGGTGCGGCTGATGATCGAGCTGGGACGTCAGGTCCCCTCGCACCCCACCAGCCTCAAGGCGATCGCCGATGCCGAGGGACTGCCGCTGGCCTACCTGGAACAGGTGGTTGCGCGGCTACGCAGAGCGGGGCTGGTGATGAGTGCCAGAGGGGCACATGGCGGCTACTGGCTCGCCCGCCCCGCCGACGAGATCGGCATGGACGAGGTCGTCCAGGCGCTGGAGGGATCGATCGCTCCGATGGAGTGCTTCGTGCACGAGCGCACCGAGCGAGTTCTGTGCTCACATGAGCCGGACGCTGGCCGGGGCTGCGCCACCAAGCTGCTGTGGACACGCGTGCAGGGCGGGATCATCCGCTCGCTGCAGGCCACCACGCTGGCGGAGCTGGTGCAGTTCGCCGGGGGTCCGATCGTCTCCGCCCCCGCGCCGCGTCGACGCCGTGGCGCTTGCCGTGAGCGCGCCCGCGAAGTAATCCGAACCACTGAAGACCAGAAAGCTGAGCATGCCAGACCTAGAGATCCGCAACCTGCACGTCCGCGCGGGGGAGAAGGAGATCCTCCGCGGCCTCGAGCTGAATGTCGGCAAGGGCGAGATCCACGCCCTGATGGGCCCTAATGGCTCGGGCAAGTCGACGCTGGCCAACGCGATCATGGGCCATCCCGGCCTCGAGGTCACCGATGGCCAGATCATCTTCGGCGGCGAGGACATCACCGACGCCGAACCCGATGAGCGCGCCCGCATGGGCCTGTTCATGGCCTTCCAGTACCCCGTTTCGGTGCCCGGCGTGACCGTCACCAAGTACCTGCGCACGGTGATGAACGCCCACCGCGATGCGCACGGCGAGCCGCCGATCGCGCTCAAGGAGTTCCGCCAGACGGTGGAGGCGGCGATGGAGCTGGTCAAGGTCCCGCGCGAGTTCTCCACTCGCTACCTGAACGAGGGTTTCTCCGGCGGGGAGAAGAAGCGCATGGAGATCCTGCAGCTGGCGCTCCAGAAGCCGCAGATGGCGATCCTCGACGAGACCGACTCGGGCCTGGACATCGACGCCCTGCGGGTCGTCGCCGAAGGCGTGAACTCGGTCGCCGGCCCGGACCTCGGCGTGCTGATCATCACCCACTACCAACGGATCCTGCACCTCGTCGAGCCCAGCCACGTCCACGTCATGTACCAGGGGCGGATCGTCCGTGAGGGCGGGCCGTCACTGGTGACCGAGCTGGAGGCCAAGGGCTACGGCTGGATCACCGACGAGCTCGACGAGGCCGCGGCCGTAGCCATGTCGACCGTCGAGACCCCCCTCGACTTCGCCACGGACTTCCCGGTCCTGCGCCGGGAGTTCGACGGCCGCCCGGTCGTGTACCTGGACTCGGCGGCCACGTCGCAGACGCCCCAGTCGGTGATCGACACGATGACCCGGTACTACACCGAGTCGCGGGCGTCGGTCCACCGCGGCGTCTATCCGCTGGCCGTCGAGGCGACCGACCTGTATGAGGGCGCGCGCGAGCGGATCGCCCGCTGGCTGGGCTCGACCGTCGAGGAGACGATCTTCACCGCCAACGCCACCGCCTCGATCAACCTCGTCGCCTACACGTGGGGCCGCCAGAACGTTGGCCCCGGTGACCTCGTGGTCCTCACCGAGACCGAGCATCACTCCAACATCGTGCCCTGGCAGATCCTGTGCTCCGAGCGTGGCGCCGAGCTCGCATACGTGCGGATGCTCGACGACGGCCAACTCGACCTTGACGGCCTGGATCAGCTGCTGGCCCGCTCGCCCAAGCTGGTCGCCGTGGTCCACGTCTCCAACGTGATCGGAACGATCAACCCGATCGAGGAGATCGTCCGCCGCTCCCACGAGGCCGGCGCCGTGGTCGTCGTCGACGGATCGCAGGCGGTTCCGCAGATCCCCGTCGATCTGCGCGCATTGGATGCCGACTTCTACGCCTGGACGGGCCACAAGGCCTACGGCCCGACGGGGATCGGCGTACTGCACGGTCGCCGTGAGCTGCTGCAGTCGATGCCGCCGTTCATGGGCGGGGGTCACATGATCCGCACGGTCGGCGACACCGAGTCGACCTGGACCGACCTGCCCTGGAAGTTCGAGGCCGGCACCTCGCAGATCGCCGAGGCGATCGGGCTGGGCGCGGCCGTGGACTTCATCCAGTCGATCGGGATCGAGCGCATCCGTGCCCACGAGAGCGCCCTGGTCGCCGACGCGCTGGCTCGCCTGGCGGAGGTGCCGGGCCTCACGCTCCACGGCCCGCTCGAGGCCGCCGAGCGCGGCGCTCTGGTCTCATTCGTCCTCGAGGGCGCGCATCCGCATGACGTGGGCGAGATCCTCGGTCGCGAGGGCGTGTGCGTGCGCACCGGCCACCACTGCACGCAGCCGCTCATGCGCCGCCTCGGTGCCACCGCCACCAACCGGGCGTCCTACGCCGTTCACAACACGGTCGCCGACACCGACCGCCTGATCGAGGCGCTCGGGACGGTGACCCGGGTGCTCCAGCTGTAGCCCCGTTCGGCGGAGATTTGCTTGCGGCGCTGGCCGTCATCTGAGAGGATCGCTGAGGGCCGGAGACCGAAAAAGAGCTTCGATGATGCGACGGTGGTCGGTTCTAGCGGGCCTGTGTCTTGCCATTGCGGCAGCCGTTCCAGCCGCCGCTCAAACGGGCAGCGGTGCGACGCCAGCAACCATCACGGCGACGGGAACCGGACGAGCGCTGGTCAAGCCGGCCAATCGCCACAGCAACTCCTCCATCAGCCGCGCGTTTGAGGCAGCGTCCCGGGCCTCTGTGCCCAACGCCATCCGGGCTGCACACACCCAGGCGCTCGCGTATGCCCGCGCCCTCCACCTGACCCTCGGTCCTCTGATGTCGGTGTCCGATCAGTCCATTCCCGGCTTCTACGGCCCTGGCGGGGAGTTCGCCGGGCCGTTCGGGCCCGGCCGTTTCTGCGGCATCGAGCGCCGGCCGATCTTCAAGACGGTCAACGGGCGGCGCAAGGTGGTCGGCACCAAGAAGCTGCACCGCTGCATCGTGCCGCAGTTCGCCTTCACGACGCTGGCGCTCACCTACTCCGCCTCGTAGCCGACGTCCAGGCCGGCCCCTGCGCCGGAGCGGCTAGCCTGGTTAGTCGATGGACGACCTGTATCGGGAGAACATTCTGGAGCACTACAAGCGGCCCCACAACTGGAGCCCGCCCGAGCCCGAGCTGGAGCGCGTCGACCTGCAGTATCACGATCTCAACCCGCTGTGCGGCGACGAGCTCACGGTCAAGCTGGCCGTCGGCGACGACGGGCGGATCGAGGGCGTGCGCTTCGAGGGCCACGGCTGCGCGATCTCGCAGGCGGCGGCCTCGATGGCCTCCGACGAGGTGCAGGGGATGAAGGTCTCAGAGCTGCTGAGCCTGGATCGCTCGTTCGTGCTCGAGCTGCTGGGAATCGACATCTCGGCTCAGCGGATGAAGTGCGCGCTGCTGTCGCTCAAGGTGCTCAAGAGCGCCTCGCTGGGGGATGCTGTGGGCTGGGAGCCCGAGACGCCGGAGGCGGCAGCGCCCCCTGGCGGCCCCGCCGCGCTGTGACCCGGTTCGCGCGGTCCCACCGGTCGCTCGCCGCCCGCTAGACTTGGCTGTGGAAATCCGATCCCCACGCTAGGTTTTACGCGATCGTGCCCCAGGTCATTGAAGTCTGCCCCCTCTCAGAGCTCCCACCCGGCGAACGACGTCTGGTCGAATGGGACGATCTGGAGATCGGCGTCTTCAATTGCAGCGGCACCGTGTATGCGATCGAGGACCGTTGCTCGCACGACGACGGTCCACTGATCGATGGTGAGCTCGACGAGGAGACCTGCACGATCGAATGCCCCCGACATGGCTCGCGGTTCGACATCCGGACCGGCAAGCCCAAGACCCTGCCCGCGTATGTTCCGGTCGACACGTTCAACGTGATCATCGAGGACGAAACGATCAAGCTGGAGGTGGAGTAATGGCTACTCCCGACATCGTCATGCCGACCGAGACCACCCCCGACGCGCCCGTGCTGACCGGGAACGCCGCGCTGGCGAACATCAACTCCGACTACACCGAGCGTTACGGCTTCCACGACGCCGAGAACTACCTGTACAAGGCGCCCAAGGGGCTCACGGCAGAGCTGGTGGCGAAGATCTCGGAGTTCAAGTCAGAGCCCCAGTGGATGCGCGACTTCCGGATCAAGGCGCTCGGGCACTTCCTGGCGCGTCCGATGCCGACGTGGGGCTCGCCGATGCTCGCCGAAGTCGACTTCGACGACATCCACTACTTCGTGCGCGCATCCGAGCGCGCCGAGCGCTCGTGGGACGACGTGCCCGACGACGTCAAGAAGACCTTCGACCGGCTCGGCATTCCCGAGGCCGAGCGCAAGTTCCTGTCAGGCGTGGGAGCGCAGTACGAGTCCGAGGTCGTCTACCACCAGGTCCACGAGGACCTGGAGAAGCAGGGCGTGATCTTCCTCGACATGGATTCCGCGCTCCGCGATCACGAGGAACTGGTGCGCGAGTACTTCGCCACGATCATCCCCGCCAACGACAACAAGCTGGCCTCCCTCAACAGCGCGGTGTGGTCGGGCGGGTCGTTCGTCTACGTGCCGCCCGGGGTGCACGTCGAGATGCCGCTGCAGGCCTACTTCCGGATCAACACCGAGTCGATGGGTCAGTTCGAGCGGACGCTGATCATCGCCGACGAGGGCTCCTACGTGCATTACGTGGAGGGCTGCACCGCCCCGACCTACTCGTCGAACTCACTGCACTCGGCCGTGGTCGAGCTGATCGCCAAGCCGGGCGCTCGGATCCGTTACACGACCGTGCAGAACTGGTCGACCAACGTCTTCAACCTCGTCACCAAGCGGGCCGTCGCCGAGACGGACGCGACCGTCGAGTGGGTCGACTGCAACCTGGGCTCCAAGCTCACGATGAAGTACCCGAGCGTCTACCTGATGGGCGAGCGCGCCCATGGGGAGATCCTCTCGATCGCCTTCGCCGGCGCCGGTCAGCACCAGGACGCGGGCGGCAAGATCGTCCACGCGGCGCCCAACACCACCTCGAACATCTTCGCCAAGTCGATCTCCAAGGACGGCGGACGCGGCTCCTACCGCGGTCTGCTGGAGATCGCCAAGGGCGCTCACGGCGCGCGGTCAAAGGTGGTCTGCGACGCGCTGCTGCTCGATGAGCAGTCGCGCTCGGACACCTATCCGACGATCCGGATCTCCGAGGACGACGTCAACGTCGGCCACGAGGCGACCGTCTCCAAGGTGGGCGACGACCAGCTCTTCTACCTCATGACCCACGGCATCTCCGAGGAGGAGGCCTCCAAGCTGATCGTCAACGGCTTCATCGAGCCAATCACCAAGGAGCTGCCGATGGAGTACGCCGTCGAGATGAATCGTCTGATCGAGCTGCAGATGGAGGGCTCGATTGGCTAGTTCCGCGCTTGTCGAGCTGCCCCAATTCAAGGGGCGGCCCGGTTGGGAGTTCACCGATCTGTCCGGTCTGGACCTCGCTGCCTACGAGCGGGTGGCCCCGGACGAGTCGGCGGAGGCCGAGCCTCTGTTCGCGCTCGAGGGCCTCGGGGACCTGCCCGACGGAGTTCTTGTCACGACCCTCGAGGCGGCGCCTGCGGAGCTGATCGAGCGTCACCTCGGCTCGCTCGTCACCGGGCGCGACGACGTCTTCGTGGAGCTCAACGACGCGGGCGTACGCGGCACCGCGTTCGTCTACGTGCCGCGGGGCGTGGTGCTTGAGGCGCCGATCTCGCTGCGCTCCGTTCAGGCGCGCACTCAGACGATGCTCAACCAGCGCACCTTGATCGTCCTCGAGGAGGGCGCTCAGGCCGAGGTGTGGGAGCAGTTCCTCTCCGCCGACACGGCGCTCGACGGCGTCTTCAACGCCGTCACCGAGCTGATCGTCGGCGACAACGCGCGGCTGCGCTACGTATGCGGCCAGGATTTGTCGGAGAAGAGCTGGATCTTCGGCGCCCAGCGGGCGGAGGTCGGACGCGACGGCCGCCTGGACTGGGTGGCGCTCGGCTTCGGCTCGGCGCAGGGGCACGTGCGCATGGAGACCCGGCTCAGCGGCGAGGGCGCCGACGCCCGGGTGACCGGGGCGTACGCCACCCACGCGCGGCAGCACATCGATTTCGACACCACCCAGGAGCATGCTGCCCCCAATACCACCTCGGACCTGGCCTTCCGGGGCGTGCTGCAGGGCCGCTCCAGCGCGGTGTGGAAGGGCAACATCATCGTCGACCCGGGCGCCCAGAAGACCGACGCCTTCCAGGAGTCACGCAACCTCCTGTTGTCCAAGCGCGCCCACGCGGATGCGATTCCCGGCCTCGAGATCCAGGCCAACGACGTGCGTTGCACGCACGCCGCCGCCATCGCCCAGGTCGATCCCGACCAGCTGTTCTACCTGGGCTCGCATGGCCTGCCCCCGGCCGTCGCCAAGCGACTGGTGATCGAGGGCTTCCTGTCGGCGCTGGTGGAGCGCTTCGAACAGGGTCCCGTCCGGGAAGTGCTCGGGGACGCGCTCGAGCGGCGCCTGGCCCTGATCCTGTCTGACTGAGGCCGCGGCACTTGAGTGCACGCCCGCGGACGGGCGTAGGATGCGGCGCAGCATGGCCCGCGCAACGCCGATGGTCGCACTCGGGTATGGAAAGTTCGTACGCGCCGATCGCGTGTACGCGCTGGTGCCACTGGAGGGCGAGGAGCGGGGCGACGGGCGGCGCACGCTCGTACACGTCGAGGGCATCGAGCAACCGCTGATCGCGTCGCGCTCGGAGGCCGCGATCGCCCAGGATGTCGCCGCCGCGCTCGGGCAGACGCCTCCCGGCCGTCACCGCGACGGCATTCCCGGACAGAGCGCACTGTTCTAGCCATGCCCGTCCACGTCGCGATGCTGCGCGGGATAAACCTCGGCCCGAACCGGCGCGTGCCGATGGCCGACCTGCGGACGCTGCTGACCGAGGCCGGCTACGGGGACGTGCGCACCTACGTCCAAAGCGGCAACATCGTGCTGCGCAGCCCCGGCAAGCCTGCTCAGGTGGAGCGCGAGCTGCAGACCCTGATCTCCGAGCGCTTCGGCTTCGACGTGCCGGTGCTGGTGCGCAGCCGCGCTGAGCTGGCCCGCGTCGTCAAGCGCAATCCCCTGGGCGACGTCGCCGACAACCCGAAGCGCTATCAGGTCAGCTTCCTCGCCGAGAAGCCTCCCCCCGACCTGGCGCAGCGCTTGGCGGAGCGGGCGCACGCGTCCGAGCGGGTGACGGCACATGGGCGCGAGATCTACGCCTGGCACCCCGACGGCGTGGCGCGCTCCAAGCTCTGGAACGCGCTCGCCGGCAAGGGACTGGGGGTGACCGCGACAGCGCGCAACTGGACTACGGTCACGACGTTGCTGGAGATGGCGTCGGAGTAGCCGCCGCGACAGCGTGAGGCTACGATCGCCCGATGCGGGAATACGCGATCGCCGACGTCTTCACCGATGTCCCGCTCCAGGGCAACCCGGTGGCCGTGTTCACCGACGGCCAGGGAGTGAGCGGCGAGGTCATGCAGCGGACGGCGCGCGAGCTCAACCTCTCAGAGACGGTGTTCGTCTTCCCGCCCGACGGCGATGACGACGCCGACGCACGCGTGCGGATCTTCACTCCGACGGTCGAGATGCCGTTCGCCGGACACCCGGTGCTGGGGACGGCATTCGTGCTCGGGACCGCACGTGGTCTGGACACGGTCCGGCTGCGAACCGGCGCGGGGCTCGTGCCCATCGCGCTGCGGCGCGAGGGCGGCGACGTCGTCTACGGCGAGATGCACCAGCCGGTTCCCGAGTGGTCGCCGTTTGAGGCCCAGCGCGAGCTGCTGGCAGCGCTGGGAGTCGACCGCTCGGGGCTCCCGGTCGAGGTCTACGACAACGGTCCGCGCCACACCTACGTGGAGCTGCCCGACGAGGATGCGGTGGCCGGCGTCGCGCCCGACATGCCGGCCTTGGCTGCGCTGGGCGCCATCGGGGTCAGCTGCTTTACGGTGCTGGACGGCGCCGCCCGGGTCAAGACGCGGATGTTCGGCCCCGGCATGGGTGTGACCGAGGACCCTGCCACCGGCTCGGCCGCCGGCCCGTTGGCCGTACATCTGGCGCGCCATGGCCGGACCGAGTTCGGACAGTCGGTCGAGATCCACCAGGGCGCCGAGATCGGACGGCCGTCTCTGCTGTGGGCGCGGGTCGACGGCTCCGCCGACGAGATCCAGCGGGTCGCCGTCGGCGGCGGCGCGGTGATCGTTGCCCGCGGCGAATACCGGCTGCCATGAGACGACAGCCCGGCGCCGTCCCGTTATAGGCTGCCGGAAGCGATGAAGCTGGCCACTTTCGAAGTCCCCGGCCGCGACGGAGCCCTGTCCGGGGTGGTCCGCGACGGACGCGTGGACGCGTTCGGCGGCCCTGACGGGGTCCGCGACGCGCTGAGCGCCGGCGGCCTTCCCGAGGCCTCGCTGGGATCCTGGGAGCTGTCCGAGGTGCGGCTGCTGGCCCCGATCCCCGAGCCCGGCACGATCTACGCGATCGGTCTCAACTACGCCAAGCACGTGGAGGAGACCGGCAACAAGGCTCCAGAGCGCCCGATCGTGTTCGTCAAGGTACGAGGCTCGGTCGCCCCGCCCGGCGGCCCGGTCCGCTGTCCCAAAGTCGTCAAGCGGCTGGACTACGAGGGAGAGCTGACGATTGTGATCGGCGCCGGTGGCCGGATCGGCGGCTACTGCGTGGCCGACGACGTGTCCGCGCGCGACCTGCAGGGCGCCGAGCCGCAGTGGACGCGGGCGAAGGGCGCCGACACGTTCTGCCCGTTCGGCCCCTGGGTGACCACTGTCGACGAGGTTCCCAACGCCGACGACCTCCAGCTTCAGACCTGGGTCAACGGCGAGCTGCGTCAGGACAGTCGCACCTCCGACCTCATCTTCGGCTGCCAGGAGCTGGTCGACTTCATCTCGCAGACGAACACGCTGGCGCCGGGGGATCTCATCCTCACTGGAACCCCGAACGGGGTCGGAATGGCATTCGATCCCCCAAAGTTTCTGAGGTCTGGGGACCGGGTAAAGATCGCGATCGAAGGGTTAGGCGAGATCGAGCACGCCGTCGCTTAGATAGCGAGCTGAAGCGTCGAAAGGGAGGAGGTAGCGGACATGCTTCGGCTGCATCCGAGCGCGATCGACTACGTGATCCTGGGGATCTACTTCGTGGTCGTGCTGGGAATCGGCTTCATCGCCCGGCTGGCGATCAAGACGGATCTCGACTTCTTCCTCTCCGGTCGCTCGCTACCGGCATGGATCACCGGCTTGGCGTTCATCGCCGCCAACCTGGGCGCGCTGGAGATCCTCGGGCAGGCCGCCAACGGGGCCCAGTACGGCGTGGCCGCGGTGCACTACTACTGGCTGGGCGCCGTACCGGCAATGGTGTTCCTGGGGCTGGTGATGATGCCGTTCTACTACGGGGCGAAGGTCCGCTCGGTGCCCGAATACCTGCGGTTGCGCTTCAACGAGGCCACCCATGCCTTCAACGCCGCCACGTTCGCGCTGGCCACCGTCCTGATCTCCGGCGTGAACCTGTTCGCGCTGGCGCTGATCATCCACCTGATGCTCGGTTGGTCGATCGCGCTGGCGATCCTGATCGCCGCCGCCCTGGTGCTCGTGTACATCACGCTCGGCGGCCTGACCTCGGCGATCTACAACGAGGTGCTGCAGTTCTTCATCATCGTCGCCGCGTTGCTGCCGCTCACCTTGGTGGCGCTGCATGCCGTTGGCGGCATCAACGGCCTGAAGGACAGGGTCAAGCACTTCAAGCCGCTCGGCGACGCCGGGCTGCACGCGTGGCGCGGGCTGGGGATCCACCACGTGACCAACCCGCTCGCGTCTGACTGGGTCGGGATCGTGTTCGGCCTGGGTTTCGTCCTCGGGTTCGGCTACTGGACGACGAACTTCGCCGAGGTGCAGCGGGCGCTCTCGGCGCGCAACATGTCGGCCTCGCGGCGCACGCCGCTGATCGGCGCGTTCCCGAAGATCTTCCTGCCGGCGATCATCATCCTCCCGGGCCTGATCGCGGTGGTCACCGTCAAGGGCCTCGGCGTGGGCTCAAGCCTCGGCCAGCAGTACAACACGGCGATCCCGCACCTGATCGGCAACTACCTGCCCGAGGGCATGCTCGGACTGGCCGTGACCGGCATGCTGGCCGCGTTCATGGCCGGCGTAGCCGCCAACGTCACCGCGTTCAACACGGTGGTCACCTACGACCTGATCCAGGCCTACTTCGCCAAGGACCGCGATTCGGCCTACTACCTGCGGGCAGGGCGCCTGGTGACGATCGGCGGGATCCTCGTTTCGGTGCTCACGGCGTTCATCGCCAAGGGCTACTCGAACATCATGAACTACATCCAGACCCTGTTCTCGATCTTCAACGCGCCGCTGTTCGCCACCTTCATCATCGCGATGGTCTGGCGCCGGGCGAGCGCCTGGGGTGGCTTCTTCAGCCTCGTCGCCGGCACCGTCGCCGCCTACGCCGTCAACCGTCTGGCCGCCTATCACACGATCTTCCACTTCGGCTCGGCGCTCAGCGGGAGCTTCTGGCAGGCGATCATCGCCTTCCTGGTCGACGCCGTGGTGATGGTGGCGGTCTCGCTGGTCACCAAGCCCAAGCCGACGGAGGAGCTGCGGGGACTCGTCTGGGGGCTGACCCGGGCCGAAGAGGCCGAGGAGAACGCAGACCCGCGCGACAAACTGTGGTGGCGATCGCCGGCTGTGCTGGGTGGCGTTGCCATCGTGCTGGTCGTGATCCTGAACATCATCTTCGCTTAGGAGCCCGGGCATGTCATCCACCGATAGACCCTTTGGAGTCCCCGGCGCCTCCGGCGATGACGGGCAGCAGCCGTCGACCGGCGCGAGCGACGAGGAGGAGATTGCGGCGGCGAAGGCCGCCAACCGGTTCGACATCCGCCGGCTGATCGGCGGCCTGTTCCTGCTCTATGGCCTGATCCTCGTCGCGGTGGGCCTGTTCGGCTCAACTCACGTCAAGCACAAGGCCGCGGGGATCAACATCGACCTGTGGACCGGCCTCGGGATGCTCGTCTTCGGCGCCCTGATGATCTTCTGGGCGCTCACCAAGCCAACCGTTCCCGAGCCGCCCGAGACGCGCGGTGAGGGCTCGGGACGGATCCGGCGGGCGCCCGCCACCTGACCCTTTCCGCCCGGGCTCCGGGAAGGAAATCGCGCCGGAAGGTTGAAGGTAGATCTGACGGGTAATGTCGTCAAAGGTGGTTGACATGGCGAACGAGAAGCCGCAGAGCCCCGCTTCGGATCCTGCCGGTGAGGCGCAGGCGCAGACCGGTCAGGCCGCGGCCGGTGGCAAGGCCGTCTGGCAAGAGCGGCTGTCGGACTTCGCCGCGTGGCTGGGCGGCTATCTGCGCTCTCCGCGGACCCGCCTCGGCGTTCTCGGTGCGATCCTGCTGCTGGTCGGCCTGCTCTGGGTCACCAACTCGGTATGGACGCTTCCGTTGAGCGTCGTCGGCATCGTGATGGTGATCGTCGCCTGGGTCGGCTCGCGGCTGGACGGTCGATTCGCGGTGGAGTGGGGGGCGGGCGGAACCCAGCTGGAGTTCCGCGCTCAGATCAAGGCGCCCGCCCCCGTCGCCCCCAAGATCCGCCTCTCGCCGCCGCCGCCACCGGCTCAGCCCCAACCGCTGCGCAGGCCGTCCCGGGCCGAGCTCGAGAACAGTGATGTGATCGAGGGCGAAGGCCACACCGTCGAGATCGATGTGGCCGAGCTCAAGACGCTGATCCGGGCCGCCGAAGCCAAGGAAGCGGTCAAGGACGACAGCTCCGAGGGCGGCGGCGACGCCTCGCAGCGCCCCGCGGCCTGAGGTCGCAGCGGCGCTGAGCGCGCGCCCGCGGCCTGAGGTCTAGTGCTTCTCGATCACGCGGTCGATCAGCCCGTACGTGACGGCCTCATCGGCCTTGAAGAAACGGTCGCGCTCCATGTCGGTATGGACCTGCTCGACGGTCTGCCCGGTGTGGAAGGCATAGATCTCATCGGTGCGCCTGCGAATGTTGAGGATCTCGCGCGCGTGGATCTCGATGTCGGTCGACTGGCCCTCGAACCCGGCGGACGGCTGGTGGATGAGGATCCGGCTGTTGGGCAGCGAGAACCGCTTGCCCTTGGCTCCGCCGGTCAGTAGCAGCGAGCCCATCGACATCGCGATCCCCACGCAGATCGTTGAGATGTCGGGCTTGATGAACTGCATGGTGTCGTAGATCGCCAGGCCCGAATAGATCGAGCCGCCGGGCGAGTTGATGTAGATCGAGATGTCCTTGTCGGGATCCGAGGACTCCAGGTGCAGCAACTGGGCGACCACCAGGTTGGCGACCGTGTCGTCGATCGGCGAGCCGATGAACACGATCCGCTCGTTGAGCAGACGGCTGAAGATGTCGAACTCGCGCTCGCCGCGGGCAGTGCGCTCGATGACCATGGGTACGAGGGGCATGTCGACAACCCTAGAACATGCCCTACACGACCAGCACGGCGGAGCCGGCGAACGCGCCGGCGCGCAGATCAGAGAGTGCCCTCTCCGCCTCGGCGAGCGGGTAGGTCGTGACCGTCGTTGCCACGGGGATCTCTCTCGCCAGCGTCAGGAACTCGCGGCCGTCCTGCCGGGTGAGGTTGGCCACCGAGCGGATGGTGCGCTCGTGCCAGAGGTCCTCGTAGGGGAACGACGGGATGTCGGACATGTGGATGCCGGCGCACACAACCGTGCCGCCGGGGGCCAGCGCCTTGAGCGCGGCCGGAACCAGCGGGCCGGCGGAGGCGAAGATCAGTGCGCCGTCCAGCGGCTCCGGCGGAGCGCTCGTCGCTCCCGCCCGCCCACGTCGCGCCCAGCTCGCGCGCGAACGCCTGAGTCCGGTCGTCGCCGGGGCGCGTGAATGCGTAGACCTCCCGTCCCTGGTGGACCGCCACCTGGCAGATCTGATGGGCGGCCGAGCCGAAGCCGTACAGGCCCAGGCGCGATGCGTCGCCCGCCAGCCGCAGGGCGCGGTAGCCGATCAGGCCGCCGCACAGCAGTGGCGCCGCCTGCACGTCGGAGAGCTCGTCGGGCAACTCCAGGCAGAAGCGCTCATCCGCGACCGCCTGCTCGGCGAATCCCCCGTCGATGTCACGGCCGGTGAAGCGCGCGCGGACGCACAGGTTCTCGCGCCCGCTGGTGCAATACCGGCACTCCCCGTCGGTCCAACCCAGCCAGGGAACGCCCACTCGCCGACCGTCGTCGGTGGTGGCGACGATCTGATGGCCGAGAATCACCGGCAGCTTGGGCGCATCGATCTCGGCGTCGCGCAGGTGCAGGTCCGTACGGCAGACCGCGCACGCGGAGACGCTCAGACGCAGCTGGCCCGGACCCGGCGCCGGGTCGGGCACGGTGACGGCGCGCAGAGGCTCGCCGGGCTGCTCAAGGACGATGGCCTGCACGGGTGATGGGGTCCGGTCCCCTGCCGAGTTGCTCTACGGCGCGCCCGCCAGCCAGCTCTGCAGGCTGGTGTGGGTGGCGGGCGCCGTTTGGGACGCCAACTCGGCGCGGATCTCGGCCAGCGTGCCGAACCGCTCGGCGACGACGTTGTGCTGGTGGATCGTCTCCAGGTTGACCTGGCGCGCCGAGACGAACGCACCGTCGTCGAGCTGCGGCAGGCCGTCCACGACGCCGCGGACCATCTCGCGCACGCAGTCCTCGACGAACCGAGGACGACGATGCGCCTTCTCGACCACATGCGCCTCGTCGGAGCGCTTCATCAGCTCGTAGATCTCGGAGGACATCGAGTGCTCGACGATCGTCAGCAGCGTGGAGGCGTCGATCTCCTCGTCGCATCCCTCGGGGCAGCCGACGTACAGCGTGCCGAGGCCGCGCTGGTTGTGCGTCGCGACCGGCACCGCGTCCAGGATCCGGCGGATCTCGCCGGCGTCGAAGCCCTCCTCTGCGAGCCGGTCACGGGCACGTTCGGCGACCAGCTCCTGCGCGCACGGGCACGCGGTGATTCCCTGGGCGGTCACGCCGGTGAGCCGGCGGGTGCCCAGCTCGGTCGCCACCGCGACACCGTGCAGCGTGTATATCTCCTGCGTGTTGATCCCCGACACGGGCGCGGGCTTGTGCTCGGGGAAGCGAGCCTCAACCGAGACCTCCGCGCGACGGGCGTGTTGGCGATCGCGCACCAGCTGGGCGATGTGCTCGGCCAGAGCCTCTGCCTTGAACTGGGAGTCGCCCAGCACGACCTCGCCGATCGCCTCGTTGATGACCTCCTCGAAGCGCGACATGTGGGCGCCCTTCTGGTTTGACCCGAGCTCGACGACGCACTCGAAGCGCGCTGAGAACAGCTGTTCGGAGCCGGGACGGCCCAGCCGGATGACCTTCTCGACGCCGGTCACCCCGACGCGCGAAAGGCTCAGTGGCAGGGAAGGCGTTTGCGCCTGGACGTCGATCAGGGTGGTGGCGAGAGGGTCAATGGCAGTCATAGCGACCTACAGGGTAGAGCGGTAGCGCGCGGGGCATCGTCGCGACAACTGTGATCTGGCGGGGTTTGTGGTATGACTGGATGCTCGTAGCAGGAGTCACGAGAGGGAGAGGCCCCTCACCGGGGGAGTCTCGAGGCCACGTCGATAAGGAGCTCAGGGGCTGTGAGCGTTGACGAAATCGTTCTGCTAAGCGATGAAACCCCCATTGCGGAGCTGGATGAGCTCCGGGGGATGATCGCCCAGGCACAGGACCGCGGCACACTGACCTTCGCCGAACTCGAGGCTTGCCTCGAGGAGGTGGAGGTCACCAAGGAGCAGGTGCAGGAGCTGCACGCCTACCTGGATGAACAGGGCATCGTCATCGTCGGCGCCGACGGACGCCTGGCCAAGTCCGAGGGAAGCAGCGTCGAGGCCAGCGCCCGACGTGCCGACGAGTCCGATGCCGAGCCGATCAAGAAGGTGGAGGTCGACCTCACGGTCGAGCCGAGCCTGGACTCGCTGCGGCTGTACCTGCGCGCGATCGGACGGGTCAACCTCTTGACGGCGGAGCAGGAGGTGCTGCTGGCCCGGCGCATCGAGCGCGGCGACATGCTCGCCAAACAGCACATGATCGAGGCGAACCTCCGATTGGTGGTGTCGATCGCCAAGTCCTACCTCGGACGAGGACTGACCTTCCTGGACCTCATCCAGGAGGGCTCGATGGGTCTTATCCGCGCCGTTGAGAAGTTCGATTACCGCCGCGGCTACAAGTTCTCCACCTACGCGACGTGGTGGATCCGCCAGGCTGTCACCCGCGCCATCGCCGATAAGGGACGGACGATCCGCATCCCGGTCCACATGGTCGAGAAGCTCAACAAGGTGGTGCACGTCGAGCGCCAGCTGGTCCAGCAGCTCGGCCGGGAGCCCACCCCCGAGGAGATCGCCGTCGAGCTGGAGACCACGGTGCGCGAGGTCCGCGACGTCCTGCGCCTTGCCCAGCAGCCGATCTCACTGGAGAAGCCCGTGGGCGAGGAGGACGACTCGGCGCTGGGCGACTTCGTCGAGGACCAGACGGCGGAGTCCCCGTTCGAGCTGGCCTCCGAGCACCTGAGGCGCGAGAACCTCCGCCGGGCGCTCGCTGCGCTGCCCTCCCGCGAGCGCGAGGTGATCGAGATGCGCTTCGGGCTGAGCGGCGAGCGGCCGTACACCCTGGAGGAGGTCGGCCGGGCGTTCAACGTCACCCGCGAGCGGATCCGCCAGATCGAGAACCACACCCTGAAGAAGCTCGAGGCCCTGCCCGAGGCCCAGCGGCTGAGAGACGCTTCCTAGCAGGGGTTTTCCGTCCGGACTGGAACGTATGTTCTGGTCGTGGAGATCGTCAAACGGGATCCGCGGGCCCAGGGCGAGAGAGGCGAGCAGCTGGCGGCGATCTGGTTTGCCGGGCGCGGCGCCGCGGTGTTGATGCCGTTCTTTCACAGTCCGCGCGACTATGACTTCAACGTGGCGTGGGGGGATGGCGCTAAGCGAGTTCAGGTCAAGACATCGACCTACTTCCACAACGGCCGTTGGGAAGTAACGCTCTGCACACGCGGTGGCAATCGCAGCTGGAGCGGACTTGTCAAACGCCTAGATCCGACCAGATACGAACTTCTGTTTGTGGTGGTCGGCGACGGGCGTCGCTGGCTCATTCCCGCCGCAGAGGTCAGCGGCGGAACCCGGTCTCCACCTGGGTGGGCCGAAGTACGCTGAGTATGAGATCGAGCGCGGCGAACCCCTGCTCGTACAGGCGCCGAACGCTAGACTCAGCGGCCCTTCGGCGGGATTCCCGAGCGGTCAAAGGGGACGGGCTGTAAACCCGTTGGCTCAGCCTTCGCAGGTTCGAATCCTGCTCCCGCCACTCGGGCCTCAGCGGCCCTACGAAACCAATGGATTCCGGCGAACCCGAGCCTTCCGAGGCCCCCGACGACGAGTTCGACGACGCCGCCGAGGCGGAGGCTGAGGAGCGTGTTGCGCGGCTGCGTCGTCTGGCGAGCCAGGTCGACTCCCAGCCGACGCTGCTGACCGCCGCCCAGCGACTGCGCCGCCGCCTCCCCGGCGACGAGAAGTTCGGCGACCCGATGTCGACCGCCGGCGTGCAGCCGGTCGAGGTGGTCGCACGGCGCGTCTCGGCGCTTCAGCCCGAGCGCAGAAGCGTGCTGCAGGAGCTGGGGCTGGGTGCGCTGCAGGTGTGGCAGTCGCTCTCTGAGGCCACCGGTCGCGGGCACGGTGAGCTGCCGATGGCCGTGCTGTTCACGGATCTGGTCGGGTTCTCCTCGTGGGCACTGCAGGCCGGCGACGAGCCGGCGCTGGAGATGTTGCGCGAGGTGGGCTCGAGCGTCGAATCGGCGGTCCTGCGCCATCGGGGCCGGATCGTCAAGCGACTCGGCGACGGAGTGATGGCGACGTTCCTCAGCGCCGCCCACGGAGTCGACGCGGCGCTTGACGCGCGCGCCGCGGTGGGCGAGCTCGACATCGCGGGCTACCGCCCGCGACTGCGAGCGGGGCTGCACTGGGGATCGCCGCGGCGGCTGGGCGGGGACTACCTGGGAGTCGACGTGAACGTCGCGGCGAGGGTCGCCGACGCCGCCAAGGGCGATCAGGTGCTGGTCTCCGACGTACTGCTGGCCCAGCTGGGCGATGACGAGATCGCCGCGCTGCGCACCGGCCGTGCTAAGCGGCTGCGGGCCGACGGCGCCCCCCGTGACCTGCGCGTGGTCAGCATCTCGCGGCCGGATTAGGGGCTGCAGCTTTTCGTGCATGGGCCGCCGCCTGCGGGCGGCACGCCGGGCGCGTGTTACGTTGCCGCCCCTTCCCGCTGTGAGCAGGGAAAGGGTGAGCATCGGTGCGGCTCTTGGCACGAATCCAGCGAAGTTCCGGACTGCGTCCGGCGTTCGCGCTCGCGCTCGTGAGCTGCGCCGGAGGATTCGCGGTCGCCGCCTCGTCGAGTCCGGCGGCATCCCCGTCCGTCAATGTGGATCAGGCTCAGCAGCGGCTGTCCGCCGGTCAGCAGCGCGTCTCGCGGCTGGCCGGTGCGGTGAGTGGTGCCGGTCAGCGGGTCGGGAGCCTGGGCACGAGCATCGGCGTGCTGCAGAGCCGAGTCTCGAGCCTGCAGCGCAACCTGAACGGGCGGCGCACCCAGCTGCTGCGCGTCCGTGATCAGCTCGATGTCGCGCAGCGCAAGCTGGGCGGCCTCGAGGCGGCCAAGGCCACGGCCGAACGAGTGCTGGGGCAGGAGCTCGTCGGCAATTACGAGCTCGGTCGCCCGGACATCATCAGCGTCGTGCTGGAGTCAAACGGCTTCCAGGACCTGCTTGAGCGCCTGGCGTTCGCACAGCGCATCAGCCGTCAGGACGCCGGCATCGTGGCTCACGTCCGTTCCGCTCGGCGCGCCGTGGCCACCGAGGCCAGGACGCTGGGCCGGCTCACGGCACGTGCGCAGCGGGTGGCCGACCGCGTGCTCTCGGAGCGAAACCAGGTGGCCCGCTACCGCTTGAAGCTGGTCGCTCGGCAGCTGGCGGCGGCCCAGTCCAAGGCGGCCGCGGCCGGCCAGTTGGCCTCGGCGCAGGTGCAGGTCGTCCGGCTGACCCAGCAGCTGGACCAGCTCCGCGCCATCCAGCTCGCCAGCTCGGCCTCCCCGGGCTCAGCTGCGTCCGGCGGCACTGCTCCCGCCCGGTCCGGCGCGACGGCTCCCGCCGGTCCGGCGCCGCCATCCCCTTCCCGGTGCCGGCCGGCGACGCCGCGCCGCCGGCCACCTGGTCGCTGGGCGACGGTGTGGACATCGCCGCGCCCGCCGGCACTCCCGAGCTGGCCGTCTGCAACGGCACCGTCGTGCTGCACGGCATCGGCGGCCTCGGCCCCTCCGCCCCGGTGCTGCGCTGCGACCAGCCTCTCGCCGGCCACACCTACGTCTACTACGGCTTCTCCGGACCCAAGCGGCTGGCGGCGATCGGCGCCGACGTCACCCGCGGTCAATCGCTCGCCCGCGTCGGCTCGGGCATCATCGGCACATCCACCGGGCCCCACCTGGAGATCGGCTTCGCCGACTCCAGCGGAGCGCCGCTCGGTTCCGCCACCGCGCGCCAGATGCTCACCCTGCTGCGCGCCGCCTACGCCACCTGACCCGACCCGATACGCTGAGCCCGCAGCGCCCTCTTAGCTCAGCTGGTAGAGCACTTCCATGGTAAGGAAGGGGTCCGGGGTTCGAGTCCCCGAGAGGGCTTACCGAAAGCCCCGCTCAGACGGGGTTTTGTGTCTTCTCGTAGCTAGCCGCTGGGCAGACGGCGCTACCTGACCAAGCGCCGCGCTGAGGACTGGCTGCGAGAACTCCTGGAGGAGGCGCGTCGCGGAACGCTGCCGGGACGGGTGCGGACGGGTGCGACGTTCGCCGATCGACCGAACGCCAGCGACGCGGGTGAAGCTGCTGGCGAGGTCCACGGCATCCTCAAGAGGGCCCGCAAGGTCTGGGACCTGAAGGTCAACCCGGCGGTCGGCGTGGGAGAACCCCTCGCTGCGCAGTACCGGCGACATTGAGGTCTTCTCGCCCGAGGAGGTCTGGGCGCTCGTCCGGGCCGCGACATCCGAGCAGGACGCGGCGATCTTCTTGACAGCTGCGTTCACCGGCCTGCGTCGCGGTGAGCTAATCGCTCTGCACTGGCGCGACGTCGACTTTGCCGGGTCGGTCATCCGCGTGCGTGCGAGCTACCACGAGGGCGTGCTGTCGACCCCGAAGTCCGGCAAGGTCAGGTCGGTGCCGATGGCCGCCGACGTCGCCTCGGCCCTGGCCACGCTCGGCGACCGTGGTGAGCTGGTCGCCGACGACGACCTGGTGTTCGTCGGGGAGGGCGGAGGCTACGTCGACGGCTCGGCGATGTTGCGGGAGTGCCTCGTCCCGGGTCGCGAGACCCAGACGTACTCGCGGTAGGAGCGTGGGGCGTACCACACGGGGAACACCCATGGCGTCCCGCTCGCGTCGGCGGTGCCGAGGGCCATGAACCGGTTCGCGTCGATGATCGACCGCGCAAGCGCACCGAGATCTTGCTCCTGGGTCACGTTCGCTACTTCCCGGAAGAGGTCAGCGCGCGACGTTGCGCAGGTACAGGACGGCGGCGCCAGACGCGCCCGGCGGCGTGCTGAAGCTCGCGCGCCCGGGCGTCTCGAGGGTGATCTGCTTGCCGTCGATGCTCTCGCGGCTGTCGATCGAGAACCACTCTGCGGCGTAGGTGCCGGGCTCCAAGCGCACGGTGAACGAACCGCCCGTGTCGCTCGCGTCGAGGACGAGGTACTCCTTACCCGGGCTGGCCAGGGCGTAGCCCGTGGAGCTGAGCTCGCCGCGCGGCTGCGTCGCGATCAGGTTCATCCGCGTCGCGTAGCGCAGCGTGTCACCCATCGCGTGCCGCGCGGGCTCGAACGCCGGGTCGGGCGCCTTGACGCCGGCGATTAGCCCGTAGTCCATCAGGATTGGGTGGTGGCCTCGCAGGAAGGATTTCCAGGCCCAGAGTGCGTCGCCGCGACCGGGGGCGTAGTGGTCGGTGTCGGTGATAACGACCTTTCGTCCGTCCGCCGCGGGTGGGTCCTCGAGCCAGCGGGATTGCGGCGAGCCCGGAGCCATCGGGTGCCCGCCCGCGGCGAACACCTCGTCGTCGTAACCGGGTGAGACCCATTCCGCCCGGCTTGCAAGCAGCGGGTCATTGACCTTCGTCTGCTCTGCGACGGGGAACTGCATCGTCATCCCGATCGGGTGCGGTTGGTATCCCATCTGTTGCTCGTGCCGCTTGACGGTGTCGATCACCCAGTACTGCCAGGCGGTGGAATCACCCCAGTCGGGGATCTCAGCGAGCCCGAGCGCCTGCACGAACTCTGGACCGGCACCAGAGCAGGCGCCGAGATTGCTGGCGGCCGCCGCGGTGGCCGGACGCGCGCTGGGAATCGCCGGCTCGGACGCGCCTGAGCCCGACAGCGACGAGGTCGCCATGTCACTCGAGCAGGCCGCCGCCTACGCAAGCCGCGCACGCGGCCCACGCCGACGCCCCCTCGCGGGTTGGGAAAGCCTCACGCCGACAGAAACCGAGGTCACGCGGCTCACGGTTGAAGGGCTATCCAACCCCGAAATCGGCGCACGCCTGTTCATGAGCCGCAGCACCGTCAAGACACACCTCTCGCACATCTACGCGAAGCTCGGGGTCGCCAACCGCACAGAACTGGCCACACGGGTGGGAACCACGGACGCGAACCCTGCTTCCAGCCCGCGACAGGCATCTCGGACGTAATGCAGACCGCCCCGCAACGCGCGGAAACCGAGCCTGTCGAGCGGCTGGGCAGCAGCCCTGATCTCAAGTGTCGGAGGGTATGAAGTCGGTGCCGTTGGTTGAGAGGATCTCGGCGAGCGTGATGTGGTGCGACCACCAAGCGGAAAAGGAAATTGCCCAGGAGGGGTCACTTCCTTCCCCGGGTTTCGCGCCAAGCCCACGCGCCCGCCGGGCCATCACGATCGGCCGCGATAGCTACCGGTTCTCAGCCACGAACTGGCTGGCGGTGAACGGCGTCCCTTCGGGATCCGCCAGCACGGTCAGACGAACGTACGGAGCGTCGAGCGGTGGGACGAGCACCTTGCCGCCGAGCTTGGGCGCCTCGGCGGCGGCCGCGTCGGCGTTGTTGACCGCGAACGTGACATGCCAGTGCGGGTGGTCGTCGTCCTTCAGCGGCTCGAGCACCGCGACGACGTCCTCGAACCCGGCCGCACCCATCTCAGCTGCGCCCTTGCGCATCCCCGGAACGATCGTCTCGAGATAGTCACCGTAGCCCGGGAGCGTCCAGAACTCCGCGCCCGCGAGTGACAGCGTCGTCCAGCCGAACACCTCGCCGTAGAACCTCCGGGCCGCTTCCAGGTCGGGGGTGTGGAGGGTGTTGAAGTTCACGGCGCCGTGCTCATTGACGACCTTCGCACCTTTGGTTCGGCCGGCCTGCCAGACGCAGAACACCGCGCCCTGCGGGTCCTTGAGGATCGCCATCCGGCCAGCGTCAACGACGTCGAACGGCGATGCGAGCACCTCACCGCCTGCAGCCTGCACCTTGGCGACCGCTTCGTCCGCGCTCGTGACGGCGACATAGGTGTTCCACGCCGGCACCGGCGGGTGATCTGCCGGCAGCTCACCGATCCCGGCGGTGCTGCCACCGCGGATCGTCGCGATGAAGAACCGCTCACCCGGGGTCTCCATCGCCGGGATGAACTCCCAGCCGAACAGCCCGCGGTAGAACGGCAGCACGCTCTCCGGGTCCTTGTAGCTCGCATCGACCCAGCACGGCACGCCGAGGATGTACTCGTCGCGTTCCGACATCCTGCCCCTCCTCCTGCTCGTTGACCGTGCCGCCCAGCCTAACCGTGATTTAGGTCAACTCCGGTCCTCGGCCGCCGCATCGTCCGACGATTACCCCGCGGCACCTGCCTTGGTTTCCCCGCGCGTTTCGCGGGATCGCATCGGAACGTTGGCTTCGCGCGGAAACCGTGCACGTCCGCTGCGATCGCTTCGCCCTCTGAGCGTCCTCGAGCCTGACGCCTGCTTCGGCGACCAGGCGCGCGTGCCGAGTGGCGAGCCCTGGCGTGTGCTTCTCGCGCAAGGCGCTCACAAGCGGGCTGGGTTGACGGTCGGACGCCTGCTTATGCAAGGGGCTGGTGCGGCACCGGCCCAGAGAGTGCCGCGCCGGCGACGTTGCGGAAGTGTCGCTCGGGACGGATCGCCGGACCCGGCCTTTTTGTTTAGGCGGTCATGGGTTGGTGGGGCTATTTCTGCGGCTGACTGGTGTGCCTAGTCAAATAGCCGGGGATCGCCGAGAGTTCGGGCCGGAGACCGATGCCTCGGACGCTCGCTTCATGGCTGGCCGGAGGCATAACGGACGAACGGTTTGCGACGCGGGCGCCCGCGACGCCGGGCTGCTGGTTGAGACTCCTGTCGTTCAGTTCTGGCTCGCGGTGGCTGACGCTGACCCTCCCGCTCGGCCTGCTTGCCGAGCGCGCGTCCGTCAGACGGTGCGCTGAGGCAGCCGCAGGCTCGTGCGAAGCTGTCCGCATGAGCGATATCCGCAGTCCCACGGTCACGATCGCCGACGGCGTGGCCATGCCCCTGCTTGGTCTCGGCACCTGGCAAGCGTCCGAGCGAGAGGCTTATGACGCCGTCCGCACCGCGCTTGACCTTGGCTACCGACTGATCGACACCGCGACGATGTACCGCAATGAGGCCGCGGTCGGTCGTGCCGTGCGCGATAGCCGCGTCGCGCGTGAGGAGGTGTTCGTCACCACCAAGCTGCGCGCCAGCGATGCCGGACGCGAGCAGGAGACGATCCGCGCCAGCCTTGACGCGATGAGGCTGGACCACCTCGACCTGTGGCTGATCCACTGGCCGGTGGCGCGCGGGAAGGGCGCCGGCACCTGGCAGCGGTTCGTTGAGGCACGCGACGCCGGGCTCACGCGAGCAATCGGCGTCAGCAACTACAGCGCGGCCGAGATCGACGAGCTCACCGAAGCTACGGGCGTGGTGCCCGCGGTCAATCAGATTGAATGGACGCCCGCGCTCTACGACGCCTCGACGGTCGCCGCACACCGCGACCGCGGCGTGACGCTCGAGGGCTACAGTCCGTTCAAGGCGGCCGACCTGCGCGACCCGGTCCTCATCGCCATCGCCGAGGACCATGGCGTGACCGTCCCGCAGGTCATCCTGCGCTGGCATCTCGAGCACGAGTTCGTTGCCATCCCCAAGTCGAGCGACGCCGGGCGGATCGCCGAGAACTTCGACGTCTTCGGCTTCTCCCTCGACCGCGACGAGGTCGCAAGGATCGACGCTCTAGCTGACTGAGCGCAACTTCGGCCCTTCAGACGGTTGCCTTCGCTGCCAGGACCGACCTCATTTGGACGCACCCTTTGCGACGAACCCGCGATTGGCGAGGAGCGGGTGTGCTCGCGGACGGGAACAGGTATGTCGCGGATCGGAAGCAGGCCCGGGCCCTGAGCGACCAGGTGCCGATCGACGATCGTTGAGACAGTCTTGGCGGGACGTTCAGTGTTGGAGATCGTCTCGAGGGAGGCTTCGCTCGTCGGCGCGGTTGCGACGCCGCTGAACCGACGCGGCTCCTTGCTCGGGGTGCGGGACGGTCAGGTGGCGCGATGCGGAACGGACGTTGCGAAATCAGCCTGCCGGCGCATCCGTTGTGTGTGGACTCGGCCGCTAGACGCGGTCGAAGCGTCCTCGGGAGGTCAGCGGCGTGCTCTGGGTTACCTCGGGCAAGTACTCGTCGAGGAACACTCGGGCGACGAGTTCCTGGCGCGAAGCGACTCCGACCTTGTTGTAGAGGCTCTTGGTGTGGTCCTCGACCGTGTGCGGAGAGAGGACCAGCGACTCGGCGATCTCGACGCGCGACAGCCCGCGTGCGAGGAGCGTGGCGACCTCACGCTCGCGGGCGGTGGCGCCGAACGCTTCCAGGCGAACCGTTGCCGAGCGGGCCGCGCTGGCGCGCTCGATCACGATCGCCACGCGGCCGTCGGAAGCCGAACCTGGACAGGACGCGTGGAGGGTCACCCAGCTGTCCTCGGCCGGCACGGTGACGACGTTCGCGCCTCCCTGTGCCGCGCGGGGCGCGCGACGGACGAACCCAGCGAGCGAGAGCACCGCGGCGGGCATGTCGTCGTCGGTGTAGGGGAGGTCGCTGGCGCCGATCGAGGCGAGCAGCTCCCGGGCCGGCGGAGTGATCATCTCCACCTCGTCGCCGGGGCCGAGGACGACCAGGCCGGGCGCCTCGAGCCCATTGACGCGCCGAGCCGCGTCGAAGCGCAGCGAAGTGCGGACCCCGCGCGCGACCGCCCCGGTGATCGCGGCGAGGGCGTCGGCGTCCTGCTGCTGAAACGGGCCGCTTGACGCGCGGCGGGCGATGTGGACGGCGCCCCAGACCCGACCGCGGATGACGAACGCGGCCCGGAGCTCGTGCGGGATGTCGAGCGGCAGCAGGAGATCGCGGTAGCGCGGGCTGCTCTCAGGACTGCCACAGGTGGCGTGGTCGAGGATCCCGACCGGCACCCGCTTGGCGGCGAGTCCGGCGAAAGTGTTGACGTCATCGATCATGTACTCGCTGCGGATGATCAGCTCGCCGGCGCCGGGGCCCTGCTCCGGGGTGAGGATCCCGCGGCTGATCAGCTCCGCGGGGTCATCGCTGGTCAACAGACGCGTGTGCGGGTCGAGCGTATGCCAGCAGCTCGCGTCGTTGTCGAGCACCGTGCGCACCCTAGGAGCGAGTTCGGCGAAGAACTCCCTGCGCGGCAGTCCCCTGGACGCGAGAAGATCGATCTCGTCGATCAGCGCGTCGACGGACCGTGCCATCGCCCAAGTGTCCCACCACGTGCAAGAAAGATCCCCGCGCGCGAGGGATGGTCGCGCGGCGCCGCGTGGAGCATGCTGCGCCCATGACAACTCTCACCCCCATCGCCCAGCAGCCCAGCGCCGGCGAGCACCTCTGGTTCTTCGGCGGGCTGACGACGATCAAGGCGGCCAGCGACGGCGCCATGGTCACCGAGCAGACAGCCCCCCGCGGAAGCGGTTCGCCGCTGCACGTCCACCACCACGAAGACGAGTGGTTCTACGTCCTCGAAGGCGAACTCACGATCTGGGTCGACGGCGAGACCCATGTCGCACCAGCCGGCTCGTTCGTCCTTGGGCCGCGCGACATCCCGCACACGTTCATCGTGAGCTCCGAGATGGCACGGTTCCTCCTGGTCACCGAGCCAGGCGACTTCGCAGGCTTCGTCCGCGCGCTCGCCGAGCCCGCCCCCGGCCCGGAGCTCCCACCCGGTCCTCCAACACCGCCCGACATGGAACTGGTCATGAAGACGGCCGCGGAATACGGCCTCGAGATCCTCGGCCCTCCCGGCATCCCGGCCTGACAGCGAAGGAGACAGAACATGACCACCGCGAGCCCAAGCAAATCCGCGTCGACCGAGAACAGGCTGGCCGCCCGCCGGTGGGTCGACGCCTTCAACGCCCGCGACGACGAGGCCGAGGCCGACGCGCGAACCGCCGACTACATCGGGCACGCTCCCGACAGCATGCACCTGCCCGCGCTCGACAGCGACGCGTGGATCGCGTTCCTAGGCACCTTTCTCGAGGGATTCCCCGACCTGCACCTCGACGTGCAAGACACCGTCGCCGATGAGGAGATGAACGCACAGCGGATCCTGTTCACCGGAACGCACACCGGGCACTTCCGCGGCCTGCCACCGACCGGCCGCAAGGTCCACTTCTCCGGCCTCGAGATCAGCCGGATGGTCGACGGGAAGGCCGCCGAGCACTGGTTCCAGATGGACACGCTCACGATGTTCGAGCAGCTCGGCCTGCGAGTCGTCCCAGGCCCCCGACTGCTACCACGGCTCATGACCGAGCCCCTCACGAGGCTCTCAAAGAAGTGGCGGCCTTGAGCAGACCAACAGCCGCTTGAGTCCGCGCGAGACCACGCGAGTCGCTTCCGAGTCGCGAACGAAAGCGGTCACCGCGGCGGCGTGGCCGGTGTAGGCGTGAAGCGACGACCCGCGCGGTATTCCGGAGCCTGCTGCAACGGACGACCCGCGACAGGTCCGCCCCGCCCCGAGGTGGCTCACCAGTCGTGCGGATTCCCCTACGCTGCCCGGCGATGGCAACAGGGGCTTCTTCACGACGGCTCCTGGTGTGGTTGCTGGCGTGCGTGCTCGCGCAGGCCCTGTGGTTCGGATCGCCGGTCGCCTCGGCGCATGCCTCGGAACGATCGTCGTCGGTGAGCGTGGTGCAGACCAGCGGCGATCTCGCTCAGCGGATGGCGACGATGCCGAGCGAGAGCTTCACCAGCCAGGCGCCGCCGGCGCACGTCCCAGTGATCTCAGTCAACGCGGGAATGCGCTATCAGGGGATCAAGGGCGTGGGGGGCGCGATGACCGACTCATCGGCGTGGCTGATCGGCGAACAGCTCGGGTCCGGCGCAAGGTCAACGCTGCTGCACAATCTGTTCGGCGCCAACGCCGCCGGGCTGAACTTCATCCGCCTGCCGATGGGCGCGTCTGACTTCACCGCGACCGGCCAGCCGTATTCCTACGACGACCTGCCCGCGGGGCAGTCCGATCCGGCGCTCACTCAGTTCTCGATCGCGCACGATGAGGCCTACATCCTCCCGACGATGCGGGCGGTCCTGGGAATCGATCCGGGCGCGAACACGCTGGCGGAACCGTGGAGCCCGCCGCCGTGGATGAAGGCCAATGACCGCTTCGATGACCTGCGCTTCACGGGCACGCTGCTGCCGGCCGACTGGCCGGTGCTGGCGAATTACTTCGTCAAGTTCCTTCAGGCGTATGCCGCTGCACGGGTGCCGATCCAGGCAGTGACACCCGAGAACGAGCCGCGCGCGCCCGCGTCGTACCCCTCGATGTCGTTTCCCGAGCTCGACGAGCTGAAGTGGGTCACCCAGAACCTGCTGCCGGCGCTCAAAGCGGCGAAGCTGCCGACGCGGGTCTACGGAGGCGACGTGTCCTTCAGCGCCCCCTCCTACGGTATCGAGGTCGCCTCCGGCGCCGCGCACGCTGGGTTGTACGGCGTCGCCCAGCACTGCTACCACGGCATCCCGTACTTGCTGAACAAGCTGCACTCCACTGACGGCGCCCTCGATCTCCTCGTCAGCGAATGCGCGGTGGACCTCACGCCGTACTCGGCGTCGGAGATCGTGATCGGGGCGATGCGCAACTGGGCGAGCGCGGTCGCGCTCTGGAACCTGGCGCTGGACCCGAAAGGGGGACCGGTGCAGCCGCCCGACAGTGGCTGCATCCCCTGCCGGGGCATCGTGACCATCAATCCGCAGACGCACGCCGTCACCTACAACCTCGCCTACTACCAGCTTGCGCAGTTCGGCAGGTTCGTCAAGCCCGGCGCGCAGCGGATCAATACCAACCATCTCGTCAGCTACTTCATCGCGAAGCGCAGCAAACGCTACGGGGCGACGCCGGGCGTGGATGACGTGGCGTTCCGCAATCCCGATGGCAGCCTGGCGCTGTTTGCGTACAACAATTCCGGCACGAGCTCGCGGTTCGTCGTCAGCTGGGCAGGGCACTCCTTCAGCTACGAGCTGCCCGCCCGCGCTACGGTCACATTCGTGTGGAACCGTCCGACCTGACGGAGGCCGTGGGCGGGCGATGCGAATGCGCCGCCCCCGCTCGGACCACTGGACGGACCGCGGGTTCCGCTGACCCAGACGGACCCACGGGAGTACGTCAGCCAAGGCTCGTCGGGGAGGGTTGACAGCCAGGTCGCGCGCCGGTCAAGGTCGGGGCGGTCACTCTGATCCCGCGCGTGTAGCGCGCCGCTCTGACCACGCGTGACGCTGCTGGTTAGGACGAGGACCGATGGCCAAGAACCGGTCGCGGCCCCAGAAGGCTCGGGTCGGTGGTCCACGCCATCGTCAAGTCGCTCGCTCGATGGTAAGTAGCTGCGTCTTGGCGGCCGGGCCGCCGAGGTATTGGCCGATCGTGCCGTCGCTGCGTACCACGCGGTGACATGGCACGAGGACCGGTAGGGGATTGGTGGCCAGCGCCGATCCGGCGGCGCGAACGGCGTTGGGGCTTCCCGCGGCATTGGCGACCTGGCGATAGGAGGCGGTCTGGCCGTAGGGGATCCGCGTGGTCGCCTCGAGCACCTTGAGCCGGAACGCCTTGGCCAGCTTCCAGTCCAGCGGAACATCGAATCGATGACGACGGCCGTCGAAGTACTCATCGAGCTCTTGTCGGGTCCGCGTGATCACGGGGGTGCTGGCGCGCAGAATCCGGGCGGATACCTTGCGGGCGAGGTCCTCGAGGACCTCTTCGGCGTTTTCGGCTGGCAGGATCATCCGCACGATGCCGCTGTTGGTGGCGCTCACGCGCATCGCGCCCAGCGGCGTGTCGTGATCCTCGTAGGCGACGTCCACGAGATCGTCTGAGAGCGCGCGTGCCGTGAACCGCGCGCGGACGTCGATCCAGTCGGGAACCGATGTCTCGGCGCCGCGCCGAAAAAGACGTTCGAACCTCGTGTCTTTACAGGTGTGGTCGGGCATGGTGGTTAGACGGTCCCTGGAAGTTCTTTGTGAGGTTTACCGGGTCACTGGGCGTCGTGGAAGATGATCCCGAGCGCGGTGCGGGTTCCGGCCGTGACGGTCGAGACCCCGTGCCGCAGTCCGACGCGGTGATAGCCGTTCTTGCCTCTATGCGGGCGCTCGCGCGTCGGGAAGATCACAAACGCGCCGCGGGCGGGACGCAGCACGTGCGCGCGGCTCTGCGCGCGGGGACGCTGCTCCATCAGCACGAACTCCCCGCCGGCGTAGTCCGCGTCGGGGTCTGAGAGCACGGTCAGGACCTGAAAGGGGAAGTACACGTCGCCGTAGAGATCCTGATGCAGGGCGTTCCAGTCACCCTCGTGATAACGGAGCATCAGTGGTGTCGGTCGTCTCTGCCCGGCCGTTCGACAGCGCGCCAGCAGCAGCTCGTGAGTCAACGGGAACGTTGGGTTCTCGCCCGAGAGCAGATCGGCCCAGCGGTTGGCGATCGGCGCGAGCTGCTCATAGAACGCGACCCGCGCGCCCTGGATCAGCTCGGGCAGGGGATGGGCGAAGTAGCGGTAGCGACCATCACCGAAGCGATGGCGCGCCATATCGATCGTCGAGCGAAACCCGTCACCCTCGAACAGGTCAGCGAGCCTGACGCACTCCTCGGCGGTGAGCACCGGGGCGGTCACAGCGAACCCCTGCTCGTCGAGCCCGCGCGCCAGCTGCGACCAGTCGAGCTGGCCGATCCGGGCGGTGACGCTGTCAAAGGTTGTGCGGGTCATAGGCGAGATCCCTCCTGAGTCGGTTGAGCCCTTCAAAGACGTTGCGCCGCGCGGCATCCGCCGTGGTGCCCATTGCCTCGGCGATATCGCCGTGGGACAAGTCGGCCATGTAGCGCAACGCGACCGCCTCACGCTGCTTGGGCGGTAACGCAGCAACCTGTGACCAAACGTCGTAGGCCGGGTCAGGGTCATGCCACGACCCGCCGTGCTCCTCGAGCTGGTCGGTGACGATCGGCGCGCGCGCGAGACTGCGTGCGCTGTCGGCGATCTTGCGCTGGGCGATCGAGAACAGCCAGCCGCCCACAGCCGCGCTGTCGTGCAGGTCGCCGTAGTGCCGAAGCGCCGCGAGCAGCGTCTCCTGAAAAGCCTCCTCGCCGCGATCCGGACCCAGCCTCGCAACGCAGAACCGCAGAACCGCAGGGCCGTGGCGCTCCAGGACGGACTCAAACGGCTCCAGAGCAGAGACCGGCCGCCCCGTCATCGGCACGGGCGCGACGAAATGTCGTTCATAGCGATGTTCACGTCACCCGACTAGACGCACGGGCCACGCAAAACGTGAGACCGATCAGCGCCGGACTTGGAAACCAGAAACCAGATTCCGAGTGCGGATTTGAGTCCGAGACCTCACGAATCGATGCGGCGAAGCGTCTCACCCCCAGACCATCGAACCAAGCGGACAGCGCCACTCCTCGCGGTCACGTCTAGAAAACGATCGGAGCCACCATGAGCTGGACCATCGCCTGCTTCTGCGGGAATGTCTATACCGCGCCTTCCGACCGCTGCGGCGCTTGCGGCAGCACCATCGACCACGTTGCCGCCCGACCGACCGCAAGCGCCACCGATGTGCAACCGCTTGCGGCGCGCGCGGTCGTCGATGCCGAGTTCCGGCCCCTAACCGCTCACAGCCTACGCGCGTAGACGGTCTCCAACTTCACCGAAGTCCGATCAACCATCCAACCCGTGAGGTAACGCATGTCCATCGAAGAGAACAAGGCAGTCGTCGGGCGCTGGTTCGCCGAATTCTGGGGCCCCGACTACAACCCAGCGGTCATCGACGAGCTGGCTGCCCCGGAGATCCGCTTTGAGTACTCGCTGCACGCCCCCTGCCGTGGCCGCGATCAGGTGCGCGAGTTCGCCACGAAGTTCCGAGCTGCCTTCCCCGATCTTGCCTTCGGGGCAACCGCCGAGCTGATCGCCGAAGGCGACTACGTCGTCGGGCAGTGGCAGGGCGGCGGCACCCACGCCGGCGACGCCTTTGACGACATGCCCATCGGGTCGCTGCCCGCGGGCTCGGGCAAGACGATGCGCTTCACCGGCACCACGGTGCTCAAGGTCGAGAACGGACTGATCACCGAGGAGATCGGCCTCGACGACGGCGTGACCGCCCTCAAGATGCTCGGTCTCATCCCGCAGAACTGACAAGCGTCCCAGCGCCCGTAACCCGCCGTCTGGGCGCGTGGAACAGTTGGCCCTGGCGCCACAGGTCAACGCGCGTCAGGGCCGACCGACCATTAGCGCCCCGACGGGCGGTGCTCCGATGCGGGTTATGCCAGTTGGGACCGCTGCCTGGGGTTCGTCTCAACTGCGGCTGGTTGCGATCGAGAGCGTCCGTGGTTAGTGGTTGCGAAAGAAAGGCGGCGCGCCTGATCGGCCCGCATCCACGGGCCGGGAGCTGCTTAGGCCCCGTGCTTGGTGCGGTGGCGTTGCTGCCGCGCACGTATCCCGCAGGGGCGCTCGGCGTGCCAGCGCTGGGTGGCGGAGCGGCTCGTGTCATAGAAGACCAGCCGGCACTCAGCGCGCGCACAGCGGCGCAGGCGGGATGGCTCGAGTTCGCTGAGATTGCGCATGACTGCAAGGAGCAGCGCCCCGGTGGTCGACGGGTGTTGTGGTCGCGGGGAGGTCTGCAGCTGTCTGTCGGATCGCTGGGTGAGCATGTAGATCGCGGGCTCGTGGGCGGCCAGCGCGTTGAGCGTCTGCAGCGGGGGTTCCCGTTCTTCGATCAGGGCGTCGACCACAGAGACGACCGCCTGCTGCACAGCACGAACTCCGGCCAGATCCCGCGGCTCGACGGGGCGGTCGAGAAACGGTGTGAGCAGCTCACTCGCGCCGGCTGCGTCTGCCAACCGGTCCTGCGCGACAGCAGCACGCACCCCCGTGGGTCGTCTCTCCGCTTGCGCGTTGGCCAGGGCAATCACCAGGGCGGCGTTGATCACAGCGCGGCAGCGACGATGCGCCGGCGGGGCTCGCTGACAAGCGCGTTGACCAGCGTGGCGTTGGGGTGAGCGGCATAGCTCAACGCCGCATCAGCCGCCTCACGGCTTGCCCATCGGCTGATGACGATCAAATGCCCCTGTTCGTCGAGATCCTGGACGAGCTCATGCGCCAGGTAGCCATCGAAGGACAACATGTCCTGCCAGATCGCTTGAGTGACCTTGATTCCCTCCGCTGCGGACTCCGGCGGAAACCGCGATTCCCAGATCGAGTAGACGCTCATTCCAACCTCCGAGAACGGTCTAGATATCGAAAGACCGTTAACATATCGGAAAGGGTACGCCGTGCCAGCCAGTGCCCATCGGCCGCGCCGGAGCTCGTCGCGGCGCGTAGCGCTATCGGGAGTTCGACGGGACTCATGCGGGGATCCCGTCGATCGTCTCGATCAGCGCAGGCCCGTCTTGGGTCAGCGAGGCCGAGGTCGGCGATGCGTTGCTGACTCGGACGCCGGGGTCAGTCCGAATCATCGCGGGCGCGCGCGTAACGCTCGTAGATCACGCGCGACCCGAACGTCCTGGTCTCGACCAGGTCTAGCCGAAGGTCTTCGGTAACCGGCGGCAGAAAGGGCGTGCCGCCACCGACGACGACCGGATTGCGGAACATGCGCAGGTCGTCGACGAGGCCGAGCTCGATCGCTGCCGCGGCCAGGCCGGCACCGCCGATCGAGACGTCCTTGTCGGTCGCGTCCAGCGCGGCAGCGACCTCCTCGGCCACCGACGCCTCGGCGAGCCGGGCGTTGCCCTGAACGCTGTCGAGCGTGCGGCTGAAGACGACCTTCGGGATAGCGAACCAGACGTCGGCGAACGCGGCCCCGAGCTCGTTGTCGCGCATCGACGCATCCGTCTCCCACACCAGCATCGTCTCGTAAAGCCTGCGTCCGCACAGATACGCGCCGAGCTCGCGAATCTGGGCGAGGTGGAAACGAAACTGCTCCTCGTTCGGGACGGTCCACCCGAACGCGCCCTCCCGGTCGGCGATGAAGCCGTCCACCGAGACGCCCATCGAGTAGATCAGCATGGCTTCAAGCTATCGCGCCGGCGCGACGGGCGATGATCGCGATGAAGTTCACCATTGAGCTTGACACGGGCTCTCCTTCCTTCTGCAGGCTATCTCGGGCTGTCCTAGGGGACGGTGACTCTCGGGTGAGCACATCTGGCCAGCAGCCAGCTCGCCGCTGCTGGTCTACGGCGACAGTGACAGCGGCGTCCGGGCGCACGAGATGGGTCGCTCGCCGACTCGCGTTCACCGTTCGATGCTCGGTGCTGGTCGGCCTACGCTGCGGCGCGTCCCAGGCCGAGACGTTGCCGCGCGGCCGCGCGGTCGACGCCTAGCGCGGTGATCAGCTCGGCGGCGGGATCTGGTGGCTTGAGCTCGAGGACGGTTAGGAGCACCTGTTGCGGCGGGATGTGACCACGACGTCTCTCTTTGTACGATTTCTCAAGCGCTGTCTTGGCTGCGGGTGTCATTGGCAAACGGTCCCGCAGGACGGCTTTGAGCGTCGGCCTCGACGGACGTCTGATCGGCTCGTCGATTGGTATCGGTGGTGCGTTGAACGCAGCGCCGATGCCGACGGCGGCGAGCGCATCGTGATCCATCGCGTCGAGCGTGTCGCGGGCTGTCTGTAGGTCGCATCCGAGGGCTTGTGCCAGGACTGGTTCCCTGAGCAGCCCGAGTATCAGATGCTCGGTGCCGACCTTGCGGTCACCGCGGCGCCGTGCTTCCTCGCGAGCGTCGATGTATGTGCTCCAGGGGTTCCACGCGTCGGCTGGTTTCGGATGCTTGGTCACGGGAGTCGCTTTCCATATTTGGCGTGGACTGATTGGCGGGTAACGCCGAGCGCGTCCCCGATCTGCTGCCAAGACCACCCCTGCTGGCGGGCGGCCGCGATGTGGTCCGCCTCGACGCGTTCTGCGAGCCGGTGCAGAGCTAGAGCGGCGCGGAGCCCCAGCGACGGGTCGTTGGACGTGATCGCGGAAGCGATCTCTTCGGCGTTCATGGCCGTCAGTCTAGATTGACAACAGACGTTTGTCAACCCAAACTGACGCCGCGGGCGGCGGTCGTTTGACTTCTTACTGCTGAGCATCATGGCCGCAGCCGTCAAGGACTATGGGGGTCTGACCCCATCTTTTTCGTGCTCAGGCGCGCTCTCCGCTGAGGCCGTTAGGTCTCTCGGATGAGAGCAGGGCCGATTGGAGGCACTCGCGCTCCCCACTACTAGCCCCGCAGTCAAAACCAGTGGCGCCAGTCTCCCGCCTCGTAGCGCGGATCGCGCCGTTGGTGGCATTCGGACTGGGGTGTGAATTCTGGCCGCAGGGCCAGTACCACCAACGACAGTACTCCTATCCTCACCGGTCGACGCAAATCCCAACAATTGTTTCCAATTGGCGCGAGGACTATCTTGTACCCCGGTCAGTTCCCACGGGGCAGCGGCGATGCCGTGGCCTCCCTGGCCGAAGAGGCTTGGTGCCAGTTGCCCGATGCTAGGCCGAGATTTCCGGATCTAAAGGACGCGAGTCCGAGCGGAACCGGTTCGCGATCGCGTCCGTCCCCGCGCCCAATGAGTGCTCAGCGCTGAGCGAACCTAATACTCACAAACGCCGGGCTCACGTGCTTCTAATTAGCCGGTCGCCTACGAAGCCAAACCCGAATCACCCGCTCGGCTCTCCCCTGACCGCACGAACAGCCCCGCAGGGCTGGAGCCACAAGTCCGCCCGGGTAGGTCCGAGGCCTCGATCCGGATCTGCACACTCTCGTTATCGATCGGCCCTACGGGCACGTTCGTATCTGCGCCTACGCTCTCGTGATGCCCGCCGCCCAGCAAATCGATCCGCCACGTGGGGCTTCCGACGCCGCCGGGCAGCGCCGCACGACCATCGCCTCGATCTTCGCCGCGGCCTTTCAGATGGTGTTGATGCTCGGCGCGGGCCTGGCGACCGGAAGCCTGGGCCTGGTGTCGGCCGGTGTCGAATCGACCGGCGACGTGGTCGCGTCGGTGGTCACGTTTTTCGCGGTCCGGCTGGGCGCACGTCCGGCTGACACTTCGCACCCCTACGGTCATCGTCGGGCGGAGAACCTGTCGGCTCTCGCCGAGGCGACGATCCTCGTCGGTGGCGGCCTGCTCGTCGCCATCGAGGCGATCGGTCGCCTCTCCGGTGGCCGCCCGTCGCTGGCGGCCAAGTGGTACGTGTTCGCGGTCATCAGCGTCGCCATCGCGATCAACATCAGCCGGGCGGTGCTCTCGCGCCGAAGCGCCCGGCGGTATCACTCCGCGGCGCTGCGCTCCAACTCGTTTCACTTTGCCAGTGACGTGGCCGGCTCAGTCGCCGTGCTCGTCGGACTGATCGTCGTCCGCGCCGGAGTGCCCGATGGCGACCCGATCGCTGCGCTGATCGTGGCGGCGATCATCTTCGCGGCGGCAGGCAGACTGGTCATGGAGAACGGCCAGGTGCTGATGGACACCGCGCCCGCGGGCGCGCACGCGGTGGCCCGGGATGCGATCGTCGCGCTGGGCCCGGAGATCGAGTTAGAGCGGTTGCGGTTGCGCGAATCGGCCGGCCGCTACTTCGCCGACGTCGTCGTGGGCGTCCCTCCCGGCCGAGCAGTCGTCGAGGGCCACGCCGCCGCAGACGAGGTCGAACAGGCCGTCGAGCACGCCCTGCCCAACAGCGACGTCGTCGTCCACGTCGAGCCCCGCCGCCGCGGGCTCACGCTCCGCGACCGCGTCCTCGCGATCGCCCTCAGGGAACCGGCGGTCAGCGAGGCGCACGACATCACCATCTTCGAGCACGGCAACCAGGTCAGCGTCTCACTACATCTCAAGCTCCCCGCCGACAGCTCGCTGCAGGAGGCCCACAGCGTCGCCGAGCGAGTCGAAGATGCGGTACGCGCCTTGCCGAGGGTCAGTGACGCCCTCACCCACCTTGAACCGCTCGAACGACCCATCGCGGCCGACCCCACGGCAGCCCACGATGATCACCAAACCCTCGACGAGGTCAAGTCGATCATCCGTGAGCAGACCGGAACGCCGGCTCGCGACGTTCGCCTGCTGCCGACCGACGCCGGAATAGTCCTCTTCATCACGATTCCCGTGGGCGCGAGTGACTCTCTTGCGCATGCACATCAGGTTGCCAGCCAGCTCGAGGAGGCCCTGCGCCTGCAGATGCCCGAGATCGCTGACGTCGTCGTGCACACGGAACCATGAAGCTGTCCTCCTATAAGCCATCGTGGTGGGCCAGCAGTGCCGTCCCGTACCGGTCCTTCTGGCTCCTTTCATCTGCTGGAGCGATCATCGGGCTCGTCGCCGCGAGCGAACTCGGGGTACCTGTCTGGCTGGGCTTCGTCGGCGGCGAGATTCCCGCCCTCACGCTAGAAGCGTGGTGGCGCCATCGTCGTCCTCCGGAAGACGACGCTGTTCGCTAACCGATCTTCGACAGGGGGCAGACCCCGGCCCGCAACGGCAAACAGCTGATGACCCGCCCGGCCAAGAAGAAGACCGGCGCCGGGTCGCTGTTCGGGCTGGTCATCAAGGCCCCGCGACATGGCATCGTCTACCTCGACGACCGAGACAGAACCCCAACTCTGCTCGGCTGACGCAGACGCGCATCTTCCTCGATGCCGTGGGGAGGCTGCGCGGCTGCCGGTCGCTCAGCGCGGTCGGTGTTCAGCGAGCGTTCCTAAGGTCCGGTCGACGTGCGCGACTGATTTACCCATGCGCGGATGACTCGTCGGCGCCGAGGGCGGCGTTGATCACCTGGCTGACCGGAAGTCCGAGGGCTCGAAGCCGATGACCTCGTCTCCGGCGGCTCGCGAGAGGACCGGCAGCGCCGCGTCAAGCCACGCTTCTGCCCCCGAGATGCCCTGCTGTCCGCGGCCGGCGCCGCGATGGACCCCGCGTGCCCTCACTGGGACCAAGACCGTGAATGCGCAGGAAGACCGGCTGGCGAGTCGCTCGATCGTCACCACCAGCTCGCGGCTGTCAGCTGTCTGGTCGGCGACGATCAACACCCGACGCGCACGCATGGGTCCCGGTTCTCGATTGACGTGACCACCTGTTCTGACAGACGACGCTCGCGGCGATTACTTCCCGCCGCAGGTCGTTGCATCGACATAGAGTCCGCTGTCAGTGGCGATCCCTCGGGAGCCCGCGTCCGTGGCGCCCCACTGGTCAGTGCCCGATGGCGTGGGCGAGGTGCGTAACTGTCGAGACCACGTAGACCAGGCCGAGGAGATGCCGAAACCAGTTGACGCCATGGACGAGTTCTTCGTAGGCCCAGATCGTCATCGCCGCATACGACATCGCGGCAGCGTCGCCATGCCCGGCGCCGTGAATCATGGCCGCGGCCTGCCCACTCACGAATGCCGTGAGCAACGCGACGTTGGGAAACTGAACGATCGGAAAGTCCCGCGGCCACCCGAACTGCATGACGCGCCTGACCCAAACAGCGAAGAACTCTCGATCCACGCCTTCTAGACCCCAACGGCTCGGCGTTCCTTCCGCACCACTGGTTCGAGAGCCGGGCAGCATTCAATCGTTCCAACTTGTCCTACGGGGCTGCTCGGATAGGGGCTGGCGTCTCGTGCCGCCCACGACGATGGCCTGGCGCGGCCCAGATCAGCGCGTCCCATACATCAGATATTGAAAGGACGGTCCGCCCAAGCGATCAGCTCACGGGCGGGCTTGCGACCGTTATAACTGTGGCGAGGCAGGAACGCGGCCATCCGATGCTCCCCGCGCCCGCGGGCATCGAAGGGGCTGGGATAGTGGCCCGGCGAGGATCAGCGAGGCATGTGAGACGGCTGCTTTCAGCCCGAGACCGGCAGTCTCGGGCCTGCGTCGCGAAGCCCCGCTCTCCTCGGACCACGCGGCACGCTCGTCCGGGCCGTCAGGTCTCAGCGAGGAGCGCTGGCCTGCTCGGCCGGTAGGTGTGCTGTCAGCGCCCGGTCAGCGTGCCCGGCGCGACGTGGACCGTCAGCAGCGCGGCGCTCTGATCTCGGACTTCGAGTGCGTATCTGCCCCCGGATGGCGTGATGGTCTGCGTCTGCGCACGCCCGTGCCAGATCACCTGGTCAGTGAGGCTCTGGCCGTCGAGCGTGACGCCTGATTTGGAGTACGCCGACGGCGCCAGCAGACGCTGGACCGAGCCCGGTCCGGTGGCCGGCAGGTGCAGGTCGACGGTCGTCGATCGGGCTCCCTTGTTGATCACGAGGACGTTGAGCGTGTCGGTGCCCTCGCGGACCGTCCAGACCTTGAGGTGCAGCGAGCGGGGAGTGCGCACTTGCACCGGCACCAGGCGTGAGTCGGGCCCGAGCATCCGTTTGAACAGGAGCAGGCCATAGAGCAGCGGCCGAGGTCGGATGCCCTGCGTGTCGTAGTAGAAGGGCGCATTGACGGAGTACACGCGCACGTGGAGGTCGGCGCCGATGACCCCCGATCGCACGAGCTCGAACAGGGCGTCGGGGGCCCACAGCGCCGTCGCGAAGCTGTTGCTCACCCCCCGAACGCCCCCGCAGGTCACGGAGTTTATTTCGGTGAGTCGGACCGGCAGCCCGGCACGGCGGCCAAGGGCGACGGCCTGGCGCACGGTATGGGCCATGCCCGCGGTGGCGTGTTCGCTCAGCAGTCTCGGGATCGACGGCCAGTTCGGCTTGCCCGGACTCGAGCAGGCCGAATACGGATAGCGATGGACGCTGACCACGCGTAGCCCCGGGTGTGGACTGTGCAGCAGCGTCACGATCCAGTTGAGATCGCTGACCGGGTTGGCCAGCGCCGGCGCCAGCAGCGGCACGCGCGGGACCACCGAGATGAGCGCCCGGGCGAACGCGCGGTACTCACCCACGTAGCTGGTGGGCGTGATCGTCAGCGGCAGCTTGGCGAGATCGAAGCCGCTGCCCTTGAGCTCTGAGACCCACTGCGCGTGGCTGTACAGGTCGGGCTCGTTGCCGATCTCAAAGCCGATGATGCTGCCCTTCGGGAACCCGGCCTCAGCCGCGCGCGCCCACTGGGCACCGAGTCGCGGCGTGCTCGTGAACGTGTTCAGGTCGATGATCACCCGCAGTCCGAGCTGGCTGACGATCTGCGCCGTCCGCCTCACCAGCGCCGGCGTGACGGCGTAGGCCCACGGCGGCAGCCGGCGTGCCGCCGGATCCCAGACCGCGTGGTCGGAGGAGTCACCGCCGATGCGCAGCACGAAGCGGCCGTCGCCCTGGACGTGGATCATCGAGAGGATCCGCTTGTACAGCGAGATGTGATGCTCGTCGACCGGGAGTGTCCAGTACTCCGTCGAGAACCCCAGGAACGAGTGCGGGATGGCCGTGACCGACTCGTGCGCACCGATCGTGACATCCGCCGATCCGGGCTCGGGTGCCTGGGCCGGATTGGCGAGGGGGGCGGCCGGCCGTGGCACCGGGGCGCTCGCAGCCGGAGAACCCGAGCGGGTGGCGAGCACAGCCACGACGACGGCGGCGATCATCAGGAACCCCACGATCAGCACCCGCAGCGTCAGGCGAGGACGCGGAGAAAGACGGGCCGTCGGGACCTCGTCGCGGTCGGCTGACCCGGTCATGTAGGAGCCCCCATCGGCGTCTCGCCGGCCCGGCTTGAGCCTTAGGTCGCCGAGCCGGGCTCTGGAAAGCTCGGCAACAAACCCTCGAGCGGTATTGAGACGAACGCGAGCACCGGCGTCGCTGCGTTCACTGAGGGATCCCAACTAAGACGAGTTCCCGACACCGGGCTCCCGATTCGCGCAAAGGGGCCGCGGCTGCTGATCGGTAGATCTCCGCCAGCAACGACCTACGCGCCACGCGGAGCGACGGTCATCGCCGCGGAGCTCCGTAGGCCGCCAGGCCGCCGACAAGCGTGCCGGAGACGGAAGCCTGCGGCGGCGTGGCATAGCTGAGGCGCCGGCCGTGTCCGATCGCTGACATCTACCTTTCGCGTGGATTCACTCCCGGCCGGCGGCGGTCGACGCACGCCCGGCGATGCCGCCGCTCACGATCGCCTGTCGCGCATTGATCACACGGCGCGTCGATGTCGAGCTGGCGGTAACCGCAGCTATGCATAGGCGCTAGGAGCTGGCAGGCGCGGGAGGAGTCGGCCCGCATCTGGCGACGAGAGGATGCATGGCCAGCGCCGGCGAGACGCCTCCTTTGCTCCGGTCGCGCTCTCCGGCGGCCAGGCGAGCGACGTGTCTTTTGACTTTCCCCGCCGGCCTGTCGACGTTAGCCGGGTTGACTGCTTGCCCCGAAGGGAGCGGCGCCCTCGTGCGTCCTGGAGGGGCGCGGGCTGATGGGGTGGTTGGTAGGGGGTGGTATCAGTCTCCCGAGAGCGGGAGGGTGACGCCGAGTGCCATCATGGCTGCTATTGCGGCGAACGCGATCCCGGTCAGCAGGTCGGTGTTGATGCGGGGGATGAAGTCGAAGAAGTGCGCCACCGCGCGGCCGATCTGGTGCCCGGCGATCGACATCAAGAACGTGATGACCCCGAACAGGATGGGCGCGAGCCAGGGGGAGTAGCCGACGAGGCCGAGGGCCGTGCCGGCGGCAACGTTGTCGACGCTCAGTGGGAGCGGCAGCCCGCGCCTCGCCCAGTTGAGGTTCGGATCTGCGCGCTCGGGTGACAGCAGGGCCCGGGCGATGAGGAACAGGCCGTATGCACCGAGGCCAACCATCGCGATCGTGTCGGCGGTGCCGCTGATCTTCTCGCTCAGGAAGTGGCCGATGATGATCCCGATCGCCGGTGCGACGCCGTCCCATATGCCGAAGATGGCGGATGTCTTGACCGACTGCCGGAGGGTCGGCTTCAGCCCCCCCAGCACAAGGGAACTGCGGAAGTTGTCCAGGCTTAGCGTGAACCCAAGCGAGAGCAGTCCGAACATTCGACGAGGCCTCCTTGGATTGCGTGTATACCGACCACCGATCAAATGGCAGGCAACACCCGCCAGACCGGCAGCCTAATCAACAGCGCATCATGCCGCAACAGGTAACTCACCGCGGTTCGGCGACGGAGCCCCGAGACGCCTCACGGTGTGAGTCACACACTGAAACGCATGTTACGTTTCTCCGGTAACGATTGGGATCAGTGAATCCCCGGGGCGGGCCTCGCCCGAGTTACGCTCGGAATGAAACGCAAGTTACACGGTGACGGCAACACTATGAGACCTACGACGCGAGCAGCATGGAACGGATGGCGGAGACGCCTCACCGCGCGGTCCGCAACGGCCCGCCAAGCTTGAGCACCGAGCACCCGACGAGGACGGTACGCAGCATGACGACGGCGATTGCAAGCTGAAAGCACTCGTCGCAGTAGGGGCTCCCCAGCGGACGCTCCGGTCAGCGGCTCACGGTGTCTACCTTGAGGCGCTGGGGGCGAGGCAAATGCCTGCGCCCGCTGGCAGAATGATGTGGGTGCCCGAGCATTACCAGCGGCCGGGATGGTTCACGACCAACGTTTTCAACCGTCTCGTGGCTGCGCTCACGCGTGTTGGCGTCAGCGTGTACGGCTCCCGCGTGCTCGAGGTGAAGGGCCGCAAGTCGGGCGAATGGCGGCAGACCCCGGTGAACCTGCTCCGCTACGACGGCGTCGAGTACCTCGTCGCGCCGCGCGGGCACACGCAATGGGTGAAGAACCTGCGTGCGAGCAACCAAGGGAGGCTGCGCGTCGGCCGGCGGACAGAGCCGTTTACGGCGGTAGAGCTCGCCGACGACGAGAAGCCTGCGCTGCTGCGGGCCTATTTGAAGAAGTGGAAATTCGAGGTTGGGGTGTTCTTCGCCGGAGTCGGGCCGGACTCATCGGATGAGGAGCTGCGGCGGATCGCGCCGGACCACCCGGTGTTCCGGCTAGCCAAAAGCTAGGCCGGATGCGGCAAGCGCGAGAATTGCCGCCTGTCCGCCGATCGTTCTTTACTGCGACGGCGTCGGGGAGAGCCGGACTCGTCGTAGTCGCTCAACCGGTTTCGCTTCAATGTTCTCGATGTAGTGGCATCGCGACGGGTACCTGATCTCAACCGGAGCGTCGACATGTGGCTCCTCCTCGTGTCGGTATGACGCTGCGCGTGGGATGTGGCGCAGCTCAGACAAGAGGATCAATCCTCCCGTGGTGGTCGTCGAAGAGCTCGCACGTATTGCCAGATTCGCGCCACCGAAGTCTCCTGGGAACCCCAACGGCACGCGGCTGGGGTGATCGAGCGCCTCCAACTCATCAGGGTCGAGGTCGACCGCGACCGCCGCGAGATTCTCAGCCAGCTGCGCTTCCGTGCGCACGCCAACGATCGGGATCGTCACCCCCCGCAGCCCACCGCGACCCACCAGCCGATAGCGCATCACGAGCCAAACACCTTCGCCGCAGCCGCCACGACCTCGTGGTGCGGTACGTCACGCAGGTGCTGACTGACGTTCCAGCGATGCCCGAACGGGTCATCGAGCTGGCCGTGCCGATCCCCCCAGAACATGTCGGCAAGCGGCTGGCGAACGTGCGCGCCAGCCGCCACCGCCTGGACGAACACCGCCTCGGCGTCAGCGACCTCCAGCCCCAGGACCACGGGCGTGCCGCCGACCGAGGGCGGCGCGAGCACGCCCATCTCCGGGAACTCGTCAGCGACGTGCAAGACGCCATCACCGAAACGCAACTGAACCGACATGAGCCGACCGTCGGGCGTCGGGATCCGGTCGATCTCCTCGGCGTCGAACGCGTCGCGGTAGAAGGCGGCGGCGCGCTCGGCGCCCTGAACGACGATATGCGGAGTGATGTTCATCAGCACGAATCGACGCCGTGACTAACCCAATCTTGCACGCGGGTCGGAACCACTGCGTGCGAGATGGAACAGGCGGTAGGCGTAGCCGAAGTGCACGGCCGTTCCGACGGACAGCAGCCAGGCCCACTGGCCGCCGTGGCCTGAGCCGTACAGGACAGCCATCAGGCACAGCAGCCAGATGCCGATGGCGAGGCGCAGCCAGGCGACCTGACGCGGATGCTTGGCACCGAGCCTGTTCACGCGCTTGCTGAAGTGAGAGTTGTGCATGATCCCTCCTCGGGTCACGTCGTCGGAAGTGCCAGTGTCGGCTCGTGGTCGTTCGTCCGATCGGAGTTTGTGACGCAAAGCTACCAATGTTTGCCTTGCAAAGTCAAGTCTTACCTGAGTTGCCTGGCTTCGCTGAGGTCGCCGGGTAAATCGCGATCCTATGTCAGCCAAACCACGAACGGGAGCAGTCACGATGAGCTTCGAGACCCTGCTGTACGACACCGACGGCGCGATCGCCACGATCACCCTCAATCGCCCCGAGCGTCTCAACACGATCGTTCCGCCGATGCCCGACGAGTTCGAGGCCGCGGTCCGTCAGGCCACCGTCGACAGCCGGATCAAGGTAATCGTGCTCCGCGGCGCCGGGCGAGCGTTCTGCGCCGGCTACGACTTCGGCGGCGGCTTTCATCACTGGGACGAGATGCTCACCACCGACGGTCGCTGGGATCCGGGCAAAGACTTCATCGGCGCCTCGGCGTACGGGCCGACGCAGAAGTTCCTCAGCCTGTGGCGCACGCCCAAGCCGGTGATCGCGCAGGTCCACGGCTGGTGCGTGGGCGGCGGCAGCGACATGGCGCTCTGCGCCGACCTGATCATCGCCTCCGAGGACGCGCAGATCGGAACCCCCTACTCGCGCATCTGGGGGTGCTACCTGTCGGGCATGTGGATATATCGCCTCGGTCTGACGAAGGCCAAGGAGCACGCGCTGACCGGGAAGCCGCTCTCCGGCCGCCAGGCCGCGGACATCGAGCTGATCAACGCGGCTGTGCCGTTCGAAGGACTCGAGGCTGAGGTGGCGAGGCAGGCTGAGCAACTGGCGAACATCCCGAGCTCGCAGCTCGCGGCGATGAAGCTGATCGTCAATCAGACCTACGAGAACATGGGTCTCCACTCGACCCAGACGCTCGGACCGATCCTTGACGGCCTGATGCGAAACACCCCCGACGCCCACGCCTTCATCGAGAGGGCAACTCGCGACGGCGTCAGGGCCGCCACCAACGACCGCGACGCGCTGTTCGGTGACTACAGCATGGCCGGTCCGGACCGCCGACCCGATCCGAGTCACGTGATCGAGCCGAGCTAGGGGGCACGGACAGGCGGAGGACCGAGGGAATCGGGGCCGTCACCGGACCCGCGCCAGCTGAACGTCTCTTTCGACGACTGGCGGTTGACGATGCAGAGATGGGGGCTTCCGAACGTGGTCGCGCAGGTCTGCTCGGGGGGATGATTCGGTGTTCACCCCAGGCCATCGGGACCAGCGCACGCAGCTTGAAGCGCACGTCCATCAGCGTCAGGACCAGCTCGATGGTCTGGTCGTAATCGAGGCGCAGCCGGTCCTCCGCGTCCATCGCCAGTCGAGTCCGTGCTTTCCGCCTCCGCGAGCCGCGCATGCCAAGTGTGTCCCGGAACTTTTGGGAGCCGGGCTCGTTGTGAGGCGCGGATGAGCGTCACCACATCAGCTCATATCCCGGCTCTGAGGCTGTGGGGTGTCCGGGTGCCGCGGGCGATGCTCGTCGGCGTGGTGTGCCTGGCGGTTGCGGGGTTGGCGGACGCTGTGCTTGCGCACGAGCGGGGGATCAGCGGCGATGAGCCGTACTACGTTCGGATGGCCGCCCATCCGGGCGGGCCGCACACCTATGGATACGCCTATCGGATCGCGGTCCCGTGGTTGGTGCACGCGCTTCCATTTCGTCAGGTGGTCTCGTGGCAGCTGCAGGCCCTGGTGCTGATCGCCGCGAGTGGCGCAGCGCTTTACGTCCTGCTGCGGACGTTTGCCGTGTCGCCGTGGCTTGCTGGTGGTCTTGCGGTCGGGCTGGCGGTTTCGCCGACGCTTCTCGTCGCTCTGCTTCGGCACGGTCGAAGCGTCGATCCGGCCACGACACTGGTGATGATGCTTGGCTGCTTGTTCATCGTGCGCCGCCAGCGGCTGGCGCTGGCGCTGACGATGCTGATCGGTGTCGCGGTGAAGGAAACGAGCTTGTTCTTGATCCCCCTGGCATATGCCGTATGGGCCCAGCGGCCAGTGGACGTCGAGGCGCTGCGCGACGTCGCGCGGGTGTCGGTCGCCGCGGTCGCGGTCGCCGTGGCGCTACGACTCGAGATCTCAGCGATGGGCGTCAGTTCTTATACGCCGGGCATCGCAGGCTCGTTTTTTCACGTCCGGCTGGAAGTTCTGCGCAAGGCGTTCTCGGGCACCGCGCTTAAACGGTTGGCCTACACCTACGGCCCGTTATGGATCGTTGCGCCGCTGGCGCTACGACAGTTCTCGTTCCCCCGCCGGGGACTTGCCTTAGTTGGCGTATGCGTGCTGGCGTTGTGCGTCGTGAATGACGCACAACGTGTCGTGTTCCTCGCCGCTCCGGTGTTCTTTGTCTCCGCAGCCCTGGTCCTCAAGCACCGGCGTTATGCCGCGCTGGCAGCCGTGATCGCGCTGCTCGCCGTCGACACCGGCTACGCGGTTTACATGCAAGTTCATGGAGTCAAGTACGGCCTTGACCAAAACGCGCCCGGCGCGAACCCGGTGTACTAGCCCGAGGTGACGCCGCGTGGGCACGGTGGACGGCCCATCTGCGCTCTCGCCGCCGTCAGCAGGGACGTGGAGAACCTTCAAGGGCGATGGTCATCGAGACGGGGTATGCGCGCCGGCGGGTGTGCGGGATAGGTCTCTGGGCGGGGTTGATCGGGCGGGTGGACGGGAGGGTCTTGTTACGTTCTGTCCGTGGCCACGCTTGAACTCGTGCGCACTGATCACGCCGATGCGATCCTGACCTTCGAGTTGGAGAATCGGGAGTACTTTGCCGCGTCAGTCCCTGATCGCGGCGACGACTTTTTCGCGCACTTTGATGAACGGCAGGCCGGCCTGCTCGCCTGGCAGGCGGCCGGCACGGACTACTTCCACGTGCTGGTCCGTGATAGCGGTGAAGTGCTGGGGCGCGTCAACCTGACCGAGATAGCGGACGGCTGCGGGGAGCTCGGGTTCCGGGTCGCCGAGAAGGCCACGGGGCGCGGGTTAGCCACCGCCGGCGTCCGTCAGGTGTGTGTCCTGGCATCAAAGAAATATGGGCTTGTCAGGTTGCGGGCCCGGGCAACCAATGACAACCACGGGTCGCGAACGGTCTTGGCGCGCACAGGCTTCACCGAGACCGGCGCGATTCTGCTGAACGGCCAGCCTGGAATCAGCTATTCACGGAGTCTCGTCGACAACGCCTAGGCGATGCGAGTGCCGACGGCGGGCCGTCGGCTACGCGGGAGCGGCTTGGTCTAGCCAGGCTCCGGTCCGGACGCGCTCGTAAAGGGTGTCCGGGGTGAGATCAGCCCCGCCGGGCCAGACAATGGTTCCCGTCCCGGCATCCACCGTCACCTGTGCGAATCCTTCAGGCATGCGAGCTTCGCAAAAACGGGCCCGTGCATGCGGTCGAGGACGTTGAGTTCGCCGACCGGGTCGATTCAGAGGTCATGGCCTCTTGGGGGTGTCCTTAGCGTCTGAGCTGGACCCGGCGAGAGCTCGTTGCGGGGTCGGTAGTAGGGATTCTGAGCTGTTGGGTGGCCCGAGCCGTCGGGGAGCGCAGCGCGTGGCAGAAGATGTCGGTGACGTGGGGGTCGAATTGGGTGCCCTTGGAGCGCTGGAGCTCGTCGATGGCTGCTTGGGTGGTGATCGTTTCTCCGTAGGGGCGTTTGGATGTCATGGCGTCAAACGCGTCGCAGACGGCGATGATCCTCGATCCGAGCGGTATCTGATCTCCCTTGAGGCCGTCGGGGTAGCCGGTGCCGTCGATCCGTTCGTGGCTCGACCGGACCAGCGGAGCGGTGTTGGCGAGGGCGGGCGCGGCGAGGACGATGCGTTCTCCGATCAGCGTGTGGGTGTGGACGAACTCCCGTTCGGCTGGGGTGAGCGGGCCGGATTTGTTGAGGATGTCGGTGGGGATAGCGGTTTTGCCGATGTCGTGGAGGGTGGCTGCCAGGCGGATGCGTTCGATCTCGTGCTCAGGTTGTCTGAGCTGCTCGGCGATGCGGGTCGCGAGGCGGGCGACGTGTTCGACGTGCTGGTCAAGGTGGGCGTCTTGTTCGGTGATGACTTGCAGCAGGACGTCGGTCAGTTGGCGGCTGGCGGAGGCACGGCCTCGCTTGTTGGCGTACATCCGTTGATCAGCGAGCCTGAGCGCGGCGCTCTGGTCGGCGGCATCTGAGGGGATCCACGCGGCGCCGTAGGAGCAGCCGATGTGCCACCCCTCGCCGGTGTCGGTGAGCGCGCCGGCCGCCGCGGCGAGCAGCCCCTCGGCGTCTGCGGGGGTGCAGCGGCACAGCAGACAGAACTCATCGCCGCCCATCCGGTAAGCCGAAGCGGCTTGTTGCCCGACGGAGCTGAGGCGCGCGCCGAGGCGGTGCAGCAGGGCGTCCCCGGCAGCATGGCCGTAGGAGTCGTTGTATTGCTTGAAGCCGTCGAGGTCAAACATCGCCAGTAACAGCTCGGCCCGGCCGGCTGGTTCGCTCAAACGCCGGGTCAGGTCGGCTTCGAACGCACGGCGGTTCCCGAGACCGGTCAGCACGTCCGTGGTCGCCTCGTGGCGGCTGGTGTACAACAGCCGGTCGTTCTGGCGAGAGAGGCGCTCCACCAGGACGCGGGTGCGGACCGAAGGAAAGTAGAAGAACATGAACACCGCCAGCAGCAACAACAGCGCCGCGGCGGCCCCGAGCCCGGATTCGCGCCGGGCGCGCTGGGCTGTGAGCGCATCGTGTCGACTGATGCCGGCCAGCACTCTCGACAAAGCCGCCGACCTTAAGGTCAGTCGCTCCTGCAAGCCGGGTACGGTCGGTCCGTTCAGGCCGGCACGGCTGGTCGCCAGCCGAGAGATGTCCATCACCACGGGCTCGATACCGGCCAACCGCCGCCGCCCCGTCGCGAGCAAACCCGACGGGGTGTCTGACTGCGAGTCCGGCCTCAGACCACCAGCGATAGTCCTCTCGTCAGCTGCGATCTGACGCCGAACCCGCGCCGGAGAGCCGCCCGCAGAGGGAGCGGCGCTAAACGGCGCCGCCTGCAGATCGGTCAACGCCAACGTCGACGAGGTTGTCCGCAGCTGCTCGCGACGACCAGCGTCCGCGTTGCTCATCAGCAACACCAGAGCGACGAAGGCACCCAGCGTGAGCATCAACACCACGACCGGCGGCAGAAGTCTTAAACGGCTCATAAGCAATGTCACTTTCCGACACGGACCGGCGCCCCTGGGCATTGACCATCACAAGAGCTTCGACGAGCACGCCTCGATCCTTGAGAAACGATCCTTGTCAACGGACACCTGACAGCCCGACGGTCCCCGCCGCGGCGTCGTGAGCCACGCATGGCGGCCTCGTCTAGCCCTGAAGGGGATGTTCGTCGAGCGTTCGACATCTGAGGGGCCTGCTTGCCGGCGCTGCCCTCGTATCGACCTCTCAGGAGTGTCCGATGTCGATCGACCAACGCACGGTTAACCCTTCGCCAGGCGCCAGAAGTAGGGGGTGTGGCCAACGTAGTCCGGAGGACCGGCGGCGCCCGTGACGCCGCCTTCCCCGAACATGCGGTCGAGGCCTCCGGACGCGAAGGGACGAGCGCGCGTCCTCGGACGCTCACCTCGAAGGTGTGCGGTACGGCCCGCGTCTGCCAGACCCGGCACTCGCTCGGTCCTCACGGGGGAGCCGGCGAGCGTTCGGCGGATCTGGCGTTGAGGAACTACACCTTGACCGCCGCAAGCCACTGTTCGAAGCTGGGACCGGCGAGCTTCGCGCCTCGGTTGGGTAGCGCGGCGCCTTCGGCATAGGCCGTCGAGTCCGAGTCGCCGGGCTGCGAGAGCAAACCGCCACGGCTCTCGCGGATCTCGATCGAGTCACCCCGGCTGGCGAAGAGCGCCGCTGCCACGTCGGCGAGACGCTCCTCTTGCGGTCCGGCCACCTCAGTGATCTTGCCGTTATCAATACCGGGCTCCTCGGCCGCGTCAGCGAGCGTGTCAGCGACGACGCGGGCGGCCACGAGCTGCGTCCGCATCTCAGGCACGTAGGCGACGCCATCCTGGATCGTCCACCCAACGAGTGGATCGACGAACTCGTGGAACTGGGCCGCGCGAACGATCCGGACCGGAAGCGGGCCTTCGAGCAGCGTCTGCTCCTGCGCAACCTTCGCCGCGTTGTAGCCGCTGTGGAACCTGTCGATGCCGATGATTGAGACGACCACGATCCTGGTCGCCCCCGCTGCGGCGCCGGCTCGCTGCAGGTTCCGAGCCGAGGCGGTGAAGAAGGCCGTCGCCTCCTCTTGGTCGGGCGAGGGCCCGGTGGCGGCATCGATGATGGTCTCGACCCCGACGAGCGCCTCGTCGAGACCCTCGCCGCTGACCACGTCGACACCCTGTGAGCGCGCGATCGGGACGACATCGTGCCCCCGCTGCTCGAGGATCTCGACGAGGTGCGATCCGACCCGACCGGTGGCTCCCGTGACGGCAATCTTCTGGGTCCTGTTATTGGTTTGCATGGTTCTTCCTTCGAACTGGCCGGCGGCGTCGCACCGGCAGAATTGACGTGTTACTTGTTTGACGCCGGTCGGCACCTAGATGTGACATCGGCTGGCGGCAAGTACCGGACCTCCAAAGTCTGTTCGGGCGGACGCCAGGTTGGCGGCCGTTTGACGTTGGCTGCTGATACGGCCTGGAGGCGGATCGGCACCCCCGAGGCCCGCAGATCTACTGGGTTGGGGGCTGTGCCGGCCCACGCTCTGGGAGTGGTCGGCAGCGTTGCGCAGCAAGCCAGCGTTGACGGTGGCTGTTGAGAGCTCTATGCCGAGGCCTGGAACGGGTCCAGGCGTAGGCCGGCGATCTCTTGGACGGGTGGTCTGTGGTGGGCGCGGCGGCGGTCTAGTGCTCTGAGGCGCAGTACGAGTTCTTGGAGTTCGAAGGGCTTGGTGAGGTAGTCGTCGGCGCCGATCGCGAACCCGGTGGCCTTGTCGTCAAGCCGGTCGGCGGCGGTCAGGATGAGGATCGGTATGCCGCTGTCAGAGGCGATGATGTGTTGGGCGATCTCGTCACCGGAGGGGCCGGGGATGTCGCGGTCAAGGACGGCGATGTCATAGGCGGTGACGCTCAGCAGCTCCAGCGCGCTGTCGCCGTCAGCGGCGATGTCGGCCGCGATCGCTTCCAGGCGCAGGCCATCGCGGATCGCTTCGGCCATCAGGGGCTCGTCTTCAACGAGCAACACACGCATGCCCTCGATGATCTCAGCCCGAACATATCGTCGGCGTATCGAAAAACCGATACGTGCTGACAACAGCACGCTGCCTTTACTGGCGGCGTGACCTGCAGACCACCAGCACCAACCGCGGTCCGCCGTTATCGATCAAGCGTGTATCGCGCGCGTCGCCGCGGCGCGCTGGTGAGCGCAGCGCTCATCGTGCTGCTCGCCTACGCAGCGTCTACCGACAGCTCACGATCAGGCCCGGCAAAAGCCCACCCGGCGCTCAACGACCCACACCGCGCGCACCCGTCGTCGGTTAGCTGGCCGCAGCAGGGCCAAGCGGCCCTGGTGCTGGGCGATGGGCACCCGGCGGCAAGCCCCCATCAGCAGCCGATCCCGATCGCCAGCCTGGCCAAGGTAATGACCGCCTATCTAACCCTCAAGCACTACCCGCTGAGCGGCGCACAGAACGGATTCACGATCACCGTCACCGCGCCCCAGGCACAAGAGCAGGCCCACGACGCCGCCGAGAACCAATCCAGCGTCGCAGTGGCGGCCGGTGAGCAACTCACCGAGCGCCAACTGCTCCAAGCACCGTCTCCACCGCCGCTGACCAACTACGCATCTTTGAACACGCGATCCGCTTCGCGGCCTTCCGCCAGATCATCTCGATGACCAGCGTGACGCTACCAATCGCCGGGACGCTCACCAACACGCCTCCGCGGGAGCCGCGGTCAGCGCAACGGCCACGCACATCTATGGAGCAAACATGATTAGAACACGACGGCCGTTGGCCGCCCTTGCCCTCGTCAGCGTAACCGCCGTGATCGGCGCCGGCTGCGGTTCGAATACGCCTACCGGCACCGCGAAGGGCAGCGCCGACAGCGGCAGTAGTGCCGGCACCCCCAACAGCGCCGGCACCAGCAGTAAGACGCAGGCCACAAAGCGGGAGCAGGCGGTGAAGTTCGCCGAGTGCGTGCGGGCGCACGGCGTCCCTCACTTCCCCGACCCAGACGCGTCGGGCGACTTCAACTTTGGCGTCGACGTGAGCGCCGCGGTGTTCACGAACGCCGTCAACGCGTGCAAGGCCCTGCAGCCACCGGGCAGCTTGAGCTCAAAGCGGAGCACCAAGCAGCAGTCGGCGGCCCTCAGGTTCGCCCAATGCGTCCGCGCGCACGGCGTGTCCGACTTTCCCGACCCCGTCAACGGTCAGCCCCTCATCGACACGACTCACATCCCATCCTCCAACCAGCCCGGTGGCATGACCATTCTCAACGCCGCGACGCACAAGTGCGGCGGTGTGTTGGGACTGGCAGCCGGAGGGGGGACGGGAGGATGAGGCGTAAGACCTGGGCGCTGCCCGCAGCGGCCGTCCTGGCCGGCGCAGCCGTCACCGGCGGGGTGCTCGTCATGTCGGGTGGCAAGGCAGCGAGCGCGGCGGCACGTCCGCTGCCGGTTGGCACCACGAAGGTGGAGAAGAGAACACTCTCGGCGATGGTCTCCCAGGGTGGAATCCTCACTTTTAGAGCGCGATCAGATGGCTCGCCCTATTCGATCATTAACCACGCCCACGGGACGTACACCCGGCTGCCCACGCTCGGCCAGGTGATCCGTCAGGGACACGCGCTCTACCGGGTGAATGACACCCCGGTGGTGTTGCTCCATGGCTCGACGCCCGCCTACCGGACCCTGTCGGCTGGGGCGACCGGCCCCGACGTGGCCGAGCTCAACGCCGATCTGGTCGCGCTCGGGTATGCGCCCCATGCTCAGCTCAGCCCAAGGTCCGCGTCCTTCGGGTCGGCCACCACCGCGGCCGTGAAGAGGCTTCAGGCCGCGCTGGGCGTGACTCGGAACGGCAGGCTGACTCTCGGGCAGGCGGTGTTCGAGCCCACCGCTGTACGGGTGACGACCGTGTCAGCCGTGCCCGGAGACAGCGCCCAACCCGGCGAGACGGTGCTGCAGGCCACCTCGACGACACGCCAAGTGCAGGTGGCCCTGGACGCCTCCCAACAGACCAGCATGGCCGTCGGGAACAAGGTGAGCATCACCCTGCCCAACAACCAGACCAGCCCGGGTGTCGTCTCCTCGGTGGGTAGTGTCGCGACCTGCCCATCGAGCTCCGGGACGGGCGGGCACGGATCGAGCTCCGCCGCGCCCGGAGCGGACACGTGCTCGTCTGGCAGCACGCCGACCATCACCGTGGACGTCACCCCGTCTGATCCGCGCGCCACGGGCACGTGGGATCAGGCCCCGGTACAGGTCGGCATCACCACCGACAGCGTGCGGGACGCGCTTGTCGTTCCGGTGACCGCGCTGCTGGCCCAGTCCAATGGCGGCTATTCCGTCGAAGTCGCCGGCGCAGGCGTCGGCAGCAGCAATCGTCTCGTGTCGGTTTCGCTCGGGCTGTTCGACGACGCCGACGGGCTCGTGCAGATCACCGGCCCGGGCCTGGCCGCCGGCCAGGACGTGGTGGTCCCGTCAACATGACCCGCACCCCCTCACCCACACCCGACAACACCGGGATCGCGGGCGGTATCGGCGTAGTCCTTGGCGGTGCCGGGGCGGCTGTGCTCGAGCTCGACGACGTGACCAAGACCTATCCGGGCGAGCCGCCCGTACAAGCCCTGCGCGGGGTGAACCTCACCCTCGGCCAGGGCGAGTTGGTCGGGATCGTCGGCCCGTCTGGATCGGGCAAGACCACCCTGTTGCAGCTGATGGGCACGCTCGACCGACCGACCAGCGGCCGGGTGAGTATCACCGGGCTGGACGTGGCCGCGATGGCCGACGACGAAGTGGCCTACCTGCGGGCCGCCCGGATCGGGTTCATCTTCCAGCAGTTCTTCCTGGCCGAGCACTCCAGCGTGCTGGACAACGTGGCGGACGGGCTCCTCTACGCCGGTATCCCGCTCAAGCAGCGTCGTCAGCGCGCCCTCGAGGCCCTGGATCTGGTCGGACTGGCCCAGCGTCCTCACGCCCGTCCCACCCAGCTCTCGGGCGGGCAACGCCAACGGGTCGCCATCGCCCGGGCCCTGGTCGGCCAGCCCGCGATCGTGCTCGCGGACGAGCCGACCGGGAACCTCGACCAGGCGACCGGGCAGTCCATCCTGGCGCTGATCGACCTGCTCCACCAGGCCGGCTCGACCATCATGGTGATCACGCACGACCACGCGATCGCCGAGCGGATGCCTCGCAAGGTCGAGATCCTCGACGGCCGCATCGTCGCCGACACCCGCCCGCTCGGTGGGGAGCCGTCGTGACCGGCACCCCCCTGGAGCGGAAGCGCCTAGAGGTCTCCGATCTCGCCCGACTTTCCACCGTCGGGCTTCGCACCCGGAAGTTACGGGCCGGGCTCTCCGCGCTCGGCATCGCGATCGGCGTGGCCGCGATCGTCGCCGTGCTCGGCCTGTCTGCCTCCTCCCAAGCCGGCCTGCTCGCCGAGATCGACCAGCTCGGCACGAACCTGCTCACTGCCACCAACGGCCAGAGCGTCACCGGCGGCACCGTCGAGCTGCCGACCGCCGCGCCGGCCATGATCGGCCGCATCAACGGCGTACAGCGCGTGCAGAGCACCGGGACGGTCAAGGGCGTCGGGGCCTTCCGTAACGCCTTCATCCCATCAGTCGACACCAACGGCCTGACCGTCGAAGCCACCTCGCTCGATCTTCTCCCAGTCGTCGCCACCACCCTCGCCGACGGCCGCTACCTCAACTCGGCGACCGCCCAAGAACCCGTCGCCGTAGTGGGCGCCACCAGCGCCCGGCTGCTCGGGATCGACCGCGTGTACCCCGGCGAACGCATCTGGGTCGGCGGCCAATGGTTCTATCTCGCCGGCATCCTCAGACCCGCCGCGCTCGCCTCCGACCTCGACTCCGCCGTCCTGGTCGGCTACTCCGCAGCACAGAAATACCTGGGCTTCGATGGCCACCCCTCCACCATCTTCCTCCGGGCCCAGACCGACCGCGTCAACGCCGTCGACAGCCTCCTCGCCGCCACCGCCAACCCGGAGAACCCCAGCGAGGTCAACGTCAGCCAACCCTCCGACGCCCTGGTCGCTCAAGCCGACGCCAAGAGCGCCCTCAACGGCCTGTTCCTCGGCCTCGGCGCCGTCGCCCTCCTGGTCGGCGCGGTTGGCGTCGCCAACATCATGATCATCTCCGTCCTCGAACGGCGCTCCGAGATCGGGCTGCGCCGTGCCCTCGGCGCCACCAAAGGCCACATCCGCACCCAATTCCTCTCCGAAGCCGTCCTGCTCGGACTCCTCGGCGGCACCGCCGGCGTCGCCATCGGCGCCGCGGCCACCGCCATCTACGCCCACACGAAACACTGGGCGACCATCATCCCCACCGAAGCCTGGGCCGGCGGCATCGCCGCCTCCCTCCTCATCGGCGCGATCGCGGGGCTCATCCCCGCCCTACGAGCCGCACGCCTCTCGCCCACGCAAGCCCTGTGGTCAGTCTGACCCACCGACCCGGTGCACGCTGCCGTCCCAACGTTAGGTACCGAGACGCGGCAGTGGCTTAATCCAACCGCTACATGCAGTCAACCGGCGCGCCACGCCCCACGCCTACTTTAGGTGCTGTTCCCATCCGCGGCGAGCGTACTGACCGAGCGCGGCCCGGCGGACGGCGGCGATCCCTGCAGGCTGGCGGCTCTGGCTGGGATCACCCGACTGCCAACTGGGTGCCGAGATGCTCGAGCTCACGTTCAAGATCAGCGCTTCGCGTCGCTCTCGCCCTCGCGCGTTGGCGCTGCTGCTGGCTGGCGCGGTTGGCGCGATCGCGGTCGTCGCGCTGCTCACGGCGGGCGCGCACAAGGTCATTCACCCGTCTCTGCCGATGCCGATCGCGGACTCCCCCGCGGGCACATGTACGCCCGGCTCGAGCCCGGCCGACACCAGACCGGTTGCGTCCACGCATGCGCGGCGGCTCGCACTCGGCGGTGCGCTCGGTGCGGCGCTTCGCACGGCGCGAAGTCGCACTCACGCCCCCGCTGTGACCGCGGCGGTGGTGGTGTGCGGCCGTGTGGTGTGGGCCGATGCGACTGGCGTTCTCGATCTAGGCTCCAAACGTCCAGCGAACAACCACTCCCTATTCGTCCTCAATAGCGCGGCCAAGACCTATGTGGCCGCGATGGTCATGCTGGAGATCCACGACGGTCGTCTCTCGTTGGACACGAGGTTGTCGCAGTTCTATCCCTGGCTTCCGAACGCCCGTCAGATCTCGGTGCGGATGCTGCTCAACATGACCAGCGGACTACCGGACTACATCGACAACCCGCGGATCGACTGGATGATTCAGCATCGCCCCCGCCACCACTGGACAGTCGACGAGGTCTTGACCGGGCTAGGCACGGGACTGGGACGCGCGAAGTTCTTCCCCGGACAGAAGTACCAGTACTCAGACACCAACTACATCGTGCTCGGCGCGATCCTGGAGCGACTTACCCATCGCTCGATCGAGCGCGACTTTCAGCAGTTGATCGCAAGACCGCTCGGGATCACCTCCGCGACCTTCGTTCCCACTCCGGCCGCCGAGGCGCGCGTGGCCCACCCCTACCTGCTCTACCGCAGTGGCTCGCTCATCAGTCAATGGATCCCGGGTTTCGGCGTGTCGAGCGCTGTCTGGGGGCCGGTGTTCACCGATGGCGGCCTGGCCTCGAGCTCGCTTGACATGGCCCGGTTCGGCAACGACCTGCTGGGCGGCCGGCTGCTCGGGGAGGCAGCGGTCAGACAGATGACCCGTATCGGACGCGGCGACTACGGCTTCGGTATCCGCGACCGGTCGTTCGACGGTCACTACTGGTTGGGGCATCGCGGCTACTTCGGCGGCTTCGAGGCCGAGGATTGGACCGATCCTTCGCGGCAGCTCACGATCGCTGTCGCCACCAACCTTCAACTCGTCGGGGGCGGGCCAATCTCCACCCTCATCTGGACGGCCATCACGCAAGCGTATGACCGCCAAATCGCTCGTACCGACCAGCGGCGGTCCGTTGGAGCCCGGTGACAATAGGCCCGTCAAGCCTGCCCACGTGGGACGAGTACTGGCCGGGCGATGTTAAGGCTTTCGATCAGCCTCGGGCTACTACGCATCCCGGAGACCGCGGGTCGCCGCCACCGCCGAGATATTTTCCCGCCCGCTGGTGCGGACGGCTTATGGTCGACACGACCATCACCACCAAGGAGCTCAACATGCCACGCGTACTCGGGGTTCACGAGGTCAAGGACGTCCAACACTGGGTCTCCTCGCCAAGGCGCGAAGAGTTCTTCGGGCCGCTCGGGGTCACCGAGATCAAAACCTACGTCGATCCCCAGGGCTCCAAGCGAGTCGGCCTGACGATGAACGTCCCCGACCTGGCGGCCATGATGGACACGATGCAGACCCAGGAGGGTGCCGACGCGATGGAGCACGACGGCGTCATAGCCGAGACCCTGGTGATACTGGTCGAGTCCGAGTAGCGCACCCGAGCGCAACGTTGGCTCGCACGGTCTCTGTTGCGGGATGCGTCGGCTCAGCGTTCCCTTGCGTCTCCGCGGAAACGTCTCGGGGTCGCCCGGCGTGCGTTCCGCGATCGCTGGCGGGCACGCACGGAACGCGGGGGTGGCCCGCGTTTGCGATGTTCCGGCACGGCGTCGTCCGGCCGCGAGCCGCTCCGGGGACGTGTCGCCGACGTCGGGCCGATCTATGCGTGGTCAGCATCGCGGCTCTCAGAATGCCGCCGTGTCCGCCGAGGAGATCGACGACTACCTACGGGGTGTCGAAGAGCCCCAACGACGCACCCTTGAGGCGCTGCGCGGCACGATCCTTGAGGTTTGTGCCTGTCCGACCGGGCATCGTCGTCGCGCTGCGGCAGCGTGTATCCGCTGCTTGACTGTCTGGATGCCACGTGAACGTCGTCTCGTGTTTGGCGAGGTCGCCGAGCTCTATGACCGCTACCGGCCGGCCTACCCCGAGCGGCTGGTTGACGATCTTGTGCGTCTGGCTGATCTCAAGCGCGGCCAGACGGTGCTTGAGGTCGGCGCAGGTACCGGGAAGGCGACCGCGATGTTGACCGCGCGCGGCCTCGCAGTGCTGGCAATCGAGCCCAGCGAGGCGATGGTGGCGGTCGCGCGGCGCAAGTTCGCGGCGTATCCGTACGTCCAAATTGAGCTGAGCGATTTTGAGAACTGGGATCCCGCGGGACGCCGCTTTCCGCTCGTGTTCTCCGCGCAGGCGTGGCACTGGGTCAACCCCGACGTCGGGTACACGCGGGCGCGGGCGGTGCTGTCGGATGGAGGGTTGCTGGCGGTCTTCTGGAATCGTCCGCAGTGGGACAAGTGCGCGATACGCGGCGAACTGCTTGCCGCGTATGAGCGGGCAACGCCACATCTCCCACCCGATGGACCGATGCACCCGGCCAATGTTTCCGTCGATGGTGACGGAGAGTGGGAGCGATCGATCGCCGCGGCCGCGGGGTTCGTCGATGCCGACGTTCGCACCTTCGAGTGGTGCGAGCGTTACTCGGCATCGGAGTACCTCGGGCTACTGGCCACAACGTCCGAGGTCCGCCTGTTAGACGACGACCATCGAGAGGCGCTTATCGCCGCCGTCAAAGCCACGATCGAATCACTCGGCGGTCTTCTGGTCCTCCCGATGACGAGCCGGCTGTGCCTCGCGCGCAGCGCGACGTAGCCGGCGCTGAGCAGCCGTGGGGTGCGCTCGCGCCTTCTGACGGGGCGCCTATCTCGCGGTTGCCGGGTTGCGGAGATCTCGCAGCTCGATCAGGCAGCCGGCCTGATCGGGATCGTGGGGGACGAATCCGGTGAGCTTTGCTTGCGGCTCAAGCACGTCAAGGAGCCCGCGAGTGATGCCCTTGTGCAGGGCGCAGATCGCGGGCTGGTTCTCATGAACGGCGTCTCGGTAGGGGCAGTTGCGCAGGCAGATCGTGACCTCGTCTGACTCCTGTCGGGTGATGGTTGGCTGAAACCCGAGCGCGGTGAGGCTGGTCTTGAGGGCCTGGGGCTGGTCGCGGATGTTCTGGGGAGCGAGCTCGCGCCCGATCTCCCGGCCCGTAGCCTCGATTCTGCGCAGTCCGGTGGGCCGGGCTGCGAGCGTGCGGGCCAGCCAGCGGCCGAGGTCCTGGTATGCGCGGGGGGCGCGGCCGCCGGGTTCGGCATCGGGCGCGACGGTCCAGGTGTCGGGGGGCCGGCCCCGCGCCTGTCTGCTGCGGGCGCGCTCGATCAGACGGGCCTGCTCGAGCCGTTCGAGATGCAGCCGTATGCCGTTCGGGTGCAGCTCCAGGCGCTGAGCGAGCTCGGCGGTTCCCGCTGGCCGCTTTAGCTCGGCGAGCAACGCGAACAGGCGCGCCCTGGTGGGCTGGGCGAGCACGTCATCGGGGTCAGTGGCGACAGGGAGATCAAGCACGCCTCGTCGAGTTTACACAGTCTTGCTTTGTAAACCGGATGGAGCGGTGCTAGCGTTTTCCCCACTTTGACTGTGAGAAAGATCAGGAGCGTTTGATGGCATACGTGATCAATGAACCGTGCATTGCTGTCAAGGACGTCAGCTGCACTGAGGTCTGCCCGGTCGACTGCATCCACCCGACCACCGACGAGCCGGGATTCGCGGAAGCTGAGCAGCTCTACATCGACCCTGAGGAGTGCATCGACTGCGACGCGTGCGTGGAGGCGTGCCCCGTGGACGCGATCACCTCCGAGGATCAGGTGCCGGCTGAGTGGGAGCACTACATCCAGAAGAACGCCGCGTACTTCCGCAGGGTGCACCGATGACCGCCGACAGAGGGCAGGCGTCGGTCGGGTCAGCGAGACCAACTCGGTGACCGAACATGAAACGCCATGATGCGCTCGCTGCGCTCTCGCGTGATCATCACCACGCCCTGGTGGTGGCTCAGCGGCTGAAGCGGGCCGACGAGGCGACCGCTGCCGAGGCCCGCCACGTCTTCCTCGAATACTGGCGGACCGACGGCCAGCGCCACTTCCGCGAGGAGGAAGACATCTTGCTGCCCGCCTACGCCGGGCTGGGCGACCCTGAAGAACCGGTTCTCGCCCGCGTTCTCGTCGATCACGCGCGCATCCGATGGCTAGCCCATGAGCTGACAAGCGCTAGTCCCAGCCTTGAAGGAGTCCACGCGCTGGGCGAGCAGCTGAGCGCCCACGTCCGACGCGAGGAGCGCGAGATGTTCCCGCTGATCGAGCAGGCTCTCCCCGGGGACGAACTGACCCGGCTCGCCCACCTGCTCACCTGATCGCAAAGAGCCGAGCCGATGACCACGTCCGGCGACCGGATCTCTGAGCCGGGTCCCCGCCTCATCACGTTCGTATAACGGCGTCGTCTGGCGATCGCGACCGTGACGGTGTTCGTGAACGGGTCGACGTTCTCGTCCCATACCTGCTCGAGGAGCTTCTCGACGCTGAGTGCAGCCGGCATGGCTCTGAGTTGCCCCTCGATGAGACGGCGGTTACTCGCCTGACGCGATCCGCACGATTAAGACGTCGCATCACACTCTGCCAGACAGCCAGATCGCCAACCGGGCGCTCGCACTCGAGGCTCCCCGGCGAACGCTGAGTCGGATTGGCGATCAGGGTCGCCGTCGAGCCCAGCGAATCTCTCCGTCGCGGACCGCGGAGGTTGGGGTGAGGCCGAGCCGTGTAGCCACCGTGTTTGACGCGGCGTGGCTCGGGTCGATGTGGGCCGCGACCGTACGCACGTCATGGCGACCCAGCCAGGCGAGCATCGCTTCGGCGGCCTCGGTTGCGTAGCCCCGGCGTTGGTGAGCGACGCCGATGATCCAGGCAACCTCGGCCACCATGTCTTGCTCCACCCAGGCGAGAGTGCTTTGCACGATCCCGACGGCGATTCGGTGGACGCGTTCGCGCACGATCCAGTTCAGCCAACCGCGGGTTCGGTCAGGAGATCTGCCGCTGAGCTGTCTGGCGTAGCGCGCCCGCAACTCCTCGAGCGTCGGCGGAGCACCGCCTGTGTACTCATAGAGAGCCTCGTCTCCCAGCACGAACGCCATCTCATCAGCGTCCGCGACCTGCAGAGGTTCCAGGATCAGCCGGCGGGTATCGATCCGCGTCGCGGCGGGCCATGCTCCTGAGGACTGCATCGTGACAACCGTAGGGCTCGGTGCGGCCAAGGCCGAGGCCTTTGACCGGGCCGGGCCCGACCCGGCTCCATTTTCGCTAGACGCTGAGTCGAGGGACGGTCACGGGCGGGTATGAGGTGGTTAGATGCGTGGACGCGAACAGTGCGATCGGCAGCAAGGGGGCACCGGTATGGAGACGCAACCGCCGTGGGACGGTATGTCGATTGGTCAGCTCGGGCATCACCCGGGGCTCCACGTTACGGTCAATCTGGAGGGAAAGACGGTGGGCGGGGTGCTCTCGGAGAACGAGCTGTGGGTGTCTGGGGTGGTCGTCGGTTCAGGTGGTGACGGCAATTACGCGACGATCAAGCTCGACACGCCGATCGGCGGCGGGGAGCGCGGAGGGCTCTTCCGTCGAGAGTCACGCGGGCAGGATCTCGTCCAGATCGATGATCCCCGCCGCGTGCGTGCCGTTGAGCTGGCCGACGTCCACCCAGAGGGGGTTCCCCCGGAGATCCTCGAGCTCGTCCGAGCGGGCAAGAAGCTCGAGGCGATCAAGCGGTACCGCGCGTTGAACGGAGCGACGCTCGACGAGGCACGCGCGGCCATCGCCAAGCTGTCTAGCTGACCGCTGCCGTCACCCCGATCAACGGCTGCCTCCCCTGCGCAGCGATCAAGCTGGCCCCCCGCACGGCCGACTGGGCTCTGGTGAGCCACTGCCACTTCGCTGCATCGGGCCAAACGAGCCCCGACTCGTCGCGACACGGACTGACCCTGTGATGGGATGGTCTCTGGCGACGCCGTCGGCCTCGACCCGCCTCGGGACCGTGCGCTGTTGAGTGGACATCTGCGACGCAGCCTGCCTGCCCGCGCTTGGCACACGTCGCCACGGCCGTCGAGGGCGCCCGGCGATCGATTGCTACGTGACGTTCTGACGCGCCGCGGGCCCGTTCACCCGGGGGCGCGCGTCCATCCTGGTCCGTGCCCCACTGCTCAACGCGAGCGCGAGCAGCACGCCGGCAGCGCAGCCCGCAGCTCCCACTCCCAGCGATGCCCGCGGGCCCAGCAGCTCGCCGGCGACGCCCACCAGCGGGCCACCGATGGCAGTCGAGCCCATGAAGGCCATGATGTAGAGGGCGACGACCCGGCCGCGCATGGACGGGTCGGCTCGGATCTGCAGCGTCGCGTTCGTGCTGGAGGAGAACACGACACTCGCTGCCCCGACGAAGGCCAGGCAGATCCCCTCGGTCACCGGGCTGGGCGCCGCCGCTGCGCCGGTGAGCGCGATCCCGAACGCGGCGGCGGCGATCGTCAGGGTCCGGACGCGCCCCGGCACCTTGCCAGCGAGCGTGATCCCGGAGACCACGGCGCCCGCACCCATCGCGGCGTAGAGCAGGCCGAACCCGGTGGCACCGAGGTGAAAGCCCGAGTGCGCCATGAGGGGGATCGTCACCTGGAACTCGTAGGCCAGGGTGCCGATGATCGCCATCATCCCCAGCGGGATGAATAGGTCGCGGCGGCCGCGTACGTACCGCAGCCCGGCCCGGACCGCCCCGGGACTGCGCGGCGCCCGCACGTCGGCGCGGTAGAGCTTGGTGGTGTCCATCGCCGTCAGCGCGATGAGCGGCCCGACGAATGAGGCGGCGTTGATGACGAAGCAGAGCCCGACCCCGAACACGGCGATGATTGCGCCGCCGGCCGCTGGGCCGATCATGCGCGCGGCGGACACCACGGTCGAGTTGATCCCGATCGCCCGCGGCAACGACGGACCCTGCACGAGCTCAGAGACAAACGCCTGCCGTGTGGGGGTGTCGAACGATCGGGCGACGCCGAGCCCGAGCGCGAGGATCCACACCATCCACAATTCGACCACGCCGGTCAGCGCCAGGATGCCGAGCACGAGGGCAAGCAGCCCCTGCGCGGCCTGGGTGCCGATGAGCAGCTTGCGCTTATCCACCGCGTCGGCCACCGACCCGGTCCAGGCCCCCAGCACGAGCACCGGCACCGTCTGCAGCGCGACCGTCACCCCCAGCGCGCTGCCGCTCGAGCTGAGCGTCAGGACCAGCCAGGCCTGCGCGACCGTCTGCAGCCACGTCCCCGGCACCGAGACCAGCTGGCCTGAGAAGTACAGGCGGTAATTGCGGGTGCGCAGGGGTGTGGGCTGGGCTGGAGCTCGCAACGGCACTCCTAGATAGATAGCGGGGGCAAGCGCTGCCTCACGTGCGCGTTGCTCTGGAGCGTCGTACCGACGATGTTGGTCACTGGTTGGTTGACGGCGCGATCCCTTCGCCGTGAAGAGCGCCCGAACGTCCGCCACCGCGAGCCTGCGTTAGAAGCGTTGTCGGCCTGAGAGTGAAACGGCGGTCTCGTCGAGACGCTCTTGCGGACGGAACAGCGGCGAGCCCGACGTCTTCTGGCCAGTCGGGGGCTCACGTGGATTAGGTGGCTCGCGGACGCCGGCCGAGTCGGGGTCGAGAACGTCGGCACCGCAGATCACGGGCGCCGATCTGGGCATGCACGGTCCGTCGCTCCTCTGAGACCGCCTCCTCTCTGCTGGTGAGCTGCGTCCTAGATCGCTACGCGGGTGCCGAACAGGTGCTCGACCGGGCGGTTCAAAGTCCCGGCGAGCTCAAGGAGACACTGACCGACGCCCGCGATCGAAGTTCTCGTCGTCGTGGTCGCCCCAGTCCGTTGCCACGCCCGGCAGCAAGGAACAAACAGCTCAACGTCATGCCACGGACCCATGCTTGGACAGCACCTCTCTCACGGAGCCGGACGAGACCGACTGTCACGCGCAGCCGCCTGCGCGTCGCCCGATCGTAATTCTGCTCGCGCGTCGGCTACCGGCAGCAGGTCGGTTGACTCGCACACCCGGCACTTGGCGCTGCCGACGACGCGCAGGACGAGAAACGTGTGGGTCCCGCAGTGCTTGCACACGTAGCGCTCGGCGCGCAGCGTTAGTCCGGCGCGACTGTCTCCCGCGGCCGCGCCCGAGCTCTTGGCTGTGGAGGAGTTCCCCATAGTCCTCGTAACGCTCGGTGCGCCGCTTTCTCGCGGCTGGTCGAGCAGGCGACAGACTTTGCACGGCTCTGTCCTCGCAACCGATGCGATGTGGCCGTAGCGACCGTGGCGCGGTTCTCGCTGTAGGGGACTGTCTCGCCGGAGGTGTCCAGTCCCACGGCGCCAGCGCGATCACGGTCGCCCCGTCGACGATCATCTCGGCTCGCGCCCGGCCTGGGCTGCGTCGCGGACGATCCGCCGTGCCTTTCTGATTGCCCCACACCGTGATACGGTGCCGCGAAATTCCGACCATCGAGGGGGCGCCTCATGCCGATCTTCGGACGCAAGGACGACGATCCACCGGAGAGTCAGTCACCGGCGAGCTCGGTGGCAACGCCAGTCGACGACGACGCGATCCCCTTGGGCGATGTCGAGGCGATCGGTGCTCAGGGCCGCCAGCGCATCGCGCAACTCGGCGGACAACACTTCAATTCCGATCTCGGCCTCGACGGCTTTGTCTGGGCCCACAAGTGCGGCTTCGAGCCGCTGGACGTCGTGCTGGGCAACTCCGTCTACCACATCGGTCTCGGGGCGGCCCGGTGGGGCCGCAACATGGAGGTCGACGTCCTGACCCAGGCGATGCACAACGGTCGCCAGCTGGCATTGGAACGGTTGCTGGCGGAGGCCGAGCTGCGCGGCGCGGACGGTGTGATCAACGTCACCCTGAACGTCAACCGTTGGAACTGGGGCAGCGAGCTCGCCGACATCTGTGCCTGGGGCACCGCCGTGCGCTACCGGGGCGATCCGCCCATGCGCAAGACCTCCGAGGGTCGTCCATTCACGACCGGGCTCAAGGCGTCATATATCTGGAAGCTGCGCGAGGCCGGCTTTCACCCGCTGGCGCTCGTCTACGGTGTCTGCGTCTACCACGTCGCCCATCAGGGGATCCGCGCGACGGTGCGGCAGATCGGACGCAACGTCGAAATGACCAACTACACCCAAGCGATGTATGACGCTCGTGAGCTGTCGATGACCCGGATGGAGCTCGAATCCGTCCACCTAGGGGCCGCCGGGCTCGCCACCAGCGCGACCTCGGTGAACTTCCACGGCTGGGGCGACCACGTGATGGAGTTCTTTGCCATCGGCAACGCGGTTGTGCCGATCGACGGCGCGGCCGGCCTACCCGATCCGTCACTGACGCTGGAGTTCAACTGAGGACGCGAGCGTCGGGGGGCTCAAGGCCAGCGCCACGCAGTCCCTCGGGCTCGACGCGGTCAGCGACGGCCCGAAGTTCGCTCATCGGATTCCCTCTCCGATGCCGGAGGCCGGTTCCACTGGCGAGCGATGCGGCTGCAGGGTCATCGTGGCTTGTGCCCTCGGGTCGGGCGGGCTAAAGGCCTGCCGCGGCGCCCTCGGCGGCGGCTGGGCGCGGACCGGGGTGGGCTGAGGTGGGCTTGGGCGTCGTTGGTCGTGCTTTGATGCTGGGCACGAGCGACCCGATGAGGATCGCGCCGGCCGCGAAGATGGCGGCTGCGACCCAGAACGCTTTCGAGTAGCCGTGCACGGCCGCGGTTGAGATCAGCCGGGGGCTCGGGGCGTGGGTGTGCAGGTAGGAGCTGACGGCGCTCGCGAAAATGGTGCTCAACCCCGAGGCGCCGACGGCGCCGCCGACCTGCTGCATCGTGTTGACCATCGCCGAGGCCACGCCGGTGTCCGCGGACGGGACGTTGTAGGTCGCAGTGAACATCGCCGGGGCGATCGTCGCGCCCATCCCGATGCCGAGGACCGTCAGCGCAGGGAGCACGTGGCCGCCGTAGCCCGCACTCGGGGTCAGCTGCGCCAGCCATGCCATCCCGCCGGCGCCCAGCAGCAGGCCGAGTGTCATCAGCGGCCGCGGCCCGACGCGTTTGAGGAGCACGTTTTGGACGGTCATCGAGGTCGCGACGACCGCCCCGGGCAGCGGCAGGAACGCCAGTCCGGTCTGGATCGGCGTGTACCCCTTTGTGTTCTGCAAGAAGTAGGTGAGGAATAAGAACGCGCCGAACATCGCCGCGCTCGCGACCGCGACCGCGAGATACGAGCCGGCGCGTGCGCGGTCGCCGACGATCCGCAACGGCAGAAGCGGATGCCGAGCGCGCGACTCGAACGCCACGAAGATGCCGAGCAGCACGACCGAAGCGACCAGCATGATGATCGTGACCGGGTCAGACCAGGAATGCGTCTCGGTGTTAGAGAAGCCGTACACCAGCGCGAACAAACCCAGCGATGCGGTCGCGGTGCCGGGCAGATCCAGCGCCGGGCGCTCGCGCCGGCGTACGTTGACAAGCAGCCACAGGGCGGCGAGCGCGGCGGGGAGCGCGATCGCGAGGTTCACGAACAAGGTCAGTCGCCACGAGAACACCTGGGTCAGCACGCCGCCGATGAAGAAGCCGGTCGCGGCGCCCGCGCCGGCGATCGCGCCGAACACGCCGAATGCCTTGCGGCGCTCGGCGATGTCGTCGAACGTGGTCGTCAACAGCGCCAGCGCCGACGGCGCGAGGATCGCGCCGAACGCGCCCTGCGCGGCGCGAGCCGCGACGAGGATCCCGAACGAGCCGGCGGCGCCACCGATCCCGGAGGCGATCGAGAACCCGACCAGGCCGCCGATGAACGTCCACTTGCGACCGAACAGGTCACCGATCCGGCCGCCCAAGAGCAGCAGCGACCCGAACGCCAGCGCGTACGAAGTCACGATCCACTGGCGATTGTCGTTGGAGAAATGAAGCGCGCGCTGCGCCGACGGCAGCGCGACGTTGACGATCGTCGCGTCGAGCACAACCATCAGCTGCGCCATGCCGATCACCACCAGGATCCACCACCGCCGATCGACCTGGGAACCGCGTAGCTTGCTCATGGGACTTCCCTTCTAATTGGAGATGGCGAGGACTGCCTTCATCCCATAAGACACGACACCAGCCGCGGCCGTGACACCTCCGAGCACCCATGGCCGAATCCTTGCCACATCCGTCCGATCTGGCTCTTGGCCGCGTTGCCGGTCGCGCCTACGGTGCGGGACGTGTTCATCGTCACCCGAGAAAACCGGAGGCCCAATCTCATGAGCAATGACCCGACGCTGTTTTTGGGGCTCGGGTTCGCGGACGCGATCGTTGCCCGCACGGTCGGCGGACGGGTGATCGACGCGGTCATTCAGGATCTCGCGTACATCGGCTACGACGACGTCGGTCAGTGCGAGCGCGACGACACGGTGCACGCCCGCCACCCTAGATGACCTGCCACGAACGCTGGCGCGCTGCAGCAAAACGCACGGCCACGACGTCAGTCGCAGTGAGCGGTCTTGGGTCCGCCGGTCGCTTGCTGACGTCTCCGCGGAAACGTCTCGGGGGTCACGGGGCGGCGTTCGGCGATCCCTACGGGCGGCCATTGCCGGAAGTCGCGCTGTGCGACAGCATCGCGACCGTCGTAGGTCGCATCGTGTACGTGGTCGCCGAGGATGATCGGCTAGACGGACCAGGGGGGCTTGGGTGGGGGAGAGGCGTGCGGCTCGTAAGACGGGGATGAGCCCGGCGACGGCGCCGAGGCCGTGGAAGCCGAGAGCGTCCTCTTCTTCACCTGCGCAGTGTGTGCCGGCGCCTACTGTGCAGCCAGGACGGCCGCCCCGACCATCACCCAGGTCTTCCGCCTCATCGCGTGACTCCCGCTGCGGCTGCCCCATCGCGGCATTTCTGCATCGCGGCGTTGAGAATGGTCATACCACCGGGCCGGTTGGAGGATGGGATCCGGTTCGTGTCGACGAGGGGCCCATTTGGAATGGGGTCCGGAAAGTCCTTCACGCCGTTGGCGCGGATGCACTGGGCGAACTTGAGGGCCGCGTCCTGCTGCCGGGGGCTCCGCTTGGTGCCCATGAACCCCGCTGGCTCCAGCTCCTTACACGCGCTGATGGCCCGCTTGAACGCCGGGGTGCCCGGGTCCAGCGACGAGCCGTTCGCTATCTGATCGATGGTGAGCTTGCCCGACCCGCCGGGGTCCGGGAACCGGCTGACCCCGTTGCTGCGCATACAGTCAGCGAACCTCACCGCCTTCTGGGCAGTGGCGGCGGTGTTGTCGCCCCCGCCCCCGCCGCTGCCGCTGCCGGTTTCCGCAGGCGCGGTCGAACCGCACGCGCTGATCACGGCGACCAAGGCGATCAGAGCCAAGGCGGCCAGCGGCCGTCGCGGTCTACTCATGGTTTCTCCTGTGAGGGCGTTGGCATCAGGTCTGCGCCGAGGCGTGATCGGGAACGAGGAACAGGGGAGGGCCATGTCGGCCAGCGTCTCCTCCTGAGCCGCGCGCGCCGGGCGTGGCGATCGCGGGTGTAGGGTTGGTTGGCGTGGCGGATTGGAGCAGTTGGGTGGCGGCGTGGGCTGCGGCGGCGAGGATCGCTGAGGTGTTGTTGCCGTGCCCTTGGCCCAGGACGACGCCGACGGCGGTCACCGGGCGGCCGCTGACGGTGGTGTGGGTGAAGAAGGCCAGGCATCCTCCGGCCGCGGAGTCAGATCCGGTCTTGCCGGCGTAGCCTTCGGCGATCAGGGGGTTGAAGTTGGTGAGCGTCCCGGCGATTGGTAGCGTCACGCTGGTCATCGAGATGATCTGGCGGAAGGCCGCGAAGCGGATCGCGTGTTCAAAGATGCGTAGTTGGTCAGCGGCGGGGGGAACCGCGGGTCCTGACCTTGCGAGCGTGCGTGTTGTTGCCAGAGGCGATCGGCAGTGCTTGGAGCAGTTGGCGCTCGGTGAGTTGCTCACCGGCCGCCACCGCGACGCTGGATTGGTTCTCGGCGGCGTCGTGGGCCTGCTCTTGTGCCTGGGGCGCGGTGACGGTGATCGTGAATCCGTTCTGTGCGCCGCTCAGCGGGTAGTGCTTGAGGGTTAGATAGGCGGTCATTACCTTGGCCAGGCTGGCGATCGGGATCGGCTGCTGATGGGGGCTTGCCGCCGGGTGCCCATCGCCCAGCACCAGGGCCGCTTGGCCCTGCTGCGGCCAGCTAACCGACGACGGGTGCGCGCGGTGTGGGTCGTTGAGCGCCGGGTGGGCTTTTGCCGGGCCTGATCGTGAGCTGTCGGTAGACGCTGCGTAGGCGAGCAGCACGATGAGCGCTGCGCTCACCAGCGCGCCGCGGCGACGCGCGCGATACACGCTTGATCGATAACGGCGGACCGCGGTTGGTGCTGGTGGTCTGCAGGTCACGCCGCCAGTAAAGGCAGCGTGCTGTTGTCAGCACGTATCGGTTTTTCGATACGCCGACGATATGTTCGGGCTGAGATCATCGAGTCATGCGTGTGTTGCTCGTTGAAGACGAGCCCCTGATGGCCGAAGCGATCCGCGATGGCCTGCGCCTGGAAGCGATCGCGGCCGACATCGCCGCTGACGGCGACAGCGCGCTGGAGCTGCTGAGCGTCACCGCCTATGACATCGCCGTCCTTGACCGCGACATCCCCGGCCCCTCCGGTGACGAGATCGCCCAACACATCATCGCCTCTGACAGCGGCATACCGATCCTCATCCTGACCGCCGCCGACCGGCTTGACGACAAGGCCACCGGGTTCGCGATCGGCGCCGACGACTACCTCACCAAGCCCTTCGAACTCCAAGAACTCGTACTGCGCCTCAGAGCACTAGACCGCCGCCGCGCCCACCACAGACCACCCGTCCAAGAGATCGCCGGCCTACGCCTGGACCCGTTCCGCCGCGAGGTCCACCGCGACGGCCGCTACGTCGCGCTGACCCGCAAGCAGTTCGCAGTGCTCGAAGTCCTCGTCGCGGCCGAAGGCGGCGTCGTCAGCGCCGAAGAACTCTTAGAGCGGGCGTGGGACGGGAACGCAGACCCGTTCACCAACGCCGTGCGCATCACCGTCTCGGCACTACGCAAACGCCTCGGCGAACCCCGGATCATCGCCACCGTGGCCGGCGCCGGTTACCACATCGACACCGGGCGCGAGGGAGGCGACTGTGGATAGAGCGCCTGGGTTGAGCGTTCGCCTCAAACTCACCCTCAGCTACGCCGGATTCGTCATGTTCGCAGGCGCCCTGTTGCTCGCCGCCGTGTGGGTATTCCTCCTGCGCTACGTCCCCGATCGTGCGTTCCTCATCAACGCCGACACCCGCCTTCATAGTGTTTTTCCCGTCCGGTCCAACCTCCTGCACGTTTTCGCTCCAAGAGCAGCCGCCGTATTGGCGTTCCTGCTGTTATTCGGCCTGGTGGGAGGGTGGATCCTCGCCGGCCGAATGCTCGCCCCTCTGAGCCGCATCACCGACGCCACACGCACGGCTGCGGCCGGGTCACTCTCCCACCGAGTCCAGCTCCCGGGCCGCAAAGACGAGTTCCGCGAACTCGCCGACGCGTTCGACGCCATGCTCGCGCGACTCGAAGCACACGTCGCCGAACAGCAGAGATTCGCCGCCAACGCCTCCCACGAGCTGCGCACCCCACTGGCGATCACCCAGACGCTCCTCGAGGTGGCCCGCAGTGATCAAAGCCGCGGCGACGACGAACTGGTCGACCGCCTCCACGCCGTCAACTCCCGAGCGATCGACCTCACTGAAGCGCTGCTCCTGCTCAGCCGCACCGACCAGCGGTCCTTCGTCCCAGAACGCGTCGACCTGTCCCTCGTAGCGGAAGAGGCCACCGAAACGCTCCTCCCCCTTGCAGAACAACGCGGCCTCACCATCAAGACCTCCGGCGACACGACCCCCGCTGTCGGCTCACCCGCGCTCCTGCTTCAGATGGCTACGAACCTCGTGCACAACGCGATCATCCACAACCTGCCAGAACGCGGCACCGTGTGGGTGACGACCAGCGTTCACCCCACGAGCGTGGAGCTCACCGTCGAGAGCACCGGCGAGACGCTCACCCCAGAGCTGGTTTCGACGCTGGCCGAGCCGTTTCGTCGTGGCTCCGAACGCATACGCACCGACGACTCGGGTGTCGGTCTCGGCCTGGCGATCGTCAAGAGCATCACCCAAGCACACGACGGAACTCTCACCCTCGCCCCCCGGGTCACCGGCGGGCTCTGCGTCACGGTGCAACTGCCCGCCGCGCCGCAATCCGGGCCGTTGAAGCGGAGCTCAGGCGCGACGGTACCGCCGGCGGCCGAGAAATGGCCCGGCGGCACGAGTTCTGACTGAGAGCTTCACCGTCCGGGAGGGCGAGTCGAAGGTGCTGCGCGACGGTCAGCGCTCGGTGCTGCGCGCGGGTGAGCAGTTTGCTCACATGATCGAGACGCTGATCGGGCTCGCCCGCGAGGGCCACGTGAACCGACGAGAACGACGTTAGCTCCGCGCCACCCCCGCCACACTTTCTCCAGGCTGAGCGGCAAACCCTGCCGCTCGGGGCCGCCCGAGAAGGGCGCCAAGGGCCCCCGACCGTGGCCGGCTGCCGCTTCTAGACCAAGCGGCAGGCAGGAAGCCTGGGGCCGATTGTCCCGCGACGAAGCGGGCCACGACGGTCTTGGTGATTACCCCGTGGGTGACGCCGACGCAGGCGTCGGCGGCCCGCAGTACCGCTGGCTGATGCAGGTCGATCCCTGCGGTAGCGAGCATCTGGTGGGTTAGATCGCCGCCGCTGGTGGGGTCGGGGAAGTTCGCGAATCCGTGGCCGCGGAAGCAGCGGGCGAACGCCAGCATCGCGGCGATCTGCACTTGACCGTGCGCCGGCCTCTGGCTTTGGCCTCCGTGTGACAGCAGGTGACTGCAGGCACCAACCGCCGACTGGACCGCGGGCGCGTGCGCGGTGCTCGACGAGAGCATGTGTTTTTGCTCGTAGGGAGAGTCGGGGAAGCTCGACACCCCGTGCGAGCGCATGCAGTTGGCGAAGCTGACCGCGTCCTGCTCCGCTTGCCGGATCTGAGCCGTTGTGAAGTGACTACCGGAACTGGAGGAGCTCGACGAGTTCGAGCCGCAGGCGGCGATCGCCGTCGCGGTGGCGATCGTGGCTGCGGCCACTGCAAGGGTTGAGGAAGTTCTGAACATGACCCAGGTGGTATCCGGCTGCCGGTCACACCAGTGCAACACGCCAGCGCTGCCGGGGAAGCGCTGAGCAGGGTCGCGTGTGATGGCGTTGTGATCCACGGTGGTGCACGATGTCCGAGGTGCGCGTGCTGTTGGTCGAGGATCACGTCGAGCTCGCCGGCTACATCGCCGAGGGGCTGCGCGATCGCGGGATCGCGACCGACCTCGCGTATGACGGGTCAACGGCGTTACAGAAGGGTGTGGTCCACCGCTACGACGTTGTCGTATTGGACCGCGACCTGCCGGGCGTGCATGGCGACGCGGTCTGCATGGGGTTGCGCGATCGCGGGTCGGAAGCGCGGGTCTTGATGTTGACCGCGGCGGCGACGATCGGTGACCGGGTCGAGGGTCTGAACCTGGGCGCGGATGACTACCTGCCCAAGCCGTTCGCGTTCGAGGAGCTGGTCGCGCGGGTCCATGCTCTTGCCCGCCGGGAGCCGGCGAGGCCACCGGTGCTGATCAGGGGCGATTTGGTGCTGGACAGGGCGCAGAGGAACGCGACCCGGGCGGGACGGGAGCTTTCATTGACGCGTAAGGAGCTGGGTGTACTCGAGGTCCTGTTGGCGGCCGACGGCGCCGTGGTCAGCGCCGAGGAGCTGCTCGAACGGGTCTGGGATGAGAACGCCGACCCATTCACGCGCACGGTGGCGGTGACGCTCGGGCGGCTGCGGCGCAAGCTCGGCGAGCCGGAAGTCATCCACACGGTTGTCGGCGTCGGCTACCGGCTGCGATGACGCCCACGGCCCTGACCGTCGCCGTGCGGCGGCTCTGGCCGCGGCGGGTGCGCACCCGGCTTGCCGTCTTCTACGCCGTCCTGTTCTTGCTGGCCGGCGTGGTGCTGTTGGGGCTGACGTACACGCTGGCGGCCGCGGTCCTGCTGCCCGGCTCGGCGTCACCGCCGAAGCTTCTAACGCTGCAGGAGAGAGGCCTGTTGGGTATGTGTAAACCCCTGCCCACCTCTCCGTCGCTGCTCGCGAAATGCAACCACCTGATCGACATCGTTGGAGGAGACCCCAAGGCGCACGGGGACGCGCTGGCCGCACTTCGTTTCGCTTCAGCGATTGGCCTTGGGATCCTGGCCATCGCCGCGGCCGGCCTCGGCTGGCTCGCTTCGGGGCGGGCGCTGAGGCCGGTGCGATCGATCACCGAGGCCGCGAAGCGTGCGTCCGAGCTACGGCTCGGTCAGCGCCTCGCGCTCACCGGTCCCGAGGACGAGTTCAAGCAGCTAGCCGACACCTTCGACGTGATGCTCGAGCGGCTCGATGCCGCTTTCACCAGCCAGAAGCGATTCGTAGCCAACGCCGCGCACGAGCTCCGCACGCCGCTCACCGCGATGCGAACGGCGATCGAGGTCACGCTCTCGAAGCCGACCAGGACGCCCGACCAGCTGGAGGTGATGGCCGCCCGCGTCAGGCGATCGGTCGAGCAGGCCGAAGCCACCGTCGAGGCACTCCTGACCCTCGCCACCAGCGAGCTCGGCCCCACAGCTCAGGAATCGATTGATCTCGCCACAGCCGCCGAGGACGCGCTTGACGCCACGCACGCGGCGATCGATCAGCGCGATATCAAGGTCGAACCCGCGCTCGAGCCCGCACTCGCCCGCGGCGATCGTGTGCTGCTCGAGCGGATGATCGCGAACCTCGTCGAGAATGCCGTGCGCCACAACAACGCGGGCGGCTGGATCGCAATTCGCACGATGCAGCAAGCCGACAGCGCGGTGTTCGAGATCGCCAACACCGGGCCCGGGGTCCCCGCCGAGCAGATCCCGACCCTGTTCGAGCCCTTTGCCCGCGCCAAGCAGCGTCTCAACCCGTCCGACGGCGTCGGGCTCGGTCTCTCGATCGCTAACGCGATCGCCTGCGCCCATGACGCCACGATCACCGCCCGCCCGCGACCCGGCGGTGGACTGGAAGTGTCGGTCACGATCCCCACGAGCCCAAGCTGATGGCGCCCGCGGACTCAAAGTCTACGGAGAATGACCGCGAATTCGCTCTGGTTCATCTGGGCATGAACGAGTTCGCAGTTCAGGTCGGCGGCTTGCAGAAAGGCCAGAAAACCTTCAAGTTCCCAGACGTGAAAGTGGTGGCGAGCGTCGGCGGCCGCATACTCGGCTGCGCGTGCCGGCACTCCGTCGGGGCCGATGCCCTCGATGAACGTCGCCCACTCGCCATAGTGATGCTCGCGCGAGGTGTGCGGTCCCTCGGTGTGATCGCGCAGGAGATGCTCGACCGATGTTCGCTCCCGGAGATGGTCAAACGAGTGCCGTGGATCGGGCAGCGTCAAGAAGATGATCCCGGTGCGACGAGCGACGCGCAGAAAGCTCTTCAGCGCGCCGATCGGATCCTCGAGGTGCTCGAGCACGTGGTTGGCGATGATGAAGTCAACCGAATCGTTCCCGAAGCTCTCGAGCGTTTGGGCGTCGTCGATGACGTCGGTTCTGGGGATCGCCGTCAGATCGATCTCGCGGCCGAGAAAATTCCCACCGGCCTTGGCGAGCATGGCGTCACGGCTGAGGGTGTCCACGTAGCGCACCCGCACGCCCCGAGGGACCCGAAGCGGCAGCATCGCGGGTCCGATCTCGATCCCATCGCCCGCGAGATACCGGCGCCCGAGGTCCTCCCGCACGACATACGGGTTGTTGCGGCCGACGCGCAGCACGAGATCGCGGAAGCGCAGGTGAGCCGCGCTGCGCGCTGCCTGACGACGCACCAGCCGGATACTCTCAGCCAGACGCCCTCGGGGCGGACGGCGCGATCGCCGCGGCCGGCGTCCCGTACGGCCCGGTGTCTGGGCCGACACGAACATGGCGAGTGTCCTCAGGACCCCGGCGGGCCTAGGCCGACCTGCGGAAACTCCTCGGCCATCTTCGCTGCGACGACCTGCAGGGCCGACGCGGGCCGCAGCATCACCTTCAGCTCGGTGATCAGTCCGTCTTCACCGAAGGTGAGTTTGTCAATGCCCTCAACGTGCTTGCTGTCCACGTCGGTCACGAACTCGAGGACCGCGACGCGCGCAGTCGCGTCCTCGAGTTGGTGCACATAGCGAAAAGTGCCGCCGACCCCGAGCACCCGCTCGGCCGCCTGCAGCACCTTCATGACTTGTTCGCGGCCCTCATATGGGCGGAACACGACCGGGCTGAGAAAGACGGCATTCTCGTGAAACAGCTCCCGAGCCCGGTAGACGTCGCCCTGCTCAACAGCGGCTCGGAAACGGTCAGCGAGCATCGATGCTGCCAGCCTAACGCTGCCGACCAGTCGCATGTCGGCTGAGCTCGCGGGGCTAGCCGAAGCACGATGCCCGCGGCACGATCCCGGTCGACACCGCGGTGTCGCGCAGGACAGCCCCTCCAGCGCCTGGGCATCCGACGCGTCGGCCCGTCCGATGGCCACGGACTCGGCCTCAGAATCGTGAACGCCATCGCCACCCGCCCATGACCGTTCCCCCGGGGCCTCACGGCGGTCTCGACGTCGAGGTCACATTCCGTGCCAACGTCTAGGCGACTTCCTACCGAGAGGACGCGTTCAGGCGGCGACCTCGACAGGCCCGCCAGCGGCCGTGGTCACGCGGGCGAACTCGAGTGCGGGATCGTCGATTGGAGCACGCATGACCGTTCGGCGGTCTCGCGTGTAGTTCTGGGGTCTGTACCACGGGTCGCCCGCTGCCTGCCTCGGGAACAGGTCAACCCCGCGGCGCACGTAGCCGGAGGAGAGCTCGAAGAATGGCGAGGATCCGGCCACGCGCTGCAGGTTGCGCGGCGTGCATCGGTCGTAGTTTCGCTCGTCCATGTGGTTCAGTAGCCGACACACCTGCTGGGCGGTCAGGTCAGCGCCAAGCGTCCATGACTGGTTGATGTACCCAAAGGCAAACGCCATGTTGGGAACACCGCTGATCATCGCTCCGCGGTAGGCGAGGGTTTCCGGGAGTGCGACGTCGTGACCGTCGACGCTGAGCTGGATCCCGCCCAAGGGTTCGAGGTTGAGTCCGGTCGCCGTGACGATCAGGTCGGCCTCGAGCTCTGCGCCGGAGGCCAGGGCAATCCCGGTCTCGGTAAAGGTGTCGATCCGGTCGGTGACGACCGAGACCTGGCCGGCCGCGATTGCCTTGAACAGATCGCCGTCGGCGGCGACGCACATTCGCTCGTCCCACGGGTCATAGGCGGGATTGAAGTGCGTGTCGACGTCATAGCCACGCGGAAGCTGGCGCTGGGCAAGCGTGCGCAGCAGACGCTTCACGAGCGCCGGCCGGCGCTTGCTGAGGCTCCAGAGGGCCGTCTGAACCTTGACGTTGCGCCAGCGCACAATCGAGTACGCAAGCTGCGACGGCAGCACGCGCCCCAAAAGCCCGACGAACGGATCGGTCGCCGGGAAGGGAAAGACGTAGCTCGGAGAGCGCTGCAGCATCGTCACGCTGGCGGCTCGCTCGGCCAGCGCCGGAACCAGGGTCACGGCCGTGGCGCCGCTGCCGATCACGACGACCCGCTTATCGTCGTGAGCGACCTCGTCGCCCCAGAACTGCGGATGCACGACCTCTCCTCCGAAGCGCTCAAGCCCCGGAAACTCCGGTGTGTAGCCCGCGTCGTAGCGAAAGTAGCCGGTGCAGGTGAACAAGAAACCGCACGTCATCTGCTCCGTCTCGCCACTGTCGCCGCGTTCGATCTCGACCGTCCAGCGCGCGTCGGTGGATGACCAGGCCGCGCTTATGACCCGCCGGTTGAACCGGATCCTCCGGTCGATCCCGGACTCGCGGGCCGTCGCCTCGACGTACTCCCGGATCGAAGTCCCGTCGACGATCATCCGTGACCCTGTCCAGGGACGAAACGGGTAGCAGAGCGTGAACATGTCCGAGTCAGAGCGGATCCCGGGAAACCGAAACACGTCCCAGGTTCCGCCGATCGCTCCCCGGCCCTCGAGGATCGCGACCGTCTTACCGGGACACCTCTCCTGCAAGCGATAGGCGGCACCGATCCCGGAGATCCCGGCCCCCACGATCAGAACGTCAGCGTGTTCGCTAGCCATGAACGCCCCCTTTGAAAAGTGATCGCGCTAGCTCCAGCCTACCTCTCCGGCCAACACAAGCCAATGTCGCCGTCACTCGCCGGCTCGTCATTTGCTGCGATGTCTGGCCGGCTGCGGCGCGGGGGCGGGGGTGGCGCGAGGTAATGAAACGGCGAGACGTGTCGCTAACCGGTAGGGACAGTCGCAACCGCTCGAAAGGAGGACGCTCGCCTTCCACGATGCGATGCGCGGGCTCTGGGAGTCCCACGGAACCTGGACCGAGCGCGCGATCGTCGATTTCGTCGGCGGGCTGCCCGATACGCCGCTTGCGATCGGGCGACTTCTGCAGAATCAGACCGATATCGGCGACGCTGTCAAGCCGTATTACGGACGTCAGGCAGGCGACGAGCTGACCGCGCTGCTCAAGGGCCACATCAACGCGGCCGTACCAACCGACGGACTCCCTCCGGCAGATCGCTCGCCTGTGCCTGCGGCCCGCGATGTGCGCAGGCCGGCCGCGCCGCCCGGGGGCTACAGGATGAAGGGGATGAGCATCTTGGTGCCGGCGCGGTACGCGGGATAGGCCGTGGGGAACGCCGCCGTGAGGTTCCTTTCCTCCACCGATGCGCAGTAGTAGAAGTACCCACTCAGGATCGCGACGATGATCAGGCCGATCAGGTTGTTGACGAGCGCGGTGCCCAGAAGGGCGACTAGGAGTCCCGAGTAGACCGGGTGACGGACGAGCCGGTACGGGCCGGAGCTGACGAGCTCCGGTTCGGCCTTCTCGGTCATCGGCATGCCCCAGTTACGCCCGAGATGGACGCGAGCCCAGATCGCCAGGGCGATCCCGGACGCGAACACGACGGCCCCGATGGCTCCCAGGACCGGGCTGTGCACGGCCAGGCTCCCGCCCCGAAGGACACGGACGAGAACGATCACTGACAGGGCGGTCAGCGCATTGAGAGGGATCCGACGCCGGCTCGCTCTGCCCTCCTTGACCCCGAAGGCGGACCCCAACCAGTAGATCCAGAAGAAGATCCAGGTGATGGCAACGGCGATCTTGAGCGTCTGCATTTCGTTCGGCGATAGGTGGCCGTATCAGCGTACGACTCCAACGCATCGCTGTCATCGACGCTAGTGACAGCTACCGGCTCAGAGGCGAGGACCCCGTCACCGACCCGACGCCCGGGATCGAGAGTGTTGACTAGGCTCGGCGGAGTGAGTGCGGCGGTGACCCTCGAGCCGTGGGGCAGCGGCGATCTGCCGCTGCTTCAGCGGCTGATGGGCGACGCGCGCATGACCGAGCACCTCGGCGGCCCCGAGAGTCCGGACAAGCTGCGCGAGCGTCAGGGCCGTTACGAACGCCTGGAGGGCGGCGATCGCATGTTCAGGATCGTCGACGTGGCGAGCGGCGCCGGCGTCGGTTCGGTCGGCTTCTGGGCGAAGGAGTGGCGCGATGAGCAGGTCTACGAGGTCGGCTGGATGGTCGTGGCGGAGTTCCAGGGCCGCGGCATCGCGGTGGCGGCGACCGCGCAAGCGATCGAGCTCGCCAAGCGCGACGACCAGCACCGCTTCATGCACGCCTTCCCGAACGCCGACAACGCGCCGTCGAACGCGATCTGCCGCAAGCTCGGCTTCGAGCTGCTCGAGGCGTGCGAGTTCGAGTTCCCGAAGCGGCACTTCATGACTTGCAACGACTGGCGCCTGGACCTGCGCGCCTAGGTACGCGGGCGGGTGGCAAACCGACCGCACTCGAGATCCGGCGCCGTGCCGTCTGGCGCGAGGACAGGTATCCGTCGGCTGTCCGCTATCTGCGCAGGCCCGTCCAACGGCGAACGGGAACCGAGTTCAGCTCACCCACTTCATCCTTGGACAGGCTCAGCGTGACTACGTCGTTATCGATCTCCGCGACGGCGTTGATCGGGATCGTGACTTCCTTCTTTCCCCAAAGGTGTCCCTGCTCGAGAACGATATGCGAGATCAATTCGTCGCTCCCGACCACGAACCCGTCGACGTGACCGAGGTGATGCTCGTCGCCGGAGAACACGGAGCTTGAACGCCGAATCTCGACCTTGTCCTTGGGGACGCGGTCATAGATCTCCGTGACGTGCTCATCGACACTGAGCGGCTCAATGGTCGCGCCCAGGCCCCCGGGGGTAAGACTTCCGTAGTACGGCAGCGCCAGTATGTCGGTGACCCCGACCTCCCAGTCGGGATCTTCGACCGGAACCTCGCCAAGTCGTAGGTAGGCTGACTTCTGCACCGGCTCGAGCGCGCTGATCTCAGTGGCCGTGTAGTCCAACACGATCTGATTGTCTGACGACGACCGCGCGTGCGCCTTCTCGATCGGCACCAGTCGGGCAAGGTCGGGGCGATGTTGCGGAGCCACCACCAGGTGCGTGACCCGTCGCGTGGTCGGGTCGATCACTAGGTCCGTCAGTTCGCCCCAGACACCATCGGCGCCGTGAACCGCGTCGCCGAGATCCAGTCGCATCACGACAGCCATGGAGGGGACGCCAGCATGGGGCCCCACGATAGTCGGTGAACAAATGATTTCCCTTGAGGTTCGAAATGACCTCGCCGTCACCATGGGTGAGCTGGCGGGACTCAAGGACTGGTTGGCGCTGCCGATTAGCTGCCCATGCCCGGTGGTCTACCGAGATGAGCCGCTTGGGGCGCGGCTGGCTGTTGACCAAGGAGAGCTGGGCGATCGTCCGCAACGACAAGACGTTGCTCGTCTTCCCGGTCGTCGCCGGATACGCCGGATTGATAGTCGTGGCGATCTTCATCGGCCTGGCGGTGATCCTGCGCAGCTACGTCGCCAATGATCCGCTGATGATCGCGGTGCTCGTCATCGGTGCCTACGGGCTCGCGGTCGTCTCCATCTTCTGCAATGTGGCGCTGAGCTTCTGCGCTGCGCGCTCGCTCGAGGGGCATGACTCGACCACCGGCGAGGGATTCGCGGCGGCGCGCGCGCGACTCGGACTCGTTTTCGGCTGGGCGCTCGTGCAGTTGGTGGTCGGAGTGCTGATCAGCGTGGTTCAGGCGCTGCTCGCCGAAGCGGTGGGCAACACGATCGCTCGTCTGATCGGGAGCGTCACCAACCTGGCGTGGGCTGCCGCGAGCTTCTTCGTGCTGCCGATCATCGCACTCGAGGGACTCGGCCCCAGCGATGCGCTGAAACGCTCGACCGCGATCATCCGCGATCGCTGGGGAGAGGGCGTTACCGGTAGCGCGGCGATCGGGGGACTGCTGTTCCTGCTGGTCTTCCTCCCGGGTGCTGTGATGATCTTCGCCGGGGTCGCGCTCCGGATTACCCCCCCGGCGCTCGAAGTTGCGCTGATCGTGATCGGTGTCGTGGTGATCGTCGTCGGCGTGGTCGTGCAAACCGCCTTGAGCGCCACCTTCCGTGTCGCCCTGTACCGCTTTGCCACCGAGGACAAGGTCCTGGGGGGCTTTGAGCGCGCGCCGATGGAAGCGGCGTTCGCTCCCCGCAAGCGGCGGCGTGCCAGGATCTGATCGCGAGACACACACGTCGCTTGCGCCGAATTCTTCCCGGTGGGGACAAGGATCCTCTGGTAGGTTGCGGTTCGTGCGGAAGCGGACAATCGGACTCGCGATGGCGGTCGCGCTCGTCGTCTCGGCCACTGCGCTCGCCGCCGTGGCGCCGCCGCATGCAGGCAAGTGGAAGATCTCCGGCGGTGGCAGCTTTACGGTGAGCAAGGACCCCGCGTCGGTCTCCAGCCTGCATCTGACCGGCTCGTCCTGTGGCCTCGGGAAGATCACCGTGCTCGGAACGCAGACGCTTCGGCTGATCAGCGCGGGCGGAGTCTCGAACTGGATTGTCGGGTTCAACGATCCAAAGCGAACGAACCCCAACGACCTGCACGGGGTCGTGGGCCAGAAGGTCGAGATTCGCTCGGGCAATAAGAAGCTGCACGCGCGGCTCGACGTCATCTTCGCCGTCGGCGGCTACCAGCGCGACAACAGCGGCGACCTGCTGATCAACGGCTGCGACCTCGCGTTCGACGCAAGTCCGTAGCGACTTCGGGAGACCTACGCCGGCCGTCCGGCACGGACGCGATGGACCCGACCCGGCGTGAGTGATCGATCGCATCACCTGGGCTCGCGGCGCTCGGCGATCGCGGCGAGGCTCGCGAGGCTCGGATTTATCTCCGACGAGACCGCTGAGCGTGACAACACAGCGGCGCGCCCGACGACCCCAGGGTTCACGACGATGGCGTTCGAGCCCGTCCCAGCACCGGTGACGGCTCCCCTGCCACGTACCGAGATGGTGGTGTGCACGCGGGAGGGTCTGTCATTGACGGCGTCGCGAGCTCTGCGACGTGGTGAGAAGAGCTGGACAGGCCGGTAGGCTGAAAGCGAAGGCACACCTAGACGGAGGAAGGGAGCCATGGCGGGATTCACGATTGCCCGGCTTGACGACATCGACGAAATCGATGACGGGCGGTGCCCGTTCCGTCCGGTGCGTCACTACTTCGGGATCACCACCTTCGGGGTCAACGCGATGACCGCCCGCTCTGACGGCGACCGGCTGATCAACGAGCACGAGGAGGCCGAGCCTGACTCCAGCGAGGAGTTGTACGTCGTCGTGTCCGGGAGCGCCAGCTTCGAGCTGGACGGAGCGATTCAGGAGGCGCCGGCTGGGACGTTCGTCCACGTCTCTGCCGGCATCAAGCGGGCGGCCTTCGCCCGAGAGGCCGGCACGACGGTGCTTGCGATCGGCGCCGGGCCGGCGGGGAAGCCGTACGAGCCCGACGGCTGGGAGCTGTTCGCGCCGCTGCGTGGGCTATTTGATTCCGGCGACTACGAGGAGGGCGCTGACCGTGCCCAAGCGCTCATCGCCGACGACCCGCCCTACGGCGCGGTGTACTACAACACCGCCTGCTTTGAGAGTCGAGCCGGGCGGATCGACGCGGCGCTGGCCCATCTGCGGCGTGCCGTCGAGCTCTCGCCATTTCTGGCCGAAACCGCGCTCGCAGATGACGATTTGGCGGCGCTTCGCGAGCAGGCTGGGTTCGCCGAAATCGTCGGTGACTGATCACTCGAAGCGACACTGGCGGCAGTCACGTCACGCCGGAGTTATCCTGCCTTCACTGGCCGGCGATGCGGACCTTGGTGTGTCAGGCCAAGCCCCGGATTAGGTGAGGAGGAAATGTGACGGATACCGGAGATATGTTGGCGGCCTCGCCGACTGCCATGCCAGCCGGCGTCGAGGAGGTCGCGGGGGCGATCGATGCCTGCTTGAAATGTGTCCAGTCGTGCACGTCGTGCACTGACGCAGATCTCGCCGAGGACAACGTGGCCGAGATGACGACTTGCATGGCGCTTTGCCTGACATGTGCGGATTTGTGTGCCACTACCGCGCGGGTCCTGTCCCGCGTCGCCCATTGGGATCATTTCGTCGTTCACAGGCTGCTGCAGGCGTGCGTGCGCTCGTGCACGAGCAGCGCCGACGAATGCCGTCGGCACGCGCCTCATCATCGTCACTGCGCCATCTGCGAGAAGGTTTGCCGTGCCTGCATCGAGGCGTGCAATGCACTGCTCGCTGCGAAGGCTTTCCGGGACGTCGACGAGGCGTCTCGGGCCTGATCTCAGGCGACATGGGGAGCGGGCGGCGTGTGCGATCAGGGTCTCGCCATCACGGAGCGCACGGCGTGGCTGACCGCCGGTCGGGTGTGATCAGCGGTAGGTCAGGAGTCTGAGGCGTGAGAACGCCAGGTAGTCGTTGGTCGGCTTGCCAGGAGCGGCAACGACAACCGTGACCTGTACTGAGCTCTGATCTGTGGCCGACGAGACGATGCGCTTGAGCGCATCGGTGACGATGACGATCTTGGTCACTGGGGTGAGCTGATGGGGTGCCCGAAGATCGAAAGCATCTCTGGGGCCAACGGGCACGTCACAATGTCCGAGGTCGCCGAAGCAGCCGCCGTGCCCGAAGATGTGGAAGGCGCCGGCATACGCGGGGTGATCTCGCCCGGTGCTGAGCGTGGCCTCGGGGGCGTTGACGTAGATGCGGCCCTCGTAGGACGCCAGGGAGTGGTCGACCTCGTCGAAGATGAGATCGGCGCGCACGTATTCGCCGGTTCTCACGGCCGGGGCGAGTTCGATCGGCTCGGAGACGAAGCGATCGATCATCAGCTTGCGCCCGCGGTCGCGGCGGTTGAGGCCGCGTAGTCATAGCCGAGGCCTGAGGCGTCCAGCGTCTGGGCGACGGTCATCTGAAATGGCGGCAGCGCGGTGCCCAGAAGCGACGCCGGTGGGCCCCCATGAGGATTGTTGAGCTGCCAGATTCTCCACAGGCGATCGATCATCGTGTGATGAGCCCAGAAGAGGGGATCGTAGGCTGCGGTTGCGATGTCACTCATCGTTCCGCCTACCCATACGTGGACGCCATTGTGGATGTCCTCGAGCTGCGTCTGGAAGTCGATGAAGTCTCCCATCGCAAGCAGCGTTTGCACGTGAGCTGCGGTCGGCAAGGGTGGGGCGCCGTCCTGTCCGGGGGCACGGACGGTGTGATCGGGACCACCGGGCTCGCGTCCGGACGGCTGAATAGGTGACGAGTGGAGCGGATTCGCGCTGGAAGCGACCGTCTTCTGGTCATATGCGTTCGGCACAGCCTGATCCACGGTCCAATCCCACCACGGCAAGACGAGGTCAGGAACCTGATCGCGGAGCGCCAGCTCAAAGAAGTAAAGGTAGGCCCGGTGCCATGCGAGGAACAGCGGTGACCCGTGGGTGCAGTACATCGGCAGCGGCAAGCCATGGATGCCCGCCCAGTGCTGGTAGCCACGGTCATCGCCGATCGCCTGGGTGGCGGTGAACGCCTGACGCAGGGTGGCAACCTGCTGTGAGGTCATCTGATCGACGCTCGGTCGGTGGCGCAGCAAAACTGCGGGCTGAGTCGGGCTGGGCGCCCCGGTCGGACTCATCGCGCCGATCATCCCAGACCCACGAACGCCAGGGGAACTTTTTTCGCGCCGCACTCGTGCTCGTCGACGGCCACGTTCCCACCGCCAACGCGCTCAAGAACATGCTCATCGGCGCCACATCCGTGGTCTCGGCCGCGATCTTCGTGCTCTGCGACCGGTCGATTGGTCAGCCGCCGCGCCACTGCCATTGGGGATGCTCGCGGGCAGCCGAGTCGGACCGCTCCTCGCCCGCCGACTTCCCGCCGGCCTGCTGCGCTGGCTGATTGTTCTATTCGGAATGGTCCGGGCGATCTACCTCTGGGTTCACCCCAGCTCCTGACTCGCCCCCGCTCGGGGATCTCGTCAGACTTGACCGCTGCACGCAGAGCAGCCCGCGGCCTGATCAGCGGACGTGTCGACGACGTCTCCGCTCACACGTCCCGGCCCCGGGCGATGGGCGCTCGCCAAGGCGCGCAGGGCGGGGCGCTCCGCGCGGTTCCCGCGGTACAACTACGGGCGCGGAACCGGCAGGTCCGAGGATCCAGCGATCAGGAGGAGTGGACGGCAATGACGGCGAGCGGCGCGGCAGAGCAGGTGACGAGTGTTCCGGGGGAGCTGCACTACCTGGCCCCTGGATCGACGGTGCTGCGTCGGTTCACCGCGCCCGGCGTGAGCATCAACACAGGTGACTATGAGTCCCATGTCGTGCCGATTCGCAACGGCCGGCCGGTGCAGGACACCTTCCGGACGGACATCCACGGCTTCGAGATCGTGCACCACCCGAGCGCGGTCACCGACTTCACCGATACGGCGAGGATGGATGCGGCCTACATCCCCGAGGTCATGGAGTTCGTCAAGCAGCGCACCGGTGCTGACGAGGTGATCTCCCGCGGCGCGGTGTTGCGTCGTGCGGCGGCTCCCGGCGAGCACGCCTCGCAGCCGCAGGCGGCGCTGATCCACATCGATTACTCCCCCGAGGGCGCCGAGCAGATTGCCGCTCTTCTCTACGCCGAGAACTTCCCCGATGGCCCGGGCTACCGCCGGGCGCTGGCGACCAGCACCTGGCGGGTGTTCAGCCCGCCGCCCCAGGACTGGCCGCTCGCGCTGTGCGACTTCCGCAGCGTCCGCGACGACGAGGGCATGCCCAACCAGCTGTATTTCGTCGACCAGATCCCGGACGACCCGATGGGCGACGTCGATGAATCAAAGGCGGTCACCAGCGGCTCGGAGTTCCACTACAACCCCGATCATGAGTGGTGGTACTTCCCGGAGATGACACGGGATGAGGTCCTGTTCTTCGTCTTCCACGACTCCGATCACAGCCGCCCCTGGCGCGTCATACACTCGGCCTTCCGCGATCCGACCATCGAGACACCGGTGCCGCGGCACAGCATCGAGGTTCGAAGCTTCGCCTTCTTTCGCTGACGATCGCGCAGCCATTCCGGCAAGGCGCCGTTTCTAGCGTCGCGCGCGCGTTGTCGCGAGCCAGCCGTCGAGGCTCGTGAGAGCTTCGGTGATGATCGGCTCCAGCTCGTCCGCGATCTGGTCGGGGGTGAGACCGTCGAGCGCACGTCGGCCGGTGTGGTCGGTGATCGTCTGAAATATCCAGGCCAGCGCTGTTCCTTGGATCTTGGCCAAGGCCGGGCTGAGGGATGTGTCCTCGTCGCTGAGCACCGCGGCGATGGCGTCGGCGTGGCGATCGGTCATCTCGAGCGAGAGCCGGCGAAGGGCGGGGCTCTTGGCCGCGAGATAGCCCAGGCCGCCCTGCACCTGAACCTGCGACATGACGCGCAACTCGGCCAGCAATGCCAGCGCCTCACCATGGATCGCTCGCGCTGGACTGGTGCCCGGCGTCCGCGTGCGGATCGAGATCGCCAGCCCCGTCTGCAACTCGTCGTCGCGATCCAGGACGAGGTGCTGCTTGGACGGGAAATAGTTGTAGACGGTTTGCTCGGCGACGTCGGCAGCGCGGGCGACGTCGTTAACGGAGACGTTCTCGTAGCCGCGTTGGGCGAACAGGCGGGCGCTTGTCTGGGCGATAAGGGCGCGCGTCTGCTGCTTCTTACGTTCGCGCAATCCGTCCGAGGTAGGCATCAAGGGAACGATACCCAAACCTTGGGGCGATCACGAAATTTAGTGTCCACCCTAAGTTATTTGGTAGGCTCAAGCGATGACATCGAGATCAAGACCCATCGATCACGCGCACGCGCAGTATCTGGCGGACCACACGCTTGGCCGACTGGCCACGGTGGCGCCGAGCGGCGCGCCGCAGAACAAGCCGGTCGGGTTCTCCTACAACCCCGACCGGGGGACGATTGACATCGCCGGGATCGAGATGGAGAGGTCGGCCAAGTTCCGCAATGTGGCCGTCCGGCCCGAGGTCGCGTTCGTCGTGGATGACGTCATCGGCGCAGGCAGTGACGGCGTTCGCTTCGTCGAGATCCGCGGCACCGCCGAGCAGTTGGAGCTCGACGCCTCGCCCATGACGGGGGTCAGCCGGTGGATCATCCGGATCCATCCGCGGCGGATCGTGAGCTGGAACGTCAGTCCGGATCATCCCGGGCTGACCACCTTCGATCTCGCCGACGGTGCTCCGGCGCGGCCGCTTCGGCCCGCCCTGGGACTGCCGGGACCGCCGGCGCAACGTGCCCGAGATGCCGTCGAGCGCCAGGTGCACGAGTTGCAGGAGGGCCTTGACGACCTCGACGCCGACACCTATAACCTGCATTTCGCCGACGATGTCATGTGGGGCAGTCCGTTCGGCGCGACCGTCGACGGATACGGCGAGCTGCACGCGATCCACGTGCGGCTCCACCAGGAATCCCGGGGCGGGTCCTCCTCGCGATACGAGATCGTCCGGGTGCTGGCCCCCACGGCCGACGTGGCCCTCGCGCACGTCCGACGGGTCGCCCTCGATGACGACGGTGTGCCGCTCCCCTTTGAGAGCGACGAGGGCGCGTTCTCCGAGATGGCGCTCTACGTCCTCGTGCGCCGGGGTGGCAGGTGGTGGCTGGTCGCTGGCCAGAACACCATCATCCGCCCCGGCCGGGGCGCCAAGGATGCCGGAGCGTCCCCGCGCTCACGCTAGCGGTGGACGTGGTCACGGTCGACCCTCATCCCGCACACCGGGTCGGTCGCTCCTCGGCGCGCCGTAAGCCAGACCAGTACCGCGAAGATCACCACGCCGAGGACGTTGAGCGCAAGCTTGTAGTCGACGTGGATCGAGCTGAAGATGTCGGCGCGGGTTGGTCGCGAGCCTGTCGGGATCAGCCCGACCGCGCTGAAGATCCCGTCGACGATGAGGGCGGCGGTCACCATCGTCACGAACATCAGCCCGGCGATCCGCACCGCGAATCTGGTTCCGTAGTACTTGCGATAGATCGCAAGGATCGGCAAGACGATCAGGTCGGCGAACAGGAACGCGAGGACGCCGGCAAAGGAGATACCGCCCGACCATAGGACGGCGGCGAGCGGGACGTTGCCGACCGAGCAGACGAAGCTGAGCACAGCGATGATCGGCCCGATGGTCACGTTCTCGATCGTCGGCAGCGGCGCCGGCGCGTGGCGGATGAACAGGTGCTCGAAGAAGCCGTTGCCGAACTGGGCGATGAACCCGGCGAGCAGGAATCCGACCGTGATCTCCTTCCAGAGCATCTGCCAGTCGCTGCGGAAGTTGTGAGCGACGTCCGACCACGCCCGCACAGAGGTCAGCCGCTGTCGCCAGGCCAGCTGCTCGGCGGCCGGGTGATGCTGATGGCCGGTGTCGGCCTGGATGGCGTGCCGGCGGGCCTGCTCCTCCAGCTGCCGGCTGACGAACAGCCGCAGCAGCACGGTCATGAGCACGATCATGACCAACCCGCCGACGTACTCCGCGATCGTGAACCGCCAGCCGATGAGCACCCACAGCACCAGCCCGAGCTCCCATACGAGGTTGGTCGAGGCGAACTGGAAGGCCAGCGCGGAAGCTGCGCTCGCGCCCTTCTGAAACAGCGACTTGGCGATCGCGATCGCCGCGTAGGAGCACGACGACGAAGCCGCGCCCAGGCCAGTCGCCCAGCCGATCGAACGAGCATCCGAGCCGCCCATCAGCCTCTCGATTCGCTCGCGCGGCACCCACGCTTGCACGATCGCGGAGATCGCAAAGCCGAGCACCAGCGCCCACCAGACCTCCCACGCCATCAGGAAGGAGTCCCTCAGGCCATGCCAGATGACGTCGAGGGCACCCATGCCGGCCAGACTACCAGGTACCCATAGGGGGTACAGGTAATGGTAGAGTTGCGCCGTATGCCGAAGACCCAGACGCCCACCCGGGGCTATACCGCCACCAAGGAGCAGCTGCTTGCGCGGCTGCGTCGAATCGAGGGCCAGATCCGCGGGATTGAGGGGATGGTCGAGGACGACCGCTACTGCATCGACATCCTCACCCAGATCAGCGCTGCCCAGGCCGCGCTTGACAAGGTCGCGCTCGGGCTACTCGACGGACACGCGCACACGTGCGTGATCGGCGCCGCGCCCGACGAGCAGGACGAACGGACCGAGGAGATGATGGCGGCCGTCGGGCGGCTCATGCGCCGCGGGTAGAGGTCGAGGTTGCCGACCCGCGTGCGTTGCCCCTTTCACCCGAGGCAAGCCAGCGACCGGGGCCCGCAGCGCACTGTCGACCCCGTCGCTGGGTTGGGTCAGCTGGAGGCGACCCCGATGCGATGGCCCTGGACATCGGCAAACACGCCGAAGCTCGTTCCGGGTACCTGCTGCGCGGGCTGGATGATGGTGCCGCCGAGCTCTTCTGCCTTGGTCAGCGTGGCCTCGACGTCCTGCACGCCGACGAAGAAAAGCACCTCGTCCTCGGTGGCCTGACGCGGGCTGATCGCCGTGTAGGGCAGGCCGTCAACCCCGGTGTCGATGAACGTGTAGCCCGGGAATGCACCTTCGGATGCGACCTTCCAGTCAAACAGGTCGGCGAAGAACCGCCTCGTCGCGTCGGGGTCCTGCGAGCGAATCTCAACGTGGACCACAGGATGCGGCATCAGATCTCCTAAGGGTTGCGGATGCCGGCTCATGCGCCGGCCGATTGACTGGTAGACGAACCTGGCCTCGCGATGGGGACGGAGCTCAGAAGATTCTCTTCGGGCACCCTCGACCGGAGATGGAGCGCGACTGACGGCACTCCGCACTGCCGGCTTGGTTCTCAGAGACCAGTCGGTGACGAGACAGGTTCGAGTTGCCTCTGGGCACGAGGGAGAAGCGGCATCCCGTCGCGCGTCGCGGCGAGCAATGCATCCATCTCGTGCGCTGGGACCGGCCGACTGAACAGATAGCCCTGAGCTTGGTCACATCCGTATTCGCGCACGGACGCGAGCTGACCGTCGGTCTCTATTCCCTCGGCGATCGCGAGGATGCCCAGCGAGTGGGCGAGGCTGACCACGTTGGCGGTGATGGCGGCGTCTCGTGGGTCGTTCTCGATGCCCTGGACGAAGGATCGATCGACCTTGATCACATCGATCGGGAAGCGGCGCAGTTGTCCCAGGGCAGAGAAGCCGGTTCCGAAGTCGTCGATTGCGATCTTGATGCCCTGTTCGTGCAGGCGTCGCAGTTCGTTTTGCGCCCGCGCGCCACTGGTGCCCTCCGCGACGATCACGCTTTCCGTTATCTCAAGACCGAGAAACCTGGCCGGCAGGTCGACTTGCGCGAGCGCGTCGAGGACCAACTCGTCGATTCCTCCGGCGCTCAGTTGCTTGCCGGAGAGGTTGACCCAAGTATTGAACGGCTCTTGGATGACTCCCTGGCGGCGCCACCGCGCGGTCTGCTCGCACGCCTCGCGCACCACGAATTCACCCAGCGGCATGATCAGCCCGGTCGCCTCGGCGACCGGGATGAAGATCGACGGAGGCACCGGCCCCCGGGTGGGCGACGTCCAGCGAAGGAGCGCCTCGACGCCAACCACGGAGGTCCCGTCAAGCGCCACCTCGGGCTGGTAGTGGACCGTGAACTCCTGGCGCTGCAAGCCCAGCCGCAGCTCGTGCTCGAACCCGAGAAGCTCTCCCAGCTCACGATCCATGTCGTCGTGAAATACCTCGGTGCGCCCACGCCCGGCTTCCTTGGCCGCATACATCGCGACGTCCGCGTGGCGCACGAGTTCGTCGCTGTCACCGGGACCTCCTCGATGAATCGCGATCCCGATGCTGGCTCCGACCGCCAGACTGCGTCCGCCCATCACGATGGGCTCAGCCAGGCGAGCATGCAGCCGTCCGGCGACCGCGAATGCGGCCGGCTGAGTAGCGCCCGAGAGCAGTAACACGAATTCATCGCCGCCGAGGCGCGCCAGCGTGTCGGTCGGTCGCGCGACCTCCGCGAAGCGGCCGGCAACGGCCTCCAAGAGCTGGTCGCCGACGTGGTGGCCGAGGCTGTCGTTGATTCGCTTGAACCCATCGAGGTCGATGAGGAGCAGCGCGAACATGTCCAGCGAGCGTTCGCACCGCGCCAGCGATTGCTCGAGACGATCACGGAACAGCGCGCGGTTCGGCAGTCCGGTGAGGACATCGTGAAAGGCCTGACGGATGAGCTGCTCCTCCAGTGCCACCCGCTCGGTCACGTCGCGCGCATTGAGCACCACGCCTCGGATGCGCCGATCCTCGCGAAGGTCGGTGACGTTCGCCTCCAGATGCCTGCACTGCTCGAACTTGTCGTTCATCCGGAACGTGATCTGGCTCGGCTTTCCCGTCTGGCGGGCGCTCGTCATCACCTGCCGGTCCTCGGCCATGACCAACTGACCGAGCTTCTCGCCGAGCAGGTCGTCGGCATCGTGACCGAGCATCGCCGTCACCGATTGGCTGACATAGCGGCACCCGCCCTCGCCGAAGATCATGACCAGGTCCGTGGAGGACGTCACGAGGCTCTGGAAGTGTGCGGTCTGGCGTTTCGTTGCCGCGACCAGGGCCCAGCCGAGGAACAGTGCGATGAGGGCCCCTCCGGCGCCAAACAGCACGAGTAGCAGGATCAGGCGGCTCACGTTCGCGTCAGAGGCCATTGCGATCGAACGGGCGGCGTTCAGGGACACGTTCTCGCTCAGGGCAGTGAGCGCGCGCAGCCGCAGCAGCGGATCGGTGATGGTGAACGATTCTCGGCCGGCGAGGGGCACGGCGAGCACGGAGCGTCCGGCCAGCATGGCGGCTCCGGTCGCAGTGAGGTCATCGACCACCCGCCTCCCCTCCGTGAGCTGGGCGCGGACCACGGCGTCAGTGGCCGCGGGAAGGGTGGCGTCATCGTCGTCACCGTTTACGGCCGGCGCCGCGCCTCCGTCAAGAAGCACTCGGGCGCTGGTCTTCAGCAGCCCGGCCGTGGCTGTGGGATCGGCCTGGGCACCGGACCGGACGAGCAGCACGTCGTTGAGGTAGCGCTCGGCGAGCATCCGCTGACGCGCGGCAAACTGCAGGACGAGACCCACGTGCTGAGAGCGCTTGGTCAGGGACACCGACACGACGACGCTCGCCGCCGAGAACAGAACGAACGTCAGCAGGATGGCGCCGATCATGCGCCGCCCTCGAGCCGCGAACGGTGTGAATGACGCGCGGCGACTCATCGGCTGACCACCAGCTGGGTGTGCATCCCGCTGAGATAGTGACCCGCCATGTTGCAGAACAGGACGTAGCGCCCAGGGGTGAGATGCAAGCTCACTTCACGGGTGCTGCCCGGATGCCCGGGTTCGAGGTTTTCGATTGTGGCCGATAGCAGCTTCTCCTCATTGAGGGTCACGCCGTCGACGCGCATCGGCAGCGGGGTACCGCGATGCTCCCGGACGACGATCAACTCGTGGTCGTCGGGTCCCTGGTTATGAACCGAGAGGTCAACCGCGCCCGGATGTAGGCGCTGGACCGAGGTCCCGATGTGAAAATCACGCTCGGTGACCTGCACCACGGCTGCCCCCGAACTCGTCGCAGGACGGCCGGCGCCGCAGCCCGGTAGCAACACGCACGCCGCTACCAGGGCGAGCGATCGTATCTTCCAAACCAGCATCAGGTCCCCGGAGCATCGACAGATGCTGCTGGGTACTTAAGCGCGCGTGCTCATCCACATGGCGATCGCGTCGTTCAGGCGGCGCGTCTTGGTCCGGGCTGGTTTACCCGGCGCAGCGGGCTTGGATCGACAATCTTCTGGACACGCTCTCGCTTGAGCTCCGCCCGGGGCTGCGGGACGTGTAGCAGTACGTGGTGTACGGCGCGAGGCGTCCGACGGACAACGCGCACAGCACCACGACGCCGATGGTCGCGGCGGCTCACTGGCGCTAGGGGTGGTCCGGGGTGATGGGGGAGACGTGAGGGACTGCCGCAGTCAGGCGATGCTCTGAACCGTCGTGATCGGCAACGCGTCGCCGAGCGGTTCGCATGCGGCAGCGGGGGCTGAGGACCGGCTGAGCGTTCGACGTAGGCGGACGAACGCCACCGATCCGAGGATGGCCGGGACGCTGAGCTGGAACAGTCGGTAGGCGAGGACGGCTGCGGCGGCCTGCGGTAGCGAGCTTCCATAGAGCACCAACGCTCCGATCAGCCCACCGTCGGTGCCGCCAACGCCGGCCGGGAGCGGGATCAGCCCGCCAAGCTGACCGATCACGTAGGCGAAGATCAGCGGCCCCAGCGGCATGCCTCCCCCGAACGCCGCGAACGCGGCGATCAGCGCGGCGATGTCGAAACCCAGGTAACCGATCGCCCCGAGGATCGCCTGCCATTGACCGGTGCGCAGCAGCTGTCCGGTGTCCCGGATCCCCTTGCTCAGCGTCACCGCGACGGAGCGCAGCCGGCCCGCGCGTCCGCCTTTGCCCGGGTCGATCCGAGCCAGCAGGCGTGGCAGCAGGGCGACGACCGCGATCGCACCCCACGCCACCGCCGACAGCGCCAGCGTGAGCACGACCGGGATATGGCCCGAGAACAGGCCCGTCAGCAGCAGCGGCCCGAGCACGGCCACGAATGCGAAGTTCGGGATGCTGGTGAGCACGAAGAACGCGATGCTGCGTCGGCCGATGTGCTCAGTGGACATTCCGCCCTGTCGCAGCGCCCAGGCCCCGAGGGCAAGTCCGCCCGCCCCTCCCGTTGGCACCAGCACGTTTGTCGCCTGCTCGGCGAGAGCTAGCTGAGCGCTGAATCGCCAGCTCATACGAGGGCAGAACACTGCACGAAACGCGACCACGTTCGACAGGCAGGACGCGAGCTTGAGCAGCGCGATCAGCCCGAACAAGGCCACATCGGCCTGCGCAAAGCGATGGCGCAACGTCCCCAGGCCCGGCAGCGAGCTCACCGCCGCCGCCACGAGCGCGACCAGCACCGCTAACGCCACCAGCCGGCGGCCGAGATGCCTTGAGTCAAGCTCGTTCGGCATCTCCGGCGCAGAACCTGCAGAGATGTCGGGGGCATTCAGGGCGATAGTCCAGGCTAGTCGCACACCCAAACGCAGATTTCGGTCCGCGGAGGGGATGCAACCCGGCAGGGCGGTAGCCGAACGCGTAACGCGCCTCCGGTCGGGAAGCCGACGTTGACCTGGGCGGGGGGACGGGCGTAGGATCGGCCGCGCGAGCGGTGAGGCCGCTCGGACGAACGGGGCGCTCCGCCGGGTCACCCATCAAGTTGGTCGTAGTCGACTCAGCGCGAAGCGCGGTGACCAACCAAGGAGATCAGTATGCGGATGCTCATGAAGGTCAAGATTCCGACCCATGCCGGGAACGAGGCGATCAAGAACGGCAGCCTGCCGGAGATCATGGGTCGGGCGATCGAGGCGCTCCACGCGGAGGCCACGTACTTCACTTCGGAGGACGGCATGCGCACCGCCCTGATCTTCTTCGACATGGGTGACGCGAGCGACATACCGCCGGCCGCTGAGCCGTTCTTCATGGGTCTGGACGCGGAGATCACCTTTGCGCCGGTGATGAACGCCGACGAGATGCGCGCCGGCGTGGGGAAGGCGATGGCAGCCGTCTAGACCGCCGGCCCGCAGGGGCCTCGCTATCAGCCAACCGGTGTGAACCGGTTGGCTGAAGTACCCAAACCTCCATGAATACCCCTGTGAGATTGTTTTTTGCGCAACGGGTGTTTAGTGTCAGTTTTGCCAGCTATGTCTGATTGGCGTTGCATCTGTGGTGATCTACCACGGCGCTTGGCCTCTCTTACATGGCATTCGCACTCTCACGGGCGCGGCGCTGGCTGCCTCTTGCCACGCTCGCCTTTTTCACCTTTCCGGCGGCGGCGTTCGCTGCGCCCACGCCGCAGCCCAGCCGTCAACCCATCACGGCACTCGGATCGCTTGTACAGCTGGGCGGGCCGAATGGATGCTTGGTCGATCGCTCTCAGCCGAGCGGCGGCTGCAGCCGCGTGCGGGCGCTGCACGGGCCGGCGCCGCTCCTCGGCTCCCACGCCCTCGCGATCAGCCCCGACGGCCGCAACGTCTACGTCGCGTCCTCGCGAAGTAACGCAATTGCGGTCTTCAGCCGCAACGCGCGCACCGGCAAGCTGACCCAGCGCTCCGGTCCTGACGGCTGCATCGCCGCCCGCGGCGCCGGCGGTTGCGCGACTGCGGAAGGGCTCGGCGCCCCGAACTCGGTCGCGGTCAGCGCCGACGGAAAGAATGTCTATGCGACGTCGCTCGCCAGCAATGCGGTAGTCGTCTTCGCGCGCAACGGCACGACCGGAGGGCTCAGCCAACTCGGCAACGGCACCGGGTGCATCGCCAACGCCGCCACGTCCGGGTGCACCACCGGCCGCGCGCTTGAGGGTCCCGACGTCGTCGCCGTCAGCGCTGACGGAAGGAACGTCTACGTCGGTGCGTTCGCCGGAAGCTCGCTCGCGGTGTTCTCGCGTGACACGTCCAGCGGCGCTCTCACGCAACCGGCCGGCCCTACGGGGTGCTTTGTCAATGCCCCGACCGCGGGCTGCACCACCGCCCTCGCGCTGGCCTCTCCGGAGGGCGTCGCGCTCAGCGCCGACGGCACGAACGTGTATGTCGCCGCCCCGGGCAGCAACGCAGTCGACGTCTTCTCGCGCAACACATCCACGGGCGCGCTGACCCAGGCCACCGATGGGACCGGTTGCATCGGCGGCGTCGCGATCACCGGCTGCTCGCTCGGCGTGCAGCTCAGCGGCGCGGATGCGGTGGCGGTCAGTCCCAATGACGCCAGCGTCTACGTGACATCACTGGTGAGCAACAGCGTGACGGCATTCTCTCGGGCGTCGAGCGGTCACCTGGCCCAGCTGGCCGGCACCTCCGCCTGCGTCATCAATGTGCTGGCGGTGGGCTGCTCGCTCGGCCGGGAGTTGAGCGGCCCTGAAGGGCTTGCCGTCTCGCCCGACGGCGCCAGCGTGTACGCCGTGGCCTTCACCTCGGGCGCGCTCGACGTCTTCAATCGCAACGCCGGCTCAGGCGCGGTGACCCAGAAGTCGCGCGCGCCGGGATGCCTGGTGAGAGGCGCGGTGCCGGGCTGCACGCCCGGGCGCGCGCTGCGCGGCGCCAGTTCGGTCGCCGTGAGCCCCGACGGCAAGAACGTCTACTCCGCGGCGTTCGCCAGCAACGCCGTGGGGATCTTCAAGCGCGTCACCAAGGCGATGGCACGCTGACCCGCACATGAAAGGTACTGACATGGACAACCCCGAGCGAGAGGCCGGAAAACGCGGGATCACCCGTGGTGACCTCCTGAAGACCGCCGCCGGCGCCGGCGCCGCAGTGCTTGGAGCACGGACCACGGCAGCCCGAGCGGGGGTGCGCCCCGGGTCGCGCCGCGCCTCATCCCGGAAGGTCGCCGGCATGAACGTGCTCGTCTTCATGACCGACCAGCAGCGAGCGGTCCAGCACTTCCCGCCCGGCTGGTCGAAACGCAACATGCCCGGACTCACCCGCCTCCAGCAGCACGGCCTCACCTTCGAGAACGCATTCACGAACGCGTGCATGTGCTCACCGGCACGCTCGACGCTGATGTCCGGTTACTTCCCAGCCCAGCACGGTGTCAAGTACACGCTGGAGACCGACATGCCGACGCCCCAGTATCCGCAGGTCGAGCTGGCGACCACCTTCGCAAACCCCGCCACTGTCACGGCTGCCGCCGGCTACACCCCCGTCTACAAAGGTAAGTTCCACTGCGTCAAGCCGGCCAACGGCTCGACCTATGTGCCCGCCGACGTCAACCAGTTCGGCTTCACCCGCTGGAATCCGCAGGACGCCGGCGCCAACCAGGACGCTTCGGAGGCGGGGGGAGGGACCTACGACAACGACGGACGCTTCATGAACTCAGAGGGCACGACGTCGGCGGGTACCGAGGGTGCGGTCCAGTACCTGACAACCACCGCTGCGCAGAGCCAGCCGTTCTTCCTCGTCGTGTCCCTGGTCAACCCTCACGACGTCCTGTTCTACCCGAAGCACTACGCCAGCGATGGGTATGACAACTCGTGGCTGCAGGGCGAGATCGAGCCGCCCGCGACCGCCAACGAGGATCTGTCGACCAAGCCGAGCGTCCAGGCGGAGTTCCTGAGGATCTTCAACCTCTCGGGCCCCATTCCCACGCCGCAGATGAAGCGCAACTACCTGAACTTCTACGGCAACCTGATGAAGTCCTCGGATGCGTATCTCGTCAAGATCCTCAACACGCTCGCCAGCTCGGGTCTGCTGGATAACACGCTGGTGATCGCCACCGCCGATCACGGTGAGATGGGCACCACCCACGGGGGGATGCGCCAGAAGAACTTCAACTTCTACGAGGAGGCGATCCGGGTCCCGCTCGTCTACTCGAACCCCCGGCTGTTCAAGAAACCGCAGACCACCGATGCCCTGGTCTCGCACGTCGATTTCCTGCCGACGCTCGCCAGCCTGGTTGGGGCACCGGCCAGCGCCCGCAAGAACTGGCAGGGGATCGACTATTCAGACCAGATCCTGAGCGGGTCCCCCAAGCCGTCGCAGAACTACACCGTCTTCACCTACGACGACTTTCAGTCCGGGCAATCCAAAGGTCCCTACCCGCGGCCTCCGAACCACGTCGTGAGCATCCGCGAGCAGCGCTACAAGCTGGCCCGCTACTACGACGCCAACGGCAAGGTCCCCGATCAGTGGGAGATGTACGACCTGAAGAACGATCCGCTCGAACGCTCGAACCTCGCCTACAAGGGCTACAAGCGCACGCCCGAGCAGGAGCGGCAGTACAAGCGCTTGCGGGCCAAGCTGGCGCGCGTCGAGCGGACACGGCTCAAGCCGCTGAGCTGAAGCGCGGGCTGAGTCAGCCCAGCTGCGGGAAGGCGTCGTGCAGCGCCCGCTCGGTCGACGCGAAGGCGAGCTCGGTCCACGGGATGTCGCGGGGGAGAACGTGCGGACCTCGACTGCCTCGGACGTGGTCTGCGGCTGGCCGAGGGCGCGTGCCCGGAAGACGATCAGGACGACACGGTCATCGCCCCTCGAGTAGACGCCGACCAGTGGGCCGAGGTCGATCGGAATGCCGAGTTCCTCGTCGGTCTCTCGGCGTGCGGCCTCCTCAACCGACTCGCCGAGCTCGACGAAGCCGCCCGGGAACGTCCACAGGCCGCGTCCGGGATCGAATCCCCGGCGTAGGAGGATCACGTCGCCCCGATCGTCGATCGGGATCGCGGCGGCCACCGGCTTGGGGTTGTAGTAGGCGGCATAGCCGCAGTGTGAGCACGAGATCAAACTTGGAAACTGGACCTCGGCCGGCTGGCCGCACCGGGGGCAGAAGCGAGCCTCGGCGAGCGCGGGGTTCAACGATGCGTCCACCTGCGTGTTGCTAGGCCGGCATGCGGGCATCGACCGCCGCGCGGAGCGCCGCGACGTGATGGGTGCGTAGGCCGCAGCAGCCGCCCACCATCGTTGCCCCGAGCTCGATCCAGCTTCCGGCGAGCTCCACGAGCTGGTCCGGGTCGACGTCGACGAACCCCCATTCTGGCGGAGACCACCGGCCGTGATGTGGGTAAACGCCCACCGGGCCATCCCACAGTGGCCTCAGCATCGCGATCGCCGGGACGACATCCTCGATCTCGGTGTGCATGACGTTGACGGCGTCCAGCGACGATGTCAGGCAGGCCTGCACGACGGTCTGCGCCTGGCTGATGTCGGGCAGCGAGTCGTAGGCGGCCTGATCGCGTCCGGCGGTGCGCATGCTCAGGCCCAGCCATACCGGCAGACCGCACTCCAGCGCGGCGTCCAATGCCGCCTCGGCAAGCCGCGGATCGGTGACCATCTCCAGCGCGATCAGGTCCACTCCTCCCTCGGCGAGGAGCTCCATCGCGCGCGCGTATCCGTCGCGCAGCGCCCGGTGCCCCTCGCCCTCCGGCCGTCCCCAGGCTGTCACGCCCACGCTGCCGGCGATCGCCACCGGACGCTCGGCGGCGTCCTGGACCGCCTGCTGTGCGGCTGACACGGCATTGCTGATTCCCTCGGCGAAGCGATCGCCCACCCCGGCCCGCTGCATCGGACCGGCGCCGCTCATGTATGTGTTGGTGATGACGACCTCGGCCCCGGCGCGGATGTGGTCCTCGTGGATCGCACGCACCAGCTGTGGATCGTCGAGGTTGGCCAGGCCGCACCAGGCGTCGCCGTCCATGTGCACCCCGCGAGCCTGGAGCTCGGTTCCCATCGCCCCGTCGAGCACCACGATCGCGCCGGCATCACGGGACGCGCGGAGCTGTTCGAAGGCACCCACGCCCGACAGCTTGCCAGGTGCCGCGAGCCGGAGGATTGCCGCGTCAGCTAGGGTCGCCGGCGTGTCAGAGTGGTTTGAGGAGCTCTCCGAGCTGCTGCGCATTCCCTCGGTGAGCGCTGACCCGGCGCATGCCGGCGACGTGCGGGAGGCCGGGGCGTGGGTGTGCGAGTTCGTGCGCTCTGCCGGGGGCGCGGCCGAGCTGGTCGACTGGCACGGCCAGCCGCTGGCGGTCGGCGAGCTGCGCGCCTCCCGCGAGGCCGACCGGGCCCCGACGATCCTCTGCTACGGCCACTTCGACGTCCAGCCACCCGACCCCCTCGAGCTGTGGGAGTCGGCGCCGTTCGAGCCCGAGATCAGGGGCGAGCAGGTCTACGGGCGCGGCGTCGCCGACGACAAGGGTCAGCTGTACCTGCTGCTGGCCGCGGCACGCGAGCTGGCACAGGCCGGCGAGCTGCCCGTCAACGTGCGCTTCACCTGCGACGGCGAGGAGGAGACGGGCGGGCACTCGATCCTCGACTTCCTCGCCGCCGACGACCGCGGCGCCGACGCGGCGGTGATCTTCGACAGCGGCATGATCTCCCGCGGCGTGCCCGCATTCGACATCGCCACGCGGGGGCTCGTCTACTTCCACGTCGTCGTGCGCACGGGCGAGCGCGACCTGCATTCCGGCCTTTACGGAGGCGCCGCCCTGAACGCCGCGCACGCGCTGATCGACACCCTGAGCGCGGTGACCGCGCGCGACGGCCGCCTCCCCGAGGCGTTGCGTGCCGGGATCGTGCCCCCGACGGATGAGGAGCTGGACGGCTGGCGCTCGCTTCCTGCGGGGGCCGACGAGCTCTCCGGTCAGGGCGCGCGTCCGACGGACGGGCGGGCTGCCGAGGAGTTCTACGCCCGGACCTTCGCCGAGCCCGCGCTCGACGTCAACGGCATCCAGAGCGGCTCGCCGATGATCCAGAAGACCGTCATCCCGGTACAGGCCGACGCCAACGTGTCGATTCGGCTGGCTCCGGGCCAGCGCCCCGCCGAGATCGCGGCGGCGTTTGAGCGCCTTCTGCGCGAGGCCACGCCGGCCGGCGCTGATCTCGACCTTCAGCTGCTGTCATCGGCTGCCCCCGGTCTGGTGGCGCCCGATGCCCAGGCGGTCAGGCTCGGCCTGGCGGCGTTCGAGCGGGCGCTCGGCGTTCGGCCGGCTCTGATCCGCTCGGGCGGGACGCTGCCGATCGTGGCCGCGCTGGCCGATCGCGGCATTCCCACGATCATCACCGGCTTCTCGTTGCCCGACGCCAACATCCACTCGCCCAACGAGCGCATGCCGACCGAGCACTTCCCGCTCGGGATAGCGGCCGCCCGTGCTCTGTTTCAGGAGTTCGCGGCCCTCTGAGCCTCCAGCTCGGCGACCCGGCGGGTGAGCTGATGCACCTGGGTGACGAGATCGCGATCCTGCGGATGGTGGACGAGCTCGAGCTTGATCTGGTCGGGGTCGTAGAAGAACACGGCGTAGTAGCCCGGCGAGTACTCGTACTCACGCGGGCCGCTCTCGATCTCCGCCCCCTGCTCGGCCAGCCAGTCGGCACGCTCGTCGATCGCCGCGCGCGACGGCGCGGTGAAGGCGAGGTGGTGGACACCCACCGCGTAACGGTCGTAGGGCGCCCGATGCGCGTCTGACTGAGCTTGGCGGATGCTGACCGAGCCGCCGCCCGTGACCCGGTTCAGATAGGTCACGCGCTCGCCGCGCTCACCCACGATCACGCCCTCGCGGACGTAGCCGAGCGGATACAGCAGGCCGCGGTAGAAGTCCAGGCTGCGCTCCGCGTCGGACGCCACCAGGTCGAGATGGTCGATCCCGTCCATGCGCGCAGATTAGTGCGAACCGCCGGCCGCGCTCGTCGCCGGCTGATCACCCCGGACGAGCACTAGGCTCGACGCATGGCTAACAAGACATGGTTCATCACCGGAACTTCACGCGGCTTCGGTCGCGAATGGACGGCCGCAGCTTTGGAGCGCGGCGATCGGGTGGCCGGCACGGCCCGCGATCCGAGCACGCTCGACGATCTCAAGGAGAAGTACGGCGACTCCCTGCTGGCGCTCAAGCTCGACGTCACCGACCGCAGTGCAGTGTTCGCCGCCGTCCAGCAGGCGCACGAGTACTTCGGTCGCCTCGACATCGTGGTCAACAATGCGGGCTACGGCCAGTTCGGGATGATCGAGGAGCTCTCCGAGCAGGACGCGCGCGATCAGATCGAGACCAACCTGTTCGGGGCGCTGTGGGTGACCCAGGCGGCGCTGCCGTACCTGCGCGAGCAGGGCAGCGGCCACTTCCTGCAGGTCTCCTCGATCGGCGGCATCTCCGCGTTTCCCAACGTCGGCATGTATCACGCCTCCAAGTGGGGGCTGGAGGGCTTCAGCCAGTCTCTGGCCCAGGAGGTCAAGGGCTTCGGAATCAAGGTCACGCTGATCGAGCCCGGCGGGTTCTCCACCGACTGGGGCGGCTCATCCTCGCGCAGCGCCGACGAGCTCGACGCCTACGCCGACATGCACGAGGCCGCCCGCCAGCGCCGGGCCAACAACACCCAGGGGGACCCGGTTGCCTCCGCCGAGGCGGTGCTGCGGATCGTCGACGCTGACGAGCCTCCGCTGCGCTGCTTCTTCGGCACGGCCCCGCTGGGGATAGCCGAGCAGGATTACGAAGGACGCTTGTCGACCTGGCGCGAGTGGCAGCCGGTCGCCGAGCTGGCGCAGGGCGAATGACGGCGGGCGTAGCTCACGGCGTACAGGCGGTGGGCGAGCCGGTGCGCTGGGCACGCTCCATCGCGGCGAGCGCCCGCAGGTGGCGGGAGACGCCGAGGGCGCCCACCGCGCCCGGCCGGCAGCTCGACCACGAACGACGTCGTGCCGCGCAGCACATGGTTCTCCCAGCCCGGCGCCGTTCCGGGGAGGAACGCCAGGCAGGTGGCGCGCAGATGCGCCAGCCGGGCGTAGCGCCGGGCCACGCCACGGTCGCCGCCGGCCATGTCGACCAGATCCTGGTGCTGGTGATACCAGACCGTCACCGCCGGCCGGATGCGGCGGATCAGCCCGATCGCGGCACGCGTCTCGGGCTCGGACGCGGGGCGGGGACCCGAGTAGTAGGTGGGGTCGGTGACCCGCCGCCACTGGTAGGGGAAGTTGCGGTTCAGGTCGACGCCGTGGGCGTTCTGGCGCGTGCCGGCGGCCGTGCCGTCGGGGTTGAGCTCGCCCACCAGCCACAGCTGCACCCCCGCCGGCGGCCGCCGTTGCGCGACCGCGGACAGGATCCGCAGACCGGCGCACTCGTCGCCGTGGATGCAGCCCACCAGCAACAGCCTGCGGGGCGCCGAGTCGGGGCCGATCACGCGGGCAATCAGCCGTCGGCCGTCCACCGAGCGCCCGATCACCACGCTGCGGCGCAGGACCGGAGCGGACGCTCGATCCGGCCGGCGCCGCCGCGTACGCCAGACCGGCGACGCTCAGCGCCGCCGCGGCCACGGCTGAGTGCAGGAGCCGGATCACCCGGCGGGCAAGCCGGCGGCCTCGCGCACGGCGAGCTGGAGCCGCTCGCGGGCGGCGACGATGGCCGGCACCATGGAGTCCGGGAGCAGCGGTCCGGGACCACCATCGAGGCCGCGTCCCGCCCGCCCGCCGGCCAGCCGGCGCTGCAGCGCCTGGACGTCTGAGTCGATGCCCACCAGCCGGTAGGGACGGGTGACGAGCGCCGTGCCGAGGATGTCGCGCAGCCGGTGCAGCTCGGCGCGCACCGCGACTTCGTGGCCGGCCTCGTCGTAGAGCAGCCGCGAGAGCGCGCGGGCGTCCAGCCCGTCCGGGTGCATCGACAACAGCGCGACGAGCTCCGAGTGGCGCGCGGTCAGGCGGTGGGTGGCGGTCGGCGTGGTCAGCGTCGCACGGTCCTTGCCCAGCAGCTCGAGCCGGCTGGGTGTGGTCCGCGGACGGGAACGCGCCGGCCGACTGGGCAGCATGAGCGTGCCCTCGCCCATCTGATGGATGGCCGCTTCGGTGCCGTCGTGCAGCGCCACCTCGGAGGCGTCGGCGGGAATCTCGATTCGGCCCGTCCCCCAAACACCAGGATGGCCACCCACCCAGCCCGTACCGATGGCGGCGAGCAGCCGGCCCGAGGGGCTCAGCGCCGCCGCCGGCCCGCCGTGGTGGGCGGCGTGCTCGGCGAACAGGCCGAGGATCCGCGCGTCGCGCTCGAGCATCTCGGTGCGCAGCTCCTGTTCGGCCAGCCGGGCGGCCAGCTGCACCAGCGCGAGGTTGTGCGGATGGGCCGTCTCGTAGGTGCCGGTCACGTCGATCGCGCCCAGCAGGTGCCCCGTCTCCGGGTCGTGAACGGGCGCGCCCGAACACTGCCAGCCGTGCACCTCGGACCGGTAGTGCTCGGCCGCGAACACCTGCACGGCATGGTCGGCGGCGAGCGCGGTTCCGACGGCGTTGGTCCCCGCGGCTCGCTCCGACCAGGCATGGCCCGGGCTGAAGCTGATTCGCTCGGAGGCGCGGAGAACGTCGGGATGGCCATCTGACCACAGCAGACAGCCGTCGGCGTCGGAGACCACGACGATGTGGCGGGCGTCGTGGAGCAGACCGTCGAGCACGCTGCGCAGGATCTCGGTCACACGGCTCAGCGGATGCTCGCGCCAGCGCTCGCCCGCGTCCTCGGGGTCGATCACCAGCGGCGCTCCGGGCTCGGCGGGGTCGACCCCGGTCTCCGAGCAGCGCTGCCAGGAGGCGGCTATCACCTCGCGGACGATCGTGGGCACGTGGCCGCCGTTGATCGCGGAGTCATGGGCGCGGCGGAGCACTCGTGCCCATCCGCGGGCATCGACGCCGGCTTGCAGACCCACCCAGCTGTCGCGCATCGCTGCCGCAAGCGTACGCCGATCCTGCCCTCACCGGGCCCGCTCCTAGACTGATCCTGGTGCCCTCCGGGATCGTCACCCACACCCTCGGCCGGGTGACCGAGCGGGTTCCCGGCCTGCGCCGGCTCCCGGTGGTCAAGCTGCTTGCGGCCGCGGAGATCGCGCTGTTGGCCCGTGACCACGTCGCGCGGCTGTCGCCGGCCGAGCGCCGGAGGCTGCTGGCACTGGTGCGCACCGGACGGGGCAGGCGCAGCCGCCTGACCGTACGCGAGCGCGAGGAGCTGGAGGGGCTGGTGGTCAAGCTCGCGCCGCGTGAGCTGTTGGGCGATTCCGTGGACCGCCTGTCTCCGGTGCCGCTGCCGCGCCGTCTGTTGTACGGAAGATCGTCTACCCGCTGAGCCTCGATCTCGCTGAGGCTCGGCGAGCCCAGGATCGGCGGATCATGGCTAAGCTCCCGCCGTGGCTTCACGGAAGAAGTGGCACGCGCTGGTCGTCGTTTGCTGCCTGGCGTTCGCGGGCGTCGCGGCTGCGCGCTCGCAGATCGTCGGTGCTCGGTCGGCTCGCTCGGCTCGCACGGTGGCGAGCTCGGTCGCCCGGGCGCGTGCGCAACTGACGGCCGAGTCACCGCTGGGCGCGCTGGGCGGCAGCCTCCCTGTGCGGATCACCGGCCAGGGCTTCTCGCCGCACGCCGCGGTCGTCGTCGCGCAGTGCGGCACGGGGGCGCTGGCCGCGGCGCTCACGGCCGTCTCGAGCGCCCTGGACTATTGCGACGAGCACTTCGTCGCGGTCACCGCGAGCGGAGCGGGCGGATCGTTCGCGGTTCGCGCGCGGGCAACACCGACGATCCAGACGGCCTCGGGAACGATTGACTGCCGCCGCCAGGGCGCCTGCCTGCTTGGCGCGCTGAACCTCGCCGCGCTGCAGAACCAGCCCCTACAGGTGGCGGTCCTGCCGCTCACGTTCACGCCCTCGGCACAGGTACCACCGTCCCCGAGGCCCACGAAGCGCCTCCTGTCGGAGACCTATGGCACCCCTCCGCTGACCGTGGACAAGCCGTCGCGCACCGCGCTGATCGCCTATCCCGCCGGTCGGCTGGGGCCGGGGCGCATAGGGCAGGTTCCGCCGGTGCCCGCGCGCGCGCTGCCGCCGCCAGAGCATCGGATCCAAGGCGAGGGCTTGCTGGCGCTGACGATGAGCGCGCCGGAGACCAGCTGGAGCGATCCCGCCGATACCGCCGTGGTCGTCCAAGCACGCGTCGATCAGGGCTCGTGGCAGCAGATCGTGCTGTTCGAGGGCGCCCAGCCGTTCACCTATGAGGGCTTCACCGGTCCGCTGCGCACCGGTCGGCACGTCGTCACGGTCCGCATCAGCAGCAACCTCTCGCACGTCACCCGCCATGCCCCGCTGGCCGTGATCGTCAAACAGAGCCTGGTGGTGGTCAGGCCATCGACGGCGACCGGGCTCGAGCTGGCCCATGCCCCCGTCCTCTATGGCCGCCGGCTGAGCGCCACGCAGGACACGCCGCTGATCACGTACGTCGACGACGTCGCCCAAGCGGACCCCGGCCACCCTGGCCTACGGCGCCTGACCTACGTTGTGACCTGGAGCCACGAGGACGCCGGCACCGGCTTCGTGCCCTGGCTGGAATGGGGAACGTGGGGCCGGATGACCGACATCGAGACGGCGATCTCGTTGTTGGTCGATCGCGACGGCCACGTCAGCGATGCCACCTACCTGACATGCGTGACCTGTGGCCCTCACTTCCCCGAAAACCGCACCGCGCTGGACGAGACCGATGCTCCGTTCCGCGGCCGCTGGTTTCACGGCCACCCGATCCTGCGCGTGGCCACCGGCAACAACGATCTCTCTGCCGTCGGCACCACCCCGCTGCGCTTTCAGCAGGCCCTGGCGGCGCCGCCCGCGCCCAACGACACGCGCGAGGGGGCGATGGACCGCAACCCGTGGACCTATGACGTCATGGGGCAGGAACTGGCGCGCGACCGGTCCGACTACTCCACCAGCGCCGACTCGACGGGTCCCGGCGATCCGCGCCAGTACCTGATCGTCGCTCTGGACACGACCGTGCAGAGTGGTGCCGCCGTCGGCGTGGACGTTCGCCTGGCCGGCTCGGCGAAGGTCTACAGCAGCGACCTTCAGACCACGTATCCGCTGTACGCCGGGGGTCGGGGACGGACGGTCGTCAAGGTCCCACTGAGGCGGGTGAGCCGAGCCGATCACGCTGCTGCGGCTGCGCCTTCTCGGCGCTTCCTCGGCGTCTGCACCGGCGCTGGCCGTTCACGGCGTGCATGTGCTCCAGTACGTGCGGGGCAGGATCATCGTCCGCCGCACACCGCGCCCGCAGGTGGTGAGCGAGCCCGCCCCGCCGCCGCCGACAGGCTCGAGCGCGCCGACGATCTCGGCGTTCCCGCCGGCCTCCTGATCGCACGCGCCCAGGCACGAGTTGTAGCTTTTCCACAAATTCTGACGCGCCACGCTTGCGATATCACGCAAGAAATGACGCGGATGGTCTGAGAGCCTGCGTTTTATGACTCGTGTCGAGCGCATCGCCAACCTCTACGGCGTGGTCCTCCCGTTCGTGGGGGTGCTGGCCGCCGTGGTGATGCTGTGGAATCGAGCGGTCGACGTCACGGACCTGGCGATCCTCGTCGTGATGTACATGATCACCGCCGTCGGCGTCACGGTGGGCTTTCATCGGCTGCTCACGCACCGGGCGTTCGCCACCCACAAGTGGCTTGAGCGGGTGTTCGCGGTGGCGGGCTCGCTGTCGGTACAGGGCTCAGTCATGGATTGGGTCGCCGACCACCGCAAGCATCATGCGCACACCGATCGCGAAGGCGATCCGCACAGCCCCCATGTCGGGCACGGCAGCGGTCTCTCCGGCCTGTGGCACGCACACGTCGGCTGGCTGCTCGAGACCCAGGGCCAGGCCGACTGGAAGCGCTACGCCCCCGATCTCTATGAGGACCCGGGGATGCGAGCGATCGGCCGGCGGTTCGAACTGCTGGCACTGCTCTCACTGCTGATTCCCACGGTCGCCGGGTTCGCCCTGCACGGCTTCACGGTCGGCGGCGCGGCGCGCGGCCTGGTGTGGGGCGGGCTGGTCCGGATCTTCTTCGTGCACCACGTGACCTGGTCGGTCAACTCGATCTGCCACTTCTTCGGCAGCCGCCGGTTCGACGTCGACGACCATTCCACCAACGTCGGCTGGCTGGCCGTCCTCTCTCTGGGTGAGTCCTGGCATCACAACCATCACGCGTTCCCGCGCTCGGCTCGGCATGGGCTGCGCTGGTGGGAGGTCGATCCCTCAGGCCTGATCATCGGCGCGATGGAGCGCCTCGGCTTGGCCTGGAACGTGGTGCGCATCACCCCCGAGCGCCAGCGCGCTCGGTCGGTCGCCGAGGCGACCGGCTAACGCTGCCGCTGGGCGACGACGCAGTCGCGGCACAGCCCCGAGATCACCAGCTCCACCGACCGCGCGGCAAAGCCGTCACGAGCCGCTGCGCTGAGCAGCGCATCGGTCTGCAGCTCACCGTCGAGATCGTCGACGCGACCGCAGCGGCGGCAGACCGTGTGCTGGTGAGGCTCCGTGCGCGCGTCATAGAGCGTCGGCCCACCGCCGGCGTCGACGCGCCGGGCGAGACCCAGCTCGACCAGCAGGTCGAGCGTCGCGTACACCGTCGGGATCGAGGTGCCCGGCAGCTCCCCGCGGACTGCGCCGCCGATCTCGTCGGCGGTGGCGTGGCGGGCACGGCGACGGAGCTCGCGCAGGATCACGAGGCGCTGCGGCGTGGCGCGTTGCCCGCGCTGATGCAGCAGCGCGGTCAGATCGTCGGGGGCGGATGCGTCGTGAAGGGAGGGCATTAGGTGGGCCTTATTCTAACAGAGTTGTTATAGTAAGCAACGTGGTTGAGATGATCGCCCAGCAGATGAGGAACATCGACGAGCGTGCGTTCCTGCTGCGTTTCGTGCAGCCGGGATTGGTGGGCCTGATCGATGGCACCCTTTCCACGCTGGCGCCGATCTTTGCCGCGGCGCTCCTCTCGGGCTCGCATGCGGCGCTGTTCGTCGGTCTGGCCACCGCGGTGGGCGCCGGCATCAGCATGGGCTTCTCGGAGGCGCTGTCGGACGATGGCACCCAGACGGGTCGCGGCTCGGCGATCGCTCGCGGCATCGTCACCGGGGCCATGACTGCCTTCGGCGGCGTATTCCATTCCCTGCCATTCGTGATCGGCAACGTGCACACCGCGCTGGTCGTGGCGGGGATCGTTGTCGCCTTCGAGCTGATCGCCATCTCGTTGATCCGTAAGCGGTTTTTGGCGGTCTCGCTGCGAACGAGCCTGCTGCAGGTCGCGCTCGGCGGGGCTCTGATCGTCGCCGCCGGCGTCGCGCTGGGCAGCGCCTAATTTCCCCACGGCACTAGCTCCGGGTCCGTAGGCTGTCGGCGTGGAGCTTGCGGGCAAGCACGTGGTGGTCACCGGAGCGGCCAGCGGCATCGGACGGGCCTGCGCGACGCGTTTCGCCGCCGACGGGGCGCGTGTCGTGGTCGCCGATCTCCAGGGCGAGCGGGCGGAGGCGGTGGCCCGTGACATCGGTGGGCTAGCGGTGCGCACCGACGTCTCGCGGCAGGACGAGATCGAGGCGCTGGTCACCACCGCGCAGGAGCGAGGCGGCCCGATCGATCTGTTCTTCTCAAACGCCGGAGTCGGCGGTCCTCCCGGCGGCCCGGAGGCCGATGATGTCGCCCTGCAGATGACCTGGCAGGTCAACGTGATGGCTCACGTCTGGGCGGCGCGGGCGCTGCTGCCCGCGATGATCGAGCGGGGCGACGGCTACCTGCTGAGCACAGCCTCGGCGGCCGGCCTGCTCACGCAGCTGTCGGCGCTGGCCTACTCGGCCACCAAGCACGCCGCGGTGGCGGTCGCCGAATGGCTCGCGATCACCTACGGCGACGCCGGCATCAAGGTCTCCTGTCTGTGCCCGCAGGGCGTGCGCACGCCGATGCTGGACCTGGCCCTGGAAGATCCGATCGGAGCCGCGCCACTGCTGGCCGGCGGTCTGCTGGAGCCCGACCAGGTCGCCGACGCGGTCGTCGCCGGGATCGCCGAGGAGCGTTTCCTGATCCTCCCGCACGGCGAGGTCGCCAAGCACATCGCGTTCAAGGGCGCCCAGCCGGAGCGCTGGCTGGCCGGGATGCGCGCACTGCTCCGGCAGGCGCGCGACCAGGCGCAGTCGGCCTAGCCGGGTCGGCTTTGGGTGCGTTCAGCGGTTTCTCGCGGCGGCGCGCTCGAGCTGCGAGCGCAGTGGCGGCCACGCCTCCTTGATCCGGCCGTGGGCCTGGCGGGTGGCTTGCCCATCGTCGCGCCGCGCGCCTGACTCCAGCGCCTCCAGGGCGGCCAGCAACGGCCGCGCGTCGATCATCAGCGCGCTGTTGCGCGCCGCGTGGGCGGCCAGTCCTGCCGCTGCCAGGTCACCGTTGTCAAGCGCGCCGTCGATTGCGCCCACCGAGCGGTCGAGCTCCTCGAGCAGGGTGTCGACGATCTCGGGCAGCTCGGAGTCCAGCAGCTGCTGGAGTCCGGCAAGTCGGCTCAGGTCAAGCTCGTCGGCCATGCTCGAGCGCCGGCGGTGGCGAGATCGGCGCGGACAGCAGTCATCGCCGAGAGCATATGGCCGGGGGCTCAGCGGTGGAACAGACCGCGCAGGCGGCGCGAGAAGGTGCCGAAGTCGTTGTGATGCGTGCTCGCCAGGCCGGTGACCCCGAGGAGCGTTACGAAGATGCCGGCGACCAGCGCCAGCACCGCCAGCACCACGGGCCAGCGCCGTTCCAGGAACTCGCGCCCGCGGGCCAGGACGCGTGCGGCGTCATCACCGGCGAACGTCAGCGTGGCCATGATCCCGAGCAGCGGAGCGATGAAGCAGACGTTGAAGAGGAGGATCAGGATGACCTGGCGCACGACGTCCAGGTCCTGCGCGACCACGGCGGCGATCGCCGCGAAGTACGGGAACGCGGTCGGAAGCTCGACGGCGGTGATCGTGGCGCCCAGGATCGCGCTCGAGCGTCGGTCGGGCTTGATCTCCGGGGGCGGGCGCTTGGCCAGGTGCTTGCGGTAGCCCCACAGAAACGCCGATGCGGTCAGCATCGCCACGCCGGCCACTATCTCCAGCACGTAGCCGAGGTGCTTGCTGGGGCGCGGGACGAGCGCCAGCAGCAGCTGCCCGGGGCCGAGCGCGACCGCGAGTCCGCCGATCAGATAGACCGCGAACACCGCGATCGTGAACTCGGCCACCTGGGCGCGCGGGTTCTTCTCGTTGGTGGCCAGGTAAAGGGCCGGCGCGATCGTCGTCGGGTTCAGCGAGTCGGCGAACCCGATTGAGATCATGAGGCCGATCAGACGCAGCATGGGCGGGAATTGTCCTCGGCGTCCGAGATCGATGACTGGCGCTACACTCAGACCCGGCGCCGGGGCGGCGTTCGTTTGTACGCCCGCGGCTCGCCTTCGATCCCGTCACGACACTTCTGAAGAAGCGCTAAATGGCCCGTGGAGACGTCCGGATCGCTGCCACTCTCGCCTGCGAAGAGTGTAAGCGCCGGAATTACCAGACGAACAAGAGCAAGCGGAACAACCCGGAGCGGTTGCAGCTACGCAAGTACTGCCGCTGGTGCCGGTGCCACACCCCGCACCGCGAGACGCGCTGAGCGCGCGTTGAAAGCAGTCTGTGGCTCGCAACCGTAAACGCCGCAGCGACCGGCGTCCGCGTCGGCCCGCTCAGGATCCCTCCGCACGACCGGGGGTGGCAACCGCCCGCGGCCAGCGCAGCGATCGCGTCGACCGCGACGACGCGGCGGACGGCGGCCAGCCGGTCGATGAGTCGGTGGACCGTGGTCAGCAGGTCGACGAGTCGCCGGACCGTGGCGAGTCGTTCGACGAATCGCCGGAGGCCCTGAGGCACGCCACGCCCGACGTGGAGCTCGCCGAGGCGCAGCTGGCGATCGGTCGTCCCGAGCTGGGCGACGTTCAGCCGGCGGACGGCGAGGAGGAGGACTTCGAGGACATCGCCGACGACGAGGCGCCGGCGCTCGACGAGGAGCCGCGCGGTACGAAGCTATCTTCTAGAGCGGAAACGGCGCCCGCGCCGCGCGGCGCCAGCCGCTTGGTGCACTTCCTGCAGGGAAGCTGGCGCGAGCTGCAACGGGTACAGTGGCCCGACCGTCGGCAGGTGATGCAGGCCACGGGGGTCGTGATCGGGTTCGTGATCGTCGCCGGATTGTTCCTCGGCGCGGCCGACTGGGCGGCTCAGAAGATCGTCACTTTCATCCTCAAGTAGTCAGAGACACACATGTTCCGCTGGTACGTCGTCAACACTTATTCCGGCCACGAAAACAAGGTCAAGCACAATCTGGAGCACCGGATCGTCTCGCTCAACCAGCAGCGCGCGGTCCGGCAGATCATCGTGCCCACCGAGTCGGTGTCCGAGATGAAGGACAACCAGAAGATCACGGTGGAGAAGCGGACGATGCCCGGCTACGTGCTCGTGCAGATGGACCTCAACGAAGACTCGTGGTCGTTGGTCAAGGGCACCCCCGGGGTCACCGGGTTCGTCGGCGCGTCCAACGAGCCGGTCCCGCTGACCCAGGCCGAGGTCGATCGGTTGCTGCACATGGAGCCGGCCGAGCGGCCGCGCAGCCGCGCACAGTTCTCGATCGGCGAGTCGGTCAAGGTGGTGTCCGGGCCGCTGTCGGACTTCAGCGGCGAGATCTCCGAGGTCAACGAGGACGCCCAGCGGCTCAAGGTGCTGGTCTCCATCTTCGGTCGCGAGACGCCCGTCGAGGTGGGCTTCGACCAGGTCAAGAAGATTTAGAGAGGCACGAACCGTGGCAAAGAAAGTTCTAACCCAGATCAAACTCCAGGCCGTCGGCGGCCAGGCGAGCCCGGCCCCTCCGGTCGGCCCTGCGCTCGGCCAGCACGGCGTCAACATCATGGAGTTCGTCAAGGCGTTCAACGCCCAGACGCAGTCCGATGCCGGGACGGTCATCCCGGTCGTGATCACCGTCTACGAGGACCGCTCGTTCACGTTCGTGACCAAGAGCCCGCCCGCCGCGGTGCTGATCAAGCAGGCGCTCTCGCTGGAGAAGGGCTCGGCCGAGCCCCACCGCGAGAAGGTCGCGCGGATCACCCGCGACCAGCTGCTGGCGATTGCCGAGAAGAAGATGTCCGACCTCAATGCCAACGACGTCGACGCGGCGGCCAAGATCATCGCCGGCACCGCGCGCTCGATGGGCGTGGACGTGGTCTGACGATGACGACCCCTGCCAGGAGATATCGCTGATGGCCAAACACGGAAAGGCCTACCTAGACGCCAAGCAGCGCTTCGACCGCTCTCGCGAGTACACGCCCGCCGAGGCTGTCGCGCTGGTCAAACAGCTCGGAGGCGCACGCTTCAACGAGTCGATCGAGGTGCACGTCCGGACCGGACTCAACGTCCGGCACGCCGACGAGCAGCTACGCGGCACGATCGCGCTGCCCAACGGTCTCGGCAAGGAGGTCAAGATCGCGGTCTTCGCTCAGGGCGACAAGGCCCGTGAGGCCGAGGAGGCCGGCGCCGACGTGGTCGGCGGCGAGGATCTCGCCAAGCGCATCCAGGAGGGCTTCGACGACTTCGACGTAGCCATCGCCACGCCGGACATGATGCCGGTCGTCGGCCGGCTGGGGCGGATCCTGGGGCCGGCCGGGAAGATGCCCAACCCGAAGGTCGGCACGGTCACGATGGACGTAGCCAAGGCGGTCGGGGAGTCCAAGTCCGGCAAGATCGAGTACCGGACCGACCGGACCGCCATCGTGCACCTGATCATCGGCAAGAAGGACTTCGAGGAGCGGTTGCTGCTGGAGAACTACGCCGCCGTGATCGATGAGCTGATGCGCGCCAGGCCGGCCGCCGCCAAGGGACGCTACATCCGCTCGGTCACCGTCGCCTCGACGATGGGGCCGGGCATCAAGGTCGACCCGTCGCGCACGCGCGACATCCTCGAAGAGGCCGTGGCTGCGTAGAATCGCTGCCGGACAACTTCCTACAGACCCAGCCCGAGACCTCCGGCGGCCAGCGCGCACAAGCCCGGAGCAGGCGGAACGCTCGAAGCCGACGGTCCCTCGCGGGGCCGGATGCAACTCCGACGCCCGCCAAGATGAGCGGGCGTCAGTCGTGAGAGAGAGCGTCACATGAACAAAGACCAGAAGCGTGCGGTCGTAGACGAGATCGCCGACCAGATACAGAACGCCGAGGCGATCTTCGCCGTCGACTACCGCGGCATCTCGGTCGCCCAGATCGCCGAGCTGCGTGCCCGTCTGCGCGAGTCCGACGCCCGCTTCCGCGTGGTCAAGAACTCGCTCTCCGAGCGCGCCGCCGACAAGGCCGGGATGGAATCGCTCAAGCCGATGCTGGTCGGCCCCACCGCGCTGACGCTCGTCAACGGCGACGCCGCGCTGGCGGCCAGGGCGCTTGCCGACGCCGCCCGCGCGCTGCAGCTGCTCGACTTCAAGGGCGGGCTGCTCAACGGCTCGGTGCTGAGTCCCGACGATGTGCGCTCGATCGCCCGTCTGCCCAGCCGCGACGTGCTCAACGCGCAGCTCGTGGGCACGATCGCCGCGCCGCTGACTGGCCTGGCCCGCGGCCTCAACGCCCTGATCGCCGGGATCGCGATCCAGCTGCAGGCGATCGCCGACCAGGGACTCGTCTCCGGGGAGGCGCCAGCCGCCGCCACCGAGCCCGAGCCCGAGCCGGCCGCTGCCGAGCCCGAGCCGAGCCCGAGCCCGAGGCTGCCGCCGAGCCCGAGCCCGAGCCCGAGCCCGAGCCCGAGCCTGAGGCCGCCGCCGAGCCCGAGCCTGAGGCCGCTGCCGAGCCCGAGCCCGAGCCGGCCGCTGCCGAGCCCGAGCCCGAGCCCGAACCGCAACCTGAACCTGAAACTGAACCGCAAGCCGCGTCGGACGCGGCCCCGTCCGACGACTAAGGAGGAACCATGGCCACCAGCACCCAAGAGTGGATCGACGAGCTCAAGACGATCTCCGTACTCGAGCTCTCCGAGCGCATCAAGGCGCTCGAGGAGGCGTTCGGCGTCTCCGCACAGGCGGTTGCCGCAGCCGCCCCGGCCGGCGGCGCAGTCGCCGCTGACGGCGCCGGCGAGGAGGCCGAGGAGCAGACGAGCTTCGACGTTGTCCTGACCGCCGCGGGCGAGAAGAAGATCCAGGTGATCAAGGTCGTGCGCGCGGCGACCGGCCTCGGCCTCAAGGAGGCCAAGGCGCTGGTCGACGAGGCGCCCAAGCCCGTCAAGGAGGGCATCGAGAAGGAAGAGGCCGACAAGCTCAAGGCCGACATCGAGGAGGCGGGCGGGAGCGTGGAGCTCAAGTAGCTCGCTCCGTCGCAATCTGCCGGCGGCCGGTTAATCCGGACGCCATCCGTGACGCGCTTCGCACCCCCGGTGCGGAGCGCGTCGCTCGTTGATAAGGGCCCTTCGGAACTTCTTCGACCGCTCTGACTCTCGTATTCGCGAGGGTTGGTGAGCTGTCGTCATGACCTTCTCAGCTCAGCTTCCAAACCGGGACCAGCCCAACTCCTCGCTCGCCGAGCGTCCCACGCACGGCTTGAGCGCCAGGCATCCAGTGCTCGTCGATTCGTTCGCGCTGCTCGACCACCGCACCCGTGAGCGTGCCATCCCCTCCGCCGAGGCTCCACCGGGCCGCTACCTGTCCTTCGAGCACGGTGATGCAACCTGGCTGATCTGCCTGGAGCGGCCGATCACCCACATCGGCCGCGGCCTGATCGCCGACGTCCGGCTGGAGGACTCCCACGTCTCCCGGCGCCACGCGATCCTGGCTCTACGCGGCGAGGGCGCGCGCGTCCTGGACGACCGCAGCTCCAACGGCACCTACGTCAATGGGCGCCCCGTGACGGTCGCCCATCTGTCAGACGGCGACGTGCTGCGCTTCGGCCGCGCGGTCTTCCGCTACACGGAGGTCGCTCGCCGGGAGCGCAACCGGCCGCTGCGGCGGATCCCGCTGGCCCGCGGTGCCGGCCGACGCCGGCGGGCCGGCACGACGGCGGCCTGAGGCTGAGGAGCTGCCGCGCGGCTTCCCCGGCGCCGGGAAACGTCCACTTGGCCCAGGCGGTTCGGTAGGGCCGGACGTTTCCGGCGTGGGGCGCTGGAAACGTCCAGGTCGCTGTCAGGCCGGCGACGAGGCGGACGTTTCCGGGCGGGAGCCCGCGCCTCCGCGCCTCCGCGGCTCCGCGGCTCCGCGGCTCCGCGGCTCCGCGGCTCCGCGGCTCCGCAAGCTTCCAGTCGGCCTCCGGCTCTGCCGGCCGCCCGACGACTACCGGCCGTGCGAGGTGCGGCCCACTGGGGACAGGGCCCCCGCGTAGCTGGACGCGCTCTTCAGCACGCTGACCGCTGCTCAGCCGCAAAGTCCGCGATTACGTCCCGGGTTGCCGAATCGGGCACGGCCCCCTACACTGCCCGGGCCAGCCGATAGTCGTAGCCGCCCAACAGACCGGCGCCGCGCCACATACGCGGCCGTCGAGGGCGGGGTCCGTGAGAGCTGGACACCCTGCACAGGGCAGCACTGCCGTGTGCTATCTTTGCTGGTCGCGCTTTCTCTGAGGTCAGCTGGCCTCGAAGGAGCGCCTAGTTCGCCTCCCTCTCGACCGCCCGAGGAGTCGCCGTCTTGGCATCCGCTCACGCCCCCCGGACGCGCCGTAGTTTCGCGCGTCTGAACAAGGTCCTCGAAGTTCCCAACCTGATCGACATTCAGCGCAAGTCGTTCGCCCGGCTGACCGACACCACCGGCGGCGGCCTGCGCGAGACGATCGACGACATCTCGCCGATCGAGGATTACACCGGCAACCTGGCCGTCCAGTTCGGCGAGTTCCAGTTCGACGAGCCCGTCGCCAGCCTCGAGCAGTGTCGGGAGAAGGATCTGACCTACGCCCGGCCGCTGACCGTCACGGTCGCGTTCATCAACCGGGAGACGGGCGAGATCCGGGAGCAGTCGGTGTTCATGGGCGACTTCCCGTGGATGACGGAGCGGGGCACGTTCATCATCAACGGCACCGAGCGCGTTGTCGTCACGCAGCTCGTGCGTTCTCCGGGCGCGTACGTGATGGAGCCCAAGGATCGGGAGAAGCAGGTCTTCATCGCCAACCTGATGCCGGCTCGCGGCTCGTGGCTGGAGCTGGAGATCGACAAGAAGGGCCGCGTGTACGTGCGCATCGACCGCAAGCGCAAGCTGCCGGTCACGGTGCTGCTGCGTGCGATGGGCTACGCGTCGGACGAGGAGATCCTCAACCTGTTCGACAACAGCCTCTACATCCGCAACACGGTCGACGCCGACCCGGAGGTCACGCGGACCGAAGAGGGCTCGCTGATCGAGCTGTTCAAGAAGCAGCGCCCCGGCGAGCCGCCGTCGATCGACGCCGCTCGCTCGCTGCTCAACCAGCTGTTCTTCGACCCCAAGCGCTATGACCTCACGCGCGTCGGTCGCTACAAGCTCAACTCGCGCCTGGGTCTGGACATCGACCTGGACATGCGGACCCTGACCCACGACGACATCATCGCCCTGGTCAAGGAGATCGTCTCGCTGCCCAAGCTGCTCGGGATGCCCGAGGAGCTGGACGCCGACATCAAGGATTACGCGGCCGAGGCCATCTCGATGCCGCGCGAGCCGATCCAGGACCACCTCGACGAGTACGAGCACTTCGGCAACCGCCGGCTGCGCACCGTCGGCGAGCTGATCCAGGAGGCCTTCCGGATCGGCCTGTACCGCATGGAGCGCGTCGTGCGCGAGCGCCTCACCACCGAGGACGCCGACACGATCACGCCCCAGACGATCGTCAACATCCGCCCGGTCGTGGCCGCGCTCAAGGAGTTCTTCGGAAGCTCCCAGCTCAGCCAGTTCATGGACCAGACGAACTCGCTGTCGGGCCTGACCCATCGCCGGCGCCTGAACTCGCTGGGCGCGGGCGGGCTGACCCGCGAGCGGGCGCCGATCGAGGTGCGCGATGTGCACCCGACCCACTACGGCCGCATGTGCCCGATCGAGACCCCCGAGGGTCCGAACATCGGCCTCATCGGATCGCTGTCCTCCTACGCGGAGATCTCCGAGTACGGCTTCGTGACGACGCCCTACCGCGTTGTCAAGAACGGCACGGTGACCGACGAGGTCATCCGGGTCGACGCCAATCAGGAAGAGGATCAGGTCATCGCCCAGGCCAACACGCCGGTCGATGGCAACGGGCGGCTGGTCGGCAACGAGATCCTTTGCCGCACCCAGGCCGGTCAGTACGTCACCGTCACGCCGGACGAGGTCGACCTGATCGACGTCTCCCCCGAGCAGATCTGGTCGGTGGCGACGGCGATGATCCCGTTCCTGGAGCACGACGACGCCAACCGCGCCCTGATGGGCTCCAACATGCAGCGCCAGGCCGTGCCGCTGCTGGTGACCGACGCTCCGGTGATCGGCACGGGCATGGAGCGCCGCGCCGCCATCGACACCGGTGATGTGGCGCTCGCGCGGGAGGCCGGCACGGTCTCCTACGTCGACGCCGAGCAGATCGTGGTCGACGGCAAGGAGGGCTCGCAGGAGTACGAGCTCCAGAAGTTCATGCGCTCCAACCAGGGCACGCTGATCCATCAGAAGCCGATCGTGGATGTGGGTACCGATGTGGAGGCCGGGGCGGTCCTGGCCGACGGCTCGGCTTCGGACATGGGCGAGATGGCGCTGGGCAAGAACCTGCTCGTGGCCTTCATGTCCTGGGAGGGCTACAACTTCGAGGACGCGATCATCCTCTCCAAGCGGCTGGTGTCCGACGACGAGCTCACCTCGATCCACATCGAGGAGTACGAGATCGACGCTCGGACCACCAAGCTGGGCGACGAGGAGATCACCCGCGACATCCCCAACCGCTCCGAGGAGTCGCTGCGCAACCTCGACGATCGCGGCATCGTCCGCATCGGCGCCGAGGTCCAGTCCGGCGACCTGCTCGTCGGCAAGGTCACGCCCAAGGGCGAGACCGAGCTGACGGCCGAGGAGAAGCTGATCCGCGCGATCTTCAAGGAGAAGGCGCGCGAGGTTCGCGACACCTCGCTCAAGGTGCCCCACGGCGAGGGCGGCGTCGTGATCGACGTCAAGACCTTCAGCCGCGACGAGGGCGACGACCTGCCGCCCGGCGTCAACGACCTGGTGCGCGTGTTCGTGGCCAAGAAGCGCAAGATCGCCGAGGGCGACAAGCTGGCCGGCCGCCACGGCAACAAGGGCGTCATCTCCAAGATCGTCGACGAGCAGGACATGCCGTTCCTGGAGGACGGCACACCGGTCGACGTGATCCTCAACCCGCTCGGCGTGCCGAGCCGCATGAACCTGGGCCAGATCCTGGAGACCCACCTCGGGTGGGTGGCCGCCAACGGCTGGTACGAGGACGGCTCCGAGGCCCGCAAGCACGCCACCAACGGCGGCTCGCGTCCGGACGGCCGTGCCGGCAAGGTCTACATCGCCACCCCGGTGTTCGACGGCGCCACCGTGGCCGACGTCGACGAGGCGCTGGTCCGCTGGCAGGACGAGCACACCGAGTCAAACGGCCTGATCAAGATGGACGTCGACAAGACCCGTCGCGAGGGCGAGTGGGCATCGGGCAAGACCCGGCTGTTCAACGGCCGCACCGGCGAGCCGTTCGAGGAGCAGGTGAGCGTGGGGTACATGTACATCCTCAAGCTGCTGCACCTCGTCGACGACAAGATCCACGCCCGCAGCACCGGCCCGTACTCGCTGGTCACCCAGCAGCCGCTGGGCGGCAAGGCGCAGTTCGGCGGACAGCGCTTCGGCGAGATGGAGGTCTGGGCGCTGGAGGCGTACGGCGCCGCCTACACGCTGCAGGAGATGCTGACCATCAAGTCCGACGACACCGTCGGGCGCGTGAAGGCCTACGAGGCGATCGTCAAGGGCGAGAACATCGCCGAGCCGTCGATCCCCGAGTCCTTCAAGGTCCTGCTCAAGGAGATGCAGTCGCTGGCGCTCGACGTCAACGTGGTCTCCGAGGAGGGCGAGCGCGCCGAGATGCGCGAGGAGGACGACGACCTGCTGCGGGCCGCGGAGGAGCTCGGAATCGACCTGAGCGGCGTCCGCGCCACCGACGGCAACGCCGCCGACGAGACCGAGGAGCACGAGGGCGAGACGGTCGAGGCGTCCGCCGAGGAAACCGAGACCGAGGATCCCGATCTGGAGTCCGGCGAGGAGCTGGAGGCCGAGGACTTCTCCGCGACCGCCGATCCGATGCTGGAGGCCGAGGTCCCCGCGGGCGAAGCCGAAGGCGTGCTGGAGGAGGACGAGGCGTAAACCCCCCGTCGCCTTCTCAGCCCGCCAACTTTTTCAAGCAAGAAGGAATCACTTTGATCGACATTAATAATTTCGACGCAATCGAGATCGGCCTCGCCTCCTCCAAGCAGATTCGCTCCTGGAGCTCGGGCGAGGTCACCAAGCCCGAGACGATCAACTACCGGACGCTCAAGCCCGAGAAGGACGGCCTGTTCTGCGAGCGCATCTTCGGTCCGACCAAGGACTGGGAGTGCTACTGCGGCAAGTACAAGCGCGTCCGCTACAAGGGCATCGTGTGCGAGCGCTGCGGCGTCGAGGTCACCCGCTCCAAGGTGCGCCGCGAGCGCATGGGGCACATCGACCTGGCCGCGCCCGTCTCGCACATCTGGTTCTTCAAGGGCGTGCCCAGCCGGATCGGCTATCTGCTGGACATGGCCCCCAAGGAGCTGGAGAAGGTCCTGTACTTCGCCGCCTCGATGGTCACCTGGGTCGACGACGAAGCTCGTGATCGCGACGTCGCCTCGCTCGAGGGCGAGGTCAACAAGGTGCTCGACGCCTATGCCGCCGAGAAGGAGGAGCGGGTCCTGGAGCTCAGGGAGTCCCTCGCCCGTCGCGAGGAGTTCCTGAACTCCGCCAAGACCGGCCGCGACTTCTCAGACGACGATCACCTGTGGGCCGAGAGCCTGGACGTCAACGTCGCCAAGCTGTCCGACGAAGAGCGCGAGAAGCTGCTCAAGGACCTGCGCAAGAGCTTCACGGCCGACATCGACGACACCGAGGCCTACATCGAGGACGCGGCCGAGCGCATGCGTCAGGTGTGGGACCTGTTCAAGACGATGAAGCCCAAGGACGTCATCAACGACGAGACCACGTTCCGCGAGCTGCGCGACCGCTTTGGGTCGCCCTACGGCTTCGGGGAGTACTTCCGCGGCGGGATGGGCGCCGAGGCAGTCCGCGATCTGCTTCAGCAGGTCAACCTCGACACCGAGTCCGAGGACCTGCAGGACCAGGTCAAGACCGCCAAGGGTCAGAAGCAGGCCCGCGCGGTCAAGCGGCTGAAGGTCGTCTCGGCCTTCCTGCAGTCCGGCAACAAGCCGGAGATGATGGTCCTGGAGGCCGTGCCGGTGATCCCGCCGGAGCTGCGTCCGATGGTCCAGCTCGACGGCGGCCGCTTCGCCACTTCGGACCTCAACGACCTCTACCGGCGCGTCATCAACCGCAACAACCGCCTCAAGCGTCTGCTCGACCTCGGCGCCCCCGAGATCATCGTCAACAACGAGAAGCGGATGCTGCAGGAGTCGGTCGACGCGCTGTTCGACAACGGCCGTCGCGGGCGCCCGGTCACGGGTCCCGGCAATCGGCCGCTGAAGTCGCTGTCCGACATGCTCAAGGGCAAGCAGGGCCGCTTCCGCCAGAACCTGCTGGGCAAGCGCGTGGACTACTCGGGCCGATCGGTGATCGTGTCCGGTCCGTCGCTGCGTCTGCACCAGTGCGGTCTGCCCAAGCTGATGGCGCTTGAGCTGTTCAAGCCGTTCATCATGGCCCGGCTGGTCGAGCGCAAGTCCGCGCAGAACATCAAGGCGGCCAAGAAGATGGTCGACTCGATGATCCCGGAGGTCTGGGACGTGCTCGAGGAGGTCATCCACGAGCATCCCGTGTTGCTGAACCGCGCGCCGACGCTGCACCGCCTGGGCATCCAGGCATTCGAGCCGGTGCTGGTGGAGGGCAAGGCGATCCAGGTGCACCCGCTCGTCTGCCACGCGTTCAACGCCGACTTCGACGGCGACCAGATGGCGGTCCATCTGCCGCTGTCGGCCGAGGCCCAGGCCGAGGCGCGGATCCTGATGCTGTCGGCCAACAACATCCTGTCCCCCGCGCACGGCGCGCCGCTGGCGACGCCGTCGCAGGACATGGTGCTGGGCGCCTACTACCTGACCTACGGTCCGGATGAGAAGGACCTGGTCCAGATGAACCCGGCGGAGCTCACCCCGCGCCCGCACGTGTTCCGCACCGCCCAGGAGGCGGAGTGGTCCTACGAGCACGGCGTCGTCAAGCTGCACGACCTGGCCGAGTACCGGCCGATCGGGCGCGCCGAGGGCCACATCCTGACCACGGTCGGACGGGTCATCTACAACGAGAAGATCGAGCGCGCGCTGGCCGAGGCGCTCGGGGACGAGTTCGACCCCAGCGGCTATGAGTTCATGAACCGCTCGATGCGCAAGAAGGACACCACGCAACTGGTCGACGACCTCGTGCAGCGCTACGGGGCCCCGTCGATCTCGATGGTGCTCGACGCGTTCAAGGACGTCGGCTTCGAGTACGCGACCCGCGCCGGGGTGACGTTCTCCAAGAACGACGTGCAGACGCCTCCCTCCAAGGAGGCGATCCTCAAGCGCTACGAGGACGAGCTGCAGACGATCGAGGCTCAGTACTCCGACGGCGAGATCACCCAGGAGGAGCGCCACGAGGCCGTCACCGGTCTGTGGGACCGCGCCACCAACGAGGTCGGTCAGGCGCTCTACGACCACCTGGACAACCTCAACCCGATCGCCATGATGGCCAACTCCGGCGCCCGTGGCTCGTTCTCCCAGATTCGCCAGCTGGCCGGCATGCGCGGCCTGATGGCCAATCCGAAGGGCGAGATCATCGAGCGTCCGATCAAGGCCAACTTCATGGAGGGCCTGACCGTGCTCGAGTACTTCATCTCGACCCACGGGGCTCGCAAGGGTCTGGCCGATACGGCGCTGCGCACGGCCGACTCGGGCTACCTGACCCGGCGGCTGGTCGACGTCTCCCAGGACGTGATCATCCGTCAGGAGGACTGCGGCACCGAGGAGTTCATCGAGATGCCGGTCTCCCGGCTGGAGATCGATCCCGAGACCCGCGGGCTGCGTCCCACCGGGCACCCCAACACCGATCTGGTCGGCCGTTTCGCGGCGCGTGACATCACCACCAAGCGTGGACGGGTCATCGTCGAGGCGGGCTAGCGAGATCGACCGCGCCGAGCTGGCTGACCTGTACGAGGCCTGGCAGGACGACACCGACAAGGGCACGGTCATCACCGTGCAGGTTCGCTCGGTGCTCAAGTGCGAGGCCCCGACCGGCGTCTGCCAGGCCTGCTACGGCCGCTCGATGGCCAGTGGCAAGGTCGCGCAGATCGGCGACGCGGTGGGCATCATCGCCGCCCAGTCGATCGGCGAGCCCGGCACGCAGCTGACCATGCGCACGTTCCACACCGGCGGCGTCGCCGGCGCGGACATCACGCACGGCCTGCCGCGCGTGGTGGAGCTGTTCGAGGCCCGCAAGCCCAAGGGCCTGGCCAAGATCGCCGAGGTCGGCGGCAAGGTGATGATCGAGGACTCCGATAAGGCGATCACCGTCGTCATCACCGACGACGGCGGCGAGGAGCATCGTGAAACGTTCCCGCGGCGCACGCTGCTCTACGTCGAGTCGGGTCAGACGATCGAGGCCGGAACCCAGCTCAACGAGGGATCGCTATATCCCCACGAGCTGTTGCGGATCCGCAACCGGACCGAGACCGAGCTGTACCTCGTCCGCGAGGTCCAGGAGGTCTACAAGTCCCAGGGCGTGGACATCAACGACAAGCACATCGAGTTGATCGTGCGCCAGATGATGAAGAAGGTCCGCGTCGACCAGAAGGGCGACACCGACCTGCTCCCGGGCCAGTTCGTGGACCGCTACGAGTACGCCAAGATCAACCAGGCCGTGATCGACGCGGGCGGCGAGGCCGCCCAGGCGGAGGAGATCATCCTCGGGATCACCAAGGCCTCGCTGAACACGGACTCGTTCCTCTCGGCCGCCTCCTTCCAGGAGACGACCAAGGTCCTGACCGACGCTGCCCTGGAGGGCAAGATCGATCGGCTCAACGGCCTCAAGGAGAACGTGATCATCGGCAAGCTGATCCCGGCGGCCACGGGCCTCAAGCGCTACCGCCGGATCGAGATCGAGCCCGCCGAGCCGCTCCCCCGCGGGATCGACGAGGTCGGCCTGCTCGACCACGACGATCTGGCGGCCGAGCTCGGGCTGACCGACGGCGAGTCCCTCACGGGCTTCGCCAGCGGCATCGAGCCCGACCTGTCAGACCTGGAGAACATCGGCAACGGCAGCCCCTCGCTGGGCTTCGCCGAGGAACTGGCCGACCTGGACCTCCCGTCGTCTGACAACGGAGAGTCCTCGGAGGACTAATGCCCGCGCCGCCGCGCGCCCGTCTCTCGGCATCTGAGCACGAGCTCGGAGCCTGGAGGCGGGCGCGTCGCGCGCCGCACCCTGGCCTGTCCGCTGTGGTCAGGCGCGAGCTGCTGGGCTACCAGCACACGCGGGCGCACTTCGACGCCTGGCTCGAGCCCCCGCGGCCCGAGCTGACGATGATGATCGACCTCGACGGTTGGATCGCCGCCGACGGAGCGCGTCTCCCCGACGCATGGGTGGGGGGCCTGTCGGACGCGTACACGGTCGTCGGCTTCGGGGAGACGTACGGGTCGATCGACCTCAAGCTGCATCCTCTCGGCGCCTACCGCCTGCTCGGCTTCCCGCTGAGCGAGCTGCGGGGCGCGTGCGTGGCGCTGGAGGACGTGTTCGGCCCGAGCGGCTCTCGCCTCGCCGAGCGACTTCGCTCACTGTCTGCCTGGGATGACCGCTTCGACGTGCTCGAGGGCTTCCTGCTGGCGCGGCTGGCCGACGCGCCGGAGGTGGACCCGGCGGTCGCGTGGGCCTGGCAGCAGCTGGAGCAGACCGCCGGCCAGGTGCGGATCGAGGCTCTCGCGGCTGACGTGGGCGCCAGCCGCCGCTACCTGGCGAGGCGGTTCGCCGAGCAGGTCGGGGTCTCGCCCAAGACGGTCGCGCGGCTGCTGCGCTTCGCCGACGTGCGTCGCCGAATCGAACGCGCGCCGTCGCGGTGGGCGCAGGTCGCGCTCGAGGCCGGCTATGCCGACCAGTCGCATCTGAATCGCGACTTCCGGCAGCTGACGGGAACGACCCCCACCGACTTCGTGGCCCGCTTGATCCCGGGTGGCGGGGTTCTGGCGGACAGCCGCGGCCCGGCCGCCTAGCCGATCCCATTTGTCCAAGACGGAGCCTGCCTTCGCCGTTAGCGTGCCGGGCATCACGTCCCCTAGCACGCAGGTGAAGCCATGAGCGCCAACATCATCCCCGCCCTTCGCTACCGCGATGCCGATGCCGGTCTGGAGTTCCTCCGGTCGGCGTTCGGCGCCGAGGAGAAGGAGGTCCATCGCGACGATAACGGCGTCGTCCGCCACGCCGAGCTGCGGCTGGGCGGCGGCCTGGTGATGGTCGGCGAGGCGGCCCCGGACGGCTGGCTGGGTGGCGAGCGCCCGCGCCCGCTGGCCTCGACCATCAGTCTCTACGTGGTGGTCGACGATCCGGATGCTCACCACGAGCGCGCTGCGGCTGCCGCCGGCGCCACCGTGGTCCGGCCACTTCAGAACACGGACTATGGCTCGCGCGAGTACAGCGTGCGCGATCCGGAGGGCAACCTGTGGTCGTTTGGGACCTACGACCCGTACGCCGCGGAATGAGCGCTTGAGCCGCCGCTGGCGCACGCTGCGCTACGGCGCGTGCCTGGGCGTGGTGGTTGTGGGGGCGGCCTGCGGGGCGACGGTCTCGGGCACCCTCGGCGGAACGCTGGCCACGATCCTGATCGGGATCGGCCTGGTGGGCGTGCTCAGCCTCGTGTTCTACGAGGTCGGGCTCAGCGAGGACCGTGACCGGGCGCGCACCCGTCCCCCGGCGTCCCCGCCACCGGCTCGGAAGCGACCCGCACCCCGCGGCCGCCTGGATCGCCAGCGCGGTGAGCGCCGCCGGCTGCGCTGAGCCTGGTCCCCGGTCGATAGCATCGCGAATCCGGATTCACGGCTGCCATCGAAGGAGACGAATGGACCTCAACGACACTCCCGAACAGGCCGCGTATCGCGCCGAGGCGCGCGCGTGGCTGGAGCAGCACGCGGACGAGGCGCCGGCACGCTCGGGCTCGACCGAGGACAGCGCCTGGGTCGATGCGCGGCGCGTCTGGCAGGGCAAGCTGGCGCAGGCCGGCCTCGCCGCCGTCACGTGGCCGACCGAGTTCGGGGGCCGGGGGCTCGGCCCGATCGAGCAGGTCACCGTCAATCAGGAGATTCAGCGCGCCGGGGTCCCGGGGATTCTGGACGTGATCGGGATCGGGATGCTCGGTCCGTGCCTGATCGCGCACGGCTCCGATGAGCAGAAGAGTCGTTACCTGGGGCCGCTGCTGCACGGCGACGAGGTCTGGTGCCAGATGTTCTCCGAGCCCGCAGCCGGTTCCGACCTGGCCGCGATCCAGACCCGCGCGCGCCAGAACGACGACGGCAGCTGGACGCTCAACGGGCAGAAGGTGTGGACGACCAACGCCCAGTTCGCCTCGTTCGGGATGATGCTCGCGCGCACCGACGCCGATGTGCCCAAGCACAAGGGCCTGACGATGTTCATCGTGCCGATGGATGCCCCCGGCGTCACGGTGCGCGGACTCCGCCAGATCTCCGGCGAGGCCGAGTTCAACGAGGTGTTCCTCGACGACGTGCGCCTGGAGGAGAACGCGGTCGTGGGAGGCGTGGGCAACGGCTGGGGCACGGCGCTCACGGTTCTCATGTACGAGCGGCTGACGATCGGCTTCGGCTCTGACTCGTTCGGCTCCCCGGTTGCTCTGGCTGCCACGATCGCCGCCGACGACGAGGCCCGGACCGATTCGGATGTGCGCCTGCGCCTGGGCGAGGTGATCACCGAGTTCGCCGCCGTGCGCTTCAACGGTTACCGGGCGCTGACCGCTCTGGCGCGCGGCCAGATCCCGGGACCCGAGGCCGGCCTGGCCAAGGTGACGATGGTCAACGCCGCGATCCACGCCACCGACCTGGCGGCCGACGTGGCCGGGCCCGGACGAGCTGCGCGCCGACAGCGAGTGGAGCTACCTGATCTCGTTCCTGCCGGGGCTGAAGTCAGCCGGCGGCACCGAGGCGATCCTGCGCAACACGATCGGCGAGCGGGTGCTCGGGCTGCCGCCCGAACCGCGGCTGGACAAGGGCATCCCGTTCAGCGAGCTGCGCTCCAAGGAGCGCGAGGCGGTCGCCAAATGAACTTCGCCCTCACCGACGAGCAGGAGTTCCTACGCGAGGCGGCCCGCGGGTCGCTGTCGCGCTTCAAGACCGTGGAGGCGGCCCGCGACGCGCTGGAGGACACCACGGCGCTGCCCGACCTGTGGCCCGTGGCGGTCGAAGCCGGCTGGCCGGGGTTGCTGATCGCCGAGGAGCACGGCGGCGCCGGCCTGGGCGGGTTCGACGCCCTGCTGGTCGCCGAGGAGTGCGGTCGGGTCCTGGCCAGCGTGCCATTGATCGGCCTCCTGCCGGCCACGGCGATCCTCGACGCCGCCGGCGATCAGTCGCTGTCCGCGGTGGCGGCCGGCGACGTCCGGCCCGTCTACGTCCCGGCGCGGCCGCCCAGTGAGCGTGTCGACCGCTGGACGGTGGAGCCGATGTCAGGGATGTCGCGCGACGGCGCGCCGCTCGCCGCCGCCGACGGCGACCTGGTCAAGCTCGACGGCACCGTCGCCTTCGTGCCCGACGCCCCGGGCGCGGACCTGCTCGTCGTGGTCGCCGTCGACGCGGAGGGCGAGCCGGTGGCGGTGGCCATCGAGTCCGGCGCCGAGGGCGTGGAGGTCGAGTCGGTGATGCGCTACGACGCGACCCGCTCATTGGCCCACGTCCGCTTCGCGGACGCCCGGGGCCGGCGGCTGGACGTCGACCCCGGTGTGCTGGAGGACGCCTGGTACCTCGCCCACGCGCTGATCGCCGCCGAGTCGATCGGCGCCTCGCAGACGTGCCTGGAGACGAGCGTCGCCTATGCCAAGGAGCGCTTCACCTTCGGCCGTGCGATCGGTTCCTACCAGTCGGTCAAGCATGAGCTGACCGAGGTCCTGCGCCGGCTCGAGAACTCCCGCGGGCTGCAGTACTACGCGGGCTGGGCGCGCCGGGACCAGCCCGGCGAGTTCGCGCTGGCGGCCAGCGCGGCCCGCAGCTGCGCCGGCGCGGCGCTGGACTTCGCCGCCCGGTCGATGATCAGTGTTCACGGCGGGATCGGCGCCACCTGGGAGCACGACGCGCCGCTGTTCTTCCGCCGTGCGCAGCTCTCGAGGCGGCTGCTGGGCGGCACCCATGACGCCACCGACCGGGTGGCGGAAAGGACGCTGGCCAACGCTGCCGCGGCCTGAGCTCCACCGACGCTGGGAGGGTTTTGCACCTCCACGGTCGCAAAAGCTCCCCGCGTCCTCCGGTGGCCACCCAGGCGCCCGGGCGATACGATGTGAATCCGGATTCACATCGGCGAGGAGGCAACGGCCATGGCGACGATCGAGACGACGACGGATCCTGCCCGTGAGGTGTTCAACCAGGCGCCGCCGCTGCAGCCCGTGGACCTCTTCGAGCTGGATCTGGCGTTGCGCGAGGGGCTGGAGCGCGAAGGCGGCGGGTGGGGAGCGGAGCTCGCCCACGAGACCGGGACGCTGGCCGGCAGCGTCGAGGCACGAGAGCACAGCCTCCGCGCCGAGCGCAACGAGCCCCGTCTGACCACCCACGACCGCTACGGCAATCGCATCGACGAGGTGGAGCTCGACCCCTCGTGGCACTGGCTGCTCAGGCAGGCCGTGGAGCGCTCCATCCACAGCCTGCCGTGGCGTGACCCGCAGCCCGGTGCGCACGTCGTGCGCGCGGCGCTGTTCATGCTCTGGTCAAACGCCAACGACGGCGTCATGTGCCCGGTCTCGATGACCTACGCCGCGATCCCGGCGCTGCGCGACGGCTCGCCGGAGCTGGCCGCCGAGTGGGAGCCCCGGCTCACGCTCGCCGACTACGATCGAGGGGCCCTGGCCGGGATGGCGATGACCGAGCGCCAGGGCGGCTCCGACGTGCGCGCCAACATCACGCGTGCCGAGCCGGCGGGCAACGGCAGCTACGAGCTGCATGGCCACAAGTGGTTCTGCTCCTATCCGCCCTGTGACGTGTTCCTGGTGCTGGCGCAGGCGGCGGCCGGCCTGTCCTGCTTTCTCGTACCGCGGGGTCCCGGGATGGAGTTCCAGCGGCTCAAGGACAAGCTCGGGACGCGCTCGCTGCCCTCCTCGGAGGTGGAGTTCCGAGGCGTTCGGGGCTGGCTGCTGGGCGAGGAGGGCCGCGGGGTGCCGACGATCATCAGGATGGTCAACCACACCCGGCTTGACTGCCTGCTGGGCTCCACCACCAGCCTGCGGCGGGGGACGCTCGAGGCGATCCACCACGCGCGCCACCGGACCGCCTTCGGCGCGCTGCTCGTCGACCAGCCGGCGATGCGCAACGTGCTGGCCGACCTGGCGATCGAGTCCGAGGCCGCGACCGTCGCCGCGCTGCGGGTCGCGCGCAGCTACGACGATCCCGGCGACGCGGATTTCCGCCGCTTTGCCACGGCGGTGATGAAGTACTGGGTGTCCAAGCGGGCTGCTGCCCACGCCGCGGAGGCGCTGGAGTGCCTGGGCGGGAACGGGTTCGTGGAGGATTCGGGCCTGCCGCTGATCTACCGCGACGCGCCGCTGAACTCGATCTGGGAGGGCTCGGGCAACGTGGCGGCGCTCGACGTCCTGCGGGCGATCGTCAAGGAGCCGGCCGGACTGGCCGCCTTCATGGCGGAATGCGAGTTGGCCGTCGGTGCGGAGCCCCGGCTCGACATCCACCTGGCGCGCCTGAGCCGACGCCTGCACGAGGCCTTCGCGGGTGAGGCCGGCGCCGACCCGGAGCAGCGGTTCTACGACAGCCAGTTCCAGGCACGCTCGTTGGTCGAGGACCTGGCGGTCGGACTGCAGGCGTCGCTGCTGGTCCGCCACGCCCCGGCGCCGGTCGCCGACGCGTTCTGCGCCGCCCGCCTGGATGGCCACGGTGGCCGCGTATACGGCACCCTGCCGCGCGGCGTCGACGCGGGCTCGATCATCGAGCGGGCGCTGCCGGGCGCCTGATGAGCGTCATTGAGTACGCGGTGCGGGATCGCGTGGCGCGGATCACGCTGAATCGCCCCGAGCGCGGCAACGGGATCAACCGCGCGCTGATCTCCGCGCTGGAGCGCTGCGTCGAGCGCGCCGACCTGGATCGGGACGTACACGTGATCCTGCTGGCGGGCAACGGCAAGGGGTTCTGCGGTGGCTATGACCTGGTGGAGACGGCCGAGGGGCACACCGCCGATGCGGGTGACGAGGTCACGGCCGGCTCGCCGCTGGATCCGGCGGTGATCGCCGCCAACCACGACCCGGACGCCGTCTGGGACCCGATGGTCGACTACGCGATGATGAGCCGCAACGTGCGCGGCTTCATGTCGCTGTTTCACTGCGGCAAGCCCGTCGTCTGCAAGGTGCAGGGCTTCTGTGTGGCCGGCGGAACCGACATGGCGCTGTGCTCCGACCTGCTGGTGATCGCCGCCGACGCCAAGATCGGCTACTCGCCCGCCCGGGTGTGGGGCTCGCCGACGACCGCGATGTGGGCTCACCGGGTCGGTGCCCAGCGCGCCAAGCGGCTGCTCTTCACCGGCGATTTGCTGAGCGGTTCCGAGGCCCTGGAGTGGGGGCTGGCGATCGAGGCGCCGCCGCCCGATCAGCTCGACGAGCGCGTCGAGGCACTGGTGCGGCGGATCGCCCGCATGCCGGTCAACCAGCTGCGGATGATGAAACTGCTCGTCGACGAATCGCTGCACGCGCAGGGGCTGCACGCCACGCAGACGCTGGGCACGCTGCTCGACGGGGTCGCGCGCCACACGGCGGAGGGCTACGCCTTCCAGGACCTCGCTGCCCGAGAGGGGTTCAAGACGGCCGTGCAGGCCCGCGACGAGCCGTTCGCCACCGGACGATGAGCGCCACCGCCACCGGCACCCGGGAGCGGCTGCTCGCCGCCGCCCAGCAGCTGATCGAGGAGGGCGGGTACGGAGCGGCGTCGGTGGTCGCGATCGCCGATCGAGCCGGCGTCGCGGCCGGCACGCTGTACCGCCACTTCGCCTCCAAGGAGGAGCTGTTCGTGGAGGTGTTCCGCGCGGTCTGCTCGCGTGAGGAGCGGGCGATGCGGACCGCCAGCGCCGAGTCCGAGGATGGGGCAGCGGAGCGGCTGGTCACCGTCCTGCGCACGTTCGCCCGTCGGGCGCTCTCCAACCCCCGTCTGGCCTGGGCCCTGATCGCAGAACCGGTCGACCCGCGCGTGGACTCCGAGCGCCTGGCCTACCGGGCACGCTACGCCGCGCTCATCGCCGAGGGCCTGCAGGCCGGGATCGAGGCGGGGGAGCTGCCCGCCCAGGACGTCGGGCTGACGGCCGCCGCGCTGGTCGGCGGATGCGGCGAGGCGCTCGTTGGTCCTCTGGCGCCGCTCGCGTCCGACGACCGGGCTCCCGAGGAGATCGTCGACGCCCTGGGCACGTTCGTGCGCCGCGCGGTGGGATCGTGAGCACGGCGGTACGGGTCACGCGCGACGGGCCGGTGACCACGGTGGTGCTGGATCGCCCGCAGCGCCGCAACGCCGTGGACGGGCCCACCGCGGCCGCATTGGCCGAGGCCTTCCGCGCGTTCGACGCCGACCCGGGGGCGGCGGTGGCGGTGCTGCACGGCGCCGGCGGCACCTTCTGCGCCGGCGCGGACCTGAAGGCGATCGGCGGGCCCGACGGCAACCGCGTCGACGAGGAGGGGGACGGCCCGATGGGGCCAACCCGGATGCGCCTGTCCAAGCCGGTGATCGCGGCGATCGCGGGGCACGCGGTCGCCGGCGGTCTGGAGCTGGCGCTGTGGTGCGATCTGCGGGTCGCCGAGCAGGATGCCGTGCTGGGGGTGTTCTGCCGGCGCTGGGGCGTGCCGCTGATCGATGGCGGCACGGTGCGCCTGCCCCGCCTGATCGGGGTCAGCCGCGCGATGGACATGATCCTCACCGGGCGTGCGGTGTCGGCCGCCGAGGCCGCGGAGATGGGCCTCGTCAACCGGGTGGTGCCGGTCGGGCGTGGCCTGGCCGCCGCCCAGCAGCTGGCCGCGCAGCTGGCCGCGTTTCCCCAGGCCTGTCTGCGGGAGGACCGCCTGTCGGTCCTCGAGCAGGAGGGCCGCCCCGAGCGGGAGGCGATGGCGGGCGAGCTGGCCCACGGGCGTCGCTCGCTGATCGATGTGCAGGCCGGTTTGGAGCGGTATCGCGCGGGGGCCGGGCGCCACGGCGCCTTCTAGCAGCGCGCCGCGGCCCAGGCGAGCAGCTGCGCGGTCTGCGCGGGCGTAAGCCCGACTGCCGGATCCGTCTGCACGAGGCTCGTGGGGCCCTCGCGCTCGGCGGCCCAGGCGTGGCAGCTGTCGTCGAAGACGTCGTCGACCCAAGCCAGCGGCCGCCGTGGACCGGCGAACGCCTCGATCGAGGCGAGCTTCCAGTGGCGGGTGGGCGCATCATGCCGGCGAGGGAACGTCAGATGGCGCAATCCCCTCGGCACGCCCAGGACATCTGGCAGGACCTCGTCGGCCTTCTCCTCCCAGCCGCTGCACCACGCCAGCTCGAACGCCTGGCTCAGCGGGTGTAGGAAATCGGCCACCGTGGTAGAGAGGAAATGCACGATCCCGTCGACGAGCTGGTAGCGACCGGCCGGCGGCGTTCCAACGTCGAAGCCGAACAGCGAGATCACGCCGTCGATGTCTAACAACAGCAATGGCCGGCACATAGGTTCGATTAAGGTGCTCTCGCCAGGGTTAGGAGCAGTGAAGCCCTTGGCGACTTCACGGAGCGTCCAGATCCAGGTGGACGTATCCGCTTCCTGTTCAAGCCGCCGCTGGCGTGTGCCGAAAAGCACAGTGAGGCGAATTCAGCCTTCCGTCGTTTCGATCTAGGACCTCCTCTTCATGACTTTAATGCTCGGCATCGCGCTAGCACTGGCCTGCGCCCTGACGACGAATGTTGGTTTCCTGTTCAAGCACCGCGGCGCCTGTGCTGCCCCCGCGGTCGACTTTCGCCATCCGCTGCGCTCGGCGAAGGCGCTGTTCTCCTCCAAGCTGTTCGCGCTGGGGATGCTGATCGCCGCCGGAGCATGGATCTTTCACGTCGGTGCGATGGCCGTCGCCCCACTCTCAGTCGTGCAGTCGGTGCTCGCCGGCGGAGTCGTCCTGCTCGCCGTGATGGCCGAGCGGACCTTCGGCCTGCGCGTCTCGCGCCGGCAGTGGGCGGGGATCTGTCTGACGGCCGTCGGGCTGATGCTGCTCGGGCTGAGCCTCCCGGCCGTGCACGGCGCCCACTCGCGCTTCTCGGTCCCCGGCATGATCGTCTTCGAGGCGGTCCTGCTGATCGCCGGCACGCTGATGATCATGGGTCCGCGGATCGGTGCTCCCAAGGAGCACCATGGCTTCATGCTCGGCGCCGCCTCCGGCCTGCTGTTCGGCGTCTCGGACGTCTCCATCAAGGCGATCACCGGGATGGTCCACGCGCACGGCATGATCGGGCTCGTCAGCCCCTGGGCTGCCGTGACGGTGGCCGCCTCGATCGCTGCCTTCTACGCTTCGGCCAAGGGCTTGCAGGACGGTCAGGCGGTCCCCGTGATCGCCATCACCGGCACCGCGGCCAACGTCTCGGGCATCGTCGGCGGGATCATCGTGTTCGGCGACCCCATGTCCGCCCATCCGCTCGTCCTGGCCGTCGAGTGCTTCGCCTTCGCGCTGGTTCTGCTCGCCGCCTGGCTGACCCCCGGTCCGGTGCGCGCCGCCCAGCCGGACGCAGTCGCGCCCGCCTTCTGAGCTGAGACACTGGTCGGGTGCCCTCGCACCCGCTGATCTCGGCCTCGGAGCTGACCGAGCGCCTCGAGGCCGATCGGCCACCTGCCGTGCTCGACGTCCGCTGGGAGCTTGGACCGGGCGCCCGGCGCGACCTCTACGAGGCCGGCCACATACCCGGGGCCGCCTTCGTGGACCTCGACCGCGAACTGTCGGCGCCAGCGGGTCCGCGCGGACGCCATCCACTCCCGTCCCCCGCGGACTTCGTCACGGCGATGCGTCGTGCCGGGGTCTTCCTGGACCGGCCGGTGGTTGTCTACGACGCTGCCAACTCGCTGCCGGCGGCGCGCGCCTGGTGGCTTCTACGCCACTACCGCCACCCCGATGTGCGGGTGCTGGACGGCGGCCTGGCGGCGTGGGTGGCCGCCGGCGGCACGTTGGTCGCCGGCTCGGAGACGCCGCCGCCCGGAGACTTCACGGGGGAGCCGGGGACGATGGCCGTGCTTGACGCCGAGGGAGCGGCCGGCCTGGCTCGGACCGGCGTGCTGCTGGACGCCCGTGCCCCGGAGCGTTTCCGCGGAGACGTCGAGCCGATGGATGCGGTCGGTGGCCACATCCCGGGCGCCCGCAACCTGCCGATGGCGGCCCAGCTGCAGCCCACCGGCCGCTTCCGCGACCCCGGCGAGCTGCAGCGACGGCTTCGCGCAGGCAGGGGCGACGGCGGACGTCGAGATCAGGCGCCTACTGCGGCTCGGGCATCACCGCCGCCCACACGGTGCTGGCGCTCGAGCTGGCCGGGCTTCAGGGCGCGCTGTACCCGGGCTCCTGGAGCGAGTGGGTCACCGACCCGCAGCGGCCGGTCGCCACCGGCGACTAGCTCGTCGCGCTGGCCTCGAGCAGCACCCGGGACACGAGCTCGGGATCGTCGTAGGTTGGGAGGTGGCCGCATCCGGGCAGGGGCACGATCCGCGCCTGGGGGATAGCGGCCGCGGCACGCCACAGCTGGCGGGGAGCCAGGACACGATCCCGCTCGCCCCAGGAGATCGTCACCGGCACGTCGATCCCCGCGCCGTCTCCGAAATGACCCTCGTTGATCGTCGCCAGGGTCGCGTCGAACCAGGGGGCGCTCGGCCAGGGCGCGGAGGCTGGCGGCGGCATCGGCCGGCGTGACGTAGGTCGGGTGCGCGACATATTGTCCGACCGCCAGAATCCGGCCCACCCGCGGGCGCATGAGCGCGTCCGCATGTGGCGAGATGCGCCTCGCCACGCGGACGCCGGACCAGAGCAGGCCGCGCGCCAGCGCCGACTCGCGCCGGTTGGCGAAGCCCGCCGGCGAGACGCCATGGGCCGAGCGCACGTGTCCGCGGCGCGCGAGCTCGAGGGCGATCAGGCCGCCCAGCGAGTTGCCGGCGACGTGCGGCCGGTCGATGCCGATTTCGACGAGGAAGTCGTGTACCAGCGAGGCCAGGGACTGCGGGTCCCGCGGGCGTCCCCGCCGGCGGCATCGCCGACGCGCCGAAGCCGGGCAGGTCCAGGGCGATCACGTCGCGGTGAGCGACCAGGCGGTCGAGCACGGGCTCCCACATCTGCCAGCGGCTTCCGATCCCGTGGATCAGGACGAGCGGCTCGCCGGTCCCGCTTCGATGGTGATTGAGCATCATGCGGCCGGCACCGTATCGGATGGACGCCAACGTACCCGCTTGTACAGGTACAAACGTACCAATTGGACATATCGGCGCATTGAGTTCGCCTCCCACCCGGGGTACGGTTGTACAGAACGGCACACGAGCGATCTCGAGGGGAGACCCATGGCAAGCACCGAGGAAGCAATCAGGACCGAGCGCAGCTCGCTCCAGGAGCTGGGACGCCGCCACCTCTGGATGCACTTCTCGCGCATGGGCGCGTACGAGCATCAGGAGATCCCGATCATCACGCGCGGCGAGGGCTGCTACGTCTACGACGAGCACGGCAAGCGCTACCTCGACGGGCTCTCGGCGCTGTTCTGCGTCAACATCGGGCACGGTCGCGCCGACGTCGCCCAGGCCGGAGCCGATCAGGCCAAGGAGCTGGGCTTCTACACCAACTGGACGTTCGCGCACCCGCGCGCGATCGAGCTGGCGGCCCGGGTCGCCGACCTGGCGCCGGGCGACCTGAACCGCGTGTTCTTCACCAGCGGCGGGTCCGAAGCGGTCGAATCGGCGATCAAGCTCGCCCGTCAGTACCACAAGATGACCGGCAATCCGCTGAAGACCAAGCTCATCGCGCGCGAGATCGCCTATCACGGCACCAGCCTGGGCGCGCTCTCGGCGACCGGCATCACCAGCCTGCGCCAGCCGTTCGAGCCGCTCACGCCGGGTGGCTGCCACGTGCCGAACACCAACACCTTCCGCCTGCCGCACGGCCTGTCGGCCGAGGACCTGGCCGACACGGTGGCCCAGCGGATCGAGTTCGAGGGGCCCGACACGGTGGCCGCGGTGATCATGGAGCCCGTCCAGAACGCCGGCGGCTGCTTCACCCCGCCCGAGGGCTACTGGCAGCGCGTCCGCGAGATCTGCGACGAGTACAACGTGCTGCTGATCTCCGACGAGGTGATCTGCGCCTGGGGCCGGCTCGGAGAGTGGTTCGGCGCCCAGCGCTATGACTACCTCCCGGACATCATCACCACCGCCAAGGGCCTGACCAGCTCCTACGCCCCGATGGGGGCGGTGATCGCCTCGGACCGGGTGTTCGAGCCGTTCGCGCACGGGGATGCCAGCTTCACCCACGGCTTCACCTTCGCCGGCCATCCGATCTGCTCAGCGGTGGCGCTGGCCAACCTCGACGTGATGGAGCGCGAGGGCATCCTGGAGAACGTCCGCGCTCACGAGGGCGACTTCCGCCAGATGCTGGACTCGCTGCGCGACATCCCGATCGTCGGCGATGTGCGCGGTGCGGGGTACTTCAACGCGATCGAGCTGGTCAAGGACCAGGACTCCGACGAGCAGTGGACCGAGGACGAGTCAGAGAGCCTGCTGCGCGGCTATCTCTCCGGCGAGCTGTACCGCCGCGGGTTGATCTGCCGGGCCGACGATCGCGGTGACCCGGTGATCCAGCTGTCGCCGCCGCTGATCGCCGGGCCCAAGCAGTTCGAGGAGATCGAGGCGATCCTGCGCCCGGTGCTCACCGAGGCGGGCGACCGGATGCGCGGACGCTCGCATGACCATGCTCGAACCGGCCAGGTAAATCCCCCAGTCCGACCGGGAGCGTAGGCCGAGGCGTTCGGGGACTCGGCCCGGCCGACCCGCGTACGCGCCGATGCTCACCGTCCGCGAGCTGCTGCGCGACCTGGACGTTCGCCTGCTGTGCGGGGAGGCCGCCACCGACCTCCCCGTGCGCTGGGTGCACATCTCAGAGCTCAAGGACCCGACGCCGTGGCTGTCGGGCGGCGAGCTGCTGCTTACGACCGGCATGCAGCTCAACACCGCCCAGCGCCAGCGTGACTTCGTAAACCGGCTGGCCGATCACCAGCTGGCCGGACTGGGCTTCGGCGTCGGCTTCGGCCACCGCGAGGTTCCGCCGGCGCTCTTGGCGGCCGCGGCCGAGCGCGAGTTCCCCGTGTTCGAGGTGCCCTACGAGCTTCCGTTCATCGCCGTCACCGAGGCGGCGTTCACGCAGCTGGTCAACGAGCAGTACGCGGTCCTGCGCCGCGCGCTGTCGGCGCACGAGCGCCTGGAGCGCGTGGTGCTCTCGCAGCGCGGACTGGATGCGCTGGCGGGGACGCTGGCGACGCTGATCGGGGCCGCTGTGCTGGTGTTCGATGCGCGCGGGGAGCCCCTGGCGCAGCGCGCCTTTCGCCGGGCGATGGAGCCCGAGGCGGTGACCGCGCTGCGCGACGAGCTGTCCGAGCGCCGGACGCGAACCCACCCGCACCGCGCCTTCTTGCCCTCCCACGCCGGGCTGGCGGATCGCTCACTGGCGCTGCCGGTGGTCGGCGACGGCGCCAACGGCAGCGGCACCGGCAACGGCGAACGCCTGCCCGAGGCGTGGCTGGTGGCGATCAAGGACTCGGGACCGCTGTCTGACTTCGACCGCCTGACGCTGCACCAGGCGGTGACGATCGTCGCGCTCGAGCTGCTGCGCGGGCGCGTGGCCGGCGACACCGAGCGACGTCTGGCCGGCGACGTGCTGGCCGCGGTCGTCAGCGGCGAGCTGGCGGGCGCCGAGCTGGCGCGACGCCTGGAGCCCTTCGGCTTGGCCGAGCGCGTCGCCGCGATCGTCGTCCACCGGCCCGACGGCGGCCGCGGATCCCCGTCTCCCGTGGAGGACGCGCTGACGCTGGCCCTGCGCGAGGAGGCGGCCCCCGGACTGGTGGCCAGCTCGGGAGCCTTCACCTGCGGGCTGGTGGATGCCGGCGACGAGAACGAGCTGTTCGCGCTCGGCGAGCGCGTCGCCCAGCGCATCGCGGGCGCCGACCCGTCCGGGCTGCGCGTGGGGGTCGGCCGGGCGGTGGCGGGAGGAGAGGCCCGACGCAGCTTCCATGAAGCGCGTTGTGCGGTCGAGGCGGTCGCCCTGGGGCGCGAGGAGCACGGCGAAGGCCGCAACGGCTCCGCGAACGAGGGCGATCACGCCCCTCGGAATCCCACCCACGCGATCCCGGGCCACCACGTGGCCACCTACCGGGACCTGGGCTCGTTCCAGCTGTTGCTGTCGCTGCAGGAAGATGAGGCCCTGCGGCTGTTTTGCGACTCGATCCTCGGCCCGATCGAGGCCGGTGAGGGACACTACGGAGGTGAACTGATGCGATCGCTTGAAGCGTTCATCGAGGAGAACGGTCAGTGGGAGCGTGCCGCCAAGCGGTTGTACTGCCACCGGCACACGTTGCGCTACCGGATCCGGCGCGTGGAGGAGCTGACAGGGCGCGACCTGCACACCGCCCGCGACCGGATCGAGTTCTGGCTGGCCCTGCGTGGCCGGGAGCTGGTGGCATGAAGGTCGGCGTCCCCACAGAGGTCAAGTCCGACGAGTACCGCGTGGCGCTCACCCCGGCCGGCGTGCGCGAGCTGGCCGACGCCGGTCACGAGGTATACGTGCAGCGCGGCGCCGGGGAGGGCTCGGCGATCGCGGACGAGGCCTACGTCGCCCAGGGAGCCACGATCCTGCCCGATGCCGAGGCGGTGTTCGGCGAGGCGGCGATGATCGTCAAGGTCAAGGAGCCCCAGCCCGAGGAGGTCGCGCGGCTGGCGCCCCACCACACGCTGTTCACCTACCTGCACCTGGCCGCGGACGAGAAGCTCACCCGCGCACTGATGAAGTCCGGCGCCACGTGCATCGCCTATGAGACCGTCGAGGACTCGCGCGGGCGGCTGCCGCTGCTGGCACCGATGTCGGAGGTGGCGGGCAAGATCGCGACCCAGGCCGGGGCGTTCATGCTGGAGAAGCCGTTGGGCGGACGCGGCATCCTGCTGGGTGGCGTGCCCGGAGTGGCCGCGGCCAACGTGATCGTGATCGGAGGCGGCGTGGTCGGGATGAATGCCGCCTTCATCGCCGTCGGCATGGAGGCCACGGTGTACGTCTACGACCGCAACATCGATCGTCTGCGAGAGCTCGACATCGCCTTCGGCGGCCGTGCGGACACGTGCTTTGCCACCACCCTGCAGATCGAGGAGCGCCTGCCCGACGCCGACCTCGTGATCGGCGCGGTGCTGGTGCACGGAGCGCGCGCTCCGCACGTGATCACCCGCGGGCAGCTGGCCCTGATGAAGCCTCAGGCGGTGCTGGTCGACGTCTCGATCGACCAGGGCGGTTGCTTTGAGACCTCGCATCCGACCACTCACTCCGACCCGACCTACGAGGTCGACGGCATCACGCACTACTGCGTGGCCAACATGCCGGGCGCCGTGCCGATCACCTCCACCTATGCGCTGACCAACGCCACGATGCCCTACGTGGTCGACCTGGCCACGCGGGGGGTGCACGACGCCGTCGCCCACAACCCGGGCCTGAAGCTGGGCGTCAACGTGGCCGCGGGGGAGGTCACCTATGCGCCCGTCGCCGACGCCGTCGGCGTGCCGGCCGTCGACGTCGACGCTGCCCTGGCGGGAGTCCCGGCTGCGGCCTAGCGCCTGCTACATTGGCTCACCGCTATGCCGACTACCAGCCAACTGATCCGCAAGGGCCGCACGGCGCCCAAGAAGAAGCTCGCGACCCCGGGCCTGAAGTCCGGCAAGGGCCGCAAGAAGAAGGTCGCCGCGCCTCAGCGCCGTGGGGTGTGCACGCGTGTCTACACGACCACGCCCAAGAAGCCCAACTCGGCGCTACGCAAGGTCGCCCGTGTGCGGTTGACCAACGGCATGGAGGTCGGCGCCTACATCCCCGGCGAGGGCCACAACCTGCAGGAGCACTCCGTCGTGCTGGTCCGCGGCGGGCGTGTAAAGGATCTGCCGGGCTTTCGCTACAAGGTGATCCGCGGCACGCTGGACGCCGCCGGCGTCAGCGACCGCAAGAAGGCCCGCTCGCAGTACGGCGTGAAGGCCAAGTAGTGCCCCGTCGCGCCGCTGCCCAGGTCCGGCCGATCGAGCCGGACGCCGTCTATCGCAACCGCCTCGTCCAGCAGATCATCAACAAGGTGATGGAGGACGGCAAGAAGCCGGTTGCCGAGAAGATCGTCTATGACGCGCTGGCGATCCTCGGAGAGCGCAGCGGCAAGAATGCCGTGGAGCAGCTCGAGGCCGGGATCAAGGCTCTGACTCCGGTGCTGGAGGTTCGCTCCCGCCGCGTCGGCGGCGCCACCTACCAGGTGCCCGTAGAGGTGCCGGCTCGCCGCGCCCGCACGTTGGCCGTGCGCTGGCTGGTCCAGTTCGCCCGCGCTCGCCGCGAGCGCACGATGTCCCAGAAGCTCGCCCACGAGCTCCTCGATGCCGTCCAGCAGCAGGGCAACGCCTACAAGCGCAAGGACGACATCTACCGCATGGCGCAGGCCAACAAGGCCTTCGCGCACTACCGCTGGTAGCCGTCCGGGCGGGTCACGAGCTCCGGTTAGCGGGGACCGCGGTTCGGCGTCCCCGTCACCGGTCACGTAGCCGGCGTTTTGCGTCCCTCGTCACCGGCGACGGACAGAGAAACGCGAAGGCTGCCCACCGCACGGGACCGGGGGCTGCGGTGGGACAACCCTCGCGTTCAGTAAATGTAACGCCCCTAATGTTGGCAAACCGTTGGCGTTCTCTGATTGGTCAGGAAGCGGACCGTGTGCGAGGCGGGCCCGTGTCCGGGGGCACGCGTGGAGTGAGGGTGGGTACCGGCTCCAGCAGCATGCCCGCGGCGGCGCAGAGCAGCAGGAGGACGCCGCCACCGGTCTCGAGGAACAGGCCGATCGCGGGGCTCGAGGTGGCGGTCGAGAGACCCGCGGTGGGGCTCCCGACGAGGCCCCTGCTGTGCGCGGCCGGTAGATCACCCAGCAGCGCGATGGCGATCGTCAGCAAGCCCAGAACCCCGATCGCCAGCAGCGCGAAGCGACTGCCCGATCGCCATGCGGTGAACGCCAGCCCGCCCGCGAGCGCGGCCACCGGCAGCAGCGCATAGGAGTGATTGGAGCCCGTCGTGACCGTGCGCGCCAGGTGCACGCTGCCGCTGGCGTGCACGTGCAGCAGCGGCGTGAACTCGGCCACCCCGAGCAGCGTCGCGCCCAGCAATCCGACCGCCAGAAAGCCGGTTCGATGGGCCTCGAAGCGACGCTGCCAGCGGGCCTCCGGGTCCTCTGAAGCGGCCCGGCGGGCCCGGCCGCCTCTGCTATATTTGGACTCCGCCTCGGGTCGGGACGCGTTCATCTGTGCTCGCACCCGGGCGCGGAAAATCCATTCAATGGAGACACCGACCACATAGACATTTGCCCGCTGTCGACACCCGCGTCGGGATCGGGCCCTCTGGGCCCTTTTTCATGACCGAAGTCGATCACCGGAACCTCTTAGGACTCTCAGACTTCATGCCACGCACGTTCTCGCTCGACAAGACTCGCAATATCGGGATCATGGCGCACATCGACGCCGGTAAGACGACGACGACCGAGCGCATCCTCTATTACACCGGACGGACCTACAAGATCGGGGAGGTCCACGAGGGCGCTGCCGTCATGGACTGGATGGAGCAGGAGCAGGAGCGCGGCATCACGATCACCTCGGCGGCCACCACGGCGACGTGGAAGGACCATCGGATCAACATCATCGACACGCCCGGCCACGTCGACTTCACCGTCGAGGTCGAGCGTTCGCTGCGGGTGCTCGACGGCGCGATCGCCCTGTTCGACTCGGTCGCCGGCGTCGAGCCGCAGTCAGAGACGGTGTGGCGTCAGGCCGACAAGTACCGAGTCCCGCGGATCGCCTACATCAACAAGATGGACCGCATCGGGGCGAACTTCGCCGCCGGCGTGCAGACGATGATCGACCGCCTGGGCGCCCACCCGGTCCCGATCCAGCTGCCGATCGGCGCCGAGGGCGACTTCCTCGGGATCATCGACCTCGTCGAGAACGTGGCGGTCGTCTACCGCGACGAGCTCGGCATGGAGCAGGAGATCATCGACATCCCCGCCGATCAGGTGGAGCGCGCCGCCGAGGCGCGCGAGCACCTGCTCGAGGAGATCTCCAAGTTCGACGACGAGCTGCTGGAGATGATCCTCGAGGACCGGGAGATTCCCGTGCCGAAGATCAAGGCAGCCCTTCGCGCGGCCACGCTCGCCGCCCAGTTGACCCCCGTCCTGTGCGGCTCGAGCTTCAAGAACAAGGGCGTGCAGCCACTGCTCGATGCGGTGCTGGACTACCTGCCCAGCCCGCTCGACGTGCCCCCGGTGGAGGGCCTGGAGCCCGAGAAGGGCTCCGACAACGGCGGGACCCCGGCGCAGCGCGCGGCCGACGACGACGCGCCGTTCGCGGCGCTGGCCTTCAAGATCATGGCCGACCCGTACGTCGGCAAGCTCACCTACTTCCGGGTGTACTCGGGCAAGCTGAGCGCGGGCTCGCGGGTCCTGAACGTCAGCACCGGCCGCACCGAGCGCATCGGGCGCATCCTGATGATGCACGCCAATGAGCGCGAGGAGGTCGGGGAGGTCTACTCCGGCGAGATCGCCGCCGCCGTCGGCATCAAGCAGGTCGTCACCGGCGACACGCTGGCCGCGCCCGACAGGCCGATCAAGCTGGAGATGATCACGTTCCCCGAGCCGGTGATCAAGGTCGCGATCGAGCCCAAGACCAAGGCCGATCAGGAGAAGATGTCGATCGCCCTCGGTCGCCTGGCCGAGGAGGACCCGACGTTCCAGGTTCCGACCAACGAGGACACCGGCCAGACCGAGATCTCCGGGATGGGCGAGCTGCACCTCGAGATCCTGGTCGACCGGATGATGAGGGAATTCAAGGTCGACGCGAATGTGGGTCGCCCGCAGGTCTCCTACCGGGAGACGATCCGCGGCACCGCCGAGAAGGTCGAGGGTCGCTTCGTGCGCCAGACCGGTGGTTCGGGCCAGTACGGCATCGTCTACATCAACGTCGAGCCGGCTCCGGGCGAGGGCTTCGACTTCGTCAACAAGGTCAGGGGCGGCTCGGTTCCGACCGAGTTCATCCCCGCCGTCGAGAAGGGCGTGGAGGAGGCGATGGCCAACGGGCCTCGCGCCGGCTTCCCGCTGGTCGATGTCCGGGTGACGCTCACCGACGGCAAGTACCACGACACCGACTCCTCGGAGATCGCCTTCCGGGTCGCCGGCTCGCTGGCGCTAAAGTCAGCGGTCCAGCGTGCCAAGCCCGTGCTGCTGGAGCCCGTGTTCGCCGTCGAGGTCGTGACGCCGGAGGAGTTCATGGGCGAAGTCATCGGTGACCTGAACCGCCGTCGTGGACAGATCTCCGGGATGGAGCAGCGCGGCAACGCGCAGGTCGTGTCCGGTCACGTGCCGCTGGCGGAGATGTTCGGCTACGCGACCGATCTGCGGTCCAACACCCAGGGCCGCGCGACCTACACGATGCAGTTCGACCGTTACGACGAAGTGCCCCCCAACATCGCCGAAAAGGTGGTTGGGGGCGAGCAGCAAGCCGCGTGAGCGCGGCGTTTGCAGGACCGTCGCAGGCCTAACACTCGCGGCGGACGGAAAACTTATACCCTGAGTAGGTTCGTCCTCAGACGAACAAAACACTAGAGAGAAGAAGGAGCTACACCAAAGTGGCGAAGGCCAAGTTTGAGCGCGACAAGCCCCATGTCAACGTCGGCACCATCGGTCACATCGACCATGGCAAGACGACGCTGACCGCGGCCATCACCAAGGTGCTCCATGACAAGTTCGGCGATGGCACCGAGGTGCGGTCGTTCGACTCGATCGACAACGCTCCCGAGGAGAAGGCCCGCGGCATCACGATCGCGACCTCACACGTCGAGTACGAGACCGCCAACCGGCACTACGCACACGTGGACTGCCCGGGTCACGCCGACTACGTAAAGAACATGATCACCGGAGCCGCCCAGATGGACGGCGCGATCCTGGTGGTCTCGGCGGCGGACGGAGCGATGCCCCAGACGCGCGAGCACATCCTGCTCGCCCGCCAGGTCGGCGTCCCCTACATCGTCGTGTTCCTGAACAAGGCGGACATGGTCGACGACCCCGAGCTCCTCGAGCTCGTCGAGGTCGAGATCCGCGATCTGCTGTCGGAGTACGAGTTCCCTGGTGATGACATCCCGTTCGTGATCGGCTCGGCGCTGAAGGCGCTCGAGGGCGACGTTGAGTACGAGGGCAAGATC
>CAWHOM010000006.1:0-408160 GCA_963831015.1 uncultured Solirubrobacteraceae bacterium | reverse complement strand
GGCGGCCCCGCCGAGTGATCCCATCCCACCGATGATCACCACCACGAGCGAGTTCAGCAGCCAGTTGGCGTCCACGCCGGGGGCGAGGCTGGCGAAGGAACCCCCGATCGCCCCGCCGAAGCCGGCCAGCAACGACCCGATCAGGAAGGCGACCAGGAAGACCAGTTGGATGTTGACCCCGAGGGCGGAGACCATCGCCCGGTCGTCGACCCCGGCCCTGATGATCATGCCCATGCGAGTGCGGTGGAGCCACAGCCACAGCAGTGCCCCAACCGCAAGGCCGATGCCGAGGATGACCAGGCGGGTCAGCGAGTACTGGATGTGGGCGACGTGGAGGTTGACGAACTTGTCCAGCGCTCCCGGCCACGAGATGTCCTCCGCAATGCCACCAAAATGGGCGAGCATCTGGTCGGCGAGGATGATCGAGATGGCGATCGTGATCAGCGCCTGGCGGAGGTCCTGGCCCTGGTTCCAGCGCAGGAACACCTGCTGCATGATCAATCCCATCGCCGCCACGGCGGCCGCGCCCACGAGGACGGGCAGGATCCACTGGGCCAGGCTCACCTGGGAACTGGCCAGGCCGAGGGCACCCCCGCCGCCGACCATGCTCCGCTGCAGCTTCAGCGCGATATAGCCGCCGAACAGGAAGAACGCGCCATGGGCCATATTCACCGTGCGCATCAGGCCGAAGATGAGCGTGAACCCGCTGGCCACCACGAAGTACAGGGCGGCCGCGGTGATCCCGTTGAGCAGGGTGATGAGAAAATCCGTGGGATCGTGGACGGCTGACCCGAACGTCGTGCCATGGGCGATGAACAGCACCCACACGACGAGGAACGCGACCATCAGGATGAGCAACGTGCGGCCCGCCAACGCCAGCGTGCGATGCGACCGGATGCCCTCGATCGGAGCCGTACCTACGTCAGCCATGGTCTCCTCATGATCTCCCTTCGGAAGCGTCGGCCCGCTCGCTTCTCAACCGCGCCTAGCCTAAGACAAACGATTTCCCGCGTCAATTCCCCCGCATACCCTATAGGCAAATCCACTAGCAAGTCGCAGCCGTAGAGGAACGCTCAACTAGCAACGGGGGAGTGTCCAGCAAGACATCGAGGCGCCCGTCGTCGCCGGCGATGCGGTTGAGCAACATATCGACCGCCCGCTCACCCAGCTCCTGCATCGGCATTCGCACCGCGGTCAGCGGCGGATCGAGATACTCCGCCAGGGCATCATCGTCGTAGGTGACCAAGGACAACTGCTGGGGGACCGCCACCCCATGGCGCTTGGCCGCCGACAGCGCGCCGAGCGCCTGGTTGATGTTGGAGACGAAGACAGCTGTCGGAGGGCGATCGCGGCCGAGCAGCTCGGTCATCGCCTGGTACCCCCCCCGCTCATCGAATCCGACTGGTATGACCGGCGCGCGGCGGCCGGCCTCGCGCACCGCGGCGCGGAAGCCCTGCACCCGGCGGGCCGCCGTGTCGAGGTTCTCCGGGCCCGCGATGTGCGCCAGCCGCGTGTGGCCGAGAGCCAGCAGATGATCCGCCGCCAGCCGCGCCGCCTCCTCCTCGCGCATCGACACGTTATGGCCGCCGGGGTGACGACGGTTGACGAAGACGGCCGGCACCGGCGCCTTGCGCCACTGCTCGGCGGCCGGATCGCCCCGCCGCGCTGTGGCCACCAGCAGACCGTCGATCCGCCCCTCGCTCACGAGCCGCTCGTAGGCGGGGGCCGCCAACCCGCCCTCACTGTCCTCGGAGAGGACCACGACGTAGCCCCTCTCCCAGGCTCTGCTGAACGCACCCCGGGCCACCGCGGCGTAGACGGGATTGCGCAGCGACGGCACGAGCAGGCCCAGCGTGTGGGTGCTGGAGAGCCGCAGCCCTCGGCCGAACGCGTTTGGCCTGTACTTCAGGCGCTCCGCGGCGGCAAGGATCCGCTTGCGGGTCTGGGGCCTGATGTTGAGGTCGGCCGAGCCGTTGAGAGTGCGCGAGACAGTCGTGAAATGCACGCCGGCCTCACGCGCCACGTCGTAGAGCGTGACCTGCCGGGGCCCTCGTGCGGCCATGGCGCGATCAGGACCGTGCGTCGCGGTAGGAGAGGGTCTGCCGCTGCCCGGTGTCCGAGGCCCGCAGCAATGCGTCGCATACCTCGGCCGCGCGGTAGCCGTCTTCGAACGTGCCGCCGTCGGGGCCGATCGGGCCATCCGAGGCGATCGCCGAGAGCAGGTGCAGCAGCTCGTGGGAGAACGTGTGCTCCCAGCCGATGATGTGCCCGGGCGGCCACCACATGTCCATGTAGGGGTGGTCGGGCTCAGTGACCAGCACCTGCCGGAATCCCTGGGCCGACTGCCCCGGGCGGGACCCGGACAGATGGACCGACAGCTCGTTGAGGCGCTCCAGGTCGAAGGCAATCGACCCCTTGGAGCCGTTGATCTCGAAGGAGAGACCGTTCTTGCGACCGACGGCGAACCGGGTGGCCTCGAGCGTGCCCACGGCCCCGGCCTCGAACTCCACCACCGCCTCCACGGCGTCGTCGACGTCGACATGGCCGCCCGGACGATCCTCGATGAAGGTCCGCGCCGTGCCTGCAATCGCGGTGATCTCGCCGACCAGGTAACGAGCCAGGTCGATCACGTGGGCGCCCAGGTCCCCGAGCGCTCCCGAGCCCGCCGCCTCCTTGGAGAGCCGCCAGACCATCGGGAACTCCGGATCGGCTATCCAATCCTGGAGGTAGCGGCCGCGGAAGTGGTAGATCTCGCCGAGCTCCTCGGCCTCGATCAGGCGCCGGGCCAGGCGAACGGCCGGCACGAACCGGTAGTTGAACGCGCACATCGCCTTGACCCCGGTGGCGTCCACGCGCCGCCAGATCTCATGGGCCTCCTCGGCCGTGCGTCCCAGAGGCTTCTCGCAGATGACGTGCTTGCCGGCCTCCGCCGCCGCGATCGTCGGCTCCGCATGAAGCGCGTTGGGTCCGCCGTTGTCGAACAGCTGGATCGAATCATCGGCGATCAGTGCCCGCCAGTCGGTCTCCGAGCGCTCGAAGCCGAAGCGTCGTGCCGCCTCGTTCACGGCCTGCTCGTTGCGTCCGGCGATCGCCACGAGCCGCGGGCTCAGCGGCAGCTCCGTGGCCATGTAGGGCAAGGTCCGATAGGCGTTCACGTGCGCCCTACCCATGAACGCGTAACCCAGCATCCCGACCCCAATCGTTGCCTGCGGACCGGCGGATCCGCGATCCGTCGTGACGGTTCCCAGCTCAGGCATGACCTAGGGCCTCGCGAACGCTTCGTCGAACACCACCGCTGAGGGCGCGAAGTCGCGCTCGCGGACGAACCGCGCGGCATCGGTCGCCCCCCACTCCCGGTCCATGCCGGCATCCTCCCACTCAACCGACAGCGGTCCCTGGTAGCCGATCCGGTTGAGCCCTCTCAGGACCGATTCGAAGTCCACGTCCCCGTGACCGGGCGAGACGAAGTCCCACCCTCGCTCGCGCTCGCCGAAGTTGAGGTGCGAACCGAGGATCGAGCGGCGGCCGTCGAGCGTGCGCCGCGAGTCCTTGACGTGGACGTGGTAGATGCGCTCACCGAACTCATCCAGGAACGCCGCTGGATCAAGGAATTGCGGCACCAGGTGACTCGGATCGAAGTTGATGCCGAACCCGGACCGGTGGTCGATCGCCTCAAGCGTCCGCCGCGCGGTTACGAAGTCGTAGGCGATCTCGGTCGGATGCACCTCCAGGCCGAAGCGCACGCCCTCCCGATCGAAGACGTCGATGATCGGCCCCCAGCGCTCGGCGAAGTCCTCGTAGCCGGCCTCGATCGTCTCGAAGTCGTTGGGCGGGAACGAGTAGAGCTGGGCCCAGATCGAGGAGCCGGTGAAGCCGTTGACGATGGTGACGCCGAACGCCGCGGCGGCCCGGGCCGTGTCCATCATCCGCTCGGCCGCTCGCCGGCGCACGCCCTCGGCATCGCCGTCGCCCCAGATCTCCGCGGGCAGGATCGCGCGATGGCGCTCGTCGATCGGATCGCAGACGGACTGCCCCACGAGGTGGTTGGAGATCGCCCAGCAGCCGAGCTCGTGACCCTTAAGCAGCTCGCGCCGGGCGGTGATGTACCCGGGCTCGGCGAGCGCCGCGGGGACGTCGAAGTGATCGCCCCAGCAGGCGAGCTCCAAGCCGTCATATCCGAACGACTTCGCCTTGGGCGCCAGCTCCGCGATCGGCAGATCGGCCCACTGGCCCGTGAATAATGTGACCGCACGACTCATAGGTCCCCTTCCCTCATCGACGTGAGGGGCGGACTGGCCCCCTCTCTCCGAGGAAAACGTTATCTCTGGGGCTAATCGCTGTCAACGGCCGTCCGAGGAGCAGCGTCGGCCGAGCCCTGGGTCACCTTCCGGGAACGCGCGACCGTACCCTCATAGGCAATGACTATGAGGCCATGACATGAACCTGCGCCAGATCACCTACCTGCTGGCGGTCGTTGAAGAGGGATCGTTCACGCGAGCCGCCCAGCGGCTCTCGGTCGCTCAGCCGTCGCTCTCCCAGCAGATCCGCGCGCTGGAACGTGAGCTCGGCGGACCGTTGCTGGAGCGCCTGCCCAACGGCGTGCAGCTGACCGCGGCGGGCCGGGCATTCCTGCCCGAGGCCCGCGCCGCGGCCTCCCACGCGGCCCGCGCCGCCGAGGCCGCGCGGACGACCCTGGGCGCCCCGGGCCGCCAGCTGGAGCTGGCCACCGTCACCTCCATGGCAGTGGGCATCCTGCCCGACGCGCTGGCCCGCTGGCATCGCCAGCACGCCGACACGGCCGTCTACCTGCACGAGTTCCGACACCGCCGCGAGCTCCACGAGGCCGTCCGCAGCGGGCTCGGCGACCTCGGCCTCGGGCCACGGCCGACCAACTGGACCGGGCCGATCATCCCTCTGGGATGGGAGGAGTTCGTGATCGTGCTCTCCCCCCACGATCCGCTGGCGAGTTCCGGCGGCAGCTCGCTTCCGCTCGAGCGGCTCGCCGATCGCGACTGGGTTCTGCTCGAGCCGGGCCACGGGCTGTACGAGCTCGCTCAGCGCGCCTGCGCCCGGGCGGGCTTCACCCCGCGCGCGGCGGTGCGCACCGGCCAGGTGGCGGCGGCCGCCCAGCTGGCGGCGGCCGGTCTGGGTCCCGCCCTACTGGGCAGCCACGCCGTGCCCGCCGGCCTCGATGCGGCCCTGATGCGCGTGCGCCCCCGCCTCGTCCGCGAGGTCGTGGCCTTCACCCGCAGCGCCTGGTCCCCGGCCGCCGAGCAGTTCCTCGAACTCGTCGGCAAGCTGCCGATGCGTTCGCGCCCGCGCGGCGCCGAGCTCGCCGGCTGAGTTTGCGGCGCTGCACGGGCGACGGCGAGGGCAATGGGATAACCTATGCCGGCCCATGGCGCTAGAGGCATCGACTATCGCCCTCGCTGATCCGGCGCTGCTGCGCGAGCAGGCGTACATCGACGGCGAGTGGTGCGATGCTGACGGTGGCGCGACCTTCGAGGTGACCAACCCGGGTGGGATCGAATAGGTGATCGTCGAGATGCGCGAGTACACACTGGTCCCGGGCAAGGTGCCCGCGTACTTCAAGCTCTATGAGGCCGAGGGCATGAAGGTGCAGCGGGAGATCCTCGGCCGCAACCTGGGCTATTACTCGACCGAGATCGGCCCGTCGCTGAACATGGTTGTCCACCTATGGGCGTACGACAGCTTCGACGACCGCATGGCGCGGCGCAAGCAGCTCCAGGCCCATCCAGATTGGCAGGCCTACGTGGCCAAGATCCGGCCGATGCTGATCGCCCAGACCAGCCGCATCCTGAACCCGGCACCGTTCATGGACACGCCGGACGATCACCGATGAGCTCGCTGCAGGACCGGGTGGCGATCGTAACCGGCGGCGCCCAGGGAATCGGACGCACGATCGCCGGCAAGCTCGCCTCCGAGGGCGCCACCGTGGTGATCGCCGACGTGCAGGCGGCGCACGATGTGGCCGAGTCGCTCGGCGGCCTGGCCGTGGAGGTCGATGTCTCCGACCCGGCAGCCTGCGAGGGGATGGCCGCGGCGGCGATCGACGCCTACGGCCGGATCGACATTCTCGTCAACAACGCGGGCATCTACACCTCGCTGGTCCCGACTCCGTTCGAGGAGCTGAGCATCGAGGAGTGGAAGCGCGTGTTCGACGTCAACGTGCTCGGCATGTACCTGGCGACGCGGACGGTCACGCCCCACATGCGCGCAGCCGGCTACGGGCGGATCATCAACATGGCGTCGGGCACGCCGTTCAAGGGCGTGCCCTTCCTGCTGCATTACGTCTCCAGCAAGGGCGCGGTGGTCGCGATGACCAAAGCGCTGGCCAAGGAGCTGGGCGGCGACAACATCCTCGTCAACACCGTCGCCCCGGGCTTCACGATGTCCGACGGGGTGCTTGCCAACGACGCCCAGGTCGAGCAGCTGCAGGAGGTCTCGGCCAAGGCCCGCGTGCTGGTCCGAGACCAGTATCCGGAGGACATCGTCGGGGCGGTGGCGTTCTTCGCCGGCGAGGGGGCGGCGTTCATCACCGGTCAGGCGCTGGTGGTCGACGGCGGCGCTTACTTCAACTGAGGGGGATCGGGAGATGGAGCTGCAGGTCGTGGAGTACCGCCTCGCGCAGGACGACTCGGCGTCGCTCGAGGCGGCGCCGCGGATCATCTACCGGATCGACGAGGTCGACGCCGAGTTCGACACCGGAGCGGTGACGCTCACCGGGCCGGCCCATCTGCTGAGCTTCGAACTGGTCGCGGAGTCCTCGCCGGAGGCCATGCTGAGCGCGCCCGTCGAGACCGACGGTGAGCAGCTGATTCGCCTGGACACGGTGTCGTTCCCGCCGGGCGGCGTCGCCTACCTGCACGTTCATCGCGGGCCCTGGGATCCGGGTGCTTCTGAAGGGCGAGATCCGCATCGACACCGCTGGGCAGTCGCACGTGTATGGCCCACTGGAGGCGTGGTTCGAAGCGGGGCCCGTGCCGGTGTTCGCCGCCGCCTCGGAGTCGGCGTCCACGGCCTTCGTGCGCTGCATGGTTCTGCCGGCCGAGCTCCTGGGCAAGCGATCGCTGCGCTACGTGCGCGATGAGGACGCCGACAAGCCCAAGCTGCAGGAGTACCGGATCTTCGTCGACGAGCCCCTGTCGGACGCGCCGGTCGCCACGTGACCGGCGTGCGCCGGGGCGGCCAGGTGCTGGCCGACCAGCTCGTCGTCCACGGGTCCGAGCTGGCCTTCTGCGTTCCCGGCGAAAGCTACCTGCCGCTGCTCGACGGTCTGTACGCGCAGCGCGACACCGTTCGGGTGGTCACATGCCGGCACGAGACCGCCGCCGCCAACGCGGCCGACGCCTACGGCAAGCTCACCGGCCGGCCGGGGGTATGCATGGTGACCAGGGGTCCGGGCGCCACCCAGGCGGCAGTGGGCGTGCACACCGCCAGCCAGGATTCGACACCGCTGCTCCTCCTCGTCGGTCAGGTGGCGAGCGGACATCGCGGGCGCGAGGCCTTCCAGGAGATCGACTGCCAGGCGGTGTTCGGCTCGATGGCCAAGGGAGTGTTCGAGCTCGACGACCCGGCGCGGATCCCCGAGATCGTCGCCAGCGCGTTCTCGCTCGCGCTGGGCGGGCGTCAGGGGCCGGTGGTGATCTCGCTGCCCGAGGACGTGCTCTCGGCGGCGGTTGAGGTCGGCGACGCCCCGCCCGCGATCGCTCGCCGGCCGTCGGCCGACCCCGGTCAAGTGGTCCGCCTTCGTGAGCTTCTGGAGGCGGCGCAGCGACCGCTGGTCATGGTCGGCGGGGGACCGTGGGACCGTCGGTCGTGCACGCAGCTGGCCGAGTGGGCCGGTGCCTGCGGGCTGCCCGTCGCCGCTTCGTTTCGCCGCCAGGACCTCGTCGACAACGAGCTGCCGTGCTACGTAGGCGACGTCGGGCTGGGCGTCAATCCGGCGCTCGCCCAGCGCATCCGTGACTGCGACCTGCTGATCGCCGTCGGGCCGCGACTGACCGAGATCGAGACCCAGGGCTACACGCTTCCGGCTCCGCCGGTGGCCCCGCAGACCCTCGTCCACGTGCATCCCGACTCGAGCGAGCTGGGCCGCGTCTATCAGCCCGCCTTGGGGATCGTCGCCGGGATGCAGTCCTTCGCTGCCGCGCTCGACGCCGAGGTGCGGGTGGACGGCGGGCGCTGGGCATCCTGGTCCCGTGAGGCCCGGGAGGACTACGAGCACTGGTCAGAGCTGCCCGACCCGGGGGAGTCCCTCGACCTGAGCGCCGCGATCGGCGTGCTGCGCCGCGAGCTGCCCGAGGACACGATCTACTGCAACGGCGCCGGCAACTACACGACGTGGATCCACCGCTTCACCCGCTACCGCCGGTGGGGCACGCAGCTGGCCCCGCAGAGCGGAGCGATGGGCTACGGGATTCCCGCCGCGCTGGCCGCCCAGCTGCTGGAGCCCGAGCGCGCGGTGGTCGCCTTCGCCGGCGACGGTTGCTTTCAGATGTGCGGCCAGGAGCTGGCCACGATGGTGGCCGAGCACCTCCCGGTGCTGGTGATCGTGGCCAACAACCGTATGCTGGGGACGATCCGCATGCACCAGGAGCGCCGCTTCCCCGGCCGCGTGATGGCCACCGACCTGGTCAACCCGGACTTCGCCGGGCTGGCCCGCGCATACGGCGCCTTCGGCGAACGCGTGGAGCACGCCGGCGAGATCGCCGGCGCCCTGCGACGAGCGCGGGATTCCGGGGGCCCGGCGCTGATCGAGCTGATGACCGACCCCGATGCGCTCACGCCGTCGGCGTCGCTGTCGGGCCTGGCGGCGACCCGATGACCGGCGCGCGGTTCGTCTCGCTGTCCGGCGGCGAGGGCTACGAGCTGGCTCCAGGGGTCATCGCCCAGGCGCTGTTCGGAGAACGCGGGATGCTCAACCTGGTGGAGCTCGGACCCGGCGCCGAGGTGGCGCGGCATTCCCACCCCCACGAGCAGCTCGGGCTGATCCTCAGCGGCTCGATGACCATGGTCGTCGGCGACGAGTCTCACGAGTGCGGCCCGATGGACGCCTTCGTGATGCCCGGGGGCGTCGAGCACGGCGGCACCGCCGGTTCGGAGGGCGCCACGGTGCTCGACGTGTTCGTGCCTGTACGGGAGGATTACCGCGAGAGCGCCGAGACCGGCGCCGGCTGAAGACGGCGCCGGGTCACGCGGCGAGGTAGCCGCCGTCGACGGGCAGCACCGCGCCGGTGACGAAGCGCGCGGCGTCCGAGCAGAGAAACAGCGCCGGTCCGACGAGGTCCTCGGGGTCGCCCCAGCGGCCCAGCGGGGTGCGGGCGAGGATCGCGTCCCCGGCGCCGCCCGGCTCGCGCAGCGCGGCGGTCAGCGCGGTGGCGATCCAGCCGGGCGCGATCGCGTTGACGCGAACCTCGGGTGCCCAGGCGACGGCCAGCGACTTGACCAGCGCGACGATGCCCCCCTTGGACGCCGCGTAGCCCGGCACGCGCGGGCCGCCCACGTAGGACAGCATGCTGGCGGTGGCCAGCGCCGCGCCGCGCGAGGCCTTTAGAAGGCCATGACATGCCGTCAGGGTACGCATCGTGCCCGTGAGGTTGACGTCGAGCACCTGCGCGAAGACGGCGGGATCGTGCTCGTCGTCACGGCGGATGATTCCGGCGCAGCAGACGACCGCGTCCAGGCGATCGAAGGCCGCCACCACGTCGCGCACGCATGCCGGGTCGGTCACGTCGCCCGCCACGAACGCCACGCCGTCCGGCGAGGCCGCGGCCGAGCCCAGCCCAAGGGCCGTCACCACGGCGCCCGCCTGCGCGAACCCCGCTGCCAACGCCAGCCCGATGCCGCTCGTGCCCCCGGTGACCAGCACCCGCCGCCCCGAGAAGTCGACGGTGCTCACCGGATGAACTGCTCGACGTAGCCGGCGCCGAGCCCGACCTCCTCGTAGTGTGAGCGGCACAGCTCGATCTTGGTGAACACGTCCTCGTAGCCGGTCGTCTCACCCCACGGGTCGACGTAGATCATCGCCGCGTTGACCGTGAACAGGGTGATCATCTCGTCCACCCCCTCGGGCACGACCAGCGTGTGCGTCTCGCCGGGCGGCTCGAACAGAAACGCCCCGGGCTCGGCCATCCAGTCGTGCTCCAGGTAGTGCCAGCGCCCCTTGATCACGTAGCCGGTCACCGGCTGGGGGTGGCGGTGGCGGCTGACGATGCCCGTGCGCCGGACGCGCAGCAGGTTGCACCAGTACCCCTGGCGGGTGTGCAGGAGCAGTGGGCGGAAGTCCAGGCCATCGGCCTGCGGCACCCAGACGCGCTCGTCCTCGGGCACCGCCGGCGACACGAGCACCTCCTCGGCTGCCTCGGCGGGGAACGGAAGCTGGTAGGGCATCCGTGACGTGTCCGTCGCCTCGCTCACCTGGTCGCCAACTTCCGCAGCATCTCGATCGTCTGAGCCACCCCGTCTGCCAGCGGCGTGGTCACAGGGTCCGCGGCGGCCATGTCCGGGGGCAGCGGAAGCTCGACGTCCTGCTTGAACGTGATCGACCCGGCGGCTTCGGGGATCACCGCCTCGATCGCCGCGATCACGTCGGTCACGTCCTCCGACGGACCGCCGAGGTTGCGCACGGGGGCGCCGCCGTCGGCCGCGCAGGAGCGCGCGCCCTTGACGAACAGCCCCGCCGCGTCGGGCGCGTACTGGAACTGTGCGCCTCCCCCGAAGGGGATCTCATAGGGCTCGCCGGCCACCGCCGCGGCCATCGCCAGCGTCGGCCCGGCGGTCATCCCGTGGTCGCGGCCCGGCCCGTAGACGACGTGCGGTCGCAGGCCGACGCTCGCCAATCCGGCGTCGTGCCAGTACACGCGGGCAGCGCCCTCGTTGGCCTGCTTGTGCACGCCGTAGTGATAGACGGGGTGCCCGACGGCGTCCTCCTCCACGAACGCCCCGTCCGCGCGGTCATAGGCGGCGCCGGAGCTGGCATAGGACACTCCGTGCACCTCGGCGCGCCGGCAGGCCTCGAACACGTTGACGGTGCCGACCACGTTGACCAACGCCCCGCGCGGGGGATCGGCCTGAGCGACCGGCATCAGCAGCGCCGCCAGGTGCACGACGTGGGTGATGCGATGCGACGAGACAACGCCGGCCAGCCCCTCCAGGTCGGTTATGTCCCCGTTGACGAGCCGCACGTGGTCGATCTCGTCGGCGGCCATCACCAACTCCAGACGACGGCGATCGTCCCCGAGATCGAAGGCGATGACCTCGTGGCCCTCGCGCACCAACTGCCGGCACGTCCAGGCGCCGATGCAGCCCAGCGCCCCGGTGATCAGCCAGCGTTCGTCAGACATCCTGGTACACCGTGATCTCCTCGGTGTAGAACTCGTGCGCCGCCGACCCCTGCTCGTGGGGTCCGAAGCCGGAGTCCTTGGTCCCGCCAAAGGGTACGTGCACGTCGGCGCCGGCCGTCTGCGAGTTGATGTGCAGGATCCCGGACTCCAGCTCATCCACGCATTGCTGAGCGGTGCGCAGGTTGGTGGTGAACACCGACGCGGACAGACCGAACCGCACGGCGTTGGCCCGCTGAATCGCCTCGTCGACCGTGTCGAAGCGATATAGCGAGCTGACCGGCCCGAACACCTCCTCGCAGGACAGGAAGGCGTCGTCGGCGACGTCCTCGAACAGCGTCGGGGCGATCAGGTAGGCCTCGTCGTCGGCGCGCTCACCGCCGGCGAGCAGTGTGGCGCCCTGGTCGCGGCCCCGCTGGATGCCGGCCAGCACCTCCTCGAACTGCTTCTCGTTGACGAGCGGCCCGACCTCGGTCGCCGGGTTGCTCGGATCACCGACCTTTCCGTCCGCGATCCGCGCCAGCAGGCGCGATCGAAACTCGTCGTAGACGCCCGACTGCACGTACATGCGCCGGGTGGCCGTGCACTTCTGCCCCGCCGACCAGTAGGCGCCCGCGTAGGCGGCCGTCACCGCGGGGTCGAGCGACGCGTCGTCGGCCACGATCAGCGGATTGTGGCCGCCGAGCTCCAGCTGCACGCGCTTGCCGGCAGCGGTCGCCTGCTCCCGGACGCCGATGCCGACCGGCACCGAGCCGGTGAACGAAACCGCCCGCACGGCGTCCGCGGCGATCAGCGGCTCGCCGGCGGCCGCCCCCCGCCCGATGACGATGTTGAGCACCCCGTCGGGCAGGCCCGCCTGCGCAAACGCGGCGGCCAGGTGCAGACCGGTGAGCGGCGAGTCCTGAGCGAGCTTCATCACCACGGTGTTGCCGTAGGCCAGCGCGGGCGCGGTCTTCCAGGTGGGGATCGCGATCGGGAAGTTCCAGGGGGTGATCAGCCCGACCACACCGACGGGGCGGCGCCGGGTGTAGACCAGCGACCCGCTGGCCGACTGCTCGAACAGCTGGCCGACCGGCCGCAGGCCCTCGCCGGCGAAGAAGCGCAGGATCGCGGCCGCCCGTCCGGCCTCCCCGCGGGACTCGCGCAGCGGCTTTCCCATCTCCCGCGTCATGTCCTGGGCGATCTCCTCCTGGCGAGCCTCGATCGCGTCCGCCGCCTTGCTGAGATACGCGCCGCGGGCGGCGGCGGGCAGGCGCGCCCACTCCCGCTGGGCGCCCTGGGCCGCGGCCACCGCCGCCGCCACGTCGTCGGCGCCCGACGACGGGAACTCGCCGACCACCTCGCTGGGTCGCCAGGGGTTGTGGCGCTCGTAGACCGAGCCGCTCTGGCTCGGCGCCCACCGGCCGGCGATGTAGTTCGTGGCCGGGGCGCCGGTGATCGTGTCTGACACCGTTAAAAGCTCCTTAGTAGGTGGCCCGACCGCCGGAGACGTCGAACACGCCCGCGGTCGAGAACGTGCATTGCTCCGAGGCCAGGTACTCGATCAGCGCGGCCACCTCGTCGGGCTGTCCCATCCGTCCCATCGGGATACGGCTGACCATGTACTGCACGTGCTCCTCGCTCATATCGCCGAGCATCTGACCGTCGATCACCGCGGGGGTGACGCAGTTGACCAGCACCCCGGTCTGTGCGAGGTCCTTGCCGATCGACTTGGTCATCGCGATCACCGCCGCCTTGGACGCGGAGTAGGCGCCGGCCATCGGGTTGCCCTCCTTGCCGGCTATCGAGGCCACGTTGACGATCCGCCCGTATCCGCGCGGGACCATCGCCCGAGCGGCCGCGCGGTTGGCCCAGAACACGCCGTCGCAGTTGATCGCCAGCACCCGCCGCCATTCCTCGTCGGGCACGTCGACGGTGGCCAGCGATTCGCCGGTCACTCCGGCGGCGCACACGAGGATGCTCAGCGGACCGAGGTCCGACTCGACGGAGGCCACCGCTCGGTCGACGTCGGCCGACTCGCGGACGTCGCCGGTCAGCGAGAGCACGCCGTCGGCGCCGGACGCCTGCAGGTCCAGCGTCGCCACCAGGGCGCCGCCGGCCCGCAGACGGGCGACGACGGCACCGCCGATGTCGCCCGCGCCCCCAGTGACAAGCGCCGCGCGACCCTCGAACCTGTCGCTCACCCGAGCGGCTTGCCGCCGAGACCCCACTGCTTGGGCGGCAGCCCGGTGACGACCACCCACGTCTCGTCGCGGATCTTCTCGGAGGTGCACTCCACCACCGCGTCGGTCACTTTCTCGATGAGCTTCGGGACGGTCTCGTCGTTGATGCGGCTGTCGAACAGCTTGATCTCTACGATCGGCACGGCGCCTCCTTGTTTCTTGGGTTGGTTTGGAACTCAGTGCTCGACGTAGCGGCGGTCGCCGTCGGCGCCCAGCACCAGGTCGCGCTCGGGGTCGGCCACATGATCGCGCGGGACCGGCGACATCGCCTCCAAGAAGGTGCACCCGCCGTCGGAATGCAGCGCATGCTCGACGCCGCGGTTGATAACCACGCACGCCCCCGCGCCGATCGTCTGCGTCTCGCCGGCGACGGTCATCTCCAGCTCGCCCCCGGTGATCCACATGACCTGCTCAGAGTCGGCGTGGGAATGGGTGGAGACGTCGGCGCCCGGCGCGTAGCTGACCTGGCAGAAGAGGATCTGCTCGCCGGCAATCGACTGCAGGTTGACGTTGGGGAAGAGAGACAGCGACTCGCGGCCCTCCCAGGACTGGAAGGGAGAGTTGCTCATGGGCGATCCAGGAAGCCGGCGCCGCCGTTGCTCGTCACCGTCCGCAGAGAGATCCCCTCGTCGAAGATCACCCGCTTGCCCTCGCGCCGGGGCTCGGCCTTGGCCTTGATCGCGCGCAGTACGCGCTCGGGTGAGGCCGGCATCTCGGTCACCCACACGCCGACGGCGTCGTGAATCGCGGCGGCGAGTGCCGGCGGCTGGGCGTTGTTGGCCATCTCGCCGATCGCCTTGGCGCCGAACGGACCGTCCACCGAGGGGCTCTCGAGGATTATGTTCTCCAGCTCGGGCAGCATCTCGATCGTCGGCGCGAGATATGAGCCGAACTGCTCGCCGCGGTGCTCGACCGAGGGGTAGTGGGGATAGGACTCCTCCAGCAGACCCAGGCCGACCCCCATCATCGCCCCACCCTCGATCTGGCCCTCGACGAGCAGCGGATTGATCGCCCGACCGACGTCGTAGACGGACACCATGCGGGTGATCTGCACCTCGCCGGTCTCGTCGTCGACGACCACGTCGGCCACGCAGGCCGCATAGGAGATCGCCGAGTGCGGCTCCGCCGTCACCGAGCCGTCGTCGTCATCGATCTCGGCCAGCGGCTTGAGCGCCGTGCCCTGGCCGGAGATCAGCTCGCCGTAGGAGTACGTGGCGGCACCGGCGACGTCCGAGACCGAGATCTTGCGGTCCGGCGAACCCTTGGCGACCACCTCGCCGTCGGTGATCTCCAGGTCGCCGGCGTCGATCTCCAGCTCCTTGGAGGCGATGTCGAGCACCCGCTCGCGGACGCGCTCAGCGGCATACCGAACGGCGTTGCCGCCGATGAAGGTTCCGCGCGAGGCGAACGTGCCGGTGCAGACCGCCGAGGAGTCGGTGTTGGTGTTGTCCATCGTCACCCAGTCATAGGGGACGCCGAGGGCGTCGGCCACGATCTGGGTGTGAACCGTCTTGGACCCCTGACCGATGTCGACCGTCCCGGAGAAGACATCGACACGGCCGTCAGGCTTGAGCTTGATCCAGGCCTGACTGGGATCGCCGTTCTGGTTCATGCCCGTCGGATACTCGATCGTGGAAAAGCCACGTCCGGTGTGCCTGGCCATCAGTGTCCTCCTCCATTGCCGGTGCCGTGGGATCCGTTGACCGCGCCCGTCTTGTCGAGCACGTGGGCGCCCTCGGGGGCCTGCTGAGCGACGAGGTGCTCGGGGAGCAGTTCGCCGGTGCGGCGCTCCGAGCTCATCGTGCGGTACTCGGACGCCAGCTCCTTGCCGACCTTCTCGGCGGTCACGAGCGTCACCGGCACCGTCGAGGGATCCTGCATCGCGACCAGGTTGCCGGTGGTATCGCCCATTCGGTTGGCGTTCTTGAGCCGGATCTCCCATGGGTCGAGGCCGAGCACGTCGGCCACTCGCGTGATGTGCGTCTCCACCGCCATCGATACCGAGGTCACCCCGAACCCGCGCATGGCCGTTGTCGGCACCCGGTTGGTGTACACCACGAACCCGTCGAACTTCAGATTCGGGATCGTGTAGGCGCCGGTGTGGTGGAAGGCATGCTTGGTCACCCCATAGGGCGAGAAGCGGGAGTACGCCCCCGAGTCGTGCAGGGTGACCATCCGGCGGCCGAGGATCCAACCGTCGGAGGTGACCGCATCCTCGAGTTCGATGTGCCACGGGGCACGCGTCGAGGAGGCAAGAAATTCCTCCTCGCGCGTCCAGCGCCACTTGACCGGGCGCTCCGCCTTGAGCGCCAGCACGGCGCTGATCGTCTCCGAGGCAGTATCGACCTTGCCGCCGAACCCCCCGCCGACGGTGCCGCCGACGAGCTTGATCCGATTGAGCGGGAGCTCGAGGTGGGCAGCCACCACACCGAGCGAGAAGTACATCGCCTGCGTGCACGAGTGGATCGTCAGCCGGCCATCGGCCTCGGGGATTACGAGCGCCGCCTGAGTCTCCAGCGGGCAGTGCTCGATCGCCTGCGGGCGGTAGACGCCGGAGACGATCGTGTCGGCCCTGTCGAAGGCCCACTCGACGTCACCCTTCCGGACGCGGCGATGGTTGTAGGAACCGAAGTGCGGGAACACCGGGCCCCAGTGGTGGATCTGAGGAGCGTCGGGCTCGAAGGCCAGGCGGATGTCGAACAGCGCCGGAAGCTCGTCGTACTCGACGTCGATCAGCTCCAGCGCTTCCATCGCGGTGTCGACGTCCTCGGCGGCCACGCCCAGGATCGGCTGGCCCTTCCAGCGCACGACGTCCTCGGCCAGCAGCGGCTCATCGGCGGGAACGCCGAGCGCCTCCAGATGCCCGTAGACGTTCTTCGGGACGTCGGCGTGGGTGACGATGGCGCGCACGCCGCGCAGCTTCTCGGCCCGGGATGTGTCCACGCTGCGGATCGCCGCGTGGTGATGGGGCGAGCGCAGGACGCGTGCCTGGAGCATGCCCGGCGCCGTGAGGTCGGCGACGAAGTTGGTCCGCCCGGTGACGTGGGCGATCCCGTCGTAGCGGGGGAGTTTGGCGCCGACGGCCTTCATGCGGGCGCTCCCTTCGGCTCGACCTCAGGTTGGGAGGGGTCGGCAGCGAACTCATCGACGGACTGACCGTCGAACTCGCCGGTGGAGGCGGCGATGATCGCGTCGACGATCTTCACGTAGCCGGTGCAGCGGCAGACGTGGCCGCTGAGCGCGTCGAGCACCTGATCGCGGGTCACCGCTCCGCCGGTCCCGTCGATGAGCGCCTGGGCGGCCATCACCATGCCGGTGGTGCAGTACCCGCACTGGGCGGCATAACGGTCGGTGAAGGCCTTCTGGATCGCCGCCAGGCTCCGGGCCCCACCGAGTCCCTCGACGGTCGTCACCTCGGCGTCGCCGAGCGTGCCCACCGCGACCAGACAGGCGCGGCGCGGCGCGCCGTCGACGAGCACCGTGCACGAGCCACAGCCTCCCTGCTCGCACCCGGGCTTGGCGCTCGTGATGTTGAAGTCCTCCCGCAACACCGTGAGCAGCGGCGTGACCGGCGAGCTCGCGGTGGCTCGCGACACGCCGTTGATCGTCAGTTCCATCGAGTCATCCTCCCTGCAGCTGTTCGATGACCCGCGCCACGAGCACGGGTAGGACCTCGCGCCGGTACCACGCCGAGGCCAGCGCGTCGTCGTGAGGTTCCACGCGCTCGGTCGCCCGGGTCGCGGCGTCGGCCGGCGACGCACCGCGGGCGAGCGCCTGCTCGACGCCCGTCAACCGGACGGCATGGGGTGCGACGCCGGCCGCCGCGATCCGCACCTTCCCGTCGACCTCGGCGGCGGCGACCGCCATCACCGAGTAGGAGTGCGAGTGGGGGCGGCGTTGGGTGATGTATGCGGCGCGCGCAGGGCGGTCGACCTCGATGCTGAGCACGAGGCGGTCACGCGCGCCGGCCAGGTAGTCATCGACCGATTCGATCCGTTCACCGCCGGGGCCCACCGAGCGCACGCGAGCGCCCATCGCCAAAAGCGGCGCCTGCAGATCGCCGCGGGGCGCCTGCACCCCGGGCGCGGCGCACAGGTTGCCGCCGATCGTCGCCTGCGCGCGGATTTCCGGATCGGCCACCGCAGCGGCGGCGGCCGCCAGCGGCTCGACCCCGGCGGCCATCACCGCGTCGAGGGTGGCCATCGCGCCGAAGGTCACGGCGCCCTCATCGGCGACCGCGCCGAGCCCCGCGCGGTGGAGCATGAGCGTCCGGCCGCCCTTGGGGTAGCGCCCGTAGGTGACCTCGGGCATCAAGATCGTTCCACCGGCCAAAACGGTGACGTTGCTTCCATCGCCGAACCCCTCGATGGCCTCCGCCTCCGATACCGGCATGAGTGCTTCGGTGTCGCTGCCTCTCACCGCTCTCCCTGTTCTCAGGTTGCCGCTTTGTGCCAGAGCCGCGCTCTATGGTGAAGCCGCCTGGCAGTGAATCAGTCTATAGGCTCACTACCCCGCTCGCCGACTAAGATGCGCCGCAGGGTGGAGCAGATCGGCAGCATCGACCAGCTGGAGCAGGCGCTTCTCGAAGCCTCCTACCTTCCCGACCGCGGGTTGGCCACGGTGCTGTACCTGGCGCTCCAGGTTCGCAAGCCGCTGCTGCTGGAGGGCGAGGCCGGCGTCGGCAAGACCGAGGCCGCCAAGGCGATCGCCCAGGCGCTGGGCACGCGCCTGATCCGCCTGCAGTGCTACGAGGGGCTCGACGTCAACCACGCGGTCTACGAGTGGAACTACACGCGCCAGCTGCTGCACATCCGCGCCGCCCAGGAGGGCGGCCATGTCGACGAGGACGAGCTGTTCGGCGAGCGCTTCCTGATCCGCCGTCCGCTGTTGGAGGCGATCTCGGCGCCCGAGCCGGTGGTGCTGCTGATCGACGAGATCGACCGCGCCGACGACGAGTTCGAGGCATTTCTGCTCGAGCTGCTCTCGGACTTTCAGATCACGATCCCCGAGCTGGGCACGATCGCCGCCCGCCATCGGCCGATCGTCGTGCTCACCTCCAACCGCACCCGTGAGCTGCACGATGCGCTCAAGCGACGCTGCCTCTTTCACTGGATCGGCCACCCGTCGTGTGAGCGGGAGATCGAAATTGTCCGCCTGCGCGTGCCCGAGGTCCCCGAGCGTCTCGCCGCGCAGGCCGTGCAGTTCGTCCAAGCGCTGCGCGGCCTGGAGCTGACCAAGGTGCCCGGGGTGGCCGAGACAGTCGACTGGGCGCAGTCGCTGGCCGTGCTCGGCCAGCGCGAGCTCGACGCCGAGCTCGTGCAGTCCACGCTCGGCTCGGTGCTCAAGTACCAGGAGGACCTGGAGCTGGTCTCCGACGAGACGCTCGTCAGTCTGCTGGCGGAGGCGCGCGCTGCCGGCTAACGCGGTCGTCCGCCACGTCGTCACCTTCGGTCGGGTGCTGCGCGAGGCGGGCCTGGAGATCGGGCCCGGGCGGATTGTCGACGCGCTGAAGGGGCTCGACGCGGTCGACATCACCCGCCAGGACGACGTCTACTGGACCCTGCGGGCGACGCTCGTGAGCCGGCGCGAAGAGCTCGACTCCTTCGACCGCGCGTTCAACGCCTGGTTTCTGCGCGCGCCGGTGATCCCGCCGACCCGGCTGCGCTCTCCCCAGCTCGCCCGCCCGCGGGCTGCCGGCCACGCCGATCCGGTGCGCGGATCACAGCCCGACGGTCCGGAGCCGGAGAGGATGGAGGTCGGCTGGAGCGCCACCGACGTGTTGCGCCGGCGCGATTTCGGCGCCATGACCCACGAGGAGTTCGACCAGGCCCGGCGGCTGCTCGCCGAGCTGGCCGCCGTGCGCCCGCAGCGCCGGACGCGCCGGCTGCGCTCGCACCCACGGGGTCGGCTGCTCGATCTCCGCCGCATGACCCGCCAGTCGCTGGCTACCGGCGGCGACCCGCTGGCGCGGAGTTATCGCCGCCGGGTGGACGGGCCGCGCCGGCTCGTCGTGCTGTGCGACATCTCGGGCTCGATGGAGGCCTACACCCGCGGCCTGCTCCTGTTCCTGCACGCCGCGGTGATCGCCGGCCATGTGGAGGTATTCGCATTCGGCACGCGGCTGACGCGGCTGACGGCGGCGCTGCGCACCCGCGACCCCGAACGGGCGCTCGCCCGGGCGGCCGAGATCGTCGTCGACTGGGCGGGGGGCACACTGATCGGCGCATGCCTGAAGTCGTTCAACAATCACTGGGGCCGGTGGGCGTTCTCACGAGGCGCGGTGGTGGTGATCGTCTCCGACGGCTGGGAGCGCCAAGACCCCGAGCTGGTGGGGCGCGAGATGCAGCGGCTGGCGCGTACCGCCTACGCGGTCGTGTGGGTAACTCCGCTCAAGGGCCACGTGGACTACCAGCCGCTGGGCGCCGGCATGAAGGCGGCGCTGCCCTACATCGATCGCTTCCTGGCAGGGCACAACATCGCCAGCCTCGAGGACCTGGCCGAGGTGCTGGCCGGGATCGAGCGCCGGCACGCGACATGAGAGGAGTGCAACGTTGGCGATTGACATGAAGTCCCAGAGGCTTGCCGAGCTGATCGACCCCGACGCCGAGGTCGAGCGCGTGGCGACAGGGTTCACGTTCACCGAGGGACCGCTGTGGAATCAGGAAGGCGAGTTCCTGCTGTTCTCCGACATGCCGGGCGACGTGCGCCGGCGCTGGTCGGAGCAGGACGGCGTGCAGGAACTACGCCGGCCCAACAACAAGGGCAACGGCATGGTCTACGACGCCGAGGGCAACCTGCTCGTCTGCGAGCACGTGAGCTCCTCGCTGGTGCGCGAGCGCCGCGACGGCGTCCGCGAGACGCTCGCCTTCCACTACCAGGGCAAGTACCTCAACAGCCCGAACGACGTGATCACCCGCTCGGACGGGACGATCTACTTCACCGACCCCGGCTTCGGCCGGGTAGCGCACTTCGGCATCCCCCGTGAGCAGGAGCTTTCCTTCCAGGGCGTATACATGATCCCAGCCGGCGGCGGGGATCCGCAGCTGGTCGTGGCCGAGGACGAGTTCGAGCAGCCCAACGGCCTGTGCTTCACCCCTGGCGAGGAGCAGCTCTACATCAATGACACCACCCGTGCCCTGATCCGCGTCTACGACGTGGCGGACGACGGCTCCCTGTCGGGGGGCACGAGTTCTTCACCGGCATCGGCAGCGGCGTGATCGAGGAGGGGATCCCCGACGGGATGAAGGCCGACGAGCTGGGCAACGTGTGGGTCACCGGCCCGCGCGGCCTGTGGGTCATCTCCCCCGAGGGCGAGCATCTGGGCGTGATCGAGGTGCCCGAGAACGTCGGCAACATCGCCTGGGGCGGATCGGACTGGAAGATGCTCTACATCCCCAGCTCGACCTCCGTCTACCGGGTGCCCACCAAGGTCGCCTCCGACCACCTCCCCTATCACTGATATGACCAGCGCACTCATCATCCAGGACATGCAGAACGACGTGATCGGGGAGCAGGGAGCGTTCGCCGAGACGGGCGCGCCGGCCCACGCCGCCAGCCAGAACGTGGTCGCCAACGTCGCCCGGCTGGCCGAGGCCGCCCGCGCCGCAGGGTTGCCGGTGATCCACGTGCACTACATCGTCGAGGAGGGCTCGGCAGGGTTGAAGCCCAACGCGCCGTTGTTCGCCGGTGTCGTCGAGACCAACGCGCTCGTACGGGGCTCGTGGGGTGCGGCCGCCGTCGAGGGCGTCGAACCCGTTGCGGGCGACCACGTGGTCGAGAAGATGCGCATGAACGGCTTCTACGAGACCCGCCTGGACATCCTGCTGCGCGGGCTGGGCGTCGACTCGCTGGTGATCGCCGGCTGCTACACGAACATGTCGATCGAGCACACCGCCCGCCACGGCGCCGACGCCGGCTACACGATCACGGTCGTCTCCGACGGGACCTCCACCACCAGTGACGAGTGGCAGCACGCCGCTCTGAACTACGCGATGACCAACGTCGGGCGAGTGCTGACCGTCGACGAGGTGATCGCCGAACTGTGACCCTGGGGGTGGGCCCGCACCGCTGGCGCCCCATGCCGCAAGGGCGTTTGGGACCCGGACGACCGTCGCATCCTCAGGCCCAAGAACTACGGATGGGGCTATGGCATCAACTTCGGCGCGCTGCTGCGGCGATTGACGGGCCGCTGACGCTTCGCCCTAGACGATCTCGCGCCCGGTGGGCCGCATCTGCTCGTCGAGCTCCAGCTGCCAGAAGTAGCGCGTGAACGTCACCCCGGCCCGGAAGTCGCCTACGTGCGGCTCGATCCGTTCGCCGCGGGCGATCCGGACGATCAGCTCAGGGTAGGTCCGGCCGGGCGGGGCGGCGTACAGGTGCGCCGGGCAGGCGCCGCCGAAGCGGGTGTTGACGTCGGTGATGCCCAGCCCGATCTCGTCGTCGCGGAACGCCTGCACGGTGCAGGGACCCCGGCAGCCCAGCGCCTCGACCACGCGCCGTCCCAGGTCGATCAGCTCCTCGTCGGCGATCGTCGTGCCCTTGATCGACTCGCCTCCCCGGGACTCGATCATCGTGCGCGGGATGACGTTCAGGCAGCGGCCCTCCAGGTCCGACATGCAGTCCATCGAGAACTCGGGGCCCTGCATCGCCCGCTGGAGCATCGCCGGCTCGCGGATGTAGGCGGCCAGGAACTCGGCCTCCCGCTCGTCGGCGGCGTGGAAGATCGAGCGGGCGCCCGATCCCCAGCGCGGCTTGACCATCACCGGGTAGCTGTCCGGAGCCACACCGGGCAGCACCGTCGGCGGCGAGGGGAGCCCCAGGCGCTCCAGCAGCAGGTGGGTCTCGTACTTGTCAAAGGTGGCCCGGGCGACGTCGCCGTCGGGAACGAAGGCCGGCAGCTGGCCGGCGGTCCGCGCGTGGCCGAGGATCTCCAGGTCCAGGTCGGTGAGCGGCACCACCGCCCCCGCCCCGAACTCCTCGCACAGCTCCTGCAACGCCGGAACGTACGCCGGATCGTCGAAGCGCGGTACCGACCGACGGTGGCGCGCGGCGTACTGGGCGGGCGCCAGCGGATTGGGATCGGCGGCGACCGTGATGGCATGCTGGGTGAACGCCGAGACCAGCGCGAAGCGCTTGCCGACGCCTGTCAGCAGGACGGCTACGTCTGGGTCGGAGGCTGCCATCCGCCTGTGGCTCCCTTGTAGATGCCGCCGCCGCTGAGCACCGAGCTCACGGTCCGCCTGAGGATCTCCAGGTCCAGCGCGAGCGACCGGTGCTCGACGTACCAGAGGTCGAGCTCGATCCGCTCGGGCCATGGCAGCGAGGCGCGACCGTTGACCTGGGCCCAGCCGGTGATCCCCGGCTTGACGGCCAGGCGGCCGCGCTGGCGCGGCGTGTAGGTGTCGACCTGGCCCTTGAGCGTGGGCCGCGGGCCGATGACCGACATCTCGCCGCGGGCCACGTTCCACAGGTTGGGCAGCTCGTCGAGCGAGGTCCGCCGCAGCAGCCTGCCCAGCCGCGTGATGCGGCTGTCGCCCGCGGCGATCGCCAGGCCGGCGCCCTGGAACTCGGCGCCGGAGACCATCGTGCGCAGCTTGTAGATCTCAAACAGCTCCCCGTCGCGGCCGACGCGGGCCTGGCGATAGATCGGATCGCCCGGTGACTCCAGGCGGATGGCCAGCGCCAGCAGCGCCACCAGCGGGGCGCTCAGCAGCGAGCCGACCCCGCCCACGAGCAGGTCGAAGATCCGTCTGACGATGTCGGGCCAGGGCCGCACGGCAACGCACCCTAGCCGCCTGGCCGAAGTACTGTTGGCGGCGTGGTCGTCGTGCAGGTCCTGTTCTGGGTCTCGTTGGCCGGGCTGCTGTGGACCCAGGCGATCTACTCGCTGTTCGCCGCCGCGGTGGCGCGGCTGCGCCCGCGGCGGGTGGGCAAGGGCGCCTTCGCGCCCGCGGTGAGCGTGATCATCGCCGCCCACGACGAGGAGGAGGTGATCGTGGCGCGTCTGCGCAACCTGCTCGAGCTTGATTACCCGCCCGAGCTGATGGAGATCGTGGTCGCCTCCGATGCCTCGACGGACCGGACCGACGAACTCGTCGCCACGGTCTCCGCGCGCGACCCCCGGGTACGACTGCTCCCCGGCCCCCGCAGCGGCAAGGTCGCCGCCCAGAACCGGGCGGTGCGCGCCACCACCGGAGAGGTGATCGCCTTCTCGGACGCCAACACCCGCTGGGAACCCGACGCGCTGCGCCAGCTGGTGGCCAACTTCGCCGACCCGGCGGTCGGCTACGTGTGCGGGCGTCTGGCGCTGGAGCGGGCCGGCGGGACCAATCGCGAGGGCGTGTACTGGCGCTTCGAGCTGTGGCAGCGCGCCTCGGAGTCGGCGATGGGCTCGATCACGGCCGGCAATGGCGGCATCTACGCCGTGCGCCGGGCCGACTACATCGAGACCGCCGCGCACATCGGCCACGACCTCGGACTGCCGTACCGGATGGCGCAGCGCGGGCGACGTGCCGTCTACGACGCTCAGGCGGTCGCCTGGGAGAAGCCCGCGCGCGACTCCGAGGACGAGTTCGCGCGTAAGGTCCGGATCCACGCCCAGGTGTGGCGCCACGTTCTGTCGGGCGACCTGCTGCGCGGCGGCGGGCCGCTCTACCTGGTGCAGATCTTCTCCCACCGGCTGCTGCGCTACGCCAGCGGCCTCCTGCACATCCTGCTGCTGGTCTGCTCGATCGTGCTGGCCGGAGAGGGCCTCGTCTACGCGATCGTCCTGGGCATTCAGGTCACCGGGCTGCTGCTGGCCCTCGCCGGGCGGCTGCGCCTGCCCGTGCCCGGCGCCGCGCTGGTCTACTACTACCTGCTGGTGACGCTGGCCACGCTCGCCGGTCTGGTTCGCTACGCGCGCGTGGGCGTGCCGATGGTGTGGGAGCAGGCCGAGGGGACCCGGTGAGAATAGTTGTCTCCGCAACTACTCTGCTAGCCTGAGGGGCATGGAACTTGGACTTGCCACCTTCGCGGACGTCAGCTCCGGCGTCACCCCGCAGCAGCGGATGCGCGACCTCCTGGAGGAGGCCGAGCTAGGCGACCAGCTGGGATTGGACGTGTTCGCGATCGGCGAGCACCACCGCCCGGACTTCCTGATCTCCTCGCCGGTGGTCGCGCTGGCGGCGATCGCCGCCCGCACCGAGCGCATCCGCCTCTCCAGCGCGGTCACCGTGCTCAGCTCCGACGATCCGGTGCGCGTGTTCGAGCAGTTCGCAGAGCTCGACCTGCTGTCCGGCGGACGGGCCGAGATCATGGCCGGCCGCGGCTCCTTCGTCGAGTCCTTCCCGCTGTTCGGCTATGACCTCGACGACTACGACGATCTCTACGCCGAGAAGCTCGACCTGCTGCTGAAGATCCGCGACTCCGAACACGTGACCTGGTCCGGCCGCCTGCGCCCGGCGCTGCAGAACGCCGGAGTCTATCCCCGCCCCCTCCAGGATCCGCTCCCGGTATGGGTGGCCGTCGGCGGCTCGCCGCAGTCGGTGGTACGTGCCGGCACGCTTGGCCTGCCGATGACGCTGGCGATCATCGGCGGCCAGCCCGAGCGCTTCGCGCCACTGGTCGCCCTGTATCGCCAAGCCGCGATGACCGGACCCCACCCACCCCACGACGCGGCCGCGCTGCCCCTGGCGATCAACACGCATGCCTTCGTGGGCCGGACGTCGGCCGCCGCCGATTCCGCGTTCGCCGCTCCGTACCTGGCGATGATGAATCGCATCGGGCGCGAGCGTGGCTGGCCGCCCTCGGGTCGCAACGAGTACGAGGCGCTGCGCTCCCCGCGCGGCGCTGTCGCCGCCGGCTCGCCCGAGCAGGTGGCGGAGAAGATCCTGTTCGAGCACGAGCTGTTCGGCAACACGCGTTACGTCGGCCAGATGAGCGTCGGCGCCGTCGCCCACGCCGACGTGCTGCGCTCGATCGAGCTGTTCGGCACCGAGGTCGCGCCGGTGGTGCGTGCCGAGGTGGCGCGCCGTCAGGCCGAGCCCGCCGGCGCGCGGGAACCGATTACCGCTTCGTAGAGCGTCAGGGTCGCCCGCGCCGCCGCGTCCCACGAGTACGGGCCGCTCGCGGCCGACAGGGCAGCCGCACTCATCCGCTCGCGCTGCTGCGGGTCGGCGACCAGGGAGGCGAGCGCCCCGTGGAGCGCGTCCGCATCGCCGGGCGTGACCAGGCGTGCGGCGCCCGTCGCCGCGACCTCCGAGAACCCCCCGATGTCCGAGAGCACGGTGGGACGGCCGGCGCCCAGGGCGGTGGCAAGCACGCCGGATTGATCGAAGCGCTCGGTTCGGGTATAGGGCAGCACGATGACGTCGGCGCGACGCAGAAGGGCGTCCGCCTCCCCGGAACCGACAAAGCGCGCGACGAGACTCGCGCCCGCCGGCATCGGCGGGAGCTTCATCATCGCCCGCCCGACGATCCACAGCTGCGCGCCCTCGATCCTCGCCCACGCGCGGACCAGGGTGTCCAGCCCCTTGTAGGGACGCAGCAGACCGAACAGGAGCACGACCGGTCGGCCGTCGTCGACGAGCTCGGGCGGAAGCGAGCCGGGTCGCCCGGGAACAAATGCCCCGTGGTGGATGACGTGGACCTTGGCGAGGGGCAGACCGAGGCGGTCGGTGAGCTGGCGGCGCCCGTACTCGGAGTGCACGACGACCGCGTCGGCGCGGCGCAGCAGTCGTCGCTGGGCGGCGAGCTGCCCTGGGCGTGGCTCTCGGGGCAGCAGGTCATGGGCGGTCAGCACCAGCGGCCGGTCGGGCACCAGGCGGTCGTCGACCCACGGCATCCCCAGCCACTGGAAATGGACGACATCGGCCGCAGCGGCTACGCGCCGATAGCGCAGCATGTCGGGGATGTGGGAGACGAGCTTGGTCGCCCGGCGCAGCCGGGAGCCGGCGGCTCCCCGAGCGTGGGCATAGAACAGCTCGCGCACCGCGTAACCCTCGGGCGCCGGAACCTCGCCGTAGGCAAAGCGGCTGGTGACCAGCTCCACGTCGGCGCCGGCGCGGGCCAGGGCCGCGCACAGCGCACGGTCATAGGGCGGCGTGAACGCCGGCGGGTCGACGACCGAGACGCGCATCAGGGATCGAGTTCACGACCGGCCAGCGCCGCCAGCCGGGCGGCCACGGTGCGCGCGTGCTCGCCGCCGAGCGCGTGCACGCGCGCCTCGCCGTCACGCCGCAGGCGGGCGACCGCGGGGGCCAACGCCGGCAGGTGCAGACTTCCCGTGGGCCGGCCCCAGATGTCGGTCAGGCAGCGCAGCGGGTGACGTCTCAGCAGGCGGATGAGCGAGACCGCACGGGCCACGGCACCGTCGTCCTCGCGATAGTCGATTCTCAGCCGCCGGGCAACGGAGCGGTCCACCACCTCCGGACGCGCCGCCGCCTCCACGCGCGCGCCGGACAGGGTGAGCGCGTAGTCGGCGAGCGGATCGCCGCGCGCCGGAAAACGGTCGGCGACGAGCACCACGCGCGTCGCCGGGCCTCCGTCGCGGTGCGGCCGGTTGGAGAGCGTTAGCCCGGCCAGTTCCTCTACGCCGAGCAGCATGTCGAGCGCCGCGTACCCGGCGCGGCGACGGCGGTCCTCCGCGGCGGGAGCCGACGACGGCGCGGGCAACGGCGGGGCGGCTGGTGACCGGCGACTGACAAGGCGGCCGGCCGCGCGCGTCAGCGCCGGCTGGGGTTCGAAGTCCTCGTAGCGGCGGCCCAGCCAGGCGCGGCCGGCGGCGTAGCCACGCCACTGGCGGCGCAGGGCGCGCACGCTCGTGCGGTAGCGATGGGCGACGGCAGCCTGGGGGCGCCCCTGAAGGTCCCACCCGGCGCGCTGCAACCGCCAGCTGAAGTCGGTGTCCTCGGCCGCCCGCATCCCTTCGAAGAATCCGCCGACCTGCTCGAACGCCGCCCGCCGGACCAGCAGGTTGGCGGCCACTGCGCGCGGCATGAAGGGATGGCTGAGATGGGAGTCCTGGTTGAGAAAGCTCTTGGCGGCGCCGTAGCCCGCCGCCAGGCCTTCGGGTCCGGCAGCGGGGCCGACGGCGCCCGCCAGGGCACCCACGCCGGACGCGATCTCCGTGTCGAAATAGCGATCGAGCAGATCGGGCGGGGCCTGGCAGTCGGAGTCGAGGAACAGGATCCAGTCGCGGCTCGCGCGCTCGGCGCCGGTGTTGCGCGCGTAGGCGGGCGAGTGCTCGGCGGTCGCCGTGACGACCTGCACGGTGACGGAGTCGGCGGGCGGCACCGTCCCGCGGTTGTCGACGAGGATCAGCTCATCGTCGGGTCCGGCGCTGAGGCCCTGCAGCACGGCGAGCGCGGCCCGCGCCGCCGCCGGGGAGCCGGCGAAGGGCATGACCACGCTGACGGGCGGCCGGGTCATGGCGTGCCGGCGTCCGGGGGCGGGGTCCCCGAGCGTCGCAGACGGCCCACCAGGCGACGGGCCTGGCGAAGCTCGGCTTCGTGCACGAAGCCGGTGACGAGCAGGAGCGGCCCGATCGCCGCCAGCACGACCACCCGCAGGAGCAGCCCGATCGCTCCGTGAGTGGGCAGCAGAAGATCGCCGGCGGTCGCCAGGCCGCCCATCACCACCGCCAGCCGAGCGAGCCGCAGCCACTCGAACTGCACGGCGAACTGGCGGCGGGTCAGCAGGTGCATGAACCCCAGCATGACCGCATATGCGCCACACAGTGCGATTCCCGCTCCCGCGAGGCCGAACGACGGCACCAGCAGCAGCAGCAGGATGACGTTGGCGGCCAGCCCGACCACCGCGGCCGGGAAGTTGCGCGTGGTCACGCGCGCCCGTCCGGCGATCGTCAGGAACACCACCCACAGCCCGTACAGCGCCCAGCCGAGCGCCACCCACGGGAGCGCTCGATTCGCCCCCAGGTAGGCATGCGTGGTCAGCAGACGCAGGATCCAGCGCCCGAGCAGCGCCAGCCCGGCCACCGCCCAGCCGGAGATCAGCAGGTAGTAGGTGGTCACCAGGCCATACAGCCTCGCGGCCTCTGCGTCGTCGGTGACCGAGTAGGCAAGCGGTGGCCAGGCGTATTGAAACGCCCGCACGAGGAAGGCGATCGCGCCGGCCAGTTTGAGCGCGATCGAGTACAGGCCGGCCAGACGCGGGCTGCGATCGTGGAAGATGTAGTAGCGGTCGACGATGCTCAGCAGATAGACGGAGGCCTCGGCCGGCACGGTGGGCAGCCCGAAGCGCAGCAGCTCGGACATGCGCTCGGCGCCGGCGCGCCGCGGTAGCAGCCGGTGGCGCAGCTTGAACCACAGCACCAGCAGGACGAGGGTGGAGGCACCGTAGTTGCCCAGCAGCAGCCCGCGCGCGCCGTCGTGCTCGCCGACGACGAGCACCACCGAGGCGGCGACCGTCAGCAGCACGTTTGACACCGACGCGGTGGCGTACAACCGCAACCGCTCATCGACACGGAGAAGGCCGTAGGCGAGCTCGAGGTTGGTGAACGACCACAGTCCGAGCACCGCCACCCGGAACGTGGTGGCGTCGCGATGGCTGAGCACCAGCTTGCTCAGCGGGCCGGCCGCCAGCGCCAGCGCCACGGCGGCGATCGTGGTCCCCACCAGCAGGAAGCCGGCCGCTCGCCGGGCGAGCGCGTCGCGACGCTCGCGATCCTCGTCGGAGAAGTAGAAGCGCAGGAACGCCTCGATCATCCCGAGGCGCACGACGATGCTGATCAGGATCACGCCGTTGGCCAACAGCTCGACGACGCCGTAGCCGGCCGGATCGATGTACCGCGTGTAGACCGGGAGCAGCAGGACCGCGATCACCCGGGAGACGACGTCCGCCAGCTGATAGGCCGCCAGCGAGGAGACCAGGCGCTTCAGATACGCGACCACGGCGGGTAACGGTACGCGGCGCGTCCGCTGCGCACGTTTGGAGAAGACGCGCCGTCGTGCCGGCGGCTAAGTTTGCGTCAATGGGCGGCACAGGACACGACGGCGCCGCAATCGTCGCCCGCGGTCTGCGCCGCTCGTTCAAGGGCGGGATCGAGGCGGTGCGCGACATCGACCTCACGATCGGCCGCGGAGAGGTGTTCGGCTTTCTGGGACCCAACGGCGCGGGCAAGACCACGACGGTGCGGATGCTGTGCACGCTGCTGCCCCCAACGGCCGGGTCCGCGCGCGTCGCCGGGCTCGACGTGGTCGGCGACTCAGCCGCGGTCCGCCGCCGGATCGGCGTTGCGCTGCAGGAGATCGGACTCGACCCGCTCCAGACCGGGCGCGAGCTGCTGGAGCTGCAGTGCGGGCTGTACGGGATCGGCGGTGCGCGCGCCCAGGAACGCACCCTCCAGCTGCTGGAGCTGGTCGGCCTGACCGATGCCGCCGACCGCCGGACCAAGACCTACTCGGGCGGGATGAAGCGCCGGCTGGACCTCGCCTCGGCGCTCGTGCACTCGCCCGAGGTGCTGTTCCTGGACGAGCCGACCACAGGGCTCGATCCCGCCTCCCGCTCGACGATCTGGGACGAGGTGCGGCGAATCAACGCCGGTGGGGCGACCGTGTTTCTCACCACTCAGTACATGGAGGAGGCCGACCAGCTGTGCGACCGGCTGGCGATCATCGACGGGGGTGAGATCGTCGCCCGGGGCACCCCGGCCGAGCTCAAGGCCCAGCTCGGCCGCGACGTCGTCTCGCTGTCTCTGCCAGGCGCCGACGTTGCCGCCACCCAGCTGGCGCTCGAGGGCCTGCCGGGGCTCGAGCGGACACTCCCCGAGGCTGACGCGCTGGCGCTCTACGTGGCCGACGGCGCCGGCTCGGTCGCCGAGATCGTGCGCCGGCTGGACCGTGCCGAGATCCGGATGGAGTCGATCTCCGTGTCCCGGCCGTCGTTGGACGACGTGTTCCTGCGCGCCACCGGCCGACGGCTCGAGGGAGCCGAGCAGGGAGAGGCCGATCCCGAACGGAGCGACTCGTGAACGAGGTGCTGCTGCTCGGTCGCCGGGCCGTCCGCGAGGTCCTGCGCCTGCCCGAGGCCACGATCCCCGTCCTGTTCATCCCGCTGTTCTTCCTGGTCGTCAACATCGGCCAGGTCTCCAAGACGTTCCCCAGTTCGACGCCGTTCCTGAAGGGTCAGGGCTATGTGGCCTTCCAGCTTCCGGTATCCCTGCTGTTCGCCACCGCAACCGCGACGACCGGGCTGGCGCTGGTCACCGAGATCGACCTCGGATACTTCGACAAGCTGCTGGTGGCGCCGATCCGCCGCTCGTCTTTGATCTTCGGACGCCTGGCCGCCGATCTGGTGCGCGGCATCGCCACCTCCACGCTGGTGCTGCTGGTGGGGATCGCTCTGGGGGCGCACGTGCGCAGCGGCGTGCTGGGGGCGGTCGTGGTCGTGCTCATGTCGGCGCTGTTCGGGGTCGCCTACGCCGGCCTGGGAATCCTCGTCGCGCTCAAGACGCGCAACGTGCAGGCCACGCAATCGAGCTTCTTGCTGTTCTTCCCGCTGCTTTTCCTCACGCCCAACTTCGTGCCCTTCGACCGGCTGTCATCGCTGATGGAGACGCTGGCGCGCATAAACCCGATCAGCTACGTGATCGTCGGGGTGCGTTCGCTGGTGATCAACGGCTGGGTCGCCGGCCAGCTGCTGGTCTGCCTGGGGGTTATCCTGGCGATGACGGTGCTGCTGACCGGCATGTCCCTGTGGGTGATCGGGCGCTACGACCGATGAACGCGGTCCGGATCACCGCCGCGGGTGCGCGACGCGAGGTCGTGGCAGAGCGCGCGCGGGAGCTCGAGCTGCTCGGCTGGGTGCGCGACGGCGCAAGCCCCGGGAGCGTGCTCGTGCACGCCGAGGGCGAGCCCGAGGCCGTGGAGGAACTGGTCGCCTTCCTGGGCTCGGAGGCGGAGGTGCAGGAGGTCGGGGTCGAGGGCCACGAGCAGTTCGCGATCCGGGGGGTGAGCGCGGGCGAGTTCGTCGTTCAGGAGCACGCGGCCACCGCGCACCACTTCGATCTGCGCCTGGAGGTGGACGGGGCGATGCGCTCGTGGGCGGTGCCCAAGGGCCCCTCGCTGGACCCGGCGGTCAAGCGGTTCGCCGTGCAGGTGGAGGACCATTCGATGGAGCACAACTCCTACGAGGGCGGGAGCGGGGGGCGGGGCGTGATCGTGTGGGACCGCGGCACCTATGAGCAGGGCGGGCGGGTGCCGTGGCCCGAGGCGCTGGAGCGCGGCCATGCGGTGTTCGTGCTGCACGGGGAGAAGCTGCGCGGCGGCTTCGCCCTACAACGCACCCGCCGCGGCGAAAAACCCCAATGGCTGCTGATCAAGCGCCGCGACGACGAGGCCCGCCCCGGGTCGGACATCGCCGCCGAGCGACCCGAGTCGGTCACGACCGGGCGCACTCTGCAGGAGCTGCTCGACGCGTCTTGACGGGGACCGCGCCAAGATCTACGTCATGTCCGCACAATCACTGATCTCGCGGCTGGACTCGGCGGTCGGAGACGGGTTCGAGGCGGCGGTCCGCGTCAAGCACTCCCGGCGCCTGCGCCGGCTGGGCTGGTCGCGGGCGCTGCACCCGCCCGATGACCAGCCGTGGGCCGCCGGTGATCCGCCGCCGCGGCCCGGCTGCCAGCTCGACGTGCTGATCGACGGGGAGGAGGCGTTCGCCGCGATCGCCGAGGCGATCGCCCAAGCGCGCGAGTACGTGCACATCACCGGCTGGCACGTGGCGGCTCATCTCGAGCTCGTCCGCAGCGACTCCCCGACCATCCTAGGGGCGCTGCTCGCCGAGACCGCCGAGCGCGTCGACGTGCGCCTGCTGGCGTGGGCGGGTGCGCCGGTGCCCGTGTTCCATCCATCGCGCAAAGAGGTGAGCGCGGCCCTGAGCACGCTGGTCCGCCAGACCAAGATCCGCTGCGAACGAGATCCACGCGAACATCCATTTCACTGCCACCACGAGAAGACGATCGTGATCGACGGCCAGGTGGCCTTCGTCGGCGGCATCGACATGACCGACTTGGGAGGAGACCGCAACGACTCCAGCGACCACCCGGCACGACGGCGTCTCGGCTGGCACGACGTCGGCACCCGGCTGCGCGGTCCCGCCGTGGCCGACGTGCGCGATCATTTCGCCCTGCGCTGGAAGGAGCTGACCGGAGAGACGCTGCCTGCCGGCCCCACGCCGGCGGCCTGCGGGGAGCACACGGTCCAGGTGATCCGCACCGTCGAGGAGGACATGTACGAACGGGTCCCCAGCGGGGACTTCCGCATCCTCGAGAGCTACGTTCGCGCCCTCCGCGGCGCGCGGCATTACGTGTACCTCGAGAACCAGTTCCTGTGGGCGCCCGAGATCACCGGCCTGCTGGCGGACAAGCTGCGCCGCCCGCCCAGCGACGAGTTCCGGGTCGTCATCCTCCTGCCCGCCAAGGCCAACAACGGGCAGGACGACACCAAGGGTCAGCTGGCGGTGCTCGCCAGCGCCGACGCCGGTGCCCGGCGGCTGCTGGCGGCCACCCTGCGCTCGCGCAGCGGCGGCCGCGAGGACCCCCTGTACGTTCACGCCAAGGTCGGGATCGTCGACGACCGCTGGCTGAGCATCGGCTCGGCCAATCTCAACGCCCACTCGCTGCTCAACGACACCGAGATGAACGTCGCAACTGACGCCGGCGAGTTGGCGCGCGATACGCGCCTGCGGCTGTGGGCGGAGCATCTGGAGGCCGACGTCTCGGCGATCGCGAACCGATCGCCGCACGCCGTGATCGACGAGTTGTGGAGGCCGACCGCCGAGGAGCAGCTGGACCGCCGCCGAGCCGGCCTGTCGCCCACCCACCGGCTGCTGGCGCTGCCGGGCGTGTCCCGGCGCTCGCGCAGGCTGCTCGGGCCGCTGCAGGGACTCGTCGACGACGGCTGATCCGCGACTATCCGACCCTGAGACGGTCTACCAGCCGAGAGGTCGTCAGGCCCGGCTGTGGGCCCCCGTCGATCGCGAACACCAGCGAGCCGTCCGCCACCACCCCCAGCCCGTGGCGGGCCACGGGCAGGCTGGCAACCCGGCTCCATCGGTCGGTGCGAAGGTCCAGCCGGTCGACCTCTCCGACCGTGGTGGGACCGTTCTCGCCGCCGACCGCGAATAGGGCTCCGCGGGCTGCCACCACCTGAAAGCCGGCGCGGGCGACCGGCAGCGGGCTCATCTGCTGCCAGGCGACCGCGCCCGGGCGGTAGCGCTCGACGTCGGTGCTGCCCACCCCCGACACGCGCCCGCCGAGCAGCCAGATCGCACCGTCGGCCGCCACGGCCGCAACGTGCTCGCGCGGATGGACCAGGGACGGCCCCAGCGACCATCGACCGGTGGCGAAGTCGAAGATCGCGAGCGATGACAGCGCGATCGTGGTGTCGTTGCGCCCACCGGCCACGTACAGCCGATGGCCGAGGACCGCCGCCCCCGCCGCCGCCCGCGCCACCGGCGCGTCGGGCATCGTCTGCCAGCGATCTGCGGCGGGGTCATAGCGCCAGAAGCCGCGCACCGCGCCCGTGCTGGTATCGCTGGCCTGGGAGTAGCCCCCGACGACGTACAGGCGGCCCCCGTAGCTGACCGCGCTCATGTGGTTCAGGGGCTGGGGCAGCGGAGCCACGGTCCTCCACCGCCCCGAGACGAGGTCCAAGCGCTGCACCAGGCCGGTGGTTTGCCCGGTGGAGTCAAAGCCGCCGACCACGTAGACGACGTTGCCGATCCGCGCCGCCGATACCTCCCCGCGTGAGGTCGGCGACTGCGCCAGGCTGGTCCACCGCCCGACCGCGATGCCGGCCGGCGACAGCGCCGGAGTCGCGGCCCGAGCCCGGGTCGCCCGCAGATGGGTCGAGCGCACGCCCGCCGGCGTCTGCGCCCGCCGGAGGGAGGACCTATGGCCCGTCGGGCTCACCAGCACGATGAGACCCACCACGACCGCGCACAGCGCGCCCAGGGCCGTCACTCGCCGCCGGCGATACGGTGCGGAACGTTGCGCCATCACCTGCGGGTTCTAGAGCACGGAGGTGAGAGGCGCCTGAAAGCAGACGCGTCGCCGAAGCCATCCGCCGGCATCAGCGACCCAATAGCCTCCACACCGAGGCGAGCAGCTCCGACGCGTCGATGTTGTGCGCAAGGCTCAGCCCGAACCCGGGGAGCCCGATGTCGACCACGTCGCCGTGCCCCAGCCGGTAGCCGACGACGCTGGGCTCGGCGTTGCTGGCGCCCGCGGCGGTGACGATCACCGCCGGCGGGGTGACCGAGGTGATCGGCTGATAGGAGCGGTAGCCGCGCAGCGCGCCCGAGGTGCCGCGGAAGATGTTCAGACCGTCCCTGTCGACCAGGATCAGAGCGCCCTGCGCCGACACCAACCGCCCCGGGTGGGCCAGGAGATAGTCGGCCGCTTGCGGGGGGCCGGGGTCCATCGCCTGATCCCCGGAGACGGTCACGGGGCGGCGCAGCGAGTCGATCCCCAGGGAGAGGATGTGCCCGCCGCGCTCCACGAACGTGCTCAGCGTGGAGCCAAGGGACTCGGGCAACCAGCGCTCGTCGCCGGCCAGCACCACGCCGCGGTGGCCGGACAGGCGGGGACCGACGTTCTGGAGCAGCGCCACGTCGGTCGTCACGTCAAACGGGAGCCGGGCGCTGCGCAGGTGAGCGAGCAGGGCCGCCTCGTCGGCCCAGCCGGCGGGCAGGCCGTCGACGAGCGCGCGCGCCAGCCGGATCGGCTGTCCGTCGGCAAGCGTGTTGGGGATCCCGTCGTAGTCGTCATCCACGGGGTTGTAGCCCTGCCAGGTGAGCGCCGGCAGGACCACCAGCACCTTCGAGCCGGCACCCCGGGGCGCGCTGGCGACCACCGGCACGACGGTTCGGTGCCCGCCCCGGCGCAGCGCGAGCTCGTACAGCCCGGGCTGGCCCGCGGGCAGCCGCAGCGGCAGCACGTGCGCTCGCGAGGAGCCCGCGCGCAGCACCTTCTCGGCTCCGGCACGCCGCAATGCCCATCTGTAAAGGTGCTGGCGCGAGTCGACGTAGACCGTCGCTCTTGACCCGGCCGGTACCGGGGTCATCGGCGGCTGGGCGGCGAGGTAGCGCACGGTCACCCCGGCGTGCGTGGTCGAACCCGGAGCGGGCGGCAGCCGGGTGGGAAAGCGCGTCGAGTTGCATGCCCTGTCGGTCAGCCGCAGTCCCATCAGGTAAGTCCCCTGGGGCGCCGGGGCGCCGCCGCTGAGGGTGCCGTCCCACAGCGTCCGGCCGCGTCGGGTGGTGGCATTGAAGCTCTTGACCAGCACCGGCTCGCCCGTCAGGTCGGTGCGGTAGATCAGCACGCGCGGACGGCGCTTGCCGGCGCCGGTGAAGCGCACGGTCGCCCCGGAGACACCCGGGGCGGGAATCAGCGCCGGACTGACGCCGGTCACCCGCAGCGGCGACGCCTTGGTCTCGACCGTCACCGTCGCGTCGGCCGATCGGCTGGGGATCAGCAGCGAGCGGCCCTGGTGGATCAACGAGACGCGGATGTTGTAGACCCCGTCGGCCGCCACCTTGCCGCTCGAGGTGTGCCCGGTCCAGGTGAACACGCTGCGGCGGTTGATCGCCATGTGCCGACCGGAGGCCAAGGTGTCGACGATCTGGCCGTCCTGGTTGACGATGTAGACATCGACATCGTCGGCGCGATGCTGCAGATAGAAGGAGATCTGCATCCGCTTGTAGCTCACCGGCACGCGCACCCCGGCGTGGTTACGCAGCAGGCAGGTCCTGCCGTCGACCGGGTTGAAGGCCGCGGGCCGGGGTGACGGCGAGCCCGCGATCAGCGGCGTGGTCACCTTCAGGTGCTGCGTGACGAAGAACGCCCCCACGGTGGCGATCACCAGCGCGACGAACGCCGCGACCGGCAGCCGCCTCACAGCGGTACCACCGCCACGTTGGGGACGTCGAACTCGTGGAACGCGTCGAGCCCGCGCGGGTCCCCGGCGCACAGCGCCACCCGGATGCTGCCGCCGTGACAGACGACCAGCGCCGGCAGCGAGCCGGCGCGGTGGATGTCCTGCAGTGCCGCGATGACGCGGTGCTGCTGCTCGAGCAGCGATTCTCCGCCGGGGAAGCGGAACTCGGCGCCGCCACGCCGCCACGCCGCATAGGCCTCGGGCTCGTCGCCCTCGATCTCCTCGAACAGATGACCCTCCCAGCGCCCGCGATAGCCCTCTCGCAGGCGCCAGTCGGACCGCGGGCTCAGCTCGATCGCCGCGCCGACGATCTCCGCGGTCACGCGCGCGCGCAGCAGGTCAGACGACCAGAGCGACGCGATCGGTTGTTGATGGGCGGCGAGGGTGTTTGCCAGTTCGAATGCCTGGCGGCGGCCGGTGCTGTTCAGCGGTGTGTCGGTCCAGCCCTGGAAGCGCAGCGGGGCGACGTTGTCGTCGGTCTCGCCGTGCCGGGCGAGCAGAACGCCGCTGAGGTCCATCGCCTGAGTCCTACTCGTCGTCGGGGTGGGCAACCGCCGTGTCGGCGCGCAGTCCGACCCGGATCGTCTCCAGCGAGAGCGCCTCCTCGGGCGAGATGTTGCCGAGGTTGACGTCGGGTCCGACGCGGCGTACGAACCACACCTGCTGGTCCTTGAGCGGCGCCTCGAAGAGGACCTTCTCGGCGGGGATCGCGTGCAGGATCTCGTCGATCAGGCCCATCCGCACCTCGCCATCGTGGCGGAAGATGCCCGTGCGCCCGCTCTCCCGCGCCTCGGCGATCACCTTCCAGGCTCCCGCCTCCAGCTCTGACTCGATCTGCTCGACCCACCGATAGGGCGCCATGATCCGGGTGTCGTCCTTGGAGCCCACCTCGGAGAGGACGGTGAACTCCTTGGCCAGGGTGGAGATCAGCTCGAGCTTGCGATCGTGCTCGACGTTGATCGTGCCGTCGGAGATCTCGATGTGGTCCAGCCCGAGCTCGTGCAGGCGGGCGACGAGCGCGTCGAGCCGGTCCTGGGCGATCGCCAGCTCGGTCAGCGTGCCGCCGAACATCGCCGGGAGCCCGTGCTCCTTGTAACGGGCCAGCTTGGCCTCCAGGTTGCCCGTGACCACGCCGGTGCCCCAACCAAGTTTGACCAGGTCGATGAACTCGCCCGCCACCTCCACCATGCCGTCCACGCCGGCCACCGACAGGCCGCTGTCAAGGACGTGGGTGATGCCGTTCTGGCGGGGTTTGGTCGTGCGGGGTGGAAGCTTGAGCAGATCCTTCATGGCGATCCCTTCTGGGACGGGGAGGACTGGTGATCGCGGACGGTCAGTGCTAGGCGTTCGAAGCGAGATCGGTGCCCACGGTAACCACGACCTGGGCGGGACACGATGTCGCAGAGCCACTACAGGCGACCGTGCGGGTGTTCGGATCGACGGCCTGCACCGATCCAGGAGCCAGCTTGAGCGACTTGGCCACGGCGAGGGCGTCGGGCTTGTCGTTGGGCAGATAGCCGACGATCGTCGAGCTCTGGGTCTGGTCAGCCGCGGTGGCGATCGGACCCTGCTTGAAGCCCGCAGCCTGAAGCTTCGAGCTGATGTCGTGCGCCAGATTGGTCGTGGAGGTGCCGTTGAGCACGGCCACCGTCACCGTCGCCGGGGTGACGGCACCTGCCGTCTTGCGCTCGCGCCCGTGGGTGGAGGTGGCGCTGGTGGTGCGCGCGGCGTGCTTGGTAGTGGGGGCCTTGTGCGCGCCGCCACCATTGGAGTTGGTGAGCACCAGCAGCGCGCCGACGGCCACCACGACCACCAACGCGACGGCCAGCGCGATCGCTCCGCGGCCGACGCGCGACCCGCCCGGACGTTGCCCCCGCCGGCGGCGCCGCTCTGGGGTGGAGGGGCGAGCCGCGACCGGGCGCAGCGGGAGCCGCTCGCGGCCGCCCATCGTCTGACCCGCACTCGCCGGCGGCGGCGCGGGCGGGACCGTATTTCCGTTGGCGCCGGCGGCGCTGGTCGAGGGCGGTGGACCGGGCGGATCCATCACGGCTGCGGTGGCGCCCGTCGCGGATAGGGCCGCCGCGGCGCCGGGCAGGTTGGAGCGAATCGCGATCGCACCGTCATCGGACGGCGGAATCAGCCGCGTGGCGGCGCTGAGCGCCGGCGCGCCCACTCCCGCGGGAGCGCTCGGAGTGCCGGCCAACGCGCCCACCGGAGCCGCAACGGGAGCCGGGGTCGCCGTGCGTGCGCCCACCGGAGCGCCGACCCCGGCATGCGCGGGTACGGCGCCGGACGCGGCGGCGCCCGGAACGGCCAGTGCCGAGGCGGGGGCCGGAATCGGGGCGGGCTCCGTCCGCAGGCCGGAGCCGGAGCGGGCGATCTGGTCCACGTACTGCTCCAGGCGGTGCAACGCGTCCTCGGTCTCGGTGGCCCGGTTGCGCAGGTTGGCCGTCTCACGCGCATGGGCAAAGAACAGCAGCACCACGATGGCCAGGCCGATGATCGCGGCAAAGCCGGCATCGGCCCCCACCGTGGAGATGAAGTGGTGGACCGAGAGGGCGTAGGGGATCGCTCTCATGCTCAAGCGCGCAGTTTAAGGGGCAGGGTGGGCGGCTTCCGAGACGTCATCCGCCGCGCGGGTGACGCGCGTACCGGAAAGCTCGGAGACGTGCTTCGCCAGCGCGGCCGCGTCACCTTCCAGGACGAGCAGGTTGATCTCGGCGAACGTCCGCTGCACCCACTCCGGATCCAGGCGGTCGTGGTCGGCACGCAGGATCCGCTGCGCCGGGGTCCGCTGCGGGCGCTCATAGGTGTCGAACAGCTCCTCGGTGAACTTCTCACCGGAGCGCGCGCCGACGATCTGGATGGCGATGTCGCGATCGGGCTCCAGCCCCGAGAGGCGGATCATCGTCTCGGCCAGCTCCTTGATCCTGACCGGCTCGCCCATCTCCAGCACGAAGATCTCGCCGCTCAAGTCGCCCAGCGAGCCGGCGCGGATGATGAGCTGAACGGCCTCCGGGATCGTCATGAAATACCGCGTCATGCGCTCGTCGGTCACCGTCACCGGGCCGCCCGCCGCGATCTGGCGGCGGAAGATCGGCACCACCGAGCCCGAGGAGCCGAGCACGTTGCCGAAGCGCACGGTCGCGTAGCGCGTGCCGGGGCGCTTGGCCGCCTCGGCCTCCACAGCCCACTCGGCCAGCGCCTTGGAGGCGCCCATCACGGTTGCCGGCTTGACCGCCTTGTCGGTTGAGACGAGCACGAAGTTCGAGACGCCGAGCTCGCCGGCGATCCGCGCCACCAGCCGTGTGGCGAGCGCGTTGTTGCGGATCGCCTCCACGGGATTTGACTCCATCATCGCCACATGCTTGTAGGCGGCCGCGTGGAAGATGACCGCCGGTCGGTACTCGGCGATCACCTCCCGCATGCGCTCCTCCTCCTTGCAGTCGGCCAGCACCGGGAGGGCCGTGCGCACGTGGCGGTCCTCCTCGAGCTCGCGCTGGATCTCGAACAGGTTGTCCTCGGCGTGGTCGACGAGCACCAGCCGGTGCGGGCCGACACGGGCGATCTGACGGCACAGCTCTGAGCCGATCGAGCCGCCCGCGCCGGTGACCATCACAGTCTGGCCGCGCAGGTAGGCGCCGACGCGCTCCAGTTCCTCACGCACGGGCTCGCGCCCCAGCATGTCCTCGACGCGCACCTCGCGCAGCTGCCGGCTGACCCGCAGCTGGCCGGAGCCGTCGCGCAGCAGTTCGAACACCGTGGGCGTCGTGCGAACGGGGATCCCGCGTTTGCGGCAGGCAGCGACGACACGCGCACGCAGCGTGCCCGGCGCCGACGGGATCGCGATCACGACCTCCTCGGGCTCGACTTCATCCAATACCCGCGACAGATCCGGTTCCTGCGTGCGGCCCAGCACCTTGAGGCCGTGCTCGTCCTTGACGCCGCGCATCCGGGGATCGTCATCCAAGAAGCCCACCGGTCGCAGGCCCAGGCCGGGATTGCGCATCAGCTCGCGCACCACCAGCCGGCCACCGTCGCCGCCGCCGACGATCAGCACGTTGCGCGCGCCCTTGCCGGAGGTGAGGCTCCGCACGCGACCGTCGGTGATCAGCTGCACCACGAATCGCGCCCCGACGAGCAGCGCCAGCGAGAGCAGGAAGAACAACGCGATCACGCTTCCCGGGAGCGGCACGGCGGTCGACGGACCCGGCCGGTTGGTATAGGTCGTACGCAGCTGTAGATGGTGGTGGAAGTGCAGATGCGGGATGCGTTGCGTAGTCGGGGCGGTGACCGGATGGAGCAACGCGATCACCCCGACGAACACGACCGTTGCCACCACGACGGCCTTGAACACGGCCTCGTAGTCGCGCTGGCCGACGAACTTCCACAACCGCTGGTACTGGCCGAAGGCCGTCAGCGCGATCAGGGTGACCGCGACCACCCAGACGATCGTGACGTCGAGCAGATGCTCGTAACGATGCCCTGAGGCGCTACGGAAGCTTCCCTCGAAGCGAAGCCAGAAGGCCAGAAAATATGCAAGCGCGACCAGTACCCCATCCACCAGCAGCTGGGGGAGCGCGTGGCGGTGGACGGGGAAGGCCGCGGATCTCATCCGTCGGCGCATGCGGCGCAAGAGTCTAGACGTGAACGCCCCGGCCCCAGCGGTAAGAGCAGGTTAGGCGGGGTAGTAACCACCCGTCGGCGAGAGGAGGGAGACAGATGGGCGATGTCGTGCTGGGCGTTGACTGCAGCACGACGGCGAGCAAGGTGATCGCCTGGGACAGAGACGGAGAGTCCGTCGGCGAGGGCCGTGCGCCGTTGACCGAGATCCGGCCGAGCGCCGCGATCTCCGAGCAGGAGGCCGAGGGTTGGTGGGAGGCGACGTCCGAGGCGCTGCGTGAGGTGGTGGGCGCGGTGGGACCCGACCGCGTCGACGCGATCTGCATCACGCACCAGCGCGAGTCCTATACGCCGGTCGACACCGACAACCGCTCGCTGCGCAACGCGATCCTGTGGGACGACGCCCGTGCGCAGGCCCAGCTCGACGAGCTGGGCGAGCGCTTCGGACACGAGACCCTGCACCGCCGCACGGGTCGCGGACCCTCGCTGACCCAGGCGCTGCCCAAGCTGCTGTGGCTGGTGCAGAACGAGCCGGAGATCGCACAGGCCGCGCACAGGTTCATGGACACCCACGCCTACCTCGTGCAGCGCCTCACGGACGAGTTCGTCACGAGTCTCGCCTCGGCCGACTCGTTCGGTCTGACCGACGTCGAGCAGGACGCCTGGGCCGCTGACCTGATCGAGGAGATCGGGCTGTCCCCCGATCAGTTCTGCGACACCGTGGCGCCGGGCACCGTGATCGGCGAGCTGCACGCGCAGGCAGCCGAGGCGACCGGGTTGGCGGCCGGCGTGCCGGTGGTGGCGGGGCTCGGCGACGGCCAGGGGGCCTGCCTGGGCGCGGGCGTCACCTCACTGGACCGCGGCGCGCTGAACCTGGGCACGGCCGTGACCGGCGGACCGGTCTGCGATCACTACATCTCCGACCCGTGCTGTCGCACGATGTACGCCGGCGCCCCCGGCACCTTCCTGTTGGAGGAGTGCCTGCGCGGCGGTATGGCGACGATGACCTGGTTCATGCGCCGCTTCGGCGACACCCTGGAGAGCGCGGCCGACTTCGACCGCTACGAGGCGGCCGCTCGGGAGGTCGGGATCGGCTCCGACGGCCTGGTCCTGGTCCCGTACTGGAACGGTGTGATGAGCCCGCACTGGGACGGCTCGGCCACCGGGATGATCGTCGGCTGGCACTGGGACCACGGCCGCGAGCACCTGTTCCGGGCGATCCAGGAGGGAGTTGCCTACGAGTTCCGCCTCGCCATGTCCGGGGTCCAGCGGGCGACGGGGCAGCCGATCCGCGAGTACGTGGTCCTCGGCGGCGGCTCCAACAGCGAGCTGTGGTGTCAGATCCTCGCCGACGTCCTCGGCACGCCCGTCGTCCGGGCCCGCAGCGTGGAGGCGACCTGCCTGGGCGCCGGCGTGCTCGGCGCCTACGGCGCCGGCTGGTACGCCTCGGTGGATGAGGCGGCCGCCGCGATGACGGACGTCGGAGAGCGCTTCGAACCCGCGGAGCGCGCCGCGGCAATCTACGACGAGCTGTTCCACGACGTCTACGAGCCGCTCTACGGAGCCGTGGCGCCGCAGCTGCGCCGGCTGGCGCAGATCCGCACGGCGCTCGCGAACGACGGACGATGAGCCCGAAGGTCACCGTGCTGGGCGCGGGAGCGATGGGCTCGGCGCTGGCCACGCCGTTTCGCGAGGCGGGCTGGGATGTCGCTCTGTGGGGGACCTGGCTGGACGACCATCTGCTCGAGGCGTGCGCCGCGGGTCGTCCGCATCCCCGCACCGGCGTGACACTGGCGCCGGGCACCGCGCTGTTCGATTCACACCACCTGGCGCCCGCGCTCGAGGACGCGGCGGTGTGCGTGCTGGCGGTCGCCTCGCCCGGCGTCAGCGAAGTCGCGCGGCTGGCGCTGGACGGGATCGTCCAGACGGGTGCGCTGCTGCTGACCAGCAAGGGGTTCTCCCCCGATCAGCACGGACGGGTCCGCTTGCTTCCCGACGCGCTGCGCGAGCTGGCGGCCGAGCACGACGCGACGCTGCCGCCGGTGGTTGCCGTGGGCGGGCCGTGCAAGGCCAACGAGGTCGCGGCCGGAACTTGGACGGCCACCATCTTCGGCTGTCTTGACCGCGGGGTCGCCGAACGTCATGCGGGCGCGTTGGGCACCGACGCCTACCGCCCGGGGGTGACCGACGACGAGATCGGCGTCGAGATCTGCGCGCCGATGAAGAACGTCTACGCGATCGCTCTCGGCATCGCCGATGGCCTGCAGGAACGCCATGATCATCCGTTCCACGATCTGAAGGCAGCGGTCTTCACCCAATCGGTGCGTGAGCTCGGCGTGATCTGCGGGCTCGTCGGGGGACGGCCCGAGACCGCGACCGGCCTGGCCGGAGTGGGCGACCTCGAGGTCACCGGGCTGTCGGGCCGCAACAAGATCTACGGGTCCCGGATCGGGCGCGGCGAGGGCGCGAGCGAGGCGATGGAGGCGATGACCGCCGCCGAGCAGACGGTTGAGGGCGTTCCCGCCGCGCGACTCGCCGCCGACCTGATCGGCCAGTGTGACCCCGCGGCGTGGGACTCGCTGCCGCTGATGAGCGCGATCCTCGGCGTCATCGACGGCCGCGAGGATCCGGTGGAATCGGTGGTGGACGCCGTCCTGCCGGCGCGGTCAGCCGGGTAGCGGCGTGTTGGGGATCGGCGGCACCGGCTTGGGCGCGATGCGGTTGCGCACCGTGATCGAGTGACCACGGCTGATCACTGAGACCAGCTTCATGCTCTGGCAGGACGCGAGCTTGGAGACGTAGGTGTGCCACGGGTAGCTCGCCCACCCCGTGGGCAGTTGGGTGAAGAGCACGATCGGGTGGCGCAGGTGCAGCTCGAAGTTCGGGCGGTGACCGAGCACCCCGACGTTGCGGTGCACCAGCCAGGCGAGGATGCTGACGAACTCGACGTTGGTCACCGGCTTGCCGCAGCGCAGCACGGCCTGGCGCCCTCCGAGCCGGGTGACCATTGCCGCCAGGTGGCTGATCTGGACGGTGCGGGCGCGCTCGTGGCTGACGTCCTTGTGCTCGACGCGGATCCGCGACAACGCGCCCGGCACGAGCGCCAACACCAGCACGGCGCCCACCGCGACGCCCGGCCACGCCGAGCAGTCGCAACCGGGCGGGGATCTCGCGCAGCACCCAGCCGAACCCGATTCCGCCGAGCACGATCGCCACCACGGCGGGCTCGAAGATGTAACGCGGCACCGCCGGCCAGCCGTGCAGCGCGAACGCGATCTCGACGATCAGCCACACCACGATCCCGGCGGCCAGCCCCAGCACGAGCAGGTCGTTGTTGCGCTCGGTGCGCTGCGCCGGAGCGAGGGTGTCGTCCGACAGCGCAGCCCGTGCGCCGCGCAGGCGGAAGCCGGTGGCCCGGAGGCGGTAGCCCGCCCAGGCCACGGCGGCGAGCGTGAACACCCACACCGGCCACAGGTTCAGCGTCTTGAAGCGGTCGATCGTGCAGAGGATCTTGCCGCTGCGGCACTCGCGCGGGGAGCCCTGGGCGAGGTCGCCGGCCACGAACGGACGGCCGTTGGTGATCGTCGGTACGCCGAACCACAGGAACACGAGCAGGAACGCGCACACCCCCAGGTAGATGCGCATGTCGGGCCGCTTGACCCAGCACCACAGGCCATACAGCCCGAGCACCGGCCACACCTCCGGCCGGCCGAGGCCGGCCAGCAGCAGCATCGCGATCACCCAGCGGCGATGGCCGTTGATGTGGAAGTCGATCGCCGCCAGCACGAGCGTCACGATCATCGGATCGGACTGGACGCTCAGGACATAGTGCAGGTAGTTGCTATGCGCGCCGTTGATGTTGTCCTGGATGCCGTACATCCCCAACCCGGCGAAGAGCGCTGCCGCGATCGCCGCGTACACGTACCGCCGGTCGCCATTGCCGCCGCTGTTGACGACCCGGTAGGCGATTCGCCCGGCGAAGATCGAGCCTGCGAACGCCGCCGCCTCCGCGGTCACCATCCACAGCCACAGCGCGTAGTGGCCGAACAGCGCGTAGGGCACGGTGAACAGCAGCGGCAGGGGCTTCCACGAGGGGGCGCCCCCGAGGTCAAGGTGCAGGTGCAGGGTCTGATAGCCCCAGATCAGCCACCCGTACGGGTCATACCCCGGGCGCGTATTGACCCAGCGCACGATCGCCGCCGAGACGATGATCACGCCCACGCCGACGAACCACCAGATGTGGCGGCGCAGGAACGAGCTGGTGTGCCGGCCCCGGACCGCGGGGGCTGATCGTCCCCGGGGGTGGAGACTTGCGGCGTCTCTAGCGTGGTGTCAGACACGAGGAAGGCACGACGGTACCAGCCTTACAATCCGGCGCTGCCGCCGCGTTACCGGCGCCCCGGAGGGCTTAAGTCGACGCTAACCGGCTTCTCATCGGGCGCACAGAGTCGCTCCACCAGCGCCTCGGGATCGCGCCGGATGCGTTCATCGATGCCGTCGCCCGCTGCGCTCGTCGCTTGACCAGGACCACCTGCTCGGGGTCGCTGCAGCCGGCGCAGACGGCCCTCGGCGATCAGGCGCTCGTCGACCGCGCCCAGCCGGCCCTCGAACACCGTGAACACGGGCGTGCCCAAGGCCACCGCCTCGCGGTTCATCGTGCCTCCGGCGGAGACCACCAGGTCGGCGAAGGCGATCAGGGACTGCGAGTCGATCGCCTGTTCAGGGACGATGAAGCCGCCGGCGCGGGTCAGCTCGGCGCGCTGCTCGGGCGTGCGCGGCAGCACCACCGCCTGGCTACCGCGCAGACGCTCCAGGACCTGGCCGAAGAGGTCGTTCTCGAAGCGGTGATACAGCGACACCGCCGGCGGGGTGCGGACCACCGCGATCGGCTGGGCGGGGTCGAGCGCCCAGCTCGTCGAGTACCGCCGGGTCGGGGCGCAGATCGGCCAGGTAGTACTCCTCCTTGAGGCCGGGATAGGGGTGCAGCTTGCCGCGCGCGCCGTAGCGGTACAGGCGCTCGGGCGGAATCGCGTCGGGGACGACGACGGCCTGGGCGAGGCGGCAGTTGACGGTGTGCTGGACGGTCGCCCACTCGTAGTCGAACGTCGTCGAGCAGGGGATCCGCAGCAGCGCGGCGGCAACGGTGATGTCGTTGGAGCCGTGCCCGATCGCCAGGTCAAAGCGCCGCGGCCGCGCCCAGCGCGCCAGCTGCGCCGAGCGGGCGAACAGGCCGCGGGCCTTGTCCAGCAGCCCCGCGCCGCGATGGTGGCCGATCTCGGTGTGCTCGATCCCGAAGCGGTCGCACAGCGCCAGCGTCTGCGCGAAGTCGCGCGCGGTCACCTGCACGTCGTGCCCGTGGGCGCGCAGCCGCTCGATCACCGGGCGCAGCACGAGCACGTGAGGTGAATTGGTGAAGTCGACCCAGACGCGCACGCGTGTTCAGCGGCTCATCCAGCTAGGCGACCGGTGCGATCGCCGCCACGACCTCGTGGGCCTGCTCGGCGCCCAGCACGGGGCTGATCGGCAGCGCGATGATCTCGGCGGCCAGCGCGTCGGTGACCGGTAGCGGGAGCTGGTCGGTCACGAACGGCGCCATCGCCGGCTGGCGGTGAAGCGGCACGCGGTAGTAGCCACGGGACTCCACGCCGGCCTGCGCCAGCGCGCTCAGCAGCTCGTCGGCACGCGGGTGGGTGACCGCGTACAGGTGCCAGGCGGGGACCGCGCCGTCGGGAACCACCGGAACGGTGACGTGCTCGGCCAGTCCGGCGTCGAGATAGGCCTGAGCGCCCGCGCGCCGGCCCTCGGACCAGCCGTCGAGCTGGGGCAGCAGGACGCGCAGGATCGTGGCCTGCAGCTCGTCCAGGCGCGAGTTGTAGCCGACGTAGGTGAACGTCTCCTTGTCGTGTGAACCGTGGAACCGCAATGCCCGCGCGGTCTGGGCAATCGCGTCGTCGTCGGTGGCGATCGCCCCCCCGTCGCCGAAGCACGGCAGGTTCTTGGACGGGTAGAACGAGAGCGTGGCCGCGTCGCCGAGCGAGCCGGCGCGGCGGCCGTGCAGGCTGGCCCCGGCCGCCTGGGCCGCGTCCTCGAGCACCGGCAGCTGCAGCTGCGCGCGCAGCTCGGGGACCGGCGCGGGCACCCCGAACAGATCGACCGCGATCACCGCGGTGGTCGCGCGGGGTGATCGCGGCCGAGACCGTTTCCAGGGTGACGTTGCGGGTGCCGGCATCGACGTCGCAGAACACCGGCCGGGCGCCCGACGTCGGCCACCGCCTCGGCGGTCGCGTAGAACGTCAGCGACGGCAGCACCACATCGTCGCCGGGCTGGACCCCCAATGCCCGTAACGCGATGACCAGCGCATCGGTCCCGTTGCCGACGCCGATCACGTGGCGGACGCCCAGGTAGGCGGCCAGCTCGGACTCGAAGGCCTCGCACCTCCGGTCCGAGCACGAAGCGCCCGCCGGCCACGACCTGCGAGATCCGCTCCATGATCTCGGGGCGCAGCGCAGCGAGCGGGCTCTGGGTGTCGAACAGGGGGACGGCCATCGGCGTTCACCCTATCTCTCACTCTGGCCTCAGAGCCTGACGCTAGGCTTGGCGCCGGTGTTGCTCGTCCACGCCTCGCTCACCGAGCCGCTGGTCCGGCTCGCGACGCACCTGATCGCCGATCTCGGCCTGGCCGGGGTGGCGTTGCTGACCCTGACCTCGGGCGTGATCGGCGTGCCCGGTACCGAGCCGACGATGCTGTTCGCCGGTTTCGACGTCTTTCAGGGCAACCTCGACGCTGCCGGGAATCATCGTCGCCGGCGTGGTCGGCGACATCGCCGGCGCGTCGATCGCCTACTCGATCGGCTATTTCGGAAGCCAGGAGCTGCTCGAGCATCAGGGCTCAAAGCTGCACATCAGGCCCGGCAGCATCGAGCGCGCGCACCGCTGGTTTGACCGCTACGGCACACCCGTGATGTTCATCACGCGCTTGCTGCCCTTCGTCCGCGCCGCCTTCCCGTACGCCGCCGGCGTTGCCCGGATGTCCTACTGGCGCTGCATTGCGGCCGCGACGCTCGGCTCGATCGTCTGGATCGGCGGCCTCGGCCTGCTGGGACGCGAGGTCGGCAGCCAATGGCAGACGTGGCGCCATCACCTGGAGTACGTCGACTACGTCGGGCGTCGCGGTGGTCGTGGCGGCGATCGTGTACCTGATCGTGCGCCGGGTGAGGGAGCGGCCGTCGGAGCCGGGGGCGGGCGGAACCAGCCCCGAGGCGGGCGGAACCGGCTCCGGGGTGGGCGGGGCCGGTACCGCGGTCGATGCCCTCCCCGACTGAGGCTACGCGCGCGCGCGAGCCTGAGCCGGGCGCTGGCGCTGGGGGCGCTGCACGGCCCGGCGGAGCTTCTGCCGATCTCCTCCTCGGGTCACATCGCCCTGATCCCGTGGCTGCTCGGCTGGGACCGCGACGACGCCGACCCGGAGCTGCGCAAGGCGTTCGAGGTGGCGTTGCACGCGGGTACGGCGGCCGCGCTGCTGATCACGCTGCGCAGCGAGGTGCGCGACGCGGTCTCGGGCCTGCGTCCGCGGCTGGCGTTTCACATCGCCCTCTCCTTCGCCCCGCCCGCGGTGGCCGGGTACACGCTGGAGCGCCCGATCGAACGTCATCTGGGCACGCCCGCGACGATCGCCGCCGGACTGGTGTGCGGCTCGCTGGCGATGGCCTGGGCCGATCGCTCGCCCCAGGTGCGCACTTCCGCAGACGCCGGCTGGGAGGATGCGCTGTGGCTGGGCATGGCCCAGGCGTGCGCGCTGGTCCCCGGCGTCTCGCGCAACGGCGCCACGCTCGCGGCGGCCCGGCGGCGCCGGTTCACCCGCGAGGACGCCAACCGCCTGTCACGCCACGTGGCGCTGCCGGTGATCGCCGGTGCGACCGTGCTCAAGACGGTGCGCCTGGCCAAGCGCGGCCTTCCGCCCGGGACGGCCCGCCCGTTCGCGGCCGGCGCGGCCGCGTCGTTCGTCTCCACGCTGGGCTCCACGTGGCTGATCCGCCAGGTGGAGCGCGACCGCTCGCTGCTTCCCTATGCGGCCTACCGGCTGGCGCTGGCGGGCGTGGTAGTGCATCGTCTGCGCGGCGCCCGCCGATGACCCTGCACCCTCCGGCGCATATACGACAATTGACCCCGTGACCGACGCGTACTCCGCCGCCGGGGTCGACACCCACGAGGCCGACCGCGGGGTGCAGGCCCTGGTCGACGTGCTGCGCACGATCGATACGGGGCGCCCCTCGCTGACGGTGCCGCTGCCCGGCCACTACGCCAGCGTGATGCGGATCGCGCCCAACCTGGGGATCGCGCTGGCCACCGACAGCGTCGGCTCCAAGGTGATCGTCGCCGAGCAGACCAGGCGCTTTGAGACCATTGGGATCGATTGTGTGGCGATGAACGTCAACGACCTGGTATGCGTCGGCGCCGAGCCGCTGGCGCTGCTCGACTACATCGCGGTCGAGCGCGCCGAGACCGAGCAGTTGACCGAGCTCGCCATCGGCCTGCGCGCCGGGGCGGAGCTCGCCGGCGTCGAGATCCCGGGAGGCGAGGTGTGCCAGATCCCCGAGGTCCTGCGCGGGCATCCCAGCCCGCACGGCTTCGACCTCGTCGGCTCGGCCTTCGGCACGGTCGCGCTGGATGCGATCGTCGACGGCAGCGCCTGCCACCCGGGGGACGCCGTGATCGGCCTGCCGGCATCCGGCGTCCACTCCAACGGCCTCAGTCTGGCCCGGCGAGCGCTGCTGAAGACCGGCGGCTTGGAGCTGGACGACCGTCCGGCGCAGCTCGGCGGCCAGAGCGTCGCCGACGTCCTTCTGGAGCCCACCGTCATCTACGTGCGAGCGATCCTGGAGCTGCTGCGCGACGACCGCATTCCGGTACATGGCTTGGCCCACATCACGGGCGGGGGCCTCACCAATCTGCTCAGGCTGGGGGACCGCATCGGCTTCGAGATCTCCGGGCCGCTGCCGGTGCCGCCGGTGTTCGAGCTGATCGCCGAGCTCGGCCGGGTGTCGGTTGTCGAGATGTGGGAGGTCTTCAACATGGGCTGCGGCTTCTGCGCCGTAGTGCCGGCCGAGCACGCCCAGGACGCCGCCGAGCTGCTGCAGGCACGCCATCCCGGGACCTCTGTCATCGGCCACGTCACCGACCGAGCACGACACCTATCGGTCCCGCAGCTGGCGATTCTCGGCGACCCCAGCGGCCTGCGCGCCGCCTAGGACCGTCCACCATCGCGCCTGCCTCATCAGTGGCGCAAAATACGGTAATTACATGACCACGCTGCTCGGCACCAGTCTCAACGGCCGCTACCGATTGGAGGCGCGGATAGGCGCCGGCGGCATGTCGACCGTGTATCGCGCGACCGACGTCACGCTGGAACGCCAGGTGGCGATCAAGCTGATGAACCGCGAGGTCGCCACGGACTCCGATCAGCTGGAGCGCTTCCGGCGCGAGGCGCGCGCCGTCGCCCAGCTGTCGCACCCGCACATCGTGGGAGTGATCGACGCCGGCGAGGACGGGGACCCCGACCACCCACGGCCCTACATCGTGCTCGAGTACGTCGAGGGCGAGACGCTCAAGGAGCGCATCCGCCGCAACGGTCGCCTGCCGATACCCGAGGCGGTCGCCTACGCGATCGAGATCGCGCGCGCGCTGGGCGCCGCGCACGCCCGCCACATCGTCCACCGCGATGTCAAGCCCCAGAACGTACTGATCGACCAGGAGGGCTCGGCCAAGGTCACCGATTTCGGGATCGCCCGGACGCTGGAGGAGGACGGCCTGACGGCCGATGGGCGCGTGCTGGGCACCACCGACTACGTCTCGCCCGAGCAGGCGCTGGGCCGCCCCGTGACCGGCCAGTCGGACCTGTATTCGGTCGGGATCGTGCTCTACGAGATGCTCACCGGCGAGGTTCCGTTCCGCGGCGAGAACCAGGTCGCGGTGGCGATGAAGCACGTCCGCGAGGAGATCCCCGACGTTCAGATCAAGCGCCCGGAGGTCTCGGCGGCCCTGGCCGCCGTGCTGGAGAGGGCTACGGCCAAGCGGGAAACCGACCGCTACGCCGACGACACCGAGCTGATCGCCGACCTGGAGGACGTGCTGGGGCTCGAGACGGCCCGGGCCGGCAGCGCAACCGGCGAGGTCACGACCGTCCTGCGCACGCTGCCCTCCGCGGCTCAACGCCGCGTCCCGCTGCGCGTACGCCACCGGGTGGTGGTGTTCGCGATGCTGCTTGTCGTGGGCGCGGTCGCCGCCGCGGTGGTGGCGTTCCTCGTGCCGCGCACGCACCACGGGGCCAGTCCACTGGCCCAACCGCCGCCCAAGCAGACCCCCCACCCGGTGACGCTCTGCACCTCCTGCGCACACGACTACAACCCCGACGCGCTCTCCGGCGCCAAGGTCCAGCATCCCAACGAGGTCGGCCTGGCGGTCGATAGCGACCGCAACACCGCGTGGACGACCGAGACCTATGAGAACAACGTCCTCGGCAAGCCCGGCGTCGGGCTCTACGTCACGCTCAACCCTGGCGTGGCCGCCGGCTCGCTGGTCCTCGACACCGCGACCCCCGGCTACGCCGTCCTGATCTACGCCCGCAGCACCCCGCCTGATCCCAACACGTTCGACAGCTCCTGGGTCAAGGTGGGCGCGGCCGCCAGCGTGCACAAGACCCAGACGATCCGGTTGCACACCGGCGCCACGCGCTACCGGTACTACCTGGTGTGGATCACGAGCCTGGGCAACCACGACCAGGTCGCGATCAACGAGATCGCCCTGTATCGCAGCTAGTGTCACCAGGTGCGGTCGGCAGGGGCGTCGCACACCGCCGGCAGTAGCGCGTCAATGGCCGCCGTTGGTCGACGTGGTCGGTGTCGTCGACGAGCTGGGGCTCGATGTCGTCGTAGTCGTGGTGGACGAGGACGAGGAGGACGGAGACGGGGGGACGTAGTGGCCGACGACGATCGTCACCGTCGAGCCTTTCTTCCGCGAGGAACCGGCGGGGGGATCCTGCGAGATCACCGTGTCGTTCTGGCCCGGCTGGCTGACGTCCTGGGTCCGGCGCACGACGCGGAAGCCTGCCGACTGCAGCGCGCCGAGGGCACTGCCGGCCGGGTCGCCCGTCACCGGCGGCACGTTCACCGTCGCCGGCGCGCTCGCGACCACGATCTTGACCGTCGAGCCGACCGTCGCCTGCTCACCGGCTCCCGGGTCCTGGCTGATCACGTTGCCGGCCGTCACCGAGCTCGAGGTCTGAGTCGACGGGTCGACGTTGAAGCCGGCGCTCGTGAGCTGTGACGTTGCCGCCGATTGGCTCTCGCCGCGCACGTCGGGCACCTTCTTCTGCGCCTGGCCCGAGGAGACGATCAGGGTCACGCCCGTACCGGGCGGCACGGATCTGGCGGCGCCCGGATTGGTGCCCGTGGCCTGGCCGGCGCTGAAGCGCGATGAGCTCTGGGTGACGACATGGGTGACCTTCAGCCCGGCCTTCTCGATCTGCCTGGTGGCGGCGGCCTGACTGAGCCCCTGCACCGACGGAACCGGGACGTTGCCCAGGCCCTTGGATACCGTCAGGGTGACCGTCGAGCCCTTGTCGGCCTTGCTCCCGGCCCCGGGATTCTCACCTATCACCGTGCCTGCCGGCTTCTTGCCCGGGACGTTGATCACGCCCACCTGGAAATGGGCGTTCTGGACCAACGTGCGCGCCACGTTGAGCTGCAGTCCGGTAACCCGGGGGACCGTGTATTGCTTGGGACGGCTGATGAAGTAGACGGCCACCGCCGCGCCGGCCACCAGCAGCGCCACCAGCAGCGCCCAGGCCCACGGCACCCACCCCCGGCGCCCCTCGGGCTCCTCCTCATCCGCGCCGTCGCGGTCGTCCTGGCCCGCCTGCTCGCCGCCGTTCTGGGTCGCGCCGCCGGCCGCCCCGCCGGCCTCGTAGGCCGCGGCCGCCGCGGCCAGCGCACCCTGGGTCGGCAGTCCGGCGGCGGCACCCGCCGCCACCGCCGCCATGCTGGCGGTGTTCTGGCCGGCGCCGCCGGCCTCGATCGAGGCGCGACAGTGCTGCAGCACGGTGATCAGCTGTTCGGCGTCCACCGGTCGATCGGCCGGGTTCTTGTTCAGCGTCCACAGGACGGTCTGCTCCAGTTCGGGCGGGACCGCCGGGTTCAATGTGCTCGGCGGCACGGGAGCCTCGGACACGTGCTTGAGCGCGATCGTCACCGCCGCGTCGGCGTCGAACGGCACCCGCCCGGTGAGCATCTCGTACAGCACCACGCCGACCGAGTACAGGTCAGAGGAGGCGTTGACGGAGTGGCCCTGGGCCTGCTCGGGCGACAGATACTGGGCGGTGCCCATGATCCAGCCGGTCTCGGTCATGTCCGAGGCGCCGGCCCGCGCGATCCCGAAGTCGGTGACCTTTGCGTCGTCGGCACTGTTGACGATCACGTTGTGGGGCTTGAGGTCGCGGTGGATGATCCCGCGGCGGTGCGCGAAGCGGGCCGCCTTGAGGATCTGGATCGTGATGTCGATCGCCCGGATCGGATCGAGTGGCGCCTCATCGCGGATCAGCTGCTTGAGGGTGCGCCCGGGCAGGTACTCCATCGCGATGTAGTAGGTCCCGTCATATTCGCCTCGGTCGTACACGCCGACCACGTTGGGATGCTGCAGGCCGGCCGCCGCGTGAGCCTCGCGGCGAAAGCGCTCGACGAAATCCGGGTCCTCGGCGAAGCGGCGGTGCAGCAGCTTGAGCGCCACCTTGCGGCCCAACTGCTGGTCCTCGGCCAGGAACACGTCGGCCATGCCACCCGTTCCCAGCCGTGAGACGACCTTGTAGCGCCCGTCGACCAGGGTGTCCCGCGTCGGCTCGGGCATCAGTGCCGCGGCCTCACTTGCCCTCCGCCAGCAGCGTCTGAACGACCGCCTTGGCGATCGGCGCGGCGACCGTACCGCCGAACCCGCCGTCGGAGCGCTCCACCGTCACTGCGACCGCCACCTTGGGATCCTGGATCGGGGCAAAGCCGATGAACCACGGCTGGGTCTGGTTGGCCCCCGCCACACCGACGGACGCCGTGCCGGTCTTGCCCGCGAACGTGATGCCGGCGCCGAGCTGGGCGGGAGTGCCCGTGCCCTCGTCGACCACCTTCTTCATCATCTGGGCGATCTGGTCGGCGGTCGAGCGCTTCATCACCTGGTGATACAGCGTGGGCGTGATCGTCTTCACCGTGCGACCGTCCTGGTCGACCGCCTTGGTCGCGAGGTGCGGGCGCATCAGCCGTCCTCCGTTGGCTACCGCCGCGGCGACCATCGCCATCTGCAGCGGCGTGACCTCCAGGCCGCCCTGCCCGATCGCGATGCGGCCGATGTCCTCGTTCGGGCTGCCCGCGCTGTACGCCTTCCCCGTGGACGACGACCGGGTAGCTGGAATGAAGCTCGTCCCGCGGCAGGTCGATCGGTGGCTTGGCGTAGAAGCCGAAGCGCTTCATGTACCTGGTCATCGTTCCCCGTCCCAGCGCCTCGGCGACCTGCGCCCAGACCGTGTTCACCGAGTAGGTGAGCGCCGTCGTCAGGTCGATCGGACCGAACGCCTGGTTGTTGTCATTGGACAGCGGGACGCCGGAGATCGTCACCGGAGACTTGCCGTTGACGATCGAGTTGGGCGTGTACTTGCCGGAGTCGATCGCGGCCGTCGCGGTGACGACCTTGAACGTCGAACCCGGCGGATAGCGCCCCTGGATCGCGCGGTTGACCTGGCATTGATCGCTGCATGGCGCCAGGGGATGCAGCGGGTTGTAGGACGGATAGGAGTACATCGCCAGCACGGCGCCGTTCTGCGGATTGAGCGCCACCACCGAGCCGATCCGGCCGGCCAGCTGCTGCTCGGCGACCGCCTGGGCCTTGGGGTCGAGCGCCGTGTACACGTCGTCGCCGACCTGATGGCCGCCGAGCGGGCCGAAGACCGAGCTCAACCCCGTCTGGATGCCCTGCAGCTCGGAGCTGTACGACCGTTCCAGCCCGGCGGCCTCGCCCTGAGCGACGTTGGCGTACCCGGCCGACTGGGCGAACAGCGGGCCGTACGGGTAGGTCCGGCCCCAGGTGCCGCCGCCACGCTGCACCGAGCGCGCCAACACGGCACCGTTGGACGCGAGGATCCTGCCTCGCTTGATCCGCAACTGGGCGATCAGCGCCCGGCTGTTGAGCGGATTGTTGTTCAGAGCCGACGCGTCGATCACGGTCCAGCGCGTCGTCCAGATGATCAGCAGCGCGAACAGGACGATGATCAGCCCGAACAGGCGGACGATCTGCGCGTTCATGGCGCGACCGGCCGGCGCGAGCGGTCCGAGACGAGCAGCAGCAGCGCGAGGAGCACGAAGTTGGCCACGATCGACGCGCCGCCGTAGGAGATGAACGGCAACGTCACGCCCGTGAGCGGGATCACACGGGTGACCCCGCCGACGATCACGAACACCTGCAGCGCGAACACCGCCGACAGACCGGTGGCCAGCAGCTTGGAGAACGAGTCGCGCGCCAACGTCGCCGCCTTGAAGCCTCGGAACACGAACAGCAGGTAGGCGAGGAGCACTGCGCAGGCCCCGAACAGGCCGACCTCGTTGGTGATGACCGCATAGATCATGTCCGTCTGCGGCGCGGGCAGCAGATAGGCGAGCGGATGGGTGCCGGGGATCGTGAGCACCGACTGGCCGAAGCCCTGGCCGAACAGCCCGCCGGCGGCCTGGGCGAAGATCCCGTTGGCCAGCTGGTAGCTGCCCAGCGGCTGGTGATACAGGTGCGAGCTGAAGGGGTGCAGCCAGGATTCGAAGCGGCCGGTGATGTGGGCGACGTGGGTGCCGAGGAACCACGCCCCAAGCGCGAAGGCCGCCATCCCCACGACCACGAACGACAGCCGGGCGGTTGCTACATACAGGATCGCCACCAGCGCGCCGTAGAACATCAGCGACGACCCGACGTCGTGCAGGAGCACGAGGATCACCATCGCCACGCCCCAGATCATCAGCACGGGACCGAAGTACTTCAGCGGCGGCAGCGTGATCCCCAGGATCCGCCGCGCGCCCATGACCATCACCTGCCGTGTGTCGCGCAGGTAGCTGGCCAGGAACACGACCAGGCCGATCTTGGCGAACTCGGTTGGCTGGAACACGACCGAGCCCAGCCGAACCCCCAGGTAGGCCCCGTTGGCCTGATAGCCGATCCCGGGGAGCCTCGGCAGCACCAGCAGCGCCAGCGAGACGGCCACGATCGTGTACCGATAGCGCTCGAGCTTGCGGTAGTCGCGAAAGAAGATGATCGTCACCGCGAACAGGATCAGCCCCAGCACGAACCATTGCGCCTGCTGGCGGGCCTGGGTGGCGTCGATCCGGTAGACCATGACGATCCCGAAGCTGGCCAGCAGCGCCACCAGCGGGAACATGTAAGGATCGGCGTGGGGCAGCGTGAAGCGGATGAAGATGTGGGCGACCAGGCACAGGGCGAGGAAGATCGCGCCGTAGGTCAGCGACACGTTGGACAGCACGTTCTCGCGCTGGATGAACACCCCGGTGAAGCCGGCGGTGACCAGCAGCGCGGCCGGGATCAGGCCGAACAGCTCTCGGTTGCGGGCGCTCATCGACTGAGCTGGCCAAGTTCGGCGGCACGCACCAGGCCGATCGCGTCCGCCTGCGAGCGCAGATCGTGGTTGAGCAGCTGCCGGCGGCGATCGGCCGGCACCACACCGGCCGGCACGCCGGAGACGTAGACCTGCTCGTACAGCTTCAGGCCCAGCGGACCGTCGTAGGGCAGTCCGCGGTATACGGTGACGATCCCGTTGGTGTTGGTGCCGATGAAGAACAGCTCCCGGCTGGCGAGATAGCCGCCGCCGCCGAACAGGAAGAGCACGATCAGGATCGAGATCAGGGCCACGATCGGCTTGAACAGCCGGCTCTCGCCTCGCCGGGATCGCTTCCCCCCAGCCGGCGCCGGACGCCCCTGCCTGCGAGCCAGGGGCGGGCTGGACCTCGTCCCCACCTGGCCGGCGCCGGCGCGCGGAGCGACGCCGGCACCGCCACGGTCATGGTGGCGCTGGCCGAGGGAGACGAGCGGGCAGCCGGCTCGCCGCTCGGGTCGGCGGGATCCGGCGTCAGCCCGCGGGCCGGGACCGCCATGCCGACCTCGGTGGGCTGCTCGTCGGGGCGGCCGGGATCCGCGTCTCCGACCTCCTCCAGCCGGAACAGGACGACCGTGATGTTGTCGCGACCGCCGGCGGCGTTGGCCTCCGCGATCAGCCGCTCACCGGCCCGGTCTGAGTCGGGCTCCGAACTCAGGACGCCGGCGATCACGTCCTCGCCGATCATCGAGGTCAGCCCGTCCGAGCACAGCAGCACGACGTCGCCGGCGCGTACCGGATAGGTCCACGTGTCGACCTCGACGGCGCCCTCGATCCCCAAGCGCCCGGGTGATGATCGAGCGCTGCGGGTGCTCGGCGGCCTGCTCCTCGGTCAGCTTGCCACGCCGCACGAGCTCCTCCACGAGCGAATGATCCTGGGTGATGCGGGTGAGCGTGCCGTCGCGGAAGACGTAGGCGCGGCTGTCGCCCACGTGGGCGACCGCCAGGCCGGCGTCATCGAGGTAGGCCGCGGTCAGCGTGGTGCCCATCCCCGCTTTGCTCGTGCGTGGTCTGGGCGGTCTCGTAGATGCGGCGGTTGGCCGACCGCACCCGGTCGGCGAGGCGCTGCTCGGGCGTTCCCTCGTCGGCCAGCGGGCGCCGGAACTCCTCCACGGCCAGCGCCGACGCGACCTCGCCGGCCTGCGCGCCGCCCATCCCGTCGGCGACCACGAACAGAGGCGCGCGCACGTAGGCGTTGTCCTCGTTGTCGCGGCGTTGGCGACCGGTGTCGGTCTTGCAGATCGTGTCGGCGGCGCGGAGCATCAGTGGCCGGCCAGGGGCCGCTCGGATGCGATCGTATCTGCGAGGTCAGGCACGGGGCTAGTGGAGGTAGGAGAACTCGCTGTCGCCGATGCGGATGCGATCGCCATCGTGCAGCGGCTGCGGGCCGGACAACGGCTGCTCGTTGAGATACGTCCCGTTGGTCGAGCCCAGGTCCTCGATCACCACCACTGGTCCTTCCCGGGAAATACGTGCGTGACGCGAGGACGCGAACGGATCCTCCAGCCGGATCTCCACATCGCCTCGTCCGAGCGTCGCGCCCTCAGCCAGATCGTAGGCGATCCCGGACTCGTGGCCGAGCGCGTGCTCCACCAGCAGCCGTGGCTCGAACTCCTCGAAATCGTTCAGGCCGCCGGCCGCCTGGTACATCCCGGTGGCGTCCGAGTCGGCCGCCTCCCTCCCGCGGTCGGCCGGCGCGGCGTCGCCGCGCCCGCGTCGCAGGTCGCGCAGGGCGCTGAACGCCACCCACATGAGGAACAGGTATAGGACGGCCAGAAAGCCGAATTTCAGGCCTACGGAGACGGGCTGGAGCATCTGGCTATTCCAGCTCGAACGTGAGCACGGTGGTGCCCAGCTCGATCTCGTCGCCGGGCTTGAGCACCTCTGAGTGGTCCAGCCGCCGGCCGTTGAGCCGCGAGCCGTTGGTCGAGTTCAGGTCGGTCAGCACCCACGAACCGCCGCGGGGGCGGATCTCGGCATGCTCACGTGAAACGTTGGGGTCGTCGACCATCACATCGCACTGGCGGCTGCGCCCCATCGTGGCGCCTACCGGGCCCACCACCAGCCGCTTGCCGCCCATCAGCAGCAGCGCCGTATGGGAGCGCGACCGAGCGCGCTCCTCCAGCGGCTCGGCGACCCGGCCGGCCGTGCTGTAGACCATCGTCCGGCCGGAGGCCTCGGAGTGCTGCCCGCCGTCCGGGGCGAGGTCGGCGCCGGGGTCGGCCTCGTCGTGGGCCGGCGGGCTGACGACGCGCGTCTGGATCCCGAACTCCCCCAATCGCAGCCGGTCGTCGATCTCGAACTCCACAACCGGTCGCGAGGTGAGCACCAGATGCTCGCGGCGCGCATGCTCCAGCAGGTAGCCGACCAGTTCGGTCCGCAGCGCCTCCTCGTATTCGGCGAAACGCTCGCGGTCACGCGGGGACAGGAACACGCGGTACTCGTTGGGCACGTAGGTGCGCGACAACGACAGCGTCTTGTGCTCCTCCATCTCGCGCGCCAGCTTGCGCGCGATCTCCACCGGGCGCACCTCGGACTTGAAGGCACGACTGAACGTGCCTTCGACGAGGCCGGCGATCTTGCTCTCAAGGTTGCGCAACACACTCATGAAAAGGAGCCCAGCCGGACGGACGGACGGTCCGCATCCGGCGGATCCATGCTACGGAAGTCGGGCCCCCACGTCTCCCAGCGAGTGCCAGGCGCGCCGCCATCCGGCGATCCCCCGGGGCGCGAGCGCTACCACCGCGCACGCCGCCGCCCCGAGCAGGGCCGTCGGCGCCGCGCCGACGGCGTCGGTTCCGTTGACCGCCACCACCGCAGCCGGTGTGGCGCCGACCACCAGCGCCGACCAGGCCAGCACCCGCGCGATGTCGAGCGCCGGCGTGCGCCCGCGGACCAGCCAGGGCGCGGTCATGGCGGCCAGCGCCCACACCGCGCCGGGCGCCAGCACGCCGCTGGAGCCCAGCGCGGCCAGGAGGTGACCGGTCGTCTGGGGCAGCGACCCGATCCATGCGGCCGGGGGAGGCACCCCGGGCACATGGGGCAGGTACAGCACCCGCCCGCGCCCCAGCGCGGCCCCGGCCAGCAGCAGCCACACCCAGCCGATCGCTCCCAGCGCCGCGCGCTGCACCGGACCCGCCCGTCCTGCCCGCGCCGCGAGCGCCGGCCAGGCTCCGGCCAGCCCGATCAGTCCCAGCGCGGGCGCGGCCGCCGGCAGCGGCCAGGCGGTCGGGCGCGTCGGCAGCAGCAGTACCGGTAGCAGCGCCGCCAGCGCGATCACCAGCGCCGCGCCGGGATGGCCCCGCGCCGCAGCACCCGCGGTAAGGGTGCCGGCGAGCGCCAGCCAGCCGAGCCGCGGGAGAAAGAGCACCGCGGCGCCCGCCAGCAGCGCGGCAGCGGCGGGTGGCACTGGCGAGGGCGCCAGGAGCCGCTCCGCGGTCCAGGCGGCAAAGGCCGCCGCCCCGGCAGCGCCCACGGCCCGCGCCGGCCAGATGCCGCCGGCCTCCTCCTGGCGGTCGTCGGGCTCCGGGGCGGGGGAGGCGCGTGCGGCGAACGGCTCCTCCCGGTCCCCGCCGCCCTCCAGGTCGCGAGTCCAGGCGCCGGTGACGACGCCCGGCTCATCCCCGACATGGACCAGCGCGGCCTGCAGCGCCGCGCGCAGGTCCGCGATCGTGCCCCGCTCGCGTGGATGCGGGCGCAGCGCGCCGTCGATCGACCTGCCCAGCTCGCCGGGAAGGTCGCGGCGCTGGCGGCGCAGCGGCGGCAGGTGCGCGCCCAGCTTTCGAGCGCGCTGGAACGCGGTGGTCGCCCGCACCGGATTGACGCCCGTGAGCGCCTCGTAGATGACCAGGGCCAGGGAATACAGGTCGGCCGGCGCCCCGGCCTCCAGCCCCTCGGCCTGCTCGGGCGCCATGTAGGCAAGCGTCCCCAGCACGTCGCCCGTGAGGGTCAGCCCCTCTGAGTCGATCACCCGAGCGACCCCGAAATCGGTCAGCTTCGCCAGCTGGGCCGGAGCTCGCCGGGGCATCGGGCACCAGCACGTTGGACGGTTTCACGTCGCGATGGACGACGCTCTGGGCGTGGGCGTGCTCGAGCGCGTCACACAGGACGATCCCGATTCCCACGATGTCGCGATCGGACAGGCGTCCGGCAGCCAGCAGCGCATCGAGCGTGGCGCCGCGCACCAGCTCGGAGACCAGGTAGGCGCCCTCGTCATCGACCGCAGCCTCGTACAGGGTGACGATCCCGGGGTGCGCCAAGCGGGCCGCGGCGCGGGCCTCACGCTCGAAGCGCCCGCCCACGATTCGCTCCCGGGCCAGCAGCTTGACGGCTACGTCGCGCTCCAGTCGCTCATCGCGGGCCATCCACACCGTCCCGAAGGCGCCCGTGCCCAGGCGGCGGTGCAGGCGATAGCGGTCGAGTACCAACGGCGCTGTCGTCGAGCGAGAGCCGCGCGCGGCGCGGGTGGGGCGGGTTCGGCGGGTGGGGCGGGTTCCGTCCGCCCGCTCGGGCGGCTCGCCGTCGCCGGGCAGGCGTGCGGTGCGCACCTCACTGGAGCCCATGGACGCGTTGTTCGGTGTCGCCGCCGCGGTCCCTGCGGCAGACCCCCGGCCGCCGCCGGGGTCGGGCGATCGTGCACGCTGCCTTTCAGCTCTTGTCTATCCAGCCGTGCCGACGGTCATACTGATCGCTTCACCAGTATCGGCAAGGAGAGATGTAAGCTTGTCGTTCTTCGACGAGGTCGACGAACCGCCTCGTACAGAGTCGCGCAGGACAACTCGTGCGGCCCCGCCTCGGCGCCGCTCCTCCGGCGGCGGACGTCGCCCGCCGAGCCAGCAGCAATCGATCCAGACGCGGCGAGCGGCGCTGGCGGTGGTCGTGGTGATCTTCGTGGTGCTGATCGCCGTTGGCGTGCACAGCTGTCAGGTCAACGCCGACCGCTCGGCGCTCAAGGACTACTCCAACAGCGTCTCGTCGCTGATCAGCCGCTCCGACGAGAACGGCAGGCAGCTGTTCTCCGTTCTCTCCAGCTCGCAGGGCTCGGCGAGCGCCAGCACCCTGCAGAACCAGATCAACCAGACCCGCGTGACCGCCGTCAGCGTCGTCTCCTCGGCCCGCAAGCTCAGCGCGCCGGACTCGGTCAAGACGGCGAACTCCGACCTGCGCCTCGCACTGCAGATGCGCCTCGACGGGATCACCAACATCGGCAAGCAGATCCAGCCGGCGCTCGGCACCTCCACCAGCAGCGACGCGATCCACGCGATCGCGGCCGAGATGGCCCGCCTGTACGCCTCCGACGTGCTCTACAAGGACTACAGCGCGCCCGCGATCGTGAGCGCGCTGCACGCCAATGGAATCGACGTCGGTGGCTCCAGCGGGCAGACGATCAACTCCGGGCAGTTCGTGCCCGACGTCTCCTGGCTGCTACCCAGCACCGTCGCCTCCGAACTACACGTCACCCTGCAGGGGTCAGGCGTCAACGGCGGCAAGCCCGCCCCCGGCCTGCACGGCCACACACTGAACTCGGTGAGCGTCAACGGCACGACACTGCAGACGGGCTCGCCGAACACCGTTGCGATCAAGCCGGCACCGACGTTCAAGCTCAACATCACCAACGGCGGCCAGAACAACGAGACCAACGTGACCTGCAAGGTGACCGTCAACGGGACGAGCAGCAGCGGACAGACGGTGATCCCGCAGACCACGGCGGGGCAGACGACGACCTGCGCCGTGCCGCTGAAATCGCCGCCCGCCGCCGGCACGTACACCGTGCAGGCGACCGTCGAGAAGGTCCCCGGCGAGAAGAACACCTCGAACAACTCGCAGTCCTACACGGTGACGTTCCAGTAGGCCTCGCGGCCGCCGGCCGGTGCCTGGGCCCGCGCCCTTATCCTTTCGGCGGTGCATGACCTGACGAGCACCGTCGGCATCGTCGCCCTCGCCGCCGGCGCGGTGGCCGTGGTGGCGCTGGGCACGACGACCATCCTGGCCCTGCGGCTGCGCCGCGTGCGCTCCGAGCAGCGCGCGGTGCTGGGCGACCGGCGCGAGGACCTCGTCTCGCATGCCGCCTCGTTGCAGAGCCAGTTCACCGCCCTGTACGACTACGTGCAGGACGTCGCGGCTCGTCTCGACGGCCGCATGGGTATGGCCGAGCAGCGGCTCGACGGCGCGATCTCCTACAGCGCGCTGGTGCGCTACGACGCCTACGGGGAGATGTCAGGCCGTCAGTCGATGTCGATAGCGCTGCTGGACTCCACGCAGACGGGGATCGTGCTCTCCTCGATCCACCACCGCGATCAGGCGCGGATGTACGCCAAGCAGATCCACGGCGGACGCGGAGAGCTGGAGCTCTCCCCCGAGGAGGCCGAGGCCGTCCAGCTGGCGTTGCAGGGCAGCGCCGGCAGCCGGTCGGCGACCCCGTGAGAATCGCCCCGGGCGGGGATCGGTCCATGCGCGTCGGCTACTTCGGTCCCGAGGGAACGTTCACCCAGGAGGCCCTGATCGCCGACACGCGGGGCTCGGATCTCGAGATGATCCCGCTGCCCACGATCTACGACACTGTGATGGCGGTGCACGCCGGGGTCGTCGAGCGGGCGCTGGTGCCGATCGAGAACTCGCTCGAGGGCTCGGTCAACGCCACCTTGGACGCGCTGGCGATGGAGACCGAGGACGTGGCGATCGTGGGCGAGGTCGTCCACCCGATCCGCCACTGCCTGATCGCGCGCACGGCGCTGGAGCTGTCGGCGATCGAGACGGTGGTGTCCCATCCACAGGCCAATGCCCAGTGCGCCCGCTTCATCCGCACCCGGCTGCCGCAAGCGCGGGTGCTGGCCGGTGCCTCGACCGCCGAGGCGGTGCGCACGGTGGCCGAGCACGACGGACCGTGGGCCGCGCTCGGCAATCGCGTGGCCGCGGAGCGCTACGGCTGTGAGGTGCTCCTGGCGGGCGTAGAGGATGTGGCCGACAACGAGACTCGGTTCGTGTGGCTGGCCCGGGCGGCTGCAGCTCATGACCCGGGCGCCGGCCCGTGGAAGACCGCGATCGTCTTCTGGGGCGTGGGCTCGGAGGCGCCCGGATGGCTTGTGGCGTGCCTTTCGCAGTTCGCGCAGCGGGGGGTCAACCTGACGCGAATCGAGTCCCGGCCGCGCAAGCAGGGGCTCGGCCGGTACATGTTCTTCGTCGATCTAGAGGGCCGCGAGGACGATCTTCACATCGCCGAGGGCCTGACCGCATTGCGAGCGCACGTCGAGCGGCTGCGGGTTATCGGCTCGTTTCCGGCGGCCTGAGGTCGCTGCGCTCGTATGTAGAATTTCGCCCGCGTAGCCATGGCCACCTCTGTACCACCTGCGCCATTCGGGTCCGCGCCGCCTTGGGAGCACCAGCGGCGCGGGCGTGAGGTCGGCCGGGTGCTCGTCTTGAACGCGACATATGAGCCGATCAATGTCTGCACGGTCAGGCGCGCGGTCGTCCTCCTGCTCAAGGAGAAGGCCGAGATGATCGAGCGGGCCGAGTGGGACCTGCATTCGGCGACCGCCACGATGTCTCGCCCGATGGTGATCCGGCTGGTCAGCTATGTCCGGATCCCCCGCGACACCCACCGGCGCAAGATCACCCGTCGGGCGGTGTTCGCCCGCGACGATTGGACCTGCCAGTACTGCGGCTCGCGCTCCAACCTCACCGTCGACCACGTCGTGCCCCGCTCCAAGGGCGGCCCGTCAAGCTGGGAGAACATCGTCGCCTCGTGCGCCCCGTGCAACCGCCGCAAGGGCAACGCGCTGTTGCGCCAGTCCGGCATGCACTTAACCCGCCAGCCCAGCACCCCCAGCCCGCACGTTTTCATCCAGGTCGCCAGCCCGACGATCCCGGCGGCCTGGCGGGCTTATCTGGCGGCCTGAGCGCTCGCGGTGCGCGGCTAGCCCGCGATGGTCGCCCCTGTCGGGTTCGCCAGCGCTCGCCTGGGCCTGGGCCTGGGCCTGGGGCTGGGCCTGGGCGGTTGGCCGCAGGGCGGTCGTGGCTTAAGAGCATGGGCCCGTAGCGTCGCCGGCAGACGCCCGCGTGCCGGGTGGCTCCAGCCGATCAGACCGTTGCGCGATTCGGAGCTCTCGTGCCAGCGTGCAACATTCGCAGCGGAAACCGTGGCGGATCGGACGCGGTAGGCGCCACCGCCTGAATCGCGCAACCTGATGATCGCTTTGGGCTCCCGCTCCGTGATTTCAACGCGGCGCCGGGCGCGGCGAGGCCTAAGCGAGCAGTGGCAAGCCCGGCAGGCGCGATGGCAGCCGTTCGCGGCCTGACCGCGACAACCGGAGATCAGGCCGCGTAGCGCTCGGCGGCCCGGGCCCGCGCCTTGGCCGCCTCGACCTCGCGATTCTTGGGCGGCGCAACCGTGGTCAGCTGGCCGAGCAGCTTGATCGAGGCTGCGGCGACGGCCTCGATCGCCTCGTTGAACGCCTGCTCGTTGGCCTGCGAGGGCTTGGTGTAGCCGCTGATCTTGCGCACGTACTGCAGCGCGGCCGCCTCGACCTCGGACTCGGTCGCCGGTGGCTCGAAGTTGTGGAGGGTTCTGATGTTGCGACACATGGGGCTAAGGGTATCGACCTGTGCCACGCCGGCAGCCCCTTAAAGCACGAAGGGCGCCTTCGACACAGACGCCCTTCGCGATACATCTCGGCTGAAAGTCGCCGTGAGCTACTTCGTGCCGGAGGGACTACTCCCGGCGCCCACGCGCGACGGTGTCGCGGGTTGGACTCCGCTAAGCGGGGTCAGCCTCCGACCTAGCGGCCGGACACCTCCAGGGTCCCGCAAGAACTGTCAGACAATTTCGGACCACCTCCTTTCTCTGGTAGCTCCAGATTATCGAATCCCGAACCCGGAATCGACGGGTGGTTGCCAGATTTCCGCTGGACGCCCGTCCGGAGGTCAATCGACGAGCGGACGGACGCTGCCGCGCGGTCCAACGCCCCGCCGAGCGTCGTCTAGGGCTGCTTCGCGACGCTCTGGTCGCCCGAGCGAAGCAGCCGGGCCAGGTCGCCCGCTGTCAGAGGCCGGGCGAGCAGGAAGCCCTGTATGCGCTCGCAGCCGAGAGCCGTCAGCGTCTGAAGCTGCTCCTCGGTCTCAACGCCCTTGGCGGTGACGGTACAGCCGAGAGTTCGTCCCACGCCGATCACGGCCTTCAGGATCGTCCGGTTGACGGCGTCCTCGGGAAGGCTCCGGACGAAGCCCCGGTCGAGTTTGATCCCGCGGAAGGCATGCTGCTTGAGCCACATCAGCGAGGAGTAGCCGGCCCCGAAGTCGTCGAGGACGATGGCCACGCCGAGCGGCGTCGAGCTCACCCAGCGCGCGGGCGCTGACCGCATCAGGTCGCGTCAGGACGGTCTCGCGGATCTCCAGAGTGAGCAGCTCTGCGGGAAACTCAGCGTGTGACAGCGTCTTGTGCACCGATTGGGCGAAGCCCGGCTTTGCCAGCTGATGCGCGGAGACGTTGACGGCGAGTTCCAGAGGGCGGTCGGCGATCTGAGCGAGTCGCTCGCAGCTCTCGCGCAGAACCCAGGCCCCGAGCGGCATGATCGCTCCGGTGTCCTCGGAGATCGGGATGAACTCCGCCGGAGAGATCTCGCCGAGCTTCGGGCTCGTCCAGCGCACCAATGCCTCTGCGCCGACGATCTTCCGACTGACCAGCTCGAGCACGGGCTGGAAGAGCAGCCGCATCTCGCCTCGCATCTCCGCGTCGGAGAGCTCGCGGGCCAGTGAGAGGCTTCGTCCGGCCCGGATGGGCTGGCTGCCCTCGAAGAAGCTGCAGCGATCGCCGCCCGCCCGCTTGGCCGCGTACATCGCGCTGTCGGCCTGTCGGATCGCCTCCCGCGCCTCCATCTCGGCACCGCTGATCAACGCGATCCCGATGCTGGCGGTGACCAGCGGCGAGCCGACCCAGTCAGGGGGCTGGAGATCGCCCCCAGCAGGCGAGCGCCGAGCTCCGCCGCCTGGTCGTGATCGGTGATCCCCTCGGCGATCGCCACGAACTCGTCGCCCCCGAAGCGACCGATCACGTCGTCGCCTCGAAGGGCCACCGATTGGCGGTGGGCAAGCTCGCGGATCATCTCGTCGGCTCGGTCGTGCCCGAGCGTGTCGTTCAGGCCCTTGAGTCCATCGAGGTCGACGAACAACACCGCCACCTTGGTGGTCGTCCCGACGCGCTTCAGCGAAGCGTCCAGATGCTCGAAGATCGCCCGGCGGTTCAGCAGCCCGGTGAGAGTGTCGTGGCTCGCATCGTGAATCAGCTTCGCCATCATGCGATGTCGTTCGATGGCGATCCCCGCCAACCGGGCGCCATCGTTCATCAGGGTGAGGTGCTCGGGCAGGGGCACCCGCGGTCGCGACCCGTACAGAGCAAACGTGCCCAGCACCTGGCCGTCGGCCGCCTTGATCGGCATCGACCAGCAATGGCGCAGGCCGGAACCGACCGTGAAGTCGCGGATCGGCGCCCATCTCGGGTCGGCGGCGATGTCCTCGGTGATCGTGAGCTCCCCTGACCAGGCCGCAGATCCGCACGTGCCGACCTTGGGGCCGATCACGACACCTTCGATCGCCGCGAAGAACTCCTGGGGCAGCGACGCGGCCGCCCCGGGGTGCAGCGTGCTCGACTCGCGGTCCAGCAGGACGACAGACGGCATCACCGAAGGCTCGTAGCGCTCGATGCCCTCTACCAGCTCGCCGAGCACGTCGGCAAGGGGAGCGTCGCGGGCGATCAACTCGTGCAACCGGTTGTGCGACTCGACGAGATTGCGAACCCGAGCCGCCTCGCGGGCAGGCGCAAGCACCTTCGCTTCGCCGGGCTCCGGGAGCTGCTCCTCCACGCTCCGTGTTAGCGGCATCCAGTTGCATCGGCCGAACTCGCTCCGACCATTAGACCTCTTGGACGGTCCGGACGGTCACCAGGGCGTTTCCGCGGAAACGCCCTGGTCCGGCTCAGGACGCGTCGTCGATTGACCCTGGACCTTCGTCGGTCGGCTCGGGCGCGTAATCGTCCGCCTGCTCGGGCGCGTAATCGTCCGCCTGCTCGGGCGCGTGGTCGTCCGCCTGCTCGGCGATCTCGTCCGTCAGGTCAGGCGCGTCCACCGAGGCCAGGTCGACCGGCTCGTCGAGCACCGTCGCGGCCGTCGCCGCCTCGGACTCGACCACCAGCGCGACCGCCGACACCTGATCGTCGGCGCGCAGGTTCATCAGCCGTACGCCCTGCGACGCACGCCCGTAGCGGCTGATCCCGCGCACCGAGGTGCGCTGCACCATGCCGTTCTGGGAGATGAACACCAGCTCCTGGTGCTCGCGCACGACCAGCGCGCCGGCCAGCGCGCCCTTGTTCTCGGTCAACTGGATCGTCTTGACGCCCATCGTGCCGCGACCCTTCACCGGGTAGTCCGAGATCTGCGTGCGCTTGCCGTACCCGTTCTCGGTGACCACCAGCAGCTCCTGATCGTCGCGGGCCACGTCCATGGAGAGCACGGCGTTGCCCTTCTGGGAGACGTTCATCCCACGGACGCCGCTGGTGTCGCGACCCATCGAGCGGACTGCGTCCTCGGAGAAGCGTGCCGCCTGACCCGAGCGCGAGACCATGATGATGTCGTCATGGCCGCTGGTGCGCCGCACGGCGATCAACTCGTCGTCGTCGCGGATGTTGATCGCGATGATCCCGTCGGCCTTGATCGGCGTGTTGTAGGCGAGGAACTCGGTCTTCTTGACGATTCCCTGGCGGGTGGCGAAGACGAGGTACTTGCCCTCCGTGAAGTCCCGCGTGGAGAGCACCGACTGGACGCGCTCCCCCTCGCGCAACGGCAGCAGGTTGACCAGCGCCCGCCCCTTGGCGGTCCGCGAGGCCTCGGGCAGCTCGTAGACCTTGAGCCGGTAGATCTTGCCGCGGTTGGTGAAGAACAGCAGGTAGTCGTGCGTCGAGGCCACGAACAGGTGCTCGATGTAGTCGTCGTCCTTCATGTCCATGCCGGTGACGCCGATTCCGCCCCGGCGCTGCTGGCGGTAGGTCGACAGCGGCAGCGACTTGATGTAGCCCGAGTTCGTGATCGAGACGACCATCTGCTGGTCGGCGATCAGATCCTCGATGTCGATCTCACCCTCGGCGTGGGTGATGTCCGTGCGGCGCTCGTCGCCGTAAGCCTGCGCGATCTCTGACAGCTCGTCCTTGATCAGGCCGTTGACGCGCTCCTCGTCGCCGAGGATCTCACGCAGCTCCTTGATCCGCTCGGTCAGATCGGCATGCTCCTGCCTGATCTTGTCGGCCTCCAGCGCGGTCAGGCGACTCAGCGTCAGCTGCAGGATCGCCTGGGCCTGCACGAGCGTCAGCTCGAAGCGCTCGATCAGGCCGTTGCGAGCGGCCTCGGAGTCACGCGAGGCACGGATCAGCGCGATCACCTCGTCGAGGTTGCCCAGGGCGATCAGCAGCCCCTCCAGCACGTGAGCTCGGTCCTCGGCGCGGCGCAGCTCGTACTTGGTGCGCCGCACGATGACCTCGCGCTGGTGATCGACGTAGTGGCCGATCACCTCACGCAGCGACAGCGTCCGTGGCACATTGTCGACGAGCGCCACCATGTTGACGCCGAAGGTGGTCTGCATCGGCGTGTGCTTGTGGAGCTTGTTGAGCACGACCTTGGGGATCGCGTCGCGCTTGAGCTCGATCACGAGCCGCATGCCGTGGCGGTCGGACTCGTCGCGCAGGTCGGAGATCTCAGGGATCTTCTTGTCGATGACCAGGTCGCGGATCTTGAGGATCAGGCCACCGTCGCCGCCCTTGCGCACCTGGAAGGGGAGCTCGGTGACGATGATCGCCTCCTTGCCCTGGCCGATCGGCTCGATGTGCGCCTTGGCCTGCACACGCACCCGGCCGCGACCCGTGGCGTACGCGTCGCGGATGCCCTCGCGCCCAAGGATCGTGCCGGCGGTCGGGAAGTCGGGGCCCTTGATGTACTTCATCAGCCCCTCGACGTCGATCGCCGGGTCGTCGATGTAGGCGATCGTGGCGCCGATCACCTCGCGCAGGTTGTGCGGTGGGATGTTGGTCGCCATGCCAACCGCGATCCCGGACCCGCCGTTGACCAGCAGGTTGGGGAAGCGAGCCGGCAGCACGAGCGGCTCGGTGCGGGTGCCGTCGTAGGTGGGCGCGAAGTCGACGGTCTCAGCGTCGATGTCGCGCAGCATCTCGGTCGCCAGCCGGTCCAGACGGGCCTCGGTGTAGCGCATCGCCGCGGCCGAGTACCCGTCGATGTTTCCGAAGTTGCCGTGGCCGTCGACGAGCGGATAGCGCATCGAGAAGTCCTGAGCGAGACGCACGAGCGTGTCGTAGATGGCGCTGTCGCCGTGGGGATGGAACTTGCCCATCACCTCACCGACGATCTGCGCGCACTTGACGTGCTTGCGGTTGGGCTGCAGGCCGAGCTCGTTCATCACGTAGAGCACGCGCCGGTGCACGGGCTTGAGGCCGTCGCGCACGTCGGGCAGGGCGCGTCCGACGATGACCGACATGGCGTAGTCGAGATACGCCGAGCGCATCTCCTCCTCGAGCCCGCGCGGCTCGATGTTGCCGCCACCGATGGTGTCGATTGCTGACATGGCTAACGCTCGGGGGTACTAGTTGGGGTGGCGGGGTGGGTGGGTGAGCCCATGATCAAATATCGAGGTTGGTGACGAGCCGGGCGTTCTCCTCGATGAACGCGCGACGCGGCTCGACCTGATCTCCCATCAGCATCGAGAACACGAGGTCGGCCGACGCCGCATCCTCCATCGTGACCTGGACCAGCGTGCGGGTGGCTGGATCCATCGTGGTCTCGCGGAGTTCCTCGGCGTCCATCTCGCCCAGCCCCTTGAAGCGGTAGTAGTCGATCCCGCGCTGCGCGACCGCCAGGATCTCCTCATGGAGCTCCTCGAAGGTGGCAGCGTCGTGTGAGGTCTCGCCGAGACGGACGGTGAACGGCGGTGTGCCCGTCAGCGCGACGAGGTCGCGGTGCACGTCGGCCAGGCGGCGATACTCGTTGGCGTCAAGGGCCGCACGACGAACGTGGTGGGTCGTCGCCAGGCCCGTCTTGGCCTCGTGCGTGCGGATCACGATCTCCTCCGGGGTCTCGTCGAGCAGCTGAAGCTGGTAGGCGTGGCCGTCGCCGTTGCCATTGCCGTCGCCCGTCCCGACGTGACGCATCAGGCCGGCGACGTCGGTGATCTGCTCCTCGAGCAAGCGGGCCTGCTGCATAAACGACACGACGCCGTGGCCGTGCGCGGCACGTAGCGCCGCCGCCCAGCCCTCGTACTGCTTGAGCAGTCGACTGAAGCGCTTCCACCGGGCTTCGGTGAGCTTGAACGCCTTGCCGTCGCGGTCGAGCACGTCCAGCTTCTCGAACTTGTCGCCCAGCAGGATGTCCTCCAGCTCGGTCTCGCGCTCGATGTAGCGGTGCTTCTGGCCGCGTGTCAGCCGATACAGAGGCGGCTTGGCGATGTACACGTAGCCGGCCTCGATCAGCGGCTGCATCTCGCGGAACAGGAGTGTCAGCGCGAGGGTACGGATATGGGCGCCGTCGACGTCAGCGTCAGTCAGGAGCACGACCTTGTGGTAGCGCGCCCTGGAGATGTCGAACTCGTCGCGCACGCCGGTGCCGATCGCGGTGATCAGCGCCTGGACCTCGGTGTTGGCCAGCACCTTGTCGATGCGGCTCTTCTCGACGTTGAGGATCTTCCCGCGCAGCGGGAGGATCGCCTGGGTGCTGCGGTCGCGCGCACTCACCGCCGACCCGCCGGCGGAGTCGCCCTCGACCACGAACAGCTCGGCCAGCGACGGATCCTTCACCGAACAGTCGGCCAGCTTGCCGGGCAGCGTCGAGTTCTCCAGCGCCGACTTGCGCCTTGTCAGATCACGGGCCTTGCGGGCAGCGGAACGGGCCTGTGCGGCTGACACCGCCTTGCGTATCACCGCGCGCGCGTCCTGGGGGTTCTCTTCCAGGAACTCGACCAGCTTGGAGTACACCACCGACTGCACGAAGCTCTGCATCCCCGGGTTGCCGAGCTTGGTCTTGGTCTGGCCCTCGAACTGGGGGTCCGTGAGCTTGGCGGAGATGACCGCGGTGAGTCCCTCGCGCACGTCCTCGCCGGTGAGGTTGTCGTCCTTCTCGCGCAGTTCGTTGTGCTCACGGGCATAGCGGTTGAGCGCGCTCGTCAGCGCCGAGCGAAACCCGCTCAGATGCGTGCCGCCCTCGATCGTGTTGATGTTGTTGGCAAACGAGAACACCGACTCCTGATACGAGGAGTTCCACTGCATCGCCACCTCGACGGCGCCTTCTTCAGGAGACTCGCCTTCGAAGGAGATGATGTTCTTCTGAATCGGCTCCTTGTTCTGGTTCAGGTAGGCGACGAAGTCGACGATCCCCCCGTCGTACTTGAACTCGACGCGGTTGCCGGCCTCGCGCTCGTCGATGATCGTGATGTGCAGGCCGCGGGTGAGGAACGCGGTGTCGCGCATTCGCTCCTCGATCACCTTGAAGTCGATCTCGAGCGACTCGAAGATCTCCGCATCCGGGAGGAACGTGATCGTGGTCCCGGTGGTCTTGGTCGCTTCCCCGCGCACGAGATCAGCCTGCGGCTTGCCCCGCTCGTAGGACTGGCGGAACGCGTGGCCGTCGCGGCGGATCTCGACGTCGAGGCGCTCGGAAAGCGCGTTGACCACCGACACGCCGACGCCGTGCAGGCCGCCCGAAACCTTGTAACCGCCGCCATCGCCGAACTTGCCGCCGGCATGAAGCACGGTCAGCACGATCTCGACGGCGGGGCGCTGCTCCTTGGCCATCGTGTCCACCGGGATTCCGCGGCCGTCGTCGTCAACGGTGACCGAGTTGTCGGGGTGGATCGTGACGGTCACCGCGCTGCACTGACCGGCCAGCGCCTCGTCGACGGAGTTGTCGACAACCTCGTAGATGAGATGATGCAGACCGCGCTGGCCCGTGGATCCGATGTACATGCCCGGACGCTTGCGCACCGCCTCGAGTCCCTCGAGCACGGTGATGTCCTGGGCGTCATAACTAGATTCATTGCCTGCGCCCGGGCGCGAGCGTTCGTCGTTCGCCAACGATCCTCCGATGACGTTGGGACGCTCCGGGTCCCGCGCCAGCCAGGCGCGCCGGAGCATCAAGAATTTGTGTACCAAAGGATAGCACAAGCTCCGGTCGAACCATCCTCCTGGCGGCGGGTGTTTTTCCTGCAAAACGCAGGAAACAGCGGTCGCCGCGGCGGCACTACGACATGTGACCCACGGCCACGCAACGGAGTCTCTGCACCGGTCGCTCGCCGAGCGTCTCGTTGAGACGCTCGATGATCTGCGGGGCCATCAGATCGAGTTCCTGCGCCCATACCGAAGCGGCGCACGAAACGGTCACCACACCGCCCCGCTCGGCGGTCGGCTGAGCCTGAGCCGCGATCGCGGGGCCGACCGTCGTCGGCCACACACGCTGCACGTCGCCGAGCAGCGTCGCCGGGGCCAGCTCATCGCTGAGATCGGTGAGCGCGTGCGCCAGCGAGCGCGGGGCGCGGCGGTAGTACGTCACACGGCACCCCCGGCGACTGTCTCTGTCAGTCGCCCGCCCTCGAGCACCTCCAGCCGGTGCACGTCGGGCTCGTCGGCGCCCGGCACCTGCTCGGCATCGGTGGCGGTGATGACCGCCTGGCCGCCGCCCGAGCGCAGCAGCTCGACCAGCGCCCGGCGGCGGTGGCCGTCAAGCTCTGACATCACGTCGTCGAGCAGCATCACCGGTGGTGTCTGCCGGCGGTCGGCCAGGGCGGAGCGCTCAGCCAGCAGCAGCGCCAGTAGAGCCAGCCGCTGCTGGCCCTGTGAGCCGTACGCCCGCAGCTCCCGATCCTCGCGGACGGCGACCACATCGTCGCGGTGGGGACCGTGGCCGGTGAACCCGCGGTCCAGGTCTGAGGCCACGCGCTCGGCCAGTTCGGCACGCAACTGCTCGGGCTCGGTGGCACGGGACCGCGGTCTGTAAGTGAGATGCGGCTCGCCGTCCAGCCCGAGCTCGGCGCAGCATTGAGTGAACGCCCGCTGCACGGACTCGGTCGCGGCGCGCCGGTCGTCCATCAGCGCAATCCCCAAACGAGCCAGCTGCACGTCCCAGCTGGCCAGCGAGTCGCGGCCGGCGCTCCCCGTCCGGATTCGTGAGATCAGCGCGTTGCGCTGGGCCAGTGACTGCGCATAGGCGCGACGCGTGCCCACGCGGGCCGGCCACAGCGCGGCCACGAACTGGTCCAGGTGCGCGCGGCGTAGAGAGGGGGCGCCCTTGATCAGCTCCAGGCGATCCGGCAGGAACACGCTCACCAGCGGCCGCTCGGGGACGTCGAGCATGCGCTCGACCGTCGCGCCGTCGACTCGCAGGCGCTTGGGCTCTCCAGGGGCAAAGCCCACCGAGAGCTCATGCGTCCCGTCTTCGCCCTCAGCACTCACCACCACCCGCGTCGCCGACTGCCCGAAGCGCACCACCTCCCGCTCGTTGGTGGTTCGGCACGAACGTCCGGTGCAACCGAAGTACAGCGCCTCCAGCAGGTTGGTCTTGCCCGCCCCGTTGGGCCCGGTGATCACCGTCAGCCCAGGTCCGAACTCGGCCGTGGCGTCCTCGTAACCACGGAACGCCCGCACGCTGACGCGCGTGATACGCACCTGATGAAACCGCTAGACGTTGAGCCTGATCGGCATGATCAGGTAGCGGAAGCGGCTCTCGTCTCCGGACTCGATCAGCCCCGGTCGCAGCGGGCTGATCAGCTTGAGCAGCACGTCGCCCTCGTCGATCGCCTCCAGGCCGGCACGGAGGAACTCCGGGTTGAAGCCAATCTCCAGCGGCTCGCCGGTGAACGCCACCGGCATCGACTCGCGCGCCTCCCCGACATCCGGCGTCTGTGCCGAGACGGTGAGCTCGCCTTCGGCGAAGGCCAGTCGCAGCGGCGCGTTCTTCTGCGCCAGCAGGCTGATGCGCCGCACCACCTCGGTGAGCTCTGAACCACCCAGCCGCAGTTCGTGCTCGAACGTCTCGGGCAGCAGTTGGCGGTAGTTGGGGAACTGGCCATCGATCAGCCGCGAGGACAGGATCACGCGGCCGAGGGTGAACAGCACCTGGTTCTGGCGAACGCTGACGCTCAACGGCTCGTCCTGGTCGTGGTTGACCAGGCGACCCAGTTCCTGCAACGCCCGCGCCGGGACGTTGACCTCGAAGCCCGAGGACAGCGGCGCATCGAGCGTCGTCTCCTTGACGCTCAGGCGATAGGAGTCGGTGGCGACCATTCGCAACTCGCGGTCAGCGGCCGACACGAGGATGCCGGTCAGCACCGGGCGGGTCTCGTCGCGCGAGGCGGAGCCGGCGACCTTGAGGGCAGTCGAGACGAACGCATCGGCCGGCAGCTCCACCGACGAGTCGGGGTCCGGCTCGGGGAAGGGCGGAAAGTCGTCGCTGCGGAGCGTGCGGATGTGGAATGTGGCGTTGCCGGCGACCAGCTCCACGTCCTGCTCGGCGGAGCGCAGTTCCAGGGAGACGTGTTCGGCAGGCAGCGAGCGCACCACATCGAGAATCAGGCGGGCAGGCAGAACGACCGTCCCTTCACGGGCGACCTCGGCCTGCAGGGGAACGCGAAGCCCCACGTCCATATCGGTCGCTCGCAGCTCGCAGCCGGAGGAGCCGGCGGTCAGGAGCACGCCGGAGAGAGCCTGGATCGCTGAGCGGGTCGAGGCCACCCTGCTGACGGTCTGCAGCTGTGCGAACAGGGCGTCTCGCTCAAGGGAGATCTTCACGATGAATACCTCTGAAGGGGATTAGAAGTCATAGAGCAAAGACAAGCTGTGGATAAGTCGGCGATCGCACGCACATAGCGAGGGATTTGCGGCTACAGGCCAACGGCCAAGTCTGTCAATAGTCGCGGTCGTCTCGTGCGCGGGAGACCAGTTGTGAGAGTTGTTGGATCGCGTCAACAGCCTGTTGATCGTTCTTGAGGCGCTCCGAGACCCGCTTGCAGGCGTGTAGCACGGTGGTGTGATTGCGGCCTCCGAACGCCTTGCCGATGGCGGGCAGGGAGGCTCCGGTGAGGTCTCGGGCGAGATGGATCGCGAGCTGACGCGGCCACGCGAGGCGGCTGACTCGGCTGGCTGAGGTGAGCTCCTGGGTGGTCAGGCCAAAGTGGCCGGCAACCGCCTCCTGGACCTCGGCAATCGACGGCGGCCGGGTTCGGCGGCCCGGATACAGGGCCTCGAGCACTTCGGTGGTGAGCTGCGCGTCGATCGGTCGCTGGGTCAGCGACTGGAAGGCGACGACCCTGATGAGTGCCCCTTCCAGCGCGCGAATGTTGTCGGTGACGCGCTCGGCGATCAACTCGAGGACGCTGGGATCGGCCAGCGCGACGCGGTCGAGCGCGGCGCGCTTGCGCAGGATCGCCACGCGGGTGGCGAAGTCCGGAGGTTTGATGTCGGCGACCAGCCCGGCCTCGAAGCGCTCGCGCAGCCGCTGTTCGATCGAGACCAGCGCGTGCGGGAGACGATCACAGGTGAGCACCAATTGACGGCCGGTCTCGTACAGGGCGTTGAAGGTGTGGAAGAACTCCTCTTCGGTGCGGGCCTTGCTCGCCAGGAACTGAACGTCGTCGATGAGGAGTACGTCAACGCCTCGGTACGTCTGCTTGAAGGTATCCACCGACTTGGAACCGAGCGCGGTCAGGAAGTGGTTGGTGAACGTCTCGGCGGTGGTGTAGCGCACGGTGGTGCCGCCGCCGAAGGCGATCACGTAGTTGCCGATCGCGTGCAGGAGATGTGTCTTGCCGAGGCCGGGCGGGGCGTACAGAAAGAGCGGGTTGTAGGCCTGCCCGGGCAGCTCGGCGACGGCCAGGGCGGCGGCGTGGGCCAGTCGGTTGCCTTCGCCGATGATGAACTGCTCAAAGCGGTAGCGGGGATGCAACGGCGACTCGACGAGAGGTGCCGGCCGCTCGGGCGCGGCGCCGCCTCCAGGGCCGTTAAGCGCCACTCGGACATCCGGGCCGAGTTGCTCGCGGGCGCAGCGCTCGAGCAGGGAGCCGTAGCGCCCGGAGACCCAGCCTGCCTTCGCATGTGGCGCGTTGAGCGCCAGCAGGCGTCCGTCCCAGGACTCGAGCTCCACGCCGGCCAGCCAGATCTCGAATGCGGATTCACCGACCAGCCGTCTGAGCTTGGCTCTGATCGTTCGCCATGCCGACGTGGCGTCAGGTTGCGCGGGCAGCGCCAAGCGACTCCTCCCAGGGAGCTGGTGGTACGGACGATGAATGAGGGCCCCAGCGGAGTTCGCTCCGGGGCGGCGAATATACCAACGGTGTTTTCGAGCTCCGGGAGCCCGAAGGAGGGGTTGGCGCAAAGCGCGGGAAAAAGCGTCCAAGTCGTGAACGACCCGCGCGGCGACGCGGCCGCGGCCCGGCTTTTGCGCGATGCGGGGACCGGATCCGGTCTCGGAAGAGCGATCTGGCCTGCGTATACTGGGACGCCCGGACCGGCGGTCCTCAGCTATGAAACGCACTTATCAGCCCAAGAAGCGCAAGCGCGCCCGCACCCACGGCTTTCGCGCGCGGATGCAGACTCGTGCCGGGCGCCTGACCCTGAAGCGGCGCCGGTCCAAGGGTCGCAAGCGCCTGACCGTCTGATGATGGTGCCGGCCGGCTCGGCCCAGCGGCCAGGGCGCGGACGGCTCTCGCGCAGCGCCGAGTTCGACCGCGTGTTCCGCCACGGCCGCTCGCACGCCGGCCGTGAGCTAGTGCTCTACGTGTTCCCGCGGGGGACCGAAGACGATCACGCGCGACGGCTGGGCCTGTCGGTATCGCGCAAGGTCGGCGGCGCCGTGGAGCGCAACCGGGTCAAGCGGCTGCTGCGCGAGGCGTTCGCGCAGGAGAGCGGGCGCTTGCCGACCGGTACGGACGCGGTGGTGATCGCTCGCCACGGCGCTCGTGAGCTGGCCGAACGCGAGGGCCTCGCCGGGATCCAGCACGCGCTGGCCGAACTGATCGATCGCGTGCAGGGCGTGGTCGGCGAGCCGCGCCCTCCGGCCCTAGTCGGCGAGCCGACCGAGGAGTCCGAGGCGAGTCCCCAGGAGCCTGACGCGCCGACCGAGGAGCCGTGGCGGTGAGCGCACGTTTGCGCTGGGTGTTCGTGCTGCCGCTTCGCATCTACCAGAGGCTGATCTCACCGCTCCTGGGCCCGCACTGCAAGTACTACCCTTCGTGCTCTGAGTACGCCGTGCAGGCGGTTCAGCGATTCGGCATACTCCGCGGACTCGTGCTGGCCGGCTGGCGGTTGCTGCGCTGCAACCCGTGGAGTTCCGGCGGCTATGACCCGGTCGAGGAGCAGCGGTTGTTCAGAGGCCCCACCCCCGCTGCGAGCTCCTGAAAATGCTTGTCACCGCAAACATATTCCAGCCGCTGATCGATGTCTTCGAGGCGGTCATCAAGTTCTTCCACAACAGCGTGGGGATCCCGTGGGGCTGGTCGATCGTCCTGCTGACCGTGGTGGTGCGCGCGGCGATGGTGCCGTTGACGCTCAAGCAGATCAAATCGATGGTGCGTATGCAGGCCCTGTCTCCGCAGATGAAGGAGGTCCAGGCCAAGTACAAGGAGGACAAGCAGCGCCAGCAGCAGGAGATCATGAAGCTGTACAAGGAGCACGGGGTCAACCCGTTGAGCTCCTGCCTGCCGCTGGTCGCCCAGTTGCCGGTGTTCGTGTCGCTGTACTACATGCTGCGTCAGAGCCTGCGCGCGGACATCTGCCCGACCGTCCAGCCGGGGTACAACGCGGCGCTGCACAAGGTGGTCAGCACCGCCCATACGAAGGTCTGTGGCGGGCACAACGCGAGCTTCCTCTTCATCCACGACCTCACGGACAAGGCCACGGGCGCCACCCTGATCGTGCTGCTGATCCTGTATGTGGGAACGCAGTTGGCCTCCACGATGATGATGTCGGGCGCGCAGACCGACCCGAACATGCGCCGGGTGATGATGTTCATGCCGCTGGTGTTCGTTCTCGTCGTCATCCGCTTTCCGGCCGGCGTGCTCGTGTACTGGATCACGACCAACACCTGGACGATCGGCCAGCAGTACGTGGTCAAGCGGCGCATGGGTCCTCTGCAGGCGGCGAACGCGGCCGCGGCCGCCGGCGCTGCCGGGGGGTCCGGTCCACCCGGCAGCGCCTTGCCCACGCCCGCGTCGTCGGAGTCCGCGAAGACGACCGGAGCGCGAGCGCGGAGCGAGAAGGCTCCGGCCGGCAAGGGCAGCACTGCCGGCAAAGCCAGCGCGGGCAAGTCCGACAGCGCGGGAAACGGTTCCGGCACGGGCGGTCTGGCCGGCCTGATCCGCGGCAAGGTCCGACCCGATGAAAAGTCGACGCCGGTGGCCACCGCGCCACGGGGTGGTCCGCCGCCCAAGCCTCCGCGCAAGAAGAAGAAGCGCTCGGGGCGCCGCAGGTAGTCGTGTCCTCTGCAGCGGACGAGGCAACCGCTCGCGTGCGCGACCTGATGGAGCGCATTGCCGAGGCGGCCGGAGTCGACGCGGATGTCGAGATCCATCACGACCCTGAGGGCCTGACCGGCGAGTACGTCGGCGAGGACCTGGGATTGCTGATCGGACGCCACGGCCAGACGATCGACGCGATCCAGCATCTGGCCTACCGCTTCGTCATGCACGGCGACCGTGAGCGTGTGTCCGTCGTGGTAGACGCGGCCGGTTATCGCGAGCGTCGCGCGCAGACCCTGCGTCAGACGGCCGAGCAGGCAGCACAGAGCGCCCTCAGCGACCGGCGGCCGGTCGCCCTGGAGGCGATGAGCGCCCTCGAGCGCAAGGTCATCCACGAGCACCTCAAGGGTCGCCACGACGTGGAGACCTACAGCGAGGGCCAGGAGCCGTCCCGGCACCTGGTCGTGGCCCCGCTCGTCGACTGAAGCAGAGGACCGGCCCGGAGCTAGACGAGCGCGGGGCGATCGACTGGTGGATGTTTCACGTTTTTCTTGACGGTGAAACGCATCGTGGATAGAACTCCTTCCACGCATGATCGAGCTCTCGGATTTCGATCGCGGACTGGTGATCGGCCTCCTGATCGGAGAGGGATCATTCGGCGGGGACGGCCGCCAGCCACAGGTCACGCTCCGGATGCACGTCCGGCACGAGGCCATCTTCACGTGGCTCACTGAGCGATTTCCCCGGTCCCGTCTGTACGGCCCCTACCACCACGACGGCCGGCACTACTACCAGTGGATGGCCCGGGGGCAGGCTCTGGTGCAGGACCTGTTGCCCTTCCTCGATCCCGCGGACATCGAGCTGCTCGACACCCACGCGGCGACACGGATCGCCACGATGTGCGAGCGGTACGCCGCTTACATCGCCCGCCATCGTCCTCCGGCGGAATGAGCGCGCGCTCCGGTCGAGCCCGGCACGGTCAGCACGACTTCGGTCGAGCCGTGGCCGATCTCGTGGCCAGGTTCGGCCTCGCATCCGAGACCTCGCGTCGCCTCACCGCCTTGGTGACGCTGCTCACCGAGGATCCCCACGCCCCGACGGCGCTTCACGACCCGCTGACCGCCGTGCGCGACCACCTCGCCGACTCGCTCGTGGCGCTTGAGCTTCGCGAGGTTCGCTCAGCCACCCGGATCGCCGACCTGGGTTCCGGCGCCGGCCTGCCCGGGCTCCCGTTGGCCATCGCGCTGCCGTCGGCCCGGGTGACGCTGGTGGAGAGCAACGGGCGCAAGTGCGCCTTCCTGCACCGCGCGGCCGACGCGTGCGAGCTGAGCAACGTCGAGGTCGTGCACGCTCGCGCCGAGCAGTGGCCGGCGGGTATCGGGCAGTGTGACCTCGTCACGGCACGGGCGGTCTCGTCGACGGCGGTCGTCGCCGAGTACGCGGCTCCCCTGCTGGCCTCCGGAGGCGCGCTCGTCGCGTGGCGGGGCAAGCGCGATCCCATGGACGAGGCCGGAGCCGCACGGGCGGCCGAGGAGTTGGGCCTGGAGGCGCACGCGCCGTTGGCCGTCTCGCCGTACCCGGGGGCGCTGCACCGGCATCTGCACCTTCTCGTCAAGGTGGCGCCCACGCCCGACCGCTTCCCGCGGCGGCCGGGGATGGCGCGCAAGCGCCCGCTGGGCGCGATATGACCGCCAACAGCGCTAGCGTCCCGAGGTCGATGGGGACCGTCTACGCAATCGCAAACCAGAAGGGCGGCGTCGGTAAGACGACCACCGCGGTGAACCTCGCGGCATGCGTCGCCGAGGCCGGTTACGAGTCGCTGCTGATCGACATCGACCCGCAGTCCAACGCCACGCTGGGGCTGGGGATCGACAAGTACACGACACCCACGGTGTACGACGCGCTCCTCGGCGAGATCCCGCTCGCCGAAACGGTCGTCACCAGCTCGATCGTGCATTTGGGAGTGGTGCCCGCGGGCCCCGACCTGGCCGGCGCGACCGTGGAGTTGCCGCGCATGCCCGGATCGGAGAACCGCCTGCGCGATGTCCTGGCGCCCCTGCGTGACCGCTATTCGTTCGTCTTCCTGGACTGTCCGCCGTCGCTCGGGCCGCTGACCGTGAACGCGCTGGTGGCCGCCGACCGCGTGATCGTCCCCGTGCAGGCCGAGTACTTCGCGCTTGAGGGCCTGGCCGGCCTGCTGGACACGCTGTCCCTGGTCCAGCGCGAGCTCAACCCCCGCCTCACGGTCGCCGGAATGCTGCTGACCATGGCCGACAACCGCACTCGCCTGGCGCAGGACGTGGAGAGCGAGGTCCGCAAGCACTTCCCGGACCTGGTGTTCGACACGGTGATCCCGCGCAACGTGAGAGTCGGCGAGGCGCCCAGCTTCGGCAAGCCGGTGATCCACTACGACCCCCACTGTGCCGGTGCCGACGCGTACTTCGAGTTGGCCAAGGAGGTGGCGGCCCGTGGCTGAGCGCCAACGCGGGATGGGCCGCGGGCTGGCGGCGATCCTGTCCGTCGCTCCGCGCGACGAGGCTCAGGAGCTGCGCGAGATCCCCACGGACATGATCTCGCCCAATCCGCGCCAGCCCCGACGCGACTTCGACGAGGAGACGCTGGTGGCGCTGTCGGAATCGATCAGCCTTCGGGGCGTGCTCCAGCCGGTGCTGGTCCGTCCGCTGCCCTCCGGCAACTACGAGCTGATCGCCGGCGAGCGCCGGTGGCGGGCCGCCGGCCTGGCCGGAGTGGAGACGATCCCGGCGATCGTGCGCCATCACGATGACGCCACCTCGCTGGAGGTGGCGCTGATCGAGAACATGGCGCGCGAGGACCTCAACCCGATCGAGGAGGCGCGCGCCTGCGCCGCGCTGACCGAGGAGCTCGGTCTCTCCCGCGAGGAGGTCGGCCAGCGCGTCGGGCGCAGCCGGGTGGCCGTGTCCAACCTGATCCGCCTGCTGGACCTCCCCGACGAGGCGCTCGAGCTGATCATCGCCGGCGAGCTCTCCGAGGGCCACGGCCGGGCGCTGCTGACCGCGCGCGACAACGACGAACGCCGCCGCTTGGCCCGCCACGCCGTCGACGGACGGTGGTCGGTGCGTGAGCTGGAGGCACGCGCCCGCGGCGACCGCCCGCCCGCGACCACCCGCCGCTCCCGCCGCCCCCCGGGACTGCACCCTGATCAGGAGGCCGCCATCGTGCAGATCAACGACAGCCTGGAATCGGCGCTCGGCCGCACCGTCGAGGTCACCGCGACCGCCGGCGGCTACCGCGCCCACCTCAGCTTTGACTCCGTCGACGAAGCGCTCGAGCTCGCCCGCAGCCTCACCCCCGACCGGCCCACCTGAGCCTCGATCACAGCTCCACCCCCTGCTCGCACATCCATGCGGACACGCCGTTAGAATCGAGCGCCGCCGGGCGATTAGCTCAGTCGGTTAGAGCGCTTCTCTGATAAGGAAGAGGTCCCAGGTTCGAGTCCTGGATCGCCCATCGTCCGCTGTCAGCTCACGTAGTGCCACGTGGCGAACTCGGCCGACAGCAGCGCCAGCCACGCCGCGCTGAGCACAAAGGCCAGGATCCGGATCCTCGGCCGGGCGGTCAGCCAGGCTCCGAGCCACATGAACAGCGGAAACAGAACCGTGAGATAGCGGGATAGGCCGCGAAGAGGCTGATCGATCGTCGTTGGCGACGCTAGGTTGACGAGGATCGCGGCGGTGACGTAGAGGCCGTAGGCGGCTGGGAGCCTGCGCCACACGCCGACCACCGCGGGCAGCGCAATCGCGAGGATGGCGAGCGGGAGCAGGTTCTGCCATCGGGTGCCGACCGCGTCGGTCGGGTTGAGGCCGAACAGCGTCGCGTGGGTTGTTCCGCCGAGGATCGCGCCCAGATCGCGCCATCCGAACCGAGCCGCATCCCATAGCGTCGTCCACGGGAGCCTCGTCACGTGACCCCAGTAGTCATGTTGGGTCTGGACGAATGCCAGTGGCGAGGCTCCGGCAAGGGCCAGGTAGAGCATGAACGCCAGCAGCCCGGCCGGCGCGAGCGCGAGCCAGGCCACGTCCGGTCGCAGCTTGTACCGGGGGTACCACCCGGGTTTCTCGCGGTCGGGCGGCCGGTCGGCACGCGGGCCGTACAGATAGAGCGTGAGCAGCGGGAGGATCAGGATGGCGCCCGGCCCGCGAGCTGCCGAGGCGAGCGCCGCGAGCAATCCGGCGCGGGCCCACCGGCCCTGGCGGGCGTAGAAGAACGCCCCCACCGAGATCGCCAGGTCCAGGGACTCGGCGTAGGCCGAGGAGAGAAAGAAGGCCACGGGCGAGACCGACAGCGCGATCACTGCCAGTCGGGCGGCTGCCGGGCTGGCCCACCGATGGCCAGAGGCGAACTCGGCGTCCATCAGGCGCACCAGCGCGTACAGAGCGATCCACATGCAGCAGACCGAGACCAGAACGGCACCCAGCACGAGCGGGACGCCGACATGCTCCAGCCCGGCGACGAGCAGGGGATACAGGGGAAAGAAGTTGGCGCGCGGAGGAGGCGACAGCCCACTGGAGACGGCGTAGCCGTGCCGGGCGATCGTCAAGTACCACATGCCGTCCCACCGCAGGACCGGCGAGGTCAGCAGCGTGCCGAGGGAGTCTCCGGTCCGCCGCAGATCGATTGGATCAAACGCCGGCGACCGTGCGACCCCGAACAGCCGGATCCCGACGATGCTCGCCTCCCAGACGAGCAGCCGCGTCCACAGCACCGCCAGGAAGCTCACGCGTACGGCCCGTCGTTGCTCGGGCGAGAGGCGCGGCATCGACGGCAATGCCAGCTGCCGTGGTCCAGCAGCGCGCCGGATCAGGTCATGTCCTAGGGCAAGGAGGCCGACAGCGGGTAGGCGCGGAGTCGATCGGCCAGCGCCTGGCGGGTGCTCTGGTTGGGCACGAGATGGGTGGCCGCGTGACGACCTCCCGGCGGGCAGACGCGCATCGGCGTGAGCGATCCGGGCATCAGACAGCGGAGGATCCGGTTGCCGATGGTCCCGGTTCCGACGGTGTAGCTGATGTACCTACCGAACGCGCCGAAGCGGTAGATGCCCGTGCCCGAACGCCGCTTGGTCACCCACAGCTCGAGCTTGTCCCCTGTCGCCAGTGTGTGGCCCGCGAAGCCGGTCATGACGACGGAGGTGCCGTGCTTGCCCGAGGTTTTCACCTCGCGCAGGCCACACGGCCGACACCGCGCCTGAACCTGGGTGCCGGGGGGGATCTCGTCGATGCGGAGCAACGTGAGCTGGACGCCGGAACCCGCGATGTTGTAGCCGTAGCGCGGGATCGGCTGAAGCGCCGGCGGACATCCTCCGAAGCGCTCCACCCCGGGGAGAGTCGGGCACTTGTCGAGCACGTCGGGCAGCAGGTCGGCGTCGTGATCTGGGTAGAAGGTCGCCTTGAAGTCGAGCGTGCCCGACTGAACGCCGGCGGCCTCCTGGAGTCCTCCGATCTGCACCGTGTAGGCCTTGCCCTTCTGCAGATCGACGTCCGGGACGTAGTCATTGCTCGGCGAGGTGGAGGTTTGGCAGCCCACCCGCCGGATGATCTTGGAAGTCTGCGTATTCCACTGGTAGACGGCTATCGCGGTGGCATAGCCGCTGGCGACGAACTCGACGGCGCCCGGGATCTTGGGATGGAGGTCGTACCAGACCGTGTTGGCGTAGCTGGCGCCGTCACAGCTCAATGGCTCAGGACCGCCGCCGCTGAACGGCATCCCGGATGCCTGCGGGTTGAACAGATCTGCCTGGGTGGTCGCCCCCGTGGTGTTGCTCACCGACTGGAAGGAGACCGGCCGGGAGCCGGTGGTTGAGAACTGCGGGACGATCGTCGACGCGAGGTAGTTGTCATTGGCAGGAGGACTCGCGGCCAACGAGACCGGAGTCACGACCAGGAAGGCCAGCAGGCCTGTGCAGACTCCGATTCCGAGCACAGACCCGCGATGCCCAGCGCGCATCGTCGGTCCTATGAAACGGCCCAGACACGCCGTAGCCGCCTCTACACGCCCCAGAATGGAGTGCTTCATGCCGATCCTCCTTGGCCAGTCCCGCGGGCGCGAGCTTACCATGAACGGTTCCGCCCAGACGCGGGCATCCCGACCTGGCGTGCGACAGGATCACGAGATACCGGAACCTGGTTTATCGCGGTTGGGCGCAGTCGACGGCACTCACTTGGGCCACGGGAGCGGATATGAGATGATCCGGGCCGCCACACGTTCGATTAGGGAGCTGGGACCAGGTGGGTGATTCGATGGCGGTGGCCGCATTGACCAGGTGCAACCCAAGTACCGTCGGCCCGGGCCGGGTGGTTCCCGCTCTCAGGCGGGTCCACGCGGAGTCGGTCATCTAGATGGGGACTGGACGGGTTGCCGTTGGGGTGCGGCAGCGCAACGCGGTCACCGGACGTCGCGTATTGCGCTTCGCCCCGCTTGTCCTGTGTGTCATCTGCGGGATCGCGCTTCCGCTCATAGTGCCCCAGGCGCCGATCAGGCAGCCGCCATCCTCGCGCCCGCTCGGCGATCTGGCCGGAGCCTCGGGCCAAGCCGGATTGCGGCGACTCGCGTCGTTGCCCGCGCAGGCGCAAGCCGTGATCTCCCCCCGGCTTGGTGCCGGTGACGGGGAGTTTGACGCGATCCAGGCCGGACGCGCGTGGGCGCTGCGCGGTGGCGGCGTGCGCGCGCTCGTCGATGGGCGCGTGCTCCGCACCCAGGTGGCCGGCGACGCGGTTTCTCTGCGGCTCACCGCTCTCGGCGACCGACGCGTGGAACCCTCTCCGGTCCTCTCGCGCGGCGTTGCCGTCGGCAATCGCGTCACCTTTGACGACGGTGACCTGCGCGAGTGGTACGCGGCCGGGCCGCTGGGCATCGAGCAGGGCTTCGTCCTGGAGCACCGTGTCGGCAGAGCAGGGGGACCCGCCATCACGCTCTCGCTCGGGGGCTCCGCGCGGGCCCGCACATCGGGTGATCAGGTGGCCATCGAGACGCGCGCCGGCCGGGTCATCCTGCGCTACGACGGGCTCGCGGTGGTCGACGCGCGTGGCCGCACGATCCCGGCGCGCCTGCGGACGAGCGCTAATCGAATCGCCGTGACGATCGACGATCGGCAGGCTCGCTACCCCTTGCGGGTCGATCCGCTCCTTCACCCGGCGCGGACGGGCAGCGGCCGTCGTCCCAGGGTCAGCGCTCCCCGTTGGAGCGTCGCCGTCTCCCGCGACCGGCGCACCGTGCTGATCGGAGATCCCCGACGGGCGGGGAGTTCCGGAGGCGCCTGGGTGTTCTCGCGTTCGGCCGGAAGATGGGCCCAGCAAGGGCCTGGTCTCGCCGGCGACGGCACTCGTGGCAGCGGCCTGGGCGAGACCGTCGCTCTCTCTCGCGACGGCGATACAGCGCTCGTCGAGCGGCGGGCCGGGGCTAGCGGTAACGGGGCTGACGGAACCAGGGTCTATATGCGGGCGCGCGGCGTCTGGAGGGAGCAGGCGGTGAGATCGCCGTCTTTCTTGTTCACCGGGACCGCGACCACCGGTGGACCCACGCCTCTTCCCCCGACCTGTAACGACGTCTCGGCGACCACCCCGCCGGGCGGCGGCTCGGTGCTCGTCCAGTTGTCGGGCGTGCCAGTGGTGCAGGGTACGCCGCTCATCTACTCGATCGTCGCCGGGCCGTCCCACGGCACGCTGGGTCCGATCAATCAGCAAACGGGCACCGTCACCTTCACATCGCAGCCAGGCTACACGGGCCCGGATTCGTTCACCTACGAGGCGGCTGATCCCGGCGGGAACATGTGCGCTCCGGCAAAGGCAACGATCACAATCCCGCCCCCGGCCCCGAGGTGTACCTACACCGTCGCAAGCAGTCCGGCCGGAGGGGGTCGACTGGTGGTCACGTTGAGCTGCACCGGTCTGTCAGGCTCTCCGGTTCAGTACTCCATCCTCACCGGTCCTGCACACGGCAGCTTGGGCGCCGTCAATCAAGGCGCCGGCCAGGTCACCTATACCCCGCAGGCGGGATATGTCGGGCCGGACACGTTCACTTTCCAAGGGTCGACAGCCGCCGGCTCGTCCGGGCCGACGACAGTGACGCTCACGGTGCTCCGCGGCGCCCGGCTCAAGGTCAGCTGCACGCCGAGTGTGTTCACCCCTGGCAGCCCGACGACCTGCACGGTAACAGTCACGGATACGACGCCCGGGACGCCGAGCACGCCGACCGGAACCGTTACCTTTACGAGCAGTGGCGGCAGTTTCGGTCATGTAACCGAAGCCGCAACGCCGCTGAATCAGACGTCCTGCACGCTCGCGGGCACGGGCGCCAGCGCGAGCTGCTCGGTGTCCTATACGCCAACGACTCTCGGAACCAACCCCGTTCGCGTCAGCTACGCCGGTGATCCCACGTTGGCCGCCGACATCGGCTCGACAAGCATCGCGTCAGCTCCGGTCGCCGGCGTCACCGCAGCCTTGACCACGACACAGGGGATGGTGTTGGTGGACACTCCGGCAGGTGGAAGTCAGCCTGGCCCGGCAACGGGATCGACGATCTCGATTCCAGTCGGAACGACGGTCGATGCCCGCAAGGGAACGCTGTCGCTGGTCACTGCCGCTGACTCCAAAGGCGCGCGCAGTCACCATCGCCGCACGCAGAGCGCGCTGCTCCGAGGTGCGATCTTCCTGATCAAGCAGCAGCGGGCGCACGCCCGAGCTCGCCGCCATCCGGTCAACCTGCTGCTGAAGACTGCTTCGGGTGCGGTGAAGGCGGCTCACTGTCACCGCACCGGCGCTCCTGGTAAGGGTGTGGTCCGCTCTTTGACGGGGGTCGTGAAGGGCCTGTATGCCACGGTCGGGGCGGCCAGCACAGCGACCGTGCAGAGCGGCAGCTACACCGTCACGGATCGATGCGACGGAACTCTGACCAGCGTGAGGAGAGGCCGGGCCACGGTCACGGTCGGGAGTAAGGTGCACCACGGTCCTCGTCACGTCACCCTGCACGCGGGGCAGTCCTACTTGGCTCGGGCTCGGCTGCTGGTGGCCAAGCGCGGTCTGACGCACAGCATCGCCGCGGTGTTCTCGTCCCTGCTCACGTGGGCCAGCATCGACTCTCACGCATAGCGACGCTTCACCCGGGTCGCGTACGACCCGGGTGAACCAAACACGCCGGGTCAGCAGCTGCTCTTGTAGATGAACTTGCTCATCGCACTCAGGTTGGCCTTAGTGAGGACGGCCAGCCCGGTGAGGATCGACTTGGTGGGCTTGCCGGTGAGCGCGTTGACGGCCTGCTGCACGCCGTCCACGCCCTCCTGGTAGGGCTCCTGCGCGATCAGCGCCTGCACGACTCCGCTCTTGAGGTCAGAGACCTGCGTGGGGTCGGCGTCGTAGCCGATGATCTTGACCTTGCTGGCCGCCCCCGTGCTCTTCAGGCCGGTGTCGACGCCCTCGGCCACGAGCACGTTGGTGGCGAACACGCCGGCCAGGTCGGAGTGGGCCGAGTACAGCGCGGTGATCGCCTGGGCCGCCTTGGTCGGGTTGTCGCCGACGTACTGGGTCGGCAGCGGCTTGATGTTGGGGAACTTCTTGATCTCCTGCAGGAAGCCCTGGATCCGCTGCTCGGTGGTGGAGACCCCCGGCTGCTCGTTCATCACCACGACCGACCCCTTGTCCCCGATCAGCTTGGCCATCTCGTCGGCCGCCTTGGCGCCACCCTCGATGTTGTCCGAGGAGATGGACGCGGCGGCGATCGACTTGTCCGCCACCGTCGTGTCGACCTGCACGACCTTGATGCCGGCCGACTTCATCGCGTTCATCGGGGCGATCAGCGCGTGGGTGTCGGTGGGAGCGATGAGGACGGCGCCCGGCTTCTGGGCGGTGATCGCGTTGACGATCGGGATCTGCTCGGGAGCGGCGAAGTCCGCTGGTCCCTGAACATTGATGGAGTAGCCGAGCTTGCCGGCCTCGGCCTTGGCCCCGCAGCCCATCGTCACGTAGAAGTTGTCGGCTTTGGTGCCCTGGATGAGCGCCAGCGACTTGCTGCCCGAACTGGAGCTCGCCGCCGAGCTCGAGCTGGCCGTGGAGCTCGAAGCTCCCCGCCGGCCGCGCTGGAGCTGGAGCTCGACTTCGAGCTCGAGCCGCAACCGGCGACCGCGATTCCGACCGCGACCACCGTGCCCAGCACGACGGCGCGCATTGTTGAGTGCATCTCTCCTCCTTGTATGTGCCTTGACCGGCCGATCACTGCCGCGACCGTGACTTTCGCCGGAGTTGATCGAAGTACACGGCGACGATCAGGATCGCTCCGATCATCACCTGCTGCCAGAACGACTGCACGCCCACGATCACCAGCCCGCTGGCCAGCACGACGGGGATGAACACGCCGACCACGGTCCCGAACATCGTGCCGCTGCCGCCGAACAGGCTGGTACCCCCGATCACCACGGCCGAGATCGCGGTCAGGTTGTCGGTGACGTGGCCGGAGATCGTGGTCGTGGTGAAGTAGGCGAGGCTGAGGTCACCACCGAGCCCGGCGAGCAGCCCGGCCAGCGCGTACACCTTGATCAGGTGCCAGGGGACGTTGATTCCCGCGCGGCGCACCGCCTCGGCGTTGGAGCCGATCGCGTACGTGTAGCGGCCGAAACGGGTTAAGTGGAGGACCAGGCCCAGCACGACCGTCACCACCACGGCGATCACCACCAGCCATGGGATCGGCCCCAGCGAGCCGGCGCCGATCGTCGTGTTGAGCTTGGCCGGGATCCCGGAGACGTCGACGCCGCCGGTGATCACGTCGGCCAGCCCGAGTGCCATCCCGAACGTGCCCAGGGTGACGATCAGGGGCGGGATATCGAGCAGCGCGATCAGCAGGCCGTTGATCGCCCCCCAACCGACGCCGACGAGCAATCCGACGGCCAGTCCGGCGATGATCGGCCACCAGCCCGCTGTCGTGGCGCTCGCCACGCCGCCGCCGAGGGCGATCATCAGCTTGGCGGCCAGCACCCCGGACATGACGAGGACCGAGCCGACGGAGAGGTCTATGCCGGCGGTGATGATCACGTAGGTCATCCCCACCGACAGCATCAGCGCGACCGAGGCGTTGATGAAGATCGTCTTGATGTCGAAGCTCGACAGAAACTGGCTGGGCTTCATCACGCTGAAGACGGCGATGATCACCACCAGCGCCAGGAAGATCCATATCGGGCTGGTGGGAGCGAACACGCGGCCACGCAGGCGGCCGCGCCCGACCACCTCGGCCTCGCCGGAGGGCGGCGTCTCGGGAGCCTGCGGTTCCGTGCCGGGCTCGGCGCTCACTGCTTCTCCTGCACGTAGGCGCCCGTCATCGCGCCCACCAGCGACTCGAGCGTGGCCTGCTCGCGCGTGAATGAGGCCACTCGCTCACCGAGGCGCAGGACCTCGATGCGATCGGCGACCTCCAGCACCTCGGGCATGTTGTGGCTGATCAGGATCACTGCCAGGCCGCGCTCGCGGACGCGGCGGATCACGTCGAGCACGCGGGCTGACTGGAGCACCCCGAGGGCGGCCGTCGGCTCGTCCATGATGATCACCTTGCTCGCCCACGAGGCCGCTCGCGCCACCGCCACGCCCTGGCGCTGGCCGCCTGACAGGTAGCCGACGGCCACGTCGGGATCGCGGATCGCCACGCCCAAGTCGGTGAACGCCCGGATCGCGCCCTCGCGCATGGCAGCCCGATCCAGCACGCCGAGCTTGCCAAGCACCCCCGGACGGTAGATCTCCCTGCCCAAGAAGATGTTGGCGGAGCCGTCGAGGTCGGGTGCCAGCGACAGGTCCTGATACACGGTCTCGATTCCCAGTTGCTGGGCGGCGGCGGGCGAGGAGATGTGCGTGGGGCGGCCTTCGAACAGGAGCTGTCCGGAATCGGGCTCGGTCACGCCCGAGATCACCTTGGTCAGCGTCGATTTGCCGGCCCCGTTGTCGCCGATCAGCGCCACCACCTCGCCCGCGTAGGCCTGGAAGTTGGCGCCGCGCAGCGCGTGGACGTGCCCGAACGTCTTGACGATCTCCCGGGCTTCGAGGATCGGTTGATCGCGGCCGGTCTCTGCCTCTGTACCTGGTGGAACCATCAAATTCTGCCTGGCGGCCACCCTAGGTGACAACGTTGTCTATTGTCAAGCGACCATGGAGGTGAGGCTCTCATGACCGGGTACCCGAGCTGACCGGCGGCGCCGGACGATTCACGATGGCTGCGGACCGGCAACCAGCTCGCGCGACGATGGTCGACGTGGGGCGCGTGGCCGGCGTCAGCCTGAAGACCGTGTCGCGGGTCATCAACGGCGAGCCGGGAGTGAGCGTGGCGACCGTGCAGAAGGTCCTGGCCGCCGCCGAGCAGCTGCGCTATGAGCGCAACGACCTCGCCGCCAGTCTGCGCCACGGCGACGGTTCCAACACGGTCGGGCTGGTGATCGAGGACGTGGGCAACCCGTTCTACTCGCTGATCGCCCAGGCCGTGGAGGAGACCGCCCGTGAGCACGGGAGCCTTCTGATCACCGCGTCGGCGCGCGAGGATCCCGAGCGCGAGCGCGAGCTGGTGATCGCCCTGCTGCGCCGCCGCGTCGATGCGCTGCTGATCGTTCCCGCCGGTCCCGATCATCGCTACCTGCAGGATGCGGGCTTCGGTCAGCGCACCGTGTTCCTGGACCGCCCGCCGGCCCGCACCCGGGCGGACATGGTCCTGATCGACAACGCCGCGGGCGCCCGGCAGGCCGTCGCGCACCTGCTCGCCCATGGCCACAGCCGGATCGCCTTCGTCGGTGACAGCCGCCGCCTTTACACCGCGCATGAGCGCCTGCAGGGCTACCGCCGCGCACTGGCCGATGGCGGGGTGGAGCACAACCCCGAGCTGGTGGCCCTGGACAACAGCACCTCGCTGGCGGCAACAACGGCCGTGGGGCGGCTGATGACGCTGCCCCGGGCCCGACGGCCCACGGCCATCTTCGGCGGCAACAACCGCTGCACAGTCGGGGCGCTGCAGGCACTCGGGGCGCGGCGGCGCAAGCGTCGGCCTCGTCGGCTTCGACGACTTCGAGCTGGCCGACCTGCTGGAGGTCTCCGTGGTGCGCACCTACCCCTACCGGCTGGGTCAGCTGGGAGCCGAGCTGGCGTTCGCTCGCCTGGATGGCGACAGCCGGCGCGCCCAGCGGGTAGTAGTAGGGGTGGAGCTGGTGGCCCGCGGCAGCGGCGAGATCTAGCGCTAATACCCACCATTTGGGGGGCCACCCGCGCCGTTATCCTGACCCGGTCCCCCCGGACGGACAGGAGTTGTCGATGCGTCTGCTGGTAGCCAAGCCCAAGCGGCCCCTCGAGGGGGAGGTCCTGATCCCCCCCTCCAAGTACCACGCCCACCGGGCGCTGATGCTGGCCGCGCTGGCCGATGGTGAGAGCACGATCCGGGCGCGCACCGACGCTCGTCACGTCGGGTTCACCGTGCAGGCCCTGCGCGGACTGGGCGCCGATATCGCCGCCGTCGGCGACGGCTGGCGGGTACGCGGCGACGCCGGATTCTCGCCGAAGGCCGCGGAGGTGTCGGTCGGCAGCTCGGGCACGACCCTGTACTTCCTGCTCGGGCTGGCGGCGCTGAGCGACCGGCCGGTGACCATAGGCGGCCAGCGGTACTTCAAGCGGCGCCCCATCGGTCCGCTGCTGCGCGCGCTGCAACGCCTCGGCGTCAGGGTCGACTACGAGCATCAGAGCCTGCCGGTGACCGTGCATCCGGGCCGGCCTCGCGGCGGTCACATCCACATCGACGGGACGCTCTCGCAGTGGATCAGTGGCCTGTTGATGCTTGCTCCGTTCGCGGACGGACCGACCACGATCGAGGTCTCAGGCGATCTCAACGAGCGCGGCTTCCTCGAGCTGACGGTCGAGATGATGCGCGAGTTCGGCCTGCAGGTGGGGGTCCGCGAGGACTGGCGGCGGTTCGACGTCGAGCCCCAGGAGCGTCCCCGGGCGCGGGACATCGTGCTGCCGCCGGACATAGGCTCGGCGGCCTTCGGCCTGGCGGCGTGCGCCCTGCATCCATCCAAGGTGACGTTCCGAAGCCTCGTGCCGATCCATGGCCACCCCGAGGCGCCGGTGCTGGAGGAACTGCAGGGCGTCGGTGTGCCGATGCGATTCGCCGACGACGGTCTGTCGATCTCGATCGACCACGACGGCACGCCGCCGGTCGCCGGCCGGCTGGACTGCCGCGATCTTCCGGACATGGTGCCGATCCTCTCGACGCTGGCGAGTCGGGCCCGCGGGCGCACGGTGCTCTCGCACGTCGCGCACGTGCGCCTCAAGGAGTCAGACCGCGTCGCCTCGATGCTGCAGCTGCGCAAGATGGGTGCCCGCGTCGAGTTCGACGGCAACGACATGGAGTTCGAGGGGGTGGACCGGTTGCACGGCGCCGAGCTGTCCTCGTTCAACGACCACCGCGTGCTGATGGCGCTGACCGTCGCCGGCTCGACCGCCGACGGTGTCACCGAGCTGTCCTACCCGCACGCCTACCGCATCTCCTATCCGGAGTTCCTCGATCACATGAACGCGATCGGGATCCCGGCCGCCGTGACGCCGCGGCTGCCGACGTCGGTGCAGGCTTGATCCTCGACGATCTGGAGGCGCACGCCCGCGCGCAACCCGACGACCGCGCCGCGGCGGAGGTCGACGCCGCGGGCCATCTCCGCGAGACCAGCTGGTCAGAGCTCCTGGCCGCATCCCAGCAGGTGGCCGGCGCGTTGCTGGGACTCGGCGTCGCAGCCGGGCGAGCCGGTCGCCTTCCAGCTCCCCAACCGGCTCGAGTTCCTGGCGATCGCGCTGGGCACGCTGCGTGTCGGGGCGGTGTGCGAGCCGTTGATGCCGATCTTCCGCGAGCGTGAGCTGGAGTTCATGCTGCGCGCCTCCGCCGCCCGGGTGCTGTTCGTCCCCGACCGGTTCCGGGGCCGCGACCACGCCGCCATGGGGCGGGAGCTGGCGCCGCGGCTGCCCGCGCTGGAGCACGTCGTCGTGATGGGCGAGGGGTATGCCGATCTGCTGGAGCGCTCGCCGGAGCCCGACCCCGGGCAGCTCGCATCTCGCCGACCGCCCGGCGAGGCCACCGCCCAGCTGCTGTTCACCTCGGGCTCGACCGGCGAGCCCAAGGGTGTGCTGCACCGCCACGAGGTGCTCGACCGGGCCGCCGACGCCCACATCGCCCACTTCGGGCTGACCGCCGACGATGTGATCTACATCCCGTCGCCGCTCGCCCATCAGACGGGCTTTCTCTACGGGATGTGGATCGCCCTGCGCCTGGGCGCGCCCCAGGTTCTGCAGGAGGTGTGGGACGCCGATGTGGGCTGTGACGCGATGCAGCGCTGGGGGGTGACCTTCGTCCAGTGCGCCACTCCGTTCCTTGCCGATCTGGTGCGCGTGGTCGGAGAGCGCGGCGAGACGCCGGCGGCGCTGCGCACCTTCGTGGCCACCGGGGCCGCGATCCCGCGCGAGCTGGCCCGTGAGGCCCGCGACGCGCTGGAGGCCGAGGTGGGCGGCGCGTGGGGCACGACGGAGAGCTGCCTGGGCGCTGCGTTCACCCCCGGCGGACCGCCCGAGCGGGCCTGGACGACCGACGGCGGCCCGATGCCCAACGTACGGCTGAGGGTCGTCGACGACGACGGCCGGGAGCTGCCCGCCGGCGTGGAGGGCAACTTCGAGGTCCTTACCGACTGCCTGTTCGAGGGCTACCTGAACCGTCCCGAGTCTGACCGCGGAGGCGATCACGTCCGACGGCTGGTACCGCAGCGGCGATCTGGCCACGCTCGATGCCGACGGGCAGCTGCGGATCACCGGCCGGGTCAGGGACGTGGTCAACCGCGGCGGCGAGAAGGTGCCGGTGGCCGAGATCGAGCAGCTGCTCTACGCCCATCCGGCGGTCGACGATGTGGCGATCGTGGCGATGCCCGACGAGCGTCTGGGCGAGCGCGCGTGCGCCTTTGTCGTCCTCGCCGACGGTGAAGAGCTCGACTTCGCCGCCATGCAGGCCCACCTCGACGCCCGGCGCGTGACCAAGACCTACTGGCCCGAGCGGCTGGAGATGGTGGCAGAGCTGCCGCGCACGCCGTCGGGCAAGATCCAGAAGTACGTCCTGCGAGACCTTGCCCGCAGCCTGACCGAGAGAAAGGCGATTGCGACATGACGACAGCCACTCAGGCAGTCCCTGACGAGGCCGCGCTGACCGCGCTGACCGACGAGATCCGCGCCTACGTGCAGTCCGACGGCGAGCGCTGGGCGCAACGGATCGAAGCGGAGCGCCGTGTGCCGATGGAGCTGTGGGACGAGTTGCGTGGCCGTGGGTATCTCAAGCTTGCCGCTCCGCTCGAGTACGGCGGCCGCGGAATCCCGTTTACGAGCTACCTGCCACTGCTGGAGCTGTTCGCGATGTCGCACGCCTCGCTGCGGATGATCGTCCACGTCTGCAACGGGATCTGGCGCCCGATGGACTCCCACGCCACCGACGAGCAGCGCGAGCGCTTCGTGCTGCCGCTGATCGCGGGCGAGATCAAGGTCGCTTTCACGCTCACCGAGCCGACCGCCGGCACGGGCGCCGACCTGCGCGCGAGCGTGGTGCGTGAGGGTGACACCTATTACCTGAGCGGCGAGAAGCACCTGATCACGTTCGGGACGATCGCCGACTACCTGCTGCTGTTCGCGCGCGTGGAGGGCACGCGCGGAGCCGAGGGTACGGTCGCGCTGATGGTGCCGCCGCACGGCGATGGCGTGACCGCGAACGAGATGCCCGAGACGATGGGCGTGCGTGGCACGGACCACGGTCATCTGATCTTCGATCGCGCTCCCGTGCCGGTCGCCAACCGCCTGGGCCAGGAGGGCGACGGCCTGGGCGTCGCCCTGAGCGGCTTCCTCGCCCCGAGCCGGATCTCGGTGGCGATGACCTGCGTGGGGCTTGCCCGGCGCGCCCTGGAACTGGCGCTTGAGTACGCCAAGCAACGCGAGACGTTCGGCAAGCCGATCGCCCAGCGCCAGGCGATCGCCTTCAAGCTCGCCGAGATGGCCACCGACATCCAGGCCGCCCGGGCGCTGACCATGCAGTCCGCGCACCAGTGGGAGGCCGCCGGCGGAGCCAACGCCGAGTCGGCGATGGCCAAGCTGTTCGCCTCCGAGATGCTCCAGCGCGTCACCGACGGCGCGCTGCAGGTGCACGGTGGCGTCGGCTACTGGTCCTCGAGCCCGATCGAGCGCGTCTACCGGGATGCCCGGGCGCAGCGCTTCGAAGAGGGCACGGCCGAGATCCAGAAGACGACGATCGCGCGCGATCTCTTGAGCTGATGAACCACGTCTGGCGCCCCGGGTCGATCGGCCCGCTGGCGCTGCCTCATCGGATCGTCATGGGTTCGATGCACGTCGGACTGGAAGGACTCGATGACGAAGGCGCCGCCCTGGCGGCCTTCTACCGCGCGCGGGCGGCCGGGGGGGCCGCTCTGATCGTCACCGGCGGCTCGGCGGTCAGCCGGGTGGGAGCGGGCGGGCGCAACTACAGCTTCATCAACCACGACGCGGACGGGGCGAAGCTGGCCCGCGTGGCGGCCGAGGTGCACGAGGCCGGCGGCCGGATCCTGCTGCAGCTGTTTCACGCCGGGCGCTATGCGTATGAGAAGTCGTTCGGCCTGCAACCGGTGGCGCCGTCCGCCGTGTACTCGCGCTTCAGCGGTTGCGAGCCGCGAGCCCTGACCCACGAGGAGGTGCTCGACACGATCGCCGACTTTGCCCGCGGGGCCGCCAGGGCGGCCGCACTCGGCTTTGACGGCGTGGAGATCATGGGCTCCGAGGGGTATCTGCTCAACCAGTTCACCGCCCCGGCGACCAACCTGCGTGACGACGAGTGGGGCGGCGACGCGCTGCGACGGATGCGCTTCTGCCTCGAGGTCGCCGCTGCCGTCCGCGCCGCCGCCGGCCCCGAGCAGGCCGTCGTCTATCGCATCTCCGGTGCCGACCTGGTCGACGGCGGTACGCCCCCGGACGAGGTGCTCGGACTGGCCGCGGCACTGGCCGACGCGGGTGCGATCGACGCCCTGAACGTCGGCATCGGCTGGCACGAGGCGCGCGTGCCCGACCGTCCAGCTGCTGGTCCCGCACGGCGCCTGGCGGCCGTGGGCGCGGGCGATCCGCGAGGCGGCGAGCGTGCCGGTGATCGCATCCAATCGGGTCAACACGCTGGCGCTGGCCGACGAGCTGCTGGCCGCCGGCGATGCCGACTTCGTGTCCCTGGCGCGGCCGTTCCTGGCCGACCCGGCGATCGTCGCCAAGGGCCGGGAGCGCCCGCCGCGCACCGTCAACGTGTGCATCGCCTGCAACCAGGCGTGCATCGACCGCTCGATCTTCGACCGGCGGGTGTCGTGCGTGGTCAACCCGCGCGCCGGCTACGAGCTGGAGCACGGCCGCGCGGACACCGGGGGCGCTCGCGTCGCGGTCGCGGTCGCGGTCGTGGGCGGCGGGCCGGCCGGCATGGAGGCGGCTCGGGCACTGGCCGCGGCCGGCCACCGCGTGACGCTGTACGAGGCGGGCGAGCGGCTGGGCGGCCAGTTTCGGATGGCCAGCCGGATCCCCGGCAAGGAGGACTATGGCCTCACCGGCGACTACTTCGCGTCGGAGCTGGCGGCTCTGGGGGTGGAGATCTGGCTCGAGCGCCGGATCGAGGACGCCGTCCGCGCTGGCGGACTACGACGGCGTCGTGGTGGCCACGGGCGTGTCCCCGCGGGAGATCGACCTACCGGGCGCGCATCTCGACCACGTCGTCAGCTACGCCGAGCTGCTCGGCGGGGCGCGCGAGATCCCCGCTCCGGGCGCCAGCGTGGCGGTCATCGGCGCCGGCGGGATCGGGGTCGACGTCGCCCATCTGCTCAGCCATCGCGACGGCTTCTATGCCCGCTACGGTCTGCGCGGGGAGCAGCCGACAGCGTTGCCGCCGGCGCGGGCGGTGACCCTGATGCGCCGCGGCAAGCGTGTCGGGGAGCGAATCGGCCCGTCGACCCGCTGGGCGGTGCTGGCCGAGCTGCGGGCCGCGGGCGTGCGGACGCTCACCGGCATCGAGTACGAACGGATCGAGCGGGGCGCCGTGTGGATCCGCGATCCGGCGGGGAGGTCGGTGTCCGTGGCCGCCGACGTGGTCGTGGTCTGTGCCGGCCAGCGTCCCGAACGCGGCCTGGCCGCGCAGCTGGAGGCGTCCGGCAAGCCGCACCTGGTGATCGGCGGGGCGGCCGGCGCCGAGGAGCTGGACGCCGAGCGAGCCTTCCGCGAGGGGCTGACCGCCCCGGAGCGCCTCGGCCAGATAATGTCGAGGCGCCCGTGACCGACCGTCCCAAGACCCGCTGGGCGCTGACCGTTCCCTTCACCGGGGTGCCGTTGGCCGAGCATCCCGAGCTGTATCGCCGCGCCGAGGCGCTGGGCTATGACGACCTCTGGTCGGGCGAGACGCCCAACGGAACCGACGGCTTCACCACGCTGTCGATTGCCATCCCCGTGACCGAGCGGATGCGGCTGGCGACCGGCATCGTCAACCCCTTCACGCGCGGTCCGGCGGTGCTCGCCCAGACCGCGGCCGCGATGCAGGAGGCCAGCGGCGGGCGCTTCGTGCTCGGCCTGGGCGCCTCCTCCAACGTGATCGTCGAGCGCTTCAACGGCCTGGAGTTCACCAAGCCGCTCTCCAAGGTGCGCGAGGCGGTGCAGTCGCTGCGCCCCGTGCTGTCGGTGCCGGCCGAGAAGGGCTTTGGCGGCCTGCGCCTGGAGCGTCCCGTCACCACCGCCGTGCCGATCGTGCTGGCCGCGCTGCGCTCCAAGATGCTCGGCCTGGCCGGCAGCGTGGCCGACGGGGCATTCACCAACTTCCTGCCGATCTCCGGTCTGCCGGCGGTCGTCGACGCCCACCGCGCGGGCGAGCGCGAAGCCGGCCGTGCCGAGGGCTCCACCGAGCTGGTGTGCCGCTTCTTCATCATCCCGGGGGACCCCGATGAGGGCGTGCAGCTGGCCCGCGCGATGTTCTCCGCCTACGGGAGCGTGCCCGTGTACGCGGCCTTCTTTCGCTGGTTGGGCTGGGCGCAGCAGCTGGACCCGATGGTCGAGGCCTACGAGGCGGGCGACCGCCAGCGGGCGATGGAGCTCGCCCCCGAGGAGCTGATCCGGGAGATCTTCTTGTTCGGCTCCCCCGAGGAGATCCACGCTCGCCTGGACGAGTTCGTCACCGGCGGGATCAACACCGCGGTGCTCAGTCCGATCGCCGCCCCCGAGAAGGTTTCGGAGCTGCTGGAGGCGCTGGCCCCGCAGGAATGATGCAGCGCGAGGTCCCGATACGCGAGGAGATGATCAGGCTGGGCCAGCTGCTCAAGCTCGCCGGGGCGGTCGACAGCGGCGCCGAGATCAAAGGATTCCTCGCTTCACAGCCCGTGCTCGTCAACGGGGAGCCGGAGATCCGCCGCGGCCGCCAGCTGCATCCGGGTGACGTCGTCGTCGTCGGCGGCGCGGAGTTGCTGGTCACCTAGCGATGGCCAAGCCGCGCTGCTACGTCGCCAGCCCACTCGGCTTCACCGAAGCGGGACGCGACTACTACGAGCGCGTGTACCTGCCCGCGCTCGCCACGGTGGTCGAGCCCGTCGATCCGTGGTCGCTGGACGCGATGCGTCCCCGATCCAGCCACCGACCGGGATCGGGCGCTGGCGATCGGCCGGCGCAACATCGAGGCGATCCGCTCCTGCCGAGCTGCTCGTGGCCCATCTCGAGGGCCAGGAGCCCGACTCCGGCACGGTCGCCGAGCTGGGCTACGGGGTCGCGCTGGGGCTGCGCTGCTATGCCCTGCGCTCGGATCAGCGCCAGAGCGGCGAGCCGGGGGTGGCCGTCAACCTCCAAGTGGAGGCGTTCATCGTCGACAGCGGCGGGATGATCGCCGCCACGCTCGACGAGCTGGTGGCCGCGCTAGGCCGCGGCGACGGCTGAGGTGACCAGCGTCGTCTCCGGCGAGATGTACGTGCCGCGGTTCTCGCCCCGGCAGATGGCCGAGATCGCGTCGCGCTCGTCGAAGTCGAAGACGTGCAGCGGCAGCCCGTAGTCGCGCGCCAGCACGATCGCCTGCTGGTCCATGACCCGCAGGTCGCGCTCCAGCACGTCCTTGTAGCCGAGGCTGTCGTAGCGCATGGCTGCCGGGTCCTTGCGGGGATCGCGGTCGTAGATCCCGTCGGTGCCGTGCTTGGCCAGCAGGATCGCATCGGCGTTGAGCTCGATCGCGCGCTGGACCGCCGGGTAGTCGGTGGTCACGTAGGGCTGGCCGATCCCACAGGCCAGCAGCACCAGCCGCTCGCGCTCCAGGTGCGAGACCGCGCGCAGGCGGATGAACGGCTCGGCCATGGAGGGCATCGGCAGCGCGGTCATCAGCCGCACATCGTGCAGGCCGCGGTGCTTGAGCACCCCGCGCAGCAGAATGCCGTTCATCACGGTGCCGAGCATCCCGATGTTGTCGGCCTCGGCGCGCTCGATGTCCCAGTCGTCGGCTACGTTGCCGCGGAAGAAGTTGCCGCCGCCCACCACGACCGCCTCCTCGACTCCCATCGCCCGTGCGGCGATCAGCTGATCGGCGACGTAGCCCAGGGACTCCGAGTCAAGGCCGAAGTCGGCAGCGCCGGCGAAGGCGCGCCCGCTGAGCTTGACCACCACCCGGCGGTAGCGGAGCGAGGACACGGCGCAAGCCTAGCGGCTCTGAGCTCGCGCGGATGCCCGCGATCATAATCGGTCACACATGACCCCCGGCGATACCGCGCCCCGACGCACCCGTCGCTGGTTCTCGTACCAGCCCAATGTGCCCGGTCGGGGCATCGTCGCTGGTTACAGCCCGCGCTTCTGGGGGATCGTGGTCGCTCTGGGCGTCGGTACAGGGGTGGCGGCTTCGGCCCTCGTGGGGCTCCTGCGCCTGGTGGAGCATCTCGCCTACGGCTACCACAAGGGTCCGTTTCTCGACGGGGTGGCCGCCGCGGCCGGTTGGCGACACGTGGTCGCGCTGCTGGTCGCGGCCCTGTTGGTGGCCGGCGGCACGATGGTGCTGGGACGGCTGCCGACCTCTGGTGGCACCGAGGTCTCCGAGGTGCTGTGGCTGCACGGCGGTCAGCTGGCCGTGGTGCCCAGCCTGGCCAGAGCGGTGCTGTCGATCGTGACCGTGGGACTGGGGGTGTCGCTGGGGCGCGAGGCCGCGCCTCAGCTGGCGGGCGCGGCCGGCGCCAGCTGGCTCTCGGAGTGGGGGCGGCTGCCCGTGTGGCAGCGTCGCCTGCTGGTCGCCTCGGGCGCGGGCGCGGGGTTCGCCGCGGTATACAACGTCCCACTGGGCGGTGCCCTGTTCGCGATGGAGGTGCTGCTGGGCACGGTGGCGTTGCCGCTGGTCCTCCCCGCGCTCGCCACCTCCGTCACGGCCACGGCAGTCGCCTGGATCACGTTGGGCACCAACCCCACGTACTCGCTGCCGCGCTACGCGCTGCACCCCTCGCAGATGGCCTGGGCGTTCGTGGCGGGCCCGATCATCGGAGTCGCGGCGGTCGCCTGGGTGCGGATCGTGCAGCGGGCCGCGGCACTGCGGCCGCGTGGCTGGGGTCGCCTGGCCGCGCCGGTGATCGTCTTCGCGGTGCTGGGCGTCGTCTCGATCCAGTACCCGCAGCTGCTGGGCAACGGCAAGGGGGTCGTCCAGCTCGAGGCGCTGGGCGGCCTGTCGCTGGGATTGCTGTGCGTCCTGCTGGTGCTCAAGCCGCTCGCCACCGCGGCCTGCCTGGGAGCCGGGTCGCCCGGGGGGCTGTTCACCCCCAGCCTGACCGTCGGCGTGCTGCTCGCCGGCGTGTTGGGCACCCTCTGGAGCCACCTGTGGCCGGGCTCCACGGTGGGCAGCTACGCCGTGATCGGCGGCGGCGCGTTCTTGGCGGCGGCGATGCAGGGCCCCCTGTCAGGCGTCGTCCTGGTGCTCGAGCTGACGCGCAACTTCGACTCGTTGATGGCCCCGACGTTGCTGGCCGTGACCGAGGCGACGGTGATCGCCCGGCGGCTGGGCGCGCCGTCGATCTATTCGGCGCGCCTGCGCCCCGATCCGGATGCCCTCTCGGCCCGTTCGGCCGGCGCGGCGGCGATCAACACCCTGGACCGGGTCGGCGCGCTGCCCCCCGAAGAGGAGGACGACGAGGGGTGAGAACGACAAAACGCCGGCCGCGGAACCCGCGACCGGCGCTCTGGCAAAGCTGCGGTGGCTCTAGGCCGCCCGGCGAATCTCCTCGAGGGTCGAGGTCTTCGCCAGCCGGTTGAGGCCCTGCTGCTCCAGCTCGCGGGCCTTGCTCAGTGGGATGCCAAGCTCGATGCCCGTCTGGCGGAGGTTGAGCGGCTCGGCTCCGGCGAGGCCGAAGCGAAGCCGAATGACGTTGCGCTCGCCCTCAGGCAGCTGCGCGACTGCGCCGCTGATGAGTTCCTGGCGCTCGGCCTCCTCCACCTCCTGCACCGGCTCGGGCCGATCCGAGGCGAGCAGGTCGCCGAAGGCGGTCTCGCCGTCCTCGCCGACAGGCTGATCGAGGCTCGTCAGACCGCGGGTCAGCTCACGCAGCTCCGCGACTTCGTCAACATCGATCTTGGCCTCGGCCGCGATCTCCTCGTCGGTGGGCTCACGTCCCAGCTTGGTGCTCAGGTCAGACTCGACCTTGCGTACCTTGGTCTGGCGCTGGGCGACGTGCACCGGCAGCCGGATCGTCCGGCCGTGATTCTGCAGGCCGCGCTGCAGCGCCTGGCGGATCCACAGCGTGCCGTAGGTGGAGAACTTGAAGCCTCGGCGCCAGTCGAACTTCTCGACCGCGCGGATCAGGCCCAGCATTCCCTCCTGGACCAGGTCCTCCATCGGAAGGCCGTGGCCCTGGTACCGCCGCGCCTGGGAGACCACCAGCCGCAGGTTGGAGTTGATCATCCGCTCCTTGGCTTCCAGGTCACCGCGCTCGATGCGCTTGGCCAGCTCGATCTCCTCGTCCGCGGTCAGCAGCGCGTGTGCGCGGGCCGCCCGTAGGAACAGGTCGAGCGAGTTCTCGGTCATGGCGCCGCTACCGGCGCCTCCCGCGCGCGCCTCGGCCGCGGTCTGGCGGTGTTCGCCAGTCCGCGGAGCCGGACGTCGGCGGGGCTGGCGCCGGCGTGACGCGGCGCCCGCCGATATGGCGTGCTCGCCGCGCGTCCGCTGACGCTTGCTCTCGTCGTGAAGCTCGTGAGAGGGGGCCTCTCGGGCTTCGTTATTAGGACTGTTCAGGACTATCTCCGTATTTCGCATGGGTTTGCTCCGGCACTAATAGTAGCACTTGTTCGATGATTGTCGAACTATGCTTACGAACCACTTATGGAGCGCAGTAGAGGGCCTTGTTCCCCCCAAACAGGGCGCCTTCCCTATCTACCTTGCCCCCGTGTCCGAGGCGCAAACCCACCCTGGACGTTCGGAGGAGCGGGCTAAGCGCCGCTGATCAGCTTGGCGATGTCCGGCGTGCCCAGCCCGGTGACGAGGTCGTAGCCGGGACCGGCGGGATATAGGACGTTGGTGCCGAGCGTGACGTCGTGGAAGGCCGTTGCCGGTACGGTCGAGTACAGCACCGGCCCGGCGAATCCGAGGGCGCCCCCATGGGCGCCCTGCGCGCGGGCCCAGATGCCCTGCCACGACGGAGTGCTGGCGCTGGTGCCGCCGATCGTTTCCTCGGCTCCCGCCACGATGACCTCGTAGCCGCTCTCGGGGTCGGCATCGAGGCTCACATCGGGGACCGCGCGCAGGGGCGAGGGGGCCACACCGTAGATCTTGGTCGCGGACTGGAAAGCCGCCTTGGGCTCGATTGGGCTCAAGCCGCCGCCACCCGCGTACCAGGCGATCTCGGTTGGTCCGGAGGGGGACAGCACGCTGGTGCCACCGACGCCGATGCCGTACGGGCTGGAGGCCGGATAGTTGGTGTCAGGAATCCCCGCGGGGACGCCGTTGACACCGGTCACGGCCGGGCATTGGGAGCCCGTGTCGCCGCTGGAGAAGAACATCGTCTGGCCCTGGGCGGCCGCCTGCTGAAGGACGGTGTCAAGGCCGGTGCTGAAGCCGCCGACATAGGCCAGCAGGTCGCACTCGCCGGCCGAGAAGCTGCCCTGCTTGGCGGCGTCGTCGGTCACCCAGCGGTTGATCGTGGCCAGGATGTCGGAGTCTGAGAGCGAGGGCCCGACATACACGTCGAGCGTGCCCACGCCGGGGGCAAAGCCGGTTGAGTATTGGCTGTCCAGGTCCCACTCGTCGTCGCCCGAGGTATCGGTGCTGGCAGTCCCCACGTTGATCTGGTGCCAGGCGACGGTGGGCAGCCCGAACTTTGACTCGAAGGTCACCAGGTCCTTCTGGGGCTGGCTCACGTCGCCGTCGGTGATGATCGCCAGCTGCTGGCCGGAGCCCGTCTGCGTGGCGGGGGCGTCGTACATCGACCAGAACTGCTGTGGCGTGTACTGGCTCGGATAGGCGAGCGAGGGTGCGGCCAGCCCGAGCTTGGAGAGGCTCGTCCCGACCATCGACAGCACCCCGTTCAGCGAAGCGGCCGAGCGCACAGCGGGGTGTGGGACGTTGAGCTTGGCCAGGCTGGAGAGGCCGAGCACCGCGGCCACCTTCGGCGCCAGCGCTGACGGCAGGCGAGCGGCGCTGGTGGGCGCGTAGAAGCTGCCGTCCCGCGCCGAGGAGAAGCGGGCAAAGCTGGTTTGCAGCGCGCTCGCGACCGCGGTCGAGGAGCCGGTGAGCTTCATCAGCAGCCGGTTGGCGGAGACCGACGCCACCTGCAGGTGGGAGGCCGTCGCCCAGCTCCGGATCGCCGTCACGGTGGCGGGCGACGGCGCATAGCGGGCGTTGAACTGGGCCGGCGTCAGGGCCGCGTGGGGCCGGGCTACCAGCGCCCTGAGTCCGGCCGCGTCGCGCGGCACGAGCGTCAGGGTGATCGCCAGCGGCCGCGCGGGTAGCGCGCCGACGTCCGCGGCGGAGCGGTCGTGCCACAGCGCCAGTCCGCCCGGAGCGGCCGAGGCCGGACCGGCGAACGCCGCGGCCGCGATCAACGCGACGGACGCGAACAGCAACATCATGCGGGCGCTGCGACCGGTGATCACAGGGGTCCTCCTGGCATCGCTTCTACGGGGGCGCGACCGAGCGTACCGATCTCCAGCGCAACGTGCGTAAGCTTTACCTAGAAGTAGAGCTTCTCGATCGCGCTCTCGTCGTCCGAGCTGGGCTCGCTTTCGTCGAAGGTCTCACGCGCCAGCTCCAGAAACGCCGTCGCCGCCGGGGGATGACGCCGGCCCTCGCGCCAGGCCAGCGTGATATCGCGGCGTAGCGAGGGCTCCACCAGGGCGGCTACGGCCACCTCGGCCCCCGGCCCGATCGCGTCCGAGCGCGGCAGGATCGCCACGCCGAGCCCGCGTGAAACCAGCCGGCGCACGCGCCGGCTCTCGTTGGACTCCAGCGCCACGCGCGGCTCGAAGCCCGCGTCGCGACCGGCGGCGAACAGCAGCTCACGCAGGCGCGCGCCCGGGCGGAAGCTGATGAACGGCTCGGCGGCCAGCTCGGCCATCCGCACCTGGCGGCGTCCGGCGAGCGGGTGGTCGGGGGCCAGCAGCACCACCAGCTCCTCGGAGAGGAGCTGATGGCACCCCAATCCGTGGGACTCCACTCGCTCGGTGACCGAGAGAAACGCCAGGTCCAGCTCGTCGACGCGCAGCATCTCGGCCATCTCCTCGCTGGACGCCTCGCGGACGGTCAGCCCCACGTGGGGATGGCGCTCATGGAAGGTGGCCAGCGCCAGCGAGAGGTCAACCGGACCCATCGTGTGCATCGCCCCGATCGTCACATGACCGGTGTCGACCCCGCGGACCGCCGCCAGCTCGACCGCGGCGGCCTCCAGCTCGGCGAGGATCCGGCGGGCGCGTACCACCAGCAGCTGGCCGGCCTCGGTGAGGGACACGTGGCGGGTGGTGCGCTCCACCAGCGCCAGGCCCAGCTCGTCCTCCAGGCGGCGGATCTGCTGGGACAGCGCCGGCTGGGCGATGTGCTCGTTGGCGGCCGCGCGGGTGAAGTTCAGCTCCTCGGCGAGGGCCACCAGGTACCGCAGCTGACGGAGATCCATAAGCTCAGACTATAGATATGTCGGACTACCCGTCTTGGACTTCTGAAGGTCAAGTGTCATCATTGTTGGCGCAGTACCTCTCCTCCCTCGAGCGCGCCCCGAGTTCCGGCCTCATATCCCGCCGGTGCCGGGGCGCTCTCACTTAATGGAGCCATGCCCAGCGACTCCGACGAGGCGGGCGGCCGGGATCTGATCTACGCGCTCGGGCGCGTCCACCAGTTCGTGCGGCGCGAGATGCAGGTGCGCCTGGCCCAATGGCAGCTGACCGTCCAGGAGTACACGGCGCTGTCGGTGCTGCGCGCCCGGCCGGGACTCTCCAATGCCCAGCTGGCTCGCCGCTCGCTGGTCACGCCGCAATCGATGCTGGAGATCCTGGCCAAGCTCGAGCGGCGCGGCCTGCTGGGGCGCGAGGTCGACCCCGGCCACGGGCGCATCCTGCGGGCCACGCCGACGGAGGCGGGGCTGGCTCTGCTGGGCCAGGCCGATCCCGATGTGGCCGCGATCCAGGACCAGGTGCTGGCGGGCGTGCCCGCCGATCAGCGCCAGGCGCTGCAGGCCGGGATGCGGGCGGCGATGGGCCATCTGTCCGCCGCCCCCGCCAACGGCGACGCCGACACTAGCCCGAGGTGAGGCCCAGCAGCCGCGCGGCGTTCTCCCTGAGCACCAGCGGCCGGACCTCGTCGCGGATCGGCAGCTTGGCGAAGTCCGCCAGCCAGCGGTCGGGCGTGATCAGGGGGTAATCGGAGCCGAACAGCATCTTGTCGCGCAGCCGAGTGTTCGTGTACTGGATCAGGATCTCCGGGAAGTACTTGGGCGACCACCCGCTGAGGTCGATGTACACGTTGGGCTTGTGCACGGCGATCGCCAGCGCCTCGTCCTGCCACGGAAACGAGGGGTGGGCGAGGATGATGTTCATCCCGGGGAAGTCGGCGGCCACGTCGTCGACGGCCATCGGCTGGGAGTACTTGAGCTTGACACCGCCGCCGCCGGGCATGCCGGCGCCGATCCCGGTGGTGCCCGAATGGAACAGGGAGATCAACCCCGCCGCCTCGATCGCCTCGTAGATCGGGTAGAAGTCGCGGTCGTTGGGCCAGAACGCCTGCGTGTTGGGGTGGAACTTGAAGCCCCGGACCCCGGCCTCGATCTGCTCGTGGACCTGGCGCACGGCGAGCTTGCCGCGGTGCGGGTCGACCGAGCCGAACGGGATCAGCACGTCGGAGTTGGCGGCCGCCGCCGCCATCAGGTCTTCGTGACCGAGCCGCCGGCGACCCATGCCGGCCTCGTCATCGACGTTGAAGATGACGGCCAGCATCTTGCGCTCGCGGTAGTAGTCGGCCACCTCCTGGGCGGTCGGCTGTGGCGGATGGCCGCCGAAGTACTTGCCGGCGGCATCGAGGATCTCCAGCGTCACTTCGTCCTGCGCCTGCCCGTGGTTGCGCTCGGCGTGCGTGTGGACGTCGATCGCGACGATCCCGTCCAGGTCCAGCCCGGCGGCGGTCATCAGCTGTAGAGCCGGACCAGGACGTCGGCGACCATCGCGGGCTTCTCCACGCCCTCGACCTCGATGGTGACGCGTACCTTCATCTGCAGGCCTCCGGCGATCTCGGTCACCTCCAGCAGCTCGGCGCCTCCGCGCCAGCGCCCGCCCACCGGCAGCGGCGCGGGAAAGCGCACCCGGTCCAGCCCGTAGTTGAGGCCGGTGGTGGCGTCGGTCACCTTGACGAGCTCACCCATGATCGGGGCGACCAGCGAGAGCGTCAGATAGCCGTGGGCGATCGTGCCCCCGAACGGCGAGTCCTTGGCCCGCTCGACGTCGACGTGGATCCACTGGTGGTCACCGGTGGCGTCGGCGAACTGGTTGACGCGGTCCTGCTCCATCGTGTTCCACTCGGTGTAGCCCGCGTGCTGACCCGCCAACTCGCGCAGCCCGGCCATGTCGGTGACCAGACCGGAGGTCTCTGAAGTGCTCACGGTTCTCCTTCTATCCGCCGGCTGCCAGTATCAGGGATCCGAACCGTATCAGGGGATTTTGCTCGCGCCCGCGCGCGCGGCGATCACGGCGGCCAGCAGGTTGACCGCGGTGAACGCGACGAACGCAGCCACCGGCCGTTGGAGCAGGCCGCCGGCGGCCGACCCGAGCGAGATGGCGCCCAGGCTCAGGCTCCCCAGGCTGTTGAACACCTGCCCGCGGACGGCCGCTGGGACGTGGCGCTGGCGCAGGGCGATCGTGCCCGAGTAGGCCGGCCCCTCGATGACGCCGGTGAGCGTGACGAGGAGAAAGCCGACGAGGAGCGTGTCGGCCAGCGGCCACAGCAGTGCCGACAACGCCAGCACGGCGTAGGACCCTGCCACGCGCCGCGCCGACGGAACCCCGGCCAACAGGAACGTGCCGAGGATGGAGCCGAGCGCGACCGCCGCCCACAGGTAGCCGCCGGCGTTGGCGCCCGCGTGCAGGCGCTGCGCGGCGTACAGCGGGAAGGTGATCGTCATCAGCCCCCAGCTGAAGTTAGCCAGGACCGACGCCCCGCTGATGTTGCGCAGCAGCCGGTGACCGAGCAGCACGCGCGTGCCCTCGCGCAGCGCCTGGCGCATCGACTCCGCGCGCGTGTCGGGGCGCGCCTCGAACACCGGGTTGGCGGCGATCAGCACTGCCACCAGAAGCGTGAGCGCCGCCTGGATCTCGACGACGGCCGCCGCTCCGATCGCTCCCACCAGCACGCCGGCGAGGGCGGGGCCGACGACGATCCCCAGGTTGAGACTGGTCGCCTCGATCGCGCTCGCCCGGTCGAGCAACTCCGGACCCGCCACCTCGGCGAGGGCGCTCACGAAGCTGCCCGTACTGAACGGGCGCGTGATGCCGTACAGCACGGCGACCGACGGGACCGTCCAGTCCGGCGCGTGTCCGGCGAGGGCGAGGATCGCCAGCAGCGCGGCGACGCTCAGCACCTGGTCGGCGACGATCAGCACCCGCCGCCGGCGGGCGACGTCCAGCCAGGCGCCGAGCAGCGGCCCGCTGAACGCCCCGGGTAGGGTCGAGGCGGCCGCGGTCAGGCCGGCCAGCCCGGCGCTCCCGGTGCGTCCGAGCACGAGCAGCACTCCCGAGGTGATGAACATCGCGCCGGTCATGCGCGCGAGCGACACGGTCAACACGAAGCTCGGATACCGGGGCCGGCGCAGCAGCGCGGCGTACTCGTCGCGGGGTCTGGTACGCACTACTGGCATCGGCGCATCCTGGCACCGGCGGCCCGCTCGGCTCAGTCCCGCGGCGCCCGGTGAACCGCAACCCCCGCGACCACCAAGCCCACCCCGGCGACCTCGGCCGCCGACGGGATCTGCGCCAGCACGACCACCCCGATCACCGTCGCCAGCGCCGGCAGCAGCGCCACCATCAGCGCGTAGGTGGCCCGCGGCAACTGCGCCATCGCCAGCTGGTCGGTGACGTAGGGCACGACCGACGAGGAAACGCCTACGCCGATGCCCGCCAGCAGCAGCCACGGGTGCGCGAACGCGGTCGCCGCCCGCCAGCCGCCGATCGGCGTCACCACGACGGCGGCGACCAGCATCGCGGCCGCCAGGCCATCGATCCCGCTCAGCTTCGGCCGCTTGGCGACGCGGTCGGCGAGCACGATGTAGAGCGCGAACAGCAATGCGTTGGCGAACGCGAACACGAAGCCCAGCGCCGCGCCGGCCAGGTGCACGTCGGTCAGCAGGTAGACCCCGGGGACCGCCATTCCGAGCGCCACCAGGTTGCGCGGCGTGCGCGCCCCCAGCGCGGCCAGCGCGATCACCGGCAGGAACTCGATCGCCGCCACCGTCCCCAGCGGCAGCCGGCTGATGGCCGAGTAGAAGCAGACGTTCATCACCGCCAGCACGGCGCCCCACCCGATCAGCAGCCGCCGGCCCTCCGCGGTCAGGGCGGCCAGCTTGCGCCATGGCCGCCGCCAGACCGCGAAGATCAGCGCCGCGGAGGCGATCCGCAGCCACGCCACGCCCAGCACGGGCACATGGGCGAACAGCAGCACTGCGAACGACGGGCCCAGGTAGTGGAAGACCGCGCTGACGACGAAGTACAGATGTGGCGGAGGTCGTTTCACCCCCACTGAGCGCTGGTCGACGCGCGCCCTTATGTACAGGCGTCAAACAAGGTACGGTGGGCGCCATGCTTACGAATCGAAGGCAGAACAGCGCTGGGGCCCTTGACAGCACGGATCTGCGCCTGCTGGAGGAGCTGCAGGAGCAGGCACGGCTGAGCCTCGCCGAACTGGGGCGCCGCGTCGGCCTGTCGGCCCCGGCGGTCGCCGAGCGCCTGGCGCGCCTGGAACGCGACGAGGTGATCCTCGGGTATCGCGCGACGCTGAACCCGCGCGCGCTGGGCTACACCCTGAGCGCCGTGATCCGGATCCGGCCGGCGCCGCGCGAGCTGCATCAGGTCGCCCAGCTGGCCCAGGCGACCCCGGAGGTGGTCGACTGCCGGCGGATCACCGGCGAGGACTGCTACATCATGACCGCCCATGTGCGCTCGGTGGAGCACCTGGAGGAGCTGATCGACGGCTTCGCCCTCTACGGGCAGACGACCTCCTCGATCGTCCAGTCGGCGCCCGTGGCCGACCGCGGGCTCAGCCTGCCGGGGGCGCCGTAGCTACACCTACGGCCGCGGGCGCGGTCGCCTGTGCGGCCCGCTGCGGCGCGCGTAGCAGCACCGCGCCGGCCAGCGCGGCGACCAGCGAGACCCCGGCGATCATCTCCCAACCGTGCCGGTAGGCTGACAGCACGTCGGCGGGCGATCCAGGCGTGCCGAGCACGGCCACCAGGACGGCCACGCCGATCGCCAGGCCGACCTGGCGCAGCATGTTGATGACCGCCGAGCCGGTGGCGAACGACTGCGCCGGCAGCGAGGAGGCGCCGGTGGCCATGAAGGTCGGCAGCGTCAGCCCCACGCCGACGCCGGTGAGCAGCATCCCGCCCAGCATCCCGCCGGCGTAGTCAGGGTGAAGGCCGGCGGCCAGCACCCACCACGCCGCGCCGGCAGCGAACACGGTGGCGCCGACGGCGATCACGGGACCCGGCCCGAAGCGCGCGATCAGCCGCCCGGCGACCAGGAAGGAGAACACCGGGACCATCAGCGGGCCGGGGGCCACCGCCAGGCCGGTCTGCAGCGCCGACCAGCCCCACACGTTCTGGTCCCAGAGCACGATCGAGAGCAGCAGCGCCCCGAACGAGACCGTGAACACCAGCGCCACCAGCGACGAGCCGGAGAAGGTCCGCACCTTGAACAGCGCGCCGTCGATCAGCGGATTGTGGTGGCGCGCGCAGTGCAGCGCGAACAGCGCGAGGGCGACCATCGCGCCGGCCAGCGTGACCACCGTCGCCGCCGAGCCCCAGCCCCAGTCGTTGCCCTTGACCAGGCCGAGCGTCAGCGCGGCGACGCCGGCGGTCACCAGGACGGCTCCCAGCGCGTCGGGGCGCGGCACTGCCTGGCCCGGCACGCGGGGTAGCCGACGCCAGCCCACCAGCATGGCGGCGATTCCGATCGGGACGTTGACCAGGAACACCCAGCGCCAGCTGGCCGCGACGAGCAGTCCGCCCACGACCGGGCCGAGCGCCGCCGCCAGGCCGCCGATCGCCGTCCACGTGCGCACCGCCCCGTACCGGCGGGATGGCTCGCTGGTGGCCAGCACCAGGCTCAGCGAGGTGGGCGTCAACAGCGCCGCGCCCACCGCCTGCAGGATCCGGAAGACGACCAGCATCGGCAGGCTGTCCGCGGCCCCGCAGGCAGCGGAGGCGATCGTGAACAGTGCCACGCCCAGCAGGAAGCCGTTCTCGCGGCGGTGGCTCTCGGCCAGCCGGCCGAGCAGCACGAGCATCGCCGCGTAGACGATCGCGTAGGCGTTGAGGATCCACGACAGGCTGGACAGAGAGCGGGTGTGCAGGTCCCGCGCGATGTCAGGCAGCGCGACGTTGACGATGAACAGATCGAGGCTGGCCAGTACGACGCCGGCGCAGACGATGACCAGGACGAGGGCAGAGGAGGCGTCCGCGCGGCGGCGCAGAGGCTGGCTTAGGAGGTTCATAGCCAGCACCCTATCACGCTGGCTGAGTAGGTCCTAAGTCAGCTACACTGTGGCGCATGGAGAACACAATCCGCATGACCGGCGTGCTGGAGCCACGCAGCAGCTGGACGGCCACACGCTGTTCGCTGGCCAAGACGCTCGACGTCGTGCACACGCGCTCGGCGATGCTGGTGCTGCGCGAGGCCTTCTACGGCGCCACCCGCTTCGACGAATTCGCCGAGCGCACCGGCCTGAGTGAGCCGATCACCTCGGCGAGGCTGCGCGAGCTGGTGCAGGCCGGACTACTGCGCCGCGAGCCGTACCAGGAGCCGGGCGCCCGCACCCGCCAGCTTTACCGCCTGACCGAGATGGGCGCGGACTTCCTCCCCGCGCTGGTGGCGCTTATGCAATGGGGCGACCGCTGGCTGCAGCCGGATGGGCGGGCGCCGATCGAGCTGCACCACGACAACTGCGGCGGGCGCGTCGGGGCCGAGCTGCGCTGCGAGGCCGGCCACGCCGTCGGTGCCGACGAGCTGTCGGCCGTCAGATCGGGGAGTGGCCTTACCCGCCGAGCCTGACGACGGCGTGGGCGCGGTGCATGACCTGAGGATCGTGAGTCGCGCAGATCACGGTGTGGCCGCCGCTCTGCGCGGCCGTGACCAGCAGCTCGGCCACCGCGGTAGCCGTCTCCTCGTCCAGCCGTGAGGTCGGCTCATCGACGATCAGCAGCCCCCGGGCGCTGGCCAGCGCCCTTGCCAGGGCGACGCGCTGGGCCTCGCCGGCCGACAGACGTTCCACCCGCTGGTCTTGGCGCTCGGCCAGCCCAACCGCCGTCAGAGCTGCTCGTGCGTCGCGCGTCGCCCGCTCGCGCGCGCCCCCGCGCGCGTGCAGTGCCAGCGCGACGTTCTCGGTAGCGCTGAGAAAGCCGACCGGCACCGGCTCCTGAGGCAGGTACCCGATCCGCGCACGGCGTACCGCGGCCAGTGGCTCGCCGCCGGTGCCGAGCACGCGCTCGTCCAGCAGCACCTCGCCGGCGTCGGGGACCGCGAGTCCGGCCAGCAGCTCGAGCAGGGTCGTCTTGCCGGCGCCCGAGCGGCCCACCACCGCCGTCATCCGCCCGGCCGCGAACGACATCGTCAGCTCGTTGAGCACCGCGCGGCCGCCGAGTATGCGGGTGACCGAACGCAGGTCGAGCTTCGCCGGGGAAAACGATCCCCGGAGCGCAACCGTCTCCGAGACCGGCACCGGCCGTGCCCGCGTCAGCGGCACGTCCTCCTCCGTGGGCCGGGCCGGGGTCAGCAGCAGCCCGTCCTCCGTGGGCTCGGCCTGGAGGTGCTGGCCGATTCCCGCGCCGCGCAGCCGCTCGTCGCCCAGCCGCACCCAGCCGCCGGGGGCGACGAGCAGCGAGTCGCCGTCCTGGACGACGCGGCCGTCCCGGATGCGCACCGTCCGGGCCGCCCGCCGCGCCAGCTCGGGGTCGTGCGAGACCGTGATCACCGTGGTGCCGTCCTGATCGGCGAGCTGCTCGATCAGCTGGGCTATCGCCTCGGCCGCCGCATCGTCGAGCTCGGCGGTCGGCTCGTCGGCCAGCAGCAGCCGCGGGCGGTGGGCCACCGCCGCGCACACCGCGACTCGCTGGCGCTCGCCACCCGAGAGCTCGCTTGGCCGTGCGCCGCTGCGGTCCTGCAGGCCGGCGGCGGCCAGCAGCTCGCGGGCGCGCGATCGCCGCTCTGCCCGGCCGATCCCGCGCAGGGCCAGCGGCAACGCCACCGCCTGGTCGATGACGAGGTCGGGGGAGAGCGCGGCCTCGGCGTGCTGGTGCAGGATGCCGATCGACGAATTTCGCACCCGCGCCGCGGCGCGCCCGGACAGCCGGCCGATGTCGACGCCGAATACGCGCGCCACCCCGGCCGACGGACGCACCAGCCCGGCGACCACGCGCAGCATCGTGGTCTTGCCCGCGCCGCTGGGGCCGAGCACGCACATGCGCTCCCGCGGTGCCACCGAAAGCGACAGGCCTTGGAGTGCCGCCGCATCGCCCTGGCGCGTGCGGTGCACGCAGAACACGTCGCGCAGCTGCACGGCGGGCTCGGAGGGCCCGGCCCACACGTCCGGCAAGGCGGCGCCGAGCGCGCTCGCCGGGGCGCCCGCATTCGTCATCGCCGCACCGTGCTCATCCAGGCGGCGGTCCCCCCGACCAGCGCGAACGCGCCGATCGCCGCCAGCGCCAGCAGCGCCAACTCGCCCCACGGGGCCACCGCTATCAGCGGCGGATCGGGCACCGCCACTGCGCCGGCGGCGCGAACCGCGCCGACCACCAGCCGCGTCAGCAGGCCGGCCAGAGCCAGCCCGGCGAGCGTGCCCAGCACCCCGGCGGCGAGGACGCGCAGGGTCAGCTCGCGGCGTCGCTGACGCGGGCTCAGGCCGAGCACCTCCAGGTCACGCTCGACGTGGGTGTCGCGCATCGCTCCCAGCAGCGCCGTGAGCAAACCGAGCAGCGCCAGGGCGGCACTCGCCGCCGCGGCCACCATCAACGTGCCCAGCACGCCCCGGGCGATCGGGTCGTCGCGCAGCGACCGCTGTAGGGCGCCGCGGAAGCTGGCGCTCAGCTGCTGCAGCGGTGGTCGGGCCAGCGCGGCCTGCAGCCGGCGGGGGCGGGGAGTCGAGATCCACAGCTCGTCGCTGGCGCCCTGTCCGGGTTGCGAGGCGTCGAGCGCACCGTCGAGCGTGGCCTCGTCGGCGACCACGAATCCCGGCGCGCTGGCTGCCACCGTCGGGAAGCGCCGCAACGTGCCCACCACCCGCGCGTTCACGGGCTCCCCGTCGACGGTCAGGGGCAGCAGTCCGCCGGGTCCGGCGCCGGCGGCCGTGCCACGGTCGGTGAGCACCGGCAGCGGATGCCCGTCGCTGGGCTGACGGGGCCTCAGCACGCCCGGCTGGCCGCTGTCGTCGAACCTGAGCCGCACGCTCCTCGACGATCCGCCAGCCAGCGTGGCGGCGCCGGCCCCACGCCAGCTGCGCCAGGCGCCGATCACCACCTGACCGCCGGCTGACACCTGACCCAGGCGGATGGTGGTCGTCGACTGCGTCGCGGCCGCCGGACTCTCGCCGTTCTGGTGGCCATTGAGCGTCTCCTCGCCGGTGGGCTCCTCGATCTGAAACGCCTCCAGCTCGTAAGGCCCGCCCGTTGCCGGCAGGCGTCCGCGGGCAATCCGGGGCCGCGGGGTCGCGGTCCCCAGCGCGATCCGCGTCACAGTACCGGCGGCGTTGCGCAGGTCAGCGCTCAGCTGCACCTCGCCATCGGGCGCCTGCACGGGCACGGCCAGACCGCCGGCTCCGGCCGGCAGCTGCGGACCGGGGGTGCGCACCGGACCACCCGGCGCCAGACGGTCGGCCAGCGCGGCCGGCGCGGCGGAGCCGTCGCCCGGGCGCCATCCGCGGATCAGCACCAGGGCCGAGGCGGGGATGCCCAGCGCCGGCACCGTGATGTTGTCGCCGTTGAGGGGCAGCGAAGCGTCGGTGCGACGCACCGGTAGCACCCGGCCGCCGTCGCTGAGCGCCTGCCAGCGAGCCAGGCCGGCGATCTGCAGCGGTCGGGCGAACGCGGTCGAGGGCCCGATCCGGGCGTCGAGCGGCACCTGTTGGGAGGCCTCATCGGCCGCTCCGCGCTCCAGCGTCGCCCGGTAGCCGATCGCGAATCCGCCCAGACCGGTGCTCACGGCGACGAACGCGACCGCCAGCGCCGGGGCGGCCGGCGACCTGGCCAGGTCGACAAGCGCCAGGCGCAGGGTCAGCGGGCCGCGGCGGGCGAGCCGCTCGCCGCCGCGCAGCAGCATCGCGGCGGCGCGATACACCAGGCCGGCGGCGGCCAGGCAGGCCAGGGGGGCAGCAAGGATCGCCAGCGTCCGGTTATCGGCGCTGCCGACGGTGAGCGCGAGCGCCAGCGCCGCCGCGGCCGCCAGGGCGAGCACGTCGGCGGCGCGCGCGCCGGGTGCGAGCAGCACCGTTCCGATCACGGCGACGGCGGCCGCCCACCCGCCGGCCAGGGTGGCCAGGGCCTGGACCGTGAGCAGGCTGTGCGACAGCACCGCGCCGACGGGCAGCCCCGCCTCGCGGGCCAGCAGCGCGGCCGCGCCGAGCCCGAGGGCCGCTCCCGTCAGCACCGCGACCGCCGCCAGCCAGGCGGTCTCGATGAGCGCGAACCCCACCAGGGCGCCGGTCCGAGCTCCGGCCGTCCGCAGCCGTCCACGCTCGGCCTGCTGGTCGCGCCGCAGCCCGTAGGCGGCGAGGATCACGAACATCGCCAGCACGGCCAGCGCGCCCCCGCCGGCCGGCAGCAGCCGGCGGGGCGCCGCGGCGGCCCGGTCACGGGCCTGCGCCAGCGGGTCGGTGGGTGCGCTCAAGCTCAGCCCGGTCCCGGCCGGAAGCTGCGACTGGGCACGCGTCAGCCGGCGTTGCAGCCCGGCCAGCTGCCAGCTGTGCAGGCCCGCCAGCGACGCGTCGGACACCCAGGACCGCGTGCGGTAGAGGCTGCTCAGCGCTGGAAGCGCCGCCAGCCCGTTGACATCGCCGGAGACCAGTACCGGCTGACCCTTGGCCGTGGGCTCAAAGCCGAGCGGCGCGGCGGAGCGCAGGAGGCCGGCGCCGGATACCACGATCCGCACCCCCGGCGCCTGTAGCGTGCGCTGGCGCACGGTGCCGCCCACGAGCACCGCCGGACAGGCCCGCGGCCGGCAGCGGCCGACGGAGCGACCGGTCCAGCGCCGCAGCGGCTCGACGGCCGCCAGGCGCACCACCTGGCCGCTGAGCCGCACCGGGTTGAGCAGCACCGTCCGGGTCGGCGCGGGCAGTCCCAGCCCGGCCAGCAGGCCCCGCGCCTGCCGGTCGGCGGCGGCGGAAACCAGCTGCTGGTCGGTGACGGTGACGGCGCGCTGGAGCGGGCTCAGCCGTGCCAGCGTCGCGCGGGCCGCGCGGTCGCCGGCGATCGTTCCCTCGGCGGCCACGCCACAGGCAAAGGCCACCGCCAGCGTCAGGCCCAGCGCCGGCCACAGCCAGCGACCGGGCCGGCGGCGCACGCGGGCGGCCACCAGCTGGACGGGTGCCGCCAGCCCTCTCAAGCTCACACCCCCCGGGTCCGGTGGTAGTGGGTGCGCGCCTTGGCCCGCCCTCCGCAGACCGACATCGAGCACCAGCGTCCGGAGCGATTGCGCGAGCCGTCGTAGAAAGCCCAGCCACAGTCCTCGCCGGGGCAGATCTTCAGCCGCGACCAGCTGCCCTCGACCATGGTGGTGGTGGCAATCGCCAGCAGCACCCCCAGCGCGCCGGCGACGCCGGTGCCCGGCGCGGCGACGAAGTGGAGCTCCCCGCCGGGTGTCGCACGAACCTCGACCGTCGCCCCGCGTGCCGCGTGCTCGAGCTGGCCGGGCCACGCGCCGTCGCGGACGAGCGCTCGCAGCCCCTCGCGCACGGCCAGCGCGCGCTGGAGATCGCGCGCGCCGGTATCGGTCTCGGACTCGCGCGCGGCGTCGGACTCGCGCCCGGTCTCGCTCTCGGTGCCGGGGAGCAGTCCGGCGCGCTGGAGCCAGGCCACGAGGGCCGCCGGCGAGCTCAGCAGCTCGGCCCCGTGCTCGAACTCCAGGTCGTAGTGGCTGTTGACGAACGCTTGCACGAGCGCCAGGCGCCCGGGCGCGGAGCGCCGACCGCCCGGCTGCGGGCGCCGACCCACAGCGATCGTCTTCGCCTGACCACTCATAAGCGTTAGCCGGTTAGCTTACGGCTTCGGACGAGGCCTGTCCGCATCCAACCCGCGGTCGTCGATCGCCGGCTGGCCCGGGGCACGTGCCTATACTTGGCCGACCCGACGAGAGGCGTACGCGTTGCACGAGATGGTGATCTACGGCGTGAGCTTCGACATGGTCGGCAAACAGCCGATCGTGCTGCTCAAGACCGTCGAGAGCAACAAGTTCCTGCCGATCTGGATCGGTCACCCGGAGGCGGCGGCGATCCTGATGAAGCTTCAGGGCGCATCCACGCCGCGCCCGATGACCCACGACCTGCTGTCCGACATGCTCGGCGAGCTGGAAGTGGAATGCACCCGGGTGTCCGTCACCGAGCTGCGCGAGAACACCTTCTACGCCTCGATCAGCCTTCGCGCGGGTGGCCGCGAGCTGGAGATCGACTCGCGCCCCTCCGACGCGCTGGCCCTCGCCGTCCGCTCGGGCGCCCCGATCTTCGCCGCCGACGAGGTGATCACCGAGTCCGCGATCGAGTTCGAGCACGAGGTCGAGGACACCGAGGAGGTCGTGGAGAAGTTCAAGGACTTCCTGGACCGGGTCACCCCGGAGGACTTCGCCTCCGACGAGTAGTCGCGGAGGACTGCGCCTCCGACGAGTAGCCGCGGCGGCCGGTCAGCCGGCGCGGCGGTGCTGCCCGCGGGGCAGCGGGTGTACGGTGGCCAATTCCTCCGACACCGCCGATGCCGGCTCTGACCGCGACGGGGCCGGGACTGCGCCGGTGAGCGTGCCGTACATCGCGACCTGCTCGCGGACGACCTCCCCGATCCGGCGCACGCCCTCGCGGATCAGGTCCTCGTCCACGCCGGAGAAGTTCAGTCGCATCGCCGATCCGCCGCGGCCGTCGACGTAGGCGGCGCGCCCGGGCACGAACGCCACATGCTCCTGCAGAGCCCGGGCCAGCAGGTCGGTGGTGTCGATGTAGTCGGGCATCGTGGCCCAGATGAACAGGCCGCCCTGCGGGTGGGTCCACTCCGCCTCGCGCGGGAAGTGCTCGGCCAGCGCGTCGAGCATCACGTCGCGCCGCCGGCGGTAGATCTCGCGCAGCGAGTGGATGTAGTTCTCCCACGGCCCCGCGTCGAAGTACGCGCTGACGAAGTACTGCGAGATCGAAGACGACGACAGGTCGGATCCCTGCTTGCCGATCTGCATCTTGTGCAGGATCGGCGAGGGCGCAGCGGCCCATCCCAGCCGCAGGCCCGGAGAGAGGATCTTGGAGAACGTGGAGGCGTAGATCACGAACTCGTCGTCGAGCGAGTGCAGCGTCGGCAGCGGGTCGCCCTCGTAGCGCAGCAGGCCATAGGGGTTGTCCTCCAGCACGAGCAGCTCGCGCTCGGAGGCGATCCGCACCAGCTCACGCCGGCGCTCCAGCGACATCGTCACGCCCGCCGGGTTGTGGAAGTTGGGGACGGTGTAGATGAACTTCGGCCGGCGGCCCTCGCGCTCCAGCGAGTCCAGCAGGCCCTCCAACTCGTCCACGCGCATTCCGTCGCGGTCCATCGTCACCTGTACGACGTCGGCCTCGTAAGCGCAGAACGTGGGAATCGCGCCCGGATAGGTGGGTGCCTCGGCGACGATCACGTCGCCGGGGTCGACCAACGTCTTGCACACCAGGTCGATCACCTGTTGGCCGCCGGCGGTGACCAGCACCTCGTCGGTGTCGATCTGCATGCCCTCGGCCTCCATCACCTGAGCGATGCACGCCTTGACCCGCTGAAAGCCCTCGGTCGGTCCGTACTGCAGCGCCCGGGCGCACGAGTCGACGGCGACGGTTCCCATCAGCGCGGCATAGGAGTCGGGCGGGAACGTCGAGGTGTCGGGCAGGCCGCCGGCCAGGGAAATCACGTCGTCACGCTCGGTGAGCGCCATCAGGTCGCGCATCGCCGAAGAGCGCATCACCTTGGTGCGCCGGGCGAACAATGCTGCGTAGCGCTCGATGTCGCGGGTCGCGGATCGTCGCCGGCGCGGGGTGTCGTCATGGGACGGCTGGGTCTGATTCCCGCTGCCACTCCTCCCTGACGCGTCGAGCCGACCGCTCTCGTCTATCGTCACGCCGACTGACGGTACAGCACGGTGCACCTCGTCTTCGACATCTTCCAGGGGATCGGCGTGGCTGCGGCGGTGGGCATTCGCCCCTTCCTGCCCGCGCTGGCCGTCGGCGCGCTCGCCGCCGGGGACGTGCAGATCGATTTCGCCCATTCCGACTTCTCTTTCCTGCAGAAGGCGCCTTTCCTGCTCGTCATGGTGGTGGGATCGATCCTCCTCTCGATCCTGGAGCGACGGCTGTCCGGCAAGGATCTGGAGCGCGGTCCGGCGGCCCTGATGGTCGCCGCCGCCGCCGTGGCGCTCGGCGCGCTGCTGTTCGCGGGCGCTCTGGCGCGCGGCCACTACGCCTGGTGGCCGGGGATCATCGGTGGCGTGGTCTGCGCGGCCGTGGGGGTCCTGGCCACGCGGCCGCTGCTGGCGCGGGTGCGCGCTCGGCTTGACGCCGATGCCGCGGGGGCGCTGCCGGCGATCACCGAGGCGGTCGCAGTGGTGGGCGCGGCCCTGTCGGTGATCGCGCCCCCGGTCGGGGTCGTGCTGCTGGCGCTGTTGCTGTGGCTGCTGCTCGCTGGGCGCGGACGCAGCGATCAGAAGTACGCCGGCCTGCGAATCCTCCGCTGAGCACGAGCGACGAGCGACGCACGATGAGCGAGCCCAAGAAGCTCGTCCTGGCGGTGATCGACGCGATGAAGCCGTCGATGCTGGAGCGAGCCATCGCCTCCGGTCGGGCGCCCGCGCTGGCCCAGATCCAGGAACGGGGCGTCTACGTCGGCGACTGCGTGGCGGCCTACCCGTCGGTCACCCCCGTGTGCGCCGCCACCATCACCACCGGCGTCGGTCCCGACGAGCACCTGATCCCGAGCATGAACTGGTATCAGCGCGAGGAGGGCCGCTACATCGAGTACGGCTCCAGCTTCTCGGCCTCGCGCCAGTTCGGCGTGCTGCGCTCGCTCACCGACACCGTCTATCGGATGAACGCCGAGCACCTGTCTTCCCACGTGGAGACGGTGTTCGAGACGCTCGACGATGCGCAGGTCCGCACCGCCGGCACCACCTACCTCATTTACAGAGGCCGTCACGAGCACGAGGTCGCTCAGGAGTCGGCGCTCGCCCGGATCGTCACCTCGACGCTGTTCCGGCGCACGATCCTGGGACCGCAGGAGCTGTTCTACGCCGATCTGTACGCCTCGCGCAAGACCGGTTGCCGCGGCCAGCTGGGGCTGCCCGGCGCTCGCGATCAGCACACCGGCTGCGTGGGCGCCTACCTGGTGGAGCACGACCTGTTCGACTTCATGCTGTATTCGCTGCCCGACAACGACGCGTACTCTCATCGCAACGGCCCGCATGCCCAGGTGACCTCGCTGTCCGCCGCCGACCGCCAGTTGGAGCGGTTGATGCACGCCGCCGGCGGACCCGAGCAGTTCTTCACCGACTATGCGGTGATCGTCTGCTCGGATCATTCGCAGGCGCCCGTCGAGGAGCGCATCCGCCTAGACGAGGCATTCTCCGACTTCAGCGTGGCGCGGCCCAGCCCGTCACGCTCGGCCGGCGCCGAGATTGCGCTCAGCCCCGCCCAGCGCTCGGCGATGCTGTACGCGCTGGACCCGGATCTCGTGCGGGAGACAGTGCAGCGCTGTGTCGAGACCGTCGCCGAGGTGGAGGGCATCGATCTGACCATGTGGCTGGACAACGGCGAGGGGGTGATCCGCGGGCGCCGGGGCGAGCTTCGCTTCGCCGCCGGCGGCGACCTGCAGGATCTGCGCGGGGAGCGCTGGAGCGTCGACGGCGACTTGGCCGTGCTGCGCGCCGAGATCCAGGACGGGCGGTTGTTGTCGACCGAGTATCCGGACGCGCTGGCGCGCGTTTGGTCGGCGCTGCACTGCCCCAACGCGGGCGACGTGCTGCTGTCGGCGGCCCCCGGATATGAGTTCGTCGACTGGGGCGGCTCAGACCACGTCGGCGGTGGCTCGCACGGCTCCCTGCACCGGTCGGACTCGCTGGGCGCCCTGCTGTGGTGCGGCACTGGCGCTGGGCGCGGGTTCGATTCCCGCAACGCCCGGGAGCAGTGGTCGCTGCGCGACGTCGCCCCGCTCGTGCGCGGGCACTTCGGACTGGCGGCGTGACCGCGGCCCGCCGCTAGCATGCCCGGCCGGAGCGGATTAATAGCCCGTTATGGGCAAACCGGCCCTTACGACCAGCCGACAATCCGCCGATACAGTGACCGCCATGCCCGAAGAGCTGAACGCAGTCGTCGAGCTGCCCTTTCACCACCGCGTCCGGATCGGCGTACGCAAGCCATCCAACTGGCTGCAGCTGATCCGTTTCGCGAGCGTCGGCGTCAGCGGCTACGTCGTGAACCTCGCGGCGTTCGCGTTCTGCGTACACGTGCTGAACATCGACTACAAGATCGCGGCGGTCTTCGCCTACGTGGTGTCGGTCGCCAACAACTTCTGGTGGAACCGCCACTGGACGTTCAGCGACACGAAGGGCGAGGCTCACCCCGTCCACCAGGGGCTCAAGTTCTTCGCCGTCTCGCTGGTCACGTTCGGCTTCAGCTACGTGGTCCTGATCTCGCTGGTGGACGATGCCGGGATGGCCAAGGTCGTCGCCCAGGCGATCTCGATCGCCGCCGGTACGCCGCTCAACTTCATCGGGCAGAAGCTCTGGAGCTTTCGCGCCTAACGCGAGCCTGCGGGGGCCGCACCCACCGAGCAGCCGAGTGGGCAGCGGTCATTCTCGCCCTCCTGCTGGTGATGCTGGTCGCCACCGGCACCGCGGCGGCCAACTCGACAGCCACGTTCAATCCCCGAGCGGCCACAACCCGGACGATAACGCGCCCGGCCCGCACGGTCACGGTCACCCGGCCGACCAAGACGGTCACCGTCTCCTCGTCGGCCACACCGGTCCTGGTCACCAACACGCGCAAGCCGCCGGCCGGCTACCGGCTGACGGCCGCCCAGGTGCTGAGGATCGCATCGCGCGACCCCCGGACCCGGGCCGAGCTGAAGCGCCATCCGAAGGCGATCCCGTACGAGTACACCAAGGGGTCGGGCCAATGGCAGGTCAGCTGGTTCTCGCACACCAAGCCGCAGACCGAGCTGCTGCAGGTCTACATCAGCGACTCGGACGGCGTTGTGACCCAGGCCTGGACGGGTTACCAGGTGGCCTGGTCGATGGCCCGGGGATATCCGGGCGCGTTCGGGCGGCGGGTGAACGCCTGGTTTCTGTGGCTGCCACTGTGCGTGCTGTTCGTGGCGCCGTTTCTACCGTGGCGTAGGAGGCCCACGGTGCTGCACCTCGACCTGCTGGTCCTGCTCGCCTTCTCGATCTCCCTGGCCTTCTTCAACCACGGCAAGATCGGGATCTCGGTCCCGCTGATCTACCCGTTCCTGCTCTACCTGATGGTGCGGCTGACGCTGCTCGCGTTCGGCAAGGGGGTCCCGCGAGAGCCCCTGCGCACCATCTGCCCGGTGCCATGGCTGTGGGTGGGGATCATCTTCCTGGAGGCGTTCCGGGTCGCGCTGAACGTGATGAACTCCAACGTGATCGACGTCGGCTACTCCGGCGTGATCGGCGCCGACAAGCTGATCCACGGCGTCGCGTTGTACGGCCACTGGCCCAAGGACAACATGTACGGCGACACGTACGGCCCGGTCAGCTATCTCTTCTACGTCCCCTTCCGGGACATCTTCGGCTGGAGCGGAGCCTGGGACAACCTCCCGGCGGCGCACGCCGCGGCGATCTTCTTCGACACGCTGACCTTCGGTGGCCTGTTCTTCCTCGGTCGGCGGCTGCGCGACGCCCGGCTGGGCACGGTGCTCGTCTACGCCTGGCTCGCCTATCCGTTCACGCTCTACTCGCTGAACTCCAACACCAACGACAGCCTGGTGGCGGCGCTGGTCGTCCTGGCCCTGCTGGCCATCACGTCGGCCCCGGGGCGGGGTGCGCTGGCAGCGCTGGCGGGGTTGACCAAGTTCGCGCCGTTCGTGCTGGCGCCGGTGCTGCTACGAGGAATCGACTCCGACCCACCCGGGCGACCCCGTCCGCGCTCGATCGCCGCCTACGTGGTCGCGTTCGCGGTCACGATCCTCGTCTGCATGCTGCCGGTGCTGCTCAAGCACGACCTGCATTTCTTCTGGCGTGATTCGATCCAGTACCAGGCCAACCGCTCGGCCCCGTTCTCGATCTGGGGCCTGTGGGGCGGCCTGGCGATCGAGCAGCACATCCTCCAGGGGGCGGTCGTGGCCTTCGGGATGGGCGCCTACTTCGTGCCGGGAGGGCGGCGTGACCTGCTGCAGGTGGCGGCGCTCGCCGGGGCGCTGCTGATCGCGCTCCAGCTGACGATCACCTACTGGCTGTACCCGTACCTGGTGTGGTTCGTGCCGATGGTGCTGCTGGTCATCTTCGGCAGCCATCCGGACGATCGCGAGGCGATCCAGGAGAGCTGGGATCGCCTGGCGGCCGGCGAGGGCGAGCCGATCCCAATGCGGATCGGCACCGCCTTTCCGTAGGGGCGAACGGCAGGGCGTCGGCGGGGCTAGCTTCCGGACGCCGCCGACCCGCGCACGGTCGGCTCGCGCACGGCCGGCTCGAGCACGGGCTCGATCGCGCTCGCCCGCCGCGGCTCCTCGGCCGTGGTGATCAGCACCGCGTTGAGCCACGGGTCCTCGGTGGACGTCTCGAAGCGAACCGGCATCTTGGTCGCCATCGCCTCGATCGCCAGCTCGCGCTTGACCCCGATCACTCCACCGCGCGGGCCGGTCATCCCCACGTCGGTGATGTACGCGGTGCCGCCGGGGAGCACGCGCGCATCGGCGGTGGGGACGTGGGTGTGGGTGCCCACCACGGCGGTGACCCGCCCGTCCAGATACCAGCCCATGGCGACCTTCTCGCTGGTCGCCTCGGCGTGCATATCGACGAGCACGTGATCAACCTGGTCCTTGAGTGCGTACAGGGCGGCGTCGATCTCGGAGAACGCCGGCCGACCGGCGTCCATGAACAGGTTGCCGCTCATCGAGATCACCCCCAGCCGCACGTCGTCGCGAGTGACCACGCACCAGCCGTGGCCGGGCTGGCTGCGCAGGAAGTTGGCGGGGCGCAGGATCTCCGGGTGATCGTCGAGATAGCCGTAGATCTCGCGCTGGCGGTAGGTGTGATTGCCCAGCGTGATCACGTCGACGCCGGCGGCGAACAGCTGGTCGGCCAGCTTGGGCGTGATCCCGATTCCCCCGGCGATGTTCTCGCCGTTGGCCACCACGAACGTCGGAGAATGACGCTCGCGCAGCACCGGCAGCAGGCCGAGCAGGGTTCGCTTCCCCAGCCCACCCACCACGTCGCCGACGAATAGGACCTTGACGGGCCTCATACTGCCAGGCTATGCGCTTCTGGGATCGCTTGCGCACGGCGACAGCGCGCGCGCCCGACGGGGAGCCGGCGCCCGAGGCGGTAAGGGCGGGCGGCCCCACGGACAGCTCCGGCGACCCGGAGCCCGGCTCCGGGGCCGATCGCACCCCGCGGACGGTCCCGCCAGTGGTCGTGCCCCGCTGGGTGCAGCTGGTGATGCTGCCGATCTTGCTGCTCGCCCTGTGGGCGCTGGCGCGGGCCGCGGGCACGGTCGTGCTGGTGCTGATCGTGGCGTCGCTGGTGGCGCTGGGATTGGCCCCCTCGGTGCGTCTGCTCCAGCGCTACATGCCCCGCGGGCTGGCGATCCCGGTTGTCTACATCAGCTGCTTCGCGGTGCTGGTCATCGTTGCGATCCTGCTGGCCAGTCCGGTGACCCGCCAGATCACCCACTTCGAGCACAACCTGCCCGAGATCACCCGCAGCGCCAACCGCGATCTCGGAAACGTCCAGAGCTTCTTGGACAAGCACGGGATCACGGTGCACATCACCAAGCAGGGCCAGAGCGCGCTCGACACCCTGCAGAAGGAGATCCTCAAGCGCAGCGGGGACATCGTCTCCTTCTCCCGCGGGCTGCTCTCCAGCCTGGTGACGATCAGCTTCGATCTGGTGCTGATCCTCGTGCTGTCGATCTACATGCTGATCTACGGCCGGCAGATCGGAGAGCTGGTCCGTCGACTGATGCCGCCCGGCGACGGCAGCCCCGAGGACGACTACCCGCTGCTGGTCCAGCACGCCGTGTCGGGCTACGTGCGCGGGCAGCTGCTGTTCAGCCTGATCATGGGAGCCAGTGCGGCGGTGGTGCTGGCGATCTTCGGGCTGGTGGGCCTATTCCCCGATGGCGAGCGCTACGCGATCTTCTTCGGGGCGTTCTACGGCCTGATGGAGTTCATCCCGTACATCGGGCCGATCATCGGTCCGCTGCCGGCGATCCTCCTGGCGCTCTTCCAGGACCCGATCAGCGTCGTCTGGCTGATCCTGGCGTTCGTCGCCCTGCAGCAATTGGAGGGCCACGTGGTCGCCCCGCAGGTGTTCCGCATCTCGTTGCGCATCAATCCCATCCTGATCATCATCTCGCTGCTGGTCGGCGACCAGCTGTACGGGATCGCCGGCGCCCTGGTCTCGCTGCCGGTGATCGCCGTGATCCGGCAGACCTTGCTGTACCTGCGACGGCACCTGGTGTTCGAGCCCTGGCCGACGATGTTGGGGGTGGACCCGGGGATCGGGTTGCTGAGCGGGCCGGGCGAATCCGAGCCCGACCGCTGTCCGGGTTGCGGGGAGCGGACCACGGGCGACGACACGTTCTGCCGACGCTGCGGCGCGTCGCTGGAGCCGAAGGTGCGCAGCTCCGGGTGACTCGTCGCGTGCGTAGCCTGACCGCCGTGTCGGCCACACTCGCGGTGCGCTCGGTGACCAAGCGCTTCGGCGAGCGCGTCGCTCTCGGTGACGTCAGCTTCGAGCTCGCGCCGGGCGAGCTGATCGGGATCATCGGTCCCAACGGTGCCGGCAAGACGACGCTGCTGTCGATCCTCGCCGGGGTGCTGGCGCCCGACGCCGGCGCGGTGGAGTCCTTCGGCCGCGCTGCGGGCTGGGTCCCGCAGCAAACCTCGCTGTATCGCAAGCTGTCGGTGGCCGAGAACCTGCGTCTGTTCGCGCGGCTTGAGAAGGTCGGCGATCCCGAGGCCGCGGTGGGGCGGATGCTGGAGCAGACCGGGCTGGCCGAGCGCGCCGACGAGGAGGTGGGGCGGTTGTCAGGCGGCAACCAGCAGCGCGTGAACATCGCCATCGGCCTGCTGGCCGAGCCGGCCGTGCTGCTGCTCGACGAGCCCTCGGCGTCGCTGGATCCCCGCCAGCGCGAGCGTCTGTGGGAGTTCATCTCGGCGCTGGTGGGACGCGGCACCACGGTGGTCTTCTCCACCCACAATGTCAACGAGGTGGAGCGCTACGCCATGCGGGTGCTGCTGCTGGCCGACGGCGAGCTGCTGTTCACGGGGACGCCCGCCGAGCTGGAGGAGACGGTGGGCGGCGACCCACGGGACTTCGAGGCGGCGCTGGTCAGCTTCCTGCACCAGCGGGGCCACTAGTCGTGCTCGCCAGCGCATCCAGGCGCGGAGGCGACCGCTGACGTGCGCTGGCTGCTGCTCAAGGACCTGCAGATCCTGCGCCGCTCGCCGCTGCTGGTGGGGCTGCTGATCGTGTACCCGATCGTGATCGCCCTGATGATCGGCTTCGCGCTCTCCAGCCCCCCCGGCAAGCCGAAGGTGGCGTTCTTCAACCAGGTACCGGCCAACCAGGGGAAGATCCACATCGGCAACCAGTCGCTGAACGTCGCCGGCTACGCGAGCGAGCTGCTGAGCTCGATCCAGCCGATCAAGGTGCACTCGGAGGCCGAGGCGGTCGCCAAGGTCCGCGACGGCGAGGCGCTGGCGGCGGTGATCATCCCGGCGGCACTGCCCCAGCAGATCCAGAGCCTGATCACGCAGGGGGTGGGCAGCCCCACGGTCAAGCTGTACCTCAACACCAAGGACCCGATCGACAAGCAGTTCGTCGACCAGGCGATCTCCACCCGGATCAATCAGGTCCAGGCCGACGTCTCCAAGCGGGTGCTCCAGGTGGCCGTCAACGACCTGCGGGAGGTACTCAACGGCGGCACGGTGGAGATCCTCGGCGAGAACGTGCACCTGCTGGGTCTGCGCAACGCGCGCACCATCGTCCAGGGAACGCAGGCCGCGCTCCCCGTCCGTTCGAAGCTTCGGGTGGCGCTCGGTCAGGTGGTGGGCTTCGCCAGCCTGGCGATCCAGGGCCTCGGGTTCGCCAGCCCGGTGCTGGGCTCGATCGGCTCGCCTTTGACCGTCGACAAGACCCAGTTGGCGGGCGCGACCACCCCCACCGACGTCTACGCGGCCTCGATCGCGGTGATCGTCTCGCTGATGTTCGTCACCGTCCTCCTGGCCGCCGGGATGCTGGCGGTGGAGCGCTCGGAGAACGCCTATCCACGCCTCGTCCGCGGGCTGGTGACGCCCGGTCGGCTGCTCACCGAGAAGATCATCCTGGCCGGCGGGTGCGCGACCGCCGTTACGCTGGCGATGGCCGCGCTGGTGTCAGTGTTCGTGCACCTCGACTGGTCGCGCTTCGAGCTGTGGGTGGCGGCGCTGGCGTTCGGGGGCCTGGCCTTCGGGGCGCTGGGGGTGGCGATCGGAGCGGCCGCGCGCGAGGTCTCGGCGGCGTCGCTGCTGGCCTTCCTCGTCTCGCTGCCGATCGCGTTCGTGGCGCTGGTGCCGTCCAACTCGGTCTCGGGCACGCTGAAGCACGTGCTTGACGTGATCGCGTTCCTGTTCCCCTTCAAGGCGGCGCTGCAGGCCGTGTCCAACGCATTCACCGGCGTCTCGCCGGGACTGGGGCTGCCACTCGTGCACCTCACCGTCCTGGCGGTGGTCTTCGGTGGTCTGGCGCGGCTGGCCCTGCGCCGCTTCGCGGCGCGCTAGCCCAGCGGGGTGTGACCGAAAGCGCGCGGCTTGCGACGATCGTCGCGCGCGGCACCTGGAATCATCCCCATCGCACGGCTCTCGACGCGAGGGCGGACGTTTCCGGCGTGGGAAGCCGGAAACGTCCAGGGCACCACCGGGTGGCGACTGAAGCGGACGTTTCCAGGCCTTTCGTCCGTTCTCGGCGTCACCGGGTGCCGGTTGGAAGCCAATAGCCGCGTATCGCCGTGCGCGCTCCCCACCGACCGGGCCCGAAGGAGAAGAGGAAGCGTCAGCGCTGACCGGTGGCGCGCATGAACCCGAAGGCGCACAGGGCGGCGACGATCAGCAAGATGATCGGCCAGAACGCGCCGACCACGCCAACCACGGCCAGCACCAGTCCGATAACGCCGAGTGCTCCGGCGCCGCCGCTGACCAGAGCGAGGCGGTAGGCGCGCGCCTCGCGGGCCCGCCTGGGGGTGTATCGGCCGCGGCGGTCTAGATTGCTCATGCCGTGCAGAGCGTACTAGGGTCACAGACGAATGGCGGACCCGGACCTGCACTACATCCTGATCTACAGCTACGTGGCGAACATGGCGACGCTCCGGGAGCCCCATCGGTCGGCGCACCTGCAGCGGATCATCGCCCAGCGCGACACCGGGCACATCGCCTTCGCGGGCGGCTTCGATCCGCCGACCGGCGGCGCGATCGTGTTCCGCGGCGTCGAGCGCGAGCACGTGGAGGCGTTCGTGGCGTCTGACCCGTACCACATCAACGGTCTGGTCACCGAGTACCGGATCGAACGCTGGAACCTGCTGCGGGGCCACTGAGCGGCCCATCGCGCGCCGGTATGCTCGGTGGTGACCTATGTCGTTTCCGCAGACCCGCTTGCGCCGCCTCCGGGCCAACCGCGCGCTCCGCGGTCTGGTGCGCGAGACGCGCCTCACCGCCGCCGACTTCGTGTACCCGATGTTCGTCGCTCACGGCATCGACCGCCGCGAGCCGATCGACGCGATGCCGGGCATCGACCGCCTGTCGATCGCCCATGCCGTCGCCGAGGCCGGCGAGGCCTCCGCGCTCGGCATCCCCGGCGTGCTGCTGTTCGGGCTGCCGGCCGCCAAGGATGAGGAGGGCTCGGGCGCGTGGGATGACGAGGGCGTGGTGCAGCTGGCCACGCGCGCGATCAAGGAGGCCCACCCGGATCTGCTGGTGATCGCCGACCTGTGCCTGTGCGAGTACACCAGCCACGGGCACTGCGGAGTCCTGCGAACCGGTTCTGACCCGCCCTACGTCGACAACGACGCCACCCTGGAACTGCTCAACCGCACGGCCATCTCCCAGGCGCGTGCGGGCGCCGACATCATCGCGCCGAGCGACATGATGGACGGCCGCGTGGACAGCATCCGCCGGGCGCTCGACGAGGACGGCCTGACCGAGACGCCGATCCTCGCCTACTCTGCGAAGTTCGCCTCGGCCTTCTACGGCCCGTTCCGCGAGGCCGCCGACTCCGCGCCGTCGCTCGGAGACCGCCGCGGCTACCAGATGGACTCCGCCAACGGCGAGGAGGCGGTCCGCGAGGCCCGGCTCGACGTCGAGGAGGGCGCCGACATGCTGATGGTCAAGCCCGCGCTCCCGTATCTGGACGTGATCCGCCGCGTCAAGGACGCCACCGAGATGCCGCTGGCGGCCTACAACGTCTCAGGCGAGTACGCGATGCTCAAGGCGGCCGTCGCAGCGGGCTATCTGGACGAGCGCGCGGCGGTGCTCGAGACCCTGACCTCGATCCGCCGGGCCGGCGCCGACATCGTGATCACCTACCACGCCAAGGAGGCCGCGCGGTGGCTTCAGTAGACGCAACCCGTCACGGACCCAAGCTGCGCGCCCGCAAGGATGGGGCGGCGATCGTGCTCGACGACCTCGACAAGCGCCTGCTCAACCTGATGCAGGGCCAGTTCCCGATCGCCCCCCGTCCCTACCAGCATGTCGCCAGCGAGGCGAACCTCACCGAGGACGAGGTCATTGTTCGCGTCCAGCGCCTGCTCGACGAGCGCATCATCCGCCAGGTCACGCCGATCTTCGACACGCGCGCGCTGGGCTACTCCTCGATGCTCGTCGCCGCCAAGGTCGACCCCGAGCACCCGTGGCGGGCTGCCAACGTCATCAACGCCCATCCCGGCGTGTCACACAACTACCTGCGCAACCACGAGTTCAACATCTGGTTCACGATCGCCACCGAGCCCGACTCGAAGCTGGGCCTGGAGGGCACGTTGCAGGCGCTCGCCGAGCTCGCCGGCGCCGAGTCGGTCCGTCAGTTGCCCACCCTGAAACTGTTCAAGATCCGCATGGACCTGGAGATGGAGCAGGGCACCGACGCGCTCTCAAAGGCGGCCCAGGCCGTCGAGCCGGTCGAGACCGAGGCCCAGCCCTACGACGAGTTCGACAAGGATGTGATCCGGGCGCTGCAGGGCGACATGCCGGTGATCCGCGAGCCGTACGCCCCGGCCGCGCAGCGGCTGGACATTCCCCAGAAGCAGCTGCTGGAGCACCTCAACGGCATGCAGGAGCGGCGGCTGCTGCGGCGTGTGGCGGCGATCCTGTTCCATCGGCGGGCCGGGTTCTCTGCCAACGGGATGGGCGTATGGAAGGTGCCCGACGAGCGGATTCTGGAGCTGGGCAAGCGCATGGCCTCGTTTCGCGGGATCTCGCACTGTTATCAGCGACCCACGTACGCCGACTGGCCCTACTCGGTGTTCACCATGGCCCACGGGCGCTCCAAGGAGGAGTGCGACGCGATCCTTGACTCGATCGCCGCCGACACCGGCATCGATGAGCGTTCCACGCTGTACTCCTCGACCGAGTTCAAGAAGATCCGGTTGCTGTACTTCACCTCGGAGCACCGCGACTGGGAGCGCGAGCACGCCGGCGTGTGAGCGGCGCCACCGCTGAAACACAGGCTCGCTCAGCCGAGCTGTACGAGAGGGCCCTGAAGGTCCTCCCCGGCGGCGTCAACTCGCCCGTGCGGGCGATGGGCTCGATCGGGCGCGACCCGATCTTCATCGCCGGCGGCGCCGGGCCGCTGATCTGGGACGTCGACGACCATGAGTACGTCGACTGGGTCAGCTCCTGGGGCCCGCTGATCCTCGGCCACGCCCATTCGGAGGTGATCGGCGCCGTCGCCGAGGCCGCCGCGCGGGGAACGAGTTTCGGGGCGCCGACGATGGGCGAGGTGCAACTGGCCGAGGAGGTCGTCGCACGGATGCCGTCGGTGGAGATGCTGCGCATGACCTCGTCGGGCACCGAGGCGACGATGAGCGCGATCCGCCTCGCCCGGGCGGTTACCGGCCGGGAGAAGATCCTCAAGTTCTCCGGTGCCTACCACGGTCATGTCGACGGGCTGCTCGCCGAGGCGGGCTCGGGCCTGGCCACCCAGGGGATCCCAGCCAGCCCGGGGGTGCCGGCCGCGGCCGCGGCCCAGACGGTGATCGTGCCCTGGAACAGCCCCGACGCCCTCTCGGACGCCGCCGACGCCGCCGGCGACGATGTCGCGGCGATCCTGGCCGAGCCGGTGCCCGCGAATATGGGGGTCGTACCGGCCTCACCCGGATACCTTGAGACGCTTCGCGAGGTCGCTGACGCCAGCGGCGCCCTGCTGATCTTTGACGAGGTCATCAGCGGCTTCCGCGTGGCCCGTGGCGGCGCCCAGGACCTGTATGGGGTGCTCCCCGACCTGACGATCATGGGCAAGGTGATCGGCGGCGGGCTCCCGGCCGCTGCCTACGGCGGCCCCCGCGAGCTGATGGAGCGCATTGCCCCCGCCGGCGACGTTTATCAGGCGGGAACGCTGAGCGGCAATCCGTTGGCGGTGGCGGCTGCTCTGGTCACGCTGCGCGAGCTCGACGCCGAGGCCTACCGGCGCCTCGCCGACACCACCGAGGCACTGGCGCAGGGAATGCGCGCCGCGGCCGAGCAGGCCGGCCGCGCCGTCCAGGTTCACAGCCTGCCGGGCCTGATGACCGTGTTCTTCTCAGCGCAGCCGGTGCACAACTACGCCGACGCCGCGGCCTGCGACACCGAGGCCCACGGAGCCTGGTGCCGGGAGTTGCTGCAGCGGGGGATCTATCCGCCGCCGTCCCAGTTCGAGGCGTGGTTCCCGTCGCTGGCTCACGGCGATGCGGAGCTGACCCGCACGATCCAGGCGGCCGCCGCCGCGTTCGCCGCGATCGACGCGTGAGCCTCGTCGCGCTGGCCGACGCCCTTCGTGCGCACGGAGGCACGGTGGCGACCCTCGTCACCACGCCGGCGCAGGCGGACGAGCTGGCCGAGACGCCGCCCCGGCTGGCCGCGCGGGGCCCGCGGGTCGGCTCCCGGGGCGCCGAGTACGAGCTGCTGCTGGAGATGATCCTCGAGGGCTCGCTGCTGCACTACGGCGTGCCGCGGGTGGTGCACGCGGCGGATCCGGATCTGGCGCTGCTGCTCGGCGACCAGCTGTACGCACTCGGCCTGTCGCGGCTGGCCGAGCTGGGCGATATGGAGGCGGTGGGCGAGCTGGCCGACCTGATCTCGCTGCTGGCCCAGGCGCGCGCGGCCCGCGATGCGCCGCTCGCCGAGGCGATCTGGGAGGCGGGCGCGACGGCAATCGGCTGGGGCCGGACGCCGGAGCACGAGGCCGCCAAGGCGCTGGCCCGGGCGGGAGACCGCGCCGCGGTCGCGGCGCTGCTTCAATGCGCTCGTCGCGACCCCGCCGATCCCCAATAGCGGCCGGGGTATGTGACGCTCGCCTCTTTGTTGACGGTACGCTTTGGCGGGCGTTCAATACGGCTAAGCGGCCGTTAAATTTCGAGGCGCACGTGGCAGACAGACACCAGGAAGGAAGCAAATCCAAATACACCGCTGACCGGCAGATGCCGGGCGCCTTCGAGGGCGAGACGGTCACGCGTCGGCGGTTCATGTCGGGGGTCGTGCACGGTTCCGGCGGCATCGCTGCGATGGCGTTCACGCTGCCCGCGCTCGGGTTCGCGCTGGGGCCGCTGTTCAGCCGGGTGCCGTTCAACTGGCAGGTGATCGGATCGACCAGCGACTTCACCGAAACCGACTATGCGACCAAGGTGGTGACGATCGTGCAGGGCATCGGCGAGGCCGGCAACTCGATCGCCTACGTGCGTAAGCGCGACCCCGCGATCGACAAGGAGCCTGGCGATCAGTACAACCAGTACGTCGCGCTGTCCTCGCGCTGCATGCACCTCGGCTGCCCGGTGCGTTACGTGTCGGCGGCCGAGCGGTTCATCTGCCCGTGCCACGGCGGCGTCTACGACTTCCGCGGGCTGGTCGCCGGCGGGCCGCCCGTGCGACCGCTGGACCGCTTCTACACCCGCGTGAACAAGACCTCGGGCATGGTCGAGATCGGGCCTCGGTACTCGGTCAACTCCGAGCTGCACCGCTTCTCCCCGCGCGACCCGGCCCAGCCGCTGGATGGGATCGGTCAATATCTGTACCCCAAGCGGTTCGACACGTCGCTCCTTCCCAACAGCTAACCCCGCCTGATGCCCAAGCTTCCCGCCCCGCCCCTCCCCAAGGTCCTCCAGCCCAAGCCCAAGCGACCCGGCCAGAACGGCAACGGGAACGGGAACGGCAAGCTGACGCCCGTCGAGCAGGCCCAAGAGGCGGGGATCACCGTCGTCGACTGGATCGACGAGCGCACCTCGATGTCGGGCGGCATCCGCTGGCTGCTGTTCCGCAAGGTCCCCAGGGGCATCAACTGGTTCTACACGCTGGGCTCGGCGACGATGTTCGCGTTCCTCAACCAGGCGGTGACCGGCGTCTTTCTGGCCATGTACTACCGGCCGGATGCCTCGGGCGGCGCCTACGAGTCGGTGCGTTACATCACCGACGAAGCCTTCCTCGGCCAGCTGGTGCGAGCGATGCACAAGTGGGGCGCCTCGGTGATGATCATCCTGATCTTCCTGCACATGGCGCGCGTGTTCTTCTTCGGTGCCTACAAGTACCCGCGTGAGCTGACGTGGATCATCGGCGTGGTGCTGCTCATCCTGACGCTGGCGATGGGCTTCACGGGTTATCTGCTGCCGTTCGACCAGCAGTCCTACTGGGCGACGATCGTGGGCGTGAACATCAACGGCACCGGCCCACTCATCGGGCCGTATCTGTCGGACTTCCTCAGAGCCGGGCCCGAGTTCGGGGCGACCACGCTGTCTCGGTTCTACGCGATCCACATGATGTTGATCCCCGGGCTGATCGCCGCCCTGATCGGAGCGCACCTCTACCTGATCACCAAGCTCGGCATCTCGGCCCCGCCGTGGATCAAGGCCGAGGAAGAGCCTGAGCTGCGCGAGGCGCAGGTCTAGATGAACCAGGCAGAGAAGGAGCAGTACCTCCGCGAGTACTCGATCCTGAAGAACGAGGGCAAGCCGTTCTTCCCCTACGCGGTCGCCAAGGACTCGGTCATGGCCGTGATCGTGATGATCGTGATCATCTTCCTTGCCGCGATGTTCGGCGCGGTGCTCGGCCCCAAGGCCGATCCGACGACCACCACCTACGTTCCTCGCCCGGACTGGTACTTCTTCTTCCTGTTCGAGGTGCTCCGGGTGATGAAGAACGTCCCCAAGCTCACCGACATGGCGACGATCGGGGTGCCGACGATCTGCATGGTCCTGCTGTTCCTGCTGCCGTTCTATGACCGCAGCCCGGAGCGGCTGATCTGGCGCCGGCCGGTCGCTCTGGCGGCGGGCCTGACGACCATCTTCGCGATGGCCTACCTGACCTATTCGGGCGCCAACACCGGCTCGCCGAACTCCGTCGACATGCCACCGCCGGCGTCGCTGAACGCCGCCCAGGCGACGACGTTCCGCGCCGGCGAGAACGTGGTCGGGGACTCGGGATGCCTGGCCTGCCACGTGCTCGGCGACAACGGCAACAACGGGCCCGGACCGCCGCTCACCCATATCGGATCGATCCTGCGCCCGGACGCGATCGCCTCGACGCTGCGCAACCCGACGGCGCCGATGCCTTCGTTCTCGGGCCTGGCCAACAACTCGCCCAAGCAGTTCCAGAACCTGGTCACGTTCCTGTCCGAGCTGCAGTAGCTCGGTAGCGTCGATGATGGCGAGCCAACCCTCGCCGCCGGGCGGGCCGCGCGACTCGGGCCTGGCCGGCGCCGCCACTGCCGCACCGCCGGGGTCCGAATCCCCGGGAACCCTGCCCGAGCCCCAGGTTCAGGCGATGTTCGACCGGATCGCGCGCGTCTATGACCGGATGAACGCGGTCATGACTGCCGGCCTGGATCGGCGCTGGCGCGAGCGCGCCGCCGACCTGGCAGCCGTCGCTCCCGGGGATCGTGCGCTGGACGTGGCCACGGGCACGGGCGACCTGGCGCTGGCGCTGGGTCGCCGGGTGGCGCCCGGCGGGGAGGTGGTGGGCGCCGACTTCTCGGAGGCAATGCTGGAGATCGCGCGCGCCAAGGCGCCGGGCGCCGGGGTGCGCTTCGAGGCCGCCAACGCGCTCGCCCTTCCCTACGGCGACGACGAGTTCGACGCCGCGACTGTCGGCTTCGGGGCGCGCAACTTCTCCGACCTGCCACGCGGCCTGGGCGAGATGGTGCGCGTCGTGCGCCCCGGCGGCCGGATCGTGGTGCTGGAGATCACCACCCCGACGCGGCCGCCGCTGTCGACGCTGCTGGGGGTGTGGTTTGATCGGATCGTGCCCACCCTGGGACGCCTGGCCGGTGACCCCGCCGCCTACGAGTACCTGCCCAACTCGGTGCGCCGGTTTCCCGGCCCGGAGAGACTGGCGGCCATCCTGCATGACTGCGGACTGAGCGAGGTGGGTTACCGGCTGACCGCGGGCGGGATTATCGCGCTGCATTTCGGGCGGGTCCCGACCCCGTGAACGCCGCCCAGCCCGCGGTCCAGTCGGTTCTCGACGCGGGCGGAGAGCCGGCGGTACGGCTGTTGGCGGCGCTGGAGGAGCGCCTGGCGCAGCATGCCACCGGGCACGGCGAGCTGCTCGCGCGTCATGCCGGCTCGACGATCGCCGCCGGCGGCAAGCGGCTGCGTCCGTTGCTGGTGTTCCTCGCCGCCGGGGCGCCGCCACCGGAGTCCGACCAGCTCCTGCGCTCGGCGGTCGGCGTCGAGCTGGTGCACTCCGCGACGCTGGTCCACGACGACGTGCTCGACGGGTCCGATCTGCGCCGGGGGCGTCCCACGGTGGCCGCTGCGGCCGGCCGGCTGACGGCGACCTCGACCGGCGACCTGCTGTTCTCTCGAGCGTTCGCGGAGCTGGCGCAGACCGGGTCGCGCGCGGCGGTGCGGGTCCTGTCTCGAGCCAGCTCCGAGCTGGCGACCGGCGAGCTGATGCAGCGCGCCGACGCCTGGCGGGCCGTGGCGGTGGAGCGCTACCTGGAGCGCTGCCGCCTGAAGACGGCCGTCCTGTTCCGGGCGGCCTGCGAGCTGGGCGCGCTCGCCGGCGGCTCGGCGGCGCCGACGATCGGCGCCCTGGCCGCTTTCGGTGAGCAGATCGGCCTCGCCTTCCAGCTGCTCGACGACGTGCTCGACGTCACCGGACCGCCGGAGCGCACCGGCAAGCCGCGAGGGGCCGACCTCCTGGACGGCACCGTGACGCTACCGCTGATCCTGGCGCGCCAGTCAGATCCCGACCTTGCGGCATTGGACCTTCGCACCGTGCAGGGCGCGGACACCGCCGCCGAGGTCTGCGCGCGGATCGCCGACACCGGCGCTCTGGAGGCGGCCACTGCGCGGGCCCTCTCGATGGTGGCCGGCGCCAAGCGCGAGCTCCCGGAGCTGCCGGCCGCGCAGCGGGCGGCGCTTGAGCTGATCGCCGACGGTGTCGTCGCGCGCTACGCCTGACCTCACCGTCGTCGACGGCGAGGTCGTCTTCAACGGGGCCTAGAAGTCCTCGGGGAGGAGCAGATCGGCGTGCAGCGCCGCGGCAAAGCGCGCGATCTCCTCGTTCATGTTGGACTGTGTGAGGCAGCGTAGGTCAGAGAGCATCTCGGTGAGGCCCTCATCGAGGGTGTCCTCGAGTGCGTCGACCTGGTCCTGGTCGAAGACTCCTTCGTCGGACCAGTCGCAGTTGGGGCAGTACAGGGTGAGCTCCCAGAAGCCCTGCGGGGCCTCGGTCCAGTCGATCGGCTGGACGAGCCCGGAGTCGCACTCGGGGCAAATGTGCAGCCCGCGGGTGTTTACCTCGTCAAGGAAGACGCGCACAACGTCGATCGAGCGGCCGCTCGGGAGGACGATGCGGCGGATGGAGTGATGGTCGGGATTCGGTTTCATAGCTGGTCAGGGGCTGTATCGGCTGGCCTCGGGATGCGCTTGAGAACGGTCTGGACGTATCTACGACCCGCGTGATTGGCTACGCTTGGTTGCCCCCCACCCGGAGGCTTCATCCATGTTCCGCAGTCCAGTCGTTGACGGGATAGTCATTCTCATCGTTGCCCTGTTGATCCTGGGACCGAAGCGGCTGCCCGGGCTGGGCAAGGGGCTGGGTGTCGGCATGCGCGAGTTCAAGGAGGGGATCACGGGCGAGTCCAAGGACGAGGACAAGCCGGAGATCACCGAGGCAGCGCGCACGGGATCCGATTCGCAGCCCGCTGCCCAGGATCGCCCGGCTCAGCCGGCCGCCACCCCCGGGGCTGACGCCGGCTCCGAACGCCGTCCCTAGTACCTAGCGCGGGACCAATCGATGCCGAAGCTGCGGCCGATCGGCCACGAGGACCGACTCAGCGTCGTCGACCATCTCGACGAGCTCCGCGGCCGTCTGATCCTCTGCGGTGTGGTCGTGGCCGTCGCCTTCGGGTTGTGCTTCTGGCAGAACAACACGCTGCTCAACGCGCTCAACAGCCCGCTCCCGGCGCCGTCGAAGACGCAGGCCAACCATCTCGGCGGGCTGACCAACGACACTGTCAAGGAGGCCAGGGACCTGCGGGGTCTCGGGGCGGCATTGAGCGCGGTCTCGCGCTCGACCACCAGCAGACTGTCCCCCCAGGACCAGGCCCTGCTGGCGCTCGCCGGGCACTACGCCAACGGCGCGGCCGAGGCGCTGCCCCAGAAGACACCCAAGAGCCTGCCGATCGCGATCGGCGTCGGTGAGGGCTTCACCACCACGCTGACGGTGTGCTTCTACTTCGCGCTGCTGCTCTCGCTACCGGTGATTCTGTACCAGGCCTACGCGTTCGTGATCCCGGCGCTCAGTCCCCAGGAGCGCCGCGTGGCCCTGCCGATCATGCTCGCCGCGCCGGTGCTGTTCGTGGTCGGCGTCGCGTTCACCTTCCTCGTGGTCTTACCCCCGGCCGTCCGCTTCCTGCAGGGCTACAACTCAGGCCAGTTCCAGGCCCTCGTCCAGGCCAAGCCCCTGTACTCGTTTGAGGTGCTGACGATGGCCGCGATCGGCCTGACCTTCCAGATGCCCCTCGGGCTGCTCGGCCTGCGGCAGGTGGGCGTGATCAACGGCAGCACCCTGACCCGCCACTGGCGCTACGCTACGGTCATCATCGCCGTCATCGCGGCGGCGATGCCTGGGGCAGATCCGGTGACGACCGCGCTGGAGACTGCGCCGCTCATCCTCCTCCTCCTCGCCAGCATTGTGTTGCTCAAATACGCCGACAGACGTGAGGCCAAGCGCGCCGCCGCCGAACTGGCGTCGATGAACTGGGCCGAGCACGACCCGTCTGACCGCGACCCCTCCGATCACGACCCCGTCGGCGGCTCCTAGGCGATGCTCTTCGATCTGCGCAGCCGTGGCCGCCGCCGCACCGTCCAGGTGGTCTACCTGGGCCTGGCGGTCGTGTTCGGCCTCGGTCTCATCCTGTTCGGCGTGGGCACCGGCAGCGGTGGCGGGTTGCTGAACGCGTTCACCGGCAACAGCTCCAGCAACTCCCAGGGCTCGGCGATCAGCCAGCAGGAGAAGACCGCGCTGCGCCAGACCAAGACCCACCCGAGCGACCCGGCCGCCTGGGCGGGGCTGATCAATGCCCGCTGGGCCAGCGCCAACACCGACAGCCAGCAGACCACCGCCGGCACGCAGTTCAGCGCCAAGGGCAAGCAGGAGCTGACCGGCACGACCCAGGCCTGGGAGCGCTACCAGACCCTCGTCAAGACGCCCGACCCCGACGTGGCGATCCTGGTCGCTCGCGCCTACGCGTTCCTCGGCCAGTACGGCAGCGCGGCCACCACCTGGGAGACCGAGGCCCAGGCCAATCCCAACGAGGCCAAGGGCTACGAGTGCCTGGCCCTGTCCGCCTACGCGGCCAAACAGACGCGCAAGGGAGACCTCGCCAAGGCCAAGGCCTTGTCGCTGGTGCCCAAGGCCAGCCGCAAGCAGATCACGACGGCCCTGGACGTGGCCAAGACCACCCCGGCTGCCGCCCAGTCCTGCTGAGTATGCCCCGCTGACCCGGGGTAACATCGCCGTTCGAGGGGCCGTTAGCTCAGCTGGTAGAGCAGGGGACTCTTAATCCCAAGGTCGGAGGTTCGATCCCTCCACGGCCCACTCCGAAAGCCCCGGTCTGATCCGGGGCTTTCGTGATTTCAGGACATGTGCCAACTATGCGTCATGTCCCCAATATCTGGAGGCGGTGTGCGGGCCATCGGCGGAGCCACGGTCACCGGCGGCGGAGCCCCGGTGGCGGGAGGATCAGGGGGCTACGGCGGCGGGATCGCGTCGGCCGGCACCGGCACGACGGTCGGGCTGTACAGCGACACGGTCGCCGGGAACTCGGCATCCTCGGCGCTGGGCGCGCAGTGGGTCTTCGGCCCGGACCCGGGTGGTTATCGCTCGTTGCTCAGTGCGGCGTCGGCTTCATCGAGCAGACGGAAGATCTCTGCGTGCTCGGTGATGGCGAGAAAATCGCGAATTGCATCCCCGGACCAGCGGCAACCGGAGTGCCATGCGCCGCGGTCGCGCGATGCCCACTGGCCGTGGTCCATGATCAGGACGGCGTCGAGTTCGCGGTCGCGGCTGACCGTCGGCATCAACTGGACGGGCATGAACGTGCCTCGATCGCTGAGGCGGCCTTGCGCGGCTCCCAACGCGGCTCGCGCAGCGCCAAGCGCTACCACGAGCGCCGGGCTCGTCGCACCGATCGGCCGGCGACCGAACCGCTCCGCGATCAGCGTGCTGACGAGCGGGAGCTCGCTTGATCCGCCCGCTAGCCAGATCCCGTCGAGGCGGGCTGGATCGAGGGCCGCTTCGAGGACGGTGTCGGCGAGCATGTTCACCGTCGCCTTGACGTCCTCGGCGATGAGATGCAACAGCTCCCAGCGCGTGAGCGCAAGCGTGCGGCTCACTGGCGCGGGAACGCGTATCGCGTGCTCGCTTCTGTTGGGGTCCCACGAGAAGCGCGCGATCGCAAAGCTCACGTCACTACGCAGTTCGTGATCGGCCTTGCGCCACTCCGGCTCGGATGCGTGCTGCAGGTTGTCCCAGTCGCTCGAACCGAGCTGGTCCCCGAGGAACCGGTACACCCGGTCCTCGAAATCATCGCCACCGAGCGTTCCCATGCGCCCAGGCTCGCCCACCACGTCAAACCCGCCGCGCGTTCGCTGCACCACTGCCGCGCCGAACGCGCTGCCCCCCATATCGAGCACGGCAATTCGATCGCCCGGGGCGATCTCATCGCGCGCGAAGTAGCCAGCAATAGCCACCGGCTCGGGCACGAGTTCGGCGTCCGCTAGCCCGCCTTTATCTGCGGCGGCCTTGAACTGCCCGAGCTGCTGTTCAGACCACCACGCGGGATGCGTCAGAACGATCGCATCGGGAGCCAGATCACCTTGGTCTGTCACGACCTTCTCAGTCAGGGCACGAAGGATCGCTGCGACCGCGTCTACGACGCCGACCTCGACAGCACCCAGAGCCAGCCGCGCCTCACCGACGCGCACCTTCGGCGCTACCTCGCCCCGCCACCGCGAAGCGCGCAACGTGGCCCACGGGTTGCCGGCCCGGAGCTCACCACGCGGCGCTTCAGTGTCGCTCACGTGCCAGCGGACGACCGACGGCACCTCAGCGACGACAGCGATCCGACCGCGAGCGTGATAGGCAACCGCAGCACGCGTCGTCCGCGCCCCGAAGTCAATCGCCAGGGTCCAGGCCCCGGCCGCCTGGTCATCCACACGAACCGTCGACACCTCGGCCCCCGTAACGGTCACGTGGCACCCCATCGTAATCACCAGCTGCAGAGGATCAGACCCGAGATCCCACGGCTTTACTGCGCCGCGGTGAACGCGGTCTTACCAGTGCACTTGGGCCCGTTGAGCACGAACGTTGTCGCGAGCACGCCTGAGACGGTGCCTTTCGAGGTGAAGCGCCCTGACAGCTTCAGCTTGTCGCCTACCTTGCCCTTGTACGGGCCAACCTTGATCAAGTACTCGCCCGTCGTCGAGAACTTCCCGGTGGTGGATGCGATCTTGGACCCGGCGAACCGGACCGGCGTCGCTGGGCCGCCGCTCGAGCAGTAGAACGGGACGTTCGACAGCGTGGCCTTGGTCAGCCTTCCGTCGGACACGGTCAGCGTGACTGCGTACTCGGTGCGGGGCGCCGCAAGCGTGCCCTTGTAGGTGCCCGACTTGGGTTTGACGGCGGAGCTCGCAACAGCCGTCGCGGCGGCGAGCACGAACGCCGCCAGCATGGCGAGCGGAAGCAGGCGCGTGGTCATCGTCATATCAGATCAGATCCGGCGCCTGACGGCTACCGCGAGCACAAGCGCGCCGACCCGCTGCTCCGTGCCCGCGGTTGTCGACGACCCCGGGACGCTCGCCAGCGCTCGACCAGACCGCCGAGCGCCTGCGCGCGACGATCGATGTCACGCTGTGGCGCGAACTGCGCAACTAGGTGTATATGAAGACGGCAGCCAGCGTCGGTCTCTCCGTGCTCAGAGGATCGGTGCGCACACAAGATGCCGATCCGGGCGGTCGTCCGGCGTCGGCGCTCGAGCAACTGGAGGATGTCTACCGCGCCAACGTCGGTCCGATCTCGGGCTACTTCTCGCGCCGGTGCTCGGAGCCTCAGACGGTGGCCGACCTGACCTCGGAGACCTTCGTGCGCGCGGCCGCGGGGTTCGCGCGTTTCGATCCCCGGCGCGGGTCGCCACGGGCGTGGCTGTTCGGGATCGCGTCGCGCGTGTTCTCAAGCCACTGTGCGGCACAGGCCGACGGGGTCGAGATGGCGGTTCGCCTCGCCGCTGAGCGGCCTCTGTCGACAGATGAGATCGACGATCTTGCTGGACGGATCGACGCCCAGCGTCAGGGTCGGGCTCTTCTGGAGCGCTCCGGGGCGTTGTCGGAGATCGAGCGGGGAGCAATCGAGCTGGTCGACATCGCCGGTCTGACGCCCAAGGAAGCGGCGAGCGCCCTCGGGGTGTCCGCGGTGGTGTTGCGCAAGCGGCTCTCACGAGCGCGTTACCGATTGAGAAAGGACCGTGACAGCGATGACTAGATTCGAGGACAACCTGTGGCGGGAACTGGCGGGCACCTACGGGCCCCAGTTGTCTGACGCGGACGGACCGCTCCATCCGCGCTCGCGGCTGCGGGCGCCGCTGGTCGCCGGCACAAGCCTGGGCGTCATCGGCGCCGGCGTCGCGGCGGTGATCGTGCTGACGGCCGGGAGTGCCGCCCCGGCATTCGCGGTCACCTCCCACCAAGACGGGACGGTCTCGGTCGTCATCCGCCGGATCGACGGCATTCCCGGCGCCAACCGGCGGCTGGAGCAGCTTGGGATTCGCGCCCGGGCCGTGCAGGTCGCTACGGGCTGCTGGGCGCGGGCCGTGCGGCCCGCCGAGGGCGTCCCGGTCATGACTCTGGCCACGGGACGTCACAAGAACTGGGTCACCGCGACCCCAGGCTCGATCCACGCGCGGATCCGCCCGGCAACCATCCCGAGGGGCCGCACACTCGTCCTTCCGGCCGTTCGTGCGGGGGCCGTGGTGCGGCTCGTCCATGCCCGCGTCGTCAGCGGCGCGATTCCCGGATGCCTGCCACCGGCCGTGCGGGTCCGCGCCGCCGCCACGAGCGGGAAGGTGCAAATCGTCTCTTGTCGCGGAGGCACCACGGTACCTCCCGCTCCCCTCACGACCGGGACCGCGACGAACACGACGGCCGCCACTACCGCCGCACCCCCGAAGACGATCACCGAGTTCATTCCGCCACCGTCCCCGGCAACAAATGCGACCACCGATACAAACGCGAATACCGAGACGAACGAGACCAGCACCGACCCAGGCGCGACGACGCCAGCTTCGGGCACCGCGACCAATCCGACCCAGGTGCTGGTGCCGGGTCATCCGGGGTCACCCAACGCCAAGCTGCCATTGCCGCCCGCGCTGATCAGGGCATGCCAGTTCGCCTCGCGGGCCGCCGCGAAATGAGCGGGCCGGTCAGACGTATCCCAAGGTCGGAGGTGCAAGTGCAGGCTGCCTGACGGGCGCCAGGTCCAGAAGGCGCGTTTTGTTCGTAGCACTTGACGATGCGGTCCACGTGGTCGGTGATCATTCTCGCTCGGTATGAGCTTGACTAGTTATGTAGTGTCTAGTACGGTCACGACTATGACCGAATTCAAGACCCCCCGCCGCTCGGCTCTCGGCCTGACGGTCCTGTGGCAGCTGATGAATGAGCCGATGCACGTGTACCGAATGCAGAAGCTGTTCGAGGCCCAGGGCAAGGACCGCGTGGTCAACGTGCGGGCCCGGGCGAGCCTCTATCAGACGATCGAGCGGCTGCAGCGACATGGACTCGTTGAGGTGTCGCAGACGACCCGTCTCGAGGGCTATCCCGACCGGGTCGTGTACGCGATCACCGACGCCGGCCGCGAGGTCGCGCGCCGGTGGTTGCGCGAGATGCTCCGCGCCACGGAGGGGGAGTACCCCGAGTTCATCGCCGCCGTCTCGATCCTGTTCGGGCTCGAGCCGGAGCAAGCGCAGGCCGAACTCGAGGTCCGGGCCGAGAAGCTCGCAGCCGAGCTCGCTGAGACCGAGTCTGTCCTGACCGGCGGCCCTGCCGGCCTGCCGCGGCTCTTCCTGCTCGAGGAGGAATATCGCCAGGTGGTCCTCCGGGCGGAGCTTGCCTGGGTTCGCGGCGTGATCGCCGACCTGCGCGAGGGACGCCTGACCTGGACCGAGCAGTGGTTGCAGGAGATCGCAGCCAAATTCACCCTCACCAACGACAACCAGGAAGCGCAGGAGAGTTAATGAGTCCCACGATCGAGGCCCACGGCCTCACCAAGCAATATGGAAAGACCAAGGCGCTGGATGGCCTTGACCTGATCGCCGAGCGGGGGCAGGTGACCGCGGTGCTCGGCCCGAACGGGGCGGGCAAGACGACCTTCGTGCGCATGGTGGCGACGCTGTTGCGAGCCGACACGGGCACATTGCTCGTCGCAGGCCACGACGCCCGCAAGGACCCGGCCGCGGTTCGTCGTGTGATCGGCCTGGCGGGCCAGTTCGCGGCCGTCGAGCCGGCGATGACCGGTCGCGAGAACCTACAGATGATCGCCAGCTTGTTCGGCCAGAACAGGCGGGCGGCGAGGGCAAGCGCTAGCGCCGTGCTCGAGCAACTCGGACTCGTCGAAGCCGGCGACCGCCTAGCTCGGACATATTCCGGCGGCATGCGGCGCAGGCTCGACCTCGGCGCGAGTCTCGTCGGAGCGCCGCGGTTGCTATTGCTCGACGAGCCCACCACCGGCCTGGATCCTCGAAGCCGGAGCGAGCTCTGGGAGGCGATCCGCGCGCTGGTCAAGCACGGGACCGACGTGCTGCTGACCACGCAGTACCTCGATGAGGCCGACCATCTCGCCAGCCAGATCGTGATCGTCGACCATGGTCGCGCGATCGCGGCCGGCACCCCGGCCCAGCTCAAGCAACGGATCGGCGGCAACGTGATCGAGGTGCACGTACGCGATGACCGGGACGTCGCGATCATCGCCGAGCTGCTCGGCCGGCTGGGCGAAGGCGTCGCGCAGATCGAAGCGGCCACGCGACGGGTGAGCGTGCGGGTCGACTCCACGGGCGACGGGACGATGAGCGCGATGCAGTCGCTCTACGCAACTGGAATCGAGCTTGACGAGATCGCGATGCGTCAGCCCAACCTCGACGAGGTGTTTCTCACCCTCACTGGAGAGCCAACGGACGACGACCACGCTGCGACAGCCGCGCGCGCGGCCTAACCAGCAAGGAACGACTTCTCATGACAACCATCGCTTCAACACTCGATGAGCCGGCGGCGAGCCCGGCCCGCCAGGCCGGACTGGCAAAGAGCACCCTGACGGTGACCCGCCGGGCGCTGCTGCGCTACGTCCGCACGCCCCAGCTGATCGTCCTCGCCACGGTCCAGATGGCGCTGTTCTTCCTGATCTACCGCTACATGTTCGGCGGCGCGATCCACATCTCCGGAATGCGGTACGTCGACTACCTGGTGCCCGGCTTCATCGCCACCGGCGTGCTCTTCTCAGGGATCGGGACGGCAGCCGCCACCGCCGAGGATCTCGAGCAGGGATTCATCGACCGGCTGCGCTCTCTGCCCATCCCCCGCGCTTCGGTGCTCGCGGCCCGGGCGCTGGCCGACACGGCGATGGTTGCGTGGAGCACCGCCTTTACCGCCGGCATCGCGTTCGCGGTCGGGTTTCAGCTGCACGGTTCCGCCATCGACGGGCTTGCCGCGTTCGGGCTTGTGATCGCCTTCGGGTTCGCGTTCGAGTGGCTGTTCATCACCATGGGCCTGTTCGCCGGCAACGCCCAGGCCGCTCAGGGGATGGGCATGATCGTCTTCCCGCTCGCGTTCGTCTCCAGTGCCTATGTGCCGGTCAGCTCGATGCCGGGCTGGCTTCAGGTATTCGCCACTCACCAGCCGCTGACCTACATGGTCGACTCCGTCAGGGCGCTCACGCTCGGACCTCAGGCCCACGCCCTGCTCGGGCACCCGACCTCGTATTTCGTGACCCGCGCGCTGATCTGGGCGCTCGTGATCATCGCGATCTCCCTACCTGTCGCCGTCGCCAAATACCGTCGCGGCTGACCCGACACGAACGACCACAGATCCGGTCACAACCAAGGAGGAACACTGAGATGAGTACCGACACGGTTCCCGCAACCGGGGATCCCGGGGCCCGCCCAGCTCGCGTTACTTCAGCATGTCGCGAGCAGCGGCGGTCCAAGCCTGGGTGACGTCGCGGATGAACTTCGCCTGAGTGGTGGCCAGGTGAGATATCCAGTCGATGTCGCTGCTCCCTGGGCCGCGCTCGACCGCGCTGGCCATTGCCTTGAGCGCCTTCTCGTAACTTGCCAGCGTGCTCTCGCCCGTCTGCTTGCCGACGTTGATGATGCGCTCGTTCAGCTTCCGCAAACGCTCCGCGGTTGCCTCAAGACGAGCCTCCGGGGACCCGGCCGACGCTTTCGCCTTGGTCGCCGATGATCCAGCGGCCGACCGTTTGGGTCGCGCGCGTCCGGTCGTCTTTGCGCCCGACGTCGATTTTGAACCACTACTTCTAGCCTGCGGCACTTTCCCTCCCTAACAGCGATCGCAAGTCGCTACACCCTACCTCTTAGTCGGCGACCTGGAAGGTGACCTTCTTCTGGCCGCTGTGGCATGTGATGCTCGCTCCCGCCGGGTTCTGCCGAGACGAGCAGCGAAAGCCCTTATACCGCTTCCCGGTCGTGTCAGCGCGCGCGACCTTGCGGGCCACTGAGCACGTGGTGTTCGTGGCTCTGATATTGCCCACCGTGGAGCTGAGCGCACCGCAGCTGTGATACGTCGTAGCGGCCGTCGCCACCGCCGCCGCGACCACCAGCACAGCGCTCGCGAGCCCTGCCAGCACGAGCCTTCTGATCACAATGCCCCTCTCTGTCTTGGTTGTCATATCGAGCCGACGCTCGAACGCAACATACGTGAGCGGCCGGATGCGCTGCAGCAGGCCGCGCGGATTGCACCGGTTCGACCGGGTGGGCGTCGCGGGTTGCCGGCCCCGGGGTTCGTCGTGCCCTGACTTGCGCCGGCCCGGACCGGCGCGTAGATTCGGGCGCGCATGTCAAGGCAAGCCCAGCGACTTGGGTCCAGGTACGACCGGTCCTCCACGGCCGGAGCGCAGACACGTCTGCCCACTCGTCACCAGCAGCTCGCGACCCGGATCGGCAACCGGGCGATGCAACGCATTGCTCGCGGCGAGACCCCGGCCGGGCTGTCGGGCGATGCGCGGGAGCTCCAGCGCGACACGCCGAAGGACGCGGAGCCGGACGCCAAGGCCGCGATGTGGGTGGTCAAGTTCCAGGGCGGCCGCTCGCACGGCGATTGGCTGCCACTGGGCAACTTCTCGCTATCTCGGACGAAGGGCAGTGACGAGAGCGGTGCGTTCGTCGACGTTCTGGTCGACTCGCCGAAGGGCCTGCACCTCGGTGAGGCACTCGACGCCGAGGAGCGCCTCCGGGTGCTGATCGAGCAGCGCCAACAACACGGCTCGCCGATCCGGCAGCCGATCCTGGACGCAGTGATCACGTCGGTCTCGGAGACCGATGAGGTCATTGCGACCGGTCTGGACCAATCCGGGACCCAGGAGCTGACCACCAAGCGCCGCGTCATCCGCGTCGGGCTCCGGCTGGCCGACACGACAACGCCGCCGGACCGCTGAACACCGACTCGCGACGCCATGCAGACAACGTAGCCGGCGTCAAGTCGGACCCGGTTAGAGCCGATGATCTGGTATGGGTTTGTTGCCAACGAGGCCGGTGCTCGCGGTCGCGACGGACGAAGTAGCCGGAAAGGCCTCGCCGGCGCTGGTGTTGGCCGCGGCTCGCGGCGACGGAGTGCCCGCGGTCGATTCGGAGCACGGGGTTGCACTGCTGCCGCGGTTGCGGGCCAGCGAGGAGCAGTTTCTCGCGGTGGTGGCCAACGTTCCCGGGGCCGTGTACCGGTGTGCTTGCAACGAGGACTGGGAGATCCGGTTCATGAGCGATCACATCGAGAGGATCTGTGGTTTTCCGCCGGCTGATTTCGTCGGTAATGCGGTTCGTAGCTACGGCTCGATCATCCATCCGGAGGATCGGGCCTACGTAGTCGACGGGGTTGACGCGGCGCTTGAGGGGGGTTCGCCGTATTCGCTGCGCTATCGCGTGATCCACGCCGATGGCAGCGCGCGCTGGGTATCTGAGCAGGGGAGAGCGATCCTCGGCGATAGGGGTGAGTGGCTGTGGCTTGACGGAGTGATCCTTGACGTCACCGATCAGGTGCTCGCTGAGCAAGCTCGCGACCGCGCCGAGGAGGGGTTGAAGCGTCAGGCGGAGCTGAACCGTCATCAGGCCTTGCACGACTCGCTGACGGGACTTCCGAATCGCGTGTTGTTTCATGATCGGGTTGACCAGGCGGTCCTGGCGGCGCAGCGCGACGGTGCGGAGTTTGCCGTGCTGGTCATGGACCTCGACCGCTTCAAGGAGGTCAACGACACGCTCGGGCATGCCTGTGGTGACCGGCTGTTGGTGCAGGTCGGGACGCGACTGCGGTCAACGTTGCGCGGTGTCGACTCGATCGCGCGGCTCGGCGGCGATGAGTTCGCGATGTTGCTGGTGGGCGAGTGCGCGCAGTCGCTGCCGAAGACGATGACCCGGATCTGTGCCGCGTTGGATCGACCGTTCACGCTGGAGGACCTGCCGCTGCAGATCGACGCGAGCATCGGCGTCGCGCTGTACCCGAGCCAGGCTTCGGACGTCGAGGGACTGATTCAGCGCGCCGATGTGGCCATGTATGTCGCCAAGAACGCACACACCGGCTACGCGGTCTACGACCTTGACCAGGACAGGCATGAACCCGGACGGCTGAGGCTCGTCAGCGAGCTACGCCGAGCGATCGACGAGCGCGAACTGTTCCTGCACTACCAGCCGAAGATCGAGGTCAGCAGCGGCCGCGTGACCGGCGTGGAGGCGCTCATACGCTGGCTCCATCCCGAGCGCGGGCTCGTTGCGCCGGGCGAGTTCATCGACGTCGCCCAGGAGACGAGTCTGATCAAGCCGTTCACGCTCTATGTAATCGACGAGGCGCTGCGGCAGTGTCGCCAATGGGCGAATGGCGAGCACGAGTTGACGGTCGCGGTCAACGTATCCCCCAGGAACCTGATCGACGCCAACTTCCCCGTCGAGGTGGCCGGCCTGCTCGAGAAGTGGGACGTGCGTCCCGAGTTGCTCGAGCTCGAGATCACTGAGACGGCGATCGTCGATGACCCGTTCCGGATGGAGGCGGTCCTGAAACGCTTGGCCGGTATGGGCCTGCGCCTCTCCGTGGATGACTTCGGCACGGGCTACACGTCACTTGGCTACCTCAGACGCCTGCCTATCAACGAGCTCAAGATCGACCGCTCGTTCGTCGCGAACATGACGAGCTCGGAGGACGACGCCACGATCGTACGGTCGGCGATCGACCTCGGACGCAACCTTGGCCTGGCGGTCGTGGCCGAGGGAGTCGAGGACGCCGATGTGTTGGCGCGGCTCAGGTCGCTTGGCTGCGATGTCGCTCAGGGATTCCTGATGAGCCGGCCGGTCCCGGCCGACGAGCTGACCGCGTGGCTCGAGCGGCTTCCGTCACGCGACGAGCAGCCCTGTTGGGAGGACAGGCCAGCGTCCGCCGTCGCCGCAGCCGTCGTTGTCGGTGCAAGCGCGCTGAGTATCGCTGATGTCGCTCGCGTTGCCATCGATGACGCCGACGCCGTCCTCGATTCGGCCGCGCACCTGCGGATGAGTGCGTCCCGGGACGTGATCGAGCGCGTCCTTGAGCGGGGCGAGAGCGTGTACGGTCTCACCACCGGCGTCGGACCGCAGAACACGATCAGCGTTGCACCGGCCGAGCAGGCGGGCTTCAACCGGCTGATGATCTTGGCGCACTGCGTCGGCCATGGCGAGCAGACGCCAGCTTCCTTCGTCAGGGCGGCGATGCTGGTACGGGCGCAGGGGTTGGCGCTTGGGGGTGCTGGGGTCCGGCCCGAGATCGTCGAGACGCTGCTCGATGCGCTCAACGCCGGGGTCGATCCGATCGTCCATCTGATCGGCTCGATCGGGCAATCCGATCTTTCCCCGATGGCCGAGATCGCCCGCTGTCTCATTGGAGCCGGACCCGACGCCGAACTGATGGCCAACGCTGGGTTGGACCCCCTTGTCCTCGCGCCCCGGGAGGCGCTGGCGTTGATCAGCTCGAACGCCTTCAGCGTAGGCATCGCGGCGCTCGCGCTGGACCGTGCAGAGGCAGCTCTCCGGGCGCTGGAGCTCGCCGGCGCGCTCTCCTTCGAAGGATTCGTGGCGAACGTCTCGGTGCTGGATCCCGCCGTCGCGCTGCTCAGACCCTACCGAGGGATCGCAACCACGATCGAGCGACTGCGCGAGCTCCTGGACGGCGGGGCACTGCTCGGCGGAACCCGCGGCCCGCGCAACCTCCAGGACCCACTTTGCTTCCGCAACATCCCGCAAACCCACGCGGCCGCCTGCCACGCGCTCAGCCACGCGATCGGGCTGACCGAGATCGAACTCGGCTCCGCCGCCGACAACCCAGCGGTCCTCGTTGCCGAGCAGCGTGTCTTCTCGAACGGCAACCACGACATCACCCCCGTCGCGGTAGGACTGGACTACGCGCGGCTCGGACTCGCGCAGGCGATCACGATCGCCAACGAACGGATCCAGAAGCTGCTCGACTCCCGCTTCAGCGGGCTGCCGAGCGGGCTGCGGGCTCGCGACGACCTGGCCGAGGACGGACTCGCCGTTATCGGCCACGGCTCCACGGCACTCGCTGCCGAATGCCGCCTGCTCGCCGCCCCGGTGACGCTGGAGCAAACCACCTCGGGCCTCGCGGAAGGGATCGAAGACCGGTTGACCCTCGCCCCGGTCGCCGCCCGGCGACTGCATGAGATGGCCGGATACGCAATGCGGCTGGCCGCCGTGGAACTCGTCTGCGCAGCCCAGGCCATCGATCTACGCGGGAACGACGGCCAGCTCGGCCGCGAGACCACAATCGCCTACGCCAATGTCCGCAAACACATCCCCTTCATCGACGCCGGCAAGACACCCATCGAGACCCTCGACCCGCTCGTCGGCTGGCTCGAGAGACCACCCGCCGGCCGACGATCGGGCACCGGCATCTGAGCAACCGGGGCGTCAGGACTCGGCGCCTCAGGCTTCCGGTTCCCGCGCAACCAGCGCCGCCGCGGCGATGGCCAGCAACGCCATCGTGTAGAGCGGCAGCACGGTAGCGAGAGCGGCAAGCAGGCCGCCCACCACGCCGGTGAGAGCCTCGGCACCAACTTGCAGCGATTGGTTGGACCCCAGCGCGCTGCCCTGCTGATCCGGGGGGACCGCCTGGGAGATGATCGCCGCCGCGGCCGGTAGGAGGATCGCGACGGCGAGGGCCGTCACACCCAAGGTGATCCACAGGGGGCCTTGTCCACTGGGGATGACGATCGCGGCCATCGCCACGCCGAGCAACGGTGCGCTTCTGGCGGCCGTCTGGCGGGGTGTCAGCCGGCGAGCGATCCAGCTCACGATCCCCAGGTTCGCGGCGACGATCGGGACGGCGACCCATGCGACGAACAGCGACTCGCGCGCGACGCTCATGTGAAAGCGATTGATCAGGTACATCGGATACACCCGGAAAAAGCCGAAGATCGCGAGGTACAGGACGAAGTTCGCGACGTACAGGCGGCGCAGCGAACCGGGGCGGACAGCATCGCGAAGGCTGGTGAAGGCCCGGGTCACGAGAATGGGCGCCGGTCGGGACACGATCGACGTCTCGCGGAACGCGACCCAGGTGAAGGCGAGGATCGAGATCAGCAGCACCATCACCGCCCAGAACGGCGTCGCGTAGTCAAACCACGAGACGAGATGGGAATCGGCGAGCTTTCCGCCCGCCAGGGGACCGATCACGTACGCGAGGCTCGAACTCAGGTACACGTAGCCGAACAGTCGACTGCGCTGCTGCGCCGGCGCGACATCCGCGACGGCGCTCTGCGCAACCGCGATATTGGCCTCTGCGAGACCGGCCACGAAACACGCGACCATCAGCAGCCAGAGCGTGCGGGCCTGCACCGCTGCGGCGATCAACCCGTAACACGCGGTGGTCGCCGCCAGTGAGGCGAGCAGAGTCGGCTTGCGCCCGAAACGGTCAGAGAGAGCGCCGATGACCGGCGCGGCCAGGAACTGGGCCAGCGGGTAGAGGGCCAGCAGCACCCCGAGGGCGATGGTGCGGACGGCCACACTGTCGCTGCGCGGCAGCATCATGCCGTCGTCGCGCAGGACCAGCGGGGTGAAGATCGCGATCATCAGGCTGTAGCCCACGAACCCGACGAACACGATCAAGAAAAGAGGCAGCACCCGGCGTACCTGCACCGGATCGCCGGACTCGACAGCGCCGGAGGCTGTTGGCTCCATGCTCGTCTCTTTCAGCTCACCGGACGCAGAGCGCGCCACCATACGGGACAATGCTCAGAAGCATGGAGGACTGAGCCAACGTGCCGATCGCTCAGCACGTACCCTTGGGCTCCGAGGATCGCGCGATCCTCGCGCTCGAGTGCGCGTCGGTCGCCGGTCACACTTGCAAGGTCATGCGGCTCGGGCCCAACGGTCCGAGCGTCACTGCTCTGCGTGAGCGGATCGCGGAGCGCATCCATCTCACGCCCCCGCTCACCTGGAGGCTCAGGTCCGGCCCGGACGGTTGGTCCTGGACGCCGGACCCCGACTTTGACCTGGCCAGTCACGTCGTCGAGCATCGTCACCAACGGCCCGTCGACCCGGCCGGGCTGCTCAGGTGCATCGCACGGCTGTTCGAGCAGCGCCTGGACCGTAGCCGGCCGCTCTGGCAGATGGACGTGGTCGAGCTCGAAGATGACGAGCGTGCCCTCGTCTGGCGGATCCACCACGCCCTCGCCGACGGCACGACCGCGATCCGCTACTCGCGCGCGCTGCTCTGGGATGACACTCCCGAGCAGGCGATGAGCCCGGCCCAGGCGACCGCGCATCACACCGCCGACGAAGCGCGGCGGCGCGGTCATCTGGCGGGTTACCTGCGTCGCGAGTTCAAGCGGTCCCGTTCACAGTCTCCATTCGACGGAGCGATCGGCGCCCGCCGAGGCATCGGCTTTGCGACCGCCCCGCTCGCGGCCCTCCATGATGCCGCCAAGGCGATTGACGGTGCCACGCTCAACGACGCGGTGCTGACCGTCGTGGCCGGTTCGCTGCGCCACTGGGTTGACGTCCACCACGGCCGCATCGACGCGATCCGCGTGAAGGTGCCGGTGAGCATGCATCATGAAGGCGACACCGTCGCCAATCACGATTCGTCCTTCTCGCTCGGCCTGCCGCTCGGCGAACCAGATCCGATAGCTCGACTGCGAATCGTGCACGCCCGAACGCGAGCACGCAAGGCCGCACGCGATGCCGAGCAGCGCGAGGTGCTGCTGCACAAGATCTCCGATGTGTCGCCCCGCCTGGAACGCTTTGCGGTCCAGCTGGAGCGCAGCCCACGCCGGTTCGCGCTCAACGTCTCAAATGTGCCCGGCCCGCGACACCGGGTGGCGGTGATGGCCGCGCCGGTCCGCCACATGTACTCATTGGCCGAGATCAGTCAACATCACGCGCTGCGCGTGTCGGTGATCTCGTTTGCGGACCAGCTCTGCTTCGGTTTCTGCGCCGACTCGGACCTGATCCCGGATGTCCAGACGATGGCCGACCAGGTTGCGCCCGAGGCGCGAGGGCTGATCGATGCGCTCAGGTACGTCTGACGCAGCAGCTCTGCTGCGTGCCGCCTCCGTCGCCCGCCTCGGCTGACGAGCCCGTCGGTGATCACCTACTGCGCACTGACGAGCTAGAGAGATCGGTTGCCCGTGAGCCCCAGGGCCGGTTAGGGTCTTCGCCGGCATGCATCTCGTGCTCGCGGTTTACATACACGTCAACGATTCGGGCCTGCCGATCTGGCAGGTCATACCGCTTACCATCCTCGGCTGCGCGATCGCCTACGGACTCCTGTGGGCCGCGATCGCGCTCTTCAATCTTCCGGGGGAACGGCGTCTTCGCCGGCGGGTGCGGGCGGTGCACGCCGCGGCCGGACAGGCGGCGCCGTACGGCGTGCCGACCGTCGAGACCGCGGCGAGGCGGCTGTTCAGCGAGGTTCACGATGCCTGGGATGCCGGCGATCGCGACCATCTGAGCCGCGTCAGCGCTCCGGATTTGATGGCGGACTGGAGCAAGCGTCTTGACGGCTATGCCGCGGCCGGCAAGCGCCAGCGGGTGCATGTGCTCCGCGGACCCCGGCTTGACTACGTCTCGCTGCTCGCCGACCGAGAGCTGGTTCGCCTGCGGGTCCGCGCCAAGCTGCGTCGCGGCTTTGAACCGTCCAACCGCAAGCGACACAAAGGCCGGAACCGCCCGGTTGGTGCTCAGGTGTCATTCGAGGAGTTCTGGACCCTGTCTCGCTCAGGCAGCGACTGGATCCTCTACTCCACCCGTCCGCGGCGATTTCGGGCCGAGTACACGAGCGAGCCGATCATCTCCGAGACCGCCGCGCGCGACGCGCAGCCGGCGGCCACCGCGGGGACGTCGACCGCAGTGTCGGCCGCCGATGGATAATTCAGACAACAGGAGGAGAGGGATTATGCGTTCTCTACACAGGCGCAAGCAGGTAGGACTGGCGCTGATCGCGAGCGCGTCGCTCGTGATGGCTCTCAGTGTGACGACCGCCGGGGCACTCGCGCGGACGCCTGCCGGCGGGAGCTCGACCAGCGTCAACCGGTTCAGTCTCGCCGGGTACGTTCTCAACGCTCAATACACGCAGGGGCGGAACACCGGCAACACCTTCCAGCAGACCTACAAGACGGCGACCGTCCACGGCGTCCCGATCGCCGGACCGAACGTCGGCGCCAAGTTCCCGGTCGAGGACTACGTCGCGATGCCGATCAGGAATCACGAGATCTACGTCGCGTGGCTGGACACCAAGACGCACGCGCTGCTCGATGTGTTCGTCATGAACTTCAAGACGCATCGCATCTTTGACTACGCGCCGGGGAGCCTGCACCCGGAGAGCATCGGCAAGGTGACGGTCGTCAAGACCGGAACGAGCAAGCTTCCGTGACGAACAGCTTCCTCATGCTTGGCTCTCCTAGTCCGCGATGCGGCCGTGCGCGCCCAGCGTGGCCAGCGCTCGCAGCGTCACGGCGCCCCGCCACTCCGCGGATTGTCCCGGGGACCAGGCCAGCCAGTCAAACGTCCAGCCGCCGTCGGGCTGTTGGGCCTGCTCGAGCTGCTCGAGGTCGGCTTCGATCTGCCCCTCGGTGAACAGCGCGCGGCTGCGGGCGCCTGGTCGCGCCGACAGCGCGAGCGGCCGGAGCCGCTCGTTCTCCGTGCCGCCGGCAACCGCCATCGAGCCGTCGGCGTCGACTCTGGCCCGGAGCTGCTCGATCGCCGCGACTGCGCGCGGGGCGTCGGGAACGGCGTCGAGGAAGACCAGCGCGAACTTCACGAAGTAGGCGCCGAGCTCGTCGGGACGCTCGAGCTTCGTCCAGCACCATTCGGTCGCGCGCTGCAGCCATGGCTCGTTCGGGCCCACTTCCCACAGCGCCCCCGCGATCGCGAACGTGAGGTGCGACCCACCATCGGAGGGCACCATCCATGGCGCGTGCGGGTAATCCGCACAGGCCGGCGTGACGAACGGCACGCCGCCGTCGGGGTCGGCGATGGTGGCGATCCAGGTGGCGGCATCGGCAACCATCGGATCGTCAAGCGCCCCGATCCCGGCCAGCACCTCGAGGGCATGGAGGGCCGCCGCCGGCTCGCTGTCCGGGGCACGCACATCGGGCTCCAGCGCGTGACCGAAGCCGCCATCCGGGTTGCGGTACGCGCGCAGTGCGGCGAGGGCTGGTTTGATGTCCGCTCCGTACCGGAGCACTGCCAGGCGGTGGCGGTCGAGCAGCCGGGCGTTGGCGTGGATGAAGCGCTCGGCGAGCTCGACGTCGACGGTCATGCCATCAACCTACGTGGCCGTGAGCACCGCGTCTTTCAAGAATCGGACGGGCGTGTAGTCCGTCAGGCGACGGACCTCCTCGTTCATGTGCGCCTGGCTCGCGTACCCGGCCCGAAGCGCTCGCGAGGCCAGTGAATCGTCGCTGAGCGTCAGCAGCCGGCGAAGACGAGCGACCCGGGCGAGCATCTTGGGGCCGTATCCCACTGCGGTGAGCGTCCGGCGGTGTAACTGGCGCTCGCTCACGCCCAGAGCGGCGGCGGTGGTCGCGACACGCGCCCCGGGCAACGAAAGCCTCCACGCCGCGGCACGAACCAGCGCATCGGGCTGGGCACCGCGGCGCGCGACCGCATCGATCAACAGCTCCAGCCGCTGACGAGGTGGCGCGCCCGCCACAGCGTCCGAAAGCCTGGCGGCCTCGCCTCCCCACACCGATCGTGCGTCAACCTCGCAATCGCACAGCTCCGACGCCGGCATGCCCAGGACGGCACCCGCGGCCCCGGGGCGGAGCCTGACTCCGGAGGTCCGCCGCCCGGCCGGCAGATCCACGCTGCGAGGACCCGTGTCGGCACCGGCGACTACCAGGGCGCGTTCGGCAAGCCAGATCAGGTCCACGCAGCCGTCGGGGACGACCCGGTGCACGCGATCGCGCGCCACCTCATGCTCCCAGACACAGGCCACGACATCAGCCACCGCGGCCGGCGGTGCGAACTCGCGATACGCCGCAACCATCAACTAAACGTACCGCGCCGGTCGAATGGCCGGCCTCCCGGCGCGAACGTCATCTCACACCCTCACGAGCAGCTGCAGCGCACGAGCCGGAGCGCGCCCTGTGGAATACAGATACGGCTCGTCCGCAGGGAAGCTGATGTAGTCGCCGGCGTCAAGCTCGGTGCTGCGCTCGACCGGGCCGGCGATCAGCGGACCCTTAAGCACATAGACGCAGGCCCGGGCGCTCGGCTGGCCGGGCCCGAGCTCCAGCGACTCGCGGGCCCCCAGTGCGATCTCGGCAAGCTCGCCGCCGGCTGACGCCGCGAACGTCTCCAGCGGGCGGTGATCGAGTCCGACATGGACGCTGAAGCCCGACTGTCCGGCGCGGGAGATCCGGACCTCCCCGAGGGGCAGCTCGTCGAGCAGCTCGATCACCGATACACGCAGGGCCGCCGCCAGACCGGTCAACGTGTCGATCGTGGGGTTCGCGTAGCCGTTCTCAATGCCGGAGAGGGTGGCCTTGCTCATGCCAGTGCCCCGTGCCAGCTCGGAGAGCGACAGATGCCGTGCAATCCGCAGCCGCCGCAGGTTGGCGGCCAGCATCTCCTGTACTCCGACCGGACTCCCATCGTCTACCATAGAGAACGTAACGTTCACTTTAGCGAACGGTTCCGCGATGCCCTCGGTCAGCTTCTACTTCGATCTGGGATCTCCCTACGCCTATCTGACAGCGGCACGCCTGAGCGAGCAGCTGCCTGAGCGAGTCCACTGGCAGCCGGTGCTGCTCGGCGGCCTGTTCCGCTTGACCGGGAGAAGCTCGTGGGCGCTGGGCGACTACCGCCGCCGTGAGATCGGGATGGCCGAGATCGAACGCCGCACGCGCGCCTATGGGCTGGCGCCGATGCGCTGGCCCGACCCCTGGCCGACCGATTATCTGCTGGCAATGCGCGCCGCCACGTACGCATGCGCGGTGGGGCGCGGCCGGGAGTTCGCGCTTCAGGCGTTTCGCGACGCCTTTCAGCGCGGAGCGCAACTCCAGATCGAGGCGCACGTCCTCGATGCCGGCCAGCGGATCGGAATCGACCGCGGCGAGCTACAGGCCGCGACGTCGGACCCGCAGACCAAGCAGGCGCTGCGCAGCGCCACCGAGGCGGCCCACGCGCTCGGCGTCATCGGGGTACCCACGATCGCGGTCGGCGAGCAGCTGTTCTGGGGCGATGACCGCCTCCAGGACGCCGGCGCGCACCTGCGCGGGCGCTTGGAGGTCCGTTAGGCCGGCGGGCTACTGGGGCAGCTCGACGAAGTTGAACCAGTAATCCTTGAGGCGGCGCATCACGTCGACGAGACCGGCATGCGTGACCGGCTTGGCGATGAACGAGCTCGCCCCGGCGCAGTAGCAGCCGTGTATGTCCGCATCGTCCGTGGACGTGGACAGCACGACGACCGGGATCTTGCACAGTGAGGAGTCGGCCTTGATCTCGTTCAGCGCCTCGCGCCCGTCCATGCGGGGCATGTTGAGATCAAGCACGATGATCCCCGGCCTGTCGCTCTCGAGCTGGCGGTCGTGATCACGCAGGTAGTCGAGCAGGTCCTGGCCGTCGAGCGCGAACCTGATCTCCCCGTCGAGCCCCGCGACCTCGAACGCGTCTCTCGCGAGATCGCGGTCGTCCTCATCGTCGTCGGCCATCAGAATCATCAGCCGCTCGGGCCGGGTGCGCGTGTTCACGATGCCTGCCTCTGGGTTCCGGGATGAACGAACGAGCGCAGCGCACCACATCATGGCACCTTGCGTCGCCGCGCGGGCGGAATGTCTATTTCGCAGCCACTGCGGCGAGCCGCCTGTAATCCAGACCACCTTGCAACAAGCAAGGCCTCGGGATAGGGTCGGCGACATTGAGACGCGTCCCGGCGCGGGCGCTGGAAGGGGAAGTCGATGGGAGCGATGTCTGCGAGGGTCAGGGGCCGCCGGGGTCCGCGGGCGTTCTGGTCATCGCTGAGCTCGACTCAGAAGCGCACGCTGGTGATGATGGCGGCCGTCGTCGGCGTCCTTCACGTGGTCGGGTGCGCGACCCTCGTCCTGGCGCTCGCCGCGGGCCACCATCGCCTGGGCGGCGCGGGCGCCTTCACCGTCGGGGTGGGGGTGACCGCCTATACCCTGGGCATGCGCCACGCCTTCGACGCCGACCACATCTCGGCGATCGACAACACCACCCGTAAGCTGATGGCCGAGGACAAGCGCCCTCTGAGCGTTGGCCTGTGGTTCTCGCTCGGTCACTCCACGGTGGTGTTCGTGCTGGCATTCTTGCTCTCGATCGGGATCAGATCGCTGGCGGGCCCGGTGGCGCACGGCGGCTCGCACCTGCACCAGGTCGCCGGCTGGATCGGGACCCTGGTGTCCGGGAGCTTTCTCTACGCGATCGCGGCGATCAACCTCGTGATCCTGTTCGGCATCGTCAGGGTCTTTCGCGAGATGCGCACGGGACACTTTGACGAGGCGACGCTGGAGCACCACCTCGAGCAGCGCGGCTTGATGAACCGGCTGCTCGGTCGTCTCACGCGCGCGGTGACCAAGCCGGCGCAGATGTATCCCGTCGGCCTGCTGTTCGGCCTGGGATTCGACACCGCCACCGAGATCGCGCTGCTGGTGCTGGCCGGGGGCGCCGCCGGGGCCGGACTGCCGTGGTACGCGATCCTCTGCCTCCCGGTCCTGTTCGCCGCGGGAATGTCGCTGCTCGACGCGCTCGACGGCACGTTCATGAACTTCGCCTACGGGTGGGCTTTCTCCAAGCCGGTGCGCAAGGTGTTCTACAACATCACGATCACGGGACTGTCGGTTGCGGTGGCACTGATCATCGGGACGATCGAGCTGGGCGGGCTGCTCGCCCGGCATCTCGCTCTTTCAAGTGGGTTCTGGGTCTGGCTGGAGAACGTCAACCTGAACCTGCTGGGGTTCGTGATCGTGGGTCTGTTCGTCGCCACCTGGGCGATCGCCCTCTCGGTCTGGCGCTACGGTCGGATCGAGGAGCGCTGGAGCGCGCACCTTAAGGATCCCGGAGCGCTCAGGTAGCCATCACAATCCCTGACTTCAGATGACGGTCGCCCCCGACGTTCCCCACCTGGCGGCAGCGGATCCGAGCGAGGCGATCCGCAGGCTACGCGAGTCCGGACTGCGGCTCTCGACGGCCCGGCGGCTGATCATCGAAGCGCTGTTCGCCGCCGAGAGGCCGGTATCCGCCCCCGAGCTCTCGCTGAAGCTGTCGCTCGACGAGTCCTCCGTGTATCGCAACCTCGAGCTGCTCGAGCGCCAGGGACTGACCCGCCATGTGCACCTCGGCCACGGTCCCGGTCTCTACGCGCTGGTCGGACGCGACGACGGCGAGTACCTGTACTGCGAGCGCTGCGCCAAGGTGACGCTGCTCGGTCCGGAGGAGCTCGATTCGGTCCGCGCCCAGATCAGGGAGCGCTTCGGCCATCACGCCCGCTTCACCCATTTCGCGATCGTGGGGCTCTGTGACGGATGCGCCGGCCAGGGCCCGGAGCCACACGCCGGGCACGAGCACCGACACGGCCCCCTCGGGCACAGCGACTAGACAGAGAGCGCTCAGCAGCAAAGATTCTTCCGCGTGTCAAGGGATCTCTGGTAGGTTGCCGATGCGCTCTTCTCGACCTAGCCGCAGGCGATATCCACCGACGGATCTCGCGCTCGGCGAGGGGGTATCTGATGTCGCCGTTCCGGTGGATAAGCGCCCATTTGCCACGAGTCCGACCATCGTCGCGGGCCGTTGACCGGACAGGCGCCGGCCCGCACACAGCCCGCGTCACCTGGAGTGCGCTTGCGCTGGCCGCGGTCCTCTGCGCGGTGTTCCCCGGGGTCGGGAGCGCCATGAACCGGCGTGCCGTCGTCCACATGTTCAAGGGCGAGAGCTCTGAGGGGCCGGTGTCGTTCACCGTCGAGGGTTCCAGCGTCATCGGCTTTCGTTTCGCCAACGTCTGTCCGAGCGACTCCAGCGCAGGCACGCTGGCCCCGCAGATGACGCTGCACAATGGACACTTCGCGTTGCGCGACGTGCAGTTCTCGATCAGCGGCACGATCCATGGGAACAGCGCAGCCGGCAGTGCCCGGGACGTGACCGGTGATTGCTCGAGTGCCAAGCTGCACTGGCAGGCACACCGAATACGTGGCCGTTCCGCGGGTGTGCAGATCGCGGGGAGGCTCGGCCGGTCGCCGGACGTGATCGCGGAGGTGCTCCGGGCTGTGATCGCCACGGCGGGAGTCACTCAACAGGTCACCGCCGGCGAGATTGGCCGGATGCTCAACTACGAGGGCTACAGACAGTTCCCCTACGACAAGGACGGCCAGAAGAACGGCAACTGCACGATTGGCTACGGCCATCTGATTCATCTCGGGAAATGCCAGGCGGCGGACTACGCGAAGTACCGCGACGGCTGGAGCCGGGATGTGGCGTTCGCGCACTTCGTCAGCGATGTGCAGAAGGCGGGCAATTGCGTCAACCGAACCATCAAGGTTCCGTTGAGCCAAGATCAGTTCGACGCGCTGAGCGACTTCGTGTTCAACATCGGGTGCCCAGCGTTCCAGCCGCGGATCAACACTCTGGCGCGCCTGCTGAACCGTGGACGATACGACCAGGTTCCCGGGCAGCTCATGCGCTGGATCCACGGCGCGCACGGCAAGGTCCTGGGCGGGCTGGTCACCCGACGTGGCGTCGATGCCCGGATATTCCGCAGCGGCGGAGGCGGGAACCCATCGCCGTCACCGAACCCATCGCCATCACCGAACCCATCGCCATCCCCGAACCCTCCGCCGCCGACCCCGACCCCTTCGCCCTGCGCCAGCGATAACCTTAACAATCCGCCGGCTGCGGGCTGCTACCGCGTCAAACTGCAGGTGATCCCGTCGTATCTGCCCTCGGATCCCAGCAACCAGGTTCATCATCTCGGCGTCGGCGTCGGCAGCGCGACGATCCAGCCTGGAGGAAAGACCGTCTCGTGCCTGAATCCGGGCGATGCCAACGGGTGCATCACCTACGAGGACGTGGCGGTGAACACGACGGTCACCGTGTCGCAGGAGCCGGGCACGGAGGTGGGCGTGACGCCGACCACTCCGCCGGACTCGGCCTTCTACCAGTTCGGCGGCGCGTGCACCGGCACCGGGACGTGCACGATCACGCCGTCGTCCAACAACACGGTCGTCGATGTCTACTTCATTCCCGCGACGGCAACGCTGACGCTGATGGCGTCTCCTGCGAACGCCACCGCCGAAATGGATGCCGCGGGCAGGCGGTCTGGAGGAGACCCCATCTACTGCAGCAACTCAGTGGCCATTGACATGCCACTCCCGTGCAAGCTACTGCTGCGCCTCAACGACACCGCGCAGGTGGGAGCCAACGGACAGGGAAAGGCGACCCTGGCGATCAAGCCGTTCAGCGATAACTGCACTCCGGCCCCGGGCCAGGGCCCGGACTACTGCGACGTCTTGATGAGCGGTGACCAGACCGTGACCGCCTTCTACCAGAGCGGCACGCTGGCGTAGCCCGAGCGCTGGCTGTCTCAACGCCGCGGGTCCACGTGGATCTTGGGACCGGACCCGGCGTCCGGCGGGCGCCGACCCGCCAGCACCTCGCCGACCTCCGCGAGCCCCACCGTCGCGGCCACCAGCGGACGCGGGTCGACGTCCCCGCGAGCGTAGCCCTCGATCGTCGCCGACAGCGCCGGGGAGCCACTCAGCACTCCCACGGCGGTGACGTCCTTGAGAGCCATCGTGCGAGTGTCGATGGCGCTGGCCGTGTTGGCGAGTCCGATGTAGACCACGCGCCTGCCCGGCTCCACCAGCTCAAGCGCGAGCGCCGGCAGCTCGGCCGCGTTGGAGGCGTCGATCACCGCGTCGAACTCCAATGCCGGCAGCTGTGCCGCCGTCCACGCGCCGTCGAGACCCAGCTGGCGCGCGAACGTCAGCGACGGCTCGGTGTTCCCCAGTACGTGCACCTCCGCCCCGGCGGCGCGCGCGAAGCCGGCCGCCAGCAGCCCGATCGTCCCCGGACCGAGCACCAGCACACGAGCCCCCTCTCGCGCCTGCGCCCCGCGCGCGGCCCGCAGCGCGTTGGCGCCCGGCTCCACCATCGCGCCGGCCGTGTCGTCGACGGTGTCGGGCAGGTGGTGAAGCGAGGAGACCGGCACGGCCAGCTGCTCGGCCAGCGCCCCGGGGCGACCGTTGCGGATTCCCACCTCGGTGCGGTTCTCGCACACGTGCTGGCGGCCTGACCGACAGCGCGCGCAGTGCCCACAGCCGAGCATCGTGTCGCCCACGACCCGTCGGCCCACCCATTCGGCCTCGACGCCCTCGCCGACGCCGGAGACCACCCCGCACCACTCGTGACCGAGGCGCATCGGATAGGCGGCGTGCCCGTCGTGCAGATAGGCCATGTGCCCGGTGTAGAACTCCACGTCGGTCCCGCACACGCCGACCCGGGTCGACGTCGACGACCACTTCACCGGGCTGTGCGGTCGGCGGCGGCACCTCCTGCACCGAGCACTCCCCCGGAGCGGTCATCACCAGCGCCCTCACGGCGACAGCCCCACCCATGACGTGGTCGCCAACCCGGCCGTGGGCGCGCGCGCGATGAACAGGTGACCGGACAGCGGGAACTCCGCCAGCTGCTCCGCCGACAACTCGTGCCGGGCGGTGGTGATCAGCAGGGTGTCCCGCGCGCGGCCGACGAAGGCGACGCTCGAGGTGTGCGGCGCCGGAACGTCGACGGTCGCCAGTCGCTCCCCGGACGGCGTGTAGCAGCGCACTTCGCCGCGACCCCAGATCGCGATCCACAGGTTGCCCTCGGCGTCCACGCACAGCCCGTCGGGCGAGCCGTCGTCGATGCGCACCGCCTCCGACCGTTCGCCGCACGCTCCGCTCGCGACCTCGTACGGGCGTGCCCAGACCACGCCGGGGGTGGTGTCGACGCTGTACAGCACGCTGCCCTCCGGCGACCACGCCAGACCGTTGGAGAGGGTGAGGTCGTCGTCGATCACCGCCACCTCCCCGTCGGCGTCCAGCCGGTAGAGGCACTCCTGACCCACGCGGTCGTCAAGCGCCATGCTGCCGACGAGGAAGCGCCCGGCGGGATCGCAGGCGCCGTCATTGAGCCGGCTTGCCTTGTGCGCGTCGACCAGGGAAGTGAGCTGCGAGCGCCTTCCGCCGGCGTCCACCAGGTACAGATCGCGCGCGCCCGCGACGAGCAGCCGGCCGTCGTCCGCGCACACCACGGCACCCACCGTCTCCCCGAGACTCATGTGCGCCGCGGGCTCCACGAAGCTGTCGCTTTCGGGCAGCGAACCGGTGTGGACATCTCCCCGGTTGATGTCGACCCACAGGATCCGCTCGCGCTCGGGGTCCCAGACCGGGCCCTCGGCCAGACCGTAGGCCCGCGCGGAGGCGACGGTGGCTCCGATCACGTCCGCTCGATAATCTCGCTCACGCCGTCAATCGTAGGATCGGAGGGCCTTCATGTCTCAGCAGCGCAGCTCGCACTGGTATGCCGGAGACGACCGCAACGGCTATATCCATCGCGCGTGGATGCGACGCGGCCTACCCAACCACGCGTTCGACGGCCGCCCCCACATCGCGATCGCCAATACCGCGTCAGACCTGACGCCCTGCAACGCCCATCTCAACGAGGTCGCCGAGAGCGTCAAGCAGGGCGTCTACGAGGCCGGCGGCATCCCCATGAACCTGCCGATGGTGTCGCTGGGCGAGACGCTCGTGCGGCCCACCGCGATGCTGTGGCGCAACATGGCGGCGATGGCCGCCGAGGAACTGTTCCGCGCCAACCCCGTGGATGGTCTGGTCCTGCTCGGCGGCTGCGACAAGACGATCCCGATGCTCCTGATGGCGGCCGCCTCGGTCAACCTGCCGGCCGTGGTGCTGCCTGGCGGGCCGATGCTCAACGGCACGTTTCGCGGCGAGTCGCTGGGCTGCGGGACGGGAGTGTGGAAGCTGTCGGAGGAGGTCCGAGCCGGCACCCTCTCCCAGCAGCAGTTCATGGCCTCGGAATCCTCGATGATCCGCAGCCGCGGCCACTGCAACACGATGGGCACGGCCTCCACGATGGCGGTCGTGGCCGAGGCGCTGGGCACCACCCGCCCGGGCATCGCCGGCACCCCGGCGGCCGACAGCCGCCTGCTGGAGGCCGCTCACGAGACGGGCGGCCTGGCGGTCTCGATGGTCCACGAGGACCGGCGGCCGAGCGACTTCCTCACCCGCGGCTCGTTCGAGAACGCGATCGTCGCCCTCGCCGCGACCGGCGGGTCGACCAACGCCGTGATCCACCTGCTGGCGATCGCTGGACGCCTGGGGATCGACCTGGTCCAGGACGACTTCGACCGCGTCGGCGCGGGCGTGCCGTTGCTCCTCGACCTCCAGCCCGCGGGTCGCTTTCTGATGGAGGACTTCTACCGCGCCGGGGGCCTGCTGGCGTTGCTGCGCGAGGTGCGGGACCTGCTGGATCCCGATGCCCTGACGGTGACCGGCCGGCCGCTGGTCTCCTATCTCGACGACGACGCGCAGATCTGGGACCCCGAGGTGATCCGCTCGCGCGCCGAGCCGCTGCAGTCCGAGGCCGGGATCGCGGTCCTGTACGGGTCGCTGGCGCCCGACGGAGCGGTGATCAAGCCGGCGGCCGCCTCCCCGCACCTGCTCAAGCACCGCGGACGGGCGGTCGTGTTCGACTCGATCGAGGACTTCAACGCCCGCATCGACGACCCCGACCTGGACGTCGACGCCGACTCCGTGCTGATCCTGCGCGGCTGCGGCCCCAAGGGCTATCCGGGCATGCCGGAGGTGGCCAACCTGCCGCTGCCGCCCAAGCTGCTTCGGGCCGACCCGCCCGTGCGTGACATGGTCCGCATCAGCGACGGGCGGATGAGCGGCACCGCGTACGGCACGGTGGTGCTCCACGTATCGCCCGAGGCAGCGGCCGGCGGTCCGCTCGGGCTCGTGCGCACCGGCGACTACGTGGTGCTGGACGTCGCCGCCCGCCGGTTGGACATCGACGTCCCCGCCTCGGAGCTCGCCGCCCGAACGCCGGCGCCGGCGGCCACTGACGCCTTTGCCAAGCCGCTTCGGGGCTGGCAGAGCCTGTATGTCTCGACGGTCCAGCAGGCCAACACCGGGGCCGATCTGGACTTCCTCGTCGGCGCCAGCGGCGACCAGGTCACGCGCGAGTCGCACTGACCGACTGACCGCCGCGTGTCACACGCGCCGCGTGTCACGCAAAGTAGGTAGTGAGATGTCGCTTGACGGCCAAGCCTCAGATGGCGATCTGCTGCGCGCGACACGTGGCGGCGACGGCGCGGCGTTCGCGACGTTCTACCGGCGACACCTTCCGCGTGTCGTCGCCTTTCTGCTGCGAGAGACCGGCGACCGCGAGGCATCGGCCGATCTCGCCGCCGAGGTCTTCGCCGCCGTGCTCGTCTCGGCACGTCGCTACCGCTCGCGCGATGGCGGTTCGGCGTGGCCATGGGTGCGGGGCATCGCGTTCAACAAGCTGCGCGAGAGCCGGCGACGCGGCCGCGTGGAGGACCGGGCGAGGCGACGGCTCGCCCTCGAGCCCGAGTCGCTCGACGATCAGGACCTGGCGCGTGTCGACGAACTGGCGTCGGGGCCGGGTGTGCTGGCCCTCGTCGACGAACTGCCCCCGCGCCAACGGGCGGCGATCACCGCCCGAATCGTGCAGGAACGCGAGTACCCAGAGATCGCCGAGCAGCTCCACTGCTCGGAGATGGTCGTGCGCCAGCACGTGAGCCGTGGACTGGCCCAGCTCCGAGGACGACTACAGGAGGATTCCGAGTGAGCGACTATTTCGATCGCATCGAGCGCCAGCTGGTCGACCGGGTGCGGGCGCCGTCGCGGCGCTCGTACATGATCGGGCTCGCATCCGGCCGGCTGGTTCCCGCCGGCGCGGTCGTGGTGGCCGTCGCCGTGGTGGGCGTGTTCCTCGCGGTCGGCCATCGTCAGAGGGCTCGGCCCTCACCCGGTGGCGGCGCCGGCGAGCTGACATATGTCGCCCGGTCAACCGGCACGAGGCTGGCGGCGGCATCGCTCAGCGCCGCGGTCGCCCGGCTGCGCGTCCGGTTGGCCGGGGTCTCTCCCGGCATGACGGTTACTCGGCACGGCGACCGGATCACCATCCGCGGCGTCACACCGCAGACGCGGTCGACGGTCGAGGCACTGGCGCGGCCCGGGCAGCTGGAGTTCTATGACTGGGAGGCCATCGCGCTGACGCCCAACGGCCAGACGGTGGCCAGTCAGCTGCGCCGTCACAATGCCACCGCGGTGGCGATCAGCCAGGGGACCGGCAGCGGGCCGGGTGCAGGCGGCGGCGGCCTGTCGCTATATCGGGCGGTCAGGTTGGCCTCTCGGCAGCCCGCCCTGGCGGCCGCCGCCGGCGTGTCCCGCAGCGGGCCGCTGTACTACCTGTTCGGCTCGTCGGGGAGCCCGGCCTGCTCGACTATCGCCCGGCTGGACGGGACCGTCACGCCGCGGGGCCAGCACTGCCTGCTCGCCGGGCCGGAGACGAGCGCTCAGGCGCTGCGCGCTGGCCTGCCGCCCGGCGTGTCCGCGACCGACGGGGAGGAGCTGGTCGTGCACCAGGGCACGGTCGTGGTGCACGCGGCCGGACCCACCACGGGCCAGTGGCCCGCCCTCCGCAGCCCGACGGCCCGGTTCTACGTTCTGCGCGACGAGCCGTCGCTGAGCGGCGCGGAGATCAGCCACCCGCGGGCTTCGACCGACCAGAGCGGGTCCCCGGATGTGTCGTTCGGCTTCACCGCCGCCGGCCAGAAGCAGTTCCAGCAGCTCAGCAAGACGATCGCCCACCGCGCGTCGGTCGATAGCCCGCCGGGCGCGGGCAACCAGCTGAACCAGCACTTCGCGATCGTCCTGGATCAGCAGCTGCTGACCGTTCCGTCGATCGACTTCAAGACCTACCCTGACGGGATCACCGGCGGCGGAGGCGCCGACATCAGCGGCGGTTTCACCCGCCACTCAGCGCAGGAGTTGGCCATCATCCTCCGCACAGGTCCACTCCCCGTCAACCTCGTCCCCCTCGGACCCTGAGACGCCGGCCCGGCCTCGCCTCCAGCGCCGCGCCGGCCCCCAACGCCGCGCCGGCCTCGAGCGCCGCGCCGGCCACCAGTTCGCCCAGTTGCAGGACAGCCCATATGCGCTCGCGATCGAGCAGCACTTCGGGTGCCTCCAGCACGTCGCCGTCGACCACCACCAGGTCGGCCAGCCGGCCCGCCTGCACGGTCCCGATGTGATCCTCCAGGCCGGCCGCCTCGGCGGCGACGGCGGTGGCGGAGCGCAGAGCCTCCTCTGCGGTCAGCCCGTGGTGGATCATGCGCACCATCTCGAGCGCCGTGTCCTCGCCCGAGACACCGCCGCGATCTGAGCCGGCGCCGATCTTCACCCCCGCCTCGCGCGCGGCCCGCAGGCTGAGCGTGCCCTGCTCAAGGTTGTAGCGGGCCAGCTCGACGAGGCGTGGCAGCATCGACGGGTCGGGGACGACGTCGCTCGGGTCGATCGCGTCGTTGATCCCCGCCATCCAGTAATAGCCGCCCAGGGTGGGGATCAACGTCTGCCCGTTCTGCGCCATCCGCTCCAGCAGCTCGGGACGCTGGTTGAGATACATGCCGTGTTCGATCGTGTCCATCCCGTGGTCGATGGCCGCCGCCGTGCCGTCCAGCCCCTCCACATGGGCTGCGACCCTGACGCCCATCCGGTGCGCTTCGGAGACCAACGCGCCGAACTCCTGGTCGGTCAGCTGCGTGGGATCGGGGTCCTCCAGCTCGTTGGAACGCGCCCCGGTGGTCATCACCTTGATGAAGTCCGCGCCCTCGCGCAGCTGCTCGCGGACCGCCCTGCGCATCTCGTCGGGGCCGTCGGCCTCGCGGTACATGGCGCCGTAGAAGCGCCCGCCGGGCGCGGTGGCCGAGATGATCAGCCCGCACGTCAGCAGACGCGGCCCGCGAAACGCGCCGTAGCGCATCGCCTGGCGGGCCTCTTGCGGCTGATGGTCCTGGGAGCCGACGTTGCGCAATGTCGTCACGCCCATGCGCAGCGTGTCGCGCAGCGAGGCTTGCAGGAAGTGGGCACTGGTGCCGGGCAGCAGCGGCTCAGAGCCCTTGTCGCGCTCCGGCTCGCGCCCCTGCACGTGAATATGGAGGTTGATCAGTCCGGGGATCAGCATCCGACCGCCGACGTCCAGCGTCCGCGCCCCCTCGGGGACCGCGTCGCCGGCGCTGCCCACGCGCTCGATCACGCCGTCTGACACCAGCACCGCCGCGTTTGCGCGCACCGGGGCGCCGGTGCCATCCCACAGCCGCGCTCCGGTCAGCCACAGTCTTCCCGGCGCAGGCGGTGGGGCGGCGATCAGGGAGGGATGGCGGTGCGGCATAGACGCGGCACGCTAGCGCGGGCCGCGATGCCGCGGCCGGCCCGGTCGTAATGCCGTTATGCCGCAGTCACGCGAGCCGGGGCATGAGGGATCCCCGCCTCGGGAATGCCGCGTCGGGGCTGGGAGACACGTGCGGGAGGCCAACCTCGATCTCCAGCCCTCCCTCGCCTACGCGCCGGGCCAGACCGACGGAGGCTCTGCGAACAACCTGACCCCTGTTCACTGCCCGCATGCGCGACTATTCGCCGCATGTCACCCGAAGAACCCAACCTCGGACACGGCGCCACCCACAGCGCCCGCCTGCTGATCTCTTGCCCGGACGGCCCGGGGATCGTCGCCGCCGTCGGCTCGTTCCTCTACGAGGTGGGCGCCAACATCGTCAGCTCGGACCAGTACTCCACGCACCCCGAGCGCGGCTCGTTCTTCATGCGGGTCACGTTCTTCTTGCCGGGACTGGCGACGGACCGGGAGTCGTTCATCGACGCCTTCGGCGAGCTGGCCGAGCGCTTCTCCATGGACTGGCGGATCTCCTACGCCGGCGAGCCCAAGCGCGCGGTGCTGATGGCCTCACGGGAGGACCACTGCCTCAGCGACCTCCTATTGCGCCACCGCCGCGGCGAGCTGGACATGGAGCTGCTGGGCGTGATCTCCAACCACGACGACCTGCGCGCCGACGTGGAGACGCTCGGCATCGCCTATCACCACGTGCCCGTCACCCGTGACACCAAGCCGGCGGCCGAGGCGGCGGCGCTTGAGCTGATCGCGGGCCGCGCCGAGGTGGTCGTGCTCGCCCGTTACATGCAGATCCTCTCCGGCGACTTCCTGCGCCGCGTCGGCTGTCCGGTGATCAACATCCACCACTCGTTCCTGCCCGCGTTTGCGGGGGCGGGCCCCTACGAGCGCGCCTACGAGCGCGGGGTGAAGCTGATCGGCGCCACCGCCCACTACGTCACCGAGGAGCTGGACGCCGGCCCGATCATCGACCAGGACGTGCAGCGCGTCGGCCACGACTACTCGATCGAGGACCTGATCCGGGTCGGGCGAGATGTCGAGCGGGTCACCCTGGCCCGTGCGCTGCGCAGTCACCTCGACGACCGCGTGCTCGTCCACGACGGGCGCACGATCGTCTTCTAACTCGTCACCCTGACCTTCACGATCCGGCTGTAGGTGGTGGTGCCCGCTAATCCCACCGGCAGGAACGGATCGCTGGCCGGGTAGGTGTAGGCGAGCCGCAGGTTGCCGCTCCGCGTGAAGTTCAGGTGTAGGTCGAAGTAGCCGCCGGCGTTCACCGTGCGGATCGTCCTGTAGGTGCCCTGAGCGCCCGTCTGCAGCTGGATCGCCGCCGTCTGGGGCCCGTTGCCGTCGATCGCCATGAAATGCGCCGGGCGCGCGCTCCCCCACACCTCGGCCGGGCGCCTGGCGCGCACCGAGGTCTCCGGCATGTACAGCGGCAGCCGGTAGGCGTAGTAGGTCGCCTTGGGCTTGCCGAGGACTGTCTCCAGTCCGCTGGTGAAGCCGATCGCCGTGCCGCGCGGCGGATCGCGCAGCAGGTACTGCGCGTAGCTGCCGATGCGCGGGCTGCGCCAGCTCAGGTACTCGGCCCAGTTCATGTAATAGGCGGCGGTGCCCGGCGACACGTAGGGCGCGGTCTGCGGCGGACGCGTGATGTAGCCGTACTCGTCGGAGTAGATCGGGTAGCGCTTGCGCGAACCGTAGGCGCCGACCGAGCGGTCCAGGACCTTCTCCAGGCTGCCAAGCTGCCCGAAGATCGCGAAGTCCTTGTCCAGGCCCTTGGTGTCGACCGGGGAGCGGCCGCCCGAGTAGGGATGGTCGGCCACGCCGCTGGCGTTGAACAGACCCGGGTGCTGGGCGCGGAACGCCCGCGTGCCGGCTGCCGTGGTCGGGCAGCCTCGGGCCTTGGCGTAGCTGCCGCGCAGCGGCTTCTCGTTTGCGTCGAGGCAGTACAGGGTGGGGATGTACTGCAGCGGCTTGGTCTGTGCGTAGTCGCCGGGCAGCCCCATCGGGTGCTTGGCGTTGACCGGGCCCGAGCGGCCCTCGGCGGCGAACCCGCCGATCAGGATGGTGTCGTGTCCGTGGCCGGTCTGCTGCAGGCCGCGCCAGCCGGCGTCCAGCAGGTTGCGGTACATCATCGGCCCGACCGACAGCTTGGATCCGTTGATCGCCTGCGGCCCGAGGTCCTGGCCGAAGTTGGGCTCGTTCCAGATCGCCCAGAAGCGCACCGCCGGCAGGGGCTCGCTGCTGCCCGGAGGGGTGAACGACCCGCTGTAGCGCTCCCCCACGGCGTGGACGAAGTCCCCGTAGGCCTTGGCGTCGGGCTTCCAGGCAAAGCTGCGGTCCGCCAGCCCCTGCGGCGGGACGTGGGCGCCCTCGGCCCATCGGGGGGCGCCGCCGGCGAGGGTGAAGTCGACCGTCATCCCAGCGTGACGGGCGTCCTCGACGATCGCGTCGTAGGGCGCCCAGTTGGCCGCCGGATAGCTGTCGGGATCGGAGCCGTGCGCGGGTTGCGTGTCCGGGGCGATGAAGTCCCAGTGCACGATGATCCGCACGGTGTTGGCGCCCAGGGCCCGGAACTGGGCGAGCGTCCCCACCGGGTCGGTCAGCATCGGTGGGTCAGCTTGGATGATCTGGTTTTGCCGTTGCGAGGCTCCGGCCGCGTCCGCCAGCGCAAGCACCGCGGTGGTAGACAACAGGGCGATGGTGAGCTTGCGCAGCATGCGGACATCAACAGTTCTAGGCGGCTCGAAGTTGCGGGCCGGGCGGCATCGTAGCCGCCGGCCGGGGCATGTCGTCCCGGCTTTGGGTTAGGCTTGACGACATCGGGACCAGATTTCTCATATCAGCAGGCGCTGCGGTGCTCGCCGCCGGCGCCATCGCAGCATGCGGGTCGAGCAGCCCTTCGGGTAACGGCGTGGCCGCCAAGTCGGCCAGCGACATCCTCACGTCGGCCACCAACGCGATCCAGAGCGCCAAGTCGGTGCACGTCTCTGGATCGCTCAGCGATGGCGGCCAGGCAATCAAGCTGGATTTGAACATCCTGTCCGGCCAGGGCGCCAAGGGGTCGATGACCCAGAACGGCCTCAGCTTCCGGCTGATCGCCGTGGGCAAGTTCGTCTACATCAACGGCAGCCCGAACTTCTGGAAGCACTTCGGCGGCTCGGCCGCGGCCAGCCTGTTCCAGGGTAAGTGGCTCAAGGCGCCCACCAACAGCAGCGACTTCAAGTCACTGAGCTCGCTGACCAACCTGCACTCGCTCGCCCAGGCGCTGCTCACCGGGCACGGCAGCCTGACCAAGGGCTCCACCACCACGGTCAACGGCCAGAAGGTGATCGCCATCACGGACTCGAGCAAGAGCAGCAAGCTGTACGTGGCCACCACCGGCAAGCCCTATCCGGTGCAGATCGCCAAGGGGGGCTCCACGGCCCAGCACGTCGACTTCGATCACTACAACGCCACGGTGGGACTGTCGCCGCCGCCGAAGTCGATCGATATCTCGCAGTTGCAGGGTAAGTAGCGCGTAGGTCCGCACGCGGACGTCGGCCGGCGCTCGCCGGCTGCGAGAGTGTTTGTCGATGGACGCCCTCGGAGAGACCCGGCGAACGTTGTCGGCGCTGATGCGCGCCATGCGCTGGCTGGGGCGGCTGCTGCGCGGACGGGTGGTGGAGTTCGTCGGGGGCCCGGCCCGGGCCCGCGTGGTCGTCCTGTTCGGGTGCGTGCTGGCACTCAACAGCGCTCAGATCTCAACCGTGGGCGCGGTCGCACCGCAGCTGGAGCGCTCGCTGCACATCGGCAACACCGAGATCGGGCTGCTCAACTCGGTGGCGCTGCTGGTGGGCGCGGTGGCGGTCATCCCCGTGGGCCTGCTGGTCGACCGGATCCGACGGATCCCGGTGCTGGCCGCCAGCATCGTGCTGTGGAGCGTGACCACGCTGGTCGGCGCCTTCTCGGGCTCCTACGCCAGCCTGCTGCTCTCGCGGGTGGGGCTCGGCGCGGTTGCGGCGACGGCCGGCCCGGCGATCGCGTCGCTGACCGGCGACTACTTCCCCAGTCGCGAGCGCGGGCGCGTGTACGGCTACATATTGAGCGGCGAGATCGCGGGCACGGCGGTCGGCTTCATCGTGTCGGGCACGGCCGCCAGCGCCATCTCCTGGCGGGCGGCCTTCATCCTGCTGGCGCTGCCGGGGTTCTTCCTCGCCCGGTCACTGTGGCGCACCGTCCCCGAGCCGCTGCGGGGCGGTTACAGCCGGCTGGAGCGGGGCACGCTCGACCTGTCATCCGACCACCGCAGCGCCGATGCCGTGGTACCCGGCGATCCCGACGCCGCGGGCGCGATGGACGATGCGCCGGTGGGTGACGACGCTCCGGTCGAGCAGGATCTGGCCTTCCGCATCGCCCGGGAGCAGGGCTACACGCCCGATCCCCAGCTCGTGCTCGACCGCGACCCGGAGAAGATGAACCTGCGCGAGGCCGTGCGCTACCTGCTGCGGATCCCCACCAACACGCTGCTGATCATCAGCTCGTCACTGGGGTATTACTTCTTCGCCGGCCTGCAGACGTTCGCGATCGTGTTCGTCCGCGGCCATTACCACGCCAGTCAGGCGACCGCCACGCTGGTGCTGGGCGTATTGGTCATCGGCTCACTGGTGGGCACGCTGATCAGCGGCCCGTTGACCGACGTGCTGGTCCACCGGGGCCGGCTGGAGGCGCGGGTGTGGGTGCCGGCGATCTGCTACCTGGGCGCCGGCGCGGCGCTCATCCCGGGCCTGCTCAGCGGCTCGCTGGGCACCGCGGTCTGGTTTGACTTCGTCGGAGCGGCCCTGATCTCGGCCGCCAACCCTCCGCTCGATGCCGCCCGCCTGGACATCATGCCCTCGGGCCTCTGGGGCCGGGCGGAGAGCACGCGTACGTTCCTGCGCTCGCTCGCCCAGGCGATTGCGCCGCTGGTGTTCGGGGCGGTCGCCGATCTGGTGGCCGGCTTCGCCCCCCAGCAGGCGCCGGTCGGCACCCACACGGTTCAGGTGGTGTCCTCGGCCACCGGCACCGGCCTGCAGGTCAGCTTCTTGATCATGCTCATTTCCCTGATCGCGGCCGGCGTGTTCCTGGTCCGCTCGCGAGCGACCTACCCGGGAGACGTGGCCACGGCGGGAGCCGCCTGGGTCCCACCGTCTCCCGAAGACGACGGGGGTGAAGTTGTGACGCTCAGGCCCTCTTAGGGGGGTGAAGTTGTGATGTTCAGGCCCTCTTAGGGGTGTGGGCGATAAGGGAAGCCATGTTGCCAAGATCGCCCAACGTCGGCACGGCCACATCACGCGGGCTCAGCTGTTGGCCTTGGGTTTCAGCGCGCGGACGATCAGCTACATGGTCGCCCGCGGGGAGCTGATCCGTGCCCATGCCGGGGTCTACGCGGTCGGCTACCGGCGGGTCGAGCCGGTCGCACTGGCGATGGCGGCCGTTCTGGCGTGCGGCGAGGGGGCTGTCCTGTCCCACGACTCCGCGGCCGCGCTGTGGGGACTGCGCCGCTGGCCGGAGATTCCCGAGGTCACCACCCGGGAACACGTCCGTCGCCCCCACATCAAAACCCATCGTTCCCGCACCCTGGAACGAAACGACTTTCGCACTCAGCTCAACGTCCCCACGGTCAGCGCGGGCCGCACAATCGCCGACATCGCGCCCCGCCTGAGTGACCGCCAGCTCACCCGCGTCACACAGGACGCCCGCGATGAAGGTCACCTCACACCCACCGACCTCCACCGGCTTCTCCTTCGATGCCCACGTCTCCGGCAACTTGTCGACCCCACCCAAAATCCCACCCGCTCCGGCTTCGAGGACGTTCTCACCCCATGGCTTAAAATCCACGATCTCCCCATCCCGATCATCAACGCCAAGGTAAACGGCCACGAGGTCGACGCTCTGTACCCTGAGCACAAGGTCATTCTCGAGCTCGACTCCTGGAAGTACCACAAGGACTACCCGGCGTGGCGGTCTGACCGCGAACGCGACGGCGAGAACCTCGCCCGCGGGGGTTACCGGACACTCCGGATCCCCGAACGTCTCACCGACACCAAGGCGGATCAGTTACGCGCGATTCTCGGCGCCTAAGGACGGCCCGCCATCGGATCCCAGACGGCCATCTGATCGCCCGGAAGCCGCGGCATGGTGTCGGTGATCCGCTGCATCAGCCCGTAGAAGCGCGGCAGCTCGGGGTAGAGCACGGGCTTGCCGGTGGTCATCACCGCACACGCCAGCGCCCGCTGCGGATCGGCCCAGGAGAGGATGTTGGTGAAGCCCAGGTGGCCGAACGCATGCTGCGTGTCGCGTCCGTAGAGGCTGAGCAGGCGCGCGCCGAGCATGTAGCCGTAGCCGAACCGCGTCGGGAAGCCCAGCGACAGGTCGACCTCCAGGTGTGACTGCTGGGTCAGGGCGTGGCGGATCGTCTGCGGCGTGAGCACCCTGATGCCGTCCAGCTCGCCGCCGCGACGCAGCAGCTCGTAGAAGCGCGACAGCTCAAACGCCGTCGTCACGACGTTCGCCGATGGGATGATCGCGGTCAGAAAGCGCCGGTCGTTGCTGGCCTGGACGAGGTCGTCGAACCCCAGGCCGAGCGCCCGCGTGAGCAGCTGCGAGAACGGCGGAGCCGTGGGCGGGCCGGTGACGTAGTTGAGCGCCACGGCGTCGAGATCGGCCTCGGCGACGCCGTAGTTGGTCCAGCGAAAGCCCAACGGGCGCAGGATCTCCCGCGCCAGCGCCTCGCGGATGTCCTCGCCGGTGACGCGCCGGACGACCTCGCCGAGGATGAAGCCCCCGGACACGGCGTGGTAGGCGAGCGCCCGGCCCGCCTTGGTCGACGGCTTGGCGTCGATCAGCGTCTGCACGATGAACTCGGAATCCGAGGCCCGGTCGAGCTCGAGCGCCTCCTGCACCAGGTTGGGCACGCCCGCCCGATGGGCGAGCACGTGGCCGATCGTGATCGCCCCCTTCCCGTGCCGGTCATACCCCGGTATGTACGCGGCCACGGGATCGCCGATGTCCAGCAGGCCGCGCTCGTGCAGCCGGTGCACCAGGGTGGCGGTGATCGCCTTGGCCCCGGAATAGATCAGTATCGGCGTGTCCGGGGTGGCGACGACCGGCTGCGCGTCGCCTGACTCGCGCGGGCCGTTGCCGCGGGCATGGCCGATCGCGCGGTTGAGGACCACCGCTCCCTGGTGGCGAACGCAAACCTGCACCGCGGGGTGCACGCCGCTGCGATAGACGCCCACCGCGGCACGCCAGATCCGCTCCACTGACGCCGCCCCGAGCGCGCCGGGATCCTCCTCGGGGCCGATCGACGTCACGGAATCCAGATCGGAGGGAACCCGAATTCGGCGCAGCGGATCGGGAATTCCCGGAATCTGCGGAAGGGCGGGGAGTTTCACGGCCGGCTAACCCTAAAGGCAACGGCGTACGAGGCCGATGGGAAAGCGTGTCTTTCGAGGCTCGCCAACACCGGGATGCGTCATTTGGCCGCGCGCCGTTTGCCGGCGCGCGACTGCTCGGGTGGCCACGTTCTCTCGTCGCCGCCTTGAGCGATCGGGCCGCCGACGGGCTGGCGGGCGCCCGGCTGGCGGCCGGCAAGGGGCTGTCCTTCGCCCGGGGCTCGCGCGGGCGCTTCCCCGCCGTGGGCCAGGCGCCAGCCGCGCTGGCGTTCCTGGCCGTCCTGGCGGTGCTGGAGCGCTCGGCGCCGCGGGCGGGCTCGGACATCGCACTGCTCTCGCTGATCCCGGTCATCTACACCGCCCTGTACGGCCGCAACCGCCGTTCGCTGTACATCGTGCTCGCCGGAGTGGCGGTCTTCTACCTCGCGCCGATCGCGTTGCCGCGGCCGGTGAACTACCCGGCTGCGGTGCTCGCCGTCCTCGTCACCTCGACGATCGGTCTGGTCACGCAGAGCCTGGTGTCCGACATGCGTCGCCAGGCGGCGGATGCCGGGCGCCGCGAGCGGATGCTCGAGCAGGTCAGTGGCGTCGTGCGCGAACTGTTTGATTCCGAGGAGCCCCGCACGGATATCTGCCGCGCGACGCTCGACATCTCAGGCGCACGCGTCGCGATCCTGTTCGAGCCTGAGCTCGGCCACCGCGCGCTGCGCTCCACCGCGATCGCCGGCGCGCAGACGGTGACAGAGCCGATCGTCGCGGGCCCCGAGACTCCGATCGCGGCGGCGATGCGGACCGGAAGCGCCCGTCTGCTGACGGCGCCGATCGCGCGCCCCGTCGATCCCGTGAGCGAGGCGTGCGGCAGCGCGGACTCGGTCATGTACCAGCCGCTGCTACGAGGCGACGTCGCCGCTGGTGTGCTGGTGGTCGGCTGGGATGATGGCGTGCCGGTGAACGCCGCGCGGCAGGCCGTGGTCGCGCTGCTCGCCCACGAAGCTGCGCTGGTCATCGGCCGCGCCGACGAGCTCGCCTTGCTGACCGACATGGCGGAAACCGACGCCCTGACCGGCCTGCCCAACCGGCGCGCCTGGGACGCCCGCCTCAACCGCGCCGCGGACGACGGAGAGCAGGTGACGATCGCGATGCTCGACATCGACCACTTCAAGCGCTTCAACGACGACCACGGGCATCCCGCCGGCGACCGCCTGCTGCGCGACACGGCCGCCGCCTGGCGCGACCTGCTGCGCGCCGGCGACCTGCTGGCCCGCGTGGGCGGCGAGGAGTTCGGGCTGCTGCTGGTCAACTGCTCGCCGGCCGGCGCCGCCGAGGTAGCCGAGCGGCTGCGCCAGGCGATCACCGACGGCCAGACGGCCTCGGCCGGCCTGGCCGTGCCCCGCCCGGGCGAGCCCCTGGAGTCGGTGATGGGCCGGGCCGACCACGCGCTGTACGAGGCCAAGGCCTCCGGGCGCAACCAGTCCCGCACGGCCGCCTGACAAAGATCGGATCAGGCGAAGAGTCGTCCGACCTTGGTGCGAACATATGTTCGCACATGAAAGACCAGCCGACCATCCTGCACGCCGATCTCGATGCCTTCTATGCATCGGTGGAGCAGCGCGACGATTCGTCGCTCCGGGGACGGCCGGTGATCGTCGGCGGCGGCGTCGTGCTGGCCGCCAGCTATGAGGCCAAGGCGCGGGGGGTGCGCACGGCGATGGGCGGCCGGCGGGCCCTGGCGCTGTGTCCCGAGGCGGTCGTGGTGCCGGCGCGGATGGCGGCCTACTCCGAGGCGAGCAAGGCGGTGTTCGAGATCTTCAAGCGCACCTCGCCGCTGGTGGAGGCGCTTTCGATCGACGAGGCGTTCCTGGACGTGCGCGGGCTCAGGCACATCTTGGGGACTCCGATGCAGATCGCCGCGCGTTTGCGGCGCGAGGTGCGCGAGGAGGTGGGCCTGGCGATCACCGTCGGGCTTGCCGGCACGAAGTTCCTGGCCAAGGTGGCGAGCGGCGTGGCCAAGCCCGACGGGCTGCTGGTGATCCCCGCCGGGAGCGAGCTGTCGTTCCTGCATCCGCTGCCGGTGAGGCGGCTGTGGGGGGTGGGGCGAGTGACGGCGGCCAAGCTGCACGAGCACGGTCTGACCACGGTCGGCCAGGTGGCGCGGCTTGATCAGTCGGTCCTGATCGAGCTGGTGGGGCGGGCGTCGGGACGCCAGTTGCATGCCCTGGCGCACAACCGCGATCCGCGCCGGGTGCGCACGCGCCGGCGCCGGCGGTCGATCGGCGCCCAGCGGGCGCTCGGGCGGCGGGCCCGCGCGCCCAACGAGATCCAGGAGGCGTTGATGACGCTGATCGATCGGGTCGCCCGGCGGCTGCGGACGGCGCGGCGCGCGTGCCGGACGGTGGTGCTGCGACTGCGCTTCGACGACTACGGGAGGGCGACGCGCTCGCACACGATCGCCGAGGCGACCTCGCGCACGGCGACGCTGCTGGCGGTCGCGCGCGGTCTGCTGGCCTCGTCGAGGGAGCTGATCGCCCGCCGGGGCCTGACGCTGATCGGGGTCTCGCTGACCAATCTGTGCGACCAGGGCGCGATCCAGCTGGCGCTGCCGTTCGACCGGGCGTCGGGGCTGGACGAGACGCTCGACGCGCTGCGCGAGCGCTTCGGCTCCAGCGCGATCTCACGCGGCGCGCTGGTGGGCCAGGAACAGGGGTACTGGGTGCCGCTGCTGCCGGATTAGCGAGCGCCGACGCGCCCGACCGACTCGGCGCCGGCCGCCAACCCTGCCTGGACCGCGTCGGGCAGCGACGCCCCGCGGGCCAGGGCGCTGGCCAGCACGCCCGCGAACGCGTCTCCCGCGCCGGTCGTGTCGAGCACCTCGTCGACCTCCAGCGCCGGGAGCTGCTGCACCCCGCGTGGGTCGGCGAGCACCGCCCCCCGCGCACCGAGCGTGATCACGACCGACTTCGGGCCCAGGTCGAGCAGCCGCCGGCCGGCGCCCTGCACGTCGTCGGCGATGTCGTCGACGCCCAGCAGGAAGCCCGCCTCGTGCTCATTGACCAGCAGCGGATCCAGTCCGCCCAGCAGCTCAGCCGGAACGTCCTGCGCGGGGGCCAGGGTGACCACAGGTCGCACGCCGCCGTCGCGAGCCTCGCGCACGGCGGCCGCCACCGCGTCCACCGGCACCTCCAGCTGGGCCAGCATCACCGCTGCGCCGGCCAGCGCCTCGCGGTGCGCCGCCACGTCATCGGGCGACAGGCTCGCATTGGCTCCGGGCTCCACCACGATCGTGTTCTCGCCGTCGGCGGTCACCGTGATGTAGGCAGTGCCGGTGGCCTCGCCGGCCAGGGCCGTCACCTCGGCCGTGTCCACACCCTCGCGCCGCAGGTCCTCCAACATTCGCTCGCCCGCGGCGTCCTCGCCGACCCGTCCGATCATCCGCACTGCCGCCCCGGCGCGGGCGGCCGCCACCGCCTGGTTGGCGCCCTTGCCGCCGGCCCGGCGCGTCGTCCGCTCGGCGGTCACAGTCTCACCGGGCCGCGGCGCCCGGGACACGAGCAGCACGACGTCCTCGTTGATCGAGCCCACCACCACGACCGAGCCGCCGCTCACGAGCGCGAAATCTAACCGGCGCCGGCGCCCGGCGTGTCCGCCGGCGAGAGCTCGGCCAGCTGTCGCTCCAGGAAGCGCCGCTCGATGTCGCCGGGTGTGAGCGACAGCGCCCGCCGATACGCGTCGGCCGCCTCCGCGGGGCGTCCGAGGCGCCGCAGCAGCTCGGCCCGGGTGGAGTGCAGGTAGCGATAGGACTGAAGCTCCGCCCCCAGCCCGTCCACCAGCTCCAGCGCATCCGCCGGCGCGCCGGCCTCGGCGATCGCGACAGCGCGGTTCAGCGCCACCACCGGTGAGCCGGTCAGCCGCGCCAGCTCGGAGTACAGCGCGGCGATCTCGTTCCAATCAGGCGGATCGTCGGTCTGCAGCGCGGCGATCGCCGCCTGCAGCACATAGGACCCTCGGCCGCGCAGCGCGAGTCCCCGCCGCAGCGCGGCCCGCCCGGCCTCCAGCTGCGCGTCGTCCCACAGCGACCGGTCCTGGTCGGCCAGCCGGACGAGCTGGCCGTCGGCGAAGCGGGCCCGGCGGCGAGCGTCGTGCAGCAGCATCAGCGCCAGCAGGCCGTACGCCTCGGGCTCGTCGGGCATCAGCTCACACAGCACGCGCCCCAGCCGCAGCGCCTCGCCGGCCAGCTCGGCGCGCCCGCCGTAGCCCTCGTTGAAGATCAGGTAGACGATCGCCAGCACGGCCGCCAACCGCTCGGGGAGCAGGCGGTCGGACGGGACCGCGAACGGGATCCCGGCGAGCTTGATCTTCATCTTGGCGCGCGACAGGCGCCGCTTCATCGCCTCCGGCTCGATCAGGAAGGCGCGCGCGATCTCCTCGGTGCTCAGCCCTCCGAGCGCTCGCAGGGTGAGCGCCACCTGGGCGTCGATCGCCAGCGCCGGATGACAGCAGCAGAACAACAGCTCCAGCCGCTCGTCCTCGATCGCCCCGGCGTCATCGAACACTTCGTCCTCCGCGACGGCGGGCGCGCTGTCCGCAAGCAGGCGCGTCTTGGCCGCCAGCGTGCGCTCGCGCCGCAGCCGGTCGATCGCGCGGTTGCGTCCGGTGGTGATCAGCCAGCCGGCCGGGTTGGCCGGAGTCCCGTCCCGGGGCCAGCGCTCGGCGGCGGCCGCGAACGCCTCGGCGGCCGCTTCCTCGGCCCTTTCGAAGTCGCCGAGGAAGCCGACCAGCGAGGCGAGCACGCGCCCCCATTGCTCGTGGAAGACGCGCTCCAGCAACGTCGCTCACATCTCGACGACCGGGCGGACCTCGACCGCGCCGCCCAGCCGCACGGCCGGGATCCGGGCCGCCATCGCGGTGGCGGCGTCCAGGTCGTCGGCCTCCAGGATGTAATAGCCGCCGAACACCTCCTTGGTGTCGGCGAACGGCCCATCGGTGACCAGCGTCTCGCCACCACCGTTGGAGCGGACGGTGGTGGCCGTCTCGATCGGCTGCAGCTGGGCGCCGCCTACACACCCTGGTTCGTCGCTCAGCGCCATGTATTCGGCGCGAACGCCGGCGTAGTCGGCCTCCGACAGGGACTCGTGGGAACCGGGCTTGGAGTAGATCAGCAGCGCGTACTTCATGTGATGCTCCTCTCTAAAAAGCGGTTTACAACGATTAGACGATTGGCGCGCGCCAGGGGGGACACCCCAGTAGCCTCGGCCTCGGAACAACCGAATGCAAGGGAGCGGAGATGGCCGACGAGCAGCTCGTGACCGGAGTGGATTTCGTGACGGTGCCGACGCACGACGTCGAGGTGGCCGCTGCGTTCTACGGGGACACGCTGCGCCTGCCCCGCAGAAGCTACATGCCGGATCGCGGATTCGCCGAGTTCCAGGCCGGCAACCTGACGATCGCGATTATGAATCCCGAGCAGATCGGGATGGAGCACCACGCCGCCCGCAACGCGATCGCGCTGCACGTCGAGGACATGGACGCCGCCCGCGCCGAGCTGGAGCAGGCGGGCGTCACCTTCATGGGCGACACCTTTGACACCGGCGTCTGCCACATGGCGTTCTTCGCGGACCCGGACGGCAACGCGCTGATGCTCCACCACCGCTACGCGCCGCGCGAGAACTGATCAGGGCGCGCCCACGCGCGTCAGCATCCGCGCGCCGGCGCGCGCCCCGACCTCGGCGGCTTGGGCCGGCGTCTTTCCGCTCGCCAGGCCGAAGGTGAAGCCGGCGGCGAACGAGTCGCCGGCGCCGTAGCTGTCGCGCGGCTCCCCCGGCAGTGGGGCCGGGTCCCAGCGACCCTCGCACTCGCCCCACCAACGCCCGCCCTGCGACCCGTCGGTGGCGACCATCAGGCGCGTCCGCGGCTCCCACGGGGTGGCCATCCGCCGCTCGTGCTCGTCGGAGGCGCTGAGGATGGTCGCGTCGGCCGTCACCCCCTCCGCCGGCGCGCCGGCGCGCGGTGTGACGGTCATCACCGGCGCGCCGCGAGCTGCCCGGATCGCCCCGGCATCGCCCGCCGTCACGTAGACGCCATCCACGCCGCGCAGCAGGTCCCAATCCAGGTCGTCCTCGCCCGATGGAGCCAGTCGCTCCCCGACGGTGATGATCGTGCGCTCGCCTCCGCTGTCGAGCAGCGTGAACACGTAGCGGGTCGGCTGCGCGCGCCAGACAGGATGAACCGTGATCCCGCGGTCGCGTAGCTGTTGCATCGCCGCCCGCCCGCGCTCGTCGTCGCCGGGCGCGCAGAAGAAGTCGACCTCGGCCCCCAGGTCGGCGAGCACCGCCGCCGCCACGACCGCCCCGCCGCCGGCCCGCTCGAACTCGCGCTCGCCCTCCTCCAGGCCGCCGCGCTCGGGATAGCGAGGCACCCGCACGAACTCCACCCATTCGACGTGGCCCACCACGGCAACGCGCGTCACCGCCGTCAAGCTATTAGGTTTCGCGCATGCACCCCACCGCGGCGCGACTGCAGACACGTCTGGCCGCCGTCGGGCTGGCGATCGAGGTCGTCACCCTGACCGATTCGGCGCGTACGGCGGCCCAAGCTGCCGCGGCACTTGGTTGCGAGGTCGGTCAGATCGTCAAGTCGCTGGTCTTCCTGCGCGACGGCGAACCGTTGATGGTCCTGTGCGCCGGTGACCGTCGCGTCGCCGCTGATCGGCTGGAGCTGAGCGCCGCTGGCGCGGATCAGGTCCGCGCGGCCACCGGGTTCTCTATCGGCGGGATCCCGCCGCTCGGTCACGTCACCCCGCTGCCGACGCTGGTCGATGAGTCGCTGCGGCGGTTTGCCACCGTGTGGGCCGCCGCGGGCACGCCTCACGACGTGTTCGAGGTCGACACCCAGGCGCTGATTGCCGCGATCCCGGATGCTCGTGTGCTCACCGTGAGTTGACCACTACGCCGCGGCGCGCCGGGCCGCCGGAACCTCCCTGAGGTGGGCGGGCAGCAGCGGCAGGAGCCCGCGGCGCACGTAGAGCGCACCGGCGCGGACCATCGCCCGGCGTACGGCCGGCGGCGGCAGCGGCAGGAACCCGTACTCGGCACGGATCCGATCGGGCAGCAGCGCGATCGTGATGAAGTTGACGGTCTCCAGCAGCGGTCGAGCGCGGTGGGGCACGGGCGGCTCGAGCACGATCTTGCGGGCGCGGCGCTTCGCCCACCCGCCGACGTGCAGCTCGTCGCCCTCCAGCATCGCCCGGCCGTAATCGCGGAGCTCGGACAACGAGCCCGGCATCTCGCCGTCCCGAAGCCCGAACAGCCGCCCCACCACCTTGTAGTCATCCCACAGCGCGGTCTGCTGGTGCTCGGACAGCCCGCCGACATACGTGGTGTAGACGACGGTCGCCGAGTCGATCAGCGAATACAGGATCCACATCAGCAGCTCGGGGTCATCGGCGCGATACGGCGTTCCCGCCGGGAAGATGCCCGCGTCCTCGGGCAGCCGCCCGTGCACGGCGCGGTGCATGGCGCGCACGTGCCTGGTCATCCGATCGGCCTCGGCCCGCGGTCCGAACGAGATCGTGTTCATCACCTTGGCGGTGCGGGCCAAGCGGTCGTAGGGGTCGTCCAGCGAATCGGAATGCGCCAGCAGGCCGGCCACCGCCAGCGGATGCGCGGCCTGCATCAACAGCGCCCGCGGACCCGACAGCGCGACCGCACGCTCGCGTGTCACGCGCCGAATCATCGACCGGTCGGAGAAGTAGCTCGTCATACGGTCCGTTCAGTTTACTGCTACAGCCTGTTTAGCTTCTGTGGGCTCGATCCAGTCTGCCGTGTCGTAGCGCGCCAGCGCCGGGAAGGCCAGCACGATCGCGGCCGCCGCCACCAGGCAGGCCAGCCCGCCCGAGACCACCGAGAAACGCACGCCGGCAGCTCCCGCGACCGTCCCGGACTCGATGTCGCCCAGCCGCGGGCCGCCCGACACCACGAGCGAGTAGACCGAGGACATGCGCCCGCGCATGTGGTCCGGCGTGACCGACTGATTGATCGTCGACCGGCACACCGCGCTGACCGAATCGGCGGCTCCCGCCAGTGCCAGCAGAGCGGCGGCCAGCCACAGCGAGCTCATCAGCCCGGCTACGGCCACCGCAGCGCCCCACAACAGGACCGCCCAGATCACGATTACCCCGAGCCGCCGGGCGTGTCTGAGCCATCCGGTCAGCAGGGCCGCCACCGTCGCCCCGGCGGAGACCGCCGCGTACAGGACCCCGGTGCCGCCCGCGCCCGCGTGGAAGACGCTCACCGACAGCACGGCAAACAGCGCGCGCGGCATCCCGAAGGTCATCGCCGCCAGATCGATCGCGAACGAGCCCATCAGCGCCCGGTTGCCGCGCACGTAACGCAGTCCCTCGGCGATCGAGCGCAGCACGTTGTCGTGAGTGGGGACGCCGTGCGGCGGCTGAGGGGCGATCGCCAGCGCGGTGACTACCACCGACAGGCAGCCGACGGCGTCGACGACATACGCGGCGGGCACGCCGAGGGCGGCGATCAGGATTCCGCCGAGACCCGGTCCGAGCACCTGGGTGAGCGCGCTCAATCCGTAGTTGAGCGCCAGCGCCGCGGGAAGCCGCTCGCGTTCGACGAGGTTGGGGATGATCGCGGACTGAGCGACGCTCTGCAGCCCCGCGAACCCGGCCAGCAACCCGCCCAGCACGTACAGCGTGACCACCGCCGGGTGTCCGATCAGCGTCGCCACCGCCAGGCCTCCCGCCGCCAGGAAGACCCCGATCTGGTCCAGCGCCAGCAGCTTCCGGCGGTCCATGCGGTCGGCGATCGCCCCGCCCAGCAGCCCCAGCGCGATCAGCGGCCCCAGTTCGACCGCGCCCAGCAGGCCCACCAGCAGGGCCGAGTGCGTGACCACGTACAACTGATATGGCAGGGCCACCAGCGCGGCCTGCGCGCCCATCCCGGAGATGAAGTCCCCGACGACGACCAGCCGGAGGTCCCGGCTGTCGCGAAACGGGGTCAGATCAGGCGTCAGCCGCAGGCGAGGCATACGATTGGGTCCAGCTAATCACGCGCGCGGAAAGGCGACTGAGAGACATGAGCAACGGCACATCCTTCTGGCATCCCTTCGCCGACATGGCCGAGGTCAGCGGGCACGAGTTCACGGTCAGCCGCGGGGAAGGCGTGCACGTGTTCGATCCCGCCGGCCGCCGTTACATCGATGCCGCCGCGGGCCTGTGGTATTGCCACATCGGGCACGGCCGTGCCGAGATCGCCGACGCGGTTGACGCGCAGATGCGTCAGCTGGAGAGCTATCCAACGTTCGGTGACCTGACCAACGAGCCGGCCTCCGCGCTCACCGACCGGCTGGCGGCGATGACCGACGTTCCGGACGCGCGCGTCTTCTTGACGCTCGGCGGGGGCGACGGCATCGAGGCCGCCGCCAAGCTCGCGCGGATGTACTGGACGCTGCGCGACCGGCCGAGCAAGACGCATCTGATCAGCCGCGTCCATGGGTATCACGGAACCCACGGCTTCGGGACCACGCTGGCCGGTCTGCCGACGATCCGCGAGGGCTTCGGACCGCTGACCGGCGACGTCAGCCAGGTCGCCTACGACTCGCTGGACATCCTGGAGCAGGAGATCCAGCGGCTCGGCCCCGACAACGTGGCGGCGTTCTTCTGCGAGCCGGTGATCGGCGCCGGCGGCGTGCGCCCTGCCCCGGAGGGCTACCTGGAGGCCCTCAGCGAGCTGTGTCAGCGCCACGACGTGCTGCTGATCGTCGACGGCGTGATCTGCGCGTTCGGCCGCGTCGGGACTTGGTTCGGCTATGAGCGCTGGGGCATGGAGCCCGACTTGGTCGTGCTCGCCAAGGGCCTGACCAGCGGATACCTGCCGCTCGGCGCCGTGCTCGTGTCGGGCGAGGTCGCCGCTCCGTTCTGGTCGACCCCGGGGCGGATGATGATGCGCCACGGCGCCACCTACGCCGGGCACCCGACGTGCTGCGCGGCGGCAATGGCCAACCTTGACATTCTGGAGTCAGAGCAACTGATCCCGCGCGGACGCGAGCTGGAAGGCGCCCTGTGGGATGCGGTGGCGCCGCTGGCCGAGCACCCCGCGTGCGGCGAGGTCCGTGGCGGAGTGGGGCTGATGGCGGCCGTCGACCTGAGCCCCGAGCTCACCCAATACGCCCCGGACGCGGCCCATCACTTCTACGAGGCGATCCGCGACGCGGGGGTGATCGTCCGCGGGCAGGCCACCGGGGTGGCGATCGGCCCGCCGCTGACGATCGCGCCCGCGCAGCTGACCGAGATCGCCGAGGCGGTGGCCGCCGGCCTGGACGCCGTGGCTGAGCTGGCGGGCGCGACCAGCCCGGCCTGAGCGCGTGACGGCCGCCCCTGCGCTGGTGATCTTCGACTGCGATGGCGTGCTGGTCGATTCCGAGCCGCTCTCGACCTCGGTCCTGGCGGCCTCGCTGACGGCGGCCGGGCTGCCCACCTCGTCTGAGGACGCGCTGCGCGACTACAGGGGAAAGCTCCTGCGCGAGGTGACCGACGATGCCGGCGCCTTGCTGGGCGTGCCGCTGCCCGTCGACTTCCTGGAGAACTTCGAGCGCGATCGCGAGCACGCGTTCCGCGCCTCGCTGAAGGCGGTGCCGGGCGCCCGGCAGGCCGTGGAGGCGGTCAAGGCCGCGGGGGCGGCCGTGTGCGTCGCCTCCCAGGGCAAGCGCTCCAAGACCGACCTGACCCTGACGCTGACCGGTCTGCGTGACCTGTTCGCCGACGACGCCCTGTTCTCTGCCGATGACGTCAAGCGCGGCAAGCCCCACCCCGACCTATTTCAGTACGCCGCCGCCACGATGGGCACCGCGCCAGAGTGCTGCGCCGTTGTCGAGGACACGGTGATCGGCGTCACTGCCGCGGTGGCCGCCTCGATGCGCGTGGTCGCCTATGCGGGCGATGAGGACCCGGAGCCGCTGGAGGCGGCCGGCGCCAACACGGTGCGCTCGCTGACCGAGGTTGCGGCGGCGCTCGGACTCGGCTGAACCGAGCTTGGTCCCTTCACTCGGCGACGGGCACCTGTGCTCCGGCGACCGTCCCGGCATCATGCAGGCGCCCGATCTCGGTGGCGCTCAGGCCGAGCACGTCGGCCAGCACCTCCTCGGTGTGCTCGCCCAGCAGCGGCGCGCGCCGCACCGGCGAGCGCGGCAGGCCGCTGAAGCGCAGCGGGGTGCCGGGCATCAGGTAGCTGCCCGCGCCGGGTTGCTCGACCTGGGCGAACATCGGGTTGGCGCTCGAGCAGCGGGGATCCTCTGAGACCAGCTGGCGAAACGTCTGGTAGGGGCCCCAGGACACGCCGGTGCCGGCGAACGTCTCTCGGATCGCGCTCAGGTCGCGCTCCGCGAACCACGGCCGCAGCAGCCCGGCGATCAGGTCGCGCGCCTCGAAGCGCCCGGTCTCGGTGTCCAGGTCGTAGCCGGTCGCCTCAGAGATGCTCGCGCACGCCTGCTCGATGCCGGTGACCTTGACCAGCGCCCGCCACTGTCGGGCGGTCAGCGCCACGACCATCACGCGCCGTTCATCGCCGGTCTCGAAGTCGTGACCGAACGCCCCGTACAGGTAGTTCCCGTCCTTGGGCTGGTCGTGGCCGTCGAGCTGCGCCTCGGCGATCCGCCCCAGGTTGCCGACCATCGCGAACGCCACGTCGGACAGCGACAGCTCGATCAGCTGGCCCTCCCCCGTCCGGGTGCGGTGGCGCTCGGCGGCCAGCATCCCCACCGCGGCCAGCGTGCCCGTCGCCACGTCCCAGGCGGGCAGCACGCTGTTGAGCGGCTCGGCGAGGTTGCGCGGTCCGGTGGCCCAGGGAAACCCGGTGGCGGGGTTGACGGTGTAGTCGACCTCGCTGGAGCCATCGGGATTGCCGGTGAGCGCGACCATCACCAGGTCAGCACGCCGCTTGGCCAGCTCCTCGTACGCCAGCCACCCGCGGGCCGGAAAGTTGGTGAGAAACAGTCCCGTCTCCGGTCCCGGGGCGCAGACCAGCGCACTGGCCAGCTCGCGACCACTCTCGGAGCGCAGGTCCAGCGCGATCGAGCGCTTGCCCTTGTTCAACCCCGCCCAGAACAGGCTCTGGCGATCGGCCGTCAGCGGCCAGCGGTGGTAGTCCAGGCCGCCGCCGATCTGATCGAAGCGGATCACGTCGGCGCCCAGCTGGGCGAGCGTCATCCCGCCCAGGGGGGCGGCCACGAACGCCGAGCCCTCGACCAGCCGCAGCCCGGCGAGGATCCCCTGGCCGCTTCCGGTCACGGCGCGGGATCCGTCGCGAGGCCGCGCGCCAGTACACGGAGCGCCGAGAGGCGCACCGCCTCGTCGAGCATCTCGCCCTCGAGCGCCACGGCGCCCGCGCCGGCGCGCTCGGACTCGGCCAGCGCGTCGACGACCGCGCGAGCGTGCGCCAGTTCCTCGTCCGTGGGTGAGAACAGCTCGTTGAGTGCCGCCACCTGGGCCGGATGGATCGCCCACTTGCCGTCGAAGCCGAGATCGCGCGCTCGCTGCGCGGCCGCCCGAAACGGCCCGTCGTCCGCGGTCCCCAGGTACGGTCCGTCGATCGCCTGCAGGCCGTGCTGGCGGGCCGCCACGAGCACGGTGTGCTGTGCCGGCAGCCAGGCGTCCAGCAGTGCGGCGCCGCCGGTGGTGCGCCCCAGGGAGGCCGCCAGATCGGCGTAGCCGAGGATCAGCGCCTCCAGCCGCGAGGAGGCGGCGGCGATCTGCTCCGCGTGGGCGAGGCCGGCGGGCGTCTCGAGCAGCGCCTGCACGCGCAACGGAGATGACCGGTCGTCGGCCGCCTCCAGGCCGTCCAGCAACCGGTCCACGAACGCGATGTCGCCGGCGCTCTCCACCTTCGGCACCACCACGGTGATCCGCTCGCGCTCCAGCCCCACCAGCCCGGCCAGGTCCAGATGGCACCAGGGGGTCCGCGGCGCGTTGATCCGGACGCTCACGCCGGGGCCGGACCAGCCGGCGAGTTCGCGCATGGCCGCCTCGCGGGCCCGGTGCTTGGCGTCGGGGGCGACGCTGTCCTCGAGGTCGATCACCACCTCGTCGGCGCCCAGTTCTCGGGCCTTGGCCAGCTTGCTCGGCGATGACGCCGGCACCGACAGGCAGGAGCGGCGAGCGGGGAGAGGGTTGGCCGGGGCGAGGTTGCTCATCGCTGACTCCCGCGCGGGCGGGCACTGAGTACCCGCTCAGGCGGGCACTCAGCGCGAGTCTACGCCCGCGTGATCAAGCGCCGGGCGGCGCCCCGGAACTTCGGATTGTTGAATCGGCCCTGGCCGCCACCGAAGCCACCACGACCGGCGCCGAAGCCACCACCACGGCCGCCGCCGCTGCCGTTGCCTGCGCCGGGCGGCGGACCGTAGCCTCCGGCACCGGGCCGGGCCCCGCCGGGACGCGCGGGCAGGGTCACGCCGTGCTGCTTGAGGCACGCCGCCAGCTTCGCGCGGCCGCTCGTCGCACCGCTGGACGCGGCCGCGCTGGACGAGCTCGACGAGCTGGAGCTGCTCGAGCCGCAGGCCGCCTGGGAGTTTCCTGAACTTCGCGTTAGAGAAACGTGAGAAATGCCACCGATTGGCCTGATTCAGTTTCCCGGAAGGGGGTAAGGCAAGCTTATGACCACTTTCGCCACCCGTCCCACCCGATCCGCTCAGCCCGCCGTCGCGCTGACCCTAGTGGGTACCGAGGAGCTGTTCGAGCGTTGGCATCGCGATGAGGACCGCCGCGCGCGCGATGAGCTGGTACAGCGCTTCCTGCCGCTGGCGCGCAAGCTGGCGCGCCGCTACAACGGCGCGCGCGAGCCGTTCGACGACCTGCTTCAGGTGGCCTGTCTGGGCCTGGTGAAGGCGGTTGACCGCTACGACCTCGGCCGCGGGACCGCGTTCTCATCGTTTGCCGTACCCACGATCCTGGGGGAGCTCAAACGCTACTTCCGAGACCTCGGCTGGGCGGTCCACGTGCCGCGCGGCGCGCAGGAACTGGCGGTGAAGGTCGAGGATGCGCAGCAGAAGATGAGCGCCCGGGTGGGGCGCGCGCCGACTGTGCACCAGCTCTCGCAGTTTCTGGAGCTCGACGTGGCGGACGTGCTCGACGCGCTGGAGACCGCGCGTGCGCATCACGCCTCCTCGCTTGACGCTCCGCACGACGACGGCGAGGGTGAGAGCGGCAGCGTGGTCGACTGCTTCGGCACCGAGGATCACGATCTACAGCTTGCCGATGATCGTGTCACGGTCGGGGAAGCGGCTCGCCACTTGTCCAAGCGCGAGCGTGAGGTGCTCCGCCTGCGCTTCGTCCACGATCTCACGCAGACGCAGATCGCCGAACGGATCGGGGTCTCGCAGATGCAGGTTTCGCGGATCCTGCGCCGGGCGATCACGCGTCTCGGCGAACTGGCTGCCGACGGCAGCGACAGCGGCTGATCCCGTTCAATCCGCTGAGCGGGTTTGACGGCGGTCGCGCCTGGGCATGGATTGAGCGCAGGTGAACGACCAAGGTCCCATCGTCGGACTGCATCTTGAGAGCAGGCCGCAGACGCTCACCATCGTGAGAGGGATGCTCGGCGGGCTCGCCGAGGTGCTGGTGATCGACCCCGAGTTGCTGGACGACCTCAAGACAGCGGTCAGCGAGGCCTGCAACAACGTGGTCCTGCACGCCTACGAGGGCGAGCCCGGCCCGATGCGCGTGCGGATGTTCGTCGAGCCCGACCGAATGCGCGTGACCGTCGAGGACGATGGGGTCGGCCTGGCCGCGGACGGCCGAAGTCCCGATGAGGCGCAGGGGATCGGGGTCTCGGTGATCCGAGCGCTGACCCAGGAGGCCCGGTTCGGCCCGGGGCCTACCGGGGGCACGATCGTGCAGATGGATTTCGCCGGCCATCGCGGCGACCAGGCCCTGTTCCGTCTGCCGGTGCTCCCCGCGGGCGAAGAGCCGGTCGCGCCGCTTCAGCCCGGCGAGGTGGTGGTCACGCTCTCCCCGGTGACCCTGTTCGCGCCCGTGCTCGGTCGCCTGGCACGCACCCTGGCGGCGACCGCACATTTCTCGCTGGACCGCTTCTCCGACGTGTACCTGGTAACCGACACGATCGCCGCCCACGCCTCCGCGGCGACCGCCGGCGCCCGTATCGGCGCTCGCATGATGGCCTCCGAGCGTCGCCTGGAGCTGGTGGTCGGCCCGTTCCGGCTAGGGACGGGCGCGATGCTGCAGGCCGGACACGCCGAGCGGCCCTCGCCGCTGGCGCTGCTCTCAGACGAGGTCTCGGTGGAGCGCGACGGCGAGACCGAACTGGTGCACGTGGTCGTGATCGACCACCGCGCCTGACCGGCCGGCTGCGCGCGCCCACCGAACGATTCGCTCAGCTCGCGGCGCGGGGGCGGAGCGCCAGCGCGGCGATGTCGTCGGTGAGCACGCCGCCGCGAAACTCCTGAAGCGTGTCGTCGAGTGCGGCCAGCAGGTGCTCCGGCGAGGCTCCGGCGTGTTCTGAGAGCAGGCGCCGCAGCCGCCCGGCGCCGAAGCGCTCGGAGTCGCCCATGGTCTCGGTGACGCCGTCGGTGTACATCAGCACCAGCTCCCCGGATGACACCGGCATTGGCTCCTGATGCCAGGTGCCGTCCTCGAAGGCCCCCATCAGCGGGCCGGGAGCCGGCGCCTCGATGACCGTCCCGCCGCGATCGACGATCAGGGCGGGGGGATGGCCGGCCGAGCACATGATCAGGCTGCCGTCGTGCAGGGCGGCGCACAGCGCGGTGCACATCGCCGACCCCTTGCGCCGGCGCAGTTCGTCGTCGAGTCGCCGCAGGATCGCGACCGGATCGGGCTCCAGTCGGCTGACAAAGCGGGCACCGTGACGCATCAGCGAGGTGACGGCCGCGGCGGCCACGCCGTGGCCGGTGACGTCTCCGATCAGCGCCAGGGCGCCGTCGCCGATCTCGATCACCTCGTAGAAGTCGCCGCCGACCTCGATCGGCTGCTCGACCTCCGCGGGGCGATACAGGGCGGCGATCTCCCACCCCGGGACGTCGGGCAGTTCGCTGGGCAGCAGGCTGTGCTGCAGCGTCTGGGCCACCTCGGCCAGCTGCGTGTGCAGGCGCGAGTTCTCCACCGCCACCGCGGCCCGGCGGCCGAGCTGCTCGGCGAGCGCCACGTCCTCGTCGGTCAGTCGCCGCCGCGACTGCGAGGTGAAGAACGACATCGCGCCGATCGTCCGCGACGGAACCCGCATCGGCACGACGATCATCGAGCGGATCTCCAGCGCGCGTAGGATCTCCAGTTGCTCCTCGCTCTGTGAGACGCGCACGAGGTGCTCGTCGGTTACGTCGAAGAACAGCACCGATTCGCCGCTGGCGATGACCCGTCCGATGGCCTGCTCGGGCTGGATCTCAGGCGGCTCCAGCTCGCGCATGCGAAGCGCCAGCTCACCCAGATCAGGGTCGCGGTGCGCGACCACGATCTGCTCGCGGCGCCGCTCGCCATCGACCAACTCGACCATGCACCAGTCGGCGAGCGCCGGGACGGCCACATGGGCGACGTTGCGCAGCGTCTGCTGGTAGTCCAGCGAGGAGGCGAGAATCCGCCCCGACTCCGCCAGCACCCGGGTGTAGACCTCGGCGGTCTTGACCGCGGTGACGTTCTCGATCATCGTCACCGCGGCGATCGTCTGCCCGTCGCCGTCGCGCAGCGGGGTCGTCTTGAGCAGCTCCCAGCGGGCCTCTCCGGTGCGCTGGTTCACGGTGTGGATCAGCATCGGTTCCGGCTGCTCGCCCCGCAACAGCCTGACGCCCGGGATGTCGTCCATCAAGACGACATGGCCGTGCTCGTCGTGGACCACGTGCTCGTCCATGATCGCATCGAGTCCGCGGCGGCGCAGGTCCTCCAGGGTCTCGAAGCCCAGGCTGAGCAGCGCGGCACGATTGGCGTAGAGGAGGTCGCCGCCGTGGTCGCGCACGGTGATCGCCTCACCGAGGGACTCGAGCAGCTCCGCGAACTCCGGCCCCTGTCCGCTGCGGATCCGCTCGCCGAGTGAGATCCCCGCCACGCGGCGCGCCTAGCGCCCGTTGAGTAGCTCTTCCGGCCGGGCGACGAGCGCTATGCGATCGGCGACGCCCGTCAGATCGAGCAGCCGCTGGACCTGTGGCGATCCCTTCACAAGTCCGAGATCGCACCCCTCCCCGGTGAGCCGCTGGTGTGCGCGCACGATGATGCTCAGCCCCGTGGAGTCCATGAACTCGAGCTTTCGGAGGTCAACGACCACCAGTTCGGTGTCCGACGATGAGATGTCATGAAGCCGCGCCTCCAGCTCCGGGCCGGAGGCGAGGTCAAGTTCTCCGCTGACAGCGATCACCGCGGTCCGGCCCTGCCGCTCCACTTCGACTCGGAACTGACTTTGCACGCTGGGCCGAGCCTATCGATCTGGGACGCCTTATGCGATCGATCCGGGCGGGTTTGGAAGTGCAGCCGTCCGGTAACGGTAGTCAGCAGCGCGAGGGCGAGCGATGACCGGCGATTCAACGACACCTGAGACTCACGCCGTGGACCTGTTCCACGAGGCTCTCTTCTACCGGGGGAAGGGAGAACTCGCGCGCGCCGTGCATGACTTCGTACAGGACGGCATCCAGGCGGGCGAACCCGTGCTGGCGGCGGTTCCGCGCGAGAACGTGGAGTGGCTCCGGGAGGCGCTCTCGCACCACGCTGCGGAGGTGCGCTTCGAGGACATGAACGAGGTGGGGCGCAATCCCAGCTGCCTGCTGCCGATGATCCAGGAGTGGATCGACGATCACGGCGGCCGCGCACGTGTGATCTCGGAGCCGATGTGGCCCGGTCGCAGCTACGCCGAGACGGTCGAGTGCCTGCGTCACGAGGCGCTCATCAATTACGCGCTCTCGGGCTCGGACGCCAAGATCCTGTGCCCGTATGACGCCGAGCACCTCGAAGCCGCCGTGCTGGAGGGTGCCGAGCTGACCCATCCCCGGCTTCGCGATCGGTCTGGAAGCCGCCGCAGCGAACACTACGAGGACCCGCTCCGGGTGTTGCTGGGGCAGCGTTGGCCGCTCGGCGAACCCACCGTGCCCGTGTCGGAGCACACCTTCGTCGGCGACCTGCGCTCCCTGCGAGTGGCCGTGGCCGGCGATCCGTCCCTGCGCGGTCTCAGTCGCGAGCGGCGCGAAGACATGGTGTTCGTGGTCAACGAGGCGGCCACCAACGCCCTCAGGCACGGAGACGGGCGCTGCACCGCCCGGATCTGGCACGACGGTCAGAGCGTCGTCTCCGAGGTCAGTTCCGACACCCCGGGTCCTGACCTGCTCGCCGGGCGCCGCCGGCCTAGTCCCGATCCGTCCGCCGGTCGCGGGCTGTGGCTGATCAACCAGCTCTGCGATCTGGTCGAGCTGCGCAGCAGCAAGACCGGCATGACCCTGCGCATGCATGTCCGGTGATCGCCGCCAGAAAATCGATTGCCCTGTCGCGCCGAGGGTAGTGCAGGCCCCGTGACCAGCATCGCCTTTCTCGGGACCGGCGTGATGGGCCTGCCGATGGCTCGCAACCTGCTCAAGGCCGGGTTTGCCGTCCACGCCTGGAACCGCACCCCGGACAAGGCCGATCCGCTGGCGGACGACGGCGCCGAGCTGTTCGATGACTCCCGCGAAGCGGCTGACGGCTGTCCGCTCATGATCACGATGCTGTCCGACGCCGAGGGCGTGGTCGACGTGGCGCAGGCCGCTCTCTCGGCCTCAGATCCGCCGGACACGTGGATCCAGATGAGCACGATCGGCGTCGATGGCGGCCAGCGCTGCGCCGAGCTTGCCGACGATCACGACGTCACCTACGTGGACGCGCCGGTGCTGGGCACACGGGCGCCGGCCGAGCAGGGCAAGCTGGTGATCCTCGCCTCGGGTCCCGAGGACGCCCACCCGGCCGCCGATCCGGTGTTCGAGGCGGTCGCAGCGCGCACGCTGTGGCTTGGCGAGGCCGGCGCCGGCCAGGCCGGCAAGGTGGCGATCAACAGCTGGGTGGTCGGGCTCGTCGGCGTGCTGGCCGAGACGATCACGTTGTGCGAAGGGCTGGGGGTCGACCCTCAGGTGTTCTTCGACGCCATCGAGGGCGGCCCGCTTGACCTCCCCTACGCCCGGCTCAAGGGGCCGGCGATGGTCAAGCGCGCCTTCGACGATGTCTCCTTCCGTCTGGCCCTGTCGCGCAAGGACGCCGACCTCGTGCTCGCCGCGGCTGCCGAGGTCGGGCTGGAGTTGCCGATCATGGAAGGCGTCGCGGCGCGGCTGCACGCCGCCGAGGGCCAGGGCCACGGCGATAAGGACATGGCGGCTACGTATCTGGCCAATCCACCCAGCGCCGACCAAGTGCAAGCGAGGTAACGATGCCACCGACCGAACCAGACTTCGAGTACGAAGAGGAGGAGGCCGCTGCCGCCGAGGCGGCCGCGATCGGCGGTCGAGTCAGCAGCGAGCCCCCGATGGAGGACGACCCGGAGGCCGACCCCGCCCAGCGTCCGCTGATCGAGGCTGGTCAGGGCGAGTCCGAGGGCTTCGAGCTCGCCGAGGCCGAACTGGTCGAGCACGCCAGCCACGGCGACTATCACGCTGCCAGTCGCATCAACGAGGACGCTGACGGGTTCGAAGAGGACAGCCGGGCGACCGACGGCGGCGAGGCCGACGAGGAGATCAAAGAAGACGAATGACATCGCCCGTGCCCTTGGGCGATCCGCCGGTCGGTTTTGTAGCACAATGCGCCGATGCGGTGAAAGGATGGCCGCGGCGGCGGAGTCTCAGGGTAAAGACGCCGCATCTGGGCGTGACTCGACCGGAGGGCCGGGGCCGCCGGGCGTCGAGCCCTCGTGACCGTCCACTAGATTCCAACCAGGAGGGGCAATGTCTCCAAGGCTTCCGAGCAACAAGCCAGCTGAGGTAACGGAGGAGAACGCTGCGGCAGTCATCTTGGAGGCTCTGACGGCGAACGCCAGAGCCTCTGGCGCGGCTGCCAGCGCTCGGTCCAGAGAGGGTCAGAACGGTCCGGCGGCGGCGGCGTTTGCCAGCGCGGTCCGAGATCTGGCGGACGCCCTGCGCGCGCTCGAAGCTCCCCCACCGGCGCCACCGGAAGTCCCTGCGACGGGCACTCGATCGCGGACTCCGTGGGCTCAGCGGGCGAGAGAGTACGCGGAGCGCGCCCTCGAATCCTGAGTCGCGCCGGGTTAGTTCTTCGTCTTCGGGGTGCGCACGGCCGTGAGCTCCTGCAGTCGCCGCACCGACTTGCGCAGCAGCCGCGAGACCTGCATCTGAGACACCCCGACCTGGTCGGCAATCTCCGCCTGCGTGAGGTCCGCTCCGAAGCGCAAGAACAGAATGCGCCGCTCGCGCTCTGGTAGATGCTGAGCAGCGGCGAATACCGTCGCCTGGTCGTCGACGAGCCCCAGCCGATCGTCCTCACCGCCGAGCGTATCGAGCCGGCGTTCGGTTTCGGTCTCACCACGGCGTGGCGCGTCGAGCGACACGGTGTCGTAGGCCTCGGCCGTCTGCAGCCCTTCGAGGATCTCCTCCTCGCTGCACTCCAGATACTCGGCAAGCTCGGAAACCGTGGGCGACCGGCCCCGGCGCGCGCTGACCTGGCGACGGGCCTCAGCGATCTTGCGCGCCCGCTCCTGGGAGCCTCGGTCGACGTGCAGCGCCCACCCGGTGTCCCGGAAGTAGCGCTTCAGCTCACCCAGGATCGTCGGCACGGCGAAGGAGGTGAACGCGAACCCGCGCTTCGGATCGAAGCGCTCGACCGCCTTGACCAACCCCAGGCTGGCGACTTGGACGAGGTCATCGTAGGGCTCGTTTGATCCTGCATATCGACGCGCCAGCTTGCGCGCCAGCGGCAGGAACCGCTCGATGAGCGTGTCCCGGGCCGACACGTCGCCTTGTTGAGCCCATCTGACGAACAGCTCATCCGAGCCGACGGTCGTACTGGTGGTGACCGCCATCGCGGTGACCTCCCTTTGGTCGCAGACCGAAGGTTTCTATCACAGCGCGCTCCGACCGCCTAGGCCGGTCGGCGCCGCCGCCGAAGAGACGGTGGTCAGGCGGCGCGAGCCGCGTAGCGCTGGACGGCCGGTGACTGCCGGTCGTCGTCGAGCAGGTCGAGCACCGCGTGTTCGAGGCGCGTCCGGCGGCGATCGTCAGGTCCCCGGAGCGTGCCGAGGCGGTCCAGTTCGCCCCCGATCGTCCAGCCCGACTGGTAGCGATCGAACACTCGCGGGTCGATATAGGCGCGCCGGGCGACCGCGGGAGTGTTGCCCAGCACCTCGGCGACTCCCTTGACCGCGCCGTCCATCGCGCGCTTGCGCGCTCGTTTGCTCACCGCGTCGCGGCCGTCGGCCGCCAGCGACACGGCGGCCAGCACGGTGGCGTTCCAGGTGCGGAAGTCCTTGGCGCTGTACTGGCCGCCGATCACCTCCTTCAGGTGCTCGTTGATCTGGTCTGAACGGACCGGCTGCCACCGGCGGCCCCGGCGGTAGGCGAGCAGCTGATCGCCGCCCGAGCGTCGGCGCTTGAGCGCGCGCACCACGTCGACGGTAGCTGTGTCGCGCACCGCCTGGACTCGCCGCACGCCGCCCTTGCCCAGGTAGTCGAACTCCACCTGCTCGTCGACGATGTTGACACTGGACTTGGTCACGGTCGCCAGGCCGATACCACCCTCGTCGTCGGCGTACTGCTCGGAGCCGATCCGGAAGAGGCCGACGTCCAACAGGCGAAGTGCACAGGCAAGTACCCGGCGCTCGTCCAGCTCGTCGCCGTTTCGCAGATCCGCCAGCACGCGGCGGCGCATCTTCGGCAGGGCCTTGGCGAAGTCCACCATGTGATCGAACTTCTGGCGGTCGCGCAGCTCGCGCCAGCGGTCGTGGTAGCGATACTGCTTTCGTCCGGCCGCATCGACGCCCGTGGCCTGCAGATGGCCGAGCGGGTCTATGCAGATCCAGACGTCCTCCCACGCCGGCGGGATCGCCAGGTGCTTGATGCGCAGGATGTCCTCGGGATCCTTGTGGGGCCGGCCCTCGGCGTCGACGTAGCTGAACCCCTTGCCACGCCGCACTCGGTGAAGCCCCTCCGCTGAGCAGTCCGAGCGCCGCAGCCGCGCCCGGCGGTTCTTCGCCACCTCGCCTTCGCTCAACTCAGCTAGCCCGAGGCGTCGCGAAACCGTTCGGTCATCCGGCGATCGGTGTCATCGCCGTCGGAGTCATCGTCGTCTCCGGAGTCCTCGTCCTCATCCGATTCCTCGGGATCGTCCTCAAGGTGGTGCGCGTTGGCCTCCTGCACCGCGCCGTCAAGCGCGAAGCGCACGTTGTCCTCCGAGCCCTCCTGCACGCCCTCGACGGTCACCTTGCCCTTCTTAAAGCTCACCGAGCCCCAAACGCCGCGGCTGGACAGCAGCGCCAGCGTGCGGGCGAACGTCTGCTCCCACTCGTCGTCGAGCTCACCGCGAACCTCGATCGTGAGCGTCCCTTCGCGCACTTCCGCGGCATTCCAGTCCAGCTGAGGCTGATCGGCCATGGAGCAGCACTACCCGGTCGACGATTGCGCCAAGCAGCCCGGCGAACGGCGGCCCCCGCCCTACACTGAACCGGTCATGCCAGGAATAGTGATCGTGGGCGCCCAGTGGGGCGATGAGGGGAAGGGCAAGGTGACCGACATGCTCGCCGAGCGCGCTGATGCTGTCGTGCGCTTCCAGGGCGGCAACAACGCCGGTCACACGATTGTTCGCGAGGGGCAGACCTACAAGCTTCACCTGATGCCGTCGGGGATCCTGCATCCCGGCAAGTTGTGCGTGATCGGCAACGGCGTCGTCATCGATCCCAAGGTGCTGACCGACGAGCTGGACGAACTGCGCCGCCGCGGGATCGAGACCAGCTCGCTGCGGATCTCGGCCAACGCGCACCTGATCATGCCGTACCACATGATGCTCGACCACGCCGGCGAGGCGAAATTGGGCAAGCTGGAGATCGGGACCACGCGCCGGGGCATCGGCCCCTGCTACGCCGACAAGGCTGCTCGGCTGGGGATCCGCATGCAGGACCTGCTCGACGAGAAGATCCTCAAGAAGAAGATCGTTGCCGCCCTGGATCCCAAGCGGCTGTCCCTGCGGCCATTCGCCAAGGACCCCGCGCTGGACTTGCAGTCGATGACCGACGAGTACCTCACCTACGGGCACGTCCTCGAGCCCTACATCGCCGACACCTCGAGGCTCGTCCTGCAGCAACTGGACAACCAGAAGATGGTCGTGTTCGAGGGTGCGCAGGGCGCGCTGCTGGACATCGACCATGGCACCTATCCGTTCGTCACCTCCTCCAACCCGGTCGCCGGCGCGGCATGCATCGGCGCGGGTGTCGGACCGAAGGACATCGACGAGGTATGGGGCGTGGCCAAGGCCTACGTGACCCGGGTCGGAGCCGGACCATTCCCCACCGAGTTGGAGGGCCCGCTGGCCGACGAGATGCGTGAACGCGGCGGCGAGTACGGCACGACCACCGGACGCCCACGCCGGGTGGGCTGGATCGACCTCGTGGCGTTGCGCTACGCCGCGCGGCTGAACTCGCTCACCGCGATGGCGATCACCAAGCTCGATGTCCTTGCCGGGTTTGACTCGATTCGGGCCTGCACTCGTTATCGCGGGGCCGAGGGGGCCGAGTTCGACTACTTTCCCTATCACCAGACCGTCCTGCACCACGCCGTCGGCGAGTACGTCGAGCTGCCGGGGTTCAGCGAGGACCTCAGCGAGTGTCGCACCGAGTCAGATCTGCCCGACAGCGCACGCGAGTACCTGGAGTTCGTGGCCGAGTTTGTCGGAGTGCCGATCGTTCTGATCGGTGTGGGACCGGGGCGCGAGCAGGTGATCTGGACCGAGGCGGCCGCCGGGGCCTCGATCGTCGTGCCCGCCTGAGTTAGCGCCAGCGCTCGAGGAGGTCGTCGTCGCCGACCTGGCGGACAACCCGCGCGGGCACGCCCATCACGACGTCGCGCGGCGCCACATCGCGGGTCACGAGCGCTCCCGCGGCCACGAACGCCTCCTCGCCGATTACCACTCCGGGTGTCAAGGTCACGCCGCCACCGACGCGGCAGGCACGGCGTAGCACCGGCCCGGCCAGAGGGTCGCCAGGACCGTGTCGCCCCATCGCATCATCGTTGGTCGTCATCACTCCTGGGCCGATGAACACGTCGTCCTCGACCACGCTGCCGCCGGTGACGTAGACGAGCGTCTGAATCGACACGCGCGCGCCGACGTGGGCGTCGAAATCGATCGTCGAGCCGCGACCGAGCACCGTGCGCTCGCCGACGACGGCTCGCTCTCGCACCTGCGCGTGGTCGCCGATGATCACGTCCGCGCCGAGTCGCGCGCCCGTGTAGACGATCGCGCCGCAGCAGATCGTCGCCCCGTCGCCAACGGATAACGGGCCCAGCGACCCCTCGGCGCTGGAGCCGGGTCGCAGCCGGGGGCGCTTACCGAGGACTGCACCGTCCTCCACCAGGCATCGCTCGCCGAGTACGACCCCGGCGTGGAGCACGGCGCATGCGCCGATCACGGCACCCGCACCGATCGTCACGCCGTCGTGGATCACGGCGCCGGGAGCGAGCTCCACGTCGGCGGCCACCGAGGCCCCCGGCGAGACGAACGCGCCGTGTTCGGTCATCGGCCGATGCGCGTCAGCGCGTCGATGACTCGTTGCCCGGCGTGCCCGTCGCCGTACAGCTGTGGCCGGTCCCGCGGCGGGTCGCGCTGCAGTGCGGCCAGCGCTGCGTCGGCGTCGAGGTCCACGAGCACGTTCCAGCCCTCCTGCACCGTCTCGGTCCACTCGGTGTTGGCACGCATGGTCACGCACGGCACCCCGGCCAGGTAGGCCTCCTTCTGCACGCCCCCCGAGTCGGTCAGCGCCCGCCGGGCATGGCACAACAGCGTGGTCAACTCGAAGTAGCCCAGCGGTTCGGTCACGGTCACGCGCGGCGCCTCACGCAGTTCCTGCTCAAGGCCGGCCTGCTCGAGTCGAGCCTGGGTTCGCGGATGCAGCGCCAGCAACACCGGCTCGGGAACCGCGATCAGCAGATCGACCAGGCGACGCAGCCGACCGGGATCGTCGACGTTGCCGGCCCGATGGGCGGTGGCCAGGACGTATCCCCCGGGCTCGACGCCGCGGGCCCTGACGAGGTCGTGGCGCTTGCGGGCCGCCGGCTGGGTGCCCAGCGCCATGTCGACCATCACGTCGCCGACCATCTCGGCCGCCCCGGCGACCGACTCGTGGCGGAGGTTGGTCATCGCGACCTGGGAGGAACACAACAGCAGCGAGCTGGCATGGTCGACCAGCACGCGGTTGAGCTCCTCGGGCATCGAGCGATCGAAGGAGCGCATGCCCGCCTCCACGTGCGCCACCGGGATCCGCGCTTGGGCCCCGGCAAGGGCGCCCGCCAGGGTCGAGTTGGTGTCGCCGTAAACGAGCACCGCGTCGGGGTTGACCTCTTTGAGAACGGGCTCGAGCGCCTGGAGCATCCGCGCCGTCTGCGAGCTGGCTGAGCCCAGCGAGATCCCCAGCTCACGATCGGGCGACGGGATGCCCAGCTCGGCGAAGAAGATCGCCGACAGCCGGTCGTCGAAGTGCTGACCGGTGTGGACCAGGACCTCCGAGTGCTCTCGGCGCAGGAGCCCGGACACCGCCGCGGCCTTGATGAACTGCGGGCGGTTGCCAATCACGGTGAGGACGTTCAGAACTGCAACTCCGCGCGGATGCGGGCCACTGTGGCGGTTGCGGTGCGCTGGGTCACCGGCCCGGGACCGGCAAAGGTGTGCTCGTCGACGGCCACCACCGCTTGAACCTCGCGGGTGGTCGAGGCCAGGAACACCTCGTCGGCGGCCGTCAACTCCTCCAGCGTGCACGCCTTCTCGTTGGCGCCGGCGATCTCGATGACGAGCGCGCGTGTGATCGACGCCAGGATGTGGTCATCCAGCGGAGGCGTGAGGATGCGCTCGCCGGAGACCCAGAAGATCGAACTGGTAGGAGCCTCCAGCACCCGACCGTGCGGTGTGACGAGGAGCGCCTCGTCGAAGCCCTGCTCCCGGGCCAGCCGGCTGGCGAGCATGTTGGCGGCGTAGGAGAGCGACTTGATCCCGTCGAGGATCCGGGTCGGCGCGTAGGTGACGCTCATCAGCCGAGCGGTGTCCGGACTCGGTGGCAGCGGCTCGGTCAGCATGATCCGCCGGCCGCCGCGGGTGACCATGATCCGCAGGCACTGGTGATCGGGGCCGGGCCCGGCGTGAGCCAGCAGGCGGTTGGCGTCGGCGCGCACTGCCTCGGCGTCGATCGGCAGGCGCAGGTTGTGCCCTGAGCGCTCCAGTCGGGCCAAGTGCTCGTCGATCGCGTAGGGGGCGCCATCGTAGACGCGGATCACCTCGAACGCCCCATCGCCACGGATCAGCCCGTCGTCGGTGGCCGGGATCATCGCCTCGGCGGCGGGCATGATCTCGCCGTCGATGGAGGCAAGCGACGCCGCGCCGGTCGGGCTCATGCGATGGATCCTGCGGCCCAAACCTCGGCCAGGCGGACGACGGTTGCCGCGGCCGCCGCCATGTCCTGGACGGAAGCCCATTCGCGCACCGAGTGGTACTCGTGACCGCCGGTGAAGATGTTCGGCGTCGGCAGTCCCATCTCGCTCAACCGTGAGCCATCGGTGCCGCCCCGGATCGGCCGGCGCACCGGATCCAGGCCCTCGGCCCGGATCGCCGCCTCGGCGGCGGCGACTACCTGCGGCGTCCGTTGTAAGTGGTCGCGCATGTTGCGGTACTGACGACGGACGTCCACCTTCAGCTGAGCCCCCGGCGCCGCCGCCACGATCTGCTCGGCGGTAGTTTGGAGCAGCCGACGATGCTGGAGCATCAGCTCCTCATCGAAGTCGCGCACAATCGCGCGTATCTCGGCGGTGGCGGCCGTGCCTGTGAACGAGTAGGGATGGATGAACCCCTGCCGGTCAGAACTGGTGTCGGGCGTCAGACGGTCCGACGGGAGCGCGGCGACGATCTCGGCCGCCAGACGCAATGCGCTGACCAGCTTTCCGGTCGCATACCCCGGATGGATGTCGACGCCGTCGATTGTGACGATCACCTCATCGGCCGAGAACGTCTCGTCGTCCAATCCGCCAAGGCCCGAGCCGTCCAGGGTGTAGGCGCACTGTGCGCCGAAGCGCTCGATGTCGAACAGGGTCGCCCCCTCGCCGATCTCCTCGTCGGGGGTGAAGGCTACCCGCAAGGTGGGACGGGGAAGCTCGGGATGAACGGCCAGGTGGGCGACCGCCGCGAGGATCTCGGCAACCCCTGCCTTGTCATCGGCTCCCAGCAGCGTGTCGCCGCTACCGGTCACGATGTCATGCCCGCGCTTTGCCGCCAGCGCCGGCATTGAGGCTGGTTCCAGTCGGGTGCCCAGGCGCGGCAGCTTCAGTACGTCGCCGTTGTATTCGGCATGGACAATGGGCTCGACGCCCGCGCCGGGGGCGTCGGGACTGGTGTCCATGTGTGCGATCAGGCCGACCACGGGCGCGTCGTCCCGGGTGCCGGGCAGCGTGGCCGTTACGTAGCCGTGCTCGTCAAGTGAGGCGTCCTTCAGACCCGCGTCGTGCAACTCGCTCGTGAGCAGGCGGCCCAGCTCCAGCTGGCCCGGAGTGCTAGGTGATGTGGAGCGGTCCCGGGACGATTGGGTATCGATCCGTACGTAGCGCGTGAACCGGCTCAGGACGTCTGCCGCCAGCCCCTCGGCCAGCTCGGAGGTGTAGGCGATACTCATCGTCGATGAGTATCGCAACCGCACCTGCCGGCGGCGCGCCGGTCAACGCTCTACGAAATACGCATATTGCGATGTTTGGACACGCTCCGGCATCTTGATGACCCGACAACTGACAAACGCATCTGGGGTGGCTCTGCGGCTCTGCAGAATGCGTATCGATCCGTTTGCGGGGGTCGCGGTGAGATCTCCGCGCCGGCGGAGCCTGTCTCCGCCACTCCCCGACAGGACGTAAGCACCGGCGATTGTCAACGCCGGGACAACAACCACCCATAGCACCAGCAGCATTAGAAGCACTGATAGCTCTCCTTGGGTTCCTCAACGGTCTGTATTCGCGTTAGCGATCCGATGACCTGGTATCGGAGCCTTTCCGGCAAGGCTTGAGGGCAATCAAAATTATGGACGTTTGTTCGGTCGGGCCACCCGGGACGCTCGTACGTGCGCCTAGCGCGGCTGTCGCGGATCGGCGAGGCCGTCAGGCGGCCGTATGGTCCATGCGATGATCGTGGCCGAGCAGGGGTAGCTCATCGCACATCTCGGTCAGTCGCGAGACGGTCCGTGCGGTTATCTGCTCGCACAGGGCCTCGCGATCGAGGATGTTGGTGGTGATGACCATCGAACGCTTGTCCTCGTAGCGCGCGTTGACGATCGAGTACAGCTCCTCCAGCACCCAATCGGTGCTTCGCTCGGCTCCGACATCATCGACGTGTAGGAGGTCCACGGCCGTCAGCCGATCCAGCAGATCGACATGAGAGCGCTCCGCGCGATGCGTGTCGCGGATCTCGTTTAGCAGGCGGGGGAGCGAGTAGATCGCCACTGAACGGCCCGCGTCGGAGGCCGCCTTCGACACGAGCATCGCCAGCGTCGTCTTGCCCGTGCCCACCGGGCCCATGAACCACAGCCCCCGGCCGGCGTCCAACTGCTCGTCGATCGTGGCCGCATACCGGCGCGTGGCAACCACAATCTGAGGATCGATGTCGGTTACCGGGGCTCGCTCGAACGCCACGTCGCGGTACCGGCGCGGGATCACCGCGGAGAGGTTGCGCGCCTTGGCCCGCGCCACCCGCTGCGCCCGGCAGCGGCAGTCGAATGCGGTGTTCGTGGAGGCGTCGATCCGAAACCCCGAGCCGTCGCACAGGTCGAATGGGCACAGGTCGCTCACGGCCCGAAACGCTCCCCGGCGTAGTTCATGAACTTCGGGTACTCCTTCTGGAACGTCAGCACGATCTCGCCCACCGGACCGTTGCGGTGCTTGCTGATGATGATGTCCGCCTCGCCCGGGCGCTCGGAGTCCTTCTCGTAGTACTCCTCCCGGTAGATGAACATCACGAGGTCGGCGTCCTGCTCGATTGCCCCGGATTCACGTAGATCGGAGAGGACGGGCTTCTTCTCGCCGCCTCGCTGCTCCACAGCACGGCTGAGCTGCGACAGGGCGATCACCGGCACCCCCAGCTCCCGCGCCAGTCCCTTGAGTCCGCGGCTCATCTGGGACACCTGCTCCACCCGGCTCTCGATGCGGCCCTCGGCACGCATCAGCTGCAGGTAGTCGACGATCACCAGTCCCAGGCCTCCGTCCACCTGGGCATGCAGCCGCCGGCATTTGGCCCGGATCTCCAGCACGCCCGTGTCGGACGAGTCGTCGACGAACAGGGGCGCCTCGGCCAGCCGCTGGCACGCCTCCAGGATCTTCGGCCATCGCGACTCGGCCACCTTGCCGCGCCGCAGGTCCTCGCCCTTGATCCTCGCCTGCGAGGCGACGAACCGCTGGGCCAGCTCGGACTCGGACATCTCCAACGAGAAGAGCGCAACCGCATGCCCGGCCAGCACCGCGTTCTCGGCGATGTTGGCCACCAGCGCCGACTTGCCCATCGACGGACGCGCGGCCAGCACGACCAGATTGCCCGGTTGGAAGCCGCCCGTCTTCTCGTCCAGGTCCTTGAACCCCGACGGCGTCCCGGTGAGCGGCGTCTTGGAGATCGACAGACGGTGCAGCTTGTCGGTCTCCTCGTGCAGGATGTCGGCGATCGAGCGGATCTTCTTCTGTCGATCGTCGGTCGCGACCTCCAGCATCGAGCGTTCCGCCTGCTCCACCAGTTCCCGCGCCGGCGCATCACGGGAAAGCACGCTGGCCTGGATCTCATAGGAGGCGGTCAGCAGCGCGCGCAGCTGGGCGTTGTCATGGACGATCCGGCCGTACTCACGTGCGTGCCCGGCGGCCGGCACCCAGCCGGCCAGCTCGTCGATGGCGGCCGCACCGCCGGCCTCCTCCAGCCGGCCGCGCTGGCGCATCGTCTCGGACACGGTCAGGTGGTCAATCTTGCGATCGGACTCGTACAGCTCGAGCATCGCCGCGAACACCCACCCGTGCTGTTCGCGATAGAAGTGCTCGGGCCGCAGCTGCTCCTCCACCAGCAGCGAGTGCAGGTGGCGCTCATCCAACAGCACGGCACCGAGGACCGACTTCTCGGCCTCCAGGTTGTGCGGCGGGACGGCGATGTTCTGGACGGCGCTCACTGCTGGTCGGAATATAGGTTCGCGCTCTCGGGCGGGCTCACCATCATCCCGCTCGCAGCGGACGTTTCCGCCGCGTCCGGTCGGCGCCCCAGCGAGCGCACCGAGGCCAGAGCGCCCAAGCAGTGGGGGGATGGGGCCCGGTCGCCCCCCGGGCCTCCCAGGCCTACGTGAAGGCCGAGAGGCCCGTCAGATCGCGCCCGACGATCAGTGACTGAATCGAGTCGGTGCCCTCGTAGGTGTCGACGATCTCCATGTCGGTGAGGTGACGGGAGACGTGGTAATCGATCAGGAGCCCGTTGCCGCCGAGGATGTCGCGGGCCTCGGAGCAGACGAGTTTGGCCTGGCGAACGTTGTGGAGCTTGGCCAGGGAGGCCATGGGCCCCGTCAGGGCGTCGGCCTCCTGCAGCTGGGCGAGGCGGAAGCAGTACAGCTGCATGGCGGTGGTGGCGGCTGACATGGTGGCGAGCTTGCCCTGCACGAGCTGGAAGCCCGCGATCGGCCGACCGAACTGGGAGCGTTCGCCGGCGTAGCGCAGCGCAGCCTCCAGGCAGGCCATCGCGTGGCCGACGGCCTCCCAGGCCGCGCCGGCGCGGGTCTGGTTGAGCACGCGGTTGGCGTCCTTGAACGTGTTGCCGTAGGCGAGCTTGTTCTCGACGGGGACGCGCACGTCGCTCAGCGAGATCTCGGCCTGCCAGACCGCGCGCTTGCCGATCTTGCCGCCGATCACCGTCGAGGGATCGAAGCCGGGCGTGCCCTTCTCCACCAGGTAGGCGCCGACGTCGCCGGCCTCGTCGCGGGCCCAGATGATGACCACATCGGCAAACGAAGCGTTGCCGATCCAGCGCTTGGCACCGTTGAGGATGAACTCGTCGCCATCGCGCCGGGCGGCGGTCTCCAACGAGACGGAGTCAGAGCCGTGCTCGGGCTCGGTGAGGCCGAACGCGCCGATCTTGTCCAGGCGCGCCATCGGGGGCAGCCAGCGCGCCTTCTGCTCGTCTGAGCCCAGCAGGTCGATCGCGCCCATCGCCAAGCCGGAGTGCACGCCGAAGAAGGTGTTGAGGCTGCCATCGGCACGCGCCAGCTCACGCGCGACGATCCCTGCCTCCAGTCGCGACATGCCCGGGCAGCCGTGACCCTGGATCGTGGTGCCGACCACATTCAACTGGGCCAGCTTGGGCACCAGCTCGAACGGGAAATCGGCTCGTTCCCAGTAGTCGTTGACGATCGGCAGGACGTCGCGCTCGCAGAACGACCGCACGCGATCGCGCAGCTCCCGCTCCTGCACCGACAGCGTGTCGTCGAGCAGGTAGTAGTCGGTGAGGTCGACGCCATTGGTGGTTTTGGCAGCCACGCACCGCCGTGCTACCCACTCTGCGCCGAGCCTCACCCGCGGTGTGGTTGTGATTCCATCCCGGCATGCCGGGGGACGAGTTCGAACTACGGTCGGTCGGTCGGGTCCAATCGGTGCTCGTCGACCGCGCCGACGCGCCGCTGCAGGGAACGGAGGGCGCGCCGGAAGCGTGGCTGATATTCGATGACGCCTTCAGCGCGGCCATCACCGACCTGCGGCTCGGAGACGAGATCCTCGTTCTCACCTGGCTGCACCTCGCCAGCCGCGACATTCTGCGGGTGTACCCGCGCGGAAACCCGGACAATGCCGAGGAGGGGGTGTTCAGCACCCGTTCGCCGGACCGGCCCAACCCGATCGGACTGCACCGCGTCCGAATCGTCGACGTCCAGGGCAACCGGATCCGCGTCAGTGACCTCGAGGCGCTCGACGGGACTCCGATCGTCGACGTCAAACCGGTCCTCAGCCCTCGAGAGCGCTAGGCCTTTCTGCGCTTCCGGGCGGGGTGTGGACATCGGCCGGGATAGCCACCACCCCCGTGCGGTGCTGATCTGGGGCGCGGTACGCCCGCCGGGGGCGCAGACGACGCGAGCACGGGGCTGGCGGCCACCCCGGCCGATGTTGACGCCCGACCCCGCGGTCGCGCATACGTCTCGCTGCCCGGGGCCTCGTTGAAAGCCATCGTGAGCGCTTGCGGGGGCTCCAACCAGGCGGGCGGGGGCCGTGGGCGGCCGACAAGCACGTGCGAGAGGCGGACGACGGTCTGCGTCTGAACTGCCCTCGAGTCGTCGGCGCCCAGATAGAGGTCCGCGCCCTCCGGCGGGCAGTTCAGACGTATGGCCGTCGTCCGGCCCCAACAACAACTGCTACCCGGCGACGACCATGGTCTTGACCGCCGCAGTCACTTCGTCGGCGACCTCGACCACGACCATGTAGGTCCCGATGTTGCGGATCGGGTCGTCGAGGTGGATCTTGCGGCGGTCGACCCGGATGCCGCGAGCCTCGCGGATCGCGTCGGCGATGTCCTGGGTGGTGACCGAGCCGAACAGCCGACCGTCGTCCCCCGCCTGCTGGGTGATCGTCAACACGGTCCGGCCGAGCACCGAGGCGCTCTCACGCGCCCGCTCCTCGGCCTCGCGTGCAGCTCGCTCCGCATCAGCCTGGCGGCGCTGGGCGACCTTGATCGAGGATTCGGTGGCGGGTTCGGCCAGCTTGCGGGGCAGCAGGAAGTTGCGCAGATAGCCGGCGGAGACGTCGACGACCGCTCCGCGCTCGCCCAGCGTGTCCACATCCTGAAGCAGGATCGCCTGCGGCATCGTCGCTACCTGCCTACCGGTCGCGGTCGCGGTCGCCGCGGTCGCGGTCGCGATCACCGCGTCCCCGCGGGTGGTCGCTGCCCTCGGCGACGTACGGCAGCAGCGCAAGCTCGCGGGCCCGCTTGACCGCGCGGGCCACCTGGCTCTGGTGACGCCGGCACGCTCCGGTGATTCGACGCGAGCGGATCTTGCCGCGATCGGAGATGAACCGTCGCAGCATCGATACATCCTTGTAGTCCGCCTGCTCGATCTTGTCCCGACAGTACGGGCACGACTTGCGACGGGTCGAAGTCGTCCCGCCCTTACGGTCGCGCCGGCGCACCGGACGTCTGCGTTGCTTTGCCACTGAAACCAGCCTAGCTCGATCTGTTGAGTTGTGCCTCTAGAAGGGGATGTCCTCGTCCGCGCCAGCCGCGGCCGGAGTGCGCTCGAAGTCGCCGGTGTCGATCGGAACGTCGCTCTCCGTCGCACGCGCGCCGCTCGAGAACCCGTTCCCGTTGCCAGCGTCGTCGCGCCCGCCGAGGAACTGCACGGAGTCAGCGACTATATCGACCGATTGGCGCTTCTGTCCCTCCTTGTCGGTCCACTCGCGCCACTGCAACCGCCCGTCGACCGCCACGCCGCGTCCCTTGCTCAAGAAGCGCGAGCAGTTGTCGCCCTGGGCACCCCAGACCGTCACGTCGAAGTAGTTGGGCTGATCCTCCCATTGCTGGGTCTCCTGGTTCTTGCGCCGGCCGTTGCAGGCGACGCGCAGCGAGCACACCGAATTGCCGCTCGGCAGCGAGCGGAGCTCGGGGTCGCGAGTGAGGTTTCCCGTGATGATCACGCGGTTGATGTTGCTGCCAGCCATTGCCTGGCTCCTTCCTCCTGAGACGTTTGAAAGCTTGTGATCGAGTCTATGGACGTCGCAGACGACAACCCAGCGGAGACGGCCGAAAATGGACGGAAACGTTGCGCTTCTGCCAGCGTCACGTCACGCGTCTTGACAGACCGGTCACAGACACCGTGTTCAGCGGGCTGCGCGCGAGCTCAGGACTCGCTGGCGGGCGCTGCGCTGGCCCCCGCAAGTGCCGGAGGCGGCGCGTCGGGCGGCGGCGGGGTGCCTGGGAGCACCTTGATGATCCGGAAGCGCAGCACCGCGTCGTCGATGCGCAGGCTGTGCGAGAGGCCGTCGAGCAGTGCCGGAGCGCCCGTGAACTGCAGCAGGTGGTACTCGCCCTCGCCCTGATGGCGGATCTCGAAGGCCAGCGGCCGGGTGTGCCAATCGTCCTTACGCTCCAGCATTCCACCGCCGCCGGTGATCTGCGCCTCGACGTCGGAGACGATCTTGGCGCGGCGCTCGTCCTCGACGGTCGTCGAGAGCACGAGCATCAGGTCGTAGAGGCGCGGTGGTACGGGCATAGGAGACGGGCCCGAGGTGGACCGGCGGCCGACTATAGCGGGGCCGTCCCGCGGCGGTCATCCGCGCGCCTCGCGACGCACCCCGCGCAGGTCCATTGGAAGGTTTTGCAACGGCTAGCTGGTCGCAGTGTCCTTTCGCCCCTACGACCCTTCCGCGACTGGGACAAAGCTTCTACGTTGGCATGCCATGCATACCGTCCAGAGACCCCGTCGATATGTCTCGCCCGTCACGCTGACGGCGATGCGCCCCGTGCTGCGGTACTCCTCCACGCGCGATGCCTTCGTGCTGCGAGTTGTGGGCAGCCATCGGGGGCCGGTGCTCCGCCGCGAGCGCCGCATCGCCCGCCAGTCCGAGTACGAGGGGCCCGACCGGCGCAACAGACCCTCGCCGGTCTGACGCCCGGAGGCGTTTGACACGCCGCGAACCAGCTAGGGCCGCCCGGCGCTAGCGTTTTCGCGGTGCCTGCCGCCAAGAAGCCCGGAGCCGCCGGATCGCAGCTGCCGATCGTGCGCTGCCCGACCGAGAGCGATTGGGAGGCGTGGCTCACCGACCAGGCGACCGATTCGCCCGGAGCGTGGCTGCAGATTGCCAAGAAGGGGCGTGAGCCGGCCACGATCACGTACGCGCAGGCCCTGGACATCGCGATCTGCTTCGGCTGGATCGACGGCCAGAAGCGCTCGCACGACGACTCGTCGTGGCTGCAGCGCTTCACGCCTCGCGGACCGCGTAGCAAGTGGTCGCAGATCAATCGCGAGAAGGCGCAGCAACTCATCGCGGACGGACGGATGCATCCGTCCGGCCAGGCGCAGGTCGATGCCGCACGGGCCGACGGCCGGTGGGAGGCCGCCTATGAGCCCCAGGGCCGAGCGACGGTCCCGCCTGACCTCCAGGAGGCACTCGATACGCACGCGGCGGCCAAGCGCTTCTTCGACACGCTCACCGGAGCCCGCCGCTACGCCTTCCTGTACCGCCTGCACCACGTGAAGACCCCGGAGGTGCGCGAGCGCCGGATCGCCTCCTATATCGAGCTGCTGAGCGAGGGGCGCACCCTCAACTAGCGCCCAGGCGAGCCTCGGCCCGCGTGGGCTCGAACAGCTCGACCGGGTTGCCGGACGGGTCCTCGACGAGGATCTGCCTTCCGCCGACGCCGTTGACCATCTCGTTGCGAAACCTGGCCCCGGCGGAGCGCAGAGCCGCGACCGTCGCCTCCAGATCGTCGACCTCCAGCTGGAATCGGTTCCAGCCGCCCGGCGCGGGCACCGTGCCATCGGGCATCGCCTGACCTCCGCCCGGGCCGCCGCCGGGTGCGCTCAACACCAGCCGCAGGTCGCCCCGCGACAGCATCGCGAACGCGGGCGCCGGGTGCATGTCCTCGTGGAAGCCCAGCGCGCCGCAGTAGAAGTCGATCGCGGCGTCGACGTCGTCGACGATGTAACGGACGCTCACTGTGGCCATTGAAACCCTCTCCTCCGTCGCGGTCTTCAGTCCGTCGCCAGCGCCTTCTCCTTGGCCCGGATATCGGCCAGTTGGTCGTCGATCCAGTCGCCCGGGTCGCGCGCGGTGACGATTGAGATGAGCCCCTCGTGACGGCGCTCGCGCTCCTCGTAGGACATCGTCAGGGCGGCGTGCAGCGAGTCGGCCAGCTCCTGGATGTCGAACGGGTTGACCGACAGCGAGTAGTCGCCCAGCTCCTCGTGAGCGCCGGTGTTCTCCGACAGGATCGAGACGCCGGCGCGCTCGTTGACCATCGGGCCCTCCTTGGCGACCAGGTTCATGCCGTCGAACATGGCGTTGACCATCAACACGTCGTAGTGCTTGTAGGCGGCGACCGCTTCCTCCAGGTCGTCGCGGAGCTTGAGCTGGATCGGCATCCAGTCCGGGGATCCGTGACGATGGTTGACGACCGCGACCACCGCCTCGATCCGCTCCAGATACTCGGCGTACTCCGCCACGTCGGTCCGTGATGGCATCAGCTGGGCGATGAAGGTGACCTTCTCGCGAAACTCGGGGTGCTGCTCCAGGAAGGTGTCGAAGGCGCCGAAGCCGCGCAGCACGTTCTTGCTCAGATCAGCGCGGTCGACGCGCAGGATCAGGTGGTCGCGGCGCCGGCGCAGCAGCTCGCCCTCGAACTCGCGCACCCGGGGGCGTCGCGCGACGGCCTGCACGGCGGTCGAGTCGATCGGCAGCGGATAGGCGCGAACCCACACCTCGCGATCATCGACGCGGACGACCCCGCTGTCGTGATCGACCTTAAGCCCCATCAGGTCCTCGCAGCACTGCAGGAAGTTGCGCCGGTAGGAGCGCGTATGGAAGCCGACGATGTCGTTGGACAGGATCCCCTCGTAGATCTCGCGGCGGATCGTCGAGGGCAGCACCCGCCATGAGTCCGACTGGCTCCACGGGATGTGGACGAAGTGGTGCAGGAACACGTCGGGGCGCTCGCGGCGGATCAGCGCCGGCAGCGTGTAGAGGTGGTAGTCGTGGACCATCACGACCGGCTTCTCGATGTCGGCGACCTCCTCCAGCACCGCGTTCGCGAGGTCCTCGTTGACCGCGTTGTAGCCGAACTCGAACGCCTCGGTCTCGTTGCGGCGGATGTCCGGGGCGTTGCTCAGGTCCCACAGGTAGTGCTGGATGAACCACAGCAGCGGATTGGCGATGATGTTGTAGAAGCCGTCGTAGGCCTCGGAGTCCGAGGCAACCAGCTTGACCCGGTACTCATTGCCGTCGTCCGTGTGCACGGGAAACGGCCGGCCATCATGGCGCTCGGCCTCCTCCACGTCTTCGTCGGTCATCGCCGACGCCACCCAGGTGACGGGGCGGTGCGAGGCCAGACCAATTAATGCGGTGACCAGGCCGCCCGTGCCCCGCTTGATGCCTCCGCCGGGCTGGAACGTGACCGGCCCGCGATTGGAGACCAGGACGAGTGGAGTGTCGTTCGACATCGGCGCCCCTCTCACGATACCCGCCGGCGACGCGCCAACCACAACGGCGCCACACGACGGTCACATAAACCCCACTAAATTAGTGCTGTTGCTACGGTTCGGCAACACCGACTGAGCACCCAAGGAGACATGGCATGAGCACCACCGACGACCTGCTGACCAACAACGAGTCCTACGCTGCCTCGTTCGACAAGGCCGACCTGCCGATGCCCCCGGGCAAGAAGACCGCCGTCGTCGCCTGCATGGACGCGCGGGTCAACGTCTACGGGGCGCTCGGTCTGCACGAGGGCGACGCCCACGTGATCCGCAATGCCGGCGGCGTGGTCACCGACGACGCGATCCGCTCGCTGGCGATCTCCCAACGGCTGCTGGGCACCGAGGAGATCATCCTCATCCACCACACCGACTGCGGGATGCTGACCTTCACCGACGACGACTTCAGGACCTCGATCGAGCAGGACACGGGGATCAAGCCCGCATGGGCGGCCGAGGCGTTCGGCGACCTCGACCAGGACGTGCGCCAGTCGATCGCGCGGATCAAGGCCTCGCCGTTCATCCCCCACAAGGACGCGGTCCGCGGGTTCGTCTACGAGGTGGAGTCGGGCAGGCTGCGCGAGGTGGCATAGCCTGACCACTACCGTTCGTCCTCACATGTCCGAGCACGACGTGATCGTCATCGGCGCCGGCCCGGCAGGAGAGGTCTGCAGCGGCAAGCTCGCCCAGGAGGGGCTGGACGTGTGCCTGGTGGAGCGGGAGTTGGTGGGCGGCGAGTGCGCCTATTGGGCCTGCATGCCCTCCAAGGCGCTGCTGCGCCCGGGACAACTGCTCAAGGAGGTCTCCCGGGTGCCCGGCGCCCGGGAGGCGGTCACCGGGGAGCTGGATCCGCAGGCAGTGCTCGGTCGCCGCGACCAGGTGATCCACGACCTGCACGACTCCTCCCAGATGGGATGGCTCCAGGAGCGCGGGATCGAGCTCGTCCGCGGTCCGGCGCGGCTGGACGGCGAGCGGCGGGTCAAGGTCGGCGACGTGCTGCTCACAGCCCGGCGCGCGGTGGTGATCGCCACCGGCAGCGGAGCAGCGATTCCGCCGGTCAAGGGACTCAAGGAAATAGCGCCCTGGACCAACCGGCAGGGCACGACCGCAAAACAGGTTCCCGGCACGCTGATCGTGCTGGGCGGCGGGGCGGTCGGCTGCGAGCTGGCGCAGGCGTGGGCGACCCTGGGCGCCGAGGTGACGCTCGTCGAGGCGCTTGCACGGCTGCTGCCTGGCGAGGAGCCGTTCGCGTCCGAACTGCTGGAGCAGTCGATGAGCCACCTGGGAATCGACGTGCGCATCGCCACCAAGGCGACCGAGGCCGAACGCAGCGCCGACGGCACGTTCCTCCTCACGCTCGAGGGCGACGACGCCATCACCGGCGATGAGCTGCTGGTGGCCGTCGGCCGAAAGCCCCACACCGATGACCTCGGGCTGGAGACCGTCGATCTGGCCCCCGGTGAGACGATCACGGTGGACGACAGCATGCGGGTCCCGATCCACAAGAGCTGGCTGTATGCGATCGGCGACGTCAACGGCCGGGCGCTGCTCACCCAGGCCGGCAAGTACCAGGCGCAGATCGCCTGCGCGACGATCATGGATCGGGAGGCTCGGGCGCCTGTGGGATCGCGAGCTCACGCCGCGGGTGGCCTTCACCGAGCCCCAGGTGGCCAGCGTCGGGCTGACGCTTGCCGAGGCGCTTGAGCGGGGTCTCCAAGCCCGGGCGGTCGATGCCGACCCCGGTCAAACTCCGGGCGCGAGCTTCATCGGCAAGGGGGCGCTCTCGGGCGCGCGGATCGTCGTCGACGAGATGCGCCGCGTGATCCTGGGTGCCACGCTCGTCGGTCCCGACGTCGCCGAGAGCCTGCAGGCGGCCACCTTTGCGATCGTCGGGGAGATCCCGCTGGAGCGTCTGGTCCACGCGATGCCGCCGTTTCCGACGCGCAGCGAGGTGTGGCTCAAGCTGCTGGCCGACTGGGCCCCGTAGACCCGAGCCCCGGCCGTCGGCCAGAAACAGCCGGTCGGCTACCCGTCGCGATGTGGCCGGCGGCCGTTGGCAGCACGCCAGTGCAGATAAGCCGTCGGCGCGTGGCAGAGGAGCCACAGCGGGCGATAGGCGTAGGCCAGGGCGAGCGCAAGGCGCCCCCGACGAGCAGGCGGCCACCAGATGTGCATGAACCCGGGCGAGGGCGCCAGCTCACCCGCGATCAGCCGCAGCACGGCGGTTGGGGATCCCGCCTCGCTGATGCGCTGGAATCCGTCGGTCAGCGGGGGGCGTCCAGCAAGACGGCTCCTGATCTCGGCAGAGGTGTTCGTCGGCAGCCCCAACTCGCGAGCCAGCTGCCGACCTGCTCCGAGCTCGCGCAGACCGGCGCCCAGGACCTCGTCCATCATCAGCTCCCCTGCGAGCTCCCGGGCGCGGTGCCACACCCCTCGGTCAAAGCGCTGCAGCGCCTGGCGCAGGTCTTCAAGCGGCGTTGCCATCGTGCCGTGCTGTACGACGTGGGCCGTGAGCACGAGCGCGAGCGCCGGGTCGCCAAGTACCTCCACCTCGCGCCCGCCAACGTGCAGCGACTCGGTGTCAGCGCTGAGGGCGGCCCATGCTCTGGCGGGATCGCCACGGGAGAGATAGAGCTGGTGGTGGAGGTCGATCATCGCGTGAGCTCGGCGAAAGGCCCGCGCGTGGCGCGCCGCCGGCTCTCGCGCGCCGGCGAGTATCCCGGCGTAGCCAAGCTGCTCCAAGACGCCCGCAGCGTCCGCGAAGCGCGCCGGGTCGACGAGTAGATCGCCGTCCGCGTAGGCGCGCTGAGCGGGTGCGTCGTAGAGTCGCGCCGCAATCGCCGCGCCCTTGATCAGGATCACGCGGATTTCTCGTGCCTCCAAGGCACTGATCGCCTGCGCCGTCGCGGCGTCCTGGGCGAGCTGCCCCATAGCGTTGGCCAACTCGCTCCTGCCGCCCGTGCGGAGATCCTGCGGGGGGGTTTCCGGGCCGGTGCGCGCCACAGGCGTCATGGTCGCAGGCATCGACGCGGTCAAGCCGTCGCGAACCTGCCGAGGTTCTGCTCGGGCCGCACCCCGGCCAGGTGATCGCGCCAGATCCGGTAGTAGGCCAGCTCCTCGCGGGTACGCAGCGGGGGATCGACCAGCGAAGCCTCGGCGGCGAACTCCTCTTCGGAAATCCGGCTCTCGATCGCCTGGGTCAGCACTCCGGCTGCGCCGCTGCCATCGCCGAACTGGGCCTTCTCACGCCACAGCAGCTCGTGGGGCAGCCAGCCGTCAAAGGCCTGGCGCAGCAGGCGCTTCTCGGGCACGTCTTCGGAGGCGACCTTCCATGCAGCGGGCAGCCGCAGGGCGAGCGCGATGACCTCGCGGTCCAGGAACGGGACTCGCGCCTCCAGGCTGTGGGCCATCGTGACCCGGTCGCAGCGCTGCAGGTTGAGGTTGTGCAGTCCGTTGACGTTGGCGACCAGCTCGTCGTGGAGCTGGTCGGGATCGGCGATGTCACGGAAGTAGACGTAGCCGGCGAACAACTCGTCGGCGCCCTCGCCGGTCAGCACCACCTTGACGTGGCGCGCGGCCATCTCGGCCAGCAGGTAGTTGGGCACCGCCGAACGGACCAGCGAGACGTCGAAGTGCTCGATCGCGCGCACCACGGGGCCCACCGCGGCCAGCGCCTCCTCGGCGGTGTACAGGCGCTCGTGGTGGTCGGTGCCCAGGTACCGGGCCGCGTGGCGCGCGGCGAGCACGTCGGGACTGCCGTCGACGCCGACGGCGAACGTCATCAGCCGGTCGCCGCGCTCGGCGTAGTAGCGCGCGGCGATCGCCGCCACGAGCGTCGAGTCCAGGCCGCCAGAGAGGAACACCCCCACCGGCACGTCGCCCATCATCTGGCGGTGGACCGAGGCGATCAGCGTGTCGCGGGTCTCGTCTAGGTCGTCCTGGGACGGCTCCGCGCGACCGCCGTAGCCGTTGGTGCCGCCAGCCGGGACTACCGCGGAGGCGAAACGTTGCAGCCCGGTTTCCGGCGTCCAGTAGTGGCCCGGCGGAAACACCTCGACGGCCGGCCGCCATTCGTCGTCGAAGGCCGAGATCTCGGAGGCGAAGCGCACCTCCTCACCAGTGCGCTCCGGCGGCGTCCAGTACAGCGGCTTGATCCCGACCGGATCACGGGCGGCGACGAACGAGCCGCCGTCCTCGGTCGCCGACAGCAGCGCGTACATTCCCTCCAGCTCGCCCAGCGCGTCGGGCCCGCGCTGCTCCAACAGGCGCAGCGCAACCTCGTTGTCGGACTGGGTGCGGTACGAGCTGCCGCCGAGCGTTCGCCGGACCTTCTCGTGGTTGTAGATCTCGCCGTTACCGACCAGCCAGTGCTCTCCCGAGCTACCACCCAGCGGCTGATGGCCGCCCTCCAGATCGACGATCGACAGTCGGCGATGACCCAGCCACCCCCCGCTGAAGCCGACCTCCCCCTGGTCGTCGGGCCCGCGGTGCTCCAGCCGCGAGAGCATGCGCTGATTCTCGCCCGGGACACGAGGCCCCAGGCGGCCGGCGATCCCGCACATCAGGCGACTCTGGCCAGGGGGACGGACGCGGGAATCGCGCTCATGCCGTAGGCCACCGGTACTCGGTCGCCCAAGTGGGACAGCTCGCCACGGGCGGATCGCACCGCAGCACGGGCATCGATCCGGGCAAGCGCGATTCCGGACCGGGCTCCGGTGCCGGCGAGGACCCTCCCGTTGGGGTCGACGACCTTGGCCTGGCCGGGAAAGCGAAGACGTCCGAGCGATCCATACAGATTGGACGCTACCCAAACCACCTGATTTTCCACCGCGCGCGCCACGTCGAGGGCGTTGAAGTGCTTGACCTGCCGGTCATTGCGGGCCAAACGCGTCGGTCGTACACGGCACACCGGCCATGCCGCCATGCAGGCCACGATCTCGGCTCGGTCAAGCGCCAACGCCCGCCCCGCCTCGGGAAAGACCTTGTCGTAGCAGATCAGCATCCCCAGGCGGCCGACCGGAGTGTCGAACGCCGAAAACCCATCGCCGGCGGTGTACACGCCGTGCTCGCCGGGCGGGATGTGCACCTTGCGATGGTGCCCCAGCACCCCGTCGCCGCTGACGCACACGGCGCTGGAGAAGATCTGATCCGAGCCGCCGGGCGCCGACTCGCTGTAACCGATGCAGATGACCGTCGGCCCGGCGATTCTCGCCAGCCGCGCGAACACCGCGTCGCGGTGCTCCAGCACCGCGGGCGAGGACCGCCTGACCGCGGAGCCGACCAGTTCCTCGCACATGTAGCCGCCCAATGCCGCTTCGGGGAACACCACGAGGCCCGCGCCGCGCTCGCGAGCACCGCGCACCTCGCGCTCCACCTGAGTCAGACACCTCTCCACATCACTGCCGAACGGCGCCGAGACGGCGGCCACGGCCGGACCGCCAGCGAACCTGCGACGGCGACGATGCACGCGGGACATGGCAGCAGTTTCCCGAGCACCGCCGCGGTTGCCTTGGGCCCGATGGCCAGTCTTCGCGCAGCGCGGCTGGCCATTGTGCGAATCACACGGGGATCTCGAGCGTGAACGTGGTGGCTCCTGAGGCGGAATCGACGAGCAGCCGGCCCGCCATGCGGTCGGCCAGCTCGGAGGCGATTGCCAGTCCCAGTCCCGAGCCCTGAGCGTCGTCGGCGGTGTAGAACGGCTCGAAGATCCGCGGCAGCGCGTGGGCGTCGATGCCCTCGCCGTTGTCGCGCACGGCTACGCGCACGCGGCCGTCGTCGCGACCGGCCGTCACCACGATCCGCGTTCCCGGCGGCGTGTGGGTGAGGGCGTTGTCGATCAGGATGCGCACGATCTGGGCGACGCGCACGGGGTCGCATTGCGCCTGGATCGCGTCCCGCCCGCCCGGCAGCCGCAGCTCCAGACGCGCGTCGTGCTGGACCAGCGTGAGCTCGAATTCTCCTGAGACCGAACGCGTCAGCTCTCCGAGGTCGACCTCCTCGGGGCGCAGCTCCAGCGAGCCCGCCTCCAAGCGGCTGAGATCGAGGAGATCCACCGACAGCTTGCCCAGGCGCTGCACCTGGTCGCGCACCTGGTCAAGGAAGCGCCGTCGCGTCTCGGGGTCGAGCTCGTCGTCCTCCAGCAGCTCGACGAAGCCTCCCAGCGAGAACACGGGCGTGCGCAGTTCGTGAGAGGCGGTGGCGATGAACTTCTTGCGCGCCTGCTCGAGCTGCAGCAGCTGGCGCTGCATGTCGTTGAACGCGGCGGCCAATTGCCCCAGCTCGTCGGCCGAGTCGACTGGGATCGGGGTCGTGAATTCCCCCGACGCGACCTGCTTGGCCGCCAACTCCAGCCGCTTGACGCGCTGGGCCAGCGCCCGTGCCACCAGGTAGCCGACGACCAGCGCCACCAGCAGCGCCAGCGCGCCGGCGACGAGGATCTGGTGGCGGACCGTACTGACCGTGCGCAGCACGTCTGAGACGGGCGCCGAGTAGACGATCACCGCCGCCACCCGCTTGCCGTAGCGCACCGGGTAGGCGGCCACGGCCATCCGACCCGAGGAAGTCGACTCGGTCCCGGTGACGGTCTGGCGGATCGTCACCGCTCGCTCGGCGATGCTCAGACGGACGGCACCGCTGGCCGCGGCGTTGCCGGAGTCGGCCAGGCGCGAGAGCTGCGTGCGACCCTGCGCCTGGTTGACCGACAGCAGCGTGACCCGGTCGCCGCTGAGGTTGGCGGTCCGGCCGACGATCCGCCGCACGCCGGCCAGCGAGGTGGAGCTGCCCACCGTCCGGCGCAGCGGCCCCGAGTGCGCGCGGGCGGAGTTGGCCAGATCGGTCAGCTTCTCGCCCATCAGTCGGCTCTGGAGCCCGGGGGCCACGTAGAGGTACATCGCTCCCACGGCCAACACGGTGATCATGAAGAACACCAGCGCCAGCCGGTTGCGCAGCGACAGCGTTCTGCGCATCCGCATCGGCGCTAGGGCTCCGTGTCACGGAAGCGGTAGCCCACGCCGCGCACCGTGAACAAGAACTGCGGGTCCTTCGGATCGCTCTCCACCTTCTCGCGCAGGTGACGGATGTGGACGTCGATCGTGCGGGGATCGCGATAGGCGGAATCTCCCCAGATCCGGGCCAACAGCATGTCGCGGGTGAACACCCGGCCCGGCGCGCGGGCCAGCGCCGAGAGGATCTCGAACTCGACATAGGTCAGCTGCGCGTCCGCGCCACGGACCCGCACGGTGCGCTTGGGGAAGTCGATCCGCAGCTCGCCAACCTGCAGAGGCGCCTCGTCGGGCGCCGTCTGCGCCGGCCGGCTCATCTCCGCGCGCCGCAGCGTCGCCTTGATCCGGCTGGAGAACTCCCGCAGAGAGAACGGCTTGGTGATGTAGTCGTCGGCCCCCAGCTCCAGGCCGACCACCTTGTCGATCTCCTCCGACTTGGCGGTCAGCATGATGATCGGCACCGAGCTCTTGGCGCGCAGGCGCCGGCAGACCTCCAGGCCGTCGATCCGGGGCAGCATCAGATCGAGCACCACCAGGTCGAAGGGCTGCTCGTCGAAGCGATCCAACGCCTCGCGCCCGTCGGTCGCCTGCACCACGTCGTAGCCCTCCTTGCGCAGCGGGTAGGAGAGAAGGGTCTGGATCGACTCCTCGTCATCGACGAGCAGGATGCGCGCGGAATGTTCAGGCACGGTCGCGCGCTCAAGGGTAGTGGCGGCCGGTCGAGATAGTCTCCGTCGACGATGCTTGACGTACGCATCTACCGCACAGGCTTGGCCGTCGCGGCGTTGGCCCTCGTGGTGCTCGCGTTCTCGCTCACCAACCAACAGGGCCCCCGTTCGGCATCGCTGGCCCCGCAGGTCTTCAACGGCTCCAACGTGTACTCCACGATGACCTCGATCGCCGCTCAAGACCCGGTGCGAGCCCCCGGCTCCGACGGCGACCAGGCGCTGGCCGCCCAGGTGGGCTCGAGCTTCCGCGCCAACGGCTTCACCGTCAACACCGGCACGTTCAGCGGGCGGACGGTCGACGGGACGAGAACCCTGGAGAACGTGGTCGCCTCGCGACCGGGGATGGAGAGCGGCAGCATCGTGATCGTCGCCCATCGCGACGCCCGCGGCTCGCCGGCGCTGGCCAGCCTCTCGGGTACGGCGACGCTGTTGGAGCTGGCGCGCGACCTGGCGGGCGAGACCCTGAACCGCACGATCGTGCTCGCCTCCACCAGCGGCTCTGCCGGGACGGCGGGCGCGGTCAAGCTGGCCTCGACACTGACAGGGCCGGTCGACGCGGTGATCGTGCTCGGCGACCTGGCCAGCGCGCACCCGCGCCAGCCGGTGATCATCCCCTGGAGCACGAGTCCGTTGGTGGCCCCGCCGGTCCTGCGTAACACGCTGGCGGCGGCGATCCAGAACCAGGGCGCGCTGAGCGTCGGCTCCACCGGCATCGGCGGTCAGTTCGCGCACCTCGCGTTCCCCTTCACGGTGTCCGAGCAGGCTCCGTTCGGCGCGCGGGGCATCCCGGCGATCGAGCTGTCGGTCTCAGGGGAGAACGGGGCCGGCGGGGACGCGCCGATCGCGGGCACTCCGCAGCTCACGGGCCTTGGGCGCGCCGTGCTGGCGACCATCTCGGCCCTGGACGGGGGACCGGGGGTAGCCGCGCCCTCGAGCTATCTGCTGCTGGACGGCAAGGTGGTCCCGGGCTGGGCGATCTCGCTGTTCGTGCTCACGCTCCTGGTGCCGGTGGCCCTGACCAGCGTCGACGCGCTGGCGCGCGCCCGTCGTCGGGGACACTTGATCGGGCGGTCGCTGGTGCTGGTGATCGGCGCTGCCATCCCGTTCGCGCTGGCCTTGGGAGTGGTGCTCGCCGCGCGTCTGCTGGACGTCATCTCGGCGGCTCCGCCGGGGCCGCTGAGTCCGGGGGCGATTCGCCTGAACGGTTCCGGGATCGCCGTGCTGGCGGCTGCGGCGGTGATCCTGCTCGGTTCGGCGCTGGCGCTGCGGATGGCTGCTCGAGCATGGCTGGCTCCCCCGTCGGCGCGCGCCTCGACCACCCGGGCCGACTCGCGCTCGCGCTCGATCGAGCGATCCGGTGACGGCGTCGCGGTGGCGATGGTGGTCGTGCTGTGGCTGATCACGCTCGCGATCTGGGCCGAGAACCCGTTTGCGGCGGCGTTGCTGATCCCGGCTCTGCACCTCTGGCTGTGGGCGGTCGACCCTGACCTGCGGCTCGCCCTGCCGGTGCGCCTGGCGATGATCGTCGTCGGCCTGCTCCCGATCGCGCTCGTGGTCGTCTACTACGCGGGCGCGCTCCATTTCGGTATCACGGACCTGATCTGGTCCGCCGCGCTGCTGCTCGCCGGCCATGCCGTCAGCCTGATCGCCGCCCTGGAATGGTGCGTCGTCCTGGGCTGCCTGGTCAGCGCCGCCTCGCTGGTGCTGGTGGCGGCCCGGCGGCCCAAGGCGCAGCCGGCCCCCGTGACCGTCCGTGGGCCGATCACCTACGCCGGTCCCGGCTCGCTGGGCGGGACCAAGTCGGCGTTGCGGCGCTGAGCCCGGACCCGCCCGGGTCAGTCAGACCAGGCTCAGCCGTCGCGCCCCGCACCGTCGCGTGTCACCATGGGCGGATGCGGCGATTGATCCGTGATGTCTCCTCGGTCCTGATTCTGTCCGGGTTGCTGCTCGTGGCCGACGCGGGGGTGACGCTGGTGTGGCAGGAGCCGGTGACGGCGGCGATCGGCATGGTGCTTCGCTCGGACGTCAACAAGAGCCACCTCAGCTACCGCACCGCCCCGCTCTCGACCACCGACACGCGCGCTCTGGCCGGGATCCAGAGCCTCTCTGCCCGCATCGCCTATCTGGCGCGTCGCGAGCGCGACCAGGTCAAGATCGGCGACGCGATCGGCCAGATCCAGATCCCCAGAATTGGGCGCACGTACAACGTCATCGAGGGAACCGACACGAGCAGCCTGGAGGCCGGACCGGGCCACTATCCCTCCACGGCGTTTCCGGGAATGGGCCAGACGGTCGCGGTGGCCGGGCACCGGACCACCTACCTCGCCCCGTTTCGGTTCCTGAACCAACTCACCGCCGGCGACCGGATCTTCGTGACGATGCCCTACGGCAAGTTCACCTACATCGTCCAGTACCAGCGGATAGTCAAGCCGACGCAGACCTCGGTGATCGACGACGCCGGCTACGACCGGCTGGTCCTGTCGGCCTGCAACCCGCTGTACAGCGCCGCGCAGCGGATCATCGTGTTCGCCCGGCTGCGCTCGGTGACGCCGCTGGGGCCTGCCAAAAGCTCCGCCTAGCTAGTCAACCTGCACGGCCTATGCCCTGCCCAAACGTCCACCCGGCGTCCGCTCGCGTCCAGTGCTCCGACACCGGTGCCGAAACTCTCGTCTGAGATGTTTAGTCCGATAGCGAGAGGGGGAAGGAGCTCAGAGGCGATGAAAGTAATGGATCTACAAGAGCAGGTAGGCAGGGGGGAGTACCAGATCGACGCTCAGGCCGTCGCCGACGCCATCGTGCGTCGTCTTCTGGCCGAGCGCGGGCAGCGACCTGCCGCCCAGGATCGCGACTCGACCTGACCCCAGTCAGTCGGAGTGCTCGTAGCCCGCCAGGGGCGAGCCCGCGTCGGTGAACGTAAGTCCGCCGGCCTGCCCCAGTACGCGCCCGACGACTGTCAGCGGCGGCAGTTGACCGCCCCCCCACCGAGGCTCCCGCGCCTTGACCAGGCTCAGCGCCGCCTCCGGCAGGCAGGCGCACAGCTCGTAGTCCTCGCCCGCGGTGGCGGCGAACTCGACCGCGTCGCGGCCCAGCTGGCATGCCACCTCGGCCACGCCGCCGGCCACCGGCAGGTCTGCCAGGGTCAGCTCCAGCCCGGCCCCACTGCGCTTGGCCAGATGCCGCGCGTCGGTGGCCAGCCCGTCTGATAAGTCGATCAACGCTGTGGCCCCGAGCTGCGAGAGCGCGCGACCGGCGGCCAGACGCGGCTGCGGCCGCGCGTAGCGCTCTCGGAGCGCCGCGGTGGTTTCCAGCGGCAGCGACGCGGCGTCGGCCGTGCCCTCCAGCAGCGCCAAGCCGGCTCCGGCGCCCCCCAGTTCGCCCGTGACCACCACGACGTCGCCCTCCCGCGCCCCGTCGCGGCCGACCAGCTCGCCGGGGTCGGCGACCCAGCCGACCACCGTCACCGTCACCGTGAGCGTCGCCGATGAGCTGACATCGCCGCCGGCGATCGTGGCCCCCGCCCGCCGGGAGATGGTCTGCGCGCCTCGCACCAGCGCCAAGGCGTCAGCGTGGTCGATGCCGGCCGGCAGTCCGAGCGCCAGGTAGGCCTCGCCGGGCGGCGCCGCCATCGCCGCCAGATCAGACAGCGCGCTGGCGACCGCCCGGTGTCCGATCTCCTCCGGCGACAGCTGTTCGCGCCGGAAGTGCACGCCATCCACCAGCGTGTCGACCGAGGTGACCGCGTATCCACGGCCACGGACCACGGAGGCGTCGTCGCCCAGCCAGCGCACCACGCGGGGACCGGACGCGCCGAGGACGTGCTCCAGGGCCTCGATCAGCTCCAGCTCGCGCATCGCCTGGCTGGCGTCACCGACCGCGCGGCGGGCGCGAATCAGCGGTGACGGTAGACGATCCGCGCGCGATCGAGGTCGTACGGCGACAGCTCGACGCGAACCCGATCACCGGGCAGGATGCGGATCCGGAAGCGGCGCATCTTCCCGGCCACGTGACCGAGCACGACGCGATCCATGTTGTCGAGCTTGACGCGGAACATCGCGTTGGGCAGCGCTTCGACCACCTCGCCCTCGAACTCGACCTTCTCTTCCTTCGGCATGCAGCTCCGACCCTTCTCGCTTTGCGACGTGCCTCATCGCACGACGTCGCCGACGAGGCTACCAGCAGCCGGGTTCAGTGCGAGAGGCCGGTGCCGCCCGAGGCGCCGGCGCCGCCGCCGTTGCCGCCGCCAGGTTTGCCACCGCCGCCGTTGCCGCCAGTCTGGGGCGGGTGGGCGTACAGGGTGCGGTTGTTGTACGAGTTGGTGCTGGTGGTGGTGGTGGTCGTCGTGGTCTGGCCGCCGAGGGCGGCGCCGCCGTTGGCGCCCGACTGCGCGCTGCCGGGAGAGACGGTGGTCGAGCCGCCGGTCTGGGCGTAGTTGCCGAAGAACGCGGTTCCCTGGAAGGGCACAGCGGGCGTCGGAAAATCGCCGCAGTAGCCGCTGGACGCCGTCTGCATGTAGTCGTGCCAGATTGGCGCTGCCAGCGCGCCGCCGAACCCGTCGGACATCGGGATGCTGTTGCCCTGCGGGTAGCCGACCCACACGGCCGTCGACATGCGCGGCGTGTAGCCCACGAACCACGCGTTCGAGAGATTGTTGGCGGTGCCGGTCTTGCCGGCGGCCGGGCAGCCGTAGCCGGCGGCAGTGCCGGTGCCACTGGTGATAACGCCCTTGAGCACCGTCGTGCCCTCATAGGCCTCGCCGGGGGTGAACACCCGAGTGCTCGGAAGGTTGCCGAAGTCATCGGCGCTGCCGTCGGGGAACACGACCTTGTTGATGATCGTGGCCGGGACGTGGGTGCCGCCATTGGCCAGCGTGGAGTAGGCGTCGGCCATCTCCAGCGGCGTGACGCCGGTGGTCAGGCCTCCGATCGCCTCCGCGGGCAGCGAGTCCAGGTGCGTGGTGACCCCCATCGCGTACGCGGTGGCGGTCACCTTCGGCGGGGTGAGGTCGGCGTCCAGCTGCGCGAACACGGTGTTGTCGGAGAGCACCGTCGCCTTTGTGACACTGATGTTGCCCTGGTAGGAGTCCTCGGCGGTGTGGACGTCATAGTCCGGGTAGCCGGGGAGCCAGCCGGCGGGGAGGGGCTTGGAGGTGTAGTAGGTGTCGTTGGGGTTGCCGTGGAAGTCGTGGATCAGGGTCATCAGCACGAACACCTTGAACGACGAGCCGGGCTGGCGGTGGGCCTGGGTGGCGTAGTCGAAGTTCGTCTGGCTGTAGTCCGCCGAGGATGCGATCGCGAGGATGTGGCCGTTGACGGGATTGACGGAGGCCAGGCCCGCCGCGGCCGACCCCGGGCCGCCCTGCTCAGCCAGCAGCGACTCGTGGTTGATGATCGCCTGGCGCGCCAGGGCCTGCTTGCGCAGGTCGATGGTGGTGTAGATCTTCATTCCGCCCTGGTTCATCCGCGGGCAGTGGTTGGGCGTCCGCGGGCACAGATCCCGGGCCACGGCCTGCTGGATGTAGTCGAAGACGTAGGGGTCCTTCCTGATCGAGTACCGATCGTCTGACCTGACCGCCAGCTTGCGCCGGGCGGCGGCATTGGCCCGCGCCTGGGTGATGTCGCCGGCATTGACCATCGCCTGCAGAACCTCGTTGCGGCGGCTGCGCGCCGCCTTGACGTCGATGAAGGGGTTGTATTCAGACGGCGCCTGCGGCATTCCGGCGAGCAGCGCCGCCTGGTCCAGGGTCAGCTTCGCCACCGGCTTGTCGAAGAACATCTCCGCAGCGGCGCCCACGCCGTAGGCGGTCTGGCCGCGCACGGTGCCGTAGGGGACGTCGTTGAGGTAGTTGTCCAGGATCCAGTTCTTGCTGCGCCGGCCCTCCAGCTGCTCGGCCAACTTGGCCTGCACGATTTTGTACTTGAGATCGTGCTTCTCGCGGGCGGTCTGGAAGCGCTTGGGGAGGTAGACATTGTCGACCAGCTGCATCGTCAGGGTCGACGCACCCTGTAGCTGCTGACCGTTGACCGTGTCCTTGATCGCCGCACGCACAATGCCCTGATAATCGAGCGCGCCGTGCTGGTAGAAGCGCCGGTCCTCGATCGCCACCGTCGCCCGCTTGATCAGCTTGGGGATTTTGTCGCCGGCCAGCGGCGTGTGCACGCTGGGCGACCAGATGTAGCCCAGTGAGGTCCCGTCGGCGGCGAACACCTGTGACGGCGAACCCGGGATCTTGGGCTTCAGCGAGCCAAGGTCAGGCGCCGAGTGCGCGACGTTGACCACCCAGCCGGTGATCGCCAGGGCGCCGACCGCGAGCCCGCAGATGACCAGCACCGCGCCCAAGCCGAACACGCGCTTGAGCGGGGAACCGCGGTTGCGCCGGCGGCGGCGCTGTCGATCACGTCGGCTCATGGTTGTCTGCGAGCTGTCTGGCGCGGGGCTCTCAGAGCATGCTGGAGCGCCGTCGCCAGTGTAGCCTGGGAGGGGTTTTCGGCTCGCCGATTCGGCCTCCTGCTATCGAATTGCGCCATGCAACGCGACCGACCGGCCCTGCTGATCGACGGGATGGGGACGCTGATCTCGCTGGCCGCCCCTGCGCCGGCGCTCGTGGACGTGTTGGAGCGTCGCTTCGGCGTCGCCGTGACCGAGGCCGACGCCGGGCATGCGCTGGGGGCCGAGATCGCGTTCTACCGGCAGCACATGGACTCTGGACGCGATGCCGACAGCCTGGCGCAGCTTCGCCGCCGCTGCGCGCGCGTGCTCTTCGGGACCCTCAATCAGGTCCATTCTGCGCTGACGGCCGTAGATGACGTCGCCCGGACCGAGGCGCTTCTGGAGACGCTGCGCTTCGTGGCCTACGACGACGCCCGCGAGGCGCTGACGACCGCCCGGAGCAACGGCGCGCGGGTGATCGTGGTCTCCAACTGGGACGTCTCGCTGCTCGAGGTGCTGGAGCGCGTCGGCCTGGCGCCGCTCGTCGACGGTGTGGTCACATCGGCCGCGGTGGAGGCCCGCAAGCCCCAACCGGCGATCTTCAAGCACGCGCTGGGAATCGCCGGCGTCGGTGCCGCGCACGCGCGCCATGTGGGCGACAGCCTGTCAGAGGACGTGGTGGGGGCGCGGGCGTGCGGGATCCGGGCGCTGCTGCTGCGCCGCGACGGCAGCCGCGAACCCGGAGTGGAGACGATCGCCAGCCTCGCCGAGCTGAGCTGGCCGTAATCTCAACACCGATGCCCGAGTCGTGGTCGCAGGACCTACCGCCGTGGCGCCTGTGGACAGCGCCCGCCGGCGTGGTCCTGGGGCTGATGCTGGGCGCCGCCGGCTCGATCGTGGTCGACGTGGTCGGCGGCCTCGGGGGCTCGAGCATCTCGCATCCCCCGCCCGCGGTGGCGATCGTCGGCGACATCGTGTTCGACCTGGGATTCGTGGCCGCCGCGATCTGGCTGGCCTCCGTGGCGTCCGAACGCCGGCCACGAGCGGCCGACTTCGGCTTTCGGCCCGTTGGATGGCGCACGGCGATCGTCGCGTTCGTGTCGGCGGCTGTCGGCTACTACGTGCTGACGGCCGTCTACGCCGCGGTGTTCAAGCTCCACGGCACCGACAAGCTTCCCAGCGAGTTGGGCGTCAACCACAGCACGGCGGCGCTGGTGGCCGCATCGGTGTTCGTGTGCGCGATCGCGCCGATCGCCGAGGAGTTCTTCTTCCGGGGGTTCTTCTTCGGAGGACTGCGCCGTTTGGCGGTGCCCGTTCTCGGGGCAAACCTCGGCCCCTGGATCGCCGCGATCATCACCGGGATCCTGTTCGGCCTGGCGCACACCGGGTCGGCCTCCTCCCAGTACCTGATCCCGCTCGGCTTTCTGGGCTTCGTGCTGTGCCTGGTGCGCTGGCGGACCGGCTCGCTGTATCCGGGCATGGCCCTGCACTCGGCCAACAACGCGCTCGCCCTGGGGGTCAATCAGCTGCACTGGTCGGCCCCGGCGATCGTCGGGCTGATCCTCGCCTCGTGGGCCGTGATCGCGGCGGCGGTGGGGCCGCTCGCGGCTCGCGCGGCGCGGCCGGCCTGATCCTCGGTCAACTGCAAGCGCGCGTGCGGAACGAGAGACCGGCGGCGCGGGAGTTGGTTGACTGATTTACTACCCGCTCATGCGCCGTCATCTCGCCTCCTGCTCGGCGGTCCTGGCCGCCGCCACCGCGTCGCTGGGGCTATGTGCCGGCGTCGCCGTCGCCGGCCCGTCGTCCGCGACCGCCGGCCACGCCGTCAAGTCAGCCTCGGGGCTGGCCAGCTCGTCGGGCGCAGTCGCGTCGGTCGCCGCCGCGCCCGCCAAGACCACGCCGACAAAGACGACTCCGACCAAGACGACTCCGACCAACACCACGCCGACCACGACCACGCCGGCGCCGCCCGCGACCACCCCCGCGGTCAAGGCCGCCGCGAAGCTGTACCTGCTCGACGCCTTCTTCGTGCATCGCAAGACGCTGATCGTCCCTGACCGCGGGATGCACCTCACCGGATCCGTCCGTCCCTTCGTCGCCGGCCAGTGGGTGACGGTCAAGGAGTTCCTCGGCCGCAAGCTGCTCAAGGCCCAGCGGCTGCGGATCAAGCTCTCGCCCAACAAGAAATACGGGCGCTTCGCCACGATCATCAAGGCCCCCAGGCCGGGCATCATCCACCTCCAGGTCACGCACCGGCGCACGCCGCAGATGTTGGGCTTTACCGCGTCGCGCGGCGTGGCCTCGCTGGACACCAATGCGGGCTTCGGCGCGACCGGCGCGTTTGTACAGCTGCTCCAACAGAAGCTCGCCGCCGTGCACATGTACATCCCGCAGTCAGGCGTGTACGACGAGAAGACGGGCCTGGCGATCGACGCCTATCACCGCTTGCTGGGCCACGGCACCTCGCAGAGCCTCGACGGCCTCACGGTCTCCGAGCTGCTGGACGGTCGCGGCAGCTTCAAGGTCCGCTACCCGGGCGACGGCAAGCACGTCGAGGGTGATCTCGGCAGCCAGCTGCTCGCCCTCATCAACGGCTCCAAGGTCTACGCCATCTATCCGATCAGCTCCGGCAAGCCCTCCACGCCGACGATCCTGGGCCGCTTCCACGTGTATATGAGAACGCCGGGCTACCTGCCGGACGGCATGTACTACTCGGACTTCTTCACCGGTGGCTACGCGATCCACGGCTTTGATCCGGCGCCCGACTATCCGGCCAGCCACGGCTGCATGCGGTTGCCGATCACAGATGCGATCTCGGTCTGGGATTGGCTGAGCATCGGCGTCGGTGTCGACGTCTACGAGTAGGGCCGAGCCGGCCCGGGAGCGGCTGCTGGCCGAGCTGCGCACGCATGCGCTGGTGATCGGCGAGGTCGTGCTGACGAGCGGCCGCACGGCCCAGTACCTGGTCGATGCCAGACGGGCGATCCTGCTGCCCGCGGGCTTTGCCGCGCTCGCCGAACTGGTGGCCCAGCAGGCCGCCGAGTGGTCGGCGACCGCGGTGGGCGGAATGACGATGGGCGCTGACCCGATCGCCTGCGCGGCGCTGGCGGGCGGCGCCGACGTGAAGGCGTTCTTCGTGCGCAAGGAGTCCAAGCCCCATGGCCTCGCCCGCCGGATCGAGGGGCCGGTGCTGGGTGTCGATGACCGCTGCATGCTCGTAGAGGACGTGGTCACCACCGGTGGCTCGACGATCCGCGCGCTGCAGGCGCTCCGCGACGAGGGCCTGCAGGTGTGCGGAGTGCTGGCCATCTGCGACCGGCTGGCCGGCGGTGGCGCGGCGATCGCCGAGGCCGCCGGGGCGCCCTATCGGGCGTTGACGAGCATCGACGAGGTCTACCCCGAGCGACCGGATCGAGCCGTCAGCGGTTGATCTGAGGCAGCGAGCGGCAACTCGGCTTGACCTGGCGCAGCGCGCGCACCTGCCACCCGATCCCCTTGGAGTACGGCGTGAACAGGATGATCGGGTTGCCGTGGGCGATCGCCTTGCCGTACTTGAAGCCGACCTGATTGACGTTCTCGCCCAGGGTATAGGCGAGCATCGTCTGATACTCGAGCCGGGTCAGCGGCTCGCCGCAGCCGCGGATCCGGGCGGCGCCGCCGAGCGCGGAGACCACGCTCGCCAGCCGGTTGATCTCCTGGGTGCGTTTGCGCTGGTGCACGATGTCCTTGTGCTCGTCGTGCGCGGCCGAGATGGCCGGCGGTATGAGGCCGATCACCAGCAGTGCGACGAGGCCCGCTCCTGCCCATGAGGGCAGCGAGAGTCGCTGCACGCGGATGCCCGAGAGCAGACGTCCGACGCAGGCTCCGGCGAGCACGATCATCACGCCGGCGGCCTCGAACATGTAGCGGCCGAGACCCGGCCAGCCATGCAGCGCGAAGGCGATCTCCAAGATCACCCACACGACCACGGCGCCGGCCAGCGCCAGCGGCGTCCGGTGGCGTCGCAGGGCAGCGAATCCCACCCCGAGCAGGGCGGCCAGCTCCAGCGGCCAGTAGTGCAGGTCGACGAAGCGGTGGATGACCGCCGTGATGCGGTTGCCCTGGGGGGCGCGGCCGGAGCCGTTGGCGTTGTCGGCGGCGACGAACCACGAGCGCGAGGTCAGCGCCGGGATCCCGAACCACAGCAGCGCCATCAGCACCACGCCGATCACCAGCAGCAGGCGCGTGCTCGGACGCTCGCGCCACAGCCAGATCGTGTAGAGACCCAGGAACGGCCACACCTCGGGGCGGCCGAGGGCGGCGAGACAGCCCATCACGAACGCCGCGCGCGGGCGGCTCGTCGAGATGGCAGTCGATTGCGGCCAGGCAGAAGGTGACGATCATCGGATCCGACTGCGAGCTGAGGATGTAGTGGAAGTAGCTGTAGCCCAGCTCGTCGCGCATCCCGAGCAGAGCCAGGCCGGCAAACGCCCCCGCCACCCAGGGCGCCCACGGCCGCTCGGTCGAGGCCCCGGTGAGCTTGTAGGCGATCCGGCCGGCGAACACGACGCCCGCCAGCGAGATCGCCGCCGAGGTGATCATCCACAGGCGCATCTCGTAATGACCGGCGAGCGCGAATACGGTCGTGAACAGGTATGGCAGCGGCTTCCACGACGGCGCGGCGTTGGTGTCCAGCGAGCCGTGCACCGTCTGATGGCCCCAGCTCAGCCACCCGTAGGGATCGAAGCCGGGCCGCGTGGCCGCCCACAGCACCAGGGCGACGGACACGACGACCACGCCGAAGGCGGTCGTCCACCACGGGTGGCGGCGGGCGAACCGGCGCAGCGTCCACAGCTCCGGGTCGGGCGCGGGGCCGGCGGGGCCGCCTTCCCCACCGGTCCGCATGAGCTGCGGTGGCGCTTGTGGCGTGTCTAGGGTGCTCTCGGACACGAGGAGGCGCCGACCGTAGCACGCACGGCGACACTGCCCTGCAGCGCTGGCAGACGGCGACTCGCCCCCGGCAGGAATCGAACCTGCATCCCGCGCTTAGGAGGCGCGTGCTCTATCCATTGAGCTACGAGGGCCGCGAGCGCTGAGGGTATCCGGCTCGAAGATTCGTTGAGGAAGCATTAATGTTGGATGACATGGTGGCGCGCTTGTGGTTCGATGCTTCCATGGGGAAGGACGTCCTTGACGCGGGTCAAATGACTGAGCGATGAGCATCGGATCCGCTACCGAGCTCCTAGCCGAGCCGGATGCATCCGTCGACGCCGTGGAGCTCGTTGCGGGCGAGGTCGCCGCACGTTCCCCACGACAGCTGTTCTGGCGGCGCTTTCGCGCCGATCGCGTGGCGATGGCGTCCGCGAGCTTCATCGTCCTGCTGATCCTGGTCGCGATCCTCGCGCCGCTGGTCATCAAGTTGCTCGGGCTGCCCGGCCCCAACGTGCAGGACCCCAACGCGACCGACGCGTTCGGCAGCCCGCTGGGACCGACCGGCGGTCACCCGTTCGGCGTCGACCCGCTGGGACGCGACGTCCTCTCGCGCGTCATCTTCGGCTCGCGGGTGTCGTTGGAGGTGGGGATCTTCGGAACCGCGATCGCGACGGTCATCGGTACGGTGATCGGGCTGCTGGCGGGCTTCTACCGGGGCTGGGTCGACACCGTCATCTCGCGGCTCATCGACGTGTTCCTGGCCTTCCCGGTGCTGGTGCTGGGTCTCGGGATCGGCGCCGCCTGCGGCGTCTTCGGTTGCGCCGGGGGACTGATCCAGCCGGGGATCGGCACCGTGATCTTCATCATCACGATCTCGAGCTTCACCTACATCGCCAGGATCGCCCGTGGTCAGGTGCTCTCGCTGCGCGAGAAGGAGTTCGTCGAAGCCTCTCGCTCGCTGGGCGCGTCCAACCGCCGGATCCTGTTCCGCGAGCTGTTGCCCAACCTGGTGACGCCGCTGATCGTGTACGCCAGCCTGCTGATCCCCACCAACATCTTGCTGGAGGCGGCGCTGTCCTACCTCAGCGTGGGGATCCGCCCGCCGACGGCCAGCTGGGGCCAGATGATCTCCGACGCGACGCCGGTGTTCAACACCGCCTGGTGGTACATGGTCTTCCCGGGCGTCGCCCTACTGCTCACCGTGCTTGCGTTCAACCTGGTCGGCGACGGCCTGTTGGACGCGCTCAATCCGCGCGGGGACTCGCGATGAGGCTGGTTTACATTGCGGTCCCGCGCACGAAAAACACCACAGGAGGCAAACCCTATGAGGGTTAGTCGCACATTGATCGCCTTGGCGGTCACAGCCGTACTGGCCGCTGGGATATCGGCCTGCGGCGGCAGCAGTTCCTCGAAGAGCTCGTCCGGGGGTGGGTCGGGCTCGCAGACCAGCAGCACGTCGTCGATTCCGCTCAAGCCCGGGGAGAACCCCGCCGGCCAGCAGCTCTACGGCAAGAAGAAGGGGGGCACGTTGACGGTGCTCTCCAACGGAGACTTCGAGCACCTGGACCCCGGTGAGGCCTACTACGCGCTGGACAACTCGCTGATGCAGTTGACCAACCGCACGCTCTTCACCTTCCCGCCCAACAGCGCGACGGTGCTGCGGGCCGATCTGGCCACGGTAGTGCCCACCACGGCCAACGGGGGCATCACCGACGGCGGCAAGACCGTCACCGTTCACATCCGCTCGGGCGTGTTCTTCAGCCCGCCGGTCAATCGCGAGATCACCTCCAAGGACGTCGCCTTCGCCCTGGAGCGCGGCGCCAACCCGAACGTGGGCAACGCCTACTGGCCTGGGTACTTCGGCGCACAGTCGCCGGCCCCGCTGCTGGGGTCCACCAGCCCGAAGTACAAGGGCGGGCCGCTGCCCGGCATCACCGACTCCCAACAACACGACGATCGTCTTCAAGATGACCAAGCCGGGAGCGGTGACGCTGATTCAGGCACTGGTCCTGCCGCTGTCGGCGCCGCTGCCGGCCTCGTTCGTGGCCCCGCTGGACAAGCACGCCCCAACGAGTTACGGGACGACCTACATGGTCTCCAGCGGGCCGTACATGGTCAAGTCCAACGCCCAGGGCAAGATCCAGGGGATCGGCTATCAGCCCGGGAAGTCCGAGACGGTGGTCCGCAACCCGCGGTGGAATCCCAAGACCGACTTCCGGCCGGCGTACCTCAACCAGATCAACTTCAACATCGGCGGCGACTCGACGGTGATCGGCCAGCAGGTGCTGAAGGGCTCTGACCAGGTGCAGATGGACACCCCGACGAACACGGTGGTCAAGCAGGCCTACGAGCAGTTTCCCTCGCAGATCACCTTCACCCCCGGTGCCGGCGATCACTACATGAACCTGGACAACCAGCACGGGCCGTTCAAGAACGTCAACCTTCGCCGGGCGGTGTTCGCCGCTCTGGACCGCGAGGCGATCGTCAAGGCCCGCGGGGGAGCGCTGGTCGCGACGCCCATGACGCACTTCATCTACCCGGGCGTCAATGGCTATGAGCAGGCGGGCGGTGCCGCCGGTCCACAGGTGCCGTGGAACAAGGACGTCAACGGCAACATGACCGTGGCCAAGCAGTACATGAAGGCGGCCGGCTACCCAAGCGGCAAGTACACCGGCGGCGGCATCGTCCAGGTCGTCGGTGGCCAGGGGGGCAACGACCCGCAGATCATCCAGATCGTCAACAACGACCTGACCAGTCTCGGCTTCCATACCCGGGTGAGCCAGGTCGATCAGGCGACGATGTACTCCAAGTACTGCGGCGTGCCCAAGGCGAACATCGACGTCTGCCCGACGGCGGGCTGGATCCGCGACTTCGCCGATCCGGTGAGCGTGCTGCTGGTGCCGTTCTACGGCCCGGCGATCGTTCCCACCAACAACTCCAACTGGGGACAGGTCAACAATCCACAGATCAACGCCGGGATCAGGACCGCGTCGCTGATCACCAACGAGGCGGCGCGTGACCAGGCGTGGGCCAACGTCGACAAGATGCTGGTCAGCCAGGCCTCCGCGATTCCCGAGGAGTGGGACATTCAGCCGAACATCGAGAGCAAGAATGTCGCCGGAGTGAACGAGCTCTGGAACGTGGGGCAGTGGGACTACGATTTCACGTCCCTGAAGTAGCTGCGCAGCAGCGTGTGGGCCCCGTCACCGTGCGGTGGCGGGGCCCCGCGCCCTTCTAGCACCCCTCCGAGACTCCACTCGCGCCAAGTCACATGGGCACCTACATCATCCGCCGCGTCCTCTGGGGCATTGTGCTGCTGATCCTGGTCAGCGCGCTCACCTTCGTGATCTTCAACATCCTGCCGTCGGCCAATCCGGCGGTGCTGCGCGCCGGGCGCAACTCCAGCCCGGCGGTGATCGCCCACATCGCCCACGAGCTCGGCACCGACAAGCCGATCTACACCCAGTTCTTCACCTACATGAAGAACATCTTCCTGCACTTCAACTTCGGCTACAGCTTCTATTCGCAGGCGCCCGTGCTCGGCCTGATCCAGGATCGCCTTCCGGCGACTCTGTCGCTGGCCGTCGGCGCGGCCGTCGTTTGGCTGCTGATGGGAATCCCGGTGGGGATCCTCTCGGCGATCAAGCGGGGCTCGGTGCTCGATCGCGCCTTCATGACCGGCGCGCTCGTGTTCGTCTCGATGCCCGTGTTCTGGCTCGGCCTGGTGGTGCTGTTCCTGCTGGCCAAGGACATCGGCCGTTTCCACGTGTTCCTGGGCGCCAACACCTATGTCGGACTGACCGACAACCCGGCCAGGTGGCTCGGGTCGCTGCTGCTGCCGTGGTTCGTCCTCGCCGCCACCTCGGCGGCGATCTACTCCCGGGTGCTCCGCGGCAGCCTGCTCGAGGCCATGGGCGAGGACTACATCCGCACGGCGCGGGCCAAGGGCGTATCGGAGCGGCGCGTGATCTGGCGCCACGGCGTGCGCTCGGCGATCACGCCCGTGGTCACGATCTTCGGCCTTGACCTGGGGGCGCTCCTGGGAGGGGCGGTGATCACCGAAACGGTGTTCGATATTCCCGGCATTGGTCGTCTGAACTACGATTCGATCCTCCATTCGGACTTCCCCGTCGTCCAGGGCACAGTGCTGCTGGCGGCGCTGTTCATCATCGTCGCCAACATCCTGGTCGACGTCGCCTACGCGTATCTCGATCCCCGAGTCCGCTACTCGTGAGAGCCGACAATCACGGCGGGGCGTCGTGACGGTCCCTTTGTTCAGCGTCGAGGACCTGCGGGTCTCGTTCCGTACCGATGACGGCGTCGTGCACGCGGTCGACGGGATCTCCTACGCCGTGGAGGCGGGCAAGACGCTGGGGATCGTCGGCGAGTCGGGATCGGGCAAGACGGTCTCGTCGCTGACCGCGCTCGGACTGACCCGAAGCCGCAGTTCGACGATCGAGGGCCGGATCGTGTTCGACGGCCAGGACATGGTCACCCTGGAGGACGACGCGCTGCGCCAGGTCCGCGGCAACGAGATCGCGATGATCTTCCAGGATCCACTGTCGGCTCTGCACCCGTTCTACAAGGTGGGCAGCCAGCTGGTGGAGGCGATGCAGGTGCACCGCCGCATCTCCCGCTCAGCGGCACGGGCTCGCGCCGCCGAGCTTCTGGAGCTGGTCGGCATCCCGGACCCCAAGCGCCGGATCGACCAGTACCCGCACGAGTTCTCGGGCGGGATGCGCCAGCGCGCGATGATCGCCATGGCCCTGGCCAACGAGCCCCAGCTGTTGATCGCCGACGAGCCGACGACCGCTCTGGACGTGACCGTGCAGGCGCAGATCCTGGCGCTGCTGGAGGACCTGCAGAAGCGGCTGGGGATGGCGATCATCATCATCACTCACGACCTCGGCGTCGTAGCCGAGATCGCCGATGAGATCGCCGTCATGTACGCGGGACGGATCGTGGAGCGCGGCACCACCGACGAGATCTTCCATCACCCCCAGCATCCCTATACGTGGGGCCTGCTGACCTCGATCCCGCGGCTTGACAATCCCCGCGACGAGGAGCTGGTGCCGATCGCCGGGCGACCGCCGAGCCTCATCAACCGCCCCAGCGGCTGCCACTTCCATCCCCGGTGTCCGTACGTCCAGGAGGCGCACAGGCGGGTCGATCCGCGGCTGGAGCCGGTCGACGGCAGCGGTACCCGCGACGGCCACGTCTCAGCCTGCCTGCTGTCAGCCAGCGTCCGCACGCAGATCTGGGAGGGGCTGCAGGCCGGGCGCGAGCCCGCCGCGTTGCAGCGGATGGCCGCGGCGTCTGCGGGCGCTGCGGCGGCGCCCACGGACGCCACGCATCTGACCAGCCGCGACCAAGTGCCGGCCGAGACCGAACTGCCCGGCGAGGAGGTGCAGTCGTGAGCACGCTGGTCGAGGTCCGCGATCTGGTCAAGCACTTCCCGATCAAGAAGGGGATCGTGATCCAGCGCCACATCGGCGCCGTCAAGGCCGTCGACGGGGTGTCCTTCGACGTGGAGCAGGGCGAGACGTTGGGCATCGTCGGTGAGACCGGGTGCGGCAAGAGCACCACCGCGCGGCTTCTGTGCCGGCTGATGAAGCCCACCAGCGGCCGGATCACCTTCGAGGGCAACGACATCGATGCCCAGCGGGGAGACGCGCTAAAGGCGCTGCGCCGCGAGGTGCAGATGATCTTCCAGGATCCCTACTCGTCGCTGAACCCGCGCAAGACCGTCGGCTCGATCATCGCCGACCCGTTCGTGATCCACGGCATGCATTCCGGCGGGGGGAGCGTAAGAAACGCGTCCAGGAGCTGATGGATCGCGTCGGCCTGAACCCCGAGCACTACAACCGCTATCCGCACGAGTTCTCCGGCGGGCAGCGTCAGCGCATCGGCGTGGCCCGGGCGATCGCGCTCGAGCCCAAGTTGCTGATCGCCGACGAGCCCGTGTCGGCGCTGGACGTCTCGATCCAGGCGCAGGTTCTCAACCTGCTGCGCGGGCTGCAGCGCGAGATGGGACTGACGCTGATCTTCATCGCGCACGACCTGTCGGTGGTTCGCCACATGTGCGACCGGGTGGCCGTGATGTACCTCGGCAAGGTGGTGGAGCTGGCCAACTCCGACACGCTGTACGCGATGCCCCGCCACCCCTACACGGGCGCGCTGCTGTCGGCGGTGCCGGTCGCCGATCCGACCGGCACCAAGCGAGAGCGCCAGCTGCTCACCGGCGACGTGCCCAGCCCCGCCAACCCGCCGTCGGCGTGCCGCTTTCACACCCGCTGCCCCAAGGCTCAGCCCCTGTGCTCCGACCAGGAGCCGCTCTTGGAGACCAAGGCCGGCGGCGGGGTGGCCGCCTGCCACTACCCGCTGACCGACCAAGAGGTAGCGACCCAGCTGCCGCTGGCTCTCACTCGCCGGCGGGCGCCCGCGCCGACCGCCGCAGCCGAGCCCTCGGGCGCAGACTAGGCCGAGCCGTCCTCCGGGTGGGGGACGGGGCCGTCGCTCTGGTCTTCGTCTTCTTCGTCGTCATCCTCGACATACAGGGACTCCGATGCCAGCTCCGAGCCGCGCTTGTCCCAGAGCTTGACCTCGAGGTAGTCCGAGCGGTAGTTGTCGGGCGCCAGCAGCGTGAAGCGCTCCTCGATCAGCGCGCACTGGTCAACCGCCAGGCTCGCCAGCTCGGCGGTCACTACCGCGCCGCCGGGGATCAGCGGAACGCCCCACACGAGGGTCATCTCGGCCTGGTTGCCCTGCTCGCCGCGCCACTGGCCGACGACATCGTCGTTCAGGTCCAGCTTCCAGTCGGGGTTGGCCTCGGCCGTCTCGGAGGTGAAGTCGGCGACCGCCTCGAAGTCGCTCGGTGCCCTCCCGTCGCCCGAACCCTCGCTGAAGGACACGTAGCCGAACAGCTCATAGCCCGTGGTGGTCCGCGCCACCGCTGGCACGTACGTCCGCCCGCCATACGTGCGGTCCGGGAACCAGGCGATGTCGCCGGCCTCGCCGAGGTCCTCGCCGTCGGCGTCGATCTGCCGGCAGGCGGCGAGGTAGTAGTCGCGCAGCGTGTCGGCCCAGCGCCCGTAGGGAAGCGATTCCTGGGGCGGCTCGGCGGCGAAGCTGATCACGAACCGGTCGGTGGGCGGCATCCCGGGGGCAGCCTACAGGCTTGGCTGTTCTGGCCGACGGTCAGTACGCCCCCCGCCGCGTGAGCACGGCGGGGATCGTCTTGATCATGATCGACAGGTCCAGGAAGATCGACCAGCGCTCCAGGTACAGGAAGTCGAGCCGCACGAGATCGTCGAAGTCCAGCTCGGCGCGGCCCGACACCTGCCACAGGCCCGTGATCCCCGGCAGCACCAGGTAGCGCTTCTTGTGCCACTCCTCCAGGCGCTCGAAGTCGCGCATCGGCAGCGGCCGCGGTCCAACCAGCGACATCTCGCCGCGTACCACGTTGAGCAGCTGGGGTAGCTCGTCGATCGAGAAGCGTCGCAGCAGGCGCCCGACACCGGTGAGCCGCGGGTCGTTGCGGATCTTGAACAGCGCCCCGCTGGACTCGTTGAGCTGCTCCAGCTCGTCTTCGGGAATTTCCGTGTCCACTCGCATGGTGCGGAACTTGAAGCAGCGGAACGGCTTGCCGGCGATGCCGGGGCGCACCGAGCGGTAGATGATCGGGCCGCGGCTGGAGAGCCTCACCGCGAGCGCGGACGCCAGCAGCAGCGGAGAGATCAGCAGCAGGCCGGCCGACGCGAGGACGAGGTCGAACGTCCGCTTGGCGGCGAACTGGATGCCGTCGAACACGGGCGGGCGAAGCGTGAACAGCGGGACCGACTCGCCCGGGCTGAACTCGGCGCGGTCGATCAGGATCTCCATCGTCGACGGCGCCACGTGGACGGTCACGCCGCGCTGGTGACATCGGTCGACCAGGTCCAGCGCCCGCTCCTGGGGGAACTCCGGGTCGGCGATGATCACCTCATCGACGCGCTCGGCGCCCAGGATCTCGGTCAGGTCGTCGAGCCTGCCCAGCGAGCGCAGGCCGTTCTGCGGGCGCGGGGTCAGCGAGATGTAACCCACCAGGTCCACGTTCGTGCGCGAGCGTCCGCCGAGCGCGTGCGCCACGGCGTCGATGTGCCGGCCCGAGCCCACCAGCAGGGCCCGCCGCCGGTAGCCGGCCTGCTCCAGCAGCCAGCCCGTGATCCGGGTGTAGATCTCGCGCAGGCCTGAGATGTAGATGAGCCCGAAGAACAGCGAGCCGTAGAAGAGGAAGTAGCTGGAGAAGTGGTCGCCGTTGGCCAGCGCGAACACCAGACCGAGGACGGTCACCTGGAACAGCGCGGCAACGATCTTGGTCAGGCCGGGCCGGCGAGGTCGGTCGGCGTACAGATCGGCGCGCGCGAACATCAGCACGGTCAGCAGATAGGCGAAGGCCAGCGCCGCGCGGGTGTTCCCCCAGGCGTTGCCGACGTCGAAGCTGCCGCGCAGCGCCAGCTTGACGCTCAACGCGCTGAAGATCGCGCCCGTCACGCCGACGAAGTCGATCGCCAACAGCGACACGACGCGCGAGATGCGCCGCAGGGTTTCGCGCCGCAGCAAGAAGCTCAGCAGCGGCACGCGATTGCGCCGGACATCGCGCTCGGGCAGCACGAACGGGGCAGGCGGGCGATCCGTATGCCTCCCCGTCGTACGGCCTTGGATTGCCTGTTTATGGTCGATTGTCACGTTGCAGGGCAGATACTGAATTAGCCCCCACGTAGCCGTAACGGTATCCGCTCCTCGAAGTTACGAGGAATCTGCCACCGCACCTGCGTGCCAGCCGCTGGGCTGTCGGTCAGCGGGCCGAGCCTACGAGGGCATCCGGACCGGACTGGTCCAAGGTGCGCTGGAGTCCCTCTCGGAGCTCCACCTCGGGGCTCCAGCCGAGCAGCTCCTGGGCCTTCGAGATGTCGGGGCGGCGCACCTGGGGATCGTCGGTGGGCAGCGCCTCGTAGACGATCTCGGACTTGGAGCCGGTGACCTCGATCACCGTCTGGGCCAGCTCCAGAAGCGTGAACTCCTTGGGATTGCCGACGTTCACCGGGTCGTGGTAGCCGGACTCCGACAGCGCGATGATCCCGCGGACCAGATCGTCGACATAACAGAACGAGCGCGTCTGCGAGCCATCGCCGAACACCGTGATCGGGCGATCCTGCAGCGCCTGGCGCATGAACGTCGGAATCGCCCGGCCGTCGTAGGGCCTCATCCGACTCCCGTAGGTGTTGAAGATGCGCACGATCGCGGTGTCGACGCCCTGCTGGCGGTGGTAGGCCATCGTCAGCGCCTCGGCATAGCGCTTGGCCTCGTCGTACACGCCGCGCGGGCCGATCGGGTTGACGTGGCCCCAGTAGCTCTCGGGCTGGGGATGAACCTGCGGGTCGCCGTACACCTCGCTGGTGGAGGCGGTGAGAAAGCGCGCGCGGTGCTGCTTGGCCAGCCCCAGCGTGTGATGGGTCCCATAGGAGCCGACCTTGAGCGTGTGCAACGGCAGCCGCAGGTAATCGATCGGGGAGGCCGGCGAGGCGAAGTGGTAGACGCAGTCGACCGGCTCCTCGACGAAGTACGGCTCGATGATGTCCACCTGGCGGTACTCGAACCGGTCGGTGCGGATGTGCTCGATGTTCTCCAGCGAACCGGTCTCGAAGTTGTCGACGCACAGGACACGGTTGCCGCGGGCGAGCAGTTCGTCGCACAGGTGCGAGCCGAGAAAGCCCGCGCCGCCGGTGACTAGGCAGGTTGGCATGGGCGCCAATCTACCGGCCCCGCCGCACGACGTGCTCGTCGCCGCGCCTCACCGTCACACGCTCTGCGTCCAGGTGGGCCAGCAGGGCGGTGGCGAACTTGCGAGAGCTGCCCAGTGCGTTGCGGACCTGCGCGATGGTCACCGATCCGCCGGGTCCGCCCGCCAGGTCGACGATCCGCCGTTGGGCTTCGGCGAGCGCATCGGGGTGGAAGTGCAGTGTGGGCGAGACCCGGACGGCACGTCCGGCGCTCCTCAGGGCAGCAAGGTCGGTCACGCCCAGCTCGGCGTCGAGCGGCGGCTGCAGCCAGCCGGCACGCAGGCGCTGCTCGGCCGCCAGGGCCGAGGGGGTGAGCGGTGGCGGCCCGGCGGGCTCGTGGCGCTCGGCGTGGGTGGCCGGCTGGGCCGGTTCGTCGGGCTCGGGCGGTTCGCCGCGCGCCAGGCGCGTCAGTCGCTCGGTGGTCTGCCGGCTGGGACCGTGCCGACGCGGATGGGCGTCCAGGACAGTCCCTCCGCCCAGGGTGTCGGGCGGCGCGATCTGGCGGACGACCAGCCGGTCGCCCGCGGCCGCGATCAGCGGCGCCTCCAGACGCACTTGCCAGAAGCGACCGCCCAGCCAGGCCAGCCGGGCCGGCGTCTCCCGGGTGCCGTGGTGGACGTGGACCCTCGCGTCCGGCTCCGCGTCGCCGGCGAGCTCCAGGGACGCGTCGACGCGGTAGGTCTCGGCCAGCGCGCCGTCGCCGCTGAGCACATCCCCGCGGGAGACCTCGGCGGTGGCCACGCCACCCAGGTTGACGGCGACGCGCTGACCGGCGCCGGCTTGCTGGAGTCGCTCGTCGTGCACCTGGACCTCGCGGACACGCACGCTGCGCCCGCCGGGCAGCAGCCGGAGCGTGTCCCCCCGTCCGATCTCGCCCGACCACAGCGTTCCGGTCACCACCGTGCCGGCGCCGCGCACGCTGAACACACGGTCTATGTGCAGGCGGACGGGTCGGTCGCCTGCCGCACGGCTGGCGGCGACGGCCGCCGCCCGTTCCAGCGCTGCCCGGAGCTCGTCGAGCCCGGCGCCGGTGGTTGCGCAGACCGGAACCGCCTCGGCGTCCGGAACCAGCTCCGATGCCTGCTCCACGGCGTGCGCCGGGTCGGCCATGTCGATCTTGGTCACCGCCACCACGCCGCGATGCACGTCCAGGGCCCGCAGCACGGCCGCGTGCTCGCGCGTCTGCGGCATCACCCCGTCGTCGGAAGCGATCACCATCAGGAACAGGTCGATGCCGGTCGCCCCGGCGACCATCGTGCGCACATAGCGCTCGTGTCCGGGGACATCGATCACCGACAGCCTGCGGCCTGACGGCAGCTGCAGCGGCGCGTAGCCGAGCTCGATCGAGATCCCTCGCTCGCGCTCGGCCGCCAGCCGGTCGGTGTCGACCCCGGTCAGGGCCTTGATCAGAGCGGTCTTGCCGTGGTCGACGTGCCCCGCGGTGCCCAGCGTCAGCGGTCCGCCGGTCATCTCAGCGCGTGGCGGGCGGCCAGCGCGACCGGCTCAAGCTCGTCGGCGGCCAGCGTGCGGGGGTCGAGCAATACCCGGCCGTCGTGGATCCGGGCGATGACCGGAGGCTCACCATGGCGCAGCGCTGCGGCCAGCGTGCCCGGATCGCCCTCAAGCGCGACCGCCGGGCCGGCCAGCTCGGTCAACGGCAGCGCGCCACCGCCCACACGGGAGACGGTCGACACGATTTGGGCGCCCGCTCCGATCCGCGCGGCGAGCTCGTCGGCCATTGCCTGAAGCCGCGCGGCCGAGCGCTCGAGCATCTCCAGCACGGGGATCTCCCGGCGCGCCCGCGCAGGGTCGCGGTACAGCGCCAGGGTCGCCTCCAGGGCGGCCAGCGACAGCTTGTCGATCCGCAGCGCGCGGGCCAGCGGATGAGCGCGAGCGGCCGCGATCGCCGGCTCGGAGCCGACCAGCAGGCCGGCCTGCGGTCCACCCAGCAGCTTGTCGCCCGAGCAGCACACCAGGGCGGCCCCCGCCCGGACCGAGCGGCGCAGCGATGGCTCGTCCGCCAGGACCGGGTTGTCGGACGCGAGCACGCCCGAGCCGACGTCGTCAATCACGGGCGCTCCCAGTCGGCAGAGCTCCTCGATCGTGGGACGCTCGACGAAGCCCACCGTCCGGAAGTTCGACTGGTGGACGCGCAGGACGACGGCCTCGGACGTGAGCGCGGTCTCGTAGTCGGCGAGCCGCGTACGGTTGGTGGTCCCCACCTCTGTCATCGTCGCCCCCGCCTGGGCGATGACCTCGGGGATGCGAAATCCACCGCCGATCTCCACCAGTTCGCCGCGGGAGATGATGACCGTTCGCGCCAGCGCGGCCACCGCCAGGAGCACGGCTCCGGCGCCGTTGTTGACGGCGATGGCGTCCTGCGCGCCGGTCAACTCGCGCAGCAGCCCGGCAACATGATCATGGCGCGAGCCGCGCTCGCCGATCTCCAGGTCGAGCTCCAGGTTGGAATAGCCGCCGGCGGTCCGGGCCACCGCCTCCTGAGCGGACGGGGCCAGCGGCGCGCGGCCCAGGTTGGTGTGGACGATGACCCCGGTGGCGTTGATCACCCGCGTGAGGGAGGGACGCAGGTGCGCGCGAGCCCGCGCCAGCACGTCGCCGGGCTCGCCGCCCAGCAGGATCGCCTCGCGCTGCTCGTCGATCGCCCGGCGCGCCGCGGCCACCGCCAGCGCATGAGGCGCGTCCAGGCGGGCGGCCAGCTCATGCACCGCCGGCAGGGCGCTCAGCCCGGCTTGGTGCCGGCTTTCCACTCGCCCTCTTCCTTCTTCCAGATCGGCGCCTGGGCCTTGATCTCGTCGATGATCTCGCGCGCGCCGGCGAACGCCTCCCCGCGGTGTGGGGCAGACGCGGCCACCGTCACCGAGGGCTCCGAGAGCGCCACCACGCCGATGCGATGCTCCGCGGCGGCGGCGCACAGTCCGTGGCGCTCGATCGCCGCCTCCACGATCTGCGCCAGCTTGCGCTCGGCCATCTCCACGTAGGCCTCGTAGTCGAGTTGGGGCACGTCGCGGGTGACGCCCGAGAACGTGACCACCGCCCCCGCCCGGGGGTCGCGGACCCGCTCGATCAGGGCGTCCAGGGTCAGGGGATCCTCGGTGACCCGGACGTGGGCCACGCCTACCGAGCCGCCCGACACCGGCGGGATCAGCGCCAGCTCGTCCCCGCTGGCCAGCGGAAGCTGAGCGTCGGCGTACTCCTGATTGACGGCCATCACGACGGGGACGTCGCCCGTCAGGTGCCGGAGCTCGGCGAGCGCGTCAGCCACCCGGGCGCCATCGGGGAGCTCGAGCGCGACCTCGCTGGCCCCGGCTCGTTCGCGCAGTCCCGCGAACAGTCGAATTTGCACCTGCATTGCCTGAAGGCTACGCCTCTGTTAGGCCGAACTCCGACACCGTGCGCGGGCACGTCAGGTTCCCTATCCTGGCCCGAGGCTTCTGGGTGAAAAACTAAATTTGGGGAAGGAGCGCTCATGCGTTCATGGAAGCGCCTGCTGTCCGCCGCGGCGCCGGTGTTGTGCGTAGCCGCGGTGGTGGGGTGCGGCAGTTCGTCCTCGTCTTCGTCGACCGCGTCCTCGTCGGGCGCCAGCAGCACGGCATCGTCGAGTAGCAGCGCCGGGTCCGGCGGCTCGCCTGCCTCGGGGGCCGATCCGGCGGTCGCCAAGCTCGTGCCGGCGGCGATCAAGTCCAAGGGAACGCTGACGGTCGCCGCCGACGCCAGCTACGCGCCCAACGAGTTCTTCGCCTCCGATGGGAAGACCGTGATCGGGATGGACGCCGATCTCTCAGACGCCCTCGCCGCCACCATGGGGCTCAAGGCCAAGGTGGTCAACGAGACCTTCGACGGGATCATCCCGGGCTTGGCGGCCGGCAAGTACGACATGGGCGCTTCGTCGTTCACCGACACCAAGGAGCGCGAGAAGACCGTTGACTTCGTCGACTACTTCTCCGCGGGCGAGTCGTTCTTCACCAAGGCGTCGGGAGGCGTGGCGGTCTCCAGCCTGTCTGGCATCTGTGGCAAGACGGTCGCCGTCGAGAAGGGCACGACCGAGGAGGCCGACGCTCAGAAGCAGAGCAAGAAGTGCGGTGGCCAGCCGGTGAAGGTGCTGTCCTTCCCGGACCAGAACGGCGCCAACCTGGCCCTCTCCGCGGGCCGCGCCCAGCTCGGCTTCGCTGACTCGCCCCCGGCCGAGTACGCCGTCAAGAAGTCAAACGGGCAGTTCAAGCTCGTCGGTCCGACCCTCGCCGCCGCCCCGTACGGCCTGGCGATTCCCAAGAAGAGCGGTCTCGCTCCGGCCGTCGAGGCCGCGCTCAAGGCGCTGATGAAGAGCGGGTCCTACACGAAGGTCCTTAACAAGTGGGGCGTGCAGTCGGGCGCGATCTCCAGCGCGCAGGTCAAGATCAACGGGGCGACCTCGTAAGCAGTAGAAATACGACTCCGGGGTGAGCACCTCAGAGTCATCCGAGCAGGCAACGGCACGGCCCGACGACATCCGGGCCGTGCCGGTCCGCCATCCGTGGCGATGGGTCGTCGCGGTGATCGTGCTGATCGTCGCGGCGTCGATCGTCCGGGCGATCATCGTCAACCCCAACTTCAAGTGGGGCACGGTCGGGCACTATCTGTTCGACCACCGGATCCTCAGCGGAGTCCTCACGACGATCGAGCTGACGGTCGTCTCGATGGCCGTCGGCATCGTGCTGGGCGTCGTGCTCGCGGTCATGCGCCTGTCGCCGAACCCGCTCGTGTCGGGATTCAGCTGGCTCTACATCTGGTTCTTCCGCGGGACCCCCCTGCTCGTCCAGCTGCTGTTCTGGCTGTTCGGGGCGGCGCTGTTCAAGCACGTCACGCTCGGGGTGCCGTTCGGCGGGCCGGCGATCATCAACCCCACCTACAACTCACTGATCACCGCGTTTCTGGCCGCCGTGTTGGGGTTCGGGCTCAACGAAGCCGCGTACATGGCCGAGATCGTCCGCGCGGGGATGATCTCCGTCGATGAGGGGCAGACCCAGGCCGCGCAGTCCCTGGGTCTGTCGCGGCTGCAGATATTGCGCCTGATCGTCCTGCCACAGGCGATGCGGGTGATCATCCCGCCGACGGGCAACGAGACGATCTCGATGCTGAAGAACACGTCGCTCGTGCTCGTGCTCGGCTCCGTATTCGATCTCCTGTTCTCCGTTCAGCAGATCTACGCCGTGAACTTCCTGGAGATCCCCCTGCTGATCGTGGCCTGCATCTGGTACCTGGCCATGACCAGCGCGCTTTACGTCGGGCAGTACTTCATCGAACGCCGCTATGGGCGCGGGTTCTCCCGGGCTGAGCAGATGACCATGAAGGCTCGCTGGATGGGCAACCGGGGGGTCCCGTGAGCGACGTGATGGTCAACGCCGAGGGCGTGCACAAGCGCTTCGGGCGCCTGGAGGTGCTGCAGGGCATCAATCTGCAGGTGCATCGCGGCGAGGTCATGTGCCTCCTGGGGCCTTCGGGCAGCGGCAAGTCGACTTTCTTGCGCTGCATCAACCACCTGGAGAAGATCAACTCGGGCCGGTTGTCGGTCGACGGCGAGCTCGTCGGCTACCGCGAGGCCGGCGGCAAGCTGCACGAGCTTCACGAGAACGAGGTCGCCCGCAAGCGATCGGAGATCGGGATGGTGTTCCAGCACTTCCACCTGTTTCCGCACATGACCGCGGTGGAGAACGTGATGCTCGCCCCGACCCGGGTCAAGGGCGTCAAGCGCGGCGAGGCGCGCGACCGGGCGCAGGCGCTGCTCGAACAGGTCGGCCTGGCCGAGAAGGCCAACGTGTACCCGGTCGCGCTCTCGGGCGGTCAGCAGCAGCGGGTGGCGATCGCCCGCGCGCTGGCCATGGAGCCCAAGCTGATGCTGTTCGACGAGCCCACCTCGGCCCTGGACCCCGAGCTGGTGGGCGACGTGCTGGACGCGATGCGCCGCCTGGCCTTCGACGGGATGACGATGATCGTCGTCACCCACGAGATCGGCTTCGCCCGCGAGGTGGCCGACACCGTCGTGTTCATGGACGCGGGGGTCGTCGTGGAGACCGGCAAGCCCTCTGAGGTGCTCGACAATCCGCGTGAGGAGCGGACCCGGACCTTTCTTCATAAGGTGCTGTAGGGGCTCGGCGCGGCGGACGCCTGCGCTGCGTCCCGGTAATGTCCTGAGCGGATGGCCACGGCGGATGAGAACAGGACGATCGCCCCGATTGTCGGGCCCGACGACCCTCGCCATTTCACCGACAGCGGGATCGAGATCAACCCGCTGTATGACGAGCGTGACCTTCCGCAAGATCTGAGCGAGCGGCTCGGGGAGCCGGGCGAGTACCCGTACACGCGCGGGGTCCACCGCGAGATGTACCGCAAGCAGCTGTGGACGATGCGCCAATACGCCGGCTACGCGAGCGCCAAGGAATCCAACGAGCGCTACCGGTACCTGCTCTCCAAGGGCTCGACGGGATTGTCGATGGCCTTTGACCTGCCCACCCAGCTGGGCCTGGACTCCGACGACCCGCGGTGCTTGGGCGAGGTCGGCCGCACCGGGGTGGCGATCGACTCGATCGACGACATGCGCACCGCCTTTGACCAGATCCCTCTGGACCAGGTGTCGACGTCGATGACGATCAACGCGCCGGCGGCCGTGCTGCTGTTGCTCTACGAGCTGGTGGGCGAGGAGCAGGGGGTGTCCTCCGAGCAGCTTCGCGGCACGACCCAGAACGACATCCTCAAGGAGTACATCGCGCGCGGGAACTACATCTACCCGCCCGAGGGCGCGATCCGCCTGACCACCGATCTGTTCGCCTACTGCAACGAGCGGGTCCCGAAGTGGAACACGGTGTCGATCAGCGGCTATCACTTCCGCGAGAAGGGCTGCTCGGCCGTGCAGGAGGTCGCCTTCACGCTGGCCAACGGGATGGCCTACGTGCAGGCGGCGCTGGACGCGGGTCTGGAGATCGACCGCTTCGCTCCCCGCCTGGCCTTCTTCTTCAACGGCCACAACAACGTCTTTCAGGAGGTGGCGAAGTTCCGCGCCGCCCGGCGGATGTGGGCGCACATCATGCGCGAGCGCTTCGGCGCCCGGGACGAGCGGTCGTGGCGCCTGCGCTTTCACACTCAGACGGGCGGGGTGACGCTCACCGCCCAGCAGCCGGAGAACAACATCGTGCGGGTGGCCCTGCAGGGCTTCGCGGCCGTGTGCGGCGGCACCCAGTCGCTGCACACCAACGGCTTCGACGAGGCGCTGGCGCTGCCTACCGAGCGCGCCGCCAAGATCGCGTTGCGTACCCAGCAGATCATCGGCTACGAGTCCGGCGCCGCCGACACGGTGGACCCCTTCGCCGGCTCCTACTTCGTCGAGGCGCTGACCGACGAGATCGAGACCCGTGCCCAGGAGCTGATCGACAAGGTCGACCAGCTCGGCGGCGCGGTGCAGGCGATCGAGTTCATCACCGCCGAGATCGAGGAGTCGGCGTTCGGCTACCACGAGCGTTACCGCACCGAGCAGGACATCGTGGTGGGGGTCAACAAGTTCGTCGAGGACTCGCCCGAGGTGCCCGACATCCTGCGGGTCGACCCCGAGTCCGAGCACGAGCAGGTGGCCCGGCTCGCCGCCTTCAAGGCTGAGCGCGACCAGGAGCTCGTGGCGACCCGCCTGAGCGAGGTCCGCACCGCCGCCGAGGGCAGCGACAACCTGCTGCCCTCACTGCGCCAGGCGCTCAAGGATCGCTGCTCTGTCGGCGAGGTCTGCGGCGCGATGCGCGACGTGTTCGGCGACTATCGCCCCGCCTTCTGAGTGCTGGCCTCGGCGGCGGTGCCCGTCGGCGCGGAGTCGACCGAGAAGCCGTTCGTCTTCTCCTCCGATTACCGGAAGATCTTCAGCCAGGTGTCGACCGGTGGCGCGGTGCAGGCGCTGGTCGTGGTGCTCACGGTGTTCCTCATGGCGACCCACGCTGGCGCCTAGTGCCGTGATCGAGCCTTAGCTTCGAGCGCCGCCGCAGCCTAATTCTCAAAAATATGGCTGATCAAAGCTCATAAATCCGGCCCAAACTGCACAATTGCGCGCTGGCAGCAGGCAAAACCGGGCCTCGCGGGGAATACGCTGGCTGAACGTGTCATGTGCTCAGACCGTGACGGGAGATGGCCGCAGTGGAGACCCTGTGATGACGTCGGCGGATCCCGACGAGTCAGATCGCTGGTGGGAGGACGCGCTGCTGTCGGCGGCGCCGGCGATGCTGCTGGCCGTCGACCGGGAGTGGCGGATCCTGTTCGCCAATCAGGAATTTGAGCGCCACTTCCCGGTGTCGGGCACCGCCGACCTCGGACGCCCGCTGTGGGACGTGCTTCCCCGCATCACGGGGACCCTGATCGAGCGCAACTACCGCGCCGCGATGGAGCTCGACGAGGAACGCGAGTTCGTGGCCAAGGGTTTCTCCGGTTGGTACCGGACGCACATCCGGCCGTTCCCGCGGGGACTGCTGGCCTCGTTGACCGACGTCACCGAGCAGAAGGCCGCCGAGGAGCGGGCTTCGCAGTTGGCGGCCGAGCACGGGATGCTGCATCGGGTTGCCGAGGCGGTGGTGCGCGGCATCGAGCCCGCCGCCCTGTTCGAGCTGATCGCCCGCGAGCTGGGACAGCTCCTGGGGGTTCGCGCCGTTTCAATCGGACGCGACCTCGGGGGCACGCACACCGACGTGCTCGGCAACTGGACCGCCGACGACCAGATCCAGATGCGACTCGGGATTCGCCTCTCGGACCCCGAGCACGAATTCCGCCGCGCGATCACGGCCGGTGAGCCGATCCGCTCGACCGCGGCCGACGGCACGCTCAGCAAGGTGTTCGGCGCCGCCGGCTGCCAGGCGGCGTTCGCGGTGCCGATCTACGCCGGCGGCCGCTTGTGGGGCGGGCTCCTCACCACCTCGTTGGACCCCAGCGCCTATACCGGCGACGACGCGCGCCGCCAGATCGAGCTCTCGGAGCTCGCCGGCCAGGCGATCGGCAACTTCGAGGCCCACGAGCAGCTCGTCCGCCAGGCGAGCAGCGACCCGCTCACCGGGCTGGTCAACCACCGCACCTTCCACGAGACGATGAAGGATGCCGTCGCCCGTGCACAGGCGTCCGGTGGTGTCCTGTCGCTGGCGCTGCTGGACATCGACGACTTCCGTGTGGTCAACGAGATGCGCGGGCACCGCGCCGGCGACCACCTGCTGACCTCCGCCGCGGGAGCGTTGCGGGCGTTCGTGCGCCCGGGCGACCTGCTGGCACGGGTCGGCGGCGACGAGTTCGCACTGCTGCTCTTGCGCGTCGACGCGATGACGGCGCTCAGCACGGTGGAGCGGGCGAGGGCCGCGGTCACGGCCGCGCTGCGGACGTCCGAGGGCGCGGTCGTGACCGCGTCGGCAGGCATCTGCGACCTGGCCATGGCGGGCGGCGGGGAGCGGCTGTTCGAGCTGGCCGACGGCGCGCTGTACTGGTCCAAGGTCCACGGTCGCAACCGCTCGTGCGTGTTCGACCCGGCGGTCGTGCAGGAGTTGAGTGCGGCTGACCGGGCCAAGCGGCTGGAGCGAACCCGAGCGCTGGTGGGGATCAGCGCCCTGGCGCGCGCGATCGACGCCAAGGACCCGGCGACCCGCCGTCACTCCGAACGCGTGGCCGCGCTGGCCACGCGGCTGGCCGGGGTGGCCGGGTGGGCTGCCGCCCCCGTCGCCCGGCTGCAGGAGGCCGCGCTCGTCCACGATGTCGGCAAGATCGGCGTCCCGGACGCGATCCTGCTCAAACCGGGAACGCTGAGCAGGGCGGAGTACGAGCAGATGAAGCGCCACGCGGCGGTCGGCGCCGAGATGCTGCAGGGGGTGCTGACGATGGAGCAGGTCAGCTGGGTCCGCGGCCACCACGAGCGCCCCGACGGGCGCGGCTACCCCGACGGCCTCACCGCCGAGCAGATCGACGACGGGGCCGCACTGCTCGCTCAGGCCGACGCATTCGAGGCGATCGTCACCCGCCGGGTCTACAGCCCGGCGCGCACGGTCGCAGATGCGGTGGCCGAATGTGTCTCGCTGGCCGGCGGCCAGTTCATGCCGGTTGCCGTCGAGGCTCTGCAGGCCCTGTTCGCCACCGGCGCGCTGGACGCGTGGTCGCGCGTCGACGGGCTGGGTCAGACGGTGGTCTCCCCGCTGGCGACCGGCGCCGAGCTGGGGACGACCATGATCTTCTGAGGTCCGCGGCGCACGCCGCGGACCCTGACCGACGTCTACTGCTCCTGGCGTGCATGCATCGGCAGGCGGAAGATCAGCTGGGCGGTGATCGCACGCGGAACCAGGCACACCCAGGCGGTGGTGGCGAGCCCATCGGTGGGCAGGCGTCCGATTCCGAAGCGGCTGAAGAACACCGTGCCCAGGTCGCGTGGCGCGGGCCGGCCGCGCCTGACGGGCGCGACCGTGCAGGCGCCGGTCACGGGGAAGGAGTCCCCGCCGGGCGCGCGAAACCCGACACGATGTCCGATCAACAAGCCAGCCGCACGCTCGTCAAGTCGGCTCCGGAGCTGTGGGCGGAGTGCAGCGATGCGGCATCGCTGGCCAAGCACCTGGGCGGGTTCGGAGAGATCCGGATCACCAAGCTCGAGCCCGAGACCGCCGTCGCCTGGGAGGGTGACGCCGCACGCGGCACGGTGCGTCTCGAGCCGTCGGGCTGGGGGACGCGCGTCGTCCTCACGGCCGGCAGCGACCCGCCGCCGCAGAAGTCAGACGCCGAGCCCGAGCCCGATGTCGCGGCGCCGCCGCTCGAGGTTCCCGCCGAGCCGCAATCGCTCGAGGTCTCAGCCGAGCCGCCCCGCGGACTCCTGAGCCGCGTCTTTCATCGCTGGCCGCGGCGCGGACGCGAGACCTCGCCCGCCGTATCGGGCGAGCCGGAGCTCGAACCCGAGCCGGAGCCGATCGACGGCCCTGGCCAGGTGACGGTCGACGCTCTCGACGCGGCGCTGGACAGCCTCGGGCGCGCGCATCACCGGCCGTACTCGCGCTCCTAGCGCCCAGCGGCCGCCCCCGCGGGTACGGGGACGGCCACTACACTCGCGCGCCAATGCGCGAAAAGGCCCCCGAGACCTACGAGGAGAAGCTCGCCCAGCTGGAGGAGCTGCGCCAGGAGGCGATCCACAACGCCGGGCAGACGGCTGTCGACAAGCAGCACGCCAAGGGCAAGTTCACCGCCCGCGAGCGGATCAACAAGCTGCTGGATCCGGGCTCCTTCCAGGAGCTCGATGTCTTCGTGCGCCACCGCACGTCGGACTTCGAGATGCAGCGCAACCGCCCCTACGGCGATGCCGTGGTCACCGGCCACGGCACGATCGACGGACGCCGGGTGTGCGTGTTCAGCCAGGACTTCACCGTCTTCGGCGGCTCGCTGGGCGAGGTGATGGCCGAGAAGATGTGCAAGATCATGGATCTGGCGGCGAAGATCGGCTGCCCCGTGATCGGGATCAACGACTCCGGCGGCGCCCGGATCCAGGAGGGCGTGGTCTCGCTGGGCGCCTATGGCGACGTGTTCCTGCGCAACGTGCGCTGCAGCGGGGTGATTCCCCAGATCAGCCTGGTGATGGGCCCGTGCGCGGGGGGAGCCGTGTACTCGCCGGCGATCACCGACTTCATCTTCATGGTGAAGGAGACCTCGCACATGTTCATCACCGGTCCCGACGTGATCAAGACGGTGACCGGCGAGGAGGTCGGCTTCGAGGAGCTGGGCGGCGCGATGTCGCACAACGCCAAGTCCGGGGTGGCCCATTTCGCGGCCGACGATGAGGACCAGTGCCTGGAGGACGCGCGCTACCTGCTCTCCTACCTGCCGCAGAACAACCTCGAGATTCCGCCGCGCGTGGCGCCCACCGACGACCCGCTGCGCGAGGACCCCGAGCTGGACACGGTCGTCCCCGACAGCCCCAACAAGCCCTACGACATGCGCGAGGTGATCCGCCGGATCGTCGACGACGGCGAATTTCTGGAGGTCCACGAGCACTACGCGCGCAACATCGTGTGCGGCTTTGCTCGGATGGATGGCTTCTCGGTGGGCGTGGTCGGCAACCAGCCCGCACAGCTGGCGGGCGTGCTGGACATCGAGTCCTCCGAGAAGGCGGCGCGCTTCATCCGCACCTGCGACGCCTTCAACATCCCGATCATCACGTTCTGTGACGTGCCCGGCTTCCTTCCCGGCACCACCCAGGAGTGGGGCGGGATCATCCGCCACGGCGCCAAGCTGCTGTACGCCTACGCCGAGGCCACGGTGCCCAAGATCACGATCATCACCCGCAAGGCCTACGGCGGCGCCTACGACGTGATGGGCTCAAAGCACCTCGCCGCCGACTTCAACTTCGCCTGGCCGAGCGCCGAGGTGGCGGTCATGGGTCCCGAGGGCGCGGTCAACATCATCTATCGCCGCGACATCACCTCCTCACCGACCCCCGACACCCGCCGCCAGAAGCTGATCGAGGACTACAAAGCGCATTTTGCCAACCCCTATGTGGCCGCCGAGCGCGGCTACCTGGACGACGTGATCATTCCGCATGAGACCCGGCCCAAGGTGATCACCGCCCTGCACACGCTGCAGACCAAGCGCGAGCCGGGCCCCCGCCGCAAGCACGGAAACATCCCGCTATAGCCTCGTTGGACATGTGTCCAGCCCGACCGTAGGGGGTCACGGGCACCGTTCCCCCCGCCCGATAGGGGGGAATGGACGCACGCCGCCCCCACACGCCGCACGCCGGCCCCGGATCGGCCCCGTAAGGCGTCATGTGGCGCTCGCGTCTCATCCGGGCCGCCTTGGCGGCGGCTGTGGTGGCTGCCGCTCCGAGCGCCGCGCAGGCCGCCTTCGTTGGACCCGCCACCCACGGTAGGACGGGGATCCCGACCGGCTCGCGAGAGCTCGGCGCCGTGGCCCGCAACACCACCGTGCACGCCGCGGTGACTCTCCAGCCGCGTGATGCCGCCGGCCTCGCCGCCTATGCCCAAGCGGTCTCGACGCCCGGCTCGCCCCTGTATCGCCACTATCTGACCGTCCGTCAGTTCGCCGAGCGCTTCGCGCCGACCGCCGCCCAGGTCGCCGCCGTGCGCGCCTCGCTGAGCAAGGACGGCCTGACGCCAGGCCCCCTCGGCGCCAACGGCCTGTCGCTACCGGTGACCGCGGGCGCCCGGACGGTGGAGCGCGCCTTCTCCACATCGCTGCGTCGCTTCGCGCTGCGCGGCGGCCAGACCGGCTTCGCCGACACCGCCGAGCCGTCGGTCGCCCCCAGCATTGCCGGCCTCGTGCAGGGGATCGTCGGGCTCAACACCCTGGCGCCGACCGCTCCGCACCTGACCGTCTCGCACGCCAAGCCCCGGCCGCGCGCCAGCCGGCGCACCGCGCACGCCGCATCCCCCGGCGCCGGCGCCGGCGCCGGCGCAGGGCCGCAGGCCTGCTCCAGCGCCCGCTCGGCAGCGGCTCGCCAGGCGAGCTACACCTCCAGCCAGATCGCCGCTCGGTATCACCTCTCAGACCTGTACGCCGCCGGTGTCCAGGGCAGCAACGTGACCGTGGCCGTCTATGAGCTGGAGCCGTTCAGCGCGTCCGATATCGCGGCCTTTCAGTCCTGCTTTGACACCAACGCCGACGTGAGCGCCGTTCGGGTCGACGGCGGGTCCGGCGGCGGTGGCGGCACGGGCGAGGCCGCGATGGACGTGGAGGACGTGATCGGCCTGGCGCCCGGCGCCAATGTGCGGGTGTACGAAGGACCGGCCTCCGGCGCCGGCGCCTATGACACCTACGCCCGGATCGTCTCCGACGACGTCGCCAAGGTCGTGACCACCTCATGGGGCCTGTGTGAGTCCGACCAGCGCGCGGGTGCGATCGCCGCCGAATCGACCCTCTTCCAGGAGGCCGCCGCGCAGGGCCAGACGATCCTCGCCTCGAGCGGCGACCTGGGCTCTGACGACTGCTCGGACAACCGCCAGGCGGTCGACGATCCCGCCAGCCAGCCGTGGGTCACCGGCGTCGGCGCCAGTTCGATCGACTCGACGGGGGAGAGTGCCTGGAACAACAGCTACGGCGCCACCGGCGGCGGTGCCTCGCAGGTGTGGGCCCGCCCCGCTTATCAGGCGGCCTCCGCGCAGCCCCAGAGCGCAGTCTCCTGCGGCTCGGCTCACAACAACTGCCGCGAGGTCCCCGACGTCACCGCCAACGGCGATCCCAACACCGGCTATGTCATCTACTACGCCGGCCGGTGGAACACGATGGGCGGCACCAGCATCTCCACTCCCACCTGGGCCGCTGTGGCCGCTCTGGCCGACTCCTCCCCGGCCTGCGCCGGACACCCCGTGGGCTTTGCCAACCCGGCCCTCTACAGGCTGGCGTCCTCGGCTTACGACGCCAACTTCGGCGACGTCACCAGCGGCGCCAACGGCTATGGCCAAGTGGCCGGGTTCCCCGCCGGCCCCGGCTACGACATGGCCTCGGGGCTGGGCACCCCCAACGCCCAATCGCTGGTTCCGGCACTGTGCGCCGACTCGCTGACCGGATCAGCTCAGGCCGGCGCTCCCGCGACATCGGCCGCGGCGAGCGGGCAGGGCATTACCCTCGCTCACCTCGCCAGTCGCTCCACTCCGATCCACAAGCGCGTGCGCCTGGCGATCCGGGCCCACGACCACGGTGGCCTGGCGCTGCGCTACGCCGCCACCGGGCTCCCCCGGGGACTGAAGATCGACGCGCGGACCGGGCTGATCTCAGGCCGTCCGAGGCGCGCCGGCACCCGTCGTGTCACCGTGCAGGTGACCGACGGCCACGGCGGACTCGCCGGCGCCAGTTTCAGCTGGCGCGTCGCGTCGGGACCCCGCGTCCGCGCGCCTAGACACTAGGCCGGGACCGCCGGTTCCGGTTCCGGCTCCGGGGCGTCACGGGCGGCGAAGAACTCGGCCCCCTCGATGCTGACGTGGGGTACGACACGGTCAAGCCAGCTCGGCATGTACCAGTTGATGTTGCCCATCAGCAGCATCAACGCCGGCACCAGCAGGCAACGCACGATCGTCGCGTCGAGAATGACGGCGACGGCCAGCCCGATCCCGAACTGCTTGATCGTGGGGTCGCCATTGAGCACGAAGCTGCCGAACACGAACACCATGATCGCGGCGGCCGCGGTGATCACGCGGGCGCTCGTGACCAGCCCGGACACGACGCTCTGCTCGTTGCCCTCGCCGGCATGGACGTGCTCCTCGATCTGGCTGACCAGGAATACCTCGTAGTCCATCGACAGCCCGAAGAGGATCGCGAACATGAACAGCGGCACGTAGGAGACGATCGGAACCGGCCCGGACAGTCCGATCAGCCCGCTGAGCCAGCCGTACTGGAAGATCGCGGTCAGCACCCCGTAGGAGGCGCCGATCGAGAGGATGTTCATGAGTGCCGCCTGGGGTGGAATCACGACGGTGCGGAACGCCAGGACGAGCAGCATGAAGCTGAGTGCGATCACGACGATGATCTGAAGCGGCAGCTTGCTGGAGATCTTCGAGGCCAGATCGTCGTAGGCTGCCGTGCTGCCCCCCACGTCGGCTGTCATGTTGGTGCCCTTCTCGGCGCTGGGGATGACCGTCGAACGCAGCCGGTTGACGAGGCTGGTGGTCGCGCTCTCCGCAGGTCCATGCTTGGAGATCGCGTTGAAGAACGCTGTCGTCCCGGCCTTGTCGACCTGCATCGGCGTGATCGCCGCCACTCCGGAGGTGGAGGACACGTCCTTCTGGAGGGTCTGCAGGCGCGGGTCCGTTGTCCGCGGGTCGCTCTGCGAGGAGGACGAGCCGCCGGCGGAGCTGGATGCGCCTGGCTGCGCGGGCGAGCCGAGCGACACGGCGATGATGAGCGGTCCGTTGGCCCCCGGCCCGAAGTACTTCGACAGCAGGTCATACGCCTGGCGCGCGGTCGTGGACGTCGACAAAGCGGCGGTGTCCTGCTGGCCCAGGCTCAGCGAAAACAGGGGGATCGTCAGCGGGATCAGGATCGTGAGCGCGGCGAGCCCGGCGATCACCGGTCGCTTGGCGATGTCCGCGGCCCACTTCGCCCACGCGCCGGTCTTGGCGGCCGCCTCGGACTGCACTTTGCGGACACGCAGCGCGTTGATGCGCGGCCCGAGGATCGCCAGCACGGCCGGCAGCAGCGTGAGCGCGGCGAGGACGGCGACCACGACCGCAACGGCCGCCATCAGCCCCATCGTCGTCACCAGCGGGATGTCGGCGATCGCCAGCGAGACGAGCGCGATCGTCACCGTGCCGCCGGCGAAGAAGACCGCTCCGCCCGAGGTGGCGGCCGCGCGCGCGATCGACTCCTGCATCGGAAGGCCGTCGTGCAGACCGCGGAAATGGCGCGTGACGATGAACAGCGCGTAGTCGATCCCCACCCCCAGCCCGATCATCGTCGCCAGCGTCGGCGCCACCGTCGGGACGTTGGTGACGTGCCCGAGCATCCGGATGATCGCCAGGGTTGAGAGCAGCGCGAAGATCGCCGTGAGGATCGGCACCAGCATCGAGGTGACGGTCCCGAAGGTGAAGGTCAGGATGACCATCGCGGCCACGATCCCGACGAGCTCGCTCGATTCGGTCGACGGCTTGGAGACCTTCTGGCCGAGCTGTCCGCCCGTCTGGACCTCCAGTCCCGCGGCCCGTGCGGGCTTGGCGGCCGCATCGATGATCGTCTGCACGTCCTCCACCGAGAGCTTCCCGGAGCTCTCGTCGAGGCCCACGGTCAGATATCCCGTCGACTTGTCCTTGCTGAGAGCGGAGGCCCCCTGCGTGCTCAGCGGGCTGACCACCGAGGCGACATGGGGCGCCTTGGCGAGGTCGGAGGCGGCGGCGTTGACCGCGCCGGAGTACTTGGAGTCGGTCAGCTGCCCGCTGGGGGCATGGAGGATGATCGGGCTGGTGCCGTTGGACTGGACCGGGAACGACTTGCCGAGCAGATCGGTGGCGCGCTGGCTATTGGTACCGGGCAGCGAAAGGTTGTCGTTGGTGTTGTCACCCAGCCGATGGGAGACGCCGACGAGCACGACGGCCACGACGACCCAAACGATCGCCACGACGAAGCGGCGCCTTACGCAGAACTGCGCAATGCGATACAGGACTCCGGTCATTGTCGACCGCCCCTCTCTGGACGCGCTGTGGCTCTCCTACCTACCAATCCGCGACTGTATGGGCCGCGGCGGCTTTGTCAAGCGACCTGCGCGCGGTTCATAGGTTGACCGTTTGAGCCTCCACAGCACCGGCCTGCCACGCCGTGTAGGCGGCCGCCGCCACCGCCAGATCCTGGATCGCCAGCCCGGTCGAATCGAACAGCGTCACCGCCTCGGCCGCCCCCCGTCCCGGCGCGTCGCCGGCGAGCACCGCGCCCAGCTCGGTCACCTGATCGCGGACGACCAGCCCGGCGCCGATCGCGCCGGTCAACTCGCCGCCGTGGGCGGCCTGGTCCCACTCGTCGCAGAACAGCGCGCAGGCCGCCACCGCTTCGACTGTCGCCTCGGCCTTGCCGGGCCCGTCGGCGCCCAGCATGTTGAGATGAAGCCCCGGCCGCAGCTCCTGCGCCGTGACGACCGGCTCGCTGCCCGGGGTCACGCAGCAGACGACATCGGTGCCCAGGGCAGCGGTGCGATCGCCCACTTCCCAGCCCAGCTCCCGGGCCAGCCGCTCTGCTGCTTCGGCGATGGGGTCGCAGCACACGCCGGGCCCGTAGCCGGCGGCCGCCAGGCAGCGAGCGCTCCACGCGCCGTGCAGGCCGCTGCCGATGATCCCCACCGTGCGGGCGTCGTGCGGCGCCAGCGCCCGGGTGGCGACGGCCGCCACCGCGCCGGTCCGCAGCGCCGTCACCGAGCGCGCGTCGAGCAGCATCAGCGGCTGGCCGGTGGTCGCGTCTGACAGGCACACCACCCCGGCGACGGTCGGCAGTCCGCGCGCCGGATTGCCGGGAAACGAGCTGATCCATTTCAGCATTGCCAGGCCCCCGCCGCGGGCCGGCATCGCGCGGAAGTCGCCGTACGACGGGCTCGTCAGGTACACCTTGGAGGGCATCGTCCACTCTCCGGCGTGGTGACGACCGAACGCCTCTCGCACGCGGTCGATCGCCTCAGACGGCGACACGGCTTGCAGGACGGCGGCGTGATCAAGCACTGGCAAGGGCGGCACGGCCTCGTGACGATACCCTCGGCAGGGCGATGAACCGCCGTCCGCAGCTCTCGATCGTGGCCCCGGACGCCTCCCCGGAGGAGGCGGCCGCGGTGGTCGCCGCGCTCGAGCGCTTCATGCGTGAGACCGGGTGGGCGGGGGCCGAGTCTGCGCCCGCCGCTCCACGCCGCGACGCCTGGCAGGTGGCCGCCTTGCAGGAGGGAGTGGCTCGCTCGCCCGAGCTGCCCGCGCCCTGGATCTAGGCGCCCGTTTGCCACCGCGGGGCTGTCGATGGAGGGGCGGCGAGGGCCCCAGCTCCTAAAAATCCTATAACCCGATTGCCTTTTGGTAGTTTTCTGGGTCGAGCCCGACGCTGTCTACCAAAGGAAGCCGATGGAGCCCAGCTCGCTTGACGCCAAGCGCAGTCCCCGTGAAGGATCGCTGGAGAACCCCGAGGTCGTCGAGAACGTTCCCGGGCACGTCATCCCGATCCTGGAGCGGGAGTTCGACGACTTCGACACCGAGTCCACGCGCTACCTCGAGGGGCGCCTGGAGGAGGACGACTTCATCAAGTTCCGTCTCAAGCAGGGCGTCTACGGCCAGCGGCAGCCCGACGTCCAGATGGTCCGCGTCAAGCTGCCGCTGGGCGGCGTCACCCCCGACCAGCTCGAGGCGTTCGCCGACGGGATCGACCGCTACGTCCCGCTGCGCAAGGGCCACATCACCACCCGGCAGAACATCCAGATGCACCACGTGCCGCTGCCCGACGCCGCTGAGCTGATCCGTGAGCTGGGCGACGCCGGCCTGTCCTCGCGCGAGGGCTGCGGGAACACGATGCGCAACGTGACGGGCGACCCCCGCGCCGGGGTGCTCGACGACGAGCTGTTCGACATCACGCCCTACGCGGGCGCCTACGTACGCTACTTCGTACGCCACCCGACGACGCAGTCGATGCCGCGAAAGTTCAAGACGGCGTTCGCGGCCACCGACGCCGACAACGCGATCACCCAGATCCACGACATCGCCTTCATTCCGCGCGAGCGTGACGGCGTGCGCGGCGTCGAGGTGCGCGTCGGCGGCGGCACCTCGATCATGCCGCGACTGGCGCCCACCCTGTACGAGTTCGTGGAACTCGACAACGGCGACTACCTGAAGATCACCGAAGCGGTCGTGCGGATCTTCGACCGCCAGGACTTCCTGCGTGTCAACCGCGCCCGCGCGCGGATCAAGGTGCTGATCGACAAGATCGGGATCGACGCCTTCCGCGAGCTGGTGGAGGAGGAGCTGGAGGGCGACTGGGTCTCCGAGCGCGACTTCTCGCTGGACGGCATCCTCTACGAGCACGACGAGGAGGGCAACGCGCCTCGAGCCGGCGCCAGCTTCGAGAGCCCCAATGGCGATCGCCGGGCGTTTGATCGCTTCTTTGAGACAAACGTGGCCGCGCAGCGCCAGCACGGGTTCTCCACCGTCGAGGTCAAGGTCCGCCGTGGCGATCTCACCGTCGAGCAGCTGCGCGGGCTGGCCGATGTGATGCGCCGCTACAGCGGCGGCTACGCCCGCACCACCGTGCATCAGAACCTGGTGCTGCGCTGGGTGCGCGACGCGTCCGTCTACGAGGTCTGGCGTGCGCTCGGTGCGCTGGAGCTCGGCGACGCGGGCGCCGACGAGATCTCTGACGGCGTCAGCTGCCCCGGCACCGACTCCTGCAAGCTCGGCATCACAAGCTCGATGGGGCTCAACGAGGCGATCCAAGAGCGGATCGCGGCGATGGAAATCGATGACCCCCTCACCCGCCGCATCCACATCAAGAACAGCGGCTGCCCCAACGGCTGTGGCCAGCACCACATCGCCGACATCGGCTTCTACGGCGCGTCGATCAAGGTCGGCGAGCGCACCGTCCCCGCCTACATCCCGCACGTCGGCGGCGCCTACGAGGGCGGCGACGTCCGCTACGGCCAGCGGCTCAAGGCGCGCCTGCCCGCCAAGCGCGTTCCGGAGGCCATCGAGCGTTGGCTACGCTTCTACGAGTCGGATCGGTCAGACGGCGAGACGTTCCGGACGTTCGTCGACCGGGTAGGCGCGAAGGAGTTCGAGTCGCGCGTGAAGGATCTGACGATGCCGATCGAATTCAATCTGGAGAACATGAACCAGTTCATCGACTTCAACCGCGACGTGCCGTTCCAGGTCGTGCGCGGCGAAGGGGAGTGCGCCGTCTGAGTGCCACCCTCCCTGATCTGGAGGGCCGGTCGGCCCAGGACGTGCTCGCGTTCGCCGTGGACCGGTTTGACCGCCTGACCGTGGCCTGCTCGTTTCAGAAGGAGGAGTCCGTCCTCTTTCACATGGTCTGCCAGCTGCGTGACGGTCGGGAGGGCGTGCGCGCGTTCGCGATCGACACCGGAGTGCTGTTCGGAGAGACGCTGGCCACGTGGAAGCAGTTCGAGCAGCGCTTCGGGCTGCCCATCGACGTGCTCGATGCCTCGAGTCCGGGACAGCCGTGGACGGTCGAGAACTGCTGCAGCGCCGCCAAGGTGGCGGCGCTGGAGAGGGCGCTCTCCGACGTGGACGCGTGGGTCACCGGGATCCGCCGCGAGCAGGCCCCCACCCGCGCGCAGTCGCCGAAGATCGAGCTCGACGTGCGGCGGGGGATCGTGAAGCTCAATCCGCTGGCCGACTGGTCAGAGAAGGACGTCTGGCGCTACATCTTTGACCACGACCTGCCCTACAACCCGCTGCACGACGAGGGTTATGCCTCGATCGGCTGCGCGCCCTGCACGCTGCCGGGATCCGGGCGCGAGGGTCGCTGGGCGGGCTCTGACAAGACCGAGTGCGGCATCCACGTGGAGCAGATTCAGTGACAGCTCAGCTCACCTCCCACCCCGCCACCCGATGAGTCCCACGCATTACGAGCTCTCCCATCTCGAGGCCCTGGAGGCCGAGTCGATTCACGTGTTCCGCGAGGTCGCGGCCGAGTTCGAGCGCCCCGTGCTGCTGTTCAGCGGCGGCAAGGACTCGATCGTGCTGCTGCGCCTCGCCGAGAAGGCGTTCCGGCCCGGCAAGTTCCCGTTCCCAGTGATGCACGTCGACACCGGGCACAACTTCCCGGAGGTGATCGAGTTCCGCGACCGCCTGGTGTCCGAGATCGGCGAGCGGCTGATCGTGGCCAGCGTGCAGGACTCGATTGATGCCGGGCGCGTCACCGAGGAGACCGGGCCGCGGGCCTCGCGCAACCGCCTGCAGACGACCACGCTGCTGGACGCGATCGAGGAGCACGGCTTCGACGCCGCGTTCGGTGGCGCCCGGCGTGACGAGGAGCGCGCGCGGGCCAAGGAGCGGGTGTTCTCGTTCCGCGACGACTTCGGCCAGTGGGATCCCAAGCGCCAGCGTCCCGAGCTGTGGTCGTTGTACAACGCGAAGATTCGCAAGGGCGAGCACGTCCGCGTGTTCCCGATCTCCAACTGGACCGAGCTTGACGTATGGCAGTACATCGCCACAGAGCGCCTCGACATTCCGTCGATCTACTTCTCCCACGAGCGCCAGGTGTTCGCGCGTGACGGGATGCTGTACGCCGACAACGAGTTCATCGAGCTGATCGATGGCGAGACCACGTACCCCGAGTCGGTGCGCTATCGCACCGTCGGCGACATGACCTGCACGGGCGCGGTGCGCTCGACGGCCGCGACGCTGGAAGCGGTCGTGGCCGAGATCGCCGCCACCCGGATCACCGAGCGCGGCGAGACACGAGCCGACGACCGCGTGACCGAGGCCGCGATGGAGGATCGAAAGCGCGAGGGGTACTTCTAAATGGCAAGCACCAGCACCAGCGAAGCTCCCTCGGGCAACGGCGCCAGCTCTGGTTACGCGATGCCCCGCCGTACGAGCGAGCTGCTGCGGATCGCCACCGCCGGATCGGTCGACGACGGCAAGTCGACGCTGATCGGACGACTGCTCTATGACTCCAAGGCGATCCTGGCCGACCAGATGGACCATGTCGTGCAGACCTCGGAGCGGCGCGGTGACGGCTACGTCAACCTGGCGCTGCTGACCGACGGACTGCGCGCCGAGCGCGAGCAGGGGATCACGATCGACGTCGCCTACCGGTACTTCCAGACGACGAAGCGCAAGTTCATCATCGCCGACACGCCGGGGCACGAGCAGTACACGCGCAACATGGTCACCGGGGCGTCGACCGCCGACGTCTCGATCGTGCTGGTCGACGCGCGCAAGGGCGTCTCGGAGCAGACCCGCCGCCACGCCTACATCGCGGCGCTGCTGCGCATCCCCCATCTGGTGGTGTGCGTCAACAAGATGGACCTCGTCAAGTACGACGAGAACGTCTTCTACGACATCCTCGAGGAGATGACCGACTGGGCCGCGCGGTTGGCGATCCCGGACACCACGTTCATCCCGATCTCGGCGCTGCAGGGCGACAACGTGGTTGAGCGCTCCGATCGGATGCAGTGGTACGGGGCCTCGACGCTGCTCTACCACCTGGAGCACGTGGTGATCGCGCCCGACCGCAACCTCAACGACGTGCGCTTCCCCGTGCAGTGGGTGATCCGCCCGATGTCCGACTCACATCACGATTACCGCGGCTTCGCCGGGCAGGTGGCCGGCGGGATCCTGCGGCCCGGCGACGAGGTGACCGTGCTCCCGGGCGGGCAGCGTTCGACCGTGGCGGGGATCGACACCCACGGCGGCGAGATCCAAGAGGCCTTCCCGACGATGTCGGTGGCGGTCAGGTTGGCCGATGAGATCGACGTCTCGCGCGGGGACATGCTCGTCGGCCACGACGACCAGCCGGCGGCCGCCCGCGAGCTGGAGGCGATGGTCTGCTGGATGAGCGAGCAGCCGCTACAGCCCCGCGGCCGCTACTCGATCAAGCAGACCACCCGCTCCGCGCGTGCGATCGTCGAGGAGATCGAGCACCGCGTCGACATCAACACGCTGGAGCACGTGCCGGCCTCGCAGCTGGCGCTCAACGAGATCGGCCGCGTGCAGCTGCGCTGCTCGTCGCCGCTGGTCGTCGACCCCTACAGCCGCAACCGCACCACCGGCAGCTTCATCCTGATCGACGAGTCGACCAACGACACCGTCGCCGCCGGGATGGTGTTGAACGCTCGCTGATCACGGGCGCGCAGCGATCAGCCCCAGCGCCAGGATGACGTGGGCGACTCCGAGCGCACGCAGGGCGCCCTCCAGCGGCTCGGACAGTCGCTGAGCGTCCAGGACCTCGACGTGGCCGTCGGCGAAGCGCTGCGTCCCCTCTACTGAGGCGGTGCGCCGCCGCAGGTCGCGGGCTGGGGTGCTCAGGCGGCGTTGAGCGACGCTGGTGAGACAGCAGGCGCCGGCGATGAGCAGACCCGCGGGGGTGATCGCCAGCGCGTTGGCGAAGTAGCCCGTGAACGCCGGGAAGCCGCCCCACGCGAGCGCGAACCACGTGTCGTTGTGGAAACGACCGGCGAAGAGCTCCAGGTTGTAGGCAAGCGCCAGGAAGGCGCCGACAGCGACGAGCGGGATGAGCAGCGGCGACACGGTGACCGCGCCGACGACGCCGATGGCGACCGCTGCGCCCAGGCCGGCGATGGCCAGGCCGATCAGCGTCCCGTCGGTCAGGCGGGTCTGGAGCGGGCGGCCTTTGAGCTCATCCAGGGCATGCGCGGCCACTCCGACGGCGAGGAAGAAGGCCACCAGCGCCGCGCCCAGCCGATTGGCGTGCAGGTGCGGAGCGACCGCTGCGCCGATCGCCACGTAGCTCAGGTGCCAGGCCGTGTAGGGCGGGTGAAGCAGCGTGACGAGATCCCGCCAGCCGCCCGGAGCCAGCGCGTAGAAGGCCGGCCGGTCGAGCTTATGCGGGCGGGTTGCCGTCTCTGACCCCCCACATGACCAGGCCTGCCCCGAAGCTCATGTTCTGTACGACCACGCCCGTGATCCCGGCGGCGTTCCACAGCCGCGGCAGGTCCGGCTGGGCGGTGTGGAACTGCTCGATGTTCGGCCCCAAGAAGCGCCCGACCTCATACCACGCCTTTGAGACCAGGCGCCCCAGCAGCGGCAGCCCCACGCGGGTGTGCACGCGCCACAGCGCCCTCAACGGGGTCGAGTGCGGGACGCCGAACTCCAGCATCCCGATCCGGCCGCCGGGCTTGACGACCCGGGCCAGCTCGCGCATCGTCGCCGCCGGATCGTCGACGTAGCGCAGCAGATAGGTGAAGCTGAGCGCGTCGAACTCGTCGTCTGAGAAGGGAAGGTGCTCGGCCTCACCCTGCACGAAGCTCACCCGGCCGCGGCCGCGCTCGGGCGCCCGCTGCCGAGCGACACCGAGCATCGCCTCGGACTGGTCGAGCCCGACGACCTCGCAGCCAGGCGCTCTGGCGGCGAGCGCGAAGGCGACCATGCCGGTGCCACTGGCCACGTCAAGGATGCGCTGGCCGGGCCGGGGGTCGACGGCGTCGACGAGCGCGCGCCGCCACCGCGGATCCTGGCCGAAGCTCATGGCCGCGCCCACCTGGTCATACCAGCGGGGAAGGCCCTGGAACAGCTCGAGCGCGTGACGCTTGCGGGGAGAGACGGCCACTGGGCGTGAAGATTACGTGGGGGTGACGATCGGGTCCCCGCCGGCTCTTACCGGCATGGCCTTCTCTGGCGCTCCCGATCCCTCAGTGCCCCCGGCGGCTGTGCGGTATCCGCAGCGCCAACGGGGACGGCGCTCCGGATGCCGCTCGGTCACGGTGCTCGGTGAGAGATCCGTAGTGACAGTTGAAGGGTCGACCGAAGACCGCACCGCCGCGATCGCCCGCCTGCAACGAGGCTATGTCTCGCGGGGGCAGTTGCTCTACGCCGGACTGCAGTCGAGTGCGGTTGGCTGGCTCCTCTGCGAGCGGCGACTTCTCCCGGTCCACCGCGCCGTCTACCGGGTCGGCCACGACGCGCCCACTCCGCTTGGCCCCGAGACGGCGGCGTTGCTGGCCGTCCGCGATGGCGCGGTGCTCAGCCATCATTCGGCCGCCGTGCTCTGGGGCCTGACGTCCGCCGCGGCGATAGACGGGCCGATCCACCTCACCGTCCCCGGCAGCCCCGGCGGCGAGCCTCAGGGCGTCGTCGTCCACCGCAGCACCATCCTCACCCCGCGCGACGTCCGCCTCCGCGACCGCCTGCCGGTGAGCTCCCCCGCCCGCGCCCTTCTCGACATGGCGCCCTCAGCCACGTCTCGGGAGTTGGAACGCATGCTCGACCAGGGATTGGTCATGCGGGTACTGCGGCTCGCCGATGTCACCGAGCTCCTCCGTCGCTGTGGCCGGCACCGCGGGCGAGCTCGGCTCCAGGCCCTCGTCGACCAGCACACCACGACGACGTTCACGCGCTCCGAGGCGGAGGAGCTGTTCTTGGCGCTCGTCCGGGACGCGAATCTGCCCCAGCCGCTGACAAACGTCCGCCGACACGGCTTCGAGATCGACTTCCTCTGGCCGGCCGCCGGGGTGGCGGTCGAGGTGGACGGTTTCGCCTTTCACCGCACCCACCTTCGCCTGGAGCGCGATCACCGCAAGGACGCCGTCCTGGGCGCCGCCGGCATCAAGGTCACCCGCATCACCTGGGGGCAGTTGCACGACGAGCCGTTGGCCGTCATCGCCCGTCTCGCCGCCGGTCTCAGCCCGGCGCACGCGGGCGGCCGATAGAGTCACGCGGCGCATGTTCTCGAAGGTCCTGATCGCCAACCGCGGCGAGATCGCGGTGAGAATCATCCGTGCCTGCGAGGAGCTGGGCATCGCCACGGTGGCCGTGTACTCCGAGCTGGATCGCGACGCGCTGCACGTCAAGCGCGCCGACGAGGCGTATCTGCTGGGGCCCGGGCCGGCGAACGAGAGCTACCTGGTGATCGAAAGGATCCTGGAGGTCATCAAGAAGTCGGGAGCTGAGGCCGTTCACCCCGGCTACGGGTTCCTCGCCGAGAACGCCGGCTTCGCCAAGGCGCTGGAGGACAACGGGATCGTGTTCATCGGACCCCCGTCGAGCGCGATCGAGGCGATGGGTTCGAAGACCCGCGCGCGCGAGCTGATGGAGAAGGCGGGCGTGCCGATCGTGCCGGGCACCACCGAGCCCGTGGAATCGATCGAGGACGCCCAGAAGGTGATCGCCGACACGATCGGCTACCCGGTGGCCGTCAAGGCGGCGGGCGGCGGCGGCGGCAAGGGCTTCCGCGTCGCGCTCACCGAGGACAAGCTCAAGGATGCGTTCGAGGGCGCGGCCCGCGAGGGCGAGAAGTTCTTCGGCGACGCCACCGTGTATCTGGAGCGCTACCTGCCCGACCCGCGCCACGTCGAGGTCCAGGTGCTGGCCGACTCGCACGGCAACGTGATCCACCTCGGCGAGCGCGACTGCTCGCTGCAGCGCCGCCACCAGAAGCTGATCGAGGAGTCACCGGCGCCGGCAGTCGACGCCGAGCTGCGCGCGAAGATCGGCAAGATCGCCACCGAGGCGGCCGCGGCCGTCGATTACACGGGGGCGGGCACGATCGAAGGGCTGCTGCAGGACGGCGAGTACTTCTTCCTGGAGATGAACACCCGCGTCCAGGTCGAGCACTGCGTGACCGAGATGGTGACCGGGATCGACATCGTCAAGGAGGGCATCCGCGTCGCCGCCGGGGAGAAGCTGTCGATCGCCCAGGACGAGCGTGGTCCTGCGCGGGCACGCGATCGAGTGCCGGATCAACGCCGAGGACGCGTCCAAGAACTTCGCCCCCGCCCCGGGCACGATCGGCAACTACCGCGAGCCCACCGGCCCCGGCGTGCGCGTGGACTCCGGCGTCGGCCCGGGCTCGGAGATCAGCCCGATGTACGACCCGATGGTGGCCAAGCTGATCGTGTGGGACGCCGACCGCGAGCAGGCCACGCAGCGAATGCTGCAGAGCGCTCGGCGAGTACGAGATCACCGAGCTCAAGACGCTGATCCCGTTTCATCAGGCGATCCTGGCCACCGACCAGTGGGCCAACGCCGAGACCTGCCGCGATCTGATCGAGGACCGCGAGTGGCTCAAGCAGCTGGCCTTCGACCCGCCGCGCCCACGGCTGCCGACGACGAGGAGGAGAAGGTCGAGCAGGCCTACACGGTGGAGGTGTCGGGCAAGCGCTTCGAGGTCAAGGTGATCGGACCCCCCGCGGCGGCCGGCGCCGCGCCTGCGGTCAACGGCGGGGGCGCGGGCGGCGTCGGGTTGGGCAGGCGGCCTGCCCGGCGCAGCGAGCGCTCGGGGGGCGGCGGAGGCGGCGGTGACACGCTCGCCTCGCCGATCCAGGGAACCGTGCTCCGCGTCGCCGTGGAGGCGGGAGCCGCGGTGGAGGAGGGCGCCCTGATCGCGGTCATCGAGGCGATGAAGATGGAGAACGAGATCGTCGCGCACAAGGCCGGCACGGTCTCCGATCTGCCGATCTCGGTGGGGGCCTCGGTCACCCCGGGCGACACGATCGCCGTCATCAGCGCCGCGGCCGAGTAGCTGGGCGGACCGGCGGGCCGCCCCGCGGCTCGCACTAGGCTCGCGGGACCAGCTCGCGGGACTCGAGCGCCTCGATCACTCGCGTCACGCTGTCCTGCACCTCCTCGGCGGTCGTGTCCAGCCGGATCTCGGGGTCCTCGGGCGGCTCGTAGGGCGAATCGATGCCCGGTGAAGTTGGCCAGCTCACCGCTGCGCGCCTTGCGGTACAGGCCCTTGGTGTCGCGCTCCTCGGCGACCGCCAGCGGCGTGTCGACGAACACCTCCAGGAACTGTCCCTCGTCGAACAGGCCGCGCGCCATCTGACGCTCGGAGCGAAACGGCGAGATGAACGACACGATCACGATCAGCCCGGCATCGAGCATCAGCTTCGCCACCTCGGCCACACGGCGGATGTTCTCCACCCGGTCGGCGTCGGTGAAGCCGAGATCGCGGTTGAGCCCGTGGCGCACGTTGTCGCCGTCCAGCAGATAGGTGTGGTGGCCGCGGCGGTGCAGCTCGGCCTCGACGCGGTTGGCGATCGTCGACTTGCCCGCCCCCGACAGGCCGGTCAGCCACAGGACGCACGGGTTCTGGCTCATCGCCGTGCGAGCGCGCGCCGCGGTCGACGGTCACGTCCTGCCAGCGGATGTTCGTGCGAGCGCCGCAGCGCGAACTCGATCAGCCCGGCGCCCACGGTCTCGTTGGTGATCCGGTCGATCAGGATGAACGCGCCGGTGTCGCGGTTGTCGCGGTAGGGGTCGAACGCCACCGGCGAGCTCGAGCTCCAGGTCGCAGCGGCCGATCTCGTTGAGCTCGAGCTTGGTGGCGGCTACGTGCTCCAGCGAGTCGACGTTGAGCTTGTACTTCAGCGGCGACACGGTGGCCGTCACCGTGGCCTCGCCGACCCGCATCAGGTAGCTGCGCCCGCGCAGCATCGGCTCCTCGTGCATCCACACGATCGTGGCCTGCAGCTGGTCGGAGACGGTCGGCGGGTCGGCCGGGATGGCGATCACGTCCCCGCGGCTGCAGTCGATCTGGTCGGTGAAGGCGAGCGTCACCGCCTGCCCGGCGATCGCCCGGTCGAGGTCACCGTCGGCGGTGACGATCCGCTCGATCCGGCTCCGCCGGCCTGAGGGCGCGGCCACGACCTCGTCGCCCGGGGCGAGCGCCCCGCTGACGATCGTGCCGGCGAAGCCCGCGGAAGTCCGCCGACGCCCGGTTGACCCACTGGACGGGCATCCGGAACGGCTTCTCGATCATCGAGCGCTCGACCTCGACGCGCTCCAGGTACTCCATCAGCGTCGGCCCCTCGTACCAGGGAGTGTGCTCGCCGCGCGCGCAGCACGTTGGCGCCACGCAGGGCCGACACCGGGATGCAGGTCGCCTCCCCGGAGAACTCGATCCGCTCCAGGACTCCCGCGTAGGCCCGCTCGATCTCGTCGAAGCGCTCCTGGGAGTAGTCGACGGTGTCCATCTTGTTGACGGCCACCGCGACGTGCTCGATTCCCAGCAGCGCCACCAGGTAGCTGTGCCGGCGCGTCTGGCGCGAGACGCCCAGGCCGGCATCGATCAGGATCACCGCGCAGTCGGCCGTCGAGGCCCCGGTGACCATGTTGCGGGTGTACTGCTCGTGGCCGGGGGCGTCGGCGACGATGAAGTGCCGGCGTTCGGTGGAGAAGTGGCGGTAGGCGACGTCGATCGTGATTCCCTGCTCGCGCTCGGCGGCCAGGCCGTCGGTGAGCAGCGCGAAGTCCAGCTCCCCGCCCTGGGTGCCGGCGCGCCGCGAGTCGTCCTCCAGTGCCGCCAGCTGGTCGACGTACAGCGCCTGGGTCTCATACAGCAGGCGACCGATCAGGGTGCTCTTGCCGTCGTCCACCGAGCCGCACATGAGAAAGCGCAGCAGGCTCTTGCGCTCGTGGGCGTCCAGCAGCTCGGATATGTCGGCCACCGCGCTCAGAAGTATCCCTCCCGCTTCTTGCGTTCCATCGAGGCGGCGCTGTCGTGGTCGATCACGCGTCCCTGGCGCTCGGACGACGTGGTCAGCAGCATCTCCTGGATGACCCCGGGCAGGTCCTCGGCGTCGGACTCGACCGCGCCGGTGAGCGGGTAGCAGCCCAGCGTGCGAAAGCGCACCCTGCGCGTCTGCGGCTGCTCGCCGGCCGCGAAGCGGAAGCGGTCGTCGTCGACCATGATCAGAGTCCCGTCGCGCTCCACCACCGGTCGCTCGGCTGCCAGGTACAGCGGCACGATCGGGATCTCGCGCTGGTAGATGTAGAGCCAGACATCGAGCTCGGTCCAATTGGACAGGGGGAACACCCGGATCGACTCGCCCTTGCGCTTGCGGGCGTTGAACAGCCGCCACAGCTCCGGCCGCTGGTTCTTGGGATCCCAGGTGTGCTGCGCGGTGCGGAAGGAGAAGATCCGCTCCTTGGCGCGCGAGCGCTCCTCGTCGCGCCGGGCGCCGCCGAAGGCCACGTCGAAGCCGTGCTCGTCCAGCGCCTGCTTGAGCGCCTGGGTCTTCATCACGTCGGTATGGACCTCGGAGCCATGATCGAACGGGTTGATGCCGTCTCGAAGGCCCTCCTGGTTGACGTGTACCAGCAGCTCCACGCCCAGGCTTGCCGGCAGCGTGTCGCGGAGCTCGTACATGTCACGGAACTTCCACGTGGTATCGACGTGCAGCAGCGGGAACGGTGGCTTGGCGGGCGCGAACGCGCGCATCGCCAGATCCAGCATCACGGCGCTGTCCTTGCCGATCGAGTACAGCATCACCGGCTTGTCGGCCTGGGCCACCACCTCGCGGATGATGTGGATGCTCTCGGCCTCGAGCCGGTCAAGATGACTTAGTCGATCAGTCTGGTGAGGCATGGGTGGTGCGATTCTGCCACGCGGCAGTGGCCGTCAAACTTACCCGTGGCGGGCCGCCGAACTGTCGGCCATGGCGGCGACGTTGGCGGCGTGGATCCGGCGCTGGGCGGCGGTCGTCCTGCCGGCGGGCAGCTTCGCCGAGGCCGGATCGCGCGCGAGCTGGTCCAGATAGGCGTCGTCCTGCGCCAGCACCTCCTGGGCTCGCTGGGCCGAGATCGGGGCTCCGTGGCCCGGGATCACCCATTCGGCCTGGGCGATCAGCCCGGCCAGCCGAGCCAGCGTCTGGCGATAGGCGGGCACGGACCCGCCCGGGGAGATCATCGGGATCTCGACGGGCGAAACGTAGTCGCCGCAGACCAGCGCGCCGGCCCACGGCAGCCAGTAGGCGGCTCCGTCGGCGGTGTGGCCGTCGGCGGGATACATCTCCAGCTCCCGGTCGGTGCCGAGCTCCACCCGCCCCGGCGTGGGCAGCGACTGCACCGAGCCCAGCTGCAGCAGCGCCCGGTCGACCACGTAGTGCTCCTCGTCAAACGCTCGCAGCCGGCGCTGGGCGTCGCCCATCTCCGCGCCGATCCGCGTGGCTGTCGACGCGGCGGCGCCGAGCGCCGCGCCCGGGTAGGCCAGCCGACCCAGGAGGTGGTCCCAGTCTCCATGGGTGGCCAGCAGGCCCGAGACTGGATACTCGGCCTGCCCGAGCACGTCGGGCAGCGCCCTCAGCTCCTCGGGGAACACCGGCGAGTCGATCAGAAATCCCTCCTCGCCCGAGCCCGAGCGCGCGGCGGTGCTCGTCGTCTGCCAGGCGTCGGAGACGAACACGATCACGTCGGGATGGAGAGCCACGGCCCGCACGGGCGACCGGGGAGCCGGCGTCAGCCGATGCCGAGCAGCTTCGCTGCTTCCTTGAGGTTCGAGACCTCGGAGTCGGGCTTTTTCTGCCCGGGCTCCAGCTGCTGCTTGGTGCGGTTGACCCAGATCACCGGGATCTTCTTCTTCAGGGTCGGCTCCACGTCGTGGTAGTAGCTGGCCCCGACGTGTACCCAGCCCTTCTTGGTGCCGATCCGACGTTCGGCCTCGGTGAAATGCGCGGGGTCGGGCTTGTAGGAACGGACCTGCTGGGCGGTCACCACGAGGTCGAAGTCCAGCGGAATGTGGCGGCGGGTCTGTCCCAACAGCTTGTCGTCGATGTTGGAGATCAGCCCGACCTTGTGGTTCTTGGCGACCTTCTGCAGCACGGAGTTGGTCTCCTTGAACGGCTTCCAGCGATGCACGGAGTCAGGCAGAAAGCCCGAGCGCGAGGGCTCCAGGGGCCAGCCCAACTGCTTGGCGATCTGCACGGCGGTGCGACGCAGCACCTCGGCATAGAGCTCATAGGAGCCGGCCTGGATCTGCTGCTGGACCTCGTGAAACAGCGGGATCAGCTCGTCGCGGTCGACGGTGAAGCCGTCGCGCTCGCCTTCGGCGGCGAACGCCTCGTAGACGCCCGTCTCCCAGTCGATCAGCGTCCCATAGACGTCGAAGGTCACAAATGAGACTGTCTTTGGAATCGCCATTGTGCGCCTGATGATGCCATGGCGACGCCCCTGCATGCCGTCCGCACGCCCCACCGGCCGCCCCTGCATGCCATCCGCACGCCCCACCGACCAGTGGATGCCCCCGTGAGCGCGCTCGCATTCGAGCACTCCCTGGCGGCGCCTGGCTTTGTCCTCGGAGCTTCGCGTAGCGCTGCTACGCCACAGCTCCTGCGTCCTCGCCAGGCATCCCCCAGTGAGCCCTCTCGGTGCGAGCGTCCTCACGCGGACATCCACTAGAGTGACGCGCCGCGATGGACCTGCTCGAGTACCAGGGAAAGCAGCTGTTCGCCCGCCACGGGGTGCCGGTGCCCGACGGCCAGCCGGCGCGCACCGTAGAGGACGCGGTATCGGCGGCGGAGGCGATCGGCTACCCCTGCGCGATCAAGGCCCAGGTACAGATCGGCGGGCGCGGAAAGCTCGGCGGCATCAAGATCGCTGCCGACCGGGCCGAGGCCGAGCAGCACGCGCGGGCGATCCTCGGCATGGACATCCGCGGCCTGACCGTGCACGAGCTGTGGATCGAGGCCGCTTCGCAGATCGAGTCCGAGTACTACGCCTCCGTGGTCTTCGACCGCTCGGCCAAGGCGCCGCTGGTGATGCTGTCCACCAGGGGCGGGATGGACATCGAGCAGGTCGCCGACGAGGATCCCGACGCCATCGCCACCCTGCACGTCGACCCGCTGGTGGGCTTCCAGGACTTCCACGGCCGCCGGCTGGCCTACGAGGCCGGCGTGGACGCCGACGTGGTCCGCCCGGTCGGGGCGATGCTGGCCAAGCTGTATGAGGTCTTCACCTCCGAGGAGGCCACGCTCGTGGAGGTCAATCCGCTGATCGTCACCCCCGAGCGTGATGTCAAGGCTCTGGACGCGAAGGTCACGCTCGACGGCAACGCCCTGTACCGCCACGGCGAGAACGCCGAGCTGCGCGACTTGTCAGGGGAGGATCCCCAGGAGCAGATGGCCAAGGAGCGTGGTCTGACCTACGTCAAGCTCGACGGCGACATCGGGATCCTGGCCAACGGCGCCGGGCTTTCGATGTCCACCTTGGACGTGGTCGCCGAGGCGGGCGGCGCGCCGGCGAACTTCCTGGACGCGGGCGGCGGCTCGCGCGCCGATGCCATCACCAGCGCCGTCGAGGTGATCCTCTCCGATCCCAAGGTCAAGGCCGTGCTGTTCAACATCTTCGGCGGCATCACACGTTGCGATGAGGTCGCCAAAGGCCTGATCGAGGCGTTCAAGCAGATCAACCCCTCCGTACCGTTCGTGGTGCGCCTGGACGGCACCAACGGCGAGGAGGGGCGCAAGCTGCTGGCCGAGGCGCAGCTGCCGGGCGTGCACACCGAGGCGACGATGGACGGCGCCGCGGCTCGGGTCGTCGAGCTGGCGAAGGGGGCCGCGTGAGCATCCTGGTGGGCACCGATACCCGCCTGTGCACGAGCGGCATCACCGGTCGCGAGGGCACGTTTCACTCGCTGCGCAACCGCGAGTACGGGACCCAGGTCGTCGCCGGCGTGACGCCGGGCAAGGGCGGCCAGGACGTCGAGGGGATCCCCGTCTTCAACACCTTCCACGCCGCCGTCGAGCGGGAGGGCGCCAACACGGCGATGATCTTCGTGCCGCCACGCTTCGCCGCCGACTCGATCCTCGAGGCCGAGGACGCGGGGATCGAGCTGATCATCTGCATCACCGAGGGCATTCCCGCCCACGACGAGCTGCTCGTCTACAACACGCTCAAGAAGAACGGCCGCTCGCGGCTGGTCGGCCCCAACTGCCCAGGCATCCTGTCGCCGGACAAGGCGAGCGTCGGGATCATCCCCGCCTCGTTCTTCAGCGCCGGCAACGTCGGCGTCGTCTCGCGCTCGGGCACGCTGACCTATCAGATCGGCAACGTCCTCGCCCAGGGCGGCTTCGGCAACTCGACGATCGTCGGGATCGGCGGCGACCCGGTGCCGGGCACGGACTTCATCGACGTGATCCGGATGTTCCAGGAGGACGACGAGACCGAACTGATCGTGATGTGCGGCGAGATCGGCGGTGACGCCGAGGAGCGCGCGGCGGACTTCATCGCCGACAACGTGACCAAGCCGGTGATCGGCTACATCGCGGGCTTCACCGCGCCCCCGGGCAAGACCATGGGCCACGCCGGCGCGATCGTCTCCGGATCCCACGGGACCGCGGCCGCCAAGGCCCAGGCGCTGGAGGCCAAGGGAGTGCGGGTCGGGCGGACGCCAACGCAGGTCGCCGAGGCAGCCGCGCAGCTGCTCGGCAGCTGACCCAATTTCCGCAACTTTCCCGGCGTTTCCGCACCTTTGTCCGCCGTTCTGCCGCTGCCGGCGGTACGCTCGCCGGGGATGCCCGAGCCCTCGATCCTGGATGCGCGGCTGGCCGAGATAGACCGGCGGCTGCGCATGATCCAGTCGGGCCTGGAGCCGGTGCGCGACGACCGCGAGCACGCTCATGTCGCCTCGCCGCAGCTGGATCCGCTGCCTGCGGGTGGGCTCGAGCCGGCCCCACCAACCCCGCTGCGCGCCCCGCGGATGGCTCCGCCGCCTGGGGGGCGGGGGCCGGATGCCAGGGATGAGGAGGTTGCCGTCCTCACGGCCAAGCTGAGCGAGCTGACGGCCGCCCACGAGCGGCTGTTGGCCACCAGCCAGAACCTGCTGATCGAGCAGGCGGACATGCTCTCGCGAGCCACGCCGACGGTCTCCGTGACGGCGGGCCCGTTCACCGACATGACGGCGCTGCAGGAATTCCGGCGTGCGGTCGCCGAGCTGCCCCAGGTGCGCCAGGTGACGGTCCGCGAGTACGTCGGCTCCGAGGGCGCGGTCCTCGACGTGCGCCTCCAGACTGCTTTTTCGTAATCTCTTAGGGCATGGCAGGCACGATCTCCTTCGCCCGCGGCGCTCCGTCGCTCGACATCATCGACGTTGAGGGTCTGCGTACCGCCGCCGAGCAGGCTTTCAGCGCCGATCCGGCCGGCCTGACCGGCTACGGCACCTCGGTCGGCTACCCGCCGCTGCGCGAGTACATCGCCGGCAAGCACGGCGTCGACCCCAAGCAGGTGCTGGTCACCAACGGCTCGATGCAGGCCGACGCGTTCCTGTTCGACGCGCTGGTGGCCGCCGGCGACGCGGTGATCGTCGAGCTGCCCACCTACGATCGCACCCTGCTGGCGCTGCGCAACCGCGGCGCCGACGTGCGGATGGTCGAGCTCGAGCCCGACGGGATCGACACGGCCGCGCTGGAGCGGGTGCTGGCCACCGGCGCGCAGCCCAAGCTGGCGCACATCATCCCCAACTTCCAGAACCCCGCCGGCTACACACTGTCGGGCTCCAAGCGCGAGCGGCTGATCGAGCTCGCCCGCGCGCACGACTTCACCATCTTCGAGGACGACCCGTACGTGACGCTGCGCTTCAGCGGTGAAGCGCTGCCGACGATGGCTTCGATGGCCCCCGATCGGGTGGTGTACGCGTCGTCGTTCTCCAAGACGGTGTGCCCGGGGATTCGCGTCGGCTACCTGGTCGGCTCGGAGGATCTGATCGCGCAGATCGCCAAGATCGCCACCAGCACCTACATCTCGCCCAACATGGTCGCCCAGGGGATCGTCAACCAGTTCTGCCGCTCCGGCGCGCTCGATCGCTCGATCGAGACCGTCCGCAAGGCGCTACGTGAGCGCGCCGAGACGCTGTGCGCGGCGCTCTCCGAGCACCTCCCCGAGGCCCGCTTCGTCGCCCCCGAAGGCGGCTACTTTCTGTGGGTCGATCTGCCCGACGGCACGGACGTGGCGGCGATGTTCGACGCCTCCGCGGCGCGCGGGGTGCAGTTCGTCAAGGGGACCGACTTCGTCCTGGAGGGCGGCGAGTCCTCGCTGCGCCTGGCTTATTCAGGCGTCACCCCCTCGCAGATCGCCGAGGGCGTCAAGCGCCTTGCCCAGGCCTACGCGGAGGTCGGCGCACCCGCCCATGCGGCCTAACGAGGTCAGGGCGCTGGGGGAGCTCGCCGGCGAGTTCGCGGGGGGCGTCGCCACGCAGGCACGAGACGTGCATGCCGGGATCGCCGGTCGGGTGTTCGGGGCGCTGGGCGAGCCGGCGGCTCCGGTCCGCGCCGCCCACGATGCGATCTCCACCGGCGCCTATGCGGCCGCTCGGTTGCTGACGAGCTCGCTGGTCCGCGGAGGCGCTTTCGCCTACGGTCTCACCCGGCCCGACGAGGCGCCCTCGATCGCCGACGGCAGGCGCGGGCGAATCGTCGTGGGCGCACTGAACGGCGCCTGGGGCGACCGGTTGCAGCAGCGCCGCAGTCCCCTGGTGACCCCGATGTCATTGCGGCGCGCCGGGACGGACGTCTGCCTCGATGCCGATTCGGTAGCCCGCGCGTTTCCCGACGCCACCGGCCGCCTGGCCGTGTTCGTCCACGGGCTCGGCGAGACCGAGGGCGCCTGGAGCCTGCGATCCGCACGACACCGGCCCTACGGCGACCGGCTGCGTGCCGAGCTAAACTACACGCCCCTATTCGTCCGCTACAACAGCGGCCTGCACATCTCCCACAACGGCCGGGCGCTGGGCGCGCTGATGGAGCAGCTGACCGCGGTGTGGCCGGTAGAGGTGGCCGAGATCGCCCTGTTCGGACATTCGATGGGCGGTCTCGTGGCCCGCGGCGCCTGCCACTACGCGCAGCCGGGGAGCTGGCGCGAGCGGGTTCGCCACGTGTTCATGCTCGGCGCCCCGCACAAGGGCGCGCCGCTGGAGCTGGCAGCCAACGCGGCCTGCCACGCGCTGTCGCGGTTCCCCGAGACGCGGCCGTTCGCCACCCCGATCAAGGTGCGCGCGGTGGGCGTCAAGGATCTCGGCTTCGGGTACGTGGTCGACGAGGACTGGGAGGGTCACGATCCGGATGCCTTCTGGTCCAACACCGGCACGGTGGTCCCGTTCCTGGAGAGCGCCAATCACTACTTCGTCTCGGCGACCGTCACGCGCGACGCCGAGCATCCGCTGGGTCGGCTGGTCGGCGACCTGCTCGTGCGGCGCTCCAGCGCGTGGTCGCACGAGGGGCGCGGCGAGCAGCTGCAGTTCGCGCTGGACCATTACACGCACCTCGGCGGCGCCACTCACTTCGACCTGCTCAACCATCCCGCCGTGTACGCCCAGCTCAGCCGCTGGCTGACCACGGGGCGCGAACTGCCCGCCCGCGTCTGATCCGGGCGCGGCTCGCGCGGGCTGCAGGCGGCCGGCGCTAGCGTCCGTAGCGCCCGCCGCCCAGCACGAGCTGATCGGGCAGCGCGGGTAGCGCTGTCCGCGGCGGGGGCGAGGGGTCGGCGCGCACCGAGACGGTCTCGGCGACGCTGAAGGTGATCGTCGTCGTCGCCCCGTTGAGGTCGAGTTCGACGTTGTCGCCGTCGGAGGCTGTGACCGTGCCCTCCGCGCCCGGATCCAGGCCGGCGGCCTTCAGGTAGTGCAGCAGGTCCTCGGCCTCGTTCTCCAGGCGCATGATCCGCACGGTGGCGCCCACGGCGCAGTCGGCGAGCGGCACCCCGTCGACGCGCTGGCCGACCTTGATCGGGTGTCCGTGCGGGCAGGTCTGGGCATCGCCGACGGCCTCCCGCACGTAGGCCTCGAACCGCGGTGTCATCGCGTGCTCCAGCTTCTCGGCCTCCTCGTGGACGTCGTCCCACGGGACTCCGACGACGTCGGTGAGGAAGCGCTCGATCATGCGATGACGCCCAACCACGCGCTCGGCGTGCTCGCGTCCGGAGTCGGTGAACTCGATGCCGCGCCCGGCGCTGCGGCCGATGTAGCCGTCGCGCTCCAGGCGGCCGAGCATCTCGTGCACCGTCGGGGCCGAGAGCCGCATCGCCCGGGCAAGATTGGCCCCCGTCATCGGGAAGCCGGCCTCGAAGAGCCAGAACAACGACTCCAGATACTCCTGCTCGGCGACGGTGGCCTGGTCAGCCATGGCCCGTCTGATCCTAGCGAGCGTCCGGGTCCACGCGGGTGGCGACGTCACCGGCCGGCCGGTCCCGGCTAGCATCGGCGGAACCGTGTCTCTGCCGCTCAAGCCCCCGTTCAATCCCCAGCTGGCACGGTCGTCCAAGGAGCTGCCGCTGGGCGAGCAGTGGGCCTATGAGCCCAAGTTCGACGGCTTCCGCGCGATCGTGTTCATGGACGGAAGCGAGCTGATGATCCAATCTCGCAGCGGCAAGCCGCTCGACCGTTACTTTCCCGAGCTGTCGTTCCCGCCCGGCCGCTACGTGGTCGACGGCGAGATCGTGATCGACGGAGATTCGGACCCCGCCCACCCCACGCAGGACTTCGGCGCGCTGCAGCAGCGCATCCACCCCGCGGAGAGCCGGATCACGATGCTGGCCGAGCAGACGCCGGCGCGCTACGTCGCCTTCGATCTGCTGGCACTCGACGATGACTCGTGGCTCGGCCGGCCGTTCGCCGAGCGCCGGACCGGGTTGGAGCAGCTCACCTCGGCGATGGCGATCGGGCTCACGCCCCTGACCCGCGACCCGGCCGGGACCGAGCCGTGGCTGGCGTACGGCGAGGGCGTCGTGGCCAAGGACGAGCGCTCCGGATACCGCCCCGGTGAGCGCAAGGGCATGGTCAAGGTCAAGCGCGTGCGGACGATCGATGCCGTCGTGGCCGGCTACCGGCCGGGCAAGGAGGAGGGCACGGTAGGCTCGCTGATCCTTGGGCTCTACGACCGCGACGGGCGGCTGCACGTCGTCGGGCACTCCTCCGGCCTGCGTGCGGCCGAGAAGCGCGCCCTGGTCGAGAGGCTGGCGCCCTACGAGACCGGCGAACGCGGCCACGGCGATCCCAGCCGCTGGAAATCGGAGAAGGACCTGGAGTGGATCTCGCTGCGGCCCGAGCTGGTCGTCGAGGTGACCTTCGATCACGCCTCCGAAGGCCGGATCCGCCACGGCACCAAGATCCTGCGCTGGCGCGCCGACAAGCCGCCGCGCGAGTGCCGCCTGGAGCAGATGCAGTCCTGAACAAAGGAGAAACCATGCCGTTGCAAGGTGAATACGAGCCGCCCGTGGCCCAGTGGGTGCGCGACCAGGTCGAGGAGTACGAGAGCTCCGGAGGCACGCGCGGGGTGATGCTCCAGGGCCGCCCCACCGTGATCATCACCTCCAAGGGCGCCCGCTCCGGAAAGCTGCGCAAGAACCCGGTGATGCGCGTCGAGCACGACGGGTGCTATCTCGCCGTGGCCTCCAAGGGGGGCGCCCCGGACAACCCGTCCTGGTATCGCAACCTGGCCGAGCATTCGCTGGTGGAGCTCCAGGACGCCACCGCCAAGGGCGACTACACGGCCCGCGAGCTGAGCGGCGACGAGCGGGCGACGTGGTGGGAGCGCGCCGTCGAGGCCTTCCCCAACTACGCCGAGTACCAGGAGAAGACAGATCGCCAGATCCCGGTCTTCCTGCTCGAGCCCGTCAGCTGAGGCTGCGGCCGGCCAGCCCGGCGCGCGACCTCGTCGTCGCTCACCGCGACGGCTTGCGCGCGCGGCTGGGTTGCACGCGCGGAGGCTCGCCGGCCTGCTTCTTGAAGTGCGGTGGCCAGGCGGCGTCGCCGAGCCCGCGCTGGACCTCGTCGATCCGGCTGAGCTCGAGCAGCGCGTCCAGTGACCCGGCGTGGTCGTCCATGTCGGCGCTGGGATCGCCGCGCCGCGCGACCAGCGCCGGCACGGTGTCGATTCGCAGCTCGGCCGGCTCCACGTCGGGTACCTCGTCCCAGCGCAACGGTGTGGACACGCGGGCGTCGGGGGTGGGGCGCACGCTGTAGGCCGAGGCGATCGTGCGATCGCGGATGTTCTGGTTGTAGTCGACGAACACCCCGTGGCGCTCCTCCTTCCACCACTTGCTGGTGGCCTTGTCCGGCGCGCGGCGCTCCACTTCGCGCGCCAGCGCCAGCGCCGCCCGGCGCGTGGCGAAGAAGTCGTGCTCGGGATGGATGCGCGCATAGATGTGGATCCCGCGCGAGCCGCTTGTCTTCGGGTAGCCGGTCAGGCCGTGGTCTGAGAGCACCTCGCCGCATACCAGTGCCACCTGGCGCACGTCGTCCCAGGTGGCCTCCGGCGTCGGGTCCAGGTCGACGCGCAGCTCGTCGGGCCGATCGAGCTCCGGGGCGCGGACCTGCCACGGGTTCCAGTCGATCACTCCCAGGTTCACGCCCCACACCAGGTGCGCGGCGTCGTTGGGCGTCAGCTCACGCGCGGTCCGGCCGCTGGGGAACGTCACGGTCGTGGTCTGCAGCCACTCGGGTGCCGAGTCGGGTATCCGCTTCTGAAAGAAGGGCTCGGCGGCGGCGCCCGCGGGAAAGCGCTTGAGCACGGTCGGGCGGTCGCGCAGGTGGTTGACCACCGCATCGGCCAGCGTCAGGTAGTACCACACCAGATCGCGCTTGGTGATTCCCTTCTCCGCGAAGAAGACCTTGCCCGGGCTGGAGATCCTCACCTCGCGGCCGCCGGCGTCGATCAGCTCATACTCGGTCTTGGCCACGTTGAACAGGATGACCGATACTGCGCGGCATGGCGATCCCCGGCGTCAGAGAGACCGTGCTTGTCGCTCCTGACTCGTTCAAGGGCACATTCACCGCGAACGAGGTGGCCGAGGCGATCGGCAGCGGATTGCGCGACGGCGGCCGGCCGGTCGATCTGTGTCCGGCCGCCGACGGGGGAGAGGGCACGCTCGATGCGCTGGTGGCCGCGCTGGACGCCGTGGTGCACACCGCCCAGGTCAGCGATCCGCTGGGGCGGACGATCGAGGCGCAATTCGCGTTGACCGAGGCCACGGCGATCGTCGAGACCGCGGCCGCCAGCGGCCTGGGGCTGGTCGCCGAGGGCGAGCGCGATGCGATCGAGGCGAGCAGCTTCGGCACGGGGGAACTGCTGGTGGCCGCCGCGGCCGCAGGAGCGGACACGATCCTGCTGGGGGTGGGCGGCAGCGCCACCACCGACGGCGGTGCCGGGGCGCTCCGGGCGATCGAGCGCGGTGGCGGACTGAAGGGAGTCCGGCTGGTCGTGCTGTGCGATGTGCGGACGTCGTTCGCCGACGCGGCCCGTGTGTTCGGGCCCCAGAAGGGAGCCGATCCCGATCAGGTCCGGAAGCTGACCGCACGGCTGAACGCGCAGGCTCGCCGGCTGCCGCGTGACCCGCGGGGCGAGCCGATGACCGGCGCGGCCGGCGGGTTGTCAGGAGGCCTGTGGGCCGCGTTGGGCGCCGAGCTGGCGTCGGGCTCGGCGTTCGTGCTGGACGCGATCGGCTTTGACGCCCGCATGCACGCGGCGCGCGCGGTCATCACCGGCGAGGGCAAGCTGGACGAGCAGAGCCTCGTCGGCAAGGTGGTCTCCGAAGTGGCCACCCGCTCGCGGCAGGCCGGTGTGCCCTGCAACGCCGTGGTGGGCACCCGTCGGCTGGACGCGATGGGCGCACGCGTGCTCGACCTGGAGCGCGTACTCGAGGCCACGACGCGGGACGCGCTTCGCGACGCCGGGCGGCGGTTGGCGCAGGTGCTTTAGCTGTCGGAGGGCGGCGGGTGAACGGCGGCAGCGAGAACAGGTAGGGGCGAGCCGCTGTTGGATTCGCGCGCGGCACCGCTTCGCTCTCGCTGGCGCCGATATGGACGAGCGCCTCGTCCCTGTAGACGCGCCGCGGCTCGCGCAATCGGATCCACGCGATAGCGCTGGCGGTGGCTGGCACCGCGCCGCCGCGGAGTTTCGCTCGGTGCCAGCAGATCCGCCGACTCGGGGACAACTCGGAGTTACGCTGCTGGAGCGCAACAGTCGCCACGTGCGCCTCACCGACGCTGGTGATGGGATCAGCTACGAAGGGTGCGAGGCAGCCCGAAGCGGCCGAGAACGCTGCTGTCGACAAAGTGGGTAATCGCAGAGATGCGGTCGCCCGCGAGAGTCAGCACGAGCACTCCGACAGCGTGCGCGATCGGTGTTTGCGAGTCGGTGCGATAGCAGCCGAATGCCGGCTGGCCGTTGGCTCGGGTCGGGATCAGCTTGTGGCGGCGCCCGCCCCGCCAAGTTAGGTATTCGTAGATCGCCGAGCGGCCCTGGTATTCGAGCGGGGGCGGCGGCATCGTGAACCACGCGTCTTCGGTGAGTAGCGCGACGACGCCGTCGATGTCGTCGGCCATCCAGGCATCGGCGAAACGGCGAACGAGCTCGTGTTCAGTCGGTGAGTTGGGCTCTGGCGCTCGGTCCCGGTCTGACGCGGGAAATAGGCGTTCGGTCGTTACCCGCGCGCGCCTGAGGGCGCTTTTGACCGAGTCCTCGCTTGTCTCGAGCGTGTCGGCTACCTCGGCGGCGTGGAAGCCGAGGACGTCGCGGAGAAGCAGGACGGCGCGTTGGCGTGGTGGGAGATGCTGCAGGGCTGCGACGAACGCGAGCTCGACGGTCTCCCGGGTCTGGTATCGAGCGTCTGGACCCGGCGCCGTATCGATGATCCCCTCGAGCAGGGCGTCGGGGTAGGGCTGGAGCCAAGTCACCTCGCCGAGCCTCGTCGGCTCCGGCGGGGCGAATGGCGGCTCGGGTGCCGGCGGCGACCGGCGGCCGAGCGCGCGCAGGGCATCGAGACATCGATTGGTCGCGATCCGGTAGAGCCACGCGCGCAGCGATGCCGTGCCCTCATAACCCGATAGACCGCGCCAGGCGCTCAGCAACGTCTCCTGGAGCGCGTCCTCAGCGTCTTGCATCGAGCCGAGGATCCGGTAGCAGTGAAACTGGAGCTCCCCCCGATAGGGGTCGGTTAGCTCGCGGAATGCCTCCTGCTCGCCTTGTGCAGCGCGCGTCAGCAGCGATTGGCCCATCTTCTGATCCTCGCATCTCGACTCCGATTTCGCCGGCATTAACAGCTATGACGTCGCGCGCGCCGAGAAAGGGTCGCCCCGGCGACCGCGCAACAGGCACTGACCCTTCTTCGGCCCCGCCGGCGTCTCAATACGCGGATGGCAAACCCCCGACACCAGGAGGACCGGAATGACCGCGTACGCAATCGGGTCGGCGCAGGAGCACCTGGCCGTTCGGCTCGCGCTGCTTGATGCCAAGCAGGACCTGACTCGCTAGAGGAGGCTCAAAATGCTGCACCCCGCTCTCGCTCGAGCGCTCGCCAGCGCTCACATCGATGACCTACATCGCGCGGCCGCCCGTTGGCACACGATCCGTCTCGCCCATCGCGCCGCGCGCGAGCCAGGCGTGGCGGCCGCTCCAACCGAGACTGCTCAATCAGCCCCATGGCCATGCCAGTCCGCCGTCGACGTTCCCTCGGGGCCGCGACCCGGAATCGATCTGGCATCGAGATCGTCGTGAGTCCCTTGCCGGTGCTCAGGCTGAACACGAGGATCAGGGGTCCCACAGCACTCCTACGACCGCCTTCGCCGGCCCGCGACGCTGCCGCTATCGGACAAAGGGAGTCACGACGCCCGCGCTGGCTCCGCGTGCACGCGCCGCCACAGACGCAGGTCTCGCGACCGTTGATGACGGGGTCGAGCGACGGCCCACATTTATTCGCCGAGCGACTACTAGATCATCGGTCGCGAGGCGTCTAAGGCGGGTCCCGCTCGTGAGCTTGCTGCGCTGGCGGCGACGGGGGTCAGTACCGCTCGAGTAGGTGTTCGGCTCGACTGATTGCTTGCGCGAGGCTGTGCGCGCCGACGACGACGGGCGTTCGGTCGCGCCGCGGCTCGATGCGTAGCATCCAGTCGGTGTCCTCGAGAATGGTGTAGCCGATCAGCTTGTCGGCGGCCCACAGCTCGGCGACGCCGTTGTCGGCTGCCTCGGGGCTCACGATGCTCACGCGGATCTCATGCATGGCTGCCCTCCGTCACTGGGTGGGAGTCAATGGCGTGGGGTCCTGGCCGTTGCCGGCCTGAGCCAGTCTTTGAAATAGGTGTTGCCGATGCGCGCGTCATCGTCGGGGAGGAGGGTGCGCTGGCTCACCGCGATGCCGTAGTAGCGCGCGTGCGGGTCGGTGATCACCTCGCGAGGATCGTTGCGCGCTATCAGCGCGGCGCGGATGAGCTCGTCGAGGCGGAACTCTTCGGGGCCCGCGATCTCCGCAATGCCGTTCAGCGGCGGGGCGACGGCGACCCGGGCGACCCCGCTCGCGACGTCATCGGCGGCCATCGGCTGGATGAGCGCTGGCGGGAGCCTGACCGCGTTGCCGTCGGTGGCCTGGTCAGCGATGCCGTCCATGAACTCGAAGAACTGCGTCGCGTGGACGATCGAGTAGGGGATCGACGAGCCTTCGATCAGTTGCTCCTGGACGAGCTTCGCGCGGAAGTAGCCGCTCTCCTGCAGGCGGTCGGTGCCGACGACTGACAGCGCGACGTGGTATCCCACGCCCGCGGCCGCCTCCGCGGCGAGGAGGTTGCGAGTTGAGGTCTGGAAGAAGTGCATCACCGCGTCGTCGTCCCAGTCGGGCGAGTTGGAGACGTCGACGACGACCTGAGCGGCCTCGAGGACTTCGGAGAGGCCTTCGCCGGTGAGGGTGTTGACGCCCGTGTTGGGTGCTGCTGGGACCGCCTGGTGCCCGTGCTCATCAAGTTTGGTGACGAGCTTTGAGCCGATCAGGCCGGTTCCGCCAATAACTACGATCTTCATGACACGCCTTTCGGTTGTGGTGAGCCGAGTCGGCCAGAGCTGACCCGGTGTCTTGAGAACAGGTGCACGGATGCGCGCGGCTTCACGCGGACGGTGCCGTGCGCGTGGAGATGACGTATGAGCAGATACGGGCTCGCGATCACAGCCACGAACACGGCCAGCAGGGCCGCCGCTAGTGCCACAGCGAGCACGAGCGTGAGGATCAGCGCGAGCGGTCCGATCAGCAGGAGCACCACGAGCAGCCACGGTCCCAGCACGAAGATGACGGGAGGGCCGAAAAAGGCTGGGGCCCCGATGATCGGTGCCCTTTCGTCGAACAGTTCGCCCCACGTCGGGCGGTCCGGCGAAGTGGACCCCGCCACTGCGGCGATCGGATGCGGGGTTGCGGATTGAGGCGGCGCGAGGGTGAGTTGTGGGGTGGTGGTGTTCATGCTGCGAGGTTCCTCTACAACGGGCGCGCTCGCGTCCGGGCAAATGCCGCGTCGGGTCCCTAGTCGTGCCGACTGGTTGTCCAGGCACGTGGCGCTGGCGCAGGTAAGCTCCGCGTGGACCGATGGCGAGGAGGGCCTTCCGAGCACGCGCGGCTCCACCGTCGAGCGCCCGGTGGCGCTAGATGCTGCGAGGCCGACGTAGCGAGCGCGAAGTGCTGGATCGCCGGCTGCAGCGCGTCCGGGTCGGGGAGAGCGCGGTGCTGGTGGTGCGCGGCGAGGCGGGGGTCGGCAAGACGGCGCTGCTCGAGTATGTTGCCGAGCGAGCGTCGGGGTGTCGGATCGTCCGGGTCGGCGGGTGTTGAGTCTGAGATGGAGCTTGCGTTCGCGGGGCTGCATCAGCTGTGTGCGCCGATGCTCGACGGGCTGGACGGGTTGCCCGGTCCGCAGCGGGATGCGTTGCGTGTGGCGTTCGGGCTGCACGATGGCGCTGCCCCGAACGGCTTCGTGGTGGCCCTGGCGGTCCTGAGCCTGCTGGCCGAGGCGGCCGAGGTGCAACCGCTCGTGTGCCTCGTCGACGATGCGCAATGGCTCGATCGGGCCTCCGCGCAGGCGCTCGCGTTTGTTGCGCGGCGTCTGCTGGCGGAGCGGATCGGCATCGTGTTTGCCGTCCGCGAGCCCAGCGACGTCAAGGAGCTCATCGGCCTGCCGGAGCTGGTGGTCGGCGGACTCGCCGACGACGAGGCCCGCCTGTTGCTGGCGTCGGCCCTGCCCGGGCGGCTGGACGAGCACGTGCGCGATCAGATCGTCGCCGAGACGCGCGGCAACCCCCTTGCGTTGTTGGAGCTGCCGCGTGGGTTGACGCCGGCGGAGCTCGCGGGCGGGTTCGGACTTCCCGACGCGCGGCCGTTGGCCAGCCGCGTCGAGGAAACCTTCGTGCAACGGGTCCGGGCGCTTCCGCGCGAGACCCAGCGGCTGCTGCTGGTGGCGGCGGCCGAGCCGGTCGGCGACGTGAGCCTGTTGTGGCGCGCGGCCGAGCAGCTCGGGATCAGAGGGAGCGCGGGCTGGCCAGCCGAGCAGGCCGCGTTGATCGAGCTCGGGATCCGGGTGCGGTTCCGACATCCACTCGTCCGCTCGGCGGTCTACCGGGCGGCACCCGCGCGGGAACGCCAACAGGTGCATCGCGCGCTGGCCGAAGCGACCGATCCCGAGGCAGATCCCGATCGGCGCGCATGGCATCGCGCGCACGCGGCGGCGGGTCTCGACGAGCCCGTCGCGGCTGAGCTCGAGCGCTCGGCCGACCGCGCCCAGCGCCGGGGCGGCGTTTCGGCCGCGGCCGCGTTCCTGAAGCGAGCGGCCGAGCTGACCCCGGACCCGGCACGACGAGGAGCGCGGGCGCTCGCTGCCGCGCAGGCCAAGCTGGAGGCGGGGAGCCGCGAGGCCGCGGAGGAGCTGCTCGCGACCGCGGAGCTCGCCCCGCTCGACGAGCTTCAGCGCGCGGGACTACAGCGGCTACGCGCGCAGATCGCGTTTGTCTTTTCCCGCGGCAGCGACGGTCCGCCCCTCCTTGTCGATGCCGCCAGACGGCTCGAAGCGCTCGATCCCGCGTTGGCGCGTCAGACATACCTCGAGGCCCTGGGAGCGGCTATGTATGCCGGACGCGTCAATGCCGACTCCGGTGTGCTCGAGGTGGCCGAGGCGGCCCGAGCCGCGCCCGTGGCGCCGAAGCCGCCGCGATCGGTCGATCTCGTTCTCGACGGTATGGCGCGCCGGTGCACGGAGGGCCCCACCGCGGGTGTGCCGGCGCTCAGGCTCGCCCTCCAGGCGGTCAGGAACGAGGCGCTCGATGGTCCCGCGGAGATCATGAGCTGGCTCTTGCTGACTCCGATCGTCCAGTCGATGACCGTGTTCGAGCTGTGGGACGACGACGCGTTCCACGAGCTCGCCACCCGCGCCGTGCGGCTGGCTCGCGACACCGGCGCGCTCGCCCTGCTCCCCGTCGCGCTCGTCTACAGGTCAGGCGTGCACCTGTTCGGCGGGGAGTTCGTGGCGGCCGAGTCCCTTGTCCAGGAGGCGGATGCGATTGCGGCCGCGACCGGCAACGCAGGCCTGCTCTACGCCTGGCTTCTCGTCGTCGCCTGGCGCGGCGTCGAAGCCGAAGCCATGGAGTTCATCAATGCCGGCCTCGAGAACCCGGCCGCGCGATCCGAGGGCAGGGTGGTGGCTCTCGCCGGTTATGCCACCGCCGTTCTCAACAACGGCTTGGGTCGCTACGAGGCGGCCATGGACGGTGCCAAGGGCGCAAGCGACGACGGCGACTTTGGGTACTCCAGCGCAGCGCTGCCAGAACTCATCGAGGGGGCAGCCCGTTCTGGCAAGCCCGAGGTCGCCTCCGTCGCGCTGCGTCGGCTGGAAGCGCGGACACTCGCCTCGGGCACGGATTGGGCGCTCGGAGTCCTGGCACGCTCACGAGCGCTGATGAGCGAGGGAGAGGACGCGGACGCCCTCTACCGTGAGGCGATCGAGCGGCTCGAGCGCACCCGGATCCGTGTCGAGCTGGCCCGCGCCCGTCTGCTCTACGGCGAATGGCTCCGGCGCGAGGGTCGCCGCATGGACGCGCGTGATCAGCTGCGCACAGCACACGAGATGTTCAGCCGCTTCGGGGCCGAGGCGTTCGCCGAGCGCGTCCGTCGCGAGCTGCTAGCCACCGGCGAAACCGCGCGCAGACGCATCCGAGGAGACACGCGAGGTCCTGACCCCCCAGGAGGCGCAGATCGCTCGACTCGCCGCAGACGGGCAGACGAACCCGGAGATAGGCGCCCAGCTCTTCATCAGCCCGCGCACCGTCGAGTACCACCTGCGCAAAGTGTTCCCGAAACTCGACATCAGCTCCCGCAAAGAACTCCGAAACGCCCTGACGAAGCTTCCCAATCGCATCGCCTAGGACCATCGAGGTCCCGTAGGCGACTACCGTCGCAAGCACAATGCAGGCGCCCTGCACGTGGCGGACGGAGCCCTACTATTCGCCGTGATGGGAGCGGCTTTGGCCAGCGAGCGTCGACGGCGCAGCCGCGGGGTTCCCCGCTCGCCCGCACAAGCCGCATCTGGCTCTCACCACCCGGGTGCGTCTGTACTGGGCGACGAGGTATGCGCTGCCGCGGATCTTGATCTCGGCGGCTGTTCTGCTGGTTGCCGCCTACGGAGTCGTGGCTCTGGTCGTCATGCTGCCCGAGCACGACGGGGCGATCGTCGCGCTGTACGGCGTCCCGCTTCTGATCGCCGCGATCACGATTGCGCTCTTCGCTCACGGGGAGCCTAACGATCAAACGGCGGTGCATTTGCCGCCTGTGTCACCGGCGCAGCCGCCGATGTCGCAGGCGGATTCGCGGATGTCGGATGCTGAATTCGACGCACTTGAGGACGAGGTTGACCGTCAAGCATCCACCGATGACCACCGTCCGCAAACGACAAGCCAAGATCCTTCGAAGGGTGCCGCTGCTCGGTCAGGCGGCAGCGGACGCACGATCGCGCCGACGAGTGACGACCATGGCTTCAGCGAGCTTGTGCGCGAGGCGATCGACGAACTGCCGTCGGAGTTCATCCACGCGCTTGATCACGTCGCGGTTGTGGTCTCGGACCAGGGGTCGGTGCAGCGCATCAACGGCCGGCGCCAGCCGCTGTACGGCCTCTACATCGGATACGCCAGCCGTGGCCCGTTCGTCATCGGTGCGCCATCGCGCAGCGCCCTGCCTGACCGCATCGTCATCTTCCGTGACACCCTCACGCACGATTACGGCCAAGATCCGCAGCGCCTACGGACCGAAGTCACGCGGACCCTACGCCATGAACTCGCTCACCACCTCGGTTGGGACGAGAAGGGTGTGAGCGCGCTCGGACTCTGAAGACGCGGTATCCAGCCCGCCGACATAGGATCGCCCTCCAGGCCTCGCCTGCGAGACACCGACACCGAGAAGCATCGGACGCGGGATGTGCGAGCCCACGATCGCATCCAACTGGCGTGCGCGTCCTGAGGCATGCCCTGCGGCCTGTCGCGTCACTGACTCTCCGAATCGTCCACAACGGGGGCGGCGCGCAGATGCGCTACGCCGTTATCGCGGGTCGTCGCTTGCTGTGAGGCTAGAGTTGCTCGACGGGTTAACCGGCGTCTACGGCTCGGGGGTGTTGGATGAAATGGCCTGGAGAGAAGAACAGGGAGAAGCTGTGGAGCGAGGGCGCGCAGACCGAAGGGGTCGTTGTCAAGCTTTGGTGGCACAGCAAGCTGCAGGGGACGTACGGCATCGAGGTTCGGGTCAAGTTCCCCGACGGCTCGACGGCGGACGTCAAGGAACGGTTTCTCGACGCGAGCAATCAGGGGTATGTCTCCGAGGGTGCGGTCGTTCCGGTGCGCTACGACCCGTCGGATTACTCGCGGGTCCGGCTCGACGTGCCCGCTCTTGAGGCGCCGTTGAAGGAGGCACACGTGGCCCAAGGCGCCCGGGTCGACGCGGCGCTCGCGCACCTGGGCGAACCTAATTCGGCGACCGGTGGCGAGGCGGGCGCTCAAGCGCTCTCGGTTCTGGGCAACCTCGGCGACCTGGAGGGACGGATGCGCCAGACCGCTGCTGAGAGCTCAAGATCGGCCGGCAGCCTCTCCTCGGGCGCGCCAGCACGGTCGGACTCAGATCCGGAGGACCGCCTCGCGAAACTTGCCGACCTGAAAGAGCGAGGCGTTCTCACCGATCAGGAGTTCGCGGCTGCGAAGGCCAAGATTCTCGCTGGAGACTGACGCTCCCGACGATTGCTGACACTGGTCCGCTTACAGGCGGACCCGGCTACAGGGGCGATCGCGTTCGCTCGCCGGCCGGGATAGGCTGGGCGAGCGCCTTGGCGAGATCTCCATCGCAACCGATCAGTCCGCGTTGGTCGTCTTGGTCGAGGCGCCGCAGGATCCGGCCGACTCTGCAAAGGACCGGCCGATCCCGCACGCGTCAGCCTGCGCCCTTCTATCGGCGATCGGCGAGCTGGCGGCATTGTCCGTAGGCTGTCGATGATGGCGGGATCTGGTAAGGCCTACCGTGGCTGGGATGTGCTTGTGAGTCCATGGCATCTCAACGAGCAGATCGACGAGTTCCCGGCTCCCGTCGGCGCGAGTGCGCTCGTTGGGCTGCCGGGTCCGACCTCAAGCGAGCTTGATCGGTTGACCGGCCGCCTCCGGGATGCTGCGGACGTGGTCGCGCAGGCCGACCGGCCACTGGTGCTTGCCGGCGACTGCCTTACGGCGTTGGGGATAGCCGCTGGTCTTCAGCGTCGGGAGCGCGACCTCTCAGTGATCTGGCTCGACGCACACGGTGATTTCAACACGCCGACGATCTCGGTCAGCGGGTATCTCGCGGGAATGTCGCTGGCGATGCTGACCGGTCGCGCTCCTGAGCTGATCTGCGACGGACTCGGGGTGCGACCGGTGCCAGACGAGCGCGCCGTCCTGATCGGCGCGAGGGATCTCGACCCGGCCGAGGGTGACGCGCTGCAGGCCAGTCGTGTCCGGCGGGTGGCCCCGGATCCCGACGCCGTGCGCAGTGCGTTGAATGAGCTCTCCCTGGGCGATGTCTACCTTCACATCGACGTCGACGTCATCAACGGCGAGGATCTGCCCGGCCTCAAGTTCCCAGCCGCCGCAGGTCCGTCCTTCTCGGTTGTGGAGCAGTGCCTGGCGCGGATCGTCACTGTCGCGCAGCCGATTGCGGCTTGCATCGCGTGCGCCTGGAGCGCGGAACGGATCGGAGAGGAATCGACGCGCCGTGCGATCACTCGGCTCGCGGCCGCGATCGGAGCCGACCTGTACTGGCCAACCGAGGGTGATCGAGCGGTTCACTGACGTCGACTGCTCGCGCTCCTTTGTCGCGACGGAGGAGTCGCAGCGCTGCCGCCGGTCGGGGCTTGGCGGAAGGAGCGAACTCGGCCCCGACTGGACCGGTCCGCAGCTCCCTCAGAGCCGTGCAGAAATACCGATCTACGTAGGAGTCGGCGAGGTCAACGGCGCGGCTCGTCGCGTACTCTCGGCGGCTGGACCGCGCCGCGGTTCGGCTGCTGCCGCTGTGAGCGCAGGGGGTGACGTTCTGAGGAGCTGTTGGTCACGTGCGGCTGGGCGAGGGAAGCACTGCATCGAGCAGCGCCCCGAGGTCGGCGTCGTAGGTGTCCTGCCCGTGCGCTGCGCTCCATTCGGTGGCCGCGGCGGCGAGCGTCGGAAAGCGTTCGGGGTCCGGTGCGCCTCGGAGCTCGGCCTGGACGTTCGGTGCCTCGTTGACGGCCCCGGCGCGAACGAGCAGCGCCCCGAGCGTGAACTGCCACAGCTGCCGATAGCAGCGCACCGCCTCCGGTAGCGCCAGCCCGGCCCGCACGAGTGATGCGTGGATCTCCTCCACAGCGCCGAGCACGGACGTCGCCATCAGCTGGCGGCGGGCCAGCACCTCGGCGAGCCAGGGGTTCCTGGCAAGTCCCTCGTACAGGGTTTGCCACAGCACGAGGATCCGCTGGCGGGGGTCGGCTGGAAGGGGCGGATAGACCAGCCTGCGGGCCAGGCGGTCGATCAACGCCAGCAGCAGCTCATCCTTGCTGCCGACGTGTCGGTACAGGGCCATCGGAGTGACCCCGAGCTGGGCCGCCAGTCGGCGCATCGTGACAGCGGCGACGCCCTCCGCGTCGAGCAGTTGCTCGGCGACGTCCAACACCGCGTCTCGCTGGATGACGCGGGGCCGCCCGACCGGTCTGCGAGGTGATGGGCTCACGTGCCCGGCCCGTTCATATACATGTATAGTAATTCGTATGGCACACAGAAAACCTACGCTCGGGCCGGGCAAGATCTGCTACCTGGAGATCCCGGCAGACGAAGTCGCGCGGGCGTCGAGCTTCTATCAGAAGGCGTTCGGCTGGGAGGTCCGGCGCCGCGGCGACGGCGAGCTGACGTTCGACGACGGCGTGGGCGAGGTCAGCGGGACCTGGACCGCCGAACGCGCACCGGACGCGAATCCGGGCATCGTCGTATACGTGATGGTCGCCGATCTATCCGAGGCGCTCGGTCGCGTCCGCGCCGCGGGCGGGGAGGTGGTCAAGGAGGGGCACCCCAGCGGCGAGCGGGTAGCTCACGTCCAGGATCCGGCCGGCAACCTGATCGGCGTGTATGAGGGGCACGAACTCGCCGCGCGCGAGCAAGCGGTGGCGCCGGTTCCCGAACACCTGACTACGGTCACCGTTCGGCTCTCGCTAATCGATGCGCCGGCCGCGCTCGGTTTCTACGTCGCCGCGTTCGACGCCACCGAGATCGGCGAACGCTTCCATCTGCCCGACGGCACGATGGTCCACGCGGAGCTGCAGATCGGCGACGCCGTGGTCATGGTCAGCGAGGCCGACGGTGAGCCGACCCGGTCGCTGCTGGCCACCTACTGGCAGGACGTCGATGCCATGTGGGAGCGGGCGATCGAGGCTGGCGCCGAGATCATCCACCCGTTAGAAGATCAGTTCTACGGTGACCGAGCCGGCCGCCTCGGCGACCCGTTCGGCCAGCAGTGGACGATGGCAACGCGCATCGCCGAGCTACAGACGTCATAGGCAAGAGATCCAGGCGCTGCTTGAGCAAGCGAGCGTTGCCGGCTCCGTGCTCGCGCGGCTCCCAGCGCCGGAACGGTCAGCGTTGACCCGCGGCCACCGGTGTATACGGTCACGTTCCCGGGCGGCGCGACGGGCATGATCCGCGGGACGTCGCCGCTGCTGATGCTGAGCTGCAGCTTGTGCCCGGCAACGAACCGCCAGTCCGTCGGCCAGATCTCGATGTCGTAGTCGCGCACCTGACCGGGCGTAACTGTGACGTTGCGAGTGTAGGGCGGTGGCAGCGATGCCTGCGCCCAGCCCGTCGAAACCAGGGTGGCTTCGCCGTTCTGGTCGATGTCGCTGAGGCGGGCGACGAGGATCCCGTCGGTGGCCGAGAACGCCGCCTTCACCCGCGCGTGAATCGTTCCCGCGATCACCAGGTCGTGGGTGAGCGCGGGAGTGGCCCAGTGGGCACGAACCGCCTCCTGGGCGGTGTTCCAGGCGATGACCGGCGCCGTATCGGGGCGGTCGCCGACGTTCCAGTAGTTCGGCATCCCGTCGAAGGGGTTGACGTTGTAGGAGGTCATCCCGGACGGGCCGGCGGACGCGCCGAGGGTGCCGTCGGAGTCCAGGTGCAGCTCGGTCGGGTGCGCGGTGCGCGGCGGCCAGGTATCAAACGAGGTCCAACCATGCCCGCCACTGGAGGGCATTTCGCTGGAGGTCACGTGTGTTGGCGGCATCGGCGCGTTTGGCAGCCCCATCAGCCAGTGGTCAAGCCACGCCAGCGTCGGACCGTTCGCGTGCCCGTAGAACGTCGGGTTCAACGCCTCGATGTGGGAGACGTTCTGCATCACCAGCCACGTCTGCCGGGGGAGCTGGTCGTAGTTGGCCGGCATCCCGCGCTGGAAGATGTCATACCAACCGCCGAAGCCGAGAATCGGGATGCCGCTGGCCTTGATCGCACCGAAGTTGATCCTGTACTGGTCCCAGAATGGGTCGTCCAGCAGGTGGTTGCCCCATGCCTGGTCGGCGGCGATGCTCTGCAGCTCGATTCCCGGCAGCTGCGACGCCGGCGTTCCGTAGGCGTTCAGCGCGAGGATCAGGCCGAGCAGGTAGCCGCGTACGTCCATCCCCTGCACGCCGCCGAGGTGGGCGATGTCCAGGTAGAGGTCCTCCCAGGACGCCTGGGGCACGATCGTCACGAGGTTCGGCGGGCGCAGCCCGGCGGTCAGGTAGGCCGTGACCGCCCCGTAGCTGTAGCCGACCATCGCGACCTTGCCGGTGGACCAAGGCTGGTGGGCGAGCCACTCGACGGTGTCGTAACCGTCCTGCACCTCCTGCGCCGAGAAGATGTCGAACGTGCCCGGCGAGCCGCCAACTCCGCGGACGCTGCACTCGAGCGCGCTGTAGCCCTCCTGTGCGAGAAACTCGTCCTGGGGCGGGTCCTGCGCCGTGCGGTTTTCGCCGTAGTCGTGGTACTGGTAGACGACCCCCGGAAAGCGACCCGGCGCCGGCGTGCTGGTCGAGGTGCCCGGCCGGTACAGATCGCACGACAGCGTGCTGCCGTCGCGCATCGGGACGGAGATGTCGTCTGTGACGACCGCTTGGTAGGGGGCAGGTCGCGTGTAGTTCAAGAACGCCTGGAGCCCACCGCTGCCGGCCAGCGCGCCCGCGGGGGCAACCATGCACAGGATCACCGCGACCGTTGCGGCACCAACAACGCGTGAAAGACGATTGGCGCCCGTCACAGCGTCCCCGCCGCCGGAGCGTGGATGGGGCGAGCTGAGGATCTTGCCCGTCGGCCCCCGTCGCTCGTGATCGGATGCACACCGCAGGCTAGGCATCACGTTGTGCGATCCGCGCCCACGAGCACGAACATCATCAGGGCCGGCTCGTCACTGCGGTTCTCCCAGACGTGTCTGGTGCCTCGCTGGACAACACATGTGCCGGGAGTCAGGCGAACGTCTCGTTCCTCGTCAAGGCCAAGCCACAACTCGCCCTCGAGACATACGCCATAGTCGACGGTGTCCGAGGTGTGCATACCCAGGCTGTCAGCCTCAAAGTAACTAAGGAGCCCAGGGAGTTCGCGGTCTGCGCGGGCGGTGACATCCGCAGGATCTTCCTCGTCCCGGAAGGCAACGGAATGTGGCGCCCACCGGACGAGCATGAAGCGTGTGCCACCGTGGGCCGGCCAGTAGGGCGCGGTAATCGAGACTGGGTCGCTCGATCCCAGCACGGTACGGTCGGCCTCAGTGCCCCAGAGCATGTAGAAGTCCATCGGACCGATCGGCACGGAGCGGTTGAGGGGCTCCTTGATGAAACTCGCGGTGCCGTCATCGCGGACCCGTGTGATCACTCGTCGAAGCTGCACCGGCGCCTTCCGATCGTCTGAGGTGGTTGTCGACCTCGGCCAAGCAAGAGTCACTCCAAGCGTTGCTGCTCTCGAGAGCGCTGTCGACGGACGATCCGCCTACTTCTGAGGCGCTGGGGGTAGAACCATCGCCCTCCAGTTCGATCGAGCTGCGAGCGCATGCGACGGATGGATCCCACGGATAGCTCGCATGGTGAGTAGAGAGACGCTCTACCGATCTGCCGGCCGAAGTGGATGATGCAGTCCTTTCGGGTGTATCGGGAGTCACTTAGATTCCAAGGACACAGGTTCGGGGCCGTTCTGCGGAGCGAGACGAAGCCCCGTGGGAGCGAAGACCAAGAAAGGGGTGTTCCGTGAGCAGCGCTGTCATCAACCTCGGCACCGACCAGCGGCATCGACACGGGATGTTGGGCACGCTCACAGTCTCCTGCGACGTCCGATGCCGGCTCTCTCCGACGGCAGGCGATGCGATCGGGAAGTCCGAAGCTTCCCGATGGCCAGCGTGAGCGCGATGCCCGAGCGCCAGCGCCCCCGGCACGTCGTCGACCTTCGTGTGAGCATCATCGGCGCTGGCTTGATGGGGCACTCGATCGCCGGCGTTTTCGCCGCCGCAGGGGCCAAGGTGACCGTCCACGATGTCGTCGACGAAGCCCTTGATGCAGTACCGGAGCGAGTGGCAGCCCAGCTGCGCACGCTCGACCGAGATCCGGCACCGGCCGCAGCGATCATGTTGAACCGCGAGCTCGCGCCAGCAGTCGCTGATGCGGACCTGGTAATAGAGGCCGTCTCTGAGGATCTCGCGCTCAAGCAGAAGCTGTTCGCAGAGGTGAGCAGAGAGAACCGACACGCCGTGTTAGCGACCAACACGTCTGTGCTCAGGATCGGTGCGGTCGCGCAGGACGCCGTCGCGCCCGATCGCGTCCTCGGCACGCATTGGTTCAACCCGCCACACCTGGTGCCGCTGGTGGAGGTCGTGCAAGCCGAGTGCACGTCAGAGGAGACCGTGTCCTCGACGATCGGCGTGTTGCAAGAAGCCGGCAAACTCGCAGTACACGTCCGCCGCGACATCCCGGGCTTTATCGGCAACCGCATCCAGCACGCCATGTGGCGCGAGGCGTTGTCACTGGTCGATGCTGGCGTCTGCGACGCCGAGACCGTGGATCTCGTCGTGCGCAACAGCTTCGGGCTGCGGCTAGCCGCGATGGGTCCAGTGGAGAACGCCGATTACGTCGGGCTCGACCTCGTGCGGGCAGTCCACGCGTATCTGTTCCCCAGCCTGTCCGCAGACCGGCAGCCCTCCGCCCGCATGCGCGAGCTCGTCGACGCTGGACATCTGGGAGCCAAATCCGGTCACGGATTCCTCAACTGGGACGACGGCCAGCGTGAGCGAGCCGCCCAGCGACTTGAGGCCCACCTGCTCGCGCAGCAGCGCGCGACTCCACGCGACGATATGGCAGGCACATGAGCCAGCGTGACGCGATCCCGCCAATCGTCTGGCGGCCATCCCAGCAGCAGCGCGAGAGCGCAGTGATCACGGCATTCTGCCGGTGGCTGGGGAACAGGCGGCAGAGGCGGTTCAATACCTATGAAGAGCTGTGGGAGTGGTCGGTCACCGATCTCGAGGGCTTTTGGACAGCGGTTTGGGAGTTCTTCGATATCCAGCCGTCGCGACCGTATGAACGGGCGTTAGGAGCGCGTCGACTGCCGGGCGCCGATTGGTTTCCGGGGGCGCGCGTCAATTACGCACGCCACATCTTTCGCTCTCGGGATCCGCACGAGATCGCGATCTCCCACGCATCGGAGCTTCGCGACCTCTCGACGTGGTCATGGGGAGATCTGTACGCGCACACCGCGGAGGTCGCGGCGGGCCTCAGGACGCTGGGGGTCAGCAGCGGCGATGTCGTCGCGGCGTACATGCCGAACATCCCGGAGACGGTGGCAGCGTTCTTGGCGAGCGCGTCGATCGGCGCGATTTGGTCGTCGGTGGCGCCGGAGTTCGGAGTCAGAAGCGTCGTCGATCGCCTGGCGCAGCTCGAGCCGACGGTGCTACTGACGGTCGATGGCTACCGCTACGGAGGCAAGGACTTCGACCGCCGCGCTGCCGTCGATGAGCTGGGCGCGACGCTTCCGAGTGTCAGGCAGGTCGTCATGCTCGACTACCTAGGCGGCCACGCGGCCCAGACCGATCACATGTCGTGGGCTGACCTGCGCAAGCGAGGGCGTGGCGCCGAGCTTATCTACGAAGAGGTGCCGTTCGATCATCCTCTCTGGGTGCTCTTCAGCAGCGGCACGACGGGCCTGCCGAAGGGGATCGTGCACAGCCAGGGCGGCATCCTGCTCGAGCATCTCAAGGTGCTAAATCTCCATCTGGACACCCGGGCCGGTGACCGGATCTTCTGGTACACGACGACCGGATGGATGATGTGGAACTTCCTGATCGGCTGTCTGCTGACGAGAGCATCGATCGTTCTTTTCGATGGCAGTCCGGGCTATCCGGATCTAGGCACATTGTGGAGACTGGCGCAGGCGAGCGGGATGACCTGTTTCGGTACCAGCGCGAGCTATCTGTCGGCGTGCCGAAACGCGGGCCTCAACCCAGGGCGCGACCACGACTTGAGCGCGCTTCGGGCCGTCGGGTCCAGCGGCTCGCCACTGTCAGCCGACGGCTTTTGGTGGGTTCATGATCACGTGAACAGCAACGTGTGGCTGTTTTCGACCAGCGGCGGGACTGATGTCTGCACGGCGTTTGTCGGAGGGGTACCCACGCTTCCGGTATATGCGGGGGAGATCCAGGCACGCGCATTAGGCGCAAACGTGGAGGCGTGGGACGAGGCCGGTCGCGCGATGATCGGAGAGGTCGGCGAGCTGGTGGTGACCGAACCGATGCCGAGCATGCCAATCCACCTCTGGGGGGACGCCGATGGCAGCCGATTGCGTGAGTCCTACTTCGAGATGTTCCCGGGGGTGTGGCGTCATGGTGACTGGATCGAGATTACGGCTCGTGGCTCAGCGGTGATCTACGGGCGCTCTGACTCGACGATCAATCGAGGCGGAGTTCGCCTAGGCACGAGCGAGATCTACCGGGCGGTCCTCGCTGAGGACGCGATCCGCGACGCGCTCGTCATCGACATTCCCCGGGAGCAAACGGACGGCTGGATGCCACTGTTCGTGCGCCTTCGCGATGGCGCGGTCCTCGATGACCAGCTCCTCGCCGCGGTTCGGCGGCGCATTCAGAAGGAGTGTTCGCCGCGCCACGTGCCCGATGAGATATACGCGGTCTCTCGGATTCCACGTAATCTCGCCGGCAAGATCCTTGAGATCCCGGTGAAGCGCATCCTGATGGGACAGCCTGTTGGGAGCGTGGTCAACCTTGATGCGCTCCCGGATCCCGAGTCGCTTGATTTCTTCATCGAGTTGGGCCGCGAGCTATCGGCGCGGCGCATGTCGAGGCCCCTTTAACCGTGATGTCTGGTCAGCCCACGCGCCCGTGCGTTTACCGCGCTCCTATGGCGCTCGATCGCTCTCTGGCGGCCTCGCGCGCGGCCGGAGGAGAGACGGCTGCCGGCGCGGGCCGCCAGAGAACTTTTCGAGAGAGAGGCTCAGGGCCGGCGCTCGTTGGTTAGCGCATCGCTCTCGACGGGCGATGGCGTGGCATGATCGTTCAGCGCCATCGGTTCCCCGGGCATGTCGGCATCCTGCTCGGCCGGGGGCCGCCGCCGAAGCTTTCCCGGCCAGGGGAGCTCGCCGGTGATGAGCCCCGTCGGCCGCAGCACCAGCACGAGGATCAGGACCGCGGCGACGATCAGGTCGGTGGTTCCGGTCGGGAGGCTCAGGGTGATACCGAAGGCGGGCAAGCTGTTCTCCCACTGGCCGAAGACGTAGGCGACGACGGATAGCAGCGTCGTTCCGCACACGACTCCCAGCACCGCTCCGCTCCCTCCGACCACGAGCATCGCCAGCGTCATGAAAGTGACCGGGAGAAAGAAGTCATCGGCCGAGAAGCTGCCGACCAGGTGCCCGTACAGGCCGCCAGCAATGCCGAACATGAAGCCGCTGATTACAAATGCGATGCGACGCTCGCGGGCCACCCGAACGCCGACCGCTCGCGCCGCGGGTTCGTCCTCGCGCGCCGCTCTGAGGCGCAGACCGAGTCGGCTGCGCTGGTATGCGAACGCGGCGAGCACCGCGAGGGCCGCCCAGATCGAGGCCGAGTTGACCGAGAGGTCGGTGGGAATGCGCGTCAGGTTGCCTCCCCCGCTGGATCCCGGTTGCCAGTTGTCGAAGAACGTATAGGTGATCACCAGCAGGGCGAGCGTCCCGATCGAGGCCGCGATGCCTGACAGCCGCATGAGCGCCGCTGAGGAGACCAGCGCCGCGAACGCCGCGACTAGGCCGCCGATGATCACGCCCGTCGTCGTACCAATATTGGTGTGGAGGAAGATCCCGGGCGCGTTCGGGATGATCACGGACTTTGCGATCTCGGGCATCGTCAGCATGCCGCAGACGTAGGCGCCGATCGCCATGAAGCTCACTTGGCCGAACGAGACGACGCCTGAGCTGCCGACGAAGATGTACAGGCCGGCGACCATGACCATGTCGATCAGCGCGAGGATGATGGTCGAATCGACGCTGGCCGAGTGACCCGCCAGCAAGAACGGGATCACCAGGACGACGACCCCTGTAGCTGCCGCGGGCCAGATTGCGCGCGAGGCCCGACCAAGATCGGCGTTCATCAGATGCGCTCGATCGTGGTCTTTGGAGGCAGGATCCCGCGCGGTCTCAGGAGGAGCATCGCAATCACGAGGCCGAACACGAACGCGTCTCGGTAGGGGGTGAGACCGCCGGGTAGGACTACCTGGAGGATCACCGTGACCGCGCCGATTGCGAGTCCGCCGATGGCGGCCCCGAGGAGGCTGCCCACGCCTCCGATGACGCACGCCACGAAGGCCAGGATGACCGGCTCGACCCCGAGTTGGGGTGTCACCGTCGCGGTGTCAATCGTGAGGAGGATGCCGGCGACCCCCGCGAGCGCGCCGCTGATCGCGAAGGCGTAGGCAATGACGCGGTTGGCCTGCACGCCAAGCAGCCGTGACATCTCGAAGTCCTCTGAGGCGGCCCTCAATTCGCGACCGAGCGAGGTTCGGAACAGCACGAACGTCAGCAAGGCGAGCAGGGCGACGGTCACGCCGATCGTGACGAAGTCGAAAATTGCAACGTTGACGCCGGCGATGTCGACGCTCTTGATCAGCCCGTTGCCGAAGTCCAGGCTCTTGGGCCGGCTGCTCTCGATCAGCTGGATCGCATTCTGCAGGAAGTAGCTCACTGCGAACGAGATGATGAGCAAGGTCGTCGGGGGTGCGTTTCGGACGAACCGAAAGACGAGGCGATCCATCAGGACGGCTGCGGTAACGACCGCGACGATGGCGCACAGCAGCACCAGCGGCCAGGCCAGCCCCACGACGAGAATCATGACGTACCCGGCGATCGTGATCAGTTCGCCGTTCGCGAAGTTGACGATCCGCGCTACTCCGAAGATGACCGCGACGCTGAGCGATAGCAGCGCGTAAAGCGCGCCCAGCGAAAGAGCATCGACGATGTGCTGGATGACGTCAGTCAAGCTTTGCCCCTTTGTCAGCCGCGGCCAAGCCGAAGTAGGCATCAAGGGCCGCAGCGCCGTCCCGACCGGCCGCGATGTCCACGGCGCCATGGCGCAACAGCAGCGCTCGATCCGCGACCGCCGCCGCGCGATGCGCGTTCTGCTCGACGAGAAGGATGCCGAGCCCTTCTGCCCGCAACTCGATCAGCAGGGCGAAGACTTCGTCGATCAGCTGCGGCGCCAAGCCGAGGGTCGGCTCGTCGAGCAGGAGAATCTTGGGTCGTGTGAGCAGTGCGCGCGCGATAGCCAGCTGTTGCTGCTCGCCTCCGGAGAGCAGACCCGCAGCGCCGGTCGAACGTCGGCCGAGGATCGGAAACCGACTCATCAGCCCCTCGACCTCGCGCGCCGCGGCTCGTTTGTCCGAGCGCGTGGCTAAGGCGACAAGGAGGTTGTCCTTGACCGTGAGCGTGGCGAGGATCCGGCGCCGCTCTGGGACGAGTGACACTCCGAGAGCGACCCGTCGCTCCGGCGCCAGGGACATGAGGCTGACACCGTCCAGCGTTGCCATACCGCCCACGGTCGCACGCTGGCTGCCGGCGATCGCCAGCAGGGTGCTGGACTTTCCGGCACCATTGGCTCCGACGATGGTCACGATCTCGCCCGGCGCGCACGTGAAGGTGATGCCGCGGACGGCGGCGATCGGCCCGTAGGCCACTGTCAGCTCCTCGACTCTAAGCACTGCGGACCCCGAGGTAGGCGGCCTCAACGGCCGGGTCCTTGCGGATCTCGTCGGGCAGACCGACGGCGAGCGGGCGCCCTCCGGCGAGCACTAGGATGCGGTCGCTGAGTCGCATGACAAGCGCGACGTCATGCTCGATCAGGATGATCGCCAGGCCGTGCTCATGGCGCAGCGTTCCGATGATCTCGCCGAGCTCGATGGTCTCCTCTTCGTTGAGCCCGGCTGCGGGCTCATCCATGAGCAGTACCTTCGGCTGCATCGCCAGACACCGGGCGATAGCCAGCCGTCGCTGGTCACCGTACGGCAGCGTGCCAGCCGGACGATCGCCCATCTTTTCGAGACCCAGCAGCCTGATTGCTTCGCGCGCGTGTGCACGCGCCGCTCCGCGACGCGCTCGACCGAGTGCACTGACCTCGATGTTCTCGAGCACTGACAGCTGGCCGAACAGGCGGACGCCCTGAAAGGTGCGAGCAAGTCCGAGCCGGCCGCGCGCAGCGGCGTCGAGGTTCGTTATCGGCTCGCCGAACAGTGAGACCGAACCGGTGCGCGGGCGCTGGAAGCCGCTGATGACGTTGACCAGCGTCGTCTTGCCGGCGCCATTGGGACCGATCAGGCCGAGGAGCTCACGCTCCCCGACCTGGAAGGTCACATCGGTCAGCGCGCGGACGCCGGCAAACGTAACGCAGACGTCCTCGACGCTGATCGCGGGCTCGGACATCGCCACGACTGCGAGCTCTGATCAGAGGTGCAGGTCCGGCGCTCTGCCGGTCTGCACGCGCCCGTCGTAATGCGGCTTGCCGTCTGTGTACTTGATGACCTCGAGCGGCCGGTCGCTGGGAAGGTGGAGCATGGGCGTGAAGGTCACCGGACCGCCCAGGGTCGGTGTGCTGTGCAGCTTGTCCAACCATGCGGAGAGCTTGGCGCCGTTCGTCCCGCCGGTGGCCGTGATCGCCTGGAAGATCAATTTCGTGATCGAGTAGGCGTTGATAGCGGCGTCCGTCGACGGGGGTGCGCCGTAAGTTTTGATGAACGTCTTGACCCATGCGTTGACGGCCGGGTTGGGATCGTCGCCGTACATCGAGGCGCTCGAGACCACGTACATGTTGCTGAGGTTCGGGGCGGCCTTCAGCCAGTATGTGCCCGCCATGCCGATTCCGGACAGCAGCGGCAGATTTACGCCGGCCGCGCGGATCTGTCGGACCGCGGTTGCGCCACCGGGCGTATAGGAACACAGTGCCACAGCCTGTGCGCCCGAATGCTGAATCTGGGTGATCTGGCTGGCGATCGACTTGTCGGAGTTCTGGAACGTCCCTGAGGTGAGCGTCATGCCGAGCTGCGCTGCACGCTGCTTGAAGCCCACGCATTGCTCCGAGGAATAGTCAAGCGACGTGTCGTCAAGCATGAAGGCCTTGCGCCAGCCGCGGTTGTAGGCGAGCTGCGCCATCGACGCGCCCTCGAGATACGTCGGCGGCGCGGGCGTGTAAGCGAGTGGCCCGATGCCCTGGACACCGTACTTCGGCGAGGCCGCTCCGATGCTGACGTTCAGAAGGCCTGCGTTCTGGGCGGCGATCCCCGCCGGGCTGCCGACGTCGAAGTTGGAGGTGACGAGCATCAGCTGCGCGCCACGCTGGATGAGGTTCTGCGCTGAGGTCTTCGCCCCCGCGGGGGTCGACTGCGTGTCGTCGGTGATGACCTTGATCTTGCGTCCATCGATCCCGCCGGCCGCGTTCTGCTCCCTGACCGCGAGCTTGACCGCATCCATGTCGGGGTTGTCGTAGGAGATCATGAAGCCGGTCGACGCGACGGCGGCGCCGATGACGATCGGTCCACTCGGCTTGGCGCTCCCTGAACTGCTCGCTGGCGCGGCGTTGGGGTTGCTGGAACTGCCGCACGCGGACGCGATCAAGATCGCGACCAGCGCAAGGACTGACAGCATCAATTTACGGTGCACTGTTCTCCTCCGATGGCTGAAAGGCCCCTTCGAATCGCGTCTCGGCCCTCGCGCCCTGATCCGGGCATCCCTGTGACGCGCGACTCGTCCGAACCACCTGACTGCTGCGAAGCGTGATCGAGCGGCGGGGCCCTGTCGACGTGTGATTCCTACGCTTCGAGGGTGCGTTTGGTGGTATAAGTCCCGCCCTGTGAGGGTGGAGGCATTGCACGACGAGCGCGGCCAGGTCCCCCGGTCTTCGCTGGGCGAAACGATCGACGATCTGCTTGTCGCGCTCGGTACGGCGACCCCACAGCGACCCCTGAGTCAGGAGCGCGTGGAGGAGCTGAAGGCGTTGCTAGGCCAGCAGCGTCAGCGTCAGGATGAGTTGACCAGCCTCTACTCGGTTGTTCGCTCGCTCACGGTTCTGCAGGACACCGACGACGCTCTGGCCGCCATCGTTCGCAACGCCCACGAGGTGATCAACAGTGATGTCACCTACCTGTCGATCATTGACGAGGAGCAGGGGGCTCTGGTACTGCGCGCTTCCGAAGGGCGGGTGCCGGACAAGTTGACCGGGGCCAGGGTGCCAGTGTCGTGTGGGGTCGCCGCCGAGGTCATCGCAACGCGACGGCCATTCGCTGTGCTCGACTACCTCAACGCGCCCGAACTCTCTCACGACAGGGCCTTCGATGACATCTTTCGAGAGGCGGGCCTAGTCTCGCTGCTCGGCGTCCCGCTTGCCATCGGGGCATCGGTCCGGGGGGTGCTCTATGCCGCGAGCAGCCACCGGCATTCGTTTTCGGCCGGAGAGATCGCGTTGCTCAGCGCTCTGGCCGACCATGCCGCGGTCGCTCTGGAGAACTCACGGCTGTACGAGGAGAGAAAGCGGGCCCTGACCGGGCTATCGGCCGCGTACGACACGATCGAGCAGCAGCTCGACGCCACGCGACGCTCGCTCGCGGTTCACGACGCTCTGACCAGGACCGTGCTGTCCGGGGGCGGAGCCAGCGACGTGGCTGATCTCCTGTGCCACTTCGCCGCGTGCGACGTGATGATCCTGGATCGCGACGACCGTCCGATTGTCGTCCGCGCCGGTCGGGGCATATTTGCGGCCGACAGCCGCGGCGCTGGATCACCAGTTACGGCGGCCATTGCGGCTGCGGTTATCCAGAGCCGGCGGACGAGCCGCTCGGTGTCCTTTGACGACGCCGGATCGCATGGGACGGTGGTTACCATCGCTGCCGGAACGATCTTTTTCGGCTCTCTTGTTGTGACCACACCGGAGTCCGACGCGGAACTGTTCACTGCGACGATCGAGCAGGCCGCGCATATCGTCGCGCTGCTCACCTTATGGCAGGAGCGCGTTACCGAGGCGGAGGCGCGGGTGCGTGGGGAGATGCTGGCCGAGCTCCTGACGAGTCCGAGCGAGATCTCAGACGACCAGCTAGCCCGCGCGAGTGCTCGGGGCGTCGATTTGCACGCACTGAACACCATCGCGGTCATACGAGCCCAGACCGCTCAGCCGACCACGAGGGCACGCGAACTTCGCCGGATCTCGCGCGAGATGAATGGACTCTCCGGCGAGCATCTGGGCTGGCTCGTTCTGCTGGTCCAGTCCGATGACTGCGGCGAGCTGGTCACGACGGTGCACCGTCAACTGTCGAGTGTGTCGAGCGCGCCCTCGGTCGTCTGTGCGAGCTCGGTCGATCCCGACTCCGAGCCGCTTGGTCGCGCGTTTGCACTGGCCACCCGGTGTAGTGATCTCCTAGACGCCCTCGGTGTCGTAGATCGCGCGGCGACCACCGACGAGCTCGCCCTCTATGCCTCGGTGTTCGATCCCGATCGAGCCGAGCAGCTCGGCGGCTTTCTCGAGCGGGTGCTAGGCCCCGTCAACGACTATGACCAACGCGGCCGGCGCACCGATCTGCTCGGCACCCTCCGCGCTTACTTCGCCTGTTCGGGCAATCTCGCTCGAACCGCTCGGCACCTGCACATTCATATGAATACGTTGCTCAAGCGCCTCGAGCGCGTCTCACAGGTGCTTGGCGAGGAATGGCAGCAGCCCGAACGCGGGCTGGAATTGCACCTTGCTATCCGGCTGCACGACCTCGCGAACGCGGCCGGCTCATGACGCGACCAAAAAAAATCCGTCACCCGGTGCAGCCCGATCGTCTTCCCCCCTGGTTGCCGGCAGGGAGATCGTCCGACCTTCTGTGTGTGAGGCGGTGGCGGTTCATCGTGAGAGCCTCGCGTGGGTGGCGGCGCGGTCCCGGCGCCAGCGGCGGCGGGCAATTGGCCCGCCAATTCATCGTGCTGGGCTGCTTTGGGGTTGGAGCGAGCACTGTTCGGCCTTGAACATCTCGACCAGCCGGAACTTCTGGACCTTGCCTGAGGCGGTGGTCGGCAGCGCCTCGAGGATCCGTACGTGCGCCGGGATCCGGAACGCGGCAAGCTTGCCGGCCAGCAACTCGGCGAGCTCTGGCCGGGTGAGGGTAGTCCCGGGGCGCAGCGTCACGTATGCGGCGACGTTCTCGCCGTAGTATTCGTCAGGGATACCGACGACGCTGACGTCGACGACGTTCGACACGTGCGCACGGATCGCGTCCTCGACCGCGGAGGGAGCGATGTTCTCTCCGCCACGGATGATCACGTCCTTGGCACGGCCAGTGACCTGCACGAAACCGTCAGCGCCAAGCCGGCCGAGGTCGCCCGATCGCAGCCACCGATCGCGGTCGATCGCGGCGGCCGTCGCGTCGGGGTCGCCGAGATACCCGTTCATCAGCCCCCAGCCGCGAAACCGGATCTCGCCCTCCTGGCCAAGCTCGACGCGATCGGTCGTCCCCGGCGTCACGACCTCGACCTCGACACCGGGCAGCGGCCGGCCGCAGCTGGCCAGCGCCCGGTCGCGGGGGTCGTCGGGGGAGGTCTGCGCGGCCGGACCGGCGATCTCGGTCATCCCATAGGTGTTGGAGATCCCGACCCCGTAGCGATCGATCCAACCGGTCGCGACTGCCTCGGGGACTAGCGCCCCGCCGGTCAGCACCGTGTCGATCGAGGCCAGCGACAGATCGTGGGATTCCGCGTAGTCGGCGAGCGAGATCAGCATTGTTGGGACGGCGAGGATCGCGTCGGGTTGCTCATGTTCGATCGCGGCCGACATCGTCTTGGGGTTAAAGGAAGGAAGGAAGATGTGGGTGCCGGCTACGGCCATCACAGCCGCCATCGCGGTGACGGTCCCGCCGACATGGAAGAACGGCATCGCGTGTAGGTAGCGGCATCCGTCGCTGATCCCGGCGCGGTGGGCAACGCAGCGGCCGCCGTTAGCCAGCCCATAGCCGTTGAGCTCGACGGCCTTGGCGCGGCCGGTCGTACCGGAGGTGAACTGGATCTGGACGGTGTCGCGTGGGTTGGTCGCCGACTCAGCGGCGGCCAAACTCTGGTCGGTGACGATCTCGCCGCCGGCGAGCCACTGCTCCCAGTGGAGGACATCGTCGGGCCGGTGCTCGAGCGCGACCTTCAGTCGCAGCGTCGGGATCTCGTCGGCGACGGCCTCCAGTCGCTGCCACAGGCTCTGGTTTCGGTGACGCGGGATGGCGAAGCAGATCTCGGTTCCGGCGCGCGCAATGGCGTAGGTCAGCTCGTCGAGCTCATACAGCGGGTTGACGGGAGCAACGGCCGCGCCGATTCGCGAACAGGCGAACTGCAGCAGCACGAACTCGGGGCGATTGGTGCCATACACCGCCACCACTCCCCCACGTTTGATACCGCTGGCCAGCAGCGCCCGGGCAGCCTGCGTCACCGCCGCGTCGAACTGGGAGTAGGTCAGGCGCAGCTCGCAGTCGGGATCCCCAGGGCAGAAGACGAGCGCTTCGCGATCGCCGGCCGACAGCACAGCAGCGCTCAACAGGTCGTGGTAGAACAGCTCCTGGGCCGGGAGGGGCCCGGAGTCCTCGCGGCGGTAGGCCTGTGTGGCGATTGCTGCGGCCTCGGTGGGGTTGCTGTCGTGCGCCACGTCAGGAGGTCTCCCAGGCCGGCCGGCGCCGCTCGACGAATGCGAGCGCTCCTTCGCGCGCCTCTGCGGAGGAGAACACCGGCTCGGCGACCATGTCCTGGTGCTGCCAGGCGTCGGCGTCGGGACGCCCAAGCACTTCCTTGGTCGCGAGCACCGCACGCGCTGGGTTACGCGCGATCCGGCGGCCCAGCTCGATCGCCGTCTCGGTCGCGTGTCCGGGCTCGACCAGACGGTTGACCAGGCCCAGCTCATACAGCCGCTCGGCTGACATCGGGTCGCCGGTCAAACTCATCTCGGCGGCGGCCTGATGTGAGATGCGCTGTGGGAGTCTCAACAGCCCACCTCCGTTGGCGACCAACGAACGGGTCACCTCCGGCAGACTGAGCACGGCGCCGCGCGCGGCGACGGTCATGTCGCACATCAGCGCCAGCTCCAGTCCGCCGGCGATCGCGAACCCTTCGATCGCCGCGACCACCGGCTTACTGGTGCCGGTCTTCAGCAGCAATCGAATCACGTCGGTGGCGGCGGACCCGATCGCCGCGAACTCTTTGAGGTCAAGCCCGGCGCAGAACCCCGCGCCGGCGCCGTTGAGGATCCCAACGAGCACGTCCGGGTCGTCCTGCAGCTGCGTGAACGCCTCGGTCAGCGCGACGCTCATCTGGGAATTCAGGGCGTTGCGCGCGGCCGGACGGTTCATCGTCATGATCAGCAGATTCTCTCGTCGCTCGACGAGGACCGGATCTGCGGCGCGGTTCACGGGTGGCAGGGACCGTCTAGGAGGCGCGACTGCGCAGTTCCTGGCGGCGCGTCTGGGTTAACGTCTGATCGACTGTCAGACCCTCGGGATCGCGTTCGGGGTCACCGATCACGACGACCCCGTATTGGTCGCGTGCGGCGTCGACGGTCACGTAGCCGTCGCGGACGTCGTGCATCACTCGCTCGGGGTCGCGTTCCAGCGGGTCACCCCAGCCGCCGCCGCCGTTGGTGAGATAGCGGAAGGTGGTATTCGCGGCGGTCTTCCACACCGGCTGACGGGCGAAGTAGAAGTACTCGCCATCGTCGGCGAGGACGTGCGTGGTGGGGTCCAGGACCCCCGCGATCGGCTCTGAGCGCTTGTATACGCTGGGACTGGTGCCGATCCTCTCGGGGTCGCTCTGGGCTTCGTCGGGCGCGAACATCCAGGTGGCGCCGAGACGGCCGTCTGCACCGCCGTGCACACCCATGCCGCTGGGGTGCTTGAGATGCAGCGGCATCGAGTGGTGCTCACACGCCGACAGCCAGAGCGTGTCCTTCATCACGGCTGCGCCGCCGCGGTTGGCTCCCGCGCCGGCGGTGTCGGGCTCGTACTCCTTGCGCATTACGACGACGGGCACGTCAGCCTCGATCGCCTCGGTCGCGGGGTCGAGATTGTTGCAGGTGAAGTAGACGTTGTAGTTGTCACCGTCACCGACACGGGTGGCGCCCCAGGGTCCGTGTTCGCCTCCGCATTGCGCCATCGTCACCCACGGGGTTCCGTCGGGGTGCACGCCGTTAGCGTTATGGATGTTCAGGCACCCGTAGTTGCCTGCGACCGCATCGGCGCCGAGCGCATCACGCAGTGCCCGCAAGATCGCGTGAACGAGCACCTCCTCGGCGTCGAAGTACAAGAAGATCGGGCCGTCAGGCGGGAGCGCCGAGACGATCGTTCCCGGCGGAATCACGATGTCGATGTTGCGGTAGGTCGCCGATGTGAACGGCGAGCGCGGGTCCAGCAGGTACTTGAAGGCGAGCCCGACCCCGGTCTTAGCGTCCAGGAATCCCGCGTTGATCGTGGTGCGCGCCTGGCGAGAAGAACCTGAGAGGTCGACCTCTGCGCGGGTGCCGCGCTTGACGACCTTGACGCGGACCGTGAACTCCTCGGCGTCGTCGACCCCGTCGCAGTCGAGGTGGTCCTCGCCTTCGTACTCGCCGTCGGGCAGCCGCTCGAGCGCCTGGCGCATTGTCTCGGCCGACGCGTCGCACGTGTAGCGCATCGCACCGAGAAACGCGTCGATCCCGTACCGGTCAATCGACTCGCGTAACAACCGCTCGCCGAGGAGCAGGTTCTGATAGACCGTCTTCATGTCCGGCAGCATCACGGGCGCAAACCGGGCATTGTCGAAGATCAGGCTCCAGGCCTCCTTGACCGGGTCATCCTCGCGGTAGAGCAGCATCGGGCCGATCACCAGACCGTTCTCATAGATGTTGCGCTTGGTGCCACTGAATCCTGCAGGGACCACGCCGCCCATGTCGAGCATGTGCGCACGCAGGTTCACGTAGGCGACGATCTGACCGTCGTGAAACAGCGCGCGGATGAACATCAGGTCGTTGACGTGGTTGCCGGTACGGACGGGGTCGTTGCACAGCAGCACGTCGCCCGGGCGCAGACGCTCGGCGCCCCACTCTTCGACGACGTTACGCAGCGCGTCGCCCATCGTGCCCGTGAACAGCACTAGGCTGTTGCTGACCGCGACCAGCGGATAGTCCAGTGACCCGGGACCGGAGATGGTGGCTGCGAAGTCGTACCAGTCGCGCAGGATCACCGAGAAGGCGTTGTGCAGCAGCCCCGTGCACATGTGCTGGACCGTGTAGCGGTACCGGTTAGACAGGACGGTCGTGGTGAACCGGTCGCAGCTGTAGTGCTGCTCGAACTCGTCTTCTGAGAGCTCGCGAAGGAGCTTGCCGCGATCCTGCGCAGCAATCTGTGTGTCGAGGGACATGTGGCGCTCCTCTAGCTGCGCTCGATGAGGAGCTCACCGTAGTGCCCGACGGTCGCGACCTGTCCGGCGGTGATGTGGGTGGTGGACAGGGCCTCGCGCACAATCGCCGGCCCGATGAGGCGGTCTCCGTAGCGCAGGGCGTCGCGCTGGTACTCCTGCCCGGTCTGCTCGCCACCAGGCAGGTGACGCAGCGTGACCGTTCGGTCGGATGGTGGGGCCTGGCCGGAGCGTGCGTCGATCTCTGTGAAGGCGACCTTGTCGATCGGGACGACGACCTGGGCGCGGAAGGTGACACCCTGTACCGGGATCGCATCGAACCGGTTGCCGGTCCGCTCGGCGTAGACGCGGTGAAACGACTCGACCAACTCATCCACGACGGATGGCGTTATCTCTCCGGACGGGACGGGGACGAATGGTGTCTCCCAGGTTTGCCCCAATAGCCGCCCGTCGAAGCTGCGGCGGAGTTCGACATGCTGGTGGTCACCATCGATGTTCGCGACGAGCTCGGCCTCCATCTCTGCGAACAGCTGGTTGATCGTTCCGGCGACCTCGGCCGCGAGAATCGTGTAAGCGCACCGGCTGTCGGCATACACCAGGTCCGAGCTGAGCAACCCCAGCGCCGAGAACAGGCCCGGGTGCGGCGGGATGATCACGCGCTTGACATGAACGAGCTCCATGATCGCCGGCAGCAGCATCGGCCCGGCGGCGCCGTAGGCGACCATTGTGTAATCGCGTGGGTCGATCCCGTGCCGCACCGCGATCTCGGTCAGACCCTCGGCGATGTTGTTGAGCCCAATGTTGTAGGCGTAGGAGATGCGCTGCTCGAGCGCCAAGCCGCTGTCGAGCCGCTCGAACGCCGCACGGGCGGCGTCGACCTGGAGTGGCATGTCGCCGCCGGCGAAGCCATCTGGGTCAAGGATTCCCATCAGTAGACACGCGTCGGTCATCGTCGGCTGCGCGCCGCCGCGGCCGTAACAAGCCGGGCCGGGGTCAGCGCCGGCGCTCTCGGGTCCGACCTGGACCTCGCCGGTCGCGTTGACGGAGATGATGCTGCCGCCTCCGGCGCCAATGCTGGAGATCTCGCTCGACAGGGCGTTGACAATCAGGTCGTGCTCGAGCTCGAACGTGGAGTTCACGAACGGCCGCCCTTTGGTGACGACGCTAATGTCGCACGAGGTGCCGCCGACATCGGCGCACAAGAGGTTCTCCTCGCTGATCATGCTGCCAAAGTGGGCGCTTGAGATCGTGCCGGCAGCCGGGCCGGAGAACACGATCCGCGCCGGCTGGCGCATCGCGACGTCTACCGGCACCAGCATCGACGCGCAATCGGCAAGGTTGAGCTGGCCGGTGAACCCTGCTGCGTCGAGCCCTTCGACCAGCCGGTCGGTATACCGGCCGTAGATGATCTTCATCAGCACGTCGATCACCGTCGTGGATGCACGCGCGAACTCCTTGGCCAGCGGCGAGACCTCCGAAGAGATCGAACAAGCGGCGTCCGGACCGAGCTCTTCGATGACGAGCTCGCGCAGCCGGCGCTCGTGCTCGCCGTTGACGTAGGCGCTGATCAGGCAGACCGCGACACCTTGTACGTTGCAGCGCTTGAGCACCTGCAGGTGTTCGCGAGCGTCGGTCTCGAACAGCGGGATGAGCACCCCGCCGTCGGCGGTGATCCGCTCCTCAACGCCGCGGCGTAGGTATCGCGGCACCAGCGGCCGGGCGGCGTCGCCGAACGAGCGGCGCCAGTGCGGGTCCGTCAGCGCGTCGGGCGGCCGCCACGTCCGTCCCATGTCAAGGATGTCGCGATGTCCGGCGGTCGTCAGGAATGCGACCTTGGGTAGGCGACGCGTCAGGATCGCGTTCAGACCGTGCGTGCTGGCGTGGTTGAACAGTTCTGACTCGCTCACACCGGCCGCGCGCGCGCCTTCCAGCACCCCCTGCTCGGTGTCCGGCATCCGGGTGGGGACCTTGACGGTCGTGATCACGCCATTGCGCACGGCCACGACATCCGTGAATGTTCCGCCTACATCAACGCCGATCATGCCTTCGTCTCTCCTCGATAGCGGTCGGGGCAGAACTCGCCCCCAGGTCGGATGTTCGGTAGCGATGCGTCGCTGCACACGCCCGCTAGACGCTCGGTTGAGCGCGGCGTCCTTCGTGACAACGGGGATCTCGGTGATCGCCGCGAACGCTGGCAGACACCGCTCCCGAGCGGCCGATCAGAGGCTGTCAACGAGCACCTCGAGGGGGCCGAGCCGGCCCCAACGCTCCCTGCTTACCGAGTGCAGGCAGCGCTGGCACTTGACGACACGAAACCAGCCGCCTTCCGTGAGTACGGGATACGCCTGCAGGACGTTGGCACCGCACTCCGGGCAGTCGCCCTCGACAGGTTCCCGCTCGACGTAGAGCCGATGCTCGGTCGGCCGTGGATAGCTGGTCACGCGGTTCTCCCCTCCAGATTCTTGGACTGCTCCGTCGGTGGTGGGACGGGAGCACGGCCAATCGGCTCGGTGTTCCCTTCTCCCTTTGCTGCGCGTCTCCGTGAAACCTCCCATCTCTCGCTGTCTCCGATGCGAGAGAACGCGGTTCCGGCCGATCACCGGACTGCGGCGGGACGACAAAGATAGATGAAGTCGTCGGTATAGGTCAAGCCCGGACCGCAGCGCCGCTCGACGAGGTCTGCCGTGCGAGGCGGCTTGAGTTTCCGCGAGCATGGTGCGTCCCGCGTGGTCACGTCTGCTGGATATACCGACTACTTAGTCGTCTCAGCGGGGTGCGACGATACACTGCGGCCGTGGCAGCGCGAGGCCCTCAGCAACGATCACGCGTCCGGTTTGAGCGCAAGTGGGGCGAGGTGATTTCCGCGGCCGCGCGCGTGTTCGCTGACAAGGGGTTCGAGGCGACCACGGTCGACGATCTCATCGCGGCGACCGGGCTGCAGCGCGGCGGTTTGTACCACTACATGCACAACAAGGGCGATCTCCTGGTCGAGATCCACCGGCGCCTGATCGAGCCGCTTCTGACAGAGATCGAGCGGATTGACACCGAGCCGCACAACCCGCCGACGACGATCCGATTGATCGCGCACGCGCTCGCTCACAACCTGCGCGACTACAACAACGAGATGATCGTGTTCCTACACGAATGGCGCACGATCCGCGACGATGCCGCCTGGGAGGACATCCGCCGGGCCCGGCGAGATCTCGAGCACACGATCGAGCGGACGTTGCGCCGCGGCGTCATGACCGGCAGCTTCGATATCCCCGACACGCGACTCGCGGTGCTCGCGCTGCTCGGGATGTTCAACCATGCGCACCAGTGGTTCCGTCCCGACGGACGTCTTTCCGCAGACGAACTCGCCGACTCGTTCACCGATATCTTTCTGCGCGGCGTCCAGCCAACTGAGCCACCGAGGCGCGCGCCCCGACATTCGCAGCGAGAGGACTCGAGCCGGCAGAGTCCTGGTTAGGTGCCTGCCCGGGCGCTCGCCCGTCCTCCTCTCTAGTGGGCGAACGCCTTGGTCCGGCTGGCCACCGAACGGGGCAGCGGACCGTCCAGCGCCTGCAGCTCCTCGGTCACCGTTCGCAGATGGTGCAGCAGCTGGTCGGCCATCTCCAGATGCATTCCCGAGCGCACCACGATCCGCAGCACGCTCAGATCCTGGCGGTTCTCGGGGAACGTATAGGCGGGCACCAGCCAGCCACGCTCGCGCAGGCGCTCCGAGACGTCGAACACCGTGTAGTTGGTGACCTCCGGAGCGAGCGCGAAGGCGAACACCGGCAGCTCCGAGCCGTCGGAGATGAGGCGGTACGGGCCGAGCTCGGACACCCCCCGGGAGATGTGCATCGCCGTCTGCTGGAGGCTTCGCATCATGTTGGTGTAGCCCTCGCGGCCCAGGCTGGCGAACATGAAGTACTGGGCGACCACCTCGCTACCGGGTCGCGAGAAGTTCAGCGAGAAGGTGGGCATGTGGCCGCCGAGATAGTTGACGTCGAACACCAGGTCGCGCGGCAGCGCCTCCTTGTCGCGCCAGATCGCCCAGCCGACGCCGGGATACACGAGTCCGTACTTGTGTCCTGAGGCGTTGATCGACTGCACGCGGGGGATGCTGAAGTCCCACTCCAGTTCGGGGGCGATGAACGGTGCGACGAAGCCGCCGGACGCCGCGTCGACGTGCAGCGGCACGTGGATGCCCCGGTCGGCCTCGAACGTTTCCAGCGCGTCGGCGATCTCCTTGACTGGCTCGTAGCTCCCGTCGAACGTCGAGCCGAGGATCGCCACCACGCCGATCGTGTTCTCGTCGCAGTGGGCGACCGCGCGCTCGGCGGTCAGGTGATAGGTGTCGCCCTCCATCGGCACCAGCCGCGGCTCGACCTCCCAGTAACGGCAGAACTTCTCCCAGCACACCTGGACGTTGGCGCCCATCACCAGGTTGGGGCGGTCGGCCGGCTTGCCGGCGGCCTTCTGGCGGTCGCGCCAGCGCCACTTGAGCGCCATCCCGGCGAGCATCGCCGCCTCGCTGGAGCCGGTCGTCGAGCAGCCGGTGGCGCTCTCAGCCTCCGGCGAGCCCCACAGGTCGGCGAGGATGTTCACGCAGCGCGCCTCGATCTCCGCCGTCTGTGGGTACTCGTCCTTGTCGATCATGTTCTTGTCGGCGGTCTCGGACATCAGCCGCCCCGCCGCCGACGGCATCCAGGTGGTGACGAACGTCGCCAGGTTCAGTCGTGACTGCCCGTCGAGCAGCAGCTCCGAGGTGATCAGCTCGTAGGCGGCCTCGAAGCCGACCCCACCGTCCGGCAGGCTGTCCAGCGGGACTTCGACATCAACGACCTGGTGGGGCGGCAGCGTCATCCTGCGGTTGTGCCGGCGCTGTGGATGGCGGGCGCTCAGGGGCATGGAATGTCCTCTAGTCGGTCGCGATGATCACGTCGGACGCCTTGACGATCGCTGTCACCGAAGAGCCTTCACTGAGGCCGAGCTCCTGCACGGCCTCGACTGTTATCGAGGCGACGAGGCGCTGTCCGGCAACGTCGAGGACGACGTTGGCGATCGCCTCGCCGCGTCGGATCTCCGAGACGGTGCCGCTGAGCTGGTTACGGGCGCTGAGCTTCACGATGGTTTCTCCCTGGTTGGTCTGAAACGGGCGATAGGACGACGCGACCATCGGCCCAAACTGGCGGCCGGGTCGTGCCTGTGCAATGTTTACCGGTGTGGAAGCCAACCTTACGCTCGGTGAAGCGGCGAGCGCAATCGGGGTCAGCCCCGACACGCTCCGGCGCTGGGACCGCGACGGCAAGCTGCGCACGTTCCGCGACGAGCGCAACCGGCGCATGGTGTCCGCCGACGAGGTGGCCCGCCTCAGCCGCCGCCGGCGGCAGCGCCACTCGACGGGCGGACAGCTCTCGGCCCGCAACCGGATGCCCGGCGTGGTGCGCTCGGTCGAGGTCGACGGCGTGATGGCGCTCGTCGAGATCGAGGCCGGCCCGTTCCTGCTCACCGCCGCGGTGACCCGTGACTCGGTGGAGGAGCTCGGCCTGGCGCCGGGCGTGCAGGCAACCGCCACCGTCAAGGCGACGTCGGTGATGGTCGAGCGCGGTCGCCGCTAGAGCTGAGTGGGTGCTGCGGCCGGGCGGGCGAGCTGACGCCGCGCGTCGCTCGTCGCGCGTCGCTGCAGAAGCCAGGCCTGCAGCTCGGGTGCGGGAACAGGGCGGCTGAGGTAGTAGCCCTGCGCGGTGGTGCAGCCGAGGTCCTTCAGGCGGTCCCATACCTGCTGACTCTCCACTCCCTCGGCTACGACGTCGAGGCCGAGGTTACGGCCGAGTTCGATCGTTGACTTGACGATCGTGTCGTCATCATCGTCCTGCGCCATGTTCATCACGAACGACCGGTCGACCTTTATCTCGTTGACGGGCAGGCGCTTGAGGCAGGAAAGTGAGGAGTATCCGGTGCCGAAGTCGTCGATCGAGAGGCGGATGCCCATGGCCGCCAGTTGCTCCAGGATCAGCTTGGTAAGGGGCGGGTCGATGAGCATCGCCGACTCGGTGATCTCGAACTCGAGAAGCTCGGGGTCGACGTTCCAGCGATCGAGCAGTCCCGCCACTCGCGTCGGCAGATCGGCGTCCACGAGGTTGCGGGCGGAGAGGTTAACCGCGATCGCCAGTCGCAACCCGTCATCCTGCCATGCCCGGCATTGCCGGAGGGCCGCGTCGATCACGTAGAGCGTCAGCGGCTTGATCAAGCCCGTCTGCTGGGCCATCGGTATGAAGTCGTCGGGCGGCATGAGACCGCGGGCCGGGTGGTTCCAGCGCAGCAGCGCTTCGACCGAGTTGACCTCGCCATCGGCTAGGACGGCCTTGGGCTGGTAGTAGAGGACGAGCTCATCTCGGTCAAGCGCCTGGCGCAGGTCACCCATCAGGGCCAGGCGGCCGGTGTCCGGCCGGACAAGGCTGCCGTCGTAGAGCGCCCAGCCCGACTGCTCCGCTTTAGCGTGGTACATCGCGCTGTCGGCGCAGCGGAGCAGCGTCTCGACGTCCTCGCCGTCATCGGGATACAGGGCGATCCCGATTGACGCCTCCAGAGACAGCTCCAGGCCGTGGAGCGGGATCGGGAGCTCGATCGCCGCCTGCAGCCGTTCGACCGCACGGCGCACGTCGCCGGGAGCACGCTCCTGCGGGAGCAGCACCCCGAACTCATCGCCGCCCAGTCGAGCCACGAGGTCCGACGTGCGCAGCGCCGACTTCAGACGCCGGCCGAGCTCCACGAGCAGATCATCTCCGGCCGCGTGGCCGAGCGAGTCGTTGATCGCCTTGAAGCCGTTGAGATCCATCACCATCACTGCGGCGCGAGCGTCGCCGGTGCGCCGAGCTTTGATCGCGTGGTCGATACGATCGCGAAACAGCGTCCGGTTCGCGAGTCCGGTCAGGCCGTCGTGCAGCGCCTGGTGCGCGTTGAGCGCGGCTTGGGAGGCGAGCGCAGCCTCGGCCTTCTTGCGCTGCGTGACGTCCTGGATCATTGCGATGGCAAAGCCCTTGTGCCCATCCGAGTCGCGCACGAGCGACGCCGAGACGTCCACCCAGACGACGTCGCCATTGCGGGCCACGAAGCGGTGCTGCAGGCGCAGCGGGCTCCCACCGGCGACCATCCGCTGGTAGGCCGCGCGCCCATCGCGGCGATCGTCCACGTGCACCAGCTCAGTCGTCCGGCGTCCGTGGAGCTCGTCGTGCTCGTAACCGAGGAGCTTCTCGATGGCTGGATTGGAGTCGATGATCCTGCCTTCGAGGTCCGTCAACAGCATCCCGGTGAGCGCGCCCGCGAAGGTGGCCTCAAAGCGGGCCAGCGCATCGACCTGGTCGCGCTTGGCCTCGAACTCAGCCGCATGCGCCATCGCGGCCGAGAGGACAACCGACAGCAGCTCCATCATGGTGACGTCGCGCTCGCCGAAAGCGCCGACCTGATCGCCGTACAACAACAGAAGTCCGACGGCTACGCCGGCGTGCAACAAGGGGACCGCGATGATCGAGCGAACGCCGCGACTGCGAGACAACGCGGAGTCGACCCGCTCGTCGGTCTCGGTGTCCAGACAAAGCAGGGATCGCCCGCTGCGCATCGCGTGCCCCGACAGGTTGTCTCCGACCGGGAGGCGATGCGGTCGCTGAATCTCAGGCGCACCGCTGGTAGCGCCGCAAACCAGAGCATCCCCATCGAGCAGCCGCACCGCGGCCGAGGTGCCCCCGGTCAGCTCCCGCGTGCAGTCCGCGATCCGCTGCATGACCGCCTTGAGGTCGAGCCCCACTGCCGCGAGCTCGTGCTGCATGGCGATCACGGCACGCAGAACCGAGACGTCGAGCGTCGGACCCCGGTCGACGGCGCCCGTCCCTTCGAGCGTTTGAAACGCAGGTCGTCCCTGCGCATCCCCAGCTACGCGCGGCGCTGCAGTGGCAACGCGCATCAGCTGTGACCGCGTTCCCTACCGAATCGGCGCATAACCAGCCATCGGCGCGCCACTCCCAAAGCCTTAACGGCACCTCGCAACGCTAAACACAGAGCGGAGACCGGCGAGCGCTGGATTTGACCGACTCCGGATGACCCCGAGGCGCAGTCGTCCGCCGCCTCGGCGAGGATTCCGCGATGACGGCCGAGAAGTTCCACGACCTGTTCGTGGCCGGCGCGAGCGTGGCCGGAGCGCTCATCGGGTTGCTGTTCGTGGCGATCTCGGTCGCTCACGAGCGGCTGGAGGACGACGATGCTCCCCACATCCACCGCGTCGGTGCGGCGGCGGCGCTGACAGCGTTCGTCAACGCGCTGACCGTGTCGCTGTTCGGGCTGCTCCCGGGCAACGAGCTCGGCGGGACGGCCGTCGTCGTGTCGATCTTCGGTCTGCTGTTCGTGGTCGGCTCGATGCTCTCGCTGTGGCGGGTGCGCCGCGGCGGTTCGGGTTGGACGAGCGCGCGCGACGCGCTGTTCCTGATCAGCTTAGGAGCGACGTTCGTCGTGCAGTTGATCGGCGGTCTGGGCCTCGGCTCTCACCCAACCAGCGTCGGCGACGCGCGGCAGATCGCCATCACGGTGATCGTCTGCTTCCTGATCGGGATCACGCGCTCGTGGGTGTTGATCGGCGGGCCGTCGATCGGGCTGACCAGCGAGCTGACGAAGCTCGTGCGCGACCGGGCGTCGGACACCGAGTCGCACTAGAAGCCGACGTCGAGCCGCGGCGGTTTGCGGAACACCAACCCTCGTATCTCGGAGGGCCGGCCGGGTTGCAGCCGCAGCTGCGGCAGGCGGGCGAGGAGCGTGTCGATGGCGGTGCGTGCCTCGAGGCGAGCGAGGTGCACGCCAACGCACACGTGAGGTCCCTGAGCGAAGGCCAGGTTTCCTCGGCGGCCGCGCGTGAGGTCGAAGTCGTCCGGATCTCCGAAGACGGCGGGATCGCGGTTGGCCGCGGCCAGCGAGAGACGCACGAGATCTCCGCGCGCGATGTGCGCGTCGCCCAGCACGACGTCGTGAGTGGCATAGCGGTCGATCACCGCCGCTGCCGGTTCCAGTCGCAGCGACTCGTCGATGGCGGCATCCAGGAGCTCCGGATCGCCGCGCACAGCGGCCAGCTGGTCCGGTCGCGCCAGCAGCATCAGCAGCGCGTTGGCGATCATGCCCTCGGTCGTCTCGATCCCGCCGAACAGCAGCACGGCGGCGTTGGACGCGATCTGGTCGTGCGACAGCGGAGTCTCGGCGGCGGCTGCTGCCGCCAGCAGCGAGCCCTGGCCACTGTCGGCGATCACTTCCTCGAGCCGCTCGCGCAGGCTGGCAAATGCCGACACGCCCGCATCGGTGGGGCCGTCGCCCGCGGTGATGGAGGTCACCGAGGCAACGATCGCGTCATACCAGCCCAGCACATCGGCTACCTCGTCCCCGGTCAGCCCCAGCGCCCGGGTGACGATCGCGGCCGCCATCGGACCGGCGAACTCGCGGCGCAGCTCGGCGGTTCGGTCGGGCGCAGCCGCGACCGCGTCGGTGAGGTGCTCCGCCTGGGCGCGCGCCACGTCCGCGAAGCGCTCCTTGACGGCGCCGGCTCGAAACGGACCGGCGAACGGCGCGCGGTGTCGGTCGTGAGCGCTGCCGTCGAGGCTCAGCATGCTCGGTCCGATCACCTGGGCGGTGGAGAAGCGCGGGTCGTCGACGGTGAAGCTGCCGGCGTCGCGCATCGCCGCCAGGTTCAGGTCATGGCGCGTGACCAGCCAGCCCTTGAGGCTCGGCAACCACGAGACCGGCTCGCGTGCGCGCAGCCGGGCATGCGCGGGGTGGGGGTCCTCGTCCAGTTCCCGCAGGGTGATCGCGGCCCCCAGCGGAAACCTGTGCTCTCGGCTCTCGGCGGCCACGGCTACCAACCATTCTCGCTCACGCGTCGGGCTGGACCCTCCTTCCCGGCGGAGGCTGGCACCCCAGGTCGATCAGATGGCGGACGAACGCCACCCGGTCACGGTCGGGATAGAACGGCTCGATCCCATCCCGCAGCATCCCCGCGACCCGCTCCAGGTCGAACAGCAGTGAGAGCTTGCCCGGAGGGTCGTCCCACTCGCCCGAGTCATAGCGCGACACCCACGCTGCCAGCGCGGCCAGCACCTCCACCTGCAACTCGTCCTCCCACCACTGCGAGCGAACCGCCAGCCGGTAGCGCTCCTGCAGGCAGCCGACGTCGCTCCACAGCCGCTCGAACCAGATCCACCGCTCACGAGGCAGAAGGCCGCGCCAGGTCAGCGGCCAGCGCCCCTCCTCGGGCCAGTCCTCGCCCGGCCCGTCGTTGGGCAGCCAGTCGTCGCGCCACTCCTCGGATCCGTCCCAGCTCATGCCTGTCCTCCCTTCGCGAGCGCCCGCAGACGCCGATCGGCGAACCACATCCGGAGCCGCACCTGGGCTGGCGCGATCCGTCCGTACAGCAGCAGCGCGTGCCCTGCGGGCAGCTGCCGCAAGGCCTCGGGGGCCACCAGCGGCCGCCGTTTGTGACCGGTGGTGCGACTGCCGCCGCCCGAGCCCGTCGTGCGGGTCGTGTCACGCACCTCCTCCTCGCCGGCCAGCCCCGAGAAGTAGCGCAGCGTGTCGAGGTCGGCCACGCCCGGCAGCAGCATCCGCGCGCGGTGGCTGTTGACGACCGTCTCGGCCTGCTTGCCATAGCGGCTGCGGGCTTGGGCGAGGTCGTGGAAGATCGACACCAGCTGGATGTTGTGGCTGGGCGCGGTGGAGGCCACCTCCGCCAGATTGGGCAGCGGCGCCACATTGCCCGCCTCGTCCAGGCACAGCAGCAGTGGCAGCTCCAACCGACCGCCGGCCAGCGTCGCCCGCTCGTAGGCGCGATCCACGATCTCCGACAGCAGCGCGAGGAAGATCGGGCGCAGCAGCTTGGACGCCTTGGCGTCGCCGATCAGGTACAGGGTCGCGCGCTCATCCAGCAGTCGATCGGGATCGATGTCGCACGACTGGGCGGAGCGCAGCACCCGAGCGAACCGGTACGCGCGCAGCAGTCCCTGGGCGGTGGCCTCGATCGAGGAGCGCGTGCGGTCGGCCTGGGCCTCGAACGCGCGCAGTGCATCGTAGGCCGCATGCGCGCCCTCCAGCTCATCCTCGTCGCGGGCGACGCCCGTCAGCTGCGAGACGGCGGCGTCGAGCTCCCGCGCGCCCTGCCCGTATGTCCAGCGCACGACGGCGCCCATGCCGGCGTCAGTGCGCGCCGCCGTGTAGAGCAGCGGTGCCAGTCGCTGTTCGGCGGCGATCGCCCAGAAGTCGCCGCCCTCCACAGCCTTCTGGTCGAGCTCGCCCGCGGCGGCCAGACGCCACGCCACCTCCAGCGCTCCGTCCCAGGTGGCGGCGCCGCGCAGCGGCGACCAGGTGTGCGACGCGGTAGCCGAGAGGGCGAACGGATCGAACACGAACACCGGCCCCAGGGCGCGGCGGCGCGCCTCGGTACAGGCAAGAAGGTCGGTCTTGATCGAGGAGGCGACCGCGGGCCCGTCCCACTCGAGCAGTGCGGGCACCGCCAGCCCGGCGGACTTGCCCGACTGCGGTGGCCCGAAGGCCACCAGCGCGTGCCGCTGCTCGGCATACAGCAGCCGGCCGCGGCAGCGCCCGAGCGCCAGCCGGCCGGCGCGCGCGGCTCCGTGCAGCGCGCGCAGCTCGCCCGGCCCGGCCCAGCGCGCGCCGGGGGACCGTTCCCTCAGGGCGGCCGCCAGTCCGGAGCGCGTCGCGGCCATGGCCAGAAGGGCGACGATCGCCGCGACGATGGCGAGGGCCGCGTAGAAGCCGGCGGTGTCGGGCAGCAGCGCACGGTCGGCCCGTGGCCACGCGCTCGCCGGGTGAGCCAGCCGGGTGGGCAGGCGCAACAGCACGGTCAGCAGCTGGCCCGAGGAGGTGTGCGGCCAGCCGTCTCCGAAGACCGTGCCCGCCAGGCCTCCCCACAGCCACACCGCGAGACACAGGCCGACCGCGACGGCGATGATCGTGAGCATCGCCGCGTCCGAGATCGCGCTCGGGCGGTTCGCCGTCATCGTCGACTCCCGCGCGACAGGCTGGCGCTCATTCCGGTGTCGGTGTCGGTCAGTTGCGCCTCGATCCGCGACCGGTGATGGGCGACCACGAAGGATCGCGCGCCCACTCGCCACAGCGCCTGACCCGCCGAGAGCATCGAGATGAGCTGCGCCTCGGATTGCGAGAGACCGAGCAGCGAGCGCGTGAGCGGCACCTGGCTCTCGTCCTGGTGATAGACGATCCGGGTGGAGGCGTCGGCGATCAGCCCTTCGGCGATCCGCGCGGCGCGCGATCCGGCATCGCCGGCCGCCTGCAGGTCCGCCAGCTTGTGCAGCACCACGAGGTTCATCACCCCGAATTGGCGAGCGAGCTTGAAGTTGGACTGAAACCACTCGCCCAGGCCAGTGTGCTGGACGATCTTCCACGACTCGTCGGCGACGTTGATGAGACGCTCGCGCCCCGGTCGCTGGGCCGTGCGGGCCAGCAGGGCGCTGATCCAGGCGGTGGCGCAGGCCATCAGGATGCCCACGGCGGGCGAGTCGCGCACGGCATGGAGGTCCAGCACCAGCAGCCTGGCGTCGAGGTCGAGCCCCGGCGTGGTGGGCCCGTCGAACATCCCGCGCAGTGACCCCTCGCACAGGTCCTGCAGCGCCAGCGCCGCCCGCCGAGCGTCGCTGGCCAGAGCCTCCGGCGTGGTCTGCAGATGCCCGCTCATCTCGGCCACCGGCGAGAACAGCACCGACGCGATCTCCGGCAGCGTCGGCTCGCCGCCGCCGCGGGCACGCACTACACGCAGCGCCTCGCGCAGCGCGCCCGCCTCCAGCTGAGTCAGTGAATCGCCCAGCGCGGTGACCGTTACCGCCCGCAGCAGTTCCAGCTGGGCGTGCTCCTCGGGCCGCGAGGCGAGCGGGTTGAGTCGTACGCCGCCGCCGGGCATCAGCGAGATCGGTTTGACGCCCGCGGCCTCGCACAGCGGGCCGTACTCGCGCTTGACGTCGAGCACGAACGCCCGCCGGCCGAACAGCAGCATGCGCCACAACAGCGTCTTGACGAGCGCGCTCTTGCCCTGGCCGAGCTTGCCGAGCACGATCGCGTTGGGATCATCGAGCACGCCCTCGCTGTAGAGGACCCACGGGTCGTAGCAGAACGCTCCGCCGCCGGAATCCCGTCCCACGAACACGCCGCGGCCGCCCAGCCCGCCGGCGTTGACGAACGGGTAGATGGCCTGGGCGTGGCGTGTGGTGCACCGGTGTCCGGGGCGCTCCACTCCGCGCAGGCTCATCGCAGCCCCCGGCACAGCGGCAGGGTGAACGCGAACGCCTCGGCCTGCTGCCCGTACAGGCGGTGCAGCTCCAGGCGGGCGCGCGCGGCGTGCTCGAGCACCTCGCCGCAGGCACGATGCAGGTCCTCGCGGTCACGGCCCGACACCGTCACGAACCCACTCAGGCGGACCTCGCCGTGACCGGCGGCCAGCTCGGCCTCCCTGCGGATCGTCGCCTCGGCGGCCTGGCGCTGGCGCGCAGTCTCGGACTGTCCGAACCGCGCCCGCAGCTCCCGGTCGGCGCGATCCCGCGTGACCGCCGCCTCGATCTCACGGGTGGAGCGATCGGCGGCCAGCGGCTCGAACGTGACCGCCACCGAGCGTACGGCGCTCGAGTGACCGAGCAGCGCGTCCATGAACATCGGCGTTACGTTGATCCGCGGCCACGCGCCGATCCAGTAGGTGGCGTGCACGGCGCCGTCCGAGCGGTAGTGGTCCCAGCCCTCGCGCGCACCCAGCGGCCAGGCGTTGACCTCGCTGAGCCCGTCGCGCTGGGCGTCGGCGGCCTCCAGGGTCGCCAGCTCCGCACGCGCGAACGGGTCGAACGCCGTCCGGAGCGCGCGAGCCAGCTGGCCCGGGCTGAGCGCTCCCAGCACCGTCACCTCGGCTGCCTCCAGCCCCTGCGCCACCCGTTCGGTCTGCTCCACCAGCGCGCGACCAATGGCGTCATGGCCGCGCTCGCGAACCCGCCGTCCGTCGACCTGGACGGCCAGCAGCACCTCGTGCTCCTGGGACACCCGCGTGCTGGAGGAGATCAGCTCCAGATAGGACTCGATCATCGCCGTGCCCCGCAGCGGGACCGCCGGATCGCGCTCGGAGTGCACCCAGCGGGCCAGTTCGTCGCCCTGCGCCGGCGCGGTCCGCTCGATCCACTGCAACCGCCGGATCGCCGTAGCGCCGGAGCCGGAGAGCACGAGCCCCCAGCGCGCCAGACGCCGCTCCTGCGCCTCCTGGTCCAGCAGCGAGAACGCCGCCACCCGGCAGGCCAGCACGGCCGTCAGGCGGTGCCCGGAACGCTCCGACAGCGCCCCGATCGCTCGCTGGCGGTGATCGACCGAGACGATCCGCACGCCCCCAAGCGCCTCCGGCGCGTTCGCCGGCGGGGCCTGCAGCTCCCCGTCGCGACCGGCGACGATGCCTGCGCCGGGCACCGGGGAACGGAAGCGGTGGCGACGGCGCAGCCGGCGTCCGGCGAACCACGTCGCCACCGGCCACCACTCCTGCAGGGTGCGCCCACCCAGCGGCGCGAACGCAGCAGCCGCGGACACGCCGCAGGCGAGCATCGCGATGAATGCGCCGCCGGCCGAGGGTGCTCGGTCGAGCACCAGGATCGCCGCCAGCGCGCCGGTGGCCAGCACCGCCACCTGCCCGCCGCGCACGCCGCCGAAGATCCCCCGCCGCTCCAGCGGGCCGAAGGAGTAGGTCTGACGCGCGTCGGTCATCGCGCGTTCTCGTCGCGGTCGGTGGCTGGCGGTCGCGGGTCGGGGTCGGGCAGGGTGGGCGGGTTGACGTTGGGCGGTTCGCTGTCCTGGGGCGCCGGCTCACCGACGGGGCGGTCGACGTCCGCTTCCCGTCGCAGGTCGACCGCATCCCACTTGCGATGCCAGAGGTCCTCCATCGACTCCAAGTCCGGCGCGGACAGAGGCGGCGGCGGTTCGTCCCCGTCGGCAGCCGGTTCGCGCCCGTCGGCGGCCGACTCGGCGGGTTTCGACGCCGGCGAGTCCTGCTCGCCGATCGTGGCGCCGCCGCTGGCGGCAACCGCGGTCGCCGCCTCCTGGGCCGCGGACTCGATCGTCTCCTCGGAGACGGGCTCAGCCACGCCGTCTTGCTCAGGAGGCAGCGCGGGTTGATCACGTGCCGCCCCGCTGCCCGCTGACCGGGCCATCTCCTGGAGCCACTCTCGGTGCTCCGCGGCATTTCCGGCGAGCTGCGAGCCGCTCTCGACGCTATCGAGCAGGGGCGCCAGCGATGCGGCGCGCATCCCGCCGGCTGCCGCGCTGGCCATCTCGTGCAGCGGGAGCAGGCGCAGCAACGCCCACGGGGAGAAGGCCGCGAGCAGCACCAGCGTCAGCCCGGCGAGCAGGGAGGTCACGCTGAACGAGGCGGCATGGTCGAGGGCGGCGCCCCCGAGGGCGAGAACGGCGACGATGGCGAACTTCGACAGGATCAAGGCCACCAGCAGCTCGACGGCGCGGATCGCCCACACGCGACGCGCCGGCCATACCAACGCGGCGAAGAACAGCGGCAGCATCAGCACGATCACGTAGACCGCCGCTTCGCGAATCAGCAGCTCCAGCCACAGGGTGAGCGTGGCGGCGACGGTGAGGAGCGCGACGAAGAACGCCACGAAGGGACTGAGCGCGGCTCCCCCCACGGCTCCGGCGAAGAGCCCGGCATGGGCGAGGAACGACCCGTCGGCGTGACCCGATGCCGAGGAGACGATCGCGGACATCTCGTCCGAGGCACTGAGCAGCAGCATCGTCATCGGCGCCGCCACGCCGATCGCCAGCATGCCCAACGGCAGGTAGCCGAAGGCAGCCCGAGCGAGCAGTGTCATGTCGGACCGCAAGAGAGCCTGGATCGCGGCGGCGAACAGGAACGGCAGCGTGAGGAGCGCCGCCACGGCGGCGACTCGCCAGTACGCGCTCGAGAACCAGGTGCCGAGCAGGTTGGGGCGCGAGCCGGCGTCGATCAGCTTGGCGGTCGCCTGCAGCGCCGAATGCGCGCCGCCGGTGACCCAGGCCACGACCGCGGCGAGGCCGGCTGCCGCTGCGACGGCACGGCCGGCTCCCGAGGAGGTGCCGAGGATCGACTTCAGCGCACCGCCCGGGTCTCCGCTGACGAGCTTCTTGCCGACCGCGATGACCTGCTTGGGGTGAGATGCGACCTTGCACAGCGTTCCCGCCAGGCCGCTGACTAGGCCGGCCGCCTTGCAGATGACTCCGTGGGCGCGCATCACGTCAGGTGGCGGTGCGGCAGGGACGGCTGAGCGCGCCGGGGCGCTGGTGTCGGCGAGCGCGCCGCTGGGCGAGGTGCCGGCGAGCGCGCGGGTAGGCGAGGCGCCGGCGACGGCGACCGTGGCCAGCCCCAGGGCGAGGGTCAGAGTCGGCCGCATCACTTGGCCGTCGTGCCGAGGTGCTGGAAGAAGTTGACCAGCCCGGGCGCGGCGCCAACGATCAGCGCGGCGGCCCCGGAGGTCAGCGCGGCCATCCGGCCGCGCGCGGCGTAGTGGTGGTTGTGACTGTGCGAGGCCACGGCCCATAGCCCGGCTCCGATGAACGCGCCGAGCAGCGTGATCGCCAGGGCCCACGCCTCGGCCCCGTTCACCAGTTGCTGCAGCACGTTGCTGCCAGGGAGTCCATGCACGTCTGGGTGTGCCGTGACCGCCTCTGCGAGCGGTAGTGTCATCCAGCCTCCTCAAATCTAATTGAGACTAATTGATAGTGTTCAAGACTATCTGATACAACACGCTCGTATTAGCGTGAGTTGTAAATAATTAGTCTCAATTCGAAAGGACTGCAGAGCATGGCGACTCCAGCCGCGAGCGAGGTCAACGAGGAGTGCATGGCGAATCTGGACGAGGTGGCGCAGCTGTTCGCCGAGCAGGGGGTGCGGGTCCATCGGCTGGTGCGTGCGTGTGTGCAGGCGCCCGAGCCCTTGATCGAGGACGCGTGTCAGCTCGCGTGGATCCGCTTGCTTCTCAACCGTGATCGGGTGCGCCGTGAGACGGCCACCGCCTGGCTGGTCAGGACGGCTGTCCACGAGGCGTTCAAGCTCATCCGCCAGAACCGGCGGGAGCTGTCGCTCGATGCCGCGAGCGAGGATCCAGGCCGGCGTTCCGCGGCCAGCGCGCCTGAGCTGCTGGACGAGCTCGTCGAGCAGCGGGCGCGTCTGGACTCGATCAGGATCCTTCCCGAGCGCCAACAGCGCTTGGTCTGGCTACGCGGGCTGGGGCTGACCTATGCCGAGATGGCCGGGGAGACCGGAACGACGCGGCGGACGGTGGAGCGACAGCTGCTGCGCGCCAAGCGCAAGCTGGTCAGTCAGCAAGCATGACGATCGAGGGCACGACGCGTCCTCAGCGTTTGGCGCGCCCGCGCTTTCGCCGCTTGCGCTCGGCCGCGCTTAGCTTGCGCGCCTTGGGCGGGGCCCTTGACCCCGGACGGTTCTGTCGATCCTCGTCGGCGCGGACGGCCACCGGCGCCCGACGGCGGGCGTCGCGCCAGATGAAGTAGGAGATCCCGGCAAGCACGATGAACGCCCCGACCGCGATCGCGATCGCGCTGCTGCCGGAGAGGCTGGTCGAGCCCGACGTGCTGGCCGTGCTGGCGCTGAGCACCGTCGGGGTGGTGCTGCTGGTCGTGGGGATCCCGCCCGGCGCGGTCAGTCCTCCGCCGAGCGAGCCCCCGCCGGCCGGCGACGGCGACGGCGACGGCGCGGTAGCGCTAGCGGTGGGCGCGGCCGAGGTGACGCTCTTCACGGCGGCTGCCGAGTGCTTGGTGGCGCCCGCGGCGACTGCTGCCGCCGGCGGCCCCAGCAGAGCGGCAAGCAGCCCGGCGAGCCACACGACCGCCCAGCCCCGCACCGCCGAGCGCCGCACCATCGAGCGCCGTACCACCGAACGCCGTACCACCGAACGCCCCACGATCACTCCCATCCCGACCTAGCGCTCGGAGGCGAGCGGCTGCTCCATCGCGGGCGTGGTCGGCGGACGCTTGTAGGGGTCCTCGTTCTCCTGGTGCTCCTCGTGGTAGACGCTCTCGACGTTGACCGCCCAGATGTCGTGGTTGGAGCCCAGAAGGATGTTGTCGACGGCCCGCATCGCGGTCAGCATCGAGTGGTCCGAGTTGTTGTAGCGATGCAGCCCGTTGCGTCCGACCTGGGCGAGATTGGAGATCTGCTCCAGCCAGCCGCGGATCGTCTTGACGCGCTCGGCATAGAGCTCGTCGTAGATCGGATAGGCCTTGTGGACGCGCTCGACGAACCCGAACTTGACGTTGCTCGCCTTGGCGAGGTGGAGCTTCTCGATCTCGCTCGAGGCCATCGCCACCAGGTCGTCGTCGGCCATGTTCCACAGGTCGTCACCCTCGAAGCAGAAGTACTCCATGCCGATCGAGGCGTCGGTTTCATTGGGCACCATCCACGGGCTCCAGGACTTGAAGTTCTGGATCCGCAGCACGCGCACGCCGGGCTGGTGGATGTAGATCCAGTTGTCGGGGAACGGGTCCTCGCCCTCCAGCACCAGCAACACGGTGAGGAACTCGCGGTAGCGCAGCCCGCGTGCGGCGTCACGGACCTCCAGGGGCGCTTGGGGCTCGGTGATGCCGACGGTCGTGCGCAGAGGCAGCGAGGAGATCACATGCGACGGCCGAAGGGTCTCGCCGCCCGCGATCACCTCGGTGATCCGCCCGTCGGAGACGACCAGCTTGGTCACCGGAGCGTTGAGCCGGACCTCGCCGCCCCGCTCGCGAATGTCGGCTGTCATCTGCTCCCACATCTGACCGGGGCCGAACCGCGGGTAATTGAACTCAGAGATCAGCGACTTGATCTTGTTGCCCTCGTTGCCGAAGAACGCGGCCTTGGCGGCGGAGAAGAACGACAGGCCCTTGATCCGCTGGGCTGCCCACTCGGCGCGGATCTCGTCCGCCGAGACCCCCCACAGCTTCTCGGTGTAGGTCTTGAAGAAGTGCTGGTACAGCCGCTTGCCGAAGCGGTTGGAGACCCACGCCTCGAACGTGTCCTCGCGGCCCTTGGGCTTCACCGCCGCCCACATGTACGAGATGAGACACCGCGTCAGCTCCACCGGACCGAGCTTGCGGATCACGTCCATGCCCTGCAGCGGGTACTCGAGGAACTTGTCGTTCCAATAGATCCGGCTCTGGCGCGGGCGCTTGAGGAACTCCTCCTTCATGATCTCGTGCCAGAGATCATCGACCTCTTTGACCTTGGTGAAGAAGCGGTGGCCGCCGAGGTCGAAGCGATACCCGTCGCGCACCTGGGTGCGGGCGATACCACCGACGTGTTCTGAGGACTCGAGCACGATCACGGGCTTGCCCTGCTTGACCAGCTGGTAGCCCGCGGTCAGCCCCGCCGGTCCTGCTCCGAGTACAACGACGGGATGCTCGGGGGTGATGTCGGCCCCGAACGCGGAAGTTTCTGTCGGTGTGGTGTCGGTCATCGTCTCGTGTCTTAGGAGGCCTTCTGGTAGAGCGTTGCGCTGTTGGCCACGCAGCAGGCGCTTCGGTAGTTGTGGGGCGCCCAGGCGACCGGCTTGAGTGTCCCGCTGGCGACGTCATTGGTCAGGATCTGACCCCACTGAGCGGCGCGGCGCCTAACGAGCTTGGTCCAGGGCTGTTTCCAATTCGACACGCCCTCGGTCAGTGGGCGCACGAAAAGGAGCTGCTGGCCGGGTCTGAGACTAGCAACGAGCGGTCCCACGGTCCTCCCGCGGGTCGGCGTCTTGCAGGCGCGACTGTGCGTCTGACCAGTTCATGTAGGTGGGGTCGGTCACCCGCCCGATGGTGTTGGCGTACTGCAATCCGCCCGGCAGGTAGTACCAGGCCAGCGGAGTCTGCTCGGGCTGTCCGAGCACCACCAGATCTCCGGGATGCATCATCGGAGCCAGCTCCCCGGCCACGTCGCGCATATCTGACTTGAACGTCGGGGTGAACGAGCTCGGGTTGGCGAGGAAGCCGATGCAGAGAACGATCGCCGCGACGCCGACGATCCGCGCCCGGGCCGCGCCGAATGCGCCCAGCAACAGCAGCGCGGCCGCCAGCGGCCCGAAGTAGCGCGACACCCAGGTCGTGGCGGCCAGTGAGGCGACCCGCGCCAGCACGAACCCCGCGACCGGCAGTGCGATCAGCACCCAGGCGGTGATGGCCTCGGGCGTGCGCCGGCGTCCCGCGACCGTCAGTGGAGCCAGTCCGATGACCACCGCCACGAGCAGCGTGACGTTGACCCGCTCGCCGCCCATGAGGTCGGCCGGGACGTCGGCTCCCAGCAGCGGCGCGTAATGCCAGGGCGCGGTGACGTGACCGATCTCGTGGATCGTCGTCGGCAGCCACGGCACGAACAGGATCAATGTCGCGCCGAAGCCGATGGCCGCGTCGCGCAGCAGCCCCTGGCGATCCTCGGCCACGCGGTGGACGAGGCCGAAGGCCACCAGGGCGCCGAAGGCGAACAGACCCGCGGAGCCCTGCGTGTAGAGCATCAGGGTCAGGCCGATCGTGAACAGCCACAGGTAGCGGCGGCGGCGATGCACGAACGTCTGCAAGAAGCCCGTCAGCGTGAGCAGGGCGAGCAGCATCAGCAGCGCGTACGGCGCGTCCTCCTGGGCGTATTTCGTCAGGTAGGCGCTGAAGGCGAACAGGACGGCAGCGAAGATCCCGGTGCGCCGGCCCGAGAGGCTCCACCCCGCCCAGCAGGCGGCCGGGATCGCCAGCAGCGTGCAGAGCACGGTCAGGGCGTGCGTGGCCGACTCGCTGGCGCCGAACACCTGGATCCAGACGTGCAGCAGCGCGTAGTAGAGCGGCGCGGTTCCGTTGTTGCGCACGACGCCCGGCAGTTGGCCGAGCGTGTGCGAGGCGATACCGACGGCGCCCGCCTCGTCGAACCACAGCTGGCCGGAGAGCTGGCGCGTGCGCAGGAACCCTGCGATGAGAACCAGTCCGAGCACGATCGCGGCCGTCGTCAGGCGCCGGGGGTAACGCTCGAGCCACGCCGGCGGGTGCACCTCGCGGATCGGAGGCACCTCGATGAACGAGCTGAGCGGACGGCGTCGGCGGGTGGCGGTGGTCATGGAATGGTCAGAGTCGGTCGGGCGCACCCGACGACGACGGCACTACGAGACCTTGCGGTAGAGCAGCGCGCTGTCGGCCACGCAGCACGCGCCTCGGTAATGGTGCGGAGCCCACATGACCGGCGCCAGGATCCCCTTGTACACGTCGTTGGTCAGGATCTGACCCCATTGGGCCGATCGCCGGCGCACCAGCTTGGTCCAGGGGGCCTGCCAGTTCTGCGCGCCCTCGGTCAACGGCCGTACGAACAGCAGCTGCTGGCCCGGGCGCAGGCCGTCGACCAGCCCCCCGAGCGTCGAGGCCGGGTTGGTGTGCTGTAGGCGCTTGAGGGCATCCACCCAGTCGAAGTAGGTGGGGTCGGAGACGCGGCCGCCGGCGGTATTGGCGAAGCGCAGCCCGCCGGGCAGGTAGTACGACGACAGCGGCGTCTGCTCCGGCTGGCCGACGACCACCAGATCGCCCGGGCGCAGGTTCGCCGACATCTCGGCGCCCACGTCGCGCATGTCGGACTTGTACTGGGGGGTGAACGCCGCCGGGTTGTGCAGATAGAGCAGCGACAGCGCCACGGCCACCACGCCCAGGATGCGCGCCCGGGCACAGCCCCAGGCGACGAGGAACAGCAGCGAGCCGAGCACCGGCGCGAAGTACCGCGAGGCCCAGGCGGGCGTCACCTGGGAGGAGATCCACGCCAGTCCCAGGGTGGCCACCGGCAGCGTGATCAGCGTCCACAGCGTGGTCCAGTCCCGGGTGCGCCGGTGCGCGCGGGTGAACAGCGGCGCCAGCCCGATCACCGCGCTGAAGACCAGGATCATCGTGATCCGGTCGCCGCCCAGCAGATCGCGTGAGATCTGGACGGGCGCGCCGAGCTTGGGCGACGAGTCCCACGGCGCGGCAGTGTGGGCGACCTGGTAGAGCAGCGTCGGGACCCACGGCAGAAACAGGACGCCGGCTCCGACGTACGTGATCACCGCGTCGCGCAACAGGCCGCGACGATCGTCACAGGACAGCAGCGAGGGGACGAGTGCGATCGCCGAGCCCGCGAAGAAGAACGTCCCCCAGGAGTGCGTGTACAGCATCAGCGTCAGCGCCCCACCGAACAGGAACAAGAAGCGCCGGCGCCGATACACGAAGCCCAGCACGTACCCGGCGGTGGCCGCGACGCCGAGCAGCCCCATCAGTTCGTACATGCGGGTTTCCTGGGCGTAGGCGGTCAGCCACGCGTTGAACGCGAACAGGAACGCCGCCATGATCCCCGCGCGGCGGCCGAAGAGCGTCCAGCACGCCCAGGCGCCGAGCGGGATCGTCAACACCCCGAAGATCAGCGACAGCGAGTGGCTGGCTGCCTCGCTGGTGCCGAACAGGCTCATCCACACGTGCAGCGTCATGTAGTAGAGCGGTGGGTTGCCGTCGTAGCGCAGCACGCCGGGGATCGCCGTCAGGGCGTGGTGCGAGATCCCGGTGGTGATCGCCTCGTCCATCCACAGCTGGCCGCTGAGGTACTGCGAGCGCATCAGCGCCGACAGCGCCATCAGCGCCACCAGCCCACCGCCGATCCACACCCAGGCGGGGACGCGACGGACCCACTCGGGCGTCCGGGGCGCGTAGTCCGAGACGTCCTGCTGGTCGGGCCTGCCGACGCCTGGGCGGGGAGCGGTGACGGTCGCCATCAGCTCACGTGGTGGAGCCGCAGTGCTCGAACAGGCGGAAGGTCCGCACGCTGCCCACGTACCTGTAGTGCACATTCGGCCAGGTGTGCAGGATCGGCAGCAGCGTCGCGTTGGTCTGCGCGCGCGTCTGCAGGATCACGTTGGGCGCCGCGCCCGGCCTGACACCGGCGGATGGCGGGCCCTGTACGTCAAGCGTGTGCACGCCCAGCGTCCAGGCGACCATCGGCACCTGGAAGCCCTCGGTCATCACCGAGCCGCAGCCGAGGAGCTGCTTGGCCCCGCCGTATCTGGCGACGATCTTGGTCACGTCGGTGCGCAACTTTGCCTGATAGACGATGGAGTGGTGCGTGCGGGGAATGTCGATCAGGTTGCGCCCGATCCAATTGGGAACCTCAAGGAAGGCGAGTCCGGCGATGACCACGCCCGCCAGACCACAGGCGAGCGACGCGGTGCTGCGACCGGCGGGCGCGCGGCCGCGCGCCAACCAACGTGCCAGCAGGCTGCCCAGCTCGGTCGCCGCCCATCCCCAGGCGACCGCGCCGCAGACCTCCACCAGGGCTGAACCGATCACCAGGTAGCGGTTGTTGCCGGAGAAGCCGATCTGGGTCATCACGGCGATCACCACGAACCAGACGACGCCGAGCAGCCCGGCGCACGCTGCCACCGCCGGCGCGCGCACCGCGGGATCGCTCAGCACCGCGCGGCCCTGCCGCCGCCAACCCCGGCCGAGCACGAACGCAACGGCCAGCGCCAGCACCACCGCTGCCGCCTTGATGCGCAGCAGCACGGTCGGCCAGGCGGCGTCTTTGAGCTCTGAGCAGAATGGGCACTTGGTCAGCGCCAGGCTGTTGGAGCGGACGTGCTGGGCGCGCGTGGCGCCGCGCAGCAGATGGCCGGAGCCCCAGTACTCGGGCCCGAACCAGAGGATCGGGATCAGGGCGAACAGGCCGATGACCAGCTTGCGGGCGCCTGGGTCCTTCCAGAACAGCCACAGACCGTACGGGCCCCAGAACAGCCAGATCTCGGGCCGGTCCAGGGCGCCGAGGAAGCCGACGACGAACGCCTGTCGCGGCTTGCCGTCGAGATGGCGCTCGAACGCGATCAGGATCGCCGCCGTGGCCAGGCCCTCGGAATAGCCGAGCGCGTTGGAGCTGATGTAGCCGCCCGACAGAGCCAGCCCGATCGCCGCGATCGTCCCGGCGAGCAGGCCCGGCAGCCACGCCAGCAGCACGCTGGGCTCCCCGTCGACGCCCACGAAGTAGCTGCCGATCTGGCGCGTCAGGCGCAGCGATATGCGAAACACCATCACGACCGCCGCGAATGCCCCCGCCCGCGCCACCACGAGCCACAGGTCCGGCTCGGCCTTGCCGAACAGCGCGAACACCGTGGTGAAGATCACCGGCAGCGGCTTCCATGTGGGCCCGCCGGTCGTCTGCAGGTTGAGGTGGACGATCTCGCGACCCCACACGATCCACGACCACGGGTCATAGCTCGGCGTCGAGGGGATCAGCAGCGAGAAGGCGCCCACCGCCAGCGCCACCACGATCAGCGCGAGGTAGAAGCTGCGCGCCGAGAGCAGCGGTCCGAACGAGGTCCGAGCCGGCGCGCCCACGCGCTGACCGGTTGCGGTAGCGGCGGGGAAGTCGGTGGTCGATGCGGAGAGCAGGTTGGCGAGCGGTCGTCGGGACACGTGGCGAAGAAGTGCGGCTGCGTCGGCACGCTAGCGCGCCGATGGGCGGCGTCCGCCCTGCTCACAGCGCACGGCGGCCCGCGGGCACGGCGCCGCGCGCGAATTCTAGACGGCGCGCGATCTACCGCGCCCGGGTGCGTTCGCGAAGCGAAGCTCAGGCCAGGCCGAGCTTGCGCTTCAGCGTGATGATCCGCCGGTAGGAGGCCGCGGCGTCGGCCTGGTTGATCTGGCCGCGTGCCAGCGCGGCCCGCAGCGCTGAGAGCTCGCCCGGCGCCGAGTCGGTGTACAGCAGGATGTCCGAGCCGGCGGCGGCTGCGAGCACCCCGGAGGTGCGCTCGTCGTGGCCGGTGGAGCTGCCCAGGGCATCGGTGATGACGACCCCGGAAAAGCCAAGGCGACCGCGCAGCAGCCCGGTGACGATAGGGCGCGACAGGGCGGCGACCGTGCCGCTGTGGTCATAGGCGGAAAAGCCCGCCACCGCGGCCATCACCGAATCCACGCCGGCGGGGATCATCGTCTCGTAGGGCTTCAGCGCCGCCGCGCGCTGGGCGGCGGTGGGGCGCAGCTCCAGGTGCGCGAAGTCGGTATCGGTGGTGGCCGAGCCCAGGCCCGGGAAGTGCTTGGCGGTGGCCGCCACCCGGCGTGACTGCAGTCCGCCGGCGAACGCCGACCCGTAGCGCGCGACTGTCCCGGCGTTGAACGAGAATGCGCGCCCCTGACGCCAGATGAACGCGTCGCTGGAGGTCGGCACATCGACCACCGGCGCCAGGTCCATGTTGATCCCCCAGCGTCGCAGCGCGGCTCCGGTCTCGCGTCCCTGGGTGGCCGCGGTGGCGAGGCGTCCGGTAGCGGCGATCTGCGGCGGCGACAGGTTCGGTGGAAGGTCGGCGATGCGCTTGACCTGGCCGCCCTCCTGGTCGGTGGCGACGAGCAACTCGGGGTTGCCGCCGGCACGCGCGGCCCGCTGCAGCGCGTTCGTCAGGGCCAGCGTCTGCGAGCGCGAGCTCAGGTTGGAGGCGAATAGGATCACCGAGCCGACATCGCCGGCGCGCACCTCGCGCAGTAGCGCCGGCGGAGCGGCGGTGCCCGAGAGGCCGACCATGATCCGTTGGCCCAGCAGCTTGGTCGCCGAGGCCGGCACCGGGATCGGCTTGGGCGCGGGGGCCAGCGAAGGGGGACTTGAAGCCCCGCGCGCTCCGAGACCGGCCACGATCGCGGCGATCAGTGACAGCGCCAGGCGCGCTACCCCTGCACCCCCTTGGCGACGCAGGACTCGACCTTCGACAGGAGCTTGCCGGGAGCCTGGTTGGGATAAAGCAGCGCTGAGCCGATCACCTCCGCGCCCTGAGCCTGGCCGGCGATCTGCTGGCCCTGGGCGTCGCCCGGCGTTGGCTGGAACTGCACCGTGGGACCAGTCGGTCGCACGCCGATCTGCATGCCCGGCAGGCCGTCGATCGTCACCCGCCGTACCGGGATGTGCTCCTGGTGCAGACAGGTGAGGTGCTTCTTGCGGGGGTCGTCGACGTTCTTGTGGTTTGTGGTGATCGCGCCCGGCGTGCCGGCCTCCGGCTTGGCGGCGCTGCCGCAGGCCGACAGTACAAGCGCCGCCAGCGCAGCGACCAGCCCGACCGGCACGACCTTCAGGAAGGACATGACGCCAGCGTAGAGGATGATTCGCACGTGATTGCGCTAGCCGCCTTGACGGGACCGCTGCCGAAGCTGGGCGTCGTGGCGGCCACGCTGCTGGTGGCGGCTGCCCTGCTTGCCCGCGACACACGCGCTCGCGCGGGCGCGATGCTGGGCGCTCTGCTGCTCTCCCCGGTGCTGCTGCTGTCCGACATCTGGGACTCGCCGCAGCTGCGGCTCGTGCATCGCCATCCGCTGCCGGCGCTGGTCGCCGCCGTGGTGGCGCTGTCCGCGCTAGCGGCGCTGGCCGTGCTGATCGCTCGCCGGCCCCAGTTGCTGGCGCTGCTGTCGCTGCTGGCCCTGCCGTTCCGGATCCCGATCCAGGCCGGCGGCCAGACGTCCAACCTGCTGGTGCCGCTGTACTTCGTGGTGGCCGCGGGCGCGGTGGCCTGGATCGTGCCGGTGCTCGCGGGAGGCCTGCGAAAGCGACGAGCGCGGGCGGCGGTCCGCTCGCGCCGGCCCGAGGGCCGCCATGGCGCAGACCCGGTCACCGAGCCCCCGCCGGCACCGCCGCCGGCGCCGCCGCCGGCGCCGATCCTGTGGGTGCAGCGGCTGTTGGCGCTGTACATCGTCCTGTACGGGATCCAGGCGGTCTACTCGCCGGACTTCGAGAAGGCGCTCCAGCAGGTGGTGTTCTTCTACGTGCCGTTCGCCTTGCTCTACCAGTTGCTGCGAAACCTCAAGTGGACGCCGCGGCTGGTGCGCAACTCGCTCGCGTTGCTGGTGGCGCTGGGGCTGGCGTTCTCGCTGATCGGGTTCGTCGAGTACGCCACCAAGACGATCATCCTCAACCCCAAGCTGGTCGTCGCAAACGACCTGCACACGTATTTCACGGTCAACTCGGTGTTCTTTGACCCGGACATTTTCGGCCGCTTCCTGGCGCTGGTGATGATCCTGCTGGCATCGCTGCTGCTGTATCCGCGATCGCCGCGGGAGCACCTGGGCGCCGTGGGCGCTCTGGCAGTGCTGTGGGCGTGTCTGGTGCTGACGCTGTCGCGCTCCAGCCTGGGCGCGCTGCTGGTCGGCCTGGCGGTGCTGGCGGCGCTGCGCTACAAGCCATCGCGCGCGCTGGTGGTGGCGGTGGTGGTGATCGTCGTGGGGGCGGCGGCAATCGCGACCACGCCAACCACGTTCGGTCTCAACCAGGGGATCAACGGCGCCTCCAGCGGACGCGGCGGGCTGGTCAGCGGCGGCCTGTCGCTGTTCACCGACCGGCCGATCTGGGGCTATGGCTCGGGGTCGTTTGTCAAGGAATACAAGAGTCACCATCGGCGCACCTCCTCCACGCTGTCGGCGTCGCACACGATCCCGGTGACGATCGCCGCCGAACAGGGATTGATCGGTGAGCTCTCCTATGCGGCGCTCGTCCTGACCGCGCTCTTCTGCCTGTTGCGACAGGCCCGCAGAGACCCGACGCGATCGGCGATCGCGGCCGCGTTCGCGGCGCTGGTGTTCCACACGATGCTCTACGCGGACTTCCTCGAGGATCCAGTCACCTGGGTGCTGCTGGGAGTCGGCATCGCGCTGGCGGTCGCCCCGAGAGACCGCGCGAGCGTCCCGGCGACGGGGGAACCGGTCAGCCGGACGGCGGTCGCGCGTTCCTGACCCACGGCGGGGCGGAGCCCACGTGCTCCACGATCCGCCGCAGCATGTCATGCAGCTGTTCGCGCTCGGTCTCGTTCAGCGGGGACAGCAGCTCGGCCTGCGCCTGGCCGGCCAGCTCGCGTCCGCGGCGCAGCGTCTCGTGTCCGGCCTCGGTGATGTGCAGCTCGTGCGCCCGCCGATCGGAGGGGTGTCGACGGCGCTGTACCAGGCCGCGCTCCTCCAGCTCGTCGATCGTCGCCACCATCGAGCTCGGGTCGGTCCCGGTGAGCCGGCCGATCGTGTGCTGGGATGCCGGGCCCTCGGCGTCAAGCACGTTCATCGCCCCCCAGGTGCGCGGAGTGAGGCCGAGCGTGGCCAGGCGCTCGGCGAACTGACGCTGACCTGACGCGCCGGCGCGGCTCAGCAGGTAGCCGGTGTGGCGCATCAGCGCCGCGTGCAGCGAAGGAGGGGATTCGCTCATCTTCGAAGAGCTTAACGCGACAGCCCTACGTATCCCAAATAGTTTGTGATAGAAAACATACGTCGAGTCAACAATGGGAGAGGGCAATCAATCATGATGACAGCCGTCACTCGCCAGGTTCTGGCCCACAGGCGAATCGTCGCCGCGTTCTGGATTGCGGTCACGCTCGTCGGCATCGCGACCGTCTCGCAGTCCACCAAGTCGTTCAGCAACGAGTTCGGCGCCCCCGGGCGCCAGGGCTACGAGACCAACACCCAGATCCTCAAGCTCTTCCATCAGGGCGGGCGCAGCGCTCCCCTCGTGCCCACCGTGACGCTGCCCGCCGGGACCTCGATCAACTCGCCGGCGGTCCTCTCCGGCCTGCGGGCGGTCGAGTCCCGGCTGCAGGCGGCGATCCCCGGCGCGCGCACAGCCTCCTACGCCTCCACCCACAGCCGGGCGTTTGTCTCCGCCGACGGCCGGACGACGTTCGTGCTCGCCTATCCGCCGCCTGACAACGAGTCGTTTGGCGCCAACACCAAGGCCGCCAAGCGGGCTGCGGCGACGCTGGCCGGTGAGCGGATCGCCGGAGCTCCGGTTCACGTGACCGGGATCGACGCCCTGCAGAACCAGACCGGCGGCTCGAGCGGCCCCGGCGTGCTCCTGGAGTCCGTGCTCGGCGGGCTGGGCGCCCTGGTCGTGCTGGCCTTCGTCTTCGCCTCCCTGTTGGCGTTCGTGCCGCTGCTGATGGCGATCGTCTCGATCATGACCACCTTCCTGGTGCTCTGGGGCGTCAGCCAGCTCACCAGCGTGTCGATGATCGTCGAGTTCCTGGTCGCCCTGATCGGTCTGGGCGTGGCGATCGACTACTCGCTGCTGGTGGTCGTGCGCTGGCGCGAGGAGCGCGCCCACGGACACGAGGGCGAGGAGGCCGTCGTGCGGGCGATGCAAACCGCCGGGCGGGCGGTGGCCTTCAGCGGAACGACCGTGGCGATCGGTCTGCTGGCGATGATCGTGTTGCCGTTGCCCTTCCTTCGCTCCATCGGCTATGCCGGAATGCTGATCCCGCTGGTCTCGGTGATCGTGGCCACGACGCTCTTGCCGATCGTCCTGCTCAAGGCCGGCAATCGGCTGGACTGGCCCCATCTGCGCTCCGACGACAAGGCGAGCCGCTCGTGGACCCGATGGGCGCAGTTCGTAGTGCGCCGTCGCTGGCTCGCCGCCGGCGCTGCGGTGGTCGTGCTGGCCGCCCTCGCACTGGCCGCCACGGGCCTCAAGCCGGGCCAGGCCGACGTCAACACTCTGAGCCAGGGCGGTGATGCCCGCGTCGGCCTGCTGGCGCTGGAGCGCGCGGGGATCGGACCGGGGGCGCTCGCGCCGATCGAGGTGCTGTCCCCGGCCGCCGACGCCCCGAAGGTCGCCGCTGCGCTGGGCCAGGTGGAGGGGACGCGCGGCGCCGTCGCGCCCGCCGGCTCGCGATGGCGACGTGACGGCACCGCGGTGCTCGACGTCCTGGCGGTCGCCGACAACTCCTCCTCGGCCGGCCAGGACACCATCAAGCGGGTCCAGACGGCCGCCCACGACCTGAGTGCCAATGTGCGCGTGGGCGGAATCGGCGCCGAGAACCGCGACTTCGTCGACGCGATCTATTCGAGCTTCCCGCTGATGATCGCGCTGATCGCGGTGCTGACGTTCCTGCTGCTGGCGCGGGCCTTCCGCTCGCTGCTGCTGCCGCTCAAGGCGGTGCTCCTCAACATCGTCAGCGTCGCCTCCGCGTGGGGCGTTATCACCCTCATCTGGCAGCAGGGCCACGGATCGGAGGCGATCTTCGGGATCGCCGCCACGCACTCCGTCGACGCCTGGATCCCGCTGATGGTGTTCGCCTTCCTGTTCGGGCTCTCGATGGACTACGAGGTGTTCATCCTGGCCCGCATGCGCGAGGAGTACGACGCCACCGGCTCGACCGACTCCGCCGTGGTTCGAGGCATCGGACGCACGGGACGCCTGGTCACCAGCGCGGCGCTGATCCTGTTCTTGGCGTTCGCCTCGATGGCCTCGGCCCCGGACACCACCGTCAAGGTGTTCGCCACCGGGCTGGCAGCCGGGATCATCCTCGACGCCACGGTGATCCGCGCCCTGCTGGTGCCCGCCGTGGTGTCGCTGTTCGGGCGCTGGAACTGGTGGCTGCCCGCGGCGCCGGCGCGATGGCTGCGGGTCAGGCCGTCGCTTCCGCCCGGATAGCCGCCGAGTGACCGGCGATCGGCTTCAGCTAGCTCCATCTGCGGCCGATTACCCGTCTCATGGCGATCGCCCTGCCGCGAGACTCCGACTTCACCGCCAAGGGCAATCACTTCTCGTGCTCTATGAGCGCCGTGCTGGTGGCCCGCGTTCAGGCCTACGGCGGCCGGGAGGCGGTGGACGAGGTGCTCGAGCGGGCGGGTAGCTCCCGCTCCATCGAATACCTGTGCGACATCGTCAACTGGATCTCCTACGACGAGGCGATCGCGCTATGGCGAGCGGGGGCGTGCGTCACCCATCACCCGGAGTTCGCACGGGCCGTCGGCCGTGATTCGGCGCGTCGCCTCAACGGCTCCCCGATCGCGGCGCTGCTGCGCTCGCTGGGCTCGCCCGAGCGGGTCTACGGCCAGATGGCCACCACGGCGACCAAGTACAGCCTGGCCAGCAGGTTGGAGACGGCCGACGTCGGACCGGGTTTCGCGGACATCATCGCCACCGCGATCGACGGGTTCCCGCGCAGTGCCGAGCACTGCGCGTGGACGACCGGCCTGCTCACCCAGCCGACGATCCTCTTCGGGCTGCCCCCGGCCGAGGTGGAGCACGAGGAGTGTGCGGCGCTCGGAGCCCCCCATTGCCGCTACCGGGTCACATGGGAGCAGCAGGCCACCGAGGCCGGCCTCGAGTCCGAGCGGAACTCGACATTGCTCGGTCAGCTGGAGGCGATGAAGGAGCGACTGCACAGCATGTTCGCGACCGCCTCGGACCTGATCGCCACCGACGAGATCTCGGATGTCCTGGCGCGGATCACCGACCGCGCCGCGGTGGAGATCCGGGCGCCCAGCTACCTGCTGGCGATCCGCACCACGCCCGACGGCCCGATCCTCAGCCACCATCGCGGGATCGACGAGGACTTGGCCGCGGGCTACGCCGAGACCGTGCTCGCCAACCATCCGGCCTCGCTGCCCGAGTCATGGCTGGTCGTCCCGGTGCGCTCCAGCCGCCGTGACTACGGTCGGCTGCTGGCTCTCTTCGACGAGGAACGCAGCTTCTTCGCCGAGGAGCGCGGCTTGCTGGAGGTCTACGCCCGCTACGCCGCCTCGGCGCTTGACTCCGCGACCGCGCTCATGGAGGCCCAGGAGCGTTACGGCCAGTCCAGCGCCCTGCTGAGCCTGGCGCGCGCACTGGCCGATGCCAGGACCAGCGACGAGGTTGCCAAGCGGCTGGCCGTCGAGGTGCCCGGCGTGGTCGACTGCGACCGCGTGGGGGTGTGCCTGTGGGATGCCGCTCAGGGTGCGCTGGTGCACAGCGCCACCACGCGTCCGGGGCCCGGGATCGAGCCCGGCGGCGGCGAGGGCTGGACGTGGGCGCCCGCTCCCGGCAGTCCGCTGCAGAGGATGCTCGACCAGCCTCACGCGCCACCCCTGTTCGTCGACGCCGACACCGGCGATCCGGCGCTGCGCGACCTATGCGCGAGCTTCGGCGCGGTGGCCTCGCTGCTGGTGCCGCTGGCGGCTCACGACCAGATGCTCGGCCTGCTCACGGTCTCGGTCGTCGAGCAGCCCGAGCGGCTACACCCCGGCCGGGATCTGCTCGACCGCCTGTCGGGCATCGCCGCCCAGGCGACCACGGCTCTGCAGAACGGCCGCCTGCTGGACCAGATGACCCATCAGGCCCTGCACGATGATCTCACCGGACTCGCCAACCGCCTGCAGTTCAAGGACAGGCTGGGTGGCACGATCGACCAGGCCCGGGAGCGCAATCAGCAGGTCACCGCGTTCTATCTGGATCTCGACTCGTTCAAGCCGGTCAACGACCGGTTCGGTCACGACGCCGGCGACGAGGTGCTGGTCGCCGTCGCCGAGCGGCTGCGGGACTGCACACGAGCGGCCGACACCGTCGCCCGCCTGGGCGGCGACGAGTTCGCCGTGCTGGTCGACGCCTCCGAGGAGTCCGAGGCCGTCGAGTTGATCGCCGCGCGGCTGGCCGGTGCCTTCGATGAGCCCTTTCAGATCGCCGGGCGACCGCTGACGCTCAAGGCGAGCATCGGCCGCGCGACCTTCCCGCGGGACGCGGAGAGCGCCGAACAGCTGCTGAGCACCGCCGATGCGGCGATGTTCGCCGGCAAGCGCGCGCGCAAGGCGCCGGCCTGGCTGCCCGCCTGACGCGAGTGGTCAGAGGGGAGTGGTGTAAGCCCCGCTGATGCCGCCGTCGACCAGGAACGTGGTCGCGTTGACGTAGGACGACTCGTCGGAGGCCAAGAACAGGACGGCGTTGGCGATCTCGTCGGGCTGGGCGAACCGGCCCATCGGCACGTGCACCATCCGGCGCTGGGCCTCCACGGGATCGGCGGCGTAAAGCTCCCGCAGCAGCGGGGTGTCCACCGGACCCGGGCACAGCGCGTTGACGCGGACGCCTCGCTTGGCGAACTCCACCCCGAGCTCGCGCGACATCGCCAGGACCCCGCCCTTGGACGCCGTGTAGGAGATCTGCGAGGTGGCCGAGCCCATCACCGCCACGAACGAGGCCGTGTTGATGACCGAGCCGCCGCTGCCCTCCAGCAGGTGCGGGATGCCGTGCTTGCAGCACAGGAACACGCTGCGCAGGTTCGTCGCCTGCACGCGCTCCCACGCCTCCAGCGCCGTGTCGAGGACCGACGCGTCGTCCGTGGGCGAGATCCCGGCGTTGTTGAACAGCACATCGATCCGCCCCAGCTCGTCGCGGACCCGCTGATATAGCGCCGCGACCTCCGCCTCGTTTGTCAGATCGGCGCGCAACGCCAGCTCGCCGACCTCGTGCTCGAGCACGTCGACGCCGACGACCCGACCGCCCTCGCGCGCGAACACGGCCGCTGTCGCTGAGCCGATGCCCCCGGCCGCGCCGGTGATCACGCACACCTTGCCCGCCAGCCTGCTCATGAGCTGGTGGCGTAGAAGATCGACTTGACCTCGGTGTAGGCGTCCAGCGCGTGCGGTCCCAGCTCGCGCCCGTAGCCGGACTGCTTGAAGCCCCCGAACGGCGTGGCCACCCGCACCGACGTGTTGGAGTTGATCGACAGCACGCCGGCCTCCAGTGCCCGGGTGACGCGCAGCGCGCGGCCGCCGTCGCGCGTCCACACGGAGCCGCTGAGCCCGTAGATCGTGTCGTTGGCCAGGCGAACTGCCTCCTCCTCGTCGTCGAACCCGATCACCACCGCCACCGGCCCGAAGATCTCCTCGCGCGCCGCGCGGGCGCCGGGGTCGACAGGGCACAGGACGGTGGGGGCAAACCAGAAGCCGGGCCCGTCGGGAGCGCTGCCGCGAAACGCGACCGGCGAGCCGTTGTCGAGAAACGAGGCGACCTTCGAGCGGTGCGCCTCCGAGATCAGCGGCCCCATCTCGGTTCTCGGATCCAGCGGATCGCCGACGCGCATCGCACCCACCGCCGTCTCCAGCAGACCCAGGAACTTGTCCATCGCCGGGCGTTGCACGAGGATCCGGCTGCGAGCGCAGCAGTCCTGTCCGGCGTTGCCGAACACGGCACCGGGGGCGGCTGCAGCGGCCGCCTCCAGGTCGGCGTCGGCGAACACGATGTTGGGCGACTTGCCGCCCAGCTCCAGGGTCACCCGCTTGATCGTGGCCGCCGCGCCGGCGGCGATCGAACGGCCGACGGCCGTCGAGCCGGTGAACGCGATCTTGGCCACGTCGGGGTGCTCCACCAGCCGCGCCCCGCAGGTCGATCCCGGGCCGGCCACCACGTTGAGCACGCCCTCGGGCAGACCGGCGTCCAGGCACAGCGAAGCGAAGCGCAGTGCCGTCAGAGGGGTCAACTCCGCCGGTTTCAAAACCACGGTGTTGCCCGCCGCCAGCGCCGGTCCCAGCTTCCAGGCCGCGATCGTCAGGGGGAAGTTCCAGGGCACGATCAGCCCGACTACGCCCAGCGGCTCGCGCACCGTCCACGCGTGGCCGCCGCTGACGGGGATCGAGTCACCCAGCAGCCGCTCGGGCGCGCCCGCGTAGTAGGCGAACACCTGCGCGACCATCTCCATCTCGCCGCGAGCGTCGCCGATCGGCTTGCCGGCGTTGCGCGCCTCCAGCACGGCCAACTCCTCCAGGTGGGCGTGCACGGCATCGGAGATGCGCCTCAGCAGCGTCGCCCGGTCGCCCGGGGCCACCGCCCGCCACGCGGGGTAGGCGGCCCGCGCCCGGGCCACGGCGGCGTCGACGTCCTGCACCCCGGCCCGGCGGACCGATTCCAGCACCGCCGCCGTGGCCGGCTCCACCACCTCCAGCATCGTTGTCGCCGACTCAGGCGGGCTGGGCATCCGGATCGACGACGGTGACCCCGTCGTCGGCGAACTGGATCGTCTTCACCGGGCCCTTGAACGAGTTCTTCGCCGAGACGAGGTACCAGAGTGTCACCGTCAGCATCACCGCGATCGTGACGATCGGCGCGTAGTTGACGGCGTTCCAGGTGAAGCCATGCTTGAAGTAGACGCCGGCCGGGGACGTCGGCAGGCAGAAGATGATCACGCACAGTCCCACCCACACGATCGCGATCGGGTTGATCCACTTGTACTTGGCGCCGAGCGTCCACGGTCCCGGCTCGAACGCGTCGCCCATTCGCCAGCGCAGGAACGTCGGGATCGTGTAGGCGATGTACAGGCCGATGACGGCGATCGAGGTGACCGCGAAGAAGGCCACCGGGTAGCCGGCGGCGTTGGGGAAGAAGGCGGGGATCGTGATCACCAGCGCGGCCACACACACGAACAGCACCGCAAAGGTGGGCGTGCCGTTGGCGCCCACCCTGCGCCACAGCCGATGTCCCGGAATCGCGCCGTCGCGCGAGAATGCGAACGTCATCCGGCTGGCGCTGGTCACGCACGCCATGCCGCAGAAGAGCTGGCCGATGGTGGAGATGAGCAGGACCGCCTTGGCCGCCGCCGAGGTGAGCGCCGTCTCCAGGATCGCCACCGCCGGGAAGCCGGCCGTGCTGATCGTCGAGATCTTGGCCTTCTGCACGGCGAACGTCAACGCCAGCAGGAGGAACCAGCCGATCACCGCCGAGTAGAAGACCGAGCGCCAGACGCCCTTGGGCGCCGACTCGCTGGCCCCGTGGGTCTCCTCGGAGACGTGAGCCGAGGCGTCGTAGCCGGTGATCGTGTACATGGTCAGCAGGAAGCCCAGTGGCAGTACGTAGAACCAGTACATGCCGTGCCCGAAGGCGCCGAACGAGCGGGTCCCGAACACGTAGGAGAACGTGGAGTGATGGCTGGGGACGGCGATCAACAGCGCGATGATGATGACCACGCCGACGACGTGCCACCACACCGAAACGCCGTTGAAGATCGACACCAGGTGTCCGGAGAAGACGTTGATCAGACCATGCAGCAACAGGATCAAGGCGAACAGGACGAACACGACGTGCGCGGCGTAGTGGACGTTCGTCGAGGCGAAGTTGAAGATGAAATGCACGTTGTAGAGGCCGAGCAGCGCTCCGAGGAAGCTGGCGGCCGCATAGTCGACCGACGCCACCACGGCGACCAATCCGATCAGGTTGAACCAGCCGGTGAACCACCCCCAGCCGGGGCCGCCCAGTCGTGAGGCCCAGAAGTAGATCCCGCCGGCGGTCGGGAACGCCGAGGCCAGCTCCGACATCGAGAAGGCCACGCACAGGATCAGGAGGCTGATCACCGGCCAGCCGATCGAGATCGCCACCGGGCCGCCGTTGTTGAACGCCTGTCCGTAGCTGGTGAAGCAGCCCGCCAGCACAGAGATGATCGAGAACGAGATCGCGAAGTTGGAGAACGAGCTCCAGCCGCGCTTGAGCTCTTGTGCGTAGCCCAGCTCGGCTAGTCGCTGTTCATCGCTGCCAAGGGTCTCGCTCGCGGTGCTCATCCAGTCCTCCTCGGAAAGGTATGCCGGTCCGTCCTTATCGCAGGCGGCAATCTATGCGCGCTGAGCAGGCCAGTCAAGGGCCGCTTGGACATCCCCCGACGCGCCTGGGAGCAGTCCCGCGAGGATGTGTTCGGTGCCACGAGTGTGCTCGGCCATCTCACGGGAGGCGGCCGACTCGTCGTGGCGGCGCACCGCGGCGATCAGGCGCCGGTGACCGTCGTTGGCCGCGTCGAGCACCTCGGGCGGGTGCGCGATGTGGGAGATCAGGCCGCTCATCGCCCCTTGGATCTCGGTCATCATCGCCACCAGCCGCGAGCTGCCCGTCGTCTCGGCCAGGCCCACATGCAGGCGGATGTCGAGCTGGCGGTAGGCGGGGAAGTCGTGCAGCTCGCCGTCGATCGCCACCACCAGTTCGTCGAGCCCGTCGACCTGGGCGGGAGTCGCCCGCTCGGCGGCCAGCACCGCGATCCCGACCTCGACGGCGGTGCGCTCGTCGCACACCGCCCGCCAACCGGCCAGCAGCTGGGGCGAGGGGGGCAGCGCCGGCGGAAGCGGATCGGCGACGAACGTGCCGCCGCCCCGCCCCCGAGTGGCGTGCAGGTGGCCGCTCTGGCCCAGCGCGACCAGCGCCTGGCGAAGCGTCGAGCGCGCGATGCCCAGCCGCGCGCACAGCTCGCGCTCGGCCGGCAGCCGAGTACCGGGGGCCAGCAGGCCCAGCTTGATCGCCGTGCCCAGCCGATCGACCGTCTCCTCGAACGCCGTCTGCGAATGCACCGGCGCGAACACCACGTCCTCGGAGCGGGCCGCCGGCGGGCTCCCGCTCACCAGTGGCGTCACAACCGCTCGAATCCCCGCACGCGCTCCCAGTCGGTGACCGCCGCCTCGAACGCGGCCAGCTCCACGTCGGCCGCGTTGACGTAGTGGTCGACGACGGCGTCGCCGAACGCCCCGCGGGCCACCTCGGAGGTGGCGAACAGGTCGCGGGCGTCGCGCAGCGTCGTCGGCAGCCGCGGCTTGTCGGTCGCCAGATAGGCGTTGCCGACGTACGCCGGCTCCAGCTCCAGCTCGCGCTCCACGCCGTGCAGCCCGGCGGCGATGATCGCGCTCAGCGCCATGTACGGGTTCAGATCGGAGCCGCCCGCCCGGTTCTCGAAGCGCAGCCCGGGGCCGTGGCCGACGACCCGCAGCGCGCACGTGCGGTTGTCGCGCGCCCACGCGATCGTGGTCGGCGCGAACGACCCTTCGGCATAGCGCTTGTAGGAGTTGATGTTGGGGGCGAGCAGCAGCGTCAGCTCCCGCAGGCAGGCCAGCTGTCCGGCGAGGAACGCGTTGAACACGCTCTCGTCACGGGCGAAGATCATCGGGCGGGCGGGATCCGATTCATCCGCGAGCGAGAAGTGGATATGACACGAGCTGCCCTCGCGCTCGTCGTACTTGGCGATGAAGCTGATCGCCATCCCCTCCTGGGCGGCGATCTCCTTGGCCCCGTTCTTGTAGATCGTGTGGTCGTCGGCCACCCGCAGCGCGTCGGCATAGCGGAAGTTGATCTCGTGCTGGCCGAAGTTACATTCGCCCTTGGAGTTCTCCACCGACATCCCGGCGCCCTCCATGCCGTTGCGGATCCGCCGGATCAGGGGCTCCACGCGCGAGGTCGCCAGCAGCGAGTAGTCCAGGTTGTAGAGGTTGGCCGGCTCCAGGTCGCGGTAATGCTTGTGCGACGCCGACTCGTAGGTCTCGCGGAACACCATCAGCTCCAGCTCGGTGCTGGCATTGGCGCTCCAGCCTCGCTGCGCCAGCCGCTCCAGCTGGCCGCGCAGCACCTGGCGCGGTGAGGCGCCCACGTCGGAGCCGTCCTCCCAGCGCAGGTCGCACATGACCAGCGCCGTCGCCTCCAGCCACGGCACCCGGCGCAGCGTCGACAAGTCGGGCACCAGCGCGAAGTCTCCGTAGCCCCGCTCCCATGAGGACATCGCGTAGCCCTCGACGGTGTTCATCTCGACGTCGACGGCCAGCAGGTAGTTGCAGCCCTCGGCGCCGTGCTCGGCCACCTCCTCCACGAAATGGCGTGCCGTCAGCCGCTTGCCCTGCAGCCGCCCCTGCATGTCGCACAGCGCCAGCAGCACCGTGTCGATCTCGCCCGCATCGACGCGGGCGCGCAGTTCGTCAAGGGTCACGCGGGCGAAGGTATAACAAGCGCGCCTTCACCGCCAGTGCGAGACTGCCGCCCGTGGCACAGCTCGGCGAGATCCTGGAGCGACTTGCAGCCGAGCTGGGCCCGGTGGGCGGCGAGCCGGTGGCGCTGGACGGCGGGATCACCAACCGCAACTACCGGGTGCGCTTCGGGGAGCGCGAATGCGTGGTCAGGCTCCCCGGCCGCGACACCGCGCTGCTGGGGATCGACCGCGCCGCGGAGCGCGTCGCCAACGCGGCCGCGGCGCAGCTGGGCATCGCTCCGCCGGTGATCGCCGCGGACGAGCGCTGCCTGGTCACCGAGTACCTCCCGGGCGCGCCGATCGACGGCGACCGGCTGCGGGCCGCTCCCGACAGCGCCGCGCTTGCCCTGCGCGCCTTTCACGACTCCGGCACGCGGCTGCCGGTGCGCTTCTGGGTGCCCGAGCTGCTGGATCGCTACGCCGACACGGTGCGCGAGCGGGGCGGCACCCTGCCGGAGGTGTACCCGGAGGTGCAGGCGCTGGTCGCCAGGATCGCGGTGGCGCTGCCGCTCACCGAGCCCGTGCCCTGCCACGACGACCTGCTGCCCGGCAACCTGCTGGCGCGCGACGACGAGCCCGACCGCGCCGTGCTGGTCGACTGGGAGTACGCGGGCATGGGCCATCGGCTATTCGACCTCGGCAACCTGGCCGTCAACAACGATTTCGATGCCGGCGCCGAGGATCGGCTGCTCACCGCCTATTTCGGCGAGCCGCCCGACCCGCGCCAGATGGCAGCGCTCCAGCTGTTCAAGCTCGTCTCCGACGCCCGGGAGGGCGCCTGGGGCGTGGTGCAGGGCTCGATCTCGGAGCTGGAGTTCGACTTCGACGAATACGCCGACAAGCACTTCAAGCGACTGCTCAAGAACGCGTCCGATCCTCCGGGAGAACCTCGATGCCGCGACCGCGTGAGCTGCCCGACCGCGCCCGCGTAGTGATCATCGGCGGCGGGGTCGGGGGCGCCTCGATCGCCTATCACCTGGCTCAGCAGGGCGAGCGCGACGTGATCCTGCTGGAGCGCAACGAGCTGACGAGTGGCTCGACGTTTCACTCCGCCGGGCTCGTCGGCCAGCTGCGCTCCAGCGTCTCGCTGACGCGGCTGATGATGGAGTCGGTGGAGCTCTACCGGCAGCTGGACTGCGGCTGGGTGGAGTGCGGCGGCATCCGCCTGGCCTGCACGCCCGAGCGCGAGCAGGAGGTGCTGCGCCAGGTGGCCTGGGCGCAGACGTTCGGGCTGCCCCTGGCGCTTCTCTCACCCGAAGAGGCCCGCGAGCTGTTCCCGCTGATGGTCACCGACGGGGTGCGCTGCGCCTCCTACCTGGCCACCGACGGCTATCTGGATCCCTCGCTGCTCACCTACGCCCTGATCGAGGGAGCGCGTGCCGGGGGCGTCCAGGTGTTCACGCACACGCGCGTGCAGGACATCGCGGTCGCCGACGGCCGCGTCCAGGGCGTCAGCACGCAATGGGGCGACGTCGAGGCCGAGGTGGTCGTCAACGCCGCCGGCATGTTCGCCGCGGAGGTCGGTCGCCTGGCGGGCATCCGCGTTCCGGTGGTGCCATTCGCCCACGAATACCTGGTCACTCAACCGTTCCGTGACCGGGCGCCCGGCGAGCATTTGCCGACCCTGCGCGATCCCGACCTGTTGATCTACTTCCGCGAGGAGGGTGGCGGGCTGGTGATGGGCGGCTATGAGCGCGACAGCGCTCCCTGGGCGCTGGACGAGCACCAGGTGGATCGGATTCCGGCCGACTTCAACGGGCGGCTGTTGGAGGAGGATTGGCCGCGTTTCGAAGAGATCGCCCGCAACTCGTCCAGGCGCGTGCCGGCGATGGAGGACGTCAAGGTCACGCGCCTGATCAACGGCCCCGAGGCGTTCACGCCCGACAACGAGTTCTGCCTGGGCGAGAGCGATGTCGCCGGGCTGTTCGTGGCGGCCGGCTTCTGCGCCCACGGACTGGCCGGGGCGGGCGGCATCGGCAAGCTGATGGCCGAGTGGATCGTGGCCGGGGAGCCCGGGCGCGACGTGTGGGAGATGGACATCCGCCGCTTCGGTCCTCAGTACCGCTCGCCGCGCTACACGCTCGCGCGCGCCCGTGAGGTCTATGAGACCTACTACGACATCCGCTATCCCGGTCACGAGCGCCAGGCCGGCCGGCCGCTGCGGATATCCAGCGCATACGGCTGGCACCGCGAGCACGGGGCGGCGTTCGGCGAGAAGTCCGGCTGGGAGCGGGTCAACTGGTACGAGCGCAATGCCGACTCAGGCGACGAGTCGCTGCGTCCGCGCGGCTGGGCGGGCATGCATTGGTCGCCGGCGATCGGCGTGGAGGCAATGGCCGCTCGTCAGACGGCAGCGCTGTTCGACGAGTCCTCGTTCGCCAAGCTCGAGGTCGCCGGCGCGGGCGCCGCCGAGCTGCTCACCCGCCTGTGCGACAACCGCGTGGCACGGGAGGTCGGGCAGATCTCCTACACCCAGATGCTCAACCGCCGCGGCGGCATCGAGTGCGACTTCACCGTCACGCGGGTGGCGCCCGAGACTGTTCCAGATCGTCACCGGCACGGCGTTCGGCGCCCACGACGCCGCCTGGATCCGACGCCACCTCCCCGAGGACGGCTCCGTGACGCTGACCGACGTGACCTCGCGCTGGGCGTGCTTTGCGCTGTGGGGGCCGCACGCCGCCCGGATCATGCGCCCGCTGACGCCAGATTCGTTGGACTTCGGCTACATGCGGATGCGCGAGCTGACGGTGGGCGACGTTCCGGTGCGGGCGTTGCGGGTGACGTTCGTCGGCGAAGCGGGGCTGGGAGCTCTACTGCCCGGCCGAGTACGGCGCCGGCCTGTGGCGGACGCTGTGGGAGGCCGGCCGGCCCCATGACCTGGTCGCCGGCGGCTACCGGGCGATCGACGCGCTGCGGCTCGAGAAGGGCTATCGCGTGTGGGGCGCGGACATCACACCCGACGACACGCCGCGGGAGGCGGGGCTGGGGTTCTGCGTCCGCGACGACGGAGGCTTCATCGGCGCCGATGCGCTCCCGGAGCCCCAGCGACGGCTGCGCTGCCTGGTGCTCGAGGATCCACGCTCGGTGGCGCTGGGCAACGAGCCGGTGCGGATCGGCGACGAGATCCGCGGACGGGTCACCAGCGGGGGCTACGGCTACGCCGTGCAGCGCTCGATCGCCTACGCGTATCTGCCCGCCGAGGAGAAGGCCGGGACCGAGGTGCAGGTCGACATCTTCGGTCGTTGGGTCTCCGGGGAAGTGGCAGTCGAGCCGCTGTTCGATCCTGACGCCGTGCGTACGAGGGGATTCGTATGATCGGGCCCGCCGTCAGGCCGAGGGGTCCAGCACGAGCTTGCCGGTGGTCCGGCGAGCTGCCAGGTCGCTGTGGGCGCGGGCAGCGTCGCTCAATGAGTACGTGGCGCCGAGCACCGCGCGCAGACGTCCGGCGTCGACCAGGTCGAACAGGCCGGCCAGCGCCTCGCCGGCCATCTCCGAATGTGTCAGGCAGTGCACGAGCCAGAAGCCCACGACCGCCGACGAACCGTGCATGAGCTCGCCGGCGCTGACCTCCACCGGTTCGCCGGACGCCATCCCGTACGTGACCAGTCGCCCGAAGGGCGCCAGCGCCCGCAGCGACTCTCTGAACACCTCGCCGCCGGTCATCTCGAACACGGCGTCGACCTCACGGCCGTCGTTGGCGGCGATCAGCCGCGCGCGCATGTCCTCCGGTGAGCTGTCGATCGCCGCAGCGGCTCCCAGCTCCAGGCACAGCTGCCGCTTGTCCTCGCTGGAGGCGGTGGCGATCACCCGGCCGGCCTGGAAGTGGCTGCCCAGCTGGACGGCCAGTGAGCCGACGCCGCCGGCTCCGGCGTGCACGACCACCGACTCACCCGGGCGCAGGCGCGCGGAGGTGGCGTACAGGTGCCAGGCGGTCAGCCCCTGGACGACCAGCGCCAGCGCGGTCTCGTCGTCGACGCCGTCGGGAATTGGGAAGGTCAGGTCCCGAGGTGCGACGGCGTACTCGGCGTAGCCGCCCGTGCCGGTCAGCGCGACCACGCGCTCTCCGGTGTCGACGCGAACCCCCGCGACCTCGGTACCCGGTACGAACGGCAGCTGCGCGCGCGTCAGGTAGGAGTCGGTGCGCTGGTGGGTGTCGGCGAAGTTCACTCCCGCCCGGGTCACCTGAATCAGCACCTGGCCCCGCCCAGGCTCGGGGGCGGGCAGGTCCACCTGCTTGAGCACCTCCGGCCCGCCGAACTCGCTGATCTGGATCGCGCGCACGTCCTGAAGGCTACCCGCGGGGCTTGGCGACGCGGTCGCCAAGCTATAGGATTGATGCTTCGTGACTTGGGGATTTCTGTGGATCATGCTGGCGCTCAAGATCCCGCTCGCGGCGCTGATCTATCTCGTCTGGTGGGCGATCAAGCAGGAGCCCGAGGACACGTCCTCCTCCGATGACGACGGCGGCGTCAAGCTCCGTCCGCGGCCGCATCCGCCCAAGCCGTTCCCGCGCCGCCCGCGACGGGGCCCGCACGGCGATCCGGCGCCACAGCCCCCCGCCCGGGTGCGCACCACCCGGGCGCGCGCGCGGACCGTCGGACACTGACCGGCCAGTGAGGGGCGGCGTGTAGCCCGACAGGCCGCAGGGATCGCCACCCCCCGAGGGCGGCGGGATGTGCCCGGGTCGAGCCGAAGCGGGCCCACCCGCTTGCATCGCTGTCACACTGCCGCCCATGACCGTCGGAGCGAGCCTGACCGCCACCTCCGTCCTCTCTGATGGGACGATCATCGAGCTCGTGGATGCCGGGCGGATCCGCATCGACCCCTGGGACCCCGCGCTGGTGCAGCCGGCCAGCGTCGACCTGCGCCTCGGCGACTCGTTTCGCGTGTTTCACAACTACCGTGCGTCGGCGATCGACCTGCGCGACCCCCCGGAGAATCTGACCGAGGAGGTGGTGGTCGCGCAGGACGAATCGTTCGTCATCCACCCCGGCGAGTTCTGCCTGGGGCGGACGCTGGAGTGGGTGGAGCTGCCCGACGACATCGTCGCGCGGATCGAGGGCAAGAGCTCGCTGGGCCGGCTGGGACTGATCGTCCATGCCACCGCTGGCTTCTGCGATCCGGGCTGGAAGGGGACGCTGACCCTGGAGCTCAACAATCTGACCCGAGTACCGATCGTGCTCGCGCCCGGCCTGAAGATCGCGCAGCTGTCGTTCATGGCGCTTGACCGGCCGGCTCTGCGCCCCTATGGCAGCTCCGGTCTGGGCAGCCACTATCAGGGCCAGCGAGCGGCCACCGCCAGCCGGTACGGATCAACGCCCGAACAACAGAAGATGGGATAGGCTCGCGGCGATGTCGCTGCTGCTGCTGGCCGCCTCCGAGGCCTCCAAGGTGCCGTTCTACATCGCCGGCGGGGGGCTCGCCGTATGGGCGGTGCTGCTCGCCGGGATCGGGCTCAGCCGTCCCGAGTTTCCCAACAACGCGGGCGGCCAGCGGGGCGTGATCGCGATCAGCTTCGTGCTGATCGTCGTGGCGATCGGCGCCGCGATCCTCACCTCCTGAAACCCGGCGATCGGCGCCGTGGGTGTCGGATTGACCATTCCGCGGGTAATAAAGTGAATGAGGCGGTCGCTCGCTCGCCCCCGGAGCGGGCCGCAGACCCCCGGAAACCGTTCGACAGGAGCGCTATGACGACCCAGACTGAGCAGACAGGAAATGGCGGCGTAGCCACGTCGAGCGACACCCTCACGATCACCGACAACCGCACCGGCAAGAGCTACGAGGTCCCGATCGAGGACGAGACGATCCGGGCGACCGAGCTGCGCAAGATCAAGGTCAACGAGGACGACTTCGGGCTGATGACCTATGACCCCGCCTATATGGCGACTGCGTCATGTCGCTCGGCGATCACCTACATCGATGGCGAGAACGGCGTGCTGGAGTACCGCGGCTATCCGATCGAGCAGCTGGCGGAGAAGTCCAGCTACCTGGAGGTCGCCTACCTGCTGATCCACGGCGAGCTGCCCAGCGCCAAGCAGCTGGAGGAGTGGGATCACCTGATCACGATCCACACCTTCGTGCACGAGAACGTCAAGGAGTTCATGCAGGGCTTCCGCTACGACGCCCACCCGATGGGGATGCTGCTGGCCTCGGTGGGGGCGCTGTCGACGTTCTATCCCGAGGCGGCCGCGATCAAGGACCCCGAGTCTCGCTACATCCAGGTGATCCGGCTGCTGGCCAAGATGCCGACGCTGGCGGCGTTCTCCTATCGCCACAACCGCGGCATGCCCTACGTGTACCCGGACAACGATCTCAGCTACGCCGGCAACTTCCTCTCGATGATCTACAAGGTCGCCGAGCTCAAGTACGAGCCGGATCCCCGGCTCGAGCATGCCCTCGACGTGCTCTTCATCCTGCACGCCGACCACGAGCAGAACTGCTCCACCAGTGCCGTGCGCAGCGTCGGCTCCTCGCAGGTCGATCCGTACTCGGCGGTGGCCGCCGGAGTGGCCGCTCTCTACGGCCCGCTGCACGGCGGCGCCAACGAGGCCGTGCTGAGGATGCTGCAGAGGATCGAGACCAAGGAGAACATTCCGGACTTCATCAAGGGCGTCAAGGACGGCGACGAGAAGCTGATGGGCTTCGGCCACCGCGTGTACAAGAACTTCGACCCGCGGGCGAAGATCATCAAGAAGGCCGTCGAGGAGGTGTTCGAGGTCACGGGCAAGAACCCGCTGCTCGACATCGCCACCGAGCTGGAGAAGATCGCGCTCGAGGACGACTACTTCGTCGACCGCAAGCTGTACCCCAACGTTGACTTCTACTCGGGCCTGATCTACGAGGCGCTGGGGATGCCGGTGGAGATGTTCCCGGTGCTGTTCGCCATCGGCCGCACGAGCGGCTGGATCGCTCAGTGGCTGGAGATGATCGACGATCCCGAGCAGAAGATCGCCCGCCCGCGCCAGATCTACACGGGCGCGCGCGGCCGCGATTACAAGCCGATCGCCGAGCGCTCGTAGACCAGGGCCGCGCGATGGCCAGCACAACGCCGGGCGTGACCGAGGTCCCGAGCCGCCCGTCGGGACCTCCGCGGCAGTATCAGATGTACATCGCCGGGGAATGGGTGGATGCCCACAGCGGCGAGACGTTCGAGACCGTCGATCCGTTCACCGGCGAGCCCTGGGCCGTGATTCCCCGGGCGGGGCCGCCGGACGTCGACGACGCCGTGCGCGCCGCCCGCCACGCGTTCGACGAAGGTCCGTGGAGGCGGACGACCGCCGCTGAGCGCGGGCGGATGATGCGCCGTCTGGGCGAGCTGATCGCGCAGCGCGCTCGCGAGGTCGCGGTCGTGGAGAGCATCGACAACGGCAAGCTGATCCGCGAGATGGAGGGTCAGCTGCAGGGCCTGCCCGCCTACTACGAGTACTTCGCCGGCGCCGCCGACAAGCTGCACGGGGAGACGATCCCGGCCGACAAGTCCAACTTCTTCATCTACACGGTGCCTGAGCCGGTGGGCGTGGTGGGGGCGATCACGCCGTGGAACTCACCGGTGCTGCTGATGAGCTGGAAGCTGGCTCCGGCCCTGGCCGCCGGCTGCACGTTCGTGGTCAAACCGGCCGAGCAGGCGCCGGCCTCCACGCTGGAGTTCGCCAAGCTGATCGACGAGGCGGGATTTCCGCCCGGCGTGTTCAACGTCGTCACCGGCTTCGGGGCCGAGGCGGGCGCGCCGCTCGCCGAGCATCCCGGCGTCGACAAGGTCGCGTTCACGGGGTCGACCGCCGTGGGCTCGAGCGTCATGACCGGGGCGGCGAAGCATCTCGCTCACGTCAGCCTGGAGCTCGGCGGCAAGTCGCCGAACATCGTGTTCGCCGACGCCGACCTGGAGGCGGCGGTCAACGGCATCGTCGCCGGCATCTACGCCGCGACTGGCCAGACGTGCATGGCCGGCTCGCGGCTGCTCATCGCCGATGAGGTCTACGACGATGTCGTGCAGCGCGTGGCCGACCGCGCCGGCTCGGTGCGCATGGGCGATCCGCTCGCCGCGGAGACCGAGATGGGCCCCGTCGCCTTCTCCGGGCACCGCGACAAGGTGGAGTCATTCATCGCCGGCGCACGAGCCGACGGGGCGCGGCTGCTCAGCGGCGGGGGCCGGCCGACGGCGCCCGAGCTGGCCGACGGCTTCTTCGTCGAGCCGACGCTGTTCGGCGACGTCGACAACGACATGAGCCTTGCTCGGGAGGAGGTCTTCGGTCCGGTAGCGGCGGCGATCCGCTTCAGCTCCGAGGAGCAGGCACTGGCGCTGGCCAACGACACCGCCTTCGGCCTGGCCGCCGGCCTCTGGACGCGTGACGTCCAGCGCGCGCACCGCATGGCGCTGGGCATCCGCGCCGGGACGGTGTGGATCAACTCCTATCGCGCGGTGGGGCCGATGGCACCCTTCGGAGGCTTCAAGGCCAGCGGTCTGGGCCGGGAGAACGGGCTCGAGGCGCTGCGCGAGTACACCGAGCTCAAGACGGTGTGGATCGAGCTCACGGGCGCCACGCGCGACCCGTTCAACCTCGCCTGAGCACTCGGTTGGCGCTGCCCTGGGACCCCGAGGTATTTGCCGCGATCCAGCCGCTGCTGGCCGCGCGCGCTGAGCGCGGCCTGCCGCCCGTGGGGGACGTCGCCACTCGCCGGGCCAACAGCGCGCTGCTGTTCGAGGTCGTCTCCCAACGGGCCGGCATTCCGCTGCAGCCGGTGACGGTGTCCGAGCACGCGGCGCCCGCCGACGACGGCCACCAGGTTGCGCTGCGCCTGTATCGGCCCGACCGGGTACGCCCGGGCCCACTGGTCCTGGACATCCACGGTGGCGGGATGATCGCGGGGACGCTGGATCAGAGCGACGCGCTGCTGCGGAGCCTGAGCGCCCGCGCGGAGCTGGCGATCCTCACTCCCGACTACCGCCTGGCGCCCGAGCATCCGGACCCGACGCCGGTCGAGGACTGCTACGCGGCGCTGTGCTGGGCGGCGGCCGACGCGACCGAACTGGGGATCGATCCGGCGCGCATCGCCGTGATGGGCGGCAGCGCCGGAGGCGGCTTGGCGGCGGGCGTAGCCATCTTGGCCCGCGACCGCGGCGGCCCGGCGATCGCCCGCCAGCTGTTGATCTACCCGATGCTGGACGACCGGACCGTGGAGGCCGACCCGCAGATGGCCGACGCGCTGCTATGGAGCGTCGACGACAACCTCACCGGGTGGAGGGCGCTGCTGGGCGAAGCGGCGGGCGGCTCCGACGGCGATGTGTCCGTGTACGCCGCGCCCGCGCGGGCGCCCGATTTAGTAGACCTGCCGCCGGCCTATATCGACGTGGGCGGACTGGACCTGTTCCGCGACGAGGACGTCGCCTACGCGACCCGCTTGCAGCGCTGCGGCGTGCCGGTCGAGCTGCACGTGCTCCCCGGCGTGCCGCACGCATTCGACATTCTTGCGCCCGAGTCGTCGGCGGGGCGGCAGGTGACCGAGAGCCGCCTGCGCTTCCTCAGTGGCCTGTAGCGTTTGCGCTCCGGGCGATCGACGCCGCCCGATTCGCCGCTCGGACCACGCACTTGCTTATAAGCGGCCATTATGAGTTATCCGAAGGTGTGCTCGTGCACACATAAGTCGGTACGCCCCAGGCTTATGCTCGACGGGTGGATTTCTACACCCTCAACGACCAGCGCCAAGTGGCGATCCGGCCGATCGCTGCCGACGATCACGAGCGTCTGCGCGCCTCGCACGCGCGGCTCTCACCGGAGTCACGCTACCGGCGCTTTCTGGCCACCAAGCCGGAGTTGTCGTCGGCCGACGCCCAGTACCTGGTCGAGGTCGACGGCACGGATCATTTCGCGCTTGTGGCCACGCTCCCCGACGAGCCGGACGAGCCGATCGTGGCCGTCGCCCGCTACATCCGGCTGCCCGACGATCCCGAGGCGGCGGAGTACGCGGTCGTGGTCGGCGATGACTACCAGCGCCAGGGGCTGGCCACCGAGCTGATGATGCGGCTGGCGCACGCCGCGTCGGCCCGCGGGATCAGGCGCTTCCAGGCCACGATGCTGGCCGACAACGTCGCCATCCGCCGGGTCACCGCCAAGGTGGCGGCCGGCCCGCTCAAGTTTCGCGAGCGCGGCCCGCTGTCCGAGGTGGAGATAGAGCTCGGCGTGAGATCATCGCCGCTTGCGCTGGAAGCTGACCGTACGCGCCGGGCCCGAGGTCAGGCGCCGCACCTTCCCCGAGATCGGCGACGCGCTCGACGAGCTGGAGGCCCGAGCCCGAGAGCTGATCCGCGCCGCCCCTGACAAGGTCGTCGACGCCAAATTCAAGCGCTTTGACCCCGTCGAGCAGGTGGTGGCGCGCCTGGAGCTGGCCGGACCCGAGCGCTTCGTGCCCAGCGTGCGCGCCGGAGTGGATGTGCGCGGCGACGGCTCGGTGGAGGCCTACCACGGCCGCTTCAAGCGGCAGGTGATCGCCGAGGGCGACTCCGAGAGCCCGTTCACGGCCCTGCGCCGGACGCTCGACGAGGCCGGCCAGGACGTTGAGGGCTAGAGGACCAGCGTCTGGCCGTAGCGGCGCAGCCAGCGCACGTGCTCGCGGTAATCGGGGCAGTGGCGTCCGAGGAGCGCCCAGAAGCGCGGCGAGTGGTCCATCACCTCCAGGTGGCAGACCTCGTGCCAGACGACGTAGTCGAGCACCGGCTCGGGAGCCAGCAGCAGCCGCCAGTTGAAGCTCATCGCCCCGCTGCGCGAGCAGCTTGCCCAGCGGGTGCGCTGTCCCCGAATCGACAGGCGGGTATAGGTGGTGCCGGCCTGGTCACAGGCGCGCTCCAGCCGCGGCTCGATCTCGTCGCGCGCCGCCCGCCGGTACCAGTGCTCGAGCGCTTCGGCGCGCGCCGTGCCCGCCGGCGCCAGCAGCTCGTCGCCGCGCCGGTGAACCCTCGTGCGCCCCGGCTGGGTGCGGACCCTGAGCAGCCGCCCCAGATACGGCACCGAGTCGCCGCGCGCCGCCACGGCCTCGCGGGCACTGGCCAGCTCGGCCAGCCGCCGTCCGATCCACGGGCTCAGCTCGCGCACCGCGGCCGCCGCCTCGCGCTCGGAGGCCCGCCGTGGCAGGACGACCTCGACTCCGCGCGCCGCGTCGACGGTCACGCGCACGCGGCGGGCGCGCTCAGAACGCCGGACGGTGTACTCGATCTCGCTCATCATCGCTGAGCCAGGGTACGGTCCAGGCCCGACATGCCCTCGTTTCCCGATCTCGGACCGCCGTTACGCGGACCCACCGCACAGCTGCGTCCCGCCGCCGAGCGTGACATCCCCGAGATCCTGATCGCCCACCAGGACGATCCCCGGCTACACGAGGCGTTGGGGTTGGAGCGACCCCCCAGTGGGGCCGAGCTGGGGCGCCGGATGGAGCACGAGGCCGGCGAGCGGGCCGCCGGCGCCGGAGCGTGGCTCACGATTCTGGACGAGTTGGACGGGTCGGGGTTGGACGCGTGCCGAGGGCAGGTGGAGGTCCGAGACGTCGACTGGGACCATCTGCGCGCTGGGATGAGCATCTGGGTGGTACCGGCCGAGCGCGGCCGGGGGCTGGGCGCCGGAGCGCTGGCGCTGACGGGGCGCTGGCTGCTCGACGTCTGCGGGATGATGCGCGTCGAGCTGCACGCCGCACCCGACAACCAGGCACTTGCGCGCGCGGCGACGGCCGCGGGCTTCGCTACCGAGGGCGTGCTGCGCGGCTATCTGCGTGAGCACGGCCGCCGGGTCGACGCCGTCGTGTACTCCCTCATCCCCGCGGACCTGGCGGGTGATCGGTCATGAGGGAATGGCGGGTGAAGCTCCCGCCGGGCGTCCGCCCGCCGTTCGAGGTCTACGTCAACGGCGTGCTCCAGGAGCTGGGGACCGACTACCGGGTGGCCGGCGGCGAGCTGCTGTTCGCGCGCGAGCTGGTGCGTGGGAAGCTCAGCGGCTGGGCCTGGTTCATGGGCATCTGGGGCATCGGTACCTACAAGCGAAACGACGAGGTGGACGTCCGCTACGAGCTCGACGGGCGCCCGATGGTCGCCCAGGCGCTCGATATCATCCCGCCCGGCTAGCCACGACCTCGCGAGCGACCCAGGGCTGGTGGACCTTCAATGCCGAGAGGATCGCGCGCGTCGCGTGGGAGCGATTGAGCGTGTAGAAGTGGATTCCCGGCGCGCCCCTGGCCAGCAGCTCGGCGCACTGCAGAGTGGCGTAGGAGACGCCCAGCTGCAGCACCGCCTCGGGATCGTGGGAGCGCCATTCCAGCGCCTCCAGCAGGTTCTGGGGAATCGTCGCCCCGCACATGCCGGTGATCGTCTTGATCTGGCGCAGGTCGGTGATCGGCATCACCCCGGGCAGGATCGGCACCTCGATGCCGGCCGCTCGCGCCTCCTCCACGAAGCGGAAGTACAGCTCGTTGTCGAAGAACAGCTGGGTGATCAAGAACGACACGCCGCTGTCGACCTTCTCCTTGAGGAACCGCAGATCGTGCGCCAGGTCCGGCGCCTCCGGGTGGATCTCGGGGAAGCACGCCCCGCCGAGGCACACGCTCGGGTAGTCGGCGCGGATCAGCCCGGCCAGCTCGGTCGAGTAGCTCAGGCCGCCGGGGTGCGCGGCCCAGTCGGTCTGCCCGCGGGGAGGATCGCCGCGCAGCGCCAGGATGTTGTCGATCCCCGCCTCGCTCATGTCATCGACGATCGCGCTCAGCTCCTCGCGCGTGGAGCCGACGCAGCTGAGGTGCGCCATCGCCTCGATCCCCAGCTCCTGTTTGATCCACTTGGTCAGCTCCAGGGTGCGGCCGCGTGAACTGCCGCCGGCACCGTAGGTGACCGACACGAAGTCGGGGGACAGGGCCCGCAGCGACTCCAGGGCGAGCCCCAGAACCCGTTCTCCGGCGTCGCTCTTGGGCGGAAAGAATTCGAACGAGAAGAGCGGCTCGTCCGCTTCGGCGATGATCTGATCGATGCGCATCGCGCCAGCCTAGCAACCTTGACAAAGATGTGTCAAGGTTGTACGGCGCTCCAGCGCTCGACTTCGCCGTCGCGCTCGCGACGCACCCGACCGCCGCGCTGCAGGTGGGTCAGATAGCTCATCGTCTGCGTGATCAGCCAGGTGGCATTGTCGAAGCTCAGCTCCTGGCCGTAGATCTCCGGGACCAGCTGGACGGCCGTTCGGGGCTCTCCCCGCACAGCCGCGAGGGTCGCCTCCAGCCGCTCGCGCACCAGCTTGCGGTTGCCCTCGATGTGGCCGGGCACGTCGACGAACGGCTTGCCGTGGCCCGACAGCGCCAGGCGCGCCTGCAGCGCGTCGACCCGGTCCAGCGAGCTGAGAAACTCGCCGACCGGATCGGGGGTGTAGCCGTAGTCGTAATACAGCGAGATCCGCCCCAGGACGTGATCGCCTGAGATCAGCAGGCGACGCTCAGGCTGATACAGGCAGACGTGCGAGGGGGCGTGCCCGGGCGTCTCGTGGGTTGTCCAGGTGCCGAGATCGGTGTCGATCGCCACGCCCTGGACGAGCTCCCGGTCGGGATCGATCGCGGCGGCCAGTCCCGAGGGCATGTCCTTGGCCTGCTCGGCGTAGCGCTCGATCGTGGCCGTTGACACGCCGCTCTGACGGGCGACCTCCATGCGTCGCGCCAGGGCCGCCTCCGGATCATCGAGCCGATCGCGTCCGTGGGCGCTGGCGGGATGCATCCACATCTCACAGCCGGCGCGCTCGACGACCGTCGCCGCCTCGCCCCAGTGGTCGGTGTGGGCATGGGTGATGACCAGCAGACGCACCTGCTCGAGGCGGAGGTTGACCATCTCCAGCGCGCGCTCCAGCTGCGCCAGCGAGCCCGGGCCGTGATAGCCGCAGTCCACGAGCACGATCCCCGAGCCGGCCGCGATCGCCCACGCGTTGCCGTGTGGGACGCCCGGCCAGGGCAGGGGCAGGCGCAGCCGCCACAGCCCCGGTAGCACCCGCTCACCACGGCCTAGCTCTGGTTTGCGTGGCATTTGGCCCACCATATTGGTGACGCGTAGACTGCGCCGACCCGATGACCACCACCGCCGAGATCGCCAAACGCTACTTCGATGCGCTCGCGGCTCGCGACCTGGACGCGGCCACAGCCTGCTGGACCCCCGGTTCGGTCGACCGGATGGTCGGCGCCCAGGACCTGGTGGCGCCCGACGGGATCCGGGCCTACTTCTCCGAGCTGTTCGAGGCGTTCCCGGACTTCACGATGGAGATCGTCGAGCTGACGACCTCCCGGACGCGGACCGCGGTGCGCTGGCGGGCCACCGGAACGTTCGCCGGGCCGGGCACGTTCCAGGGCTTCGCCGCCAACCACGCCCAGCTCGAGCTCGAGGGCTGCGACGTGGTCACGGTCCACGACGACCTGATCGTCCACAACGACGCCTTCGTCGACAGCGGCGCAATCGCGCGCCAGCTGGGCCTGCTGCCGCCCGCGGGCTCGCCGGCCGAGGCCCGCCTGACCAAGCTGGCCAACCTGCGCACTCGGGCGGCGCTGGCCGTGCACGGCGCCGAGACCGAGCGGATCGCCGACGGCGTGTGGCTCGTTCGCGGCGGCTTCCCACTGAAGACGATGAACGTCTATCTGATCGAGGACGGCGGCGGTGTGACCGTGTTCGATGCCGGGATCTCGGCGATGGGCGGCGCCCTGCGCGCCGCCTGCGCCCGCCTGGGCGGCGTCCGGCGGATCGTGCTGGGCCATGCCGACGCCGATCATCGCGGGGCGGCGCCGGCCCTGCGGGCGCCGGTGTACTGTCATCCCGCCGAGCGGGCGGCCGCCGAGTCCAGCGCCCCCTTCCGCGACTACTGGGACCTGGCCAAGCTCAGGGCGTACGCCCGCCCGATCTACGCCCGGCTCCTGCCAGCGTGGGACGGCGGGGCGACGCCGATCGCCGGCACGGTCGCCGAGGGCGACGAGGTGGCGGGCTTCCGGGTCGTCGAGCTGCCCGGGCACGCGCCGGGCCTGATCGCGCTCTACCGCGAAGCCGACCGTCTGGCGCTGGTGTCGGACGTCGTCTACACGATCGACCCCCTCACCGGACGCAAGGGCGGCCCGCGGCTCCCGCATCCGGCCTTCGACGTCGACATCGAGCAGGCGCGCGCCTCGATCCGCAAGCTGGCCGACCTCGGTCCGTCGGTCGTCTGGGCGGGGCACGCCGACCCGGTCACCGGCGACGTCGTCGGACAGCTCCGGCAGGCCGCGGCCACACCTCTATAACCTCGGGGCGGTGGGACGCCGCAACCGTCAGCGCACCAAGCTCGTCGCGCCGACCTCCGAGTACAGCGACGCCGGGGACAACGTCCTGAGGCTGCGCGGCTCGCTCACTCCGGCCGCTCGGCGCGAGTACGCCGACACCCTGGGCGGCGGACTGAACCGCGAGGACGCGCGCCAGCGCGCGATCGAGCTGCTGTTCGAGCGCCTGGCCGCATCCTGGACGATCTCCGGCCTGGAGATGACCCGCCAGAAGGAGCTGATCGGTCGCTACCGGATGGCGTCGGGACCGGAGCGGGAGTTCGTGCTGGAGTCGCTGCGCGCGCACCTGGCCGAGCACTTCCCCGACGTCGGAGCGCCATGATCGATCTGAGCCCCGACGCGTTCGCCGAGCTGCTGTGCGACTGGTGCCTGGAGGTCTCGCCCGGTCAGCAGGTCCTGGTCAGCTCGACCACGCTGGCCGAGCCGATCCTGCGCTCCGTGCACCGCGCGATCCTGCAGCGCGAGGCCTGGCCGGGGCTGCGGATCTCGCTGCCGTCGCAGGGCGCCGACTTCTATCGCCACGCCGGCGAGCGCCACCTGGACGGCTTCGCCCCGGTCGAGCTGGCCGAGCTGGAGGCATCGGACGCGATCCTGTCGATCGACGCGCCCGCCAACACGGCGGCCCTGGCGGACGTCGATCCGAAGCTGATGGCTCGCGCCGCCGGTGCCCGGGCCCCCCTGCGCGAGGTGCGCTTGTCGCGCCGCTGGTGCGGCACGATCTGGCCGACTTCCGCGCTCGCCCAGCTGGCCTCGATGTCAGACGACGCGTACGCCGCGTTCGTCGAAGCGAGCGCTTTTCCTCGACCGTCCCGATCCGGTGCAGGCGTGGCGCGAGCTGAGCTCCGACCAGGCCCGGCTCGTGCAGCGGCTCAGCTCCGCTCGCGAGGTGCGGATCGAGGCCGACGGCACCGACATCACCCTGGACGTGACCGGCCGCACCTGGATCAACTCCGACGGCCGGCGCAACATGCCATCCGGCGAGGTCTTCACCGGCCCGCACGAGCGCTCGGCGAACGGGACGATCCGGTTCACGGTGCCCACCGGGCCGCCTGGCGTCACCGTCACCGGGGTGACCCTCACCTTCCGCGAGGGTGAGGTCGTGCAGTTCAGCGCGCAGCGCGGCGAGGACTACCTGCGGGCGGCGCTTGACACCGACGCGGGCGCGCGCTTCCTCGGCGAGTTGGGGATCGGCACCAACACCGGCATCGACCGAGCCACCGGTCACGTCCTGCTCGACGAGAAGATGGCGGGCACCGTGCACCTGGCGCTCGGGCGCTCCTATCCGGAGACCGGCGCCACGAACGTCTCGGCGCTGCACTGGGACCTGATCTGTGACCTGCGCGACGGCGGTCGGATCAGCGCCGACGGCGAGCCGGTCGTGCAGGACGGCGCGCCGCTCACATCCGCTTAACGGGAAGACGCCCGGCGGTGAGCTAGCGTGAGCGCTCACATGCCGCGCCGCACGAAGATCGTCGCCACCATCGGACCCGCCTGTCAGGACCTCGAGACGCTGACCCGGATGGTCGCGGCGGGGGTCGACGTGGCGCGCCTGAACTTCTCCCACGGCAACCGCGAGGTGCACGCCGAGAACGCCGAACGCGTGCGCGCGGCCTCGGCCGCCGCCGGGCGCCAGGTGGCGATCCTGCAGGACCTGCCGGGGCCCAAGCTGCGCATCGGCACGTTGCGCGACGGCATCGCCGAGCTCAAGCCCGGTGAGAAGCTCGTGCTGATGTGCGGCTCGAGCGAGGAGGGCGACGGGGAGCGGATCGCGGTCTCGTGGGGCGGACTCGCCGACGCCGTCGACCCCGAGGACGTCATCTACCTGGCCGACGGCGCGATCCGCCTGCGCGTCAAGCACGTGCGTGCCGCCGACTGCGAGATCGACACCGCGGTCGAGATCGGCGGCACGGTTGCCACCCGGCAGGGGCTGAACATCCCCGGCTCCACTCGCGGCCTGGCGGCGGTGCCCGAGGAGGACCTGGACATGCTGCGCTTCGGCGAATCGATCGGGGTCGACATCGTCGCCCTGTCGTTCGTGCGCTCCGCCGAGGACATCCTCGCCGTGCGCCGCCGCACCCGGACACCCCTGATCGCCAAGATCGAGAAGCCGCAGGCCGTCGACGCCGCCGAGGAGATCATCCGCGCCGCCGATACCGTGATGGTGGCGCGCGGCGACCTCGGCATCGAGCTGCCGATCGAGGACGTCCCGATCGTCCAGAAGCGCCTCTTGCGGATCGCCGGCCGGCTGGCTCGCCCGTCGATCACCGCCACCCAGATGCTGGACTCGATGGTTTCCTCATCGCGCCCCACGCGGGCCGAGGCGACCGATGTGGCCAACGCGATCCTGGATGGCACCGACGCTGTGATGCTCTCCCAGGAGACCGCGATCGGCTCCTATCCGGTGGAGGCGGTGGAGATGATGGCCTCGATCGCCGAGCGCACCGAGACCACGCTGCCCTACAGCACGTGGAACGAGGAGCGCGTGCGCCGCGACGCGCGCGACCCCGCGTACACGATCGCCTACAGCGCCTGTGCGGCGGCGCGCGACCTCGGCCTCGCCGCGCTGGTCATCCCGACCCTGTCGGGTCGCTCGGCGCGCCTGATCTCCGCCCACCGCCCTAACGTGCCGATCTACTGCCTGTCGCCGGGCAAGGAGACCGTGCGGCGCTGTGGCCTCATGTGGGGCGTGCAGGCGGCGTCGATCGCCCGTCACGAAGTCACCGAGGAGCTGATCGCCGCCTCGGCTCGCCGGGTGGTGGAGCTCGGTTGGGTCAAGCCAGGCGAGCGGGTGGGGATCACGGCCGGGCTACCGAGCGGAAGACCCGGGACGACCAGCCTGTTCCAGGTGCAGGAGGTATAACCCTCCCGACCCGGAACAGGCACTGCGTTGGTCGTCTCCCGTTCCCTACCCAGGGAGCTTGTCGGGTCAGCGGACCGAGAAGTTGCGGTTCTTGATCAGTTCCAGGGCCAGCCGCGGGTCGAAGAAGCCGATCTTGGCCATGCCGCGGCCGCAGCTGCCGCCGGACTTGCCCGGGTTCGCGATCCAGGCGAACGCGTCGACGTTGGGATAGCCGGTGTTGAAGGTCGGCACCGGCCCCAGACCGCGCCCGGCCGGATCGCAGATCACCTCGTTGCCACCGTGCACGCGATCCTTCGGGTGCAGCGGCCCGCGGCCGTTCTCGGCGGTGTTGACCACGAAGTGCTTGCCGCCGATCAGCCGGCTGATTGCCTCGCCGTACTGGATCTCATGCAGCGTCCAGTCGAAATGGGTGGAGTTGAGGAAGAAGCCCTGGATCAGGCTGACGCCGGCGCGGCGCAGCAGGCTGGCCATGTAGCGCGCGCTCTGCGGGCCGTCGGCGGCGCCCGCGTCCTCGTAGACGACGAGGTGGGGGACCTCGGAGAGGATCTGGTTGGCGTCGCGCAGCATCGCCAGACGGACGGCGAGACCATGCTTTGACAGACAGCCGACCGTGATCAGCGAGTCCATCTCCTCGAACATGATCGCGTGGGCATCCCCGACGCCGCGGGCGAGGCTCTCCACCCAGTCGTGATAGGCGCGCACCCGCCACGCCGGGTCGACGTAGTGGCCGCAGTGGGGGTGGATACGCGGTGGGTCGACGATCCAGTAGGTGGCGAACTCGGGCACTGTGCCCGGCTCCTCCTCGGAGGTGCGAACCATGTACTGGGAGACCTGGATGCCCGGGTCGGGCCCGCTCCAGTTGCCCCAGCGGTGGACCTCGGGCTGACGGGCGATGAAGCCGAGCGCCGCTGCCTCAGCGGGATGTGAACCGGCCACCCGGCGCTGCCACGTGTTAGCCAGGCCGTACGTGTAGTCGATGAACGGCGTGGCGCCCGAGAGCGGGTCGTCGACCGCCGGTGCGGTCGGCAGCGCCAGCGGGTTCAGAGGGTCGCGCGCCACCGTGGCCACGTTGCCCGGAAGGATCGTCAGCACGGCGGTGGATGGAAGGCCCACGCCCAGTGAATGCGGACCGAAGAGCGCGATCCGGATCGTCCGGGGCACGATCACCATGTGGTGGTCGACGATCGGGATCGAGAACGTCGCGCTTGCCTGGCCCGGCATGAAGTCGATCATCGCCTTGACCGGGGTGTAGTCCTGACCGCGCACGGCGGTGCCGGGCAGCGTCTCGTAGCGGATCTGCGCCTCGCGCGCGGTGTCGTTGCGTTCGATCGTAATCGGGGCGCTGCCGGCGTCCTGGGAGACCGTGTACGTCGAGGCATCCAGGTGAAAACCGTCGGGATCGATGAGCAGCTCCGCGCTGGCGCTGGCCGGGATCAGCGCGACGGCGATCACGGCGGCCACCAGGGCGATGAGCTTTGCGACGTGCGACACAGCTCAGGCTTCGGTGAATCCAGGCGGGTCCTTGACCCTGAAGTGGGCAAAAACGACCGGTCTGGACGTACGTCGGATGCCGGGCGGGATCGGCGCGAGCCGTCGAAGAGCCCGGCATGCCCTCTACGGTGATCGCTGAGCGGACGCTAAGCGGCGGCCCGCCCGTAGAACTCGGCCTCCTGGCGGCCCAGCTCGGTGGCGGGCGGATCGTCGTAGAACCACTCGCGCGCGATCCGGTGGAAGTTCCCCCGCGCGTGCAGCTGGGAGATCACCGCCAGCGTCAGGACCTCCATCCGGCGCCCAAAGATGTGGTCGGGCGGAGCGGACTCGTGGCGCAGATAGCTGAAGTACTCCGAGCGTGGGTCAGACATGTCGATCAGCACCTGAGTGGCGTACTCAGGGGTGAGCTCGATCTCACGATCGGCCGTGTACCACGACGTGGCCGCGGAGAAGTGGGCGAGCACGCGGTCGGGGTTGAACTTCTCAGGCTCGCGGAAGAAGCCGACCTCGGTTCCCAGGCGCATGATCGTCTCGGTGTCGCCCTCGATGATCGCGCGGGCCACGCTGATCTCCAGGTCGACCGAGCCCGGCGGCATGCGTTTGAACAGGCCGAAGTCGAAGAACGCCATCCGGCCATCCTCAAGCAGCATCGAGTTGCCGGGGTGCGGATCGCCCGAGAACTGACCGTGGCGGTACAGGCAGCTGAAGTAGAAGCGGAAGATCATCTCGCCGATCCGGTCGCGTTGCTGCTGGTCGCGACCCTTGATCTCCTCGAAGCCCGCCCCGTGCACATACTCGGAGACCATCATCCGCTCGTGCGAGAGCGAGGTGACGACGTCCGGGATGACGATGAACGGGTGGCCGCGGAAGATCCGCGCCAGCGCCCGCTGGTTCTGGGCCTCCAGTTCGTAGTCGAGCTCCTCGCCGATCCGCGAGCGGATCTCCTCGCCGATCGCCTTGGGGTCCATGCCGGGGGCGATCCGTTTGGCCAGGCGAAGGATCAGACCCAGGTTTTGCATGTCCGCACGCACGGCGGCGGCCACCCCGGGGTACTGGACCTTGACCGCCACCTCGCGACCGTCGTGAAGCTGGGCGCGGTACACCTGACCGATCGAGGCCGCGGCGATCGGCTCCTTGTCGAACTCCGCGAACGCCTCCTTAAGCGGCTCGCCGAGCTCGGCCTCGATCACCTTGCCCATGTCGTTGAAGGTGACCGTGGGCGCGGCGTCGCGCAGCTTGGCCAGCTTGCGCTGGAACTCCTCGCGGTACTCCTCGGGCACCATGCCGACGTCCAGGAACGAGAGCACCTGCCCGACCTTCATGGCGGCGCCCTTCATCGAGCCCAGCGCCTCCACGATCTGCTCGGCAGCCTCGATGTGGCGCCGCTCCAACGCCGCGCTGCGCCCCTCCTCGTTGCGTCCCACGTTGGCCGCGCGCGTGCCTGCCTGTCGGAGCGCCTGACCCGCTGCCAGCCCGCCGATCTTGGCCGTGCGCCCCACGCGGGAGGTGGGGATCTTGTCCTTGGCCACTGCTTACCGAGTCTAGGCGGCCTGCTGGATCTGCGAGCCCGGCACGATGTCGTCCGAGCCATCGGGCCAGCGCACCCACGCCTTGTGCCCGCCGTCGTAGTCGTCTCCGAGCAGGATCAGGGTCGCTGGTTCACCCATCGCGGTGCAGTCCGCCGAGCCCTCGGGGTCAACCCCGCGCCAGATCCGCACGAAGCCGTTGTGCTCCAGCTCCTTGGCGACGGTCGTCGGGTCGGTGTGGCCGGGATGGATCCGGGTCTCGGGCGGCAGCGCGAGCAGCTTGTCCATGATCGAGGACTTCAGGTCGGCATAGCTGGTGGAGTCAGGGGCGCGCACGCCGCCGACCGATCCCTTGAACAGGGTGTCGCCGGTGAACACGTCGGTGCCGTCGAACAGCAGCGACAGCATCCCCGAGGTGTGACCGGGCGTATGGATGGGCTCGATCGTCAACGCCCCGGACTGGATCTTCTGTCCTTCGGCCATGGTGTCGGTGGCCGGCGCCACGAACTGGCGCTCACGCTCGTGGATCAGCACCGGGGTGCCCGGATGCGCCCGCAGCAGGGCTTCCAAATCGGCGACGTGGTCGTGGTGGTGGTGGGTCAGCAGCACGTGGGTCAGATCGAATTGACCGCGGTTGAGGTACTCCAACAGCGGTGCCACCGGGCCGCCCGCGTCCACCATCACCGCGCTGCCGCCCAGCTCGTCCGCGACGACGTAGGTGTTCGAGAGCCACTGGTCGCTCATCGAGCGCTCGACGATCATGGTCAGAGCGTATCGAGAGGGCGGGACCCGTACGGGCGGGTGGGGCCGTTACCCTTGGCCCATGTCCCTGATCCACACCTGCTACCGGATTTTCGAGATCGACCGTTCGGTCGAGTTCTACAAGGCGCTCGGGTTCGACGAGATCGGCCGTGTGCCGATCCGCGACGAGGCGATCAACGTGTTCATGAACCTGCCCGAGGACGGCGACAATCCCCGCCTCGAGCTGACGCACAACTTCGATCAGACCGAGCCCTACGAGATCGGGACCGGCTACGGGCACATCGCGATCACCACCTCCGATCTCGACGACACCCTAGGCCGGCTCGCCGAGCAGGGGATCGAGCCCGAGAAGCCGCCATACACGATCCGCGAGGGCGGTAACCGCCTGTGCTTCGTGCGCGACCCGGACGGCTACCGCATCGAGCTGATCGAGCGGGACAGCTGAGCCGCGCCGTGGTCGACACGGCGACAATGGGAAAGCTGCTGGAGCGCTTCGCGCAGGGCGTCGCCGCCCACGATCGGGAGAACCCCGACCACAACAGCTGGGGAATCGGGATGGCGCACTTCGACATCGAGCGCCTCGGTCTCGAGGAGGGCGAGGAGATCCTGCCGGGGATCGTGCTCCAGGCCGACGGTGGTGTAACCGGTAACTTCCGGGTGCTGTGCGACGGCCAGCACGACGGCGCGGGGGAGATGGAGGAGGAGGAAGTCGTCGACGCGGTCGCCTCCGAGGAGATCGGCGAGCCGGTGTACGTCGACAGCGGCGGCCAGCCGCCGCCGGTCCGCCCGCCGCTGTAGGACCGACGGACGCATCACGGGCTGTCCGGCTGGCGGTCGCGTTCGTTCTGCTGATCGGTGCCGGCGTCGCCCTGCGCCGGCTGGCCACGCTGATGTCGGGCGAGGACCTCACGCTGCTGCGCGACCTCGTCCACCAGCGCACGGGCACCCTGACCACGCTCGCGCACGCCGCCTCGTGGTTGGGTCGAAGCTACGTGCTGGTGCCCGCCGCCGTGCTCGCCGCCGCTGCGGCGGCCGCGCTGGGCAGGCCCCGGGTGGCCCTGGCGGTGATCGTCGCCGTCGTGGGTTCGATCATCGTCCAGAACATCGCCAAGGCGATCATCGACCGCCCGCGCCCGCGGGTCGTCGCCTTGGAGCGGGTGAGTGGCACGAGCTTTCCCTCGGGCCACGCCACCGAGGCGACCGCGTTCTTCGGGCTCCTGCTACTGCTCGCCTTGTGCAGCTCACGCTCGGCGCCGGTCAAGGTCGCCGCGGTGCTCGCGACGCTGGCGATCGTGGGAACCGTGGCGCTCTCACGCGTGTACCTGGGCGTTCACTATCCGAGCGACGTGCTCGCCGGAATCGTCCTGGGCGGCGCGTGGAGCCTGATCACGGGCGTGATCCTGCTGACGCCGCGACGCGCTGCGCCACCCGCTCGGCCAGCCAGCTGATCGTCGGGCAGCGGATCTCGTGCCGGGCGGCGATGCGCAGCACCGCGCCGGCGATCGCGTCCAGCTCCGGCTCGCGTCCGGCGGCGATGTCGCGCTGCATCGAGGAGCCCAGTTCGGCGTGGGCGGATTCCAGCTCGGCGATCGTCGCCGCCGGCTGCAGCGTGGCGCCCTCGGCGGCGCCAACCCGGGCGGTCTCGGCCACGGCGTTGTCCAGCGCCGAGCGCCACCGCGGGTCCGAGCGCACGAACCCGAGCGGGCGGTCCGCGGCGCTGGTGGTCAAAGCCAACGCGCACAGGCGCGTGAGCTTGGACCACATCACGTTGGCCTCCGAGTCCCCCGTCCGCGTGGCGATGCCCGCGCCCTCCAGGACCTGGGCCAGCCTCATGACCTCGGGGCGAGAGCCGGCGATGTCGATCCGGCACCCCGGGCTGGTCTGCACTATCTCCCCGGGACGGGGACGATCTGACTCGATCCGGATCACCCCCGCGACCACCCGGTCGCGACCGAAGCGCTCGCGCAGCACCGCCAGGTGCTCGACGCCGTTGAGCAGCGGCACCACCAGTTCCGGCTGCGCCCTGACCTGTCCCAGTGCGTCCTTGAGGCCCGTGGCCTTGGTGGCCACCAGCAGCACGGCGAGCGGTTCGGTCAGCTCAGCGACCACGCCGGGGTGGGCGACGAAGTTGCCCAGCGCCGCGCTGCGCACGTTCACGCCGGTGAGCGTCAGCGCGGTCGCCGCCGGCTCGCGCGCCACCACGACGACATCCACCCGGGCGCGCGCCAGCGCCGCGGCGACGAACCCGCCGACCCCGCCCGGCCCGAGCACGGCGATGCCCGGCACGGTCAGCGCCTCGCGGGTCCGCCCCGCTTCGCTTCGCGCTGGGCCCGCGCGTCGGCCTTGGCCTGCTTGATCGCCTCGCGGCCCTGGCGGCCGACCTGCCTGAAGGCGGCGCGGGCCTGCTCCATCGCCTTGACGACCTCCGCCCGGGTCAGCTCGGCCGCCCGGGTGACGTCCTGAGCCTGGCGCCTGGCGCGCGCGCCGAGGGCCAGAAGGCTGAATGACCACAGCCCCGTCTCCAGCAGCCGGGCCGCGCGCCCGAGGTCGTCGCTGACGGCCTCGTTGAGCGCCGTCCCCCGCAGGCCATCGCGGATGTGGCGCACGCGAGACTGCACCGCCACCTCGGCCAGGCCCACCAGCGCGCGACCGGCGGCGGTGGGCTCGGGATCACGCGGGTCGACCCCGGCCTGGGCGGCCAGCTCGTCGCGCGCCACCTTGGCCAACCGGTCGTAAAGCTCCAGCCAGGCCGCCCGCAGCGCCGGCGTCTCCTCGATCATCGACATGAACGCCGGCATGAACTGCACCAGCGCGTCCGGGGCCTGGTCATAGCGCTCGGAGTCGGCTTTGATCGCCCGTACGACCGTCTCGGTCAGCGACTCCTCGGGGTCTCGTTCGCGCAGCGCCCGGGCGAGTGTCTCCACCGCCTCGTCGGCGTTGTCGAGGACCATCGACTCCTTGGTCGGGAAGTAGTTGTAGACCGTCTTCTCCGACACGCCGACCCTGTCGGCGACCTCGGCGACGCGCACGTTGTCGAAGCCGCGAGTGGCGAACATCGTCGTCGCCGCGTCGGAGATCAGCTGCCGGGTGAGGCGGCGCTTGCGCTCGCGCAGCCCCTCGTCCGGATGCTTGGAGCGGTGCCACGCCTCGTGAGCACGGCGGGTCAGGCGCATCACCTCGGCGATCGCGTCGCCCATCTCGTCGGAGATCAGGCGGTGCAGCAGGTCGTCGTCGGGAAGGTCGGGGAGGGCCTCCTCGACGCCGGGCGCCCTTGGCTTGTCGCTGTCCATCGCTCAGTTCCGGGTTCGAAGTCGGTCTAGCTCTCAGGATACCGGCAACAAGTTCACTTGCAGAATCTTTTCAGTCTCTGTAGATTTACGGACAATGACAGAAAAAGCCATACTCACCCAAGGCCTGACCAAGCGGTTCGGGTCCTTCGTCGCCGTCGATCAACTCGACCTGTCGGTGGACGAGGGCACCGTGGTGTCGCTGCTGGGGCCCAATGGCGCCGGCAAGACCACGGTTGTGCGGATGCTGGCCACGCTGATCGCGCCCGATGCCGGGCAGGCCCGCGTCGCCGGCTACGACGTCGTCGATGACGCCGCCCGCGTGCGTGAGCGGATCTCTCTGACCGGACAGTTCGCCGCGCTCGACAAGCACCTCACAGCCCGCGAGAACCTGATCCTGATGGCTCGCCTGCGGGGCCGCGGCGCACGGGCGGCGCGAGCCGTCGCCGACGAGCTGATGGAGCGCTTTGACGCCATCGAGTTCCGCGACCGTTTGGTCAAGCAGCTGTCGGGCGGCGAACGCCGCCGTGTCGACCTGGCCGCCGGCCTGATCGACCGCCCACACGTGCTCGTGCTCGACGAGCCGACCACCGGCCTTGACCCGCGCAGCCGTCAGGTCGTGTGGGCGACGGTCCGCGAGCTGGTGGACGAGGGCGTGACCCTGCTGCTGACCACGCAGTACCTGGAGGAGGCCGACGCACTCGCCGACAAGGTCGTGTTGATCGACCATGGCCGCGAGGTCGCCGCCGGTACTCCGGCGGAGCTCAAGGCACAGGTCGGACAGCAGCGCGTCGATGTCGTCGCCGCCGACGCCGGCGCCTTCGAGCGTCTGCGGTCGTTGCTTGAGGACCACTTCGAGACCACGCCCCAGGAGCAGCTGCGCACGGTCTCGGTGGCCGCACCCAACGAGGTGGTCGACCTCGAACGGGTGGCCGGCGTCGTGCGCGCCGCCGGGATCGCCGTCGACGAGATCGCTCTGCGCCGTCCCACACTGGACGACGCGTTCCTGGCCCTCACGGGCCACCCCGCTCATTCCGAGCCGGCGGCGCCCGACGACGCCGCACGACTGGAGGTCGCCGCATGACGTCCCTCGCCGCCCCTCTGACTCCGCCCGCCGGCCCCGGCGCTCCCGCGCGCCTCGCGCGGTTGGTGCGCTTCGTGGGCGACACCGCGCTGCTCACCGGGCGCAGCCTGCGGGCGATCCCCCGGGTGCCCGAGCGTCTGCTCGACGTCACGATCCAGCCGATGGTCTTCATCCTGCTGTTCCTGTACGTGTTCGGCTCGGCCATCCACGTACACGGGATCAGCTACAAGAACTTCCTGTTCCCGGGAATCCTCGGCCAGTCGTTGGCCTTCGGGGTGATCGGCGCCGGTACAGCCACCGCCTCGGACATGACCGAGGGCGTCATCGACCGCTTCCGCTCGATGCCGGTCAGCCGGCTGTCGATCATCAGCGGCGAGGTGATGGGCCAGTTCTGCGAGCAGGTGCTGGGGATCGTGATCACCATCCTGTTCGGCCTGGCGCTGGGCTGGAGCCCCCACGTCTCGCTGGTGCATGGGATCGAGCTCGTCGCCCTGCTGGCGCTGGGGATGCTGGCCTTCACCTGGTGCGGTGTCCTTGTGGGGATGCTCGTGCGGTCGCCCGACGCGGTGCAGGGGATGGGCTTCATCGTGATCTTGCCGCTGACGTTCATGGCCGGGACGTTCGTCCCCATCTCCGGGATGGACGCGATTCCGCGGGCGATCGCCGAGTGGGATCCGATCTCGGCATTGGTCGCCACGGTACGGCTGCTCACTTCGGGCGTGCACACCGGCGGCTCCTGGCAGCTGAGCCATCCCGAGCTGGCGATGATCGGCTGGTGCCTGCTGCTGATGGCGATCTGCGTCCCGCTCGCCCTGCGGCGCTTCAACCGGGTTGTCGCCGCCTAGACCAATGACGCTGGGAGGGTTTTGCACCTCCAGGGTACGAAACCCTCCCAGCGTCGGCATATGATCCGCCGATCACGTACTCGATCGTCGCCCGGGATCCGAACACCGGGGAGTTGGGGGTGGCGGTCCAGTCGCATTGGTTCTCGGTGGGGTCGCTCGTGCCGTGGTGTCAGCCGGGGATCGGCGCGGTGGCCACGCAGGCCAACCTGGAGGTCTCCTACGGTCCGCGAGGCCTGGCTCTGCTCGCCGGCGGGTCGGACCCGGGCGCGGCGCTGGCCGAGCTGCTCGCCGCCGATCCGCTGGGCGCCACCCGCCAGGTCGCGATCGTCGACGCGGCCGGTGCGACCGCCGTGCACACCGGCGATCAATGCATGCGCTTCGCGGGCCACGTCACGGGGGACGGGGTCTGCTGCCAGGCCAACATCATGTCCTGCGCTGAGGTTTGGCCGGCCATGCTGGAGGCCTTCGAGAGCGCGAAGGGACCGCTCAGCGGCCGGCTGATGGCGGCCCTGCACGCCGGCGAGGCCGCCGGCGGCGACATCCGCGGACGCCAGTCCGCCGCGATCCTCGTCGTGCCGGCGAGCGGAGAGCCTTGGGAGACGGCCGTCTCGCTGCGCGTCGAGGACCACGCCGAGCCGCTCGACGAGCTGGACCGGCTGCTGGTGCTCGACCGGGCCTACAAGCTGGCCGGCGAGGGCGACGAGCGCGCCGCCGCGGGCGACATGGTGCGGGCTGCCCGGCTCTATCAGCAGGCCCACGAGCTGGTCCCGGAGTCCCACGAGCTTCGCTTCTGGGCCGGCCTGGGAGCCGCCCAGCACGGCGAGCTGGACGACGGTCTGGCACTGGTCGCCTCGGCCATCGCGCAGCAGCCCGGATGGCGCGAGCTGCTCGCGCGGTTGGCGCCCGAGCAGTGGCCGTCGGCCGGCCCGCTGCTGGAGCGCCTGCGGGCAGCCGGAGCCGCGTCTTAGCCGGACCACGCGGGGGCGGCCGGGCCGTGTCGCAGCGAGACCGTGCGGGGGCGGCCGCAGCCGGCCGCAGGTACGGTGTAGCCATGTCGGCGACGTCCGGAATCCTCGCCCGTGGGCCGTGGCGACCCGAGGACATCGAGGTCACCTGGCGGACCGAGCCCTACGCCCCGTCTCCCGAGGTGCTCGACGAGGCCGACCGCGCGCTGGCCAAGCTGCGGGCGCGCGGCTCGCCCAGCCACGACGGCCTGGCCGCCCGCCTGCGCGGCCACCAGGTGGTGGACGGCAAGCTTCACCTGGAGTGTGAGCCCGTGCGCTGGGCGCTGCGCCTGCTTCCCGAACATGCGGTGCAGAGCCTGTCGGCGCTGTGCGTGGTGCGGTCCGCCGACGGGCGCTGGCTTGCGGGCCGCCGCGCGGCGTGGCTGGCCACCTGGGCGCATCGCTGGGCGCTGGGAGCGGCCGGCTCGGTCGAGGTCGACGAAAACCCGGCGAAGACGCTGGTACGAGAGCTGCAGGAGGAGTGGGCGGTGGCGCCCGAGCGTCTCAGCGTCGAGGCTCTGGTGGGTCTGCCCACGGGGATCTCGATGCTCGTCGGGATGGCCTGGCTGGCCGAGGGAGCGACCGTCACCCCCGACGCTGAGCACGATGACTTCGCCTGGTGGCCAGCCGACGTGGCGGACTGGCCAGAGCATGCCGACAGTCCGCTGCGCCGGACGGCCGAGCTGCTCTCCGTCGCGTGATGGGGTCCCGCCGGTTGGGGTGGATCACCTTCCGCCGGTTGGAGGTGGCGTCCTTCACGCACTCGGTCGTGTACCTGGCGCTGCTGCTGTGCGCGTTCGTGTTCTCCAATCCCCAGCCGGAGACGTTCCTCCTGGGTCTGGCCCATGGTCTGATGTGGATCGTGATGTCGCTCGTGTGCATCGCGGCCGCGCGGTCTCACGTGATCCCCTTCTGGCTGGCGGTGACGGTCGCGGTCCTCGGCGGTCTGGGCCCGTTTGCCGGGTCGATCGGTTTTCTGGTCGCCGACCGGCAGCGCCTTGCGACGCTAGAGTGATCGGCAAGCCACGGATGTCGGTAGAGACCAGCATTTTTGAAGTCGTGATGCCAGCCATGGGCGACTCCGTCGCCGAGGGCACGGTCCTCGAATGGCATAAGCAGGAGGGGGATTCGGTCGCCGTCGACGAGACGCTCGTCGAGATCTCGACCGACAAGGTCGACGCCGAGGTTCCCGCCCCCGTCGCGGGCACGGTGACCAAGATCCACGCCGCCGAGGGCGACACCGTGACCGTCGGCGCCGTGCTGGCCGAGATCTCCACCAACGGCGGCGCTCCCTCCGCGGCCGGCGGCGACGGTGGTGCCGGCAGCGGCTCTGCGGGATCCGGCGACGGTGGTGTCGGCAGCGGCTCCGCGGCGCCCGTCGAAGCCGGCCCGGTCTCCGGCGAGTCGCCGCCCACCACCAAGGCCGAGCAGGTCGCCGGCGCTGCGCAGGAGGCCGAGGGCCTGGCTCAGGCCGAGGCGAGCTCCGGCGAGACGGTCGAGATCGTCACGCCCACCGGCGGCGAGTCGGTGACCGAGGGGACGATCCTGGAGTGGTCGGTCAAGGTCGGTGACACCGTGGCCGACGGCGACACCGTGGTCGAGATCTCCACCGACAAGGTCGACATGGAGCTGCCGGCGCCCACGTCGGGCACGATCACGGAGATCCTCGCCGAGGAAGGCGAGACCGTCAGCGTGGGCCAGGTGATCGGGCGCATGAGCCCGTCGGTGTCCGCCGGCGCGTCCGCCCCCGCGCCGTCCGCCGAGCCCCCCGCGTCCGCCGAGCCGTCCGCAGCGCCCCCGGAGCAGCGCAGCGCCACCGGCAACGGGGCCACCGCGACCAACGGCGTGCTCGCCAACGCCTCGCCGGTCGCCCGCCGTGTGGCCGCCGCCGAGGGGGTCGATCTCAGCGGCGTGCAGGGCAGCGCCCGCGGCGGGCGGATCACCAAGGCCGATGTGCTCGCCGCCCAGACGAACGGCGGGACGGCCGCCCCGGCCGCACCCCCACCCGCGGAGGCGACCGGCGCGCAGCTGATCAAGGGCAGCGGCGCCGTGCTGGCCCGCTACATGGACCAGAGCCGCTCGATCCCGACGGCGACCTCGTTCCGCACGCTCACCGTCACCACGCTTGACGCCCGGCGCAAGCAGCTCAAGGCCGCCGAGCGCAAGGTCTCCTTCACGCATCTGATCGCCTACGCGATCGCCCGCGTGGCCACCGAGGAGATGCCGGTGATGGCCCACCACTTCGCCGAGATCGACTCCAAGCCCCACCGCGTCGACGACGGCGCGGTGAACCTCGGCCTGGCCGTCGACGTCGCCAAGAAGGACGGGAGCCGCACGCTGATGGTGCCGGTGATCCGCGATGCCGGCCGGATGAGCTTCGCCGAGTTCCTTGACGGCTACAACGCTCTGGTGGAGAAGGCACGTACCAACACCCTGTCGGCCGACGACCTGACCGGCGGCAACCTGACGCTCACCAACCCGGGCGGAATCGGCACGATCGCCTCGGTCCCGCGCCTGATGGTCGGCCAGGGGACGATCGTGGCCACCGGCTCGATCGCCTATCCGGTCGGGCTGGAGCGCGTCGGCTCCTCGATCGGCGCCGAGAAGGTCATGACGATGACCTCCACCTATGACCACCGGATCATCCAGGGCGCCGAGTCAGGACGCTTTCTGCAGCGCATCGAGGCGCTGCTGCAGGGTGAGGAGGACTTCTACGAGCGCGTGTTCTCGGACCTGGGGGTGACGCTGCCCGAGCTGCCGGCGGCCCCGGAGCCTGGCGCGGCCGTGGCCTCGCCCTCGGCGGCGCCGGCTGTGAGCGGCACGCCGGCGCGGGCCACCGACAAGTCCGAGAAGGACATCGAGGACCTGATGCAGGCCGTGCAGGCTGCCACCTCGTTGATCAAGGCCCACCGGACCCACGGCCACATGGCGGCCCGGCTTGACCCCCTGGGCCGCGAGCCCGAGGGCGACCCCTCTCTCGATCCGGTCCCGCTGGGACTCACGCCCGAGCTGATGGAGCGCATCCCGACGCGGATCCTGCGCGTGTACGTGCCCGGCGACACGCTGGCCGAGGCGCTGCCGCACCTGCGCGAGACCTATTGCGGGACAATCGCCTACGAGATCGAGCACATCGCGTCGGGCCGGCAGCGGCTGTGGCTGCGGGAGGCGATCGAGTCCGGCGAGTTTCGCAAGCCGCTGACCAACGCCGAGGAGAAGGCGCTGCTCAAGCGTCTGACCGAGGTCGACGCGTTCGAGCGCTTCATGCACAAGGCCTACCTGGGCCAGAAGCAGTTCTCGGTCGAAGGGCTGGACATGACCGTGCCGATGATCGACGAGCTGACCCAGCTGTCGGCCACGCGCGGCGCGCGCGAGGTCGTGATCGGCATGGCGCACCGCGGCCGCCTCAACGTGTTGGCGCACAACCTCGGGCGGCCCTATCAGACGATCTTCGCCGAATTCGAGGGCTCCTCGACGCTTGAGCCGATCACCACTCTGCCCCAGGGCGGCACGGGCGACGTCAAGTATCACCATGGCGCGCAGGGCTCCTACCAGCTGCCCGGGGGCGAGTCGATCATCGTGCGCCTGGAGTCCAACCCGTCGCACCTGGAGTTCGTCGGTCCGGTCGCCCAGGGCGCCACCCGGGCCGCCCAGACCACGCGTCAGGGCCCGCACGCCCACCAGGACACCAACGCCGCGATCCCGCTGATCCTGCACGGTGACGCGGCCTTCCCCGGCCAGGGCGTGGTCGCCGAGACGCTGAACCTGCAGGCGCTGGACGGCTACACGGTCGGCGGCACCGTGCACCTCATCCAGAACAACCAGGTGGGCTTCACCACCGACGCCGACGACGCCCGCTCCACGACGATGGCGTCGGACATGGCCAAGGGCTTCGATGTGCCGATCATCCACGTCAATGCCGACGATGTCAGCGCCTGCGTCAGCGCCGTGCGGCTGGCCTTTGCGTTCCGCCAGGAATTCGGCCACGACGTCCTGATCGACCTGATCGGCTACCGGCGCTTCGGCCACAACGAGGCCGACGAACCCGCCTACACCCAGCCCGAGATGTACCAGCAGATCAAGAAGCATCCGTCGGTGCGCGAGCTGTACGCCCGTGAGCTGGTCGACCGGGGCGTGGTCACCGAGCAGGAGTCGACCGAGATGACCGACGAGGTCTGGGCGGTGCTCAGCGACTCGCATGCCGAGCTCAAGCGGCGGATCGCCGGCGCCAAGGACGTCGATCACGCAACCGGGGAGTACCAGCTGGATCGCACCCCCTCCCCGGAGGTCAGGACCGCGGTGCCGTTCGATCGCCTCCACGTGCTCAACGAGGAGCTGCTGGCCGTGCCCGACGGGTTCACCGTGCATCCCAAGCTGGTCAAGCAGCTCGAGCAGCGTCGCGAGGCATTCGATCCCGCCCGTCTCGACGAGCCCAAGATCGTGTGGGCGCACGGCGAGGCCCTGGCGTTCGCCTCGCTGCTGACCGAGGGCATCCCGATCAGGCTGACCGGCCAGGACACCGAGCGCGGTACCTTCAGCCAGCGCCACCTGGTGCTCCACGACCCCAAGACCGGCCAGGAGCACTGCGCGATGCAGCACCTGCCGGGGTCGCTGGCCCCGATGGAGCTTCACAACTCCCCGCTGTCGGAGATGGCCTGCGTCGGCTTCGAATACGGCTATTCGCAGGAGGGCCCGGAGACGCTGGTGCTGTGGGAGGCGCAGTTCGGCGACTTCGTCAACAGCGCCCAGGTGATCATCGACCAGTTCATCGTCTCGGGCCTGGCCAAGTGGGGTCAGACGTCACGGCTGACGCTGCTTCTGCCCCACGCCTACGAGGGCTCGGGCCCCGAGCACTCCTCGGCCCGTCTGGAGCGCTTCCTGCAGCTGGCCGCCGAAGGCAACATCCGGGTCGCCAACCCGACCACGCCCGCCCAGTACTTCCACCTGTTGCGCCGTCAGGCGCGAATCGCCAAGCAGCGGCCGCTGGTCGTGATGACGCCCAAGAGCCTGCTGCGTCTTCCGCAGGCCGCCAGCACGGTCTCGGAGTTGGTGGAGGGCCGCTTCCAGCCGGTGCTGGGCGACTCCGCGGTCGATCCCGCAGCGGTCACCCGCCTGGTGCTGTGCACGGGCAAGATCTACTACGACCTGCTGGCCTCCACGGCGCGGGAGGAGAACCCCCAGGTGGCCGTCGGCCGGGTGGAACTCCTCTACCCGTTCCCACAGGCCGAGCTGATGGGCGTGGTGGAGCGCTACCCCAAGCTCGAAGAGGTGGTCTGGGTTCAGGAGGAGCCGCGCAACATGGGCGCTCGCGCCTACATGTCGCCGCGTCTGCTTCAGGTCCTTCCCGAGCATCTGCAGTTCGGCTACATCGGCCGGCCGGAGCGCGCGGCCTCCGGCGAGGGCTACCCGATCGCCCACGCCACCGAGCAGCAGCGGATCATCTCCGCCGCCCTCGATGCGTCGCTGAACGTGTCGCAGTATCCGCGCAAGCTCCCCGGCGAGCGCTGACAGCCGGGCCACAGCCGCGCCGGGTCTCTGACCGTCGCTCGGTCGTCAGCGAGGTACGTCAGCCGCGATTCGCTTGTGCGCCCGGGTCGTGGGCGTTAGCATCGGGGCCGCCGAGATCAAATGGGGCTTGATCGGGCTGGTCGGCAGATGACCTTAGGGGCAGGGCGAGCTGGGTGCACGCCAGCTTCGGTCGCCCGATCAACATTCTTCATCAGGAGGAGTCCACTTGGGTATTCAGTCACGTGCCAGCTGCTGGGACGACCACCCACGGTTCAGGCTGGCTGGAATGAGGCGATCCGCCCGCGGCGTCGTGCTCAGCCTCGCCGCAGGCGGCGCGGTGGCGTTGGCCGCGAGCGCGGCAACTGCGGTCCCGGCGGGCGCGGCCCCCGTACTCGCCGGCGCCGCGGCCGCCCCGGCTCAGTCCGCGGCTGCGGGCATCGTCTGCGCGCCTGGCCGCCGTGCGGCCGTTCCGTGCGCGAACATCACGTACCAGACGTTGAACGACAATGCTGACACGACGTTCAACCAGCTACTGGGCATCAACGTCAAGGGGAGGATCGCCGGCTACTTCGGGTCAGGCGCCCCGGGCCACCCCAACCAGGGCTACACGCTCCTTCCGACGACCACGGGGGGGAACAACTACGACCAGAACGGCTACCAGAGCGAGAACTTCCCGGGCTCGGTGCAGACGCAGGTGATCGGACTGAACGACCACGCCATGCATGTCGGGTTCTGGTCACCCACGAACAACGACAACGGGGTCAACGCCCAGCACGGCTGGTACCGGATCAACGACGGTCAGTTCCACACCGTTGACTTTCCGACGAGCGACAACCAGAGCCCTCCGATGAACAACCTGCTCGGCGTCAACAACGCGCAGACGGCGGTGGGCTTCTATCAGGACGCCGCCGGTAACGACCACGGGTACTCGTTCAGCGCCCCGACCGGCAAGTTCACGGCGCTCAACCTCGGAGGGCCCCTGAGCGGTGCGACCAGCGATCAAGCGACGGGGATCAACGGCAACGGCGACATCTCCGGCTTCGCCACCCTCGCCGATGGCAGCGAGGTGGGCTTCCTGATGAAGAACGGGAGCTTCCAGACGATCGCCTTCCCCGGTGCGACGGCGACGCAGGCCCTGGGCGTGAACAACAGCGACGAGGTCGTCGGTACGTACACGATGGGGAGCGGCGACAACGCCCAGACGTTCGGATTCACTCGGACGCTGGAACACATTAACGGCGCCACCAATGAGCTCCCCGTCTTCCAGACGATCAACGCCCCCAACAGCGCGCCCGGCACGACGACCATCAACGGCCTGGACGTCTGCGGGAACATCGTCGGCTTCTACAACGACAACAACGGCAACACCAACGGGCTGCTCGGCAGCATCCACAACGCGGGCGGTATCGGCCGCGGCGCGTCGGCGGCGTCCGTGTCTCACCACAAGCCCAAGAAAAAGAAGAAGAAGAAGAAGAAGACGGTTAGGCCCGTTCCCAAGGGCTGCTGATCCGCCGCTGCTGCTCCACCGGCAGGTCAGCTGTTGCTGACCTGCCGGTGGACGGCACCCGTCGGTCTCGTCAGAGGCGTCCGTGGTCGCGGAGCCAGATCAGCGCGCGGATCGTGACCATGCCGCGCCAGTCGGTCGTTTGCGCCGGCGACCACGCCAGCCAGTCGAACTGCCAGCCGCCGTCCTTTAGCTGGGTCGATTCGACCGTGTCGAGGTGAGCCTCGATCTGGGCGTCGCTGATCAGCGCGCGCGACCGGCTGCGGGGGCGGGGCGACAGGTCGAGCGGTCGGAGCGCCTCGCCCACGACGCCGCCGACAGGCACGATCGCGGAGAGCTCGACGCGGGCGTCGAGCGCCGCGAGCGCCGCGCGGGCGCGTTCCTCGTCGGGCACGGCGTCGAGAAATCCGAGCGCGTACTTCAGCCAATAGCTGCCAGGTTCCGCGGTTGTCTGGATCGAGCGCCAGCACCAGCTGGTGGCGCGCGGCAGCCACTCGTCGTCGGCGACGCCGCCAGCGTGGAAGACGGCCGCCAGGGCGAGCGTCAGGATCGATCCCGGCTGCGGCTCGAACCACGGCGCGTGCGGGTACTGCTCGAAGCCGGGCAGCACCGCCGTGATGCCGCCATCGGGCTGTGCGATCTGAGCGACCCAGGCGCGCGCGTCGCGGGCCAGCTCGCAGTCCGCGGCGCCCGCCTCGGTGAGGATCTCAAGCGCGTACAGCGTCGGCGCCGGCTGGCTGCCCGGGCCACGCAGATCGGGCTCCAGCGCATGGCCGAATCCGCCGTCCGGGTTGCGGTAGGCACGAAGCGCGTCGATGATCGGCTCCACGGGCCCGTCCTTGAACAGCAGCGCGTAGCGGTGGCGGTCCACGAGACGGGCCGCCGACCAGATGAAGCTCTCGGCTGCAGGATGATCGATCGGCATACCCACACGCTACGTGTCGATGGGCGTGCCGTCTTTCAGAAATCGGACGAGCGAGACCCCTAACGCCGCCCGTGCCAGTGGCGCCGCTCCTCGCCCCCAGGGTTGCGGACAACCTCCGAGGCCGGCACGGCGAAGCGCATGGTGCAGCGGTCCTCGGATTCATACGGCGGCCAACCGGGCTCGCCCAGCGTGGCGAACCTGACCCAGGCGCGATGGATCTCGTCCGCAAGGGCCTGTGGTGGGCTCGTCCCGTGCATTGCGGCACCCGATGGGTGGTCGAGTGTGTCGAAGACGAACCCGATTTCGAGCCCGTGGCACGAGCCCAGCCGCCCGTCGAAGGCCGGCGACGACCAGGCGAACTCATATGCCCAGACGGGCAGCCCCCGAGCAGCGCGCGCCTCGGCGAGCCGGATGGCCGGGATGCGGAAGAACCAGTCGCTCATGACGTCCGCCAGCACATAGCCCGGCGGGGCGTCGCGGCGGCGGGCGCGATAGGTCGCGAGCGCCGTGTCGCCGTCGAGCCCGTAAGCCGCCGCGAGCCCGGCGAGCATCGCCTCGGTCGCCGCCTCGGCGATGCCGTTCGGCACGAGGAACAGCCGGTACTCCTCGGCGGTCGTGCCGACGAGGACCTCGACCCCTGGGGCGGCGCCGGCAGCGATCCCACGAGCCGGCAGGTCGGGGAGGAGGTCGCCGTCGACGACGGGCTCGAAAGCCATGGAGTTCAGGGCGATCTCACCCCATCGCACGGGATCGGGTGTCTGCTGGGCCTCGAGCGTGAGCGCCGCCTGCGCGGCCACGAGTCGCTCAATCGCCACCTCGGCGAGCGCCTCACGGGTGGCGGGTAAGCCGAGGCGCTGGGCGAGCTCGCTGCGCACGAGCGCCGCGGTGGCCGGTGTCACGGCGTGATGGCCGGCGCCACTCTGCAGGATCGCGCGGGCGAAGAGCCCTTCGGTGCGCGGCGAGCTCAGCAGAGCGCCGATGCTCATCGCGCCGGCCGACTCGCCGAAGACGGTCACCCGTCCCGGGTCTCCGCCGAACGCCTCGATGTTCGCCTGTACCCACTCCAGCGCGGCGATCTGGTCGAGCAGCCCGCGGTTGGCCGCGGCCTCCCTCCCGTCCGCGAGGTCCAGGAAGCCGTCGACGCCCAGGCGGTAGTTCACCGACACGAGGACGATGCCGTCGCGTGCGAAGGCGGTGCCGTCATATAACGGCACCGCGGACGAGCCGTTGACGAACGCCCCGCCATGCACCCAGACCATCACGGGCAAGCCGCGGGCGCCCGGGTCCGGCGTCCAGACGTTGAGGTTGAGGCAGGCATCGCCGTCGATCATCGGGTTGGACAGGAGACGCTCGTATGGCGGCCGGTAGCCGGGCATCGGCGCCGTCGCCCCGAAGACGCCGGCGTCGCGGACGCCGTCCCACGGCTCGACCGGCTGCGGCGCGCGGAACCGGTGGCGCCCGAACGGTGGGGCGGCATACGGGATGCCCTTGAAGCTCGACACGCCGTCCACCGTTTGTCCGCGTAGCGCGCCGAGCCCGGTTCGTACCTCGATCATGCCCGCGATTCTCCCAGCCGGACGCGCCGACGATCACCTGGCCCGCAGGACGTGGCGGCCATCAGCGCGCCTCGCGCCCGCCGCGACTGCGGCCAGGACGAGAAGGCCTCCGCAGATCACGAACACCACGGCGACGTCGCGCAGTTCGGTCGTGCCGATCGTCCAGGCGGCGTCGGCCGCGTGCCGGTAGGGCGAGGCCGAGACGAGCGCATCCGCCAGCGCGGGAGCGAGCACACGCCGAGCCAGCAGGATGACCGCACCGACGCCGAGCAGGCAGTAGCCGACGCGCCTGATCGCGATCGATCGCCAGCCGCTCGCGCTGGCCACCGCCGCGGCGAACAGCACGATCGCCGCCACCGCGAGCACGACCGACAGCCCACGGATCGCGTGAACCGCGCCGCGCGCCTGATCGACCTGATCCGCGCTCAGGATCGGAAGCTGGCCGGCGTGCGGTGACACCTGCGTGAAGAGCTGCCCGCCCCCGGGAACCGCTCTCACCGGAGCGCTCTGCTCGAGTGCCCGGACGAGCTCGGCGAACAGCGAAGACAGGTCAAGCGAGACCTCACCGCGAGGTGCGCCGTGATCGAGGATCCTCAACAGCTCGTGGTGGGCGCGTCGATTGGCCCTGTTCCACACGATCACGGCCCGCCGCCCGGCCAGGATGCCGGCGGCCAGCCGCAGGCCGAGCGATCGCAGCGTCCTCAGCGCGGGGCCGACCGCGGCTGGGGGAAGCGAGGAGCGCAGCGCCTGCGCCACGTTCGTCTGCGCGTACAGCTCCTGGACGGCGAACGTCCCGACGCCCCGCCTTATCTGGGGGCTGGCGATCAGCTGCGAGCTGGTCGTCTGCCACCCGCCGGGGCTCAGCGCCTGGCGATCGAGCCACGCCGCGAAGCTGCCCACGAGGGCCGCGGCGCTGGCGACCACCAGGAGCAGGGCGACCAGCGTACGCCGGGGGCGGGGCCTGCGATCAGGTCGGTCTCGCCTGCCGGCGCCGGACGACATCTCAAAGATTGTCGCTCGACGCCACGCCGGGGGCGCGCGTCTGCCACTCTCTGAGCATCCGCTTTCGTAGAGACGGTTCCCGTCGCGACAACACCCGCCGCACGTTCATCCCCAGCCTCGGCGTGCACGACATGGCGATCGACCTGGGCACCGCCAACACGCTCGTCTACGTCGGCGGCCGGGGGATCGTCGTGTCCGAGCCATCGGTGGTCGCCTCGGACCTGGCCACCGGCGAGGTGCACGCGGTGGGGGCCGAGGCGGAGCGCATGATCGGGCGCACCCCGGCGACGATCTCCGCCACCCGGCCGCTGCGCCACGGCGTGATCGCCGACTTCGAGGTCACCGAGGAGATGCTGCGCTACTTCATCCGCAAGGTGCTGGATCGGCGCACGGCCCATCCCCGGCTGATCGTGTGCGCTCCATCGGGCGTCACCGAGGTCGAGAAGCGGGCCGTCGAGGAGGCCTCGCTGGCCGCCGGCGCGCGGCGCGTGCACCTGATCGAGGAGCCGATCGCCGCCGCCATCGGCGCCGGGCTGGCGATCGAGGAGCCGGTCGGCCGGCTGGTCGTCGACGTGGGCGGCGGCACCAGCGAGATGGCGGTCATCTCGCTCGGGGGGATCGTGATCGCGCGCTCGGTGAGGGTCGGCGGATATGAGATGGACGAAGCCATCTCGCACTACATTCGCTCGGTGTATCAGCTGGCGATCGGCTCGCGATCGGCCGAGACGATCAAGATCGAGCTCGGCTCGGCGCTGCCGCTGGGCGATCAGGAGCGCACCTTCGAGGTGCGCGGCCGACATCTCGTGACCGGACTTCCGACGGCCGTGCTGATGCGCTCAGAGGAGGTGCGCACGGCGATTGCCGGGCCGCTGCGGGAGATCCTGCAGGCGATCCGCGACACGCTGGAGCAGACTCCGCCCGAGCTGGCCTCCGACATAGCCCGCGGAGGGATCCTGCTCGCCGGCGGCGGCACCCTGATCCGCGGGTTTGACGATCTGGTCGCGCAGGAGACCGGGATGCCGGTCTACCGGGCCGAGTCGCCCCTGACGTGCGTGGCCGTCGGCTCCGGGCAGGCGCTGGATCATCTGGACTCGCTGAGTATGACCCGGCAGCTCGGGCGCTCCCCGACGACGCCGGACTGGCGCACCGCCCAGAACTGATCCCAGGATCCGTTCGCCCGCCGTCGTCACGGCACAGGCTGCGAGCAGCACCAGGAAGGGCTCGATCGGTTCGCGAAAGCGAGGCGTCTCGACGTTGATGAAGACCACGCTCAGCGCCAGCAGGACGGGGATCGCCCACACCCAGCCGGGAATGCGGCGGGCGGCGCGCGTGAAGGCGCCGGCCAGAGCCAGCGCGGCCATCAGCCAGAACGAGATCACCCCCGTGCGGGCCACGTCGACGGGCAGCCCGACCGCCTCAGCCGACGCCTGCCACGCCGGAGCGCCCTCCAGCTCCAGCATCCGTACCAGGTTGTGCCAGCCGGCGCTCAGCGGCGCCGCCAGGTGGTGTGAGACGTAGCGCAGCGCCTGGGACCGCAGCTTGGCGTCGAGCTGGGGCTCGGTGTAGCGCCCGGCGGTCTTCACGAGGTGGGCGTCGGAGGGAATCTTCCAGAAGAAGCGCCACTTGTACGGGACCTCGCGCTCGGCGGCCGAGTAGCGGTTGTAGGTGCCGACCAGCGTGATTCCGGTCTCATCGGAGACGGGCACGAAGTGATGCAGTTCCACCGCGTTGCGGATCGTCCAGGGGGCGATCGCCATCAGGGTGGTCAGCACCAGCAGCGCGGCGCCGCGGGCCCGCGCTCCCGCCGCCCACACGGCCGCGCCCAGCGGGAGCACCAGCAGGATGGCGTTCTGGTGGGTCAGCGTGGCCAGGCCGATCAGGATCCCCGTGGCGGCGATCCACCGGTACGGATGCGCCGATCGCCGCGCGCGCAGCGTCGTCCACACCGCCGCCAGCTCCAGCACCACCAGGAGATTCTCGGCCACCAGCGTTCCCGTCTGCTCGATCAGCACCGGATAGGCGGCGGCCAGGGCCATCGCCACCAGCGCCGCCGCCGGGCCCAGCAGCTCCAGCGCCACCAGACCGAGCAGGCCGACCGCGGCGGTTCCGGCCACCGCCTGTTCGATTCGTTCTCCCTTCAGGGCGGGCTTGTGACCGGCGGCGTGGCCGTCGAGCACATCGGCGGCGGCCAAGAAGTACGGGAAGCCGGGCGGGAAGTAGGCGGTCGGGCCGCGTGAGCCGCCGGCGCCGGAACCCGGATCCGAGCCGGTGTCGTAGTCGCCCGTCTGGGCGATGTTGGAGGCCAGGCGGTTGTAGGTGCCGGCGTCGTTGACCGCCTTGAACGGCGTGTGCTCGACGTAGCCGACCCGGACGGCGAGCGCCACGGCGAGGATCGCCGTCGCCACGAGGATGCGCGCGCGGCGGCTCGTCAGTGGATTCCGACGATCCCGGCGCACACCCAGTTCGACGCGCCGGCGCCGCCCCTCCAGATGCGGGAGGCCACCGCGTCCTGTTCGGCTTTGGAGGCCAGGTAGGCCGCCGGCCCGCTGCCCCCGAACAGCTTCCACGTGCTCGGGATGATCTGGTAATAGCCGGACGCGCCCGCGCTGTTGGGCGGCAGGTTCTGTCCGCCGGACTCGCAGAGCACGATCGCGTAGGGAATAGCCCAGCCGCCGTTGCCGCCGGTCGGTCCCAGCGGATTGGGGCTGGTCGGAGCCGGCGCCTGCGCAGCCCGCCGGGCCGCGGCTTCGGCGGCCGCCTGCTGGGCCTCCACGTGGCGGATCTGCGTACGAAGCTGGGCTCCCCGCGTCCGGCTGGCGGCCAAAGCCGATTGCTGGGCTCCGCGGGCGCTCTGCAGTGCGCCCTGCTTGGATTGCAGCAGGGAGTTCATCCCGGCGACGGCGCGCACCTGGATCGCGGTCGCGTGCGTGATCTGCCGATCGGTGGCTTGCAGTTGTGCGAGCCGGGTGGCCGCCTGATCGGCCTGGGCCTTGGCGACCCGAGTGGCGGAGATGACGCTCTGCTGCGCATGCTCGGCGCGCCCCAGGAAGTCGATCTGCTCCAGCAGGTCGCTGAAGCCGCGGGCATTGAGCACCACCGTGACCAGATCGGGCTTGGCCGATTCATAGCTTCCGACCAGCTGGCGGCTCAGTCGCGCCCGCGCGATTGCCAGGCGGTGGCGCAGCATCACCAGCCGAGCCCGCTCCTGCTTGAGTTGCTGCTGGACCCGGGCCAGCTTCGCGCGATCGTTGGCCAGCTCGTTGGACAGGGTCGCCTCACGGTTCTCCACGAGCGAGATCTGCGAGTCCAGCGAGGCGATCAGCCGGTTCAGGGAGCCGATGCTGGTCGTCAGGCTCTGCTGGCGGGCCTGCTCGGCGCCCAGCTGGGAGTGCAGCCGGCCGAGGCTGGAGGCGTCCGCGAACGGGGAGATCATCAGCGCGGCCACGACGGCGCCGACCGCGAGGAGAGCGGCGAGGACGGATGGAAGGATGCGATGGGAGCTGCGCATGCGCGGAAACCAAGCCACCCCGGCGGTCGAGGAGGTGGACATAATCCGCGAATTGCGGGGAAATCGCGGCCGGCGCGACCTTATCAGGAAGTCATCGGCGCGCTGCCGCGCGCCACCGTCCCGGCGCGGTGCCGTGGTGGCGCTTGAACGCCGCCGCGAACGAGAACTCCGACGCGTAGCCGAGCGCGGCGCCGATCGAGGCCAGCCGCGCGTCGGAGTCGCGCAGTCGCTCGCGAGCCAGCGCCATGCGCCAGTCGTTGAGGTAGGTCAGGGGCGGGACGCCCAGCAGGTCGGTGAACTGGCGCGCGAACGCCGATCGTGAGAGCAGCGCGTGCTCGGCCAACTCCGCCACCGTCCAGGGATGCCCCGGATTGGCGTGCAGCGCCTGCAGCGCCGCACCAATTCTGGCGTCGCCCGAGGCTCTGAACCAGCCCGGGGCGGTGGCGGTGGCGGTCGAGAAGTGCTGGCGGAGGATCTGCACCAGGGCGACGTCGAGCAACCGGTCGAGCAGTGTCTGCTGCCCGGGATCGTCGCGCAGCATCTCCCCGGCGATCAGGTCCATGGTCGCGCGCAGCGTGCTCCCCGCCGTAGGGCGCAGCGGCAGCATCTCCGGCAATGCCTGCAGCAGGCTCTGGCACAGGTCGCCCTCGAAGCGGTAGGCCCCGCAGAAGAACGTGGCGGCGACCGGCCGACCGGGGTCGCCGACCTCGAGCCGTCGGCCGACACCGCTGACCGTTGCCATCGCCTCGGCCAACGGGACGCACGGGCCTCCCGCCTGCGACGCCAGGTGATGCGGCGTGTGCTCGCGGATCAGGACCACGTCGCCCGGGAACACGTGCAGCGCTCCGTCGTGGTCCGCTGACCACAGGTGGGCCTCGCCCTGGACGAGCGCGTGCACCGAGAGCGGGGCGCTACCGGGGAACGTCAGTCCCCATGTGCCGCGCGCGGTGGTGCTGGAGAACGCGGCTCCCCGGGCGCGGGAGCGCTCGAGCAGATCCGTCAGAACGTCCATGTTAGAAGACGATGGCATATGTTTTCTGCGCAGTCAAGCATTGAAGCCCCGGGCTGAGTGCGATTTGATTATCCCAGTCCAAACCAAGGAGCATCGCGATGTCACGCGCAGTCAGATACGAGAATTACGGCGATGTCGACGTCCTGAACGTCGTCGAAGTAGACGATCCCGTTCCGGGACCCGGCGAGCTGCTCGTCAGGGTCAAGGCGGCCGGCATCAACCCGGGCGAGGCGAAGATCCGCGACGGCATGCTCGCCGAACGCTGGCCGTCCACGTTCCCCTCCGGCCAGGGCTCGGACCTGGCGGGCGTGGTGGAGCAGGTGGGCGACGGCGTTGACGGGTTCGGCCCCGGCGACGAGGTGATCGGCTTCACCGACGACCGGAGCAGCCAGGCCGAGCTGGTCGTGATCTCCGCGGAGAACGCCACGGCGAAGCCGGCCGGCGTGTCCTGGGACGTGGCGGGCTCGCTGTTCGTGGCCGGCGCGACCGCCTGGGCCTCGGTCCGTGCGGTGTCCCTGGGCGAGGGGGACACGGTCGTGATCTCGGGCGCGGCCGGCGGCGTCGGGGTGATCGCCGTACAGCTCGCCCGGCGCGCGGGCGCGACCGTGATCGGCCTCGCCTCCGAGCGCCACCACGAGTGGTTGCGCGCCCACGGCGCCGTCCCGGTCACCTACGGCGACGGCGTGGCCGAGCGCATCCGCGCAGCCGCGCCTGAAGGGGTTGACGCGTTTCTGGACATGGTCGGCGGCGGCTACGTGGAGCTGGCGCTCGAGCTGGAGGTCGCCCCGCAGCGGATCAACACGATCGCCGACTTCGCCGCTATCGAGAAGCACGGCGTCAAGTCGGAGGGCAACGCCGTCGGCGCCTCGGCCTCGACGCTGGCCGAACTGGCGGCGCTGATCGACGCCGGCGAGCTGGAGGTCCCGATCGCGGCGAGGTATCCGCTTGATCAGGTGCGTGACGCCTACCGCGAACTGGCCGACAACCACACGCGCGGCAAGATCGTGCTGGAGCCGTCATCCTGACGGCTGTGACCTCGTCGCCGCGAGCGCAGGCCGTGCTCGAGCGGGTGCGCGCCGTCCCCGAGGGGTACGTGCGCACCTACGGCGACGTGTCACCGGGAGCGCCGCGCTTCGCCGGCTCGGTGTTGTTCGAGTGCGATGATCCCGGGGTGCCATGGCATCGAATCGTCCGCGCCGACGGTTCGCTGGCCAAGGGCCGGCGCCAGCGCAGGCTGCTGATGGCCGAGGGCGTCCCCTTCCGCGGCGAGCACGTCGACATGCGCGTCGCGCGAGTGCCGTGGATGGAGCGCTGATGTGGATCCAGCGCGCCATCCGCCTGCAGGCCCGGCCCCGCGGCTTTCACCTGATCACCGGCGAGCTGCTGGAGGCCCTCCCCGAGCTGCGCTCGCTGGAAGTGGGGATGCTGCACCTGCTGATCCAGCACACCTCGGCTTCGCTGACGCTGAACGAGAACGCCTCGCCGGACGTGCGCCGTGACTTCGAGACGTGGTTCTCGCGCGCGGTGCCCGAACGGGCGGAGTACTGGACGCACACGCTGGAGGGCGATGACGACATGCCCGCCCACATCAAGGCCGCTCTGCTCGGTCCCTCGCTGACCCTGCCGGTGTCAAGCGGCCGGCCGGCGCTCGGGACCTGGCAGGGCATCTACCTGTGCGAGCACCGCGAGCGCGGCGGGTCGCGCAGCGTGATGGCCACCGCCTGGGGCGACGGTGGATAGCGCGGTCGCGCTTATGGGTCGGGATCGCGGGCTTGCGCCGCGTTTCCAGCGAGACGGGCGGCCGCGCCACCGCCAGCCGCTCGGTGCGCTAGCGCCCCTTCCACTCGGGGGCGCGCTTCTCGGCGAACGCCGTCGCGCCCTCCTGGGCGTCCTCGGAGTCGAAGATCGGCCCCGAGATCTCCTGCTGGCGCTCGAAGAACTCGCTGTCGGGCCAGTCGAGCGACTCGTTGAGGATCCGCTTGGAGCCGACCAGCGCCAGCGGAGCGTTGACGGCGATTGCCCCGGCGAGCTCGAGCGCCGAGTCCAGCGCCTGGCCGGGCTCGGCCAGTCGGTTGACCATCCCGAGCTCGTAGGCGCGCTCGGCGCCGATCGGGTCGCCGGTGAGCGCGAGCTCCATCGCGACGTTGCGCGGCAGCACCCGCGGCAGGCGCAGTAGCCCGCCGCCGGCGGCCACCAGCGAGCGCTTGACCTCGGGGATGCCCAGCCGCGCGCCCTTGGCGGCGACGATCAGATCGCACGCCAGGGCGACCTCCAAGCCGCCGGCGACGGCGAAGCCCTCGACGGCCGCGATCAGCGGTTTGGCCGCGCCGCGCTGGGTGATCCCGGCAAAGCCCCGGTCCTCGAACCACGGCCGCTCGCCGGTGACGAACGCCTTGAGGTCCATGCCGGCGCAGAAGCCCTTGCCGGCGCCGGTGATGACGCCGATCGAGAGCTCGTCGTCGGCGTCGAGCTGGTCGAGGGCGTGAGCGATCCCGGCGGCCACGGCCGCGTTGACGGCGTTGCGCTGCTCGGGGCGGTTGATGGTGATGACGAGCACCTTGTCGCGGCGCTCGGTGAGGACGGCTTGTTCCTGTTCTGTTGTTCAGTGACACTCATGCCACGAACAATCTCAGGTCCGGCTCGCGCTCGCCGCGCAGCACCGCCAGGTCGACCTCGACGCAGGCGATCTCGCGTGATTCGGCGAGGACGCGGGCTTGGGGCTTGATCTGCTGGGCGGCCAGCACGCCGCGGCAATCGCCGAGCGTCGGATCGAGGCGGATCCGCTCCAGATAGCGCGTGAGCTGCTCGACCGCCTCGATCCCGGCCACCCGCTTGATCTCGACGGCGATCCAGCGGTCCTGCTCGTCGCGGCACATGAGGTCGACGGGGCCGATGTCGGTCGCCCACTCACGCCGGACCAGGCGAAAGCCCTCCCCGCACCAGTGCGGCTGGTCGGCCAGCAGCTCCTGCAGGTGGGCCTCGACGCCATCCTTGGCCAGCGCGTGGTCGGCGTCGGCCGACCCCATCTTCAGCGTCACGTCGGAGATCACCTCGTGCAGCTCGATGTCCAGCCGGTCCTCGCTGGCGGCGCCGTGCTTGCGGACCGTCAGCCGGTTGCCGTCCTCCTCGATCACCGTCGGCGGCGTCATCCAGTTCAGTGGCTTGACGCTCTGGCCGCCGTAGTCCGACCACACCATGAACGTGCCGTCGGCCTTGGTCATCAGCAGCCGGGTGGCCTCCGCCAGATGGGTGGTGAGGCGGCCGGAGTAGTCGATCGAGCAGCGTGCGACCATCAGGCGCATGGGGCTGCAGATTAGGTTTTGCGGCGGACCGACGCGCGGTGCCTGGCCGTCCCGGCGCGCTGCGTGCGGGTATTTCCACCGGAGCGCCAGTGCCCGGGGTGGCCGTCCTATGATCGGCACAGGCATGAGAAATCAGTTGCGCCCGCTGTTCGACCGCGTCGTGATCAAGGAGCTCGATCCCGACCGCATCCGCCGCTCCGGCCTGCTCGTCCCCGCCGGCTCCGACGAGCCACCGCCCCAGCACGGGATCGTGCTGGCCGTCGGGCCCGGCCTGGACTGGTGGGACCAGGCCGGCATCCGGATGCCCGTCAAGCCCGGCGACCACGTCGTCTTCCCGGCGTCCGCGGGCGCCTGGGTGGAGGTTGACGAGGAGCGCCTGCTCGTCTGCCGCGTGGGCGAGCTGCTGGGCGTGCTCGAGCAGATCGAGCAGTGCCCCGCGTGTGGCGGACGCCCGCTGGCCCCTCAGGAGTCCTGCCCGGTGTGCGGGCGCGAGGGCTCGGTAGCGACCTAGGCTAAGCGGCGCTTCGCTCCGAGAGGCTGCGCGGAGCGGCGGCCTCCACGCGGGCCAGCAGCTCGGAGACCTCCGCGTCGGCGCCCAGAGCCAGCGCCTGACGGCAGACCTGCTCGCACTCGACGAGGCGGTCGGTGCGGGCCAGGGCATGGGCGTAGGTCGACCAGGCACGCGTCGACTCGGGGTCGATCTGGGTGGCGGCATGGGCGGTCGAGACCTCGGCGCCCACGTCGCCGGCCAGGTGGTAGGCGAGCGCCAGGTCCAGCAGGCCCTCCAGCGACGGACCTGCCAGCCGGGCGCGCTCGAGCGCGCTGATCGCCGCGGCGCGGTCCATCAGCCGCAGCCGCAGCCGCCCCAGCCGCTCCCAGGCGGAGGCATCGGCAGGAGCTCGCGCGGCAGCCCGCTCGGCCGCATCGGCGGCCAGATCAAGCGCGCCCATGTCCTCGTAGATGCGTGACGCGTAGCGCTCGGGCGTCGGCCGATCGGTCTCCACCCGCGCCCAGTCGCGCACCGAGCGCCCGGCGGCGGGCAGGTTGCCGGCCTGCCAGAAGGCGGCGGTCAGCAGCCGCAGCACGGCTGGGTTGTCGGGCTCGGCATCGCGCGCGTAGACCAGCCGCTGGGCGGCCAGCTCGGCGTCGCCCTCGGCCAGCGCGTGCTGGGCCGCGGTCATGAAGCGCTGCACCCGGTCGGCCGCCGGATCGGGCTTGGAGAAGTCGACGAACTGCAGGGAGCCGGCGGGGATCGTCCGCACGCCGACGGCGAAGCGCACGCGCGCCCACTGCTGGGAGGCCTCCTCGTCGCCCGAGAAGTAGATCCCCGCGACCGTGCCCACGCCCCACTCGGGATAGGAGACGCAGCGCGCGTAGCGGTGCACGACCGAGTGATCGGGCACGCGGGAGCCGAACGGGTCGTGCTTGGCCCGGTCCTCGGCGGCGGCTCGCTCGCGCTGCTCGTTCTCGTAGGCGCGACGGCCGGCGTCCTCGCGCGCCCGGCGGGTCGCCGCCGCCGATGCCTTGACCGCGTTGCGGCTGACGCTGCCGCCTCGGGAAGTCTCGGCCAGGCGCTCCAGTTCGTCGGCCGCCTCGTTGATCGCCTGCAGGTGGCGCTGGTGCTCATGGCGCCGTCCCGGCGGCGCGATATCCGGGTGCCAGCGCTTGGCCATCCGCCGGCGAGCGAGCTGAACCTCGCGCTGGTCGAAGGGCGGCTCGAGCTCCAGCAGGAGCAGGGCAGCTTCGACGTCGAGGATCCGCGGCATAGTCGCTGAACGTTAGCGGGGGACGGGGGTCCAGCGGCCCGCACCGCACGCCGGCCGGGCACTCCTTAGGCCCGCTTGATGTGTATCAAATTAGACTCAATTAGACTTATTCAGTCCTCACATGCGTCTATCGTTGACGCATGAGCTCCCCCTCGTCCCGCAGTCGCCCCAGCCGCTCGGCGATCCTGCTCGGCGGGACCGTGGGCGCCCTGCTGGCCGCCGGCCTGGGCCTGGTGCTGTTCGTGTCGGTGATCGCGCTGCCGTCGCCGTCGGGTTCGTCGTGCGCCGGGCTCCCCGGCACGTCCGGGGTCTCGATCACGCTCGGTCCGCCGGGGACCGGCCAGCGAGTCGGCGCCACCGAGTACGGCGGACCCGGTGACCCGACCAGCGGCACCGTCGGCGCGTCTGACCAGAGCCTGATCGCGCACCCCGACAGCTACGCCGAGCTGGGCGGCACCACGTTTCAGACGGCGCAGGCGATGGGCGGATTGGCCTACATGACGCCGCTGCGGATCACGTGGGGCGGTCACTCGGCGATCGCCTACAAGCGCGACTTCGGCCTCGGCGGCGGCCCGGTCGCGGGCCTGCCGCGCGTCATCGATCTGTGGTGGCAGTTCGCCGGTGCGCTCGGGATTCCGTACGAGAACGGCCTGTGGTCGGGACCGGTGCAGGTGGAGCGCCCACCCGCCAGCGGCTCGGGCGCGGTGCTGGGCCAGGCGGTCGCGCTGGCCGGCGCCGGCGGCCGTGGCCGCGCCCGTGGCGCCGCCGACGGGCTGCGGCTCTTCGGATGGCGAGGTGCCGGTCACCACCGGCCCGCGGGCTCGCCTGCTGCCCGGCGGCCGGGCAGCCGCGCCCGCGAGCGCGCCCGCGACGGTCCGGGGGATCATCGCCGCGGGCAACCAGATCGTGGGCAAGCCCTACACGTATGGAGGCGGGCACGGCACGCCGCTCGACGAGGTCGCGTCCACCTACGACTGCTCCTCGAGCGTCGAGCACCTGCTCTACGGCGGCCGGCTGCTGCCGGTCGACTACGACGCGGCGTCGGGCACGCTGGAGTCCTTCGGCCGGCCCGGCCCCGGGCGGTGGGTGACGATCTACGCCAGCGCCGACCACGTCTTCATGTACGTGGCCGGGCTGCGCTGGGACACGCACAACGCCGCCGGGCCCGACGACGGCAGCGCGGGGATCGGCTGGCATCCGCTGGTGCGCGACGCGGCGGGCTTCGTCGCCCGGCATCCGGTGGGGCTGTGAGGGGAGTCCTTGCGCTCGTCTCGGCGCTCGTGCTCGGCGGGTGCGCCCTGAGCCCGGGCGCGCCCCGGCGTCCGAGCCCGCGGTCGGACACCGCGCCGGCCTCAGCGCCGCCCACGGCGCGCCAGGCTCCCCGGAGCGCCGGCGCGTCGCCGGCCGCAGCGCAGCGCACGCACGAGGTGCCGACCCCGGCCCCACGCCAGACCGTCGCCGGCGGCTGGCGCGGGCCGGTCCAGGCCGTCCAGGAGTTCGCCACCTACTACATCAACTGGAACTACCGGAGCGTCTCCCTGCACCTGCGGGCGCTCTCGGAGGTCAGCGTCGGGCAGGCGCGCTCGATGCTGTCGACGGCCGCCGACCAGGTGGGCCGCGACTACGAGCTCAGGCGCGGCCAGGTCGGCAACAGCGGGGTGGTGGAGGCGATCGCGCCCGTACGCGGTCACGGCGACCAGTACGCGGTCGTCACCCGGGAGCGCACGACGGCGGCCAATACGAACGCCTATCAGGGGCTGGCGCCGGCCTGGCACGTGGCGCTGGCCACGGTCACCCGGGTGAGGGGCCTGTGGGTGCTGAGCGCCTGGCAGCCGGAGAGCTGAGGCGCGGCGGAGAGGCCGGGGGTTGCCGCAGGGGTCGATCGGCGCCACTGGTGCCGATTCAGCTGCTGCCAGATACCGTGAGCTGCCGTGAGCGAGCGAGTCTGCATCGTCGGCTGCGGCGCGATCGGGAGCATGTACGCGGCGCACCTGGCCCAGCTGCCCGACGTGGAGGTGTGGGCCTACGACGTCTCCGCAGAGCACGTGGAGGCGATCAACCGCGACGGTCTGCGGCTGATCGGCGCCTACGACTTCGTCGCCCCCGTCCGTGCCAGCACCGACCCGGCCGCAATCGGACCGTGCGGGCTGGGCATCGTCGCCACCAAGGGTGGAGCGACCGCGGCCGCGGCGGCCGCCACCGCCGCGATCTTCGCCGACGGGGCGGTGTGCAGCGTCCAGAACGGGATCGGCAACGAGGAGGTGCTCGCCGGCTTCATGCCGCGGGTGATGCGGGGTGTGACCCTGCCCGCCGGGCCGACTCGATGGCACCCGGCGTGGTGGAGATCTATGCGCCCGGACCGACGTGGATCGGACCGTTTGAACCCGCCCCGGCGCGCACCGAGGAGGTGGCGGAGCTCGCCGCCCTGCTCAACGCCGCGGGGCTTGAGACCACCGCCTGCGCCGATGCCCGCGGTCCGCAGTGGACCAAGCTGCTGTTCAACGCGGCCACCAACCCGCTGTGTGCCCTGACCGGGCTGACCCACGGGGAGATGTGGGACCACCCACCGGCGCGCAAGCTCTCCGGGCAGCTCGTCGCCGAGGGCCTCGCGGTCGCGCGGGCGCTGGGGATCGAGCTGTCGGACGATCCCGCTGCGCTGATCGGCGAGGGTGCCCGGATCAACTACCACCACCGTCCGAGCATGCTGCAGGACGTGCTCGCCGGTCGCCCGACCGAGATCGACATGCTCAACGGCGGGATCGTGCGCGAGGGCGCGGCCCACGGCGTGCCGACGCCCCTGCACGCCGCCGTCCACGCGTTGGTGACCGGGCTGCAGGCGTCGTGGCCCGCTGGCTTGATCTGTGCACGGTCTTCTGGACTGTATGCAAGACTAGGAACGAGAAATGGACGACGAGCCGGGCAAGATCACTGACTGGCTGGGCCTGACCGGCCGCCGAGCGCTGGTCGCCGGTGGCGGCGGCACGCTCGGCTCGGCGGTCATCGAGGGCCTGCTCGCCCAGGGGGCCGAGGTGGGGGCGATCGACCGGGACGCCTCCGCGATGGCCGAGCTGCCGGCCCCGGTGCGCGTCCGCGAGGAGGCCGATCTGGCGGTCGCCGAGCAGGCGCGGGCGGCGGTGCGCACGGCTCGCGAGCGGCTGGGCGGCCTGGACGTCTTCATCCATTGCGTGGGGATCAACGACCGGCGGCCGATCGAGGACTACGCGCCCGAGGACTGGGATCGGATCCTGGCCGTCAACCTCTCAAGCGCGTTTCACACCGCGACCGAGGCGGCCGTCGGCATGCGCGCGGCGGGCTACGGACGGATCGTGTTCTTCTCGTCGGTCGCCGGCCGCAGCGGCCACAAGCATCACGGCCCCTACGCGGCCACCAAGGGGGCGATCAACCAGCTGATGCGGGTCATCGCCCATGAGTACGCCGAGCACGGGGTGACCGTCAACGCGGTGGCGCCGGGCTACATGGACACCACGCTGACCCGTGACTACCTGAACGCCAACCCCGACAAGCGCGACGCGCTGGTCAAGCTGATCCCGGCGGCCCGATTCGGGCGACTGGAGGAGGTGGGTGGGGCCGGTCCTGTTTCTGTGCTCCGAGCATGCGGGCTTCATCACCGGTCAGGTCCTGTACATCGATGGCGGTCGGACGATCGTGTGAGAGGCCTCAGCGGTGCAAAGGCCATCGACCATCTTCCGGCCGCCGACATCGGGGGCACAATGCTCGATCGTGCACGAGTTCGGACAGCGCGGGATGGCGGCATGACCGAGACCGGCCAGAACACCGAGGACGTCTACGAGCGGGTTCGCAACGCGATCCTCGACGGGGAGCTGGCCGCCGGCACGGTGATGTCGCAGGTGGCGCTGGCCGAGGAGCTGGGCATCAGCCGAACCCCGCTGCGCGAGGCGCTCCGCCTGCTCCAGGGCGAGGGGCTGATCGACGCCGAGCCCAACCGCCGGGTGCGGGTCGCGCCGATGACCGCGTCGGACATGGAGGAGCTCTGCGTCATGCGGGTCACGCTGGAAGCGGAGGCCCTGCGCCTCGTCGGTGCCGCTGCTCGGCCCTGAGGACCTGGCGCGCCTGGAGGGGGTCATGGCAGAGATGGCCCACTTCGCGCAGGTCAAGGACTACCGGCGATGGGTCGTGCCCCACCGCGACTTTCACCGCGCGCTGACCGCGTCCGGCGGGCCCTCGCACCAACTACCTGCTCGGTCAGCTGTTCGATCACTCCGAGCGCTACCGGCGGTTGCACATCGGCTACGGGCCGAGTGCCTGGGCGACCGCCGGCCATCGCGAGATCCTCGATGCCTGCAAGGCCGGCGACCGCGAGCGCAGCGCGCCCTGCTGGCCGGCCATCTGGCGCGCACGGGACTGGAGGTCATCGAGCTGCTCGAGCCCGCCTATGACCCCGTCCACCTGAAGACGGCCGTCGTCGACGCCGGCGGGCAGGTGCCCGCCAAGCGCGGGGGCCGTCCGCGCCGGCGCCGCGCCGCCGCCTGAGGGCCCACCGGCTCAGCCCGGCGTGGTCGAGACGCTCGGGCTGCCGGTGCACGCGCCCGAACCGTAGAACGCACACCAAGCGGCGCGCGGCTGTCCAGTGCCGTCCGACAGGCCCGAGTCCCAGTTGGACTCGCCCGCCCACTGGTACCAGAACAGGTGCGTGATCGGTACCGCCGTTCCCGCGGCCGGGAGCTTGAAGAAGCCGGCGGCATCGTTGACCTGTCGCGCCGTCTGCCCGTTGACGCACGCGCCCAGCGTGCCGGCTGCGTCGACCCCGGCGGCCGGACAGTCACCGGCCACCGCGTGGTTGGTGAGCAGCGTGCCGGTCTCGGTCACCCACAGGTCACGGGCGCCTGCGCCCGAGTCGGCGGCCAGCGCCTCGTCGAAGCTCTGCAGCTGGGTGGGTTGGCTGGGGTCCGCCCCGGCGTAGGAGGTGGTCACGTCGTCGTAGTCGTGAACCGCCCACGTGGCCGGATACGAGGCCCCGGGCAGCTGGGCGCCCAGCAGCTCCGCGTAGGGCTTCAGATAGGCGGGATCGGGATGCGTGAACACGCCCGCGATCACCGTGTCGTCCTCGTGTCCGGCGAACTGGTGGATCTCCTGGGCGGCCGCGACGTAGGCGCAGGCCGCCTTGGCGGCGCCGGCGATGTCGCTGACGGGAGTGACCGCGCAGGACTCGTCCGTCGAGCCCGCGTTGCCCTTGTAGATCGTGAAGCTGTCGGGCTCGTTGACTGCCTCCCACAGGTGCGGACGGTCGGGGGCCGGCAGCCGGCTGACGGCGTTGAGCACCCCTTCCACGCCGCAGTGGTACTCCCACCATCCGGCGAGGGTGGTCGTGTCGGGAATCGGTTGGTCCCAGCCGGGGGTCGCGTGGGGGCTGCCGTAGCCGCTGATCGACACCGCCGGCTCCAGGCCGTCGGCGCGGGCCGCCATCAATCCGGCCTGCAGGTCGTCCCAGCTCTGGGCCGCGGGATGCAAGCGCCCGGCGACGTCGCGCCACGACTGCTGGGCCGCGCGGGACAGCGTGCAGCCCGGTGCGGCGGGCGAACCGTTGTAGTCCTCCACCGCGTCGTAGGAGACGAACAGGCGCACCTGGGTGATGCGGTGTTCGCTGGACGGCTCGGTCAGCCGGCGAAAGCTCGGGTCGCGGTAGTAGCCGCCGATCGCCGCCGCCGGACAGCCGCCTGGTGCGGTCTCGACGGCGCACCGCGCGAACGTGCCGGGCGCTCTCCCAGCCCGTAGGTCTCCGCGCCCGCCGCGCCCGCCATCGCCAGGCCCGAGGCATCCGGCGAGCGTGACCAATAGCGGCAAGGCGAATCGGCGCAGCGTGCGAGGTCCCTTCTATCGGCTCGGATTGCGCCCCCGGTGAGCTCGGCTTCCAATGAACAGAACCCGGCGCGCGCCCGCGAAGTTGCGCCGGCCCGTGGCGCTCAATCGTAGGCAAGCTCTTCGAGCAGCCGCTCCAGCGCCCTCACGCCGCCCGCCGCGGGCGCCTCGTCGATGTACTCGTCAAGCCGGTGGGCGTGACCGCCGGTGCTCACGCCGACGGTGATCGCGGGGATGCCGCGGCCGTAGGCGGCGTTGGCGTCGGTCGATGTGAAGCCCTCCTCGGCAGGCTCCAGGCCCGCGGCGGCGCGCGCCCGCCGCGCTGCCTGCAGCAGCGGATGATCGGCGGCGATCGTGCCCGCCGGGCGCTGTCCGACTCGCTCCACGAGGGCCTCCAGCCCTTCGGGCGCGCTGCGCAGCAGCTCGGTGGCGCGGGCTGCCAGCGCCGTCAGCTGCGCGGGGTCCCGGGAGCGCAGGTCGAGCTCCAGCGTGGCCTGCGCGGCGATCGTGTTGACCGAGGTTCCGCTGTGGACGCGGCCGATGTTGGTGATCCGTTTGCACCGGGGTCGATCGTGACCAGCTCGCCGGCGCGGGCGATCAGGCCGTGCACGGCGCTCGGGGTATCCGCGATCGCTCCAGGGATGCCCGCCGGGTCCCGTGTACGTGACGCGGTAGCGCTCGGAGCCGACGCCGCCGATCTCGATCGCGGCAAGGGATATCCCCTCGACCGCGACGAAGCACCGGCACTCGGTGCTCGCCACCAGGTGCTTGGCGCCGAGCAGATCGCCCAGGCCCTCCTCCCCGACGGTGGCCGCCAGCACCACCGGCCGCTCCGGCGGTCGTTCCGCCAGCCGCCGCGCCAGGGCCAGCAGCGCGGCCACCGCCAAGGAGTTGTCGCCGATCCCGGGCGCGGTGACGCGCCCGCCGCCCCGCACGATCTCGATCGGTTGCTCGGGGCCGAACACGGTGTCCAGGTGGGCGGCGAGCACCGCGGCCGGCCCTTCGCCGCCCATCCGGCAGACCACGTTGCCCACGGCGTCCAGCTCCGCCGGTGCCCCAGCGGCATCGAACAGCTCGGCCACCAGTTGCGCGCGCGGGCCCTCGGCGAACGTGGGCGCCGGCACAGCACAGATGCGCTGCGCGTCGGCGAGCACGGTCTCGACGGATTCGGGCACCCGGCCCATCGTATGACGCCGGGTCAGTGGTGGGCGATCGAGTTCAGCGCCACCGCGGTGCCGAAGCAGACCACCGCGGCCGCCCGCAGCGCCCAGCCCGCACGATCGCCGGGCCGTCCGGTGACCATCCCGACCACCGCCACCGACATGCAGGCCACGGCGACCAGCGCCAGGATTGCTC
>CAWHOM010000005.1:0-275396 GCA_963831015.1 uncultured Solirubrobacteraceae bacterium | reverse complement strand
AGGCACACGAGATCGGCGCCCTCCAGGCTGAGTTCGCTGGCTCGCATCACCCGCACGGCGTCGGGCAGCGTCACGTCCGGCAGGTAACGGGCGTTGACGCGCCCTCTCACGGCCGCCGCCTGCTCCGCGGTGCGACAGCCCAGATCGACCTCCATGCCGGCGCGCGCCAGGCAGACCGCCAGACTGGTGCCCCACCGTCCGGCCCCGACGATCGCCACGCGGCGCACCGGGGCCAGTCCGCCGAGCCACTCCCACTGAAGCATCACGCACGGCCAGATGCGATCGGTCACGGCCGCCGCCAGCGCCTTGGACGGCTCGTCCACCTGCGGGAAGCGCAGCGCGCGGCCGGCGCGTAGCCGGACACGATGTGGGCGGATGCGCCAGCCGCGGCGGATCGCCTTGGTGCCGATCACGGCCACCGGCACCACGGGCACGCCGGTCTCGAGCGCCAGCGCCCCCTCCGCGCCGCGGGCTGCCCAGGGCACCCGGTCGCGTGCGCGTCCCCTCGGGGAAGATCAGCACGATGTCGCCGCGGGCCAGAATCGCCTTCGCGGTGGTGATCATCTCCGCGTCCGCCGCGCCCCGCCGGACCGGGAAGGCGCCCAGCGAGGTCAGCAACCAGGCAAGGATCCGGTAGCGGAAGATCTCCTCCTTGGCGACGTAGTACATGGGACGCCGCGCCATGCAGGCGATCACCCAAGGGTCCAGGAAGCTGCGATGGTTGGCGGCGACGATCACCGGGCCGCGGCGCGGGACGTGCTCGAGCCCGATTCGCCGCATCCGGAAGTAGATCCAGAAGAACGCCTGGAAGGTGACCCGGACGAAGCCGTAGATCAGCGGATTGGCGCGGCGCTCCCGCGCGCGCCGATGCCAGCGATCCAGGTCGTGATCCATCGCACATGCCGTACCCACCGCGGACAGGGTCGTTACAGTGCGTGTCAGTGAGCCCCGGCATCGATCGCACGCGCACGCTCCGAGGGGCCGTCAGCGGAGCCGTCGCCGCCGCTGTCTGGGGGCTGCAACAGCCGCTGGACAAGGTGGTGTTCTCCAGCCGCTACGACGACATCGAGCTGCTCGGCAAGGCGATCACCCGGGGCGACGCCTGGTATCCGGTCGGCTTCGCCATGCACATGGGCAACGGCGCCCTGTTCGGAGCGCTGTACGCCAACGTGGCGCCGGAGCTGCGCGTCGCCCCCGCGCTGCGCGGACCGGCGGCGGCGCTGCTGGAGCACGTCGCGCTCTGGCCGCTCGGGGCGGTGACCGACCGGCTGCCTCCCGCGCGTGAGGAGATCCCGCGCTGAGCGGCAACAAGTCGGCATGGCTGCAGGCCGCCTGGCGCCACCTGCTGTTCGGGATCGTGCTCGGCGAGCTCGAGCGGCGCATGAACGCCGAGCCCGAGCCCCCGCCGCCTGAGCCCGAGGCCGACTACTCCTCCAACGGGCACGGCTCGTTGGAGCACGCGGTCTCGGCACAGCAGAGCCCCTGACGCGCGCGCCGGAGCTCTAGGATCACCGCGGTGCGGGCGCTGATCACCGGGGCATCGGGGTTCGCCGGCGCCTGGCTCTGCCGGGAGTGCGCGTCGGCCGGCGACGAAGTGATCGCTCTGAGCAGACGGGGCACCGTCCGGCGGGATGCGGGCGGGGCGTGGTGATGGATCTGCTGATGGTGAGACCCTGGCCGGCGAGATTCGCTCGGCTGCGCCGGACGTCGTCTATCACCTGGCGGCGCTCAGCTCGGTCGGGCGCTCATGGCAAGCGCCCGCCGGACACTGCGCGACAACGTCGGCTCGGCGGTCAATCTTCTGGAGGCCGTCCGGCGCAGCGCGCCGGATGCCCGCGTGGTGTGGGTGAGCAGCTGCGAGGTCTACGGCGAGCCGGCTTCGCTGCCGATCCCCGAGAGCGCCCCGGTGGCCCCGGCCAACCCGTACGCGGTCTCCAAGGCAACCGGCCAACTGCTGTGCGAGGTGTACACCGCCTCCTACCGGCTCAACATCGTGCGGCGCGACCGTTCAGCCATTCGGGGCCCGGACAGCGCTCGATCTTCCTGCTGTCCTCCCTCGCCCGGCAGGTTGCAGAGGGCCGGCGGGCGGACGCCGAGCGGTTGCGGATCCTGACTGGCAACCCGCACACCCGCCGCGACTTCGCCGACGTGCGCGACATCGTGCGCGCCTATCGGCTGCTGGGCGCGGGGTCGGACGGCGGCGTCTACAACGTCAGCTCCGGGACCTCGGTCTCGACCGCCGATCAGCTGACGCTACTCGGCGAACTGGTGGCGCCGCTTGTGATCGAGCATGTGGTCGATCCATCCCAGGTTGCGCGCATGAGGTGATGGACCTGCGGGGCGACCACTCGCGGCTGACCAGCGTTACCGGTTGGAAGCCGGAGGTCTCGTTTCGTCAGACGATGGCGGACACGCTGGCCTGGTGGGAAGCCGAATTGGCGCGCGCGGCCACCTAGAACAGGCTGGAGATCCCGTTGACGGCGGCGCTGCCGAGCACGATCTCCAGCGTGATCCCGGCCACGCCGACGATGAGGCCGACCGCGACGACCAGCGCGTCCTCCAGCAGCACGCCCAGCGACAGCAGCACGACGCCGAGCGAGGGCAACGTGTCCAGGCCCGAGAACGGCGGCGCCACGAACGCCGCCACCGACAGCACGATCACCGGCAGGCCGAACACGATGTCGGTCAGCCGGTGCGCAAACAGGAAGCGCAGCCGGCTTGGAGAACCGCTCCAGCCCGCGGATCCGCTTTATCAGCCCGTTGAGGAAGCGCTGCTGTCGGGGCCCGGCCAGCTGAAGGTTCCGCCAGCGCTGCGGCAGCCAGATCTCCGCGCGACCGGCGACCAGCTGCAGGGCGAGCAGGACGGCGATCACCTCGAACACGTGGGTCGCGCCGCCGGTGGGCAACGGCAGCGCCGGAACGCCCAGCAGGATCACGAACAACAACGCGAAGCTGCCGCGCCCGAACAGCTTGATCAGCCCGTCGAGCGTCTTCTCACCGTCGCCCTCCAGCCACCGCTGCAGCTGTGCACTCACGGGCTCGCGAGAGTCGCTGGGCTGCGGGCGGGCCACAGCCAGAGGCTAGACCCCCCACGACCGGGCCCGCTGCGATAGCGCATATCGCGCTCGCGGTCGCCCATGCGACACTGACCGCCGAGCGCCCGCCTAGCTCAACTGGTAGAGCACTTCACTTGTAATGAAAAGGTTCGGGGTTCGAGTCCCCGGGCGGGCTCTACGAGTAGGTGGTAATCGTACGATTCTGATCGTCGGCTGGGATGCTCTCGTTCATGCATTTCCCGAATATGTCCCAAGGCTCACGTACGATTGGGACATGGAATCGGGCGCGTCAGGCCCCCATCGGGCCACGTGTTCCGTGTCGACCGGGCGCGCGGGCCGGTCTGGTATGCGAAGTCGAGCCCGCTTGACAGCGAGCACTCATCTAGTAGCCTGCCGCCCGGATTTCGGAGCGACGACAGAAGGGTCAGGGCAATGCGTTGGGGTGTGCGAGCGCGTGCTTTCGCGCTGACGGGATGTACCGCGCTGTCGATCGTCGGCGCATGGGGGGTATGGCCGAGCGCGAGCGCGGAGCTCCAGCGCCCGGTCGTGGTGGAAACGCAAGTCGACGGGAGGAAACCCCCGCGCCCTCCGCCGCTCCCCGGGTCACGGTCACGGCCGAGGGGCTCAACAGCAAGGTGACCATCACCAATCCCTTGAGCAACGCCGACCTCGGGGGAAGCGGGGTTATTACCTCGGCCAACCTTGAGGTCCAGATGGGTGGACCGCGAATCTGCCCGGTAACCCCAACACCACGTTTACTGAGAACGGAGCCTTCACCTACACGACCCCGACGACGAGCACAGTGGGCGACTGCCCGCCGGTCAATTTCAATGGACACGTAACCACTGACCAAACCATGCCGTGCTTTTTTGCCGTCTATTCGGGCGATACAGCCTCGGGGGGAATCGTCCCCGGCCGACGCGACGATCACCTATCCGACCAGCGTTCCGGACTTGGGCGACATGCTCTTTTCGGTGTACGTCAGTTTCGACTACGACGACCTGTGGCCGAAATGCTGGCCGGGCGGCTACAGCGACGCTCTCGCTTGACGGCGACCAAGGGCCCCCTCGGCTACGCCCGCGACTGCGTTCCGCCATTGCAGACCAAGATCACGTCGGTCAAGATCAACTACCACGCGCACACGGCCAGCTTCAAGCAGACCGCCCAGCACGCCACCACATTCTTCTGCCAGCTATACCGCGGCGGACATCAGATGTTCGCCCACAAGTGCGGGGCCACCAAGGCATACACACACCGGCTCCCGAGCGGCACCTACACCTACGTCGTGTGGGGCCAAAACAAGCACGGACGCTCACCGTTGCCGGGGTCTGTGGAGTTCAAGTTTAAGTCAGCCCCACCTGGTGTGGATGCCCGACGACCGCGTCGCCCCGTACGCGTAAGCGGGAGTCGCTTGGGGGTCATTTGGCGCCTCATGCCGGTCGCGTCGACTCATCGAGCTTGCGAGATCCAGGCGAGAGCGCAGCGGTCTCCACCGCGCGCACCCCATGGCCGCCGATGCCCGTGCTGCTCCTCCAGGCGTGACTGCCGGCCCGCAACGACGACGAGGGGAATCCGGGCATCGCCCGAAGCCGACCGGTAGCCTGATTTCGATGACGTTCACGGATATCACCGTCAGTCCGGACCAGATGGGTGGGGTGCCCTGCATCCGTGGTCTGCGAGTGCCGGTCTCGGCGGTCGTCGACATGGTTGCCGACGGCATGAGCACGTCCGAGACCCTTAAGGCGTATCCCGACCTCGAAGCCGACGACGTGACCGAGGCGCTCCGATACGCCGCTGAGGCGGTTCGCGAGCGCGAGCTGCCACTCGCCACTGCCGGTTGAAATTCCTCGTCGACAACGCGCTCTCGCCGCGCGTCGCCGAACGGCTGTCAGAGGCGAGCCACGATGTGGTGCATGTCCGCGCCTACGAGATGCAGGCAGCCAGCGACCCGGTGATCTTCAACCGAGCGGCGGCCGAGGATCGGATCATCGCCTCGGCAGACACTGATTTCGCTTCAGGCGCGGAACTGAGCGCCGGCCCGAACAGCAGGTCGAGCCGCTGCTCAACAACCTCCCAACCCTGGCTGACCCGCTCGCGGAAGGCAGCGTCGCCGTGATCGAGCCTGAGCGGATCCGGGTCCGCCGGCTCCCTCTCATCCCGTAGCGGCAGCTCGCCCAAGAGCAGAGGTGTCCCGACATATGTCCCCAACTCGGCAGTTCTGACCCGCGTTAACTGGAATCAGACGCCCTGAACTGCTCGCATCTGCGGCAATTGCCCTGCAAATGAGCAACTTGTAATGAAAGGGTTCGGGGTTCGAGTCCCCGGGCGGGCTCTGCGAAGTAGGTGGTAAGGCTTGGATTCGCAGGTGCGGATGAGCTGGTTGCCGCTTCGCTCGTCCAACCTGCCACGCCGGTGAAATCCCGGCTGGCTCCACGCAGAAATCGTTGCAGTTGCGGCGCTCGCGACCCAGCGGGCCAAGCCGGCCGACCGCGCACTTCGCGCAGCCGGCCGGCACGCCTGCCATGGCCGGCGCAACGGCGATCAGCCGCCCGACGGCGGGTTGTAGAGCACCGCCTGGCTGTTGGGCTTGATGATCTCCATCGCCGCGTCGACCTGCGAGATGTTCTCGTAGTTCTGCGGCGTCCGGTTCCAGACGATGCCGAGCGTGTTGATGTTGAGGTGCTGGAGCGTGTGCATGATGGTCTCCTCCGAGAGCCCTTGGCGTGGGTGACCGCCCAGTCGATCTCCAGCCCGGCGTCCCAGCCCTCCTGGCTGTTGTCGATCTGGTTCTCGCGGTGAAGCCCGCGGCCTTCATGCCCGCGAAGTACTGCGAGGTCGAGGTCGCGGTGGCCTTGTCCACCGCCGAGGAGCCCTGCTGGGCATCTGCAGCCAGTTCTGCATCGAGCCCAGGACGTAGATGTGCTGCATGTTCGTGGCGCCGCCGGCGGCCGAGACGAAGCTCGGAAGCTCGCAGGCGGAGCACTCGCTGATGGGGATGGTGGGGTCCTGGTTGCGGATGGCCCGGATGGCCGTGATCGACGGTGACCCCGGCACCAGGCCGAACAGGATGATCTGGGGCTTGGCGCTGAGCAGGGCGAGCACCTGCGGGGTGATGTCGGTGGCCGTCAGCGGGACCACCTGGGTGGCCACCAGCTTGAAGTTGTTCTGCTTGGCCAGTTGCTGCACGGTGGGCTGGTTGGCGGTGCACACCGGACCGCAGGCGTTCTCGATCAGCGCCACTCGGGTCATGTGCTGGGGCACGATGACGTTCTTGACACGTCGATCTGATCCTCGTCGAAGACGTCGTAGAAGCCCGGGAACCCGTAGGAGGTCAGCTCGCTGGACTTGTACCCGTTGCTCTGCCAGCCCGAGGACAGGCTGATGAGGATCGTCTTGTTGGCGATGGCGATCGGCATCGCCGCCTCGGTGTCAGCGCCGGACTCCGGGCCGACGATGAAGGCGGCCTTCTTCTGCCGGATGCACTTCTGCGCGATCAGCGCCGACTGCGCCGGCAGGGACTGGTTGTCGATGACGGTGTAGTTGACCTTGTGCCCGTTGATGCCGCCGTGGGCGTTGATGTACTTGAAGTACGCCTCGGCGCCCCAGTTGTCGGTCTGGCCGAGCTGCGTGTAGGGGCCCGACAGGGCGAGGTCGCCGCACACGGTGATCGCACCGCCCTAGCCTGCGACGCTCTTACTCGAACTGCCACACGCCGCGAGAAGGCCCGCGGTGGCCAGGACCATCAGGCCGCGCGCCGCCGCCGCAACGACGAACGGTGATACTGATCACAGCACTCCGCTCTGCAACGACTGTTTCTCCCCCTGGTTTGGTGTTTGGTGACGCCCGGTGAGCAGGGCACCCACCAGCTCCGACCCCTTGAACTCGTGCCGGTTGCCGTCAACACGAGCGCACCGCTGTACAGGACGAAGATCCGCTCGGCGATCGCGGCCACCAGGTCAGGTCGTGCTCCACGAGCAGGACGCAGGTGTACTCCCCGATCGAGCGCAGCACCCCGCGCAGCCGCTCGCGCTGCGGCTCGCTGAGTCCCGACGCCGGCTCGTCGAGCAGCAGCAGCGCTGGGCGCGAGGCCATCGCGCGCGCGAGCTCCACCATCCGCTGCATCTCGAGCGTGAGCGACCTGACCTGGCGGGCGGCGAGGTCGCGCATGCCGAGATTCTCGAGGGCCTGCATCGCCTCGGCGCGGGCCTCGTCCAGGCGGCTGGCGACGATCCCGCGCACCAGGCTCGTTCGCTGCGAGCGCAGGCATGCGACGGCGACGTTGTCGATCACCGTCCGCTCGCCGATGAGGTGGACCGCCTGAAACGTCCGGCTTATCCCCCGGCGGAAACGGTCCGCGGCAGGCAGCGGAGTGATGTCCTCCCCGCTGAGCATGACCCTGCCGGCGGAGGGCCGGACGCTGCCGGCGATGACGTTGAGCAGCGTCGACTTCCCGGCGCCGTTGGGGCCGCACAGCCCGAAGATCCCGCGATCGGCCATCGCGATGTCGATGTCGCGCAGCACGCTCAGGCCCCCGTACTCCTTGCCACGCCGCTCACATGCAGCAGGGTCGTGGTCGCGGCCGCCTGATCGGCGCGCCGCGCCGCGAACTGCTGGCGAAAGCGCGCACGTCTGCGTCTCCTCGGCGACCGCCGGTTGGCCGGCGCGCCCGCCACCTCGGCCTCGTCGAGCACGCGGGCGCCGCGGGCCCGCGTCAGAGCGCGGCCACCCCGCACGGCGCCGCGACGCGACCCGCCGCCACAGGCGGTGGACGATCCCCGCCACACCCTCGGGCTCGATGAGCAGCACGACCGTGATCAGCACGCCCTCGATGATCAGGATGTGGATGCTGACGAGTTGCTGATGCTCCGGAGAAGTACTCGATGGCCACGGCGCCCAGCACGGCCCCGAGCACGCTGCGCCGGCCACCGACGAACAGCATGATGAGCAGTGACAGTTCCGCTGTCGCCTGAACGAGCGTTGGCGGCACGAACAGCTGCGTGCCGGCGTACACCGCGCCTCCGAGGGTGGCCAGCACCGAGCCCAGGATGAACAGCTCGAGTGCGCCGGCGCCGGTGCGCACGCCCATGGCCTCCGCCGTCCTCTCGTTGACCCCCAGCATATACATCTCCAGGCCCATGTCGGAAGCGACCAGGCGGGTGGTGACGTAGACGACGCCCGTGACGATGAAGACGGTGAGGATGCCGTTGGCCACGCCGGAGGAGCCCCCCGGCCACAGGTTCCCGGTGAGCGGCATGCCGATCGGCCCCCCAGCCAGTTGGCGTAGCTCATGTAACCGAACCCGATGAGGGGGAACATGAGGGTGGCCACCGCAAGGGCCAGCCCCGACGCGCGTGACACCGCCTTGCCGATCACGAAGGCCACGCCCCGCTGGCGAGGGTGATGATGACGGCGCGAGCAGGCTGGGGATGCCGACGTTGGCGTTGAGCACCGCCACCCCGTAGGCGCCGAAGCCCATGAACACCGACTGGCTGAAGACGACCTGCTGGCTGAAGCCGATCTGGACCGCCATCCCCGCGGTGACGATCGCGTAGGTGAGGGCCAGGATGACGACGCTGCCGAAGTACGACGAGGCGAAGAATCCGGCGACGATCACACCGGCGATGAGCACGACGCCGGTGGACATCAACGGACCCCGCTCAGACCGATCCGGCGCTACCCCTCGCCAACGCGGTGGGGTGGCGGTGGTCTGCCTACTCGAACACGACGTCGAGGCCCATCGCGCTGGGACGGATGAGCACCGCCGCCGCGAGCATCGCGTACAGCAGCGTGTCGCCGTACTGCGCCGACATAGCCGCCGAGCATCGCCTCGAGCACGCCGATGCCCAGCCCGGCCACCACCGCCTTGCCCGGCTTCTGGAAGCCGGCGTAGGCGGCCGCGATGAAGCCGGTGAAGCTGATCGCCGCGCCCGAGTTGAACGTGTAGCCGGTGATCGGCGACTCGAGGATCCCGAACACCGCCGCCAGCACCGCGGAGAGGATGAACAGCATGCGCCGGTACTGGCGGTTGTCGATGCCGACGATCCGCGCGCCCAGGTAGTTCTCACCGCAGGCCTCGATCGCCTTGCCATGCAGCGTGCGCCGCAGGAACAGCGCCAGCACGAGGCCGACGACCGCCGCGAACCCCACGACCAGCACGCCGGCGCGGTCGACGTGCAGCCCGCCGACGAGGCTCAGCGACTGCCCGCACCACACTTCGGGTGCGGCGTGTACATCCGTCCCGTACAGGATCTCGGCGATCCCCTCGATGAAGAACGACAGGGCGAACGTGAAGAAGAACGTCACCACGATCCCCTCTTGACGCGTGCGCCCGTCCTGGGCTAAGCGCAGCACGATGCGGTCATACAGGTAGGCGCCGACGCCGACGGCGCCGAGCATGACGACGATCGCCGGTGCGAGCTTCCAGTGGTGGACGCGGACGAGGTCATCGACGCCCAGCGCGCCGATCATCGCGAAGTCCCCCACCGCGAGATTGAGGATGTTGCTCACCCGGTACCACAGTGCCACGCAGGCGGCGAACGCGGCGTAGATCGAGCCGGTGACGATCCCGGCGATGATGAGGTTGCCGAGCTTCACGCGCGCACCACCACTCCGTTGCGGACCTCGACCTGCCGGGTGGCGAGCTGCAGCGCCCGCGTCGGCGACTCCTCGACGATCAGCAGCGTCCGCCCGGCCTCGTGGATCCGCCGCAGCGCCTCGTAGACGCGGCGGCTCACCGTCTCGGCGAGTCCGAGGCATGGCTCGTCGACGGCCAGGATCCGCGGGCCGGCGGCGAGGCCCCGGGCGATCGCGACCATCTGCTGCTGGCCGCCGGACAGGGTGCCCGCCTTCTGCGCCATCCGATCGGAGAGCTCGGGAAACAGCTCGAGCGCCTGCAGGTGGGCCTCAGAGGCCCGCGCGCGGCGTAGGCTGCGGGTCCGGCTGAAGCGGCCGAGCACGATGTTGTCGGCGACCGACAGCTGCGGATAGAGCTGGCGGCGCTCGGGGACGAGCGTGAACCCGTGGCGCGGCATGAACGAGACGTTCGCCGGCGGGCGCCGCGCGGCCGAAGATCTCGACCCGGCCACGGCGGTGCGACGAGGCCGGCGATGCCCATCACGATCGAGCTCTTACCGTTCCCGTTGGGACCGATGAGCGCGACGCAGTCGCCCTCAGCGACCTCGAAGCACACATCGTGAACGGCAGCAACGCGGCCATAGGTGACCGCGAGGTTGGAGATTGCGAGTGCGCTCGCGCCCTCCCGCACTGGCTCCGCACCCGCGCGCCGCGCCCAGCTCCTCGCCATGGCGCCATCGTACGCCCCGTTGATGCCGGGGCCGACCAACAAGTCGCGGATCGCACAGAACGGCGGCGATCCAGGCACTCAGCGACAACTTTCGCTCCGGCCGGCGCACGAACTCTTCGGGAAGCAGCTTCCCGCCGCGGGACGTCACCGGACGTCGCCGCTCACCATGAAACCCGGCGCGCCGCCGGTCCACCGGTGGCGTCTGAGCGGGACCGCTTTGCTGTGACCGTTTGCAACTCCCGGCGACCGGGAAAGGAATCGCCATTGCGCCTTCCGCCGCCGCCGGCTTACGAGCGGCGGCAGGCGAGCCCCGCCTTCCCCGGAGGGCATGGCCGCGCGGCTTGCCGGTCGCGGCCGGGGCGCACTGGCACTGCACACGGGAGGACCGCACGGAATGAGAACTATGGCTGCAATGATCCGCCAGGAAGGTCAACCGTGGGAGGTGACGACCCTGGAGCTGGACGATCCGGGTCCGGGCGAGGTGCTGATCAAGTTCTTCGCCTCCGGCCTTTGTCATTCCGACGAGCACGTCCGGGCCGGGCACACCGAGGCTCGCCTGCCGATCGTGGGCGGGCACGAGGGCGCCGGGGTGGTGGAGGCCATCGGCGAAGACGTCACGCGCGTCAAGCCCGGAGACCACGTCGTCTGCTCATTCATCCCCGCCTGCGGTGCCTGCCGGTACTGCTCCACCGGACGGCAGAACCTGTGCGACCTGGGGGCCGAGATGCTGACCGGGCGGCTGGCGAGCGGCCGCTTCGCCTTCCGCGACGGCGACGGCGTCGCTGTTGGCGGCTTTTGCGCACTCGGCACCTTCTCGGAGCGAGCGGTGATCTCCCAGTTCTCGTGCATCAAGATCCTCGACGACATCCCGCTGGACGTGGCGGCCCTGGTCGGCTGCGGCGTCCCCACCGGCTGGGGCACGTCGGTGTATGCCGCGGGCGTGGCGGCCGGCGACACCGTGGTGATCTTCGGCGCCGGCGGCGTAGGCACCAACGCCGTCCAGGGCGCCCGCTATGCCGGAGCGGCCAACGTCGTAGTCGTGGACCCGGTGGCATTCAAGCGGGAGAAGGCGATGGAGTTCGGCGCCACCCACACGTTCGAGGACGCCGAGAGCGCGCAGCAGGCAGTCGACCAGATCACGTGGGGCCAGCTGGCCGACCACGCCATCGTGACGATCGGCGTGCTGACCGCGGAGGTGGTGAGCGCCGCTACGGACATGGTCGGCAAGGACGGCCAGGTGACGATTACGTCGGTCGGCCGGGGCGAGGACACGCAGATAGCGCTCGCTGGCAACGGCTCAGTCGTCGGCTGGCAGCGGCGGATCCAGGGGCATGTGTTCGGGATGTGCAACCCGCTCTACGACGTCCCTCGCCTGTTGCGGTTGTGGCGCGAGGGCCAGCTGAAGCTGGATGAGCTGATCACACGCCGCTATTCGCTGGCCGAGGTAAATCGCGGTTACGAGGATCTGCTGAGCGGTAAGAACATCCGTGGCGTGATCATGCACGAGGGCTGATCGACGGCTCGTGGCGCATGCGGTAGGAGAAGCGCGCGACCCCGTTGAGAAGGTTCACGGGTCAGCAAAGCGTCTCCGCGGGACGAGCGGTTCGCGGCGAACCGCTCAGCGGGGCGACGCCGGCCGCGGTCGGTCACGTCGGCAGCGCTGACTGGATTGCCTGGGCGCAGCGCCGGGCGGCCGCGGCGATCCGCGGGATCTCGGCGCTGACGAGACGGGCAGTTGGCAGGGCGACGGTCAGCCCGAGCGCCGGCCGGCCAATCCGGTCAGCGACGGCGGTGCCGATCCCGCTGATCCCCGGCTCGGTTTCATCTGACTGGACGGCGTAGCCCCGCTCACGGACGCGGGCGAGCTCCTCCTCCAGTTCGGAGCGCGTCCTGAGTTTGGCGCTCGGAACCTCGGGCAGGCCCGAGCGCGGATACAGGCGGTGAAGCTCCTCGCCTGGCAGCAGCGCCAACAGCGCCCGTCCGGCGGCGCTGCTGTGAGAGGAGAGCCTCATCCCCTGGCGTCCACCCACGTGCAGGACCTGCGGGCTCTCGATCGACTCGATGCACATCAGCTCGGTGCCGCGGAACACGTGCAGGTGGATGGTCTCACCGACCGCGGTGGCGAGCTGCTCGAGGTGTGGGCGCGCGAGGGCCTGAACGTCGAAGTTGCGGACCGCCTCCAAGCCGAGGTTCATCAGCGTGGGACCGGGCGCAAACGACTTCGTCGCGTCGTCGCGGGTGACGAAGCCGCGGTATTCGAGCATCTGCATCAGCCGATGTGCCGTCGACCGCGCCACGCCCAGCTGGCGCGCGGCCTCCGCGAGGCGAATCCGCCGGCGCTCGACGACGAGGACGATCAGGCGCAGGGCGCTGTCCACCGAGGCGATCGGATAGGTCGGTGCGGTCGCTGAGGTCTCGCGCGGGACGTCAGTAGAGACGGGACGGCGTTGCTTGGACAGCGTTCGGCCCTTCCGTTCCGGAGGTTCATGGTGCTCTTGACGCGACACCGGCAGATCCGTCAATATATCCGCTCAGCAGATCATCGTTCTGCAAAGCAGAACAGAGAAAATTCTGCGCCGTCCGCCAGAGGAGAGTGGTGATGCAGTTCTATTTGGACGGCTACAGGCCTGGCGACCCGTTGGTGGCCGACCCCCACCCCTCGGTCGCGGGACGGCCGGCCGGCGTTCCCGACGAGACCGACGTGTTGATCGTCGGGTGCGGCCCTGCGGGGCTGGTCCTGGCGGCGCAGATGGCGAACTTCCCGGACGTCAGGACTGTTGTCATCGATCGCCGAGACGGGCCGCTGGCGGTCGGGCAGGCGGACGGCGTCGCCTGCCGCACGGTCGAGATGTTCCAGACCTTCGGGCTCGCGAGCCGGTTGGTAGATGAGGCGTATTGGGTCAACGAGGTGTGCTTCTGGCAGCCAGGCCCGGACGACAGAAGCCGGATCCAGCGTGCCGGACGGGTTTGTGACGCCGACGCCGAGGTGTCGGAGTTCCCGCACGTGATCGTCAACCAGGCACGCATGCTGGCGTATCTGCTGGACCATATGCAGCGCTCGGCGAGCCGGCTGGCGCCCTTGTATGGACTGTACGCCAGCGATCTGTCGATCGAGACCAATGGCGATGCGGACTACCCGGTGACGGTCACGCTGCGGCACGTGGAGGCTGGTGCGCAGACGGGAGAGACCTCGGTCGTTCGCGCCAAGTACGTCGTCGGGTGCGACGGCGCCCGCAGCGCGATCCGCAACGCGATCGGGCGCGAGCTGGTCGGTGACGCGATGGACGTCTCCTGGGGGGTCATGGATGTCCTCGGCATCACAGATTTCCCTGACATCCGGCTCAAGTGCACGATTCAGTCCGCCGAGCACGGCAGCATCGTGCTGATTCCTCGCGAGGGTGGGTATCTCGCCCGCTTCTACATCGAGCTCGACCGGCGCGAGCTGCTCCAGGATGGCGGCGTGACACCGGAGCGGCTGACCGCGGTCGCCAACCGGATCCTGCACCCGTACATCCTCGAGGTCAGCGACGTCGGCTGGTGGTCGGTCTATGAGATCGGTCAGCGCCTGTGCAACAAGTTCGACGACGTCGGTGTCCAGGAGACGAGCGGGCGCCTCCCCCGGGTGTTCATCGCCGGCGACGCCTGTCACACCCACAGCGCGAAGGCCGGCCAGGGGATGAACGTCGCGATGGCGGACGCGTTCAACCTGGGATGGAAGCTCGGCGCCGTCCTGCGAGGCATCGCCGAACCGGAGCTCCTTAACACTTACTCCGAGGAGCGCCAGCGGATCGCCCAAGAGCTGATCGAGTTCGACGAGGAGTGGTCACGGATGTTGAGCTCTCCGCCCAAAGTGTCCGGCGACAGTGGGGCACAAGGGGTCGACCCCGAGGAGTTCCGGCGCTATTTCGCCAGACACCTCGGCTATACCGCCGGCGTGGCGACGACGTACAAGCCGTCGATCCTCACCGCCACCGCGGAGTTCCAACACCTGGCGCCCGGCTTTGTGATCGGCCAGCGCTTTCACTCCGCACCGGTGATCAGGCTCGCCGACGCCAAGCCGATGCAGCTGGGGCACGTCGCGCTCGCGGACGGGGCCTGGCGCCTGTACATCTTCGCAGACCACAGCGACCCGGCCCAGCCGCAATCCAGGGTGGCCGCCCTGTGCGAGTTCCTCGGGTCCGATGAATCTCCGGTCCCGCGCTTCACACCCCCGGATGCCAATCCCGACGCCGTCCTCGACGTCCGCGCGATCTTCCAGCAGGGCCATCACGACCTCCGGCTCGAGAACATGCCGCCGGTCCTGCTGCCCAGGAAGGGACGGTTCGCCTTGGTCGACTACGAGAAGATCTTCTGCTCGGATCCCGACGCCGGTGACATCTTCACGCTGCGGTCGCTCAACCGAGAAGAGGGCTGCATGGTCCTGGTTCGACCCGACCAATACGTCGCGAACGTCCTCCCGCTGGAGGCCCACGCGAGGCTTCACGACTTTCTCGCGAGATTGCTCATTGTGACCGATGACCAGACGATCGGAGAGGTGCGATGACGACAGATGACGGCACGCTGCTGCTCGTCGGCAGCGTGGCGCGACCGGAGGACGGCTGGAGCGTCGAGGACGTGTTGCGACACTGCGCCTCGGCGCTGGGCGACTACGTGACGATGTTGCCCGACGGCGAGGTCGGTGACCGCAACCAGTGGATCACGTACATCGCCCGCCATGCCTATCACGGCAACCCGGCGCTCCGGACGGTGTCGCGCCATACCTATGAGGACTGGAAGCCTCGGGCCTACAACGATCAGTGGCGCTTCGCCGTCCAGGATGGCGTCGAGGAGATCCACTTCGACGCGATCGGGTACGCCGACGAGGCGAAGGCGTCCTACGACGTGTTCCGCCGCCTGCGCGAGGAGGGCGTGATCCGCCACGGCGTCCGCTTCCTGGTCGCCTATCCCGGCACGGAGAGCGCGGTCCGAGCGTTCTTTGGCAGCGCGCGAGAGTTCGAGCTGGTGGCGCGCGCGTACAACGACGCTGTCCGGCGTGAGATCGCCGATCTCGTGCAGGCCATCCCCCACGACGATCTCGCGATCCAATTCGATCTCGCTCGCGAGACGGCGGCCGTCGAGCACGTCGAGTTCAACTTTCCAGATGCGGACTTCACACGCCTCCCCCGGGACCCGATGGAGCGCTATTGCAACTCGGTAGCCGAGCTTGCGGCCGCGATACCGCACGACGTGTGGCTCGGGCTGCACGTGTGTTACGGGTCCCTCGGACACAAGGCCGGCGAATCGCCCGACAGCGCGCACTACGTGCCGATCAAGGACCTGCGGGTCGGCGTCGACATGGTCAACCGCGGCGCCAGGGCGGCCGGGCGGTCGGTCGAGTTCGTGCACATGCCGATCCAGTTCGCCCGCGGCGACCGCGACGACCACTACGCCCCGCTGGCGGACCTCGAGATCCCGGGGGCCAGGGTATATCTCGGCCTCATCGACGCGAGCGACCGCGCGGACGGAGCGCTGCGCCGCTGTGAGATCGCGCGCCGCCACCTGTCGTCGTTCGGCCTCGCGACCTCCTGCGGGTGGGGCCGACGGCCGCCCGAGGAGAGCGTGCAGGACCTGATCGACCTCGAGCGCGTCGTCGCGCGGGCGGTCACGAACAGCGGTGTGCAGATGTAGATGGCGCTGTGCCGCCGAACTGGTCCACCGAGCAGCGCCGGGGAACCGGTTGCTCCCGTGCAGCCCTACCGGCCGGTCCTGCGCGGTAAAACGGTGATCTTGACGGTGGCGGAGCCCAGTGTTCCATAGCCCGGGGAGGCGGTGGTCTCGCGTAACTTGACCGACGCCTTGCCAGTGCCTACGGCTCTAAAGAGAAACTCCTGCGTAGCCGTTTCGCCCGACGGATCAGAACCGTACTTCTTCGACACAAACTTCACGACCTTCGTCGCCGGCGGGCGCGAGATGCTCCAATCAGGAACTATCTGGCCCTGTGTCCCGATCACGAAATCAATGACGATGCGATCGCACACATGTGCCACCAGTGAACTCGGCGGATTGGAAGTATCGGTTCCTTCCGCGTACACGGTGCGGCACTTGGAGCTAGCCCCGGCGGCTAGCCGCGGCATACCTATCCCCATCCCGGTGACGACCACCAGCGTCGCAAGAGCCTTCCGCATCACGAGACGAGCCTAGCGGCAACCGTCACCAAAGCCGCAGGCTCCAAGAAGGCGGCGCTCGGAGGTGCCCACCAGCTGCGGGACGGCGCCCAAGAATCCAGGCGCCGCCCTCGGGAGCGGGTCGGTTTGGCGATACTTTGCTCCCACTTTGGCGGCGGCAGGCAGAGTCCTGGCGGAAGCCGGCGTTCGAGGCCGGATACGGCGTGCAAAAGGAGTTAACGTGGGACTACTTCACCATCGGGGAGCGACGGCTCAGGCGCTGCTCACAGAGATGGTCAATCAGAGCAACGGCAACAATGGGTTTGGGCAGTCGACCAGCGGCCACAGCGTCTATCGAGTCCGCGTCGAACCGGACGGCGGCACCCCGTTTGAGTCTCAGCTGTCGCTCCGGGGATACATGGGTCTGTCTGGACACCGGCTGCTCGGCCGTTGGGTCCAGGTGTGTTACGACGCCAAGGCACCCGCGAAATGCGAGATCGACCGAAACTGGGTCAACGCATTGCCCCGAGGTGTATTGATGCCGATGAACCTCCGGGAAGATCAACAGTGGGCCCAGCAGCATTCGGCGGGCCGGACCACCCTCAACGTGAGCGACCTCTTCAAAGCCCCCACTCGTCCAGCTCAACCCCAGCAGGGCTCCCGCCAGGTTGCCGCGTCGCTGGTGCAGCTCGCGGAACTTCATGCCCAGGGTGCGCTCACTGACGCCGAGTTCGCAGTCGCGAAGGCCGACCTCCTGGGGTGATCAGACCGTATTTTGCAGGTGCGCGACGAGATTACGCTCACCTACGAACGCACGAACGCTGTTGTCCGGGTGCCGTGTGTGGCGTCAATGTCGGGGCCCGGGACCGCGCAAAGCGTCTCCGCGGAAACGTTCTCGTTCGTATCGTCCAACCAGAGGGCGGCGAGGGAATGGCCGCCGCCCGGGTCATCTGGCGCCTCATGGCGGTCGCGTCAACCTCATCGAGCTCACGAGATCCAGGCGAGAGCGCAGCCGTCTCCACCGCGCGCACCCCAGAACCACACGTGCCCGTGCCGCTCCTCCAGGCCTGGCCGCTGGTCCGCAACGACGACGGGGCAGAATCCAGATGGGCGGAGTGCCCTGCATCCGTGGTCTGCGCGTGCCGCGCGTGATCAGTGAGCTAGCTCCGCCGGTGGTGTAGCGCGTGTCGGTGGATCAGTTGTCTGAGGAGCGCCGGCAGCCGTTTGCCGACCGCGAGCGGGTTGCGGGCACCCTGGACGCTCTCACTGTGGGCGGTTCGGCCACCGAGCGTCACGGTGGTCGCGGCCGCGTTGTTTGCGTAGTCTGGGTCGGGGTTGGACAGCGAGGCGGTCGCCGCAGGAATCAGCACCTTGCCGCTTGCGTGCGCTGCGACCTTGAACGTGACCGTGTAGATCACCTTCGCGTGGCTGGCGATCTGCCCGGCCGTCCAATACACGACGCCGAAGGCAAGCGTGCCGCCGCCGGTGGAGGTGACCGTCGCCCCGTCCGGGACGATCAGCGCGGTGACCACGTTCGCGGCGCTGGCCGGGCCGGCGTTCGAGACCGTCACCTGCTCGCTGAAGGCGCTGCCATCCGCCGCGCTAGACGGGCCGCTGATCGCGACGCTCAGATCGGCCAGTTTGGACGCCGTGGTGATCGTCACCGGCTCACCGGAGGTGCTCGAGGAGACCGGGTTGTTGTTGGCATCCCCGTTGTAGGTCGCGACCCAGTAGTCGGTCCCCGCCGCGGCCGTCGTGTACCCCTTCGAGGTCGCGCTGCCACCCGACAATGTCTCGGTGTCGGTGAACAATGGCGTTCCTGTGCCGTTGGGATTGTTGTACAGGTTGAACGTCACCGTCCCGGTCGGGCTGTAGCCCGCGGAGACGGTCGCCTGATCCGCGACCGAGGAGCCCGCCGTCGCCGAGGCCGGCTGCTGCGCGGTCGAGATCGAGGGGGTCGCCGGAGTGATCGTCACCGGCTCGCCTGACGTGCTCGAGGACGCCGACTCGTTGTTGGCGTCAGCGTTGTAGGTCGCCACCCAATAGTCGGTTCCTGCCGCGGTAGTCGTGTACCCGTTCGAGGTCGCGAGGCCGAAGGCGTCCACCGACTCGGTATCGGTGAACAGGGGCGTCCCCGTCGCGTTCGGGTTGTTGTACAGGTTGAACGTCACCTTCCCCCCGGCGGTGTCAGCGCCCCCGGACACCTTCGCCACGTCGCGGATCTGCGACCCCACGGTCGCCGAGGCCGGGTCCTGCGTGGTCGAGATGGATGGCGTGGCGAGCCAACTGATCGTCACCGACGCCGTTCCAAACGCGGAGTTCGAACCGGTCACTCCGCAACCGCTCAGAGTCGCGCCCGTCAGCACCGAGGCGCAGAAATCCGAGCCGCCCCCACCACCACCGGGAGGGAAGCCAGCATCTATTGTCGCGCCCCCGCCGCCCCCGCCGTAGTAGCCGGCGCCGCCGCCACCGCCGCCCTCACCGCCGCTCAAGCCAGTGCCAATGCTGTGGCTGCCGCCGGTGCCGCCGGTACCGGGACCTCCAGAAGTCCACGCGCTGCCGTCGGTCCCACCGAATGCCCCGCCGGCTCCGACGCCGGTCTGCGTACCGCCGCCGCCGCCATAGCCAAGCGCGACGGTGACGTCCGAGTTGCTGCCGCCAGCGTTGCCGTTCGGATCGCCGGCCGGACCACCGATCTGCCCGAAAGCGCCACCCCCGCCTCCTGCTGCGATCAACGCAGGCGCGGAGAAATCTCCCCCCAAACCGACACCTGATGCGCCGCCGCCCGCGCCGCCCGTGGTGTTACTGACCCCGCCGGGACCCCCGCCAACGTCGACGCACACATACAGCTGCTGGCCCGCCGCGGGGAGCCCCGACAGTATGGCCGACACCACATCGCCCGTGCCGCCTGCAGAGCTGGACGGTGGCCTTGGAGACCCGTCCGCGCCGGCGCTGCCTGTCGCGGCGATGTTCACGCTCGACACCCCCGACGGAACCGTCCACGTCGAACAGCCCGCGGTCGTGAACGACTGGGTAGTGGCAAGCGCCGGACCGGCCTCAAATGCCGACACGCCCAGCAGGCACGACACCAGCCCTACAGCAATACGCACCGGCGAAACCCCCAGCAACATTTCGAGAACCGCCTTCCTTAGATCGAGCTTGATGCGACGCGCCTGGGCGCGGACGACCGTCGTGCTCGTGCTCATGTCAGATTCCTCCGATAGGCGGTCAGCGTGTTGCAGGCGGCCGTGTCGTATCCGGCGACGTTCGAGCCGTTGAGAGGGTTGATGCGATCGGGGTGGCCGTCCATGTGCAGGCGGTCGTGGCGGATCTGTGTGGCCAACGCGGCGCTGTCCGACTCCGAGCCGGCGTGCGGCGTCGCGGGCAGGCAGAGAAACGTGTTCGTCACATCAGCCCCTTGAGGTCGGGCCGCGGTCCCGGCGGCGAGTTCCAGCGGCCACGCTAACCCGGCAGCATCCACGCTGTCAATGGTGATCGCCCCGGGGTTTGTCCACTCTCACCCCGGGGTTTGCTCTCCTCGCCCCAGGCGTTACCTTTGCGCGCATGGTCAAAGCAGGGGAGTCCGCGCCCGACGCAGGGGCGGCTCATGCGCGTTGGGAGCGCGCTCCACTGGTCGAGCGTGAGCGGGAGGTGGGGGCGCTGGAGGAGCTGCTGGCCGCTGCGCGAGAGCGGCGTGGCGGGGTCCTGGTGCTGGAGGGCGTGCCCGGCGCGGGCAAGTCGAGCCTGGTCGAGCTTGCGCGCAGCGCGGCGGCGGGGGCGGGGGTAACGGTGCTCTCGGCGAGGGGAAGCGAGCTCGAGACCGATGTTCCCTTCGGCGTTGTTACGCAGCTCTTCGGGCCCTGCCTGTACACGGCCGGACCCGATGAACGCGCGCGGCTGTTCTCAGGGATGGCGCGAGGAGCGAGAGCGCTCTTCGGAGAGCTGAACGACGCCCAGCCTCCTGCGGCGTCGGACTCACCGCTGGCGCTGCTGCACGGGCTGTACTGGCTGCTGGGGAACCTGGCGTGGCCTGCCGGTGCGGATGAGCCCCTACCGCTGCTGATCGCCATCGACGACGCCCAGTGGGCCGACGGCGCGTCGTTGCGCTTCGTCATGCATCTGCTGATCCGGGTGAGGGAGCTGCCGCTGGCCGTTGTGGTGGCGACGCGCCCTGTCACCGTCGACGTGGAGCGCGAAGCGCGGCCCAGCGTCGGAGACAACTGAGCAGTTGCTCGCTGATCTGCGCGCGACGGCGAAGGTCAGCGTGTTGCAGCTGCGGCCACTCAGCGAGCAGGGCGTGCAGGAGGTCGTTCGACGCGCCTTCGCCGACGCCGACGGGCGGCTGGGACGAGCACTGACGCGAGCCAGCGGCGGCAACCCGTTCCTGCTCATCGAGCTGCTCCGCGCAGCCCGCGCTGAGGGGATCGCCGACGCGACGGCGGCGGACGAGGTCGAGGATCTCGTTCCCGAGGCTGTGCTGCGCTCGCTCGCGCGCCGCGTGCAGCGACTCGGTCCTGAGGCCACCACGATCGCGCGCGCCGCTGCGATCCTCGGCGACGGGGCGGCGTTGAGGCGAGCAGCCGGGCTGTCAGGCCTGGAGCTGGAGGCGGCCGAACGCGCCGCCGAGAAGCTCGTCGCCGTGCAGGTCCTGCGGACGGGTGACCCGCTGGTGTTCGAGCATGGGCTGGTGGCCGCCGCGGTCACCGCGGAGCTGAGCGACCTCTCGCGCGCGCGACTTCATCGCCGCGCCGCGGAGGTGCTGGCGGATGAGGGTGCGCCCCCCGAGGAGGTCTGCAGCCATCTCGTCCTCGCGGGCGGGAGGGGCAGCCCCTGGGCGGTGGAAACGCTGCGCGCAGCTGCGCGCGAGGCGCAGGTGCGCGGCGAGCACGCGGCGGCCGCCCGCCTGCTGAGCCGAGCGCTCGACGAGCCTCCGACTTCCGCGCTGCGCGACGAGGTCCTGCTCGAGCTCGCGCAAGCCGAAGCTGCGGCCGGACATCCGGAGGCGGTCGCGCGTCTCTCGGACCTGCTGGCGCGGCTGGGTGATTTGCCTCGCCGCGCCCGGACCTTGAAGGCGCTCAGCCAGCTGCTGCTCGCCCGCGCCGACTATGCGCTCGCCGCCGAGGCAGCCGAGCGTGGCCTGGTGGATCTCGAAGCGGACGACCCGCTCGGCCGCGAGCTGCTCGGCCTCTACCTGGCGGCAAGCTCCTTCGATCCCAGTCGGCGCTTCACCCAGCAAAGTCGCTGGCACGCCCTCATGGAAGAGGCCACGCAGGGTCACGTGCCGCCCGACCCGTTTCTGGCCGCGCAGCTTGCCGGCGCGATGGCCGTGCGGCGGGGCGAGCAGCCCGATCGGGTCCGGCAGATCGCCCAGGCGGCGCTGGACTCAGAGCAAGCTGGGCAGGACACGCACGGCTACGTCGTCAGCATGGCGGCCGCCGCACTCATTTACGTCGATGAGCTGGGTGCCGCCGAGTCCGCGCTCGACGCGGCAGCCGAGCGCCACCGGCAGGCTGGATCACCGATCGGCGCCGCCCAGATCGGGCAAACCCGCGCGCTGCTGCTGCACCGGCACGGACGACTCACCGAGGCGGCGGCCGAGGCCGAACGGGCACTGGAGGTCTGCCGCCTGGGATGGACGGCACACCAGGGGTGGTGCGCGGCGGTTCTCGCGCACGCCCGCCTTGAACGGGGGGATGCCGAAGGAGCCAGAGAGGCGCTCCGGCTAGCCGAGGCAGTCGACAGCCGGAGCCTGCAGTGGGCGCTGGTGCTGGACGCGCAGGGAGCGCTGGCGCTCCACGAGGAAGACCCGGCATCCGCGCTGGAGCTCTTCTCAGCCGCCGGTGAGCACCTGGAACAGAACTACGGCATCACCAACCCGATGTTCCTGAGCTGGCAGCCCCGGGCGGCCATCGCCGCAGCGCAGCTCGGGCACCGGGACGCGGCAGCCCGGCTCGCGGAGGTGGCCACCGAACGCGCACAGGCTTCCGGGCGCCCCCGCGCGATCGGCATCGCGCTGCACGCCACCGGACGGGTCACAGACGCAGCGGCCGCCGTCGAGCCGCTCACCGAGTCCGTGGCGATCCTCGAGCGCGCGCCCGCACCGTTGGAGCTCGCGCACGCCCTCGTCGACCTCGGCGCCGCCCGGCGGGCCGGCGGCCAGCGCAGCGGGGCGCGTGAGGCATTGAGCCGCGGACTCGAGCTCGCGACGACCTGCGCTGCGGGCCCGCTCGCCGAGCGCGCCTACCGAGAGCTCTGGCTCACCGGCGCTCGCCCCCGTCGCCCCGCCCGCTCAGGAGTCGCCGCCCTCACACCGACCGAGCTGCGGATCGCCCGGCTCGCCGCCGAAGGAGCCAGCAACCCAACGATCGCTCAACAGCTCTTCATCACCACCAAGACCGTCGAGTGGCACCTCACCAATGCCTACCGCAAGCTCGGCACCGGCTCACGTGACCAGCTCGCCGCCCAGATTCTGAACGCCAACCAGGCGGCGTCCGAATGACGGACTGGCGCGAGCTCCGAGCGACTTGTTTGATCCCGGTTGCGGCGCATGCTTGAACCCGGGCGCTCAGAGGCGTAGGTTGGCCCGCGATGGGGGCCTTTGTTACTGGTCTGCCGTGTCCTGCCGGCTGCTGTGTTCTTGGTCGCCGGAGCGGCGAGGCTGGCCGATCTCGAGGGGTCTCCGAGAGCGATACGCGAGGTCGGCCCCCCGCGACCGTTTCGCCCGCGCGCAACGGGACAGTCGCTGATGGGTCATTGGTTTGATGACGCCGCCCGCGGCCTCGCGGTCGGGACGCACAGCCGGCGGGATGTGCTGCGCGTCGGCGGCAAGGCCGCTGGTGGGGCGCTGCTCGCAACGCTCACCACCCCGGTCGGCGCGCTCGCCGCGGGCAACCACAAGTGCCCGCACGGGCACTCATGCGGATCGAACGAGCTGTGCTGCCAGCACGACTGCTGCAACTCTAAGACCGAGCAATGCTGCGACGGGCGCTGCGTCGCCAAGGAGCGCACGTGCTGCCGCAAGTTCCATGGCGACGAAGGCAAGACCTGCGGACTGCATGAGCGCTGCTGCGAAGAGGCCGGCAAGTGCTATGAGCGGGGCGAGGAGGAATGCTGCAGGTCCGGTCTCTGTCCCCGCGATCAATGCTGCGGCGACGAGGGTGACTGCTGTGAGCACAAGTACTGCTGCGATGACGAGATCTGCTGCAGTAAAGAGAAGCCGAAGTGCTGCAGCGGACCCGGCCGGGGCCCAGGAAGCAGCCCGACCTGTTGCGCGTCGGGCGACACGTGCTGCCAAACTCCCCACGGCTGGAAATGCTGCGGACCCGGCCAAGTCTGCTGCGGCGGGCAATGCTGCAACAAGCTCGACTGCACAGGCGAAATCTGCGAGGGCAGCAACAGCACTTGCGTTCAGAACTGCCCGCCCAACACCAAGTGCTGCGACGGCGACTGCACCAACACCACATTCGGCCCCGCCGGCTACGCCAACACGATCTGCTGCCAACCCACGCCCACCAGCCCGAACGGGGTCACGATCGGCTGCAACCAAATCATGGGCGTGACCGGAAGTGGATGCAGAGGTGGGACCGGGGGCTGCATCTGCGCCGACGGCTCCTTCTGCCCCGCCTCACAGCAGTGCTGCTACGAGACTGGCTGCTGTCCCCCCGGGAAGAGCTGCGGCATCTTCACCCACACCTGCGCCTGATCGAGCGCGCAGTGACACGAGGGTTCGCGCCTGGCTCGGCGGCCCGCGCGCGGGCGGCCTGGCGGACCAGGTGGTCGCGCTCGGCGACGTTCGTGGCGCGGCGGGCGGCCTCGGCGTAGGCCGTGGCAGCGGCAGGGAGGTCGCCGCTGAGCTCGTGCAGGTGGCCGCGGACGGCGTGCCAGCGGTGCCGCTCGCCGAGCACCTCGCGCAGCCGGTCGGTCTCGCGCAGCCCGGCGGCGGCGCTGACGACGTGGCCGACCGCGACCGCGCGTCCGAGCACCGCGGCGGGGTCCTGGCGCACCGGGTCGTCGGAGAGGGCGACGAGGTCGTCGTACCAGGCGAGGATCTGCGGCCAGTCGGTCTCCGCCGCGCTCGCCGCGTCGTCGTGCAGGGCGGCGATGGCCGCCTCGACCTGGTAGCGGCCGGGGCACCGTTGCTCTGTCTGCATCGTCAGCGCCGACTGCAGGACGCGCACGCCCTCGGCGATCTCGCGGGTGTCCCACAGGCCGCGGTCCTGTCGGTCCAGCGTGACGATGCGACCCTCTGAGTCGAGCCGCGCCGGGAGGCGGGCGTGGTTGAGGAGCATCAGCGCAAGCAGCCCGCGCGCCTCCGGTTCCTCGGTGGCGAGCGTGAGCTGGCGGGCCAGCCGGATCGCCTCGCCGGCCAGGTCGGGTGGGTGGGACCGTATACGCGGGCCAGTATGCCCGGCCGTGTAGACGAGGTAGAGAACGCGCAGCACGACGGCGAGGTCGCCGGGCTGGTCCAGGCGGCGGGTGGGTGGGCCGGCGAGCGCGCGCTTGGCGCGGCTGATCCGCTGCGCCATCGTCGCCTCTGGCACATAGAAGGCGTCGGCGATCTCCCGGGTGGTGAGGCCGCCGACGGCGCGCAGGGTCAACGCCACCTGAGAGGCGGGCGCGAGGTCGGGGTGACAGCAGCAGAAGAGCAGGAACAGAGTGTCGTCGCCCTCCTCTGTCGCGGCCCGCCGCGGCTCGGGGTACGTCGCCTCCTCGCGGCGGTGCCGAGCAACCTCGCTGCGGCGGGCATCGACGAGCCGCCGCGTCGCGACCGCCGCCAGCCACGCGCGCGGGTCGCGCGGCGGGTGCTCGGGCCAGACCCGCAGCGCCTCCAGCAGCGCCTCCTGCAGCGCGTCCTCGGCGGCATCGAAGTCCTCGCCCCGCCGGACCAAGGCCGCGAGCACCCGAGGAATGAGGTCCCGTCCCAACCCGCGCAGCGCGGGTTGGGGCGAGACCTCTTTCCGCCGTCTGATCGGTTCGTCGATCACGTTTACGTCAGTCGTCGACGGGCGCCCCGGACATGATCTCCCGGACGTCGATCCACTCATACAGCGGCTCCCCGCCCGGACCGGGCTCGGAGGAGACGTAGGCCGCGACCTCGAGCGCGCGCTCATGGGACTCCACGTCGATCATGAACCAGCCGGCGATCAGGTCGCTGGTCTCGGGATGCGGGCCGTCGGTGGTGACCGGAGCGGCGTCCGGACCGCCATAGCGCACCCAGGTGCGCGCCGGCGTGAGCGCCTGCGCGCCGACGTACTCGCCGTTGTCCTCGAGCAGCTCGCTGACGTGCCTGAGGAAGGCCATGTGCGCCTCCACGTCCTCGGGGGCCCACTGGTCCATCGGCGGGAACGGATGGTGCGGCTCCGGGCCGCCGCGGTAGTGCTTGAGAAGCAGGAACTTCGGCATGGTGGTCTCCTGGTGTCGTGGGCCGCGTCTGTCGTGGCCCTTCATCTGGTGAGCGGAGCCGATCACAGGTTCTCGACATGGAATCACTCATTCGACACGCCCCTCTCAGCGAGTTAGGGTTCTCCCAGAGTGCGTGGGCGCAGCAACAGGGTTCGGGGTGCCATCCTCGGCGGAGCAGTCGTCGGGCTGATGTTGATCTGCGCTTCGGGGGCGGGCGCGAGGGCGGCCCAGCATCGTTTCGCCCCGCGGCACCATCCCGCGCCCGGAGGCTCGCACCGCACGGTCCCCGGCGCCGGACGTCCCGTGTTCGCCCGCCAGCTGAAGGTCGTCTCAGCCCGGTACACGGGCCCGGGCACCACGCCCCTATTTCCGACCAAGACCTTGTCGGTGGTCGTGACGGCAAAGGCCGACGACCTCCACGACACGCTTCTGATCTACGCCACCGATCGCGCCTGCGCGACCCACTACGAGTCGGCGATTGCGCAGACGATGACGATCGAGCAGACCACCGGCGGCGTCAGCGAACTCACCGACGTCGACCTCGGCTCCACGCCCGGCGCGGGCGTGTCCGTCCGTCGGACGGGGCGCTACGCCTACCGCTACACGGTGACCAACCCGCAGGTGGCACCGGCCCTCAGGACGGTGTGCGCGATGTTGTACGACTCCCCCGGCGACCCGCGCTACCCCGGCAACCCCCACAACATCCCCGCTCGCCACGTCTGGCAGACGGCGAGGGGGCCGATCCGGGTGAGCGCTGGCGCCGCGTCGGTTAACAAGCACACGATCCACCGTTCACTTCAAATTGTCAGCGCGGTGCTCAGCCCGCAGTCGAGCGGGGGTCCCGGCAGCGGCAAGATCGTCATCAGCTCCACGGACCCGACCCACAATCATGACCGGCTGTTCGTCTACCTCCGGCGCGGGTCCTGCTACCGCACGTATAAGGCCGCCTCGAGATACGTGTCACGCGGTGGCTACGCGGCGCAGATCACCGACGGCCCGGCGGTCCCGGCGCACGGCTCGCTGAGCTATCCATTCTCGGGAGCGGTGGGCGCGTACTCGAAGGTGTGCGCGATGCTGTATCGCGACGACACCCCGAACAACGCGAGCGGGGCGCCGGAAATCAATTTGCGCAGCCGCTACCAAGTGTTCCGCACGGTCTCGGCGCGGCTGCGCACCGGCGCGACGATCCCGACCCCGTGCCCAGGGCTCTATTGCTGAAGGCGCTACGAGCGCTGGGTTAGGGGCGGGTCAGCGTCGTCGTAGACACGGGCGAAGGCGAGCTTGCCGCTGTCACCCCGGCCGTACACCGCAATCCCGGCCTGAGGCGGCAACTCGGTTCGGCCCCACGCAACCACGTTGTACTCCAACGCACAGCTACGCCCGTCGTCAGTGACCGCGCAGTGCTCCAGCGGGATGCCGCCACCGCTCGAGAAGAACCGCTCGTAAAGCGCGCGAAGCTCGTCCGAGCCGCAGTGCAAGTAGGCATCGCCCGCCGGCTCGCGCATGCAACCGTCGGGCTCGAACGCTGCGACGACCGCGTCGACGTCACCTGACGCGAGCGCGCGCTGGTACACGCTGACAACGTCGGCTTCGCGCAGGTCGGGGTCGGGCTGGAGCACCGGCGAGCGGACCGCGTGAGTGCCGGTCAGCGGCCAGGTACTGAAGTAGATTCGCAGCTCGATGATGCGAGTGTCCTCATCGCGATCGGCCGCGAGGGACAACGGCAGCGCGATGCGCCCGTCGTCGCTGTCGAGGTGAAGGACGACTTCTTCGACCCCGCGCCGAGGCGTGATGACGAAGTTGACGTCCTCGACCCTGACGTTGCGTTCAACCAGCCACGCCTTCGTATCTGCGGCGAACCTCCGGAAAGCCGGGACACCCCTGATGCGCCCCCGTACTGGGTGATACAGCTCCGGCTCCCCGGCGAATGACCCGACGAGCGCGTCGATCTCCCCGGTCATCAGCCCGTCGAAGTAGGGCACGGCGGCGAGACGTTCGGCTCGGCGCTTGTCCCGCTTGGCTCGGCGCTCGAAGATCTGTGCCAGGGCGGGTCCGGAAAACAGCTCGGGTTCCCAGGGCACGCGACAAAGGATTACACGAAAAGCGGCATCCACGATCCGACCAGCCCCGCTGATGGCGGCTGGCCGCATTCGGCTATCGGGGTGCTGCGGGGCGCTTGTTCCAACCATGGAAGGACGAATGGTCGCCCGCATCCCAGGCCTCGCGGAGACCCGGAGCACTCAGGTCCCAGTCCGGGCGGATCTCGCGCGTGGCGGCGCGGAGGTCGTGCCAGAGGTCAACGGTCGAGGGCCGGCCCCAGAACCAGTACCCGTTGTAGATGCTGTGGATGACCAGCCCGGGCTTGAGCACGAGCGTGTGGGGGATCATCGGGTCGTTCTCGGGGTCGGTGTACTCCTGGATATCGAGATCCTTCTGGACGATGCGGTCAGGATCGGAGAGGAAGGTCCACTGGGCGCCGACCGACGCCCGGAATTCCTGGAGCGTGTGATGGGGATCGGTCGCGATCGTGGCCATCTGGGTGTAGGCCACGGCGAGCTTTGGATAGAACCCGGCAAGCTCGAGGTGCTGCTGGTGCTCCTTCGGGCAGTAGTGGCCGCGCGCGAGCGTGAGGATCAGGGGATCGTCACCCTGCAGCTCGCTCAGGCTTCGGGGGACGTTCTCGTGATCGGGCAGTTCATAGTCCGGGAACGTGCCGCCCGGCGCGATATCGGAGCGCATCGTGAGCCTTTCAGGTTGCCAGGGGTGAACGTGCTGTCTCCTTTTCGTCAGCTCGCCATGGGAGGCCCGGCGCCGATCGGCTTGTGCGCGGCAGTGATCTCGCCGCGGAGCGCCTTCAGCGCGGCGACGTAGATCTCCGAGAAGGTCGGGAAGGGCTGGATCGTGTCGCCCAGGATGTCGAGTGGGACATGAGCGCGGATCGCCAGCGTGGCCTGCTGCAGCCACTCACCCGCCTCGGGACCGAGCGCGTAGGCGCCGGTCAGCCTTTCGCCGTCACTCAGGAGCGTCAGGAACCCGTTGTCCTCGGCGTAGGCGCGCGTGTAGGTGGCGGTCTTCGCGATCTCCGACACGGGGACCATGGCGCTGAAGTGGCCGGCGGCAGCGCCCACGGCTGCGGCTTGCGGGATCCGTGTAGACGACTCGCGGGACGGCCTCGTAATTGGCCTTTCGTGGCTCCCCGAGGATGTTCGCGGCGACCACATCGCCCTGGTACTTGCCGACGTGGGTCAGCGGCCAAATTCCGTTGACGTCGCCGATCGCCCACAGATGCTCGGCCGCGCGCAGGTGCGCGTCGACGGGAACTCCGCGCGCGTCGGGCTCGACCCCGACGGTTTCCAGTCCGAGCCCACTGACTCGCGGCCGCCGGCCGGTGGCGACGAGCAGCCGGTCGCCACGCAGCTCTCGCCCGTCGTCGATCTCGACGATGTAGTCCTCGCCGTCGCGGCGCGCGGCGGTCGCGTTGGCGGAGAGGACGAGCTCGATGCCCTCGCGACGCAGAACCTCGCCGAGCGCCTCACCCAGCGGCGCCGGCTCGCGGCCGAGCACGTGCTCGGCCATGTCGATGATCGCCGCCTCGCCGCCGAGCCGGCGCACGGCCTGGGCCATCTCCACTCCGACCGGCCCGCCGCCCAGGATGAGCAGGCGGCGGGGAATGGCCTTCATGGAAGTCGCCTCGCGGTTGGTCCAGACGCCCTCGAGCTCGCGCAGGCCCGGAACGGGAGGGACCACCGGATCGGCTCCGTTGGCGAGGACCACGTGGTCGGCGGTATGGCGCACGCCGTCGACCTCGACGACGCCCGGGCCGGCGAGCCGGCCGCTGCCGCGCAACAGGTCGATGCCGTTATCGGCCAGCCAGCGCTCCTGTCCGGCATCGGAGTGGTCGGAGACCATGAAGTCGCGCCAGGCAAGCGCCGCCTCGACATCGACCTCGGCGCTCGCGGCTGCATTGCGGGCCCCGTGAACCGCCTCGCCCGGCCGTAGCAGCGTCTTTGACGGGATGCAGGCCCAGTACGAGCACTCCCCTCCCACAAGCTCGCGCTCTACGACGGCCACGCGAAGGCCACCCTCCGCCAGGGCGCCTGCGCAGTGCTCGCCCGGCGAACCGGCGCCGAGCACGATCACGTCGTAGTCGCTGCTCATGTCGGCAGCTCCTCGCCCGCGCGCTCGCGCACCATGTAGAGGGCGTACCAGTCCGGCCAGTTCGGGTCCTCCTCACCGGTGCGCTCCTCGTGCTTGCCGTGTGCTGCGGCCGCCCGCCTGAGGGCCTCCGCGAGATCGTCCACAGACTCGTACGTCGTGGCCATCGCGTTCTCCTCTCAGCGGCCCGGGAGCCGCGTCTTGATCTCCTGGAGCAGCCAGCCGTTGCCGTCCGGATCGCTGAATGCGGCGAACGAGCCGTAATCGGCGCGTCCCGGAGCCGGCCCGCTCACGCGTCCCTCGGTGCCGGCGTGATGGAATACCCCGGTGGCGTCGTGGAACGGCTCGCTGACGTCGACCCCGCGCCCGATGAGGTCGGCACGGGCCTCGTCGATGTCGTACACCGTGAGCTGCAGGCCCTCGGATGAGCCGGGCGGGGCTGCCGTGACCCCCTCGCCGAAGATGATCGAGCACGCGGAACCCGGCGGCGTCAACTGCACCACCCTGTAGCCGTGATCGACGGCGAGGTCGGCGTCGAGCCGCCACCCCAGCTTCTGGTAGAAGCGCTTCGCCCGATCGACATCCGAGACCGGCACGACAACGACCTCGAGTCTCACCTCCCCGGCCTTCACCGGCGGGCTGCCCGTCGCGCTCCCGCTGCTCACGTCGACGCTGCTCATCTCGGCCTCCATCTGTCGGTAGCGCTGTGACACGGCGCGGTCTCGCCGACCCGCGCGAGGCACGGAAACAGCAATGCCCGGCGGGCTGCGGAGTCTGTGCTGCTCGGAATCGTCACGAGCTCCCCTTCCTGGTGCCCACCGGCCGTTTCTCAGACCGTGGACGCCTCCTCTGGGTTCGCGGGCACTCTCGCTGTCAGTCGAGGCGAAGTCAAGGGTCGCGGCCGCTTCGCCGCTGGCGTTCCTCGGGTCACACACGTCGATCCGACCATACGCCTGACTCAGCTACGCCGTTACCCGCAGGCGGTCAAGCCTGCAGGCTGAACGGCGGGTAGCGGTCGGTGATGAGCAGGAAGGCGTAGGCCGCGACGCGGTTGTGCCAGCGGAACACGCCCTCGATGAAGTCAAACAGCGACCGCGGGTAGCGGCCGGTGAAGAGGATCGCGAACCAGGCCAGGATGGCCGCGACCAACGCGCCGATGGTGAGAAAGAACAGCACGATGTAGTGAGGGATCGCGAGCAGCCACTTGACGAGCGGCAGGCCCTGGCTGAGGTCGTGCTCGGCGTCGGGATAGGCGAAGTTCAGGTGGACGGCCTGCTCTTCGTCGGTGGAGGGGTAGCGGTCATCCATCAACGCGAAGTAGACCGCGATCCGGCTGGTGAACCGGCTGAGCTGCAGGTTCCAGTCATACCACCAGCGCGGGTACTTCCTGCGGAACAGCAGCATCAGCAGCACGGGGATGACGAGGATCCCGATGCCGCCCCCGGCATAGCGGGCGCCTTCGCCTCCCGCTTGGGCGCCGAAGCTGCCGCCCTCGAGTGCTGCGGCGAGGATCGCGATCGGGATGATCGTGAAGATGCGAAAGGCCGTGCTGAGGCGATTGAGGGCGCGGTCGGGATAGTCGACCGAGAAGGTGAGCGGATAGGCGTAGCCACCGCCCGGCGGCACCCCGTCGTCCGGCGAAGGAGCTGGCATCTGTTCTGAACTTTCCATGACGGTCTCTCTCTCAGGTGTACGGCGTACACTTGCCGTAGACTCTAGGTGTACACCGTACACTTGTCAAGCTCGATGACTCAAGAGACGAACACCGGCCGCCCACGCCTGAGCAGACCGCTCGTGCTCCGGACTGCCGTGGCGCTCGCGGACGGGTACGGCCTTGAAGGCTTCAGCATGCGCCGGCTCGCGCAGGAGCTCGGGGTCGTGCCGATGGCGCTCTACAAGCACGTGGCGAACAAGGACGAGCTCCTCGACGGCATGGTCGACATCGTCTTCGGCGAGATCGAGTCGCCTTCGATCGACGACGACTGGAGCTCGGCGATGCGACGCCGGGCGATCTCGGCGCGCGACGCGCTGAAGCGCCATAGCTGGGCGATCGGGCTGATGGAGACGCGGAATCCCGGACCGGCCAACCTGCGAAACCACAACTCGGTGATGGGCTGCCTACGCGAGGCGGGGTTCTCGTTCAAGACGGCGATCCACGCCTACTCGGTGCAGGACGCCTACATCTACGGGTTCGCGCTGCAGGAGAAGACGCTCGGGTTCGAGACTCCCAGCGACGCCGGCAAGGCAGCGCGGAGAAGAGCCCAGAGAATCGATGCGCTCGACGACTACCCATATCTCGCCGAGATCGCAGCCAAGCTCCCCGAGTCCGGATACGACAACAAGCTCGAGTTCGCCTGGGGGCTCGACCTCATCCTCGCCGGCCTCGACCGCCGTCGCATCGCCGACGCTGACCCCGCCGTTGCGAGCGGCGCTGCAGATCGTGCCCCAGACCCGGCCTAGCGCCGCGTGTGACCGCCGGGCCGGGTGTCAGGCCTGTACCCGTTTGCGCAGCAGGACGCTCGCGGCGGCGCTGAGCGTGAGCGCGAGGGCGATCGAGATGCTGAGGACGGCGAGGGTTGACATGTGCGGGACCTGGGGAGTGAGGGCGGCGCGGTCGCCTTCGGTGAGGTAGGTGAGTGGGTCGGCCAGGGTGGTGATCTGGACCCAGTGGATGTGCTGCAGGGCTGACCAGGGGTAGTAGACGCAGCCGAGGAACTGGATCGGGATCAGCAGGACGCCGTAGAGGATGCCGATCTGGGAGGGCTTGACGAGCGTACCGAGGGTCAGGCCGAGCGCGCCGGAGATGACCCCGAGCAGAATGAACACGGCGACGAACAGCGGCCAGGACCCGACGTGGATGTGGACCGGGGTGGCGGACACCAGTTCACACAGTGGGAAGACCATGAGCGCCGCCAGCCAGGAGTGGATCGCGCCGACGAGGATCTTCTCCCGGGCGACGGCGGCGATGCTGATCGGAGCCAGGACGCGGTCGTCGATCTCGTGGGTTCCGCCGAGGTCGGTGGACAGCGGGGTGGTCACGGTGGAGATCCCGGTGCTCAGCGCGGTGGCGGCCAGGAGGCCGGGAACCAGCAGCGTGGCGTAGGAACGCGACCCGGCTGAGAAGCCGAGGCCGATGTGCGGCAGCACATAGGTGAAGGTGAACACCAGCAGCAGAGGCTGCAGGATGATCTGAGCGGCGAACTGGCCGAGCGAGCGCCCAAGAACACGCAGGTCGCGGTTCAGGAGCCCGACGAACGGCGACGTGGTCGCCCGGTGCAGAAGCGCCGCCGGGGTCTGCCGGCCGGGCGCGGAGTTGTTGCGGTCGGTCGCGATGGTGGGCTGGCTAATCACGGAGCCCCCTCCCTGTGAGGTTGATGAACACGGTTTCGAGACTGACCGGTTGCACCGAGACTGCGGTGAGGTCGTGGCCGGCGGCCGCCTGCACGACGGTGGCGACGGTGCGCTCACCGCCGTTGGCCAGCACGCGCAGCCGGCCGTCCGTGTCGGCGCTGACCGAGGACACCTCTGGCAGCGCCTGAAGCTGGGCAGCCAGGTCAGCGGGGGATCTTTGAACCGTCAGGCCGATGACGTGCTCGGCGCCCATCCCGGCCTTCAGTGCTGCCGGCGTGCCTTCGGCGATCACGCGTCCGTGATCGATGACGGCCAAGCGGTCGCACAGGCGGTCGGCCTCCTCCATCAGGTGGGTGGTCAGCAGGATCGCGACCTCCTGGTCGGCCAGCTCGCCGATCAGCGTCCACAGCAGTCGTCGGGACTGGGGGTCCAGGCCGACCGTCGGCTCGTCGAGGAACAACGCCGAGGGTCGATGCGCCAGCGCACGCGCGAGCTGCAGCCGTCGGGCCTGCCCTCCGGACAGCGTGGGGATGAGCGCGTCTCGTTTCTCGTCCAGCTGGAACGTCTCGAGCAGCTGATCGCTGCGGGCGCGAGCACTGCCGGCGCCGATCCCGAAGTAGCGGCAGTGCAGGTAGAGGTTCTCCCACACGGTGATCGACCTGTCCAGGGTGTTGTGCTGGGAGACGACACCGAGCCGGCGCTTTGCCCGGATCGGGTCGGCGCCGACGTCGATCCCACCGACGCGCACCGTGCCCGATGTGGGCACGACGCGGGTCGTGCAGGCGCCGACGATGCTCGATTTCCCCGCACCGTTGGGCCCCAGCAGGCCAAGCACCTCACCGGGATCGATGGACAGGCTGACCGCGTCGACCGCCGGCCGCGAGCTGTCCGGATAGGTCTTGGTGAGCGAGTCGACGGCGATCGCGGTCACTGCGCCTGACCTGCGTCGCGCAGGTCGATCGGCCGGCGCTGCAGACGGGCCTTGAGCCGGATCCACCATGGGACGCGGCCGTTGGTCGCCCACGTGTGCAGCTGCTGCATCGACGCGGCGGTGATCTGGTCGGCGATCTCGGTGGCCAGCGTGTCACGCCGCGCTCGCCAGATCTGCCTGCCCTGCTCGCCCCGTTGGCTCATGTCGTCCTCCTGGTCTGAGATCGGCGAGCGAGTCGCCACGAAATCTCGGGTTTGATGGTGTACTCTCTAAGCAAGCTAGATACTGAATGGTTTAGAGGCTAAAGGATCTTACTGAGATGTCAAGACCCCTCTCACAGCGGCGCCAGGACCGCATCGAAGAGCTCGGCCAGCGGGTCGGCCGGGACCTGGCCACCAAGACCGTCCTGTTCCATCACGCGCAGGCCACGCGCCTGGGCCTGAGCGCCACCGACCTCAAATGCCTCGACCTCTTGCGCCAGACCGACACGCCGCTGACGGCCAGCAACCTCGCCCGGCTCACGGGTCTCACCGGTGGCGCGATCACCGGAGTGGCGGACCGGCTGGAAGCCGCCGGGTTCGTCGAACGCGTACGCGATCCCAGCGACCGCCGCCGCTGGGAGCTGCGCCCCATCCCGGGGCGCCTTGGGGAGATCGCAGCGCAGTTCGCCCCCCTGGCCGCCGCGATGTCAGAGTTGTGCGCCACCTACACCGACGAGCAGCTCGCGACGGTCACCGACTTCCTCACCCGCCTGGAGACGATCCTCGACGAGCAGACCGAGCGCCTGCGCGCTGACCCCGGCCGGTCCGACGGCAATCACACGGCAGCGGTCGCGTCCCGACACTGACCCTTCCAGGTGCTCGGTCAGGAGGGCTTCGAGGCGGCGCGCGAAATATCTCCTCCAGCGGGGCTACCGATAGGCAGGGTGCCCTGGTCAGGCGCGCGCCGCACCCCGCGCCGAGATCAGGCCCGTGAGGTGCTGTGGCTGTAGGCTCTCGTCATCCTGGGAGCTGCCGGCAAATCTGACGCGTCGGCGGTGCGCGAGAGCGCGGCTGCCGAGCCCGGCGTCCGACGTCCCGCGAGCGGTACCGAGGCCGCGCGGGTGACCGGCCGTGCGGCGCTCAGGCTGGTGCAGGCCTCAGCCGCCGCTGCCCGCGGCGCGCGTCCGCTGCGCGCCAGGGCGCTGCTCGAGCTCCAGCGCGCCGTCGGCAACCGGGCGGCGGGGCGCGTGCTCGCGCGCGACCTCGCGGTCGCTCCGACGGTGGCGGACCCACCCCAGGTCACGCTCAGCGTCGCCCAGCTGCGCGCCGCGCGGCTGATGAACGAGGTGCTGTTCGCCGACGAGAACGAGATCGCGGTCCTGCGTGACGTCCTCGGACTGGCCCGCGAGCCCGCGCAGGTCGACGACGACTTCACCAACGCGCTCGCGAGCTACCAGGCGTCCTACGGCCTGACGATCGACGGCAAGCTCGGCCCTAACACCTCTGACCGGCTGGCCCGCGAGCTGACAGCCGAAGGAGATGCAATCGGCGATCCCGCGACCGGGACCGAGCTGCGCCGAGTCGCCCGCCGGCTGCACCTACGCTCGTTGACGTCACGGACGCAGGGAACCTTCGGCAGCCAGGGGTTCGTCGGCCCCGACGACAATCCCAGCGGCGCCGTCACCGTCCGGATCAACGACACGGCCGGGGGAACGAGCGACAACATCTCGCTCGAGTACACCGGCGAGGACGCCAGCTCGGTCCACTGGCTGCAGTTCGTGTTCTTCGAGCTGTTCGCCACCCCGCCGGGCGCCGCGGCCCCGGTGTTCGCGACCGGCACCGTGGGCACGACCAACGGTCCCATGACATGGTCGAACGCGACGGTCCAGAACTGGACGTTGGACTCCGTTCCCGGGGCGCCGGCGGCCGCGCCCAGTCCGTTCTACGACACGAGCGGCGGACTGTCGACGAGCGCGCCGAATCGCCGCGTGGCGATGATCGACGAGCCCGGCGGCGCCAGCGCGCTGCCCGCAGCGCAGGGGTTCGCCGCTTCGGGGCCGGGGTCCGGTGCGACGTCGGTCAGCTTCCGGGCGCATTTCTCCTCGTACGTGATCAAGGCCGACGGCGCCAGATACCGGGTCGATTGGGTCGCGACGACGGTGTTTGACATCACCGCCGGGACGGCCGGGGCGATCACCTACCGCGAGGGCTTCGACGGGCGCGTCTCCGGACTCCGTGCCGAGCACCGCACCGCCCTGGTGGCGAAATTCCGCGGGAGTCCGATCCGGTGAGCGGTTGTGGTGACGCGAGCGGCCTGTGGCAGGTCACCGAGGAGGTCGCGGTCGCCGACGACGGCGGCCGGCCGAGTGGCGACACGGTCATCTTCCGCTTCGACGGCGACACGGTCACCCTGTCGTTGCTGGCCTTACACCCTGGCCCGCTCAGGTCCGACGACGGGTTCTACCGTCTGGCCGCCGAGTGCCGGGGCGACGAGCTCTGGTACCGGCCGCCGTTCGGCGACTGGGTGCAGCTCGCGACCTTCGAGGACGGCCACTTCGTGGACATCGGCAGCGGACGCAAGCGGAGCTTCGCCCGGATCTCCGACGACGACGTCCCCGACTGGAGCCGCGCCATCCTCACCCCCCGCGCGCGCCACGATTACGGGGCTTCAGGCGCCGACTGACTGCGCCCAGCGGCGCATCGCATAGCGAAACCACGCATCGCCGTAGGGCACATAGATCCTGACGGGAACGCCGCGGGCACGAACCTCGGCGGCGTCAGCACCACGGACGCCGAGCAGCATCTCGACGCCGACGCCCGGCAGAGAACGCAGGAGCGCCTCGCGCAAGACTGGATCGTGGGTGGCCAGCGCAAGCTCGGCGCCACCTGCGTGAAGCTCGTGAGCGAGCTCCAGAAAGGCAAGGTCGGTTGCCTCCCCCGGGGGTCGCGCAAGCTGCGGATCCTCCAGGTAGGCCCCCTTGACAAGCCGGATCGGTACACCTGCCTGCGCCAGCGCATCGGCGTCAGAACGACTGCGCCTGAGGTTCGCCTGGATGGTCGCCGAGACTGCGCCGCCGCTTCGCGCGACCCCGAGGACCGCGCGCAGAATGCGCTCGCTGCGGCGCTCCTCCTCCGCGCCTACCTGGATGCGGCGGCCGCCCGGGAGGACCGCCGCGATGCGCTCCAAGCGCTCTTGTACGGCGGTTGGAGACTGATCTAGTCCGATATGGGAGAGATCGATCGACAGGAAGGTTCCCTCCGGAGCTTCGCCCAGCCGATGAGCGAGGGCAACGTAATCGCCGGTCACCCGGTCAGCATCGACCGGATCACCCACGCTCTCCCCGAACAGGTCGATCGAGCTCGCCAGACCCTGCTCGGCCAACCGCTGCGCACAGGCGAAAGCGTCCCCGATCGTCGTCCCCGCCACATAGCGACTGGCCATCCGATACGCAATGCGGTCCGTAAAGGGGATTCCGCGGACCGTCCGTTCCCAGAGGTCACTGGTGGCGAGAGCGAACCGAAGACGACGCAGGGCCTCTGACGACACGGCATGCATCATGCCGCCTTCATCGCCCTGAAGGGACGAATCGATTCCCGCTTGTGCGAGAGTCACCACATGAACCAACCCGGGGGCACGAGGTGGGCCGGGTCGGCTGGGGGCGACGAGGTGCGGGGCGACCCATCAGCGTCGCTTGGCGAGGAGCTGGATCCGCCCGCGATCAGCCGAGCCAGGCTCGAACGCCTGCGGCGCGAGCTCGCGCATCGCGACATCGGCGCCTGCGTGCTGTTTGACCCCGTCAACGTTCGCTTCGCCACGGGCAGCCGCAACATGCAGGTGTTCATGCTGCGAAACCCCGCCCGATATGCGTTCATCCCCGTCCACGGTCCGATCGTCATGTTCGAGTTCCAGGGCGCGCATCATCTCGCACAGGCGGCCCCGCTGATCGACGAGGTGCGCCCGGCGATCACGCTCTCGTTTCCCGCGAGCGGTGGACGGCTGGCCGAGATGGCGCGCCGTTGGGCCGCCGAGATCGCCGATCTCGCGCGCAGCGCGGGCGCCGAGCGGCTGGCCGTCGACGCGCTCAAGCCTGAGGCCGTCGGCGAGCTCGCGCGCCATGGAATCGAGATCGTCGATGCTCAAGGGCCCGTGGAAAGGGCCAAGAGCATCAAGTCGCCGGAGGAGATCGCGGTCATGCGCGCCTCGCTGCTCACGGTCCAGGACGCTGTCACACGCTTACGCGAGGCGCTCGCCCCGGGGGTGACCGAGGTCGAACTGTGGGCCGAGCTGCACAGGGAAACGATCGCCCGGGGCGGTGAGTACGTCGAGACGCGGCTGCTCAGCTCCGGCGAGCGAACCAACCCGTGGTTTCACGAGGCCAGCGATCAGGTGATCCAGCCCGGCGACCTCGTCGCCCTTGATACCGACGTGGTCGGTCCGGGTGGCTTCTACACCGATTTCTCGCGCACGTTCCTGTGCGGCCCCGCCGAACCTCGCGACGCGCAACGCCGGCTCTACGAGCTCGCGATGCGGCAGATCGAGCACAACACCTCGCTCCTGCGTCCCGGAGCCACCTTTCGCGAGGTGAGCGAGAAGAGCTGGCCGATCCCCGACGAGTACGTCGCCAACCGGTATTTCAACCTCGCTCACGGCGTTGGCCTCACCGGCGAGTATCCCTACATCCTGCACCCCCACGACATCGACGAGTTCGGATACGACGGGGTAATCGAGGAGAACATGACCTTGTGCGTCGAGAGCTACATCGGCTCAGAGCACGGCCGCGAGGGGGTCAAGCTCGAGCAGCAGCTGATCGTCCGCGCAGACGGCCCCGAGCTGCTCAGCACGTTTCCGCTCGAGGAGCAGCTGCTCTGACCCACGCGATTCGCCGCGCCTGCACCCGCTCGGCGCCGGCATCCTAACCCGAACGCAAGCGCCAGGGGGTCTAGTAGTTGCCTGAGAGCCGATCCCAGGCGCGCTTGAGTTTGCCGGTGAGCTCTCCCGAGCCTCGATCCGCGGGATCATCGGTCATGACGGCCGGATTGGCGGAAGGCTCGGGAAGCCGCAGGCACGCCTCGTGATCAAGCTTGAGCAATACGGCGTCTTCATGGATCTCCTGGACGTCGTCGGCGTCGGCGAATCGATGGCCGCCCGAGCCCGCGCGCTCGGCGATCACGATCCCGTCAAAGACGTCTTCTGACTCGACCGCCAGGACGTGCGCCACCACTCCAACCTCCTGGCCGTCACAGCTGAGCACCTTCGTCCCGGTCGCGAGCACCTGGTAGGAGATCGGAGGTCCTAGATCCACGGGGCCAGGATATATCGCGTGGCCGTCAGTCGTGGCTGAAGGTCACCGTCTACGGGGATCGCCAACCGTCGTTCAAGTGGGGCAGCAGGTATGTCTGCAGGTCGTGGTCGGTCCCACTGGTGGCCGTGCTGTCGTCGTAGTGATGCCCGGGTCTTTCGATCAGCTGCACCGGAAATCCCCCCGCCTGGAGCTGAGCGATCTCGTTGCGAACGCCGGCCAGCGGGTAGGTCTCGTCCTGGGTGTGGGCGAGGTGGACGACGTGGAACTTGTTGGTGGCGGCAGCGATCGAGTTGGCGGCGGAGGAGCCGGTGTCGCGGAAGGGGGAGGTGTTCTCGGCCAGCAGGCCGGCGAACATGGTGGAGTGATAGAAGGCGGTGCGGTAGGCGAGATCGCCACCGGAGGAGTAACCGCCGATCACGACCTCGTGGCGGTCGATGTTGAAGTGGGTCTCGACGTCGGCGATGGCGGCGAGAACCTTGTCCTGATCGGCGTTGGGATCCCAGCAGTCGTCCTCGCGGCCGCCGATGGAGATCGCGATGTAACTCTGGCTACCGCCGGGAGAGATCGTGTAGATATCGCCGGACCCCTCCCCGCCGCAGCCGTGCATCCAGACGAACAGCTCGATCGGCGTCTTGTGGGATGCGTCGTACGAGTCCGGGACGAAGATCCAGTAGTTGCCCTGCGCATCTGGGAGCGAGGAGACCGTGTCCTTCTGGAACGGGATCGGAGCGGTCGGTGTGGTGTCGGTGCTGCCGCCGGGCGGGCTGCCGCCGGGCGGGCTGCCGCCGGGCGGGCTGCCCCCGGGCGGGCTGCCCCCGGGAGGGTTGCCGCCGGGCGTGCCCGAGCTGGGAACGGTGATGGTGCCCAGCGAACGACAGTTATTGGACTCAGACCGCTCGTTGACTGCGCCGCCGCTGTCAGCGCACGCCGCCACCCTGAACGTGCCCGCCGGCAGTCCGGTCGGCATAGCGCCGGCGAAGTTGACCGTGCGCGAAGCCGACGGCGCGATGCCCCGTAGCGAGAACACCCCGGCCGTCCGCACCTGCTTGCGCGAGACGCGGATCGTGAGCTTCGCCTGCGACGGGCCGGCGCGCACCGCGCCCTGGTTGTGCACGGTGAAGCTGCCCGTCATGCGCTGGCCGCCGGCCGATACCGCTCCGTCGGAGACGATCAGGTCCGGACGCGGAGGCCGATGGTGGCCGCGGCGCGCCACCGCGGGCGCTACCGCAACCGCACCCGTAATCGCGAGCGCCAACAGCGCCCGCGCGAATCGTGCCCCCAGTATTCGCATCACACGCATTATCGCTCCTCGGGCAAGCGACGCGCCTCAGGGGGGTGACCCTGAGGTTTCGAGGCCCGTTCGCGATCCGCTCCGCGTCCGGCGGTCGACTGCCGCTGTGGTCAGGCGACGATCGGCTCGGCGCGGTCGGCAGCCCGCACCAGTTCGTCGAGCACGCCTTCGGCATCCTGATTGGCGATCTGGCAGGTGCCGGCAGCCTGGTGACCGCCGCCGCCGTTGGCCAGCATCAGCGCGCCTATGTCCAACGTGGAGGAGCGGTCCACAATCGATCGTCCGAGCGCGAACACGGTGTTCTGCCGCCGCAGGCCCCAGAGCACGTGGATCGAGACCCGGCAACTCGGATAGAGCGCGTAGAGCAGGAAGCGGTTGGCGGGGTGGATGACCTCCTCATCGCGAAGGTCGAGCACCACCACCCGGCCGTGCACGGTGGAGCAGCGTCGGATCTGCGCGGTCGCCAAATCGGCATGCTCGCGATACAGCGCGACGCGCTCCGCGACGTCCGGCGACTTCAGGATCTCCTCGATGGACATCGTCAGACAGCAGTCGATCAGCTGCATCATCAGCTGGTAGTTGGAGATCCGGAAGTCGCGGAAGCGACCGAGGCCGGTGCGCGGGTCCATCAGGAAGCTCAGGAGGATCCAGCCCTGCGGATCGAGGATGTCGTCCATCGACAGCTTGGCGGCATCCGCGCGGTCGACGGCCTCCATCATCTCGGTGCTCACGCCGGGGAAGCGCTCGGCGCCGCCGAAGTGGTCATAGACGACGCGAGCCGCGGAATCCGCGTCGGCGACCATCACCCGGTTCTCGGCCGTGCCGCTCACCCGCAGCTGCTCGGACGAGTGGTGGTCGAAGGCCAGGGCGACCTCGGGGCGGTAGGGGAGGTTCGTGGTGATGTCGTCGGCGGTGAGCTGCACCTTGCCGTCCTGCACGTCCTTGGGATGGACGAACAGGATGTCGTCGAGGATTCCCATTTCCTTGAGCAGCGCGGCACAGACGAGACCGTCGAAGTCGCTGCGGGTGACAAGGCGATAGGCGCGGTCGAGCGACAGTGGAGCGAGGTGTAGATCGGCAGTTGAGGACATACCTCCCTGTCGGCCGTCTGCGCCAGAATCTTGAGCGATGGGGCCCGATCGCAGGCGCGTCATCCAGTTGTTCGCGGGTGGATCGACCGACCAGCCGGCCGGGTCGGGCTACCTGATCGGACCGACGCTGGTCCTGACCGCCGCGCACGTGGCCGACGGCCTTGGAACGGGTCGGCTGCTGATCGGATACCCGGTGACCGACGCCCACGAGCTGAGAGCCGGCAGCCGGTCGGTTCTCATCGATCCGCGGGCCGACATCGCGGTGCTGGCGATCGACCCGGTCCTGGGACCGGTGCCGCCGGCGCCCTGGGCGAGGCTGGACGTGCTGTCGGCCGATGTCACGGTCACCGCGCTCGGCTTCCCGCAGTTCAACCTCACCGCGAACGGCGAGCGTGCGCTGCACGTCGCGACCGGCACAGCCCGGCCGGCGGTCAACGTTCGCGGGGGGTCGCTGAGGTTCGAGGTGGACCTCGCCCCCGGCGAGGACCGCGCCGCGCGTCACAGCGCATGGGGCGGCATGTCCGGGGCGGTGCTGTGGGCCGGCGGCCGGGTGGTGGGCGTGATCGGCGAGCACGTCGACGCCCCGGGCGTCTCGGTGTTGGGCGCCGGGCTGCTGAGCGGCGCCGGCGCGGAGCTGCTGGCCGCGCTCCCTAGCTCTTGAGCGCGTCGGCGAGCGCCTGTTCCGGCGGCGCCTCGCCGGCGTTCACGTACAGGATGCGCCCGGCGGCGCGGGGCTCGTGCAGCACCGCCGCCAGCACATCGGCGACATCGTCACGCGTGACCTCGGAGCGAAACGGCGTCGTGTCGATGCGTACCCGGCCGGCGCCCGGGTCGTCGGTCAGGGGACCGGGTCGGACGATCGTCCACTCGCGATCGTCAGCCATCACGGCGGCATCCGCCTCTGCCTTGGCGCGCAGGTACACGCTGAATACGTCGTCGCCATCCGGCGGGTCCTCGGCGCCCACCGAGCTCACGATCACGTAGCGCAACCCTGGACTCGCGTGCAGCAGCTTGATCGCGCCGTCGCGATCCATCGAGCGCTTGCGCGCGGCCCCGCTGCCGGGTCCGGCGCCGGCGGCGAACACCACGGCGTCGACGCCCGCGACCGCGGCGGCGATCTCCTGTACGCCCGCATGCTCCAGATCGCAGATGACCGCTCGCGCGCCGATCGCCTCGACGTCCGCCGCGTGCTCCGGGTTGCGGATCAGGCCGGTCACCTCGTCGCCACCTGCGACCAGTTGCCGGGCCAGTCGTATCCCGACCTTTCCGTGGGCTCCGGCTATGGCAACCCGCATTCCCTAAGCGTAACCCGCGCTGAGCGCCGACGCGGAAACAGCCGCCGCGTGACCGCACGCCACGCCGCGGCCTGATCCGGCATCCTCCTGCGCGATGAGCCTCGAGGATCCCGAGCTGCGCCACGGCTATGCCGAACTGTCGGAGGTGCGTCTGCACTACGTCGAGGCGGGCGAGGGCCCGCTGGTGGTCCTCCTGCACGGCTTTCCGGAGTTCTGGTACGGGTGGCGCGCGCAGATCCCGGCGCTGGCGGCTGCCGGGTTCCATGTGGTCGCGCCCGACATGCGCGGCTACAACCTCTCCTCGCGCCCGCCGGGCGTGGCCGCCTATGGCATGCGGCACCTGACCCAGGACGTGAGCGACCTGATCGGAGAGCGCGGCGCCGAGCGCGCCATGCTGGCCGGCCACGACTGGGGCGCCGCGGTGGCGTGGGCCACCGCCTTCACCCGTCCCGACGTCGTGGAGCGTCTGGCGATCCTCAACGTCCCCCACCCCCGGCGTCTGCTGCAGGGGCTGCGAACCGCTCGCCAGCTGCGCAAGTCGTGGTACATGTTCTTCTTCCAGCTGCCCTGGCTACCCGAGCGGCTGCTCGCCCACAATCGCTGGCAGGGCTTTCGAGACAACTTTGAGCACGATGCGCGCCCCGGAGCGTTCTCGCCCGCCGACGTCGAGCGCTACGTCGAGGCGTGGGGGCGGACCGGCGCCATCACGGCGATGCTCAACTACTATCGCGCCGCGTTTCGCCAGACCCCGGGGCAAGCGGAGGCCGGGATCAGCCCGATCGCCGCGCCCACGCTCGTCATCTGGGGCGAACGCGACCGGCACCTGGGGGTCGAGCTCGCCGAGCCCGAGCGTCGGGACGTCCCGGCGCTGGATCGCGTCGAGCGCCTGGACGCGTCGCACTGGGTCCAGCACGACCAGCCCGAGGCCGTCAACCGGTTGCTGACCGAGTTCTTCTCCTAGGAGACCAGGCGTGCGTATCGCGGTGCTGGCCGATGTGCACGGGAACCTGCCCGCCCTGCGCGCGGTGGCGGCGCAACTGGACTCAGATCCGGTGGACGCGATCGTCGTCGCCGGGGATGTGTGCGGCGGGCCGCTGACCCGCGACACGCTGGAGCTGTTGTCCGCCCGCTCGGAGCCCGTGCACTGGATCGCCGGCAACAGCGAGCGCGAGACGGTGGCGGCGTTCGACGGCGCGGAGATCTCAGACAATGCGACCGGCCGCAGCGCCGCCTGGAGCTCCGGCCAGCTGGACCGCCGCTGGCGAGATGCGCTGACCGGCTGGCCGATCGCGCTGACCCTGGATGGCGTGTGCTTCTGCCACGGCTCGCCGCGGCGCGACGATGAGATTCTCACCCGCGGCACACCCGATCAGGCGCTCGCCGAGGCGCTGGCCGGCGCGCCCGAGGCGCTGGTCGTGGGCGGGCACACCCATCAGCAGCTGATCCGGAACGTGCGTGACGGCGTGGCCTATGCCAACGCGGGGAGCGTCGGGCTCCCCTACGAGGGAAGCCCGGGCGCGTTCTGGCTGCTGGTGGCCGACGGCGTGGCGCAGTTGCGCGAGACGACCTATGACCAGCCCGCCGCGTTGGCCGAGCTGCGCGCGTCGGGCTTTCCCGACCTCGACGACCACCTCGATGGCTCGCTCGTCTCTCCCGTCGACCCCGACTGGGTGACCGCGTTCTTCGAGCACACCGCCGGGCGCCGGCCGCACCCCGGCGATCCCCGGCCCGCCGACTGACCCCGCGGTCAGGCTCGCGCGGCGAACGTGCACGGCATCCGCTTGATGCCGTGGATGAAGGCGCTTCGCAGCAGTTCGGGCTCTCCGGCCTCGATGTCGGGCATCACGCGCAGCATCTCGCCAAAGATCGCGCGCAGCTGCGTCTTGGCCAGCGACGCCCCCAGGCAGTAGTGGGGACCCCCGCCGCCGAAGCCGAGGTGACGGTTGGGATCTCTCGACAGGTCGAACGTCCAGGGGTCGTGGATAGCTTGGGCGTCGCGATTTCCGGAGTGGTAGAAGAGCACCACCTTCTCTCCGGCGGGAAGCGTCTGGCCGTGTAGCTGCACCTCGCGCGTGGTCGTGCGCCGGAAGGTGAGAACCGGGGTGGCCCATCGCACGAACTCCTCCACGGCGCCCGGGAGCCGCGCGTCCAGGTCCTCCAGCAGCCACGCGCGCTGCTCCGGGTTGAGGGTCAGCGCCCGCAGCGCGTGCGAGGTGGTGTGACGGGAGGTGTCGTTACCGGCCACCGAGAGCAGCACCAGGAAGGCGGCGATCTCGTTATGGGTCAGCCGCTCGCCGTCGACCTCGGCCTGCACGAGCGCCGTCATCAGGTCGTCCGCGGGGTGCGCCTGCCGGTGCTCGGCCAGCTCGATCGCGAACTCGGTGAGCGTCCACAGCGCGGTCCCCAGCACCTCCAGCGGCGATCGGTCGCCGAACACGTCGGGATCAGAGGCGCCGATCAGCGTGTCGGCCGCCTCCATCACGCGCTCGCGATCGGCCTCGGGGACGCCCAGCAGCTCGGAGATCGTCCGCAACGGCAGCCGCTTGCCGATCAGCTCCACGAAGTCCCCGCCGCCGGTCGGCGCCGCCTCGGCCACGATCCGCCTGGCGGCGACCGCGATCGCGTCCTCGATCCGCCTCACCTGACGAGGGGTGAACGCGGCGGAGACGAGCCCGCGGAGCTTGGTGTGGCGCGGAGCATCCATCGCCAGAAACGACTGCGACGCCTCGAGCATCTCCGGCGGGGCGTCGCCGAACTGCACCCCCTCGCCCGAGCAGAACGAGGCCGGGTCGCGTGAAACCGAGCGGATGTCCTCGTAGCGCACGATCGCCCAGTAGTGCAGGCGCCCCTGGTCGCCGAGGCCGAGGATGTCCTCGGGCGGCTCATGGCGTGAGATCGGCGTCTCGCGTCGCAGCAGCTCGAAGTAGCGGTCACGCTCCCGCGCCGGGCGGCCCCAGAACTCCAGCGAGCCGAGGTCGGCGTCGCCGACTCCGCTCATCTCGGAGGGCATCACGAGGCGGCACTGTACCTGCGCGGCGCGGGCCGCCGGTAGTCTCAGGCGCGATGACGCCGTTCTCGCTGCAGGGTCGCACCGCGCTGGTGACCGGCGCCTCCCGCGGGATCGGAGCGGCGATCGCCACTGCCCTTGACCGGGCGGGAGCGCGGGTGGCCCTCGCGGCCCGCACGGGCGATGCGTTGGCCCAGGTCGCCTCCGGGCTGAGCCACGACCCGGTCGTCATCGAAACCGACCTGATGGATCCGGCGGCGCCCGGGCGTCTGGCGGCCGACGCCGAGGCGCGGCTCGGCCGAGTGGACGTGCTCGTCAACAACGCCGCGCTGGGCGGGCGGATGCTGCTGCGCGACGTCAACGCCGATGTGATCGACCGGATGTTCGCCGTCAACGTCCGCGCGCCGCTCATGCTGGTGGCGGCGCTGGCCCCCGGCATGGCCGAGCGCGGACGCGGCTCGATCATCAGTCTCTCCTCCGTCTCGGGGGTCGTCGGGACACCGCATCGCAACGTCTACGCCGCCACCAAGGGCGCGATCGACGCCGCCACGCGCGCGCTGGCGATCGAGCTCGGGCCCCAGGGGATCCGCGTAAACTCGGTGGCCCCCGGTGTGGTGGATACCGACATGTGGGCCAGGAACAAGGCGATCCCCGGAGTGATCGAGATGGTCGAGGCCCAGACGCCGCTGCGCCGCTGGTCGACGGCCGACGACGTGGCCGACGTGGTGCTGTTCCTCGCCTCCGACGCGGCGCGGTTCGTCACCGGCGAGACGATCTCCGCCGACGGCGGCATGGCCCGGACGCTCGACCTGTTCAGCGGGGCGAGCTGATGACAGTTCCGAGACGGCGGCGCATCGGCCATGCCATCGCACGCGCGGCGGTGGTGCCCATCGCCGCGTTTGCCGTCCACCAGCTCCGGTACCTGCTGGCCTTCGGCGCAGGGGCGAGCGCCGAGCTGCAGCGCCAGGGGCATGCCTACCTGCACTCCGTCGTGCCGTGGCTGGTATGGGGGCTCGGGCTGGCGGCCGGGGCGTTCCTGTCGTCGCTGGGCCGCGCGCTGTCCGGCCAGACGACGCTGCCGCGCTACGGGTTCTCGCTGCTGGGACTGTGGCTGACCTGCTCGGTCTGCCTGATCGCCATCTACGCCAGCCAGGAGCTGCTCGAGGGTCTATTGGCCACCGGTCACCCGGCCGGCCTGCCCGGGGTCTTCGGCTACGGCGGCGGGTGGGCGATCCCGGCCGCGCTGTGCGTGGGGCTGGTACTCGCCGCACTGCTGCACGGCGCCCGGTGGCTGCTGCACGAGGTCGCCAGCCGCCGGGCCGGCGGCCTGCGTGCGCCAAGGCGACGCCGCAGACGACTGCAGCGTCCCGTCGACGCCAGCCTGCCGCGTCTGAGCCCGCTGGCCCTCGGCTGGTGCGGCCGCGGACCTCCCGGCTGACGTGCGGTGTCGGGCCCTGCCCCGACGCGCCTCAACGTCAGCCAACCAAGGAGGACAGACAACGTGAAGCTTCACATCGCGCTGAGGCGGGGCCCGCGGGCCCTCGTGCCGGCGCTCATCGCAGCGCTGGCGGTTCCGGCGCTGGCGCTCGGACACGCCCGGGTCAGCCCGGCCGTGTCGATATCGGGCCAACTGCAGCTCTACAGCCTGGCGGTGCCCACGGAGAAGGCCGGCGCGACCACCTCCAAGGTCGTCCTCACCGTCCCCAGCGGCTTCGGAATCGACTCGTTCGTTCCGCCGCCACCGGGCTGGCGACAGCAGGTCAGGTCGACCGGCTCGGGAGATTCGGCGGTCGTGCAGAGGGTCACCTGGACCGGCGGCCGGACCCCCACCGGAGAGGACTCGCTGTTTCAGTTCCTCGCCCAGCCGGCAGCGGCCAAGGACTACACCTTCCGCGTGCAGCAGACCTACTCCGACGGCTCGATCGTCGACTGGGCGGGCTCTGAGTCCTCGGAGTCGCCGGCGCCCACGATCCAGGTCGAGAAGTCGCTGGGAGGCGGTGGTGGCGGGACCTCGGTGCTGACGATCGTCGCCCTGGTGCTCGCGGTGCTCGGTCTGGCGGCGGGCGGGTTCGCGCTCGTTGGCCGCGGCCGGGGTGGAGGGAGGAGCCTGGCGTGACGCGTCGCGGGCGGATCGTCGGTGTGCTGGTAGCGCTGGCCGGCGCCGTCGGCCTGGTCATCCCCGGCGCCGCGTCGGCCCACGCCTACCTGACCAGGACGTCACCGGCGGCCAGCGGCGTGCTCAACGGTCCGCCCCGCAACGTGTCGCTCACCTACGACGAGGCCGTCGAGCCCCGCTTCGCGATCATCTCGGTCACCAACGTCGACGGCCACCAGGAGACGACCGCTCCGGTGCACCGCTCGTCCTCAGATCCCGACACGCTGGTGGTGGGGCTGCGCCCCGGCCTGCCCGAGGGCTGGTACCTGATCTACTGGCGCGCGATCTCGGTCGACGGCCATCCGGTGCAGGGAGCGTTCACGTATGCCGTGGGCCCCAACCCGGGGCCAGCGCCGAAGTTCGCCGTCCCGAGCATCTCCGCGGGGGCCACCGCTCCCAACCTGCTGATCACCCGGTGGGTGATGTTCCTGTCGGTGATGGTGGCGATCGGCCTGTTCGCGTTCCGCTTCTTCGTCGCCCGATCGCTGCCCCGGCGGGTCGACGGAGCCGGTCTGCGTGCGCTCTCGGTCGCGTTCGTGGCGGCGTCCGTCATCGGGGTCCTGGCGATCCCGGTCTACCTGGACTTCGCGATCGCCTCGGACTCGCTGCGCTCCGTGTTCGACGTTGGCACCCTCGCGCCGCTGTTCCGGGTGACCGCGTTCGGGCGCGGCTACGTCGACATGATGCTGTGCTTCGCGCTGTTCTGCGCGGCTGCCTGGGTCGCTCTGCTCGTTGACCGCCCCGGCCGCCGGTCTCGGTCGCTGGCCGAGATTCTCGCCGAGACCGGCGCGCTGCTGGCCGCCGCGGCGACGCTGGTGTTCCCGGGCGCCGTCGGACACGCCGGCCAAACGTCGCCGCGCGGACTCTCGGTGCCGGTGGACTGGCTGCACCTGATCGCCGGCTCGGTGTGGCTGGGCGGGCTGGTGGGGCTGCTGGTGCTGTGGTTCACCGCGGGCGCCGGACGTCGGGTGGCGGCGCTGTCGGTCGTGGTGCCGCGCTTCTCGACGATCGCGTTGGGATCCGTGGCGCTGCTGCTGACCACCGGGACGATCGCCACGATCGATCACATGCCGGCGCTCGACGCGCTGTGGGACACCGGCTACGGGGTGGCCATCCTGGTCAAGATCGCGATCCTGCTGGTGGCGATGGCGGTCGCGGCGGGCAACCTGCTGTCGACGCGGCCGCGGCTGGCTGCCGCCGGTGGTGGCTCGGGCGCCGGGAACGGCGCGGCTGCCACGAGCGCGGCGGGCCTGCTCCGGCGTCTTGTGGCCGTCGAGGCGGTGCTGGTGGCCGGCGCGGTGTTCGTCGCCGCCCTGCTCTCCAGTCTCGCTCCCCCGCCGCCGGCCTTCGCCAAGCAGAACGCCGCGCTGGCCTCGGTCGGGCCCGGCCAGGTGGCCCAGACGATCAAGCGCGCCGGGTACCGACTGCAGGTCCTCGTCTCACCGAACAAGGCGGCGGCCCCGGACTCCTTCGCCCTGCGCATCACCAAGGGGGGCCGGCCGCTCCGCCACGCCAGCGTCACGCTCACCTTCAACCACACGGAGATGCAGATGCCCCAGCAGCAGTACCAACTGACCGAGACGCGGCCGGGGATCTACTCCCGTCGTGCGCCGGCCCTCATCATGGTCGGCAAGTGGGCGCTGTCGTTCAACGTCTCGCCGCCCGGCCGGCCGCCGTTCACGGCCCTCATCATCGACGAGGCCAACGGATGAGAACCTCGCAGATCGCCCTGCGCCTGACCCTGGCGGTACTCGCCCTGGCGGGGGGCATCGTCGCCGCGGTCGTGGCCATCGACGTCGTGCGCACGGTGCTGTCCTGACCCCACGACCTCCGATCCGGAGGATTCCAGATCCGATGTCACACAAATCGCGCGGGTAGCGTCCAGTGGACGTGACCGTATTTGCAGTCATCGGGGGGGCGGGCACGGTCGGCCGGCCGATCGTCGACACGCTGCGAGGGACGGCCGGCGCCGAGGTCCGCGTCCTCAGCCGCAGCTCGGCAGAGCACCCCGTGGACCTGACGACGGGTGCCGGTCTGGCCAAGGCACTCGCCGGCTGCGACACGGTCGTCGACGCCTCCAACGGCTCGCCGCGCCGACCCGAACCGGTTCTGGTGGACGGGGCGCGGCGGCTGGTGCACGCTTGCGCCGAGGCTGGCGTCGGTCACCTCGTCTGCGTCTCGATCGTCGGCATCGAGCAGGTGCCCTCGCGGTACTACCGGGCCAAGCTCGCCCAGGAGGAGATCATCAAGACGGCCGCAGGTCCGTCCTGGACGATCGTCCGCAGCACGCAGTTCCACGAACTCATCGACGTGATGCTGAGCGCCCTCGCCCGGTGGCGGTTGAGCCCGCGCTCGTCGGCTCTCCTGCAGCCGGTCGCCGCGCGAGAGGCCGGCGAGGCGACCGCGGCCGCCGCCTTGGATCCTCAGCCTGGCCGCACCGTGACGGTCGGCGGTCCCGAGCGACACGACGTCAGTGAGCTGGCCCGGATATGGGCGTGCGCCCGCCACCGCCGCGGCCTGCCGCTGGCGCTGCCGCTACCGGGTCGTGCCGGCCGGGCGCTCCGCGCCGGGGCGCTGACCTGCCCGCACCCCGATCACGGCGGTAGCGTTTCCTTTGAGACATGGCTGACACCGCAGCGCTGAGCGCGGCCTTCGAGTCGCATCGCGCGCACCTGCTGCGCGTCGCCTACGGCACACTCGGCTCGGTCGCCGACGCCGAGGACGTCGTCCAGGAGGCGTGGCTGCGGCTGGCGCGCCTGCAGGACCCCGGCGAGATCGAGGACCTGCGTGCGTGGCTGACCCGGGTGGTCGGCCGTCTCGCCCTCGACGCCCTGCGCCGGGCCCGGGCGCGACGGGAAGCGTATTTCGGGGAGTGGCTCCCCGAGCCTGTCGTCGGCGACGCCGCCCCGACCGGACCGGCCGCTCCGGACGACCCAGCCGACCGGATGACGCTCGACGAGTCGGTCACGATGGCGCTGCTCGTCGTGCTCGAGAGCCTCAGCCCCGCCGAGCGGACCGCGTTCTTGCTGCATGACGTGTTCGGGATGCCGTTCGAGGAGGTCGGCGAGGTCGTCGGACGGGCTCCCGCCGCCGTGCGCCAGCTCGCCGCCCGGGCTCGCCGCCACGTCGACGCGGCACGGCCCCGTCATCCGGCCACGCGCGAGGACCATCGTCGGGTCGTCAAGGCGTTCGCGGTCGCCTGTGCCGAGGGCGACCTCGACGGGCTGCTGGCGACGCTCGGCGAGGACGTCGTGTGGCGTAGCGACGGCGGCGGGCACGTCAGCGCAATGCGCTACCCGCTGCACGGCCGTGACCGGGTCGCCAAGGCGGCGCTCGGGTTCGCCCGGCGAGCGCCCCAGGCCTCCGCGCTAGCGCTGGTGAACGGCTGGCCGGGGCTGGTGGAGCGCGACTCCCAGGGCGTTCTCATGGTGATGTCGTTCACCGTCGACGACCACCGGATCGTCGGCATCGAGTCGATGCGCAACCCGTACAAGCTCACCCACGTCGACCTGCTGTGAGGCCCCGGCGAAGGCTGCGGCGCGGTGCCCGCCCGCCGGCAGGGCGGGCGGGGCGCGCGGAGTCGAGTCCTACTTGACGGGCTCGGGCGAGGGCACGATCCGGATGTAGGGCTTGGGGGACTCCCAGCCCTCGGGATAGGCCTCCTTGGCCGCCTCGTCGGAGACCGAGCCGGCGATGATGACCTTTTCGCCCTGCTGCCAGTTGGCCGGCGTGGTCACCTTGTGATTGGCCGTCAGCTGCAGCGAGTCGATCACCCGCAACACCTCGTCGAAGTTGCGTCCGGTGGTCATCGGGTACACGAGGATCAGCTTGATCTTCTTGTCCGGTCCAATCACGAACACGTTTCGGACCGTCTGGTTGTCGGCGGGGGTCCGACCGGCGGCGTCGCCGCTGACGTCCTCCGGGAGCATGTCGTAGAGCTTGGAGACGGTGAAGTCCTCATCGCCGATGATCGGGTAGTTGGGGGCCGCTCCCTGGGTCTCCTCGATGTCCTTCGCCCACTCGGTGTTCGCGCCCACCGGATCTACGGACAGACCGATGATCTTCGCGCCGCGCTTGTCGAACTCGGGCTTGATCTTGGCCATATAGCCAAGCTCGGTCGTGCAGATCGGCGTGAACGTCTTGGGGTGCGAGAACAGCACCGCCCACGAGTCGCCGATCCAGTCGTGGAAGCTGATCGGGCCATCGGTTGTCTGGGCCTCGAAGTCCGGGGCTGTGGAGCCGATCTTCAGTGACATGGCGTCTCTCTCCTTTTGTCGACCATATTGGTTGCCATTCTGCCGGATGGCAAAAATCCGTATCTCGGATCGCTAATTGTGGTTATTGCTAAGCATAGGACCGTCGGAGGCCCGGCGGCGTTAGCCGATGACCGCGGGGATCGGGGGCTCCTCGGGGTCGGCGGTCAGCGTCACCCCCACGCTCGCCGACACGATCAGCACGATCGCCACCACGCCGCCGAGCGCGAGCGACTGCCCGAGGATCACCAGCGCCAGGAGCGCGCCGATCCCCGGCTCCAGGCTCATGAGCACGCCGAACACGCGCGTGGGCAGCCGGCGCAGCGCCGCCAGCTCCAACACGTAGGGCGCGAGCGGCACCAGCACGCCCAGCCCCAGGCCGTAGAGGTCCTTGTCCAGCTCCGCGTAGCGGTGAGCGACATGCGTCAATCCGAAGGCCAGCGAGACCATCGCCGCGATCGCCATCGAGATCGCCAGGCCGCCGAGGCCGGGCCAGGTCTGCCCGACGCGCTTGGTGAGCACGATGTAGGTCCCCCAGCCGGCGGCAGCCGCGAACGCCAGCAGCACGCCGGTCGCGTTCAGCGCCCCGCCGGCCGGATGACCCAGCGTCAGCAGGCCGATGCCGCCCGCGGCGAGCAGCACCCACACCGCATCGCGCCAACGGCGCGAACCGGCGAGCGCCACCGCCAGCGGGCCGGTGAACTCGATCGCCGCCACGATCCCCTGCGGGACCCGGGCGATCGCCTCGTAGAAGGCGAGCGTCATCAGTCCCGAGGTGACGCCCAGGGCGATCGGCACCAGCCGCTCGGAGGCGCTGCGACCCCGCAGCGACGGCCGCGCCGCCACGCACAGCACCACGGCGGCGAACAACAGCCGCAGCATGACCACCCCGGCCGGACCGAGGCGCCCGAACAGCGGCTTGGACAATGCCGCGCCGAGCTGAATGCTCGACATCGAGCCGAGCGCGAACAGCACCGCCAGGTTTCGCTGGCGCGGGGAGACGACGGCGGCAGTCAGGGGGAGGGCGTGAGCGAGTAGGAGAAGCTGGTCAGCGTCTCGCACCCCTCGGCGGTGACCAGCAGGAGATCCTCGAAGCGCACCCCGCCGATCCGCCGGTCCCACAGCCCGGGCTCGATCGCCACCACGTCGCCGGCCATGAACGGCTCCGGACCCGACAGCCCCAGCCCCGGCGGTTCGTGCACCTCCAGGCCGACACCGTGGCCGAGCGCGAACTGAAAGCCCTCGTTGGTGCCACCCGGGTCGCCGGTGCGCTGGGTGGCGTGTCCGGCGGCCTCGAACAGGTCGCAGGTGGCGTCGAACAGCTCACGACCCGTCACGCCGGGACGGATGGCCGCTCTCGCCTGCTCCAGCGCCTCGGTGACCAGCCGTTCCTGCGCGGCGATCTGCGCGGCGTCCTGCGCGGAGGGCTCTCCGACGACAAACGTGCGGGTCATGTCGGCCCAGCAGGCGCTCGCCTCATCACGGGGGAACAGATCGACCTGGATCGGAAGGCCGGCGGGCAGCGGGCCGCTCCCGGGATCGTGACCGAAGCCGGTGCGCACCGAGGCGACCATCATCTCCGCGGGGCAGGTGGCCCCGTGGTCGGCGGCCACCCGGCGCAGCGTGTCACGGAGATCCTGGGCCAGCAGAAGCTCGCCGTCCAGCCGCAGGCTTCCGGCGTCGTCGGGCGTGGCCCGGGCGAGGATCGACGCCGCGGTGGCCATCATCGCGTGCGCGGCGGCCTGGGCGGCTCGGACGCCGTCGAGCTCGGCGCCGGCCTTCACGCGGCGGCGGGCGGCGACGAAGTCGTCGTCAACGGTCAGCTGCACGCCGTCGGCGCGCAGCCGGTCGGCGACCGCCACCGGGAAATCCCAGGAGATGACCGCCGAGGAGATCTGCAGCCGGGCCACCGCGCGGGCGGCGATCTCCCGCTGCGCCTCCAGACGGCTGAGGCCCTGCTCGAGCAGCTCCGGCATCCCCAGCTCGAAGAAATCGAGCAGCTCGGCATCCGGTGCGACGTCCGCGATCCGGGAGCGCTCGAGGCTGTTGGTCAGCACGGCGCGCCGCCCGTCGATGTCGGCGAGCATGAACGGATCGCCGATCGACAGCGGGATCTCGTGGCGCATCGCCGGCGAGCTCTCGGTGTCGCCGAACAGCAGCAGGGTGGTCATCGCGCCGGGAGCTTACCCCCGTGACCGACTGAGGCCTCAGGTGGCCGCCGGCCGGCGGCTACTCCCGAGGTGCGGCCGGGCGGATCAGGCCGCCGCCGCGTCGGCGCCGGATGAAGTAGAGGATCGCCGTCGAGCAGACCACGGCGATCAGGAGCCCAGGGGCTCCCGTCCCCCAGAGCGCCCACACGATCAGCCCGCCGATCAGGTTCCCGGCCAGCCCCAGGGCGACCGTCTCGAGGATCGTCATCGGATCGGGTCCGGGCAGCGCCAGGCGTGCGAGCGCGCCCGCGATCAGGCCGATGAACGCCAGCAGGATCAGGTAGGTAACGAGCGCCATGGTCGCTCATCCAGGCTATCGACCGCTCCTCGGAAGCCGCGCCGGCGCGCTGCTAGAATGCTTGCCAGCAAGCAATTATCTCCCCCTCCTCCGATGCCCACCACCGCCCCACTCCTCGACGTCGACACCGCAACCCGCCTGCGGGTCGCCGTCGGACGCCTCTCGCGCCGGCTGCGCATCACCGCGGCCGGGTCTGAGGCGGGTCTGACGCCGACTCGGATCTCCGTCCTGTTGACGGTTGACCGCCACGGTCCGATACCCATCGCCGAGCTGGCCGAGCAGGAGAATCTGAACCCGACGATGCTGTCACGGGCGATCTCCCAGCTGGTGCATGACGGGACGCTCGAGCGCATCTCCGATGACCGCGACCGTCGCGCGGCATGGGTCGAGGCGAGCGAGGCCGGTCACCGGCTCGCCGAGCGCATTCGCCGTGAGCGCACCGACGCGCTCAACGAGGGCCTGGCCGGGCTGGACTCCGAGGACCGCCGGCTGTTGGAGCGCGCGCTGCCCGCGCTGGAGGGACTGGCCGCGCAGCTCCAGGTCCGCCACCAGTGACGCGGGTAGAGCGCGCAGGACGAGTCACCTTCGCGGCTCTCGCGGTCCCCAACTACCGCCGGTACATCGGCGGCCAGTCGATCTCGCTGATCGGGACCTGGATGCAGATGACCGCGCAGTCGTGGCTGGTCCTGACGCTCACCCACTCAGGCACGATGCTGGGCGTGGTGGTGGCGCTGCAGACGCTGCCGGTGCTGCTGCTCGGTCCCTATGGAGGCGTGATCGCCGATCGCGTCAACAAGCGCCGGCTGATGGTCGTGCTGCAGAGCGCGATGGGCCTGCAGGCGCTGGCGTTGGGCGTGCTGACCGTCACCGGCTCGGTCCGGGTGTGGCAGATCGGCATCCTGGCGGCGCTGCTGGGCCTCAACAACGCCTTCGAGAACCCCGCGCGCCAGTCGTTCATGATGGAGCTTGTCGGTCCCGAGCACCTGCGCAACGCGGTCAGCCTGAACTCGGTGATGGCCAACGTCGCCCGCGCGGTCGGACCGGCGATCGCCGGCATCCTGATCGCCACCGTCGGCGACGGCGTGTGCTTCCTGGTCAACGCCGGCAGCTTCGTGGCGGTCCTGTTCTCGCTGAGCTCGATGGACGCCTCCGCGCTCTCGCCCGCCACGCCGATGATCCGCGGCGATGGTCAGCTGCGCGAGGGCCTGCGCTACGTGCGCTCCACTCCGGCCCTCTTCGTTCCGCTGGTGATGATGGGGATCGCCGGCTGCCTGACCTACGAGTTCCAGGTCTCGCTGCCGGTGATGGCCGATCGGGGCCTACGCGTCGGCGCGACGGGGTTTGGCTTCATGACGGCTGCAATGGGCGTGGGCGCGGCCGCGGGCGGCCTGTTCGTGGCCGCTCGGGGCACGACCGGGCTGCGGCCGCTGGTGATCGCCGCCTCCGGCTTCGGGGTCGCGATGACGCTGGCCGCGCTGGCTCCCAACCTGGCATTCGAGATGGTCGCCCTCGCACTGGCGGGCGCCGGCAGCATCGCCTTCATGGCGACCGGCAACTCGACTCTCCAGCTCACCGCCGCACCCGAGATGCGCGGCCGCGTGATGTCGCTGTGGTTCGTCGCCTTCCAGGGCTCGACGCCGATCGGCGGTCCGATCGTGGGAGCCACCATGTCGGTGCTCGGCGCCCGCGCGGGCCTCGGACTGGGCGCAGTCACCGTCGCTCTGGTCGCATGCGGCGGCATGCTGGCGCTGCGCCGGCTGAGCGGTCCTCGCTCCGCTGGCGCCGAGGCAGTCGCGGGCGCAAGCTGATCGGCTGCCGTTTGGCGGCTGGTGCAGCGGTAAGGATCGGGGCGATGTTCGCCGCCCTGCTTGACACCGCCCTGGATCGCACGGTGCTCGGCGGCTACACGAAGATCGGCTATGCGGTGCGCAGCCGCTCGTGGCCGGAGGGCGAGCTGCGCCCGATGGGCGGCAAGGCGGTGCTGGTCACCGGCGCCACCTCGGGGCTGGGCCTGGCGGCGGCGGAGGGCTTCGCCCGCCTGGGCGCCGACGTCTGGCTGGTCGCCCGCGACGAGCGACGCGGCGAGCAAGCCCGCGCGCAGGTCGCGGAGCACAGTGCCGGCGGCGAGGCGCGGCTCGCGCTGTGTGATCTGGCCCGGCTGGACTCGGTCCGCGACCTGGCGGCGCGCCTGGAGTCAGAGTCCGAGCGGCTCGACCTGCTGGTCCACAACGCCGGCGTGCTGACCGAGGAGCGGACCGTCACCGAGGACGGAATCGAGATGACCTTCGCCGTCAACGTGGTCGCGCCGTTCCTGCTCACCCGCTTGTTGACCGACATGCTGGCGGCCAGCGCACCCTCGAGGGTCGTGACGGTTTCCTCGGGCGGGATGTACGCGCAGCGGATCCACACCGACGACCTGCAGAGCGCCCGCGGGGAATTCAACGGGACGACCGCCTATGCGCGCAGCAAGCGCGCTCAGGTGATCCTCACCGAGCTGTGGGGTGATCGGCTGCGCGATCGCGGCATCGTCGTCCATGCCATGCACCCCGGCTGGGTCGACACGCCCGGTGTGAGCTCGTCGCTGCCGCGCTTCTACCGGACGACCAAGCCACTGCTGCGCTCGCCCGAGCAGGGTGCCGACACGATCGTGTGGCTGGGCGCCGCCGACGAGCCGGCCCGCAGCACTCAGGGCTTCTGGCACGACCGCCGGCGGCGGCCCACGTCGCTGCTGCCATGGACGCGCGAGACGCCGGCCGACCGCGAGGCGCTATGGCGCGAGTGCGAGCGCCTGACCGTGGACCCGAACAAAACCTGACTAATCTTGTCGACTTGAGTTCTGAACAGGCGCCCACCTTCGACCTGCAGAGCCACTCGGTCCACTCGGATGGAGCGCTATCTCCCGCCGACGTGGTGGCCAGCGCCGCGGAGGCGGGCGTGGAGCTGCTGGCTCTGTCGGACCACGACACGGCCTCCGGGGTTCCCGAGGCCCAGCAGGCCGCGGTGCGGGCGGGGATCGGGCTCGTGACCGCGACCGAGATCACGGCGCTCTACGGTGGCCGCCAGGACCTGCACGTGCTCGGGTATCTGATCGACCCTCTGCAACCGCAGCTGGTGACGACGCTGCAGCGCTCCCAGTCCGACCGTGAGCGCCGGGCCGGGGCGATGGCCGACGCCCTGCGGGAACTCGGCTTCGTGCTCGACGACGAGATGCTCGCCCAGCGCGTGGCGCAGGGCAAGTCGATCGGGCGTCCGCATCTCGCCCAGGCGGTGGTCGGACACCCCGACAACTTCACCCGCCTCCAGGACGACGGGCTGCTGGATCCGACGGACTTCCTGGTCGCCTATCTGATCGAGGGAAAACCCGCGTTTCGCGAGCGCCAGGCGCCCTCGGTGGAGGAGGCGATCGAGCTGATCCACGGTGCCGGCGGGGTTGCCGTATGGGCGCACCCGTTCTGGGACATCTCCGAGCCCGCCGCCGTGCTGGAGGCGATCGCCCGCTTTCGCCGAGCCGGCCTGGACGGCGTGGAGGCGTTCTACGCCACCCACACCGCCGGCCAGACGCGGCTGCTGGTCGACCACTGCGCCGAGACGGGCCTGTTGACCACCGGCTCGTCTGACTTCCACGGTCCTGAGCACCACACCTTCTCGCGGTTTCGCGCCTTCGACCTCTACGGGCGGGAGCCCACGCTCGGCCCGATCGCGGAGTAGGACCCCCGCCCACCCGCCGCGATCGTGGCCGGACGACCCCGACGGGTGGGCGGGGCCCCACCCCGCAGGCGGACCGGCCTGGTGACTACGCGGCGCGCGGGGTGCGGGCGATCACGACCGTGCGCTTCGGCGCGGTGACGACGAGCACCCGCTGGCCGGTCTTGACCGACGACAGCGTCGACTTCTGCTTGTCGTCACGAACGCGGGCGTTGGCCGGGATCGTCAGCGTCACCGTCTTGTAAGTCGCCTTCGGCGTCCCCTCGGTGATCCTGAGCTGCTGGCCGGACACCGAGTCGACGACGCCGCGGTCGACGGTGACGGTGACAAAGCCCGCGTTGGTATGCACGACGAAGTCGCCGTGGACCGTTCGCCGCGCGATACGGCGCAGCCCGCCGCGCTTGGCGTGCTTGGCGTGCTTGGCGTGCTTGGCGTGCGCCGGCGTGCTGGTGGCGGCGCCGGCCCCGGCGATCGCGCTCGCTCCGGCTCCGAGCGCGGCGCAGCAGACGGCCACCAACAGCAATCGTGAGTGCTTGAGGACGTGTGACATGGAACGTGGACCTCGCTTGTCATTGATGTGCCCGGTCACTGTCGCGGCGGTCTGAAAGCAACGTGTCAGCCGAAGGTCAGCTGCGTGTAAAGCCCGCGCCGCGCGGCATACAGCACACCTACGATGTCCCGATGGGCGCAATGGTGATGGTGGTCGAGGACGAGCCGAACATCGGCGCGCTGGTACGCACCTACCTTGAGCGCGCCGGGTACCGGGTTCTGTGGGTGCGCTCCGGAGAGGACGCGCTGGTGGAGCTGCGCCGCCACCCCGTGCGGCTCGTCGTGCTGGACATCGGATTGCCGGGCATCGATGGCTTCGAGGTCTGCCGCCGGATCGCCGGCGAGGTGCCGGTGATCATGCTGACCGCCCGCGACGAGGAACCCGACCGGGTCGCGGGCCTGGAGGTCGGCGCCGACGATTACGTGGCCAAGCCGTTCTCGCCGCGCGAGCTGACCGCGCGGGTCAAGGCCGTGCTGCGACGTGCCGGCCGCCCAGGGGGCGCGGACCGCAGCGACGTGATCGCGCTCGGGCCGCTGACGCTGGCCCGGGGCGCCCGCGAGGTCCATGTCGACGGTCACGAGGTGGATCTCACCCAACGGGAATTCGACCTGCTGGAGTACCTGCTGCGCCACGCCGGTCAGGTAGTCACCCGGGATCAGCTGCTGGAGACCGTGTGGGGCTTTCAGTCGCCCGGAGAGACCCGTACCGTCGAGGTCCATGTGGCCCAGCTGCGCAAGAAGCTCGGCCAGCCGGACCTGATCCGGACCGTGCGCGGACTGGGCTACAAGGCGACTCGGTGAGCCTGCGCCGCCGCGTCCTCGGCTACCTGGCGCTGGCCGCGGTGGCCTCCTGCGCGCTGACCGTCGGCGTGGCCGTCGTGCTGGTGCGCCACAAGTTGGCCAGCCAGCGCTCCGGCAACCTCCAGGCCCAGGCCAACGTGCTGGCCGTCGCCGGGGGCGCGCCGGGTGTCCTGAGAGCCGGCGACCATGTCTATCGCGTCGGCACGGGCAGGCCCAAGCGGGTGCGTCCGCGGGTCGCGGCGGCGGTGCTGGCGGCCCTGCCCACTGCCGGTGACGGCCAGGGCTCGGTGACGGCGGCCGGCCGCTCGCTGATCTACGCCGCGAGGCGGACCGCCAACGGCCGCGTGGTCCTGATCCGGGCCGCGCACCTCGCGTTCGCGGAGTGGCGTCCGTTCCTGTTCAGCCTGGTGCTCGCGGGCCTCGGCGGGGCGGCGCTGGCGGCGCTGCTCTCCTGGCTGCTGGCACGGCGCCTGGCGCGGCCGATCGGGGATCTGGCACTGGCCACCGGGCGAGTGGCCGCCGGCGAGTCCGGCGTGGAGGTACCGGTGCAGGGTGAGGACGAGCTGGCTGGGCTGGGCCGGTCGTTCAACGCGATGTCGGCCGAGCTGAGCCGCGCCCGCGAGTCCCAGCGTCGCTTCCTGGAGTCCGTCAGCCACGAGCTCAAGACCCCGCTGACCTCGATCCGGGGCTATGCCGAGGCGCTGCGCGAGGGCGCCGTGTCACCCACCGAGGGCGGGCGGGTGGTGGCCGCCGAAGCCGACCGGCTGGAGCGGTTGGTCTCGGATCTACTGGACCTGGCGCGCCTCGGTCGCGAGGGCTTCGACGTCGAGCACCGGCCGATCGACCTGGCCGCCGTGAGCCGGTCCGCCGTCCGGCGCCACCTCCCTCGGGCCCGAGAGCTGGGCGTCGAGCTCTCGGCGGCCAGAGCGGATGGCGCAGATACCGATGGCGCCTGGGGGCTGGGCGACGAGGGTCGGCTGCTGCAGGCAACCTCGAACCTGGTCGAGAACGCGCTACGGCTCACCCCGGCCGGCGGTGCGGTGACGGTGAGCGCGCAGGCCGGCGAGATCGCGGTCGCCGACACCGGTCCGGGGCTGGCCGACGAGGACCTGCCCCAAGCCTTCGATCGCTTCTACCTGTACAACCGGTACCGCTCCGAACGTGCCGTCGGGTCGGGACTGGGGCTGGCCATCGTCAAGGAGCTGACCGCCGCGATGGGCGGCGGCGTGCGCGCGGCCAGCCGCCCCCAGGGCGGCGCCGAGTTCACGCTCAGCGTGCCCGCGGCCGACCCCCCGCCGGACGCACCGCGCTGATCAAACCCCGTTCCCGTCGAGCAGCTCGCACGCCACTGCTTAGAATCCGGCTGGTGGCGAATCTAGCCAGCGCTCGGGTTCGGTGGATGACGTGTCTTGCGAGCGCTGTGGCCGCGCTGGCGATGCCGGCAGTGACGTCCGCTTCACTCGCGACGGTATCCAAGGCGCCCCACGTGAGCGCGCCACGGTCCGGCAAGTTCACCGGACAGGCTGGGAGAGGCAGAACGCTCACCCTCTGGATCGCCGGAAAGTCCGTGCAACTCGTGTCGTTTCAGTTTGGTTGCCCGGGGATTCTCGGCACCACCAACCTGGACGAGATCGCGCTGACGAAGACCGGTGTCGGCTACCGGTTCGCCATCAAGTCCTACGGCAGCGTCACCTATGCCGATGGTCGGCGACCGGAGAACGTGGCGATCTCGATCGCGGGGCAATTCGATCGTCCGGGCACATCGGCCCGGGGCACCCTGAGCGTCACCTCACATCGGTGCGGAAAGTTGCGCGGGATCCGCTGGAGCGCTCGGCGCTGAGCGCCATCTGCGGAGTCATCGGGACGGACGGGCGTCCCTGGCGTGAGGACGAGCTAGGTCCGGTGCTTGACGCGCTGCACCCGCTCGGGCGAGACGGCGGAGGAACGTGGGCCGGGACAACGGGCCGATGCGGGGTTGTGGTGGGAGCCAGGCTCCGGCTGAGCACACCCGAGGACGAGGCCGACCAGCAGCCGGCGCGGAGCCGCGATGGGCGGCTGGTGCTCGTCGGCGACCTGCGCATCGACAACCGAGCCGAGCTCGCTCCCACGCTCGGGCTCCGCGACGAGCTCCCGGTCCCCGATAGCGCTTTCGTGCTCGCCGCCTACGAGCGATGGACCGACGCCTTTCTCGATCATGTGGTCGGCGAGTTCGCGCTCGCGATCGTGGATCAGAACCGTGGCGGCGTGCTGCTCGCCCGCGATCATGTCGGACAGCGCCCTCTGGTCATCCACCAGCGGCGCGGTGTGGTGGCGTTCGGGTCGACGGCGCTCGCGCTGACCGCCCTGGAGGGTGTCGGCCACGCGCTCGACGTCGAGCGGGCGGCCGAGGTGCTGGCGCTCGCGTACTCCTCAGAGCGGACGTTCGTACAAGGCGTACGCTGGCTGGCGCCGGGAAGCGCGATCTGGGTGAGTGACACAGGGCTCCGACGCTGGGACTGGTGGCGACCCGACCCCGAGGAGATCGTGGACCTCGGCTCGGGCGCCGCACACGAACGTGAGCTGCGTGAAGCCTTCGAGCGGGCGGTCGCCGCCCTCATACGCAGCCGTGGCCGGACGGGCGCGGGCGTGAGCGGCGGTCTGGACTCCACGTCCGTGGCGGCCACCGCGGCTCGCCGGCTGGCCCCTACTCTCCTCCCCACCTACACGTCGGCGCCACCGCCCGGCCGGTCGTCCGGAGCTCGGGCGGGCTGGGATGCCGACGAGTCGCCGCTTGTCCGCGAACTGGCCGCACTGCACCCGAACATGTCTCCCGCGTTCGTTCACCTGAGCCCCGGGATGAGCATCTTCGATCTGCACGAGCCGATGTGGGAGCTGGGAGCCGACCCCGTTCGCAATCCTTGCAACCTGCTGTGGATCGACGCCGTCCACCGGCGCGCGGCAAGCGACGGTGTCACCACGCTGCTCACCGGCGCGCGTGGCAACCTGCATTTCAGTGCCGATGGGCCCGGCTGGATCGCCGCTCTGCTGAGCGCTCGGCGACCGACGGTCGCGTACCGCGAGGCCGAGGCGTGGCGCCGGGCCACTGGGGATAGCCGGGGCAGGATCGCCGGCCGGCTGGTCCTCGAGTCTGTCCCGGCGGCCGCGCAACGGGTTGCCCACGCTATTCGCCGCCGCCCGTCAGCGCTTGTCACCTGGAGCGCGGCCACCGCCCTGCGAGCCCAGATTCTGGCTGACCTGGATCTGCCGCGGCGCCTACCGATGCTGGACGAAACCCGGCGCGTCGACCCGCGAGCCGTGGCGATGTGGGCGATCCAGGCGGACGCGACGCAGGCCGCGACGTTCTCGGTCCTGGCCGCCCTCACCGGCGTCGAGCAGCGTGATCCGACGTCCGACCGCCGCGTGCTGGAAACGGCGGCACGCCAACCGGAATGGACGCGGCGCCGTGACGGCGTCACCCGCGCGGTCGTGCGCGGGGCCATGGCCGACCGATTGCCACCCCAGATCCTGTTGCGCACCCGCCGCGGAGAGCAACTGCCCGACTGGCTCGACTTGATGACCGGCGCTCGGACCGAAGTCGGCCAGGAGCTCGGAGAGCTCGAGCGCCACGAGACCTCGCGTGAGCTCATCGATACGACCCGGCTGCGCGCGCTGGTGAGCCGGTGGCCGGCTCCGGGGTCCAGCGCGGATCCGATCGTGGTCCGCGACTACCGTCTGGCCCTGCTGCGGGCCCTCACCGTGAGCCGCTACCTGCGCTGGTTCGAACGCCGCGGGCCCTGACCAACTTCGACCCGCGCCTGATTTCGCCCCGTCACGTCAACCCGCCCCTGATTCGCCCCCCGGTCCCGTCACCCGCCCCTGACGCCGCGGTATCGGCCCCTCAGGACTGACCGAAGCCGTCGGGCCCCGCGGCGACGTTGAACTGTGTCAGCGTGGCCAGGTCTCCCAGCACAGTAAGCCTCGGCGCGGAGTATTCCTCGCCCCCGGGCGTTTCCGCATCGGGCGCGATCTCCCCTGCCGCCCGATCATCGATCATGTCACCCACGTGTTTGTGTCCTTTCTCTTCCTGTGTCCGAAGAACGATTCGCTCTGCGGCTTGCTCGGCGGGTCACGCGTAACGGAAGCGCTTAGTGCTTTGATCTCCTGATCATGGGCGTCAGCGTTCCCGTCGGCGCACCGTTGGTGCCGTTCGCGTACACGAAGTTATTTGACCAGGAGAGGATCGAACCACCGTTGACCGCCTGCAACCCGGTGATGTTGCCGATGACATCGTCGCCGGAGATCTGGTTGAACGCTCGAGGCCCGTTCGAGTACACGCCGGCCGCGCTGTTGTTGTTGAACGAGCTGTTGAACGCGGTGATGTTCCCGCGTCCGCTCGCCGACGAGGTTGACGGATTCGTCCCGCAGTTCGTGCCGAAGGCGAATGACGTGTCGTAGCCGTAGCTGCCCGCGATGGCCCCGCAGACGTTGTTGTCGACCTGGTCGCCGTTCAGCACCGCGATACCAGTCCCACCGTTCGGAGACGCGATCACGCCGCCACCATTGTTCTCGATCTCCGAGTCGTCGATCTTGGCCCGCACCGACCCAGTGGTGGGCGCGATGTCGACTCCGCTTCTCGTGAAGCCGAAGATCTTGGAATGCTCAATCGAGACGCTCTTGGCGCTGACGATATTGACGCCGTCGAGTCCCGTGCCGATGCCGTTGATGCTCAGGTTGCGCAGAATTACCTTGTCGCCGGTCCCGGCGATGACGTTGATGCTGTTGGTTCCGGAGACGAGCGTGCTCGCATTGGTCCCGGCGCCGTCGATCGTGATGGCCTTGGTGATCGTGACCGCGCCAAACCCGCCTGGATCTATGGCGTCGATCTCACCGCCCGCGGCGGTCTTCATGATCGCCCCGGCAAATGTCTTGCACGGTGCGGTTCGACTGCATGGGTTGGCGTCGTCGCCGACACCGGAGACCCAGGTGCGGTTCGCCTGGGCGAAGGCGGAGGGCGCCAGCGCGAGCCCTACCAGGACGACCACTGGCGAAGATTGGACAAGCCGCCGAACCGAGATGAGCATGCGCAACGTTCCTTTTGCAGGCGATATCGAGTACGGCTAAGGTGCGCCCATGACCAACCCCCGGGCAGCGCTATCCGTGGCCGCTGCCGCGACCCTAATGGTCAGCCTGGCCGCTGTCAAGCCGCCTGCCACGAGTGCGCTCACGACCCGACCGGGGCCTGAGCGTGCAGTGGCCCGCTTCGCGATCGGCTATGTCGGCTCCGGGAGCTACGCCACCACCTATGACTCGCGCCCACCCAACCAGGGTGGCAAGCCCGACAACAACCACGCGCACGACTCGAGCACGCAGACTTGGTCTGTCTCCTTCCGGACCCTGCTCACCATCCCCAACTGCGGAACCCCCGGCGCTCCGTGCTCGCGCATCGCGCCGATCATCGGCGCCCGTGGCCACACGTCGGTCACCGGCCGCATCTCACACGTGCACGTCGACGGCCTGTTCCGAAACGAGAACATGGCAACCAAATGCCGTGTGAGCGCATCGACTCCGGCTGGTTACCAGCTCGGCGCGACCATCGACGTGCGCTACGACACCCGGTCGCGTGCCATCTCTCTCCAGGCGCTGGATCCCGTCGCCAACGCCCTGATCCTGCTGCCGGGCGCGTGCCCGAACCCAGTGGACGGCATCGACGGTCTGTACAACAACTACTTCGGGCCGGGGTTCAGCTTCAACCCGGCCTACGGCGCCGACCGGTGGTTCAAGTCGCGCACGGTCGTGATCCCCACCCGCGAGCTGCACCGCGCCGCACTGATCCGGATCCCGCTTTCGGCAACTCGCGCCGGAACGCCGCCGTCGAGCTGCGACGTCCCCGAACCGTCCTACGAGCACTGCACCAGCGGCGGCTCCTGGCGGGGGGTCCTCACCCTCCGAGCGCACCGGTGACCGCTCGCAGGAGGCTGTCGCCGAGGTCGTCGGAGAACGGCGGACCCCAGGGAATCTCGGCACGGAGAATCGGCACGACGGTCGCCAAGGAACCGAGCACGTCCAAGTCACGACGGGGCGCCTCGGCGGCGTGCCAGCCGAGGATGCGCGGGTAGCGCACCAGCTCGAACAACGCCTCCGTGCCGCGTAGACGCGTGAGCCGCAACGCCTGAAGTCCACGCGAGGGAACCGGGATGAGCACTGCTCCCAGGGGTAGCCGAGCACTATCGGCGACCGCCGGATGGATCGCGACACGGCCATCACCCGTCGCCTGTCGGGAAGACGACGGCAACCTGCCCGCCAGCGCTGCCGAGGCCGGCCGCAACCGTAGCTCGGAGGAACCTCTAAAACACCACGCGCGTCCCTGCTCGGCCGTCACACGGAGCACGTCGTCGGTCACCAGGCGCGCACCAGATGCGCAGCAGAGGGCGGCCACCGTCGTCTTGCCCATCCCCGAGGAGCCCACGAACGCAATCACCAGATTCTCGGTTTGGACGGCGCTCGCGTGCAGAACGCACGCCCCGCGGAGCGCGACAGCTGCCGCGAGCGCGCCCCCGAGAAACAGCGACGGCACCCCATCGTCGGCGTCGGGATCGGCATGAACGCGCACGACACGTACATCAGTGTCGATTTCGAAATCACATCGTCGGTGAATCCGAAACGTGAAGCCCGCGGGGGAGCTAGTCAGGGACGATGACCCGACGGGAGTCCGGACCTGGGCCAGCGGACGGCCTGGTGGCAGCTCGTCAGGAATCCGTCTCGGCGCCGCCATGCAAACGCGCAAGTCAGGTTTCCCGCAGTCGATCGAGGCCGCTTGCAGGGCGATCTCAGAGGAGATCCTCAACCCGTGCAGCAGGTAGGTCGGCGCGGCCGAGCCGCCGCTCATCCAGAAGCGGAGTCGACGAGCAGCTCGCGTTCGCGGAAGTCACTCAGGAACGCGTCGAGATCTCGTACCGCGGTGTCCTCGTCGATGCCGAACTGTTCTGCCAGCCTCGAGACAAGCCGCTCATGCGTCGATCCCTTGAGGAGATCCTCCCAGAGCACGGCGCCGGTTCGATTGACGGCGAGATACGTAGAGGTGCTCAGGTCGAGGATCAAGACCTCGCCATCCACCTCGCGCCACTCCAGCTGTTCACCGCGCAGCCGTATCGAGTCCGACATCGATCGAGATTATCCAATTGTCGGCCGCGCGCCGCACCGACGCGTCCCGGCGGCATCGCGTTCGGTCAGGCGGCGATCGCGCGCTCTGAGAGGTGCGCGCCCACCTTGCGCTTGACTCGCTGCAGGGCGTTGTCGACGGTCTTGCAGTCGCAGTCCAGGCGCCGGCCGATCTCCTCGTAGGAGTGACCGTCGAGGTAGAGGGCGAGCACCCGTGACTCCAGTTCCGAGAGGGCCGTGGAGATGCAGGCAACCAGCGCGCGTAGCTCCTCGGAGGAGATCACCTGGTTGACCGGATCGTGCACCGTCGAGCCCGGGAGCATCTCGTCGAGCGTGGGCTCGTTGTCGCCGGTGCCGCCCGCGGGGGTGCTGGAGAACGACACGTATTGGTTCAGCGGCGTGTGCTTGTTGCGCGTGGCCGTCTTGACGGCAGTGATGATCTGGCGGGTGATGCACAGCTCAGCGAAGTTCCTGAAGCTGGACTCGCGATCGGTCCGGTAGTCGCGCACCGCCTTGTAGAGGCCGACGAGGCCCTCCTGGATCAGATCGTCGGCGTCGCCTCCCGCGAGGAAGTACGAGGAGGCCTTGAGCCGCACGAATCCGTAGTAACGACGGACGATCTGGTCGTAGGCCTCGGGATGCCCCTGTTTGGCGAGGGCGATCAGGAAACCATCCTCAACCTTAGGTTGAGCCTGGGAGTAAGCAGACAATCGAGCCACAGGCATTCTCCATGCTGTCGCGAAACCGCGGCAGATCGGATTTGTCGTGGCGCGCTACCTCCCCTGGCGCCGCACCGGTATTTACCTCTCCAGCGAGCAGGTCGCCCTGGCTCTCTGGCAACCCAAGCCCTAAAGCTCGAGTTGATCCTTATTCAGCCGCGCGAGCTTGACATAGCACCGCGCGGCTGTCAAGGGGCGACCAGCGTTATGCAAACAAGCGCCCAGACCGCAGAGCCGGCCAACGGCGTCAATCCGCGGGCAGCAACTCCGCGCCGTTGGGTCCGTCGCGGACCTCCCAGCCGAGCTCACGCAGCTCGTCGCGCAGCCGGTCCGCGGCTTCGTAGTCGCGCTCCCGGCGCGCCCGGTCACGCGCTTGGCGCAACTCCAGAGCACGTTCGGGAGCGTCGACGGGCGCCGCCGTCAGCAGGCCGCGCAGACCGAGCACGTCCAGCATCTGCGCCAGGTCGGCCGACCCGACCGTGCCCGCGGGACCGCGGTTGGCCTCATGCGTCCATTGCGCCACTATCGCCAGGGCTCGCGGAGTGTTGAAATCGTGGGCCAGCGCGTCGAAGAAGCGCTCGCGCAGCGGAGCCGACCATGGCGGGCTCGGCCCGTCGATCAGCGCCCGGCCCGCCTCGCGTATGCCCGCGGCGCGCGCGCGAGCCTCCGACAGGCGATCCTCGTCGAATTCCATCGGTTGGCGCCAGTGAGCGCCGCAGAAGTACATCAGCAGCGTCTCGGCCCCGTGACGCTCCAGCGTCTCGCGCAGGCCGAACACGTTGCCCAGCGACTTGGACATCTTCTCGGCGTCCAACCGGACCATGCCGACGTGCATCCACATGCGCGTCAGGCGCTCCCCGTGGGCGGCGCGCGTCTGCGCGGCCTCGTTCTCATGGTGGGGGAAGATCAGATCGCTGCCCCCGCCGTGGATCTCGAAGTCCAGGCCGAGGAGCTCCTCGGCCATCGCGGAGCACTCGATGTGCCAGCCTGGCCGCCCGACCCCCCAAGGCGAGTCCCAACGCGTGTCCTCGCCCTCCTTATGGCGCTTCCACAGAGCGAAATCCTGAGGGTCGCGCTTACGGCCGGCGCCCTCGTTGTCCTCTCCCTGATCCATATGTTCGATGTCGCGGTGCGACAATTCGCCGTATTCCGGGTATGAACGGACCGAGAAGTAGACGTCGCCGTCGCTTGGATACGCATGCCCGCCCTGCACCAACTGCTCGATCAGGCCCACGATCCCGGTGATGGTTTCGCTGGCCAGCGGCTCGTGGTCGGGCCGGCCCAGCCCCAGAGCGTCGGTGTCCTCACGGTAGGCGGCGGTCATCTCGCGCGCCAGTTCGTCGCTCGGTACCCCAGCCGCGGACGCCGCCGCATAGATCTTGTCGTTGATGTCGGTCACGTTGGCCACGAAGGTCACGTCGTAGCCCTCGGCGGCCAGGAAGCGCTTCAGCTGGGAGAAGACCACGAACGGCCGGGCGTTTCCGACGTGCACACGGCTGTAGACGGTCGGACCGCAGGCGTAGATCCGGACCCGCGGCGGGGCCGCCGGGACAAGCTCCTCAAGCTCGCCGGTGAGCGTGTCGTGCAGGGAGATCGTGCGCACTCGTGGAAGACCCTAGCGGCCGATGGCGCATACCAATCCGGGCGTTGCAATAGGTTCTGAGTCGATGTCCGTGAGCTCCGATCATGCCCGGCGCCTCGCCGAGGTCGAAGCGGCCTTCCGCGGCCTCCCCGACCGCTATCTGGGCGCCGATCGGGGCTTCGACGCCACTTATCACGTGAAGCTGGGCGATCTCGGACACACCTGGGAGGTGCGCTGCACCGCCCACGGCGCTCGGGTGCGCAAGGGAGCCACCCGCCGCGAGCCCGATGTGACGATCGCCACCGACGCCACAACCTGGTTGGCGCTGCGCCAGGGCGAGCTATCGGGGATCGACGCTTTCGAGCAGCGCCGCCTCAGCGTGCGCGGCAACCTGGACTACGCGGTCAGCTTTGAGGGGATGTTCCGTCTGCCGGGCGGACGGCCGCCGCTGCTGCAGATCCACGAGGTGCCGGTCGGCCGCTACCGGATCTCGACGCTCACCATGGGCCACGGACCCGACGTGCTGCTGCTGCACGGGCTGGGCGGCACACGGGCCTCCCTGTTCGAGACCGCGGCCGCGCTGAGCACGCGTTACCGCGTGCACGCCCCCGACCTGCCGGGCTTCGGCTCCTCCTCCAAGCCCGCCCGCGCTCCCTACAACGCTCGTTGGTACTCCGAGACGATGCTCGGGCTGATGGACGCGCTGGAGATTCGCTCCGCTCACGTGGTCGGCAACTCGATGGGCGGCCGGGTGGCGATCGAGATGGGGCTCACCGCGCCCGACCGGGTGCGGGCGCTGGGGCTGCTGTGTCCGGCGGTTGCCTGGGTCAAGCGCGGCTTTCATCCGCTGGTGCGTCTGCTGCGACCCGAGTTCGGTCTGCTGCCCCACGGCTTCAGCCGCCGCGCGGTCGCCTCGCAGTTCTGGAGCATGTTCTACGATCGCGACCTGATCGACCCCGAGGTCGGCGGCCTGATGGTCGACGAGTTTCGCCGGATCTACCACTCCGCGGGGGCGCGGCTGGCGTTTCTGGCCTCAGCGCGGAACATCTACCTGGAGGCACCCTACGGGCGCCACGGCTTCTACCCGCGCCTGGCCGAGCTCAGCCGTCCCGCGCTGTTCATCTGGGGGACGCACGATCGCCTGGTGCCCGCTGCCTTCGGTCGTCACGTCCGTCGCTGGCTCCCCCGCGCCGAGCAGGTCACGATCCAGTCGTGCGGTCACGTGCCCCAGGTGGAGCGTCCGGCCGAGACCAACGAGCTGCTGACGAGCTTCTTCGCCCGCCACGAGCTGACGCTGGCGGCGCCGCGGCCGGCCCGCGCACACGACACCCCCGGCACGCAGGCGGCCTGAGCGGATGCCCGACGCCGTCGCGGGCCGAGCCGGCAGCAACGGCCATTCCTCCGATGCAGCCCTCCCGGGCCCGGCCGAGGCCGCGTCCGACGAGGGCAGCCAGCGTGACGGCAGCGCCGGCGGCGGCGTCCGGTCGCTGCTGAGCCGCGGCCTGCGCGAAGTCGCCACTCAGGCCAAGCGGCGGATCCCCCGCGCCGACCTCGACGAGCGCGACCCCGACTTCATCCGGGAGCGGCTACCGCTGATGTGGCTGCTCGCGAGCCTGTGGTACCGAGGCGACGTGCGCGGACTGGGCAATGTGCCTGACACCGGCCCGGTGCTGATGGTCGGAAACCACTCCGGGGGGAACATGACCCCCGACACCCTGGTGTTCACGCTGGCCTTCACCACCTACTTCGGCGTCGAGCGATCCTTCTACCAGCTGGCCCACAACCTGGTGCTCTCGATGCCGGGACTGGGGACGCTGCGCAAGTTCGGGACGGTCGCCGCCTCACCGGACAACGCCCGCGAGGCGCTGGGCGCCGGAGCTGCCCTGCTGGTTTACCCGGGTGGCGACTACGAGGTCCACCGGCCCAGCTGGCAGCGCAACCGGGTCGACTTCCATGGACGCAAGGGCTTCATCGCGCTGGCGCTTGACGAGGGCGTGCCGATCGTGCCCGTGGTCTCGATCGGCGGCCAGGAGACGGCGCTCTTTCTGTCCCGGGGCGAGGGCCTGGCGCGCCTGCTGGCGCTGGACCGCATGTTCCGGCTCAAGGTGCTGCCGATCTCCATCGCCCTGCCGTGGATCCTCAACGTGGGAGACATGCTCGGGCACATCCCGCTCCCGGCCAAGCTGACGATCGAGACGCTGCCCCCGATCGACCTGGAGGCCGAATTCGGCCCGGATCCCGATCCCGACGAGATCTACGACCGCCTGATTCGCCTGATGCAGGATACGCTCGACGCGCTGGCCGCCGAACGGCGGTTTCCCGTGATCGGCTGAGCCGATGAGAACCGCGGCTCACACCACCATCGCGGCGCCGATCGAGACCGTCTGGGCATTCGTGTCCGACCCCGGGCGCGCGCTCAACTTCATGTCCGGGGTGACTCGCTGGGAGGTGGACGGAGATCAGCTGACCGGCCTGGGCGCTCGCTACCGGATGCTGCTGCGCGTCGGCTCGGCTGAGGTCGGCGGGCTGATCGAGATCGTCGAGTGGGAGGCCCCGCGCGAGCTCGCCTGGACGTCGGTGACGGGCATCGACCAGCGCGGCCGCTGGCGGCTGCGCGCCGTGCCGGGCGGCCGCACCCGCGCCGAGATCCGGCTCGCCTACGGAGTGGCGGGCACCGGTCTCTCTGGATGGCTGGCCGAGCGGATCGCCGCCCCCGGGGTCGGCGCTCACCTGCGCAACACCGTAGCCCAGCTCAGACGTGTGGTTGAGTACGAGCACTCCCGCGACCTGGCGGCCCAGCGGCGAGCAGCTCGCGCCGGCTGAGGCCCGCCCTAACCGGCGGCGGGCAGGCTGAAGCGCACCGCGGCGCCCCGGGGGGTGTCGGCCAGCCAGATCCGCCCGCCGTGTGCCTCGACGATCGCGCGCGAGACCGCCAGGCCCAGGCCGGCGCCGTCCGTGGTCCGGGCCGCATCGGCACCGCCCCGGTAGAACGCCGTGAACACGTGCTCACGCTCCTCGGGAGCGATCCCGTCGCCGCTGTCGGCGATCTCCACCTCGATCCCGGCGTCCACCGGCTCGGCGCGGACGACCACGCTGCCGTCTGCCGGCGTGTGGCGGATCGCGTTCTGGATGAGGTTGAACAGCACCCGCTGGAGCTTCTCGGGGTTGGCCCGCGCCGGCGACAGCCCGTCGGGCACGCTGGCCGACACGGCCACCCGCTTGGACTCCGCCTCCAGGCGCATCGCCTCCACGGTCTCCCCCACCAGCTCGCCCAGCGGAACGCGCTCCAGGGACCAGTTGATGTCGCCTGCCTCCAGCCGGGAGAGCTCGAACAGGTCATCGATCAGGGCGCTGAGCGCGTCGATGTGGGTTCCCATCCGCATCAGGTAGGCCTTGCGCAGGTCTCCGTCGACGATGTCATCGCCGACCGCATCGGCGAGCAGGCGCAGCGAGGTGATCGGCGTACGCAGATCGTGCGAGACCGCCGCCACCAGGTCCCGTCGCGCCGAGTCTGACTGATCACGCGCCGCCTCCTGGCTGCCCAGTTCGGCGATCATCCCGTTGGCCGCCACCGCCAGCGCGGACAGCTCGTCGCGGCCCTCGGTGGCAATCCGGGCATCGCGCTCGCCCCGCGCCACGGCGGCCAGGCCCTCACGTATCGACGCGACGTCGCGGAGGATCCCGTTGGCGACCAGCCGAGCGCCGAGCCCCGCCAGCAGCCCGGCGCCGACGACGATCGCCGCCACCAGCACCGCCTCGTGGTCGGACAGGATCATCAACAGCGAGACCGCCACCAACGCCAGTAGCACGGGCGCCACGCCGATCGCCAACGCCAGGACCAACTGACGGGAGAGGGGTCCGGCGGCGAGGCGCAGCCTGGCGGCTAGCCGGTTCACGGCGCGAACCTGTAGCCGACGCCCCACACAGTCTCGATGTGGCGCGGCTGCGCCGGATCGACCTCGATCTTGGCTCTCAGCCTACGCACGTGCACGGTCACGGTGGACGTGTCGGTGTAGAACGAGTACTGCCAGATCGCGTCCATCAGCTGGTTGCGGCTGAACGCCTGGCCCGGATGGCGAGCCAGGAACAGCAGCACATCGAACTCGCGCTGGGTCAGCATCACCTCCTGCCCGCGGACGAACACGCGGCGACCGGGGGGGTCGATCGTCATGTCGGCGAGCTCAATCGGCTCCTCCACGCTGTCCGCGGTGTCGACGCGGCGCAGGACCGCATCGACTCGAGCGACCAGCTCGGCGGGCGAGAACGGCTTGACCACGTAGTCGTCTGCCCCCAGCCGCAGGCCGATCACCCGATCGGACTCCTCACCCTTGGCGGTCAGCAGGATCGTGGCGATCGGCGGCCCGTCGGCCTGGCGCATCCGGCGCATCACCTCCAGCCCGCCGATCCCTGGGAGCATCAGATCCAGCACGACCAGGTCCGGTCGCTGGCGGGCCACCTGCTCGAGCGCCTGCGGGCCGGTCGCGGCCACACGCGCGCGGTAGCCGGCTCGTTCCAGGTACCGCGAGACCACCTCGGCGATCGTCGGCTCGTCGTCGACCACCAGCACGGACCCCCGGGGGTGATCGTCCATGCCGCCGATTCTGACAGCGCCACGGCCCGCCGTCAGCGGCGGGCGTCCTCGTTCATCCCTTGTTCACTTCCTGGCGCCCTCGGCGAGGACGACCAGATACCCGTCGTGGTCGCGCAGCCAGAGCTCGCGATGGCCGGCGTTGGGGTTGACGTGCACGTCGGTGACGATCTCGGCGCCGGTCTCGCGTGTCCGTGCCACCGCCGAGTCGAAATCGTCGACCTCGAACCACAGCAGCACGCCGTTTCCGGCGGCCTGCAGCTGGTCTCCGATCCGTCCGTGATGGTGCTCCACCTCGTTGGAGTGCAACTGCATGATCAGCTCGCCGTCGACGACCAGCCGCTCGTACTCCTCGCCCCCGTGGTCGCTGGTCGCTCCGAGCAGCGCCTGGTAGAAGCGGCTGGCCGCCGGGACGTCGGCGACCGTGATCAGCGGCTGGGGTCGGACCGAGGGCATGGCCCTGAGCCTACAGCTCGCCGACGGTGGCGATCGCCAGCGCCGCGATGCCCTCCTCGCGCCCGACGAAGCCCATCCCCTCGCCGCGCGTGGCCTTGACGCTGACGTGGCCGATGTCCAGCGCCAGGGCCTCGGCGAGCCGCCGGCGCATCGCGTCGCGAACCGGGGCCAGCTTGGGGCGCTCGAGCACGACCGTCGCATCGATGTGGGTGACCGCGCGTCCGGCGTCGGCTAGAAGCGCCACCGTGGCCCGCAGCAGCTCGATCGAGTCCGCTCCCGCGTAGCGCGGGTCGGTGTCGGGGAAATGCTCGCCGATGTCCCCCAGCGCCGCGGCTCCCAGCATCGCGTCGACGATCGCGTGGGTGAGGACGTCGGCGTCTGAATGGCCCTCCAGGCCCCGCTCGTGCTCGACGCGAACGCCTCCCAGCACGAGCGCCCGCCCGCTGGCGAAGCGGTGGCAGTCGTAGCCGATTCCGCTGGTCACGACCCGCGCTCCGAGAGCAGCAGCTCGGCCACCCGGAGGTCCTCGCGGGTGGTGATCTTCATGTTCTGCGGGTCTGAGCCGACCACGTGCACAACCCCCCCGGTTCGCTCCACCAGCCAGGCGTCGTCGGTTGCCTGGGCCAGTTCGGCGTCTGAGACGTCCAGCGCCCGCTCCAGCGCGGCGCGGCGGAAGACCTGCGGGGTCTGCACCGCCCATAGACGGGTGCGCTCCAGCGTGCGCTGCACGGTGCGGCCGTCGCCGGCGACCTCCTTGATCGTGTCGGTCACCGGCGCGGCCGCGATCACCGCGTCGGCCTCCGGGGCGCGCTCCAGCGCCCGTAGCGCCTGCTCGAACAGCTGCGGCGTGGCCAGGGGGCGCGCAGCGTCGTGAACGACCACCGGGTCGCCGTCGGCGCAGGCTGCCAGCGCCGCGCGAACCGAGTGTGAGCGATGCACGCCGCCGGCCACGACGATCGTCCCGGCGGGCGCCGAGTCCAGTGCGTCCGAGGGCAGCGCGACCACCACGGCCCGGATCGCCGCCACGGACCGCAGCGACGCCAGGCTCCACTCCAGCATCGGCCGGCCACAAAGCGAGACGAGCGCCTTGGGCCGGCCGGACCCAAGGCGCTCGCCTCTCCCTGCGGCCACGATCAGAGCGACCGCCATACGGATGTGCGCGCGGCGCCTACTTGGCGGCCACGGCCACCTTGCCGTTCGGGCTTCCGTTGCCGTTGGACTCGATCAGCAGCGTGTACAGGTGTTCCTCCACCTGCTCCTCGTTCATCTCCAGCGCATACATCAGCTCGGAGGCGAGGATCTTCTTCGCCCGCGTGAACATCTGCTTCTCGCCGGTCGACAGCCCCTTCTCGGACTCACGAACTGCGAGGTTGCGCACCACCTCGGCGAGCTCGTAGATGTCGCCCGTCTTGATCTTGTCGCGGTTGTGCTTGAAGCGCCGGTTCCAGTTCTTGGGCATCTCCGAGCACTCGTCCTGCAGGAGGGCGAGCACCTTCTTGACGGTCTCCTCGTCGATCACGCGGCGCAGGCCGGCCAGCGCCGCGTTGGCGGTGGGAACCATCACGGTCATGTCGTTGTGGAGGATCTTGATGGTCAGGTACTCGCGGCTCTCACCGAGGACCTCCTTCATCTCCTTACGGAGCACTCGCCCGGCGCCGTGATGCGGATAGACGACGCTGTCGCCGATCTCGAACTCGACGTTGACCGGTACTTCCGGCTCCAAATCATCCAGCTGCTCTTCCATTAGCTCTGTGATGGTGTCCTCCTCTGGGATTGCGGCGCGGGGCGCACGCGGATTGCGCTACGTCTGCAGGTAGCGATCAACCAGGTTGATCTCCTGCTGGCGGCGAAGGCCCTCCCGGATGTCCTTCGCCCGGATCTCGCCGACGCCGTCGACGGTCTCCAGCTCGCCGTCCGATGCGGCGAGCAACTCCTCAAGCCCCCCGAACTCCGTCACGATCCGCTGAACCACCAGCCGGGGCAGGCGCGGAATGCGCCCCAGGATGCGGAAGCCGCGAGGAGATACGGGATAGTCAAGGGTGTTGAGCTTGCGATCGTAGCCGAGCAGTTCGGCGAGCCGGCCGAAGTCCAACAAGTCCTGATGGGGAAGTCTCACCAACTGGTCGAAGACGGTCGCGAAGCTCTCGTCGGTGTCCTCCACGAGATAGTCGTGCACGAGCGCGGCCTTGTCGGCAGCCACGCCCACCATCGTCTCGTCAAGCTGCATCTCGATCAGCCGGCCCTCGGTGCCGAGCTCGACGATGTAGCGCTCGATCTCTACCGCCATCCGTGTCACCAGCTCGACTCGCTGCAGCACGGTGAGGACGTCGTTGAGCGTCACGCCGCCCTCGAACTCCAGGGCCGTGAGCCGGGTCGACACCTGGTCCAGGCGGCTGCGGTACTTATCGAGCGTGGCCAGCGCCTGGTTGGCCTTGGCCAGCACGACGGGGATGTCCTCGAGGATGTACTTGCCGCCGTCGACGTACAGCGACACCACCTCGCGCCGCTCCGAGACGGCGACGACGATCGCGTCGGTCTGCTTGGAGACGCGCTCTGCCGTGCGGTGCCGAGTGCCGGTCTCCAGCGTGAGGATCGTCGGGTCCGGGGTCAGCTGCACGTTGACGTGAGCGATCTTGGTCGCGTTGGAGCTGAGCACGATCGCCCCGTCCATCTTGGCCAGCTCGTAGAGGAACGCCGGCGAATAGTCGATGTCCAGCTTGATCCCGCCGGAGAACAAGAACCCGAGCTCGTCCGCGTCGCCGATCACGATCAGACCGCCCGTGCGCGCGTCGACGATGTTGTCGATCCCCTCTCGCAACGAGGTCCCGGGCGCGACCATTTCCAGCGCCCTCATGATGCGCGATTCCTGTCGAGACTCGAGCTCGTCTTTGAGCTCTTCACCGGAACGCGGCGGCATCACGGGTGGATTTTAGCTTGAAGCTGGGTAAATCAGGCCGTCGGCCTCAATCTCGCCGGCCGGGGCCCTCCCGCACCCGCCCCTCGGGCCCTCCGGCGACCGTCCCGCGGGCCCTCCGCACCCGCCCCGATCAGGCTGCTGCGGGCACCTTGCGGGCGGGTGCAAGCGCGCCTGAAAGCGCCGCGCGCAGGCTCTTGAACTGCTCGGGCTCGACCACCGGGGTCAGGCCGAAGCGCCGGGCTTCGCTCAATCGGCGATCGCCGTGGGCGACCGTCCGCAGCTCCCCGGTCAGTCCCAGCTCCCCGTAGCAGGCCAGCGGTCCCCCGTCATCGCCGGTCAACGCGACCCGCTTGGCGGCGCTGGCCACCGCGAGCGCCACGGCCAGGTCCGAGCCCGGCTCGTCCACCCGCACGCCGCCGACGACGTTGACGAACACGTCGGCCGCCCCCAGACCGATCGCGGCATGGCGGCCGAGCACCGCCAGCACGAGGGCCACCCGGTTGCGGTCCAGGCCGGCGACCACGCGCCGCGGGGGCACCAGCTCGGAGGGGCTGACCAGCGCCTGCACCTCGACCAGCAGCGGCCTCGAGCCCTCCATCGCGCAAAGCACCACGCTGCCCGGAGAGCGCGTGGCCTCGGCCAGGAAACGAGCCGAGGCGTCGAGCACCTCCACCAGACCGTGGTCGCGCATCTCGAACACGCCCGCCTCGTTGGTCGAGCCAAAGCGGTTCTTGATCGCGCGCACCGTCCGATACGTGCGCTCGCGCTCGCCCTCGAACTGCAGCACGCAGTCCACCAGGTGTTCCAGCACCCTCGGCCCGGCCAGCGAGCCCTCCTTGGTCACGTGGCCGACGAGCAGCACCGCGATGCGCAGCCGCTTGGCGACCTGCATCAGCTCCCCGGCGACCTCTCGCACCTGGGCCACCGACCCCGCCGCCGAGCTCAGATCGGTGGAGTGCAGCGTCTGCACCGAGTCGATCACGCACACCTCGGGTCGCTCCTGCTCGAGCGTCGCCAGCACGGCATGCAGGTCGGTCTCGGCGATCACCGGCACCGCCAGCGCCTCTCCCCCACCCAGCCGCTGCGCGCGCAGCCGAATCTGGGCCGCCGACTCCTCCGCCGAGACGTAGAGCGTCCGGCGCCCGGCCGTCTGCAGGTTGGCCACCGCCATCGTCGTCAGAGTCGACTTGCCGATCCCCGGTGCGCCCCCGATCAGCACCAGCGAGCCAGGGACGATCCCTCCGCCGAGCACGTTGTCAAGCTCGCCGATCCCGGTGCTCAGCCGATCGTGCTCGATCGCCTCCACGTCGCGCAGCGCCACCGGAGCCACCGGCGCCGCCCGAGACCTCGCACCGCCACCGGCCGCCGAGCCGCCCGCGCCGCGGGGCGCCGCCGGCCGCACCTGCTCAACGAGCGTGTTCCACTCGCCGCAGGCCGGGCAGCGACCGGCCCAGCGCGCGGTCTCGTGACCGCAGGCCGAGCAGACGTGGACTGAGGAGGGTCTGGGCATCGCTGCAGCGAGCCTACGCCCCGTCCCCGACGTCAACGGGGGTCCGGAGCCGAGAAGTCACAGAGCCGGAACGCATTTGGCGCACAACCGTGACACGGACCCCGCCGACCACAGCCCCCGGCCCTGGAAACATCCACCTGGAGCGCCTCCGCTCGACCATGTGGACGTTTCCGGCGCCCCACGCCGGAACTAACCAAATCGACGTCGCCGCCGAGTCCAGACGGACGTTTCCGGGTGCCAGGCGCGCCGGGCCGGCCCGCAGGTGGCCAGGGGCGAACGCCGGCCGGCACCGACCGGCGCGGGATTCTCAGCGCGCCGACTTGACGAGCTCGTTGAGCTCATCGCAAACAGGCTGTATTTCCTTGAACAGTCGCTGGTAGCGGAAGACGATGTTGCGCTGGCCCAATGCCCAGACCCCGACCGGCCGGCCACTCCTGCGCTTGAGCGTCGGACATGGGGTTCCGTTTCCCCAGCCACCCTGGAGGCCGGGAACGAAGGTCATCGCGTCAGCGATGGCGACGACGCGGGTCACGAAGGGACCGCGCACGACGACGGCACCGGGTTCGATCGACACGCCGGCCCTCGCCACCCGGACGGCGACCAGCAGGCCCAGACCTGCGATGCCGAGGTAGAGGGCGGCCACGATCAGATCGCCGAGGAGCGACAGCTGACCCTGGAAATCACCCTCTACGAAGGGCATGACGGCCAAGGCCAATGACCACAGGACAGCGAGAGCCGCCCAGGCACGCGTTCGCCGTCGGTTGCGGATCCAGACGCTCTGGGCCATACCGGGAATGTCGGCGCCGGGGCCCAAGAACATGAATCGCCCACGGAAACGACGACGGGCGCGCCGGTGAGGGCGCGCCCGCGGTCAAACGGATGGATTCCTGCGGTGGGGCTACTCGGACTCGGGATCGTCCGCCGAGATGCCGGCGTCGGGGTCCGAGTCGGAGCTCTCGTCCGAACCACCCTCGGCGCCCACACCCACCGGCGTCGGCTTGGGGGCCGGCTCGATCACCGACAGCTTGACGTCCTCGTCCTCGGTGCCCTCGACTCCGGGCTCCACGAGCACCGTCGAGCCGCTGGGCACCTGGGAGCGCAGAACGAAGTCGGCCAGCGGATCTTCGATGTAGCGCTGGATCGCTCGCCGTAGTGGACGGGCGCCCATCGCGGGATCCCAGCCCTTCTCGACGAGCAGGTCCTTCGCCTGCTCGGACAGCTCCAGTTGCAGCTCGCGTTCGGCCATCGACTCGCGGATGCGACGCAGCAGCAACTCGACGATCTGCTTGATCTCGTCCTTGGCCAGCTTGTGGAACACGATGACGTCGTCGATCCGGTTGAGGAACTCAGGCCGGAAGACCTTCTTGAGCTCGCCCATGATCCGGTTCTTCATGTCGTCGTACGTGATCCCGGTCTCGTCATCGGACACGGCGAAGCCGAGCGGCGTGTTGCGCGCGATCTCCGACGCCCCGATGTTCGAGGTCATGATCACGATGCAGTGGCGGAAGTCGACCGTGCGCCCCTGGGCGTCGGTCAGCCTGCCGTCCTCGAGGATCTGCAGCAGGATGTTGAACACATCCGGATGCGCCTTCTCGATCTCGTCGAGCAGCAGCACGCTGTAGGGCTTGCGCCGCACCGCCTCGGTGAGCTGTCCGCCCTCGTCGTAGCCGATGTAGCCCGGAGGCGAACCGACCAGCCGTGACACGGCGTGCTTCTCCATGTACTCCGACATGTCGATCCGGATCATCGTGTCCTCGTCGCCGAACAGGAACTCGGCCAGCGTCCGCGCCAGCTCGGTCTTGCCCACTCCGGACGGTCCGAGGAAGATGAACGAGCCCGTCGGCCGCTTGGGGTCCTTGAGTCCCGCACGCGAGCGCCGGATCGCCTTGGAGACGACCTCGATCGCCGGATGCTGTCCGATGACGCGCTTGTGCAGCTCCTCCTCCATGCGCATCAGCTTCTGGGTCTCGGCCTCGGTGAGCTTGAACACCGGGATACCGGTCCACATCGAGACGATGTCGGCGATCTCCTCCTCGCCGATCGACGGACGCTCCGTCGACTCGCCGGCCTCCCACTGATCGGCCAGATCGCGCTTCTTCTGGGTCAGCCGGCGCTCGGTGTCGCGCAGGTTGGCGGCCTTCTCGAACTCCTGGGACTCGATCGCCTCCTCCTTGGCCCGCCGCGTCTCCTCGATCTCGTCTTCGAGCTCGCGGTACACCGGCGGGGAGGTCATCGACTTGATCCGCATGCGGGACGCGGCCTCGTCGATCAGGTCGATCGCCTTGTCCGGCAGGAAGCGGTCGGAGATGTAGCGGTCGGCCAGATCGGCGGCCGCCTCCAACGCCTCGTCGGTGATGTTGACCTTGTGGTGCTGCTCGTAGCGATCGCGCAGGCCCTTCAAGATCTGCACGGTCTCCTCGGTCGACGGCTGATCGACGGTGATCTTCTGGAAGCGCCGCTCCAGAGCGGAGTCGCGCTCCAGGTACTTGCGGTACTCCTCGAGCGTCGTCGCCCCCACGGTCTGCAGCTCACCGCGGGCGAGCGCCGGCTTCAAGATGGACGCCGCATCGATCGCGCCCTCGGCGGCACCCGCGCCGACGAGGTTGTGCAGCTCGTCGATGAACAGGATGATGTCGCCGCGCTGGGTGATCTCCTTCATCACCTTCTTCAGGCGCTCCTCGAATTCGCCGCGGTACTTGGAGCCCGCCACCAGGGCGGCCAGGTCAAGCGTGTAGATCTGCTTGCCCTTGAGCAGCTCGGGGACGTCGGCGTTGGTGATCCGCTGCGCCAGGCCCTCGACGACCGCGGTCTTACCGACTCCGGGCTCTCCGACCAGCACCGGGTTGTTCTTGGTGCGGCGCGAGAGGATCTGCATGATCCGCTCGATTTCGGTCTCGCGTCCCACCACCGGGTCGAGCTTGCCCTCGGAGGCCAGCTTGGTCAGGTTGCGACCGAACTGATCCAGGAGCTTGGAGGACTTCTTGCCCTCACCCGTGCCCTGGGCGCCCGAGCTCCCCGAGCCCGAGCCGCGCTGGCGGCTACCGGGACCCGACAGCATCCGGATCACCTCGTTGCGGATCTTCTCGGAGTCCGCGTCGAAGTCGAGCAGGATGCGGGCGGCCACGCCCTCGTTCTCACGCACCAGGCCGAGCAGGATGTGCTCGGTGCCGATGTAGTTGTGCCCGAGGCTCAGCGCCTCGCGCAGCGCGAGCTCCAGAACCTTCTTGGCCCGCGGCGTGAACGGGATCTGGCCGGAGGTGACCTCCTCACCGGAGCCGACGATGCGAACGACCTGCGCGCGCACGCGCTCCACGGTGATCTCCAGGGACTCGAGCACGCGGGCTGCGAGCCCTTCCTCCTCGCGGAGCAGGCCAAGCAGGATGTGCTCGGTACCGATGTAGTTGTGCTTGAGGGTTCGAGCCTCTTCCTGTGCCAAGACGACCACTTGGCGGGCTCGCTCTGTAAATCGCTCGAACATGAGATTCCTAGGAGTGGTTGTGGCTGCTGCTACGGAGGAGTTGGTCGGGAAGTGGTCTGTTTCTGGATTCTCCTACGCTGCCAGAGTGCCTGCACTCCAACGGCTGCGGGGACGCCGAAGACTCCGTTTCGCCCGAGTAGTCGGCAGACTCGCCGAAACCTGTGGGCGCGAACGGTTGATCTCTCGGGGCCATAGCTCAGTCTAACAGCCGGTCTGTGGTACCCAACCGGACGACTTCCCGGTGTCTGCGGGACTACGCGCCCTCTGCAGCCCCCGGGGCGGGACCCCGCACACCGCCCCGGACACGACCCCCGCCCACCCCACGGCCCGTCGTCGACAGCCACGATCCGGCCAGGATCAGCACCAGCCCGACGACCGCCCCCGCCCCCGGCCGCTCGCTCTCCAGCGCGACGCCCAGCGCCAGCGCGATCACCGGATTGACGTAGGTGATGACCGTGGCCCGGCTGGTGCCCGCCTCCCGGATCAGCACCGTGAAGACGACGAATGCGACCGCCGTGCAAAACAGGCCGAGCGTCGCCACCGCTGCCCAGGCGCCGCTTGACGGCATCCGCGAGGGCGTGTCGACGGCGGCGAACGGGGCCAGGATCACCGCCGCCAGCGAAAGGCTGGCGCCCATCAGCGCCCGGGGGTCAAGCCCGCCGAGCCGGTGCTTTACGAGCATCGGGCCGATCGCATAGCCGACGGCGGCCACCAGGATCGCCAGCGTGCCCAGCAGTTCCGAGCTGTTGCCGGCGACGTCGATGCCGACCAGGGCGATCACGCCGGAGAAGCCGACCGCCAGGCCCAGCGCCCGCACCGGGGTCGGGCGCTCGGAATGGTCGAAGCGCAGCGCCAGCACGGCTCCGATCAGCGGGACCGCGGCGATGATGATCGCCGCCAAGGACGAGGCGACGTGGACCTCGCCCGCCGCGATCAGCGGAAACGGGATCGAGATCTCAGCCACCGCATAGGCCAGTAACCAGCGCCCACGGCCGCGCAGCGACGGCAGCGTGCCCGCGCGCCAGGCCAGCGCCATCAACAGCACCGCCGCGATCGCCACCCGCAGCCAGGCCACGTCGGGAGCCGGCAGCCCACCGCGCACCGCGATCTTGATCAGCAGGTAGGAGACCCCCCAGAGCACCGACATCGCGGCGAAGGCGATCCAGGCACGGCGGGTCATGCCACGACTCTAACCGCGGCCTGAGCGCCGACCCGCGGGGCAGGGGGCAACCGCGGTCGGCGTCAGCCGACGTCGATCTTGGTGATCTTCAGCTGGCGCTCGCCGCGCGGCGTGCTGATCTTGACCTCCTCGCCGCGCTTCTTGCCGAGCAGGGCCTTGCCCACCGGTGACTCGTTGGAAAGCTTGGCCTCGGCCGGCTTGGCCTCCGCCGAACCGACGATCGTGTATTTGTTGGACTTGCCGGCCTCGTCCTTGACGTGGACGATCGACCCGACGCGCACGACGTCGGTGCCGAGGTCGGAGGCGTCGACGACCGTCGCCGAGCGCAGCTTGTCCTCGAGCGTCGCGATGCGCGCCTCGAGCATCGCCTGTTCGTTCTTGGCGTCGTCGTACTCGGCGTTCTCGGAGATGTCGCCGAACTCGCGCGCCTCCTTGATCCGGTCAGCGACCTCGCGTCGGCGCGTGGTTGCGAGATGGTCAAGCTCCGCCTTGAGGTTGGCGAGGCCCTCCTGGGTGAGGATGACGTCCTTGGGCATGGCGATCGGACCTGTTCTATGAGACGTTCGAGCGAAAAGAAACCGCCCGGGAGGACGGCGCGACACGCGCTACCTGGTCGCGTGGGCGGATCAGTATAGACACGGGCGGCCGGGACTCAATACCCGAAAAAAGCACTGCTGGCAGTGGAGTGCGCTGCCGGGTCAGCGCAGTTACCGAGGGCCGTGGCCCTGGATCTCGTCGGCCTGCTGGAACGTCGGGCGGTTGACCCACTCCAGCAGCGGCTGCGTGATCGCTCCGATCGCCCGGAACTGGATCGAATCGGAGCACATCTGGTCGCCGGCGGCACACACGCCGTCGGCCGGATAGACCTGCTGCGGGGACTCGGCCACCGCCGCTGCCAGCGAGCTCTCAAGCGCGCCGCGGCACCTGGCCAGCGAGCCGTTGCCGCAGTACACCCGATTGAGCGCTCCGCGCACCTTCTGATGCAGCACCGCGCGCAGATCCTTCTGCACGATCCCGTAGAAGCCCACGTCCCAGGCGGAGCCCAGGTGCGACGTGGCCGGGGTGCCGTGCACGCCGGCGCCGTGTCCGGGCTCGTCGTTGATCGGGTAATCGCTCTCGACCTGGTCAAGCAATGAGGCGCCGAGCACCGGGGAGAACTCCGCCTTGATCACCAGCGGCCACCAGGCGTCCATGATCCGGATCGCGTCTGAATCGGTGTAGCTGCCGGAGGCGCCCGGATGCTCGCGATTGATCCGGTGCGCGCCGGTGGCCGCCCAGGCACGCAGCTCGGCGACGGCCGCGGCGAGCGTCGGATCGGTCGGGTTGCCGATCACCTTGAGCAGGTAGGGCAGCACCTCCACCCCCCGCAGGTCCTGCGTTCCGGCGATCCCCATCGCGTTGATCAGGTCCGAGAGCGTCATCTTGTTGTGGCTGATGCGCATGTAGTAGGCGATGTTGTTGTCCAGCAGCTGCGAGCGGAAGATGGACGAGTACTGCTGGCCGGTGGCCGGGTCGCCATAGCCCGGCGCCTGCTTGTTGTTCCAGCTGGTGAGGACGTCCTGGTCGACCACGTGCGGATGGGAGTTCTGCGAGGTGTCCTGCTCGGTGAGGCTCTGCGGCGTGGTCTGCACCGCGCCGGTCAGGCCCTTCCAGGCGTACTTGGCCAGCGTCGGGAACAGCGGGTCGGTGTGGGGCGCGCGCACCGGGTTCTGGCCGGAGTTGAAGTAGGCGATGTGCTGGTCATCGGTGTAGAACCAGTTGAACGTGTAGCCGATCTTGTTGGCCGCGTTGAAGAAGTCCTGCGGGTTCTTCATCTGCGACGGATCGTTGAACTGCTCGAAGCCGGCCGCGGAGTCGAGCTCGTGCATGTAGGTCGAGCGCAGGTTGGTGTAGGCGACGGGCTTGCCCTTGATCGTGGCCCGGGCGATCACGATCCCGTAGGCGGTTCGCTGGGTCTGCAGCGTGACCGAGCCCGCGGGTGTCGAGTCGGCGAGGTTCGGTGACCAGGACTCGTGGTCGGTGAGCGTCTCCATCGGCACGCACTGCCCGTGCAGCAGGTAGTAGTTCGAGCTGGTCGCCACCGCCCCGCCCGCCGGGTTGCACAACGAGACGGCGAACGTGTCGATGATGTTCTGACCAGCCGACGTGGCCGACCAGGCGTAGTCGGTGCCGTGGCCGAGCTCGACGTACAGGTTGACGCCGGGGAACGCGGCGCCGTCGGCGTCGATTCCCGGGCCGTGGATGTCCTCCTCCATGAGGATCTGCGGCGCGAAGTAGGAGACCTGCGGGCCCATGACGGCCAGCGGATGGCCGCTGGCCGAGTCCTTGGCGCTGATCAGCAGGGCGTTGGACATCGAGCGCGGGAACCCCAGCAGCCCGGGTCCGGCATTGGCGCGCGAGCCCAGCGCCAGACCAGAGCGGCCCTTGCCGGCAGTCCGGGCAGCCCGCGCCTGCCCGGCGGGCGCGGCGCCGCCGACGATCGTGTTGACCGACTGGACCGAGCCGGGGTCGGGCAGGGCGATCGTCGCGCGCACGGCCTTGCTCGGCTTGGGCAGGGTCTGATAGTTGAAGTTCTTGCCGTGCACCGTGGTCGGCGCCTCGGGATCGTTGGGATCGTCGAAGCTGAGGAAGGTGGCGAAGCCCGAGTGGTCGGCGGCCCTGGCCTTCTTCTTGGCCTTCTTGGGCTTCGTGGCCTTCTTCTTGGGCTTCTTGGGCTTCTTGGGCTTGGCGGCCGCCAGGACGTGACCCTTGTGCTTCTTGGACGTCGTCTTCTTCTTCTTCTTCTTCGGCTTGGCCTTCTTCTTGGGCTTGGCCTTGTGCACGGCGATCACCTGAGGCGAGCCCGCCACCGAGTAGCGCTCCCCGCCGAACTTCGTCAGCATGCCCTGGTACAGCTCGGCGTTGTACAGCTGGTCGCCGCCGCCGTTGCCGAAGATTCCGCCCACCAGGGTGGCGATCGAGACCAGATCCTCCAGTGAGAACGGCGTCGGTCCCCCGGGCTGGCCGATCGCGGCGTATTCCGCCGGCATCATCGTGAGCGTGTTCAGCGGTTGCTTGGCCGCGGTGATATAGGCGTTGATGCCGTCGACGTAGCTGGTCGCGTCGGCGTAGAGCTGCGCCCCGCCCGGCTCTGCGTGGATGTTGTCGACCTGGTTGACGAGGTCCTGGTGGGTGTAGGGCTCGGCCTGCCAGACCGACTCGTCCATGCTGACGTTCGCCCCGCCGGCGAAGCTCGCCAGGTCGCCCTCCCCGGAATGCCGCAGCGCGTCGATCATGAACAGGCGATCCTCGGCCGTGGCATAGCCGATTCCGAACATCAGCTCCGGCCGGGTATCGCCGTAGATGTGCGGCACGCCGTAGGCCGTGTCGCGCACGATCGTCACGCCCGGCTCGGGCGTCTGCGTGCCCGCAACGTCGCCCGCCGGAACGCCGAACGTCGCGTCCTTGTAGTACTGCGGGATGGTCGCCTGGGTGATGTTCCCCGCGGCCGTGGTCAGCGCGTTGTACATCCCCAGCTGGTCCGAGCTGTGGGCCGGGCGCTGGCCCGCGGTCTCGAACAGCCCGAGCTGCGCGATGTCGTCAAAGCCATTGGTCCCGGGCGGCAGCACGTTGCGAAAGCCGCCGAAGTCGTTGTGCCCGTAGGGCTGCACCTGCGCCTGCGCCGACCCGGCGAACGCGAGCGCCATCAGCAAGATCGGGGCCAGCAGCTTGGCAACGCACCGGAACAAGGCGCGGGAACCCTACTACGCCGGCCCCCGGGGGGCGGCATCACCGCATGGCGGAGGTCTAGATCAAGCCGAGGACTTCGCGCGCCGCCTTCAGCGAGGGAGCCCGCTGCAGCGCATCCTGGAGCGCCTTGTCGGCGCCGAGACGCTCCACGTACCACGGGTAGAACTTGCGCAGGTAGCGCCCGGCGCGCTCCTCGCCGAGGTGGTCGACGGCGCTGTCCATGACCCAGTCCAGCTCGGCCAGTATCTGTTCGCGGCTCGGCTCGCGCGCGCGCCCGTCCAGCAGCTGCAAGAACAGCCACGGGTTGCCCAGCGAACCGCGGGCAAGCGCCACGGCCGCGGCTCCCGTGCGTGCGAACGCCTCGTGCACGCGCTCGGGGGTGCTCAGGCCGCCCGAGATCACCACCGGCACCGGCAGAGACTCGATCAGCTCGCGAGCCGCCTCGTGGTCAGGCTGGCCGGCGTGGCGCTGGGAGGCGTGGCGGGGATGCAGGCAGATGCCCGCGACGGTCCCGTCCTCCGCCAGCCGGCGAGCGAGCTCCAGCCCGGAGCGGTCCCCGGGGCGCAGGCCGGAGCGCAGCTTCACGGTCACCGGCAGGCCGCTGCCGCGCGCGGCGGCCCGGGCCAGCGACACCGCGAGCTCGGGATCCTGGAGCAGCGCCGCGCCCGCGCCGGTCTTGCACACCTTGGGCACCGGGCAGCCCATGTTGAGGTCGATCAGGTCGGCGCCGGCGGCGGCCACGCGCTCGGCGGCGGAGGCCATCACCTCCGGGTCGTGCCCGAACAGCTGAATCGAGACCGGATGCTCGTCGGGATGGATGCGCAGCAGCTCGCGGCAGGTGCGCTCGTTGCGGTGGTGCACGGCGAAGCTACGAGACCATCTCGGAGACCACCAGCCCCGCGCCATGGCGCTTGGCCTGGAGGCGCACGAACCAGTTACCGATTCCGGCCAGCGGAGCCAGCACGACGCGATTGGAGATATCCACGCCGCCCAGGCTCCAGGCGTCGGTCAGCCGGCGCGTCGAGGGAGGGTCCAGGGGGTCGAGCAGCGAGGTCACGATCGATTCATGGTACGAATTCATGCAGTGGATCATCGGATCGTTCATTGCTCCGTGGGTGGCTCAGATGAAGGAACAGGTCCCCGGGGTGGAGCTGTTCGACGCCCACACCCACCTCGGCCAGAACGATCCCGACGGGATGAGCCAGACGCTCGAGGAGCTGCTCGCCGTCCTCGGCGGGGCCGACGCGCGGGGCGCGTTCGTGTTCCCGATGCACGAGCCCGACGGCTACCGGCCGGCCAACGACATGGTCATCGACGCGGCGGCTCGTGCGGACGGCCTGCTGACGCCGTTCTGCCGGGTCAGTCCCAACGGCGGAGGCGCCGTGGAGGAGGCCGAGCGCGCGCTGGGCGCGGGCGCGAAGGGGATCAAGCTGCACCCGCGCGCCGAGCAGTTCACGCTCGATCATCCCGACGTCGTCAAGCTGGCGGCGATCGCGCACGAGCGCCAGCTGCCGATCCTCGTGCACGCCGGGCGGGGGATTCCGGCGCTGGGCGCCCACATGGTGGCCCTGGCGCAGCGATTTTCAGACGCCCGCCTGATCCTCGCCCACGCCGGGATCACCGACCTGTCGTGGATCTGGCGGGCGGCCCCCGACGTGCCCAACCTGCTGTTCGACACCGCCTGGTGGATGCCCGCCGACCTGCAGGCCCTGTTCGCGCTCGTCCCGCCGGGCCAGGTGGTGTTCGCCTCCGACGCGCCCTACGGCCACACGATGATGTCCGCGGTGACACAGCTGCGCTCGGCGATCCAGGTCGGCCTGTCGGGCGAGCAGATCCGCAGCATCGCCTCCGAGCAGTCGCTGCGAATCGCCGCCGGGGAGCCGTTGCAGCCGGCCGGTCCGGCCGTCGGCGAGCGCGATCGCGCCTCGCACGTCCTGCTGGACCGCGTCGCCGAGTTCGTGATGCTGGGCGCGATCGCGACGATGCGCGACAACGCCGGCGGGCCCGAGATGCTCGCTCTGGCGCGACTCGCCTGCGAAGTGCCCGACGACATCGACGACGCTCCGGTGTTCGCGGTGGTGCGCGAGCTGCTGCGCACCTACGACGAGGTGCAGGCCGCCGAGCCGACCAACCGGCGCCGCCTGGCCTTCCTGATCCTGGCGGCCAGCGTGGCCCGCACGCCCGACGTGCCGGTGCCGGCGGCTAGCTCAGGGCGCGGCTCGTGCGCGTTGCGCTCCCAGATCAGACGTAGCCCGGTGAGCGTCAGCAGGTCGTCGACCTCGTCGATGGTGGCGCGCACCGAGGGCACCAGCGCCCGCGCCAGCCCTCCGGTGGCCAGCACCGCCGTCGTCTCCCCCAGCTCGTCGCGCAGCCGACCCACGATCCCGTCGACCTGGGCGGCGAACCCGAAGATGATCCCCGAGCGGATCGCCTCCACCGTCGACTTGCCGATCAGCGCGCGCGGTTGGGCGAGCTCCACCTTGGGGAGCTTGGCCGCCCGCGCGTACAGGGCGTCGATCGAGATCTCGGCACCCGGGGTGATGATGCCGCCGAGATACTCGCCGGCGGCCGACACGACGTCGTAGGTGATCGCCGTGCCGAAGTCCACCACCACGCAAGCACCGCCGACCCGCTCGTAGGCAGCCACCGAGTTGACCAGCCGGTCGGCCCCGACCTCGCGCGGGTTGTCCATTCGGATCGGCATCCCGGTGCGGATCGCCGGCCCCACCACCAGCATCTCGTGCCCGAGGTAGCGCTGGGCCATCTCGGTCCACTCCTCCGACAGCTGCGGCACCGTGGAGGACACGATCGAGCGGTCGATCTGCTCAAAGCCCAGCCCGCGCAGGCCCAGCAGGTTGGACAGGGCCGCGCCCAGCTCGTCGCGCGTCGACTCGCGCACGGTGGCAAAGCGCCAGTCCTCGGACACGGCATCGGCGCCGTCGGGGAAGACCCCGAAGTGCGTCTGGGTGTTGCCGACGTCGACGACCAGCAGCATGGCGCCAATTACACCAGCGCAGGGCCGGCGCGGCGTACCGACGGGGTGGGTGGGGATCGACTCAGCTCCGCCAGCGCAGCCGTGAGAGCCCGGCCATCCGGCAGCGTCAACTCGGGGGAGAGCTCGAGCAGGGGCTCCAGCACGAACCGCCGCGAGCTGACTTCGGCGTGCGGCAGCGTCAGGCGCTCGGACGTGTACTCCAGATCGCCGAGCAGGAGCAGGTCGACGTCGATCACCCGCGGTCCGTGGCGCGGGCCGCCGGCGGCCCGCCCGACCTCACGCTCGACGGCCTTGCACGCGTCCAGCAGCGCCTCGGGCTCCAGCGAAGTCTCCACCTCCAGCACGGCGTTGAGAAAGTCGGGCTGGTCGAGCACCAGCCCCACCGGCTCGGTCTCATAGGTCGACGAGGAGCGCAACACGGTCACGCCGTGTTCGGGAAGCGCGGCCACGGCCGCCAGCAGGTGGGACCGCGTCTCGCCGATGTTGGAGCCCAGCCCGAGAAAGCCGCGCCTCGCGGGGCTCACCGACCGCCGGCCTCGCGCCACACCTCGACCGACACCTCGGTCACCGGGAGCGCCAGCGGCGGTTCGGGCTTGGCCGCCTTGACCCACACCGCGTGGGCCCCGTACTGCTCCAGCAGGCGGTCGGCGATCGCCGCACACAGCCGCTCAAGGGTCTTGTAGGAGCGCTGCTGAGCGACCAGCGTAGCCAGCTCGCAGACCTGGCCGTAGTCGATCGTGTCCTCGATGCGGTCGGTGAGCGTGGCGTCGCATTCCCCGACGTCGAGACGCAGGTCCAACAACAGACGCTGTCCCACCTCTCTCTCAGCCGCCGTCACACCGTGGTGGGTGTACAGCGACAGGCCGCTGATCTCGATCGTGACCTCGGGCTCGGAGCCCTCCTCGTCGTCCTCCTCGTCTACTTCATCGAAATCGTCCGCGTCGTCCTCGCTCACGCTAGTCGCCTCCGCTCGTCATCCAGACTCACTTGTATGCCGGCGGCGTGAGTCGTCCGGTTGGCCGTCCGACCGTAGCAGCCACGACCTGCAGCGCATCGTGGGTCGGGGCCACGTCGTGAACGCGGAAGATGCGAGCGCCGCGCTCGAAGGCGAGCACGTTGACGGCGACCGTGGCCGCCACGCGGTCGTCGACCTCGCGACCGGTGAGGCGACCCAGGAACGACTTGCGGGAGGCCCCCATCACCACCGGCCGCCCGAGCGCCACCAGCTCGTCGAGCCTGCGCAGCAACTCCAGATTGTGCTCCACCGTCTTGCCGAAACCGATGCCCGGATCCAGCAGGATCCGCTCCTCGGCGATGCCCTCGCCGACGGCGAACGCCATCCGCTCCTCCAGGAACGATTTGATCTCCGAGACGACGTCGTCGTAATGGGGGTCGTCCTGCATCGTGCGCGGCTCGCCGAGCATGTGCATCAGGCACACCTCGGCCCCGTGGGCGGCGACCAGCTCGGCGATCGCCGGGTCGGCCCGCAGCGCCGTCACATCGTTGACCATCGTGGCCCCCGAGCTCAGCGCGGCCTGGGCCACCGGCGCCTTGGAGGTGTCGATCGAGATGCGCGCCCGGGCGCCCCCGGCAACGAGCCCCTCGATCACCGGCATCACCCGGCGAAGCTCCTCGGCCTCCGAGACCGGATCGGCCCCGGGCCGGGTCGACTCCCCGCCCACGTCGAGGATCGCGGCACCCTCCGCCTCCAGCTCCAGGCCGTGTCGCACCGCCAGCTCAGCGTCCAGCCAGCGCCCGCCGTCGGAGAACGAATCCGGGGTCACGTTGACGACCCCCATGACCGCAAAGCTCATTCTTCGTCCCCGGGCCAGTGACCGGTGCGGTCGAAGTAATCGCGCGCCCGCTCCTCCTCCTCGCGCTCCTCGTTGGAGCGCACGCTCAGGCGGAACAGCCAGTTCATCATCCACACGATCACCGCCACCACCAGGAGCCCGACCCCGGCCCCCGACTCCAGCGAGTGCGTGTTCGCCAGGTCGGAGTAGCTGCCGTGGCCGATCACGAGCAGAACGACGCCCGCGACCGCGATCGCGGCCGGCAACCAGACGCGGGTGAGCTTGAGGATCACGCCCGAGGCGACGTGCCGCGGGGGGCTACTCTGCCGCGCCGCCGGCCAGACCGGGGCGCGGAAGGGGGCGCGGAGCGTCGCGCCCGGCTCGCTCGGCAGGGGTGCCCGAGATGGCCGGAATCTCCGGCGGCGCCGGCGCCTCGGAGCCGAACACCTCCTCCTCGGTGCGATCCTCGAGCAATGCCTCGAACTGCTCCTTCTCAATCGTCTCGCGCTTGATCAGGATCTCGGAGAGCTTGGTCAGCGATTCCCGCTTCTCGGTGAGGATCTCCTTGGCCTGCACGTGCGCGGCCTCGACGATCCGGCGGATCTCGTCATCGATCTCACGGGCGATCTCGTCCGAGTAGTCGGGCTCGGAGCTGAACTCCCGCCCCAGGAAGGGCTGCCCGTGGTCGTGGCCGAACACCCGCGGGCCGAGCTTCTCGGACATCCCGAAGCGCATCACCATCTGCTTGGCCGTCGCCGTTACCTTCTCGATGTCGTTGGAAGCGCCGGTGGTGATCTCGTCGAAGCAGATCTCCTCCGCGGCACGGCCGCCCAGCGTCATCGCCATCGTGTCCTGCAGCTCCGCCCGCGTGGTCAGGAACTTGTCCTCGCCGGGCAGCGAGATCGTGTACCCGAGCGCCTGGCCGCGGGAGATGACCGAGATCTTGTGGATCGGATCGGAGTTGGGCAGGAAGTGGCCGACGATCGCGTGACCCATCTCGTGGTAGGCCGTGATCTTGCGCTCCTTGTTGCTCATCACCCGCGTCTTCTTCTCGGGGCCGGCGATCACGCGCATGATCCCCTCTTCGAGCTCCACCTGGGTGATCTCACGCTTGCCGTTGCGAGCGGCCAGCAGGGCGGCCTCATTGACCAGGTTGGACAGGTCGGCGCCCGTGAAGCCGGGAGTCTGGCCGGCGAGCGCGTCGACGTTGATCTCACGAGCCAGCGGCTTGCCGCGGGTGTGGACCTCCAGGATCTTGCGGCGACCGAGGCGATCGGGACGATCGACCACGATCTGGCGGTCGAAGCGCCCGGGACGCAGCAGCGCCGGATCGAGGATGTCAGGCCGGTTGGTGGCGGCGATGAGGATGATGTTGTCCTTCATCTCGAAGCCGTCCATCTCGACCAGCAGCTGGTTGAGCGTCTGCTCGCGCTCGTCGTGGCCGCCGCCGAGGCCGGCGCCGCGGTGGCGGCCGACGGCGTCGATCTCGTCCATGAAGATGATGCAGGGACTGTTCTGCTTGGCCTGCTCGAACAGGTCACGCACGCGCGAGGCGCCCACGCCCACGAACATCTCGACGAAGTCCGAGCCGGAGATCGAGAAGAACGGGACGCCCGCCTCGCCGGCGACCGCGCGGGCCAGCAGCGTCTTGCCGGTGCCGGGCGGGCCGTAAAGGAGCACGCCCTTGGGGATCCGGGCCCCCAGCGCCTGGAATTTCTTGGGGTTCTCCAGGAACTCCTTGATCTCGTGCAACTCCTCGACGGCCTCGTCCACGCCGGCCACGTCGCGGAAGGTGATCTTTGGGCTGTCCACCGACATCCGCTTGGCGCGCGACTTGCCGAACGACATCACCTTCGAGCCGCCGCCCTGCACCTGGTTCATCAGGAACAGCCAGAAGCCGATGAAGATGACGACCGGCAGCAGGTAGGTGAGCAGCGACAGCCACGCGCTCGAGCCCTTGCTCTGCACGTTGAAGCCACCCGCCGGGACGTCGACCTTGGCCTGGTTGATCAGCGAGGTCGCGTACTGGTCGGGGTAACCGACGCTGTACTGCGTCCCGTCCGTGAGCGTGACGTGGGCGCTGTTGGCCTTCTGGTCCAGCGACAGCTTGGACACCTTGCCGTGGTCCAGCGAATAGATCATGTCGCCGAACGTGCGGGTCGGCCCGTGGTTGGAGCTGCCGATCAGCTTCTGGGCGAAGAACGCCAGGACGACGACGATCAGAATCGGAAACGCGGCGCTCTTGAAGAACCTGCTCATAGGTGATTTCCGCGGTGGTTTAGGTCGAGAGCCGCGGATCAGCAAGCGTAGCAGCCCGGTTTGGACCCCTGGCCGGGTATCACTGCTTCAGCGCCGCGACGTAGGGAAGGTTCCGGTAGCGCTCGGCATGGTCCAGACCGTAACCGATCGCAAACCGATCGGGGATCTCAAAGCCCACGTACCGCGTCTGGAGGTCCACCTTCTGTCGCTCGGGCTTCATCAGCAACGCGCACACCTCCAGCGAGGCCGGGTTGCGGCCCGCCAGGTTGCGCATCAGATATTGCAGCGTCAGGCCCGAGTCGATGATGTCCTCCACGATCAGCACGTCGCGACCCTCGATCGCCGCGTCGAGGTCCTTGAGGATCCGCACCACCCCGCTGGACTTGGTCGCGGAGCCGTAGGAGGCGACGGCCATGAAGTCGACCTCGACGGGAATCTCGAGGTGGCGCATCAGGTCAGAGAGGAAGAACACCGCGCCCTTGAGCACCCCGATCAGGAGCAGGTCCTTGCCGGCGTAGTCGCGCGATACCTCGGCGGCGAGTTCGCGCACGCGGGTGTTCAGGTCCTCGGCTCCTACGAGGGTCTCCCCAATCACTCCATCGGCGCTCACCGCGACGATTCTATGCGGGCGGGCGTGGGGGCGAACGAGACCACGCCGGATCGAGCGGTGGCGCGCACCCCGGGCAGGTCCAGCGCGGCCGTCCCGTGGTCACTCATGGCCGCCACGTCGTCGGCGCGCCGCCCGACGCCCGCGGCGGGCCGCCCGGCGGCGGCGTCGGCCAGGCGCTGGACGACCAGGCGGCGCAGCGCGGGGGCCAGGCTCCGCAGTACCGAGAGCTCGATCTCGGCCGTATCTCCCACGACTCCCTCCACCAGCTCGTCGAGCACCGCCGCCTCGTCGCGCAGCGTCTGGGCCAGGGCGAGCACGTTGGCCTGCGCCGCGGGGTGGATCGCCTCCAGCGCCGGCACAAGCTGGTGGCGAACGCGACCGCGCGCATACGCCGAGGTGGCGTTGGTCTCGTCGTCGCGCCACTGAAGGCCGCGCGCGCGGCAATGCGCGGCCGTGCTCGCGCGCGTGAAACTGAGCAAGGGTCGGATCAGCCGGCCGTCGCGCGGACGCATCCCCAGCAGCGCCCGGCGGCTGGGCGAGGAGGCCAGCCGGTACAGGATCGTCTCCACCTGGTCGGTCGCCGTGTGGCCGGCGGCCACGTCGCCGTCGCGCGCCTGGGCCAACTCGCGGGCGGCCTCATAGCGCAGCTCTCGGGCCCACGCCTGCCGGTTGCCGCGCACAGGTGCCGGCGCACGCCGCACCTCCAGGGCCACGCCGAGGTCGCGACACGTCCGCGCGCAGTGTCGCTCGTCCTCGTCGGCCGACTCCCGCAGCCGGTAGTTCACGTGCAGCGCGCTGACCGCGGCCGGTCCGGCGATCCGGACGGCCACGTCCAACAGGCAGGTGGAGTCCCGTCCGCCCGAGTAGAGAACCACCACTTGGCGCCCGGCCGCCAGCAGCCCGCCATCGCGGACCTGCGCCTTCAGGTCCATCATTCCTCCTCGCGCTGGCGGGCGATGAACACCTCGGTCGACTCTCGAAAGCCCTTGAGCCGCACCTCGCCGATCCGCTCGAACTCCAGATGGGGCGCCGAGACGGCGTCGACCACCGGCCGCGTGACCAGCACCTCTCCTCCGGCGGAGCGAGCGGCCATCCGGGAGGCAATGTTGACATCGCGTCCGTAGTAGTCCCCGTCCCGGTACATGGCGACCCCGTAGTGCACGGCGATCCGCGGAAGCGGTCGCTCGGTCTGCATGGTCTGAAAGCCGACGGCCCAGTCGGTCAGCCGCGCAGGGTCAGAGCCGACGATCATCGCCTCGTCTCCGATCGTCTTGATCACCCGCGCCTCGTCGGGGAGCGTGACCTCCACCGCCTCCACGAATCGCTCCACGGCGTCGACCGCCGTCTGCTCTCCCTCCTCCTCGGTCATCCGGGTGTAGCCCGACAGGTCGGCGAACGCGATCGCCACCCGCATCCGCCCGAGGTCGATGGAGGTCCCATCGAGGTCTGCCTCCATGTGGCCGACCACGTCCTGCTCGACGAAGTGCATCAGGTAGCGCTGGTGGACCTGATCGAGCACCGGACCTACCAGCGGTAGCACCTCGCGTGACAGGGCGTGCATCTGCTCGGCCGTCTCCACCCCGGTCGCCCCCGAGCGCAGCAGTGGCTCATGCACGTACAGGTGAAAGAGACGTACCTCGGCGTCCGCGACCCTCGCCATCGACTGACCGTAGACCCGCACCAGCTGTAGCAGTGCCACCAGCGGGAAGCCGGACGCCAGCACGGCGGACACGTAGCGCAGCAGCTGCAGGTCGTCCTCGCTGATCGTGTCGGAGTGCCCGGCATTGATGCCCAAGCTGCTGACCAGCCGCTGCACCAGGCGCTCGTCCAGCCCCGTCTCCCGGGCCGCCTCGCGGATCGGGACGCGCGCCTGGTCTGAGGGAAACAGCTCCTCCAGGAACCCAAAGGCCAGCCGCCCCTCCTCGGTGGCCCGATGGATCTCGGCCAGCGTGTGCCCGCGCTCGCGCATCCGCGCCACCACCCGTGCGCTGCCGAGCGCCGACGGGCTCCATTCGCCGTCGAACTGCGGAACCAGTCCCCGCCGCACCCAGCGCCGCAAAGTGTCGGGGCTGACGCCGACGCGGCGCGCTGCCTCGGTCAGCGTCATCTCGCCACGGACGGGACGAGCAGCGGGCGCGCAAGTCGGCGGCGAAGTCCCGCAGAGAACGGGGCCTCGCCGCCCGCGGACATGCCGGCCCGCTGCGTCGGCCGTCGGCGCTCGTCACGTTTCCGGCGGCGCCTCGCAGTCACGCACCCTGGCGCGACCACGATCCGGCCTTTTGCCTTTGGTGTGGAGTTAGGTCTACTCGCCATCGGCGCGCGTGTCAATACTGCTGGACATAAAGAGCGCGCCGCGCCGCGACAGCGCCCGCCGGGTCAGAGTTCCAGGTGAGGGTAATCGGCGGCGACCATGTCCCGGTAGCGCGCGTACAGAGGCTTGGTGATCGGGATGATCGCGAGTGCCGCCTTCACGTCACCGCCGGCCTTGATCCGCCGCCGTGCGAGAGCGATTGCGATGTTCTCCTTGCCCTGGAAGTACCGGTTGGCGGTCTCCGAGTTCATCGACATCTTCACCCGGGGCTCCCAGTCGATGTCGTCAGACCACTCCCACGCCAGGTTCGCTTCACCGGATCGGCCCGCGCGGACGTTGACCACCAGGTCCAGGTCGGTGAACTCGAACCGCTGCGGCGTGTCGGCGTCGCGCAGCGCGGGTCCCATCTCCGGGTCGTCGCTCATCAGTGCAAACGTCCGATCCATGACCTCGCGGAACTCCTCGGCTGACTTGAATTCCGCCATCGCGGGGCCAGTCTAATGTGCCGGCACCCGATGCCCCGCACGATCCATCTTCAGCCGACGGCGCCGCTGGCGGATCGCGTGCTGCTACCGGGCGATCCCGGGCGCGCGCTGCTGCTCGCCCAGGCGCTGCTCTCCGAGCCGAAGATGTTCAACCACAATCGCGGACTGTGGGGCTACAGCGGCCGAGCGCTGCTCGACGGCCAGCCGCTCACGGTCCAGAGCACCGGGATGGGCGGTCCCAGTGCGGCGATCGTGATCGCCGAGCTCGCCGACCTGGGAGCGACCACGATGCTGCGCGTGGGCACCTGCGGGGGGCTCGACCCCGCACTCGAGCTCGGTCAGCTGCTGGTCGTCTCAGAAGCCGTCTGCGAGGACGGAACCAGCCGCGCGCTGCAGGCCGCGCGTAGGGTCCTGCCCGATCCGGATCTGCTCGCCCGGATGCGCCGCGCCGGCGAGGCGCGCGCCGGCGCGGTGGTCTCCACCGACCTGTTCTATGACGCCCCGCCCGGAACCGAGGAGCGCTGGCGCGATCAGGGAGCGATTGCGGTGGAGATGGAGGCGGCGACCCTGTTCGCGCTGGCCGACCGCCGTCAGCTACAGGCCGGCGCGCTGCTGATCGTCACCGATCTGCTGTTCGAGACGCGGCAGCGGATCGAACCCGAGCGTCTGCGCGAGGCCGAGCACCGGCTCGGCGAGCTGGCCGCGGCGGCGCTGGCCGTCTGAGCGCCGCAGCGGCGCTGCCGTCCGAGCGCGACTATTTCTTGGCGCGCGGAGGCGGCGGCGCCGGCGGCTTCTGCGGCGGCCGCCGCGTTGGCGGCGGCGAAGCCTCGCGACCCGACTGCTCGAGCCGCTCCAGCGCGGCCTCGATCCGGGTCAGCCGCTCGTCCAGCGAGGCGCTCTGGGAGCTGCGTTGCAGACGATCGTCGAGACGATCCAGCCCGTCCTCGATCCCCTCCAGCCGTTGCGAGACGCTTCGCACGCGGCGGGTCAGCCGCTCCAGGTCGCTGGCCGAGGGCAGGTTGAGCGCCCCCATCGCGACCTCCTGGGCACGCATGGCGCGCTCGCGCGTCTCGAACGCGGCCGACAGCGCGCCGGACACGACGGGGTTCTCCAGCAGCTCCTGGGCGAGCTTCCCGATCGCTTCTTCGCCCTGGCGGGTAACACGGGTCTTGAAGCCTTCTTCGTCGCTCATGCCGGCGACTCTACCGTCAGCGCTCCGCTGTGCCTGCAAAGCCCCTGAACCTGAACCTCGACTCAAGCCTTAGCCTGTCTGCTCTGGGCGCGTCGGAGCCGCCGGATTCGGCGCTTGCGGCCTCGCGGTCTCGCGACTCATTCCCGCGGGCGCGCGCGTGGGCTCGCGGGTGACCTCGACGTGAACGCCCCGGTTCGAAATTGCAAACCTCCGTACCAGTCAGTAGCGTCCGGCCCCGCACGACGCATGTTGCAGCGAATTCGACGCATGAGAGGCGCACGCTGATGCTGGTAGCGAAGGACGGACGAGCTTGATGATCAAGCGCCGGCTGCGGCTCGTACTGTTGCTCGCGGCCGCCATGTTCGTCCTCCTGGCGACGGCCGCGATCCCCGTGGCGTCGGCTGATTCCTGCACCGTCACGGTGACCCTGATCGGCGGCGTGACCGAGACATTCAACGTCGACATCCCACCCGGTACGCCCGTATCGTCGCTGCACCTGCCGATCAACGGTGTCGTGGCGTCCGAGAACATGACGTGCGCGCCGGCCGCCAGCTCCTCGAGCAGCTCCACCACGAGCACGACGACCTCGGCGCCCCCGTCCAGCTCGTCGAGCTCGTCCTCGACCACGACCTCGCGCTCAACCTCAACCTCGCCTTCACACTCCGGGACCCCGGGCAAGACGACGACCACCACCACGAACACGACACCGCAGCCCAGTTCGTCGTCGCCGGAGAAGGCCTCCAGCCAGGGTCAGTCAGGCTCGTCCAAGAGCGCCAAGCACCCCAGGCACACGAGCGCGAAGAAGAAGGGCTCGGCCAATGCCAACCTGCCATCCGGTAAGGGCGTGCCCAAGACGTCGAACCCGACCTTCTCGTTGTCGCTGCCCGGTCCGTCTCCGATCGGGGTGCCGAACTTCTTCATCGACTCCTTCCGGATCCCGCCGTTCCTGATCCCGATCTACCAGGCGGCAGGCATCGAGTATCAGGTGCCGTGGCAGGTGCTGGCCGGGATCAACGAGATCGAGACCGACTACGGCCGCAACCTGTCGGTGTCGTCGGCGAACGCGGTCGGCTGGATGCAGTTCCTCCCCTCGACGTGGAAGGAATGGGGCGTCGACGCCAATGGCGACGGCGTGGCCGATCCGTACAACCCCGTCGATGCGATCTTCACGGCGGCGCGCTACCTACACGCCGCGGGGGCGTCGAAAAACCTCTCGCAGGCGATCTTCGCCTACAACCACGCCGGCTGGTACGTGCAATCGGTGCTCCTGCGCGCCAAGCTGATCGGCGGGATCCCCTCGCAGCTCATCGGCGCGCTCACCGGCCTGGTGCAGGGTCACTTCCCCGTGGCCGCGCCGGCCAAGTACGCCGACGATTCGGTGGTCTCGCTGTCCAAGCACAAGGTCAAGAGCGCCAACGCCGCGATCGCGATCAATTCCGATCCGAAGAGCAAGGGCACGTCGATCTTCGCCAAGAAGGGCTCGCCGGTGATCGCCGTCAACGACGGCAAGATCGTCAAGATCGGCTCGAACCGGGCGCTCGGCAGCTACGTCAAGCTGCAGGACTCCACCGGGAACATCTACACCTACGCGCATCTGGGAAGCGTCTCGAAGACCTACCCCGTGGCCAAGCCGGTGAGGATCACCGCCAGGGACATCGCCCAGGAGCTCGCCGCACCGAAGATCAAGGCGCCGAGCGCGCCGGCCTCCGCGGGCCTGCAGCAGACCACTCCGGCCGCCACCGCGGCGCCCATCCCGCATGGCAAGGCCAAGGCGCCGTCGAAGAAGAGTACGGGCAAGGCGCCCGTCACCTCGACCGCCGCGTCATCGCAGACCGGGACGATCTCGGCGCCGCTGGTCAAGGAGCGACTGTTCGCCCATCCGTCACGCTCGGCCTCCTACGCGGCCGGCGGCAACCTGCAGCTCAAGAGCACCACCCAGCAGGTCACGAGCTTTGAGAACTACTTCTCCGACGCGCTGCATCTGGGCAAGAAGCAGTACACGCTCAGGCACCTCAAGGCCGGGTCGATCGTGATCGCCGGAACGATCCTCGGCCGCATCGGCGGTCCCACCCAGGGCCTGTCGCCCCACCTCTACTTCACGATCCAGCCGGCGGGCAAGGGCGCCCCGGACATCGACCCCAAGCCGATCCTCGACGGATGGAAGCTGCTGGAGGCGACCGCGGTCTACCGGGCCGCCAACGTCGACCCGTTCTACGGCCCCGGCGCCAAGAACCCGACCGTCGGGCAGGTCCTGCTGATGTCCAAGCAGCAGCTCACCCTGCGCGTGCTGTCGGACCCGCACGTGCGGATCTACAACTGCGGCCGGCGCGACATCCAGACCGGCCAGATCGATCGTCGCGTGCTGGCGACGATCGAGTTCCTCTCCGCGTCGGGCCTGGACCCCTACGTGTCCGGCCTCAAGTGCGGCGCCTCCGTCAACGCCAAGACAGGCGTCGACCAGCAGGGGACCACCGGCGAGAGCGTCGACATATCCAAGATCAACAACATCCCGGTGGCCGGTCACCAGGGCGCCGGCTCGATCACCGACATGGCCATCCGCCGCCTGCTCACGCTCCAGGGCTCGATGCGCCCGGACGAGATCATTTCCGACATCGCCTACAAGGCCCAGCCCAACACGCTGGCCCTGCCCGACCACCGCAACCGGATCCAGATCACCTACACGCCCGACTACGGCACCAACAAGAAGCTCTCCAAGCAGATCAAGAGCATCCTGCAGCCGGGCCAGTGGGAGCAGCTGATCAACCGCATCAGCCAGATCCCCGAGCCGGTCGTGCCGATCTCCCCCAGCAAGTACGCGATCCGCAAGCACAAGGGCTGATCCCGCGCCGGCGGCCGTGAAGGGCGGCCGCGCGGGATGAGCGTCGAGCGGACGCCCACCACGCTGTTTCGCTTCGCTCAGGTCGAGCTGCCGTGGGCGCTGGGCCCATCCGACGGCCGCTACCTCGTTCGGCGCGATGGCGAGGCCGACGCCGCGCCGTCGCACGTGATCGTGTTCGCGACCCTCGGCGCCCCCGAGCGCCGTCGCCTGTCACACCAGCGCCGCTCGCGCCCCGCCGAGCCCGAGCCGGGCCCCACGCCCGTGGTCACCGGCCGCGCCACGGTGATCGACGTGTCCCGGCCGCTACGAGACGACGACGAGGCCGCCGCCTGGCTGAGTGCCGCCGGCGAGCCGGATCTGGAGGAGGCTCTGGGAACCCTGAACCGCGCCCTGCACGCGTATCGCCTGGTCTCCGCGGACCCTTACCTGCACGCGGTTGCCCGCCAGCAGGCGCTCGTGGCTCGGATCGGCTACGGCGCGGGCGAGCAGGTGGCCGACGGCCTGTGGGCTGACGCCCGTGAGCTGATCGCCCGGCCCGCGCGTCAGCGTCGAGCTCGGATCCTGACGCCGCAGGCCCGCCTGGCCGCCGTGCTGGGGGCGCGCGAGCGGGCGCTGGCCTGCGAGGAGCTGACCCTGCGAGCGCGGCTGGACCTCGACCACGGGCGCCCGCGCGAAGCGGCGCTGCAGTTGCTCGTCGCGCTGGACGCGGCGGTGGCCGAGCTCTCGGCCGACTCCCGGGCCGCGGTGCTGGCCGACCGGCTGAGCGAGCTGCGGGGCCAGCGTGAGGCCGTGGCGGGCGCGGCTCAGTCCGCGCTCACGGGGTCGCTGGACGCTGCCGAGCTTCAGACCGTTGCCTTCACCGTGGGGCGCCTGGAGGCGACCCTACGCGCTTGGTCCGCCGACCACGCTTGAGCCTGTCTCAGCCACCGCGCCGCCCTCCAGCTCCAGGCCGAGCTCGGCCAGCACCGCCTCCAGCTCTTCAACGACGTCGCCGCCACAGCGCACGACCGCTCGTCCGTCGAACGGCGTAGCGCCCTGGGTGATGATCGCCAACCGTCCCCCGGCGGCCAGCGTCATCGCCGGCAGCTGCGCCACCGGGTAGACCTCCAACGAGGAGCCGATGCACAGCAGCAGCTCAGCGCCGGCCGCCAGCTGCTCGGCACGCGCCAGCGCATCGGCGGGCAGGTACTCGCCGAACAGGATCACGTCGGGCTTCAGCGGCCGCCCACAATCGCAGCGCGGGATCCCGGCAGCGTCCTCGCGCTGGCGTTCGCGCACGTCGGAGAGGCGATATTGCGCCCGGCAGGTCAGGCACGAGGAGTGATCGATGGTGCCGTGCACCTCCACCAGCGCGCGGGTGCCGGCCCGCGCGTGCAGGCGATCGATGTTCTGGGTGATCACCGCGTCCAGCAGCCCCGCCTGCTCGAGCCGAGCCAGGGCGGCGTGCGCACCGTTGGGCCGCTTGTGCTCGAGCGTCTGGAAACGGTCGCCGTAGAAATGCCAGAAGCGCTCGGGGTCACGCCGGAAGACATCGATGTGGGCGACCTCCATCGGATCAACGTTGGTCCACAGACCGGTGCCGGGAGTGCGAAAGTCCGGGATCCCGGAGGGCACCGAGACCCCGGCGCCCGTCAGCGCCACGACCGAGCCGGCGCCGCGGATCAGCTTCGCCAACCGGGCAGCGTCACTGGACACGCGCCCGAGTCTAGTGTCGCGATTGACGGCACTAGGGAGGCAAGGGGTAGGCGGCCTCGAGGCTCGCGCCGAAGCGCACGAGCGTCTGCTCCAGCGACGCCGTCATCGCCCGGCGGATGAACAGCAGGTCGATCAACGGCGTCACCGGCGAGCGGCGCCTGATCTCGTACGCGAGGCTCAGCTCGACGCGCACCCCCGGCGGCTCCGGAGCGAACGCGATCGTCTGCTCGCCGTGGATCGAGTCATCTGACACGGCCAGCGTCTGACGCCGTCGAGGCTCGTGGTCGACCACGTGCTCGGTCACGTGGCCGCGGCCGGCGGGCCCCGAGCGCCAGCTCACGGTCGCGCCGGCCCGCGGCCAGTCGCCCTCCACGCTCAGCACCTGGTCCAGGCCGTCGACCCATTCCGCCCAGCGGTCGGTGTCATACCAGTGCGACTCGGCCTCCGGAACGGACGCCGTGAACGTCCGGACGACTCGCACGGTCCGCATGGTCACCCTTTCGCCGCCGGGCAGGAGTAGCCTGTCCCGGAGATGGCGGACAGCCTTCCCGAAGCCGTGGAGCCCTACCCGGAGATCTCCTCCAAGGCCTACGAGCACCCCGCCGACCGGGCGGCGACGGCAGCGCTCAAGTCAGTGCCGATGCTCGACACGGTGGTGCGCAAGCTCGTGGAGTACAGCTACGAGCGGGCGCTGCGCCAGTCCTACCTCGGCAACTCGATCAAGGTGTCCGAGCGCCAGCTGCCCGCGCTGTGGGGGTCCTACCGGGGCGTGCACCGCATCCTGGACATGCCCGACGACTACGACCTGTACGTCAGCTCGTCGCTGAACTGGAACGCGCTCACGATCGGCTCCCAGAGCCCGATGGTGGTGATCGGCTCCGACCTGCTCGAGCAGCTCGGGCCCGGCGAGCAGCGGACGATCATCGCCCACGAGATGGGCCACATCCTCTCCGACCACGTGCTGTACCGCACCGCGCTGGCAATCCTCGTGTCGGCCGGCGGAGGCCTCCCGCTGGGCCTGGGCCTGCCGGTGCGCGCCGTGCGCGCCGTGCTGCTGGAGTGGAGCCGCGCCTCCGAGCTCAGCTGCGACCGGGCGGCCACGCTCGCGGTCCGCGATCCCCGGATCGTCTGCCGGGCGCTCATGGTGATCGCCGGCGGCCTGAGTGCCGACCGGCTGGACCTCGACGCCTTCATGGCTCAGGCGATGGAGTACGAGAACTGGGAGGACAGCCACGATCGCGTCCGCCGCTTCTTCAACGAGATCAACCTCACCCACGCCAACGCGGTCCGGCGCGTCTCCGAGGTCATGCGCTGGGTGCAGGGCGGCGAATACGACCGCATCATCCGCGGCGAGTACCGCCGCCGCGGCGATGAGACCAACGTCCGCGAAGAGGCCTCCGACGCGATGGAGTTCTACGCCGAGCGCTTCCGCGCGATGTTCCGCGAGCTGGGCGAGAACGTCACCAGCATCGGCAACCAGATGGGCGAGGCGAGCCAGCAGCTCGCCGACTGGATCCGCAAGCGCGGATCCAACTAGTCCCGGCCCGCTCACGGCTGCCGCGCGCACGCCCGGCTTGTCGATCCGCGGTCTCGACGCGACCCGACACTGCGGGCGGCGGACGGAGACAAAACGCTGATGACCGTTTGGGTTGGCCCTGGACGCTAAGGCGCGCGGCTCGTCGGGTCGATAGCTCGGTTGATGTCTCTTGAGCCAACTTTGGAAGAGCAGGAGCTCCTGGCGGCCACGCTGGAGCGCGATAGAACCTCGGTGGCCGCGCGTGAGCGGCTGACCGAGGGCGTGGTCGCCCTTGCGTTCGGCTTGGTCGCTCTCTACTTGTGGACTCTGGATCCGCCGCATTCCTTTGCGGTGTGGCCGGCGGCGGTCTGTCTACTGGTTCTGGCGCTGGCCACCCGGGTCCGCTTTGAGATGCCGCTCGGGTTTACGGTGCCGACACAGGTGGCGTTTGTGCCGTTGCTGTTCGCGATGCCGGTGGTTCTCGTCCCGTTCGGGGTCGTGCTGGCGTTGCTGATCGCGCGGCTGCCCGATGTCGTACGCGGCACCTGCAAGCCAAGCCGGCTTCTGCTGACGGTCAGCAACTCATGGTTTGCGATCGGCCCGGTGGCGGTGTTCGTGCTCGCGGACACCGCCCCCCACGACGCCGGTGTGCTGCTACTGCTCGCGGCGCTCGCGGCGCAGTTCTTCGTTGACTTCGCCGTCTCGACCCTTCGATTCGGGATCCTCAGAGGCGTGCGGTTCGCCGAGCAACTGCGCGACACGTGGGTGTACGCGATTGATGCGGGGCTGGCGACCATCGGGCTGATCATCGCGGAAGACCTTCACGCCCACCCGGTCGTCGCCTTCGCGCCGCTACCGCTCCTGGCCCTCCTTGGGGTGCTGGCGCGAGAGCGAAGTCGACGCCTGGCGAGCATGCTCGAGCTCAACAATGCCTACCGCGGCACAGCACTCGTGCTCGGCGACGTGGTTGAAGCCGACGATGGATACACCGGCATGCACTGCAAGAGCGTCGTCGCGCTGGCCCTCGGCGTCGGTGAGGCGTTGGAGCTTGGGGCTGAACGGCGGCGCAACCTCGAATTCGCAGCGCTGCTCCACGACATCGGGAAGATCGCCATACCAAAGGAGATCATCAACAAGCCCGGGCAGCTCGATCCCGCCGAATGGGTCCTCGTGAGAACCCACACCCTCGAAGGACAGAAGCTGCTCAACCGTGTCGGCGGGTTCATGCGCGACGTCGGGGTGATCATCCGCTCCCATCACGAACGCTGGGACGGAGGCGGCTACCCAGACGGCCTGGATCGTGACCGAATCCCCCTGGAGGCCCGCATCATCGCGTGCTGTGACTCCTGGAACGCCATGCGCACGGACCGCCCATACCGCCACGCACTGTCTTACGAAGCAGCACAGGCCGAGCTGGAAGCCAACGCCGGGCTTCAGTTTGACCCGCGAATCGTCCAGAAGCTCCTGGCAATCGTGGCCACCGCCGATATCGAGCGCGATATCGTCCAAACGAGCGTCACGACCCCCGCTCCCGGTCAGGGTCGGTCCGCCCCGGCGACGGCCGCGCACCTCCGACCGGGACGGTAGGGAAGCGGGGACGGAGTACAGCAAGGGTCGAACATCCGTCCAGATCACGGAGGTCGAACGCGAGTCCGGGGTCGTGGCCGCCGAAGCAGAGGTTGTAAACCCATACTGAAAAGGGCAAACCCGGCGTGAGTCGGGGACGCAAAGCCAGGGGTCTCGCGCAGGGCGAGATAGCTCGGCTACCAGTACACACCACGGAAGGTGCGTACAGATGAAGCAGTTCCTTTTCAGCCGTCGCTCACGACATATCGCCTTGAGCGGCGCACTCGCAGCTACGATGGCCGCCCTCGGAGCCAGCTCCGCGATGGCGAAAACGACCACAACGGCCGTTGACACGTCCGCGTGCTCGCCGGCGCAGCTCAGTCAGCCGTTTCTCTCCGCGGGTGACAGCAACTGGTACACGCTGGTGCCCGGTCAAACCGTCGATAGCTTCAACGGCGACGGCTGGAGCCTGAGCGGCGGAGCGCAGGTCGCGTCCTCACCGCTGGCCAGCGGAGTCACGGGAAGCGTGCTTGATCTGCCCAGCGGGTCAACCGCCGTCAGTCCGCCGATGTGCGTCTCGTCTGATTATCCGACCGCCCGCACGATGGTGCGCGACGTCGCCGGGTCTCAGGGAGTGCATATCTCGGTCTCCTATGCGGGAACCAAGACGGCGGACAAGCCGCAGAACGTCGGACAGGTCCACGGCACCCAGTCAGACTGGACGGCGTCACACTCGTTCAACGTCCACCCGGGCAACCTCCCCGGCTGGCAGCTGGTGCAGTTCACGCTGACCGCCGGCGGCCAGAGCAGCGACTTTCAGATCTACAACCTCTGGATCGACCCGCGCATGGGCTGATAGACGCACCATGAGTTCTCGCAAGCGACGTGTCGCCGGTGCCCCGTCACGGGCACCGGACACGCGATCGCGCCACCGCGAACTGAAGATCGGCCAAGAAAACTGCCGTCGAGCCCTCCGCTGACCAACCGCCGGCTCGGAAGCGTGCTTGTTTCGCTGCCCGGGTGTGCATAATTCCTCCGGGGCTTAGCTACTGCACGTCATGCGCGTCCCCTCGGGTTAGGACGACCAAGGAGTCGAGAATGTTCTCAGGTTGGTTCGTGCGGTTCATGAAGGTGCGGCGACCCGCGGGCGTCAGCCGGTCGCTCGGATCCGCCGCGCTGATCGTGGGCGTCCTTGCCGCGGTGGTCGTGGTCCTGGGCGGCTCGGCGGCGAGCACCGTCGCCCGACGGTTGCCGGCTCGTCAGCCGCCCGGCGCGGCAATCCCCACGGCCGCCCGCCACAAGCCGACGCGCCCGCCGAGACGACATCGTCACGCCGGCGCGGACGCGCTATTCGCTGGTCAACGGCTGTTATACGCTTCGCTCGCCGAGCGGAGCTGCGATCGCCGCCGCGCAGGGGCCGTTCCGGATGCAGGCCGCGGCGCTCGGCGTGTATCTGCTGTACGGGCCGACGGGGGGTTACCTGATCGACAGCGGAGGCGGCGCGCTCCAGAACGCGGCCACTCCCAGCACGAGCGCCGAATGGACGGTCACCGGCGACTCCGCTCGCGGCTTCACGATGACGGATGACGCGACGGCGACCCGGCTACCGGTCAGGTTCCTGGCGACCAGCGGCTGCTCGACCTACCCTGAGGCGGGCGTCGACGCGAGCGGCGCTTCGTTCGCCGGCCCCAGCCCCGAGGCCGATGTGCTGGGGACGGTCGAAGGGCACGCGCACGTGACCGCGCTTGAGCTGTTCGGAGGAGACTGGCACTGCGGACGACCCTGGAGTCCCTTCGGCGCCCCGTTCGCGCTGCCCGCCAGCTGTGCGGCCGACGAGCAGGGGACCAACGGTCAAGTCGAGTCGCTGCTTGACTTCGGCGGCCCGACACGACCGAGTGGCATGCACGGGTGGCCGACTTTCGTCGGCTGGCCGAGCCCGACGGCACTTGCCGAAGAGGGCGACTATTACACCGGCATCGAACGAGCCTGGAAGGCCGGGCTCCGGGTGATGGTGACCAATCTGGTCGACAATGAGGCGCTGTGTGGGCTGATGACCACGCGGACGAATCCATGCAACGACATGGCCAGCGTGCACATTCAGAGCCGTGACCTGTACGCGCTTCAGGACTACATCGACGCGCAGTCAGGCGGCCCCGGGAAAGGCTGGTTCAGGATTGTCACCGATCCTTTCCAGGCGAGACGTGTGATCAACCAAGGCAAGCTGGCGGTGATCGAGGGGATCGAAGTGTCACGGATCTTCGGCTGCGGCGAGGTCAACGACGTCTCTCAGTGCAATGACGCCCAGGTCGATGCAGGGCTCAAAGAGATCTACAACCTCGGTGTCCGCACGTTCTTCCCGGTTCATGAGTTCGACAACGCGTTCGGCGGCACGAAGATGATCGCCGGCGACACAGGCGCGCTCATCAACGCCGGCAACCGGGAGGAGACGGGCAGCTTCTGGACCCTCCAGTCGTGCCCGGCGCAGGATCAGGACGCCGAGCAGGTCACGATCCCGGCGACGGGTCCGATCGCCCAACTCGGGAACGGACCGATCGCCTCCTTGCTCCAGGGCAGCCCGCTGCCTGTCTACGGCTCAGGTCCGCAATGCAACACCCGCGGGTTGACCAGTCTGGGGACCTACTTGATCGGGCAGATGATCAAGCAGCACTTCATCATTCAGCTCGATCACATGGACAGCAAGACCGCCGCGGCCGCGCTCTCGGTCGCACAGGCCGCCCATTACTCCGGCGTGGTGTCGGCCCACTGCTGCTCCTCGCCGCAGCTGTTCCAGGGGATCTACTCGACGGGTGGGCTCATCACCGAGCCGGTCGGACCGGCTCCGGCATTCGTCACCACCTTGAAGGCGGACCAGGCGCTGAGCGATCCCAGGTACCACTTTGGATTCGGCTACGGATCCGACATGAACGGCCTCGCTGAGCAACCGGGGCCATCGTCGGGAACGCCGATCACCTATCCCTTCGAGTCCTACCTCGGCAAGGTCACGTTCGGGCGCGAGCAATGGGGCCAGCGGACCTTCGACCTCAACACCGACGGACTCGCGAACTACGGCATGTACGCCGACTGGCTTCACGACGTGCAGGTGGTCGGTGGGCCGTCGGTGATGGCCGACATGTTCCAGGGCGCTGAGGGCTACCTCGAGATGTGGGAGCGCGCCGACGGCGTCCCGGCGACGAGCTGTCTTCCCGCGCGCGGGAAGTTCACAAGCGCCGGACTCGGACGGACACTTCGTCTCGGTGACAGCGCCGAGCGGGCGCTGGAGCGCGCCGGACAGCCGCTCGCACGGCCCGGGCGCACCTATCGCTACTGCGTCGGCGCGGCGACCGGGGGCCGGACCGCGGTGGCGTCCGTGTTCAATGCTCGCGGCCGGGTCGCGATGGTCGCCAGCACCGCGTCCGGTGACCCTGCCGGCGGCATCGCCCGGGGCGCGTCCGTGCGCCGGCTGCGCCACCGCGCGCACAAGCTGATGTCCGGGGTCTGGGTCGGTCCCCGGCTTCGCGGTGGCGCCAGGTATGTCTACGGGGTGCGCGGCGGACACGTCCGTCTCGTCGCCGTCGCGAAGTTTTCCAAGCATGGCCAGAAGGCCACCCTGCGCTCGGAATTGAGAGCCGCCGGACTCTGAGAGCGCCCTAACTCATCGAGGGGGTGTCGCCCCGACCCCCTCTTGACAAAAGAACAGTTTCGATATATCGTTGACGCATCGTTAGAAACAATCAAAGGAACAACGATATGTACGGCAATTCTTTTGCTCACGAATGGCCCGGGGCGAGTCCCTGGGCACCAAAGCACCACCGACACCACGACGATGACGAGCCCGGTGAGGGCGGTCGCCATGGCGGCGGTCACCGTGGACGCCACGGCGGTCCACGCTCCGAGGGTCGCCACGGCGGTTCACGCGGAGGCCGCGCCGCCAAGACTGCCTTCGCTCGCGAGCTCGCCCAGCAGTGGGCGTTCGCCCGCGGCAAGGGACACGGTCATCACCGTCCCTCTCCCGAGGAGCTCGAGGAGCTGATTGCGCTGCGCCGCATGCGCGGCGGTCCGTTCTCGGGACCCGGACCCTTCGGTCGCGGCTCGCGGGGTCGCGGACGAGGTCGCGCCCGGCGCGGCGATGTCCGCCTGGCGGTCCTGCGCCTGCTGGCGGAGGAGCCGAGCAACGGCTATCAGCTGATGCAGGCGATCGAGCAGCGTAGCGACGGCCGCTGGCGGCCGAGCCCCGGGTCGATGTACCCGACGCTCGCCCAGCTGGAGGACGAGGGACTGATCCGCTCCAGCGAGGCCGACGGCTCGCGCCGGTTCGAGATCACCGACGCCGGCCGCGAGCACCTGGAGACCCGCGCCGACGAGCCGGCACCGTGGGAGCCCCAGGACGAGGCGGGCGAGGATGCCCTCTCCGAGCTCGGCCCGGTGATCATGGGCCTGGGCAAGGCGGCCTGGCAGGTGGCCTCCGTCGGCGACCCGCAGCAGCGCTCGCGCGCCGTCGAGATCCTCGCCGAGGCGCGTCGCGCCCTGTACCGGATCCTCGCCGAGGAGCCCGAGGGCGATGCCGGCGACGACGCCGAGGCAGACGCCGGCGCCGGCGGGTCCGAGTCCTGAAGGGACTAACGTCAGGCACCGAAATGTCGAACGTTCCCGCCATCACCGTCCGCGGCCTCACCAAGAGCTTCGGCGAGGTGCGGGCGGTGCGGGGCGTCGACTTCGAGGTCGCGACGGGCGAGGTGTTCGGCTTCCTGGGACCCAACGGCGCCGGCAAGACGACCACCATCAACATGCTCTGCACGCTGGCCAAGCCGACCTCCGGCGAAGCCAGCGTGGCCGGCCACGATGTCGTCACCGAGCGCGACGACGTCCGGCGCAACATCGGCCTCGTGTTCCAGGACCCGACGCTCGACGGCTACCTGACGGCGGCCCAGAACCTCAAGCTGCACGCCGAGCTGTATGGCGTGCAGTCCGACCTCGTGCAGCCGCGCATGCAGCAGGTGATGGAGATGGTCGGACTCTGGGATCGCAAGGACTCGGTCGTGGGGACCTTCTCGGGCGGGATGCGCCGGCGCCTGGAGATCGCACGGGGGCTGATGCACTCGCCGCGGGTGCTGTTCCTCGACGAGCCGACGATCGGCCTCGATCCCCAGACCCGGCGCTCGATCTGGGATTACATCCGCGAGCTCAAGGAGCGCGAGGAGATCACGATCTTCATGACCACGCATTACATGGACGAGGCCGAGTGGTGCGATCGCATCGCGATCATGGACCACGGCGAGATCGTCGCCCTGGACTCGCCCGAGGCACTCAAGGCCGGCGTCGGCAAGGACCGAGTCACGATCCACACCGACGACGATGAGGCGGCGATCGCCGCGCTGGAGCGCCAGTTCGGGATCGAAGCTCAGATCAGGGAGGGCGCCGTCGTGTTCGGCGTCACCGCGGGCGAGCAGTTCGTGCCACGCCTGTTCGGAGAGTTCGAGCTGCCGATCCGCTCGGTCGCCGTCTCGCGACCGACGCTGGACGACGTCTTCATGTCCTACACCGGCACGACGATCCGGGATGCCGAGGAGGACTCGTCCAAGCACCGCAATCGCGTGATGATGCAGATGATGGGAGGCGTCCGGCGATGAGCACGACCACTTCGACCGAGCCCACCCGGACACCCCCGCAGCATCCGGAGATCGTCCGTGTCAGCGTTCCCAAGCGCAGCACGGCCTCCGAGCTGCGCGCGATCAAGATCGTCTGGCGCCGGGAGCTGATCCGCTACTTCTCCGACCGGTTGCGGATCGTCACCGTGCTGGTGCAGCCGCTCCTGTTTCTGTTCGTGCTCGGCTCGGGTCTTCAGCGCCTGTCGAGCGCCGGCACCCACGGCGTCAACCTCAAGACGTTCATCTACCCGGGGATCCTCTGCATATCCGTGCTCTTCACGGCGATGTTCTCCGCCGCCTCGATCGTGTGGGACCGGGAATTCGGGTTCCTGCGCGAGATGATGGTCGCGCCGATCCGGCGCAGCTCGATCGTGATCGGCAAGTGCCTGGGCGGCGCCAGCGTCGCCGGCGTGCAGGGGGTGATCGTGATCTGCCTGGCGGGCGTGGTCCACGTTCCCTACAACCCCGTGATGATCATCGAGGTCTTCGTCCTGCAGCTGCTGCTGGCGTTCACGATCACCGCCTTCGGCGTGATGATCGCGGTGCGCATCAAGCAGATGCAGTCGTTCATGGGCGTCATGCAGATGGTCGTGACGCCGATGTTCTTCATCTCCGGCGCGCTGTTCCCGGTCTCCGGCCTGCCCGGCTGGCTGACCGTGCTCAACCGCATCGATCCCCTCACCTACGCCGTGGACCCGATGCGGCGGATCGTCTTCAACCACCTGAGCATCTCCCCCGCCGCCCGCCACGCACTGGATCCCGGCGTCACCTGGTGGGGCTGGCACGTCCCCACGCTGCTGGAGGCCGCGGTGATCGTCGCCCTGGGGATCGTGATGCTGGGCGTCGCGATCTGGGAGTTCAGCAGCACCGAGTAACCATCATGTAGCCGGGTCGGCTGTTCACAATTTCTTGACTTCCCGGTGAGAGCAGCATGAGAGCCTGCGGCCCATGCTGATCCTGATCCTCGTCGTCGTCACCGCCGTCTGCTTCGACTTCACCAACGGGTTCCACGACACCGCCAATGCGGTGGCCACCTCGATCGCCACCGGCGCGCTCAAACCCCGCGTCGCCGTGCTGATGTCCGCCGTGCTGAACCTCGTAGGGGCGTTCGTCTCGATCAAGGTCGCGGCCACGATCGCCAAGGGGATCGTGGATCCCTCCGCACTGAAGGGCAACGATGGCCTTTCGCTCGTGTTCGCGGCGCTCATCGGAGCCATCATCTGGAACCTGATCACCTGGTACTTCACGCTTCCCTCCAGCTCCAGCCATGCGCTGATCGGCGGGGTGATCGGGGCCGCCCTGGTCGCCAGTGGTTCGAAATCGGTCATGTTCCACGGGATCGCCAAGAGCGTGATCGCGCCGGCGATTCTGTCTCCGATCATCTGCTTCCTGGTCGCCGGGATCGGGACCTACTGCGTGTACCGGCTCATCCGTCTGATCAGGCCGGCCGAAGCCCGGCGCGGCTATCGCTACGGCCAGATCGGATCCGCGGCGCTGGTCTCCCTGGCGCACGGCACCAACGACGCTCAGAAGACGATGGGGGTGATCACCCTCGCCCTGATCGCGCACGGGTCGATCAGCGCTACGCACTTCTACGTGCCCTTCTGGGTGAAGCTGGTCTGCGCTCTCGCGATCGCCTCCGGGACCGCAATCGGCGGCTGGCGGATCATCAACACGATGGGCAACCGGATCACCGCGATCGAGTCTCCCCAGGGCTTCGCGGCGGAGGCGGCCAGTGCGGCGGTGATCCTCTCCTCCTCTTTTTACGGCTATCCACTGTCGACCACGCACGTCGTTTCGGGCGGCGTCATGGGCGCCGGGGCCGGCAAGAAGCTCGAGAGCGTGCACTGGGGCGTGGCGGGCCAGATGGCGACGGCTTGGCTGTTCACGATTCCGGCTGCGGGTGCGCTGGGCGCGGTCACCTGGGAGGTGGCGCGCATCTTCGGCGCCAACAGCGGCGCCGGCACGATCGTGATGGGCACTCTCGCCGCCGTCGCGGCCGCTGCCCTGTTCACGTTGGCCCAGCGCAACAAGATCGGCGCCAACGACCTGGACCGTACCCATGTCTCGCCGGAGCGCGAGGCCGAGGTCGGGGCCCCGGCGGCCGCGGCCGCCTAGGAGGCACTCATGCTCGGATTCGCTTCTCCCATCGTCGACACCTCGGCCCTATGGAAGATCATCGCGGCCTCGCTGGCCGGCGGGGCGGGGTGCGCCATCGCCTTCGGAATTCTCCTCATCGGCGTGTCACGAGCGCAGCAGACCGATAACAGCGGCGTGCGGGTGCTCAACTACGGGATCGCGCTTCTCGGCGGATTGTTCTGCCTGGCGGCTGTGGTACTCGGTATCCATGCCATGACCACGAAGTCCTGAAGGCCCACTATCGGGGGTGGTTGGTAGCGTTGGCGGTGTGAGCTCCGGCGATCCGGCCGCCACGCACACGGGGCCCATCCGGGTTCCCTGCCTGCACAACCCACCGCACGACGACCTCGCCGCGCAACTCCAGAAGCCGGGCTTCGCCTGGATCGACCTCGAAGGCCCCACCGACGAGGACCTGGCCAGGCTGGGCCAGCTGATGAGCTTGCATCCCCTCACCATCGAGGACGCGCGGACCTTCCGCCAGCGGCCCAAGATCGAGGAGTACGAGGGCTACATGTTCATGGTGGTGTTCGGCGTCGACGAGGGCACCGAGTCCGGCGGACCGCTGCTGCGCGAGGTTCACATCGTCATCTCCGGAGACAACGTGGTCACGATCCATCATCGTCCGTTCGCCGCCCTGGCCGACCTGCGCCGGCGATACAACGAGGAGCCGATCCGCTCCGAGCAGTTCCTCGTCTACAAGGTCCTCGATGCCGTGATCTCGACCTTCGTGCCCGTCCTCTCACGCACCGACGACGACATTGACGATGTCGAGCAGGAGGTGATCGACAACCCGACGACCGAGGAGTTGCAACGCATCTTCGCGCTCAAGCGCGACCTCGTCGCCATGCGCCGGGTCGTCTCGCCGATGCGCGACATGTTCGCCCGCAACGCCGATCGGATCGCCGAGCTCCCCGGGCTGGAGACCGATGACCGGCTGTACTTCCGCGACCTCTACGACACCCTGATCCGCGTCTCGGAGCTGGTGGACTCCTACCGCGACCTGCTCTCCGGAGCCACCGACATGTATCTGTCGACGGTGGCCAACCGCCAGGGCGAGGTCAATAAGCAGCTGACGATCATCGCCACCATCTTCCTGCCGCTGACCTTCCTCACCGGCTTCTTCGGCCAGAACTTCGCCTTCCTGACCAACCACATCATCGATGCCGACTGGTCGTTCTGGGTGTTCGGGATCGGGCTGCTGGTCGCCTCGGTGATCGGCTTCTTCATCTACTTTCGTCGCAAGCAGTGGCTGTGAGCCCCACGGCGATCGCGATCAGCGAGTGCTAGCCGAACTCTTGTAGGCGCGGTACGCGCTCACCCAGTGGCGCGCGATCGTCAGCTGGGCTGTGGCCAGCGTCATCCTGCCGTCGCATACCTGCGCGTGAAGGTGATCCTCGAGCCCGTCCTTGGGGTTGGGGCTGGCACCGGGCTCGGGCCACAGGTTGCGTGGGTCGTTGCGCGCACCGCCCAGCTCGAGCGACACCAGGTGGTCGTACTCGTAGTCGTGCAGTGGCCGGCGGTCGCCATAGGCCAGCAGGCTGGCGCGCTTCTCAGGCTCCGTGATCGACTCCGGCGGCCGGACGCGCTCGCTGTACCCGGCATGGCAGATCGTCGCGCTCAGATTCCTCTGCGTGACGCCCGGGTCGATGGCGCCGGGCGTGCAGTGGGGATCGGGCATCGAGAGGTCACCCGCCCCGCGAGCGTGGCAGCTCCCCGGGCGCGGCTGCGGCTGCACCGTCGTCGAGCTGACCGTGCTGCTTGCCAGCCCGCTGCCCGCCAGGACGGCGACGACCATCAGCTTGATCAGCATGGCCCTCAGTCAACCAGGGCGGCGCGACAGACCGGCGGTCAGGCGTTGACGCCGGCCTCTTCGCGCACGTCGGCGCGCCGGGGCAATAGCGTCTCGCGGGCGATCACCAGCCGCTGGATCTGCGCGGTTCCCTCGTACAGCTGGAGGATCTTGGCGTCGCGCATCAGCTTCTCGACCTTGTACTCCTTGATGAAGCCGTAGCCGCCGTAGACCTGCACGGCGTCGGTGGTTACCTCCATCGCGGCGTCGGCGGCAAAGCGCTTGGCGTGCGAGGACTCCAGCGTGTTGCGCTTGCCCTGGTCCAGCAGGACCGCCGAGTTCCAGGTCGCCAGACGCGCCAGGTGCACCTTGGTCGCCATGTCGGCGATCATGAACTGGATCGCCTGGTGCATCGCGATCGGCACCCCGAACTGCACGCGCTGCTTGGAGTACTCGATCGCCATCTCCATCGCGGCCCTGGCCACGCCGACGCCCATCGCGGCCACGCCGGGCCGGGTGCGGTCCAGCGTCATCATCGCGATCTTGAACCCCTTGTTCTCCTCGCCGACGAGGTGATCGGCCGGGATCTCGACGTCGTTGAAGCTGATCGTCGCGGTGTTGGAGGCCCGTTGACCCATCTTGTCCTCGTGCTTGTCGACGACCACGCCGGCATCACGGGGCACGACGAAACAGGAGATTCCGCGGTGGCCAGCCTCCTTGTCGGTCTTGGCGTAGACCGTGTACCAGTTGGCGTACTCGCCGTTGGTGATGAAGCACTTGGAGCCGTTGATGACCCACTTGTCGCCCTTGCGTACGGCGGTGGTCTTCATCCCGGACACGTCTGAGCCGGCATCGGGCTCGGTCAGGCAGAAGGAGGCGAACAGGGGCGCCTCGGTCAGGCGACCGAGGTACTCCCGCTTGAGCTCATCGGAGGCGGCCAGAATCACGGGCGCGGTGGCGAGGCCGTTGCACGACAGGGAGGTGCCGATGCCCGAGCATCCCCAGGCGATCTCCTCCTCGATGATCACGCCATCCAGGTAGCCCAGCCCCGGTCCGCCGTACTCGGACGGGAGGTGGTTGTTCATGAGGCCGAGTTCCCAAGCCTTCTCAAGGATCTCGCCGGGCCATGTGCCGTCCCGGTCATAGTCCCAGGCGACTGGCCGCATCTCCTTCTCGGCGAAGTCGTGCGCCATCTCCCGCATGCTCTTCTGCTCATCGGTGAGCGTGAAATCAACCACTGAGAATCTCCTTGATGACGTGCCGATTGACTAGTCAGTCAATGCTCTGACCTCAGGATACCCCAGATGCTTGACTCCGCAACGCCATTCCTGCGCAACAATCTGAGACGTGCAGGGCGCGTTCGCCACAGTGGTGTGGGTCGTGAGCGCCGTCGGCGTGGTCGGCGCCGTCATCGGGCTGCTGCTCACCCGCCGCACCTGGGACGAGTACGGAAGAGATCATCTCGTGCTCGACTCCGAGCAGCCGAGCGCCGGGCCATCGTCCGCTTTCACCGATCCGGTCGAGCGCGACGAAGAGGTTCGGCAGATGCTGGAGGCACGCAACGCGCGTCGGCGCCGGCGCGGCGAGGTCGAGATCGACGTCGAGCAGGAGGTGAGGCGCCTGACCGCGCCGACGCCCGCGGTCGACGCCGAGCTGCGCGAGGAGATCCGCGACATGGTGGTCGCCCGCAACCATCGGCGCGCCCGGAGGGGCGAGTCGGCACTCGACGTCGACGCCGAGGTGGAACGCCAGATCGCCGAGCTGAGCCGACCGATCAAGTAGGCTGCGCGGCGATATGGCAGATCTACGCACGGTCGAGCTCGACGAGCTCGCAAACCGCCCTGGCACCTACTTCAATCCCCAGACGGAGATCGTGATCGTCGTCGACGACTCGTCCACGCTGGACTCAGAGATCTTCAACATGGAGGACGCCGAGGGCGCCGACTGGGTGTTGATCTCCGACGAGGTCGCCGTCGATGAGCACCGCCGCGACGAGCTGCTCGAGGCCTTTCAGGTCCATCTGCATGCCGGCTCCGCCGAGAGCGAAGACGAGGGCGACACCGACACCGACGACGAGCTCGAAGCCGACGATCAGGACGCCGGACGCGAGTAGGACGGGCGGGGCCGGTGCGAGCGGTCGCTCAGCCGCTGTTGAGCAGCGTCGCGCACTTCTGCATCTTGGTCACGTCGCCATTGGCCTTCTGGATGCAGTCGCTGTACTTCGACACGCCGGCAGCCGAGCCCGACCCGCTGCTGCTCGGCGCCGTCGCGGTGCCGCTGCCGCTGCTCGACTGAGCGCCGCCCAGGCCGCCGCCGAGCGCGCCGGTCAGCTGCTGGCCGATCGACTGCAGCTTGGCGGTGAACTCGCTGTAGGGGCGCACCCCTGTGGGCGTGGCGATCGACTGGGGCTGGTTGAGCTTTGAGTACTGGAAGACCAAGCCGATTCCAGCCGAGGTCATGCCACCCAGCTCGGTGGACACCTGACCGCTCGTCGGCACGCTGAGGTTGAGCGACAGCTTGCGCAGCGTGTGGTCGCTCTTGCCGGTCCACACATCGACGGTGGCGTTCTTGACCGCCGCCTCGATCTTCTGCGCGGTCGCCGGAGGGATCTGGGTGGGGATGCTGGAGCTCGCCGACGCCTTCTTGGCCGTCTTGGCGAGGAAGGTGTTCAGGTCGGAGACCAGGGCGCTGACGTCGACCCCCGCGCGGATGTGGGTGGTGGACGCGCCGCCGACCGTGTCGGTGCCGACGATCGAGGGCTTGGTCAGCCAGTGCAGCGGATCGATCCCCAGCTGCCCGAGCCCCGTGCCCTGGGAGCCGCCGCTGGACTGCGCGGAGCCGAAGCTCTGCTCCAGCTTCTGAAAGTCGGCCTGGGGCAGCTGGTAGTTGGCGCCCTGCAGGCTTACGAAGCCGGCGGACCCGGTCGAGATCACGCCCAGCGAGCCGTGGCGACCCAGGGCGGCGATTCCGATCGTGAAGTCGGATTGCGGCAGCTTGCCGCTGCCGCGGCTCTGAAACGGCCCGGTGAGGCTGAGCGTGATCGGCGTCGTGAGCGTGCTGGAGCCGGTGGGCGTGAGCCTCAGCTCGAAGCCGAGCACGCCGCTCTTGACCGAATGGCCGCCCGAGAAGGTCTGCTTGAGCAGCGACTGCGCGCTGCCCGAGGAGCCGCCGCTGCCGCTGCTCGATCCGCAGGCGGCCAGCCCAACCACCGCAACTATCGCCGCGATGAGCGGTCCTAGCCTTCTGACCCCGATCTGAGCCCGCATGCAACTTCCTCCTCAGTTGTCGCCCGCCCGCCTGCGCGAATGTAGCATCGCCCCGGTGCGCAGGAGCCTGTTAGCCCTGCTCGCCGTCGCCGCCTTTCCGAGCAGCGCAGCCGCCGCTCCGGTGCTGGTTCTCGGCCACGACGGGCGTGTAACCGCTCGCAACGACCCGTTCGTCACCGGGCCGGCGATCACGCCCCAGCCGGCACGGCAGGCGCGGATGGCGAGCGCGGCCGCCGTCAGGGCACGCGGTGCGTCGGCGCCCACCGTCCTCTCCGAGCTCTCACGCCTGCGCCGCACCGGAGCGATCCCCGCGGCCACCTACCGCGCCGATACGGCCGCCTACCGAGCCGCGCTGGCCGAGGAGAAGCAGCTGGGCGGCACGCGCCGCTCCGAGCTGGCGGCGGTCACCGAGACGCTGCACAACATCGCGGCCTCCGGGCAGCTGACCGCCTCGCGGTTGCCGGCCCTGTTCGCCACGCTGGCCGCCAACCGCCAGTGGTGGGCTAACGGAACGCTGCTCGCCTATGGCCAGCGGGTCGAGATCGCCGGCTCGCAGGTCGTATGGGAGTACTACCCCGGCCAGGGGATCCAGCTGCAGGTGCTCGGCAGCTTCTCCAAGGCGGATGCGCTCTACACCGCCGGCGCCGCGTCCTATCCGCAGATGGAGAAGGTCCTCGCCGAGCTGATCCCGCTGGGGGCCCAACGGGGAGGTGGGCTGACGTGGGAGTACTACTTCAGCTTCGATGGCGGCTCGCCGCCATGGACGAGCGCGATGTCGCAGGCGACCGCGCTGGAGGCCCTCGCCCGGGCCTACCAGGCCACCAAGAACCCCTACTACCTCACGATCGCCGGCCGCGCGATGCCGATCTTCTCAAGGCCCCCGCCGACCGGGGTAAACGTCGGCACGCCGGTCGGCACGCGCTTTCTCCAGTACACGTTCGCGCCCAAGCTATCGATCATCAACGCGTTCCTGCAGACCCTGATCGGCCTCTATGACTACGGACAGGTGAGCGGCAACGCCACCGCTAAGCGGCTGTTCGCCCGCGGCAACGCCGAGGCGCTGGTCGAGGTGCCGCAGTTCGACACGGGGGCCTGGTCGCTGTACCAGCCCGGGGTCGAGGACAGCCTGGACTACCACGAGCTGGTCACCGGCTTCCTCCATCAGCTGTGCGCCCGCACCGGCTCCTCGGTCTACTGCACGACCGCCCAGCACTTCACCTCCTATCTGAAGACGCCGCCCGTGGTCACGCAGCTCACGATCGCCGCCACGACCGGCCACGCGTTCGCGCTGCGCTTCCGCCTGTCGAAGGTCTCCCACGTCGGCATCGCCGTGCGCCTGGGCTCGTCGACCGTCCTCTACACGAGCGCCGGCTTCGGCTACGGCGTCCACTACTTCACGGTGCCGGCGCTGCACACCCCGGGCAGCTACTCGGTCACGCTGGATGCAACCGACCTGGCCGGCAACTACAGCCAGGTGACGAGAACCCTGACCGTGCGCAGATAACGGCCCCCGCGGTCGGTCCGTAGACTCGCCCGGCCATGCGGCCGCGCACGATCCTCTACACGGGCAAGGGCGGCGTCGGCAAGACGTCGGTCGCCGCCTGCACGGCGCGACGCTGCGCGGCCGCCGGTCTGCGCACCTTGATCGTCTCCACCGATCCGGCGCACAGCCTGTCGGAATCGCTCGGAGCCGAGCTGGGCGGCGAGCCCAGCCAGGTCTCGGACGGGCTGTGGGGCCAGGAGGTCAAGGCTCAGGAGGAGATGGAGCGCCACTGGTCGGGGGTTCAGGACTGGCTCGGGGAGCTGTTGCAGGAACGGGGCGTGGACCGGATCTCGGCCGAGGAGCTGACCGTCCCGCCGGGCATGGACGAGCTGTTCTCGCTCCTGCGGCTGCGCGCTCACAATGACGACGGCGAGTGGGACGCGATCGTGGTCGACTGCGCGCCCACCGGCGAGACACTGCGGCTGCTGTCGTTCCCCGACGTGGCCCGCTGGTGGATCGACAAGGTGTTCCCGTTCGAGAAGCAGATCCTGGCCGCCGCCCGTCCGCTCGCCCGCTCACTGCTGGACATCCCGCTCCCCAGCCAGGCGGTGTTCGCCGACATCGAGCGGCTGTCACAGAGTCTGATCGCGATGAACGAGATCCTCCGCGATCGCAGCCGCTGCACGATCCGCCTGGTGATGAACCCGGACAAGATGGTGATCGGGGAGGCGATGCGCACGTTCACGTATCTGAACCTGTACGGCTACCTGACCGACGCGGTCGTCGTCAACCGCCTGTTCCCGGCCGAGGTGGGCGACTATTTCGCGGCCTGGCGCCGCGTTCAGGAGGAGCACATGGAGCTCGTCCGCTCGGCGTTTGCGCCGGTGCCCGTGCTGTGCGCGCCCTACTTCGAGCAAGAGGTGGTGGGGCCGGGAATGCTCGACCGGTTGGCCGACGAGCTGTTCGGCAAGGCGGATCTGAGTCCGGCGGGCGTGCTGTATGACTCGCTCGCCCAGGAGCTGACGGTGCTCGACGACGGCGCGCTGCTGCGCATCCAACTACCGTTCACCGACAAGGGAGACATCTCGCTGAAGAAGATCGGCCTGGAGCTGGTCGTCGGCGTCGGCGGAGAGCGGCGCACCGTTATGCTCCCCCCCGCGATGGCGGCCATGCGGCCGGGCGCGGCAACGTTTGAGGAAGGCGCGCTGCAGATCAAGTTCGATGGCTAGCCCCGAGCCCGAGAGCGACACCGACGCCCTGCGCCGGCTGGAGGACCGACTGGATCGCGCGGCCGCGGCGGCCGAGCGGCTGCTGGGCGACGCCATGGCGGCGGCTGGCTCCGGCGACGCCATGGCGGCGGCTGGGCCCGACGGTCCGTCGCGCCCGTCCGCAGGCCAGGCATCCGGCGCGTCCGGCCGGGGTCCCGCGGATCCGGGCGGTGACGGCGGCGAGGGCGGCGGCGGTGACGGCGGCGGCGGCGGCGGGAATGGTCCTCCCCCGGTGCCCCCCGCGGGCTGGCAGCGTCCGGGATCCGACGGAGATCCCGAGCGCCGCGGCAGCGGTGAGCTCGACCTTCTGCTGGCGGTGCTGGCCTCGCTGCGGGACCGCATCCCACCGGAGCTGCAACACCGCCTGTCCGAGGCCGTGCGTGAGGTCCTGCTCGCCGTTCGGGCGCTCATCGACTGGTATCTGGAACGCGCCGAGCGTCATCGCGCCGAGCCCGCGCAGGTCCAGGACATCCCGATCCTGTAGTCGCACAGAGCGGCCTTGCCGCGGCGGTTGCCGGTGGGAGGCGCCCGGCGCGGCCCTTACAATTGACCTGTGTCCCGCACCTGGATCCTGACCGGGTCGCCGGAGAATCACGCGGCGACCGCTGACCATGACTTCAGCGTGATCGGGCTCAAGGAGCGCAATCGCAACCGCGCGCTGGAGATCGAGCCCGGCGACCGGATCGTCCTCTACATCACGCGCGTGAAGGCGTTTGCGGGCAGCATCCGGATCGAGGGCGAGCTGTACGAGGACCGGACCAAGCTCTGGCCGGGCAAGCCCGGCAAGGCGGACGCCTATCCGTGGCGCTTTCCGACATCGCCCGAGGTGGTGCTGGCCGAGGATGAGTGGGTGCCGGCCGAGAGCCTCGCCGACCAACTGGAGCACGTCGCCAAGTGGCCGCCCGAGCACTGGACGCTCGCCTTCCAGGGCCAGATCCGCGCGGTGTCCGAGCATGACGCCACCGTCCTGATGGCGCGCCTGGGCGCCGGGACGCCCGCCGCGAGATGAGCGCCCGCGACGAGCGCGCCCATCGCCCGGCGGATGCCGCGGACGCCGGATCGCCGCGCGAGCTTTCCCGCCCGTCAAGCGACTCGCCGCGGCTGGAGGCGATCGTTGACCGCGTCGCCGCGATCACCGGCCGGCTGACCCGCGTCTGGCGTGCCCTGCCCTCCGAGCGGCGGCTCGCCGCGGCGGCGGCGATCGGCCTGTTCGCGACCCTGTTTCTGCCGTGGTACCAGGAGACGGTGATCGCCCGCGGGGTCACCAGCCTGCGCTCCCTGAGCGACTCCCTGACCGGGTGGGGCGCGTTCTCGTTCGTCGAGGCGGCCGTGCTGCTGGTGGCCGCCGGGGTGCTGCTGCTGCTGTTCGTGCGCGCCGAGGGCCAGGCGTTCCACGTCCCCGGCGGTGACGGCGGCGTGATCACCGCGGCCGGCGGCTGGGCCTGCGTCTTGATCATCTGGCGCATGTTCGACAAGGAGGGCACGGCCGGCCACGGTCTGTACAGCACCAGTTCGGGGATCGAGTGGGGCATCTTCGTCGCGCTGGCGGTCGCCGGGCTGCTGACCTACACCGGCACCCGCATTCGGCTGGCCCACGAGCCCGAGCCGCCCCTGCCCGGCGAGCGTCCTCGCCGGCGGCGGCTGGGGGCTCGAAAGCGCGATCGCGCCGGACGCGCCCCGTCTCGGGCCGCCACGACGCCCGTCGAGCAGGAGACCTGGGCAGCCGCCGACGAGATCGAGGAGATGTGGCTGGCCCTGGAGCGCGACCGTCCTGCGTCCAAGGCCCCGCCTCCCCCGCCCGACGCCGCGGCGACGGTTCCACATGCTGCGCCCGACGCCACCCTTCCCCTTCCACCACCGGATGCCGCGCCCGCCCCGCGGCGCCGTCCCGCGGAGTCTCTCCGAGCCGGCCGCGCCGTCCCAGGAGGATCAGGCAACAGCACGGCTCGACCGCCGTAACTGATCCAGACGCTGCGCGAGCCGGACGAGGACCCATTCCGGCCGTTTGGTGACCTGGTCGCGCGTGAATCGCATCACGTGAAAGCCGTCCTCCTCGAGCTCCAGGTCCTGCGCGTGATCGGCCTCAAAGGACCGATGCGTGGAGTGGAACTCATAGCCATCGGTGAACACGATCAGCCGCTCTGACCGCCAGAGGAAGTCGACCTCGTGCGGCCCCACCCACACGTTGACCTCGGGTTCCGGCAGCCCTCCGGCGCGGACCAGCGCGAGCATGTCGTCCTCGGCGGGCGATTTCGTCACCATCGAGAACCGGCCCTCGGCCGCGGCGAGCGCCCGCACCCGCGCGGCGGCCGGCGCCCGCGGGTTGCGGGCCACGGCCGCCGCCACGGCATGGCGGGTGAAGCGTCGCTCCTTGAGGCCCCGGTCGAACACCCGCTCCAGGGCCCGGCCACGGAGGCCCGGGGCGATCTGCAGCAGGACCCTGGGGGGACGGATGGCCGGAATCCCGCGGCAGGTGGTCACATCCCGGAGGTCGATCGAGGCCGTCTGGTGAACCTCGATTCCCTGGCGGCGCCGACCCGCATCCCGACCGACCAACGTGACCTGGACGATGCGCGGGGGTTGGGGGACCATCCCCCAGAGCGCCGCCGCGGAGAAGTGACTGAGGTAGGCGCCCTCTCCCACGGCCAGGATTGCCGCCTGCTCGTCGGCGAACGGTGGGAGAGCAAGGGCGCCGACGGCGTACACGCCCTGATGCTTGCCGATCAGCCGCCCACGTCGAAGCGAATGTTCGACGGCGCTCTCCCTCAGCCCCAGCGCGAGCAGTTGACGACGCGTGATCAACGACCGCTGTCCGGAGGCGATCTCGGCGATCCGGGCGTCCGGCCAGCCGATCGGCCGGGAAACGTCCGGATCGGCACGTCGTGTGGCGGGGTCCGGGCGTTTCCGGCGTGGGGCGCCGGAATCGTCCGACCCGCCCCCGCACAGCGGTTGATCTGGATGTTTCCCGGCGCGACGAGGCTCCACGAACGGCAAGAGCCCCGCGGAAGCGCCGGGTTCACCCCCCGTGCGGCTGCAACACGAACGAGAAGTAGGCGCTGACGGCGCCGATGATCACGATTCCGGTGAAGATCACCCACCGCGAGCGGATGATGTGGCCGAAGACGCCGATCACCAGGCCGAACGCCAGCGCGGCCAGCGTGGCGTGCAGGTCCGACTGTTGGGAGCTGCCAAAAAGAAGCATTCGAACAGCGAACCCTATATTTGACTACAAGTCATGACCGCCAGCACGAGCCAACTACCGGGTTCCGTCGCCGAGGTCGCCGACGGCCTGCGGGCGGTCGGCTACCTCCCGGGGGTGTCGACGGCCCTCGTTTCCTTCCTGGCGACCAAGCTGGGTAAGCCCGTCCTGGTCGAGGGGCCCGCCGGGGTCGGCAAGACCGAACTGGCCAAGGCACTGGCCAAGTACCTGGACCGCACCCTGGTGCGGCTCCAGTGCTACGAGGGCCTGGACGAGGCCAAGGCGCTGTATGAGTGGAACTACCGCAAGCAGCTGCTGCGGATCCAGGCCGAGTCAGACGACACCGGCTGGTCAGACGTCCAGGACGACATCTTCGGCGAGGAGTTCCTCCTTCCCCGGCCGCTGATGACCGCGATCGCCTCCGAGACGCCCGTCGTCCTGCTGATCGACGAGATCGACAAGACCGATCAGGAGTTCGAGGCGATGCTGCTCGAGCTGCTGAGCGATTTTCAGATCTCCATTCCTGAATTGGGCCGAATCGAGGCCCGCACCCAGCCGGTCGTTCTCCTCACCTCCAACAACACCCGCGAGCTGACCGAGGCGCTCAAGCGTCGCTGTCTGTACCTGTGGCTCGATTACCCAGAGCTCGAGCATGAGCTGGAGATCGTGCGCCTGCACTCCCCCGGCCTCGACGAGGCGGTGGCTCGCAAGCTGGTGGAGATCGTCTCCTCGATCCGCGAGCTGGACCTCAAGAAGCCGCCGAGCATCGCCGAGTCGATCGACTGGGCGCGAGCGCTGCTGCTGCTGGGCGCCTCGGACATCGACGCCGAGACGTTCCGCCAGACGATGAGCGTGATCGTCAAGCACCGCACCGACCTGGACACGGTCGCCGCCCGCGTCGGGGTCAAGCTCCAGGAATCCGCGGCCTAGCGGCGCCCAGCCGCACGCGATGCCCGGCGCCCCCTCCACCGCCAAGGTCTACGCCAAGATCCCCGATCGCGGCCCCGGCGGCTTCGATGGGCAGCTGCTGGCCTTCGCCGAGGAGCTCCGTCAGGAGGGCATGGCGCTCGGCACCTCCGAGCTGCTCGATGCCTTTGCCGCGCTGCAGCACGTCACCTGGACCAGCCAACCGGACTTCAAGGAGGCGATGGCGGCCACGCTGGCCAAGTCACCGGATGACCGCCGCGTGTTCGACCTGGTGTTCGAGCGCTTCTTCTTCCGTGCCGCCGAGGCCGAGGCCTCGCGACAGAACATCTCCGAGAGCGCGGCCGGACAGGGAGCGGGCTCGGACCTGGAGCTCGACCTCGAGGCGCTGCGCCAGCAGATCGCGGCGGCGCTGCAGGAGGGCTCGGATGCTCAGCTGGGCGATCTGGCGCGGCTGGCCATCGCGGCGTTCGGCAAGGGCGAGGGCTCGGGCGTGCTCGGCGTCGACGTGCAGCGCATCCGCCGCGCGCTCGGGCTGCGCACCGAGCCCCAGCCCGACCTGCCGCCCGACGATCCCCGCCGCGACGGCGTCCCTCGCGAGCAGCTGCGCCGCTTCGAGGCGCACCTGCGACAAGAGCTGGAACGCGGGCCTGATCGAGCGGACGGCCAGCCTGCCGCCCAAGCGGCCGCTGTCCGACCTTGACCGCGCGCTGCCCACGGGCCCGATCCAGGACCTGGCCGCCGTGCACCGGGTGGTCGCCCAGCTCAAGCGGCGCCTGGCCACCCAGGGCCACGAGCTCAAGGGCCGCCGGCACCACGCCCACGTGGACGTGCGCCGCACGATGCGCGCCTCGCTGCAGACCGGCGGCGTCCCGGTGGAGCTCAAGTACCGTCCTCGCCGCCCGCGCCGGCCGGAGATCTTCGTGCTGTGCGACGTGTCAACGAGCGTCACCAGCGCGAGCACGTTCTTCCTCAGCGTCCTGCACGCGCTGCACGACTCGTTTCGCAAGCTGCGCTCGTTCGTGTTCATCGAGCGGATCTCCGAGGTCACCGAGGTGTTCGAGCGCGAGCGCGACTTCCGTGCCGCCTCCGAGGCCGTCTCCAAGGACGCCGGCGTGGCCGACATCTCCGGGTACACCGACTACGGGCGGGTGTGGACCGAGTTCCTCGCCCTGATCGAGGATGAGCTGCACCCCCGGGCCACCGTGATCATCCTGGGCGACGCCCGCACCAACGGCCGCCCGCCGCGCGAGGACGTGTTCGCGGCGATCACCGCCCGGGCCGGGCGCACGTTCTGGCTGAACCCCGAGCCGCGCCTGTACTGGAACTACGGGGACTCGGTGATCGCCGCCTACGCCGAGTACTGCAACGCGTTCGAGTGCTGGCGCACCGACCAGCTGGAGGAGTTCGTCAAGGCGCTGACCCAGCCGGTGGTCGTCTAGCGGCGCCATCGCGGTACCATGCGCGTCCAGACGAGCAAACCCAGGGGGGCTGGCGGGTCCGCCGGCTGAGATAGCGCCCCACGCCGAGCAGCACGACAGGCGACCCGGCGCTGACCCTTCGAACCTGTGGGGTAATGCCCGCGGAGGGAGATGAAGCGATGATCGAGGCTCCGCCCACGGGGCCTTGGAGCGAGCTTCGCGGCACCGCGGCGGTGCAGGTGGAGCACGTGAGCAGGACGTTCGCGAGCAAGGGCGCTTCGGTCCCGGCGCTGGCCGACGTCTCGCTGCAGGCCAGGGCCGGCGAGATCGTGACCGTCGTGGGGCCCAGCGGCTGCGGCAAGACGACGCTGCTGGAGCTGGTCTGCGGGCTGCAGCGGCCGGATACGCGGCACGGTCACCAGCGCGCCCGCGGCCCTGATGCCCCAGCGCGACCTGCTGCTGCCGTGGCTGAGCACCGTCGACAATGCCGCCCTGGCCCTGCGTGCCCGGGGAGTCGGGCGCGCCGAGGCCCGCGCGCAGGCGGAACCCTGGCTGGAGCGCTTCGGGCTGGCCGGGTTTGAGCAGGCCAAGCCACCCCAGCTCTCGGGCGGAATGCGCCAACGCGTGTCGTTCCTGCGCTCGCTGCTGGCGGGCAAGCCCGTGCTCGCACTCGACGAGCCGTTCGCGGCCCTGGACGCGATCACCCGCGTGGAGATGCAGGGGTGGCTGAGCCACGTGCTCGTCACCGAGCCGCGCACGGTCGTGCTGGTCACCCACGACGTCGAGGAGGCGGTCGTGCTCGGCGATCGGGTGGTGGTCATCTCCCCCCGTCCGGGACGCACCGTCGCGACCATCGAGGTGTCCGCGCCGCGGCCGCGGCGGCGTACCGAGCCTGAGATCGTGGAGCTGCGCGAGCGGGTCCTCACCGCGCTGGGAGTCACGTCATGAGGCGCGTGGCCGCCGCCGGCTGGCGACCGCTGCTGGTCGTGCTGGCCCTGCTGGGTATCTGGGAGCTCTACGTCGACCTCGGCGGGGCCGACCCGCTGATCCTGCCCGCTCCGCATGCGATCGCCCAATCGCTGTACGACGACCGCGGACTGCTGTGGTCAAACTTCCTGGTCACCGCCCAGGAAGTCCTGCTGGGGATCCTCGTGGCCGCCGCCGCGGCGCTCGTGCTGGCCACCGCGATGCACTTCTTCGTGACCGTCAAGAGCTCCGTCTACCCGCTGCTGATCGCCTCGCAGACGGTCCCGATCCCGATGCTGGCGCCGGTCCTCGTGCTGTGGCTGGGCTTCGGGATCCTGCCCAAGCTGGTGGTGATCGCGCTGGTCTCGTTCTTCTCGATCGTGGTCACCACCCTGGCCGGGTTTGCCGCCGTCGACCCCGAGCTGCTCAAGCTGATGCGGACCTTCGACGCCCCGCGGCGGCGCGTGTTCTGGTCGATCGAGCTGCCCACGGCGCTGCCGGGGGTGTTCACCGGCGCCAAGATCTCCGTGATCGTGGCGGTGATCGGCGCGGTGTTCGCCGAGCAGAGCGGCGCCAGCTCGGGCCTCGGATACCTGTTCGCGCAGTCGATTCCGCAGCTGCAGACGGCAAGGGCGTACGCGACGGTGGTCGTCCTCTCGGCGTTCGCGATCGCCCTGTTTCTGCTGCTGACCGTGGCCGAGCGGCTGGCTACGCCCTGGACCCATCAACCGAAAGTGACGTTTGCATGAGACGACGACTGTTGGCACTCGCCGGCGCGCTGCTGGCCGGGCTGGCGCTCGCCGCCTGCGGAGAGAAGACCGACCGGCTGACCCCGTCGAGCGCGAACTCGCAGTCGCTTAGCTTGATGCTCGACTGGCTGCCCAACGCCGACCACGTGGGCATCTACCAGGCGCAGGCCGACGGCGCATTCAGGTCGGCCGGCCTGAACGTCGTCGTGCGGGCGCCCTCCAATCCGGCCACGCCGCTGCAGCTGCTGCAGGCCGGCAAGGTCGACGTCGCCGTCTCCTACGAGCCGGAGCTGATGCTGGCGCGAGACAAGGGAGCGCCGCTGGTGGCGATCGGCGCGATCGTCCAGCGACCGCTGACCTCGATCATCTCGCTGCGCTCCAAGCACATCACCCGGGCGAGCCAGCTGCGCGGCAAGCGTGTCGGCGACGCCGGCATCCCCTACCAGCACGCCTATCTGGACACGATCCTCAAGCACGCCGGAGTGCCGGTCAGCTCGGTCAAGGAGGTCAACGTCGGCGACAACCTCGTCGGGTCGATGCTCTCAGGCCGGGTTGACGCGACGCTCGGGGCCTACTGGAACTACGAGGCGATCCAGCTGCAGCAGTCGGGCAGGCACCCGGACGTGATCCACGTCGAGAACGCTGGAGTGCCGAAATACGATGAGCTGGTGCTGGTCACCACCGAGAAGGAGCTGGCCCACAAGACCAGCGAGCTGCGCAGCTTCGTGCAGGCGCTCGGCCGCGGCTACCAGGCGGTGCGCGCCGACCCGCAGGCCGCCGTGAACAACCTCGTGCGCGCCAACCCCTCCCTGAGCCCCAAGCTCCAGCTGGCCAGCGTGAACGCCACGCTGCCCTACTTCTTCCCCACCACCGCCAACCGTCCGTGGGGCTGGATGACCAGCTCTGAGTGGACCGCCTACGGCCAGTGGATGCTGAGCCAGCACCTGATCTCCAACCCGGCCACGATCGTCGGCGCCCAGACCGACCAGCTGCTGGCCGGCCAGGGTCCATAGCGGGCCGCTGACGCGATGGTCCTGCGCCGTGACGGGGCCGGGGTGCTGGCCGTCGGCCAGGCCGCGCACGCCTGGCTGTGCGGCCAGCTGGCGCGGTCCTGGGGCAACGAGCGCTTCGGCGCGGTGGTGCCCCTGGACGAGGTGGCGCTGGGCGCCGAGCAGCACGACGTCGGGATGGCGCACTGGGACCTGTACCCGGTCCGCAATCCCGCCACGGGGCTGCCGCTGTCGTTCATCGAGATGGCCGTGGCCGACAACCTGGCGCTGTGGCGAACGGGTCCGTCCCGGCTGATCACCCAGAGCCGCTACGCGGCTTTGCTGGCCGCGATGCACGGCCGACGGCTGTACGAGCGCCGGGATCTCGCAACGGCCCCCGACGACGAGGCGGAGCTGGTCCGCGGCTTTTTGGCGCACTCACGGCGGCTGGAATCAGAGCTCACCGCGGCCCTGCGCGCCGATCCGGCCACCGCCGATCTGGCCACCGACGAGCTGATAGCCCGCAACAGCCAGCTGGTGTGGACCTGGGACAGTCTGTCGCTGGGGCTGCTGCTCGACTGGGCGCCGTTCACGCTGCGCGACGTCCCCACCGCGGCCGGGCCGGCGATCGACGTCGAGCTCCGGGCTGACGGCACGATCGATCCGTGGCCGTTCTCCGGCGATCTCCCCGCCGGCGCGGTGTCGCGTGCACTGCGACGGGCGGCGATTGGCGGACCGTTACCACAGCGATGAGGCTCTGGAACAGGGGCTGGCGAGCGCGCCCTGGGAGACGGTGCGCTTCGAGTTGCAGCCCGCGACCGCCGCGACGCCTACGATCTGACCGATGTGGCGCACATCCATCGCCGCGGTGCTCGCAGCGCTGGCGCTGGCGGCCTGCGGGAGCTCACAGTCGGGCAGTTCGTCCTCGTCGGCGACCAGCAGCACACATGGCTCGACCACGGAGGCGCCGCCCAGGGCCAAGCTCGCCGGCGCGGCGTGCGCCGCCTCACAGCTGCGCCTGAGCTACGTCGGAACCGAGGGGGCCACCGGCCATCTGGAGGTCACGCTGGCGCTGCGCAACACCTCGGGACGGGCGTGCACGCTGCGGGGCTATCCGCGCGCGCGGCTGCTTGACGCCCACGGGGCCGCGCTGCCGCTGAAGGTCAAGCAGGGCGGCGGCTTCTTCCCGGATACGCAACGTCGCGCGCGGACGATCACGCTCAAGCCGGCGGGCCAAGCCCGGTTCGGGGTCAGCTTCGTCACCAATAACGAGTTCGCCGGAGCCCACGTCTGCCGCACCGCGGCCGCGGCGATGTCCTCGGCCCCCGGCGTGGGAGATCACTGGTCGCACCTGTCGCTGCGAACCGCGCCACGGATCTCGCCCTGCGGCGACCAGCTGATCGTCTCCCCGGTGTACGTCTGAGCTAGGCAGCCAGCCGCAGGGCGGCCGCGCTGCCGGCGCCGCGCAGCGCGTGCAGGCCGGCCAGCCCCGCCCACGGCGCGTAGGGCGCGAAGAAGCGCTCCACCTCCTGCTCGGTGGCCCGGGCGTACGGATTGCCATCGTCCAGCAGCCGGCCGACGAGCTTCAGGTACGCCAGATCGCCGGCCGGCAGCTGGTCCAAGCGGCCCTGGCCGGTGATCGCCAGCGTCTGCAGGGTCCAGGCGCCGATCCCGCGGATCCGCCGCAGCCGCCGCCAGCCGGACTCGTGGTCGGGATCGGCGAGGTCGACGCGGCCGGCGGCCACCTCTGCTGCGGCCCGGCGAAGCGCGAGCGCCCGCGTCTCGGTGAGACCGAAGGACGCCAGCAGGGCAGGAGCCTGGCGGGCGATGACGGCGGCCGTCGGTGAGTCGCGCAGGCCCGTCTGCGGACAGCGCCGGCCCAGTCGCGCCACCAGGCGGCGCTCGATCGCCGCCGCGCGCTCGTACTCGATCAGCTGCTCGCACACCGACCACGCCAGCGCCTCGAACGGGTCCGGCCGCCCGGCGGCGCGCAGCCCCGGGTTGGCCCGCACCGCCGGCCCGATCAGCGGATCGAAACGGAAGCGCTCGTAGAAGGGGCGCAGGTCGCAGTCGATCCCCAGCGAGGCGCGCATCCGCTCGATCCCCCACTCCGCCAGCTCCCGCGTCGACGCCCGAGCTCCGAACAGCACGCGATCCGCCGCCGTTTGGGCGACGCGGATCGACACCGCCTCCTCCCCACGGTGCAGCAGCCGGTGCAGCACACCTCGGCGGACCGGCGCCAGGCCGTCGAGCGAACCCCGAAGCGAGAGACGAAACACCCATCGCGGCCGGACCTCGGTCCGGACCTCGATGGCGTACGCCCCGTCGCTCACTCGTCCGGCTTTGCGATCAAATGGATGTCGATCAGAAAGCTCCGCGTGCCGGCGATCGGCAGCGCGTCGATTCCGCGTCGCAGCCTCGAGCGAGCCAGCTTGCGGGCGGTGTGGCGGCGCATCAGCGCGAGCGTCGCGGCTCCGGCCACGAACCCCGTGGCGGCTGCGGCAGCGGCCTGCACGGCGGGCAGCGCGGCTGGCGCAAAGGGCTCGATCGCGCGGATCTCGGAGAGCACCGGAACGCCGTCGACGGTCTCCGCATCGACGATCTCCTCGGGCATCATCGGGGTCTGCTCGGGGTCGGGCGACAGAGCTGGAAGAGGCGGACATCGGCCTCGCAGTGTGACAGCGCGAGCGGTCAGGTTCAAAGCCCTCGCCGGACGGGATTGCGATTAGAGTGGTGAGGATGCCGACCATCACCGACGTGTTTGCCAAAGCGCGCGAGCACGAGCGTCTGGCGCAGCTCAAGACCGCTCGTGAGCTCGACGCGCTGCCGTACTTCCGCGTCCTGGAGGGTCCGACACTGCCCGTCGTGGAGATGGAGGGCAAGCCGCGGATCATGCTGGGGTCCAACAACTACCTGGGCCTGACCGGGGACCAGCGGGTGCGTCAGGGAGCGCTGGACGCGGTTCGCAAGTACGGCACGGGTTTGACCGGCTCGCGCTTTCTCAACGGGACCATCGACCTGCACTTGGAACTGGAATACGAGCTGGCGCAATGGCTGGGCACCGAGTCGGCGCTGGTGTTCACCACCGGACACCAGGCCAACCTGGGCGCGCTGGGCACGATCCTCGGCCGGGGCGACACGGTGATCGCCGATTCGGGCGACCATGCCTCGATCCTCGACGGCTGCATCCTCTCGGGCGCCAAGCTGCGGCCGTTTCGCCACAACCGCCTGGACCGTCTGGAGCACGCTCTGAACCGGGCGACCGGCGACGGCGGCGGGATTCTGGTGGTCGTCGACGGCGTCTTCTCGATGGAGGGCGACGTCGCGCCCCTGCCCGAGATCGCCGACCTATGCGGTGAGTACGGAGCGCGGCTGATGGTCGACGAGGCCCACGCGCTGGGCGTGCTGGGCGCGCGCGGGGCGGGTACCAGCGAGCTGCTGGGCATCGAGGACCGCGTCGACCTGCGAATGGCCACGTTCTCCAAGTCGCTGGCCTCCTGCGGTGGCGTGATCGCCGGGCCGGCGGATGTGATCGAGTTCCTGCGGATCCAGTCGCGGCCGTTCATGTTCACGGCCGCCGGGGTTCCCGCCGCGGTGGGGGCCGCGCTGGCCGCGGTGCGGATCTGCCGCTCGCCGGAAGGTCCAGAGCTGTTCTCGCGGACCTTGAGCAATGCCCGCTACCTGCATGCCGGCCTCGCTGAGCTCGGCTTCCAGGTGGTGCGTCCCACTCGACTGGCCGACGGCAGCGAGGTGGTGACCACGGTCGTCCCCGTCGTGGTCGGCGACGACTGGAAGGCCGTGTTCCTGTGGAAGGCGCTGTACGAGGCCGGGGTGTTCGTCAACGTGGCGATTCACCCCGCCGTCCCCCCCGCCGGCGCGCTGCTGCGCACCAGCGTGATGGCAACGCACGACCACGCGACGCTCGACCGCGCCCTGAAGGCGTTCGCCGAGGTCAAGCGGTCGTTCGAGTCAGAGCACGGCCCGCTGCCCACTGTGTGACCCCCGCGGTCGGTCCGGCAAGCGACCGGACACCGCATGAGCGCCTTCAGTCTTGTCCGGTTACGCACAAGCTCCGGTTAGCAAAAAAAAGGCGCTCTATGCGCATGTCATCGCCGTGTGACGTTGCTGTGACCGAGCCGTTGTTCTAGGTTCTCGTTGTCGCACATCGTGATGGTCGGTCAGCGGACTACGAAGCTGCTGGGGCGGAGATGGAAGACCGTGCATGCCGAGCATCACCAGCCGGGGAGCCTGAAGGCTCCGAATACCCGCAGGTCCGAACCGCCATTTGCTGCTTCCGGCAGCGGGCGGGCCGTATGCAGATGCCCAAGTCCGGACGGACGGACGAAATCCTCCAAGGAGTGAGAGCGCTAAATGACGGAGACGGAGACTGCCTTGAAGACCTCCGCACCGCAGCGGCTGCGCGCGCTCGAGCGAGCCAACGAGATCCGGCTCGCGCGCGCAGCTATCAAGCGACGGATCGCCCTCGGCGAGGTCTCAGCAGCGGAAGTCATCCTCCAGTGCCCGGCGGCCGCAGACAGCTGGCCGGTTGGCGAGCTGCTGATAAGCCAGCGGCGCTGGGGTAGCACCAGGTGCCGGAAGTTCCTGTCTCGCAACCGAATCGTCGAGACCAAGCCGGTCGGAAAGCTCACCGAGCGTCAGCGCCTGTTGCTGGCAAGCTCGCTGCAGCAGCCGTCCGGCTCACGCGAGATGGAGCTCGTGGCCTAGGAACCCCAGCCCGAGTCGGGACGTGCCTCGCAGCTTCCGGCGCGGCACGTCCCGGCCCGATGACAGGTGGCTCAGCCTGGATCCGCCGATCCTGGCTCAGAGTTGGATTCCGATCGGCACCGGACTCGCGCCGGCGAGGAAGAAGAACCAGATCCCGAAGGCGATGAGGGTCAGCCCGGCGCTGACCACGAGCACGCCCTCGAGCATCACGTGGCCCGGGTCGTTGAGGCCGCGGGCCACGCAATTGGCCCGGTAGACGTCACTCAGCCGGGCCAGCACCGAGCCCAGTGCGGTGACGGTCACCAGGACCCCGATGAACGCCGCCAGCAGCGCCGTCCCCAGCGACTCGGTGGCTCCCTGGATCTGGGAGGCGACCCACAACCACGCCAGGGGCGTCCCCACCCAGAGGACGATGCTCCCGATGAACATGATGGAGATGACGAGCACGGCGCCCGCGCCGGATCTCAGCAGCGCGCGCATGCCGGTGCCTCGTGCGGTTGACGGATCAGGGTCGCGCTGGGCCGCTGGCGGGCCGGCGACCCCCGGCTAACGGACAGCCGGAGGAGAGCTTTACCTGCCACCACCCCATCAGCATCCCGATCAGGCCCAGTCTCGGGCGCACCTGCCAGACGCCGCAGCCGGGCTCGCCGAGGTCGTGGCAGGAGACCCGGGTGAACCGGTAGCGGCCGGGCTCGAGCAGCATGTGCTCCAGCAGCAGGCGCTTCTCGGCCTGCTCGTCGGCGCGTCGCGTGATCGTCGCGCGGGCGTCGGACAGCCGCTGCGCCAACTCGTCGCGCACGATCTCGAGCTCGCCGAGGTCCAGCAGTCGCGGCTCCACGGACCGCGGGACCGGCGGCTGCGGCAGGCCGCCCATGGGGAAGGCCGTCACGAATGCGTCGGCCAACTCCCCCTCCAGGCGGGCGATCTGGCCGCGCAGGCTGCGGCGAGCGGCGCGCTCGTCGGCGGCGACGTCGACTTGGACGGCGGGAGCGATCGGAGCGACCGCTGCCCCACTGCCCTGCCCCTGCGCCGGACCGTCGATGAGCTGGGAAAGCTCGTCTCCTCCCATCTTGAGCGCACCTTAGCACTCTCCAGGATCGCCTCCCCCGGTCAGTTCGGTGCAGGTCCAGAGCGCCTCCTCGACGTGGATCGCGGGCACTCCGCCGACGGCCAGCGAGAACAGCGCCACCCTGGTGGTCCGCGACCGGACCGCGCTCTCGGGCTCCGGGTCGGCGAACAGCAGGCCGTGGATTCTGGCGCCGTCGGCCACGGCAAGGCTCCCGGGCTCAAGGTATGGCGCCTCGGGCGAGGACCGGCGGTCATCGGGGGTCGTCGTGCGGATCCCGAGGCCGGGGGCGGCGACCGCGTCGGCGTCCAGCGCCCACACGGGGATCCCGGTCTCCAGCAGCGCCACCAGGCAGGCGTCGGTGATCAGATCGACAGACCGAAACCCGCCGACCAGCAGCCGCTGCACGGCCACGCGCTCGGACGGTATTCGCTCGACGTCCGGATCGAGCCCGATCTGGCGGTAGAACGCGCGATAGGCGTGCGGGATCGGCTTGGTGCGCATGGCCACCACGCTCGAGCCGCGATACCGGCTCGCCAGCTGCCGCAGATGCGCCACCAGAGACGGCGGGCTGGATTGCGGACGGGCGGCGACGGTCACCCAGTCCAGCCGCAGGCCCGGAAACTCGGCGGCCACGTCCGGGGCGACGAACCCCGGAGCCGGCCGCAGCGGCGGCCTGAAATCCGCATTCATGATGGCTACCGGCGTCTGGCGGTCATGATGGCTACCGGTGCCGGCTCGCGTCCACCAGCGCCCGCACGCGCGGAAACAGGGCTTCGCTGGTCTGCCACTGATCGCCGATCAGCCGGTCCTTCACGACGCCACCCCGGTAAGCGAGCTCCGCCATCGGACAGATCGCGACCCCGTACAGGCCGCCGACCGCGCCGTCGCGGTCATAGGCGACCGGGATCGTCCAGTGGTGTGAGCGCACCAGCTTGGCGGTGGCCGAGCGGCCGGCGTGGACCGCCACCGCGGCGAACTGCACAGCCGTGCGCGGAAAGCGGTGAGAGAGCGCCTGCAGGGCGTCGACCTGGCGCTCGCACTCGGGCGAGCCGACGACGAACAGCGACAGAACGAGTGGAGCCCGGCCCGCCAACAGGCATAGGTTGAGCGCGCGCACGTCGTGGCGGGCGAGTGTGCACGGCGGGTCGAGGTTGGGATCCCCCACGAGGTTCCCGGCGGCCAGCGGCGCGGCGAAGAAGTGAAGCCGGTGACCGGGCGGCACCCCGGTCGTGCTCACGCCGTGGGTGGCGAACTGGTAGATCGAGGCGGCCAGCACCAGGACGAGGCCGAAGATGCCGATCATCCACCGATAGCGCCGCGTGTCGATGATCGGCGGGGCGGGCGGCGGGGGGCGGGTTCGCCGGTCGCCCGCGCTGCGGCGGGCTGCTCGGAGGCCGGCCGGCGCGGGGCGTCGGGATCCAGGCGGGTGAGCGGGGCGTCGGGCTCGGCGCCCGCGCGCGGGAAGCCTTCGGGGGGGCGCCCCTCGGAGCCCTCGCTCACGCGGTCCGCGGGCCGCGCCGGCGACGACCGAGCGCATCGCCGAGGACTCGCCAGGGCGTGCGGGCGGGGAGGCGCGCGTCACGTTCGGACAGCGCCAGCACGGCGGGCAGCACCAGCAGCACTCCCCCGAGCGAGACGGTGAGGTCGACCAGCGTGACGAACCCGAAGTCGCGCAGCATCGTGATGTTGGAGAAGACGAGCACGCCGAAGCCGGCGATCGCGGTGATCCCGGACGCGAGCACCGCGGCGCCGGTGGAGCGATACGTGCGCGCCAGCGCCATCCGCAGCTCGTGGCCGGCCGCCCGCTCCTGACGGAAGCGCTCGGATAGCAGGACGCTGAACTCGGTCGAGATCGCGATCACCAGCGTCCCCAGGGTGGCCGACATCGGGTTCAGGGGGATCCCGATCAGGTAGAGGATCAGCGCCGACCACCCGGTGGCCAGGGCGATCGGGATCATCGGAACGACCGCCCGCCGGGGCTTGCGCAGCACCAGCAGCAGCACCAGGCCGACCGCCAGCAGGCCGGCGATCAGGGTGAGGAAGCGATGACCGGTGGAGGACAGGGCCTGGTTGGCCTGGGCCGCCAGCACGGGCAGGCCGGTCAGTGCCGCGCTCACCCCGGCCGGCGGATGCAGCCGCGAGCGCATGTAGTCGATCACCCCCTGCTGACGCGAGAGCGGCATCAGGCGGATGCCGAAGGCAAGCGTGGCCTCCCGGTGATCACTGGTGAGCACCGCCTGGGAGAAGTACGGGGGGACCGAGCGCAGCAGGGTGTCGATCTGGGTCTGGCCGAGGTCAGGGCTTGCGCCGGACCGGCCGCCGGTTCCAGTGGAGAACAGGTCCGGAAGCGACAGCGCCGGGCACAGCGTGGCGCGAGCGCAGCCCTTTGTCTCCACGTAGCCATAGTGGGCCAGCAGCCCGTTCTCGTAGCCGATCATCCACTTGAGCGTCGCCGGATTGGCCACGTTGGCGCCGCGCACCGCGACATCGATCTCCCCCGACACGCCGGTGTCCCTCTCCAGCGCCTTGAGGTTGCGCAGTGCCGGCATGCTCGACGGCACGAGCTTGGTGACGTCGGACTGCACTGCCGTCTGGGTGTCGGCGATCCAACCGGCGACGGCCAGCACGGCCGCCAGCGCCAGCACGCGCGCGGGGCGGCGCATCACGGCCGAGACGATCCGTGCCGGCAGCGAGCCGGTGGACCCGTCCACGGTGCGCCGGCGCCGGGGGGTCAGCGCCCGCCGCAGCCCGCTGGCTGCGCTGCCGAGGATCTCGCCTGCGCCCCGCATGCCGGGGGCGAGGAACCGCGCGGGCACGGCGAACAGCTCGCCGGCGCCGCGCACCGAGGCGGCCAGAGAGCTCGCGCCCAGGCCCCGCTCCCGCAACACCAGCGCGGCCGAGACGACCGTAACCGCACAGCTCAGCGCGACCACGATCCCGGCCACCAGCAGCAGCCCGAAGCCGCGGACCATCGGCACCGGCGAGAGCAGCAACACCAGGAAGCCGGTCGCGGTGGCCAGCGCCGCGGTGGCGATCGTCGGCGCCGCGCGCCCGGCCGCCTGAGCAACCGCCTGGGCGGCGGTGAGCTGACCGGCGCCGGCGCGCTCGGCCTCCGCACGCGACTCCTGCGCGCGGGCCTGGAACTGGATCCCGTAGTCGACGGCCAGTCCGATCAGGATCGGCAGGACCGCGATCGAGGCCATCGTCAGTGCCGCCCCCAGCACCGCCAGCAGCCCGAAGGTAATCCCGGCGGCGGCCAGAGCGATCGCCAGCGGCAGCAGGCGCAGGCGGTTGCGAAAGACGATCAGCAGCGTGGCCGCCATGACGAGGAGCGCGGCGATCAGCAGCCCGGCGATCGCGCCCGAGATCTGACCGGCGAGATCGTTGACGACGACCGGTACGCCGGTCACGGTGTAGTCGCCCTGGTAGGCCGAGCGGAACATCGGCATCCGGATCGCCTGGCGGATCCAACTGATCGCCCGAGCCTGCTGGGCGTCAGACAGCGACGAGCGCAGCCGTACCTGGATCAGGGCCGAGTCGGCGGTCGGGAACAGATAGGCGAAACGGGCCTTGGGCTGGTTGACCCCCCGGGTCTGGTCGAACACGATCTGCGGGATGAACGACGGATCGTCGATCGACGGGGTGCTGCTGAGCCCCGAGGTGACGGCCATCTGCTCCATCGTCGACAACTGCTGCTGATACTCCAGCTGACCGGCTGCATTGGCCTCCGCGAGCGCCTTGCGCTTGCTCATCCCCCTGCCGATCGCCAGCGCGTAGGCCTGCTGCGCGGCCGACGTGCTGGCGGCGTTGGCGCTGCTCAGCATCGAGCTGATCCCGTGGTTGACCGCCGCCACCGCCTGGTTGAGGAAGGTTCCGGGGCCGTAGACGACCTGGGCGGCGCGCGACCGCATCAGCTTGCCGCACGGACTCCCCCACCCGCCGTACGGGGCGTGCTTGACGGCGGTGAACGCCCGCAGCTTGCTGTTGGCCTGCACGTACTGCCCGCCCAGGCACGCCTCCAGCTCGGTGATCGTCGCCAGGTCCTTGGTCTCGACCAGGTTGGTCAGCTTCTCACGCACCAGGATGATCACGGCGTCGTCGCCGAAGTGGCGCTGATCCTCGGCGGTCGCCTGGAAGGCCGGGGACGAGCGGTTGACGAACGTGTCCGTGCCGGCCGAGGGCTTCAGGCCGAGCGCCAGGATGCCTCCGGCGATGGCCATCGCCAGGACGATCGCCACCACCAGGATGGGCCGCCGAGCGGCCGCCCCGGAGATCCGCTCAAAGATCGGCGCCATGCTGGGCCGAGGCTACCGTGGCGGCCGGGGGGCTCGCGCCGCACGGATCCGCCGTGGCATCCGCGCCATCAGTCCATCGTCAGCGGACCCTGCGACTCCCCGGAGAGGAACTGCCGGATGAAGGGGTTCTCCGAGTTGAGCATGTCCTCGGCGGGGCCCGCCTCGACGACCCGGCCCTTCCACAGCACGTTGATGTAGTCGGCGACGCGCCGCGCGCTCATGATGTCGTGCGTGATCACGCAGAAGGTCGGCAGGTGCTCCTTCTTCTGCTCCTTGGCCTCGTCCATCATGTCGCGGTGGATCTCCAGGATCAGCTCGCCCAGCAGCGCGGTGCGGACCGGATCCAGCCCCGAGTCGGGCTCGTCGAAGAGCACGATGTCGGGCTCCAGTACCAACGCCCGCGCGAAGCCCGCCCGTTTCTTCATCCCGCCCGAGAGCTCGTTGGGCGCCTTGGTGCGGGCTGACCCGAGACCGACCTCGTTGAGGCGGCGCATGACGATGTCCTCGATCTCGTCCTCGCCCTTCTCGGTGTGCTGGCGCAGCGGGAAGGCGACGTTGTCATAGAGGTTCATCGAGCCGAACAGGGCGCCGTCCTGGAACAGCAGCCCGAACTTCTTGCGCATGTCGAACAGGTCGTCGTCGGCCATGTTCGGCACCGACTCGCCGTGCACCAGGATGTCGCCCTGGTCGGGGTACAGCAGACCGACCATGTGCTTGATGCAGACCGACTTGCCGGTGCCCGAGGGGCCGAGGATCATCGAGACCATGCCCTCGGGAAGGCCCATGTTCAGGCCGCGAAGGATCTTCGTGCGTCCGAACGCCTTGTAGGTATCGATGAACTCGACCGCGTCGGGACGACCCGAGGGGTAGACCTTGTAGGTGTGCCACTTGTACTCGTCGTCGGAGGAGCCTTCCGGCGGCTCGGGCCGCGGCGGGGACTCATCGACCACCGAGACCCGAGAGGACGATCCCTTCTCCTCCTTCTCGGACTCGCCATCGCTCCCGGCCTCCCCCTTGGCCTCGGTCCCGTCGCCGTCGGCCTCGCCCTTGGCCTCGGTCTTGTCGCCGTCGCCGTCGCCTTCCGCCTTGGCCTCGGTCTTGTCGCCGTCGCCTTCCGCCTTGGCCTCGTCGCGGTCTGACTCCTCCGCGGGCCACTCCGGCGTCTCCTGGATCTCGCCGCCGTCGGGCGCCGCGCTCGTGATCTGCTCCTCGCGCTCCTCGGGCGAGAGCTCCACCTCGGCGCCGCGGGCTGCGGCGCTGTGCTCCTCGCTCTGGTCGCCGATGTTGCGCGGGTCGTTCTCGGCGCGCGACGCGTCGTCGGAGTCCTCGCGCTTGTACTCATTCTCGTCCTCGGTGCGATCCGAGCCGTCGTGGTCCTGCTTCTCGTCCTCGGTGCGATCCGAGCCGTCTTGGTCCTGCATTTCAGCCTCCGATGGGTGCTCTCGGGTTCGCGCCCCAGAAGAGCTGCGTCCCGAGCATGCCGATGAGATGGACCGATACCAGGTTAAGCACCATCGACTTGGCCGTCGCAGTGCCCACGCCGACTGGGCCGCCACTGGCGTTATAGCCGTAGTAGCAGCCCACGATGACGATGACCATGGCCATCGCCATCGCCTTTATCAAGCTGAATAAGAGGTCCGGCGGGTTCTGGAATTGCCAGAAGATTAAGAAGAAGCCGCCCGAGGAGACGTATCCGATCTGCTGCACCACCGCCAGGTAGCTGGCGAAGAAGCCGGCGCCGATCGAGCACAGGTAGACGAACGGCAGCACGAGAATCGCCGCCAGCAGGCGCGTGGCGCACAGAAAGCGCATGCCGCTGATGCCCATCACCTCGAGTGCGTCGATCTCGTCGGAGATCCGCATCGAGCCCAGCTCGGCCACGATCCCGGTGCCGACCTTGGCGGCCATCATGTAACCGAAAACCAGCGGCACCAGCTCACGCAGATCGCACCAGGCCGCGAACACGCCGGAGTAGGCGGGCGTTCCCTCGCCGTAGGTGAAGTACGCGCCCTCGAGGCCGCACTCCAGGCCGATCACGAACACCAGGCCCCAGATCACCAGCGTGGAGGACACGATCAGGATCCCGGCCTGGCGCAGCGCCTCGCCGAAGAACCGCAGGACCCGCAGCGTGGCCACGTCGCGGATCATCTGGTAGCCGAACTTGACGATCTCGCCGAAGGCCTCGATCCAGCCGCGCGGGGTTGCGATCAGTTCACCCATGGAGCACGGGCCTCATTTGATGATCGTGGTGATCTCGGGATGGGTGGCCAGGAGCGTCTGGGTGAACGCGTAGTTGAACGCGAACACGCCCATGAACGCGATCACCACCGCCTGGTTGACGGCGCGACCCACCCCCTCGGCCCCCCCGGAGGCGGTCATCCCCTTGTAACAGCAGACGATCGCGATGATCGCTCCGAACAGGGTGGTCTTGAGAACAGATCCCCACAGGTCGGTGGTCTCGGCATTGTTGAAGAAGGTGGCGAAGAACGGGCCCAGCGGGGCGTGGTTGACGAGCGTCGCCATGATCCCGCCGAACACGCCGAAGATCAGCGCGTAGACGTCGAACAGACCCGTGAGCAGCATCAGGGCCAGGAAGCGCGGAACGACGAGGTTCTTGATCGGATCGACGCCCAGCACCTGGAGCGCCTCCAGCTCCTCGCGGATCTTGCGCGCGCCCAGGTCGGCGGTGATCGCCGTGCCCGCCACGCCGGCGAGCACGATCGCGTCCACCGTGGGCGCGAACTCGCGCACCGACGCCAGCACGAAGAAGCCGCCGAGGCGATCCAGCGCGCCGAACAGCACCAGGAAATTGGCGGCCTGCAGGCCCGGTGCCTCGTAGCCGAAGGCGATCGTCGAGATCAGCAGCGGGAACCAGCACAGCCGCATCGCGAACAGGAACTGGCCCACGAACTCGCTGCCGTACGGGTACGGCGGACGCACCGCCGAGACCAGCGTGCGGCCGGTGAGGATCATCATGTTGCCGATCTCTTCGAGCACCGACTTGGTCGGCAGGAACGCTCGGTCGGCGACGGCTCTGATCAACGGTTCTGGATCCTCCCTGAGAACAGGTGGCCGGGGCGCTCCGGCGACAGCGACGCACAGCCTACGCCACGGCACTGCCAACCACCAACCCTGAACCGGTGCGATGGCGCCCAACCTGCGTCCGCCGGCCATCGCGGGTGGTATGTTGGCCCGCGCGTTGAGACTGTGGAGCACGAGGAGCCGCGCAACCTTCGCCGGGGTCGGGCTGACGCTGGCGCTGGCGGCCTGCGGCGGCGGTCAAAGCCAGGCGGTGCATGAGCCGCGGGGCAAGTTCACCGTCGACGTGAGCACCGCCAGCTTCCCGGCCACGCAGCAGATCTCGGGTCACAGCCATCTGGTGATCGCCGTGCGCAACAGCGGCCACACGACGATCCCCGACGTGGCGGTCACGATCTGCAACGTCACGTGCGCGTATCCCGCTCCCAAGGGCGAGGGCTCGAGCGCCTCGGCCTTCGCCGCCAACATCGACCAGCCCTACGTGGCCAACGCGTCACGCCCGAACTGGATCGTCGACCGCGGACCCGGTCGCTGCGGCTACAGCTGCCACAACGGCGGTCAGGGGGCCGGGGTCACGGCGTATTCCAACACGTGGGCGCTGGGCAAGCTCAGGCCCGGCCACACCGCTCGCTTCGACTGGGCGGTGACGGCCGTCGCTCCCGGAAAGCACACCGTCGCCTGGCAGGTGGCCGCCGGGCTCAACGGCAAGGCCCGTGCCGTCCTGGCCGACGGCTCGCGCCCCCACGGGACGTTCGCCGTGCACGTGGGTACCGCGCCGCCACAGACCTATGTCAACAACGACGGGCGAATCGTCAACGCCCAGTGACGAGCGACCGGCCGGCCCGGGCGCCCCGCCGCAGGCGGCCGGCAGCGGCGCGGAGCGGCGTCAGGCCTCGCTGGAGCTCGCCCAGATGTTGATCTGACCGTCGACGGCGTAGCGGTCGATCTCGGCCAGCTCGCTCTCGTCGAAGTCCAGGGTCTCCAGGGCCGCGACGTTCTGCTCCAGCTGGGAAACGCTCGAGGCGCCCACCAGCGCCGAGGTGACGCGCGGGTCGCGCAGCGTCCAGGCGATCGCCATCTGGGCGAGCGTCTGCCCGCGTCGGGCTGCGATCTCGTTCAGCGCTCGCGCTCGCTCGACGTTCTCGTGCGTGACCATGTCCTCGGCGAAGGCCGAGCCGCGGCGCACGCGCGAGTCCTCGGGCACGCCCTCGAGGTACTTGTCGGTGAGCATCCCCTGGGCCAGCGGCGAGAACGCGATGCAGCCGACCCCCTCGCGATCGAGGACGTCAAGCAGCTCTGATTCGATCCAGCGGTTGAACATCGAGTAGGAGGGCTGGTGGATCAGCAGCGGGGTCCCCAGATGGCGAAGGATCTCGATCGCCTCCTCGGTGTGGCGCGGACCGTAGGACGAGATCCCCGCGTAGTGGGCCTTGCCCTGCTTGACCGCGCTGTCCAGCGCCCCCATCGTCTCCTCCAGGGGCGTCTCGGGGTCGAACCGGTGCGAGTAGAAGATGTCGACGTGATCCAGGCGCATCCGCTTCAGGCTCTGCTCCAGACTGTCCAGCAGGTACTTGCGCGAGCCCCAGATCCCGTAGGGACCCGGCCACATGTCGTACCCGGCCTTGGTCGAGATCACCAGCTCGTCGCGATAGCGCGCGAAGTCCTCGGTGAAGATGCGTCCGAAGTTCGTCTCGGCGCTGCCGTAGGGCGGGCCGTAGTTGTTGGCCAGGTCGAAGTGGGTGATCCCCAGGTCGAACGCGCGGCGCAGGATCGAACGGGAAACTCCCAGCGGGCGGTCGTCACCGAAGTTCTGCCACAGCCCCAGCGAGATCGGCGGCAGCTGGAGCCCGCTGCGTCCACAGCGGCGGAAGCGGTCGGCGTCGTAGCGCTCGGCGGCGGGTACGTAGACCGAGGCTGGTCCGGTCTCGGCGTCGCGCGGCGGCATGCCGGCATTCTCTCATTTTCGCGGCCAACCGAGTATCTTTCGCCGTCCGGCCGACGGCAGACGGCCCGGTTTGGCCATTGGGATAATGACCTCTCAGTGAACGTTGCTTAGGCTCTCACCTTCGCGTCTCACCGAGACCAGTCATTCACGTGCGCGCCTCCGCCGCCGAGGCGCCAACAGGAAGGAATCAGCAGAGAGCATGCCCATGCGCCAGCAGAATGTCCACGCAACAAAGTGGAGTGCGAACGGCGCCGCAATCGGCGCCCCGGATCTGACCAACTCCGACAACCAGATCTTCGGCCAGAACGTGTTCAGCCCGGCGATCCAGCGCCAGCGGCTCCCCAAGGACGTCTACCGCAAGCTGTCCAAGACGCTTGCCCGCGGCGAGGCGCTGGACACCTCGCTGGCCGATGCGGTCGCGCTGGCGATGAAGGAGTGGGCGCTGGAGAAGGGCGCCACCCATTACGCCCACGTGTTCCAGCCGTTGACCAACCTGACGGCCGAGAAGCACGACAGCTTCTACGCCCCCAGTGGCGATGGCACGGCCCTGGCGGAATTCGCGGGCAAGGAGCTGATCCAGGCCGAGCCCGACGCGTCCTCGTTCCCGACCGGCGGCATCCGGGCCACGTTCGAGGCGCGCGGCTACACCGCCTGGGACCCGACCAGCCCGGCCTTCATCCTGGAGAACCCCAACGGGGCGCTGCTGTGCATCCCGACGGCGTTCGTCTCCTGGACAGGCGAGGCGCTTGACAACAAGATCCCGCTGCTGCGCTCCATGGACGCGCTGTCAAAATCGGCGATGCGCGCGCTGCGTCTGTTCGACAACCAGAGCGCGAACCGGGTCTTCACGACCGTCGGTCCCGAGCAGGAGTACTTCCTGATCGACGAGCAGTACTACTTCGAGCGCCCCGACCTGTACACCACCGGGCGCACGCTGTTCGGCGCCAAGCCCCCCAAGGGCCACGAGCTCGACGACCACTACTTCGGCTCGATCCCCGAACGGGTGCTCGCGTGCATGCTGGACACCGAGAAGGAGCTGGCCAAGCTCGGCGTGCCGATCAAGACTCGCCACAACGAGGTCGCGCCGTCCCAGTACGAGGTCGCGCCGATCTTCGAGAATTCCAATGTCGGCGCCGATCATCAGCAGCTGACGATGCAGATCATGCAGAACGTCGCCCGGCGCTACGGGCTGGTCTGCCTGCTGCACGAGAAGCCGTTCGCCGGGGTCAACGGCTCGGGCAAGCACAACAACTGGTCGATGGGCACCGACGAGGGCGAGAACCTGATGGAGCCCGGCGACACGCCGCACGAGAACCTGCAGTTCCTGTTCTTCTGCGCGGCCGTGATCCAGGCGGTGAACAAGCACCAGGGCCTGCTCCGGGCCTCGGTCGCCGGCGCTGGGCAGGATCACCGGCTGGGGGCCAACGAGGCGCCGCCGGCGATCATCTCGATCTTCCTCGGCTCCGAGCTGGAGAAGGTGTTCGGGGCGATCGAGCGGGGAGAAGTCGGCGAGTCCACGCCCGAGTCGTTCCTTGGCATGGGCACGCCCGTCCTGCCGCCGCTGCCGATGCACGGCGGCGATCGCAACCGCACCAGCCCGTTCGCGTTCACCGGCAACAAGTTCGAGTTCCGGGCGCTGGGATCCAGCCAGTCGCTGTCACTGCCCAACACGGTGCTCAACACGATCGTCGCCGAGGCGATCGACTACCTGAGCGAGGAGCTCGAGGACGCGTTGGAGGCCGGCACCGAGCTGGAGGCGGCTCTGCGGCCGATCCTGCAGCGCAGCTACGCCGCCAACAAGCAGGTCGTGTTCGGGGGCGACAACTACTCCGACGATTGGTACTCCGAGGCCGCGTCGCGGGGTCTGTTGAACCTGCGCACGACCGCCGACGCGCTGCCGTACCTCATCAGCGATGACACCGAGACGGTGTTCTCCAACTACGGCGTCCTCTCGCAGCGTGAGCTGGAGTCGCGCTACGAGGTGATGCTGGACCAGTACGTCACCACGCTCAACATCGAAGCCGAGACCGCGGCGGCAATCGCGAAGACGATGCTGCTGCCGGCGGCCGCCCGTCATCTGACGCTCCTGCACGGCGCACAGCTCGGCGAGCTGGCCTCGGAGACCGAGAGTCTGATCGCCGCGCTGGTGGAGTCGATCAAGCAGCTGGAGGCGGCGAACCTGGCGGAGAACCAGCCCGACGGGGCTCCCCAGGAGTCGGCCAACTACACGCGCGACACCACGATCCCGGCGATGGCGGCCGTGCGCGAGGTGGCCGACAAGCTGGAGGGCGTCGTCGCCGACGACCTGTGGCCGTTGCCGAAGTACTCGGAGATCCTGTTCGTGAAGTAGCAGCCGTGCCGCGGCATCGCCTCCCGTAGCAAGCCCGGCGGACGCACCGCAACTTGCGGGCGTCCGCCGGGTTGTCCGCTACGGTGGCTCGCTGTATGCCCGAAGACCGCGGGGCGCGCGGTGGTGGCGCCAAACTCCGCTCACCCCTCTCGCTGCGCCGCTTCGCATCCCTGAGGCTGGCCGCTGTCTGCGTCACGCTTCTGAGCGTCGGCGCTGGACCTGCCCTGGGAGCCTCCGGGGGCGCCTCCCTGGGCGCTAAGCCACGACCCGTTCGTCACACCATCTCGCAGGCTCGGCGCTCGCCGGGGGCCACGCCGGTGGGCCATGCGGCCGGCGACGGCAATCCGCTGTCGGGCCGCGCGATGTGGATCTGGGAGCTGCCCTACACCAACCACGGCAACCTCGCCTCGATCGTCGCCAGCGCCCGCCGTTACGGCGTCGGCACGCTGTTGATCAAATCCGGCGACGGGACCAACATGTGGTCACAGTTCAACTCGCCGCTCGTGCGGGCGCTGCACGCCGACGGATTGCGCGTCTGCGCCTGGCAGTACGTGTACGGCAATCACCCGATCGGCGAAGCGGACGTGGGGGCGGCGGCCGCGAACGACGGCGCCGACTGCCTGATCATCGACGCCGAGTCCGAGTACGAGGGCAAGTACGTCTCCGCGCAGACCTACATCTCGCGCCTGCGCTCCCTCGTGGGCGCCAATTACCCGCTGGCGCTGGCCGGCTTTCCCTACATCGACTACCACCCCAGCTTCCCCTACTCGGTGTTCCTCGGCTCCGGCGGCGCCCAGTACAACGTCCCGCAGATGTACTGGAAGGACATCGGCACCACCACCGATGCCGTGTTCGCCCACACCTATGCCTACAACCTGATCTACCGGCGCCCGATCTTCCCCCTCGGCCAGGTCTACAGCCGTCCGCCGGCTCGCCAGATCTTCCGCTTCCGCCAGCTCTCGCGGGCCTACGGCGCCTCCGGGGTGAGCTGGTGGGATTGGCAGGAGGCCACCGGCTCGGCCTGGAACGCGGTCTCGCGGCCGGCGGGCTCGCTACCGGGGTATCAGCCCTACCGGCTGATGGCGCCGATCAAGAAGGGCACGAAGGGCGACCTCGTCGTATGGGCCCAGGAGCACCTGATCTCCGCCGGGTACCGGCTGGGCGTCGACGGCGGATTCGGCCCCAACACGCGCCGTGCGGTGCTCGGCTTCCAGCGCTCGCACGGCCTGTCCGTCGACGGGATCGTCGGTCCCGCCACCTGGTCGGCTCTGCTGCGCTACCGGCCTGTCTACATCAAGTGGAACGTTCGCGGGACGATGCGCCCCGCCGCGATCTCCGACGCCGGTGGCGGTGGGGCCCGGGCGGCGCCGGTCCCTGCGTCGGCCTCGCGGCCCGCCAAGCGCTACGAGATCCCGCGCTCCCTCGGCTCCGGACGCCCTTAACAACTCAGAGCAGGTTGTGCTCGCGGGCGTAGGCGACCAGCTCGGCACGCGAGGCGCGCTGGGTCTTCTGCTGGATGTGCGCGCGGTGGGATTCGACGGTGCGCACGCTCAAGAACAGCTGGCCGGCAATCTCGGAGTTGGTGTGACCCAGGGCGATCAGCCGCAACACCTCCAGCTCGCGGGGGCTGAGGTTGTCGGGGGGGCGTGACCCGCCGGGACCTTCGGTGGCGAGCCGGGCGCCAAGCTCGGGATTCAGGTACGTGCGGCCCTGGGCGGCGAAGCGCACGGCCTGGATCAGCTCCGTCTCGGCCGCTGCCTTGAGCACGAACCCGGTCGCCCCGGCGCGCAGCGCGTCACGCGCCAGTTGGGCGTCGGTCTGCATCGTCAGCACCACGATCCGGGTCTCGGGAGCGGACTTGAGCATGCCGGGGATCGCCGGAATGCTCGAGCCCTCCGGCATGTTGACATCCAGCACCAGGACGTGTGGGCGATAGGCGATCACGCGGCGCTCGGTGAGCGCGATGTCGCCTGCCTCGGAGACCACTCGCATGTCGGGCTCGGCGTCGAGCAGCATCCGCAGGCCGGCGCGCACCACTCGATGGTCGTCGGCGAGCACGATCGTGATCTCGCCTTCGGGGATGGCGGCGTCCTCGGCGCTGGTCACGAGCCGTGGTCGTCCAGGACCGTCCCGGGCTCCAGCGTGGTCGGCTCCTCGACGTCCAGCGAGACCTCCCCGCGCACCACCACCCCGTCGGCGAAGGTCACGTCGCCGTGCACCACCAGGCGCTCGGCCTCCCGCAGCGACGGTGGGCCGGCGGGGAACCGGCGCTCGAACTCGTCGATCAGCCGATAGAAGCGCTTGTCGAGCTCCACGTAGGGCAGATCGTCGGCCCGCTCGGGGATCGGCTCCACATCTGACTCGTCGCTGAGTGTGTACACGTCGGAGCGCAGCACCAGCAGGTCGTCGGTCGTCTTGACCGGCGCAAAGCGCGTCCGCGGGACGAGCAGCAGGCTGGCGCCCGTGAAGCTCTCGATCGCTGCCCCCATCGCGCTCTCCAGCTGGATCACCGGCGTCGAGTCCGCGTCCCGCGGATCGACGGTCTTGCGATTGACGATCAGCGGCAGCTCCAGCACGCCGTCGGCCTGCTCCAGGGTCTGCGCGAGCACGTCGATGTCGACCCACAGGTTGTTGGTGTTGTAGTAGCGCCAGCGACGGAAGTCGCGGAACGAGTCCTCGTCCTCGGGCGGGGTCTGAGCGGTCTCGCGCAGCACCAGTTGGCCGTCGGAGCGCCGGCGGGCGACATGGCCGCCCTTGCGGTCGGCCTCGGTGCCCTGAACGACCTCCATCAGGAACGGGATCTCCTGGGCGGCCATGTGGGCGGCGATGCGCGGATCGAGCTTGGCCCCGAGATTGTCGGCGTTGGACAGCATCGCGTAGCGGATCCCCCGCTCGCGCAGCGCGTCCAGCATCCCCGAGCGCCGCAGCGCCCCGTAGACGTCGCCGTGCCCGGGGGGCACCCATTCCATCGCCGGTGCCTTCGGCCAGCTGACCGGCTCCAGCGTGTCCGCGTCGAGCTTGGGGATCACGCTCTGCAGGAAGTCCGGCGACAGGCCGTGGTCGTCGAACTCAGCGTGTTCGGCCAGTGCCTTAAGCGTCGGCTCCCGGGTCGATTCCGAGTCCATCAGCACCAGCGGCAGCTCCACGCCATAGCGCCGGCGCAGGGCCAATGTCTGTCCGACGATGATGTCCAGGAACGTGCGCCCGTCGCGAGCCTCCATCAACGACTTGGGCTGCTGGAGGCCCATCGTCGTCGCCAGCCCACCGTTGAGCTTGATCTGCGCCACCTCGCCCAGCACCTCGCCGGGGTCCACCTCGGGCAGGTCCTCCAGCGCCGGCACGTCGCCGGCCGGCTCCAGCTCGGAGCTCGGCAGCATCGTCGCCTGCCCGGAGGTCAGGCGTGAGTAGGCGCTCTCAAAGGCCCGAATCGCCTCCGGGTGAGCGCCCGCGCCGCGCATCTTCTCGGCTGCGGCCCGCAGGCCGGCGTCGTCGGTCATGCCAGCCATTGTGACTAGTATCGGACGCCCCATGGAGGCCCGCCACATCCCTCGACTGGACCGCGATGTGAGCGTGATCGGACTCGGTACGTGGCAGCTCGGGGCGGATTGGGGCGACGTGGACGCCGACCAGGCACAGGCTGTCCTGGAGACCGCCTACACCGAGGGCGTGACGTTCTTCGACACCGCAGACGTCTACGGCGACGGACGCAGCGAGCGTTTCTGCGCTGACCTACGCGAGCGCCATCCCAACGTGTTCGTGGCCACGAAGATGGGGCGGCGCGCGGAGCAGACGACCGAGAACTACAACCGCGATGCCTTTCTGGCCTGGAACGACCGCTCGCGCGAGAACCTCAAGCTCCCCACGCTCGAGCTCGTCCAGCTGCATTGCCCGCCCGACGGCGTGTACGCCAACGACGCGGTCTTTGAGGCGCTGGACGAGATGGTCGCCGACGGCCGGATGCACGCCTATGGAGTGTCGGTGGAGACCTGCGACCAGGCGCTGGCGGCGATCGCCCGGCCCGGCGTGGCCAGCGTGCAGATCATCCTCAACTGCTTTCGCCTCAAGCCGCTCGAGCAGGTGCTGCCCGTGGCTCGCGAGGCCGGAGTGGGGATCATCGTCCGCGTCCCGCTGGCGTCCGGCCTGCTCTCCGGGCGCTACGACGAGAACACGACGTTCGACCCCTCCGACCATCGCAGCTACAACCGCGCCGGAGAGGCGTTCGACGTGGGCGAGACGTTCGCCGGCGTGCCCTACGAGGTCGGCGTGGCCGCGGCCCGCGAGCTCGCGCAGCTCGTCGACGACGGCTCAACGCTGGCTCAGTTCGCGCTGCGCTGGGTGATCGCCCAGCCGGGCGTCAGCACCGTCATCCCGGGGGCGCGCAACCCCGAGCAGGTCGTCGGCAACGTCGCTGCCGCGTCGCTGCCACCGCTGTCCGAGAAGCAACTGGCGGGTGTCTCAGACGTCTATGACCGCCTGATCCGCCAGCACGTCCACGACCGCTGGTAGCCGTTATCCCTGGCCGTAGTAGGCGGCCGCGCCGTGCTTGCGCTCGTGGTGCTTGTCGCGCACCCAGGTGTCCAAGAGCGGGCCATCCGGCTCCAGCAGCCGGGTGTGCAGCGCCAGCCGAGCCACCTCCTCCAGCGTCACCGCCGCCTCCACCGCCTCGGCGGCGCTGGCCGCCCAGCAGAAGGGCGCGTGGCCCCGCACGAGGACGGCCGGCACCTCGCTGGGGCGACCGCCGACGGTCTCGAGGATGACCGTGCCCGTCTCCTCCTCGTAGGCGCGCTCCACCTCTTCCCGGGTGAGGGCGCGGGTCACGGGGACGGCTTGCGCCGAGAAGTCGGCGTGGGTGGTTCCCAGCAGCGGGATCTCCCGCCCGGCCTGGGCCCAGACGGTCGCATACGTGGAGTGGGTGTGCACGATGCCGCCGATCGTGTCCAGGGCGCGGTAGAGCGCAGCGTGAGTGGGGGTATCGCTCGAGGGTCGGCGCTCGCCGCCGACCACCTCGCCGCTGGCGATGTCGACCAGGACGATGTCCGCCACAGTCATCCCGTCATACGCCACGCCGCTCGGCTTGATCGCCATCACGCCCGCCTCGCGGTCCAGGCCGCTCACATTGCCCCACGTCAGCTTGACCAGGTCGTGCTCAGGCAGAGCCAGATTGGCGGCCAGCACCTCTTCACGCAGCGCTTCGAACTCCATCTTTCAGATCTCCTCGTAGTCGAGCTCCAGGAGCTCGGCGAATCGCCGCCATCGTCTGGTTTGGTCGCCCAGGTTGGTGACGAAGTGATGGGGCCCTCCCAGCTCCAGCCATTGCTCCATGAACGGCTCCATCCCCTGCTCGGGGGCGAAGTGGAAGTGGTGCATCTCCACCTTGGGCAGCTCGGGCGTGTCGAGCACCTCGCCCCGGCTGACCAGCAGCCGGTAGGCCTCTCCCTCGAGCGGGATCAGCGCCGCCGTCGTCGCCGGCCCGGGCACCGCGGAGAACACGGGCGTCGGCGGATTCTCCAGTCCGCCGATGCCCAGTGGCCGGTCGATCAGCTTCACGGGCCGGTCGGGCCGGGCCACCTTCCAGTTGCCCTCCCCCATGTGGCTGATCAGGACCGAGTCCAGCTCCCAGTCCATCGCGTACATCTCCGAGAAGTGGGCATCGCCGATCATCGTCTGCGCGGCGCACATCAGCGATGCCGTGTTGGTGTCGCCCTCGGCCGCGTAGCCGTACCCGTCGGCCATCAGGTCCGAGGCGGCCAGCAGCGGCAGCTGCTCAAAGCGGCCGTCGCCCCCGATCGCGTCGAAGTGAAACGACCAGCCGGCGTAGCCGCCCTCCTCGAGCATCTGGCGGATCGCGATCTCCAGCTTCGCCGCGTAGGCATGACGCGCGCGGGGCAGCTGGGGCGAGATCTCGAAGCGTTCGGCGTGCTCGGCCAGCAGCGCGTCGACCGCCCCGTCCGTGACGTCCCGCAGGCGCGCGTACAGGCGGCCGAGATCCTCGGCGACGATCGTCGGCCCGATCCGGCGCAGCATCGCCGGCGGGTCGTACAGGATGTCGCCCATCCCGTTCATCGGATAGCCGAGCAGCGCCACCCGGGAGTTGCGCAGCCGCGTGATCGCCTGGGCGGCGCGGGCCCAGTCGGCGCAGGCGTCACCGAAGCGCTCCGAGCGCCAGTCGGCGGTGATGATCGAGCAGGGCACACCGGCGCGCAGCAGCGCGTTGGCCTGGTCCTGGGCGCCGTGGATCCCCTGGTTGTAGGTCAGGTCGTCCATCGTCCACGCGTCGGTGATCGTGCGCTCGGGCTGGATGTTGGCCAGCAGGAGCGGCACCGGGACGGCCTGCAGGGCGCGCACCGACCGCATCGCCGGACCGTAGGTCAGCATCACGATCATGATCCCGTCGACGCCCTCGGCCACCAGCTCGGCGGCCCGCGCCTCGATGTCGGCCTGGTTGCGCGCCGGCCGCGTGAAGCTCACCTCGGCGACGTTCGACAGCCGCTTGGCGACCTCGGCCGCGTATGCGGCCTGGTGCTCGGTGATCCCCGGGATCATCTCGTCGTAGAGCTCCTGCATGATCCCCAGCAGACCGACTCTGGGCAGCTGACTCATGGGCCCTCCTTCTTTCCGGTTCGGATGCGCTTGAGCGCGCGGAGCAGCCGCACGTCGGTCCACCCGCGGATCTCGTACAGACTGCGGTGGGTGGGATGCAAGGCGCGCGTCCGGATTTCGGTGCCGAAGTCGACACCGATGCGGTAGGCCGGCTCGGTCACGGCGCCGAGTCGAGCTACGCAGCGCCGCCCGGAGGCGGCGTCGGCGTCGGCGGTGGTGGCGGCGGTGTCGCCGCCGGCGCCGTCCCGGCCCCGTTGCCGTGCTCGGCCTGCGCCTCCAGCCGAGCCCGCCGGTACTCCTCGACCACGATCTCGGTCAGCTCCTCGACCGACGTCTCGGCCGTGGGCTTGTCCAGTCCGATGACGCCGTCCTGGATCAGGTTGACGCGGTCACAGGCAGCGAGCACGTGGACGTAGTTGTGCAGGATCATGATGATCGACACGTTTCCCTCGTCCTTGAGACGCTGGATCAGGTCGAGGATCATCGCGCCCTCCTTGGCGCCCATCGCGGCCAGCGGCTCGTCGAGCAGGATGATGTCGGCATCGCCGGAGATCGTGCGCGCCACCGCGATCGCCTGGCGCTGGCCGCCCGAGAGGCGGGCCGCGGGGACATCGATGGAGGGGATGTTGATCCCGATCTGATCGAGTGCGCTCCGGGCCTCCCGGCGCATTCGGGCGTTGGAGAGGAAGGGAATCGGGCGGTGGATCCGCTCACGCTGCAGGAACAGGTTCTGGTAGACCGAGAGCTCGTTGATCAGCGCCAGATCCTGGAAGACGCAGTCGATCCCGCGCTTGCGGCCCTCGTCGACCGATCGGGGCGCATACGGCTCCCCCTTGACCCACAACGAGCCCGTGTCAGGTTTTTGAAAGCCGGCCAGGATCTTGATCAGCGTCGACTTGCCGGCGCCGTTGTCACCCAGCAGACCCAGCACCTCGCCCTTGCGCAGGTGGAGGCTGATGTCACGCAGGGCAGTGGTGGCGCCGAAGCTCTTGCCGACGTGCTCGGCGCGCAGGACGTCGTCGTCGGCCATCGCCGGCTCGACGATGGTCTCGTGGGATGCAGCGTGGTCAGCCACGGCCGGACCCCGTTCTCACGCGTGCCACGTAGGTGTTGATCGCCATCGCGAGCAGGATCGCCAGGCCCAGATAGAGGTCGAGGTAGTTGGCATTGACGCCCTTGATCGTGAGGCCGTCGTGCAGGATGCCCAGGAACAGGGCGCCGATCAGCGCGCCGATGACCGTGCCCGAGCCGCCCTGCAGCAGCGTGCCGCCGATGACCGCCGCCGAGATCGCCTGAAACAGGATGTCGTTCGCGCCGCTGGGGTCAGGGGTCGCGGTCGTCGTCCGCACCGCCTCCAGGATTCCGACGAAGGCCGCAAGGACGGCGCACATCGTGAAGTTGCGGATCAGCATCTTCTTGGTCCCGATGCCGGCTTCCGAGGCCCCGAGCCGGTTGCCGCCCACCGCGACGGTATAGATCCCCCATCGCGTGAAGGACAGGACGACCTGCAGGATCACCACGATTCCGACTGCCCAGATGAGCTCGGAGTAGGTCCCCCCGCCGAAGATCTGCTCGAACGTCGAGCCGCCGAGGATCGTGGTTCCCGGGGTGTTGATCGGGGTGGCGTGCGACATGACGAGCGTCACCCCGCTGAGCGCGAACAGCGTGCCGAGCGTCGTCACAAACGAGGAGATCCCGATGTAGGCGATGGCAAAGCCGTTGGCCGCCCCGATGATCCCGCAGATGATGAGCGCAACGATCATCCCCGGCACCGTCCCCAGCCCATGGACCTGGTTCCACATGAACGGCGCGAACAGGTACATCGCACCGATCGACAGGTCGATCTCTCCGCAGATCATCACGAACACCTGGCCGGCGGCCATGATCGCGTAGGGGGCGAAGAACGGCAGCAGCGTGTTGAAGCTGGCCGAGGTGGCAAACCGGCTGCTGCTGATGATGAAGTACAGCGCCGTGATCACCGTGACCACGATGATGCTGCCCTCGCGCAGCGTCAGAAAGCGCTTGACCCCGCCCAGGCCGGCCTCCCGGCGAGCCCGGCGGGCTTCCGCCGAGCTCGTGCTGGGAGTGCCAGCCTGGGGGCTGTCAGACGTCGTCGCCATACCTGCTCCGGCTGCTGGGAGCTAGGCCTTCTGGACGCCTGCCGAGGTGCCGGTGCCCTCGTAGCGGCTCTTGGTGTCCGCGTACGGGACGATTGTGTCCTTGGTCAGGAACTTCAGGCCGGTGTCGGTGTCGGCGATGCCGGTCAGGCCCTGCGAGGCGTTGTACAGGTACAGCTGCAGGATCGGCAGAAAGCCCTGCAGATACGGCTGCTGATCGATGGTGAAGTCGATCTCGCCGGCCTTGAGCAGCGTCTCCGTGACCGGGGTGAGGTCATAGCCACCACCCTTGACGCCCTTGGCACGCAGGCCCGACTTGCGGATCACCTGGGCCAGCCCCTGGGTGGAGCCGGCGTCGACGGCGAACAGGCCCTTCGTGGTGGGGTGGCCGACGGCGTAGGAGCTGATGACACTCAGCTCCGCCGGGACGGCCGCGCCGGTGGCGACGACGTGCACCTTGATCGAGGGATGCTTCTTCAGCTCGGCTTGGGCGCCGTCGATCCGCGGCTGGATGTTGGCCGAACCCGGGGTGGCGATGAACAGGGCGACGTCGCCGGACGGAACCAGCGTGGCGATGTGTTGGCCCATCTCCTGGCCCGAGAGGAACAGGTCCTGCCCGATGTAACCCAGGCGTCCGCTCTTCGGCTCGTCGGCGTTGTAGGAGACGACAGGGATCTTCGCGGCGGTCGCCTTCGCGATCGGGCCGTTGAACGCCGTTGCGCTGATCAGGGCCACGCCGATGCCGTCCACGCCGGCGGTGACCGCACTGTTGAACGAGTTGACCATCTCGCCGACGTTGCTCGTCTGCGAGCCCGTCCACTGATAGGTGCAGCCGAGCAGCTTCGATGCGTCGGCGGCCCCATTCTGGGTGGGCGTGAAGAACGGGTTCGTCGTCACGTGGTTGACGAGGGTGAATTTCAGCCCCTTGCTGAAGCCGAAGATGCCCGACGCGGCGCTACCGCCGCCCGCGGCCGACGCCGTGCCGGTCCCGGTGCTGCTGGAGCTCGAGCTCTTGCTAGATGATCCGCACGCCTCGAGCATCAGCGCGGCGATTCCGGCCGCGCCGCCGGTCAGTGCGCTGCGCCGTGTGAACTGGCGCAGGCGCTTGTGGGGTGAGTCCTCCTGTTTGCGCTCGTCCCACTCGAGCCGCTCAACGGCCTCGTAGACAACATCCTCCTTGGACATCTCGCTCCTCTCCTCTCGGACCTCCCAGCCCGGCGTACCGTCTCAGACGCCAGGCTGGATGTCCAGTGCAATTAACTAACATCGAACCGTTTCAAGAACCCGCCGATGCCCGACCGCCAGATGCGGCGCGCTCCCGGATCGACGTGGCTTTTGGTGACTTCATTCCCCCTCGGCACTGCTTCGACGAGGCGGAGCTCTCTCCTCTCATGGGCGGTGCGCGGCGGCATGTTAGCGATCACATCCAGCGCCTGTCAATTCGCCGGCGCGGACGACCCGTAGCCCGCGCACCCGGGGCGGACGACGATGGTCGTTGGGTGGGCGCTAGCCAACCGCCGCCGTGCTCGCACGCAGCACGAACTCGGGGGCCACCAGGGAGCCCACCGGCATCGCGCCGCCGTCGGCGAGGCTTGAGATCGTGTCGACGAGCACGCGCAGGCTGCGGCTGCCGACCTCGCCGAAGTCCTGGCGCACGGTGGTCAGCGGCGGCGTGAAGTAGGGCGCCTCCGGGATGTCGTCGAAGCCGACCACGCTGATCTCGTCGGGGATCCGGCGGCCGGCCTCGTGCATCGCGCGCAGCAGACCCAGCGCCATCTGGTCGTTGGACACGAACACGGCGCTGACGTCTGACTCGCGAGCCAAGCGGCAGCCGAGGTGATAGCCGGTTCGGGCGCTCCAGTCGCCGACCAGCGGCGCCGGAACCGCGGCGCCGCACGCCGCCAGCGTGGCGCGCCAGCCCGCGGTGCGCAGCTGTGCCTCAAGCGATGCCGGGGGACCGGTGACGTGGTGGACGGTGTCGTGTCCGAGATCGAGCAGATGGCGGGTGGCCATCGTCGCGCCCAGGCGCTGATCCACCGCCACCACGGGGATTCCCCGCTCGGGGCCCGCCTCCACGGCGACCAGCGGCACATCGATCTCGAGCGCCAGCAGGGCCTCGGCGGTCGTCTGCTCGGAGACGATCACCATGATCCCGTCGACCCCCTGGACACGCAGGCGGTCGACCGCCTCCACCACCGAGGCGCGGTCAAGCGCGCGCAGGCTGGCGATGATGATGAAGTAGCCCGCCTGATGCGCGGCGCGCTCGATCCCGAACAGGGTCGAAGCGGGCCCGTACAGCGTCGTGTCGAAGCTCACCACGCCCAGCGTGCGCGTGCGACCGGTGACCAGCGCGCGGGCGATCGAGTTGGGGCGGTAGCCGAGCTGGCGCATTGCCTCCAGCACCCGCTCGCGGGTGGCCGGGCTGACATGCCGGCTGCCGTTGATCACGCGCGACACCGTCTGGTGCGACACGCCGGCCAGCCGTCCCACGTCTGCCATGACCGCTGGGCGGCGAGACCGCACAGGGGGCGCAGCATGGTCGTCGGCGGTCATCTGCTCCTCCTCTCCTCGGCTTCGCAGGTCCTACGAAGCCGGCGGCGGCATGTTAGCGCTAACCAGGCGCTGTCTCGGCTCAGAGCCCCGAGGTCCTTCGCTCACGAGTAGATGGGCCCCGGGGCCCGGTTCGACGGCGAGCGAGCCCTCGGGTGGGCGCGCTCCGGGCTCGAACAGGCCCAGCACGTGCCCGCCGAAGCCTCCACCGACGATCCGGGCGCCAATCGCGCCCGCGTCACGCAGGCGCTCCACGGTGGCCTCCACGGCCGGGGTGGAGATCGCAAAGCAGTCGCGCAGGCTGGCGTGTGAGGCGTTGAGCAGTTCGCCCACGCGTACGAGGTCGCCAACGTGCAGCGCGTCGACGGTATCGCGCACGCGCTGGTTCTCGGAGATGACATGCCGGACACGATCGGCGATCGGCTGCGCAAGGCGCTCGGCCATCTCGGGCGTCGCCTCGCGCAGGCTGGAGATCGACAGCAGCTCGCAGGCAAGCCGGCACTCCTCCCGGCGCTGGTTGTAGCCCGGCTCCGCGTTTTCGCCCCCGTCCGCCCGTCCCGCGTTGGCGTGGCGTTCCCCGGAGTCCAGCGTGACCAGCGTGTATCCCGACAGCTCCAGCACCACCGGCGTGACCTGCAACGAACGGAAGTCGATCTCCAGCGCCCGCTCGGGCTCGCCGTAAAGCGACGCGATCTGGTCCAGCAACCCTGTGCGGGCCCCGACCCACTCGTTCTCGATGCGTGAGCAGATCTGGGCCAGCTCAAGGCGGTCGGGCACCGGCGAGCCACTGACCGCCAGCAGCGCCAGGCACAGCGCCACCTCGAGCGCCGCCGACGAGGACAAGCCCGAGCCGGACGGCACCGAACCGCGGATCTCCAGGCGCGCGCCGACCAGCTCGGCGCCCGCGACTGACAGCTCGCCGACGGCGCCGCGCACGAATGCCCGCCAGCCGCCCACCCGCGGCGGCCGGCGCACGTCGAACGTGTCGTGGGCGCTGAGATCGTGCGCCACCACCTTCACCCGCTCGTCGCCGGATGGCGTCGCCGACACGGTCACGCCCTCGCGAATCGCGAACGGCAGCGCCAGCCCGTCGTTGTAGTCGGTGTGCTCGCCGATCAGGTTCACGCGTCCGGGCGCGAACGCGGTGACGCTGTCAGCCACGCTGTACTCTCCTCCTCGTGATCTTGAACGACATTCTCCAGCCCACGCACCTGCTGTTGATACTGGTCGTCGCGCTGCTCGTGCTCGGGCCCAAACGGCTGCCCGAAGCGACCCGCTCCATCGGACGCGGCATCCATGACTTCAGGAGCGCGATCACGGGTCAGACTCCCGGCGACCCGGTCGCCACGGAAGCGTCGACCCCCGAATCCGGCGACCGCACCGTATAGCGCCTCGCGACGTGACGGTGCAGTGGGGCGTGCTCTCGACGGCGCGCATCAACGCGAAGTTCCTCACGGGCGTGGCCCAGTCGGACGAGTGCGACGTCCTGGCGGTCGCCAGCCGCGACGGCGAGCGAGCGACCCGGTACGCCCGCCAGAACGGGATCGAGCGCGCCTACGGCAGCTATGAGCAGCTGCTTGACGACCCCGACGTCGAGGCCGTCTACATCTCGCTGCCCAACTCCATGCACGTGGAGTGGAGCAAGCGCGCACTGCGCGCCGGCAAGCACGTTCTCTGCGAGAAACCCCTCAGCCGCCGGGTGGCCGATGTGGAAGCGGCCTTCGACGTGGCGCAGTCCGCCGATCGGCTGTTGATGGAAGCGTTCATGTGGCGCCACAACCCGCAGACCGAGCGTGTGATGGCGCTGGTGCAGGAGGGGTCGATCGGTCGCCTGGCGCTGATCCGGGCGACGTTCAGCTTCGCGATCGGCGCCGATGACGCGGCCAACGTCCGCCTCAATGCGGATCTGGAGGGCGGGGCCCTGATGGACGTCGGCTCTTACTGCGTCAGCGCCGCCCGTCTGCTGGCGGGTGAGCCCGAGGCGGTCAGCGGCCAGCAGCTCGTCACCGGCGGCGTCGACGTGGCCTTCGCCGGCACGATGCGCTTGCCCTCCGACGTGCTGGCCCACTTCGATGCCGGTCTTCAGCTGGCCGCCCGCGACGAGCTGGAGATCGTGGGCGACGAGGCGAGCCTCTTCCTCGACGATCCCTGGCACTGCCGCGAGCCGGTCATCGAGCTGCGGCGCGACGGCACGGTGGAGCGGATCGAGCTGGAGAGGGCCGACTCCTACCGACTGGAGGCGGAGAACCTCTCCGCGGCGATCCGCGGCCAGGCGCAGCCGCTGCTGGGACGTGCCGACGCGGTCGGCCAGGCGCGCGTGATCGAGGCCCTGTACGCGCAAGCGGCGCGATGAGCGACCCGGACGACCGCCGTCTGGCGGCCAACGAGGACGTCTTCCGCGATGTCAACGAGGGGATCCTCCGCGGGCAGTGGCCCGGGGACCCCGACGCGCCGATCGGGTTTCGCTGCGAGTGCGGCCGTCTCGGCTGCAACGTCCTGGTGGCGCTGACGCTCAGCGAGTACGAGCACGTGCGCGCCCATCCACGGCGGTTCGTGGTCGTCACCGGTCACGAGCAGCCCCAGGTGGAGACGGTCGTGGAACGCCACGGGCCGTACTCCGTCGTCGAGAAGACGGGCGAGGCCGGCGAGGAAGCCGAGCGGCGCGACCGGCTCGACTGATGAGCTGAGCGGACCGCGGCAGATCAGTCGGGCAGCGGCGCCGCGGGGACGGCGCTCACCGGCCCGGAGAGGCCGACGCCCGACTCGGCTGCCACCGGTACGACGGCTGCGGCCAGCGGCTCAGGGCCCGTCGCCGCCACCTCCAGCTTGAACAGGAGGCGCACCTCGATGCCCCCACCGGAGCGCGGCACGATCGACATGTCGTCGCACACCTGCGAGATCAGCCCCAGGCCCAAACCCAGACCGGGACGATCGGCCTCCAGCTGCATTCCGCCGCCCTCGTCGGCGACGAGGATCCACAGCTCGGGCCCGGCGACTGCCGCCGTCACCTGGATCTGTCCAGCACCACCGCGGTAGGCGTGCAGCACGGCGTTGGTGACCGCTTCGGACACCGCCAAGCGCGTTGCATCGACCTGGGTCGCGTTGGCGCCCGCAGCCGCAGCGAACTCAGCCACTGCTGAACGGGCCTTGGCCACCGAACCGGGTTCCGCCTCATAGGCCAGGCTGAGGCTCTGCAAAACGCTCTGCATACCGTTCTATTACCCCTTGTGCACCAAGCTTACTCAGCTGGGCGGCGGCCCACAACCGCCCTTGCGCGGACCCCCCACTCGGGCGTAGCCTCGATTCAGTCCCGGCGCGCCGGGTAGCAACCGGTTAAGCGAAGGGAGGGAGACGCATGCCGGATCGCAACGAGGAAGCCAAGCGGTCGCCCGAGGAGCAGGTTCGCGCGCTCTATGAGGACGCCGAATCGCGCGCGGCGAAGGCGTTCGAGGAAGCGGTGTCCAAGCCGAGCTTCGGAGCACTGATGGCTCGCAGCGCCGAGAACGTGGCCGCGCTCAGCCGGATCAGCTCAGACATCGCCGATCTCGTGCTGCGCAACCTGAGGCTCGCGGGACGTGCGGACATCACCCGCCTGGCCCGTCAGCTGCACCGCACCGAGGACAAGCTCGAGCGAGTGCTGCAGGAGGTCGAGCAGTTGCGCGACGAGTTGCCGCGCGGGGCTGCCAAGCCGGCGACGGCGTCTGGCAACGGCCGCTCTTCGACCGCCCGCCGGCGCAGTTCCTCGGCCAAGCGATGAATGTCCTGGAGCGCCTGGCGCGCACGCCGGCCACGGCGTTTGAGTTCGCCAATACGGTGCTGACGACCGACGACGCGGTACTCGGGGCCACCGAGCGCGATGTGGTGTGGACCCATCGCGGGACGACGCTGTACCGCTACCGCTCGACCGAGCGCGCCTACCCGGTGCCGTTGCTGCTCGTGTTCGCGCTGATCAACCGGCCGGCGATCTTCGATCTGCGTCCCGGCCACTCGCTGGTGGAGTACCTGCTGTCCGAAGGCTTTGACGTGTTCCTGCTCGATTGGGGCTACCCCGAGGAGGAGGACGCCGAGATGGGGCTCGACGACTATGTCTGCGACGAGATGCACTGGGGGATCCGCGAGACGTTGCGTGCCTCCGGGGCCGATGAGCTGACGCTGCTGGGCTGGTGCATCGGCGCCACCTTGTGCGCCATGTACTGCGGACTGGAGCACGACGGACCCGACGGCGCGGGCAACCCGGTGCGCAACCTGGCGCTGCTGACGATGCCCGTCGAGGCGCGCGGGTCAACCTACGCGCGGTGGGTCGGCGACCCGGCGTTCGACGTCGACGAGGTGGCCGAGCAGTGGCGCGTCCTGCCCGGGGGCGCAGTCGACGTCGCCAACAAGATGCTCAAGCCGGTCACCAACTTCTTCACCACCTACCGGCGCCTGTGGGAGAGCATCGCCGACGGCAAGGCGAGTCGCGAGGCCTACCAGCCGATGGCCAAGTGGGTCGCCGACAACCCGAACTTTCCGGGGCGCGTCTGGGCGGAGTGGATCCGCATGATGTACCGCGACGGCGACTTCGTGTCCGGGCGCGCGCGCCTGCGCGGGCAGCGGGTGGATCTGGGACGGATCGAGCAGAACCTGCTGGTGGTCACCGCGGGCGCCGATCACATCGCCCCCCGGCAGGGCACGATGCCGATCTTCGAGCTGGTGTCCAGCGAGGACGTGACCCACATCGACCGCCCGGGCGGCCACATCGGGCTGATCGCCGGCTCCGCGGCGCGCAAGGAGATCTGGCCGGAGATGGCCGATTGGCTGCGCGAGCGCTCGGAGCGTTGACCCGCGCGGCTTGACAACGAGAGGAGAGCACACATGACCACCCAGACCAGCGAATCACCGACCGAGAGGCCAGACCACGAGGGCCGCCAGCGTCCGCGCATGCACGGCCGCGTGGTGTTCGTGACCGGCGGCACGCGCGGCATCGGGGCCGCCATCTCGCAGAGCTTCGGCGAGCAGGGCGCCGTCGTCGCCGCCGGCTACGGACGCGACGAGGAGCACGCCCGCAAGTTCCTGTCCGACCTGGAGGCCGGCGATGTCAAGGCCAGCGTCCACCAGGGCAACATCGGCTCGGCCGAGGACTGCCGCCGCACGGTGGCCGACGTGATCGAGCGCCACGGCCGCCTCGACGTGCTCGTCAACAACGCCGGGATCACGATCGACAAGACCGTGCTGAAGATGAGCGACGAGGACTGGTACAAGGTGATCGCGGTCAACCTGTCGGGCGCGTTCTTCATGTCGCAGGCCGCCCTGCCGCACATGATCGAGCGCGGCTCGGGACGGATCATCAACATCTCCTCGATCATCGGGGAGACCGGCAACATCGGCCAGGCCAACTACGCCGCCTCCAAGTCCGGGCTGTTCGGCCTCACCAAGACGATGGCGCGCGAAGCCGCGCAGGCGCTGGCCAGGGCCGACAAGCTGACCGATGACGGAATCGGGGTGACGATCAACACCGTCGCGCCCGGCTTCGTGGCCACCGAGATGCTGGAGCACATCCCCGAGAAGGTGCTCGACAAGATCAAGGCCCAGATCCCGCTCGGCCGCCTCGCTCGCCCCGACGAGATCGCTCGCGTGGTCCACTTCCTCGCCGCCGACCAGTCCGCCTACATCACCGGCGCGGTGTGGGGGGTCAACGGCGGCCAGGACATGTAGCGGCCTGGCGTATCCTGGCCCGGCATGGCTGACCGCGCTTCCTCCCTGGGCGAGATCATCCGCCAACAGCGCGAGCTGGCAGAAATGTCGATGCGCCAGTTCGCCGAGATGGCCGGGATCTCCAACCCCTACCTGTCGCAGATCGAACGGGGGTTGCGCGCTCCCTCGGAGACGGTGCTGGACTCGATCGCGCGCACCCTCAAGGTGTCGGCCGACGCGCTGTACAAGCAGGCCGGGATGCCCCCGCCCGGCTCTGTGCCCCCGGCCAGCGCGGTGCTGGATGCGGTCGCCGCCGATCCGCAGCTGACCGCGCGCCAGCGCGCGGCGCTCAAGGAGGTCTACGCGGCGTTCGTCGCCGTCTCGCCGCGCCAGGCGCGGCGGCGTGAGCCGGCCGCCGAGAGCCACCCCGACACGGACGGCGGCGCATGACCGCCCGCGCAGCACTCGTCACCGGTGCGGCCAGCGGCATCGGCCGGGCCGTCGCGCAGCGCCTGACGGACGACGGGGTTGACGTGCTCGCGGTCGATCTGACGCCGGACGCCGAGGGTCCAGGCGTGCCCTTCGAGGCCGACCTGACCGATCCCGACGCCAACGCCCGCGCGGTGGAGGCGGCACTCGAGCGCTTCGGCCGGCTCGACCTGCTGGTTCCCAATGCCGGCGTCCAGCACGTGGCGCCGGTCGCCGAGTTCCCGATCGATCGCTGGAACACGATCGTCGCGCTGCTGTTGACCAGCCCGTTCCTGCTGGCCCGGGCGGCGTGGCCGGCGCTGGTGGAGGCCGACAGCGGACGCGTGGTGGTGATCGCCTCGGCGCACGCGCTGGCCGCCTCGCCCTACAAGGCGGCCTATGTGTCGGCCAAGCACGGCGTGCTCGGGCTCGTCAAGACGCTGGCCTTGGAGGGTGCCGAGCATGGGATCACCGCCACGGCGGTCTGCCCGGGCTACGTGCGCACGCCCCTGGTGGAGAAGCAGATCGCCGACCAGGCCCGTGTTCACGGCCTGTCCGAGGACGAGGTCCTGGAGCAGGTGATCCTCGCCCCCCATGCGGTCAAGGAGCTGATTGAGCCCTCCGAAGTGGCGGAGGTGGTGGCGTTCCTGGCCGGGCCGGCCGGTCGGTCGTTCACCGGCGTGCCGGTGACCATGGACCAGGGCTGGACCGCGCGTTAGGCACGGTTCTCGCCGTGCACGAGCGCCGCCGCCAACCGGGCTATGACAGCCATCGGCTCGCCGATGAGCTGGCTGTAGGTGATGCGGATCGTGGTGAATCCGGCCGCCCCGGCTTTGGCGTCGCGTCGCCGATCTTGCTCGAACGCTCGGTGAGTGCCGTGAAACTGGTAGCCATCGATCTCGACAAGGATCTGCTGCGCGGGCCAGCGATAGTCCCGCTCTCGTCCGTCGTAGCGGATGTTGATCTGCGGCGCGGGCAGTTCGGCTTGGCGGATCAGTCTGAGGAACAGCTCTTCGGCCTTCGAGTGCGTGATCGTCGGGCCGTCCCAGCGATCGAGGATCGCGACCACTCGCGGGCCGCCGGGACGGCCCCGGCACCGATGGCGGACGAGCTCGGCGTCGAGACTGTGGTCGACGATCGCATGGTCGACTGCCAGTTCGAGCGCGCGATTGGAGAGCACGGGCGCGCAATCGACCAGGCTCTGAAGCAGCGAGGTGACCGGCAGCCCCTGGCGCAGTCGTGTCTCGGCTTCGGAGAGGTTGGCGGCGCGGTGCACCCGGACGCCTTCCAGAGTGGCGCCGGCGCCCGCCCCGGGAACGGTTGCGTGAATGAGCCGGGCAGCGGGCGCCAGACCCCACAGCGAGGCGGCGCTCCGGTGGCTCAAGACCGAGCCGTCGCGAAGCGCCAGCAGAGCGGCCGTCTCGTCGCCATACTCGACTTCGGCGCGATGCAGCGCATAGACGCCGCGGTGCTTCGGAGCGAGGTAGCCGCACCGGATCAGCCGATCGACGGTGTTTGAGCCGATGCCGATCGCCAGCAGCTGCTGACGGGTGAGGCGGCCGCGTTGGAGGTTGGCAACGGAGGCGATCCGCTGGTCCCGGGTGCCGGAGACGGTGGTTCCACGTCGTATGCCGAGAATCTGGACCGCGAACGTCCCCCTTCCCCCGCTGAGCGGGGGTTTCGCGTCGCGGGTCTGGCGGCGGTCCGGCTCACGCTCTGGAACCCCCGCCGTGCCCTCGATGCCATCGTCCATGCCCCGTAAGAGGCACGGACGACCGCAGGTTCACCCCCCGCGGCGAGCGGGCAGCGAGCGCTCCAGCACCGCGGCCAGCAGCGGCGGCCACTGCTCGCTGAGCGCCTCGTGGCCCATGAACAGCCCCAGATGGCCGCCCGAGCTGATCCGCCGCACGATGTCCTCGGGCGGGGTGGACGCATACTCGGCCAGCGCGAACACCTGGTCGGGAGGCGTGATGTGGTCGGTGGCGCCCGCCAGCAGGTTCAGCGGCATCTCCAGACGGCTTAGATCGACAAGCTCGCCACGCACCTCGAGCTCGCCCCGGATCAGCTCGTTGCGCGAGAACAGGTGGCGGACGATCCACAGATAGAAGGCGCCGGGAACGTCCTGAGTGTGCTTGAACCAGTCCTCGAAGATCCGGTAGCGGTCGACGTGCGCCGCGTCATCGACGTGACACAACAGCTCCAGCTGGCGCGAGACCTCGGCGCCGGGGCCGATCAGCAAGAAGCCGTTGAGCATGTGGCGCCCGCGAAGGACCCCGCCGCCGGAGGCGACGAGCGCCTCGTAGAAGCTCAGGTCGCCGGCCGGCGAGAGACCGCCGAGCACGTCGCCGATCACCGGCTCCCCGGCCTGGAAGTCGATCGGCGCCCCGGCGATCGTCAGCGTGTTGATGCGCTCGGGCGACAGTGCCGCGTAGATGGTGGCCAGCCAGCCGCCCTGGCAGTCGCCGATCAGGTTCACCCGGCCGCCGCAGTGCTCCACGGCGCGGTCGATCACGTCCAGGTAGTCGTCGATCGTCGCCCCCGCCGTCTCGCGGGTCGCGCCCACCCAGTCAAGGGTGAAGGCCCGCTTGAGTCCAGCCTCGCGGATCGCGCCCATCTGGCTCTGCTCGGGCGAGAAGTCAACGATGCAGGAGTCGTGACCGGCCTGGGGCGGAAGCACCAGCGTCGGGACCAGCCCGCGCGGGGCGCCGGAGACCGAGTAGTCGCGCAGCCGCGCGACCGGCGTCTCGAACACGATCGAGTGCTCGGTCGCCCATTGCGGCGGCCGGCGGTCGTTGTAGACCTCGAGCCAGCGCGGCACGTCCAGCGGACGCGGGAAGCGGTCGAGCATGCTGGTGAAGAGGTCGGCACCGCCGGCGACGGCGGCCGACCAGCCCTCGAGCCACGCGCCGAAAAGGCCCCCGTACGCGGGGGATACCGGCGGACAATAAGACGAACTGGGCATGTGCGACCTCCTCAGAAAGCACAAACGGCACCGGCGGACGATCCGCCGGTGCCGTCAATTGTCTCCGATCGCGAGGATCGGAAACCCAACGCGCCTACTTCAGGAGCGTGCGCGCGGTGCTCGTGTAGGTGCTGGCGAGCTCGCGGGTGAAGTCGGCCTGCGTCTCGGCGATGCTCTTGATCCAGTCCTGCTGGCTCGTGGCGGCCAGCTTGAGCTCCAGATCGATCGCCCGGTCGACGACCTTCTCGTAGGAGTCCAGGTACGCGTTGCCGGCCTTGCGGGCGGCCGCCGTGAACTGCTCCTGGGCCTCACCGGCGCGCTCGAATACACCGTCGATCGTCGGAATCTTGGTCTGCGTGGTAGCCATATCGGCCTCCTTGTTCAAGTTCGTGGTTTTCCTTACTGCCGCTTGCACGTTAGCAGACTACTGGCAAACGTGCAAGCACTAAATTGGCCGGGCCGCAGCAACCTTGCCACAACCGTGTCAAGGTTTGTTACGATCCCCGGCAATGCGAGACTTCATCAGCGCCACGCGCGAACGCACGATCGTCTACGACGGCGGCATGGGCGCCACCCTGGAGCAGTTTGACCTCAGCCTGGAAAAGGACTACCGGCTGCCCGGGCGCTGCCATGAGGCGCTGATTCTCAACCGCCCCGACGTGATCGAGGGCGTGCACAGCTCGATGATCGCCGCCGGGGCCGACGTGCTGGAGACCGATACCTTCCAGGCCTCGCGCCTGAAGCTCTCCGAGTGGGGCCTGGAGGCCCACACGCGCGAGATCAACGTCAAGGCGGCCGAGATCGCCCGCCGGGCCGCCGGTGAGCACAACTTCGTCGCCGGCGCGATCGGACCCACCGGCTTCCTTCCCGCCTCCGACGACCCCACGCTGGGCGCGATCACCTTCGGCGAGCTGCTTACCGTGTTCACCGAGCAGGCCACGGGTCTGATCGAGGGCGGCGTCGACCTCATCATCATCGAGACCGCGCAGGACATCCTGGAGCTCAAGGCGGCGATCTTCGGGGCGCGCGACGCGGCGGCCGCGCTGAACCGCACGATCCCGATCCAGGCCAGCGTCTCGCTCCTGCCCCAGGGCGGCAAGATGCTGCTGGGCACCGACATCAGTGCCGTGCTGGCCACGCTGGAGGCGCTCAAGGTCGACGCGATCGGCCTCAACTGCTCCACCGGTCCCGAGGACATGCGCGACGCGATCCGCTTCCTGGGTGAATTCTGCTCGGTCCCGGTGCACTGCATCCCCAATGCCGGCCTGCCGCTGCAGGGGCCCAACGGGGAGACGATCTTCCCCGAGGAGCCCGAGCCGCTCGCCGACGTGCTGGGCGACTTCGTCGACCGCTACGGGATCTCGATCGTCGGCGGGTGCTGCGGCACGACCCCGGCCCACATCGAGGCGATCGCTCAGCGTGTCAAGGACCGCCAGGTGCGCGCCCGGCCAGAGCGCCGCCCCGCGCACGTCAGCTCGATGATCGCCGCCACCCCCCTGGCGCAGTCTCCCCGCCCCACGATCGTCGGCGAGCGGGTCAACTCGCAGGGCTCGCGCAAGGCCAAGGAGATGCTGCTGGCCGACGACTATGACGGCCTGATGACCGTCGCCGAGGACCAGGTGGTCGGCGGCGCCCACGTGCTCGACGTGTGCGTGGCGCTGACCGAGCGCCAGGACGAGGCCGAGCAGATGCGCCGGGTCGTGAAGGGAATTTCGCTGGCCCAGCCCGCCCCGATCCAGATCGACTCCACCGAGCCCGACGTGATCGAGACCGCGCTGGAGCAGATTCCCGGCCGGGCGATCGTCAACTCGATCAACCTGGAGGCCGGGCGCGCCAAGCTCGACAAGGTCGTACCGCTGGCCAAGCGCCACGGCGCGGCGGTCATCGCGCTGACGATCGACGAGGTCGGGATGGCCAAGACCGCCGAGCGCAAGCTCGAGGTGGCGCGCCGGATCACCGAGTACTGCTGCGACGAGCACGGCCTCGACCGCGACGCCCTGATCTTCGACTGCCTGACCTTCACGCTGACCACCGGCGACCCGGAGTGGCGCCCGAGCGCCATCGCCACGATCGAAGGCATCCGCGCCGTCAAGACCGAGCTCGCCGGCGTGCAGACCTCGCTGGGCGTCTCCAACGTCAGCTTCGGCGTCGGGCTGCCCGCGCGCTCGGTGCTCAACAGCGTCTTTCTGCACCACTGCGTGGAGGCCGGCCTGGACCTGGCGATGGTCAACCCCAACCACATCACGCCCTACTCGGAGATCCCCGAGAACGAGCGCGAGCTGGCCGACGACCTGGTGTTCGACCGCCGCGAGGACGCGCTGGAGAAGTTCATCGCCCACTTCGAGTCCAAGGGTCCCGGGGAGGCCGAGGAGAAGGCCAACCCGACCGAGGGCATGGAGCCCGAGGAGGCGCTGCACTTCCACATCCTGCGCCGCAAGAAGGAGGGCGTGGAGGACTGGATCGACGCCAGCGTCGAGAAGATCGGCGCCGTCCCGACGCTCAACACCGTGCTGCTGCCGGCGATGAAGGAGGTCGGCGACAAGTTCGGCGCCGGCGAGCTGATCCTCCCCTTCGTGCTGCAGTCGGCCGAGGTGATGAAGAAGGCCGTCGCCCAGCTGGAGCAGTACCTCGACAAGCTCGAGGGCTACACCAAGGGCACCGTGGTGCTCGCCACCGTGTTCGGTGACGTGCACGACATCGGCAAGTCGCTGGTCAACACGATCCTCACCAACAACGGCTACACGGTGGTCGACCTCGGCAAGCAGGTCCCGATCTCCACGATCCTCGACGCCGCCGTCGAGCACAAGGCCACGGCCATCGGCCTGTCGGCGCTGCTCGTCTCGACCTCCAAGCAGATGCCGGCGGCCGTGCAGGAGCTGCACGAGCGCCAGCTGCCCTATCCGGTGCTGATCGGCGGCGCCGCGATCAACCGCAACTTCGGCCTGCGGATCCTGTATCCCAACGGGACGGAGTCCGACGAGGTCTACGCGCCGGGCATCTTCTACTGCAAGGACGCCTTCGAGGGCCTGCACAAGATGGACGAGCTGATCGATCCCGAGGCCCGCGAGGCGTTGATCGCCAAGACGCGCGACGCCGCGCAGCGACTGCGCGACCAGCCCGCCCCGGAGCCCGACGATTCGCCGGAGGTCACCGACGACACCGTGCGCAGCAAGGCCCGCACCGACACGCCGGTTCCGACCCCGCCCTACTGGGGCGTGCGCGAGCGCGAGATCCCGATGGACGAGGTCTACCGCCACCTCGACACCCACGTGCTGTTCAAGCTGCATTGGGGCGGGCGCGGGGTCAAGGGCGAGGCCTGGGCCAAGCTGCTGCGCGATGACTTCCAGCCCCGCCTGGAGCGGATGTGGCGCGACCAGGATTACCTGCGTCCGCGCGCCCTGCTCGGTTATTTCCCCTGCAACTCGGAGGGCAACGAGCTGATCGTGTGGGATCCGGACAGGCCGGGCGAGGTCGAGCTCGAGCGCCTCGTGTTCCCGCGCCAGCCCCGCCACGACCGGATCTGCCTGGCCGACTTCTACCGGCCGGTCGGAGCCGACCCCGACGTCGTCGCCCTGCAGGCCGTGACCGCCGGCGAGGAGGTCACCGAGCTGATGGCGAAGCTGGAGGCCGACGGCGAGTTCGCCGAGCAGTTGTTCGTGCACGGCCTGGGCGTCCAGACGGCCGAGGGGATGGCCGAGTGGCTGCATGGCAAGGCGCGCTCCGAGCTTCAGATCGGCGCCGCCCAGGGCCGCCGCTACTCCTGGGGCTATCCCTCCTGCCCGGAGCAGTCAGAGCTGGAGAAGGTCTTCCGGCTGCTCGACGCGCCCTCGATCGGCCTGCGGCTGTCCGGCGGCTACGCCGTCGAACCCGAGCAGTCGACGCTGGCGATCGTCGCCCACCATCCCGAAGCGGTGTACTTCGGGATGAGGTCCGGCACGCTTCCGCGCAACGATCGCCAGGCCAGCGACGAGCTGGTCGCCGGAACCGAGAAGGACCCGACCCGGATGGGGCCGCTGCCCGACGTCGACCCGGTGCCCGCCGAGGCCGTGGGGCAGGACGTCGAGGGCGAGCCGGCGATGACCGGCGCCTGAGCGCGGGCAGGCACGACGGGCGGCTGCGCTCCGCTCAGCTCTTCAGGCTGGCGGTGCCCGAGCGCCCCGAGGAGCTGCGGCGGGGCTGGTCTGGCAGCTTGACCGGAGCGGCGTGCATCGCTCGCAGGCGCACCTCGCGCCACGACATCCCCTCCTTGAGCAGGGCAGGCGCGCCCATCAGGATCGCGGTGGCGACCTCGACCGCCTGCAGGATGACGCCGTAGGCCACGCCGGTGCCCAGGCCGACATGCCACCCGGTGTGCAGCACGGCCGCACAGGCCGCCTGGAACACGCCGAGGTTGGCGGGCGTCGCCGGCAACACGGCGGTCACGTTGACGGCGAACAGCACCGCGGCCGCGGCGCCGATGCCCGCCTGGTGGTTCAGCCCGAGGGCGATCAGCAGCACGTAACAGGAGAACCACTGCAGGGCCCAGGCGCCGAGCTGGGCCGCGGCGGCGAGCGGGCCCAGCTTGGGGTCGCGGAACACCACGAGCCCGGCGCGCACGCGGGTCATCGCCCGGCGCGCCTGGCCCAGCAGCTCGGCCGCCCGTCCGAAGCGCGATCCCGCCGCCCCGTGGCGCAGCACAAGGGGGGCGAGCAGCACCAGGACGAGCAGCGCCGCCGGCGCCACGGCGACCGCGACGAGCGCGTCCTGATGCCCGTTGAAGAAGTCCACCGACGAGAACATCACGGCACCGAGGACGGCCAGGGCGACGATGTTGAGCAGTGTCTGAGAGACGAGCGTTCCCAGCACGACGGGCAGGTTCTCGCGCGGGCGCCCGCTGCGCCGCGCGACGATCAGCGCACGCGACGGTTCGCCCAGGCGCGCCGGCAGGGTCGAGGACATGAGCACGCCGATGAACGTGCCCTGCATGGCATCGGACAATCGCACACGGGCCGCCGGCATCGCCGCCTTGAGGATCGCGTGCCACGAGACCGCGCGCAGCGCCATCGCGCCGCACATCAGCCCCAGTCCGAGGACCACGAACGAGGGGCTCGAGGCCAGCAGCGCCGAGGCGATGCTGTTCAACCCGATCTTGTTGAGCGCGAGGATCCCCAACAGCAGCGCCCCCAGCGACACCACCGCGAACGCCGCCCGACGGGCGAGCGTGACCCACGGATTGCGCTGCCGGCCGACCGGCGCCGGCTCCAGGCTGGCCAGGCGCTGGGGCGGGACGTGCGGCTTGAGGTCGGCTGCGCGCACGCCCAGCGCCACGGCCACTCGCGCGGCTCCCGTGTGCGGCTGGGGCGTGGCGATCGCGTCCTCGTAGGCGGTCAACACCTCCTGCGCAACCCGCGGCCAGGCGAAGCGCTGCACATCGTCGGCGGCGGCGCGGGCCATCTCCGCCCGTCGCTCGGGCTCCTCGTAGAGGTCTCGCAGCGTCTCGGCCAGCGCCTGCGGATCGGCCGGCGGGACCAGTACCCCGTCGACGCCGTCGCGGACCACGTCGCGGTAGCCGGCGATGTCGGAGGCGATCACCGGCGTGCCCGCCGCGAACGCCTCGGTCAGGACCATGCCGAAGCTCTCGCCGCGCAGCGAAGGTGCGCACAGCACATCGGCCCGCCGCAGCTCGGCGTCCTTGCGCTCGTCGGAGACCTTGCCCAGCGCGCGCACGCCACGATCGTCGACCAGCAACGGAGCGAGCTCCTCACGCGTGGGACCGATCACCGTCAGCTCGCACGGGATGTGCTCGCGCAGCGCCTCATAGGCCCGCAGCAGCAGCGGCAGGCCCTTTCGCTCCACCGACTGGCCGACGAACGCGATCCGCAGGCACTCTGGCTCGGCCCCATCCGTCGGCATCAGCTGCGCCCGTTCCAGTACCGCGGGGTCAACGTGCACCCCGTTGGGAATCACCCGGTAGTGGCCGCCGAAGAACCGCCGGCCGGTCCAGGCGGCCGCCTCGGAGACGGCGATCCGCACGTGCAGCCGGTTGAGCACCCGCCGAGCGCCCATCGCGTTGGCCAGCCCATTGGAGAGGCGGCTCTCGGAGAAGGAGTGAAACGTTCCGACGAGCGGCAGTCGGGTCCAGTCCGACGCCACCCAGCCCGTCAGCGGCGCGACCGGCTCGTGGACGTGGACCACGTCGTAGTTGCCCCGGCGCAGCTCGGTATGGAGCGTGGCGACGCCGTACGGGGTGATCGAGAGGTTGGAGACCGCGCCATTGGCCTTGAAACCGACGGTGCGGCCGAGCGACACGAGATAGTCGGGCGCCACCAGGGCCTGCGGACCGGCCCCACGGTGCAGCATGGCGGAGACCAGGTCGGGCGGGTCGTAGGGAGCGAGTACCCGGACATGGTGTCCGTCCGCGATGAAGCGCTCGGCCAGCGCCTCGATATGCCGCGTCACGCCTCCCGGATACGTCCACGAGTACGGAGACACGAGAGCGATCCGCATTCGTCCCATCTTACTTGGTACCCCGGGCCCAAACCCGGGATCGGATCCGCCTAACATTGACACCCATGCCGACGCGGCATTTCGTCAAGTACACGTTCCTGCAGGTCGATCCCGCCTGGCGGCGGTTGGACGACGAGCAGCGCGCGGCCGACAAGCGTGAGTTCATCGCGGCCTGCGAGAACTTCGCCGACGGACACCTGCTGCGCTCGTTCTCGCTGGTGGGCACCCGCGGCGACGCCGACATGATGCTGCTCGCCCAGGCCCAGAATCTGGAGCGCATCCACGAGTTTCACGTCGTGCTGGCGCAGAGTGGGCTGATGAAGTGGTGCACGGTTCCGTATTCGCTGCTGGCCATGACCAAGCCTTCGGAGTACTCCGACGAGTCGCGGCTGGAGGTTCGACCCGCACACGGCCGGTACCTCTTCGTCTATCCGTTCGTCAAGACCCGCAGCTGGTACCTGCTGTCGCCGGAGGAGCGCTGGCGGATCATGCAGGAGCACATCAAGATCGGGCGCGAGTACCCGTCGATCGAGCTGAACACCAGCTACTCGTTCGGCCTCGACGACCAGGAGTTCGTGGTTGCCTTCGAGACCGACAATCCGGCCGACTTCCTCGACCTCGTGCAGCGACTGCGGACCAGCGAGTCAAGCGCCTACACGCTGCGTGATACGCCCACCTTCACCTGTATCTCCTGCTCGGTCGAGCGGGCGCTGGGCGCGCTCGACGGCGCCGCGATGTCACTCAGCGCCTGATCGCTGCGGTGGCGCGGCGGGCCGTCGCTGATCAAGCAGGGAAGATCGAATCTGAGGGGTTTCTGACGTCTGTGGCCCTGCTTGACAGCGCCATCCGCGCCGCGCAATGAGGCAGATAGGACCCCACCCACCCGCTGGCCCCAACTCGGTCACGGGTGGCGACGGCCGGAGCGGTCGTTTGGGCCGTGACGCCGATCATCATGTTGCGCGATCGCGGGCGGTCGACCGACCGTGCCTCATACGCGTCGTTTTCCGCTGCCTTTGTTGCCCGATCCGACGAAGGCGCCGACGGCTGCAACATCATGATCGGGTGAAGCGCCCAGGGACCCAACGCCTGTCCCCGATCCGGGGCGCCAGCCCCGGAATCCCAGCCAACCAGCGCGACCACGCGGCGGATGTCAAGCAGCGCCACCAGCGCCGAGACACACCACACCGCCCGCCGCTGCTTGATCAGACGACGCGGGTCGCGCGAGATGTAGCCACCCCCGGGTACCCTGGCGCCCTGACCGACACCGCCGCCATCGACCACCTGCGCGCCGCCGACCCGGCAATGGCCACCCTCATCGACCGCCTCGGCGCTGACTGGCTGGATGAGACGCAGACCCGCCGACTAGCCACCGGGCCCTACGGGATGCTCGTCCGCGCGATCGTCGGCCAGCAGTTCTCCACTCGCGCGGCGGCCGCCATGTACGGGAAGCTGACAGACCGCTTCGACGGGCGGGTGCCCACCCCGGCCGAGATCCTGGGCGACGATCCCGAGGAGCTGCGCACGGCCGTCGGGCTCTCCCACGCCAAGGTTCGCTACCTGCGAGCGCTCGCCGAGCATGTGCGTGACGGCCGGCTGGTACTCGAGCAACTGCCGGAGCTCAGCGACGAGGAGGTGATCGCCCGGCTGACGGCCGTTCCGGGAATCGGTGCCTGGAGCGCCCAGCTGTTTCTCATCTTCTCGCTCGGGCGTGCCGACGTCATCGCCTCCGGGGACCTGGGCATCCGCCGCGCGATCATGATCGCCGACGGCCTGCCGGCCCTGCCCTCGCCTGCACAAGTGGAGCAACGAGCGCAGCTCTGGAAGCCGCACCGCACGCTCGCGGGAATGCTGCTGTGGCGGTCGGTGTCGACCGCGCCGGCGTAGCGCTAGACCGCGGAGACTTCTTCCTCTTCCGCGACGCGGAACGAGGAGCCGCAGCCACACGCGGCGATCACGTTGGGATTTTCGACCTTGAAGCCGGCGCCCTGGAGGCCGTCGACGAAGTCGATCACCGAGCCGCGCACGTAGGGCAGGCTCGGGTTGTCGACCAGCAGGCGGATTCCCTTGTCCTCGAAGACGGTGTCGCCGTCTCGCTGCTCGTCGAATGCGAGCGCGTACTGAAAGCCTGAGCAGCCGCCGCCGCGTACCCCGACCCGGAGGCCGGCGGTCTCAGCGACCGTGTTTTGGGACGCCAGAAAGTCGTTGACCTTCTCAGCGCCTCTGTCGGTGAGAGTGATCATTGCTTCAGGAAGTATAGCGATGGCATCTCGCTACGCTAGAGGCGTGTCCGCAACTCCAGAGGAGCTCAAGGAACGGATCGAAACCGGGATCCCCGGGGCCGTGGCCAGTGTGACCGGAGACGGCCATCACTTCAATGCCGTGGTGACGGCGTCGGCGTTCGCCGGCATCTCCCGCATCGCCCAGCACCGGCTCGTCTACGACGTGTTCGGCGCCGAGCTGGGCGACCGCATCCACGCCCTGTCGATCCAGACCAAGACTTCGGAACCCGAGGAGGCCCGATGAGCGACGAAACGACCAACCCAATGCGCGAGGCGATCCAGGAAGCGATCTCGGAGAACCCCGTGATTCTGTTCATGAAGGGCAATCCGGAGGCGCCGGCGTGCGGCTTCTCGGCGCGCACGGTGGCGATGCTGCAGTCGCTCGGGACGCGCTTCGCGGCGGTCGACATTCTCCCCGACCCCCGGATCCGCCAGGAGCTGTCGGCGATCTCCAAGTGGCCGACGATCCCGCAGCTGTTCGTCGACGGCGAGCTTGTCGGTGGGTGCGACATCGTCACCGAGATGTACGAGTCCGGCGAGCTGGCCCAGACGCTGGGCATGGAGGACTCCGAGCCGGCCGCGCCCGTAGTGCAGGAGTCGGCGCCCATGACGATCGAAAACCGCCTGTAGATAAGCGATTCGGTGGCGGGGGCCCCAGCGTCCCCGCCATCGCGAGCACGGAGTCGATGAGCGAGCGCATCGAGTCGCTGCGCTACGACGGGGGCGTCTTGTGGGCGCTGGACCAGACGCGCCTGCCGCAGGCTGAGGTGACGCTTGAGCTGCGCAACGCCGAAGACGTCGCGGCGGCGATCCGGCGTCTGAGCATCCGCGGCGCGCCGCTGATCGGGGTGGCCGCGGGCTACGGGGTGGCGCTCTCGGCCGACCGGCTGCCGAGCGCGTGCGCGACCCTGATCGCCGCACGCCCGACGGCCGCCAACCTCGCCTACGCGGTGCAGCGCGTCCGCGCCGCCGTCCTCGCAGGCGGCTCGGCGCTCGAGGAGGCCCAGGCGATCCACGCCGAGGAGGCTGCCGCCAGCGACGCGATGGCCCGCTACGGCGCCGATCTGCTGGCGCACGCAGGCGCAAGGCGCGTCCTCACCCATTGCAACACCGGCGCCCTCGCCGCGCCCGGCCGCGGCACGGCCCTCGCCGTCGTGGCTGAACTGCACGATCGCGGCGGACTGCAACGCGTGCTCGCCTGCGAGACCCGTCCGCTGCTCCAAGGCGCCCGGCTCACCGTGTGGGAGCTTCAACGGATGAACATCGCGCACGAGTTGATCGTCGACGGAGCGGCGGCCGGGCTGATCGCCGCCGGCGAGGTCGACGCGGTGATCGTCGGCTGCGATCGCGTCGCGGCCAACGGCGATGTCGCCAACAAGGTCGGCACGTACGCCCACGCGCTGGCGGCCGCGGCCGCCGGGATCCCGTTCGTGGTCGTCGGGCCGTGCTCGACGATCGACCCGAGCTGCCCCGACGGTCAGGCGATCGAGATCGAGCAGCGCGACGGCGACGAGGTGCGAGGAGCGACCGGCCTCGGTACGCAGACCCCCGTGCGCAACCCCGCGTTCGACGTCACCCCGGCGAAGCTCGTGAGCGCGCTGGTCACCGAGCGCGGCGTGGCCCGTCCGGTGAACGCCGGCACGGTGGCCGCGCTCGTGGGGTCAATCGCCGCGGCGTAGCTCGAGGTGCTCGACGATCCGCCGCGAGTCGCAGATCACGTCGCCCTCGAGGATCAGCACGGGCACCCGGCGCTGGCCCGACAGCGCCTCCACCTCGGGGCGCCGTGAGCGGCGCTGGGGCATGACCACCGACTCGTAGGCGATCCCGTCGCGCTTGAGCGCCCGGGCGATCCGGCCGCACGGACACAGCCAGTTGGTCGGGGTGCTGCAGCGATACAGAGTGGCCACGTGGGTGAGGCTACCCCCGGCGCGCGGCCAGGAGCGAGCGCCCGAGGAGCGCCAGCACCGCGATCGGGACCAGCCACCAGGCGTCGACGCCGGCCGACTGCAGCACGGCGGTGGCGCCGATCGCCACCACCACTCCGACGGCGGTCCGCCAGTCATCGCCGACGACGAAATCCCAGATCGCTTCCAACGGCGTCATCTCGCCACCACCGGTCGCCGCAGCGCCGCCGCCATCGCCAGCGAGGCGAGCGCCAGCACGGGGATCATCACCAGCAGTGCCGCATCCCCACCCGGCCAGCTGGCACCCGCTCCCTCCGCGCTCCAGAACGCTCCGAACGACGTCAGCATCACCCCGACGGCGAACTTCATCGCGTTCTCCGGCACGCGCGCCAGCGGAGCCCGCACCGCGAATCCCACGGCGGTCACGAGCACGACGGCCGCGGCTGCCGCCGCCGCCGCCAGCCCCACCCGGTGCTGGTTGGCCCCGAACGTGAGCACGATGAACACCACCTCGAGCCCCTCCAGCAGCACGGCCTTGAGCGAGACGGTGAACGCGTAGCCGTCGAAGGACTCCCGCGGCCCGGTCCCCACGACGGCGAGCCGGGCGCGCTCGGTCTCCTCGGCGAAGTTCCCCAGCTCGTCGTGGAGGGCCTTGAGGCCGGCGGCGCGCAGAATCGCCTTGCGCAGCCATTGCAGGCCGAAGACGAGCAGCAGCCCGCCGACGGCGACGCGCAGCGCCCCGATCGGGATCGCGCCCAACGCCGGCCCGAGCGCGGCGATCAGCGCGGCCAGGACGAGCGCCGCCGCGCCGACGCCGTACAGCGACGAGCGCCAGCCGCGAACGGTGCCCACCGCGAGCACGATCGTCAGTGCCTCCACCGCCTCGACGGCGCAGGCCAGGAACACCGACACGGCCAGTCCAAGCTCAGGTCCGGACACTTCACCTCCGAGTATGGCCGTCGCAACGATGGGGAAGGGGCGCGCCGGCGGCGGCTTTCATCTCCAGCTCATCTGCCTCTCCGGCGCTCGGCTATCAGAGCTGCACGCGCCGCACCGGGCGCTGGTCCTGCCGGCCGGGGGTCTTGCGCAACGGGCCGGGGAGCTCCAGCTCGAAGCACGCGCCTGTGACCGCCGGCGCCACCGAACGCACGCTCCCGCCGTGGGCTTCGGCGATCGCCTGAACGATCGCCAGGCCGAGGCCCGCCCCGCCGGCGACCCTGTCGCGGGCGTCATCGGTGCGGTGAAACCGGTCGAAGATCCGTTCGCGCTGCTGCTCGGGAATCCCCGGCCCGTCATCTGTCACCGTGAAGCGGACGGCGCCGTCGGCAACGACGCGCGTGTCCAGCGAGACCCTTCCCGTTCGCTCCGCGGTGTGCGACAGCGCGTTGTCGATCAGGTTGCGCAGGGCCTGCGCCAGGCGGTCGGGATCGCACTCCAAAGTCCCATCGGGGATCTGCCCCAGCTCGAAGCGCCTGTCGTGACCGGCGGTGGTCGTGGACCACAGATCCCCGATGAACTGCGGCAGGTCGACCGCCCGTGGACGCAGGAAGCCGCCGTGCTCGGCTCCGGCCAGCAGCAGCATGTCGTCGACCAGGCGCGAGGTACGGGCGATCTCGGCGCTGACCAGGCGCTGCACCCGCTGGATCTCCTCCCGTGAGGGACGGCGCTCGGCGGCGAGCACCTCGAGTTGACCGGCGATCACCGTCAGCGGAGTCCGCAGCTCATGGGAGGCGTCGGCGACGAACTGGCGCTGGTGCGCGAACGCCGCCGCCAGGCGGTCGAGCATGTGGTTGAAGGCGTCGGCAAGCACGCGGATCTCGCGGCTCGCCGACGGCGGGGAGACCATCCGGGGATGCAGGTCGCCGTCGTCGACCCGGGCAGCGACCCTGGCCATCCGCCTCAGCGGCAGCGAGACCACGGCGCCGGCGAGGTAGGAGGCGATCAGCACCAGCCCCAGTCCGACCGCGCCGGCGATCAGGAACGAACGTGCCACGCTCCGCTGCGCCCGGGTCACGTTGCCCAGCGACTCGCCGGCCCCGACGCGGATCCGGTCAGGACCCACGGTGACGAGTTGCTCGTCGACGCGGACCTTGCCCACGTCGGGGATCTGCACCGTTCGTCGCCCGGATGGACCGGACAGCAGCCGTCGTCCGAGGGCGTTCTCGTGCGCCTGCTCGGCTGCGCTCTCGCGGTCGTCGGGGCGGTCGGCGCCGAACACCTCCGGGTGGTTGCTGACGGTCGCATGGCCGGGGAGGACGGCGAACAGCAGCGAGGAGTTGCCGGTGTACGGCTGGGCGCGCACGTAGCCGCGCAAGCGCGCCAGCAGTTGCGACGAGGAGGAGGCCTGCAGGGCGCGGACGGCGTCCGAGAGCTGATGGACGTCGCCGGCGACGTCCTCATCGACCCGCGAGCGCAGCTGGCTTCCGGTCTGCGCGTAGACGACGACGAACACGATCGCGCACACGACGAGCATCACGGCGGTGACCCAGGCGACCAGGCGCCAGCGCAGGCTCGAGCGGGCGATCAAGCGGGGTCCTCGAACCGGTAGCCCCGCGAGCGCAGCGTGGTGATCCGCACTGGCTCGCGATCCGGGCCGGTGAGCTTGCGGCGGAGGTAGCCCACGTAAACGTCGACATTGTTGGTCGCCGGATCGTGGTCGTAGCCCCAGACCGCGCGCAGGATCTGCTGGCGGCTGAGCACCTGGCCGGGGTTGTGCATGAAGTACGCCAGCAGATCGAACTCGGTCGTCGTAAGCCGCACGGGATGGCCGTCGTGCGTCACGCGGCGCGAAAGCAGATCGAGGGTCAGCCCGGCTCGGCGCAGGGTCGTGGGGGGTGTCTGGCGCGCCGCGCGCAGCTGCGCGCGGATCCGCGCGTCGAGCTCGGCGAGGGCGAACGGCTTGACGAGGTAGTCCACCGCGCCGGCCTGCAGGCCGTTGACGCGATCCTCGATCTCACCCCGCGCGGTCAGGACGATCACCGGCAGCCCGGGCCGCCGCTCGGCGAGCTCGCGGAGAATCTGGGTACCGCTGCGGCCGGGGAGCATGAGGTCGAGCACGACCAGCGACACACGCTCTCCGAGAGCCAGCTCCAGGCCGCGCTCCCCGTCGAGCGCGGCTTCAACGTGGAGGCCTACGGCGGTCAGCCCGCGCTTGACGAAGTCGACGATGCCGGGCTCGTCCTCGATCAGAACGATGTGAGGCACGGAGGCATCATACGAGCGCAATACGGCTGCAAATCGCACACAGGAGAGTTCTCACGTTCAGGTAAATGCGTCTTTAGGAGGTACCGGCAGCTTGGACCGTCATGACAGGCGACCTCCCTTCCAGCTCCGATCGTCGAGACGCCTCGCTGCGTCGGCTGCGCCGGCTCAACCGCGGTCTGGCGACCGCGATGGTGGCCCTGACGGTGTTCCTGGCCAACGCGGCAGCACGAGCGTTCCCCGGGCACGCCAGGGCGGCCCGCCGACCCGCCGTCCCGACCACGACCACGACCACGACGACGTCATGGCTCGCACCGGACCAGCCGGCGCGCGGCCGGCCACCGAACCCGTCGAACGCACCGGTCGCTCCGGCCCCACCGGCGCCCCGCGGCTGCGTCCTCGTCGTCGACCACCACCTCCGCGCCGGCGCCGACGCCGGCTGCGCCCACCGCCACGCAATCGGTCAGCCCTCCGGCCGCGCCGCCGCAGGCCGCCCCCGCTGCCGCTCCCGCCCCGGCTCCGGTCGTCTCGGGCGGGTCATGACCCCGGTCGCCGAGCGCGTCACCGCCGAGGCCGTGAGCGTGCAGACGTGGCCGGCGCTGGGCACGACCGCCGTGCTCTGCATCGTCGGCGGATCCGGATCGGCGGCGAGATCGGCCGTCCAGCAGGAGATCGATGAGATCGACGCCGCGGCCAGCCGGTTTCGCGACGACTCCGAGCTCTCCCGCGTGAACCGGGCCGGGGGGCGCTGGGTGCCGATCTCCGATCGGCTGCTGGAGGCGCTGCGCCTGGCGGTCCGGGCGGCCGCGATCACCGACGGCGCCGTGGACCCCACCCTTGGCGGCCAGCTGGTCAAGCTGGGCTATGACCGCGACTGGCAGCACCTGGCGCCGGTCGGCGCCGACGAGCCGCTGGACGAAGGCGGGCACGGGCCGCAGCGGCAGCGCTCACTCTGGCGCTCGATCGAGCTCGCCGACGGTCCCCCGGCGGTCCGCGTGCCGGCCGGGCTGCAGCTGGATCTCGGCGCGACCGCCAAGGCGCTGACCGCCGATCGCGGGGCGCGCGCTGCCCACCTGGCCGGCAGCGCCGGAGCCCTGCTCTCGCTGGGAGGCGACATCGCAACCTGCGGGCCTGCCCCCCGCGGCGGCTGGTCCGTGCATGTGACCGACGATCACCGCAGCGCCCCCTCCGCGCAGGGACAGACGATCGCCATCACCTCAGGCGGCCTGGCCACCTCCAGCATCGTGCCCAGGCGCTGGCGCCACCATGGCCGTGCCGTTCATCACGTGCTCGATCCGCGGACCGGGCTCCCCATCGCCCCCGTGTGGCGCACCGTGAGCGTGGCCGCCGCCACCTGCGCGGAGGCCAACATCGCCTCCACGGCTGCCCTGGTTCTGGGCGCCGGCGCGTCGGCGTGGCTGGCCGAGCGCGACCTGCCGGCGCGGTTGACGGCGGTCGGAGGCGAGGTCGAGACCGTCGGCGGCTGGCCGCAGTGAAGACCTACTGGTATCTCACCCGCGCCAGCGGCGCGGTGGCACTGATCCTGCTCACGTTGGCGCTGGTCATCGGGATTGCCGCGATCGGTCGCGTCAGCACCCGGCGCTGGCCGCGCTTCGCGATCGACAGCATCCACCGCTCGAGCTCGCTGCTGGCCATCGCCTTCCTGGCGCTGCACATCGTCACCGCCGTGCTGGACAGCTTCGCGCCGATCTCGCTGCTGGATGCCGTGATCCCGTTCGCCGGGACCTACCGGCCGCTGTGGCTCGGCCTGGGCGCGATCGCCTTTGATCTCCTGCTGGCCGTGGCCGTGACCAGCGGGCTCCGCGTGCGGTTGGGCCACCGGGCCTGGCGGGCGGTGCACTGGCTCGCCTATGCGGCGTGGCCGATCGCGATCCTGCACGGGCTGGGCACCGGCAGCGACGTGCGCCAGGGCTGGATGACCGTCGTCTACGTCGGCTGCGCGGGCGGCGGTCGTCGTCGCCGTGATCGCCCGCATCGCGCTGGGCTGGCCCGACCACGTGCGTTGGCGGATAGCCGGCTTGGGCGCGCTGGCGGGATTGGCTCTGGGCGTGCTGCTGTGGCTCCCGAGAGGGCCGTTGGGACCCCACTGGGCCCGGCGCGCGGGAACCCCCGCAAAGCTCCTGCCGCCGAGCGAGCGCACATGACGCTGCCACGGCTGCTCAAGGGCGTAACCGCCGCGCCGATGCCCTACGAGCGCCATCTCCAGCTACACGGCGATCCCCGCGGCGGCGTGGAGCTGCTCGCCCAGCTCAAACGCTCCGGGCTGCGTGGCAGGGGTGGGGGATCGTTCCCGATCGTCGCCAAGCTGCAGGCGGTCCGTCGGGCGCGCGGCACCGCGGTGCTGGTGGTCAACGGCTGCGAGGGCGAGCCGATGAGCGCGAAGGATCGCCTGCTGCTGAACTGCCTGCCGCATCTGGTCATCGACGGCGCGCTCGCGGTGGCACGGGCGATCGGCGCCGACGAGCTGTTGTTCGCCGTCGACGAGCTCCATGTCCGCGCCGGCGAGACCGTCCAATGGGCGCTGACCCAGCGGCCGGAGCTCCGGCGAGCGCATGCGCTTCCGGAGGTTGTCTGGGCACCCAGCGGGTACGTCAGCGGCCAGGAGAGCGCGCTCGTGCGCTGGTGCAACGAGGGCGTCGCCAAGCCCACCGCGGTGCCGCCGCGGGTGACCGAGCGCGGGATCGCCGGCCGGCCGACCCTGGTGGCCAACGTCGAGACGCTCGCCCACGTGGCGCTGATCGCCCGCCACGGCGGAGACTGGTTTCGCCGGCTGGGGACCGCCGAGGACCCGGGCAGCGCGCTGATCACGCTGACCGGCGCCGTCCGCCGGCCGGGGGTCTACGAGATCGCGCTCGGCTCGAGCCTCGGATCGCTCCTGGCCTCGGCCGGGGACGGGCCCGAGGCCGCCCGCGCGTTCCTGGTGGGCGGCTACGCCGGCGCCTGGATCGACGCCGCCGATGTGTCCCGGGTGCGGTTGGCGCGGCGGGAGCTCGGCGAGCTGGGAGGCCGCCTGGGGGCCGGAATCGTGATTGCCCTACCGCAGTCCGCCTGCCCGGTGGCCGAGACCACCCGCGTCGCGGACTGGCTGGCCGAGCAGAGCGCGGGCCAATGCGGCCCATGCGTCAACGGCCTGGCGGCGATCGCCGACGAGCTGGCCGACGTATGCGCGGGATCGGCCGGCACCGACGCGCTGGTGAAGCTGCAGCGCTGGGGCGGACGGGTGAGCGGACGAGGGGCGTGCGCGCACCCCGACGGCGCGGTCGCCTTCGTCAGCAGCGCCCTGCGGATATTCAACGCCGAGTTCCTAGACCACCTGCGCCACGGTCCGTGCGACGCCTGCGACCAGCCTGCAGTGCTGACCGTCCCCGGCCGCCTCAGCGCGGCCGCCTGATCGGATGCGCCTGCTGGTCGATCCGATCGCCTGCGAGGCCCACGGCCTGTGCGCCGAGCTGCTGCCCGAGGTCATCGAGCTCGACGAGTGGGGCTACCCGATGATCGCCGACGGAGAGCTGCCGCTCTCGCTGGAGGGACTCGGGCGGCGCGCCGTGAGCGCCTGCCCGACGCTGGCGTTGCGGCTCATGGCCGGCGCCCGGGCGGCCCCTGACCGGGCGCGGTGAGTGCGACAACGCGCTCAGTGAGTCCACGCCGAGAACTGGCCCAGCAGCGCCACGGCAACGACGAGGCCGGCCAGGACCGACGCGCCCAGCGCGCCCGCGCGGCCTCGCCTCCCGGCAAACGGCCCCGCCCGAGGCGCCGGCGACTGGTCGCCGACGCCGGGGACGGAGCTGATCATGCGCACCGAGCCCAGCGCGATGATCTCGCGTCGCGACTTCCTGGCCGCGCCCAGCCGAAGGATCTCGGGCAGGTGGCCGAGCACGTGCAGCGACGTCAGCGCGAGCCAGGCGAAGAAGCTGACCTTGTGGATCAGCACCAGAGGATCGCGTGAGCCGCGCCCCAGCAGCAGGAGCGCGACCCCGGTCCCGAACACCGCCAGCGTCAGCAGCACGACCAGCGGAGCCAGGGCACGGAGCGCCGGCGCGGGCGGCCCCTTGCGACGGTAGCCCTCGTCGGAGGTGTAGTAGCGCGCGAACCGGTACCCGGTGCTCGCCAGCTTGAGCGCAACCGGCCCGAGCAGCACGAGGCCGAGGAACAGGTGCAGCCACAGCAGCTGGCCAATGCGGATGATGGTCACCCCCAGAATCGCCAGCAGCCCGATCAGCAGGAGCCCGGTGAGCGTCGTCAGGCGCTCGTTGCCATCGGTGCCGCCGGCCAGCCAGTCCCGTGACCGGCTCGCCACCCCATGCCGTGTCGCGGGCTCGAGGGCGAGGAGCCTGTCGAGGTCCTTCTCCATGGCGACCGAGTCTTCAGGTCACTGCTCACTGAGCGCTAACCCCTCGATGAGAATCGTCTTTTTTGCAGGGCTTCGGCGGGGCGCTTCATATGAGCCTCATCTTCGTCCAGCACCCTTGGCACGTGCGGATCCTGATCATCGAGGACGACCAGAAGCTGGGGCCGGTCCTCGTCCGTGGCTTTGCCACCGATGCGATCGCGGCCGACCTGGTAACCACCGGCCAGGGGGGGATGGTGCGGGCCGGCGCCACCGAGTACGCGGTGATCGTGCTCGACGTGATGCTGCCCGACATCGACGGCTTCGAGGTCTGCCGGGCGATGCGGGACGACGGAGTCGACGCGCCCGTGCTGATGCTGACCGCCCGCGACGACGTGGAGGATCGGGTCCACGGGCTCAACTGTGGCGCCGACGACTACCTGATCAAGCCGTTCTCGTTCAACGAGCTGCTGGCCCGGGTGCGCGCGATGAGCCGCCGCGGACCGGTCCAACGTTCGGTGGTGCTGGAGATCGGCGACCTGCGCCTCGATGCCGCCCGCCATCAGGTGTGGCGGGCCGATACGCCGATTGATCTGTCCCGGAAGGAGTACGCGGTGCTGGAGGCGCTGATGCAGAATCCCGGCAACGTGCTTTCGCGCTTCGATCTGCTCGAGCAGGTATGGGGCTATGACTACGAGAACCGCTCCAACGTCGTCGAGGTCTACGTCCGCTACCTGCGCCAGAAGATCGACCGGCCATTCGGTCGCAACACGCTGCAGACGATCCGAGGCGTCGGTTACCGCCTATGCAACGAGGCATAGTCCCGGACTACGGGCTCACCGACCTCCAGCGCTGGCTGCGACGACTGCCGATCCGGTGGCGGCTGACGTTGATGTTCGGCGGTGTGATGGCGGTGCTGTTGGCCGCACTGATCGCCTTCCTGTATCTGCACTTCCGCTCGGACCTGGACTACAACATCAACCAGTCGCTGCGGGCCCGTGCCCAGGACATCGCCGGGCTGCTGCGTCAGGAGGACAACGCCGACACCCGTGGTGCGCTGCGACGTCTGCCCGCCAGCGCCGACAACTTCGTCCAGGTCCTGGCCCCCGACGGCCGGCTGCTGGGGGCCAGCGCCGGCCTCTCGCAACCGGCGCTGCTGAGACCCTCCGAGCTGCGCCTGGCGGCGCGCTCGGCGCGCCTGTTCCAACGCGCGGAGACGCTGCGCCTCTACGCGCTGCCGCTCCCGCACGCGGGGAAGGTCGTCGTCGCGGGCGTCTCGCTGGCCGAACGCGACGCCGCTCTGGACCAATTGGACCAGAACCTGGCGATCGGGGTCCCCCCCGCGCTGCTGCTGGCCACGCTGGCCGCGTACGTCCTGGCCTCGGCGGCGTTGCGCCCGGTGGAGCGCATGCGCGGGCGTGCGGCCACGATCTCCGCCGACGAGATCAGTACCCGGCTGCCGCTGCCCGACAGTCAGGACGAGATCAGGCGACTCGGGATCACCCTCAACGAGATGCTGGACCGCCTCGAGGAGGGCCTCAACCACGAGCGGCTGTTCATCGCCAACGCCAGCCACGAACTGCGTATGCCGCTGGCCGTGCTCAAGGCCGAGCTGGAGGTGTCGCTGCGCGAGCGCGGCGGTGAGGCCCAGCTGCGGACCGCGATGCACTCCGCGATCGAGGAGACCGACCGCATCGTCAAGCTCGCCGAGGACCTGCTGCTGCTGGCCCGCGCCGAGGGCGGGAGCCTGCCGATCGAGGCCGCCGAGCTGCCCGTGGAGGAACTGCTGGCCGACCTCGGCGAGCGCTTCTCCCCGATCGTTGCCGACGCCGGGCGCTCGCTGACGATCGCTGCCGGGGCAAGCTCCATCCCCGGCAGCGTCCGCGCCGATCCCAGCCGCGTCCAGCAGGCCGTCGCCAACCTGATCGACAACACCCTGCGCTACGGAGCCGGCACGATCACCCTGAGCGCCCGCGCCGCCGGCGACCGCGTCGAGATCCACGTCGCCGACGAGGGCGCCGGGTTCAGCGATTGGCTGCTGCCGCGCGCGTTTGACCGCTTCAGCCGAGCCGACCCGGCTCGCCAGCGCGGCGGTGTCGGCCTCGGCCTCGCGGTGGTCCAGATGATCGCCCAGGCCCACGGAGGGCAGGCGGGGGCGCGCAACCTGTCGAGCGGGGGCGCCGACGTCTGGCTCTCGCTTCCCGTCAGCCGGCATCGGTCCTCCTCGTCGTCCCGCGCGCTCCGGGCGTAGACCATCCTCAGGTCGCGGTCCCATGCGACCTGAGACGGAGTCGTCCGAGGGCGAAGATCGGCCTGTGGTTCGTTGTGGCCCAGCGGCGCTCCGCGTAACTTCAGGGGTGCCGAGGTCGCGCATGCCGCAACGGGACCCACCCGCCTGACCCACTCGGGGCAATTGGCTGACGCAGGAGGAGGGCCTCGACACCCCTGCCCCTGCGACCCCTCAGCCACCTATGACGCCACCAACACCAGATCGCCATGCCACCGGCAGCCGTTCGCGTCCGCCCATCGCGCATGCCCTGACCAAGGTCCCGGAGATCACCGCCATCTTCTGGGTGCTCAAGCTCCTGACCACCGGCATGGGCGAGGCCATGTCGGACTTCCTCGGTCAGAAGAGCGTTCCCATCGCCGGCCTGATCGGGATCGTCGGGCTCGGGCTGGCGCTCCGGCTCCAGCTGCGCCAGACCGAATATCGCGCCCCGTACTACTGGTTCGCGGTGATGATGGTCGCCATCTTCGGGACGATGGCCGCCGACGGCATCCGCGACGGGGCCGGCATCACCTATACGGTGACGACGCCGTTGTTCGCCCTGATCACCGCTGCGATCTTTTACCTCTGGTACCGCAGCGAGGGCACGCTGTCGATTCACAGCATCACCAACCGGCGGCGAGAGCTCTTCTACTGGGCGGCGGTGCTGTCGACGTTCGCGCTCGGCACGGCGGCCGGCGACCTGACCGCGATCGCCTTCAAGCTCGGCTTCTTCGCCTCGATCTGGGTGTTCGCGGCGATCATCGCGATCCCTGCGGTTGGCTGGTGGCGCTTCCGGATGAACCCGATCCTCGCGTTCTGGTTCGCCTACATCGTCACCCGGCCGGTCGGCGCCTCGTTCGCCGACTGGTTCAGCAAGCCCACCAACGGCGGACTGAGCGTCGGGGACGGCGCCGTCAGTGCCGTCGCCCTGATCGTGTTCGTCGTCCTCGTGGCATACGTGACGATCACCAAGCGAGACGTCCAGCCCTCCCGGCGCGTCCAGCATCCCCGCCACCCTGCTCCAATTCTCGTCGCCGAAGCCGAGTAGGCCTGCCGGGGCGGCGGTCAGCCGCCAATATACGCGGATGAGCGAGCGCGCCGAGCATTTGCTGCACGGTCTGTGGCAATGGGGACAGCGCACCGGCGAACGACACCGCCGCGCGCTGGATCTCGGCATCGCGCTCGCCGTCGCTGCGCTCAGCATCGTCGGCTTGGCAGCACAGGACCGGCTCGGTGACGCCGCGCTGATCGTGTGGTGCACAGCCCTGTGCGCACCGCTCACGCTGCGGCGGCGAAGCCCGTCGCTGGCGTTCGCGGGGGTGGCGCTCGTGTGCCTGCTCGTATGGCTGTTCTCACAGCCGCAGCTGGCGGGCGCGGCCGTGCTCGTCGGCCTCTACTGGGTCGCGCGCGACGGTGAGCTGGTGCAGGTCGCGATCGCCGCCGCCGTGACCGAGGCCGGGGCGATCATGGCAGCCGTCAAGTGGTCGCCGGCCGACCCGCTGCGTGTCTGGGTCGGCCTGAGCGGCCTGACCGTGGCCGCCGCGTTCCTGGGCGTCACCGTCCGCCAGCGCCGGGACCTGATCGCGTCGCTGCACGAGCGGGCCGCCAGGCTGGAGTTCGAGCGCGATCAGGAGGGCAGGCTCGGGGCCGCCGCCGAGCGGGCCCGGATCGCCCGCGAGATGCACGACATCGTGTCGCACAACCTGACCGTGATGATCTCGCTCGCCGACGGCGCCGGCTACGCCATGGACACCGCCCCCCAGAGCGCGCGGGCGGCGATCGAGCGCCTGTCGGCCACCGGGCGCCAGGCCCTGCTGGAGATGCGCCGGCTGCTCGGGGTGCTGCAGGACGAGCCCGACCACCGCCCGCTCGAGCCTCAGCCGAGCCTGGAGCGCCTCGACGATCTGATCGCCCGAGTGAACGCGGCCGGGATCCCGGTCTCGATCGAGATCGCCGGCGAACCCCGTGCCCTGACCGCCGGCGTTCAGCTGACCGTCTTCCGGGTCGCGCAGGAGGCGCTCACCAACACGCTGAAGCATGCCGGACGACCGGCCAGCGCTCACGTCGCCCTGCGCTGCGACCCCGACCAGATCGACCTGGAGGTAATCGACACCGGCTCCCGGGACGTCGTGGTCGGCGCCACCGGTCCCCCCGGGCGCGGCTTGCGGGGCATGCGCGAGCGAGCGGCCGCCTACGGCGGTGAGCTGGAGGCGGGACCGCTCTCGCACGGGGGCTGGCGGGTGCACCTGAGCATGCAGGCCGACGACGGCGCAGAGGCCCGATGACGATCGGCGTGCTCGTGGCCGACGATCAGGAGCTGATGCGCATGGGCTTTCGCATGGTGATCGAGAGCCAGCCCGACATGGCGGTGGTCGCCGAGGCGGCCAACGGCCGGGAGGCGGTGGCGGCGGTCGCACGCGCGCAGCCGGACGTCGTGCTGATGGACGTGCGGATGCCCGAGATGGATGGTGTCGAGGCGACGAGGCTCGCGATCGAGGCGGCGAGCGACACCCGCGTGATCATCCTCACCACCTTTGATCTCGACGAGTACGTCTACGCGGCCCTGCGGGCCGGCGCCAGCGGGTTCCTGCTCAAGGACAGCCCGCCGGCCGAGCTGCTCTCGGCGATTCGCGCGGTTGCCGACGGGGACGCGGTCGTGGCGCCGCGGGTGACGCGACGACTGCTCTCGGCCTTCTCCCAGCGGCTGCCCGTCGCCGGGGAGGCCCGGCCGCAGGAACGAGCCCGGATGGAGCTGCTGACCTCCCGGGAGCGAGAGGTGCTCCAGCTGGTGGCCACGGGCCTCTCCAACCTCGAGATCGCCGAGCGACTGGTGCTCTCCGAGGCAACCGTCAAGAGCCACGTCGGGCGCATCCTGGCAAAGCTCGAGCTGCGCGATCGCGTGCAGATCGTCGTCTTCGCCTACGAGACGGGTCTCGTCACCCCCACCCCGTGATGACGCGTTTGCATTACTACGTCCCGCGTAGTACGCTCGACGTATGAACAATCGCACACGTAGTGACGAGACGATCGCGGGCCGGTCCAACGACCCGCCGATCCTGATCCTCACCAGTCTCGCCGCCGGCGAGAAGCACGGCTACGCGCTGCTGCAGGACATCGAGGAGTTCGCCGGTGTCCGCCTCGGGCCGGGCACGCTCTACGGGGCGATCAGCCGGCTCGAGGACCGGGGGCTGATCGAGGCGGTGGGAAGGTCCGGCCGGCGCCGGCCCTACCGCCTCAGCGCCGCCGGCGCACAGGCGCTGCGCGCCGCGCTCGATGGGCTGCGGACGATCGTGGAGGAGGGATCGGCGCGGCTGGCCGCGCGCCCGGTCCCCGGGACCCTCATCAGCGAGGGGCGGGCATGAGCGCCGCGCGGACAGCCGGACGCCTCACGCGCCTCTACCCCCCGAGCTGGCGGGCCCGCTACGGCGAGGAGCTGGAGGCCCTGATCCTCGAGATGAGCGCCGGACGGCGAGTTCCGTGGCGCGTGCGTGCCGATGTCGCCGGCGCGGGCGGCCGGGAGCGCCTGCGCACGCTGGGGCTCGGCGGCGACGGCTCTCCACAGGCCCGAGCCCGCGGAGGGGCCGTGCTGGTCATGTGGGCGTGGGCCCTGTTCGTGCTCGCCGGAGCGATCGTCGGCAAGACCTCCGAGCACTGGGACGCGGCGCTGCCGGGGTCGCACGCGCTCGCAAGCGGAGCCTTCGACGGGTTGCTCGGCGTCGCCGTGGTGGCGTCCGTGCTCGTGCTCGCCGGCATCGGCCTGACGCTCGGAGTCCTGCGGCGCTTCCTGCGCGAGGGTGGATGGCCACGGATCCGCCGCGGCGTTGTCATCGCCGCGATGATGACGGCCCTGCTCGTCGCGGCCACGGCCGTTCTGGTCATCTGGGCCCATGGACTGGCCCCGCGTGACCGCCAGGGCCACGACACCGGGTACGCGGTCGCGCTTCCTGGCATGGGCTGCGCTGTGCGCGGGCACGCTCGCCGCCTGGACGGCCGCGGCCACCCGCACCGCCACCTGCCTGCCGCTGCGCGAGGTCACGCTGCGCGTTCAGACCTGGCTGGCGGTGACCGTCTCGGTGGCGATGGCGGTGATGGCGGCGGCAACCGCGGTCTGGTGGATCGCGGTCGCCAACCGCGCCCCCGCGGCCCTCACGGGCTCGTCGGCCGGCCACGCGTCCGCGTTCGTCCCCCAGCTCGTCGTGGCGATGGCGATGATGGTGGTGGCCACGGCCCTGGGCGTGGCCGGCGCTCGCCACGCCGGACGGGCACTCGGCGACTTCAACGAACCTACTGCGGCGTGAGCAACCCTCCACGCAGGAGCGCGGCGCCGGCGTGCGGGGCCGGGCGCCGGCCGGCGCTGTGGTGGCGCGGGGCCGGCGATCCGGCGGCGTCAATCAGGGCGATGACTGCCAGGATCACGGCAATCAGGGAGGACACCGCGATCAGCCGCAAGAAGCGCTGGGAGTGATGGCCAGCCACCGCCAGCCGTTCTAGAGGGTGCAGATGAGACGGGCCTGAAATGCGGCTGTGGCCATCGGGCCGCGGCGGTCGCCGGGGCGACGGTGGCCGCTGGTAGGGTGCCGCGCTCATGAGCGTCGCGATCGTCTCTGACAGCTGCCACTACCTGCCCGCCGAGCTGGCCGCCGCCGAGGGGATCCACCAGGTCAGCCTTTACGTGCGGTGGCCCGAGGGCGACCAGCGCGAGTCTGAGATCTCCGATTACGACGCCTATTACGGGCGCCTGAGCGGCGCGGCCGAGCTTCCGACCACCTCGCAGCCCTCGATCGGCGACTTCCTGGCGGTCTATGAGCCGCTGCTGGATGCCGGACAGGAGATCGTCTCCGTCCATCTCGCCGGGGGGATGTCGGGGACGGTGCGCGCGGCCGAGCAGGCGCGCGAGCAACTGGGCGAGCGGGCCGGACGCGTCCACGTCGTCGACTCCGCCTCGGCCTGCGGCGGGGAGGGCCTGGTGGCGATGGCCGCGGCCGCGGCCGCGCGCAGCGGTGCCGACGGCGCAGCCGTGGCCGAGCGGGCCCGCGAGGCCCGCTCGGCGCTGAAGATGTGGTTTGCGATCGACACCCTGGAGTACCTGCGCAAAGGTGGCCGGATCGCCGGCGCCCAGGCATGGCTGGGCTCGGCCCTGCGCATCAAGCCGATTCTCACGGTCGAGTCCGAGATCACGCCGGTCGAGCGGGTGCGCACCTCCAGGCGAGCGTTCGAGCGGATGGTCGATCTGCTGCGCAGCCGCGCCGAGGACGGCGCCGATGCCTACATGGTGCAGCACATCCAGGCGCCCGAGCAGGCGCAGGAGCTGGCCGCCCGCGCCACCGAGATCTTCGGCGTCGGGCCGCGCGTGATCTCCGAGATCGGACCGGTGATCGGCACCCACGTCGGCCCCGGGCTGTTGGGAGCCGGTGGGCTCCCGAGCTCCTACCTGAGCTAGGTGCCGGCGCCCAGCAGCCGCTGCTGCTTGCGTTTCCTGCGCCCGAAGGTCAGCGCGCCCAGCGCGGCGATGCCGCCGCCGATCACGAACCCCGCGACCCCCGCGCCGATCAGCACCTGCGGCTCGGCCCTGCGCAGCTGAGCACGCCAGTCGGTGAGCTTGACCACCTCGCCGCGCAGGTGCTCGACGGCCGTTCCGAGCTCCCCGCGGTTGCGCTCGATCGAGGCGCGGATCTCCTCGGGGCTGCGCGTGGCCATCAGCGATCGGATCCCGACTGGACGGTCGCGCGGATCTTCTTGGCCTCGTCGATCGCCATCTTCGGAGTGGGCGGCCCGACCTTGAGCTTGCGCCAGGCGAACAGGAACGCGCCGGCGGTGAGCGCCAGCAGCAGCACCATCACGATCACGAAGCCCAACCACAGACTGCCCGCGGCGCTGTTGATCCCCCAGGCGATGGACAGCAGCACGAACACCAGCGCGAACACGCCGAACACCGCGCCGACGGCAACCGCCGCGGCCCCTCGGGCGAGGCCCGAGACCTTGGTGACGACCTCGGCCTTGGCGAGCTCGATCTCCTCGCGGACGAGCACCGTCATCTTCTCCGAGACCTCGGTGACGGCCGCGGCCAGGCTCTCGTTCTGTTTGGGGGACTCAGCGGGCAAGGCGCTTGAGGATCAGGGCGAGGACGAGGCCGCCGGCGAATGCGGCGCCGACAGCCACCTCCGGCCGATCGGCGGCCATGGCCGCCGGTCCGGATGGCTCATCCTCGGGACGCCAGTCCGGGGAATCGGGCGTCACCGGCCGCGGCGGCGGAAGCGGTGAGGCTGAATCGCCACGCTCCGGTGGCGTCACCGTGACCGCCTGGCTGTCCATCGCCGTGGCGATCGCCGGAGGCGGAGGCGGAGGCGGCGGGACCGCGGGAGCCGCGGGGGCTCGGGAGCCTCCGGAACTGCGGGCGCGTCGGAGGCCTCAGCAGCCACCGGAACGGCCGGCGGCGCAGTCTCCTCGACGGGCCGAACCTCGGTGGGCGAGTCGGGCCCGAGAGCGGCGGGCATGTCCCCGGTCGGCTCGGACCCGGCTCCCGTCCGCTCCGTCGGTCCGTTCTGTGGCTGGTTGGTCACTCAGGGGGCTCTTCGCCGAACACGCGCATCCAGATCAGCGCGGCCACCCGTGTCGACACGAGACTCGCGAGCGCGCCGATGCCCGCGATCATTCCCGACCACAGCAGGCGCTTGACCAGAGGACTCTCTGTCATGGTGCGGATTCAAGCAGACTCGCCCGCCGCACGACCCGCGTGGCGTTCCAGGCCGGAGCAGATCGTCTCCACGATCATCGACTTGGCGCGGTCCAGCTCCGGTTGGCGCACGTCCGTCGAATCGAAGATCCAGCCGGTCAGCACCTGCTCGACCGAGCCGTAGAACGCCTGAGCGGCGAACTCCGGCGTGATCTCCGAGCGGAACTCCCCGTCGGCCTGCGCGCCGGCGACGATCGCCGCGATCCCCGCGTACGCATCGCGGATCGTCTCCAGGTGCGTGAGCCCGAACGTGTTGGCCGCGCGTGTCACCTCGACGATGATCACCTTCATCAGCTCCGGGTCGTGGCGATAGGAGTCGATGATGAAGGAGGCGATCGCGTAGAGCTTGTCGCGCGGCGGGCGTCCGGAGGCGTCGGCCTCGGCGATCGCCTGGAGCATCACGTCCCAGCGCTCGAGGAACAGGGTGTCGAGGATCTGCTCCTTGGACGAGAAGTAGTGGTACACGAGGCCGTAGGCGACACCCGCCTCATCGGCGATGTCCGACACCCGGCAGGTGTGAAAGCCCTGGCGCGCGAACACCCGCACGGCGGCGTCGAGGATCACCCGCCGCTTCTCCATGGCGGCGGCGCTCACTTCGCATCCCACGAATAGGCCGCGGGCCGGCGATGCGTCAGCGCCGGCAGGGTGCGGCGCACCTCTCGCAGCCCCTCGGGATCGAGGTCGGCGACGATCGCCGTCTCCACGTCCGGCGCGCCGGCCAGGACCACGCCCCACGGGTCGACGATCAGCGAGCGCCCGCCCGAGCGCAGCCCGCCGGGATGGCTGCCGATCTGGTTGGGCGCGACCATGAACACCTGGTTCTCGATCGCCCGCGCCCGCACCAGCACCTCCCAGTGGTCGCGAGTCGTCTTCAGCGTGAACGCCGCCGGCACCGCGATCACCTCGGCGCCGCGCAGCGTGAGGATCCGGTACAGCTCGGGGAACCGCAGGTCGTAGCAGATGGTCATCCCCAAGGTGAGCCCCGAGGCCAGCCGCGAGACGACGATCTCCTCCCCGGCCTGCTGGGTGGAGGCCTCGCCGTAGTTGGCGCCGTCGACGGTGACGTCGAACAGGTGGATCTTGCGGTAGACGGCGCGCAGTTCGCCGTCGGGACCCACGTGGACGCTGGTGTTGAACCCCTTCTCCGACCCCGGCGCGCGTTCGAACAGCGATCCGGCGAGCAGGTCCACGCCCAGCTCGGCGGCGATCGAGCGCGCCCAGGTGATCGCCTCGCCATCCAGGTCCTGCGCGCCCGCCCGGATCACGTCGCGTCCACCCAGCACGGTCCAGGTCTCCGGCAGCGCGATCAGCTCGGCGCCCAGCGCCGCGGCCTGACGCACCAGCCGGTCGGCGGTCTGGAGGTTACGATCGGTGTCGTCGGTGGCGTTGAGTTGGATGGCGCCGGCGCGCACCCGGAGAATCTCTGGGGGGAGGGGATCGATTGACTGGTCAGTCAGTGTTGCAACGATAGCGTTGCCGGACGCGGATGACACCCCTTCCATACCGCGGGACGTTCGGCGATCCCCGACCGTCCGAACTGGCGGCCCTGGCGCTGCCCCCGGACCCGATGCCGTCGGGCCTCGGGACGCGACCGCTCAAGGCCTGGCGCTACGTCGGGGTGTTCGGTCCGGAGGTGATGCTGTGCGTGGCCTCCATCCGCGTCGGGCCCTTCCGCCAATCGTTCTGGGCGGTATGGGATCGCAGCGCCGGCCGGCTGTACGAGCGCACGGCGATGGGCGCGGGCGCCGTGCGCCTCGGCTACGGCACCGCGGCGGTCGACGACCGTGGGCTGGGGCTCGACCTCGCGTTCACCGAAGGCGCCGGCGTGGAGGCGGTCTGCGCCAGCGGCGACGGATACGCCTGGACGCGCAAGCAGGGCGGCGTGATCGCCGGCGGCACGATCGCGCTCGCAGGTGAGCCACGACGGACCTTCGCCGGACGCGCGGTGATCGACGACACGGCCGCCTACTACGAACGCCACACCCGCTGGCGCTGGAGCGCCGGGGTGGGCACCGCCGACGACGGACGCCCGGTGGCCTGGAACCTCGTCGACGGGGTCAACGACCCGCCTCACAACAGCGAGCGCACGGTATGGATCGACGGCGTGCCCGACGAGGTGGGGCCGGTGCGGTTCGCCGACGACCTGTCAGCGGTCGGCGATCTGCGCTTCACCGAGGAGGCCGTCCGCGCAGCACAGCGAGAACCGTCTGCTCGATCCGCAGCCGCTACCGCCAGCCGTTCGGCACGTTCTCCGGCTCGCTGCCCGGCGGCGTCGCGCTGGCCGAGGGCTGGGGCGTGATGGAGGACCACGACGTCTGGTGGTGACGCCTGGGAGGGTTTTGCACCGTCACGGTGCCAAAAGCTCCCAGCGTCAGCCCGCGCCCGCCCGCTGACGGCGCAGCTCGGCCAGCAGCAGCTTGGAGTGCATCGCCCCGATCAGATTGCGCAGCGGCTCCACGCCGCTGGAGATGATCTCGACCGCCCGTTCGACGTCGACCTCGCCGGCCAGCCGCGCCAGGAGCACGCTGACCTCCTCGGCGACCAGCGGCGCCAACGCCTTCGCGATAGCGCAGCGTGTCGTAGACGGTGAAGCCGATCGCCTCCTCGTAGCCGCCGGCGCGAAACCGCGAGATCGCCTCGATGATGGCCACGTCGTCGCGGTCATAGCCACGGGCGTTGGGCGTCAGCACCTCCAGCTGCTCCAGGCGCTCGAGCACGTTGCGCGGCATGTCGTAGGTGGCGCGCGCCGCGCTGCGCGAGACGCGTGGGCGCTGGGGTCCTTTTCCAGCTCGGCGGCCAGCTCGAGGATGCGGTCCTCGAGCTCGATCACCCGGGCCGCCCGCTCCGGGTCTGAGCCCATCACGTCGCGGATCACCCGCAGCGGCATGAAGCGCTCCTCCTGCAGGCGCTTGATCAGCCGCACCCGATCCACGAACTGCTCCGGGTAGTAGGCCATGTTGCGGCTGGTGCGCACCACGTCGTCGTCGGAGCCCAGCAGACCCTCGCGCAGGTAGTGCTTGATCGTGCCGGCGCTCACGCCCGAGCGCTGCGCCAGCTCGGACATCTTCAGCATTAGATGTCGCGTCATCCGGCGTCGCTCATCCGGAAGCCGCGCGCTCCACGAGATCCCCAGCAGCGCTCGGGCCTCCTCGACGGTCGCCGGCCGCCGGCCGCAGTCCTCGGTGAGCCGGCGCGCGCGAGCGATGAGATCGCCGTTGGAGCGGGCCATCGCGCCGTCGGGCAGATAGAAGTTGTCCTCCAGTCCGACGCGGACCGAGCCGCCGAGGGTGAGCGCCGCCGCGACCATCGTCCACTGGCCGCGCCCGATCCCGATCACCCCCCAGTGGTGTGTGCCCGGCCAGGCCCGGCCAGGTTGTCCGCCATCACCGCCAGGTTGCGCGCGGTCGCCGGCACGCCGCCGACCACCCCCATCACGAAGTCGGCATGCAGCGGCGCCTCCAGCAGGCCCATGTCGACCAGCGGCGCCAGCGACCCCACATGGCCGACGTCGAAGCACTCGTGCTCGGGCTTGATGCCCAGCCGCCGCATCGCCTCCAGCAGCTCGATGATCTCCTCGAACGGGTTGGTGAACACGAACTTGAACACGAAGTCCCTGCGCGAGCGCGAGTACTTGGCGTAGTTGAGCGAGCCCATGTTGAGCGCCGCCACCGCCGGCCGGCAGGCCTCCAGATAGGCGATCCGCTTGGCCACCGGCACGCCGACCGTGCCGGTGGAGAAGTTGATGATCGCAGCGTCGCCGACCTCGCCGACGATCGCGTCGCGGATGGCGGCGAAGTCCTCCACCTCGTAGCTGGGCGTGCCGTCGGGCGCCCGCGCGTGGATGTGGATGTGGACGCCCCCCTCGTCGACGATCCGCCGCGCCTCGGCCGCGTACTCCTGCGGCGTGTAGGGGATCGCCGGGCACTGGTCACGGTTGGCGATCGCGCCGGAGATCGAGCAGGTGATGATCGCGGGATCGTCGACGCTCATGGAATTCGCCGCCCCGCGGGCATAGGATGGCGGCCGTGAGGATTCGGGGAGCCATCGCGCTGACGCTCGCGCTCAGCTTGGGGGGCGCCGCCACGGCGTCCGCCGCCGGCCGGGCGCCGGCGATCATCCATTGCCGCAGTGTGCGCCTCAACCAGGTTCTGAAGCCCGACCCGCACGGTCTGTTCGGCGCCTTCAACCTCACGGCGCAGGCCACGACGTGCTCGACGGCCCGCGACATCGCCCGCCGCTACACCGAGAACCCGTACTCGGCCGCCTACCCCAAGCGCCCGACCAAGCGGGTCAAGGGCTGGACGTGCACCTGGAAGCCCAACCAACATGTCGCGCAGCGGGTCTCGGTGACCTGCATCAAGGCGAGCGGCCGGATCGCGTTCGCCTACGAGATTCCCAACGGCTGAGCGCCCGGTCATACGGGCACCACGCCCGACCGCTTCCACGGCCGCTCGACGCGCTTGCCGGCCGCCATCTCCAGCCCGCGGCAGATCGTGGCCCGGGTCTCCCGAGGGTCGATCACGTCGTCGATCATGTCGTTGCCGGCGGCCACGTAGACGTCGATGATCTTGCGGAACTCGTCGATCAGCTCCTGCTTCTTGGCCGCCGGGTCCTCCGCCGATTCGACCTGCCGGCGGAAGATGATCTCCACCGCGCCCTCGGCGCCCATCACGCTGATCTCGGCCGACGGCCAGGCGACGATCAGATCGGGCTCGTACGCCCGCCCGCACATGACGTAGTAGCCGGCGCCATAGGCCTTGCGCAGCACGACGGTGATCTTGGGGACGGTCGCGTTCGCGGTCGCATAGAGCATCTTGGCCCCGTGGCGGATGATGCCCGCCTGCTCGACCTTGGTGCCGACCATGAAGCCGGGCACGTCCATCAGGTACACCAGCGGGATGCCGAAGGCGTTGCACAGGTTGATGAAGCGCGCCGCCTTGTCGGCGGAGTCGTTGTCGAGGATCCCGCCCAGCTGCTTGGGCTGATTGGCGACGATGCCGGCGGGCCGGCCCCCGAAGCGCGCCAGGCAGGTGATGATCGTCTTGGCGAACTGGGGCTTGAGGTCGAACCACTCCCCGTCGTCGACGATCCGCCCGATCACCTCGTACATGTCGTAGGGCTTGCGGTTGGATTCCGGCAGCACGTCGAGCAGCTCCTCGTCGGCGCGCTGCGGCGGATCGGCGCACTCCACCACGGGCGGCGCCTCCTCGCAGTGCTGGGGGAAGAAGCTGAGGTAGCGCTTGATCGCCTCGATGCACTCGGGGTCGTCGGCCACCTCCAGGTCGCCCACCCCGGACTTGCGGCAGTGCACGCGCGAGCCCCCGAGCTCCTCCTGCGTGACGTCCTCGCCGATGGCGGCGCGAACCAGGTGCGGACCGGCGAGCGCCATCGACCCCCGGCCGCGCACCATCGGGACGAAGTCGGCCAGGCCCGGGATGTAGGCGGTCCCGGCCGCGCACGGGCCCATCAGCGCCGCCACCTGGGGGATCACACCCGAGTTGATCACCTCCTCGCGGAACAGATGACCGCTGCCGGCGAACAGCGAGCCGACCGCCTCCTGGATGCGCGCGCCGGCGGAGTCCAACAGCCACACCAGCGGAATCCGCTTGGAGAGCGCCAGCTCGCGCAGCCGGGTCACCTTCAGCTCGCCGGTCATCCCCATCGAGCCCGCCATCACGGTGAAGTCATACGCGGCGACCGCGGTCAGGCGGCCGTTGACCTTCCCATAGCCGGTGATCACCCCGTCGGCGGGAGCATCCCTGCCGTCCATCGCGCGCTGCGAGAAGTGCGGGCGGCCGTGGATCCCCAGCTCGACGAACGTCCCGTCGTCGATCAGCAGCGTCACGCGCTCGCGCGCGGTGAGCTTGTCGGCGGCGTGCTGCGCCTCGATCTTCGCCTGCCCGCCGCCCAGCATCAGCGCCTGCCGGCGGGCCCGCAGATCCTCGGCGAGCGGGCGGAGCAGGCTGGTGGGCGGAGAGTCGGTCGTCATCGCGTTGTGCAGAAAGTGAGACGCGCTACTTCTCACTCTGTCATGGGCAGCCAACGCTCGTCAACCCAGGGTTTCTCTCAATTTGAGTGCAATCGCCGTTAACGGGGTAGGCTTGCGTCAGCGAGTACGCCGCGGTTCGCGACGAAACGGGCCGTACTTGCTTCGCGCGATCCGGTGCTCCAACCAGCCCCACGGGGCGGGGATGCCCGGGGACCTCTAAACAGGCAATTGGAGCACGATCACATGTCGGAGACGTCGAGCCGTCCCTTCTGGGCGGAAACCCTAGCCCCGTACGCGCGCCCTCGGCTGGCGCGCAGTCTTGTCGACATCGCCACCTCGGTGGTGCCCTACCTCGCCCTGTCGGTCCTGATCTACAACCTCATCGGGGTGTCGGTCTTCATCGCCCTGGCGCTCTCCATCCCCACCGCCGGCTTCCTCGTGCGCACGTTCGTGGTCTTCCACGACTGCTCGCACGGCTCCCTGCTGCCGTCCAAGCGGGCCAACGCCTACGTGGGGGCCGCGCTCGGCCTGTTCGTGCTGGCCCCGTTTCACCGCTGGCGCCACGACCACGCCGTGCACCACGCCAGCTCGGGAGACCTCGAGCGACGCGGCGTCGGTGACCTGCCGACGCTCACGGTCGCCGAGTACCGCGCCCGCTCGCGGCGCGGCCGGCTCGCCTACCGGGCGTTTCGCAACCCGATCGTCATGTTCGGCATCGGCCCGATCATCGCGATGGTCATCGGTCCGAGGATCGCCACCCGGGCGCAGCGGCCCCGCATGCGCCACAGCGTGCTGCTCACCGACCTCGTCCCTGCTGGCGATCGTGGGGCCGCTGTGCTGGTGGCTCGGCGTGGTCAACTTCCTGATCGTGTGGGCGCCCGCCGCCCTGCTCGCCGGCTCGGCCGGCATCTGGCTGTTCTACGTCCAGCATCAGTTCGAGGACGCCTACTGGGAGAGCGCCGAGCAGTGGAGCTACGCCGATGCGGCGCTGCGGGGCAGCTCCTACCTCCGGCTCCCCCGGGTGCTGCAGTTCTTCTCGGCCAACATCGGCCTTCACCACGTTCACCACCTGAACGCCAAGATCCCCAACTACAACCTGCAGCGAGCTCACGACGAGAACGACATGTTCCACGGCGTACCCGTGCTCTCGCTGTGGGATGGCCTGCGCGCGGTCCGGCTGAAGCTGTGGGACGAGGACGGGGGCCGCCTGATCACCTTCGCCCAGGCAGGCGAACCGGCCCTCTCCCGCAGGCTGGCCGGTGCCGGCGTCGGAGCCGGCGGGGACTAGCAGCCAGGCGGCGATGGAGGTCCGGCGCAGCGAGAGCGTCATCTGGCGGCGCGTCGGCGACGAGACCGTCCTGCTCGACACCCAGACTCACCGTTTCGCGAACCTCAACGTCACCGGCACACGGCTGTGGGAGTCGCTGGACTCGCCGTCGAGTACCGAGGCACTTGCCGCCCTGCTGTCCCGAGAGTGGGAGTTGGCTCAGGAGAGCGCGCACAGTGACGTGATGGCGTTCTGCGAATCGCTGGCCGACCGTGGATTGATCAAGCTCACGCCGCGGAGCGCGCCCGCCGCGGGGTGAGTTCGGCCAACAGCGGGGAGGCGAACCGGGAGACGGCGTCCAGGTCGTCGGGGAGGCGGACGAGGTAGCAGTTCGCGGTGTCGACGATCTGGGCCGTGGCGCCGAGGAGTCGCGGCCAGCCGGCGGGCTCCAGGCGAAACAGGTTGGAGAACAGTTCAGCGACCGCGGCGCTCGCGCCAAGCGGGCGCACGCGCGGGGCGCGGCCGCCCCGCGGCTCGATCACAGCGATCGTGGCCAGCGCCACCGGCTGCGCGTTCACGTCGGGCTGAGCCGGCAGGTAGAGCTTCTTGCCGCGCGCCTGCGCCCGCACCGGGACCCGCAACCGCCCAGCGGTCGCGGCGTCGAGACGGACCCCCGTTGGTCCCGGCCAGACCAGGATGCCGTCGGGGCCCGCGGTGAGGGAGACCGCGTCCTCGGCGAGCACCGGCAGGCCGAGTGTGCCGAGGGCCGCGGTCAGAGTCGACTTGCCGCGACCCGACGGGCCACAGAAGACCACCGCCCCGGCCGGCGTGCGGACGGCTGCTCCATGCAGGATCAACTCCCCTCGGCCGGCGAGGAGCACGGGGACGAACAGGTTGAGCAGGCGATCCTCCCAACTGTCGAGATCCCCCTCGGTGCGGCACGTGATGGTCCCCGTGGCGACCTCGATCCGGGCGCTGCCGGCCGACCGGCACCACACCAGCAGGGCTCCCGGCGCACGAGCGAGCGACAGCAGCGGCTCGCCGTCGGTCTCATCGCGAGTGAACTGAAGCGTTTCCTGCCGTTGCTCGAGGAGATCTTCGTCGGTGAAGCGGACGCGCGCGACGCCGCGCGGGCCGGCGCCCGACCGCAGCCGGGTGAGGTCACGCTCGACGTCGAGCGTATAGCCGTAGACGCCCGTCGGGCGGGGCACGCGGTCTGCCGTCACGCCGTGACGGGCAGCGGGGCGCTGCGCACCACCCCTCGCGCCGCCAGCCAGCGAGCGGTGCGCAGCGTATCGACGAGAACGTGCTCACGCTCGGCGTCGGGGTGCCGGGCCGAGATCGCCGCCGCCGCGTCGCCAACGGTGCGGTACTGGAGCATCTCGAGCACAGTCCAGGCGCCGGCGTTGAGCCGGCACATGCGACCGCTCTCGGTGAGCCGGACTACGCGTTCTCCGTCCGGCGAGCCACTGCAGCGCATCGGAGCGGCGCGGTAGCGACGGGCCAGCCCGAGCGACATCACGTGTTTCCGGGCAGCGTCGATATCGCCCGGCGCCGGCGCTGGAGTCGTCGAATCGGCCATACGCCTCGGCAGGCGGGGCGGCGGCGGCGCCTCGCGACCCCGGCGCAGCCCCCGCGCCCAGACGCCGCCGGCGGAGCCGAGCAGCGGCTCGGGCTCGACGTAGGGGACCACGGAAGCGTTCGCCAGGCCGCCGACGCTCGAGATGCCTCGCGCCCATGCCTCGATCTCGGGGGCGCGCCAACCGGCGACGATACGCTCCCAGCAGGCGGCCAAGCCGTCATCGACATGGCCGAAGGCGAAGGGATGGATGGCGTCGACGATGACGCGTCCGCTGGGGCGCACGAGCAGCGAAGCCGGGGCTCCGGCGTCCCCATTGGGCAGCAGCAAGGGCACGCCCGACTGGACAGCGACCACGAAGTCCTCGCCGAAGCGAGACCGCGCGTCGGCGACGGCGCGTCGGAGCGCACTGCGGTCCACCCCCCACCCCCGCCGGCGCGAGGCGGCGCCGATCGGCACGACCGGCGTGAGGCGGACGACGCGCACGCCCAGCAACCACAGATTCTCGAGCAGCATCTCGACCCAGCGCGCGTTGAGCGGCGTGACCACGTGAGCGGCCCTCACCACGACGTCGCGCTCGGCCAGCAGCGCGAGCGCACCGACCGCGCGGCGCCAGCTTCCGGGCACGCCGCGAGCGGCGTCGTGCAGTTCTCCCGTGGCCCCGTCCAGGGAGACATTGACGCTGAGACCGGGGATCTCGGCCAGCCGGTCGGCAAGCGTCGCGTCGATGAACCATCCGTTGGTGTTGAGCGTCACACCCACGCCCTCGCCGGCAAGCCGGGTCGCCAGCTCGAGCATGAGGGGCGCGCGCAGCAACGGCTCGCCCCCCGTCAGGACCGCCTCGACGACGCCGAGCTCGAGCGCCTGCTCGACGACCCGGCGCCAGGCCTCGTCCGAGAGGTCGGCGGTGCGGGCCAGCGTATGGCGCGGTGAGTCCGTGTAGCAGAAGTCGCAGCGCAGGTTGCAGGCGTGCGTCAGTTCGAGCTTGACCCCGACGGGTAGGTGTGGAGGCAGCGCTCGCCGGAGCGGGGTCCCGCGGCCCAACCGTCGGCGGAGCCGGCCAATGCGGTAGCTCTCCTCCACCCGGCCCGACAGCCGGGCGATGACGCCCGCCGCCCACACTTCGTCAGCCCGCACGATGACCCCGACCCCCCGCCTCGGTCGTCAGAGGTTGCTGATCGGGACGGTCCCGGCCGCCGTGTCGACCGGCCCGGAGGTCGTGTCGATGTCCTCGACGGTCGGCGGTACGTATGGCACGCGCTCAGATGGCGGCGACGAGTCCGTCCGCTCGGGCTGTTCGGGCTCCTGAATCATCTGACGCTCCCCTTCTGGTTTTCCGTAACACTGGCCCAGCTTACCGCCGCCGGGGCGCCCTCCACGCAAGCTCGCTTCTCGAAGCACGCGCGGCGCATCTTTCCTGCCAGCTGATCGTCACCCGCACGATGGGGCCGGTGTCCGGCTTGTAGTTGTCAGCTCGACCCGCTGGGAGGGATGACGGGAAGCCCGGCCGACGTGTCGGCCGGCCCGGAGGTCGTGTCGATGTCCTCAACGGTCGGCGGGACGTATGGCAGGCGCGCTGGCGGCTGCCCCGTCTCCTCTGGCTGGTCCGGCTCGCCATTCATCCAACGCCCCGTTTCTTCGTTCTCCTTACAGAAGGGACACATTACCGCCTGGGCGCACCGTCCTCAACGGCCCTTCCACTCCGGCTCGCGCTTCTCGAAGAACGCGCGCACGCCCTCCTGGATGTCCTCGGTGGAGAAGGCGATCGTGAGCTGCGAGCGCAGGAAGTCGATCGCGTCGGCGTAGGCCATGTCCTGCTGGCGGAACATCGCGTCCTTGCCGAGCTTCATCAGGGCCGGGGACTTGTGCGCCAGCTTGACCGCCCAGTCCTGCACCTGCTCCTCGAAGCGGTCGGGGGCGACCACCCGGTTGACGATCCCGATCCGCTCGGCCTCGGCGGCGGAGATCTGGTCGCCCAGCAGCATCAGCTCGGCCGTCTTCTTGCGCCCGACGTTGCGGTAGATGAGCGCCATGATCATGAACGGGAACAGCCCGACGTTGATCTCCGGCGTGCCGAAGCGCGCGCCCTCCTTGGCGACGATCAGGTCGCAGGCCAGGGCCAGTCCGAGCGCGCCGGCGAGCACGTGTCCGTTGGCGGCGCAGATCGACGGCTTGCCCAGTTCCCCCAGCAGCCGGAACGCCCGCGGAAAGCGCTCGGTGGCGAAGTGCTTGTGCACCAGCGCCATCTCGGCGGCGAAGCCTGTCAAGTTGCCGCCGCTGGAGAAGACCTTCTCGTGGGTGGAGGTGAGCACCAGGCAGCGCACGGCCGCGTCGCCACGGGCGGACTGCAGGGCCTCGATCAGCTCCCCCAGCAGGTCGTCGGAGAGCGCGTTGCGGGTGGCGGGATCATTGAGGGCGATCGTCGCCACCCCGGTGGCGTCGATCTCGTAGGTGATCTTCTCGTAGGCCATGGCGCGCAAGCCTACGCAGGATGGCCGCCACCGGTGACGTGGAAAGTAGGAAGCTCTACTGTTTACTTTTGCGGGCGGCGTCGATAGCGTCCCGGGGGCCGACCACCGAGAGGAGACCAGCCGATGGCCACCGCCGACGTCCTCAAGCCAGACTTCGCCAGCCAGCGCAAGCACTTCATCTTCACCGACGAGCACGAGCAGCTGCGCGAGTCGATCCGCCGCTTCGTGATCAAGGAGCTGCAGCCACACGCGGAGGAGTGGGAGGAGACGACGTTCCCGAACTGGGTGTTCGAGCGGATGGGCGAACTGGGCTTCCTCGGCCTCGACAAGCCCGAGGAGTACGGCGGCCAGGGCGGCGACTACTACACCTCGCTGGTGCTCGCCGAGGAGATCGCTCACTCGCGCTCCGGAGGCCTGGCGATGGGCCTCGCCGTGCAGACCGACATGGCGATGCCGCCGATCCTGGCCTTCGGCACCGAGGAGCAGAAGCAGCAATGGGTGGTGCCGGCGATCAAGGGCACCGCGATCCTGAGCATCGGGATCACCGAGCCCGACGCCGGCTCCGATGTCGCGGGGATCAAGACCCGCGCGGTCAAGGACGGCGACGAGTACGTGATCAACGGCTCCAAGACATACATCACCAACGGCCACCGCGCCCACGCGATCGTGCTCGTCACCAAGACCGATCCGGATTCGGACTCCGGGGTTCACGACGGCTTCACGCTGTTCCTCGTGCCGATGGACACCCCCGGCGTGATCCGCGAGAAGCGCCTCAAGAAGCTCGGCATGCACGCCTCCGACACGGCGCTGCTGGCCTTCCAGGACGTGCGCGTGCCCGAGTCGGCGGTGCTGGGCACGATCGGCAAGGGCTTCTACCACATCATGTGGGAGTTGCAGGGAGAGCGGCTGATCGGCGCCGCGGGGTGCGTGGCCGGGGCTCAGCAGGTGTTCGACCGCACGCTGGAGTACGCCAAGGAGCGCAAGGCGTTCGGGCGCGCGATCGGACACTTCCAGGTCACCCGCCACAAGTTCGCCGAGATGGCGACCAAGATCGAGACCGCCCGGCAGATGGTCTACACCACCGCCTGGCGTTTCCAGAACGGCGAGTATCCGGTGCGCGAGATCACGATGGCCAAGCTCTACGCTGCCCGGATCTCGGTCGAGGTGGCCGACGAGTGCATCCAGATCCACGGCGGCGCCGGTTACATGCAGGAGTACGGGATCGAGCGCTCGTGGCGCGACCTGCGCCTGAACCGGATCGGCGCGGGCACCGACGAGATCATGCTCGATGTCATCGGTCGCTCCTACGGACTCTGAGCGCTCGCCGGAGCAGGGCCGGCCCGCTCCGGTCCCGCCGTTCACAGCGGCTCACGAGCGGCTCCGGGCGCAGATCCGGACCTTCGTGCGCCAGCGCCTGCTCCCCCATGCCGAGGAGTGGGAACAAGCCGGCTGGTTTCCCAACGAGGCGTTCGGCTGGCTGGCCCAGGCCGGCTACCTGGGCCTGAAGTTTCCGCGCGAGTACGGGGGCGGCGACGACACGGTCGGCGCCGCCGTGCTGGTGGAGGAGCTGGCGCGCTGCGGCTCGGGCGGCGTCGCGGCCGGCCTGGGCGCCCACGCCGGGATCGCGCTGCCCCCCATTCTTGCCTTCGGCACCGAGGAGCAGAAGCAGCGCTACCTCGTCCCGGGACTGCGCGGCGACCTGGTCGCCGCCCTGGCGATCACCGAGCCCGGGGCCGGATCGGACGTGGCCTCGCTGCGCACCCGCGCGCAGGCGGTCGACGGCGGGTGGGTGGTCAACGGAGCCAAGACCTACATCACCGGCGGGGTGCGCGCCGATGTGCTCGTGTGCGCGGTGGCCACCAAGGCCGAGAGCGGACACCAGGGAATCTCGTTTCTGTTGATCGACCGCGGCGCGGGCGTGCACCGCAGCGCACTGCGCAAGCTCGGCTGGCACGCCTCCGACACCGCCGAGATCTCCTTTGACGACGTGTTCGTGCCCGAGGAGAACCTGTTGGGCACGCTGCACGGTGGCTTCTACTTGATCATGGCCAACTTCCAATGGGAGCGGCTGCTGATGGCGCTGGGGGCGGTCGGGGCGATGCAGGCCTGCTTCGAGCGCACCCTTGAGCTCGTGCTCGCCCGCGCCGGGCGCCCGTCGCAGTCCACCCGGCACGCCCTGGCCTGTGTGGCGGTCGAGATCGAGGCCGGCCGAGCGGTCACCTACGCGGCGCTGCGCCGTCACGTCGCCGGCGAGGACGCGGTGCGCGAGGTGACGATCGCCAAGCTGCGCACCCAGCGAGCGGCCGTGGACGCGATCGACGCCTGCCTGGAGGTCCTCGGCCTCGACGCGCCGGCAGACCTGGAGCGGGCCCTGCGCGATGCCCGCCTGGGACCGATCGGGGGCGGTACCGACGAGATCATGAAGGAGATCCTGGGCCGTTCGCTGGGCCTCTGATGCGCGGACGTCATGGGCTACGCTCGCGACAATGGACTCCGCGCGCGGACAGCTGCTGATCGCGGGTCCGAGCCTCTCGGATCCGAACTTCTGGCGGACCGTGGTCCTGATCGTCGAGCACTCGGACGACGGCGCACTGGGTCTCGTGCTCAACCGCCCATCGGAGACCACCGTGGGCGAGACGGTGTCCGAGCTGGAATCGCTGCTGGATCTTGACGACCCGCTGTACATCGGCGGCCCGGTGCAGCCGTCGGCGCTGATCGTCCTGGCCGAGTTCGACGACACCGAATCGGCGGCGCTGATCGCCTTCGAGGACATCGGGGTGCTGGGTGGCGATGCCGCCGAGGGCACGCCCCCGCCGGTCCGCCGTGGACGGGCGTTCGTCGGACACGCCGGCTGGGGACCCGGCCAGCTGGACTCAGAGCTCGAGCGGGGCGATTGGATCCTCGAGCCGGCCGAGCGCGAGGACGCATTCACCCAGTCGCCGCAGGAACTGTGGCCGGCGGTCCTGACCCGCAAGGGCGGCAGCTACGCGCTGGTGGCGCGGATGCCGCCCGACCCTTCGGTCAACTGATGGCGCAAGCGCACTCGCACGTCGGGCACTCCCACGCGCACGGCCCCTCGCGTGAGACCGAGCGCGGCGCGCTGAAGGCGGCGCTCGCCCTGATCGTCGCCTTCATGGTCGCCGAGGTCATCGCCGCCGTGCTGGCCTCCTCGCTGGCGCTGCTCTCCGACGCCGCGCACATGCTCACCGACGCGGTAGCGCTGGCGATGTCGCTGGCGGCGGCCCGCCTGGCACAGCGTCCCGCCGCGGGCGCCATGACCTACGGCCTGGGGCGGGCCGAGATCCTCAGCGCCCAGGCCAACGGCGTGACCCTGGTGGTGCTCTCGGTGCTGATCGTGATCGACGCCGTGCGGCGCCTGGTCTCGCCCCCGATGGTCCACGCCACCCCGGTGCTGATCGTCGCCCTGGTCGGCATCGTGGTCAACCTCGCCGCCACCCGAATCGTCGCCCGGGGCTCCTCGGCCGAGCACCGCAGCCTCAACGTCGAGGGTTCCTACCAGCACCTGCTGACCGATCTCTACGGCTTCATCGCCACCGCGGTGGCCGCCGCCGTGATCCTCCTGACCGGCTTTCAGCGGGCCGACGCGATCGTCTCGCTGCTGATCGCGGGGCTGCTGCTGCATGCCGCCTACCGGCTGCTGATCGCCTCCGGACGAGTGTTCATGGAGGCAGCCCCCGCCGGACTCGATCCCGAGGAGATCGGCCGCGCGCTGGCCGCCCAGCCGGGCGTGGTCGAGGTCCACGACCTGCACGTGTGGGAGGTCACCTCGGGCTTCCCGGCGCTGTCGGCGCACGTGGTCGTGCGCGCCGGCGACGACTGCCACGAGCTGCGCCGGATCCTCCAGCAGGTGGTGCGCGAGCGCTTCGACGTCAGCCACACCACGCTGCAGGTCGACCACGAGGCCGCCGCGCAGCCGCCGCTGCAGATCGAGGTGAGCCCTCCCGCGTAGACTCGCCGCCATGAGGGTGGTCAAGCCGGGTCCCGATCGCGAGACGCCGCGCGGCGTGGTCGGCGGCGCCGAGATCTCGCAGACGACCGCCGGAGCGCACAACATCTACATGGGCCGCTTCCGTGTGCCGCCGGGCGCCAGCTCGCGCCCGCACTACCACGAGGATTGCGAGAGCGCCGTCTACATGCTCTCCGGCACGCTCACGGTGCGCTGGGGGGACCGGCTCGAACAGGAGCTGTCGCTGGAGCCGGGCGACATGGTCTACGTGCCGCCGCGCGAGACGCACGTGCTGGAGAACCTCTCGGACGCCGAGCCGGCCGACTACGTGGTGGCGCGCGACTCGCCGCTGGAGGATGCCGTGATCGTCCCCTGGGCGGCCGACGAAGCGTGACCCACGCCACCGGCAAGCTCGCGGGCGCGGGCGGGCGTGAGATCTTCTGGCAGTCGTGGACACCGGACCCGGATCCCGCGGTTCGCCTGCGTGGCGTGGTGGTGATCGTGCATGGCGCGGGCGAGCATTCGGGGCGCTATGAGCATGTCGCGCAGCGCCTGGTCGCCGAGCGCTACGCGGTGTATGCGCTGGACCATCGCGGCCACGGCCGCTCCGACGGCCCGCGGGCGCTCATCGACCGGCTGGACCGCGCCGTCTCGGACATCGACGGCGTGGTGACGATGGCCCGGGGCGCTCGCCCCGATCTGCCCGTGTTCATGCTGGCGCACAGCATGGGCGGCACCTTCGGGGTGCAATACGCGCTCGCCCACCAGCGGAATCTCGCCGGCCTGATCCTCTCCGGCCCGTTGGCGGCGCTGGATGGCGCACCGGCGCCGCTGCGACTGGCCGGGCGGGTCCTGTCGGTGATCGTGCCCGGGATGGGGCTGATCGCCGTCGACTCAGCGCTCGTCAGCCGCGATCCCGATGTTGTCCTCGCCTATCGCGCCGACCCGCTGGTCCATCACGGGAAGCTGCCGGCACGCACCCTGGCCGAGCTGGCGGCCGCCATCGACGCCTTCCCCGAGCGGGTGCATCAGATCACCGTGCCCACGCTCATCATGTACGGCACCGAGGATCGGCTCGCCCCGCCCCGGGGCAGCGTCATGCTCGGCGAGCGGATCGGATCGGTCGACAAGACGATCACGCCCTACGAGGGGCTCTACCACGAGATCCTCAACGAGCCCGAGCGCGAGACGGTGCTCGACGAGCTGTGCGCGTGGCTGGACGCGCATGTGACATCGCCAGACGGCTAAGCGCTACGAGGGGAGCGCGTGACGGCGGGCGGCCCGCAGCGCGCCGCGCGAACCGAGCTGCGCGAGCTCGGCATGCGATAGTTCTGGGGGCCTGATCTCGACGTCAGGCATCGGCACCGCGCGACGATACGCGCTGCGCGAATCGCTTCAGACCGATCAGCCAGCCGTTCGGCGAGCCGACGGCGGCGTGCATCGACTCCCAGCCGTCGCCATGGCGCTCGATCCCGCGATGCTCCAGCTCGACCCGCGTCCGATCCTCCGACTCGGCGATGAAGCGGACCTCGACCTCGCTGGCGCGCGCCGGGTCGGTCTCGACCGCCCAGTCCAGAGCGATGTCCCAGCTGAACACGACTCGTGCGGGTGGCTCGTAGGCCAGGACTCGGGCCCAGCGACACTCGGTACCGTCGACGCCCCGGTCGATGATGTGACCGCCCTCATGCGGCTCGAACACCATCTCGGCCAGCTCAGCCTGCAGGATGTGGTGGCCGTCCGGCCACCAGGAGCCGATGTCGGCGGTGAAGACCTCGAAGGCGCGCTCGATCGGGGCGTCGACGACGATCGTCTGCGTGACTGGCGCGGCGGTGGTGGTGCTCATGGGTTCTCCTTGTGCTCGACGGTCGCCTTGAAGGCCGATAGGGCGTGGTTCCAGAATCCGTCGAGGTAGGCGCGCAGAGCGCCGACTCCGGTCGGATCCACGGAGTAGATACGGCGATTGCCCACCGCCGCATCCGAGACGAGGCCGGCGCCCTTGAGCACCTTGAGGTGCTGGGACACCGCCGGGCGGCTGACCGGCAGCTCGGCGGCGAGGTCGCCGACCGACCGGGGACGCTCGGCCACCCGCTCGAAGATCTCACGTCGAGTGGGATCGGCGAGCGCGGCGAACCGCGCGGTGGTCGCGGCCCGCGACTCTGCCATTCCGTAAGTAACCACTTACGGTAAGTCTAGGCTTACCTACCCGTCGTTGTCAACCCTCAGCCCTGCAACGCCCTGCAGCGCCCTGCAGCCCTGCAGCCCTGCGCGGCAAGGAGCAGCGGCAGCGCCAGTCAACCCCCTCAGCCGTTAGCCCTGCAGCGGCAGTACCAGCGCGGGCTTCTCGATCTGGTGATCGGGATTGGTGGAGACGACCGACGTGCCGATCGCGAAGAACTCGATCACGTGCGAGCCCCAGCCGTGGCTGCGCTCGATGATCCGCGCGCCCACGATCCCCTCGGCCTGCAGCTCGTCGGCTTCGCTCTGCATACGCTCCATCGCCAGTTCGCGGGCCTCGTACAGCGCCTGGGTGAAGTTCGGCATCTCGACGTTGCGCCCGACCTGCTTGAGCGACGCCAGCATCCCCTGGCGGGCGACGTGATAGACGCAGTTGCCCATCACCAGGCCCGTCGGCCGGTACCCGGCGCGCAGCAGCGTGGAGAAGTCCTGACCGCTCATGTCCGACGTGAACGGGCGGCCGTTGGGAGCGCGGTGAAGCTCGCCGCCGCGGTGCTTGACGGCAGTGCCGACGGCGATGAACTCCGCCAGGTCGGCGCCCCACTCGTAGCGGCCGATGTCCAGGCGCACGCCGACCACGCCGTCGGCGCCCAGCGCGTCGGCCTCCTCCTCCATGCGGGTCATCGCCAGCTCGCGCGCGTGGTACATGGCCTGGGTGAGCACGCCCATCTCCTGATTCTGGTTCCAGGAGGCCTGCTGGTAGCCGATGTGGTAGATCGAGCTGCCGAGCACCAGCCCCAGCGGCTCGAAGCCCGACTCCTTGACGAGCAGGAACTCGTTGACGGAGAGATCGGAGGTGAAGAATCCGCGCGAGACGTCCTGCTTCATCCGCGCGATCCGCGCGCGGCCCGACTCCGGGATCCCGGCCAGCGAGCCTGATTCGTAGGAGGCGGCGTGCGGCGCGTCAGCGGCGGCCACCTGCTGGGGCTGAGCCTGCTGATCGTCGTCGTCCCGTCCTCGGAAGAGGGGCATCTTGTCTCCTTAGTCTCGGTTGCGCTATGCGTTGAGCAGACGCTCGAGCGCCTGCCGGGTCGTCTGGCTGGAGCGCGCCTCGTCGGCCAGCGCCTGGCTGAGCGCGTCAAGCCAGGCGTCAGTCGGCAGCGTCTCGGACTTGAGCACGATCCCCGCCGAAAGGCGCGCGCAGCGCGTCTCGATCCGGCCGTCGCCCGCCCGCAGCTCCAGTCGCTGCGCGCCGGCGTCCAACGAGATCCGGCTGACGCGCTTGGGGCCGAACAGCCCGCCGCGGCGGCGCTCGACGCGCACCCCTCCGGGCACCGCCTCCTCAAGTTTGGTCGCGAGCGCCTCGACGAACGCGCCGAGGTCGGAGGCATCCGCGCGCAGCGTGGCGGCGAGGAGATCGATGTCCAGTCCGGCGTCTGCGTCGTCGTCGATGGTGGTCACTCCCTCGTCAGCGTAACGCCCCCTGTGTGCGCAGGCGCGCCGCCGGGAAGCCCCAGAGCATGATCAATTCGATTCCCCAGCTGTCTTTGAACGATTCGCAGACCATCCCCCAGCTCGGCTTCGGCGTCTTCCAGGTTCCGCCGGAGGACACCGCCGCGGTGGTCGACAAGGCCCTGGCGACCGGCTATCGCTCGATCGACACCGCCCGTGCCTACCGCAACGAGGCGGCCGTCGGCGAATCCACCGCGCGCAGCGGCCTCGAGCGCGAGGAGCTGTTCATAACCACCAAGTTGTGGAACGGCGACCATGGTGCAGACCGGGCCAAGGTGGCGTTCGAGGAGTCCCTGAAGCTGCTTGGCTATGACTACGTCGACCTGTACCTGATCCACTGGCCGGTTCCCTCGCAGGACAAGTACGTCGAGACCTGGCAGGCGCTGTGCGAGCTGCACGACGACGGCCGCGCCCGCTCGATCGGCGTCTCCAACTTCCAGGTGGAGCACCTTGAGCGGATCATCGACTCAAGCGGGGTGGTGCCGTCGGTCAACCAGATCGAGCTGCACCCCCAGCTCCAGCAGGCCCGGCTGCGCGACTTCCACGCCGAGCACGGAATCCTCACCGAGGCCTGGAGCCCGCTCGGGCAGGGCGCCGCGCTGACCAATGACACGGTGCGGGACATCGCCTCCGAGCTGGACCGCACCCCGGCTCAGGTCGTGCTCCGCTGGCACCTGCAGCTCGGCAACGTGGTGATCCCCAAGTCGGTCACCCCGGAGCGGATCGAGGAGAACTTCGACCTGTTCGACTTCGAGCTCGCGGACGAGCAGATGGAGGCGATCGGCGCCCTGGAGACCGGCGAGCGTACCGGCCCGGACCCCGACAAGTTCGGCGCCACCTGAGCGCGACTCGGGTTCTAGAAGCCGCCGCGGACGGCGATGAAGACCAACGCGGCGACGGCGATCAGCGCCAGAACCACGAGCAGCGCGACCGGGGCTCGTGGCCGGCGCTGGCGCCGTCGCGCCAGCTGCCGCCGGGACACGGAGCTCACGAACAGTCTGGATTGCGCCATTACCTGACTCCCACCCTGCTGATTTAAACCCCGCCGGCGGACGGACCCGTCAGCGAGGCCCGTTAATCTTCGGCCCCCGACCACAGGAGGACAGGTGACTTGACCGACGTCGAAGCGCACATCACGGGCACCGTGTGGAAGATCGAGGTCGAGGTGGGTGACTCCGTGCAGGAGGGCGACGCCGTGGTGATCCTCGAGTCGATGAAGATGGAGATGCCGGTCGAGGCCGAGGATCCGGGGGTCGTGGCGGAGATCCGCTGCCGCGAGGGGCAGTCGGTGTCAGAGGGCGACACGCTCGTTGTCCTCGAATAGCTCCGCGGGGCGCCTACTGGTCGACGAACCGGCCCCGCACGTCACGCGCTTGACCATCTCCAACCCCGGCAAGCGCGGCGCACTGGACCACGCGATCCTCGACGCGTTCGCGCGCACGTTGCCCGACCTGGAGGCGCGCTGCGTGATCATCACCGGCGAGGGCCGGACATTCTCAGCCGGGTACGACATCGGAGACCTGCCGGACGGGGTCTTCGCCGACGAGGCCGAAAGGCTGGTCGCGCACCCATTCGCGGCCGCGATCGACGCCGTCGACGCCTACCCGTATCCGACGCTGGCGGCGCTCAACGGCCACGCGATCGGCGGCGGGCTGGAGCTCGCGCTGTCCTGCGACCTGCGGATCGCCGCCGAGCCGACCAAGCTCGGGATGCCGCCCGCCAAGCTCGGCCTGGTCTACTCGCACACCGGCATCCGCAAGTTCATCGAGACGATCGGCGCCCCGCGCACGCGTGAGCTGTTCCTGGTGGGCGGACGCGTCACCGCGCAGGCGGCGCTCACCTGGGGGCTGGTCAACTCCGTCGTCGATGCGCAAGCCCTACCGGAGGCGGCGGTGCAGCTGGCCGCCGAGATCGCCGGCAACGCTCCCCTGGCCCAGCAGGGCAACAAGCGCGTGATCGCCGCGGTGCTGGAGGCCGAGGCGAAGCTCGATCCCGAGGTGGAGCGCGAACTGCTCGAGCTGCGCCAGGCCTGCTTTGCCACCGATGACTTCCGCGAGGGCGTGCGAGCGTTCGCCGAGAAGCGTCCTCCGGACTGGAAGGGCCGTTAGCGCCGCTCTCCGTGGCTAGCGCCCGGGCTCGACGGACCGCGAGCTTTGTGGGATGCGAAACGCGCATTCCCTGGAAACAACCATTTCGGCCCCGAGGTTCGGCGGGTATGGACGATTCCGGCGGGGGGCGCCGTGAACGTCCAATCGTCGGTCCGAACCGCCTCGATTCGGGCGTTTCCAGGTGCCGGAGCCGACACCGCAACGTCATGACCGCAACACGAGACCAATCGGACGCTCGCTGCTTGATCCTCCGACGCGGGTCGCGCTACCCCGCAGCCGCCGACGCCCGCGCCGCGTTCCACTCCTGCTTGTGCTCCCGCTTGGCCGCCTGATATTCGGCGAGCGCGTCCAACGAGTCGACGTCGCCGAGCGTCGGATGCGGCGGCACGAGGCCGGTGGCGGCCGCCACGCCGAAGCGCTTGGCCAGCACAGCGGCCAACGACGCGCTCTTCATCTCCCCGAAGCCCGGGAGCGCCGCCAGGTTGGCCCTCAGCTCCTGAGCGCTGTCAGCGTCGGTCCAAACCCGGGCCGCGTCGCCGCCGTACTCGCCCTCGATGTGAACGGCGAGGTCGTGGACTCGCTTGGCCATCACTCCGGGATACCGGTGGACGGCCGGTCGCTCCCGGAAGATGGTGTCCAGGTCAGCCGCGGCCAGCGTCGCCGCATCGAGGGCTCCGAGACGCTCGCGGATCGCCAACGGGCCGGCAAAGGCCTTCTGCACGGTGACCTGCTGGTCGAGCGCGAAGCCCACGAGCAGCGCCATCGGGTCAGACGCGATCAGCGCGTTGGCCTCGTCGGACTCGGTGAAGTACAGGCGCTCGGGCATGGCGGGCGTCAGTACAGGCCCTCGCGGCGGGAGTAGCGCCCGGCTCGCTCACGGTCGTAGCGCTCGGCGTCGAACTGCGGGTCGTGGACGGCGCGCAGGATCGCCCCGGAGCTGGGCAGCTGCGAGCGCTCGATGTGGTGCTCGGGATTCCACAGCTCGGACCGGATCAGGGCCTTGGGGCATTGCGTGTAGGCCTCCTCGACCGAGATCACCAGGCCCAGCGCCGGCACCTTGCCCTTGACCGCGCAGGGCTCCAGGAGCGCGCGGTCGTCGGTGATGATCGCGCGTCCGTTGACTCGGAAGGTGTCGCCCACGCCGGGGATCAGGAACAGCAGCGCGACTCGATCGTCGGCCAGCAGGTTGCACAGCGTGTCGGCGATCCGGTTGCCGGGGCGATCGGGCAGCAGCAGCGTGCGCTCGTCGATGACCCGCACGAACCCCGCCGGGTCCCCGCGCGGAGAGACGTCGAGGCCGCCGTCGGGGCTGGCCGTGGCGACGCACACGAACGGGGATGCGTCGATGAACTGGCGCGTCAGGTCGTTGAGCCGGTCGGCCATCTTGATCACCACCTGCTCAGAAGGCGTGCCGATGATCTCGCGCAGCTGCTGCTCGTCGGTGATCCTGCGGATGGTCTCCAGCATCCGTCCGACGATACCGGTGTGACCGCTCCGCCGCCGCGGGCCCGGGGCCCCCGCCGCCGGCGCCGCGGCCGTTCGTCCGGCCCGCGCTCTAGCTTCTCGCCTCCATGCCGCCGCTGATAACTCGCGACGAGGCGCTCGCCCTGGGCGAGCTGTGTGACCACGGCGAGATCGAGGCGCTGGTTCAACGGGCCTGGGAGGCCCGCCGGGAGCGGTTCGGCGATTCGACCGACCTCTGCTCGCTGGTCAACGCCAAGTCCGGCGGCTGCGCCGAGGACTGCGGTTTCTGCGCGCAGTCGAAGTACGCGGAAGCCGAGACGCCCCTGCACGCGATGATGGAGCCCGAGCAGATCCTGGAGCACGCGCGCGCCGCCGAGGCGGCCGGGGCCCACCGCTTCTGCATGGTGACCCAGGGCCAGGGACTCTCCAAGCGCGACTTCGACAAGGTGCTGGCCGGTGCGCGCCTGGTCGCCGAGCACACCAACCTCAAGCGCTGCGCGTCGATCGGACACATGTCGGTCGCCCGCGCCCAGGCGCTCAGGCAAGCCGGAATTCAGCGCGTGCATCACAACGTCGAGACGGCCGAGTCGTATTACCCGGAGGTCTCCACCACGGTCCGCTACGAGGGCCGCCTGCGCACGATCGATGCCGTGCGCGAGGCTGGCCTGGAGACCTGCGTCGGTGGCATCCTCAACCTCGGCGAGACCCGCGAGCAGCGCGTGGAGATGGCCTTCCAGCTGGCCGGGATCAACCCCACGAGCGTGCCCATCAACCTGCTCAACCCTCGTCCGGGCACGAAGTTCGGCGACCGCGAGCTGATGGACCCCTGGGAGGTCGTCAAGTGGATCGCGGTGTTCCGCCTGATCCTCCCCGACGCCTTGTTCAGATTGTGCGGAGGACGCGTGGAGAACCTCGGCGAGCTGCAGGCGACGGCCGTGAAGGCCGGACTCAACGGCGTGATGATGGGCAACTTCCTGACCACTCTGGGCAACACGCCCGAGGAGGACCAGGCGATGTTCGAGGACCTGGGACTCAATGTGCTGCGCCAGGACGACAACGGCGCCAACCCCCGGCCCGACAACCGCTCGGGGTGGCTGGAGGGCGAGACGCCCGACATCGTCGCCAAAGCCCTGCGCGACGGCGCTGAATCGGAGCCGGAGCCGGGTCTCCAGGTGCGGCTGTGGGACCCCTCGACGCAGCTGCGCTTCGCGGCCAAGCGGGCCGTGCCGCCGCGGCCCGATGGAGCGCCCAACGGCGGCCGTGGCCGCGACACGCGCGAGGCGGCCGCCCGCCGCGCTCGCGCCGCGTGAGCCAGGCGTAGGCCCCGCAAGCCGCGGCCCCTTGACTCAGGGGCGCGAGACGCCGAGGATGGTGGGCGGTGTCCGAGGACAGCCTCGCGCGTTCTGACGGCAGCGCCTGCGACGAATCGTTCGCAGGGCTTCTGGGTTAGGGGAGCATGGCTTGTATGGGCGTGACAGGGCAGCACGGCAGGACGATCCGGTGGGCCGCTGCGGCGTTCGCGTGCGCGCTGACGCTGGGCGTCGCACCAGCCGTCGCCACGACCGCGGCCGCCGGGCAGACCGGCTCGCTGATCGGACACGTCACCGCGCCCTCAGCGTCTGGCGTGACGATGGTGCCGGTCGCCGGGATCACGGTCACCGCCACCGGTCCGACTGGGGTCGCCTACGGAGCTGTAACCGACGCCGGCGGCTTCTACGAGCTCGATGGGCTGCCGGCCGCGACGAGCTATGCGGTGACGTTCACGGCCTCGCACGCCACGACGCAGACCAAGGACGTAGCGCTCTCCGCCGGCGCGGTCGCCACCGTCGACGACAGTCTGACCCAGCCGGTGGCCACGATCGCCGGCGCGGTTACCGATCACCACGGCGCGGCGCTGCCGGGCATGCCGATCGGGCTGAGCTCGGGCTCCGCCACTCCCTGTCCTTCGGGAACGATCTGCGGTCCCAGCACGACCTCGAGCGCCGACGGCACGTACGCGCTGAGCGTCGTCCCCGGCAGCTACGAGCTCGAGCTCAAGGATGGCAGTCACGTGCTCGATCTCCAGCCGATCAACGCGATCGCCGGTCTGCAGACCAACGCCGACGTTCACCTGCCGGCGGCGTCGGTCCCCGCCGGCACGGCGCCCGAGCACTCCCAGCGCGACCTGCGCCGGCTCAACGCCGAGCGAGCGCGGGCGGGACTTCCCGGCGACATCGTGCTCAACGCGCGATGGGCGCAGGCGTGCGCCGCACACGACGGCTACGAGCGCGCCAACGGGGTCCTCTCGCAGACGGAGAACCCGCAGGCCCCCGGGGCGTCCGCGGGCGGGGCCTGGGCCGGCCTGGTGAGCGTGCTCGCCCAGTCTCGCTGGACGGCCCTGCAGGATCCCTGGCAGGACGCCCCGATCCATCTGATCCAGCTGTTCACCCCCAGCCTGAGCGTGATCGGGATCGACGACAGCGGCGGCCTGCAGTGCGCCACCACCTACCCGGGTCTGCTCAGGACGCCCGTGAGCGCCGACACCGTGACCACCTATCCGGCCGACGGCGCCCGAGCCGTGCCGCCGCGCGAGGTCGCCCGCGAGGCGCCGTTCGTGCCCGGCCAGTTCGTCGGTCTCCCCGCCGGACGCGCCACCGGACGTGAGCTGTTCGTGTACCTCAACGAGCCGGGACAGACGGGGCAGGCCCAGGTCAGGGTGGTGCGAGCGGGGCTCTCGCAGGGTGGTCATGCGCTCGCCCTGCGGTGGGTGGACAACACCACGCCGACCGTCGGGCGCTATCTGACGGGCGCCATCCTGATCCCGGTCAAGCCGCTGCGGGGGCGCAGCACCTACGAGGCGACGGTGACGGTCCAGGACCGCGCGGGCACGTTGACCCACAGCTGGAGCTTCACCACGGCGCAGCGCTGACGAGCCGGCACTGGAGGTGCGGCGGTGGGATCGCGGCGCTGGCCGCCAAGTGCCAAGCGGGGCGGTATGAGATGCTGGTCTCACATGGACGGAGCCGAGGCCGCTCTCTCCGCCGGCGCGCGATCGCGGCGTCGGCGTGTGATCACGGGAATTCTGGCGGTCCTCGGGAGCTGCGCGGCGGCGGGGGTGGGCGCGATGTTCGCCGGGGCGCAGCCGTTCGGGACGGTCAGCGACCCGCCGACGGCGGCCGTCGCCGCCGAGAGGCGCGCGCCGCCGCAGCCCGTATGGCTGCGCCCGATAGCGCTGGTCATCAAGGGCGGCTCTCGCGTGCAGCGACAGCTGCGGCGCGCGGCGGACAACGCGGCGCGGGAGCTTGCGGGTTCGGGGGACCTCAGCAAGGTGTCATGGGACGAGACAACGGGCCTGTGGGACCGGCTGGCGCCACCCGTAGGCGCGCCGGCGGGCTGGCAACCGCCGATGTGGTGGCAGTCGGCGCTGGCGATGCGCTCCCTCGTGCGCTTCATCACCCGGGCGAACGACACTCAGCCGGCGTATCAGAGGCTCATCGCGAACGTCTACCGCCTGAACATCTCAAAGCCGGGGACGCGCGAGCCCGTCAAATTCCAGAACGCCTTCATGGATGACACCGCGTGGTGGGGGCTGACGTGGCTGGCGGCCTACCGGTACGAGCACGCCGTCAAGCACGACCAGGCGGCCGCCGGTCGGTACCTGGCGCTGGCCGAAAGCGACGCCGGCTACATCGCCTCCCGGCCCCGCCCGTGCCATTCCCAGGGCATTGAGTTCCGGCCGCGGTACGCGCCGAACACCATCACCAACACCGAGTTCGTGTCCCTGGCGGCCCAGCTCGCCCAGGTCCGCGGGGCCCCCGGACGGTTCCACAACTCCGCCAAGCGCCGGGCATGGCTGACCGACGCCAGCGGCGTGCTGACCTGGCTGGAGGGCAGCGGCCTGGTGGACATGATCGCCGGGACGGTTGCCCGGACCTATACCGGCCAGTGCCGGCCGTCGGGGAATGGGCAGACGTACACCGCCGGGGAGATGGCCGACGCGCTGACGCAGATGGGTGAGGCCACCCACCAGCGGTTCTATCTCAACGAGGCGGCGGTATTCATCAACCGGACGCTGGCGGCTTCATCCCCGATGGTCGCCGGCCATGTTCTGCAGGAGCCGTGCGAGGGGCGGGCGGGGTCGTGCGTCGGGCACTCGTACAACATCACCGTGTTCAAGGGCCTGTTCACCGACGCTGTCGCTGACTGGGCGGACGCGACGGGCTCGGCGAGGTACAACCCGTTCCTCGTCAGCCAGGCGCAGGCCGTTCTGGCCCACAGCACCGGGTCGAGCAACAGCGCCCGGGTGTGCAGAACGCCGGCGAGCTGTCAGCTGTCGATGTACTGGGCTCGGCGGGTGCCCGCCGCCAACGCGCCGATACCGCCCACGCCCGGTTCGCAGGCGTCGGGCCTGTCGGCGCTGTCTGACGCGCTGCTGGCCCCGCGCAGCGATCGCACGGGCCGAAAGCGCCCGCTGGCTCGCCTCGAGGCGCTACGGCGCGCTAGATCGCCGAAAACGCGCCGAGCTCTCTGATTGCCGATCCGCCGTGCCGTCCGGGCACTCTCCTATGTTCCGGGCCGTGATCGAGATCGAGGCGCGGCTTGATGAGCTAAAAGCCCTCGGGCTCTCTCGGCGGACCCGTCTGGTCTCAGGTCCACAAGGGCCGCACGTGCTGCTCGACGGCAAACCCGTCCTGCTGCTGTGCTCCAACAACTACCTCGGCCTCGCCGACCACCCGCGGCTTCGCGAGGCGGCCGCCGACGCGGCGATGCGCTGGGGCGTCGGCACCGGGGCGTCGCGCCTGGTCTCGGGCACGATGACGATCCACCGCCGGCTGGAGGAGCGCCTCGCAGAGTTCAAGGGTCGCGAGGCGGCGCTGTTGTTCGGCTCGGGTTACCTGGCCAACACCGGGACGATCGCCGCGCTCGCCCGTCCCGGCGACGTCGTGTTCTCCGACGAGCTCAACCACGCCTCGATCATCGACGGCTGCCGGCTGTCGCGGGCCGAGGTGTTCGTCTATGACCACGCCGACATCGAGCACCTGCGCTGGGGCATCGCCCATGCCGACGGTCGCGGGGCGCTGATCGTCACCGACAGCGTGTTCTCCATGGACGGCGACGTCGCGCCGCTGACCGAGATCGTCGAGCTCGCCCAGCACTACGGGCTGCGCACGGTGGTCGACGAGGCCCATGCGACGGGCACGCTCGGCCCGGGTGGCCGGGGCGCGGTGGCCGAGGCCGGGCTGGATGATCAGATCGATGTGATCGTGGGCACGCTGGGGAAGGCTCTGGGGTCCTACGGCGCGTTCGTCGCCTGCGACCGGCAGATGGCGGCGTACCTGGTCAATGCCGCGCGTACGTTCATCTTCTCCACGGCGCTGCCGCCGCCCGCGGTCGCCGGCGCGCTGGCCGCGCTGGACCTCCTCTCTGAGCGCCCTCGCCTGGTCGCCAAGCTCGCCGCCAACGCCGCCGCGCTGCGAACCGGCCTGGAGCAGGAGGGCTTCGATGTCGGCGAGTCGCGCACGCAGATCCTGCCCCTGGTCATCGGAGAGGCCCAGCGAGCGATGCGGATCTGCGAGACGGCGCTGGCCGGCGGGGTGTTCGCCCAGGCGATCCGTCCCCCCACGGTTCCCGACATGACGTCCCGCCTGCGCCTGGCCGTCATGGCAACCCACCGCGAGGAGGAGCTGCGCGCGGCGGCGCGGACTCTCGGGGCGGCGGCGCGCTCGGTCGGCCTTCAGCCGCGCTCGGCGTCTGGGCGGGAGATGCCGCTCGAGCTCCAGGAGTCCCTGCCGGCCGCCGAGATCGAGGCCGATCACATCGCGGCCGCACCGCCACCTGCGCGAGCGGGCGTGTTCGACTTCGAGGCGTCCGAGCCGGTCCGCCGCGCGGCGTAGTGCGCCGGTGAGCGGCGCGGTCGCCTCGACTCTGCGCGGCTGTTTCGTCACCGGCACCGATACCGCCGTCGGCAAGACCGTGGTCGCGGCGGCGATCGTGGCCGGGCTGCGCCGGCGCGGCGTCGCCGTGCGCGCGTTCAAGCCACTGATCACCGGGCTTGACGATCCGCCTGACCCGGTGTGGCCGCCTGACCACGAGCTGCTCGCCCGGATCTCCGGCGCCACGCCCCAGGAGACGATCCTGGCCGCTTACGGGCCGGCAGTGTCACCTCATCTGGCGGCGGAGCTGACGGGAACGCCCCCACTGTCGCCGGCGCGAGTGGCGGCGGGGGTGATCGCCGCCGCGGGAGCGTCCGAGACGCTGGTCGTCGAGGGCGTGGGTGGCCTGCTGGTCCCGCTCGGGCCCGACGGCGACGTGCGTGATCTCGCGGTGGCGCTGGGCCTGGCGCTGGTCGTCGTCGCGCGACCGGGCCTGGGCACGATCAATCACACGCTGCTCACCTTGGAGGCGGCCCGTGGGGCTGGGCTGCGGGTCGCCGGGGTCGTGCTGACGCCCTGGCCGGAGCGACCCGATGCGTTGTTGCGCTCCAACCGCGAGACGATCGAGCGCATCGGCCAGGCGGAGGTGGCGACGGTCGGCTTCGTCGCCGACCCGCAGCCGCAGGCGCTGGCCAGCGCCGGGGCCACGCTGCCGCTCGAGCGCTGGCTGACGTAACTTGGAGAGCCATGCGACGAACGTGGGTGGTGATCGGGTCGGTGGCGCTGGGGCTCGCGCTGACCACCGGCGTCGCGGGCGCGGCGAGCGCCTACCAGCAGGTCCTGCAGGTCTATGAGCGCGAGGGCTCGGTTCCGCCATGCCAGTTCACCCCCGCCCAACTGCAGTCGGCTCTCGGCGGCGTCGACACGTATGGCGCGCAGTACTTTGCCGACTTCACCCAGGCGGTCCAGACGGCGCTGACCTCGCGAGCCGGGGGTGCCTGCTCGGCGACGACCAGCGTGGGGCAGCGCAGCACGGGCGCAGCGGGGGCCTCGGGGCGGTCCGTTCCCCCTCCGCCGGCCGTTGGGCTGACCGCCGCCAGCAGCGCCGGGGTGCCGCTGCCGCTGGCCCTGCTCGGCGGGCTGGCGCTGACGGGAACGCTGGCGCTCGGCGCCTGCGCGAGTGGAGCCAGGATTCGACGGCGGCGGGCTCAGCGCGTGACCGGCGCGCCTCGGCTGTAGTCGACGCCGCCCCGCGGAGCGGTCCAGGCGAGCCTCAGCACGCCGGTCCCAGGCGGGCGCACCTGGGCGGTGAACGTGCCGGTCGGATCGGTGCTCTGCACGGTCGCCAGGGTCCGGTAGGCGGCCCCGCGGCCCGGCGGGCGCCACTGGACCTCGGCCTGCTGCACGGTGTCATTGGGCGCGGCGCGCAGCATCCCCCAGACGCTCACCGCGCCGCCACGCGCGAAGGTATCGACCGGGACGAAGATCGCCACCCGGTAGCCGTGCAGCGCCGGCTTGGGCGCTCCGTCGGCGTACTCGAGGCCGGTCTGGAACGTCGACCAGTAGCGCACGCTCCCTCGTGGATAGGCGCGATCGGGCGGCGAGTCGCGCAGCAGGAACTGCGACAGGCTGCGGACCCGGGGATCCCGCCACGCCAGGTACGCGCCCTCGTCGAGATACGCCGCCTGGACCGCCGGAGGCACCCCGCGATACGGATTCGGGGGGTTGGTCTCATAGCCGTACTCGGTCAGGTAGATCGGCAGCTGCCGGGAGACGGAGTAGGCGGCGAAGACCTGGTCGAGCGCTTGCTCGAGTCGGCTGAGGTCCGCCAGGGGCGCGAAGTTCTGATCGCTCATCGAGGTCGACGGAGCGACGAAGAACGAGTACGGATGGTGTGCGAAGCCGGTGGCCGAGAACAGCCCCGGATGGGCGGCCGCGAAGGCGGCCGGCGAACCGCCCGCCGGGCACGCCGCGGCACGCGCCGCAGACCCGGTCAGGGGTTGATAGGCGCCATCGACGCAGTACAGCGCACGCAGGAAGGGCAGCGGTGCGACCGGCCGGCTGACCCCGGGACGCTCGTCGCCCTCGGGGGCCAGCTCGCCGATGAGGATCGTGTCCCCGCCATGACCGGTGCTGCGCAACGCCGCAAATCCGGCGTCGATCAGCTCCCGATCCAGCCGGGCGGAGACGATCGACGGCCGCCCGTCGACCGTGACAGTCTGCGGAGCCAGCCACCCGGGCTGGTTGGGCTCGTTCCAGATCGACCAGTAGCCGACGCGCGGCAGCGCCGCGCGGGCGCCCGGGGGACGGTAAGTGCCGCTGTACCGGGTGCCCACGGCGCGCACGAACTGACCGAAGGCGGCCGCCGAGGGCTCGTAGTGGTTGGCCTCGGTCGCCACCGGCGCTCCGGAGCCCATTGCCCAGCGTGGGCCCGGCGCGGTGAGATCGAAGTCGACGCCGATCCCGCGAGCGCGCGCCAGCCGCAGCACCCGGTCATACGGCGCCCAGGCGCCCGTCGGATAGGCAGCCGGGTCGGCAGCGTCGAAGCCCACGGGACGGCTGGTCGACTGCGCGTCGGGAGCGATCGCCGCCCACAGGATCGTCAGGCGCAGCCGGTCGACGCCCAGCGAGCGCAGCTCATCCAGGGTCCGGGTGACCGTCGGTGGGCGGCTGTAGATCAGCTCGCGGTCGTCCTGGAGCATCGACTCCAGCGGCCCGCGGGGAGGCGGCTGACCGACGGTGCTGGAGCTCACCTTCGCCGGGGCGCGCAGGAGCGCCACCGCCGACAGCGTCCCGGCCGCGCACACCGCCAGCACCGCCAGCGCGCGCAACCCGGCCGCGGGTGATCGCCGTTGCGACACGGCGAGGAGCCTGTCAGACGGCCACCGCAGGGGCTCCCGGAACGGCCGCGGCGGGCTCAGTCCTCGTAGGGCCTGAAGTCTCGCTTGCGGGCGCCGCACACCGGACAGAACCATGTGTCCGGGATGTCGTCGAAGTCGGTGCCGGGTGGTATCCCGCCGTCAGGGTCGCCCTCTTCGGGGTCGTAGATGAACCCGCACGACTCACACATGTATCTCATTGCGGGCAAGCGTATCGAGCACCCGCGAGGAGTAGGGTCGCCAAGGTGCAGGATGCCCAACCAGCACCCGGCGAGGAGTTCAATGCCGGACCGGTGACGGTGCCGCGCGTTGCCGCGACCGTCATCCTCATGCGCGACGCCGCCGACGACATGGAGGTGCTGCTGGTCCGGCGCAACCCGCAGGCCCGCTTCATGGGGGGCGCCTGGGTGTTCCCCGGCGGCGCAGTCAGCAGCGAGGACGGCGAAGGCGAGGCGGCGCTGCGCGCGGCCGGCCTGCGCGAGCTGCAGGAGGAGGCGGGAATCACGCTCGGCAGCCCGGCGCAACTGGTTCCCTTCTCGCGCTGGATCACCCCCGCCGAGGTCAAGATCCGCTACGACACCTGGTTCTTTTTGGCCACCATGCCCACCGGCCAACAGGCGCGCGTCGACGGAGCCGAAATCGTGGACGCGCGCTGGCTGTCCCCGCCGGCGGCGCTTGCCGCCGCGAGCCGCAACGAGATCCTGCTCGTGTTCCCCACGATCAAGCATCTGGAGCAGCTTTCGGTCTTTCGCTCGGTGCCAGAGCTGCTCACCCACGCCCGGGCGCAGGCCGTCGTGCCGGTGCAACCGCGGGTGCTCGGCCACGGCGAGATGGCGCGGATAGTGCTGCCCGGCGAGCCCGGTTATGACGGGTAGCTCGTCGGCGAAGACCCCTGAGCCGCCAACGTTGACGGTCGCGGTGACCGGTCCGACGGGCGACATCGGCCGGTCTCTGCTCCGTGCGCTGGAGCGCGCCCCGGAGGTCGGCCGGGTGACGGCGATGGCGCGACGGCCGTTCGATCCCGCCGCTGAGGGTCTTCGCAAGACCGAATACCGCCAGGGCGACGTGCTTGATCCCGACGCCGTGGCCGACGTCGTTGCCGACGCCGATGTGGTGGTGCACCTGGCGTTCGTGATCATGGGCGACACCGAGGAGACCTCCAGCGTCAACCTGCGCGGCTCGCGCAACGTGTTCCGCGCGGCGATCGACGGCGGCGCCGCCCGTCTCGTGTACGCGTCGTCGGTAGCCGCGTACGGGTTTCACGCCGACAATCCCGAGCTGCTGACCGAGGACCTGCCGCCCCGCGGGACCCGCCGGCATTACTACTCCGCCCAGAAGGCCGAGCTCGAGGGGGCGTTGCAGGAACTGCTGGCCGGCGCTGACACCGACGCCTATGTGTTCCGGCCGTGCATCGTCGCCGGCCCCGATGCCCTGGCGCTGGTGCAGAGCATCCCCTACCTGCAGCTGTCTGAGCGCCTGCCCGCGGCGGTGATGCGCGCGTTGGAGCTGATGCCGGCGCTCAAGCCCGTGATCCCGGATCCCGGCGTGCCCTTCCAGCTGGTTCATCACGACGATGTCGCCGCGGCGCTGCGCGCGGCCGTGCTGGGACGCGGGGAACCGGGGATCTACAACCTGGCGGCCGATGGAACGCTGACGATGGCCGACCTGGCCAGGGCACTGGACTGGTACAGCATCCCGGTGCCTGATCTCGCGCTGGGGGCAGCCGCCGAGCTGGTCGCCCGCTTACCGTTCGTGCCCGCGGAGGCGCAGTGGATCGAGAGCCTGCGCCGTCCGGTGCTGATGGACACCGCCAAGGCCCGCCGCGTGCTGCGCTGGCGTCCGCGCCACGACGCCGCCGAAACCCTGCAGGCGATGGTCGACGCGGCTCGGGCCGAGCGCCTGATCCGCTAGCCACGGCTAGCTCGCTACGCGGCCGCTCATCCCCGGCACCACGGGATGGACCTCCGGCTGGCACACCTGTCGCAGCGGGGTGGGGAGCCGAATGGTGAGCCGCTGGTTGGGCGCGGTCACCAGCAGATGGGCATACCGCGGGCACGGTCCACCGCCGTGAGCGACATCGGCGTCCAGTCCCTCCAGGAGCGCCGAGGCCGACGCGCCGGGCGCCAGGCGCAGTACCGGAATCGTATGCGTGGAGCTGGGCAGGCCGCCCAGATAACCCGCGGGCGTGCGGCGCGCCGGCACCAGCAGGCCGCCCGCGGTGACCAGGGTCGCACCCGGATAGCCGGTCAGGGTGCAGGCGGAGGCGCCCGTGTCGCGAAAGCGCAGGACCACCCCCACGTGGCTGAGCCCGGCGCCGCCCGGTGCCACGGAGAGGGTGATCTGGCGAGCGCTGCAGCCCGCCCCCGCGGCCTGGGCGGTGGCCGCGCCGGTGTTGGCAGACGTGGTGGTGGAGCGACTGGTCGCGTTCGTCGTGGTCGAGGTGGACGTCGAGGACGACGCGGACGTGGACGTGGTGGACGAAGCGGACGTCGTGGTGGAGGACGGGTGCGGACGTCGAGCCGCAGCCGGCGAGCGTGGTCACCGCCGCCAGGCAGAGCAGCGCACGTCTCACGTGTCGTTTGAGAAGTTCGGCAGCCCGAGGCTCTGCAGCCAGTGGCTGACGGTGACGTTGAGCTGCGTGAACTCACCGGTCCAGATCAGCACGCCCATCGCGATCAGAACCGCGCCGCCCAGACCGATGACCACGGGGTAGTGGCGCTTGATCACCGCGAAAGCCGTGGTCGCCGTACCGAAGGCCAGACCCGTGATCAGGAACGGCACCCCCAGGCCGGCGCAGTAGACGGCCAGCAGCAGCGCGCCGCGCGAGGCCGAATTCGAGGTGCCCGCCGCGGTCACGATCGCCCCCAGCGTCGGGCCGGTGCAGGGCGTCCACGCGAGCGCGAACGCCGCCCCGGTGAGCACGGGCCCGCCGCGTCCGGCGCGCTCCATCAGGCGTCCCACGTGCCATTCCCGGCTCAGCGCCGGCACCAGCGGCGCCAGCATGAACACCACGCCCATGGCGATGATCAGCGCGCCTGACACCTTGAGCGCCGCCGGCCCGATGAGCGCCGAATGCAGCGCCCGCTGCCCCAGCAACCCGAGCGCGATGAAGATGAACGAGAAGCTCGCCACGAACGCCAGGCTCGGGCCGAGCACTCGCCGGGTGCGGATCTCGCCTGGCGCTACCCCCGCCACCGCTGAGATGTAGCCAGGTACCAGCGGGAGCACGCACGGCGACAAGAACGAGATCAGGCCCGCGCCGAAGGCGACCGGGAACCCGATGCCCGACGCGGCGTTCATCGCGCGCGGTCAGCCCTGTCCCAGCAGCGGGGCGATCCCAGAACGTGGGTCATCTGATCCTTACAAGGAGAGCACAGAGCACGCCTGAGCGTAGAACGACGCGCTCCCGGATGCTGCCACTGGCGGCAAGGGCGTAAGCTTTAGTTCCGCTGAGCGGTCAAGGCCGGAACTTTCCACCGGGCCGGCCGTTACAGTGCCCAAGGTAGAACGTGGAAGCCTCCGCACTCCCAGGATCCGTAGGACTGGCGCGGCCGCGAATCGGGCTCGGGGTTCCGTTGCTTCGGCTGCGCTCGGACGATCAGCTGGTTTCCCTGTTCCGGGCGGGCAACGAAGATGCGTTCCGGGTGATCCACGACCGCTATCGCCAGCGGCTGTACGCCTACTCGCGCCAGATGTTGTCCAGTTCGGCGGCGGACGCCGAGGATGTGGTGCAGGAGATCTTCGTCCGCGTCTACGGAAGCCTGCGCAGCAGCAATCGTGAGCTGGCGCTGCGGGCCTGGCTCTACCGGATCGCCCACAACCGCTGCATCGACGAGATCCGGCGACCGCAGCCGATCGCCACCGACGTGATCGAGGAGTTGACGGCGACCGCCGCCCCGGACCCGATCGCCCGGATCGAGCAACGCGACGCGCTGCGCCGTCTGATCGCCGACGTTCGGCGGCTGCCCGAGCAGCAGCGCTCTGCCCTGCTGATGCGGGAGCTCGGCGGGATGCCGTACGCGGACGTGGCCGAGGCACTGACCGTGTCGGTGCCGGCCGTCAAGTCACTGCTGGTCCGAGCGCGTGTGGGCTTGGCTCAGGCCGGCGAGGCTCGCGACACGGCGTGCGCGCGCATTCGCGAGGACCTGATCGTCGCGCACGATCGCGGAGTTCGGACCAGTGGCCTGGCCCGGCGGCACATGCGCGACTGCCATGAGTGCCGCCACTTCCGCTCCGAGGTGCGTGGGGTCAGCCGCCAATTCGCCGCCCTGGTCCCAGCGCTGGGGCCGATCGGCGTGGTCGCCAAGCTGCTCGGGGTGGGCGGCGCCGGCGGCGGCGGCGCGGCCGCCGGGACCGGCGCGGTCGCCACCTCCGGCGCGGCCGGCACCGGCGCGGTGGTCTCAGTGGGCGCCGCGGCCGCCGGAGCCGGCCACGTGGTCACGCTGATCGCGGCGGCGTTCGTCGCCGCCGGGGGCGCGATCGAGCTGCAGCAGGCCTCTCCCCCAGCCCTTCACGCCCACCATCATCACGTGGTTAGATCTGCGCCTGGTCGAGCCACGCCCCGGTCGCCACTGTCCCAGGGAATTGGCGCTCCCGACGGCGCTGCGACACCGGCCTCGGAGGCCGTCGACACCGACCCGGCGGCGCCGGTCACCGCGGCGGAGCCCCCGCCTCGGCTCGCCGGCGCCACGATCTCGGGCACCACTCCTACCGGGGGCCACGTGACTGCCGGCGCCCCGCGGCATCCGCTGCCCATCTCCGAGGTGATCGATCCCGACAACCTGAATAGCCCGACCGTCGGCAACCCCCCGGCAACCGCCACCCCGCCCTCGACGACGTCCGGAAGCACGGGCACCGTCCCGACGACGACCGGCACCGTCCCGACGACCGGGACGGGGACGCCGGCGCCCACCGCGGGCACGGGCCAGGTCCCGACGACCGGCACCACCCCGACGACGACCATCCCGACGACCGGCACCAGCCAGGGCTCGGTCACCGGGCAGCCGTCGACCGGCGTGGCTCCGCTCAATCAGACGTCGAAGGGCATTGGCACGGGCTCAGGCGGGGCCGTCGCGCTCAGCGCCACGGGCTCCTCGAACAGGGCGGGAGCTGTCAGGGTCTACAAGTCGACCCGCCACTGACCAAGACCGACCTGGAGGCCGGTCAGCTCCGTGGCTCAGACAGTGTGAGGTCGGCGGGCATCTGAACGCCGGCCGGAAGCCGGTCTTCGCCCGCCAGCTTGTCGAGATGGGCTGCCAGGGTGAGGGTGGCCCCGGGACGCAGCGTCTCGGGGACGTCGGGCCAGGCGGCATCGAGCATCTCCGGCACCGTGCGGGCACCCGCCCGCAGAGCGTCGAGCAGCAGCCGCTCGCGCTCGAGCCGGTGGGCGATGTACTCGCCAAGCTTGGCCTGCGGATCCTCCACCGCCGGCCCGTGCCCCGGGCACAACACGCCCAGATCGCGCTGCGCGAGCTCGCCCAATCCCTTCAGGTAGCCGGCCAGGGCGCCCGGGTCGGGCGCGATGAACACGCTCCCGTGGCCGAGGACGGCATCGCCGGTGAAGCAGGCGCGTCCGGTTACGTAGGCGAGATGGTCGGGCGCATGTCCCGGCGTGGCGACCGCCTCCAGCGGCCCCACGTGATCGCCCGGGGCAAGCGTCAGGTCCACCTGACCGCGTGCCGCCGCCAGGGGAGCGTCAGGGAACGCGGCACGGATCGCCGGAACCGCTCCGGTGTGATCGTGATGGTCGTGGGTCAGCGCGATCGCACCCAGGCCTCCCCGTCGCTTCAGTTCGGCGATCAGTGCCTCGACGTGCTCGGGCAGCGCCGGTCCGGGGTCGACGAGCCAGCCCGGCTGCGCTCCGAAGATCCAGGAGTTGGTTCCGGTGAGCGTGAACGGGCCGGGGTTGTCGGCACGTAGGCCGACGATCTGAAACTCGGCAAGGTCGATCCGGGTCACTGCTTGAATTGTCAACCATGTCGATGAACGCCGACGATTCGCGTGCCGTCGACGTCGGGCCGGAAGGGCAGAGCGCGGCCCCGGGCGCGGTAGGGCCCGAAGGCGACGAGGCTGCCGGACGGAGCCTGTGGCACGGGCTGATCTCGCTGGTGATCCTTGTCGCCCTGGTCGTCGGACTGTTGCTGGCCGTGCCGGGCCTGCACGGGGTCGCCCGCCAGGTCTCGCACATGACGCTCGGCTGGCTGGCGGTCGGGGTGGTGCTGGAGATCCTGTCCTGTCTCGGCTATGTGATCGCGTTTCTGCAGGTCTTCGAGCGCGCTCCGATCCGGTTCGGGGCGCGCGTGGCCCTGAGCGAGCTCGCCTTCGGCTCCGCCGTCTCGCTGGGCGGCGTCGGCAGCATCGCCGTGGGCGCCTGGCTGCTGGTCGAGCGCGGCGGTGACCCGACCCGTATCGCCGAGCGCTCGGCCGTCCTGTTCTTGATCACCAGCGCCGTCAACGTGGTCACGCTGGTGGCGGCCGGTCTCGCCGTGGCCATCGGCGTGTTGCCCGGATCGAGCAACCCCTGGCTCAGCATCGGTCCGGCTGCCGTCGGCACCGCGGCGCTGGTCTTCTTCCTCGCCCTGCCGCGCGTCACCGAGCGGCTGGCGGCGCAGCGCCGGCCCGGAAAGCTGCGCACTGTGCTGACCGAGACGGCGACCAGCATCCGCCTCACCGAGCAGGTCCTGTTTCGCCTCGACTGGCGGATCATCGGCGCGTTCGCGTTTCTGTGGTGCGACATCGGGGTCCTGGCGGCGTGCTTCGCGGCCGCGGGAGTGGTGCCCCCACTGGCGACGATCGTCCTCGCCTACCAGATCGGCTACCTGTCGAACCTGATCCCGATCCCGGGCGGCATCGGAGTGCTGGACGGCAGCCTGGTCGGCATGTTCGTCCTCTACGGCACCTCAGCCACCGTTGCCACCGCGGCCACCGTCGTCTACCACGCGATCGCCCTGTGGATCCCAGCGATCTGGGGAACGGTGGCATTCGTGATCCTGCGCCGCACGCGCAACCGCCCGGTCACGCTGCGCCCCCCGCGCGAGGCTCGGCGCCGCCTGCGCGAGCACCGCCGCTCCCCGGCGGGCGACGCCGAGCCAGCATCCGTCAAGGAGACCACGGATCCTGCGGCGGAGACTAGGGGTCGGACGTGAGGTTCCGGTGTCGGTGGAGCGGATTTCCGGAGGCCTGGCCGGACACCGGAGGCGGGTGCTTCGTGCATGATGTCGTGCAGTGGTGAGCGGCGAGCCAGACCGAGGGGAGCGCGTCTCGCCGGTGCCCACGCAAGCGCTGACGCTAGGACCCCTGGAGGCGGCGGCGGGGTTCCCGATCGGAGCCGACCAGACGAGCACGTTCGCGATCACGCGCACCGACCGCGGTCCGCTCGAGACGTTGGTCGAGGTGCTCACGGAGATCCTGGCGCGCGGTCCGACCTACGTCGCCTTCTCCGGCGGGCGGGACTCGTCAGCGCTGCTGGCGGCCACGGCGCTCGCGGCTCGCCGGCATGGTCTGCCGGATCCGATCCCGATCACCCAGCGCTTCACCGACGTTCCCTCAACGACGGAGGACGGCTGGCAGCAGGCGGTCGTGGACCACCTCGGGCTGAGGCGCTGGGAGGTGATCGAGATCGAGGAGGAGCTCGACCTGCTCGGCGACATCGCCCGCACCGCGCTGCTCACCCACGGGCTGTTGTGGCCACCGAACTCCTACTTCTTGGTGCCGATGCTCGAGCGGGCGCGCGGCGGTACCTTGATGACGGGCGTCGACGGGGACGGGATCTTCGGGAACTGGCGATGGCACCGTGCCCAGGCCGTGCTGCACCGTCGCGTCAGACCCGCCCCGCGCGACGCCGCGCGGATCGCGCTCGCTGTGGCGCCGCCCTCTGCCCGGAGGATCTTGATGCCGAAGCTGGCGCTCGCTCGGGCGACGCCGTGGCTGCGTCCGGACGCCCAGGCCGAACTGGATCAGCGACTCCGCCGCGACGCGGCGGCCGAGCCGCGCCGGTGGCAGGGCCGGCTGGTCATGCAGCGGCGCTCGCGCTGGCTGCGATTCGCGGAGCACGCCTACGACGCCCTGGCGGCGCCCCGGCAGGTGGCGATCGCCAACCCGATTCTCGACGAGCGGTTCGTGTCAGCCCTTGCCTGCGCGGGCGGCTCGGCTGGTTTCGGGGACCGCAATGCGGTCATGCGCGCCGTGTTCGGCCCGATCCTGCCCGAGACCGTGCTCAGTCGACGTTCCAAGGCCGAGTTCGGCGCGGCGATCTGGCGCACCGAGGCGCGGGCGTTCGCGGAGCGGTGGAACGAGACGGGCGTCGACACCGAGCGCGTCGACCCCGAGCGGCTCCGCCAGGCTTGGGCCGCGCCGAGCCCGCTGTACGGCAGTATCACGCTGCTGCACAGCGCCTGGCTAGCGCTGCGCGAGCGAGCCTCATACCGCCGAGATGGGCGGTGATGGGCTCGAACGGGGCGGGCTCAGGGAGTCGGGCGGACGGCGCCCGGTCGGCGTGTGGACGGGCCCGGCACGGGGCGCAGCCGACCCACCGACCGCGACGGCCGGACGAACTGGCGGGCTAGCGCGGCCGAGGTCGGGAAGACGTAACCGCCGGTTAGCGCAAAGGCCTGGTCGGGCTTGGCGGACGAGCTGAGGGTGAGGCACTGGTAGCGGATGCTCCAGCTGGTGCAGCCAAGGCCGGAGCGATCGGCTGGCTGCTCCCAGACGGCGGGCGAGAGCGTCTGGGGGCCGCGGTCGTCCCAGTACCAGGCCCCGTTGGTGCCGAAGCTCTGATTGGCCTGGACCGAGAGCCAGTAGCGACCGGGGGCGAGCGTGATGGCCGGGGAGAGCGGCAGTGTCACGTCGCCGGTGGAGTCGTCGGCGATCTGGGCGATGCTCAGCCGGGACACAACGAGCGTCGTCGGTACGTGTGTGCTGGGGTCGTCGCTGTAGATGAAGGCGTTGAAGGAGTCGGCGGGCCCCGCGGGGATGAAGTTCCCGTAGGCGCCCTTGACGACCACCCGCGAGATCTGCCATGCGGTGGCGGGCGAGGTCACGGCGACCTGAAAGTCATCAGCAGCCTGGTCGTCGAAGCCCGAGTACGTGGGCTCGTAGTTCTGGGAGTTGGTGGCCTGGTCTGCGAGGGCACCGCTGGTCTGGTCCCACAGGTCGCGCCAGCCGGTCACCGGCAGGATGCTGATCGTGTTGTCGCCCTCGTTGGCGACGACGGCGTTGCTCTGGTCCGGGGTGACAGCGATGCCGTCCGGGGTGTTGCCGACGGCCAGCGTCGTGAGCAGGCTGTGAGCGTTGGTGTCGATTACGCTGACCGTCCCGTCGCCGGAGTTGGTGACCAGCGCCTCCCCCAACCCCGACAACAGCGCGATCCCGTACGGGTGTGAGCCGACCGCGATCGTGTGTGCGAGGGCCGGATGGGCGCTGTCGGCGAGGTTGAGCAGGCTGACGGTGCCGGGTGTCGACGCCGCCTTGGTGGCGTTGGCGACGAAGCCGGCCGTCCCGTGGACCGCGAGGTAGGCGGGGTAGGTGCCGACCCCGACGTTCCCGACCACGGTGCCCGGTGCAGCGGTCAGGTCGATCACGGAGGTCGTGCCGTTGCGCGCATCGTCGACATAGAGGTGGTTTCCGTCGGCCGAGGCGGCCAGCCCACTGGGCGCGGGCGTCGCCGTGCCCGTCAGGGTGATCGTGCCCGTGACGACGCCCGCTGACGGGTCGACAACACTGATCGTGCCCGACAGGAGGTTGGTGACGTAGACGGCCGCGCCCACCTGCAGCACTCCGTCGGGGTCGCGCCCAACGTTCACGGTCTTGATCACCTGGCTGCTGAGCGTGTTGACGACGCTCAGCGTTCCGTCCAAGAAGTTCGCAACGTAGGCCCGGGTACCGTCGGGACTGAGCGCTACGGCGTCGGGAAAGCGCCCCACCGGGATCGTGGCAGTCACGACGGGTGAGCCGCCAAGGCTGACGACGCTCAAAACGTTGCTCCCCGCATCCGCCACGTACGCCGCCGAGTTGGTCACCGCCACACCCGTCGGCAACGTCCCCACACTCACCGCCGTGCCGGCCGTCGCCGCCGCCGATCGAAGCGAGGCCCGAGCGACCAAGGATTCACGGTGCGCCTGAGCGCGAGCGAGGGGGGCGACGGTGGGCGGCAGAGGTCCGCCGTGCAGCAGTGACGCGAGCTCGCCCCGCCCGGCGGCCAGCGCGTCTGCGGCCGGCACAGCGATCACGGCCAGGCAGGCGCCCAGCACCGCCGCCCATCGGATATAGCCCCTATGGTGCACCCCACGTCCTTTCCGGAAGAAGGACTTCGCAGCACAGCCTAGCGCCCGGGACACCGCTCCCGGGCTTCGAGGTGCTGGTTACGACGTCGTTCTCGATCGCCGCGGGCCGCGGCTGGTTCCCGCCGCCCTCGCGCTTGAATGCTCCCGCTGCTCCATATAACGTTGCGTCCATGACACACGATGTAGTCAACGGGGAACATATGAGTGAGGGGCGCGTCGCCGACGGCCAGCTCGCCGCCAGCGGCACGACGTACGAGCCACCGAGGCTCCACGACCTCGGAACTATCGCGGACCTCACCCGCGGCTCGAATCCAATGAGCACGGACGGGCTCGCCCCCGGCTCAGCGCTCTAGGGGCCGGGGCCAGCAAACCACCAAGGTGGCATCGTCGTCCAGGTCGGCCTGAGGGCCGATTCGATTCCGCACGCCCTAGCAAGCCGCAGGCGGTCCCGCATGGCGCCGGCGGCCAGGCGGCAGTGAAGGGGCCCGGGTAGGGCACCACAGCGTCTCGGAGTGATGCCTCGGACGAGGCGCGCTCACCTTCGCGAGCGGAGCGAGGGAGGACGACGCAGTGAGGATTTGTTGGACGAGACTTGATCAACGGCGCTGCGCTAGTAGGATGGGGGGCGCAGCCGTACGGGTAGAGCCGGTAGCTCTTGACCGACGGCAGCGCCTGCTACTGAGATCGGGGTGGATGTGAGGGCATCGTTGCGGGTTCTTCTGGCGCTGAGCGTTTCCGTCGGCCTGCTGCTGGCGGCGTCGGCTCAGAGTGCGATTGCGGCGCGTTCGTCGTCGGTGTTGCGGGACGGGATGCCGCCCGTGGTGGCGCCGTTGGCCAAGGCATCGGCGCGCACCAGTGGGTTGCGCAGTCCGAAGAAGGTTGCGGCGGCCCGGCACCGGCGCCATAAACGGCACCGTCCGGATGTCCTTGATGCTCTCCGGCAGCGCCTTACGATCCACCTGGCTGGAGTGGGAACGAGCCTGGCGGTGGGGAGCCTGCCGACGGGCGTGGCGGCCACCGACACGACGGCCGTGGTCGCAAACTCCAACGACAACACGGCGAGCATCATCGATCTGACGGCGAGTCCGGCGTCGGTATCCGCGACGGTCAGCGTGGGGCGTTTCCCGGCGGGGGTGGCAATCAGCGGGACGACCGCGTACGTGGCGAACTTCAACGCAGGGACGCTGAGCATCATCAATCTGGGGACCGACACGGTCACGCATACCGTCACTGTGGGCAGCGATCCCGACGGTGTGCTCCAGGTCGGCTCGAGCGTCTACGTGTCCAATCTGCTGTCGGGCACGATCAGCGTCGTCGACCCGGTCGCGGGGACGGTGACGCACACGATCACCCTGACGGGGCCGCTTCAGCCGGCGCCGAGCGGCCTGGCCGCGTCGGGCGACGGGCACCATCTGTATGTCGATGATGTGCGTAACGGGTCAACGATCGTGGTTGATCTGACCACGAATCCCGCGACGCAGGACGGGGCCGCGACGGTGGGCACGTATCCGGCGTATCTGGCGGTGGACGGGACAACGGGGTATGTGGCCAACGCTAATCTGGCCGGTCCGACGCCAGGGACGGTGAGCGTGGTCGATCTGGCCAATTCGAGCTCGCCGTCGACGACAAGCACGGTTGGGGTCGGTTCGCACCCGTACGGGATTGCGGAGAGCCCGTTCCTCGGCGAGGCGATCGTCTCGAACTCCGGAGATGGGACGCTGGACCTGATCGACACCAGCACGAATACGAAGGTCGGATCGCCGGTCCCGGTCGGCAACACCCCCGACGCGGTGGCGATCACCCCTGATCAGACCACGGCGCTGGTCACCAACGAGGGCGACAACGACGTCAGCATCCTGCACATCAACCAGCCCCCGTCGATCGTCGTGCCCGGCTCGCAGAGCGTGGCTGCCAACGACAGCTCGAGCACCCATAACCAGCTGACCTTCTCGTCGGCCAACGGCAACGCGCTGAGCGCCAGCGATTCCGACGCCAACGGCAATCCCGAGCAGGTCACCCTCAGCGTCGCCCACGGCACGCTGACGCTGGCCAGCACGAGCGGCCTGAGCTTCTCTGCCGGCGGGAACGGACAAGCGTCGATGACGTTCACCGGCACCCTGGCCAACATCAACACGGCGCTCGACGGAACGACCTACGAGCCAGGCCTGAACTACACGGGCCCGGACACCTTGACGGCGTCAATCGACGACCAGGGCAACACCGGAGACATCGGGAAGCCGGAGACCACCACCCACACGGTCTCGATCAGCGTCAGCAACGGCGGCCCCACTGCCGGCTCGCCGAGCTTCTCCGGCGCGATCGGCAACACCGTGTTCGGGGTCGGTACCAGTCCGGCGCAGCCCTCGGCGACGACGTCCGGCACGGTGCTCACCGGCTCGAGCGACCCCAACGGCGACACCCTGAGCGCCGTCTCCGGCACGATCGCCACCACCGACGGCGGCTCGGTCGCGATGAACACCAACGGCAGCTTCACCTATACGCCGCCGGTGGGCACCCATAACACATCCGACACGTTCACCTTCCAGGTGACCGACGGAACCGCTACGAGCAGCGGCACCGCGACGATCAACATCGGCAACGCCGTCGTCTGGTACGTCGACAGCGCGCTGGGCACGAACGGCAACGGTGAGTCCACTTCCCCCTTCAACAACCTGGCCAGCGTCAACAGCGCGTCCACGAACAACGGGGACGTCATCTTCCTGTTCGGCGGCGCCAGCCAGAAGGCCTACGCGGGCAACCTGACCCTGAAGCCCAGCCAGATCCTCGACGGCCAGTCCAACGGGCTCGATGTCCTGGCCGAGCACCTCATGGACGCTTCGGGCGTCAACCCGATCATCAAGGCGAGCAGCGGCGCCGACGTGACGATCGACAATGGAACGGTCGTCCATTACGTCGACGAGGGCCAGACAGCCTCCGGCGTGACCGGTATCAGCGGCTCGACCGTGACCAACTTCTCCATGAACGGCAACAGCGATACGGCGGACAACGGCATCAACCTCAGCGGTACCGCCTCGGGCATGATCAATGTCTTCGGGACCATCAACTCCGCCGCCCACTCGGTCCAGATCACGCAACGCAACGGCGGCACCGTCAACTTCTCCGGCTCGGTCAACGACACCGGCAGCGGCGTCTCGCTGACGAACAACACCGGGGCGACGATCGGCTTCACCGGTGGCCTGACCGTGGCCACGACCGGAAGCCACCCGGCGTTCACGGCCACCGGCGGGGGCACCGTCAAGGTCACCGGCGCCGGCAACACGCTGAACGCTCCCGGTGCGACCGCGCTCGATGTCGAGAACACCGCGATCGACGCCTCGGGGCTGACCTTCAAGTCGATCTCGTCCGGGAGCACGAGCGGCCCCGCACGAGGCATCTACTTGAATTCGACGGGTACGGCGGGAGGGTTGACCGTCACCGGCACGGGCACAACCGCCGGGTCAGGGGGGACGATCCAGAACGGGACCGTGTCCACCTCCACTCCCCCCGACTACTCAGGTCAGGTGGAGGCCGTGAGCACCGGGCCGATCAGCCTCAGCAACATGACCGTCAACAACGCCACGCAGGGCAATGACATCGGGACGTTCGACGCGACCGGTCTCACCCTGACGGGCGACACGATCACCAACGCGCACGACCAGGGCGTCCTCTACCAGCTGGGGACTTCCCCGCCCTCGAGCGACACCACCGCCGGCGCCTACAACATCACCAACAGCACCTTCACCGGGGACACGAACGACGACATCTACATCCTCGACGAGAGCAGCGGCACCACAACGGGCACGATCTCGGGCAACACGATCGGCAGCAGCGCCAACAAGACCACCTCGGCGACCAACGGCACCGGGATCCTGTTCAACCTGGACAGCAACAAGAGCACCGGCGGCACGCTGACCACCTCGATCACCAACAACACGATCACCGGGGCCAAGCAGGGCTTCGGCATCCAGGGCAACGTCGAGGACGTCGACAGCGAGACCTCCGGCCCGACGATGAACGCCACCGTCACCGGCAACACCATCGATCTCGAGGCCACCCAAGCGCAGGACGGGATGAACTTCGGCTCCGGCAGCGCCCACAGCGCCGCGACCCTGTGCCTGGACTCCAACTCCAACACCGCTTACTCCAACGGCCGGACGAGTGGGGGGGCTCCCTTCGACGCCGTCGGCGAGAGCCTCTACCAGAACGGGACCGCGAGCACCTACAACATCAAGGGCGGCCCGGTCGAGAGCACCGGACCCGGCAACGAGGACCCCCTCGTCGAGAGCTACGAGAACAGCCACAACACACTCACGGCCAACACCGCTCCGACCTCGCAGCCCTCGTTCGCGCTCCAGGAGGGCAGCAACGGCTTCACGTCCGCGACCTCGTGCCCGACCGTTTCCTCCCCTGCCCTGGTGACCGCCCACACCACCAGGGCCAAGGCGATCGCCGCCGCGATCCGTACCGCCGCTCGCGCCCACATCCGGGCGCATGCGCGGCACGCCCGCGCCCACCACCGTCTGACGCGGGCCCAGCGCCGAGCACGGATCCGGGCCTACCGGCGGGAGCTCGCCGCGCTGCTCGCTCGCGCGGCGAGAGGGGCGGGCCCGCTCGGGCATCACCGCGCAGCAGCCCACCGGCGAACGCACTAGGAGCGCACCGTGGCCGACTGGTACATGTCAGAGATCCGCACCTTCGCGTTCGGCTTCGCGCCGAAGGGCTGGGCGGTCTGTAACGGCCAGACCCTCTCGATCCAGCAGAACACGGCGCTGTTCTCCCTGCTGGGGACGACCTACGGTGGTAATGGGGTGCAAACCTTCGCTCTGCCCAACCTCCAGGGACGTCTCGCCGCCCACTCGGGCAGCCAGTCTGGGTATACGGTGATGCTCGGCCAGCAGACCGGAGAGGTGAACCACACGCTCACCACGCCCGAAATGCCCGCCCATAACCACCTCCCCCAGGGCACGACCGCGACCGCCGATCTGTCGTCGCCGAGCGCGAACAGCATGGCCAACGCCGGCACGCTCTACGCCACCGGGCTGGGGACCGGCCCGGCGACGCTCGCCGACGCCTCGGTCCTCAACACGGGCGGCAACCAGCCTCATCCCAACCAGCAGCCGTACCTCGTCCTCAACGTCTGTATCGCCCTGGTGGGCATCTACCCCTCGAGGAACTGACGTGTCCGAGCCCTACATCGGCCAGATCATGCTGTTTGCCGGAAACTTCGCGCCGCTCAACTACGCATTCTGCAACGGGTCCCTGATGTCGATCTCGTCAAACGACGCCCTCTTCAACCTGATCGGCACCACCTACGGCGGTGACGGGGTCAACACGTTCGGGCTCCCCGATCTCCGCGGGCGCGTGCCCATCCACATGGGCACGAACCCAAGCAACGGCCAGGTGTACGTCCAGGGACAGCTGGCCGGCACGGAGAACGTCACCCTGACGAGCAACCAGCTCCCCACGCACACCCATGCGCTGTTCGCCTCCGTCGTAGACGGCACCCAGGGCAGCCCCGCGTCCGCGTACCTGGCCGGGGGCGGATCGATCTCCCGGTACGCCAGCGCCGCACCGACCACGGCGATGTCCGGCCCGTCGATCGGCGTCTCAGGCAACTCAGTACCCCACGACAACATGCAGCCGTTCGTGGCGATCAGCTACGTCATCGCCCTCTACGGCATCTACCCCTCACAGAACTGACGGACGGCCATGAGCGATCAATACCTCGGCGAGATCCGCATCTTTCCGACCAGCTTCGCCCCGTACCAGTGGGCGTTCTGTAACGGGCAGCTCCTGTCGATCCAGCAGAACACCGCACTCTTCTCCCTCCTCGGCACCTATTACGGAGGCAACGGCACCACGAACTTTGGGCTACCCAACCTCCAGGCGTGTGTCCCCCTCGGTCAGGGGAACGGACCCGGGCTCACGCCGCGCTCCCTCGGGGAGAGCGGCGGGGAGCCGAGCGTGACCCTGCTCACGTCGGGGATGGCGACTCATTCCCACACGCTCCAGGCCCACGCCACCCGCGGAGGGGTGGCCCACGCAACTCCGGCCACCAACGATGCGCTCATCGTCAGCACCGGCGGCAATGCGTACTCGGCGGCCGCCCTGAACACCCCGATGGGGTCGCAGTCGCTGTCCATCACCGGCGGCACTCAGCCGCATAACAACGTGATGCCGCTGCTGGGCCTCAACTACTGCATCGCGCTGTCGGGGTATTACCCGCCGCGCAGTTGACGGCAGGACGCACGCATCCCCGCCTGCGTCCGGTCGGCCCCGAGGACGAGCCGTTTCTGCGCACGCTCTTCACGCAGGGCCGCGGCCCCGAGTTCGCCGCGCTTGATCTCGGCGACGAGGCTCTCGGGAACCTCCTCGCCATGCAATACACCGCCCAGGATCGCTCGTATCGCGCGCTGCACCCGGAGGCTGCGTTCGACATCGTCGAGCTGGATTGCGCTCCCATCGGCCGCCTCTCGGTCGACCGCACCGGGAACGCCATCCGGGTCATTGACATCGCGCTGATGCCCGAGCACCGCGGTCGAGGGATCGGCACGAGGCTGCTGCGCGCGCTGATCGCCGAGGCCACCGAGTCCGACCGCGCGATCAGGCTGGCCGTCGTGCGCACCAATCCGGCGCTCGCGCTCTACCGTCGCCTCGGGTTCGTCGGCGCCGGAGGCGACGAGGTCCACCTGGAGCTCGAGCGGCCGCCCGCTCCGGTCAGTTGAAGATCGCCTGGTAGCGCGCTCGGCCGTCCATCGGCTGGATCGGCACGAGGAACACCTCGAGTGTTTCGAGCTGGACATGCTCGAGACGGTGGATTCCCTGGCCCAGCATCGTCTCCATCGGTCCGGCGAAGACGAGTGAGAACGGCGACCGGCCGGTGTTCCCGGTGTCCGGCCCAAGGGCTTCGGCATCCGCCAGGCTGAGCTCCACGGTTACCGGCTCGCCGCTCGGTAGCTGCCCCTGGATGCGGAACGGCTCGCCGATGAGAGCCGAGAAATGCTCAAGTGTCAGATCTGCGAGTTCAGGCATGCGTGCGGTTGATGACCGCGACGTAGCCTCGCGCCGCGCCCGGCGCATCTCCGGAAACCAGCATCAGGGGGAAAGTTCCGAGGGTGGGGTGGGCCAGCACGCCGAGGCTGGAGGGGATCGCCGGCGCACCGTCCGGCGTCTGGAAGTGCAGAGCGAAGGCGTGCTCGCTCCCGGCGGGGGCGTGATGCAGGTCGCGCACCGCCGCCAGGGTCAGCGCTGACGCGTAGCCACGGACCGAGAAGGTCTGGCCGATCAGCCGGGCGTAGGCGGAGCGACGCCACGGCGTCGTCGCAGCCGGCTGCCACGTCCGCACCGCAGCCGCGGCTGCGGTGCCGCCCGCGAACGTCAGGGCGATCCCGCCCCCCAGCCCCATCAATCCACGTCGCGTCAGCCTTGCGGTCGCGTCCATGACCGGATCCCCCTTATCGACAGCGCACACCAGCATATACGCATCGAGACCCCGCCGCCAACCCGTCTCTTCGGCGCCGGGCTCTCCCTTTCAAGTAATGCCTGCTCATAGGTGCCTGCTGGCTTCGCCAAGCCCGCACGCTCCAGCGTTTGCGCCCGATCGTCACCCGATCGAGAGGCCCTCTTGCGCAACAAAAAACCCCGCGTTCGCGGGGTTTTTTGAGTCGGGGCGCCCGGATTTGAACCGGGGACCTCACCGACCCGAACGGTGCGCGCTACCAGGCTGCGCCACGCCCCGATCCAGCCAGTATTCCACAGCGGGTCGCCCCGGGCGGGCCGGTGCCGGTGACCGGACCGCTGAAACTAGAGCCCGGAGAGGACCTTCTTGACGGTGCCGATCGGGTCCGGCGATCCGCCCGAGCCCGACGAGGCGCCAGAGCCGCTCGAGCCACCTGCGCCGCCGGGAGACGGGCCGGAGGACGGGCTGGAGACGGGCGGCACGATGTTCTGCACGGTCGGGCCGACGGGCGCGGTCACCTGCTGCACGGTCGGGCCGACGGGCGCCGTGACCTTCTGGACGATGGGACCGACGGGCGCGGTCACCTTCTGCACGATGGGACCGACCGGTGCCGTGACCTTCTGCACGATGGGGCCGACGGGCGCGGTGACCTTCTGCACGGGAGCGACGACCGACTTGACCGGGTCGGTGACCGTGCCGATCGTCTGACCGGTCCGGTTGATCGTGGTGTTCAGGATGTTCTGGGCCGGGCTCCCGGAGGATGACGTCGGGTTCTGCGTGCCGGGGCTCGACGTGCCCGCGCCCGAGCCCCCGGTGGGGGTGGTATGGCCCTGACCGGAGGTGGGCGATCCGGCGGTGGACTGGCGCTTGGTGCCCGAGCCCAGCGTCCGCGGACCGGTCGTCGAGCGATTGGCAGCCGCGCGCGCATTGTTGACGCGGCTCCGTGCTGCGCCGGCTCCGCCGCGGGTGCCCCGGACGCCGGCATGGCCGGACACGGCCGCGGCGGGCGCAACACCCCCGCCCACTGCCGAGCCAGCGTGGCCGGTCGTGGTCACGTGGTGTTTGGCGGGGGGCGGTCGGTGGCCGTGATGGTCGTGCTGGGCGATCGCGATCCCGCCGCCCGCGCCTGCGATAGCCAACGCGGCAGCGGCCGCCGCGGCTTGGCCGAGGGTGATCGATGAGCCCGCGGCGCCCGCCGCCTGGGCAGCCCCCTGGGTGGCGCCGGAGGTGGCCAGGTGACCTGAGACGTGCGAGCGCGCTGCGCCTGACCCGGCACCGCGCCACGGCCAGCGCCAGAGGCCGCCGAACGGGAGCATGGCGGCGATCTTGGCCGCGATGCCGCGAGGCTTGAGCAGGCTCGGATCGACGCCCGCCATCCGCGCCTGATGGCGGCACGCCTGGCAATGGGAGAGGTGCTGGGTCAGGCGGCGGCGCTCCTTGATGCCCAGTGCCTTGAGCCTGAGCGCGGCCCCGTTCTCGATCACGGTCTGAACCTGCTCGCAGCGCCGCCCGCTGGTCAGCTCGTCGTACTCCTGGCTGAGCTTGCGCCGAGCGCGGAACAGGCCGCTCTCCACCATCTGGCGCGTCATCCCGAGCCGATTGCCGATCTCGTCGTAGGAGCGTCCCTCGAGCTCGCGCATCACCAGCAGCCGATGATGGCTCTCCGAGAGACCACCGAAGGCGCCGCGCAGATCATCGAGCCGCTGCTTGCTCTCGACCGCCGCGGGGGGCGAGGGCACGAGCGACAGGGAGGCACGCTGATTGGCGGGGAAGTCCTCGTCGGCCTCGACCGGCACCTCGCGCCCGCGAGCGGTGCGACGGAACTCGTCGATGCAGGCGTTCTTGGCGATCGCGAAGACCCAGGGCTTGAAGGCGATCTCGTGCTCGTTGCTGCGCAGCTGGCGCAGCGCCGACATGAACACCTCCTGGGAGATGTCCTCGGCGCGACCGTGGTCACGGACCTTGCTGAAGATGAATGCCCCTACGCGGTCTCGATACATCGCATAGAGCTGCTCGAACGCGCGGTCGTCGCCACGCCGGGCGGCGTCGACCAGGGCCTGCTCGTGGCTGAGGGTCGCGGTTTCCGTACTGCTGAGTGCCAGTTCCATCTGACTTTCCCCCAAGGTGTGGACGCTGCTACGCACCGTAGGTTCCACTGAACCGCGTTGTTCAATCAATCTGGCGTAAATTTAAATATTCCTAAAGATCGGCGGAAACCCCGGCAGGCACGGGGCCGAGGGACCACCTTTTCGTCCGTTGGCGTTGTGCCCGTCCGGGGGACGCGGCATACTTGCGGCCATGTAGTAAACAGCCGCAAAGGAGAGAGTCCCGTATGGCCAACCACCTGACGCCCACTGAGCTCGCCCGCGAAGCCGGTCTTGAGCGGCGTGACGTAATCGTCAAATGCGTCGAGCTGGGCGTCCCGATCTTCAACGGTCGGATTGATAAGACTCTATTCCTCTCGACCCTGCGGGAGACGTCGGCAACGCAAACGGTTCAGGTTCGAGCAGCCGGCGCGTAGCCGCCGGTTCCACACAGACGGTTCAGGTTCGAGCAGCGCGTAGCCGCCGGTTCTAAAGAGCCCCTCCCGCGGGCGGTCTGCAGGCCTCTGCCCCGCTCGCCGGACCCGCGCCGGTCGCCTCATTGCCCAGCCGACTGGCGCAGCAACGCTGAGGTCGTCTGCTCCAGGATCTTCCGCCAGGCTCGCGTCGACTCCCGCTCGGCTCCGAAGTGGCTGACCACCTTGCGCACCCGGGTGGCCGAGATCTCGATTCCGTGCCGTGCCGTGATCCGCTTGAACCGCTGGTAGTCGTGGGCCAGTTGGAGCGTGACCGACTCGAAGCCGTGGCGCGCGATGTCCACGCGTGAGGTGAAGTTCAGGATGCTCGTCTGGAACATCAGCTCGTCGGATGGATTCGGCTCGATCAGGATGATGTCGACGCCCGGATAGCGCTCCTCCCAGCGCCGTGCGAGCTCGTGCAGGCGCTGGTGGGCGATGAGCTTGAACGCCTGGTAGCCGATCTGCGGAAACCCCATGTCCGACACGCGGCGCAGGCGGGACGCGCTCGGTGTGGTTATCGGCCTGCGCATGTCGTTGACGTACGGCACCAGGGGGTTGACGACGACGATCAACTTCGCGCCGCGCTCCACGGCGATGTCGAGGTTGGTGGTCGACGCCAGACCGCCGTCGATGTACTCGCGGTCGCCGATCCGCACCGGCTTGTAGATCATCGGCAGGGCGCTGGAGGCGCTGACCGCCTTCGAGATGGGCACATCGTCGGCGCCCTCGGATCCGAACACGACCCGCTCGCAGGAGTCCAGGTCGGTTGCGGCGATGTACAGCTCGCGGCGCAGCTCGCGGAAGTCATCGGTGCGAGCGGGGTCCGACAGGATCCGCCTCACGTAGCGCTCGATTCCCTCCGCCGAGTACAGGCCGGTGGGCAGCGCGTCAGCCAGCCCGAGGACGATGTCGACGGCCGAGATCTGACCGACGTCGCGGGCCAGGGTGCGCAGCAGGTGCGCCACGCGCAGCGGAAACTTCACCCCGCGGGTCAAGAACTCCCGGTAGTTGGGCTTGAGCAGCGAACCGATGCTGGCCTCCGGAAACGGGGTCGGGACCTGCTGGACGATCACCCGCATCATCTCCTCGGGGGTCACGCCGTTGGCGAGCGCGGCCGCGACGAACGAGCCCGCGCTCGTTCCCACGTAGACGTCGAACTCGTTGACCGTGTGGCGGACCGACAGGAGGTCCAGGGCCCGGAGGGCGCCGATCTCGTAGACGCCGCCGGTGAATCCGCCGCCGCCCAGCACCAGTGCCGTTCTGGAGGGACGCGCGCGGCGGCCGGCGGTGGTGCGCTGGGCGGCGGTGCGCTTCGGTGCCGACCGATCCTTTGCCGACCCGTCGAGCTTGACGACCTTGCCCATGCCGCCGGGATTCTAGAGCGAGGTCCATCCGGACCACAGCTTTCGACCGCCTGATCGGTTACACATGATCGATGCGCGTCGCAGTCGCCATGCTCGCCGTCGTTGCGTTGATGACGGCACCGGCAGCGGGCGCCGCCACGCACGCGTCACGCGGCGGGGGGGGCGGTGGGGCACTCGGTCAGGGCGGCGAGCCCTCCCCCGCTCCGGGGTCCAACGCCCTGTCCTCGCTCAAGCGCTCGCTGAACACTGGGATGCGCCAAGCGGGGCACTACAGCGGCGCCTACGTGGTCGACCTGACCGCCGGAACCGAGCTTTTCTCGCGCAACGCCAACACGCCACGGTTGCCCGCCTCGGTGGAGAAGCTGTACACGACGACGACCGCGCTCACGCGCTTCGGGCCCAACGCCAACCTGTCGACCACCGTGCTCGGCTCCGGACAGCAGCGCGGCTCGACGTTCGATGGAACCATGTACCTGCGCGGCGGCGGCGATCCCACGTTCGGCTCAGCCGGCTTTGACAGCCGCGCCTACGGCGCCGGGGCCACCATGCAGCACCTGGTCTCCAACCTCGTGTCGGTCACGGGGATCAAGCGGCTTCAGGGCAACGTGGTCGCCGACGAGACGATCTTCGACGCCGACCGCGGCACCCCGGCCACCGGCAATCAGCCGTCGATCGAGGTGGAGGGCGAGCTGAGCGGGCTGGCCTACAACCGCGGCTGGGCCAACTCGGACGGCTCGTCATACGACGCCCACCCGGCGCTGGAGGCGGGTCAGCAGTTCGTCGCCGCCCTACAGGCCGCCGGCGTCAAGGTCCCGCGCCGCATCCGCGTGAGCGCCGGCGCCACCCCCCGCGACGCCCACACGCTCGCCAGCGCCGGCTCGCCCCGGATCGCCACGCTGGTCGCGCTCACCAATACGCCGTCGGACAACTTCTTCGCCGAGATGCTGTGCAAGGGCCTGGGCGCGCGCTTTGGCGGCGGCGGAACGACGGCCGCCGGCGCGGCGGTGATCCGAGCCCAGGTGGCCAGGAGCTTCGGTATCCACCCGGCGCTCAACGACGGCTCCGGGCTTTCGCGCTCGGACCGCACCACGCCCGCGCAGGTGGTCACGCTGCTGCGCGACGAGCAATCGGACACCGCCTTCACCAGCTCCCTGGCGGTGGCCGGCCAAACCGGGACGCTCGAGCACGAGCTGCGCGGCACCTATGCCGCAGGCCGCTGCCGTGGCAAGACGGGCACGCTGCACGACGCCTCCAACGTGGTCGGCTACTGCCGGGCGCAGGACGGCCACACCCTCGCCTATGCCTTCCTGATGAACGGCATCTATCCCGACTACGCCCACCCGATCCAGAACCGGATGGAGGTAGCGGTCGCCCGCTACGGCGGTTAGCCAGCTTTGCTCATTTCTGCCATACTGAACTCAATGGTTCAGTATCCAACACGACCGTCGACCGAGCGTTCGCGGCCCTCGCCGACCCGACCCGGCGCGCCGTGCTCGAACGGCTCGGCGCCGGCAGCGCGGCGATCAGCGAGCTTGCCGAGCCCTTCGGCATGTCGCTGACCGGGATGAAGAAGCACATCCGGCTGCTCGAGGAGGCGAACCTCGTCGCCACGGAGAAGGTCGGCCGTGCCCGCAGATGCACGCTCGTGCCCTATGCCTTCGAGGGCATCAGCACGTGGCTGGCGCGGCTCGACCGCTTCGCGCAGGTCGTCGAACGCACGAAAGGAGCACCGATGAGCAACCCACCACCGTCACCACCCCGAACGAGCTCGAGATCCGCGTCGAGCGGACCTTCGACGCACCGCGCGCACACGTCTACTCGGTCTGGACGGATCCGAAGCTGATCCCCGAATGGTGGGGCGACGGCACCGTCGTCGAGGAGATGGACGTCCGTCCCGGCGGCACCTACCGGTTCCGAACCGCCCACGGCGTCGTCGAGGGCGAGTTTCGCGAGGTCGAGCCGCCCGCGCGCCTCGTGCAGACGTTCCAGAACCACCTGCAGACGCTCGAGTTCGAGGATCTCGGCGAGCAGACGAAGCTGACGCAGACGATGCGCTTCGAGACGACCGAGCAGCGGGACACCTCGATGCAGTACGGCGTCGAGAAGGGCGCGAAGGCGGGCTTCGAGCGCATCGACGCGGTGCTGGAGAAGATCGCGGCGTGAGGCCGGAGCGAGGGCCGGGCGCGTCCGGGTCGCCTGCGCGACATGGTGCCGACAGCCACGACCTGATCCGCGTGCACGGCGCGCGCGTGAACAACCTCAAGGACGTCAGCGTCGAGATCCCCAAGCGCCGGCTGACGGTGTTCACCGGCGTCTCCGGGCTCGGGCAAGAGCTCGCTGGTGTTCGGCACGATCGCCGCGGAGTCGCAGCGGCTGATCAACGAGACCTACAGCGCCTTCGTGCAGGGCTTCATGCCGACGCTGGCGCGGCCCGAGGTCGACGTACTCGAGGGGCTGACGACCGCGATCATCGTCGACCAGGAGCGGATGGGTGGCGACGCCCGCTCCACGGTCGGCACCGCCACCGACGCCAACGCGATGCTGCGCATCCTCTTCAGCCGGCTCGGGAAGCCGCACATCGGCTCGCCCAACGCGTTCTCGTTCAACGTCCCCTCGGTCAGAGCGAGCGGTGAGATGACGATCGAACGCGGGGACGGCAAGACCGTGACCCGGAGCTTCACCCGCGCCGGCGGCATGTGTCCGCGCTGCGAAGGCCGGGGCACGGCGTCGGATCTCGACCTCGCCCAGCTCTACGACGACTCCAAGTCGCTCGCCGAGGGCGCGCTCACCGTCCCCGGCTACAAGGCGGGCGGCTGGAACTATCGGCTCTACAGCGCGTCGGGCTTCGTCGACCCGGACAAGCCGATCCGCAAGTACACCAAGAAGCGAGCTGCACGACTTCCTCCACCACGAGCCGACGAGGATGAAGATCGCGGGCATCAACATGACCTACGAGGGGCTGATCCCGCGGATCCAGAAGTCGATGCTCTCCAAGGACAAGGAGGCGATGCAGCCCCACATCCGGGCGTTCGTGGAGCGCGCGGTCACCTTCACCGCCTGCCCGGAGTGTGGCGGCACCCGGCTCAGCGAGGAGGCCCGGGCGTCGAAGATCAAGAAGATCAACATCGCCGACGCGTGCGCGATGCAGATCAGCGACCTCGCCGCGTGGGTCCGCGGCCTCGACGAGCCGTCGGTGGCGCCGCTGCTGCAAGCGCTGCAGCAGACCCTCGACTCGTTCGTGGAGATCGGGCTGGGCTACCTCTCACTCGACCGGCGGTCGGGCACGCTGTCGGGCGGCGAGGCGCAGCGCGTCAAGATGATCCGCCACCTCGGCTCCTCGCTCACCGACGTCACCTACGTCTTCGACGAGCCCACCACGGGCCTGCACCCCCATGACATCCAGCGGATGAACGATCTGCTGCTGCGCCTGCGCGACAAGGGCAACACGGTGCTCGTCGTGGAGCACGAGCCGGAGACGATCGCGATCGCCGACCACGTCGTCGACCTCGGCCCCGGTGCCGGGACGGCGGGCGGCACCGTCTGCTTCGAGGGCACCGTCGAGGGGCTGCGGGCCAGCGGCACCGTCACCGGCCGCCATCTCGACGACCGGGCCGCCCTCAAGGAGACGGTGCGGACGCCGACCGGCACGCTGGAGATCCGCGGCGCGACGGCGCACAACCTGCGCGACGTCGACGTCGACATCCCGCTCGGGGTGCTTGTCGTCGTCACCGGCGTCGCCGGCTCGGGCAAGAGCTCGCTCGTCCACGGGTCGATCCCGGCCGGCGCGGGTGTGGTGTCGATCGACCAGGGCGCGATCCGCGGCTCGCGGCGGAGCAACCCGGCGACGTACACCGGCCTGCTCGACCCGATCCGCAAGGCGTTCGCGAAGGCCAACGGCGTGAAGCCGGCGCTGTTCAGCGCCAACTCCGAGGGCGCCTGCCCCAACTGCAACGGCGCCGGCGTGATCTACACCGACCTGGCGATGATGGCCGGCGTCGCCACCATCTGCGAGGAGTGCGAGGGGAAGCGCTTCGAGGCATCGGTGCTGGACCACCACCTCGGCGGCCGCGACATCAGCGAGGTGCTCGCGATGTCGGTGACCGAGGCCGAGACGTTCTTCGGCGCCGACGCCGGCGAGGCGCGCACGCCGGCCGCGCACGCCATCCTTCGCCGGCTCGCCGACGTCGGGCTCGGCTACCTCAGCCTCGGCCAGCCGCTCACCACGCTGTCCGGCGGCGAGCGGCAGCGGCTCAAGCTGGCCACCCACATGGGGGAAAAACGGTCCCGCCCACCCGGCCTCTACATCCTCGACGAGCCGACCACCGGCCTGCATCTCGCCGACGTCGAGCAGCTGCTCGGCCTGCTGGACCGGCTCGTCGACTCCGGCAGGTCGGTGATCGTCATCGAGCACCACCAGGCGGTCATGGCGCACGCCGACTGGATCATCGACCTCGGCCCCGGCGCCGGCCACGACGGCGGCCGGATCGTCTTCACGGGCACACCCGCCGATCTCGTCGCCGGGCGGGACGGGGACCGATCCCTCACCGGCGAGCACCTGGCGGCCTACGTCGCCTGACCGAGGCCCTCCGGGAGACGTCCCGCCAGCGCCGGTCTCGTCCAGCTAGCCCTTCTCGTCCGGCGCGGGGACGGTGCCGGCGAGCAGCGCCAGCAGACCCGGCTCGTCGAGCACGGTAACGCCGAGCCGCTCCGCGTCGGCCAGCTTGGACCCGGCGCTCTCCCCCGCGACCACGTAGCTGGTCTTACGCGACACCGAGCCGGTCACGCGGCCGCCGGCGGCCAGAATCCGCTCGGTGGCCGCCTCGCGGGTCAGATCGGGCAGCGTGCCGGTCAACACCAGCGTCTGACCGGCCAGCGGACCCTCCCCCGGCGGCGGGCCCTCTTCCTCGAACCGCAGCCCGCGCTCGCGCAGGTCGTCGATCAGCTTGAGCATGATCGGGTCGTGCAGCTGCTCGTGGATGACGGCGGCCATCTTGGGGCCCACCCCCGGCGTCTGCTCGATCGCCTCCGGGTCGGCCGCCAGCAGGGCGTCGATCGAGCGAAACTGCTGGGCGAGGTTGCGTCCGGTCACACCACCGACCTCTTCGATCCCCAGCGCGACCAGCACGCGCCCGAACGGCATCTCCTTCGACGCCCGGATCGCCCTCACCAGCTTGTCGGCCGAGACGGTGCCGAACCCCGGCTGCTCGGCGATCTGCTCGGCCGTCAGGTCATAGAAGCCGGCGGCGGTGTGAACCCACCCGAGGTCCATGAACAGGCTGACCTGCTTCTCTCCCAACCCGTCGATGTCCAGCACGGACACGAAGAACGTCAGCAGCTGCCAGCGGCGGCCGGCGCAATCGCGGTTGGGGCAGCGGGTGAACACCGAGTCCTCGGGCTTGACCGTCGGGGTGTCGCAGACCGGGCAGCGCTCCGGTGGGTGCGGCGGCGGCGGGCGTTGTGCGGACTCGGCCATGTGCGGAGCGGGCGAGAGCACCTGGGGGATCACATCCCCCGCCCGCAGGACGATTACCTCCTCGCCGATGCGGATGTCCTTACGCGCCAGGTCCTCCTCGTTGTGCAGCGTCGCCTGCTTGATCGTCACGCCGGCGACATGGACCGGCTCGAGCATCGCGTACGGGTGCAGATCGCCGAACTTGCCGGGGTTCCAGCCGATCTCCCGCAGCGTGGTCACGGCCGTCGTAGGGGGGAACTTCCAGGCGATCGCCCACCGCGGATCGCGCCCCACCACGCCGAGCCGGCGCTGGAGGGCGAACTGGTTGACCTTGACGACCACCCCGTCGATCTCGAAGTCCAGCGAGCCGCGGCGACGCTCCCAGGACTCGCACTGCGCCACGACCTCCTCGTCGGTGTGCAGCAGCTTGACGTCGGGGTGCACCGGGAAGCGGTGCGCCCGCAGCCACTCGAGCGCCTCCCAATGGGCGTCGAACGTCAGGCCCTCGGTGACCCCGATCGCGTAGCACCACAGCGACAGCGGACGGTCGGCGGCCAGCTTGGGATCGAGCTGGCGGATCGTGCCCGCCGCCGAGTTGCGGGGATTCATGAAGGTCGACAGCCCCGCCTCGGCGCGCCGCTCGTTGAGCGCCGCGAAGTCCGGCAGCGACATGTAGACCTCCCCGCGGACCTCGACCATCGCCGGCGGATCGTCGCTGTCGAGATGCAGGGGGATCGAGCCGATCGTGCGCAGGTTGTGGGTCACGTCCTCGCCGACCTCCCCGTTGCCGCGGGTGGCACCGCGCTCGAACACCCCGTCGCGGTAGATCAGCGAGATCGCCAGCCCGTCGATCTTCGGCTCGGCGACGAACTCGAAATCCGGGTCCTCGATCCCCTCACGAGCCAGGTGGTTTCGCATCCGCTGAATCCACGCCTGCAGCTCCTCGGCCGAGCGCGCGTTGGCCAGCGACAGCATCGGCTCGGGGTGGCGGACCTTGACCAGGTCCGAGACCGGCTCGCCGCCAACCCGCTGCGTGGGCGAGTCCGGCGTGACCAACTCCGGATGCTCGGCCTCGATCGCCCGCAGCTCGTCCAGCAGCGCGTCGTAGACGTCGTCGCCGACCTCCGGGTCGTCGAGCACGTAGTACCGGTAGCCGTGGTGCTCGAGCTCCTTGCGCAGCTCCGCGGCGCGCGCCGCCGGATCCGAAGCGCTCATGGCTCGGTGACCTCCTCGGCGGCCGGCGCGATCAGGCGCGCGAGGTCATAACGCTCCAGCGCGTCGAGCCCGTCACGATCGGTCAAATCGAAATGGATCGGGGTGACCGCGACCCGGCCGGCCGCGACCGCGGCCAGATCAGTCCCGGTCTCGTCGCGCTCGAAGGTGGCATCGCCGTAGATCCGGTACTGGCGCCGGCCTCCGGATTCGTCGACCAGCGCGAGTTCGTCGCGGTAGACGCGCTTGCCCAGCCCGGCGACCGTAACCCCGTCGGGCTGGCCGCCCGGGACGTTGATGTTCAGCAGGGTTCCGGTCGGCAGTGGCACGTTCTGAAGCTCGGCCACCAGCCGAGCGGTGAACGACGCTGCCAGCGTAAAGTCGAATGCCGACCCCACGCGGAAGTCCAGCTCGCGTGAGACTGACTGCTGTGAGACCGCGATCCCCGGGATTCCGAGCACGATCGCCTCCAGCGCCGCGGCGACGGTGCCCGAGTACGTGATGTCGTCACCCAGATTGGAGCCGTGGTTGATCCCGCTGACGACCAGGTCGGCGGTGAAACCCTCCACCAGGCCGAGATTGGCCAGCCGCACGCAGTCCACCGGCGTGCCGTCGGTGGCAAAGCCGACCGTGCCGTCCTCGAAGTCCACCTCCTCCACCCAGAGCGGGCGACGCGTGGTGATGGAGCGGGCCATCGCCGAGCGGTTGCCGTCAGGGGCGATCACCGCCAGTTGCACGGACGGCAGCGCAGCCAGGGCGCGGCGCAGTGCCTGCAGGCCGTCGGCCTCGATTCCGTCGTCATTGGTGAGCAGCACGCGCACTCACACAATGCTATGCGGCCTCCAGGCGTCCGGCGTGCCGGCCCGGGGCAGCGCGTTACCGCGGCCCGAGCGGTGAATCGCTCACCTCTCGGGCCGCGGCCACCCCCTTGGCGCCTGCGCCCCAACTGGTAGGAATAGTACGGGTTTCGTAACTAAAGCTACATACAACATCCGTCCAGTCAGCGAACGCCCACCGTTCAGCCCGACAGCACGCGATCCCCGCCGTAGCCGACCCCGACGAGGTTCAGGCCATGAGGCGGCGCGGTGACGCCCGCCTCGCTGCGCGGGCGGCCCGACAGCAGGACGGTGAACTCCTCCACCGACCGGCGACCCGCGGCAACCTCCAGCATCGTCCCCACCAGCACCCGGTTCATGCTGCGCATGAACGAGTCGGCCTCGATGGTGAACTCCAGCAGCCCGCCGTCGTGCTCGTGCCAGTCAGCCGCATACACGTCCCGCTCGAAGCGCACATGGTCGGTTTCGGTGGGGGTGAAGGCCGTGAAATCGTGGGTTCCGACCAGCGCCCGGGCGCACTCGCGCAGCGCGGGGCGATCGATCCGGTTCGGCCAATGCAGCGCGCGCCGGCGCTCGTGTGGGCTGCGCGCTCGGCGCGTGAGCATGCGATAGCAGTACGCCCGGCTGGTGGCGTCCCGGCGCGCGTCGAACCCTGGCTGGGCGGCGACGCACTCCACCACCGCGATGTCATAGGGCAGCAGCGCGTTGAGCCCGTCGCTGCGAGCCGGCTCGCCGACGTAGCTGGCCACCTGGCCGGTGGCATGCACACCGCTATCGGTGCGGCCGGCCACCGTCAGCGCGACCGAGTCCCGGCGCAGCAGGACACACAGGGCGCGCTCCAGCTGCTCCTGCACGGTGCGCCGACCAGGCTGGCGCGCCCAGCCGAAGAACTCCGTCCCGTCGTACTCGATCAACAGCCGGGCGGTCGGCCCATGCCGCACACCCTGCCCGCCCGCCTCAGCAGTCACGCTGCGAAGCTAGCGCCCGACCCTAGACCAGCTCGAGCAGGACCATCTCGGTCGAGTCCGACCTGCGCGGGCCGAGCTTCAGGATCCTCGTGTAGCCGCCGGGCCGCTCCGTGTAGCGCGGGGCGATCTCCTCGAACAGCTTGTAGACCGTGAACTTGTCCTGGCCGAGCGCCGACAGGGCCTGCCGGCGGGCGTGCAGGTCGCCGCGCTTGGCCAGCGTGATCAACTTCTCCACCTCGGGCTTGACCGCCTTGGCCTTCGTCTCGGTGGTCTGGATCCGCTCATGCTCGATGACCTCTTTGCTCAGGTTCATCAGCAGCGCCTTGCGGTGCGAGGCGCTACGGCTGAGCTGATATCGCTGACGCTGATGACGCATGTGCGCTAATCGTTGCGCAAAGCTAGCCCGCGTGCGTGCAGGGTCTCGATGACCTCGTCGATCGACTTCTTGCCGAAGTTGGGAATCGCGTTGAGCTCACCCTCGGTCTTCGACACGAGATCGCCGACGGTCTGGATCCCCGCCCGCTTCAGGCAGTTGTAGGAGCGTACGCCCAGCTCGAGCTCCTCGATCAGGATGTCGTCCATCGCGTTGGGCGGCCGCGAGGCGGGGCCCACCTGGTTTGAGCCGACGAGGCCGCCGTCCAGCGCGCCCGGAGCGTTGACCGCGCGCAGGTCCTCCAGCCGATCGGCGTCGGTGAAGATCGCCAGCTGGGAGATCAGGATCTCGGCCGCCTCGCGCAGGGCCGCGTGAGGATCGATCGAACCGTCGGTCTCGATGTCCAGGGTCAGCTTGTCGAAGTCCGTCTTCTGGCCGACTCGGGCCTGCTCGACGTTGTAGGCGACGCGGCGCACCGGCGAGAAGATCGAGTCGATCGGGATCACGCCGATCGGCTGATCGGGCGACTTGTTCTCCTCGGCGGGGCGGTAGCCGCGGCCGCGGCCGATCGTCAGGTAGACCTCGAGCTTGGTCTTCTTCTCCAGCGTGGCGATGTGCGCGTCCGGATTGAGGATCTCGACGCCGGACGGGAGGTCGATGTCCTTGGCGGTGATATCGCCGGGACCCGTGACAACCAGCGGCGCCTCGATCTCGGTGGCGTCGGAGTGCATCCGGCACACGATCCCCTTGAGGTTCAGGACGATGTCGGTGACGTCCTCCTTGACCCCGCGGATCGTCGAGAACTCGTGCGCGACGCCTTCGATGCGCACGCTGGTGACGGCCGCGCCGGCCAGCGAGGAGAGCAACACGCGGCGCAGCGAGTTGCCGAAGGTGTAGCCGAAGCCCCGATCGAGAGGTTCGATCGTGAAGGATCCGCGGGTGTCATCCGATGACTCGGCGGAGATTCGGGGCACTTGAAAGTCAAGCATCACATTTCCTAACATCGTGGGTTCCTGGCCGCCGGGGCGGCGGGGTTTCAGCGCCGCCGGGACCGTGCGTCCCGTCGGCTTTCAAAGCTCCTCTACTTGGAGTACAGCTCGACGATGAGCTGTTCCTGCACCGGAGCGGCGATCTCCCGCCGCTCGGGCCTGCGCAGGACCTTCGCCGTGAGCGAATCGTGGTCCGCCTGCAGCCATGCGGGGACCTGACCGGTCAGCTCGGTGGCATCACGGATCACCTGGCCCGCCGTGGAGCGCTGGTGAATCGCGATCACGTCGGAGTCGCGCAGCTGATAGCTGGGGATGTTCACCCGGCGCCCGTTGACGGTCCAGTGACCGTGCAGGATCAGCTGCCGTGCCTGGCGGCGCGAGGCGGCGAAGCCCAGGCGCACGAGCACGTTGTCGAAACGGCACTCGAGCATCCGCAGCAGGTTCTCGCCGGTCACGCCCTGCTGGCGCGACGCCTTGGCGTAGTAGATCCGGAACTGCTTCTCGAGCACTCCGTAGTAACGCTTGGCCTTCTGCTTCTCGCGCAGCTGGACGCGATACTCGCTCTGCTTCTGACGGCCACGGCCATGGTCGCCCGGCGGATAGGAGCGGCGCTCGACGCCGCATTTGTCAGTCAGGCAGCGCTCGCCCTTGAGAAACAGCTTCTGCCCCTCGCGGCGGCACTGCTTGCACTGTGCACCCGTGTCTCTAGCCATGGTTAGACGCGCCTGCGCTTTCTGGGTCGGCACCCGTTGTGCGCCTGAGGCGTGACGTCCTTGACGCCCGTGACCTCCAGCCCCGCGGCCTGCAGCGATCGAATCGCCGTCTCGCGTCCGGAGCCGGGTCCCTTGACGAACACCTCGACCTTCTGCAGTCCGTGCTCCAGGCCCTTGCGCGCCGCCGCGTCGGCCGTCACCTGCGCGGCGAACGGCGTCGACTTGCGCGAGCCCTTGAAGCCGGCCCCGCCGGCCGACTCCCAGGCGATCACGTTGCCTTCGCGGTCCGTCAACGAGACGATCGTGTTGTTGAACGAGGTCTTGATGTGCGCCTGACCGATCGGGATGTTCTTGCGTACGCGGCGACGGCCGCGCTGAGGTCTACGGGGAGCAGGACTCACTTCTTGGCGGCCTTCTTCTTGCCGGCCACCTGCATCCGCTTCGGACCCTTGCGCGTCCGTGCATTGGTCTTCGTGTTCTGGCCGCGGACCGGCAGGCCGCGCCGATGGCGCAGGCCGCGGTAGCAGCCGATCTCCTGGAGGCGCTTGATCGCCTGCGAGCGCTCGCGGCGCAGGTCGCCCTCGACGATGACGTCCGCGTCGATCAGATCACGCAGCTGGACGACCTCGTCTTCTGTCAAGTCCCGGACCTTGCGGTCGGGCTCGATGCCGACCTTGGCCAGCAACTCGTTGGAGGTGGAGCGCCCGATCCCGTAGATATAGGTCAGGCCGACCTCGACCCGCTTGTTCAGGGGAATGTTGACTCCGGAGATTCGCGCCATCAGCTGCTCCTCGTGGTCAGGGCTCTCAACCCTGGCGCTGCTTGTGACGGGGGTTGGTACAGATCACGAGCACCCGGCCGTTGCGGCGGATGATCTTGCACTTCTCGCACATCGGCTTGACCGAGGGACGTACCTTCACGCTGGTTCACTCTCAGTGATCGAAGACTTTCTTGCTTTGGACCTCGATCTGGCTCTGGCGACCGTTGCAGTCGCCGCTACCACGCCGAGGGGCGCCAGCAGCGACAAATCGTCGCGCTGCAGGCGCATCGGGGGATGTTAGCAGGGGTCGGTCGCTCGTCCGGACCGGCTAATCGGACCCCGCCCGCCAACCCGACACCGTGGTTCAGGCCGCGGCTCGGTGGGTGGGCACCGTCTGCTCGTGCCACGGTGTCAGGATCCGCGGACCGTCGGCCGTCACCGCGATCGTGAACTCGAAGTGCGCCGCCAGCGACCCGTCCTGGGAGAAGATGGACCAGTGGTCGTCAGCCACTCGCACCGAGTGACGACCGGCGGTGACCATCGGCTCGACGGCCAGCACCATCCCCTCCTCGAGCACGATCCCGCTGCCCGGCGAGCCGTAGTTGGGGATCTGCGGATCCTCGTGCATCTCGCGCCCGATCCCGTGACCCACCAATGAGCGGACGACCGACAGGCCCTCGGCCTCGACGTGCTCCTGGATCGCATGTCCGATGTCGCCAAGCCGGTTGCCGGGCCGGCACTGCGGCACGGCCACTATCAGCGACTCCTGGGTTACCTTGAGCAGCTTCTGGGCCACGGGGCTGACCGGGCCGACGGCGAACGTCCGCGCCGCGTCGGCGACCCAGCCGTCGAGCACCACGCCGATGTCGATCGAGAGGATGTCGCCCCGTCCCAGCTTGTAGGGCCCGGGGATCCCATGCACGATCATCGAGTTCGGCGACGCGCAGATCGAGCCCGGGAACCCGCGGTAGCCCTTGAACGCCGGCACCCCGCCCTGCGAGCGGATGAAGCGCTCGGCCGCCTCGTCGAGGTCCTTGGTGGTCACCCCCGGGCGGACCTTGCCCGCCAGCAGGTTCATGGTGCGCACCAGGACCTGACCTGCGGCGGCCATCCGATCGATCTCGTCAGGGGTCTTCTTGATGATCACTACACGTCCTCTTCGAGGCGAAGGGTCGCGATCACCGCCCGGATGTGACCATGGACATCGGCAGGCGCGCGCGTGCCGTCGATCCGCCGCATCAAGCCCTTGTCGTCGTAGTAGTCGACCAGCGGCTTGGTCTTCTCGTGATAGACGCTCAGCCGGTGCTCGATCACCTCGGGCTTGTCGTCGTCGCGCTGGATCAGGCGGGAACCGTCCTGGTCACACACGTCGTCGTGCTTGGGCGGGTCGAACTCGACGTGGTAGTTGTGGCCGGCCTTGACGCACACCCGTCGCCCCGACAGCCGACGGACGACCTCCTCGTCGGGCACGTCGATCAGAAGCGCCGCCGTGACCCGGCGTCCCATCTTGGAGAGCTGCTCGTCCAGCGCGCGCGCCTGATCCAGGGTGCGAGGGAAGCCGTCCAGGATGAAGCCGTCCTGGGCGTCGTCCTCCTGCAGCCGTTCGGCCGCCATGGCGACGATCAGGTCATCGGGCACCAGGTCTCCGGCGTCCATGTACTCCTTGGCCTTCTTTCCCAGCTCGGTCTCGTCCTTGACGTTGGCGCGCAGCATGTCGCCGGTCGAGATGAACGGCAGCTGGAAGTCCGTGCGCAGGCGGTCGGCCTGCGTACCCTTGCCAGCGCCGGGTGGACCGAACAGGATCAAATTCAGCTGTTGGGCCATGCGGTCCATCACTGTATCGATCACGCTGATTCCGGGAATCGCGCCACGCCGCGACCTACGAGCTACTTCAGGAAGCCCTCGTAGTTGCGCATCATCAGCTGGGCCTCCAGCTGCTTCATCGTGTCCAGCGCGACCCCGATCACGATCAGGATGGAGGTGCCGCCGAAGAAGAAGTTGGCGCTCGTCTGGTTGACCAGGATCGTCGGCAGCGCGGCGATCGCCGCCAGGAACAGCGCCCCCGGGAAGGTGAGCCGCGCCAGGATGCGGTCCAGGAACTCGGCCGTCGGCCGGCCGGGCCGGACCCCCGGGATGAAGCCCCCGTACTTGCGCAGGCTGTCGGCCTGATCGACCGGGTTGAACGTCACCGCGGTGTAGAAGTACGTGAAGACGATGATGAGCAGGCTCTCGCCGGCGACGTAGTGCCAGCCCTGGGGACTGAAGAAGGTTGCCAGGTCGGTGCCGAAGCCGGCTCTGTTCTTGCCGATCAGCTGGCCGATGGTCGGCGGGATGGCCATCACGCTGGCCGCGAAGATGACCGGGATGACGCCCGCCATGTTGACCTTGAGCGGCAGATAGGTCTGGCCGCCCGACGTCATCCGCCGGCCAACGACCCGCTTGGCGTACTGGATTGGGATCCGCCGCTGGCCCTCCTGGACGAACACGATCGCGGCCACCACGCCGATCGCGATGAAGGGCATGATCACGCGGAATACCTGGTCGGGATTGGTCCACCAGGAGTGCACGCCATTGGGGATGCGCGACACGATCGAGGCGAAGATCAGCAGCGAGATGCCGTTGCCGATGCCGCGCTGGGTGATCAGCTCGCCCATCCACATCAGCAGGATCGTGCCCGCGGTCAGCGAGATCACGATCAGGAACACCTTGAACAGCGTGAAGTCGGAGATCAGCGAGACGCCGGCCGACTGCTGGTAGCTGCGGAACAGGAACACGTAGCCGATCGACTGCGCGAACGCCAGGCCCACGGTCAGATAGCGCGTGTACTGCGTGATCCGCGTCTGTCCGACCTCGCCCTCCTTGGAGAGCTTCTCCAGCGAAGGCACGACCACCTGCAGCAGCTGCAGGATGATCGAGGCCGTGATGTAGGGCATGATCCCCAGCGCGAAGATCGCGATCCGGCCCAGGCCACCGCCACTGAACAGGTTCAGCAGCCCCAGGATCGAGTTGCCGCCGAGGCTCTTGGAGATCGCGCTGACCGCCTTGGAGTTGATCCCCGGCGCGGGGATGTGCGTGCCGATCCGATACAGCAGCAGGATCGCCGCCGTGAACAGGATCTTCGTGCGGATCTCGCCGACCCTGAACGCCCCGAGGATCGTCGCGATCATCTAACTCCCTCTCAGTCCTCTATGACCTGGCAGGTGCCGCCGGCGGCTTCGATCTGCTCGCGCGCGGACTTCGAGAAGCCGTGTGCGTGGATCGTCAGCGCCTTGGTCAGCGAGCCCTTGGCCAGCACCTTGACCGGCACGCCCTTGCGGGTGGCCAGGCCGTTGGCGTGCAGCGCCTCCAGCGTCACCGCTGCTCCAGCCTCGAAGCGAGCCTCGAGATCGAGCAGGTTGACCGGCTGGGTGTGGGTCCGAAACGGCTCGAACGGCATCGACTTCTTCATGTGCGGGCCGCGCAGCTTGCGCATCCGCATGTGAATCGGGTTCTGGCCGCCCTCGAACCGGGCTCGATCCTTGGCGCCCGACCGCGAGCCGTAACCCTTCTGGCCGCGGCCCGAGGTCTTGCCGGTGCCCGAGCCCTCACCGCGACCGACGCGCTTACGCGGCCGCCGCGAGCCCGGCGCGGGCCTGAGATTGTGCAGCCCGATCCGCTCGGGCTTGGGCTCAGCGTCGGGGGCGTTGGTGCTCATGAGTCGTGCACCTCGACCAGATGGCGCACCTTGTGGAGCATCCCGCGGGTCTGAGGCGAATCCGAGACCTCGACGGTATGGCCGATGCGCCGCAGCCCGAGCGAGCGCAGCGTGTCCAGCTGGCTCTTGTCGCAGCCGTTGCGCGACTTGCGCTGCGTCACGCGGACCGTGCTCATGACATCTCCGCGGGCGCCGGCTCGGCACTGGCCGACCCATCAGCCGTCTCGGTGGTGAGTCCCAGCACCTGGTTGATCGACAGGCCGCGCAGCTCGGCGACCTCGTACGGGGTCCGCAGCGACTCCAGGCCCGCCATCGTCGCCTTGACGAGATTGATCGGATTCTGGGAACCGAGGCTCTTGGAGAGGATGTCGTGGATCCCGGCCAGCTCCAGCACCGCACGCACGCCGCCGCCGGCGATCACGCCGGTGCCGGGGGAGGCGGGCTTGAGGAACACCCGGCCGGAGCCGAAGATGCCCATCGTCTGGTGGGTGATCGTGGACCCGTGCTTGGGCACCCGATACAGGTTCTTCTTGGCGCGCTCGACGCCCTTCTGGATCGCCACCGGCACCTCATTGGCCTTGCCGTAGCCGATCCCGACCACGTCGCGCTCGTCACCCACCACGACCAGCGCGGTGAACGAGAAGCGGCGTCCGCCCTTGACCACCTTGGCGACGCGGTTGATCTCCACCACGCGCTCCTGCAGGTCGAGCCCTGCTGCTGAGACTGTGCGTTCTTGAGCCATCTGGTTGTCCGAGGGTAGCGGCCGCGCCCTAGAGCGTCAGGCCGCCCTCCCGCGCGCCCTCCGCCAGCGCCTTGACCCGGCCGTGGTACTGATAACCGCCGCGGTCGAACACGGCGGCCGAGATGCCGGCCGCCTGGGCGCGTTGCGCCAGGAGCTCGCCCGCCTTGTGCGCCTGCTCGGTCGGGCCCAGCTTGCGCAGGTCGGCCTCGGTCCAGTTCACGGCGGCCAGCGTGCGGCCGGCGTCGTCGTCGATCAGCTGGGCGCTGATCCCGCGGTTGGAGCGGAACACGGAGATCCGCGGGCGCTGCGCCGAGCCGTGCACCTTGGCGCGCACGCGGCGGCGCCGGCGCAGTCGCGCCTGAGGCTTGGTGAGAACGGTCATGCTCGCTTACCGACCTTCCGGGCGACGTACTCGCCCTCGTAACGAATGCCCTTGCCCTTGTAGGGCTCGGGCTTGCGCTGCTTGCGAATGAAAGCGGCGATCTCGCCGACCTGCTGCTTGGACGCCCCGCGGACCACGATCCGGGTCGGCTGGGGCACCTCGAACTCGATCCCCGCGGGCGCTTTTACCGACACCGCGTGCGAGTAGCCGAGCGCGAGCTCCAGGTCGCTGCCGCGCAGCTGAGCGCGATAGCCGACGCCCTGGATCTCCAGGCGCTTCTCGAAGCCGTCGGTCACGCCCTCGACCATGTTGGCGATCAGGGTGCGGGTGAGTCCGTGCAGCGCGCGGTGCTCGCCGCGGTTGGTCGGGCGCGTCACGGTGATCACGTCGCCATCCTGCTCGACCTTGATCTCGCGATTGACGCGCTCGTGGAGCTCGCCCTTGGGGCCGTTGACCGTCACGAGCTCGGGCTCGATCGCGATCGTGACGCCCGCGGGAACGGAAATGGGTTGTCTGCCGATACGGGACATCGTCTATTCGCTCCCTCTCACCCTTACCAGACCCTCGCCACGACCTCGCCACCGACGCCCTGCTGGCGGGCCTCGTGGCCGGTCATGACTCCCTTGGAGGTGGAGATGATCGCCGTGCCCATCCCGCCCTGGATGCGGGGGATGTGGCTGTGGTCGACGTAGGTGCGCTGCCCGGGGCGCGAGACGCGCTGCATCCCGGAGATCACCGGCTTGCGCTCACGCGTGTACTTGAGCGTGACCGTGATCTGCTCGCCGGGCCGCCCCGTGACGGGCGGATCGATCTGGTAGGCCTCGATGTAGCCCTGCTCCTTGAGGATCCGCGCCAGCTCGCGCTTGAGCTTGGATGAGGGGATCTTGACGTCGTGGTGCTGGGCCTTGGCGGCGTTGCGCAGGCGCGTGAGGAAGTCCGCCACCGGGTCGGTCATCGACATGAGAAGCTCACCAACTCGACTTGGTCATGCCGGGAACGTAGCCGTTGTGCGCGAGCTCGCGCAGGCAGATCCGGCACACGCCGAACTTGCGGTACACCGATCGCGCCCGGCCACAACGCCGGCACCTGGTGTAGCCCCTGGTCTTGTACTTCGGCGTGCGCTGCTGGCGAACGCGCTGTGAGGTCTTTGCCACTGTGCTCCTTAAGCTGGGGTCAGGGCCGGAGGCCGGCCGTCCTTCGAAAATGGCATCCCGAATGCTTCGAGCAGGGCGAAGCACTCGGCGTCGGTGCTGGCGGTCGTGGTGATCGTGATGTCCAGCCCGCGCACCTGGTCGATCTCGTCGTAGTCGACCTCGGGGAAGATGATCTGCTCGCGCACGCCCATCGAGTAGTTGCCGCGGCCGTCGAAGGCGCGCGGGTTGAGGCCGCGGAAGTCCCGGATCCGGGGAATCGCCACCGACATCAGGCGATCCAGGAACTCGTACTGGCGTTCGCCGCGCAGCGTCACGGAGACGCCCACGGGCATTCCCTCGCGCACCTTGAACTGGGCGATCGACTTGCGCGCGCGGCGCACGTTGGGACGCTGGCCGGCGATCGTCGCGAGCTGGTCGATGGCGGCGTCGAGCACCTTGGAGTCCTGCTTGGCGTCGCCGCAGCCCATGTTGACCGTCACCTTCTGGATGCGGGGTGCCTGCATCACGCTGGAGTACTGGAACCGCTCCATCAACGCGGGGCGGATCTCCTCCAGGTATCTCGTCTTCAGTCTTGCTCGTGTGCTCGTCGACATCTCGGTTCGCTTCCTAGTCCAGTCGCTGGCCGCTGCGCTTGGCCACCCGCAGCCGCTTGCCATTCTCGATCTCGATCCCCACCCGGGTGGGCTTGCCGTCCTTGGGGTCGATCAGCATCACGTTGGAGGCGTGGATCGGCCCCTCGCGCTCGATCACGCCCCCCGCCTGCTGTCCGCTGACCGTCTGTGTCGGACGCTGGTGGCGCTTGACGATGTTGAGGCCCTCCACGTAGACCCGCCCCTTCTTGGGGTCGACGCGCAGCACCTTGCCGCGCTTGCCGCGGTCCTTGCCGCCGATCACGATCACCTCGTCGTCTCGCCTGATCCGCGCGGGCATGGCTACAGAACCTCGGGAGCCAGCGAGACGATCTTCATGAAGTTGCGGTCGCGCAGCTCGCGCGCCACGGGACCGAAGATGCGGGTCCCGCGCGGGTTGTTCTGCGCGTCGATCAGCACCGCGGCGTTCTCGTCGAACCCGATGTAGGTGCCGTCCTCGCGACCATAGGACTTCTTGGTGCGCACGACGACGGCGGTCACCACCTCGCCCTTCTTGACCGAGCCCTGCGGGCTGGCCGTCTTGACGGTGGCCGTGATCGTGTCGCCCACGCCGGCGTAACGACGGCGTGAGCCGCCCTTGACGCGGATGACGAGGATCTCGCGGGCGCCGCTGTTGTCGGCGACGCGCAGACGAGTTTCATTCTGGATCACTTGGCGCGCTCCAGGACTTCGATCAGGCGCCAGCGCTTGAGCTTCGACAGCGGACGCGCCTCACGGACGGTCACCGTGTCGCCGATGTTGGCGTCGTTGGACTCGTCATGGGCATGCAGGGTCTGTGAGGTGCGCACGATCTTCGAGTAGCGACGGTGACGCCGCGCGGTGTCGATGCGCACGGTGATCGTCTTGTCGGCCTTGTCGGAGACGACGACGCCCTGGCGCACCTTCTGCACGCCGGCCACGTGCTCGCGCGGCGGCGTGACCGAGGCGCCGGTGGCAGAGGCATTCGTCTTGGCCTTGGCCTTGGCCTTGGCACGCCCCTCGCGACGCGTCTGGGCCTTCTGGCGACGCTCCACGATCCGATCCGCGTGGCGCTCCTCGGGAGTGCGGGTGGCACGCGCCTTGGTCTGAGCCGCCTTGCCCTGGCGGGCACGCTGACGCCGCTCCTTGGGTGCCAGCACCTCTTGGGGCTCGGCCGGCGCGCTCTGCGCCTCCGGCGGGGACTCGGGGGCCGGCGGCTCGGGCGCCGGCGACTCGGTCGTCTCTTCTACGTTCTCTGGGGGTTGTTCCTCAGCCATTTTCCTGTCCGGATTCAAGGGTTCTCTGCCGCGCGACGGTCAGCGCACGGGCGACCTCGCGCCGGGCATCGCGCAACGATGCGGTGTTGTCCAGCGCCCGGTTGACGGCATGCTGGGAGCGCAGGCCGAACAGCTCGCGCCGGGCGGTCGTGATGTGCTCGGCCAGTTCGGTCTCGGAGAGGTCACGCAGGTCTGAAGCACGCATCGTCTAGATCTCCTCGCGCATCACGAACTTGGTGCGCACAGGCAGCTTGTGGCCGGCCAGGCGCATCGCCTCGCGGGCCAGGTCCTCGGGGACGCCCGCCAGCTCGAACATCACGCGCCCGGGCTTGACGACCGCCACCCAGCCCTCGGGCGAGCCCTTGCCGGAGCCCATCCGCGTCTCGGCCGGCTTCTTGGTGAACGGCTTGTCCGGATACACGTTGATCCAGACCTTGCCGCCGCGCTTGATCTTGCGGGTCATGGCGATACGTGCGGCCTCGATCTGGCGGTTGGTCAGCCAGCCGGCATCCATCGCCTTGAGCCCGTACTCGCCGAACTGCACCCGGACCTGTCCGCGCGAGAGTCCCGCGCGGCGTCCACGGTGCTGCTTGCGATGCTTGACGCGTTTCGGGGACAGCATCAGCGACCGCCTCCGCCGCCCGAACCGCCAGAGCCGCCGCCACTCGGACCACCAGAACCACCGCCCGGACCGCCGGAGCCGCCACTCGGACGACCACCGCCGCCACCCGGACCGCGACCGCCGCCACCCGGACCACGACCGCCACCGCCGCGACCACCGCCGCCGCCGGGACCGCCACCGCGACCACCGCCGCCGCCGGGACCGCCACCGCGACCACCGCCGCCGCCAGGACCGCCACCGCGACCACCGCCGCCGCCAGGACCGCCACCGCGACCACCGCCGCCGCCAGGACCGCCACCACGACCACCGCCGCCGCCGGGACCGCCACCGCGACCACCGCCGCCGCCAGGACCGCCACCACGACCACCGCCGCCGCCAGGACCGCCACCACGACCACCCGGACCGCCACCACGTCCTCCACCCCGGCCGTCGCGGCCGGAGCGGCCGTCGCGGCCGGATCGGTCCCCCCCGCCCGCCTGCGGCGGGGGCTCATCCATGCTCGTCAGGTCAGCGCCGGTGTAGCCCTCGGGCATGATCTCGCCCTTGTTGATCCAGCACTTGACGCCGATCCGCCCGAACGTGGTGCGGGCCTCGTGAAATCCGTAGTCGATGTCGGCGCGCAGCGTGTGCAGGGGCACCCGGCCGTCGGAATAGCCCTCGGTGCGGGCCATCTCGGCGCCGCCCAGGCGACCGGAGACCTGGACCTTGACGCCCTTGGCGCCGGAGCGCATCGCGCTGGTCAACGCGCGCTTCATCGCGCGCCGGAAGGCGACGCGGTTCTGGAGCTGCTCGGCGATCGATTGCGCCACCAGGCGCGCGTCGAGCTCGGGGCGCTTGATCTCCAGGATGTTGACCTTGACCTGCTTGCCGGTGATCTGGTGCAGGTTGCGGCGTAGCGCGTCGACCTCGGAGCCCGACTTGCCGATCACGATGCCCGGCCGCGCCGTGTGGATGTTGATCTCCACCTCGGTGGCGTTCTTGCGGATCGTGATGTCCGACAGCCCGGCGTGCGACAGGCGACCGATGATGTGCTCGCGGATCTGCGTGTCCTCGTGCAGGTAGTCCGAGAAGTGGCGCTCGTTGAACCAGTTGGACTTCCAGTCGTGGATGTAGCCCACGCGGATCGACTCGGGATGTACTTTCTGACCCATCTTCTTCTCTAGTCCTTTGGCGTGAGCAGGATCGTCAGGTGGCTGGTTCGCTTGCGAATCCGCGTCGCGCGACCCATCGCGCGCGGTCGGAACCGCTTGATCGTCGGACCCTCGTCGGCGTGTACCGCCTTGACGTACAGGTCCTCGCCTACGAGCTCGTGGTTGTGCTCGGCGTTGGCGACCGCTGATTCGAGCAGCTTGCTCCAATCCTCGGCAATCGCCCGCGGCGTGACAGCGAGGATAGCTCGCGCCTCGTCGACCGACTTGCCGCGGATGTGGTCGCACACCAGCCGCGCCTTGCGCGCCGACGACCGCACATACTTGGCCTGAGCCCTGACCACCGGCGCCGGAAGGTCCGGATCGCGCTCCGCGCGCCGCCGCGTGGGCGCGGGAACCGCCGGCGGCTCCTCGGCCTCGGCCTCGGCGTCGGTCTCATCCGCCGCGGGCTCAGCCGAACGGCGTCGGCTGGGACGACGGCGACGCTTGGGCGCCGCGGTCTCAGCAGCCGGCTCTTCACTGGCGTCGGGCTCGTCATCGGGCTCGGGCTCCGGCTCTTCATCAGCCGGCGGCGCCTCAGCTTCGGGGCCATCCGGAGCGGAGACCTCGTCGACGGCGTCAGCCAGCTCGTCGCCATGCGGACGCGACGGCGCATCCGCCGGCGACGCCCCTCGCGTCTCCTCGGATTCCACCGCGGCCTCAACCTCATCCGAGCGCGGGGCGTCGGCGTCGGGTGTGCCGGCGCGGTCCGGAGTCTCAGGCGACTCGGGGCTCATCGACGCTTACCCGTTCCGGCATGGCCCCGATAGAGGCGTGTCGGCGCAAACTCTCCCAGCTTGTGGCCAACCATCGACTCGGAGATGAACACGGGCACGTGCTTGCGCCCGTCGTGCACCGCGATCGTGTGTCCGACCATCTCGGGGAAGATCGTCGACGAGCGCGACCAGGTGCGGATCATGCGCTTCTCGCCGGAGGAGTTCATCGCCTCGATCCGTCCAATCAGCCGCTCCTCCACGAACGGTCCCTTCTTGCTTGATCGGCTCATCGGTTCTTACCCTTGCCCCTTCTGCGGCCGCGCACGATGTACTGGTCGGATTTCTTGCCCTTCTTACGGGTTCGGTAGCCCAAGGTGGGCACGCCCCACGGAGTCACCGGATGGCGCCCGGCGGTGGTCGAGCCCTCGCCACCGCCGTGCGGATGGTCGACGGGGTTCATCGCCGTGCCTCGGGTCTGAGGACGAACTCCCATGTGGCGCTTGCGTCCCGCCTTGCCGATCTTGACGTTCTGGTGGTCGGGGTTGCCGATCGTGCCCACCGTGGCGCGGCACTCGGCCCGCACCATGCGCATCTCGCCGGAGGGGAGCCGCAGCGTCGCGTAGTCGCCCTCGCGCGCCAGCAGCTGCACCCCGACACCGGCGGAGCGAGCCATCTGGCCACCCCGTCCGGGCGTCAGCTCGACGTTGTGGACGATCGTGCCCGGAGGCATCTTGGCCAGCGGCAGGCAGTTGCCCACGCGGATGTCCGCGCTCTCGCCCGACTGCACGTTCATCCCCACCCGCAGGCGCTGCGGGGCCAGGATGTAAGCCTTCTCGCCGTCGGCGTAATGCAGCAGCGCGATGTAGGCGGAGCGGTTGGGGTCGTACTCGATGTGGGCCACCTTGGCCGGGATCCCGTCCTTGCGCCGCTTGAAGTCGATCTTGCGATACAGCCGCTTGGCCCCGCCGCCGCGGTGACGAGCGGTCTTGCGACCGTTGGAGTTGCGCCCCCCGGACTTCTTCAGCCCCTCGGTGAGCGACTTCTCGGGCTCGGAGCGGGTGACCTCGGCGAAGTCGGGATAGGAGACGAACCGCCGTCCCGGAGAGGTGGGCTTGGGCTTGCGGATCGGCATTACTCAGGCGCCTCGAAGACCTGGAACACGGGAATCGTCTGGCCCTCGCGCACCTGCACGATCGCCTTCTTCCACTGCCGCGAGCGTCCAGCGGTCTGGCCGCGGCGCTTGGGCTTGGACTTGACCGACGCGGTGCGCACCTCGACCACGTTGACGTCGAACAGCTGCTCGATCGCCTGACGGATCTGGGTCTTGTGAGCCTTCTCGTGCACGCGGAAGGTGTACTTGCCCGTCTCGGCCAGCACGTAGGACTTCTCGGTCAGGACCGGATGTCGGATCACCTGGGTCGGGTCCATCAGGCTGCCTCCTCCTCGGCGGTGTCGTCCGTCTCGGCGCCACCATTGGCGCGAGCCACCAGCTCAGGCAGCGCGGCCTCGGAGACCAGCAGCGACGCGGCGCCGATCACGTCGGCCACGCCCGCCTCGGCGGCGGGCATCACGTCGATCTTGGCCAGATTGCGGAACGACAGGCCGGCGTTGGCCTCGGCCGCGGAGAGCAGCACGAGCGTCGGAGCGTCCGCGTTCCAATCCGCCAGCAGGGTGGCCGCCTGCTTGGTGGAGGGCGCGTCGAAGACGGTGGCGTCGAACACGGCCAGCGACTCGCGCTCGGCGTGCACGGAGAGCACACCGCGAAACGCCGCTCGGCGGGCCTTGCGATTGACCTTCACGGTGTAATGGCGGGGGTGAGGACCGAACACCGTGCCACCGCCGGTCCACACCGGCGAGCGCGACGACCCGGCGCGGGCCCGGCCGGTGCCCTTCTGACGCCACGGCTTGGCGCCACCGCCGGACACCTCGCCGCGCGTCTTGGTCGAGGCCGTGCCCCGGCGTCGGGCGTTGAGCTCGGCGCGCACGGCCTCGTGCACGAGCGGCATATTGAAACGAGCCTCGAACGCGCCGGCATCGAGCGTGGCCGTGCCGCCGCCGAGCTTGGGGGCAGTCCTAGCCATCGGTGCGCACCTCCACGGTCGAGCCCTTGGGGCCGGGGACCGCGCCTCGCACCAGCAGCAGGTTGCGCGCCGGCATGATCTCGACGATCGTCAACCCGCGCTGGGTCACCCGACCGCCGCCCATCCGGCCCGGTCCGCGGATCCCCTTCATCACGCGCGCCGGCCAGGCCGAGGCGCCGATCGAGCCCGGGGCGCGCACGTTGTGAGAACCGTGCGACTTGGGTCCTGCTGAGAAGTTGTGGCGCTTGATCGTGCCCGCGAAGCCCTTGCCCTTGGACTTGCCCGAGACCTTGACCTTCTGTCCGGGCTCGAACGCCTCGACGGTCACGGTCTCCCCGACCAGCAGCTCGGCGGCCTCGTCGCGGAATTCCACCAGATGGCGATGCGCGGAGGCGTCGGCCTTCTTGAGGTGACCGAGCTCGGCCTTGGTGAGCACCTTCTCCTTGCATGCTCCGAAGGCCAGCTGCACGGCCTCGTAGCCGTCGCGCTCCTTGGTGCGGATCGCGGTGACCGGACACGGTCCGGCCTCGAGCACCGTGACGCGCTCCACCCGGCCGTCGTCGAGGAACCGCTGGGTCATCCCAAGCTTCTTGGCGAGGATCGCGGTCATCGGGCTAGGAGGCGAGACGGATCTCGATATCCACGCCGGCCGGGAGGTGGTCGAGTCGCTGGAGCGAGTCGACCGTCTTGGGCGTTGGCTGGTGGATGTCGATCAGTCGCTTGTGGGTGCGGATCTCGAAGTGCTCGCGCGAGTCCTTGTCCTTGAACGGCGAGCGGATCACGCAGTACACGTTCTTCTCCGTAGGCAGCGGCACGGGACCGGACACGGTCGCGCCGGTGCGCGTCGCCGTCTCGACGATCTCCTTGGCTGCTGTCTCGATCGCCGTGTGGTCATAGGACTTCAGGCGAATGCGGATCTTGTTTTGAGCGATGGTTGCCACGTGATTTCAGGATTTCTCAACAAAACGGGGCGGCTCGAGTAGCAGTGAGACCCACTCGTCCCGCCCACGTTGTCGTATCTGCTTGGACAAAAAACGGGCGGCGGATCCGATGCTCGGGTCCGCCGCCCGGTACTACTGAATGACTTCGGTTACGACGCCGGAGCCGACCGTACGGCCGCCCTCGCGGATCGCGAACCGCAGACCCTGGTCCATGGCGATCGGCTGGATCAGCTCGATCTCCATCTGGACGTTGTCGCCGGGCATGACCATCTCCGTGCCCTCGGGCAGGTTGGCCACTCCGGTGACGTCGGTCGTGCGGAAGTAGAACTGCGGCCGATAGCCGGTGAAGAACGGCGTGTGACGCCCGCCCTCCTCCTTCTTGAGGACGTAGACCTCGGCCTTGAACTTGGTGTGCGGCGTGATCGAGCCCGGCTTGCAAAGCACCTGACCGCGCTCGATGTCCTCACGCTTGGTTCCGCGCAGCAGACAACCCGCGTTGTCGCCCGCCTGACCCTGATCGAGGTTCTTCTTGAACATCTCGACCCCGGTCACGACCGTCGTGGTCGTGGGCTTGATCCCCACGATCTCGACCGTCTCGCCGGTCTTGATGATTCCGCTCTCGATCCGTCCGGTCGCAACCGTCCCGCGGCCCGTGATCGAGAACACGTCCTCGACCGGCATCAGGAACGGCTTGTCCAGATCGCGCACGGGCTCCGGGATGTAGGTGTCGAGCGCGTCGGCGAGCTCGAGGATCTTGCCCTCGTACTCAACGTCGCCCTCGAGCGCCTTCAGCGCCGAGCCGATCACGAACGGGATGTCATCACCAGGGAACTCGTACTCCGACAGCAGATCGCGGATCTCGACCTCGACGAGCTCGAGGAGCTCGGGGTCGTCGACCATGTCCGCCTTGTTCAGGAACACGACGATGTAGGGGACGCCGACCTGGCGGGCGAGCAGGATGTGCTCGCGCGTCTGGGGCATCGCTCCGTCCGCCGCCGAGACCACCAGGATCGCGCCGTCCATCTGGGCGGCTCCCGTGATCATGTTCTTTACGTAGTCGGCGTGACCCGGGCAGTCCACGTGTGCGTAGTGCCGGTTGGCGGTCTCGTACTCGACGTGTGAGGTCGCGATCGTGATGCCGCGGGCCTTCTCCTCGGGAGCGTTGTCGATCGAGTCGAACGACCGCACCTCGGTGCCATCGCCGAACTTGTCATGGAGCACCTTGGTGATGGCCGCGGTCAGCGTCGTCTTGCCATGGTCGATGTGACCGATGGTGCCGACGTTGACATGGGGCTTGTCGCGCTCAAACTTGGCCTTCGCCACTTTGGTGTAGCTCCTTCTTCTCTCTAGTGTTTTGTTCGTCTGAGGACGAACCTACTCAGGGTATAAGTTTTCCGTCCGCCGCGAGTGTTAGGCCTGCGACGGTCCTGCAAACGCCGCACTCACGCGGCTTGCTGCTCGCCCCCAACCACCTTTTCGGCGATGTTGGGGGGCACTTCGTCGTAACGGTCGAACTGCATCGTGTAGGTCGCGCGGCCCTGGGTGTTGGACCGCAGATCGGTCGCGTAGCCGAACATCTCCGCCAGCGGCACGTGACCGGACACGACCTGCGCGTTGCCGCGCTGCTCCATCCCGGAGATCTGTCCACGACGGCGGTTCAGGTCACCGATGACTTCGCCCATGAACTCCTCCGGCGTCACGACCTCGACGGCGAACACGGGCTCCAGCAGCACGGGCTTGGCACGCTGGACCGCTGACTTTAGCGCCAGCGAGCCGGCGACCCGGAAGGCTATCTCCGAGGAGTCGGTGTCGTGGTACTTGCCGTCGGTGAGCGTCACCCGGACATCGACCAGCGGGAAGCCGGCGCGAGGCCCGTTGGCCATCGCCTCCTCCACGCCCTTCTCGACGGCGGGAATGAACTCGGTCGGAACCGAACCGCCCCTGACCTTGTTGACGAAGTCGAAGCCCTCGCCCGGAGCCGGCTCGACGTTGATGTAGACGATGCCGTACTGGCCCGAACCTCCGGTCTGGCGCACGAAGCGACCCTCGACCTTCTCGGCGGTGCCACGGATCGT
>CAWHOM010000004.1:0-28657 GCA_963831015.1 uncultured Solirubrobacteraceae bacterium | reverse complement strand
ACGGAGATAGCCGGGGTGGGCGTCGTGGATCAGTGTGGTCCAGTGCTCTCACTCCTCCTCTCGCTCGAGCTCGGCCAGCGTGTCGGAGATCGCGCGCACATACGCGTCCTCCACGAACGTCGAGGACGGCTGCACATAGCGCATCGTCGTGCCGACATGCCAGTGGCCGAGCATCTGCTGGATCGCGACCAGGTCCACGCCCCGCTCATAGTTACGCGTCGCGCACGCGCGACGCAACGCGTGCGGCGAGAACCGCTCCTCCACGGGCGCGTCCTCGAGCTGCTGCAGATACGCCAGCCGGTTGCGGATCGTCCCGAACGCCATCACCCCGCCCGCCTGATCGCAGAACAGCACCGGCCCCTTCTCCCGAAACAGTGGGCGCGCCTCGGCCAGATACCAGCGCAGCAGCTCATCAAGCTGAGTCGAGCATCGGCACCCATCGCGGCCGCGGGCCCGACCTGCGCGCGCCCTTCCCCAGCCGGACGTGCAGCTTCCCGAACGGCCCGCGAGAGTGCACGTCGCGCATCTCCAGCGCGGCGGCCTCCTGCGCCCGCAGCCCCGCGTGATACAGAGTCCGAAACGGCGCATAGTCCCGCGTGCCGACGCCCACGTCCGCGCGGTCTCCAGCCGCCCTCGCAGAAACTCGAAGAACGCGTCGACTAGCTCGACCGTCGGTGGCGGCACCAGCCCCGGCGTCTCTGAGGCGACATGCCGGGCGCTGTTGAACCGATCCAACGGATCTCGCAGCCGGCAGCCGAACAGCGCCTCGATCTCGACCGCCTTGCGCGCCTGCAGGAAACCGAAGAAGCCACGGAACGTCTGCACATACCCGCGACGCGTCGTCTGCGTCACTCCACGCTTCACCAGCGCGGCGATCACCCGGTCAGCGTCGTGCTCGGTGATCTCCCACGCCGGCTCGCCCGCCAGCGCCAGAAACCGCTCCAACACGCCGGTGCCGTTATCGATCGTGATCTGCGAGAACCCCTGCGCGACCTGCGAGCCGACGAACGCGTCGATGCACTCCTGCTGGAAGACCCCCGGATCGGGCGCGCAGCGAGCAGGCCCGCCCTGGGGTAGCCAGGGCGGTTGCCCGTCCCCAGCTCCCACAGAACCGTGCTTGCGCTCGTCGCACACGGCTCCTCGGGACGCGGGTTATCAACCCCGCCGTCGGCCGGTTTCGACCTCGATCTATCCCCATAGCGCCAGTTGTGGCGGGTCGGGGGCAACGATGTGCTGGTGCGCGCGGTGGTGCAGGTCGACCAGGGCCATGAGCCCACGTTCCCGAAAGAACGCGCGGTTGAGGCCGTGATCGACTGCGGGGATGTGGCTCAGCGCCCACAGGGATTTGTTTCCCGCGTAGACCTGCCGCCACGCCGACCGCCGGGGAACGCCCAGCTTGACGAGGTTGCGTGCGATTGTTCGTTTGCGTTTCCAGTGGTGCAGCAGGATCGCGCGCAGCCGACGCCTGATATGGGCGTCGAGTTCGCGCATGATCTGCATTTCCTGAGCCGAGGCGATCCCGAAGAACCCGTGCCATCCGCGCAGCCACGCGTTGATCCGGGCAAGGCACGACAGCAAGCGTGCCTCCCCAGCTTCGCGGCGTGAGCTGCCGGACGCGCTCCATCGCGTTGCGCTTGGTGCGCTCTGAGAGGAGCACCTCCACGGTCCCGGACTGCTGATCTAACCGCAGCCCGAAGCCGAGGAAATGGCGATCCTCCGGCCGGGCGACAGCTGACTTGGCCTGGTTTACCTTCAGGCGCAAGCGCCCTTCGATGAACCTGGTCAGGCTGGCCATCACCCTGCGCCCCGCTCGTTCGCTGCGCACGTAGATGTTTCCATCATCGGCGTAGCGGACGAACCTGTGGCCACGCCGGTCAAGCTCTCGGTCGAGCTCGTCCAGCACGATGTTGGACAGCAGCGGCGAGAGCGGCGAGCCTTGCGGAACGCCCTGCTCGCTTGAGATCACGACACCGTCGGGCAGCACCACCTTGGCCTTGAGCATCCTTCCGATCAGCACGAGCAGCCGCCGATCACCAACTCGCTCAGCGAGCTTGGCAGTCAGCCGCTGGCGGCAGACGAGATCGAAGAACTTCTCCAGATCAAGATCTACCACCACCCGTAGCCGTCCTCGAGATGCTGTTTGGCTTCGGCCACCGCCGTGTGGCAACTTCGGCCAGGTCGAAACCCGTGGCTTGACGGATGAAACGTCGGCTCATACAGCGGTTCGAGCACCTGCCGCACGGCCTCACAGACCACCCTGTCGACCACGTCGGGAATCCCCAATGCGCGCTGCCCGCCTCCCGCCTTGGGAATGTACGCCCGGCGAATCTCGCCGGGCCGATACGACCCTTCCAGCAGGTCGGCCTGCAGCCTGGGCAACACGACCGGCCACTGGTCTGCCAGCGCCTCGATCGTCTGCCCATCCGGGCCGGGGGCGCCCTTGTTCGACACCACCTTCAACAACGCACTCGTCAACCGGTTGGCAACCTCCTCCATCGTCGCCGGCGCTGCCGTCCCTGCATTGACGATCGCCTTCGGCACCCCCGCCCGGACGGCCCCAAGCCGTCCCGAGCCGTCTGCGGGTGGCCCCTTGCGGGTTTTCTGCTGTCGCGATCGGCAGTCTGAGCTGCACCGTCGTTTCATCGACCGGGACCGCCTTCCCTTGCCCGCCCACGCTCGAGCGGCCGGCTCAGCGGGCATTACCCCGCCTTGCGGTAGTACGCGGTCCTCCGACTTCTGCTGGGCCATCAGCCGTCGTCCTCTCGTTCTCGGGCCTACCGGCCAACCACGCCGGGACCCAGCAGATCTCCCGGGGTAAGACGCTGAGATTTCGCCGTGATCACGTCGCCAATACGTCCTCGGGATCGACAGGAATCGGGCATCGCCGCCGCGGGCCGGCTCACCCTCCCAAAGGACGCCTTACGGCGCTTCACTCTCGTTCGCAACCACGACACATCTATGGCTTCCTTCAGACCCGCCCTCACGGAAGCCCTCCAGCACAACCAGCCGCCAGCAGACCGCCCGGTGAACTCCGGGCCGCGCCCTTGCCTCTTCGATGTTGGGTTCCCCCTGTCAGGGCCCCAGGTCAGGACTTCCACCTCCGATCTCATACGTCATGCCCGGCACACCCGCGTCGGCCTACGGCCGACGCTCCACCGAGCCCGCCCGCTCCCTCCACCACCCGCAGCCGTCTCTGTCCCAAGCCGCATACCTCCACGTCGCCTCAAAGAAGAAGGCAGCGGCTCACAAACGCTGCCCACGCCTTCAAACCTACGGACTTGCCCGACAGCAGAAAGAACGCTGCTCATGGCGCTATCCGGCTCCCATTAACCTATGCCAAGAGCAGTTGAGTGGACCAAGGTGTTCCCCGACGCACGGATGGCCAAAGCCGTCGTTGACCGGCTCGCCCACCGCGCGCACATCATCGACACCGGCACCGAGTCCGGCGCTTCCGCCACGGCCTGGCCCAGCGCAAGAAGACCTGACCCCCCGCCACGGCCGCGCACGCGGCTATCGCCGCTCCGCCTCGCCCCTCGGGGCTCGACTCCGCGACGACAGCCGCGTCCACCAGCCCAATCCGTCACCATCCACAACAACATTAACCAGCCACAAGATGGTTCCAACTAAAACCATCGCGCTGGTCCCGAGCGAAGCCATCGCTCTCAGGCGCGGCATCGGACGATCGCCTTGGCGACCAGGCACTCGTGCGGTTCGGGTTAGGCCGGCTCCTCGATGACGATCGCTTTGACCGCCGACATTGCCAGCGGTGTGCTGACGCCGATCGGCCGTCTCCGATCACCGCACGAGCCACACAGCCCGCAACCCCACGATGACACTGAGCCAGCGAGATCAACGCGGGAGCGAAGCGGTTACCGACGCGCGCACCTGTGCGCGGACGGTCCCCTACCCGCCCCTTCGTTGCCCACGTCTGACCCGCTGCGGCACACCCCGCGTCGCAGTGGCATCAACCAGAGAAGCCTTCAGACGCCGCGCAGACCGTACTCCCGCAATTGGCCCCGGCATGTGGATCCCGGTGGCCACAGCGACCGTCACACGTTGCGATTCCAGTCGCCTTCAAGCCCCTCGTTCCTGCGCCTCTCGACAGACATACACTCCACGCACTTCCCGTGCTGAAGATGTCCGAAGACGTCCCCGGAAGCCGGAAGCGCCCGTCGTTACTGACGATCCGCGCCCAGCGCTGGATGTCCAAGCCGCCCGTGCGGCGACATCCAGGGACGTCTGCGGACATCTGTCGGACTTCTGCCTGGAAACGGGCTATTTCCATCGTGGGCATCGGACAGGCTCGCCGGCGGGCGGAACGATCGCGAACGCTTCGGCGACCAGGGCCGCATCCTCGGCGCGCGGGGCGTAGTGGAGGTAGCGCATCGTCGTCTGGATGTCGGCGTGCCCCATCCACTCCTGCACGCGCCGGATGTCGGCCTTGGCGATCATCCGCGTGCCGAACGTGTGGCGCAGATCGTGGAAGCGCAGCGGCCGCAGACCGGCCGCGCCGAGGCCACCTTGTAGCGACGACGCAGCGCCGACCCGTCGAGGTAGCCCCCGGCTTCCCCGGCGAACACCAGGTCGTCATCGCCGACCCAGTTCTCGCGCCGCCCAAGCTGCGCCAGCGCGCTGGCCACGTCGGGCGCCAGCGGGACCGCGCGGACCTTGCCGGACTTCGGCGTCGTCAGATGCCCGGCGTAGTAGCTCGCGCGGACCCGGACGACGCTGCCGGCGAAGTCGACGTCGCGCCAGCGCAGCGCCAGCAGCTCCCCCATCCGCAGCCCGTGAACGCCGCCGTGAAGAACAGCGCCCCGTCCTGCTCGGACGCCGCCGCGCGAACAGCGCCCAGACCTCCTCGGGCGAGAACACCTGGAGGTCGCCGCTGCGCTCAGCGGCGGCTCTCGACCTCGGCCACCGGATTGGCCGGCAGGTCCCACACCTTTCGGGCCCGCTGGAAGATCCGTGCATCAGCACGAGCGCCTTGTCCGCGTGCTCGCCGCCGAGTCATCGACGCCGGCCAGGCCTCGATCACCTCGGCGTGACCACTCGAGCGGCATGTCCCGAACGCCGGCACAGCTGGACGCGAACGATCGACCGGTAGCCCCTGACCGTCGACGGCTTGCGCCGCGATCGTGCTCGACGTAGCGCAGCCACTCCGCGGCCGCGTCCGCGAATGTCGCGCCGGTCCGGACCATCCCGGCAACGTCCCCCGGCGCGCCTCGTCCAGCCGTCGCCCAGCCAGTCCTCGGCGAGGCGCTTGGTGAAGTAGCCCGCCGGCGGCGCCCGCGCTCGGTCCACGCCGGCCCGATCTTCTTCTGGACCTGGCGGCCGTCGGCAGCCGGTACTTGCATACCAAACCGGGCCGCGCGCCCGCTCGACCCGGAACACGTGTCCCGTGGGGGCCTGGCGAGCCCGCCCATGCCCAATCGTACGCCATCTGGGGACATCTTTGGGACATGGGCCCTGAGGCGCCGGTGACGTCGAACTCAGAAAGTGCCAATTACCAGGGACTTCTCAGAGCCGACGCCGGGACTCGAACCGGGGACCCCTTCATTACGAGTGAAGTGCTCTACCAGCTGAGCTACGTCGGCGTTTGCAGGGATTTCCTGGATCTTGCCGCCTCCGCTGCCTGGTTTGGTGCTGCAACGGTGCTGCAAAATTCAGGTCGGCCTCTGCTGCGCGGCAAGCGTAGCTGACGCTTCTGGGGCCTGTTCACTGCAGGATGCAGGCGTGGGCTGGCATCGCGTCACGCGACCCGTAGCTGGCGGGTGCTGCCGGCGAGGGCGAGCTGTCGGGCATGGAGTCGTTCCTCCTCTGCGGGTTTGGGTCCTTCGTCTTCGAGGTCCTCGATCACGAACGAGTAGTTGCGCTCCAGCATGTCGACGCTGGTGCCGCATTGCTTGGCGATCGTCTGCCGGTCCTCGCCCGCGCGGATGCGCAGCGAGATCATTCCGCGGCGGAGTGAGTACGGGGTCGAGCCGAGGATGTCGCCGTGCTCTTTGGGCCAGCGCTCCGCGACCTTGCGGACGGCCGGCGTGAAGAATTTGCTGGGCCACTTGTGGGCCTGGTTTCCGGTCATGTGGCCGTCGGGCGCGCCGTGCCCGCCGAGGTCGCCGCGCAGGAGGAAGTCGTCATCGGCGGTCGGATAGCCGTGCGCCTGCAGGGCGGCCTTCCAGGCGACGAGGTCGTCGGCCAGGAGGGCGTCGATCGGTGGTCGGCGTGACGGGCCAGTGGCGCCCTCTGTCTTGCCGGCGTCCAGAGCTCCGTAGCTCAGCACCTCTCGGACGGTGGCACGCCGGCCGGCGACATCGCCGAGCGTGAGCGCCCACATCTCCTGGTTGCGCATACCGAGGCCGTACTGGACAGAGACCACGGTGGCGTCGCGGAGCGCCAGCAGCGGGGAACGCTGATCGAGTCTCTCCAGCATCACGAGCCGAATACGCTCGACCGCGAGGGGCGACAGCGCCCACGACGCGAGATCGTCGCGGCGCTTGCCCGACGCAGGCTGGCGGGCCGCTCCGGTCCCGGCACGACGGGAGGCCCGCCGCATCCCGCGCCGGCGCTGCATCGTCAGACAGCCGTTCGTCGAGAGTGGCCAGTTGTCGTCCTCGACAGCCCACGAGAGCGCGGACGAGAGCACCTTCCATGCCCTCGCCTCGGTCGTGGCGCTGACGCCCGCCTTGCGCATTGCCTGTACCCATCGCTTGAGGACGTCTGCGGTCTCGAACTGGACCGCGGGTATGCGCCCGATGGCGTACCCGCCCTGCTGGCCGAGCGGCTTGATCGCGGGTTCGACCTCGACGATCTCCCCGGTCTTCTTCAACTCGCGCTCGACCGGGTTGCCGATGACGTGGCGGGAGGCGACCGATCGGTAGCTGTCCCAGGTGCTGCGGGCGAGCCCGCCTGGCGAATCAGGGTGGGCGTCGGTCGCCAGCCAGTCGAGAATCAGCTCCGCGACAGGCGTGGTGTCTCCTTTGGGGGCTCGCCGCGCCGGATCCGAGCAGGAACTCCCGGAGGCGGCCCTGACGGTCGGCCTTGATGTATCCCTTGGACCAGACCCCGGCGTCGGATCTTGGTCTTGAAGCTCTTGGCCCGTACCCGGCCCTCGTGGTCGCGATAGCCGAGCTGCCAGCTCTTGCCACGCGGACCCTCGTACGGCCACCCTCCGGATTTCTTCCACGGTTCCTGCATGACGACGCCCCTATGAAGCCGGCTCCACCTTGGCAGCGCGGCGCTCGCGCAGCGCGCCGCCGAAAGATCGAAGCGTGCGCGGCCCCCGGGACGTGCCGCCGTGCCGGCCTGGCTTTGCTGTCTACCGAGACGTCGGGCAGGCCCGCCGGCGCGCACCGGGTCGATCTCGGCCATGGTCGGCACCACCGGCTGCAGAATCTCGCCCTGCACCCACGCCAGCACGTCGCGGCTGTCGAGGAGCACGGCTCGTGATCCGCGTCGGCGATACGCGACGAGCGCGCCGGTTGCGTATGCGCGGCGCACGGTCTTGACCGAGCAGCGAGCGATCGCAGCCGCCTCCTCGGCGGTCAGGAGTGTGGGGCTCGTGTTCATCGCCACGAGGACCTCCGGTTGCCCAGCCTTCCAGCAGCCAGTCGGTCAGGTCGTAGCCGTCGTTGCGGTCGGGAGCGAGGTCGAGCACGTCGCACATCGCTGAGCGCGACAGGTCGTTGGCGATCGCTGCCGCAGCCATCCGTCCTTGCTCGTCGCAGTCCATGATGACCGTGACCTCGCGGTCCGGACAGGAGCTGTGCCCAACCGGTGCGCCAGCCGTCGACGCCGGGTACGGCGATGGCGGGTAGGCCGCGGGAGCGGGCCGCGATCATGTCTGGTTCGCCCTCGACGAGCAGGACTCGTGTGGAGGGTTCGGCGGCGGGGTGCGGCAGCAACGCTCGGCGCGAGCCGGCGGTGGCGAGCATCTTGGGCTCGCCGGGGTTCGGCCAGGGCTGGTAGCGAAGCATGCCGATGAGCTGACGTTGGTCGTCGCGGACGGGGATCGTGATCCGTCCGCGGTCGACTCCAAGGCCGAGCTCCAGCATCGTGGCGTAGAGCCAGCCGCGGTCGCGGGTGAGCTTGCGCGATCAGGTCGGTCGCCGCGGCGAGCGCGTCGCTGCCATGTGGCGATCGCGTCCTCGGTGATCGATGCGCTCAGACGGGTTGGTTTCGCCGACGCCTGGCGAGTGGGCGTGGAGGCGCGTCTCGATCGGCGATCGTGGTCGAGCCGGTAGGTGCGGTGTTCGGTCAGGCGGTAGGCGACCATCAGGTCGATCGCCTCGCGGTCGGAATAGCCGCGTTTGGTGGCGGCGTCGAAGGCGCCGCCGCTGGCGCCGCAGGCGTGGCAGTGCCAGGCGCCGTGCTCGAGGTTGACAGAGCAGGACGGGTCGCGGTCGCCGCGGCGGTGGGCGTCGGGGTCGGCGAAGCATCGGACGGACGCCTCGGTGCGCGCCCAGCCGGGGATCTGGATGCCGAGCGCGGCGTAGTAGCCGCGGATGTCGGCGCCGGCGAGTGTCTGGGTCATCGCGCCGCCTCGCTGGTGTCCTCGTGGGCGGGCGGGATGTGCTTGTAGAGGTGGCAGGCCGTGATCCAGCGACGGAAATTGCCGTCGTCGAAGGAGTACGGGAAGCTGACCTCGGAGAGACCGACGTCCCAGAAGTGCGCGGCCCAGCGGAGCAGCATGAGTTCGCTCGATGACCATCCGCGGTGCCCGTGGTCAAGCTCGTGGACTACGGGCGCGATCGAGCGGCTCGCGAGGATCTCGGGGCCGAGCGCCGTCCATGCTTTGAGACAGCCGGTGAGCAGGTAGACGGCGGCTTGCCATTCACCCCAGTCGTCGTCGTGGAGCAGGGATGCTTGGGCGAAGGTGGGATCGTTGTCGCAGAGGCCGTCGATCCAGACCAGGAACTGCTGGTCGCGGCTGCGCAGGCGGGTGAGGATCGCCTGGATGCGTTGATCGTCATGCGGCTGCACGGTCGTCCTGCCTTTCGGTGAGGTAGATGACGTTGTCGGAGAGGTCGTCGGCCGCCTCGGCCCATTCGGGCGTCCGCATCACGATCCATGCGAACTCGCCGCCGAGCAGGGGCACCTCGTGCTGCGCCCGCGAGCTCCACCGGGACAGCTGGTAGAGCGTCAGATCGCCGCGCCACATAGCCGCGACGCGTTCTGTTGAACTCATCGCCCATAACGCGTCGAGCTGCTGCTCGCGCGCGTCGTCGATAGGGATGTTCAGGGCCAGGGCGGTGCGGTGGCCTAGCTGTGTCGTCTGCTGGGGCATCGGTGCTCCTTGCGGGTCGGGGGCTCGATCGGCCCCCCGTGCCGGCGCGCAGCGGCGGCAATCATCCGGGGCGTCGAGACCCCGGCCCGCCGGAATGGCGGCGGCCGTCATGGCTGCCTCCCGGCGCGGTCGGCGGCGAGCTCGGCGAGACAGGCGCGGCAGGTGTCCTCGCCCTCAGCGGCAAAGACGGTGTTGCGCCCGCAGCTGGCGCACCATCCCCAGTCCTCGCCGGGCTCCATCGTTCCGGCGCGCTGCGCGTACAGGGTGTGCAGGTGGCGCTCGAGCGCGTCGATTCTGTCGCTGAGCGATACCGGCGCCTGGCTACGGCTGCCGCGATGACCCAGCATCCGGTCGACGTCGGAGCGACGGACCAGCAGCTTTCGTTGCCCCGGGCGAGTGGCGGGCAGCCGTCCCCGAGCGATCCAGAGCCGGACCGTCGCGGGATTGACGCGCAACTCGGCGGCGATCTCGGCGAGCGTAAGCCAGTAATCCTCCGGCGCGTCGAGATCGTGCTGGGCCGGCAAGTCCACGGCGGCGATCGCTTGTGGCGTGGTAGTTGTGTCGTGTCGCATGTCGCTCTCCTTCGGGTTGAGCGGGCTGGCGGGACGCCCCTGGCCGGGCGTCCCGCCTTCGCTCGCCGTGTTACGCGGCCGCCTCGACAGGCTCGGGCTCCGAGTCCTCGTCGCGCTTGCGCGGGTCGAGGAACTCGACGCTGTCGGCGTTGACCTCGAGCTTCTGCCGGCGGCCGTTCTCGCCGTCCCACTCGGAGTGGTGCAGCCTGCCCTGGACGGCGATCTTGCGGCCCTTGGCGAGGTACTCCTTGCAGATCTCGGCCTGCCGTCCGAAGACGGTGACGTCGACGTAGTCGGCGCCCTGGTCCTCGCCGTCCTTGCGGGGGCGCTGCACTGCGAGCCGGAGGTTTCCGACCTGGATTCCCTTGCGCTCGTTGAGCGTGGGGTCGGCCGTGAGCCGGCCGATGAGGTTGACAGAGTTCATGCGATCCCTCCTTGTGGGGGTCTGTTGGTTGATGAAGCCGTGTAGCGCCGGGTCGGCCGAGCGGAACCGAGCGGCAGCGAGGGGAAGGGAGCGTGCGACCTTGAAGCGGCCTGGCCGACCCGGCGCATGATCAGGCGAAGGCAACCAGCGGGCACCCACAAGCCGGGGGGTTCACGCACTGTCTGCCGCCTTTGACTCGGCGCTCGGCGCTTGTGGCGCGCGGTGTGGTGTGGCCCAGGTCTCGAGGCTCGCGGCCGCGATCAGCAGCGCCAGCGTGAGCCCGGCGAGGACCATGAGCCGATGCGTCGGGCCGCGGCCGCTGCGGCCGCTGATCCAGACATGGACAGCGACGGCGAGCGCCGCCCATTCGAGTGGCAGCTGCGGCAGGTATGGCAGCAGTCGGCCTTGCCAGCGTCCCAGCTCGATCCCGACCGGAATGGTGCTGGCGGCGGTGAGGGCGGCGACGATGAGGTCGCCGGCACGGCGACCGAGGCGGCTGTGCGGGAAGTCGAGCACGACGAGCAGGAACGGGGCGGCGAGCACACGCGCGTTGTTCTGAAGGATCCCGGCCGCGTCGCCGAGGCTGCCCGTGAGAGTCGGGTGCGGACGGGTCGATCCGGCCAGCCCCGGGTCAACGAGCGCGAGCCCGACCCCGAGTGCGGTCAGGCCGATGACCGCGCCCGCGCTGAGCGTCGGATGCCAGGTGTGGCGCCTTTGGGTCAGCTCTGTGGCGACCATGCGCTCACAACGAATCCGTGCTGGGTGTGCTCGACTTGAGCGTCGGTGACGTGGTCGGTGGGCGGCAGGCCGGCGTAGTCGCCCTCGCCCGTGGTGGTCTCGCGGGTGACGATCACCCACAAGCCGGCCGCAGGCCCTTGACCGGGCGCGATCGCGACGACGGTGCCGGTGTTGGCGACCTGGCTGGCTTGCAGGGTGCTGTCGTGCCCGTAGCTGGCGGCGGCTTGGAGCGCCTGCGCGCGGGCCTGGCCGACTGAGATCGCGGCGAGCTGGTCCTGGATGCCGGCGACGGTGTGGGCGGTCCAGTTGATGTCGAGGTTGGCGTAGCGCTCGAGCGCCGCCTGCGGGGTTGGCATGCCGGCGCTGGCCGCGAGCTTGCTCTGGGCTGCGTGGGCGGCGTTCGGGATCGTGCCGCCGCGCTCGGGGGCAGGGTCGGCGTTGGGCACGGTCGCCGTGGTCGTCGTCGAGATCGCCGATGTCGACGTGCTGGTCGTCGCTCGGGTGTTGACTCGTGTAGGGGTCGCTCAGTCCGCAGCCGGCCAGGGTCAGGACGATGGCGAGGGCGGCGGGGAGCCGGAGGTGGAGTGGGCGCATCACAGCCCTGCCGGGTGTCTTTGGATGAACCCGCCGTTGCCGGCGGCTTGGTCGCCGGCGTATTGGGCGGGGATGATCGAGGCGGGCTGCCAGCGGGGCCCGCTTCCGGGGCTGGTTGGCTGGACCGGCGCGTACCAGGCGGTGTCGAGCACGACGCCGGCGACGTTGATGAAGGCGTGGGCGCTGTTGGCGTAGACCGTGATCCACTGGCCAGGCCCGGCCTGCCCGTAGCTCTCGAGCCCGGTCGAGTCCTCGGCGTAGTCACCGAACAAGCCGGCGCCGTGGAGGACGAAGCTGGTCGAGCCCGAGCAGTCGTAGCCGGCGGCGAGCTGGGTCAGCGGCTGTCCGTGCCCGCCGCCCCAGATGTAGGGCTTGTCCACGAGCTGGTTACCGGCGGCGATCGCGAGCTTGACCGCACGCGGCGCGTCTTGCGGCGCGGCCGCGAGCCCGCTTGGCAGGATCTTCGCGGTCTGGCCCGGCGTGAGCGGCAGCGGCCCCGCGGCCGCCGAGCACCCTGCGCTCCCGCTGCCTGCGGTCGCGGGCTGGGTAGCGGCTGCGGTGGGGGTGATCTCGCCGAGGAGGCTGCCGGTGCCAGGGTCCGGCGCCGGGCGTCACGGTGACGTGGCGAACGCCCCACGCGTCCTGGGAGGCGCGGCCTTGCCAGTCGTAGATGTCGACGTGGCGTCCGATGATCGCCCCGCCCGTATCGCCGGCGTAGAAGGCGTGTGGGGTCCTGAACGGGTTGGGCGAGACGTGCGCAAAGCTCCGCAGCGGGATCACCGACGGGTCGACGGCGATCTCGTAGGCGGGCGGTCCGGCGGTGAGGTTGAGGCCGGTGGCGGTCACGCCGGACCCGTTGATTGCGTCCCACGGCGGCCCGTACGCGGTCGCGATCCACGGGCCGGACCCGACCGGCAACCCGGTTGGCGACGAGGCGATCGAGGTGCAGGGCGGGTTGCCGGCGCCGGCGAGCAGCACGACCGGGGCGAGCACGATCATGAACCCGAAGGCCGGGACCATCCAGATCAGCTTGGTCCGGGTGCGGCGTCCAGACGGGACGGTGACGGTCATCGCTCGAATCCCTGTGGCTGGCGTTGCCGCTCTTGCCAGGCCGGATCGCAGAGCCGGGTGAGCGCCTTCCACGGGTCCCCTCCCGTCTCCCGCAGGGCGGCGTGTCGGAGTGGCTGGTCGAGCTCGGGGTTGGAGCTCGCGATCCAGTATTCGGGCGCGCCGGGGGCGATCCGGATCGCGCCGCGGCCGCGCTTGCTGATCATGTACAGCGTCGAGTAGCTCCCCTTCTGGGAGGGGAGCGAGGTGATCTCGGCGATGTCGGTGTCGGTCAGCGCGAGCGAGTCGCGGGCGTGCTCGAGGTCGCGCCGCTCGTTGGGAAGACAGAGCGCGACGGCGTGGTTGCTCAGCATCGAGCGGCCCTGTTCTGAGTCGAAGTCGCGGAAGAACTGGGTGATGAACGTCAGCCACAGCGCGTAGTGCCGCGCCCGGCGGGCGTACTCGTTCAGCCACGCCCCCGCGGCGGGCGAGCTGAGCGGCTTCCAGCCCTCCTCGATGATCAGCTGGCTCTTGCCCGCCCACGGCCCGTGCCCGTCAAGCTCGCCGGCGACCCGCGCGCGGCGCAGGCGGTGGACGTGCCATTCGACGTAGTCGGCCACCGCGAGCGTCAACGCCGGCGCGAGCCGATCCGAGAGGCCGGTGAAGTCGAACAGCACCAGCGGCGCGTCCTCGGCGACGGTGGTGCGCCGGTCGGCGATGTGCGCGAGCGGCCCCTCCTGGCCGTACGGGCCGAGGCGCAGCAGCAGCGACTGCAGCTTGTCGGCGTTCGCGCCCGTCAGCTGCCCATCTTGCTGCCGATCGTGGAGCGCGTCGATGAGCAGCTGCTCGCGCGGCCGCTCGCGGCTCTGCCGCGCATTGCTTGTAGACGGCGGTGATCGCATCGCGTAGCAGCGCCTCCTCGTCGGCGTCGAGCGTGCGCACGAGGCCTTCGGCGTCGTGCGCCTCGCCGATCAGCAGGGCGTGCAGCGCGAGCAGGAACTCGACCTTCTGGTCGGGGACGTGCTCGACGTCGGGCACGTCCCACGGGCAGATGACCGCGCCGTGCGCCGTCCCGAGCTGCACCCGCCGCCCGCCGGGAATGAGCGACAGGAGCGTGTCGTAATGGCCGGTGCCGGTGCTGTCGCCGCGGTCGTCAGGGGTGGAGCTGCGGTCGGTGATGTAGATCCGCCCGCCTTGGGCGATGAACCGGCAGGCGAGCAGGATCGAGGTGACTGTCTTGCCGCCGCCGCCCTTGCCGACGATCAGCGTCAGGGTCGTCGCGAACTGCCGGTCGTAGGGGTCGAGTCGCTCGATCGTGCCGCCGGGATCCGCGGTCCCGAGGATCAGACCGTCCGGGCACCCGCACCGGCTGGACGTGAGCGGGACGCAGTGCGCGATGTTTCGCTGCGCGTAGCGGCGCCTCGCGCGCAGCGGGTCAACGCCGAGCGGCAGCGTGGCGGTGAAGCCCTGCAGCGCGAGGTGGCGGCCGCGGACGACGCGGGCGTTGGTCAGCGCGTGGAAGTCAGAGCACGTCTGCTTGACGATCCGGTCAAAGCTCTCGGCGTTTCCGGAAGGGTCGCGGATCGAGCAGTAGACACCGACCTCGTAGACGGTCGCGCCGACCTGAGCGGCGAGCTCGGCGTCCATCACCGCCGCCTCCTCCAGCGCGTCCTCCTCATCGCTACCGACGAGCCGGTCGCGGCGCTCCTTGTAGCGGACCGCGGCCCGCAAACGCTGCCACCGGCGACGCTGGCGGTGCTTCTCCCGCGAGCGGACACCCACCCTGATGTGAACGGCGAGCGTCGCGGGCAGCGGGCAACTGAGCAGGTGCGCCAGCCACGACGGGTCGGTCGCCAGCGGCGGGGCCGCGAGATGGATCGTCTCCTCCAGCGTCCCGTCGGCGTGGCGCAGCCACGCCGGGTGCTCGCCGATATCGATCCCCGCCGCCGGGTGCTCGCAGATCACCTCGAGCGTCCGGTGGCGCAGCTCAGAGGCGTCCTCGAGCCTGGTCGCCGCCGCAACCTCGCACGTGCCGGCAAGCCGCTCGAGCAGCCGCTCCTGCTCGGGCTCGGTGAGCTCGGCGGCGGGGTGAAGGCGCTCCCACAGCAGCGCGAGCGCCGGGGTGCCGTCCAGCAGCCACGTGTCGATGCCAGCGCCGCGTAGGACCGCCTCGACCTGGCCGGCGAGCCGCTCGCTCTCGAACGCAGCCTCCAGATGGGTCTCCCACAACGTCCGTCCGCGAGCACCCGCCCAGCCGGCGCGCAGTTGCTCGCGGCTGTCGTCGATCACCGGCCGGTAGGGCACCACGACCCACCACCGCGCCGCGACCGCCGGCTGCTCAGCCCCGGCGGCCGCCCGGACCGTCTGGCGGGTTGCGGCCATCAGCCGCCTGCGCGCGGCGGCCAGGTCGGGCCGGCCGGCGAGCTGGTCGCGCGCCGCCGCGATCTCACACGCGCGAATGTCGGCCGCGAGCGCGTCGTGGATCGGGACCGGGTCGGTCTGCGCCAGGATCGTCAGGCCTTGGCGGTCGGGGATGATCCGGCACAGGTGTGCGAAGCAGCTCTCGATCCGCGCGAGCTCGGAGGGGTCCGCGGTGATCGTGTTCGGCACCCGGTCGCACTCGATCACCCGCACATACCGCCCGTCGGTCGTGACGATCAGCCCGTCCGGCTCGACGAGCGCGATCGGCAGCACCGACGCGAGCGATCCAACCCGGGCGGCCATCAGTCGAGCACCCCCTCGGGGTCCTCGTCGAGCACCTGAGGACGATCGTCGGCTGGAACCCAGCCGTCCTTGTTCCAGATGTCGTCGAAACCTGTGTCGACGTCGAGGCCGTCGGTGTTGTGGATGTCGGGCGGCGGGGCGGTGGCGAGCACGAGCCCGTGCTTGTCGGGCCCGTCCGGGAGCGTCCACCGCTTCGGTGAGCGGCGGTAACGGGCGATCGCCTGCAGCTGCCGGCCCGGTGAGAGCGCCTGGCCGGAGACGCCAAGCAGAACCATGGCGAACAGCGCGATCAGCAGCGCGACGATCGTGATGGTCGGTTTGAAGCCAAACGGCGAGAGCTTGACCGCGCCGTAAAGCACACCACCGGCGGCGACGGCGGCGATCCACCCCGGCCACGTCAGTCCCCAGTACCGCTCGCGGTCGTTGAGCCGTCTCAGCGTCGGGGTCATCGGCCCTCTCCCTTCGGCGGCTTGCGGGTCCGGAACGGCCGGGCGCGGCGCGCGGCGAACGGTTTGCGCGCCGGCTTCGGACCGGGCGGTGACGCTGGCGGCGAGCCGTGCTGCTCAGCCGGCCGTGGCGAGGCCGGGCGAGCCGAGCTGGACGGCGAGCGCCCAGTGCTGCGGGCGGACCGATCCGCGGATGCGGTGGGGGCGCCCCCGGGGCTGCCGTTGCCGTTGGGAGGTGCTGTCCGTGCCCCGGAGCTTGAGCGCGTGTGCGCCGAGCTGGTCGGTGCGGCATCGCTCCGGCCGCCGGTTGTCGCCGCGCGCCGTCCCGGGCGTCCGCGGGAAGGGTTTTGGCGGGTCGCGTTGGCGACCTGTGCGGCCGCGGCCGCTGTGCGCGCTTCGGGTCGGTTCGTGCCAGGGTTGGGCTTGGTTTGCCAGCTTGCGGTGCCAGCGCGCGCCATCCGGACTGCCACGGCACCAGGGCGGGACCGAGCAAAGACCGCTGCGGCGGGCGACGCGGCGGCGGTCCGGCCGGCGGCGCCCGCCGCCGTCCCGATCAGTCCCCGGCGACCCACGTAGCCAGCGGCGCGGCCGGCGCGAGCGACTGCCCCGCCGCCCGCCCCGACGAGTGCCAGCTCGCCGCCCGCGGCGCCCGCCGCACGGCCAAGGCGCGACCCGTACTCCCGCAATGATTGGCCGGTCGTCCGCCGGGCGCTCGCGGCCGGCGTCGCGGCCGACGGTGCTCGCTGGCCGCCGAGGACGAGCAGACCGGAGAGCTGCAGCCGCAGAAGGCTCGAGACCTCGCGCGCGGCCTTCAGGCACAGCCACAGGCTCGCGAGCCCGGCCACAGCAAGCAGCAGCCCGCCGGCGAGGCTCCCGAGTGCGCTGTTGCCGGCGATCAGCGGTCCCGCGGTCCCCGAGTCGCCGATCAATAGCGCGCCGACCGCGAACAGCGTCGCCCACGCGACTCCGAGCAGTAGCAGCGCGACCGCAGCGCTGGCCCAGGCGCGCGCGAGCGCGCTGCCGGCGCGGGTCGGCACCGAGCCCGATCGTCACCGGGCCCGTCGCGTACAGAAGTGCGCCGAGCAGGATCACGACGACCTTGAGGAAGATCAGGCCGATCAGCTCCAGGCCGATCGCGCCCATCAGCCCGAGGTCGATCAGCTGCCAGCCACCCAGCGCGACGCCGTCGACGGCGTACTCCATCAGCTTGTACAGCCCGCGGCTGACGGCGGGCACCGACAGGATCGTGTTCGTGATCTGGTCGACGAGCGCCGAGGCCTGCGACCACCAGTAGGGGTAGCTGACGATCACCGCGGTGACCGCGAGCATCCGCAGCACCGGGATGCCGACCGGGTCGGACTCGCCGATCATCGCCCGGCTGGTCGCGTAGACGAGCGTCAGCGGTGCGATCGCGACGCCGAGCCAGGTGAACACGTCGCGCAGGGCGTTGATCCCGGCGAAGCCGTACACGTGCCCGCCGCCGGGGCTGGTGACCTTGCCGGCGTAGTCCGGGACGGCGACGATCCACTGCATGATCTGCAGCCCCTTGTGGACCCAGGCGTGCGGGATCAGCATCTTCACCAGCGCGGCGATCGTGGTGAGGATGAACTTGGTCGCCAGCCCGATCGTCCACGTGAACGCGCCCAGAATCGCCCCGCCGATCGTCGAGAAGATGCTCCCGACCGCCCCGCCGAGCGTGCTCACGATCGGCCCGATGATCGGGATGCTGGCCGTCACCAGCGGCACGTGGCCGCCCGCCGCGTAGGCCGGCGCCGACGACAGCAGCAGCACGCCGAGCGCGGCCAGCGCCACGCGCGTTGCGCAGCGAGCCGTGGGAGAGAGCGATCACCGGGCGCACCCTGGGTTCTAGGCCAGGATGGCGGGGATGACGACGAGGATCATCAGCACGCCGGTGATCACGCGGAAGAGGTGATCGGGGGCGCGCTGGGAGCCGAACATCATCAGCCCGGCGACGACGACGAGGACAAGGCCGACGCCGGTGGCGATCAGCCACTCCCAGTTGCTCTGCAGCGTGCTGATCAGACCTTGAATGACCTTGCCGCCGACGGGGACCTGGCCGGTGAAGCCGGCGGCCTTCAGCGCGGCGAGCTCGCTGCCGGCGTAGAGCACCGCCAGCGCGGCGCAGATGCGACTCAGACGCGGATCGGCTACGACGCAGAAACGGCATGACGCTCCTTGGTAGATCGCGAAGACTCGCATAGCTTAGCGCTAATTTGGCGCTAAGCGCAAGTGTACGCGCTAAAGCTCGACGCCGCGCGAGATCCGTCTTCCTGCGAAGACAGACGATCGAGCGAGGCGCCGACACGCAACGTCCGTGGAGCGAGCCACGCGCAGAGGCCGCCCTGAGGCGAACGCCATCCGCCGCCGAGAACAGCGGGTGCGTGACTGCGGGAACCGGCCCGCCGGGGTGCCGACGCCGCTCAGCGCGGCGATCAGCTGGCCAGGGGGCCGTTGTTGCCGCTCAGGCTACTTTCCAAACTGACCTCGACTTTCCAGGAGGCCCGTAGCTCGGAGGCGCGCTTGCCGCGCAAAGCGCGTCTGGGCCGTCGGACGCGCGCAGACTCGCAATCGAATTTTGCTGGTCTCCGGGGCTGTCCGGTAACCGCCCGTGCTGGCTTCCCTGCATTCAGCAAAACGCCGTAGTCCGAGTCGACAGTATCGATACCGGACAGCGCGACGGCGCCGGCGGTGTGTGCTCGTGGCGAGGAGCGGGGAGTGTTCAGACAAGGAACAAGACCCGCTTTCGGTCGGCCGCGGGTGTCCGCGTCACGTCCCAGCTAGCTCCGGCGGGTGGTGTCTCGCTGACCGTTCGTCTGATGGGAATCCGCTACACGAGCTGCCCGAGCCGAGGCCAGAGTGCCGCGCTTTCGTGAAACCAGCGAGCTAGGAACCCCCCACGTCGGCTCTCGCGGGACTCGGGCAACAGAGAGCGGGGGATGTGGGCTGATGGTCTGACGCGGCGTGGCGGCGAACGAGTCCCTCAACGAGGAACTGACGTGAGAGCCCGCGGTGCTCGGCGGCGGCGGCTGTCTTGTGCCTGGCGGCGCACATCGGTTCCGCTTGATGCGCGACGCGCCCTCAATACGTCGGGAGTTGAACGCAGTCGAGCAGAGATCCCGGGCTCGAAGCTGATCTGGCCTTGTCTCAGAACTCGTTCTTGAGCGTGTCGGCGTCGCATCTCAGCTCACGGAGCCGCTGGTACGCTGGCCGCTCGCGGATGCGGTCCAGGGACCACCGGATAGCCTCCGCGCGCGTGGTCGCGATTCCCGCCATGATCAGCGCGTCCAGTGTTTCCAGGCCAGGCGGTCCCAGGCGGGCCAGCAATGGGGTGGCCTCGCCGTGGTCGCCCTCCTGAATGCCGGGCGGTCGCTTCCCGACGGGATTGCTCGCGCGGGGTCCGTGGCCGTCGCGGGTAACGGGGTTGTTGGTGAACGTGTACTCGACCAGTGTGATCTCCCGGAGTTTTGCTGCCAGGTAGCGCGTGAACTGCTCTCTCGCCGTTTTGTTGGCTTGGTCGAATGCCGTGAGGGTCTCCTCGTAGTCCTCGGGGCCGTCCGCGTCGAGCAGGACCCGGACCCACAGGTCCCCCGGCTGGATTTCCGGGTCGTCGCCGTATTGCAGCAGCACAGCCTGCCGGACCATGCTGCCGGGGAAGCGTGCCCGCACCTCCTCATTAATCTCGCGCTCGATCGTGTCCAGCACGTTGTGGTCGATCTCGGCCTGCCTCATCGCCGGAATCTGGAGCCGTCGGTACGCTGGACGCTCGCGGATGCGGTCCAGGGACCACCGGATAGCCTCCGCGCGCGTCGCCGCGATTCCCGCCAGGATCAGCGTGTCCAGCGTTTGCAGGCCAGCCGGTCCCAGCCGGGCCGGCACAAAAGTAGCTTCACCGTGCTCCCACTCCTGGATGTCTGACAGGCACTGCGCGATGCGAATGATCGCGCGGGGTCCCTTGCCGTCAGACGTGACGGGGTGGTTGCTGAACGTGTACTCGACCACCCCGATCTCCCGGAGCGTTGTTGCCAGATAGCGAGTGAACTGCTCGATCGCTGTCTTGTTGGCTTGCTCGAATGCGGTCAGGGCCGGCTCCCAGTTGTCCTGCGGCCCGTCCGCGTCGAGCAGCACCCGGGCCCACAGGTCCCCCGGCTCGATTTCCGGGTCGTCGCCGTATTGGAGCAGCACGGCCTGCCGCACCGCGCTGCCGGGGAAACGTGTCCGCAGCTCCTGGTCGATCTCGCGCTCGATCGTGTCCAGCACATCGCGGTCCATCGCGGCCTCCTAACAGTGCCCAGGCCTGCTCGACTCGTGTCTCTCGGTTTCGGTCACGCGACGGCCGGGAAGCCGACCACGATTCTCAGGCCGCCGCCGGTTCGGGGTTCTGCGTTGACCACTGCGTCGTGGGCATTCGCGATCGCTTGCACGATCGCGAGCCCGAGCCCCACCCCGTCGGCAGAGACGCCTTCGTGAGAGTTGCGTCGCTGGAAGGGTTGGAAGAGGCGGGTCAGCTCGCCGCTCGGGATCACGGGTCCGGTGTTCGCGATCGTCAAGATGGCGTGGCCGGCGGCGGTGTAGGTGGCGGTGTCGAGCCGGCCTCCGGGCAGGTTGTGACGGACGGCGTTCTCCATCAGGTTCGCGATGAGGCGCTCGAGGAGCAGTGGGTCGCCGGTTGTTCGCGCGGGTTCGAGCGCCGTGGTGCTCTTCAGTTCGCGATGGTCGTGCGCTCGCAGGACTGCAGCGGCAGTGCCGGCGAGGTCGACGGGCTCCCGCCGCAGATGTCCGTACTCGGTCCGGGCGAGGGTGAGCAGCGCCTCGAGTAACCGTTCTTCGCGCTCGCACGCGGCGACGACGCTGTTGCCCATCTCCCGCAGGGCTGCGGTGTCGGCAGTGGGGTCGGCGAGCGTGGCCTCGGCAAGCGCGAGCTGGAGGGTTATCTCACCGCGCAGCTCGTGAGCGGCGAACGCGGCGAACCAGCGTTCAGTTTCGGCGGGGTTCCAGGCGGCGGTGGTCGTCAGCGTCCCGCCGCTCCACTGCGCACCCGGAACGACTGCGCCTGCCGGCAGCTGCCGGCATTCGGCCGCGCCGGCCCGGATCTTCGGCGAACTCAGGTCTATGACGGTTAGATCGGAAACGTGACACATCCCTTTCGGGTCTTCCGCTACGAGCGACGCTTTCCGCGGCAGCTCAAACACGGCTCCCTTGATCTGTTGGACCTGATGAGTCGACGCTCACGAGCCATATCACCCGCCGGCCGACACTGCGACGCTCCCCTGCTGAGCGAACCCTTTGTCCAGACCCTTACACGCCGTCTGAGCCGTCTGGAACGCGGGCGAGCTGGCGTCGAGGGTGCCGGTCGCGTTGTTGATCTGGATCAGTCCTTGGCCGTTGGGATCGGGAAAGTTGGGCACGCCGTTAGATCGCATGCACGCGGCGTACTTGAGCGCCGCGGCATTCGCCGTCGCCTTGTCGGAGGACGTCTGCGGGCCGAGGTGGGGCAGGTCCTTCTGGCAGGCCTGTTGAGCCGCCCGGCCCGCTGGTGAATCGGTGTTTGCGTCTTTGTTAGGGCTGGGGGCCCAGGTTGGTAGGCCGTTTGACCCGATAGTCGGGTCGGGGAAATCGGGGACCCCGTGTGAGCGTATGCACCCCGAGAACTTCACGGCCGTCGCCTCCACCGACGCCGAGGCGGCAGGGCTCGAACAGCCCGAGGGCGAACAGCCGGAGCTCGACGAGGCCCTGGGAGAGCCGCCCCCGCAGGCCGCCAATCCCGTTCCAAGGGTGACGAGAACGGCGAGCAGCACGGCGGACCCCCGACGAAGAGACCCGTTCCTCAGCGCCATGGTCGACTTCCGATCTGCGCTTGGATGACGAAGCTCCATGCCGACCAGCATACATCGTCTCTCGACCGGTTGGCAATCGATATATGTGCTTGACAATAGGTCAGCTCTCGACCTATGGTGTAGGCATGAGGCTTCGCCCGCCCAGTCATTTCGCGCTCGCCGCGCTGATCGACGGTCCCTTGCACGGCTACGCGATCGCGCAGCGCGCCCGCGAGCTATCGCACGGGCGGGTGCGCCTCTCGACCGGAACGCTGTACGCGCTGTTGGAACGCGCGCTCGCAGAGTCGCTGGTGATCGCCGGGGAGCCCTACGTCGAGGGCGGCCGCCAGCGCCGCGACTACACCCTGACGCCGGCGGGCAGGGCGCTCCTCACCGACGATGCTACCTCCTGAGGGTCGCCTACCCCGGCCCGCTGCCGCGCGCTTGACAATAGGTTGGTTCTCGACGTATCGTATAGGTGTGGAGCTTCGCCCCCCAAGTTATTTCGCGCTCGCCGCGCTGATCGACGGTCCCTTGCACGGCTACGCGATCGCGCAGCGCGCCCGCGAGCTATCGCACGGGCGGGTGCGCCTCTCGACCGGAACGCTGTACGCGCTGTTGGAACGCGCGCTCGCAGAGTCGCTGGTGATCGCCGGCGAGCCCTACGTCGAGGGCGGACGCCAGCGCCGCGACTACACCCTGACCCCGGCAGGCAGGGCGCTGCTCGCCGACGAGGCCGCGCGACTGGCGCACGCCGCCAGGTCCGTCTCCAGCCGTCTGCGCGCAACCTCAGAGGCGGTGCTCACGTGATCGGCGAGCGGATCGGCCAGGCCGCGTTGCGGGCCTACCCGCCCGCGGTACGCCAGACGCGGGGAGCAGAGATGCTGGGGATGCTGCTCGACGCCGGTGAGGAATCCCGGCGGGCGTTCGGGCGCGAGACCGCGTCGCTCATGCTCGGCGGGTTGCGTGCGCGCCGGGCGATCATCGCACGAGCGGGAACCCGCCGGCTGATCGCCGACTCATGCTGCCAGGCAGTGCTCATCTTCTTGACACTGGGGATCATCGGCGCCCTCAACACAGCGGTCATCGCAGGTCCGAACCAGCAGTTGCGTATCCAGGAACTGGTGCTGGCCGCGATCCTGGCGTGCGCGCTGATCGGATATGAGCGAATCGCCGCGGTCAGCGGACTCGCCGCGATCGTCGCCTTCGGCCCACTCGGGCCGCACACTCAACTGGTGGAGGTGGCGAAGGTTCTCGTCCCAATCGCGTGCCTACTGGTAATGGCGAGCGCGCCCCGGAAACGGCCGCGTGACCTTCGCCAGCTGCTCTGGCTCCTACCTGTCGGCGCCCTTGCCGCGCTCGGACCCTACGCTCACGTCAGCCTGCCGGAAGCTCTTGCGCTCATCTCCCTCTGCGGACTGCTCCGACTCCTCCACGATCCACGGCTCGCCATTGCGTGCAGCTTGGCCTGGATCATCCTCCTGAGCGCCACCGCGGCCCGACCGGACCCGGCAGACGCGGGCTTGCTCGTCATCCTCGCCGTCATGGCTGCCGGACTCGGACTCGCCGCCCGGCAACTTTGGATGATGCGCCACAGCGAGATGGTGTAGCCAACCCACCAACGCCTGGATCGACGCCTACCCCGGCTTCGGCCCGATCGTCAGCGCGTAGCCTGCAGTACCCGGCCTGACAAGACGCGAGTTCCGCGCGAAGCGTGGGACGCACGCACAACAGCCGTGCGAAGCCTTGCCCAGGCTGCACTCGGCGTCGAGAATGCGCAGACCGACGAGACTGGCGGTCGGTGGTGTCGAGTATCGCGCCTCAAACGCAGGCGTGCTCCTGCTGCTCTGAGCGTCCTCGTCCGCGAGGTTTGTCGGCACGGCTGCTGCTTGGTCGAATGTCCCGAATCGGAGTTTGCGGTCAGAGCATTCCGGACATATATGTATCGTGCATACATATGATTGGAGGGAGACGATGACGACGTTGCACGGTAGTTTTCGGGTCGCGTCGTGGGATGAGAACGCCTACGACGAACGCGACGGGCGCCGGCTTACGAAAGCCTCGGTCACCCAGCAGTTCGGGGGAGACATCGCGGGCGAAGGCGCCGCGGAGTGGCTGATGGCCTACCACACCGATGGCACAGCGCGGTTCGTCGGGCTTCAGCTCGTCGACGGGCAGGTAGCAGGCCGGAGCGGGACGTTCGTGCTTGAGACCCGCGGTGAGTTTGATGGAGGGGCGGCTCGCTGGGAGGCCAGCGTGGTCTTGGGTTCCTCGACCGGCGAGCTGGCGGACCTGAGCGGCCGCGGCAGGTTCGAGGCTCCCCACGGCTCTGAGGCCTCGTATGAGCTCGAGGTCGAGCTCCCCGAGCGCTGATCCGGCGACCGGCCGGCTGTCGAACCTGCTCGGCGCCTGGGCGCTAGCCGTTTCAGATCGCGTCGCTGCGGCGGCCGCCGCGGCGGCCGGTCGCGGCGGCCAAGCACCGGCCGCGCTCGTGGCCCTGCATCAATTCGCGGGCGGAAGCACGATCGAGGAGCTGCGGCAGGTGCTCGGACTGTCTCACTCGGCGGCCGTGCGCCTGATTGACAGCCTGGTGGCCGACGGTCACGTGGCTCGGCACCAGGCCGTAGATGACCGGCGCTCTGTGGCCCTCATCCTCACCGCTTCCGGCCGTACCACGGCGCGGCGGATCATCGCCGCTCGCCAGAGGGCCGTCGAGGCGACGCTCGAGCGTCTCACCGAAGCCGAACGGCGCTCGCTCACCCGGCTCGCGGAAGGGCTCACCGAGGACATCGCCGATCTACGACTGAACGACCGACGCCACGGCGCTGCTCCCGCCAGCGGGTGGCTGTGCCGCCTGTGCGACTTCCGGGCTTGCGGACGGTCAGAGGGGAGATGCCCCGCGGCCATTCGCGCCGCGCGGCATCAGTCGTGACGGATCGTCTCGAGGCTGCGATCGGCGAACACGAGCCGACGGCATCGCAAGAACCCTCTCGGAGCGGACGAGGGCCAGACCCACACCAGAACGCGCGCCCCTTCCTTTCCTCGCCGGACGAGCATCTCGTCGCTGTCGACAACAGTTCCCCTATGCGCGGATAGCTCGTTGAGCTCAGCGGTGTTGGTCCGCGGTCGGCGGGATGCTGACATCGAGCCGCTCCAGACGCTCCGGGTCGAGAAGAACATCGATCTGGGCGATCCTCCCGTTCGTGACGGTGAAGGACATCACCGAGAACACGCGGCCGTGCGGCGCCACCACGGCCCCGGCGGCACCGTTCACGAGCGCCGGTCTGACAGCTGGGTAAAGCTTCGAGTAGGTGGCCGTGTGCGTCGCTACGGCGTCCGCGCCGTGCAGCACAAGCGAGGCCTCTGCGCGCAGGACGCCGCCGTCGATCCTCAGTTCGACCTCGGGGTCGAGCACTTCTAGGAGAGCATCGAAGTCGCCGTCGCGCGAAGCGGCGAAGAACGCATCGACGACCCGTCTCTGCCCCGCGAGGTCATTGTCTGGCTCCGGCGAGTTGCGCACACGCCGACGGGCGCGGCTGGCGAGCTGCTGGGCGGCCGCCTCGGAGAGATCCAGCGCGTTCGCGATGTCGGCGAACGGCACGCCGAACACGTCGTGCAGCACGAACGCAAGTCGCTCTGCAGGGGTGAGCGCGTCGAGCACCACGAGCAGCGCCAGACCAACACTCTCGGCCAGCAGGGTCTCGTGTTCGAGGTCATCCGCCTCAAAGCCGACCACCGGATCCGGAACGTGCACTGAGAGCTCCTCGCGTCGCGCTCGGCGCGAACGCAGCATGTTCAGACACACCCGACCGACGACGGTCGTCAGCCAGGCCTGCATGTTCTCAACGGTCGCGGGGTGCTGGTCGCGAATCCGCAGCCACGCCTCCTGAAGGGCATCGTCGGACTCGCTGACCGATCCGAGCATCCGGTAGGCGACCGCGCGGAGATGCGGTCGGTGCTGCTCAAACCGGTCGGTCAGCCACTCGCGCTCGTCCATCTCCAGCTCCACGCTCCCAAGATCAGACCTCACCAATGGTTCCGGTAGGCAAGGTCGGCGGTCAGAGCCGCCGCCGCCAAAAGCAAGAAAAACACGGCTCCGCCGATCTCGCGGTCACGTACTCGTATGTGAGCGGTCACGGCGCAGATGAAGTACAGGACGAGGCCGATCGCTGCAGCCGTTCCGAGCGCCGGCACGGCGAAGCCTGTCAAAAGTCCGACCGCACCGGAGGCCAACAGCGTTCCGAGCGGGACCATCCATCGTCGCGAGACCTGGACCCGGTCAGCGACGACCTTGACCGACTCGGCGCCAACGAAGTTCAACGAGGCGGCGTAGCCGTTAGCGAGCGCCGCGAGGATCGTGGTGACGAGATAGATGACGTGCATACCTCATAGACACGCGTCGCGCAAAGAACCTGACAACCGATGATGTCGCTCCCCGATATGACGGATCGTCGACCGGGCTCGAACCTGGCCATGGGCACCCTGCCCTCACGCGGCAGTCCTGCTCTGCTCCCTCCACGAGCACCTCGACCGCCACCCGGCCGAGACCCGCCTTGCGCGGCAAGCATGCATCGCCTTCGCGCCGCGTTAGCAGGATCTCAGCAAACGACGCGGTCCAAGCAGCAGCGATGCGCTCGCTTGATGCCCGAATTGGAACGCCAGCAGCAACGAGCGTCCGCGCCGGCCGCGACCCATGGTGCATGGAGCCCGGGATTCGGTCTCTCGGTTTCGGCGACGCTCCGGGCCGTCCGGTCAGTCGCCGGCATCCACGTCCTCGGCACCGCCGATGAGGCGCTCGATGCCTCGGTCGAACTCGCCGTGCTCCATCCCCGAGGATCCCCGCGCGTCGTCGCGCTGCAGCCGCGTGATCTGGCGGCTCGGCAGCGCGCTCGGCGGGCTCGTCGGCGAACCGCATCAGCGCCCACACGGCCTGCTCGTCGATGTAGCGGCGGGTCGCGACCTGCTGGTAGACGGAGAACGTGAACTTCGGGTTGACGTGCCCGATCTGGGCCGCCACCCATTTCGGATCGCGGCCGATCATCGCGCAGAACGTCGCCCAGGTCCGCCGCAGCGAGTGCGGTGTGATCGGCGGCAGCGGCGCCAGGCCGCTCTCGGCGCGGTTTGCGTTGGCGCGCGCGACGGCGCGGGCCAGGATCCGGTCGCGGAAGCGGTCGGGGTCGCGGCGCTTGCCGGTCGCGGTGCCGAAGAAGTGGTCGGAGGGCCCGTGCGGCAGCCCACGCGCCCGCCGGTCCATCGCGTAGGCGAGCAGCTCGTCGCGCAGGTAGAGCGTGATCTCGACCTCCCGCACGCCGGCCTCGGTCTTCGCGTCGGCGAGCTTGAAGCGGCAGCGCTGCAGATCGACCTGCGCGACCTTCAGGTCCATCATCTCCCCGATCCGCAAGCCGGCCAGCCCGAGCGTCGCGACCATCGCCCGCCGTCCGAGCCCCTTGCGGTTCGCCGGCGCCTCCGCCTCGAGCTCGGCGGCGGCGTCCAGCAGGGCGTGGAACTCGTCGACCTCGAGGAACGTGCGATCCGGGCGCGCGCGTTTGAGGAACCGCGCCGCGCGCCCGCCGACGCGCACGGGGTTGCGGTCGATCAGCTCGTAGTCGACGGCCTGCTGGAGGATCTGCCCCAGCAGCGTGATCAGCATGTTGATCGAGGTGTTCGACAGCGGACGGCGCCGGCGCTCGTACGTCCGGCCGCGCTTGTCGGTGGCGGTCTCCATCACTGGCCGGCCCCGCTGCTCCGCCATGCGGATCGTTTGCGCCTGCTCGGCGAGCTCATCGCGGAAGCGGTCGACCAGCCGGGGCGTGATCTCGCTCAGCCGGTAGCGCCCGAAGAACCGCTCCAGGTACGCGAGCCGCCAGCTGTAGTCCACGAACGTCTTCTCGGCCAGGTCCAGTTGCTTTGACCGCCACCACCGCTTGGCGAACACCCGGAAGGTCTCGTCGACCTGCACGCCGAGCGCCGCCATCGCCTCATCGAGCCGGTCCTCGCGCGGCTGCAGCCGCGGCGGAACCCATGTCCCGCGCTCGATCTGCTGCATGATCCGCTCGGTCTCGAGCTCCGCCCGCGTCCGGTTCCAGCCCTGCTTGTTGGTGCCGAAGGTGACCTTCTCGTAGCGGCCGTAGGCCCGCACCTGCGCGCCGTAGCTGATCGGTCTCGCCGTCCGCCCACGGGCGCTCCACGACGTGGCCCTGGGTTGGCCGGGGCATCAGATGACGCTCCGTTTGGTCTCGCGCTGCATCGACGTCGCTCGGGCGGTTGCTGGTGCCGGCGCGCTCGGTCGCCGCCGGGACCGCTGGCCCGAGTCCTCATCGTCGCACACGCGCTGCCACGGTCTTGCGCCCGATCGAGCACGTTGGATGGTTTGGCTGGCGCCTCCGTGGCCGCCTGTGACGCGCCCGTGCGCTGCCGGGGCGCACGCCTACCGCCTGCGCCTACCGTTTGCCCGCCCTGCCCTGGCCTCGAGCGCCTGGCGCGCGCGGTCGAGATCGAAGCGGATGCGTGCCTTGGGCCCGGAGCCGAGGCGCATCGCGCCCAGCTCGGTCGCGTGCGCGTACACGTAGTCGAGCGACACGCCCAGGTCGCGCGCGAGCTGCCGCGCGTCGACCAGCGCGAACGTTCCCGGCGCCGCGCTGACGATCTCAGCCAGCCTCGCCGCCGTCGCCTCCGCGATCGCCTCGACATCGCCGTCGGTGAGGATGCGCTCCACGATCGCTGCGTCGGCTGCTGATTCGCTGTGTCGCTGGCTCATCCTGACATCGGGCTCCGGTGGCTTCGACCTGGCCCGGGCGCAACGCAAACGGGCCGTATGGTCAGAGGTATGGCGTGAGCACCGAGACGCCCCGCGATTCGACGGATCTCCACAGGGACCTCCGCGGCCGGCTGCGTTGCGGCAGCACGAGCCGCCGCCCACGTTCCGAACATGCTGCTGACGACGCTCGCCGCGGGCCAATCACCGCTTCGCAGCCGCTCGAGCGCCTGGCCGCCGC
>CAWHOM010000003.1:0-536810 GCA_963831015.1 uncultured Solirubrobacteraceae bacterium | reverse complement strand
GTGTCGGCCAGACCCTGGCGCAGGTCGACCTGCGCCTGCCAGCCCAGCAGCTCGCGGGCCTTCTCCACCGACGGCCAGCGGCGCTGCACGTCGACCGCGAACGTCGGCAGGTGCTGGAGCTCGAAGCGCTCTGGCTCCTCACCGCACGCCTCCCAGATCAGCCGGGCGATGGCGGCGACCGAGAGCTCCTCGGAGGCCGAGATGTTGAAGTCCTCGTTCTCGGCGGCGGGCGAGCCGGTGGCGGTGACCACTCCGTCGGCGATGTCGTCGACGTGGGTGAGCGTCCGCGTCTGCTCGCCGGTGCCGAAGATCTGCAGCGGGTGTTGGCCGGCCAGCACCTTGGCGATCAGGTCGGGGACGGCGTGGGCGATGCCGGGCTCGTCGCGGTCGGGCACCTCGCCCGGGCCGTAGGCGTTGAACGGGCGGCAGATGGTGTATCGCAGTCCGTGCTGGTCATGGGCGGCGCGCGTGCAGACCTCGCCACTGAGCTTGGAGAAGCCGTAGGCGGAGTGGGGGACGGGACAGATGTCGAGGTAGGCCTCGGTGGTGGGGAACTCGGCGGCGCGCTCGAACACCATCGACGAGGAGACGTAGGTGAAGCGCTGCACCTCGTGGTCGACCGCGGCGTGCACGATCGCCCCCGTGAGCGCGTTGTTGACCTCGGTGAGCGTGAACGGCAGCTTGTGGAAGTTGGCGATCCCGCCGACGATCGCCGCCAGGTGGATCACGTGGCTGCAGCCCTCGACCGCCCGCTGGGCGACCTTCAGGTCGCGCAGGTCGCCCTCCTGCCATTCGCACCCCTGCAGGATCCAGGCCGGTGGAGTGCGGTGGTCGGCGACGCGGACCTCCCAGTCGGGATCGCGCAGCAGCCGCCGGACGACCGCCGAGCCGATCGTCCCGGCCCCGCCGGTCACCAGCACGCGTGCCATCTACGAGGTGGGCCGAGACGCGTCGACCGAGGCCGCATCGCCGAGCATCGAGGAGGCCTCGGCGGCGAAGACGAACACCTGCGAGGTGCCGAGGCTGTCCCAGGGGTCGACCAGCAGGCACTCGCCCGCGGCCAGCGAGTGGATCGTGCGCAGCGTCTCGGGCCGCTCGAATTCCGAATGGTTGGTGGCCACGATCACCACGTCAGCGTCCTGCACGGCCTCGGCCAGCGGCTGGGTCGGGGTGGGGGCCACGGGATCGCAGACCGCGACGTCCGCCAGCTCGCGCTCCAGAAGGCGGATCAGCTTGGGCGACAGCGAGTCGCGCTCGTCGTCGGTGTCGCGCTTGAAGGTCAGGCCGAGGACCGCCACCTTGCGCGAGGCCAGGCTGCCGATCCGGCGCTTGATCCCCTCCACGAGGAACAGCGGCACCCCCTCGTTCACGCGGGAGACGGCAAGGAGCATCCCGGGCGCGTGCGAACGCTCCTCGGAGAACGCGAAGTCCTTGCGCAGGCACGTCCCGGCGGTCAGGCCCGGCATCGCGATCCCGCCGCGGGGATAATCGTGGTTGATCAGGTCGATCACCTCGAACACGTTGGCCCCGTAGCTCTCGCAGTCCATCATCAGCAGGTTGGGCAACGCGAACGTCGCGTAGCGCAGGATGTTGGTCCAGATCTTGGCCAGCTCGGCCTGCACCGGCGTGGTCTTCACGATCGGCGCCCCGAACGCGCTGAACAGCGAGGCGGCGTGCTCCGTCGAGCGCTCGCCGACGCCGCCGATGATGCAGGGCAGGGTGCTGATCTCCTTGAGGAACTTGCCGGCGGCGATCCGCTCGGGCGCGTGGGCGACGAACACGTCCTCGCCCGCCCGCAGACCGCGGCGCTTCTCCAGGTAGCCGGCCACGAAGTCGGTTGTGCCGGGGGCGATCGTGGAGCGCAGGATCAGGCCATGGCCGGGACGCAACAGCGGCAGCAGGTCGTCCAGCGCAGCGCGCACCTGGCGCAGGTCGGACTCGACGTGCGAGAACGAGGGGGTGCCGATCGTGATCACGATGTCGTCAGCCCGGGCGGCGTCCGCGGCGCGATCGGAGAGCTCCAGCCGTCCGTCCCGGCGGACCTGGTCGAGCAGCTCCTGCGTTCCCGCCTCGGCGAACGGCATCCGACCGGCCCGCACCGACTCCAGGATCGCCGGGTCGTGATCGATCCCGAGCACGCGTAGCCCGGCATCGGCGAAGCACAGCGCGAGCGGCAGACCCACTCGGCCCAGCCCGATCACGGATAGGAAGCGGTTCTCGCTCACGGCTTGCACCGGTTAAACGTACTCAGAGGCCGGTCGGGTTCGGGTTTCGGCGGTGCGTACCGCTGTCCCCGGCCGGCGCGTTTACCGACTAACGCGCCGAGGGGCCGGTCGTGGCCCAGGCTCGGCAGCGGCATCATGCCGACCTCGGCCGCGTGGCCGCGGACTTCGCCGACATAGGCGATCTTGTCCAGTCGCCGGATCTCGCGCTCGCCCTCCATGCGGGCGGGGTGATCCTCGGGCAGTCCGCGAATCAGCCTGCGGATCCGGTCGCGCAGCTGAAGGGCGAAATGCGGGGTGGAAGCCCCCATCAGCTGGCGCACATCCTCGATGGTCACCTCGTGGTCGGCCGCGATGCGGTCGGGATGCTCGCTCTCGCTCATTTGGATGCCTGCGGCACGGCCTGGAGGAGGTTGTCCATCTCGGCCTGCACGGGAACGGAGATCGCGCTCTGGTCGCCGATCACCCAGCCGTGGTTGTAGACCGCCGCCGTCGGTCCCTCCTCGGTGTAGCCGGGCGTCGCGTAGTCCAGGAAGTAGTTGAGCACTGTCTTGGGAAGGCTAGACGGATTGTCGACCAGCAGGGCCGGACCGTAGTCGCCGCTGCCCGAGAGCGGCGCCGCCGCGGCGGCGTCCAGCGGTCGGGAGGCGTTGAGCAGCACGTAGCCGTGACCGGGGCTGCGCATCGCCCAGCCGAAGCTGCCGGGGACGTGGACGCAGGGCTGACCGTACTTGCACGCCGGATCGCGGTAGGTGGCGAAGGCGACCGAGTTGGCCGCCGGATCCGATCCGCCGACCCGCTTCACCGTGCCGTACTTCCGCAGCTGCTTGAGGACCGTGTCGGGGATCACGCTGGGCGGTCCGATCACGTAGATGTGCGGGCTCTGGTGGGCCAGCAGCGCCTGGCGCGTGACCGAGGGGATCGCCTTGGAGCTCACGAACAGGACCGGGTTGCCGCTTTCCGCCGCCCAGCCGGCGGCTGGCATCGCATAGGCGGCGTTGGTCCCCGAGGCGATCATCACGTCGGTACTGGTCCGCCCCTGGGCGGCGGACACGAAGCGGTCGATTCCGGCGGCCAGCGCGTAGGGGTCAGAGCCCTTGATCGCCGCTGTGCGCATTCCCGGCGGCGCCGGCACGTCTCCGATCCTGATCACCTGGGCACCGCCGATCGATCCCGAGCCGGTCGGCGCCAGCGTCACCAGCGCCGACGAGGTGGCTGACGGTAGCGCCGCCTTGCCGGACAGCAGAACCGGCGCGTGGACCGGCGAGGCCATCAGGACCGAGGCGGCGATCGCCGCCTGCCAGTCGTCGGTGGGGGCGAGCGCCACCGCTGCCGGATGGGTGCCCGGAGCGGCCGACGGGTACACCGCCAGCGCGACTCCGGCCGCGTCGGCCGCCGGGTCGGCGCCGGCGACGCGCGTGGTGTTCTTGGTCGCCAGAGCCGGGAACCCCAGCTTCTGGGCGGCCTGCGGCGTCTTGGAGGGGATCCCGACCGTGACCGTGGACTGGTCGGTCTCGTGCAGCAGCTTGGTCCCGCCGCCGCAGCCGGTCACCGCCGCCACGACGAGCAGGATGACGCACGCGCTCGCGTACGCGCGGGCGTTTCGGCGGACAGCGCAACGCATCGCGGGCGGACGTTAGCGGGAGCCCGGGGTGGCGGCGCTGGTCTGGCCCAGATAACGGGTTGCAGAAGTTATGACTAATAACCGGGACAGTGGGTATATTGGCCATCGCCTAATCCGCGGCGCCAAGCAAATACCGCGGAGCGGGGGATCCAAAGTGTTCCCTTGGGGCTAATCCTGCGGTCATCCGCAGGGGGCGCGAGCTCTTTCAGCGCCAGCCCGTCAGCTAACCCCGCCGGCCGACGAAAGAGGAGTTAATTGCGGTTTTCACGTTTTCTCGTACCCGGCTTCGCACTACTCGCGCTGGCCGTCCCCTCGTCCGCGCTGGCCGCGGGCGGCTCTGGACTGACGAGCTCCAGCCCCAAGAGCAAGACCAAGACCAAGAAGGTCACCCCCGCCGACAACGGCGGGGCGGGGATCAACGGTCCCGCCCCGGGGCAGAGCACCGCCGAGCACCCCATGGTGACCGGCGACACGGCGAAGATCGTCAACGGCGTCGCCTACGCGCCCTCGTACGCCCCGATGCAGGTCAAGCAGGCGATCTGGGCGGGCAACCAGATCCGCAACAAGCCGTACATCTACGGCGGCGGTCACGGGCAGTGGAACGACTCCGGCTATGACTGCTCGGGCTCGGTGTCGTATGTGCTGCACGCTGCCGGTCTGCTCAAGACCTCCGAGGATTCCGGCGAAATGGAGTCCTGGGGCCAGTCGGGCGCCGGTCAGTGGATCACCGTCTACACCAATCCGGGCCACGCGTTCGTGGAGATAGCGGGCATCCGCCTGGACACCTCCGCCGAGCAGGATCCCAATCCGCCGTCGGGCTCGGGTCCGCGCTGGCGTCCGTTGGTGACAAGCACCAGCGGGTTCATGGCCCGCCACCCGGCCCAGCTGTAGCCCGTCTAGAAGTCGCCCTCCTCGGTACGCCGGGCGAGCATCTCGGCTCGCTCGGCGAGGCGGTTGGTGCGCCGCAGTTCGGCCTCGCGCATCCGTCGTTGCTCGGTCGGGGTTGCGGCCAGTGCCGGCGGCACGGAAGCCGGCCGGCCGTGCTCGTCGAGCGCCACGAACGTCATATAGGCGGTGTTGGAGTGCCGGACCTCGCCGGAGCGGGGGTTCTCGGCCTCGACGCGCACACCGATCTCCATCGACGTGCGCCACGCGGCGTTGACCATCGCCTTGAAGGTCACCAGATCGCCGACGTACAGCGGCACCAGGAACGCCATCCGGTCCATGCCGGCGGTCACCACCTGCAGACGGGAGTACTTGACCGCGGACAGGCCGGCGGCCTCGTCGGTCAGCTTCATGATGACGCCGCCATGGATGTTGCCCGACCCGTTGGCGTCCGTCGGACCCATCCAGTGCGCTAGCACCACCTGCGACCCGGCGACCGGTTTGGGCTCCATGCGACGATCCTAATCGTCCGTGGCCGCTAGGCTTCAGGGGCCAGTACAGCTATAGCTAAAGGGAGGATGCGATGCCGGGCCTTTCCGGGCGCATGTCCACCGTCGTCAAAGCCAAGATCTCAAAGCTGCTCGATCGTGCCGAGGACCCCGGCGAGACACTCGAGTACAGCTACCAGAAGCAGATCGAGTTGCTTCAGAACGTCAAGAAGGGCATCGCCGACGTCGTCACGTCGAAGAAGCGGCTGCAGCTGCAGGAGGAGAAGCTGCAGCAGCAGGTCGTGAAGCTGGATACCCAGGCCCGCCAGGCGCTCGCCGCCGGCAACGAGGATCTCGCCCGGATGGCGCTGGAGCGCAAGAACGTCGCGCAGACCGAACTGCAGTCGCTGGACTCGCAGGTCGCCCAGCTCGAGCAGCAGCAGGAGCAGATGACCGCCTCCGAGCAGAAGCTGCGGACCAAGATCGAGCAGTTCCGCTCCAAGAAGGAGGTCATCAAGGCCCAGTACTCCGCCGCCGAGGCGCAGGTCAAGATCTCCGAGGCCGCCACGGGCGTGGGCGAGGAAATGGCCGACGTCGGTCTGGCGATGCAGCGAGCGCTCGACAAGACCGAGAACATGAAGGCACGCGCCGATGCCGTGCAGGAGCTCGAGGCGGCCGGCACCTTTGAGGACCTGACCCAGATCGGCCCCGGCGAGGACGACATCGACCGTCAGCTCAAGCAGCTCTCCAGCACCAGCGAGGTCGACGACGACCTCGCGAAGATGAAGGCCGAGCTCGGCCAGGGAAGCGGCTCGGCCGGCGCGCTGGGCGCCGGGGAGGGCTCGGGAGCCGCTCAGCCCGGGCAGTCCGCGTGATCGTCCGCATCTCGAACGAGGGTCAGTACGAGGTCCCCGACGACGCGATCGATGAGCTCAACAAGCTCGACAACGCCGCCGTCGACGCGTGCGGCTACTCGGACGAGGCGCACTTCCGCGAGGCGTTCGACCAGCTGCTTGACCTGGTGCGCGCCAAGGGCACGCCCGTCCCCGACGACGACCTCTACGGGTCGGACATCATCCTGCCCCCGCCAGACGTCTCGCTGGCGGAGGCCAAGCAGGAGTTCCAGGGCGAAGGCCTGATCCCGGGCTGATCCGGGATCGCCGTCGCGGTCGCTCAGCCGTCGGGGCCGCCGCCGGCTCCTTGTGCTGGATCCACTTCGACACGCACGGGATCTTTGAGGTGTCGCAGCGGCCCGCAGTATTTCTGGGCGATCTCGGTGACCTCGGTCAGGAGGTCGTCCTTGAGCGTGATCGGTTCCAGACCGAGCTGCAAGAGGTGGTCGTTGGCCACGAACAGCTCGTTCTCGGCGGCTTCCTTGCGCGGGTTGTCGACGTAGTCGATCTCGGCGCCGGTGAGGCTTGCGACGAGCTTGGCCAGGTCTCGTACGCGGTGGGTCTCGGTCATCTGGTTGAAGACCTGAACGCGATCGCCGTGCTCGGGCGCATTCTCGATAGCCAGCTGGATACATCGCACGGTGTCCTGAATGTGGATGAACGCGCGTGTCTGACCGCCGGTGCCGTGCACCGTGAGGGGGTAGCCGACGGCGGCCTGCATGAGGAAGCGGTTGAGCACGGTGCCGTAGTCGCCGTCGTAGTCGAAGCGGTTGATGAGGCGCTCGTCGAGGCGGGTTTCGGCCGTCTGGGTGCCCCACACGATGCCCTGGTGCAGGTCGGTGACCCGCGTGCCGTCGTTCTTGTTGTAGTACGCGAACAGGAGCTGGTCCTGGGTCTTGGTCATGTGGTAGACGCTGCCCGGATTGACGGGGTACAGGATCTCCTGCTCGATCTCTGAGCCCTCATCGGTGTCGATCTTGACCCGCAGGTAGCCCTCGGGGATCTTGATCCCGGCCGTGCCGTAGCCGTAGACGCCCATCGTGCCGAGGTGCACGACGTGCGCGTCTGATTCGGCCTCGACCAGCGCGGCCAACAGGTTGTGGGTCGCGTTGACGTTGTTGTTGACCGTGTAGCGCTTGTGCCACGAGCTCTTCATCGAGTAGGGCGCGGCGCGCTGCTCGGCGAAGTGCACGACCGCGTCGGGCTGCCAGTCGGCGAGCAGGTCCAGCAGCACGCGGTAGTTGTCGGCGACGTTGAAGCGATGGAAGGGGATCTCGTGCCCGGTCAGCTCGCGCCAAGCCTCCAGCCGGGTCCCGATCGGCCTGATCGGGGTCAGCGAGTCGGCCTCGAGCTCGACGTCGGCGTTGCGGCGGGCCAGGTTGTCGACGATCGCGACATCGTGGCCGCCGGCCGAGAGATGGAGAGCGGTCGGCCAGCCACAGAAGCCGTCACCACCGAGAATCAGAATGCGCAAGGTTTCTCCTTGAGGTCGTCCGCGCTGCTCGCGCTCGCCGAGAGGCAGCGTTGCAGAGAGTCGGCCCGGGCCGGGGGTGCCGCAAGCCTAAGCCGGTGAGAATATCGCACCGGTCGGCGCGTTCTGGGCCACAGGCCCGCAGTCATTGGCCGAAGACCTGCCGAGCGCCTGCTCAAGCATGCCCTCGAAGCGGGTCGCGATCCCCGCGGGCGCGAAGTTGGCCGCAGCAAAGGCAAACCCGGCCCGTCCGGCCTCGATCAGCGCCGCCGGCTGCTGCAGGACCTCGCTGGCGGTGGCCGCGAACTGTTCCGGGTCAGAGGCATCGGTCACCCATCCGCCGCCCGATTCTCGGACGATGCGAGCGGTCTCCGACCCAGGCTCACCGAGGCGATCACCGGGATGCCATGCGCCATGTAGTTCATGAGCTTGGAGGGGAGGTTGAATTCGGCGATCCCGTCCCGCTGGCTGACCAGCCCTATCGACGATGTCCGTAGGAGCGGAGCGAGGTCATCCCCGTAGAGAATGCCAGGCATCGAGACCGACGCATCCGTGACCCGCGCGCGTACCTCACGGGCGGCGACTCCGCCGCCGGCGATCACAAGGCTCGCGCCGAGCCGGGCGAGCTCCGTGCTGCCCTGGAAGGCATCGACGATCCGATCCAGGCCCTGGGTGTGGCCGATGTTGCCCATGGCCAGGATCTGGGGTGGGCGGCCCCGGATCGCGTCCAGGTCATTCGGCTCGGCGGCTGGCCGCGTGATCGGGTTGTAGATCAGCTCGATCTTCTCCGCGGGGACACCCTTGCTCACCAGGTTCTCGCGGAAGGCCTCCGAGATGACGACGATCCGGTCTGCGCAAGCGTAGCTGGCGCGCTCGAACTGGCGTGCCTGGCGCATCAGCCGTCCCTCGGCGAGCTGGCCGGTCGTCACCGCCCCTTCGGTGACGATGTCCTGGAGCCACATCACCCACGGCATCCGCCGCGCTCGAGCCAATGCCGCCGCGGGAGCGAGCGCGGGGAACGACGGGGTGACGGCGACGAGCGCGTCGGCCGGTGGCAGCACGGGCGCGACCAGCGAGAGTGACGCCAGGAACGAGAGCTCCTGCCGGATCCTGGCCAATCCCGATCCGCGGCCGGGCCGAGCGGGAGACGCAGGACCGGGATGTCTTGACGGCGCTCGCGGTACGGGCGGAGGCGGACGCCCCAGGCGGGTTCGGGATAATGAGGGTGGGCGGCGACCACCAGAACCTCGTGGCCGCGCTCGGCCAGGGCTCGCGCGAGCGTCGTGCTCAGCGGAGCGATGCCCTGCGGCTCAGGATCGAAGTTGTAGGACCACAGCTGGAGCCGCACGGCCAGTATCTTCCTTGATCTGCATCCAAAACGCCGTTAACCGGTACAACGTGGGCGCGCAGGACGTCATGCTGGGTGGGAAAGCCTACCCGGGAAGTCAACACCGTGAATCAGCCTTGCATCAGCCTGGTGGTCGTCGGACATTGGAGCGCATGCGCATCGGCGTCGAGGTGATCGCCGCCGGCAGCGTGCTCGGCGAGGGCCGGGGGGAGCCTCCGGTTACATCGAGGCGCTGATCCCGGCGCTCCTGGCCGAGGACCGCGTAGAGCAGCTGTTCGTGTACGTCGCCGACTGGTATGAGCCGGCCCGGCATTGGACTCATCCCAAGCTGGTCGTACGGTTCTCGCCGGTGCCGACCAGGCGTCCGCTCCGGGTCGGATATGAGCAACTCGTCCTGCCTGCGCAGGTCCGACGCGACAGGGTCGACGTGATGTTCTGCACGGGCAACTATCGACCGCTCGGCTATCGCCATCCCAACGTCCTGGCGCTGCATGCGATTCAGCATTTCCTGCTCGGCGACGACATCGGCCGAGTGCGCTCGGCGTACGTTCGCTTCGCCGTGCCCCGCTCGGCGCGTTCGGCGGACGTCGTGGTCGCGGTCAGCGAGGCTCTGCGCCAGGATGCGATTCGCCTTTTCGACCTGGACCCCGACCGCATCGTGGCTGTCCACATGGGTCCGTCGCCGTGGGTGGAGCAGCTCACCGACCCCGGCCGGGCGGCGTCTGAGCCCTACACGACCGCGGACCGCGCTCCCTATGTCCTGTCGATATCTCGGCTGTATGCGCTCAAGAACCACCGCCGCCTGATCGAGGCGTTCGCCAAGACAGTTCAGGCTGAGCGTCTCCGCATCGCCTGGTCATCGTCGGTGGCGACGCCGACGTGACCCGGGAGGAGCTGGCTGGCGTGGCCGCCGCAACCGGGATCGGTGACCGGGTCTGGTTTCTCGGTCGAGTGCCCCAGGCGGACGTTCCCGGCCTGTATGCCGGGGCAACGGCGATCGCCTACACCAGCCTGTACGAGACCTTCGGCCATCCCGTTCTGGAGGCGTTTGCCACCGAGCGCCCGCTCGTTACCTCCGGCGTCGGGGGCACCGCCGAAACCGCCGGGGACGCCGCTCGTCTGGTGTCACCGACCGATGTCGACGATATTGCCGCCGGATTGTGCGACGTGCTCACCGACGAGCAACTGCGCGAGCGCCTTGTCCGCACCGGGAGGGCTCGGCTGCGGGACTTCACCTGGCAGCGTTGCGCGGCCGGAACGATCGACGCGTTCGAGCAGGCGCTACGCGCCGTTCCTGACCGCGGTCGTGGCCGGTTGTGCTGAGACCGCACGCGACGTCGGGGGGTGCGGTCGGTCGTCTTGTGGGTGCGGGCGCGTCGAGTGACGACTCGCGGCGGATGGTGCGCCGGTTGCACCGTAACGGTGGTCGCGTGGTCGGAGCGGCACTGCCCGCCCTGTGTGCCGGGGCTGGCGGCACTGTCGCCGGCGGAGTCGGGGCTGACATCCCGGGTACGTCGATGCGCATCACCAGGATCGAAAGCCGCTGATCGAGGTGGGTCGCGCCGGCGAGCACGACGCTGCCCGTTGACGGATCGAAGGCGATGCCGTTGGCGGCGGCGTTGACCCCATCGGCATAGACGACAACCCCGCCGTGGCCAAAGCTGGTATCGATGCTGCCGTCGGCGTTCAGCCGTCCCAGCGCGGCGCCGCAGCCGGCGAGCAGGATGCGTCCCGCGCCGTCGATCATCATCGCGTTCACGCTCGAGCCTCTGAATTCGGCCACGCCCTGGTCGCCGAAGCCCCCGTCCAGCGATCCGTCCGGACGCAGGGCAGCGGTGGCGATCACCGGCTGACCGTCGGTCGCATCGCCGGTGACGATGATGTCTCCGTCGGGCCGCAGGCCGACGGCATAGCCGGTGGCGCTCGTGCCGATCGGGAGCGTGACCACGCCGCCGCGCCCGAAGGTCGGGTCCAGGTCGCCGGTGGGGAGCAATCGAGCCGTCATGTAGCCCTGACGGCCGTTGACGGTCTGCTGGCCAGCGAGCACGATCGCGCCGTCGGGCTGGATCACCATCCCCCAGTCGGCGCCCTGCTGGGGGAGCGCGACCAGTCCGTGGGTGCCAAAGGCGGTGTTGACCGAACCGTCTGAGTTGAGCTCGGCGGTCACGAAGTGCGTAACGGCCGCGGTGCGATCGGTCCCGCTCAGCACGATCCGCCCTCCGGCCACGAGCGCGATAGCGTTCGCGTAGGCCCCCGTTCCCGCGGACACCGCGGCGATGCCATCGTTGCCGAAGTTCGCCACCGGGCTGCCCTGGGGATCGAGCTCCACCGCGACGAGCTCCTGCCGGCCTTGGATGTCGCCCGTGCCGGCGATCAGCAGATCGCCGTCGGGCTCGACGAGCAGCCCGGCGCCGCTGTCGACGCCGGCGGCGGCGCCGATGCGGATGGTGACGACACCGTTGACCCGAACGTCGGGTCAAGCGTTCCATTGGAGCCCATACGGGTCGCGAGGATGACGTCCTCCCCGTCGACGATCGCCTCGCCGGCGGTGATGACCGCTCCGTTGGGCTGCACGACCGTGGCCGCGGCGGCAGACCAGGTCCCGACCGAGACAGTCGAGAAGCCTCCGCTCCCGAACCGCGCGTCGAGGGCTTCGCGGTTGACGCCGGCCCAGGCGTGGGTCGCCCAGCTTCCGGCGACCGCCAGCGCCACCGTCAGCGCAAGTCGGGCAGCCAGTCCCGCCGGGACGCGGATCGGAGGATCAAGGCTGGGCACCGGATGATCATCGGCATAGGCTGAGCCCGTCTTGATCGAACCACCGTGACCTGAGGATCGGACGACGCGACCATCCAGGCGCGGGCCGGGCTCCGGACCGACCGCTGACGCCTAGCGTGCCTTGAAGGCCGCGCCACCGAGGATCCGCGCGGTCTGCAGCTGGTCGGGGCCGGGCTTGACGGTGACGAGGTCGATGCTGCCGTGCCCGTCGCACCACCGGCCGCGGGGTGGCCCCGACCGGTGCCGGGCCCGATCGCCACCGTGACCATCCGCCCGGGCTTCAGACGCTTCGAGATGCGCACGGTGTTGTTGAGGAAGCAGCTCGTCTTGACTGCCGGAACGCGAGCAGCACGAAGATCCGGCCGGCCGGAGCCCGACGGCTCGTGAACGTGGCCTGGATCGCACCCCGGGAGCCGACCAGTCCGGTGCAGGCGAACGCGGACGGGCAAGACGTCGGTGCAAACGATTTCGAACCGCCGTGACCGGGGTGCAGGATCCCGTTACTCACGGTGAACGGCAGTGATGCCCGGTATCGCCGACCAGTGGGTGAAGTCAGTGCCACGTCCCCGCTTCCGGCGGCGGTCAGCGTGTCACCGCCGTAGGAGAAGGTCTCGATCGTGGCCGGCGCACGAGCGAAGCTGAAGTGATACCCCCATGCGATCCCGCTTTGCTCGACCGTGCTCAATCGCCACGTCGCTACGCTGTTGGCGGTCGGCCTCCACGGGCCGTAACGCAGGAAGTCCTGCAGTGACAGATTGGCGTTGTTCTGGAGGTGGACCCCGGCGTGCTCGACGAAATGGACATCGACGTGTGCCGAGCGCGCCGCCGCCCGGAAGTCCGCGGCCTCCCTGCGCAGCTCTGACTCCGCCAGGGCGGCCAACTGCTGGCTGGAATCGCCCGGCGCAAGTGGCTGCCCGTTGCCGACAGCCATGAACACCCTCGTGTACCGGAAGTTGTCGATCAGTTGGGTCGGATTGTGACCGAGCTCGTAGAACCCGCCGGGTGGGCCCCAAATGTCGCTGTAGCCCGACAGGCCATACTCCAGATCCGGGCTGGAGATGTTGACGGTCCCGGAGAACGAGCCGACGTTGCCGAAGTAATCGGGGCGCTGAGAGGCAAGGTAGGTGGCGCCGTAACCGCCCATCGAGGCGCCAGCGATCGCGTGGTAGCGCCGCTGCGGGCAAATCGCGAACGAGCGCGAGACCTTCGGCAGCAGCTCGTCGAGCATGAAGCTGGTCCAGTCCGGTGTTCGGGCTCCGTTGCTGAGCCAGTTCGTGACCACCCTGCGCCGCCACCTGGGATCACGACGATCGCCGCTAGGTTCGCGTACAGCGCCTGCTGCTCGAGCCAGTCATCGGGCACGCCCACCGGATGCAGCAGATAGAGCACCGGCCAGCATCGACTCTTCGTGTAGCCAGTCGGCAGCACCACCCACGACCGCAGCCCCGTCGGGGCCGCGTTGGGCACGAGCGATCGCGGCAGTCCATACAGTGCCTGCGTCTTGGTGACGTACCTGCTGTGCAAGTCCCAGGTGATGACGGTCTGGGCGGCTCCCGCGGGCGCGGGTCCAGCGAGCAGCCAGGCACAGATGAGAGCGGCCGTGACCACCACGCTGGCTACCGTCCCCCGCACAGTCCGAGTCGTAAGCTTTCCGAGGTCCATGACTCCGTTCACCGCGCTGAGCGCACCCCGCCGATCCGCGATCCGCGATCCGCGATCCGCGATCCGCGATCCGCGATCCGCGCGAGGGTATCAGTGGCGCGCCGCCCTAGCGGACCGACTGCACCAGGAACTGAACCTCGGCGACCTGGGCGAAACGCCTGGCGGCTCCGGCGTCTCACACCGTCTCCGCGAGCGGCGTCACTCACGCTGTTGTGCACGAACGTAGCGCCGCCGGGCGCCAGCGTGATCAAACGCGCCGACGGGTCGGCGCGCGCCATCTCCCGGCCCTGGGCGACGGGGACGATGGGGTCACGATCGGCGTAGACGAGCAGCGATCGGGCCCGCAGCGTGCTGGCGTGGCTGACCGGGCTGAAGTCCTCCAGGCGATCCTGCCGATGCCTGCACGGCCAACTTGTAGCTCGCTGGCAGGCCCGCAACGCCGGTAGATCGGTCGGTCCGGCAATGTCGACGACGCACCGCAGCTGCGGCTCGCGTTCAGCCAGGAGCAGAGCCAGGTTCCCGCCGGCTGAGGTGCCGACCGCGCAGACATCGAGGCGGCCGCGCGTCCTCTCGCGCGCGCGCCGATAGAACGCCTGGACATCGGTCAGGCCCTGCGCACCGGCGCGGTAGTCGACGACCAGCGTGTCGAAGCCGAGCTTGCGCAGAGGCACCGCGACCGCGACCGCCTGGCTGACGGCCCGGGCGTTGAAGCCGCCGCCAGCCGCCGCCGTGGATGAGCAGCAGCACGCCGCGGGGCGATCCGGGGCGCAACGACGTACCCCACACCGCGGCGGCCGGGCCGGCGTCCCAGCGCACCGATCCCGACGGCGCGACGAGCTGCGAGTGCACGGTCGGCGAAGCGGTGGAGCCGGCCGAGCCGGCTCCGCAGCCGCCCAGCAGCGCGGAAAGCGCAACGGGCAATCAGCCCTTGTCTCAGGCGCGCGCCGGGACCCGCGAGATCAGACCTTGACCTTCGCGTGGCCGTTCGCCGGTTCGTCGTAGTCGTAGTCGTAGCCGGAGTATTCTACCCAGATTCCGCGTGAGTTCGGTCAGCACAAGCCCCGTGCCTCGCTGCGGAAGCCGCGAAAGCGCTGCGCGCACGGCCTTGGCGTGTTCGACCGTGGTGCTCCCGAGACGAGCGCACAGCAACACGACATCGGCGAGCTCGAACATCTCGGAGGTCTCTGAGACGGCCAGAAGTGGTGACGTGTCAATGACGATGAGGTCATAGACCTGCCTGACCTCGACGATCATCTCGGCGAACGCCTCGGCGCCGGAGCGATTGGCCAGGATCGAGGACGTCTCCCCGGCAGTAATGCACGCCAGCTTCGCCGTGATCGCCATTGCCGAGCCGTTGGCCTGCGTTCTGACCAAGGCAGCACTCGGGTCGTGCACCTGGACGACGTCCTCGGGTGAGGCAGAAGAAGACAGGAATTCTGAGAGCCCGGGTCCTGACGAGAGGCCGAGGCGCTGGGCGTGCACCGGCCGATAAAGGTCGGCCTCGACGAGCAGCGTGCGAACGTCGCTGGCGGCAGCCGCGAGCGCCAGACCGATCGCAACCGGTGCTCTTGCCCTCTTCGGCGAGGGCGCTGGTGACGAGGACAACGCGCGGTGGAGCAAAGTCGCGTGTAAGGAACCGGAGATTCGTGCGCAGGAGCTTGAAGGAGGCCAACGGCGCCGCCTCGGGGTCGGCTCCCGGAACCCTGCCCAGAGCGCCCTGACCGACGGCCCCCAGGACGGGCAGACCGTAGACCGATTCGGTCTCGTCGGGCCGGCGCAACCGGCGATCGATCGACTCGAGGATCCAGCTGAGCAGCAGCCCGATCACCAGACCCAGAGCGGCGCCGAGGATAATCGAGGACAGCGGATGGGGCGAGCTCGGGGAGCTCGGCTCGGTGGCCGAGGTCGTCACGCTGGCCACGGTGACGACCTTGCTGAACGCCTCGAGCTTAGCGGCGACTCCTTCGAGCGTCGCCGCCTGACGGGCATTGGACAGGTACTGGGTCTGCTCATCTGGGGTGAGCTTGAGGAATTTCTTGCCCGCGAACTTGGAGCTGAGGCTCTCGGCCGCCTTGTTCTGCGCAGCGGCGATCCTCGTGAACTGCTGCTGCACCTGGCGGTTGGAGACGTCGGCCAGCGCCGAGGCGGCGACGTTGGCGAGCGATGCCGCTCGCGATGCAGTTGGCGCGTGGGCGGACATGACGACGAAGTTGGACTGCTGATCCTGGGAGACCGAGAGTTGGGAGCGGATCTGCGCGAGGCTCTGCGGCGATTTGAGCGTTGCCTTGACCTCCCGCAGAACATCGGGCCGTGTGGCGCGCTGGGCAAGCTGCGCCGAGGTCTCGGAGGGCAGTTGGGTGCTCGATTGCACCAGGCCCGCAAAGCCGGCGTTCTGGGACACGCTCTGCGCCTTGGTAGACGCCTGCGCGGTGTATACCTTCGCCTGAGAGGCTGACAGCACCCCCGCGGCCACCGCCGCGACGAGCACCACCCCCAGGATCATCAGGCGACGACGCCTGAGGACTAGCAGGTAGTCACGGATCGTCGCGTGCGAGCGCTCTTCGTTCATCGTTCCCCGTAGATGTCACAAGACGGTGAGATCTTCCCCGCCACCGTGGCCTCTGGGGGATGAAAGATTCGATCCTCCGCCGATGCACTGAACTCAGGTCGGATTACGGTACCACGCTGGAGAGGGCGGACTCGCCTGATATGAGATGACGTCGCCGGGTCCGGATCGGCTGCTGCAGGAACGGCCCGGCCGCGAGTTATCCTGGCCCTGTGGCAAGGACGGCCCCGACGGGCAGCTCACCGACCGGTTCACGGCCGTCCTCGACGATGCAGCATCGCGTCCGCGGTGTGCTGCGCCGATCTGCGTTGCTGCGCCGCATGACGGGTCGCCCAGCGCCACACCGCGCTGGACCCCGAGGATGTGTTCATCGCGTCGTTTCCGCGATCGGGGAACACCTGGCTGAGGTTTCTCCTCGCCGAGTTGGCGACCGGGCAGCCGACCAACTTCGAGGCCGTCGACCGGCTGCTTCCGGCGGTCGGACATCATCGTGGTGCTCCGCGGCTGGTATCGGGGGGCGCCTGATCAAGACGCACGAGCCCTACCGCCCGGTCTACAGGCGCGCCGTCTATCTGGTGCGCGACGTCCGCGACGTGCTCGTGTCCTGGTATCGGATCTCGCAGTTCGATCCCGATGACCTCTCCCACCTCCCCGCCTTCGTCGCAGACTTCGTGACCGACCGCGCATCGCCGTACGGCGGGTGGAGCTACGGTCTAGAGCTGGTTGCGAGCGCGCGACGCCGGTGCCGACATCCTCGTGCTCAAGTTTGAGGACATGCGCCGGAAGCCGCTCGACATCCTGCGCGAGGTCACCGCGTTCGTCGGGATCGACGCGACGGCGGAGCGCATGCGCGAGGCACTGGAGCGCAACACCGCAAGCCGGATGCGCGGCCTGGAAGAGGCCAGCGTCGACTATCTGAGGCAGTCCGTCGGCTACCGGAGCCGGGGGGTGCGCGACGGGGCTGCGGGCACGTGGCGCGAGCTGCTCGGGGAGAGCGACCTGCGAGATCCTGGAGCCCGCGCTCGTCATGGCCGAGCGGCTGGGCTATCCGCGCTGAGATGGAGTATCACAACGCCGTCGTCCCCAGCCGAGCAGGCCAAGGAGCGCGCCCCGCGGTGCCAGACGCCGGTGCAGAAGCCCGAAGCGATAGGCCAGCGGATGGAACTGCAGGTACGCCGGCTCGTCCTCGCTGGCGTAGGTAACGGCGTCGAGTCCCGCCGCGGTTCAGCGCCGCGGCCAGGCGCTGCCGCGTGCTAGCAGCGGTAGTAGGTAGCGAACACGTCGACTCCGCGCCGCCGCGGATGGGCTCGCCGCAAGGTCGGTGCGTGCAGCCGGTTCGGGACCAGACGGGCCGCGAGTCCCAGGTAGCTGTGGACGTTGATCGTGCGGATGCAGACGTAACCGCCGGGCTTGACGACCCGGCCGATCTCGGCGAAGAAGGCCAGCGGGTCCCGGATGTGCTCGACGACGAAATCGGCGAGCGCCAAGTCGATGCTCGCCGAATCGACCGGCCACGTCGCGCCCGGCGTGATGCGGCGGAACTCGTCGATGTACCGGTTGTCGGCGCCGGCTGCGTCGACGTCGATACCGATCACCTGGCGACATCGACCGCGGGAAGAATCCGCAGTTCGCGCCGCAGCCGCACCGGGTCGTCGTCCTGGGTGCCCCGACCGCATCCGATATCCAGAGCCGTCGCGTCCGTCGTCAGAAGCTGCTGAACTCGCCGCGTAGAACATGACCCCGCCATCCATGTCGGTGAAGCCACCAAACTCAGATTCCGGATGAAATCGCCGGCGCAATTCAGTCACGTCGCTGCGCTCCGGGTGCCCAGGCCTGTCACGGGTGGAGGAGGGTAGCTCGTGGTGAGAGCCGGGACATGGCTGTCGGACCCGCGGTCCGTTGCCAAGGGGGTCCTGGGCGTCCTCGTGCTGGGCCTGCTTGCCGGCGAACTCGCCTCCGTGGGGGATGTCGCATCCGGCGCCGACGGTCGCCGTTGCCCTGATCGTCGTGTCGATCTCGCCGATCATCGTGCGCGTCCTGCAGCGAAGGTTCGACCCGTTCGAGCCGATCCAGAATCCTGGCTATCACCTTTCTGATCCTCTACGCACTGCGTCCGGGGGCCGAGCTTCGTCTATGGCATCACGTCGTTCGCCAACCAGCCGAGCCGGTCCGGTTTCGTCGGCGCCTCGGTCGTGAGCCTCGTGGGGATGTCGTCTGTGTACCTCGGCTACGCACTCAGCAACGGCGGCCGTCTGGTGCGCCAAGCTCGACTCCTGCCCGACAGCTGGGATCCGCAGCGAGCGGTCCGCTTCGGCGTGTGGCTACTCGTTGCCTGCGCGTTCTTGACCGCCTTGTTCGCCCTGTCGGTCGGGCCGTCGGTGCTGCTGCACTTCTATCTGGGGCGGAACACGCAGGATTTCCAGACGATCCTGCACGTTGTCGGCTATGTCGGCCTCGGCCCGTACCTCTCGATCCCGGCGACCATCATCTTCGCGTTCGGGTTCCTGCGTCTGCGGTCGCTCCAGACGGCCGCCCTGCTAGCCCTCTCCCTTTCCATCGCGCTGTTCATCACCTTCCCGCGCGGGGACCGCACCTACATCCTCGCGCTCGTCTTGCCGCTGCTTGTCTTGCCTTACGTGCGGGCGCAGCGGCGGCCAGGGCTGATGGCGACGCTCGGCGCGATCGTGCTCGCTGCGCTGGCGATGAACTTCTTCCTCCATATCCGCAACGTCGACAAGCGGACGCCCATCCTGACCACGTTGACGTCGACAGTGACCCACTTCGGCCACCAGATGCACGAGTTCGTTACCGGCGTCGACATCGCAGAGTTCAGCGTGCTCGAGTTGGAGTATGAGGCCCAGCACGCTCAGACCAACCCCTTGGCGCTGCACCCAGGCTCGACCGTGGCCAGTCTGCTCGCATATCCGCTGCCGCGCAAGCTCATCGGCGGCAAGCCGCTGATCCCGAGCGAGTACGTCGTCCACTATCTGTTCCCGGTCAATACGGCGCAGAGGGCGAGCTTCAACCCGGCCCTGTTCGGGGACTTCTTCGAGGACTCGGGCTGGGTCTCGCTCATCATCGGCTGCGCGATCATCGGGATGCTGACCCGTTGGCTGTGGGAGTACTTCCTTCGGCAGAAGAACCACGAAGGGATGCAGATCGTGTTCGCCGCGTCCCTCCCGGTGCTGGTGATCATGGTACGCAACGCGGTGACCGACGCCGTCGCGCACTCGCTGTTCCTCGTCGGCCCGCTCGTCCTCTGCCTGATCGTCTGCTCGCGGCCCGCCGCCCAACGGCTGGCGGGCTTCCGAACGGCCCCGGATGAGACCGGATCGACGCTGGATCATGCAGGCTCGGATGCCTCCTGACGGCGGCCGCCGCGCCGGCGTTCCGGCGCGCTTCAGGCTGAGCGGGCTGCTCCCCGCCTGAGACCAGCAATTGCCGACGCCAGCCCGTCGCGGTCGGGGAGGAACAGCTGCCGGATCGGCACGCCTGCGGTCGCCCTGATCCGCGTCGCCATCCACGCCCCTGAGATCGAGTAGGCGATCAGTGAGGCCCAGGCTGCGCCGACGAGTCCGAACGCCGGAAGCATGACCGCGAGTGCGACGATGGTCGCGCCGAGGGCTACGATCTCGGCGATGCCGGCGGCCAGGGGCCGGTTGAGCGCGCGCAGGACAGCCTCGAGCGAGCGTGTCGTCGCGAACGCAATGGAGGCGACCGCCGTCACTCGCGTCACGTTGGCCCCCACGGTGTACGCCGAGCCGAAGAATAGCTTGAGCCACAGGGGGGCGAACGCGATGATCGGGATCGTCAGCACGATCGACGAGACCAGGGTGAAGCTGACAAAGCGCCGGGCGTAGAGCACCTGGTCGGCCTCGCTGCGCAGCGCGGCGATGTTGGGCAGCGCGGCGACGGCGATGGAGGCCCCGATGAGCGGGGTGAAGAGTGTGAGCGTTGTCGCGACCACATAGATGCCGAGCTGCCGGGCAGACAGGAAAGCGGAGATGACCAGCTGATCGAGGCGTTGATTAAGAACGACGAGGTCGAGCTGGTGTGGCTCTTGACGCCGTATATCAGGATACGGCGCATGGTCCGGCGATCGGCGCTCAGCGGGCCCGGATAGGCGCGATGCACGAGCACGAAGAACAGACCGAGCCAGGCCGCGTAGCATCCCATGTAGATCGCGGCGACGCCGATCACGGTGAGCGAGTGAGTCACCAGAAGGACGGACTGGGCCGCCGACGATCGCCGCTCCGATCACCAGCCGCGCGACGTTGTAGGAGCCGTAGCGATGTAGCCCGTTGAGCGCACCACCCAGCGCTGCGCCGAAGACGTTGACGAACGTGTAGCCGGCGAAGATGAGGCCGGCGGTGACGGTGACGCCACCGTGACGGGACAGGGCGACGGGAGCCACGCCGGCGGTAATCGCAGTGAAGAGGATGCCCTGGATGAAGCACAGCACCAGCGAACTCCCGATGAGCCGGCCGGCGTTTTTGCGCTCCCGCGCCACGTAGTAGGTCATCGCCTCCTCGAGGCCGAGCTCGGCGATCGTTCCCACCACCCGGGGCCACAGCAGAGCGGCGGCGAGTTCGCCTCTGGGACCCAGGCCGAGCCCGCGCGCGAGCTCGATCCCCGAGACCATATTGAGGATCTGCACGATCACCGATCCCTGGACGTTGTGGCGGATTGCCCTGCCCGGATTGCCGCGAGGTGGTGTGTCCACCAGCGGGCGCGCCGGCAGGGCGTCGAGGAGGCGCCCGTCCTCGGCGACGAGCGGGGGATCGGTGAATTCGTCCATCGCTAGCGCGTTCGCGGCCGACCGCGCCGGCGCGAGGTCGTCAGCGCCCGCTCATTTGCGCGGCTCTGCCCGCCGCCGCGGACCTGGTAGTCGCGGATCCTTCGCCGCCCGACCTGCTGCGCCGGGTTGCCGCGATACGTGCACGCGCGGCTCGCAGTCGGAGAACACGACCGCCCCCATCGCGACCATGGCCTCCTGCCCATGGTGACGTTGCCGGCGACGCAGGCGAACGCCGCCACCCAGGCGCCGTCCTCGACCGTGATCGGCGCGATCACGCTGCCCATCCCCGGGTCCTGCCAGTCGTGGGTGCCGCAGCACAGATAGACGCCCTGTGAGATCACGACGTGCTTGCCGATCTTCAGCGGCGCGGTGCAGTCGAGCCAGGCCCGCTCGCCGATCCAGCTGTGGTCGCCGATCTCTAGAAACCACGGGTACTTGATGTTGACCGACGGCTTGATGATCACGCCCTCGCCGATGCGCGCCCCGAACACGCGCAGGATCTTCGCCTTCAGCCGTAGGCCGGAGCACCGGATTGAGAAACACGATCGCGTTGACGAGCAGCCATACCGCCCGGATCAGGAACCCCCGACCGCCCTTGTCGTCGCCGCCCGGCAGGCCGGCACGCGTGCTCGTCAGCCGCAGGTCGACCTGTCGGGGTTGGCTCTCGGGGATCGCCGGGCATAACGGCCGGCTTGAGGTTGGCTTCACTCTGGTCGATGAGAACAAATTGACAGGGCAGGCCGGAGCGACGCGTAGCTTCGCACGGTTATCTCGTGCCTGTAATCTGGTCCGCTGCCCCGTGGGCGACGGATCGCTAGTTTGTTCCGATCCGCAGCGAGCGGAAGGAACACCATTGCAGAACGCGGAGACAACGACGGGGTGCGCGAGATCGATCGCGCGTTCGACTGCGCGGTCCTCACCCGTCGCGGCGTGTGCGATGTCCAGATCACGGCTGAGTCGAAGCTCTCCGCAGGACCTCGGGCTCGACTCGCTTGAGCTCGCCGAGCTCTCGGCCGCGCTCGAGGATGAGCTCGGCCGCGACCCCTTACTCCGAGGGCGATCGTGCCCGAGACGGTCGGAGAGCTGTCCGGTTTCGATGGCTGACCAGCGTGCTGATCGACCTCGTCGCGCAGGCGGCCGAGGGTGACCCCCGGATCTTCCGCCGGCTCGTGACGCCGAGACGATCACTTACGGCGAGCTCCAGAGCGCGCCGAGGCGCTGGCGCGCGGGCTGGCGCGCGCGGGATCGAGCGCTTCGGCTGTCGCCGACAGCCAGCCGACGCCGTCGTCACCGTGCTGGCCGCGTCGTCGGCGGCAGCGAGGCGTGCCTGTACCCGCCGGCCTCGACGCCGCCGGCATCGCAGCGTTCGCCGAGCGGCTCGGCCACGACGTCGTGATCGGCGACGCCTGCACCGCGCTGGCCGGCGCGGAAGTGCTGACGCTCGCCGAGCTGGCCGCGAGGCGCCGGCGAGCTGCTCGCCGCACCGGGGAGGCGCCCGTCATGATCCTTACCACCGGCACCACGGGCGAGCCGAAGGGCGTCCCGCCACGACTGGTCGCGGATCGTGCGCACGCGCGCGAGCGCGCTCCCGAACCGGGCGCCGCTGGCTGCTCGCCTACAACCTCAACCAGTTCGCCGGCTCGCAGATCCTGTGCACGTGCTCGTCAGCGGCGCGACGCTCGTCGTGCCCGTGCTCGCGCCGCGCGCGACGACGTTATCGAGACGATCGCGCGATCAGGATGTCACGCACGTCAGCGCGACGCCGACGTTCTGGCGCCTGCTCGTCGGTCGCTGGACGAGCCGACCGCCGCAGGCGCTGCGCGCTCAAGCAGATCACGCTGGGCGGCGAGGCCGCCCCGAGCGAGCCTGATCGACGCGCCTGCGCGAGCCTGTTCCCGGCGCCGCGCATCTCGCACGTCTACGCGGGGACGGAGTTCGGCTCGGTCGTCTCCGTGCGCGACGGCGCGCGCCGGCCTGCCGCTGAGCGTGCTCGATCGCGCCGACGGACGCCGACGCCCAGTTCCGGATCGTCGACGGCGAGCTCGCACGTGCGCTCGCGCGTCGGCGATGCTCGGCTACCACGGCGCGCCGGACGCCGAGTGGCGGACGCGACCGGCGACCTCGTCGAGGTGCGCGACGGCCGGCATGCAGTTCGTCGGTCGCACGATCGAGATCATCAACGTCGGCGGGGCGAAGGTCCATCCGCTGCCGGTCGAGGAGCTCGTCTGCGCTGTCCAGGGTGTCGTCCTCGCAGCCGTCTACGGCCGGCCGAACCCGATCACCGGCCAGATCGTCGCCGTCGACGTCGTCGCCGCCCCCGAGCCGACCGGCGACGCGTCGAGGCGCGGATCCAGAGCGCCTGCGAGGTGCTGCCGGCAGCTGGCCGGCCGCGGCGGATCCGCTTTGTCGACGCGCTCGAGATTCGCGGCGAACAAGCTCCTGCGCGCACGCACCGGGGCGAACGCGTGAGCGCCGCCCGTCGTCGTCGTCACCGGCGGCAGCCGGGGCCTCGGCGCCGGGCTCGTCGAAGCGTTCCTCGACGCCCGGCGACACCGTCGCGACGTGCAGCCGCATCGCGACCCGGCAGACCGACGCCTGGGCGAGTGACCCGGCGCTCGCCGGTCGCTTTCTACTACGAGCCAGTCGACCTCGTCGACGGCGAGGCCTGCAACGCGTTCGTCGAGAACGTCATCGAGCGTTTCGGCACCGTCGATGTGCTGGTCAACAACGCCGGCATGGCGCGCGACGGCGTTATCGCCCTGTTCAGCGAGGACGACATCGACGACGTGATCGATCTCAACCTCAAGGCGACCATCGAGATCACGCGCGCTCGTGCCGCCGCATGCTGCCGCCAGCAGCTCGGCCGCATCGTCAACATCTCCTCGATCGTGGGCTTTCGGGCTATCGCGGCCTGTCCGTCTACTCGCGCCACCAAGGCCGCGCTCGACGGCTTCACGCGCGTCGCTGGCGCGCGAGCTCGGCTCGCGCGGGATCACGGTCAACTCCGTCGCTCCCGGCTACCTGCGCACCGAGATGTCGCACGGCCTCGACGAGGACCAGCTCCGCCAGATCAGCCGGCGCACGCCGGTGGGCCGCCTCGGCGAGCCCGAGGACGTGCAGCAGCCGTCGCTTCCTCGCGTCCCCGGAGGCCGGGTTCATCAACGGCCAGTCCTGGTCGTCGACGGCGGGCTGACGGCCTGAGCGCGATGGCGACCGGGTCCGTCTCCGTACCCCCGCAACGCGGGCTGCGCCAGATCTGGCGCCTGGTGAAGTCCGACTACTACGCGGGCTATGCCTACAAGCGCGAGGACGAGCAGCGAATGCGGATGCTGATGATTCCCAGGATTCTCACCAACAGCTCGCTGCACGCCAACCTGCTGGTACGCCTGATGGTGGAATGCCGGGATGGATGGCCTATCTGTGGCGCCGCCTGCTGATCTCCTCGCATGCGATCGATGTGGCACGGGACGTCGCCATCGGGCCCGGGCTGGAGCTGCCGCACCCGATCGGGATCGTCATCGGGACCAACACGACAATCGGAGCCAACGTCTGTATCCATCAGGGCGTCTCAGCCGGACCGACCCGCGGCCGCTGGTACCCGGGCGACGAGGGCCATCTGCAGATCGGCGACGGGGTGGTGATTTTTCCCTATGCGCACATTCAGGCCGACGTCGGCGAGAGGTCCACAATCGTCAATCATGCGGTCGTGGTGCGCGAGATCCCGCCGCGTTGCGTGGCGGCAGGCGCGCCGGCGCGCATCGTGCGCCGCGACGACGATCAGGGTTTGGAGGCGGCCAGCAGTCCGTAGCCCAAGGTTCCGTCGTCCCAGAAGCCCTCCAGGACCTCGCACGAGTCGATGAACTGCTGCCAGCCCTCGGGACCGAGGAGTGCGGTCACCGCATTGCGGTGGCGATGTGCGTTTTCGCGCCAGCGGGCGAAGGTCGGCTCGGTGGCGAGGGTGAGGTCCTCCGGCGGATCGACGATCAGGCCGTGCACCTGGGCTAGCCGCTCGTATTCCCCGAGCGGTTCCATGCGCGCGTCTCCGAAGACATTGCGTAGGAGGGCCAGCGGCTCGCGCAAACGGCGGACATCGGTGAAGGCCAGCCGACGCTGCAGCATGATGTCGCACAACACCAGGCGGCCGCCTGGGCGCAGGACGCGTGCGCACTCGGCGATCAGCCGGTCCCGGTCGCGCATCAGATGAGAGGACTCCAGGGCCCACACCCGGTCGAACGTGTCGCGGTCGAACCCGTTGGCCATGCCATCGCGCTGCTCGAAGGTGATCAGCCCGGATGTTCCCTCGGCCGCAGCGCGCTTGCGAGCGGCCTGGATCCCGGCTTCGCTGGTGGTGATGCCGGTCACCCGCGCGCCATACGCTCGTGCCAGGCGACTCGCCTGCGTGCCGGTGCCGCAACCGACATCGAGGATCGTGTTCCCCGGCTCGATGCGCCCGGCCTGGGTCATCCGCTCGGTCAGCCGGTGGGTAGCCGTGACCAGATCCTCATCGGGGTGCTCGAAGATGCCGTAGTGCAGCTCGTCGCCCAGCAGGAGGGTCCACGCGTCCGTCACGCGGTCGTAGTGCGAGGCGGGCTCGTAACTCACAAAAGTGGAGTCTATGCGGGGAGTTCTCCCGACCGGGTTAGCAGTGCGTCGACCACGCGCGCTGCCGCCTCCCAGCCGAAACCGACAGCCCGTCGCGTCCCGGCCGCGGCCAGATGTCCGGCGATCGTGTCATCGGTCGCCGCTGCGACGACAGCATCGGCCACCGCCGTCCGGATCGTCGGGATCGACGAGCAGCGCGGCGTCACCGCAGGTCTCCGGCAGCGCCGCCCGGTCGGCTGCCACCACCGGCACGCCGCAGGCCATCGCCTCCAGGCACGTGAGCCCGAAGCCCTCGTAGCGGGACGGGAGGACGAACGCCCGCGCGCCCGCGTACAGGCCCGGGAGGTCGGCATCGTCGACGTAGCCGATCGAGCGCAGCCGGGAGTCGTGTCCGACCGCCGAGAAGTACGGCCGGTCGTCGCCCGCCCACACCAGGTCGATCCCCTCGGCGGCCAACCGCTGTGCGGCCACCCCGAGCGACGCCAGGTTCTTGCGCCGGTCGGCGGTGGCGATCGTCAGCACGTAGGGCCGCTCGTAGCCCGAGCCTGGCTCGTCACCCGCTCGTGGTCGACGCCGGGATGGAAGCGCTCGCTGACACCGCCGGGCACGACGTGCACCCGCGGCGGGTCCAGGCCGGCCAAAGACACGAGTTCTCCGCGCGAGAACTCCGAGACGGTGATCACCGCCAGCGCCCGTCGGGCCGCGGCCAGCCCGAACGAGCGGTGCCAGAGCGCGGTAGGCGCGCGAATAGGCGTCCGGCTCGCGCAGCACGGCGGCGTCGTGCATCACCAGCACGTTGCGAGGCCAGGCCAGCGGCGCCAGGTTGGCGGGGGAGAAGACCAGCGCCGCGCGGGCGTGCCGGGCCAGCGCCGGCAGGACGGCCTGCTCCCACGTCTGAGCGAGCTCGACGCGTCCTCAAGCGCGGACGCGGCTGCGACTATCCGGTAGCGGTCCGGATCGAGGGCGGCCAGCCGCGGGATCACCTCGGCCGTCCAGCGCTCGACCCCGGTGATCGTCGGGCGCGTCGCCGCGCGGGCGTTGAGCAGAATGGGGCGGTGGGCGGGGCACCGGATTCTCAGATCGGGGTTCCCCACAGGGGAAACCACCGGGAGAGCTCGGACTCGACCGGTAGCTCAGAGCCCAGCTGGGCCTTGAGCACGAGCTCGCGCTCGTTGTCGCGCTGTTTATCGCCGGCGGGCACGAACGGGTAGAAGGCGCCCCGCTTGTAGTTGTAGATCAGGTACAGCGGCCGGCTCCGGGAGTCCTGGAACGCGAACACCGCGCACAGCAGGCGGTCTCCGTAGCCGCCGCCCTCGATCGCGGTCGAGACCGCGTTGATGCCCACGACGAGGTCATCGAAGCTGTTTCCCCGCAGCACCAGCCAGCTGAAGCCGTAACTGTCCTCGGAGGTCTGGACCTCGGTGGCGCTGTCGGAGGCAGTGGCTCGGACGACCTCCTCCATGTCGCGCACGATCGACGTGAAGTCGGCGGTGGCCAGCGACTGGAACACGATCGCCGCGCTTCCGCGGCTGGTGATCTCCAGCCCGGTCTCCATCGTCACGTACGCCGTGGTCATGGCGAACAGGCGATCCGGGGCCGGCTTGGCGAGCTTGCGCTTGCCGGTGATGACGTCCAGGAAGCCCATCGCCGCGGCCCTAGGCCGGTGCGCCCTGCAGCTGGGACTCCAGCTTCGACAGCGCGGCCAGCCGCTGCTCCAGCGACGGATGGGTGGAGAACAGCGTGGCCACGCTCTGCTTGACCTTCGGCGGGAAGATGTAGAAGGCGGCCAGCTCGCTGGAGGCGGCGCGCAGGTCGCTCTGAGGGATCTGGTCCATCTGGCCGCTGATCTTGAGCAGCGCGGAGCTCAGCGCGCTGGGCCGTCCGGTGATGATGGCCGAGCCGCGGTCAGCGGCGAACTCGCGGTAGCGCGAGAGCGCCTGCAGCAGCACGAACGAGATCACGTAGACCAGGCCGGCGACCAGGATGACGACGATCGCGCTCGGTCCGCTGTCGTTGTCGTTGTCGCCGCCGCCGAGGGCGCCGCCGAACCAGAAGCCCATCTGCACGATGAACGCGGCGATCGAGGCGAAGAAGCTGGCGATCGTCATGACCATCACGTCGCGGTTCTGGACGTGGGTGAGCTCGTGGGCGAGCACCCCCTCCAACTCGGCGTCGTTGAGGAGTCGCAGGAGGCCCGTGGTGGCGCACACGGTGGCGGTGCTGGGGGAGCGTCCCACGGCGAACGCGTTGGGCATCGGCGTGTCGGCGACCGCCAGGCGCGGCATCGGCATGTTGGCCTGGATGCACAGTCGCTCGACGATGGTGTGCATGCGCGGCTCTTCCTCGGCCGTCACCTCGTGGGCGCCCATCGAGGCGAGCGCGAGCTTGTCCGACGTGAAGTACTGCACGAGGAACAGCGCACCGGCGATCACCGCGACCGTGACCGCGCCGGCACCGGCGGCGATCAGCACTGCGATCAGGACGACGTAGACGAGCCCGAGCAGGAAGATCGTCAACAACATTCGCGCTTGCAGGCCGGGATCGCGGCCGAATGACCTGGGGGCTGGCATGGCCTCTCGGATTTTCGCAGACTGCCTTAGCGCGCCTTGAAGGTGAGTGATGAGTTTGCGATCATCGCGCTGCTAAAGCGCGTGCCGAGGCGTGCCGATAGCGGGGTCAGGTGCGTGCAACGCGAGCATATCTGGCAGGACTGGGCACCGCCGGCGCGATCGTCGTCGCCGCCGCGCTGCTGTTCGTATTGGCCAGCGCCCTGGTGGCCTTCCGTGGCTGGCCCGATACCGATATCGCCGGCGCTCCGGCCCGCGTCGTGCTGAGCCTGCCCGCGAGCTCGGGCACCCCCGTCGCCCGCCGTCTGGCGGCGCTGACCACCAGCTCCCCCACCGGCGGTGGCCGGGCCCCGGCGAGCAGCGCAGCATTTGCGGTCTTCTCTCCGCGCCGCTTGACGGGCGTCGCCGGGGCAGGGGGGCGCGGGTCACGTCCGGGCGGCTCGGGCATCGGCGCACCGGGGGCCAGCCCTCCGGGTGGTGGGCCGGGCACCGACCCGACCCGGCCGCCCACGACCACGACTCCGCCCACCATCACAGCTCCGCCGACGGCCACCGCTCCGGGCACAACCACCGCGCCGGGCACAACCACTCCGGCGCCCCCCACCGGCACTGGGAACGGTGGCGTCGGCACGGTCCTCAAGACGGTCACGGGAACCGTCGGCGGCACGGTTTCCGGCACGGGATCCAGAGTCGGAGCGGTCGTCAAGACCGTCAGCTCAACGGTGGGCGGTCCTGTCGGCAGCGCCGGCTCGGGACTCGGCTCGACCGTAGGCAGCGTCACCGGCGGGCTCGGCGGCGTCCTCGACGGCGGCTGAAACTAAGCCCGGCGTTTCGCCGGACGTGAGCGCAGGCCGAGCGCCTGCTCGACGAAGCGCAGGCTGACCGCCTGCAGCTCGGGGTCGTGCTGGATCGAGCGATGGTGCCCGCCGGGCACCGCGATCAGGCGGCTGCCGGGCGACGTGACGGCGTCGGCGAGCTCACGGGAGTGCTGGATCGGAACCTGCTCGTCGCCCTCGGCATGCAGCAGCAGCAGCGGCGCCTCCAGCGCCGCCACCGCGGGCTCCAGCTCGTGCGCGGCCAAGAACGCGTCCAGTGACTCGTCGTCGGCGGCGAACGAGAAACGCCCGTCGGCCAGGCCGCGCCGCAGTCCAGTGGCGCTCGCCGGACAGATCGCCACCACGGCCTGCGCGTGCGCCGGCGCCGCCGAGAGGATCGCCAGGTAGCCGCCCATGCTCGACCCGCGCACGGCCAGCGGCGCGCGCTCGTCACCCAGCCGATCGCGCAGCAGGGAGGCCATCGTCACCACGTCGTCCAGTGCGCGAGCGTCCATCGGCCCGTCGCTGGCACCGTGGCCCCGGGCGTCGAAGCAGATCGTGGCCAGGCCGAGGGGGAGCGCCGCGCGGGCGAAGTCGTGATGGCTCTCCTTGGCCGATCCGGCGCCGTGCAGGACGACGATCCCGGCCTGAGCCCCGGGCGGCAGCCAGAGCGAATAAGCGAGACCGCCGACACGTCCGGTCTCGTTGGGGAGCGGGGGAGTGACGGTGCGCGTCGCCCACACCATATCTTTTGCCTGATGGCCGCCACCTCGTCCGCGCAGCTCTCGCACGTCTACCCCCGGGGCACCCGGGTCAACGAACGCGGCCGCCTGGAGCTGGGCGGCTGCGACGCCGTGGAGCTGGCCCGCGAGTACGGGACCCCGGTCTACGTCGTCGCCGAGGACGACCTGCGCAGCCGCGCCCGAGCGTTTGTCGATGCGCTTTGCGCTCGCCACGCCGACTTCGACGTGCTGTTCGCCTCCAAGGCGTTCCCGTGCACCGCCGTCTACCGGCTGCTGGCCAAGGAGGGGCTGTCCTGCGACGTGGCCTCCGGAGGCGAGCTGGCGCTGGCCCGCGCGGCCGGCATCGATCCCGCCCGGCTCTACCTGCACGGCAACGCCAAGTCGGTCGCGGAGCTGCACGAGGCGCTCCAGGCCGGCGTTGGACACGTGGTCATCGACTCCTTCGACGAGCTGGCGCGCCTGGCCCAGGTCGCCGCCGAGATGGCGATTCGCCAGGACGTGCTGGTTCGCGTCACCCCGGATGTCGCGGGCGACACCCACGCGGCGATCTCCACCGGCCAGGCCGACTCCAAGTTCGGCTTCTCGATGGAGGCCGCGCGCGAGGCGATCGGGCGTCTCGCCGGAATGCCTTCGCTGAACCTGGTGGGGCTGCACTTCCACATCGGCTCTCAACTCATGGAGCTGGAGCCGTTCCGCGCCGCCGTGCGGGCGATTGCCACGCTCGGCGACTTCCCGATCTACAACCTGGGCGGTGGGCTGGGAGCGGCCTACCTGCCAGACCAGCATCCTCCCGACATCGAGCAGTACGTGGAGGCGATCGTCGGCGCGCTGCATTCCGAGCTGGGGGCCGACAAGCGTCTGCTGCTGGAGCCGGGCCGCGCGCTGGTCGCCAACTCGACGGTCACGCTGTACACCGTGCAGACCGTCAAGCACAACGTCTCCACCTGGGTGGCCGTCGACGGCGGCATGTCGGACAACCTGCGGCCGATGATGTACGGGGCCCGGTATGAGGCGCTGGTCGCCGACCGGGCGCTCGCGCCGGCCCTGACGCGCTGCCACGTGGCGGGCAAGCACTGCGAGTCAGGCGACGTGATCGTGCGCGACGCCCTTCTGTCCGATCCCGCCGTGGGGGACACGCTGGTCACGCCCGTGACCGGTGCCTACGGCTACGCGATGGCCAACAACTACAACGGCGTGCCCCGGCCGCCGGTGGTGTTCGTGCGTGACGGCTCCGCTCGCCTGGCCGTGCGCCGCGAGACGTATGCCGACCTGATGAGCCGCGACGTGAAGCCGTGAGCGCCTCCTCGGACGGGCCCGCCGCCACCCAGCCCTTCCGCGTGGGACTGCTCGGCCACGGGACCGTCGGCTCGGCGTTCGCCGAGCTGCTCCCGCAGCAGGCCGACCGGATCGCTCGCATAACCGGGCTACGTCCTGAGCTGTCCGGCGTGCTCACGCGCAGCAGCGGCGGATCGTTCGAGCAGCTGCTGGCCGAGTCTGACCTGATCGTCGAGCTGATGGGCGGCCTGGAGCCGGCGCGCAGCTGGCTGCTGTCCGCGATCCAGGCGGGCCGCCACGTCGTCACCGCCAACAAGCAGCTGCTCTCCCACCACGGCGAGGAGCTGTGGGAGGCGGCGAGGGTGCAGGGTGTGCAGCTGCGCTTCGAGGGCGCGGTGGCCGGCGTGGTGCCGGTCATCCGGGTGCTGCAGGAGTCGCTGGCCGGGGCGACGATCGACCGCGTGCACGGGATCGTGAACGGCACCACCAACTTCATCCTCACCGAGATGGCGCGCACCGGGGCGACCTTTACCGATGCCCTCGCCGACGCACAACGGCTCGGCTACGCCGAGGCCGATCCGAGCGACGACGTCAACGGGCGCGACGCGGCGGCGAAGATGGCGATCATCGCCCGGCTGGCGTTCGAGACGCCGGTGCACATCGACCAGGTGCGCTACGAGGGAATCGAGCGGATCCAGCCCGACGACCTGGAGTACGCCCGTGAGCTGAACCTCGGCCTGAAGCTGATCGGGACCGCCGAGCGGATCGGCGCCGACGGGCTGGCGGTCAGCGTCTACCCGGCGTTTCTGTACCCCGGCCATCCGCTGGCGTCGGTCAACGGGCCGTTCAACGCGGTCACGATCGAGTCCGAGGCGATCACCGAGATCACCATGTCGGGACCGGGAGCCGGGGGACCACAGACCGCTTCAGCGGTGCTCGGCGACGTGATCAGCGCGATGATCCCGCCGGCCTCCACCCCGCCGGCCACCGAGTCGCTGACGATCGTCTCCGACGTCGTGTCGTCGTTCTACCTGCACCTGGAGGTCGCCGACGAACCCGGGGTGCTGGCGCGCGTGGCGCAGGTGCTGGCGCTGCAGAACGTGTCGGTCAAGTCGGTGGTGCAGAAGGGGATGCGTGACCAGGCCCGGCTGGTGATGGTGGTCCACCCGGTGCTGGAGTCCCGCTTCGCGGCGGCGATGGAGCTGATCGCCGGCCTGGAGATCATGCGCGCCCCGCCGCGGGCGATCCGGGTGATCGAAGAGGAGTTCGGTTAGGAGCGCATTCTCTGAGAATGCCTATTTGCAGACTAAAAGTATGCGAAATCGCCTACATATAGTCTGCGGGCGCTAAGATTCCGCCCAATGCCGGTCACGCGGAATATCAACCCGTTTCGCTTCTCCGGTCCGTTGGCGCCGGAGCAGATGATCGATCGCGATGCCGAGTCCGACGAACTGCTCGCGCTCACCGATGGCGGTCACTCGTTTCGCCTGGTGGGCCCGCGGCGGTACGGGAAGACGACGCTGCTGCGGAGGGTCCTGGAGGCGACCGAGCGCCGCGGGTCGGCGACCGTACTGGTGGACCTCCAGGATGTCCTGTCGATCGCGGAGATCGTGGTGCGTATCGAGCGCGGGTACGAGCGGCTGAAGGGGCCGATCCGCCGGCGTGTGGAGAACCTGCTTCGCAGCTGGAACATCGGGTTGTCGCTGGGCGGCGGGGGGTTCACGGCGACGTTGCAGCGCGCCCCGAGCGTCGACGCCGAGTCGGTGCTGCTGCGGCTGCTGGAGCTACCGATGGCGCTGTTCGACCGCGACGGCACCACGAGCCTGATCGTGTTCGACGAGATCCAGGACGTGCTCGCCGTGCCGGGTGCCGACGGGAAGATCCGCAGCGTTATCCAGCATCAGGGGGAGGCCGCGACGTACGCCTTCGCGGGCTCCGCGCCCGGGATCATGCAGCAGCTGTTTGCCGATCCCAAGCGGCCGCTGCTCGATCAGGCGGTCCCCAAGCACCTCGATCCGCTGCCGCCGGCCGATGTCGCCGATTACGTCGCTCAGCGCTTTGAACAGACCGGTCGCAACGTGGGCGCGGCTCTCTCCCCGTTCTTGGAGTTCACGCGCGGGCACCCGCAGCGGAGCATGATGCTCGCCCATTACCTGTGGCAGCGAACGCCCGCCGGCACCACCGCCGACGAGGGGACGTGGCTGTCGGCGCTCGACCATGCGGCCGACGACGCAGCGCCCCTGATGCGGGCCATCTGGCAGCGCGCTGACGACCAACGAGCGGCGCGTCGCCAGGGCGCTGGCGGTGGCGACCGGGCCGCTGCACAGCGAGGAGACGGCGGCCGCGGTCGGCATCAAGCGCTCGAGCATCGGCAAGGCGCTCGAGAGCCTCGTCGCCAACGCCGACGTCATCCAGGAGGCCGGCAAGCCGCGGCTGACCGATCCCATGTTCGAGTGGTGGCTGAGAGGACGCGGACTGACCCCGGCAACCGGTGCCGACGACGAGGATGCGCCGTAGCAGCAGCCGGCGAGCGCCGCTCCGTGGCAGCCGGCACGGTCGAGGGCGGACACTCTGGCATGCTCCCGCCAGATGCCTGGACTGATCGAGCGCTACCGCGAGCGGCTGCCGTTTGCGCCCGAGGACCCGGTCGTGTCCCTGGGGGAGGGGAGCACCCCGCTCGTCCATACGCCCGGACTGTCCGAACGGGTCGGCGCAGAGGTGTGGTGCAAGCTCGAGGGACTGAACCCGACCGGGTCGTTCAAGGATCGGGGGATGACCTGCGCCGTGTCGGCGGCGGTGCGCGAGGGGGCCCAGGCGATCGTCTGCGCGTCCACCGGAAACACCGCCGCAAGCGCGGCGGCCTATGCGGCGCGGGCGGGCATCCGCTGCGTGGTGATCGTGCCCGAGGGCAAGATCGCCACCGGCAAGCTCGCCCAGGCGCTGATGCACGGCGCTCAGGTGATCGCGCTGCGCGGCAACTTCGACGTGGCGCTCAAGCTGGTGCGGGAGCTGGCCGGCAACCATCCGATCGCGCTGGTCAACTCCGTCAACGAGTTCCGGATCGAGGGGCAGAAGACGGGGGCGTTCGAGATCATCGAGTCGCTCGACGCCGAGCTCGACGCGCTTTGCATCCCTGTCGGCAACGCCGGCAACATCACCGCCTACTGGCGCGGTTTTCACGAGCTCGGCCACAGTCCACGGATGCTCGGCTTCCAGGCTGAGGGGGCGGCGCCGCTGGTGTACGGCGCGCCGGTCGAGCACCCCGAGACGGTCGCCAGCGCGATCCGGATCGGCAACCCCGCGCGCTGGGAGGACGCGATGAACGCGATGGTCGCCTCCGGCGGGGCCGTCAAGGCCGTCTCCGATCAGCAGATCCTGTCCGCCTACCGGCTGCTGGCCTCCACCGAGGGGATCTTCTGTGAGCCGGCGTCGGCGGCCAGCGTGGCCGGCCTGCTGGTCCACGGGGCCGGGGACGCGCGGCGGATCGTGTGCGTGCTCACCGGCAACGGGCTCAAGGATCCGCAGACGGCCCTGGGCGAGGCGGGCGCCGTCGTGTCCTGCGATCCCGAGCGGACCGCGCTGGAGCAAGCGGTTCTCGGATGACGCTGGGTCGCCGGCGGCTGGTGCGGGTGCCCGCGTCGACCGCCAACCTTGGGCCCGGCTTCGACGTGATGGCGGCCGCGCTGGCGCTGTACCTGGAGCTCGAGGTGGTGGAGACGGGCGAGTTCGCCGTCGTCTCCGAGCTTGAGGGCGTGCCGCGCGATCGCGACAACCTGGTGGTGCGCGCCTTCGAGCGCCTGCATCCCGCCGACGACTTCGAGTTCCGGATCGCCTCCCAGATCCCCATGAGCGGGGGACTGGGCTCCAGCGCGGCGGCGATCCTGGCCGGCCTGATGGCCGCCGATCACCTGTTCGAGCTCGATGCCGACATCCGGGGGCTGGCCACCGAGCTGGAGGGTCATCCCGACAACATTGCGGCGTCGCTGAAGGGCGGTTTCACGATCTGCGCGGGGCCGAGCGTGCATCGCTTCGAGCCGCCGATGGGGCTCGAGGCCGTGCTGGTGGTGCCAGCCGAACCCGTGCGCACCGATCAGGCCCGTGCCGCGCTGCCGGCGCAGGTGCCGATGGCGGACGCCGTGTTCAACGTCGCCTGTGCGGCCACCCTGACGCTGGGTCTGGCCACCGGCGACTGGGACCTGATCTCCGCCGGCCTGCACGACCGGCTGCACCAGCCCCACCGGGCGCATCTGTTTCCCCGCTCGGCGCAGCTGCTGGAGCGGGCCCGGTCGCTGGGCGCGCTAGGGGCGACAATCTCCGGCGCCGGCCCGACGGTCCTGGTGTGGTGCCACTACGAGCAGACGGCAGCCGTCGTGAGCCGCCTGCAGGACGAGGCGGAAGGGTGGGCCACCGTGGTTCGCGCGCCGTTCGAGACCCAGGGCGCCGACGTGCGCGAGCTGTGAGCTGAGCGGGGCACCCGCCGCCCTGAAGCGCCCACCCTCGCCACCGTCGGAGAATCCTCGCCGGGGCACGGCGCCGTCAGCCCACGGGCAGACGTGCCCACCAATCGACGTTGCGCTCGTAGATGTCGCGCAGCACATCCTCGATGCCGAAGGTCAGGTCCCACTCCGGATAGTCGCTCCGGAAGGCGTCGAGGTCGGAGATCCACCAGCGGTGGTCTCCGATGCGCGCCTCGTCCGAGAGCGTCCACTCCAGCGTCGCGTCCGGAGATCTGCTGGCAGAGGCCGATCGCCTCCAGCACCGAGACGTTCGATCGGCGGCCACCACCGAGGTTGTAGACCGCGGCCCGGCGCGGGTTAGCGTGGAAAGCAGCGAACGCTTGAACGACGTCGTGGGCGTGGAGGTTGTCGCGCACCTGCTTGCCGCCGTAGCCCAAGATCGTGTAGGGGGTTCCGGTGACGGTGCACTTCATCAGGTACGCCAGGAATCCGTGGAGCTGGGCGCCGGCGTGCTGGGGTCCGGTGAGCAGCCTCCGCGGAAGCAGACCGTCGGCATGTCGAACTGGCGGCCGTATTCCTGGACCATCAGGTCAGCGGCGGTCTTGCTGACGCCAAAGACCGAATGGGTGCAGTGGTCCACCGCCATCGAGCTCGGGATCCCGTCGTAGTAGTCGTGGTCGGGGGGGAGTTCCAGACGTGTTGCCTGCTCGATCAGCGGCAGCGAGTTGGGGCCGTCGCCGTAGACCTTGTTGGTCGACATGAAGATGAACGTCGCGTTCGGGGTGAAGTCCCCGGGTCGCCTGCAGCAGATTTCAGGGTCCCGTTCGCGTTGACGGTGAAATCGGTCTGTGGGTCAGAGGCAGCCCAGTCGTGCGAGGGCTGGGCGGCGCTGTGAACGACCAGCGCGATCTCGGCGCGGTGGCGTTCGAACAGCGCCCGCAAACCGTCGTTGTCCCGGATATCGAGGTTCTCGGAGCGGAACACCTCGAGATCGCGCTCCAGTCGCATCGTGACGTGAGCGGTTGATGCCTCCGGGCCGAAGAACACGGCCCGCATGTCGTTATCGATGCCGATCACGTCGAGACCCTGCTCGACGAAGAAACGCGCGGCCTCCGATCCGATCAGACCCCCGGAGCCCGTGACGATTGCGACTGAAATGGGTCCCCTCCCTGGTGACGAACGAGATCGGGCATCCTAGCGACGGCACAGCGTCGATAGTCCAACAACCCGTGCATCGGCCGCAACGCGTGAACCTTGAGCCGCGGGACGCTCGGCGCTTAGCACCATTATTCGGTGAAATCGCTGGTACGATCAGGATGGTCGCGCCGGATGCGCGTCTGTGTGGGTCCGGCGTCAACCAGTCTCGAACCGGTCAGGAACATGATTCATCGAACTCGCGGGCGCCTCGGGCGGCTCCCCGCTGTCGTGTTGTTCTGCCTCTCGCTCGCTGCTTCGGCCTCGCCGGCGTCCGCCACGACCCGGGTCATTACCTGGAACATGCACAGCCGGTACGCCAACAAGACCGAGGCGACGGTGGGCCTGCTCCCACCGCTCGTGCCGCTGGCCGGTCCGACCGGCCTGCGGTCCTGGGTGGTCCTCCCCAACGGCTACACCTCCCAGCGTTGCTGGCCGGTCCTGTACCTGCTGCACCAGGTGGGGGCTCCGGACGCGTGGCTACAACAGCAGATCGTGTACGCGAACCTGCCCGCCATCGTCGTCATCCCTGGGGGTGGCGACACCTGGTACACGAACTGGTGGAACAGCGGGGCGCGCGTACCGGGCTTCGAGAACTGGGTCTTCAACGAGCTGATGCCGAAGGTCTCGAAGTCCTTCGCCGTCTGCCCTGAGCGCAACATGCACGCGATCGCTGGGGCATCGATGGGCGGCTACGGAGCCGTCTACCTCGCGTCGCAGCGACCGGACTACTTCGGCACGGTCGGGTCGTTCTCGGGCGTGCTCGATCTCGCCGATCCGGTCATCCAGTACGGATACATCGGCTACAAACAGATCTGGGGCCCGCCCGGAGCGGCCTACGAGTTTGGCCACGATCCGACGTATCTGCTGCCCAACCTCGCCAATACCCGAATCTTTGCTTCGGTTGGGAACGGGACTCCGATCAGCTCCCAGAGCGACGACAGCCGGTTGGCGGTCGGTCTCGAGGCTGTGATGCGCAACCAGGTCACGCTGTTCCGTGCGGCCGCGGCAAAGGCGCACGTGCCGGTCCATTTCGATGAGCACGCCGGAACCCACAGTCAGGACAACGCGAACGTCTCACTTCAGGATTTCATGGCGTACAACCCGTTTGCGAAGGTCGTCCTTAGCCCCGCAACGTGGCGGTACAGCACGATCGGATCGCAGTGGCGTGGCGTGGGGGTATCACTTCCAGTTCCAGGGTCAGCCGACGACGGTGGAGACGTTCTCGTACAGCCACGGGACGTTGACCGGGTCGGGCAGCGGGCTGGTCACGATGCAATCCGCCGATGGGCAGCATTTCACCGCCGGGCTGCCGTTCGTGCTGCGCAACGGCGTCGTTCGCCACGGCAACACCCACACGCGGACCTTCAAGGCAAAGGTGCTGCCGGTCAAAGTCTTCGTGCGCCCGAACATCATCCACCGCCGCGCACCGCTGGACGTGACCTTCACCGCCCAGAAGCTGGCGCCGGGCCGTCGATACCTCCTCACCGCGTTCCAGCAGATCGCTCCAAGCTGCAGCCTCAGCTCCTACGTGGTCGCCCCGGCGCACGTCAAAGCCCGGCAGCGATGTCTCACTGACGCTCAAGCCCGGTGTGGGCGCCGGTCATCCCCGACACCGGTGGTGTGCCGGACATGGCTCCGTCGCACTGGTGACCATCGCCAACCGCTCCGTGAAGAGCGCGAAGCTCGTCGGCGGCGCCGCGTTCCTCGCCCGTTGACCGGCTGGGCAGCGGGCCAGCGACCGCACCGATCGGGCTCGCGGCGCGCCGCCGGCGCAGGCGCCTGAGCGGGCCCGGAGCTCAGTGCCCCGTTCGAGACCCAGGGCGCCGACGTTCGCGAGCTCTGACGCTCAGCCGCCGCCCGGTGGAGGACCGCCGCCCTGGAACAGGCTGCCGGCACCCCGGGAACCCGCCACCGCCTCCGCCGCCCACCCGGTGCTGCCAGACGGCCTTGGCGCCCAGGTCACCCGTGTGGAAGACGTAGTAGAGGCTGGCGATCGCGAGCACGGCCACGATCACCCGCAACGCGGCGCCGAGCGCCACGCTCGGACCGGATAGCCGTCAGCGCGGCGTCAAAAGGTCCGACGCCGGTGACCCGCGGACCGGCCGTGCGGAACACCGCGACGGCGACGAGGAGCAGCGCCGTGAAGACGATCAGCACGATCCGCAGGGTGTCGGCGGCGTCTGGCGTGGCTGGGAGACCAGTCCCCGAGTCCTGAAGGTTGCAGGTCGTTGCGCAGGTGCTCGCCGGCGCCCGATCGTCAGGTTGGTGGCGCCGAGCGCCACCACGGCGACCAGGCCGATCCACAGATGCCGTGGCGCGCGAACAGCCTCGGCCAGATCACCAGGACGATCGCGCCGATCGCCGCGACCGGGATCAGGATCACCGGAACGTGCAGGAACAGCGGGTGGGCCGGCAGCCCGCTGTAGATCGTGTTGATCTGGATCGGGATCAGCGCGAACGTCAGCACCGCCAGGACGGCGAGCGCCCACTCCGGGATTGATCGCTCGGGCGATCGCCCGTCAGCGCAGGTGTCTCGGCGGCCATGGCGGCACAGGCCCTCCGGCACGAGTTGAAGAGCCAGGTAAGACCGGCGTAAAGCCGGCCGGCGCGGTCAGGCGCTGGCCTGGGCGGGCTGGGCCGAGCGCAGCAGCTCGCGCACCCGCTTGCGCGGCTTGTCCTGGCCGAGCCGCTTGAGCAGCTCGTCGGCGACCGCCAGGTAGTCCGCGCCCAGGTCGGGCCGATAGTCCAGGATCGACACCGCGCGTTCGGATGACTCGGCATAGGCGATCGACGACCGGATCGTCGTCTCCACGAGCTTGTCTCCGAAGTGCTCGCGCAGCGAATCGAAGGCCTCTCGCGAGTGGCGAGTGCGCATGTCGGCGATGTTGAGGACCACGCCCAGCCACTGCAGGTCCGGGTTGAGGCTGTCACGGGCCAGGTCGATCACCTCGAGCGCCTGTTCGACGCCCTGCAGGGCGAAATACTGGGCCTCGGCCGAGAGCAGGGCGTAGTCGGAGGCGACCAGCGCGTTGACCGTCAGCAGGCCGAGCGCCGGGGGACAATCGATCAGGACCAGGTCATAGTCGCCGGCGACCTCGCGCAGAGCCTTCTTGAGCGACAGCTCGCGTCCCATCTTGCCGCCCAGGGCCAGCTCGGACTCGGCCAGGCCGAGGTTGGCGGGGATGATCCCGTCGTGCACCGCGTCGCGAGCCTTGGCGCGACCCGAGAGGACGTCGCCGATCGTCGGCGAGGCGTCCGGGTCGACATCGAGGTAGTCCGAGAGGTTGCCCTGGGGGTCGAGGTCGACCGTCAGCACCGACAGGCCGACGCGCCGGAAGACATCGGTCAGCGTGCGAACCGTGGTGGTCTTGCCCGTGCCGCCCTTTTGGGAGAGAACCGCGATCGTGGTGCTCATCGAAGCCGGACTATAGGCGAGGCGAGGTGGCCGGGACCTTGGCCCCGCGGACAGTCTGCGAAGCGGGGGATCCGGTCAGCCCGAGGTGGTCTCGGTCGACCCCTCGAGGCGCATCCCCGAGACCACCGGCACGTCGATGAAGTGCAGGTGGTGGCGGCCGATCACGACCTCGTCGCCGCTGGCCAGCGTGCTCCATTCCACCCGCTCGCCGTTGACGAACACGCCGTTGAGGCTGCGGTCGTCGAGCACCCGGAGCCCGTCGGGCTGGCGCACGATCAGCGCGTGCCGACGCGAGACCGTCGGATCGTCGAAGCGGATGTCGGCGGCGAGGCTGCGGCCGATCCGCGTCCATTCGCGTTGCAGCGCGTAGGCGATGATGTCGTCGCCGGAGCGGTAGACGACGTACTGGCCGGGCTCGTCGAGCGAGCTGCGCAGCTCGTCGAGCCACGACCGGTCCTCCACGTCGGGGTCGACGTCCACGTCCAGCACCGGCTGCTGGGAGGTGGTGAACAGCGAAGCCCGCACGAACTCGGTGCCGCCGCAACTGGGACAGGAGGGGAGCTCGTCGGCGGCCTCCAGCGACACCGACGCATCGCACTCGGTGCAGCGAAACGTGCCAGTACCCGCGACATTGCCCGACATCCAAGCTTTCATCGGCGTCTCCTAGCTGAAGGTCTCGCACGCAACTCCGGGCCTGGGTCTCAGGGAACTGCGATGCTCAACGAAGCTTAACGCAATGCAATATTCCATGGACGGCATTAGCCAAACCTCAATCTGGACGATTGATGGAATCGGCCGCGGCGTTCGCCCTCGCTCCACGCCCGGCTTGCCGGGCGCCTGAAAGACGTCGCCCAGCGCGCAGGAACGACGGCTGTTTAGACGAACACAGGGCGCATGACGGCGTCCGCCCGCGACATGCTGGACCTGGAGCTCGCTCTCCTGCGCCGCGGTCTGGATGAGCGGCTGGCGGGCTCGGAGCGCTGCACCTGCTGTCATCGCACGCCGCTGGTCGGCGAGCGCGTCTACGTCTACGCCTCGGGCACGGTGGCCTGCGAGCTGTGTCGTGCGGGCCAGCGCGATGTCCCGCAGCAGGACCGGATCGTGCACGGCCCCGAGTTCGGCCACACGATGCGGATCATCGACCAGCGCGCCGCTGCCTGACCGCCGCCGCGGCCGGCCGGCCGAAGCCCCGCGGCCGCTCGGGTCGTAAGATTCCGGCTCGTGGATCCGTTCACCGTCACGACGACAATCGCCAGGCCACGCGAGCAGGTCTACGAGTACCTGGCCGACATCGCCAATCACGCCGAGTTCACCGACCACTATCTGGTCGACTGGCACCTGACGCGCGTGGACTCCTACGGTCCGGGCGCGGGCGCCCGGTTTCGCATCAAGGCGCCGCTGAACCGCTTCTCCTGGGCGGACACGACGTTCGCCGAGATGCAGCCGCCGTTCCGGATCCTCGAGCGCGGCCGCGGCGGCAAGTACAACCGGATCCGCATGCTCGGGACCTACACGCTGTCGCCGGCCCCCGGCGGGACCACGAAGGTCGAGTACACGCTGGAGACCGAGCCCTCGCAGCTATCCGACAGGCTGATGGAGATACTCGGCGGGCGCTCCTGGAACCGGCGCAAGGCCGCCCGGGCGATGCGCCGGTTGCGCTCGATCCTCGAGGACGGCCGCGACCGCGGCAAGCGCACATCCGTCGAGTCCTCCTAGGTAAACTGCGCGCCGCCGTGAGAGCCCGTCGCCTCCTCCTGCTGGTCTGCGCCCTGACGCTGGCCGTCGGCCTGACCGCCTGCGGCCACAAGGAGGCGCATCCCTCGTCGGCCGACGCCAACAACGACGGCAGCTACATCGACGCCGGACCGCTCACCTACCAGTTGCAGATCTCGCGCGAGCTCAACCCGTACAGCACCGAGGACTCGGCGTACGTCAAGGGGCTGCCGTCCGGCACGACCGGCCCGACAGCCAACCAGCTGTGGTACGCGGTCTTCCTCCGGGGGCTGAACCAGACCCACCACGATCAGACGACGCTGGGCAGCTTCGAGATCACCGACACGCAGGGCGACACCTTCTATCCGCTCAAGCTCGATCCGAACCTCAATCCGTTCGCGTGGACGCCGCAGACGCTGGCTCCCAACCAGATCGAGCCCGGCCCCAACACCGTCGCCAGCTCTGGCCCCACGCAGGGCGGGCTGCTGCTGTTCAAGCTCAATACCTCGGTCTACTCCAACCGGCCGCTCACGCTGTGGCTGCTCGGCTCGAGCGGCAAGAAGCTGGGGTCGATCTCGCTGAACCTTTGAGACTCTCGGCGGTGCGCGGGATCGCGGCGCTGACCGGCCTGGCGCTGCTCGCGACCGCCCTGCTGTTCGTGGGGACCGCGTCGGCGAGGCCCGCCTGGGGCGAACCATTCGAGCTCAGCAAGCCCGGCGCGCTGGACTACCTGGACCCGCAGCTGGCGTTCTCCCCTCAGGGAGCCGCGGCGGCGACGTTCCAGGTCGGCGACGTCGATCAGCCCGGCTCCTTTCAGGCCTATCTGGTGGGCCGCTCGGCTCAGGGCCAGGTCGGTCAGCCGCGTCCGCTCGCCGGCGTCAAGCAGGTGCTGTCACTGGCTTACGACGGTCGCCCGCTGGAACTGCTGGTCGGCTCCAGTCCCTCCAACCAGGACTGCTGCAGCGCCGCGGAGGCGATCCAGGTCAGCCCGTCGGGCACGGCCGGCAGGGCGCGCAAGCTCGTAGGCGGCCTGGCCGGCGCCATTCAGGGGCGGCTGGTGACGCTCGCCGATGGTCAACTGATGGCCGCGGTGGCCACCGAGCGCGGCGTGTGGGTGGTGCAGTCCACGCGTGCCGACCAGTTCGGGGGCCAGCACATCGTGTCCGACAAGGGCCAGGAGCCGGTCTCGATGTCGGCCGCCTGGCTGGGCGGGCAGACCTCGATCGTGGCGTGGACAGCCGGCACCGGCGTGATCGGCGCCACCATGCCGCGGAGCATTTACTACGCCACCGGCTCGCGCAACCAGGCCCCGCACCACGCCCGCGTGGCCTTGAGCGTGCCCGCCGGCCACCGGATCGACGAACTGGCGGTCGTCCGGCGCGGCAACGGCGCCACGCTGGCCTGGATCGAGAGCTGGTATGACGCCAAGGGCGCCTACCACTCGCGCGTCGAGGCGGCCGACCTGGTCAAGCAGCCGCGCCCGCATGCCCTGTCGCCCGACAACCGCCTGGCCTCGGGTCTCACGGTCGATGACGATGCGGCCGGCGACCAGGGCGCGGCCTGGGAGTCATGCACATCCTCCGATGCCTGCACGGTGCAGGCGGCCGGCCGCCCGGCCAGGGGAACGTTCGGGTCGGCCCGGACGTTGGGGGCGATCGACTCCTACCAGAGCCCGTCACTGACTCTCAGTCCGAAGGGACAGGTGGTCGTCGGCTGGGTGCGCGGCGGTCATCCGCTCGCCTCGGTGGGCTTCGGAACCCCGTCGGTGCTCTCCTCGACGGCATTCGCGACCGATGAGACGGTCGCCTACGGCCCGAACAACGAGGCATTGGCCGCGTGGACGCAGGGGACGCTGAATCCGAGCGTCGTCGCCGCCGCCTTCCGGGCGAAGTGATCGCGGGGTCTTGCGTGGGCGCAGTCGCGGACGCTCAGTGCTGCAGCGCGGCGGCGATCACGTCGCGCACCGGGGGCGCGGCCGTGGCCCCGCCGCCTCCCTGGTTGGGAAACAGCGCGCCGACCACGATCTTGGGATGGCCCACGGGGGCATAGCCCACGAACCAGGCGTCGGTGTTCTGCGGGTTTCCGGCGTCCGGGTTGCCGGAGTTGGTGGAGGTGTTCTGGAGCTCGGCGGTGCCGGTCTTGCCCGCCACCTCCACCCCCGAGATCTGCGCCGAGGTGCCGGTCCCGTACTGCACGACGGCGACCATCATCTGCTGAACCTGGTGGGCGACCCGGGCGGGGGTGACGCGGATGAAGTGCGGATGCTGGTGGGCCAGCAGCGTGGGGACCGGCCGCCGGCCGCCCATCGCGATCGTGGCCGCGACGTCGGCCATCTCCAGGGGCGTCGCCTGCACCATGCCCTGGCCGATCGCCGAGGAGCCGACCGATAGATCGTCGCCGATGTCGCGCGCCGAGGGAATCGTGCTCTCGGCCACCCCGGGGATCGAGGGTTGTTTGTCAAAGCCGAAGCGCTTGGCGGTCGCCACCAGCCGCGCGCCGCCCAGCTTGACGCCCAGCGGTGCGAACACCGAGTTGCACGACACCGCGAAGGCATTGAGCAGCGTGCCGCCGCACGCCTCCCCGCTGGCGTTCTGCATCGTGAAGCCGTCGATCGTCGTCTCCGTCTGGATCGGAAACGTGCTGCTCGGCTTGACGATCCCCGCCTGCAGGGCCCCGGTCGTGGTGATGATCTTCATCGTCGAGCCCGGTGGTTGCACGGCCGAGAAGGCGATTCCGGCCAGTGCCTCCAGCGCGCCCGTCCTCGGGTTCATCGCCGCCAGCCCGGCGTATTGGCCGCCCAGCGACGCCACGGCCGCACGCTCCAACGAGGGTACGATCGTGGTCTTCACCGGCTTGGCCTGCGCCGGCGTGGCGCGGGCCAGCACCCGCCCGCCGGCCAGGAGCTCGCCACCGAGCTTGCCCGCCAGGCGGTGCTCGAAGATGCGTTCCAGGCCGTCGAGACCGATCTGGGCGTCCGCCGGGTAGCCCAATGCCTGATAGCGGCTTGCCAGCGCGCGGGGGATCGGTCCCACTCTGCCCACGATCTGGATCGCCACATCGTTGATCGATGAAGTGCGGTCGGGACCGGCGGCGAGCGTCTCGCCGTCCGCGGCCAGCAGGCTCGCTCGCGGCGGGAGCTTGATCTGGCGGTGGAGTTGCTCGCCCGGGCGCAGGCCAGGGAACAGCACCTGAGGGACAAGGCGCACTCGTGCCGACGAGCCGCTGCCGGCGAGGGGCACGATCAGGGTCTCCTGCAGGGTGCCCCACAGCTTGGTCCTGACCTGCATCCGCACCCTGATCGAGCTGCCGGAGGCTCTGGCGACGCGCAGCGGCACGATCGAGGTCGCCGTCGCCGTGCCCAGCGCGCTCTCCAGCTGGTGGGCGAAGGCGGCCTCCGAGGTGTGCGCGCGCGAGCGCGGGTCCAGCAGCGAGTACATCTGGGCGACGTCGTCGCGCTCCCAGGCCCGGACATAGCGGACCACCAGCGCGTGCTCGTCGCGGCCCGGGCTGGGTGGCGAGCACTGCTCCCGCGGTGAATGCTCCGGCCGCCAGCAGGACCACCGGCCCGACGCGCGTCAGGACGCGCCTGCGCCGGCCCCGGCGTCGCCTGGCGGGGCGGGGTCCCCGCGCGACCGTAATAGCGCTGTCTACCACCTCGCTGATAAACGGTAGAAGATGACCGAGCGGTCTGGCGCTCCAGAGCGGTCCGGCGTCCCATTACTCTGGCACCAGTGACCGCGCTCGACTGGGTGATCGTCGGCTTCACCTGCCTGCTGGCGTTCTACGGCTACCTCCAGGGGTTCATCGTCGGTGCGCTGTCGCTGGTGGGCTTTGCCCTCGGCGCGTTCCTCGGGACGCGGTTGGCGCCGCTGCTGCTCAGCAATGGCTCGCACTCCCCGTATGCGCCGCTGATCGGGTTGGTCGGCGCCCTGCTGGTCGGCGGCGTGTTCGCCAGCGGGCTCGAGGGCCTGGGCGCGAGGGTGCGTTCTGCGCTGCGGATCCCGTACTTCAAGCAGGTCGACGGCCTGCTCGGAGCCGCCCTCACGGCGTGCGTGGGACTCGGTATCGCGTGGATCATCGGCGCCGTGGCGCTGGACTCCTCGGGCTCGACCCCGCTGCGCGATGACGTCCGCGGGTCTAGGATCCTGCGAGCGCTCGACCAGCTGCTGCCTCCGTCCGGCCCGATCCTCGACGCCCTGGCACGCTTCGATCCGCTGCCGTCGGTCCGCGGACCGGCGGCCGATGTCGCGACCCCGACGCGCCGCGTGCTCGTCAGCCGCGGGGTGCGGGCCGCTCGCCCGAGCGTCGTCCGCGTCTACGGGACCGCCTGCGGGCTGGGGGTGGAGGGCAGCGGCTGGGTGGCCGCGCCGCAGCTGGTGGTGACCAACGCACACGTGGTGGCCGGCGAGGCCGACACGGCGATTCAGATCGGAGGAACCGGCCCTGGACACCGTGCCGACGTCGTGCGCTTCGACCCGCACGACGACATCGCGATCCTGCGCGTCCCGGGGCTGGCGCTGCCGCAGCTGCCGATCGCCGGCCGCTCGCCCTCGGGCACCGCGGCGGCAATCCTCGGATATCCGCTGGACGGCTCGTTCGACGCGGAACCAGGGCGCCTCGGTCAGACCGAGACCGTCCAGACCCAGGACGCCTACGGCCAGGGCCACGTACAGCGCAGCATCACCGCATTGCGCGGCCGCGTGCGCCCGGGCAATTCCGGCGGCCCGATGGTCGACGCCCGCGGACGCGTGGTGGCCACCGTGTTCGCGGCGATCACCGGTACTCGGCGGGCCGGCGGGTTCGCGATTCCCAACGCGCTGATTCGCCGGCAGCTGACGAGGGCTCGGTCCAAACGGACGGCCGTGGGCACAGGTCACTGCGCCAACTAGTGCCTGCGACCCGACGCCACGGCGGACGGCGCGAGCGCGCCGTCCGCCCTCAGGCGTTGAGTGCCCCCGGACGTTCCTCGGCCATCTGCTGCACCACGTCGAGCCCAACTGCCCCCAATAGCTCAGGGTGATGATGTGCGAGGTGAGCCTGCGCCGCCTCGAACAGCTCGTCCTCGGAGTTGCCCACGAGTTGCGCCCCGCACTCGCAAAAGGCAATCCGACTGTGCTGTTCGTTGACTGGGTTCATCGGTCTTTAGTCGTGACGGTCAGGCGGCTTGCTTTGTGGCCCCCCGGTGGGCCACGCCGAGAAAGATTGCAAGGCCCCGTTGGCGATACGTTTCCATAACGTTGCCAGACCAAGGCCCCTCTAGGGAGAGGACGCGGATCCAGCTCTGCGGCCGGCTGTCGGTGGAGCTGGACGGTGTCGAGCTGGTTCGGTCGCTGCGCGGCCGGCAGGTGCCCCTGCTGCTCGCCTATCTGGTGCTCAGCCGCAGTCGCTCGGTCGGACGCGACGAGTTGCTCGACGCGATCTGGCCCGAAAGCGCCCCCCGCTCCCAGGACGGCGCCCTGCGGACGCTGCTCTCGCGACTGCGCTCGGGCCTGGGCAACGAGATCCTCGCCGGCCGCGACGAGCTGGTGTTGGCCCTGCCCGAGCCGGCGTGGATCGACTTCGAGGCCGCCAGCGCCGAGGTCAGGCGCGCCAGCGAGGCGCTCGATCGCGGGGATGCGAGGGCCGCCTGGGCGCTGGCCCAGGTGCCGCTGAACATCGCGAGCCGCGGGCTGCTGCCGGGCGTGAGCGCGGCGTGGCTCGAGCCGCGGCGGCGCGAGCTGGCGGAGATCCGCCTGGAGGCCCTGGAGATGATCGGCCGGGCGGGACTCGAGCTCGGCGGCGGCCAGATCTCCTCGGTGGAGCGGGCGGCCCGCAGTTTGATCGAGACCGAGCCCTATCGCGAGTCCGGCTACGTGCTGTTGATGGGCGCGCTCGAGGCTCAGGGCAACGTGGCCGAGGGCCTGCGGGTGTTCGACCGTCTGCGCGGGCTCCTGCGCGAGGAGCTCGGCACGAGCCCCTCGCCGGAGGCGATGGCCGCCCACGAGCGGCTGCTGCATCCCGGAGGGCGGACCGTCGAGAGCCCGCCCGCGGGCGCCGCAGCGGCGCCGGGCGATGACGGCGGACCGCAGACGGTCGCGCTGCCGCCCGAGATCAGCGGGCAGACCGCCTCACCGCTCGTCGGTCGCCGGGCTGAGCTCGGAGAGCTCGAGTCGTGGTGGGCGCACCCGGCCCAGCCGCGTGTGCTGCTGGTCTTCGGCGAGGCGGGGATCGGCAAGACGCGACTGCTGGCCGAGGCCGCGCAACAGGCCCATGCGCGCGGGGGCGGTCGTGCTGGCGGGGCGCGCCCCCGAGGACACGCTCGTTCCCTATCAGCCGTTCTTGGAGGCGCTCGGCCACTATGCGTTCAACGCCCCGCTGGAGGACCTGCGGGGCGTCACCCGGCACTCGGGGCCCGAGCTCGGACGGTTGATCCCGGAGATCCGTCGGCGGCTGCCGTATGCGTTCCCGCCCACCCCGCTCGAGCCGGGCGATGCCGAGACCGATCGCTATCGGCTGTTCGAGGCCGTGGCCGGCCTGCTGGGGGAGATCTCGGCCTCCGGCTCGCTGCTGCTGGTCCTCGACGATCTGCACTGGGCCGATCGCCCGACCCTGCTGCTGCTGCGCCACCTCGCCCGGGCGCCGCAGGCGTCCGGCCTGCGGATCCTCGGGGCCTACCGCGCGGACGAGCACGACGCCGGCGACTTCGAGCCGGCCCTCGCCGGCCTGCGCCACGAGCGGCTGGTGCACGAGCTGGAGGTCAGGGGCCTGGCCGAGCCCGATGCCACCGAGCTCGTCCGGCTGCGCGTGGCCGGCACGCCGTCGGCGGCGTTCACCCGCGCCCTGTATGCCGGCACCGAGGGCAATCCGTTCTTCATCGAGGAGATGGTGCGCCATCTCGCCGACTCGGGCGTGCGCTCACAGGAGGCCGGCGCCGGCGAGCTGCGGCGCTACGGGCTGCCCGAGGGCGTGCGCGGCGTCCTCTCGCGGCGGCTCGAGCGCCTGGACGAGGACGGCCTCGAGTGCCTCAAGGTGGCGGCTGTGATCGGCCGCGACTTCGACTCCGCGCTGCTGGAGACGGTGCTCGGCTTCGAGGAGGAGCGCTTCCTGCACGCGCTCGAGGTGGCGCTCGCTGCCGGCCTGGTGAACGAATCGCCCGGCGAGCACGGGCGCTACACGTTCGCTCACGCGCTGGTGCGCGAGACGCTGTATGCGGGGATGTCATCCGACCGCCGCAGCCGGATGCACCGCCGCGTCGGGATCGCGCTCGAGCAACTGCGCGATCCGCCGCTGGCCGCGCTGGCGCATCACTTCACGCGGGCCGCCGAGCCCGAGGACGCCGAGCGCACGATCCGCTATGCGGTGGCGGCCGGCGCCCAGGCGACGGCGATGCTGGCCAACGAGGAGGCGGCCGAACACTATGCGCGGGCCCTGGAGGTTCTGGAGCGCACCGATCCCGGCGCGCTGCAGCGGCGCTGCGCGCTGCTGCTGGAGCTGGGCGAGGCCAGGGTTCGCAGCGGCGAGCGCCCATCGGCGTGGGGCGTGTTCCGTGAGGCGGCGTCGCTGGCTGCTCGGCTGGGCGACGGCGCGCTGACCGCGCGGGCGGCGATCGGCGCCTCGAGGCGATTCATCCAGCCGCCCGGGGTGATCGACGAGGAGCTGATAGCGCTGCTCGAGCAGGCGTTGGAGATGACCTCCGGGGACCTCTCGGTGACGCGCGTGATCCTGATCACCCGGCTGTGCGGAGCCCTGTACTTCTCCTCCGAGCGCCGTGATCACATGCGCCGCCTGAGCGCCGAGGCGACGGCGATCGCCGCCCGGCTGGGTGACCCGGAGGCGGCCGCGCTGGCCGCGTCGGCGCGCCGGCGTGCCTACTGGGGCCCGGGCCACCTGGAGCGACGGCTGGCGGATTCCACGCAGCTGCTGCGCTCGGCCCGTGAGGCCGATGACCTGGAGCTGACCATGCAGGGCCACGCCTGGCTGGTCGTCGACCTGCTGGAGGCCGGCGACCGGACGGCCGTGGAGGCCCAGGTGGCGGCGTTCGAGGCCGGCGCGCAGGAGCTGCGCCAGCCACTGTTCCTATGGAACAGCGCGGTCTGGCGGGCGATGCTGGCGCTGCTCGACGGGCGACTCACCGACGCCGAGCGCCTGGCTTCCGAAGCGCTCTCCTCGGGGATCATGCCCGAGGGGGTGACGGCCCCTCAGTACTACGCGATCCAGTTGCTGGGCATCCGCCGCGAGCAGGGTCGAATGGACGAGCTGGAGACGGCCGCCCGGGAGCTGGTGGCGCGCAATCCGTCCCGGCTGGCCTGGCGCTCTGCGCTGGCGACGCTGCTGGTCGCGATCGGTCGCCACGACGAAGCGCGCGAGCAGGTGAGCGACCTGGCCCAAGCGTTCGCCGAGGTCCCGCCCGACGGCGACTGGATGATCACCTTCGCGCTGCTCGCCGACGTGGCGGCCGACCTGCAGGACCCCGAGTACGCCGCGTTGCTCTACGAGCAGCTGTCGCCCTACCGGGACAGCAACGTCGTGATCGGGCACGGCGCGGTCTGCTTCGGGTCGATGGCCCGGTACCTCGGGCGCCTGGCGCTGACCTTCGACGAGCGCGATCTGGCGCTCGAGCACCTGCGCAGAGCGCTCGACTCGAGTGCTTCGCTGCGGGCCCCGGTGCAGCTCGCCCACGCCCGGCTGGACTACGCCCAAGCGCTCGGAGCCGGCAGGGACGGGGGCCTGGCGCGGACGCTGATCGAGCAGGCGGCGGCCACCGCCGCCGAGCTGGAACTGCCGCTGGTGGCCCGCCGCGCCGAGTCCATGGCCAGTCCACACGGGCGCTGACGGGCAGCTTCGGAGCGGGCTTGTCGCGAGCGCTACCCTCGGCGGCCTATGTCCAAGACTCTGGTGATCGCCGAGAAGCCGTCCGTGGGGAAGGACCTGGTGCGGGTGCTCCCGGGCCAGTTCACCAACCACAAGGAATACCTGGAGAGCCCCGATCACGTGGTCACGTGGGCGGTCGGCCATCTCGTGCAGCTCGCCGATCCCGACGAGTACGACGAGAAGTTCAAGAAATGGCGGATGGCCGATCTGCCGATCGTCCCCGAGCACTTCAAGCTCGTGGTGCGCGACGAGCGCTCCAAGAAGCAGATGAACGTGGTCAAGCGCCTGCTGGGGCGTGACGACATCGACAAGGTCGTCAACGCCTGCGATGCCGGGCGCGAGGGCGAGCTGATCTTCGCCTACCTGTATGAGAAGTCGGGCTCACGCAAGCCGGTGGAGCGGCTGTGGCTGAACTCGATGACGAAGGCGGCGATCCAGGCGGCGTTCGCTTCGCTGCGGCCCGGCGCCGAGCTGGCGACGCTCCAGGACGCGGCCCGCTCGCGCTCGGAGGCCGACTGGATCGTGGGCATGAACGCCACCCGGGCGGCGACGATCCGCCTGCGCTCGTCGTTCGACGGAGCCGTCTCGCTGGGGCGGGTGCAGACCCCCACGCTGGCCATCCTGGCCCGGCGCGAGGAGGAGATCCGCGCCTTCGTGCCCGAGCCCTACTGGCTGGTCGACGCGACCTTCAACGCGGTGGCCGAGCCCGCCGGACGCGTTTATGAGGGCCGCTACCACGCCGGCGCCAACCCTCGTCTGGCGACGCCGGCGGAGGCTGAGGCGATCGTGTCCGCCTGCCGCGACCAGACGGGCACGATCACCAAGCTCGACAAGACCGAGCGCAAGGAGCGGGCGCCGCTCCTCTATGACCTGACCTCGCTGCAGAGCGAAGCCAACAGCCGTCACGGCTTCTCGGCCCGGCGCACCCTGGCCGCAGCCCAACGCCTGTACGAGGAGCACAAGGCGCTCACCTATCCGCGCACCAACTCGCGCTACATCACCGGCGACATGATCGGCGAGATCAAGCCGATCGCCCAGCTCGTGGGCGGCCAGCGCGAGTACGCGGCCGCCGCCAAGTACGTGCTCGGCCTCGATGTGCTGCCGCTGGGACGCGTGGTCAACGACGCGAAGGTCACCGATCACCACGCGGTCATCCCCACCAACGCCGAGCGCCACCCGGTCGACAAGTTCAACGAGGACGACCGGCGGATCTACGACCTCGTCGTCAAGCGCTTCTTGGCGGTCTTCCATCCCGACGCGGTGTTCGAGAACACGCGCATCGAGACCACCGTCGCCGAGCACGTCTTCCGCACGCGCGGCAAGCTGATGCTCGTCCCCGGCTGGCGCGGCGTCTACGGCGAGTCGGCCGATGCCGAGCGCGTGGAGGACGAGGATGACGGCCGCGAGCAGCAACTGCCCAAGCTCGTCAAGGACGAGGATGTGGGAGTGCGCAAGGTCGCCTCCGAGGAGAAGGTGACCAAGCCGCCGCAGCGCTACTCCGAGGGCCGCCTGCTGCGGGCCATGGAGACCGCGGGCAAGCTGGTCGACGAGGAGGAGCTGCGCGAGGCGATGAAGGACTCGGGGATCGGCACCCCGGCCACGCGCGCGGCGATCATCGAGCGTCTGCTGCAGGTCGGCTACATCGAGCGCGACGCCCGCGCGCTGGTCGTGACCGAGAAGGGCCTGAACGTGATCCGTCTGCTGGGCGAGCATCCGCTCACGTCTCCCGGGCTCACGGGCGACTGGGAGAACCGCCTGGCCAAGATCGAGACCGGCGCCGACTCGCGCAAGGCATTCATGGGCGACATCGTCAAGTTCGCCGAGAGCACCGTCGGCGAGCTGGACTCCAAGCTCAAGGACGTGCGGATCCCGCGCGCCAACCTCGGGCCCTGCCCGGTGTGCGGCCGCGACATCGTCGAGAACCGCAAGGGCTACTCGTGCTGGTCACGCGAGGACCCGGGCTGTGGCTTCGTGATCTGGAAGTCCAAGGCCGGCAAGCAGCTGCCGGTGACGATCGCCCGCGAGCTGATCAAGACCGGTCGCACCGAGCGCCCGGTGACCGGCTTCAAGGGGCGCTCGGGCAAGAGCTTCCGCGCCCGGCTGGCGTTGCAGCAGAGCGAAGAGGGCAAGTGGCGGGTCGAGTTCGACGAGCCCTGGGCACGCGAGGGGGCCAAGCCGCCCGAGGCAGAAGAAGTCCCCGGTGCGGCTGACGTCGCTGCCGCTGCCGCTGCCGCCGAGCAGCCCGCCGCCGCTGCGTAGTTCGCTTCGGCTCCGTGTCCTGCCGGCCATGGGCTGCCAGCGCCTGGCGCCCGCCCACGTACCTGAAACTGAAACGCCTGCAAGGCGGCGAGGCGATCATCACGTTGCCCGATCCGTGCCGCCCACGCGAGCGTGGTCTATCGGCGCCGCAATCCGAAGCGGATGTTGCCGGGTGTGGGCCGCCGCTCGGATCGCGCAACGTGATGATCGGTTCGGGGCCGTTCTGGTGCATGAGTCAGAACCGGCGTCCGGTTCTGACTCGCGTAGCAGATTGCTACGCTTAGGGGATGACCATCATTCCGCAGCGCGAACTTCGGAACGACATCAGCTCGGTGCTGCGGCGCGTCGAGCATGGCGAGCGCTTCACGATCACCGTCAACGGCAGGCCCGTAGCCGAGCTCGGGCCGCTGCGCGGCAACGGCCAACAACCCGCCGACCTTGACGCGGTCTTGGCGCGCACACCGGTTGACGACCGCTGGGCGGCCGAGCTGCAGGCTGCGCGCGACGCGGAGCACGCTCGCGCACATGACGACGCTTGACCGTCCTGGTTGACACGAGCCTGCTCGCGGGTGCGACCGCCACGGGGATCGAGGAGTCGTTCGCCCTCAGTGTCATCACAGTCGGCGAGTTGAGACTGGGGATCCTGTCGGCGGGCACACAGTCGGTTCGGACGGCCCGCCTGGCACGCCTCACGGCCATCCTCGAGAACACGACCGTGCTACCGGTAGACGATGCCGTCGCCGCGCAGTACGCGGAATTGCGCGCCGCGACGGGCCGGCTGCCGACAAACGATCTGTGGATCGCGGCAACCGCATCCGCGCACCGACTGGTGCTGGTGACCGGAGACGAGCGGCAGTCGAAGCTTCCGGGATTGCGAACGCGCTACGTGCCTTCCTGACTGTCCTCGTCATCTCCTGGAGCCACGAATACGTCGGGGGCCAGCGGCAACATAGGGGCGTGCCCCTGACTCTCGTAACGGGACCCGCCAACTCGGCCAAGGCCGGGGAGGTGCTGGGCGCCTATGGGGCGGCGGCGAGGGGTGGGGCGGTGCTGGTGGTGCCGACGGCGCAGGATGCGCGCCATTACACGCTGGAGCTGGCCGGCCAGGGGGTGGTGCAGGGGTCGGTGCTGACGTTCGGCGGTCTGGCGGCGGAGATCGCGCGGCGGGCCGACTATGCGGGCCGGCGGGTGTCGGCGTTGCAGCGCGAACGGCTGCTGGAGCGGGTGCTCGCCCAGCTGAGCCTCGACGCGCTGCGCTCCTCGGCGGGCGCGGCCGGCTTTGCCGAGGCGGCCGGCGAGCTGATCGCCGAGCTCCAGCGCGAGCTGATCACCCCGCAGCGGCTGACGTCCGCACTGCGGGCCTGGTCGGCGCAGGACGTGCGCCGGGCGCCGTTCGCCCGGGACGTGGGCCAGATCTACTCCGGCTACGTGCGCGAGCTCGACCGGCTGGGCCGGGTCGATCGGGAGCTCTACGCCTGGCGGTCGCTCGACGCGCTGCGGGCGGCGCCCGCACGGTGGGGGCGCGACCCGGTGTTCTTCTACGGCTTCGACGACCTGACCGCGCTGGAGCGTGACGCGATCGAGACGCTCGCGCGGGTCGTCGGCGTCCCCGTCACCGTCTCGCTCACCTACGAGCCGGGCCACGAGGCGCTGGTCGCCCGCGCGCAGGCGGTGGAGGAACTGCGGCCGCTCGCCGAGCACGTGAGCGAGCTGCCCGCCCAGGACGAGCACTACGCGCCCGGCTCGCGACGGGTGCTGCACCACCTCGAGCGCTCGCTGTTCGAGCCCGGCGCCGAGCGGATCGAGGCCGACCCGGGAAATCCCGTGGTCACGCTGCTGGAGGCCGGGGGAGAGCGCGCCGAGGCCGAGCTGGTGGCCACGCAGGTGCTCGAGCTGCAGCGCTCCGGTGTGCCCGCCTCGGAGATCGTGGTCGTGTACCGCTCCCGCGAGCGGGCGGCGCCGCTCGTTGCCCGGGTGTTCGCGCAGTACGGGGTCGCGCTCGCCGGCGGGGTGCAGACCGCCTTCGCACACACCGCCCTGGGGCGTGCCGTGCTGGGGGCGGCCCGGTGCGCGCTGGCGCCCGACGCCGCCCGGCCGGCGGACCTGCTCGACCTGCTGCGCGCTCCCGGCCTGCTGCACACCCCGGAGATCGCCGACGGGGTGGAGGCCGAGGTCCGCCGCCGGGGGCTGCGCACCGCCGCCCAGGCTCGCCAGCTCCTCGAATGGGAGCCCGACGAGCTGAAGGAGATCGCCGCCGCGGGCGCCGACGGCGGCGATCCCGGCCCGGCGCTGTGCCGCCTGGCGCGGCGGCTGCTGGCGGCCCCCTACCGCCACAGCGCCCCCCAGCTCGATCCCGAGCAGGCGCTCGACGCCCAGGCGCTCGCGGCGCTTCATCGTGCCCTGGAGGAGCTGGCCGAGCTGCGGCTGCGCCCGCCGGCCGCCGAGCTGATCGAGCTGCTGGCGGCCCTGCCGGTCACCACCGGGCCGGGCGCGGGCGCGGGTGCTCCCGAGGGGGTGCTGCTCGCCGAGCCGGCCGAGATCCGCGCGCGGCGCTTTCGCGCCGTGTTCGTCTGTGGCCTGCAGGAGGGCGAGTTCCCGCGGGCGGGACGCGGCGACCCGTTCTTCTCCGACGAGCGCCGCTTCGAGCTGGCGGCGGCCTCGGGGCTGCGCGCTGCGCCCGCGCGAGGACGCCCTGGCGGGCGAGCGCTACCTGTTCTACGCGGCCGTCTCGCGGGCCACCGAGCGGCTGTTTCTCGCCTACCGCAGCTCCGACGAGGAGGGCAACCTGGCGCTCGCCTCGCCGTTCATCTCCGACGTCGCCGACCTGCTCGACGATGGCTGGCGCGCGCGCCGCCGCCGGCGGCTGCTGGCCGACGTCGTCTGGGATCCGGAGGACGCCCCCACCGCGCGCGAGCGCGACCGCGCGCTGGCCGCCTTGCAGGCGCCGCTGAGCGGAGACGAGCCCGACGCGCGCCGGACGCTCGGGCCGGCGGCCCTGGAGCGGATGCGCCACAGCCGCATCCTGTCGCCGGGGGCGCTCGAGGCGTACGCCAACTGTCCGGTGAAATGGCTGATCGAGCGCCAGCTGGAGCCCCAGCCGATGGCCCCCGACCCCGACCCGATCACCCGGGGCAGCCTCATGCACGACGTGCTCGAGCGGTTGCTGTCCGAGCTCGGCGGCTCGGTGACCCCGGCCAGCCTCGGCGCCGCCCGCGTGATCCTCGATCGTCTGATCGCCGAGCTGGCGCGGGGCGATGCGGAGCGGCTGGCCGTCGGCGAGCCCGACGTCGTCCGCGCCGGAGCGCTGCGGGCGATCGAAGCCGACCTGCGCCGCTACCTGGAGCACGAGGCGGCGACCGGACGGGCCTGGCGTCCGTTCGGTCTCGAGCTGCGCTTCGGCTTCGACGACGAGGGCTCGCTGCCGCCGCTCGTCCTCGGCGAGGGCGATGACGAGGTCCGGGTGCGCGGCGTGATCGACCGCGTCGACGTCGACGATCACGGTCACGCGTTCGTCCGCGACTACAAGAGCGGCAACGCGCGGCCGGGCTGGCCGGCGGCTCGGTGGCGCGAGGAGCGCCAGCTGCAGGTCGCCCTGTACATGCTGGTCGTGCGCCGGCTGATGGGGCTCGACGCCGTGGCCGGCGTCTACCAGCCGCTGCGCGGCGACGACCTGCGCGCCCGGGGGGTGTTCGTGGCCGATACGCCGCTGGGTCCGGGCGTGCACGATCGCGACGCGCGCTCGTCCGAGGAGGTCGACGCCGAGCTGGCCGACGCGGCCGAGCGGGCGGTTGGCCTGGCCCTGCGGTTGCGCGCAGGCGAGCTGACCCCGTGTCCCTCCACCTGCTCGCGGGGTGGCTGTGCCTATCCGAGCATCTGCCGCAGCCAATGAGCGTGGCCCCGATGCTGGAATCCGAGGCTCCGCTCGAGGGTGGGCGTCAATGGACCGCCGAGCAGTGGCGGGCGATCGAGCGCCGCCAGGGCGACCTGCTGCTCGACGCCGGCGCCGGCAGCGGCAAGACGTCGGTGCTGGTGGAGCGCTTCGTCCGCGCGGTGCTCGTCGACGGCGTCGACGTCTCGGCGATCCTGACGATCACCTTCACCGAGAAGGCGGCCGCCGAGCTGCGCGACCGGATCCGGCTCCGTCTGCGCGAGCTCGGGGCCGACGAGGCGGCGCGCCAGACCGAGGGGGCCTTCATCTCGACGATCCACGGCTTCTGTGCGCGGGTGCTGCGCGCCCACGCGCTGTCCGCCGGCCTGGACCCGCAGTTCACGGTGCTCGACCGTTACCGCTCTGACCCCCTCGCCGCCCGGGCCTTCGACGACGCGCTGGAGGATCTGGCCCGCGCGGAGACGGTCCCGCCCACCCCGGTCGACCTGATCGCCGCCCACGGGCAGTCGACCCTGCGCTCCACGATCCTCTCGGTGTACGGCCAGCTGCGCTCGGCCGGCGCGATACACCCGCGCCTGCCGCCGTGTCCGCCGCCCGGCGACGATGGGGTCGCGGCGCTGCGGGCCGCGGCCGCGGCCGTCGCCGCCGAGCTGGGGGCGATCGCCGAGCCCGGGGCGCGGGTCCTGCAGGCGCTGGACCGCGTGCAGCGCTGCCTGGAGCTGACCGAAGCCGATCCGTCCACCGTGTGGCCGGCGTCGCTGTGGCCGCTGAAGCTGCCGCGCAACGGCGCCGCGCTCTGCACCGACGCGTGCGCGGCCTACACCGAGGCGCTCGACGCCTTTCGCGCGGCCTGCGCCGCTCGGGAGGCCGGACCGGTGCGCGACCTGCTCGACCGTCTGCTCGCCGGCTTCGGCGAGCACTACGAGCGACGCAAGCGGGAGGTCTCGGGCCTGGACTTCGAGGACCTGGAGCTTCAGACCCACCGCCTGCTGATCTCCGACCACGAGCTGCAGGAGCGCTACGCGACGCGGTTTGCCTCGATCATGGTCGACGAGCTACAGGACACCAACGCCGTGCAGCTGGCGCTGATCGAGTCGATCGCCCGCGACAACCTGTTCACGGTCGGCGACGCGCAGCAGTCGATCTACGGCTTTCGCCACGCCGACGTCGATCTGTTCCGCGCCCGGGGCGAGCGGCTGGCCGCGGCGGGTGCGCGCGAGACGCTGCAGACGAACTTCCGCTCGCGTCCGGAGATCCTGGCGGCGCTCAACCGGGCGTTCGCGGCCGAGCTGGGCGACAGCTTCATGGCGCTGCGCCCCGGCCGCCCGATCCCCGAGGACGCGCCCGCGGACGAGGCGCTCGTCGAGATGGTGGTCGTCGACAAGGGCGCCGAGTGGGAGCTGGAGGGGATGGCGGCTCCGTGGCGGCTGGCCGAGGCACGGGCGCTCGCCCGCCGGGTGTCCGAGCTCGTTGCCCAGGGCGCGGCGCCGGGGGAGATCGTCGTGCTGATGCGGGCCACCACCGACATGCGCGCCTACGAGCGGGCGCTCGAGTCCCGGGGCCTGGCCACCTACGTGATCGGCGGCCGGGGCTACTGGTCCCACCCCCAGGTCGTCGATCTCGTCGCCTATCTGCGGGCGCTGGCCAACCCGCGCGACGAGGAGGCGCTCTACGGCGTGCTGGCCTCCCCGCTGGTCGGCGCCTCGCTGGACGCGCTCGTCGTGCTCGGGGCGGCCGCCCGTGCCTCCGAGCGTGACCTGTGGTGGGTGATCCGGGAATCCGGCCCCCACCCGCCCCAGGCTCTGAACGGGCTGGGGAGCGACGACCGAGTCGCCCTGACCCGGTTCGCCGAGTGGTTCTCCGAGCAGCGCGCGCGGTCGGCCCGTGCGGGCATCGAGGAGCTGCTCGACGCCGCGCTGGCCGCGTCCGGCTATGACCTGGCGATGCTGGCCATGCCCGGCGGCACCCGCCGGCTGGCCAACGTGCGCAAGCTGATGCGCCTGGGACGCGAGCACGAGGACGCCCACGGCCCCGACCTGCGCGGCTTCCTCGCGTTGCTGGCCGACCGGCAGGCCGGCCGCTCGCCGGAGACGCGGGAGGGCGAGGCGCCGGTCGAGGGCGAGGGCCTGGACGCGATCCGCCTGATGACCATCCACCGCGCCAAGGGGCTCGAGTTCGAGATCGTCTGCGTCGCCGACCTGGGGCGCTCGCCGGGCTACAGCTCCGAGATCCTGCGGGTCTCCGGGGACCGGCTGGGGCTGCGTCTCGCCCGGCCGGGCGGGGGCGGGCGCGAGAACGCCCTCGAGTACGCCGCGCTCGGCAGCGAGAGCCGCCAGGCCGAGGAGCGCGAGGAGCGGCGGCTGTTCTACGTCGCCATGACCCGCGCGCGGGAGCGGTTGGTCCTCAGCGGCGCCGCCAGGTTCGAGGTCTGGCAGGCCGGCACCGGGCGGACCGCCGGGCCGATCTCGTGGATCGCGCCGGCGTTCGTGCCCGAGCTTCCCTCGGTCGTGGCCCAAGGGGGAGGGGAGGTCGAGGCCGAGGGCACCCGTATCGCCGTCCGTGTCGAGCGCCCCGAGGACGTCGTCGAGACCGAGCCGGCCGCGAGCCCGGCCGCGCCTCCCGCCGCGCCTCCCGCCCGCGCCTCCCGCCGCGCCGTCATCGAGCGACGAGCCGCAGACCGGCCCGCCATCCCCGGCCCCGCCGCCGGCGTCGCCGGTGGCCACCCTCAGCTACTCGTCGCTGGGCGAGTACGCCCGCTGCGGCTATCGCTTCTACGCCGAGCGTGTGCTCGACCTCCCCTCGGGACCCGAGGCGCGCGGCGGGGTCGAGCGCCGGCCGGGGGTCCGCAGCGCGGCCGACCGCGGGGTCCTGGCCCATGCGCTGCTCGAGCGCCTGGACTTTCGCCGGCCGGTGGTGCCGCCGGGGGACGCGATCGTGTCGGCCGCGGCACGAGCGGGCCTGTCGCCGCCGCCGGGGCCCGAGGAGTGCGACGAGCTGATCGCGCTGGTGCGCCGCTTCGCCGCCACCGAGCTGTGTGCGCGCCTGGGCCGGGCCACCGAGACCCGGCGCGAGGAGCGCTTCGCGTTCTCGCTGGCCGGGCGCGCGCTGGTGGTCGGGGCGCTGGACGTGCTGGCGCGCGAATCCGGTCCGCACCGGCCCCGGGCGCTGATCGTCGACTACAAGTCAGACCGGCTCGGGGACGCCGAGCCGGCCGTCGTCGTGGCCGATGCCTACGCCACCCAGCGCCTCGTCTACGCGCTGGCGGCCCTGCGCGGCGGCGCCGCCGAGGTGGAGATCGCCCACTGCTTCCTCGAGCGTCCTGAGGAGCCCGTGATCGCGAGCTTCTCCAGCGCGCAGACCGACGAGCTGGAGGCTCAGTTGCTCGCGCTCAGCGCGGGCGTGCTGGAGCGGCGCTTCGAGGTGACCCCCGAGCCGTGTCGCCCGGTGTGCGCGGGGTGCCCTGCCGAGGGTGGGCTGTGCTCATGGCCGCTGTCGCAGACCCGGCGCGAGGCCGCCGACACGCTGTTCTAGGACGGTGGCGTCTTGAACTCGACGTCGACCCGCTGCTCCTCCGAGCGCTCCTCCACCTTGGCCAGTGCCCGCAGCGTGCGCTTGTCGGCGGGCGCCTCCGGCGGACCGAAGAAGCTGCGTGGCCACAGTCGCCGGCTGACCACGACGTTGATCTCGGCGCAGTAGAGGAAGACCTGGGCGCCCAGGCGAAGCCAGATCAGCAAGGGGATCACCACCGCGAACACGCCGTAGCTGCCGCCCGAGGCATGTTTGAGGTACAGCCCGCCGACCGATTGCAGAATCGTCCACAGCACCGCGGCCACGATCGAGCCCCACTTGAGGTCGGCGCTGGGGATGTGGGGGCCGGTCATCAGGCGATATGCGGCGAAGAACAGGCCGAAGTTGACGACCAGCGACACGAGGTAGCCGGCGACCTTGGCCAGCGCCCCGCCGAAGCCGGCGCTGACCGCCCCCGAGGCGATCGTGGACACGATGAACAGGATGCCCAGCAATCCCAGCAGACCCAGCCCCCGCAGGCGGGATTTGACGAAGTTCGGACGGTTCTTGAACGGGACTGCCCACACCGTGTCCAGCGCCGTCTGGGCGGCGTTGGTGACTCCCAGGCCGGCGTAAAGGGCGGCGAGGACGCCGATCACCAGCGCCGCCACCGAGCCCGAGATCGATTTGAGTGGCAGCGAGCTGCCGATCGCCGGGAACTGGCTCGTCACCGAGTGCTCGACCGACTGGCGGGTACTCGGATCGCCGGCCAGCACGTACCCGAGGATCGTGGCGAACACCAGCAGCAGCGGGAACAGCGAGAAGAACCCGAACCAGGCGATCAGCGCCGCCAGATTGCCGCCCTGGTCGTCGCCGGACTTCTTGACGACGGCCATCGGCAGCGCCAGCGACCGATGAGACTGCTGGTAGGCGTCGAACCGGTGCATCGGGCGCTTGAGGTCCATTGGCAGCCCTGCTACCCGGTCCGCACGGTGGTCACCCCGGGATCGGCACCCCAAGCGCCGCCGCCGGCGCGCGAGCGGGCGTGCGCCTTGCCAGCACGACCGTGGCCCCGCCTCGGGGGCTGAACGTGATCCCGCGCCGGCGCGTGACCTCGGCTGCCGCGCCCGTGGCGGTCAGATGGAAGCGCTCCAGAACGGTGCGCAGCACGATCTTCATCTCCTGCAGGGCGAAGCTCGCTCCCAGGCAGCGCCGGCGGCCGCCGCCGAACGGGATCCAGGTGTAGCTGCCCGGTGCACTGTTCAGGAAGCGCTCGGGCCGGAACGCGTAGGGCTCCTCGTAGATCTCCGGGTCGTGATGGATCAGATAGGCGCTGGCCAGCAGGACCACTCCCGGCGGGTACTCGAAGCCGCCGATCCGCACCGCCTGCTTGACCAGTCGCGGCTCGGCGTTGGGCAGCACCGGCCGCAGCCGCAGGATCTCGGTGATGGTCGCGTCGAGATATTCGTCCTCGCCGCGCTCTGACTCCGCGATCAGGCGGGCGACCACCGCCGGCTCGCGGGCCAGGCGCTCGAGCGCCCAGGCCAGCTGCGAGGCGGTCGTCTCATGGCCGGCGACCAGCGCGGTCATCAGCTCGTCGCGCAGCTCCTGGCGCGACATCGGCGAGTCGTCCTCGTGGCGAGCGGTCAGCAGCATCGCCAGCACGTCGTCGCGCTCCGCGGCGTCGCCGCCGCTCCCGCGCCGCTCCTCGATCACCGCGAAGATCAGCTCGTCGGTTCTGGCCATCGCGGCCCGGAAGCGCCTCATGGTCGGCATCCAGCGAAGGGCACGCTGCATCGCCGGCAGCACCGATAGCGGGCTCTCGCTGAAGGTCAGGACCTCGGTCAGGGCGTCGCGCAGGCCGTCCAGCCGGGCTCCGCGCTGGAGGCCGAATACCGCCTGCAGGATGATCTCCAGCGTCAGGTGCTGCAGCCGCGGGTGAAGCGCCAGCGGCTCGCCCACCGGCCAGCTCTCCACCTCGCGCTCGGTCAGCTCGGTCATCACGCCCACCAGCCGCTGCATCCGCTCGCCGTGGAAGGCGGGCAGCAGCAGACGCCGCTGGGCCAGGTGCTCGCGCTCGTCGAGCAGGATCACCGAGTTGCGCCCGATGATCGGCTCCAGCACCCAGGCACCTTCGCCGGGATGCAGGACCTCCGCCGGGGCGGCGAACAGCTCCTTGACGTCGGCCGGGTCCGACAGCATCACGAACGGCGGCTGGAACGGCAGCCGCACGGTCACCCGCTTGCCGTACGTCCGAAGCCCCTCCAGCGTGGCCGTGGGTCGCGTCCACGTGGCCAGCAGCTGCATCCATGGCGGCACCCGTGGTCCCGGTGGCAGGGCGTCGCTCGTCATGGTCTTCTCCTCGGTCGGTAGGGCCACGCAGATCGTACGTCCTGCACGCCGGGGTGCCGGCGCGCCGTGACAAGTCGCACACAGCGGACCGGATTTATGACCGGCCGCTCTCGATCGCCAGCAGCGCGCGCTTGCGCGCCACCCCGCCCGTGTAGCCGCCGAGGCCGCCGCTGGAGTGCACCACGCGGTGGCAGGGCAGGACGATCGGCAATGGGTTGGCCCCCAGCGAGTTGCCGGCCGCCCGCGAGCCGCGCGGACTGCCGGCCAGCGCCGCCACCTCGCCGTAGGTGGAGACCGAGCCGTAGGGGATCGCCACCGTCGCCTGAAGCACGCGACGGCCAAACGCCGTCATCAGCCGCCAGTCCAGCGGCAGGTCGAAATGATCGCGTCGGCCCTCGAAGTACTCGTCGAGCTCGCGGCGCGGCGTGTCCAGCCGGCGGGGAGCCGCCAGAATGCGCGGAGAGATGCGACGGGCCACCTCGGCCAGCACGGCGTCCTCCGGCTCCAGCTCGTCATCGAGGTAGGCGATCCGCACCAGCCCGGCCGGCGTAGCGGCGAGCAGCAGGGCGCCGACGGGCGAGTCCAGCGTGGCGTAGGCCACGTCCAGCAGACCGGCGCTGGCCGCCGCCGACGCGAGATCAGGCGGGTCGGATGCGTCAGGCAGGTCGGAGCGCAATCGGCGCTCCAGGTCATCGATCTCGGTCATGGGAGGGTTGGTCCTTTCGCAGTCGCTTCAGGGCTTCGTGCACGTTGCGCCGTGCCGCCTCCTCGCTGGTGTCCATCACGGTGGCGATCTCGGCGTAGGAGGAGTCGGCGATGAACCGCAGCGCCACGGCGGTGCGCTGCTTGTCGGGCAGCGCCGCCACCTGCTCCCACAGGTCGCCACCGCCGGTGCCGGCCAGCGGATCGAGCGTCGTCGAGCCCGGAGACAGCTCGCCGGTCGTCGCGGCCGCCGCCGGGACTGGCCGCCGCGCCCGCGCCCGCGCGTGGTCGATGGCCTTGCGATGGGCGATCGTCAGCAGCCAGCTGCGTAGGTTGGAGGCGTCACGCAGCCGCGGATAGGCGCGCAATGCCGACAACCACGTCTCCTGGTAGCAGTCGTCGGCGTCCACGGCGCCCACCGACGCGACCAGGAAGCGATGGACATCAGTGCTGTGGGCATCCAGCAGCGCTTGGAACGGAGGCAATGACACTGGTGATGAAACGTCGCAGCCCGCGCCGACGTGAGATCCAGCGGCCGACGAGCCGCTGGAAAAGCCTCAGCTGCTCACAGGCCGCCGACGAACGTCGTGTAGTGCCAGCTTCGTCCCCCGTCCTGGGAGAAGTACTGCCAGGTCGGGCCCTTGCTGCTGTTGGCGCCCGCGGCGTCCAGGAACGCGACGAGGTGCCCTGACGAGTTCGCGACGACCGACATGACGAGGCCGTCGAACAGCGCCCGCCGCCAGGTCCGCCCGCCATCGCTCGTCACGTCGATCGATTGGCCCCCGCCGTAGGCGTAGATCAGCTGCCTGCTCAGGGCGCCGATGTCGGCGACTCCGAGCGGCGCCTGGGCGGCGTCGACGTGCAGGGCCGGGCCGTCGGTGCGCCACGTCCGGCCACCGTCGCTGCTCGCTGCCGGATACTGCGCCTGTCCCACGTCGGCCAGCTCGAAGCCGTGCCGGGCGTCGACGAAGATCCGCTGCCCCAGGAAGAGGGAGGACGATCGAATCTTCGTGCCCGGTGCGAGGGTTCCCGTCGGGCGGGTGATGAGACTCGCGCTGATCGTCTTGGGCGCGGTGAGCGCCGCGACCGCCGGGGCCGCCCCGGCGAGGCCCAGCGCCGCCAGGCCGAGGATCATGGGTGATTTGACCAACCGCATGCGTAACCTCCTCCGTCGCGTTCGTGCGAGTCTGCCACAGCCATGAAGCCGGGCAAGACCCGTCTCACGGCTTGCCGCCGTCCTCGGTGGGGTATACAAAGTGATCCCATGCCACGAGCGATCTGGAGCGGCGCGATCAGTTTCGGACTGGTCAACGTGCCCGTCAAGATGTACAGCGCGACGTCTCCCAAGACGGTCCGCTTCCACCAGCTGTCGTCCAAGACGGGTATGCGCATCAAGCAGAAGCGCGTCGATCCGTCGACCGGCGACGAGGTTGCCTTCGACGAGATCGTCAAGGGCTACGAGCTCAGCCCCGATCGCTACGTGCTGATCGAGCCCGAGGAGCTCGAGGCGCTCGATCCCAAGGCGACGAAGACGATCGACATCGAGGAGTTCGTGGATCTGGCCGAGATCGACCCGATCTACTACGACCACTCCTACTACCTGGCCCCGGCGACGGGCGGCGCGAAGGCCTACCGGCTGCTGTTGGAGGCGATGCGGGAGGCGGGCAAGGTGGCGATCGGCCGGGTGGTGATCCGCTCCAAGCAGCAGCTGTGCGCGCTGCGCCCCTCGGGCGACGCGATGGCCCTGTCGACGATGCTGTTCGGCGACGAGGTGCTCTCCCCCGACCGCCTGGACGAGCTGGACGGGCTCGACGAGGCCGAGGCCTCCAAGCGTGAGCTGACCATGGCCCAGCAGCTGATCGAGTCGCTGTCGGCCGATTTCGACCCCACCAAGTTCAAGGACGACTACCGCGAGCGGGTCCTGGACCTGATCGAGCGAAAGGCCGCCGGGGAGGAGATCGCCGTGCAGCCCGAGGCCGAGGAGTCCGGTCCCGCGCCCGATCTGATGGCCGCCCTGGAGGCCAGCCTGGCCGACATCCGGTCCGGCGACTCGGATGAGCCCGCGCCCAAGAAGCCACCGGCGAAGCCGCGCAAGCGCAGCCCGGCCAAGAACGGCGGGTCCTCGAAGGCCGACTCGGCGGCCAAGAGCGACGGCTCGGCGGCCAAGAGCGGCGGCTCGGGGGCCAAGAGCGGCGGCTCGGCGGCCAAGAGCGGCTCGACGGCGAAGAGCGGCTCCGCAGCCAAGGGCAGGTCACGCGCGAAGGCCAAGAGCTGAAGATCCACTGGTAGGATTTAGCGGCTGCGACGCCGTGCCTGCCAACCCCCTCCTCGAAGCTGAGGCACAGCTATATGGACCGCATCGCTCCACCCGGGGCCATTGGACTCTACGACCCCAGAAACGAACACGATGCCTGCGGCATCGCGCTGGTGGCCAAGCTGTGGGGCGAGGCCACGCATGCGGTGGTCGAGAAGGCGCTCGAGGCGCTTCTGAACATGGAGCATCGCGGCGCCGAAGGGGCCGATCCCAACACCGGTGACGGCGCCGGGATCCTCCTGCAGATCCCCGATGCATTCATCCGCGGGGCGGTCTCGGGGATCGAACTGCCCCCGCCCGGGCGCTACGGCGTGGGCGTCTGCTACCTCCCGCGGGACCCCGAGCGCCGGCTGGCCTTCGAGCAGCTGATCGAGGAGACGGTCGCGGCCGAGGGCCAGCGCGCGCTCTGGTGGCGCGACGTGCCCGTGGACGACCGCTACGTGGGCGAGATCGCCAGCATGTCGGCGCCCGTCATCCGCCAGCTGATCATCGAGGCCTCCGACGAGATCGAGGACCCGGGGGCGTTCGAGCGCAAGCTGTACCTGATCCGCCGGATCATCGAGCTCGAGAGCGGCCCCGAGCTGGCCGTCCCCAGCTTCTCCAGCCGCACGATCGTCTACAAGGGAATGCTCACCGCACCCCAGCTGCCGCGCTACTTCCCGGACCTGCGCGACCCCCGTCTGGCCTCCCGCCTGGCGCTGGTGCACTCGCGCTTCTCCACGAACACGTTCCCCAGCTGGGAGCTGGCCCATCCGTACCGGATGATCGCCCACAACGGCGAGGTCAACACCCTGCGGGGCAACGTCAACTGGATGCGGGCCCGCGAGTCGCAGCTGTCCTCCGAGCTGTTCGGCGACGACCTGCAGAAGGTGCTGCCGATCGTGCGCAGCGGTGGTTCGGACTCGGCCACGTTCGACAACGTGCTGGAACTGCTGGTGCTCAGCGGGCGCACGATCCCGCACGCGATGATGATGATGATCCCCGAGGCGTATCGCACGCGCAAGGACCTCGACCCCGACGTGAAGGGCTTCTACGACTTCCACTCCTGCCTGATGGAGCCCTGGGACGGCCCGGCCGCGATCGCCTTCACCGATGGGCGCTGGGCGGGAGCGGTGCTGGATCGCAACGGGCTGCGCCCCGGGCGCTGGATCCAGGACACCGAGGGCTACGTGGTCCTCGCCTCCGAGACGGGTGTGATGACCGTCGCCCCCGAGCACGTGTCGCGTAAGGGCCGGCTGGCCCCCGGCAAGATCTTCCTGCTGGACCTGGAGGACGGGCGGATCGTGGAGGACGAGGAGGTCAAGCGGCGCGTCGCTCGCCGCAAGCCCTACGGCGAGTGGTACGAGCGCTCGGTGGTGCACATCGACGACCTCCCCGAGCGCGAGCCACTGGTGCCCAGGGTGGAGCCCCTGCGCTCCCGGCAGCTGGCGTTCGGATACTCCCAGGAGGACCTGCGGCTGATCATCGCGCCGATGGCCTCCAAGGGCGAGGAGCCGGTGGCCAGCATGGGCAACGACTCCGCGCTGGCGGTGATGTCGGACCGCCAGCCGCCGCTGTTCGCCTACTTCAAGCAGCTGTTCGCCCAGGTGACCAACCCGCCCGTGGACCCGATCCGCGAGAACGTGGTGATGAGCCTGCAAACGGGCGTCGGCGCCGAGGTCAACCTGCTGGCCGAGTCGCCCGAGCAGGCCCACCAGCTGGTGATCGCGCAGCCGATCCTGCGTAACGCCCAGCTGGAGAAGCTGCGCCAGGTCTCCCACGAGATCTTCGACGCGGCCACGCTGGACATCACCTGGGCGATCGAGGAGGGCCAGGACGGGATGGAGAAGCGCCTGGAGGCGCTCTGTCTGGAGGCCGAGAGCCAGGTCGACCACGGGGCCAACATCCTGATCCTGTCGGACCGCAACGTCGGCCCCGAGCGGGTGGCGATGCCCTCGCTGCTGGCCGTCGCCGCCACCCACCACCATCTCGTGAGGGCCGGCACGCGCCTGCGCACGGGGCTGGTGATCGAGTCCGGCGAGCCGCGCGACATCCACCACATGGCCACGCTGATCGGCTACGGCGCCTCGGCGATCAACCCGTACCTGATGTTCGAGTCCCTGGACGAGCTGGCGGAGCGCTCGCTGCTGCCCGATGACCTGGAGATAGACGAGGCCGAGCAGCGGATCGTCCAGGGGATCGGCAAGGGCCTGCTCAAGACGATCGCCAAGATGGGCATCTCGACGATCCAGTCCTACTGCGGCGCGCAGATCTTCGAGGCCGTCGGCCTGGAGCCCGAGGTGATCGACCGTCATTTCACGGGCACGGCGTCGCGGATCGGCGGCATCGGGCTCGAGATCCTGGCCGCCGAGGCCCTGGGGCGTCACTTCCGCGCCTACCCGGCCACCGGACGCGACGTGCTGCCGGTCGGCGGCGTGCTGCAGTGGCGCCGCGACGGCGAGCGCCACATCTGGAACCCGGACACGATCTCCAGCCTCCAGCACGCGGTCCGCGCCTCCTCCGGCAAGAGCCTGGAGCCGGTCAACGGGGGCGGGCACCGTGACCGCGAGGGCAACACCAACGGCAATGGCGCCGTGGCCCGCGATCCGCAGGAGACCTACGACGAGTTCGCGCGCCAGGCCAACGACGAGGCGACCCGCGGCGCGGCGCTGCGCGGGCTGATGAGCTTCGTCGAAGCCGACCGGCCGGTGCCGCTGCACGAGGTGGAGCCGGCGACCGAGATCGTCAAGCGCTTCAGCACCGGCGCGATGTCACTCGGCTCGCTCTCACGCGAGGCCCACGAGACACTGGCGATCGCGATGAACCGCCTCGGCGGGAAGTCCAACACCGGTGAGGGCGGGGAGGACCCGTCGCGCTTCACGCCCGATGAGAACGGGGACCGGCGCCGCTCGGCGATCAAGCAGGTCGCCTCGGGCCGCTTCGGGGTGACGATCGACTACCTGGTCAACGCCGACCAGCTGCAGATCAAGATGGCCCAGGGCGCCAAGCCGGGCGAGGGCGGTCAGCTCCCCGGCCACAAGGTCGACGACTACATCGCCAAGATCCGCTACTCGACGTCCGGGGTGGGGCTGATCAGCCCGCCGCCGCACCACGACATCTACTCGATCGAGGACCTCAAGCAGCTGATCTACGACCTGCGCTGCGCCAACCCGTCGGCGTCGGTGTCGGTCAAGCTGGTCGCGGAGGTGGGGGTCGGCACCGTCGCCTCCGGCGTCGCCAAGGCCAACGCCGACCACGTGACGATCTCCGGGCACGACGGCGGCACCGGCGCCTCGCCGCAGTCGTCGGTGCAGGGTGCCGGCATCCCCTGGGAGATTGGGCTGGCCGAGACCCAGCAGACGCTGCTGCTCAATGATCTGCGCAGCCGGATCAGGGTCGAGGTCGACGGCCAGCTCAAGACCGGTCGCGACGTGGTCATCGGGGCGCTGCTGGGCGCCGACGAGTTCGGCTTCTCGACCGCGCCGCTGATCGCGATGGGCTGCATCATGATGCGCGTCTGCCATTTGAACACCTGCCCGGTGGGGATCGCCACCCAGGATCCGGAGCTGCGGTCGCGGTTCGCCGGCACCCCGGAGCACGTGACCGCCTACCTGATGTTCATCGCCGAGGAGGTCCGCACGATCATGGCGTCGCTGGGCGTGCGCCGCTTCGAGGATCTGATCGGGCGCAGCGACCTGCTGGAGACCGACGAGGCGATCGATCACTGGAAGTCCCGCGGGATCGACCTCTCGATGGTGCTGGGGTCGCTGGACCTTCCGCCGGAGATTCCGCGCCGCCACACCCGCGCTCAGGTGCCGGTGCTCGACGACGCGCTGGACTGGGAGCTGGTCACGATGTGCGAGCCGGCGATCCAGGACAGGGAGTCTGTCCGCCAGGGCCCGGTACCGGTGCGCAACGTCAATCGTGCCGTCGGCGGCATCCTGTCCGGGGAGATTGCGCGCCGCCGCGGCGCCCGCGGCCTGCCCGAGGGCACGATCGAGATCTCGTTCAGCGGCTCGGCCGGCCAGAGCTTCGCCGCCTGGCTGGCGCCCGGCGTGACGTTCTCGCTGCGCGGCGAGACCAACGACTACACCGGTAAGGGGCTGTCGGGCGGGATCGTCTCGGTCAGGCCTCCCGAGGCTGCCCTGTTCCGCGCCGAGGAGAACATGATCGTCGGCAACACCGTCCTGTACGGAGCGACCTCCGGCCGCGCGTTCTTCCGCGGCCTGGCCGGCGAGCGCTTCGCCGTGCGCAACTCCGGCGCTCACGCCGTGGTGGAGGGCGTCGGCGACCACGGCTGCGAGTACATGACGGGCGGCCGGGTGGTCGTGCTGGGACGCACCGGGCGCAACTTCGCCGCCGGGATGAGCGGTGGGATCGCCTACGTCTACGACCGTGACCGGGGGTTCAAGGCTCGCTGCAATCTGGAACTTGTCGACCTCGACGAGCTCGGTGAGGGCGACGAGACGGAGGTCAGGGCGCTGATCTCCGAGCACGCGCAGCGCACCGGCTCACTGGTGGCCCGCAACGTGCTGGCCTCCTGGGAGCGCGAGCGGGCCCGCTTCGTCAAGGTGATGCCGCGTGATTACAAGCGCGTGCTCGAGGAGCGCGCCCAGGCCGAGGACTCCCAAGCTGCCGTGACCGCGTAGGTCGAGGCTCCGCGGCCTGCCAGTAACCTTCTCCGTCCCGTGGGTGAGCTCGGCGCATTCCTCAAGATTCATCGCGTCGGCTTCGACAAGCGAGATCCGCGACGCCGTGTCGCGGACTACGACCAGTACTTCTCGCTCCAGCCCGAGGCGGAGCTGCGCCGCCAGGGGGCCCGGTGCATGGACTGCGGCGTGCCGTTCTGTCACGAGGGCTGTCCGCTGGGCAACCTGATCCCGGAATGGAATGATCTCGTCTACCGCGACAAGTGGCGCGAGGCGATCGACCAGCTGCACGCCACCAACAACTTCCCCGAGTTCACCGGCCTGATCTGCCCGGCGCCGTGCGAATCGGCGTGTGTGCTGAAGATCAACGACGACCCGGTGACGATCGAGCAGATCGAGCTGGCGATCGTCCAGCGGGCGTTCGACGAGGGCTGGATCGAGCCCGAGGCGCCCGACCGCCGCTCGGGACGCACTGTCGCGGTGGTGGGCGCCGGACCGGCGGGGCTGGCCGTCGCCGCCGAGTTGAACCGCTGCGGCCACGCGGTCACGGTGTTCGAGCGCGATGAGGCTCCGGGTGGCCTGCTGCGTTTCGGCGTGCCCGACGCGAAGCTGGAGAAATGGATCATCGACCGGCGGGTGGAGCTCCTCAAGCAGGAGGGCATCGAGTTTCAATACGACACCGACGTCGGGCGCGACGTGGCCGGCGAGGAGCTGCAGGAGCGTTTCGACGCGATCGTGATCTCGATCGGCTGCCGGGTCTCACGTGATCTGGACGTGCCCGGACGCGATCTCGGAGGGATCCACCTGGCGATGGACTACCTGTACCAGCGCAACCGCTGGGTGGCCGCGAATCAGGACCCGCCGATCCAACCCACGCGTGAGCCCTCCCCGGGTACCGAGATCAGCGCCCGGGGCAAGAAGGTGATCGTGATCGGCGGCGGCGACACCGGGATGGACTGCATATCCAATTCGCATCGCGAGCGGGCGTCGGGCGTTGTGCTGCTCGACGTCTACGCCCAGCTGCCCGACGGCGAGGACCCACGCACGCCCTGGCCGCTGCCGCCCAAGCGCACCGCCAGCACCTATGCCCTGGACGAGGGCGGCAAGCGCCGCTGGGGCACCGAGGTGACCGGCTTCGGCGGCAAGGAGGGCAATGTCAGCCACGTCTACGCCCGTCAGGTGACCGGCACCTCGTCGCGCGATCTGACCCCGGTGCCCGGCTCGGAGTTCGTGCTCGAGGCCGACCTGGCGCTGATCGCGATCGGCTTCCAGCACCCCGAGCACGAGGGCCTCGTGTCCGACCTGGGCCTGGCAGTCGACCACCGCGGCAACATCCGCACCGAGCAGACCTACCGCACGTCGGTCGGGCGGGTATACGCATGCGGCGACGCGCGCGTCGGACAGTCGCTGGTCGTGACCGCGATTGCCGAGGGACGCAAGTGCGCTCGGATCGTCAACGCGGATCTCGGCGGCAGCCCAATGGACGCCGACCGCGAGCGTCTGGCCGTCGGCGCCTGGAGCGGGGAGTCCGACCGCACGCTACGCCACGAGGCCGAGGCGGCGGGTTCGGTCCGGCCGGGGGACCAGTTCTTCACCGGCCCAGCGACCCGGCAGTCCTGAGTAAATTCTTGCTTGGCGCGCCGCCGAGGTGCTACGGTCTCGGACACGCGGTGGGCCGAATTCGGCCGCGCGCTTAAAAATTTTGGGGCTCGAGGTTTGACTTCAGCTTGGGACGGGGAAACTCGTTCCTGTCGGTCAGGGAACTGCGCCCCCACTTCCCTGGCTCTCCGGGGGACCCAGATGGATCTGGGTCCCCCGGTCCTTTTAATGGCCGGGCGTCCGGAGGGCCGGACCGGGCGAGCCCATCCCGCCACTGTGCGACCTTGTGTCGGTGCCAGTCTCCGCTTCAGTGATCGCGGCCAGCGCCGGTCATCACGGCAGCTCGATCATCGACACGATCAACAGCCTGCTGTCCTCGGCGGGCACGTTCTTCTCCCAGCTGGCGAGCCTCAGCTGGCCGTCGCTGCTGATCGGGCTGGCGCTGTACGCCCTCTACCTGCTGCTGCGCTCGCGAGCGCTGTTCAACGCGATTCGCGCTGCCTACCCGGAGGCTCGCGTCCGCTGGCGCGACGTGTGGGGCGGTTACATGGTCGGCTACGCCGTCAACAACGTGTTCCCGCTCGGCGGTGGCAACATCGCGCAACTGTTCCTCACCCGGCTGGCGATCGTGGATTCGAGCTACCCGACGATCGCCACGGCCCTCTCCACGGGCGTGCTGTTCGACTGGTTCATCGGCCTGCTGATCATGGGGTTCGCGTTCACGCAGGGCGTGTTCCCCAAGCCGCCCGACTTCTCCAAGCTGCCGGCCTTCGACATCAGCTTCTTCGCCTCGAACATGCGCTTCACGCTGTTCTTCTTGACGGTGTTGGGGATCCTCTTCCTGGTCGGCTTCGCGCTGCTCTCGGCTCGCGTCCGCGCGTTCTGGCAGCGGATCCGTCTCGGGTTGACGATCCTCGGCGACCATCGCCGCTACCGCCGCGAGATGGCAGCCTGGCAGCTCGCCAGCTGGGTGGCCCGCTTCTTCGCCTACTGGGCGCTGCTGGACGCCTTTCACATCGGCGGCTCCGTCCGCAACGCCCTGCTGGTACTGGCCGTGCAGGTGGTCGCCTCGGTGTTCCCGTTCACGCCCGGCGGCGCGGGCGTCCAGCAGGCGCTGCTGTTGACGATCTTCGCCTCCAGCTCCGACGTCGCCGCCTTCTCGGTCGGCCAGCAGATCGCCACGGCGGTGCTCAGCTCGGCTCTCGGCTTCGCCGCCCTGCTGCTGATCTTCCGCCTGCGCAGCTTCCGCGAGGTCATGGCGCGGGGGCGCGAGCATCGCCGGCGCGAGAGCGCTGCCCCCGCCTACGAGCCCAACCAGCCGGTTGTTCCCCCGCCCTGATTCGCCGGCGGCCGTGCCTATAGTTCGGTGTACCTTTGCCCAGCTTCTGCCGCCACAACCACCTGATCCAGAACTGTCCGATCTGCGCTCGCGAGCAGGATGTAGCGCTGCGCCCGGTGGTCACGCCCGGCGGTCAATCGGCCGCGGCTGAACGCTCGGGTCGCGCTTCGGTGTCCGGCGGCCCCGCGCGGTCGGGATCGCGCAGCCGCTCGGGCCCAGCCTCTCGCAGCTCGTCCGGACTGACCGTTCGCCGCCTCGCCCGCGAGGCCGGGGACGGCTACCGCTCCGGGCTGGTCCCCGGACTTCGCTCGGAGGCCGACGCCGATCGCCTCGCTACCGAGATGGCGTTCGCGGCGGCGCGGCTGGAACGCCTTTCACACGATCCCCCCGGCTTGTATGCCGAGGTCGCCGATTCCGCCCAGGACCTGGAGGAACGGACGTGGCTGGCCTTCGAGATCGCCTATCTGGGTCCGCTGGACGGCGAGGCGCCGTTTGACGGGATCGCTCAGGCTCGCACCTCGTGGAGCTCGGGCCGGCTGCCGGAGCTCGACGACGTGGCCACTGGGCCTCGCACCGCGTACGTGCCCGAGCGGGGCACCCGCACGATCGAGGCCTACCGCGCCTGGGCACAGCGCGCGGGCTCACAGGCGGCGGCGTTCACCGGCGAAGCCGCCTGGACGCCCGAGCGGCGCTTCGCGCGCGTGTTCGAGCGCCTGACGCTCCCGGGTCTCGACCGCGGTCCGCGCTTCGACCTGCTGGCGACGCTGGGACGCCTGGGCGTCTACGAGCTGCGGGCCGGCGCGCTCGGATTCGGCGGCTCCGACATCGTCACCCTGGCCGCCAAGCGCATCCTCGGGATCGGCGACACGCTCCTGCTGGAACGCCGTGCGGCGGAGCTGGCCCAGGCCTGCGGGCTACCGCTCGAGGCGGTCGACGTGGGTTTCTACAACTGGGAGCGCGGCGCACGGGCGCGCCTTGGCATGGATCCCGGCGACGAGCCGGAGCCCGCGGCGCTGGCCCTAGCGCGCGCCGCGTTGGGTCTGCAGTAGCTCCCGGGCGCGGGCCGGTTCTCGCGGCCGCCACGGGAGGACTAGCCTTACCTCAGATGCTGTTCCTGATCCTTCTCGTCTTGTGGCCGATCGCGGAGCTGTTCGTGGCCGTCAAGGTCGCCGAGGCCATCGGCGTGCTGCTGACCATCGTGCTGCTGATCGCCAGCTGGCCGGTGGGCTCGTGGCTGCTCCGCTCAGAGGGACGCGCCGCCTGGCAGCGGCTCAGAGCGGCGATCGCCGCCGGTCGGCCGCCCGGCCGTCCGGTCATCGACGGCGCCCTGGCGCTCGTCGGAGGGGTGCTGTTCCTGGTCCCGGGCTTCATCACGGACGTCCTCGGCGCCGGTCTGCTGCTCAAGCCGACCCGTGCTCTGGCGCGTCGCTTCGTCGAGCGCAATTTCCGCAGCCGTCTGGTCGTCCGCGCGACGCGCTTCTCCGGCGGGGGAACATCGTCCCACGACGTCGACTCCACCGCCCGCGACGTCGACCCGCGTCACCTGCCCGGATGAGCTCCGGCAGCGCCTTGGCCCTCCGGACGGTCGCGTTCGGAGACCTCGACGGTCGGCTGTGGGGCGCCGCGGTGCAGTGCGGTCACGCCGGATTGGTATTCGGAAGCGGGGACACGGCAGCGGGAGCGCCGGAGCCACGGTGGACCGTCGAGGACCGCGCTTGGCGCCTTACGGGCGATGGCTTCGAGCTGCACGTCGAGCCCCGCGGCGAGGCTCCGGCAGAGGACCGTGAGGATGACCGATCAGAGCGAGAGCTCAGCGGCCTGCAGGAGCTCTGCCGGGTGCACGGCAGGATCTCGCTCGGGGGGGTCGAGCAGCTCGTCGACTGCGGCGGTACGCGCTCCGAGGTCGACGGCCCGGAGGCCGACGCGATCGGCTCGGCGCGCGTCGTCTCGGGCTGGTTCGGTCCCGACGAGGCGATCAGCGTGATCGCGCTGCGCCCGTGGCGCGCCTCCGACCACGGGAGCGACCTGATCGCCGCCACGCTGTTCGACCCCGGCGGCTGGGTGGCCGTCGACGACCCGCGGCTGTCGACCACCTACACCCCGGCCGGAGATCCGGCGCGGACCAGCCTCGAGTTGTGGGTCTCGGACGGTGAGAACGAGTTTCCCCGCCGCGCCGCCGGCGAGGCCGCCGGCCCGAGCGCCGTCGTCGGCGCCGGTGAGCTTCGGCTGCGGGTGGCGCCGCTGCGCTGCCACAGCCGTGGTCTGGAGGGCGCTGGCGTATACGTGCTCGCCAGCCTCCAGTAGCGCAGATGCCGGGCATCGAGGCCGTGATCAGCGACTTCGGCGGAGTGCTCACGTCACCTCTACGAGCCTCGTTCGAAGCCTTCGAGGAGTCATCGGGAGTTTCACTGGAGGCACTCGGGCAGGCGATGGCGGCGCTGGCCGCCGCGCGGGGGGTCAATCCTCTGTTCGAGCTGGAGACCGGTCGCCTGACCGAGGAGGACTTCCTGCGGGCGGTGGGCGGCCGTCTGAGCGAGCAACTCGGGCGCACGATCGAGATGGATGACTTCGGGGAGCGCTACTTCGCCCACCTGAAGCCCAACCAGGAGATGATCGAGTACATGCGAGCCCTGCGCGGCCGCGGCTACCGGCTGGCGATCTGCACCAACAACGTCCGCGAGTGGGAGTCGCGCTGGCGCGCGATGCTGCCCGTCGACGAACTCTTCGAAGTGGTCGTCGACTCGGCCTTCGTCGGCGCCCGCAAGCCCGAACCGCGGATCTACGAGCTCACGCTCGAGCGGCTCGGCATCAGCGCCGAGTCAGCGCTGCTGATCGACGACATCGAGATCAACTGTCAGGCGGCCCGTGAGCTGGGTATGGGCGCGGTGTGGTTTCGTTCCAGCGAACAGGCGATGGTCGAGAGCGAAGCCGCCTTGGCGGCGGCTTAGGCGAAAGGTCGATCGGGGACATGCGATGGAGGCTCGGGCTGGTGATGGTCGGCGTTCTCGTCGCCGGGCTCACCGTCGGGGTGTTGGCGACGTGGGGCGGCGTCGATCGCTCCAGACCGGCCACGACGGCGCCGGCCACGACGGCGCCGGCCGCGGCGACGCCGGCCGCGGCGACGGCGGCCACGACGAGGGCGGGGAGGCTCGATCCAGTGCCTTCGGCGGTGACGATCTCGCTGCCCGCCAGGGCCAGCGGCCGCCGCGTCCCCAACGGCTTCCTGGGGTTCTCGTTCGAGTTCCCGGCCGTGCGCGCCTACACCGGCTCCGATCCGCGAGACGTCAACCCGGTGCTCGAGCAGCTGATTCGCAACCTCAGCCCGGGTCAGGCGCCGGTGCTGAGAATCGGGGGCGACAGCACCGATCTGTCCTACGCGCCCAGCGCCGGCGTTCAGCCGCCGCCGTACGTCGCCTACCCTCTGACCCCGAGCTGGATGGCCACCACGGGAGCGCTGGCCCGTCAGCTGGGGGCGAGGATGATCATGGGCCTGAATCTGGCCGCCAACAACCCTGCACTGGCCGGTGCCGAGGCCCGCGACTACGTCAAGGCGTTCGGCCGACGGGCGATCGAGGCGCTGGAGATCGGCAACGAGCCCAACATCTACAGCCGGCTCACCGTCTACCACACCCTGCTCGGCGTTCCGCTCCATGCTCGGCCGCGCAACTTCGGTTATCCGGCGTTCCTGCGCCAGTTCCAGGCCATCGTCCGCGCCTCACCGCGTCTTCAGCTGGCCGGGCCCGCGCTGGCCACCGGTCCCACGCCTTCGAAGGGCTCCTGGGTGAAGACGATGCCGGACTTCCTGCGGCGAGACCCGCGCTTGCAGATCATGACCGTGCACCGCTATCCGCTGCGCAACTGCTACGTGCCGCCCACCTCCGCGCAGTACCCGACCGTGGCCCACCTGCTGTCGCGGTACGCGACCGCCGGCCTGGCAGCCAGCCTGCAGCGGTGGCTGGGGATCGCCCATCGCCAGCATCGGCAGCTGCGCGTCGACGAGCTGAACTCGGTCGCGTGCCGCGGGGAGACGGGGATCAGCGACACCTTCGCCAGCTCGCTGTGGGTGACCGATGCGCTGTTCTCGCTGCTCCACGCCGGCGTCGACGGCGTCAACATGCACACGCTGCCCGACTCCGCCTACGAGCTGTTCGAGTTCACTCACGCGGATGGCCGCTGGAGCGGCTGGGTGCGCCCCGTCTACTACGGACTGCAGCTGTTCGCCCAGGCGGCTCCGCCCGGCTCGCGGCTGCTGAAGCTGGCGGGGCTGCGCGGCGGCAGCTCGGTGCTCAGCGCGTGGGCGACCCGCGCCACCGACCGGATCGACCGCGTGGTCCTGATCGACAAGGACCCGACCCGCCCCGAGAAGGTCACGCTGCGCCCGCCGTCAGGTAGCCCCGGCGGCGCCACCCTCGAGCGCCTGCAGGCCCGCAGCGTGAAGTCGCGCTCCGGCGTGACGCTCGGCGGTCGGACGTATGGTCCCGAGACCTTCACCGGCCAGCTGCCACCGGCGATCTCTGAGGCGCTGACGCCCAACGCCCGCGGCCGTTACACGATCACGGTGCCGGCGGGCAGCGCTGCGCTGATCACGTTCCGCCCGTCGTGAGCGGGACCGGCCTTTCCTCAGTTCTCGACGCCGAGCCGGTCCCAGCAGTAGAGCTCCAGGCACTCCGCGGCCAGGGACGCGCAGCGCTCCTCCGACAGCCAGGGCAGCACGGTGTCGAACGCCTGCTCCTCGCCGACGCCCGCCTCGAACGCCTCCTCGCCGCGAAAGCCCGCGGCGATCTTCAGCGCCTCGCGGCGGTTGTCGCCCAGCGACGGGAACACGTTGACCAGGAACTCCTTGTTGGGCAGGGGATGGCCCACCTCGAGCGACACGTGCCAGGCTGCCAGCAGAGAGAGGTCGTGCTCGTCGAGATCGGCGACTGCCTTGGCGTAATGCGACACGAGCTCGGACTCGGGGATCTCATCCACCCACGCGCGCACGACCTCGCCGAGGATCTGGCGGCGGGCTTCACGACCAACCGAGTCGGCGATGACTCGGATGGCATTCTGCGGTTCGATGAAGCAGAGGGACATGACAGCTCCGACTAGGGGATGCGTGTGCCCGGGAAGGTAGGCACTCCCCCGGACGGAGCCTTGGGGAACGAGAAATGATTCAGGCCAGCGCGGTCGCGGGGCCCTCGAGCGTGACCCCGGGCAGCCGGTGCAGACCGACCAGCTCGATCAGCGTCCGGATCTGAGGCTGGGCCCCACGCAGCAGGATCGCGCGGCCGTGCGCGCGTAGCCGCCGGGCCAGCATCGCCAGGTCGAGCATCAGCGACGCGTCGGCGAACGCCAGCTCCGTGAGGTCCACGATCACGTCGGCCTGCGCGCGGAAGGCGCGCGTCAGCGCGCGGCGCCGGTAGCCCTGGGTGCTGCGATCCTCGTCTCCGGCGCAGCGTAGGACCGGCGGCATGTCGTTGAAGTCGACGATCGTGGAAACGTAACCAAAGCCCATGGCCAGTGCCAGGCATTTAGCCAAGATTTAGATCACAGGCGCCGGCGTCGTGCTGACTACACTGACCTGCATGGCAACTGTTGACGAAGTGACCGACGCGCTGCGCGAAGTGATCGACCCCGAGCTGGGCCTGGACTTCGTCGAGCTCGGCCTGATCTACGACGTCGCCGTCGAGGGCGGCAATGTCAGCGTCACCTATACGCTCACCAGCCCCGGCTGCCCGATCGGCCCCCAGGTCTCGGAGCAGATCGAGGAGTTCGTGTCCGAGCTGGACGGCGTCGACGACGTCCAGTCGTCGATGACGTTCACCCCGCCGTGGACGCCCGAGCTGATGAGCGAAGACGCGAAGTTCGCGCTCGGCTTCTAGGGCTTCTCGGAGCTTCTAAGAGAGGTTCTAAGAGTCGGAGCGCTTGCGCGCCGGACGGGAGCCGCGCTCGCGCTTGGCTCGCATGTCGGCCGCGGGACCGCGCTTGGCGCGGCCATGGTCGGGCGGGACGATCGGCGCCGGCCCGCCGTTGGCGCCGGTGCTCGAGGTTCGGCGCGGTTTTCCGGTCGGCTTGACCGGCCCGCGTGCGACATCCGTCGTGGCCGCCGCGGCCCGTCGCGGCACGGCGGCGGCGCCGGTGCGCGCGGCCTCCAGCAGCTGGGCGAGCGAAGCCTCGATCCCCTCGGCCACGAGATCGATGTCGGGCATCGCGTCGTAGTCGCCCAGCAGCCCGTAGTCCAGGCCGCCGTTGTAGGACATGATCGCGATCGCCAGCGCGTGATTCTCGGGCAGGAACGCCAGCGGGAACAGGTCCTGCAGCTCGCGGCCGAGCACGTACAGCGGCACCTGGGGACCCGGAATGTTGGTCACCAGCAGGTTGAACAGCCGGGTGGAGAAGTTCAGGCGGCTTGCCTGCGCCAGGACCGTCGGCGGCGCGAGGCTGTTGACCGCCGCCAGCGTGGCCGCTCCGACCGCCTGCTTTGACTCCTTGAGGCCGTTCATCGCCTCGCGTACGAACCGCAGGCGCGCCACCGGGTCGTCGATGTAGACCGGGAGCGGCCCGCGCATCACCGTCAGCTGGTTGCCCAGCGAGTTGCGCTGGGCCTTGGTGCGCACCGACACCGGGACCAGCGCGCGCATCTCCAGCCCCTCGGTGCGGATCCCGCGGGAGCGCAGCCACTCGGCCAGCGCGCCGGAGACGACGGTGAGGACGACGTCATTGACGGTGCCGCCGAGCGCGTCCTTGATCTCCTTGTAGTCGGCGAGCTGCTGGCGGACCACGGCATAGCGGCGATGCGGCCCGATGGGGACGTTGAGCGGCGTCTCGGGCGCCGGGTTCAGGCCCGCCCACAGCAGCTCCCCGAGGCCCTCGGCGGCGTCTCGCAGCAGGTTCAGGGAGGTCGTCGGACGGGCGGCGGCCCCGATCGCGCGGATGACGAGCTCGGCGCTGGTGGTGACCATGCCCCGCGCTCCGGCCAGCACGAGCTCGGCCGGCGAGGGCTCGGGCTCGGGTCGCCAGGGCTCGAGCTCCTCCTCAAGCGGCGCGGGATTGCGCTCGAAGTCGAACAGCACCGATGCGAGGTCGACGCCCGAGACGCCATCGACCAGCGAGTGGTGGGTCTTGGAGATGACCGCGAAGCGCCCGTCGTGCAGGCCCTCGACCAGCCAGTTCTCCCACAGCGGCTTGGAGCGATCCAGCTGCTGGGACGCGATCCGCGAGGCGAGCAGGAACAGCTGCTCCTCGCTGCCGGGCGAGGGCAGCGCGGTGTGGCGCACGTGGTACTCGAGGTTGAAGTCCGGGTCATCCACCCACAGCGGCCGCCCGGTCTCCAGCGGCGGAGTGGCCAGCTTCTGGCGATAGCGCGGTACGAGGTGCAGGCGCCCGCGCACGTGATCGAGGTAGTCCTGAAACGCCGGCGCCGGACCCTCGAACAGCAGCACGCCGCCGATGTGCATGTGTGAGTCCGCGCCCTCCTGGTGAAGGAAGGAGGCGTCGATCGAAGTCAGGCGGTCGAGGTGCTGCTGCATCGGGTCTCCTCACGGCCGACGTGAGCGAGCCACAAGGGTACCCGGATCCTGTTTCGACGGTACGCTTTGAACGGATGGCCTGGGACTTCTCCACCGACCCCGAGTTCGAGCTCAAGCTGCAGTGGATGCGAGAGTTCGTGCGCGAGCAGGTGTGGCCGCTGGAGACGCTGTGGGACGAGCTGGGCTGGGATGGGCTGCAACGCGCCGCGCGCCCTCTGCAGGAGCAGGTCAAGGAGCAGGAGCTTTGGGCCGCTCATCTCGATCCCGAGCTCGGCGGCCAGGGCTACGGCCAGGTCAAGCTCGGCCTGATGCACGAGATCCTCGGCTCCAGCCCGCTGGCGCCGCTGATGTTCGGAAACGCCGCGCCGGACAGTGGCAACTCGGAGATCCTCGCGATGGGCGGCACCCCGGAGCAGAAGGATCGCTACCTGCATCCGCTGCTGGCGGGCGACCTGAGGTCGGCGTTCAGCATGACCGAGCCCGACACGGCCGGCTCGGATCCGACGATGCTCAAGACCCGCGCCGTCCGCGATGGCGACGACTGGGTGATCAACGGTCACAAGTGGTACTCGTCCAACGGCTCGATTGCCGACTTCATGATCGTGATGGCGGTCACCGATCCCGACGCCCGGCCCCACCAGCGGGCCTCGATGTTCATCGTCGACGCGGACACCCCCGGGGTCACGGTGGTGCGCGACGTGGCGACGATGGAGCATCCCTACGACAGCTTCGGCCGCTACGGAAACCATGCCGAGATCCTCTACGAGGACGTGCGGATCCCCGCGGACGCGCTGCTCGGTGCCGAGGGCGCCGGCTTTTTGATCGCCCAGCAGCGGCTGTATCCCGGACGCATCCACCACTGCATGCGCTGGCTGGGTGTCGCGCGCCGGGCGTTCGACATGCTGTGCGAGCGTTCGCTCTATCGCGAGTCCCACGGCAAGACCCTCGGCCAGCACCAGACGATCCAGAACTGGATCGCCGACTCGGAGGCCGAGATGTCCGCGGCCCGGCTGATGACGCTGCACGCCGCGTGGAAGATGGACGCCGAGGGGGTCGCCGCGGCGCGCAAGGAGATCGCGCTGATCAAGTTCTACGGCGCCAGGGTGCTGCACGACGTGGTCGACCGGTCGCTCCAGGCCCATGGCGCCCTGGGCTACTCGACCGACCTGCCGCTGGAGGCGATGTACCGCTTCGCCCGTGCGGCGAGGATCTACGACGGGCCCGATGAGGTACATCGCGCGTCGGTCGCCCGGCAGGTCCTGCGCGGCTACGAGGCGCCCGCCGACGGCGTCCCCACGCAGCTCATCCCCACGCGCCGCGAGGCCGCTCGCCGCCAGTTCGCAGACGTGCTGCAGGCCGTCACGGCCAACGACTGAGTCCTCCTACACTCATACGCGTGCCCGACTCCACCCTGGAGACGATTCTTCTCGCCGCCCCGCGCGGCTACTGTGCCGGCGTCGACCGCGCGGTGCAGACGGTCGAGCGCGCGCTCGAGCTCTACGGCGCGCCCGTCTACGTGCGCAAGGAGATCGTCCACAACAAGCACGTGGTCGAGAAGCTGCGCGCCCGCGGCGCGGTGTTCGTCGAGTCAGAGGCCGAGGTCCCGGAGGGCTCGACGGTGGTGTTCTCGGCCCATGGCGTGTCGCCCGCCGTGCACGCCAACGCGCGCGAGCGTGGGCTGCAGACGATCGACGCCACCTGCCCGTTGGTGACCAAGGTCCACGTCGAGGCCAAGAAGTTCGCCGCCGAGGACTACACGATCGTGCTCATCGGCCACGCCGGGCACGAAGAGGTGGAGGGCACGATGGGGGAGGCGCCGGCGCACATCGTGCTGATCGAGGACGAGGCGGGCGTGGAGAAGCTGGAGGTGCGCGACCCGTCGAAGGTCGCCTACATCTCCCAGACGACCTTGTCGGTCGATGAGACGCGCGCGATCATCGCTCGCCTGCGCGAGCGCTTCCCGGCGATCACCGGACCTCGCACCGACGACATCTGCTACGCCACCACCAACCGCCAGGCGGCGGTCAAGCAGCTCGCCCAGGAGTCCGATCTGGTGTTGGTGATCGGCAGCCGCAACTCGTCGAACAGCAATCGCCTGGTGGAGGTCGCCCGTGAGCACGGCGCCGACTCCTACCTGATCGACAACGAGGCCCAGGTGCGCGCGGAGTGGCTGGTCGGCAAGCGGGTGATCGGGATCACCTCGGGGGCCAGCGCGCCCGAGGAGCTGGTGCAGCGCCTGGTCGACTTCTTCCGCCGTCGCGGCGCCGAGGACGTGCGGGAGCTGGAGGTCGTCTCCGAGGACGTGCGCTTCATGCTGCCCAAGGCGATCCGCCAGGCGATGGCTGCTGCCTGACCTGCCTGCGCCCGGCCCGGGGACGGCTCTGCGGACACTGGTCATCTCCGATCTGCACCTCGGCCTGCGCGGCGAGCGCGACCTACTGCGCCGCCCAGAGCCCCGAGAGCGGCTGCAGGCGGCGCTCGCGGACGTCGAGCGATTGGTTCTCCTCGGCGACGTGGTGGAGCTGCGCCAGGGCCCATTGCGCGATGCGCTGGCGGCCGCCCAGGGACCGCTGAGCGAGCTCGGAGCGGCGCTCCGGGCGCGGGGGACCGGGGTTCGGGTGACGATCGTTCCCGGAAACCACGACCACCGGCTGCTCGCGCCCTGGCTGGAGCGCCGCGCGCGTGATCGCGAGCCCGCTCCCCTCGGCCTCGAGGCAGCGGTCGACTGGCGCGCCGGCGAGCCCCTCGCCCGGCTCGCCACATGGCTGGCCCCGCGCGGATCCGACGTGCAGCTGGACGTCGCCTATCCGGGCTGCTGGCTGCGCGACGACGTCTACGCGATCCACGGCCACTACTCCGACCGCCACGCGACGGTGCCGATGTTCGAGCGACTGGGGGCGGGGGCGATGGCGCGGATGACGGGCGAGCAGGCGGCCGGGCCGCTGTCGGCCGAGGACTACGAGGCGATCCTGGGGCCGATGTACGCGTGGCTCGACGCCCTCGCCCAGACCGGCGGGCCGCGGCTGGGCGCCCGCGCCGGCGGCGGCTCGGCGGCTGCCTGGCGCGCGCTGACCGCGCGCGACGGGCGGCTCGGGTTGCGCCGCCGCGCGGCCCGGGCGGCGTTCCCGGCGATCGTCGCGGGGCTGAACCGGGCCGGTCTCGGCCCGCTGAGCGCGGACCTGTCGACCGACGCGCTGCGGCGATCTCGTCTGCGGGCAGTCGCGAGGTGCTGCTGCGCCTGGGTGTGGAGGCTCGGCACGTCATCTTCGGCCACAGCCACCGGGCCGGCCCGCTGCCGGCCGATGATCGCGCCGAATGGCGCACCGTCACCGGCGCCACGCTGACCAATGCCGGCTGCTGGGTCCACGATCCCGCTTTCCTGGGAACCGAACCGTCGCGCAGCCCCTACCGTCCTGGGTTCGCGGTCACGGTCGTATCGGACCCCGCGCACCCGCCGGCGTTGGTCAACCTGCTCGACGAGGTCAGCTCGTCAGCCCCGGCGTGAAGCAGACGGCGTGGCAGGTGACGCCGTCGCCGAGCTCCAGCTCCAGCACCCCCTCGGTGCTGATCGGGTGGGAGATCAGCTCGTAGGCTCCGGGCGCGTCGACGGCGATCACGCGGCCGTTGGCGGTGGCGGTCCCCTCGCCGTCGAGCACGGCCCACACGCCACCGGCCTCGTACGGGCCGCTGTAGGGGCCGGGAACGTCCTCTGACTGGGGAGTGAGCAGCGCTCCGGGCTCGTCCTCGGGGCGCAGCGACCCGAGCAACGGCCGCTCGATGCCCAGGAGCTCCTGGATCGCGGTCTCCGTGTCCTCGTAGCCACCCTCGCCGTAGTGGTAGTCGAACAGCCGGCCCTCCTGGTTGAACAGGTACCGCGCCGGCCAGCCGAGATTGCCGTAGTCCTGCCAGATCTGCAGCTGCTCGTCGACCACCACCGGGTATTCGATCTCCAGGCGCGCGACCGCCGCCCGGACCGCGTCGGCCTGCGCCGAGGGCGGAAACCCCGACGCGTGCACCCCGATCACCCGCAGTCCGTCCGCGCGGTAGCGCTCGTCCCAGCCCTTCAGGTACGGAAGCGTGCGCAGCGAGTTGGGACGGCAGAAGTCCCAGAACTCGACGAGCACCGGACGGCCGGCCTGCTGGTCCATGCGCAGCGTGGCGACGTTGATCCACGGCAGCTTCGGGGGAAATGGCGGCGCTTCGATGTGGTCGACGGGAGCGCGCATCGCGCCGGTCGAGTCCGTCAGTCGCCACGATGCATTACATACCAGATCGGTTATATTGCCGATATGGCATCTACGTGGACGGCGCTCTCCGATCCGCACCGCCGCGAGGTGATGAGCCTGCTGCTGGAACGCGCCACGGTCGGTGGGCGAGCTGGTGGACCACCTCGGCCTGACCCAGCCCGGCACCTCCAAGCACCTGCGCATCCTGCGCGAGGCGGGCCTGGTGCGCGTCCGCCCGAGGCGCAGCGCCGCGTGTATGAGCTCGACCCCGCGCCGCTGGCCGAACTGGCCGACTGGCTCGATCCCTACCGCGCGTTCTGGGAGGAGCGGCTCGACGCCCTCGGACGCCATCTCGACGACATCGACCCACAGGAGTGATCACGCATGCCCAGTCCAACCGGAACTTATGAGCAGGTCGACGGACGTCCGCTCGTCCGCTTCGAGCGCACCTTCCCGCATCCGGCGGCAGCCGTGTGGCGGGCGATCACCGAGCCCGCGCAGCTGGAGAGATGGTTTCCCACGACCGTCGAGTTCGCCGAGCTGCGCCCGGGCGCGCCGATCGCCTTTCGCTTCACCACGCACGATCTGCCGCCGATGGATGGAGTCTTCGTCGACGTGGACGAGCCCCGGCGGCTGGCGTTCACGTGGGGCGAGGACGTGCTGACCTTCGAGCTGTCCGAGCGCGACGAGGGTGCCGCCTGCCGGCTGGCCTTCTCGGTCGCCCTCGATGACGCCGGCAAGGCGGCGCGCGACAGCGCCGGATGGGAGTCATGTCTGGACATGCTCGCCGTCGCGGCGGCCGGCCAGGCCCCGGAACGAGCCGCTGGAACGGGCCCCTGGCAGGACTACTACGAGCACTACAAGGCGGCTGGATTTCCCGCCACAGCAGAGATTCCGCAGTAGGATCCGACCCGATCCGGCGGGTCTGAACCGTCGGCCTCACGGCGCTATACTCTGTGAAGTATTGGAATCCCTACTGGCTTTGAGGTGTTTTACGCGATGACGCCGTCCGGAGCGGAGGTACTCCGCCAGATCAAGAGCAGGATCGAGGAGGTCGACCCCTCGGCCGTGCGCGAGCAGCTCGGCAACGGCGCGGTCGTGATCGATGTTCGCGAGGCCGAGGAGTGGTCCACGGGCCATGTCCCGGGCGCCAAGCACGTCCCCAAGTCGTTCTTGGAGTCCCGGATCGAGGGCGCCGCCCCCGACCGCTCGGAGCATGTGATCCTGTACTGCCAGTCGGGCAACCGCTCGGCCTGGGCGGCGCGCACCCTGACCGAGGACCTCGGCTACGAGAACGTGGAGTCGATGACCGGCGGCATCACGCTGTGGAAGGACCGCGGCTACGACGTCGAGCAGCCGCGCACCCTGACGGCCGAGCAGCGCGAACGCTACTCGCGCCACCTGCTGCTGCCGGAGGTCGGGATCGAAGGCCAGCAGAAGCTGCTGGACGCCAAGGTGCTGCTGCTGGGAGCCGGCGGGCTGGGATCGCCGACAGGGCTTTACCTGGCCGCCGCGGGCGTGGGCACGCTGGGCATCGTCGACGACGACACCGTCGACCTGTCCAATCTTCAACGTCAGGTGATCCACAACTCCGAGCGCGTCGGCGTGCCGAAGGTCGACTCCGCCGAGGAGACGATCAAGGCGCTCAACCCGGACGTCAACGTGCAGAAGTACGCGGTCCGGCTGGGCCCCGACAACATCATGGACATCCTCCCCGACTACGACATCGTGGTCGACGGGCTTGACAACTTCCCCACGCGCTACCTGCTCAACGACGCCTCCGTGCGGCTGCAGATCCCCGTGGTGTCGGCCGCGATCCTCGGCTTCGAGGGCCAGCTGTCGGTGTTCAAGCCCTACGACGGTCCCTGCTATCGGTGCCTGTTCCCGTCGCCGCCGCCGGCCGAGCTGGCCCCCTCGTGCGGCGCCAACGGCGTCCTGGGCGTGCTGCCGGGGACGATGGGACTGCTGCAGGCCACCGAGGTGATCAAGCTGATCCTGGGCGAGGGCGATCCCGCGATCGGCCGGCTGCTGATGTACGACGCGCTGGCCGCCAGGCTGACCGAGGTCAAGATCCGTCGCGACCCCGACTGCCCGATCTGCTCGCGTCATCCCGAGGAGATCGGCGACGACGAGATGGGCGTGTTCCCGGACTACGAGGCGTTCTGCGCCGGCGCGCACTAGTGGCCGCCATCGCGCCGGACGGCCAGTAGCTAGGCTCCGAGCCATGGCCACCATCAGAATTCCCCCAGTGCTGCGCCCGTCGGTGGGCGGCGAGAAGGAGCTGAGCGCCGACGGGTCCAACGTCGGAGAGATCCTGCGCTCGGTCGCCGACAGCCACCCGGACACGCAGACCCAGCTGTTCGCCGCCGATGGCGGGCTGAACCGCTATGTGAACGTCTATCTCAACGACGAGGATGTGCGCGTGCTCGACGGTCTGGAGACCGAGGTCGGCGCATCCGACACGCTGGTGATCCTCCCCGCGATGGCGGGCGGGGCGCGCTAGCACCGAAGATCGCGCGGAGACCGGGAAGGACTCGGCCGGATTGGCGTCTGCAGTTGCAGATGCCAACTCCAAAGGAGTCTTCCCAGTGAAATCTTCCGCCCGCTTCTCGGGTCGCCGCCGCTTGGCCGCGGCCGGCTCGGCGATTCTCGCCGTCGTCGCCGTGGGCCTGCTCGCGCTCGCCGGATCGGCCAGTTCGAAGTCCCCCACCCTGGGCGTCGACAACTCGGTGCAGGTCGGCTCCAAGACCGAGGCGATCGCCGTCACTCCGCGAGGGGTCCCCGTCTACGAGCTGTCTCCCGAGACCACCAAGCACCTGCTGTGCGCCTCCCAGCAGTGCCTCGGCTTCTGGCCGCCCGTGAAGGTCGCGCCGGGGGCGAAGCTGACCAAGGGCGCCGGGCTCAACGGCCGGCTGGGCACCTTCAAGCGCAAGGGCTTCACGCAGCTGACGCTCAACGGCCACCCCGTCTACACCTTCTCGGAGGACAACGGCAAGCGGGGCGAGGCGCACGGCGAGGGCATCCACGGCTTCGGCGGAATCTGGCACGTGTTCAAGGAGGCGGGGACCGCTCCGCCCCAGACGACCACCGGGCCCGCGATGACCTCGACCAGCACCAGCACCGCGCCGAGCCCGCCCGGCTACTAGCCGATCGCGCGGCGGCCGCCGGCGCGCGATCGCCGGCGGCCGCGGACCCAAGATCAGCGGCGCTATACTTCGTGAAGCAATGGCCGCCGAGACGTTGCAGAACAAGCCCTGCGGAGGGCGCTACGGCGACATCGTCCAGGCGATCGGCCACACGCCGCTGGTCGAGCTCAAGCGTCTCAGCCCCAAGCCGGGCGTGCGCATCTGGGCCAAGCTGGAGTCGCGCAACCCGACCGGCTCGGTCAAGGACCGAGTCGCCAGGGCGCTGATCGAGGATGCCGAGGATAAGGGCCTGATCGGTCCCGGTCAGACGATCCTGGAGCCGACGAGCGGCAACACCGGCATCTCGCTGGCGATGATCTGCGGGCGCAAGGGCTACAACGTCAAGGTCGTGATGCCCGAGAACGTGACCCCCGAGCGCACCGAGCTGCTGCGCATGTACGGCGCCGAGATCGTCTACTCGGAGGGCGCCAAGGGCTCAAACGGGGCGGTGGAGATGGCGCTCGACATGGCCGAGAAGGACGCTTCGTACTACATGCCCTATCAGTACGGCAACCAGGCCAACCCCAACGCCCACTACAACGGCACGGCACTTGAGATCCTCGAGGAGCTCGACGAAGTGGCCGCGTTCGTGGCGGGTCTGGGCACCGGCGGCACGCTGATGGGCAACGGGCGCCGCCTCAGGGAGGAGCTGGGCGACAGCTGCAAGATCGTCGCCGCCGAGCCGATGCAGGGAGAACCCGTGCAGGGGTTGCGGTCGCTGGACGACGGCTTCATCCCGCCGATCATCGATCTCGACATGCTCGACCGCAAGATCTTCGTCACCAACCACGACGCGATCGTCTGGACGCGCAAGCTCCTCGACGAGGAGCGGCTGTTCGCGGGCGTGTCCTCGGGGGCGATTGCCCGCGTTGCGGTTCGCGTCGCCGGCGAGCTGGACGAGGGCAACGTCGTCTTCATCGTCTGCGACGACGGCTGGAAATACCTGAGCTCGGGGATCTACACCCGGCCGGTCGAGGAGATCGAGAACCTGGATTCCACCGTCTGGTGGTAAGCCGGGACGGTGCGTCCAGGCGGGCGCTGCTGAAAGGGGCCGGACAGGCGCTGGTGGGTGCGGGGGCGCTGGCGGCGCTGGGGGGATGCGGCGGTCAGGCGCCGAGCGGCCCGCAGGCGGTCAAGCAGGCCGCGCAGCCGGTGGCCCACACCGACGTGGAGATCCTGACGGCCGCGCTCGCGCTCGAGCGGCGCACCGTGTTCGCCTACGTGGCCAGTATCCCGCTGCTGCCGCGCAGCCAGGTCAAGGGCGCCAAGGCGTTCCTCTCCGAAGAGCTGGCGCACACCGGCGAGCTGATCTCGTTGATCAAGGCCGCGGGGGGCAAGGCCCCTGACCGCGCCGAAAGCTACGACATCGGCCGCCCGCCCCGCAACGTCGGCGAGGTCCTGGGGCTGCTGCACTCGCTGGAGCGGCTGCAGATCGCCAGCTACCTGAGCTGGCTGCCCCGGCTGTCGCCCGCGCCGGTGCGCGCGGCGGTGTCTTCGATCCTGGCCTGCGACGCCCAGCACGTCGCGGTCCTGCGCGCGGCCGAGGGCAAGCCCGCGCTGGCCTCGCCGTTCGTCACCGGCAACGAGTGAGCTGAGGTGGCCGGCACGTCCACGACCCGCCGCGGGCTGCTGACGCCCAGGCTCTCCGACGTGACCTGGCTGCACCGGCTGATGAGCGTCGAGCTACTGCTCCTGTACGTCTACGACCACGTGCTGGCAGGCTCCATCCTGCCCGCGGGCGCCCGCCGGGCGATGACCCAGCTGCAATCGCACGAGGAAGCGCACGTCGCCGCTCTGGGTGACCAGCTCAGCGCTCGTGGCGCCCGCCGGCCATCGCCCCCGCCGAGCATCGCCACGGCCAACCGCTACCTCGCGCGGCGCGGGGCCCGCGGACGGCTTGGCCAGCTCAAGGGCCCCGACGACGCGCTGTTCCTGCTGCTGAGGCTCGAGCGGGTGGTCGTGGGCGCCTATTTCGTGGCCCTGCGCGAGATGCGCGAGCCGCGTCTGATCGTGCTCGCCGCCCAGATCATGGCCTCCGACGCTCAGCACGAGGCGATCATCGGTGAGCAGCTCTACCCCGGCCACATCTCCGACGCCGTCCCCTTCGGATTGGTGCAGGGAGTGCAGTGAAGGCCGTTGCTAGCCTCGGCTCACGATGCGGATCGCCCGGGAGTTGTTCGACGAGATGGTGGCCCACGCGCTCCAGGACGCGCCCAACGAGTGCTGCGGGATGATCGCCTCCCGTGACGGCGAGGCCGTCAAGGTCCACCGCGCCACCAATGCCGCCGCCAGTCCCCTGCGCTACGAGATCGACGGCGCGGAGCAATATCGCATCCAGATGACGATCGACGACGAGGACCTCGAGCTGGGCGCGATCTATCACTCGCACACTCGCTCGGAGCCGTATCCCTCACAGACCGACATCAACCTCGCCTTCTATCCCGACGCGCTCTACGTGATCGTGGGCGTGGCCGGCGACGAGCCTGACGTGCGCGCCTACGAGATCCACGACGGCCAGGTCTCCGAGACCCAGTTGCAGGTGAGCTGACGATGCCGGCGGGCGGCGGGATCACCGGACGGGTATCGGAGCGTCACGACCGCGCCAGCAAGATCGAGCCGCAGCTGACCGAGGGCCAGCTGGTGCGCGTCGCCTGGGCCCGCAATCAATCCGAGGCCGAGTTCATCCAGGGTCTGCTGCTGGAGGAGGGCGTGCCCAGCCTGCTTCGTCGCAGTGCCGGGTTCGACGTGCCGGACATGCTGGCCGCCGGCCCACGCGACATCATGGTCGCCCGCTCCGGAATGGCCACCGCCCACGAGGTGCTGCTGCAGGCCGAGCTGATCGACGCCCGGCCGTCGACCCACGCGACGGCGGTCCCGGGGCGCCTGCTTGCCGGCCTGCTGGCGGCGCTCGCCTTGGGGGTGCTCGCGATGTGGCTGCTGGTCCAGCTGGTTCAGTGATTGGCGGAGGCCAGACGCGACAGATGCGAACGCCACGCGCCCTCGGTGTGCAGGAGCGAGCGGCCACCGAATGCCCGCGTGAGGGCCGCGTTCGGACCCTGAGGATGTAGTCGGCAGCAGAAGCGCGCCGCGGACTGCTCACCGGTCTCGCGGGCCAGCAGGTCGATCACGGTTCCGCCCAGCAATGGCGCGTCGCGAAGCCCGGGCGGGAAGCTCGGTCGCCCGCCCTCGCGCAGGCGACGGGCGATCGCCGGGCGGGCATGCTCGGTCTGGCCGCCGAACCAGCGGGCCGCGCCCTCCAGCAGCCACGCCCAGCGCAATGTGCGCTGGTAGCGAATCACGCCCATGACCCTGGCCAGGTCCGGATTGTTCTCGGCGATCACCCGTCGCGCATACAGGCAGGCCGCCGTGCGGTCGAGCATCTGGCGGGAGCCCGGGACGTTGGAGGCCCGTTGACGCAGCGCCGCCGGGGAGAGCACGTGCAGGTCTCCTGAGCCCGCCCAGCCGGCGACGTAGCGCCGCGCCGCGGGCGCGGTCACGAGCCAGGTGAGCGGAAGCAGGGGATTGGTCAGCGCCAGCGCGGCCGAGCCGCCGTGGAGGATCACGGTGATGTCCGACGGCGTGCGCGGGAACACTTCACCCAGCTGGTCGCGAGCTCGCTCCAGCGACAGCAGCACCCGGTGCGCGTCGTCAACGTCCTCCGAGGCGTGGCGGGCGCGAAACGAGGCCGAGACGGTCTCGACCCAGGCCATCTATGACTCCTGCGTCGTGCGCGCCCGGGGCGCGCACGACGGGAGCTTGCTAAACGAGGACCGGCTGACGGTCGGAGGTGATCGAGGCGATCTCCTCGGACGCCCGCTCGAACTCCTCATCGGAGAGCACCGGGGTGCCCTCGAAGGGGAGATCTCGCGTGAGCTCCAGCCATGACCGGCAGCCGCCGTACTCGTCGCGCACCTTGACCGTGACCGGCCGCGGGATGCGATACGTACGCAGCAGGATCACGTGCAGCGGATGGCGACGTTTCCAGGCCAGCCGCTTCTCGGCGTAGTCGGTCGTCCACACGTAGAACGGTGACAGGGCGTCGATCGCGCGACGATCGGTCACCGTGAAGTGGGCGGCCACCTCGGCCCAGGCACGGATCCGCACACGGTCGGGCTGCGCGAGCTCCTCGCCACGGTGCAGCGCCTGCGGATGCGGCTCGCCGTCTGACCACACGCCCTCCTCGAGCGCTCGCGAGAGCTCGGGACGGTGTGACTCACGCACCAGATCGGCACGCTGATGATCGAACGTCGGATACAGGAAGAAGCGCTGGTGATCGAGCTTGAAATGTTTCTCGGGTTCACGGATACCGCCCTTGCGAAGCGTCAGAAGCTGCTCACCTTCGGCGAGCGCCCGCACGGTGACGGCCCATTCTTTGAAAGCAATCGGCATAAGGATTTAAAGGGGGAAGGCAGAGGGTTTACGGAAGCAACCGGCGCGCGCAGCTAATCGTTGCAAACGCCCTGCGCCGGGACGCAAGGGATTGTATGCGAGAAGCGCCGAATCGCAAAACATCCCTGTAAATCCGGGGCGTTTGTACCCGTGTACAAAGGCCGAAGCTACGCGACCGTAAGCAGCTAGAGGCGCTCGCCGGCGGCTCCCTCGAGCGGCTCGATCATCGCCGCGAAGTCGTCGTCGGCGTGCCCCATGCCCATGCCCGCGTTGAGGAGCTCACGGACGTAGGCGGCGCTCGGGAACGGCACCCCCAGGCGCTGGCCCTCCTCCAGGCACAGCCGCACGTCCTTGAGCATGTGCTCGAGCTTGAACAGCGTCGTGTAGTCGTGGTTGCGCATCGGTCCCGCCTTGAGAGCGAGCATCGTCGAGGCCCCGGCGCCCGAGCCCACCACCTCGACGAGCGCATCGAGGTCGACGCCGGCGCGCGAGCCCACGACCAGTGCTTCCCCGACGACGGCGGCGTTCGCGGCCGCCATCGCGTTGTTGAGCAGCTTGATCATCTGGCCGTGCCCGCGCGGGCCCGCGTGCACGATCAGCTCGCCCATGGCTTTCAACGCCGGCGCCAGGCGTGTGAACTCCTCCTCGGTCGCGCCCACCATGAAGGTGAGCGTCCCATCCTGGGCCTTGGGAGAGGATCCGGTGACCGGCGCGTCGACGAGGCGGTGGCCGCGCTCGTCGAGCGCGTCACCGATCTCCCTGGTGGCCGCCGGCCCGATCGTCGAGCAGTCGACGAACAGCGTTCCGGACGGCGCTTCGGTGGCTGCGCCCTCGTCACCCAGCAGCACCTGGCGGACCTGGTCGCCGTCGACGACCATCGTGAACACGATGTCGGCCTGCCGGGCTGCCTCCCCGGGGGTACCGGCGACGCTGACGCCCTCGTTGGCCGCCGCGAACTGCGCCGCGGTCGATGCCGTCCGGTTCCACACGGTCAGCTCAAAGCCGGCTCGGGCCAGGTTGGCGGCCATCCGGGAGCCCATGATCCCGAGGCCGAGGAATGCCACTCGTTCGCTCATCCGCTGGATGATGCCGGTTGGGTGGGTGCGATGCCATATCCCCCGCCTCCCGGCGTCTCGATCCGCAGCCGCTGCCCGGGTTTCAGCTCGCCGATCGCCTTGGCGGGAAGCTCCTCACCGTCGAGCAGGTTGCGCCCCCGGGCTCCGTCCCCGCCGCCCTCGGCCCCGGGCGGCGCGTGCCGGCGGCGCTCGGTGATCAGCGAGTAGTGCAGCGGCGCCAGCGCCTCGATCTCCCGGATGACCCCGTCGCCGCCACGGTGCTCGCCGTCGCCTCCCGAGCCGCGACGCAGCGAGTACTCCACCATCCGCATCGGGAACTCCAGCTCCAGCGCCTCCACCGGAGTGTTCAGCGTGTTGCTCATCGCCACGTGCACGCCGCTGGGCCCGTCCGCATCGGCGCACGCGCCCTGGCCGCCGCCGATCGTCTCGTAGTAGACGACGTCCTCGTCGCCCAGCGTGACGTTGTTCATCGTGCCCTGCCCGAGCGCATGCCCGAACGCCTTGAGCACCACGTCCGCCACCCGGGAGGAGGTCTCGACGTTGCCGCCGACCACCGCGGCCGGCGAACGGGCGTTGAGCAGCGACCCCTCGGGAGCGATCACCTCAACGGAGCGGTAGGCGCCGGCGTTGGCCGGGATGTCGGGATCGGTGAGCACCCGGATCGCGAAGTAGCAGGCCGACCGGGTGACCGCCAGCGGGCAGTTGAGGTTGCCCTCGTGCTGCTCGGCGCTGCCGGTGAAGTCCATCGTCAGCGTTTCCGCGGAAACGTGCGCTCGCAGCTTGATCGGCAGATCGCCCTCCCGGGCCTCGAGCACGTCCTCGGCGGTGTAATCGCCGTCGGCCAGGTCGTGGATGCAGGCCCGGGTGCGGCGCTCGGCGTAGTCGAGCACCTCCTCGTAGGCCTCCTTGAGGGCGTCGGCGCCGACGCGCTCGTGCAGCTCGGTCAGCCGGCGAGCGCCCGTGCGCCCGGCGGCCAGCTGCGCCCGCAGGTCCGCCTTGCGCTGATCCGGCCGGCGCATCTGGCTGACGATCTCCTCGATCGCGTCGTCGTCGAGCACTCGCGGCGCGATGACGACCCCCTCGTCCTCAAGCGTCGTGCTGTCGGCCGGCATCGACCCCGGGGTGGGCCCTCCCACGTCGGCGTGGTGGGCGCGGCTGGCGGCGAACGCGATCAGCGTCTCGCTCTCACCGTCGCCGGCGAACACCGGGGTGATCACGGTGATGTCGGGGAGATGCGTGCCGCCGCGATAGGGGTCGTTGAGGATCCATGAGCGTTCGGGCGCGTGGTCCTGGTCCAGAACCGCGGCCACGGCGGCCGGCATCGCCCCCAGGTGCACCGGGATGTGCTCGGCCTGCATCACCATCTCACCGTCGGGCGTGAACAGCCCCGTGGAGGCGTCGCGGCGCTCCTTGATGTTGGCCGAGTGCGCGGAGCGGATCAGCACCGCGCCCATCTCCTCGCAGATCGAGTGCAGCGCGCCCGTCAGGACCTGGAGCTCGATGGGATCCATGCTCAGTCGCGGTCCTCGCTGCGGATGTGGATCGTTCCGGTGTCGTCGACCTCGCCGGTCCATCCCGGCGGCACGAGCAGCGTCGACTCGGGCAGCTCGACCACGCACGGCCCCGCGATCTCGGTGCCCGCCGGCACGAGGCCCCGCAGCGTCGAGAGGGTGATCCGCTCGCCGTCGAGCGTCGCCTCGCGCTCGCCGTGCTCGGGCGCCTCGGGCTCGTCGGCGTCACTCAACGACACGTCGACCCCCGCGATCCTCGCCGACACCCGCAACGTGACCAGCTCGAGCTGCTGCTCGGGATCGTGATAGCCGTAACGGTCTTCGTGGATCGCTTCGAAGGACTCGCGCAGGTCCTCGGGATCGGCGTGCAGCGCGCCGCCGACGGCGAGCTCGAATGCCTGGCCGCGATAGCGCAGCTCGTAGGTGGCACTGAGCTCGGCCTCCCCGTCGCCGAGCTCTTCGCGAGCCTGGGCGCCCAGCTCGTCGACGAGCTCGCCGATCCGCTCGGCGGTCAGCTCCTCGCCGCCCAGGAACACGCTGCGCTGGACGTCGCGCCGCCGCGGGGAGACGACCAGGCCGAGCGCCGCCAGAACGCCCGAGGCGCGCGGGCACACGATCTCGTCGATGCCCAGCTCGTGCGCGATCTGGGCGGCATGCAGGCCACCGGCCCCGCCGAAGGCCAGCAGCGCATAGCGACGAGGATCGACGCCCCGCTGGACCGTGACGACGCGCAGCGCGCGGATCATCTCGGCGTTGGCGACGCGGATGATGCCCTCGGCACACTCGGTCGTGTCGAGATCAAGCTGCTCGGCCAGCTGGCCGATCGCGCGCTCGGCAGCCTGTGCGTCGAGCTCCACGCCGCCCGCCAGCGGCGCGTCGGCGGCCAGATAGCCGAGCACGAGGTTCGCGTCGGTGACCGTCGGCTCGGTGCCGCCCCGGCCGTAACAGGCCGGGCCGGGATCGGCGCCCGCCGAGCGAGGGCCCACCCGCAGCGCGCCGCCGGGATCGCGCCACGCGATCGAGCCGCCCCCCGCGCCCACGGTGTGGACGGCCACCATCGGCAGCGCCAGCGGACGGTCCGCGATCGTGCCGGCGCTCTGCTCCTGCACGGCGCCCTCGTCGACCACGCATACGTCGCACGAGGTGCCGCCCATGTCGAAGCACAGGGCGTCCGGGGTGCCGGCGGCCCGGGCGACGTAGGCGGCTCCGGCGGCGCCGCCCGCGGGACCGGAGAGGACCGTCCAGGCGGCGTGCCCGGCGGCCGACTCCAGGTCGATCAGGCCGCCGTTGGACTGCATGATCGCCGGCTCGGGCACCCCGGCCTGCTCGCAGCGCGCCACCAGCTGGCGCAGGTAGCCGCCCAGCAGCGGCGAGAGGGCGGCGTCGACCTCGGTCGTGCTGGCCCGCTCGAATTCGCGAAACGTGCCCACCACCTGGTGGGAGAGCGACACGTGCACGTCTGGCAGCTCTCGGCGCAGCGCCTCGGCGACGGCCAGCTCGTGCTCGGGGTGCCGGTAGGCATGCAGCAGCACGACGGCCACCGCCTCGGGCTCGTAGCCGGCAACCGCCTGCGCCAGCTCCTGCGCCGCTGCTTGATCAAGCTCGCGCAGCGGACCGTCGGGGGTCATCCGCTCCGGCGCACCGAAGCGACCATCGTCCGGGGTCAGCGGCGCGGGACGGCCGGCACAGAGCCGGTACAGCTCGGGGCGGCTCTGGCGTCCGAGCGCCACGATGTCGGTGAACCCCTCGGTGGCCACGAACGCGGTGCGCGCCCCCTTGCCCTCCAGCAGCGCGTTGGTGGCCACGGTCATGCCGTGGGAGAACTCGCGGATCTCGTCAGCGGCGGCGCCCGCCTTCTCAAGGGCGGCCTCGATCGCCGCCAGCACTCCCTCGGACTGGTCGCCCGGCGTCGTCGGCGCCTTGGCGGTGATCAGGCGCCCATCGAGTGCCAGGACGGCATCGGTGAAGGTCCCGCCCACGTCGACGCCGAGCAGCATCGCTCGACGGTATCTGTTGTTCGCCGGTGGGTGCTAGGCAGCCATCGGCTCGTCGACCAGCTCCTCGGTCTCGGCCAGGTGCTGATGCGACGGGCAATAGCCGTTGCGCGGAAGCGGCATCCGCTGGCAGGGCGTGCCCTTGCGGGTGCTCGCCCGGCACTGCAGCGGGTTTCCGTAGAGGTCGAATCCGTTCTGGGGTTGGGAGCGCATGAACTCGTCGGCGCACGCCAGGTAGCGCTCGATCACGCGCAGCACTCGCGGCTGCGAGCTCATCGGGAAATACGCGCGAATGTCATAGAACAGCGTGCGCGCCGGACGGGCGAAGTAATGGCGGTCCGTCGCCATCCGCTCTACGGCCGCCTCACAGGCGCGCAGTACGCGCTCGTGGTTGGCGTGACAGCCGCCCGCGTGTGGATCCTCGATGATCTCTGAAGCGATCTCCCGGTAGATCGCTCGGCTGAACCGATACATGGGTGTCTCTCCTTCCGTGTGAGGCTCCCTGCCTGGGTGCCCATGCTTACCTACTCGCGAGTATCCAAAACGCGTGTGAAGTTGAATCGGCGCCGCGTATTAACTCCGTGTTAAGCAGGAAGTTGGAGTTTTCCCGCAAAACCTGGGGTCAGGCCCAGCTTTCGAGCGACGGGTCGTGGCTCTGGGCGAGCGTGACGTGGCGACCCTCCATGGTCGGGTCCCGTTGCGGGAAGTCGAGCCGCAGATGGGCGCCCCGGCTCTCCTCGCGCCTCAGCGCGGCGGTGGCGATCAGCCGCACCAGGGGGTGGTCGTCGCCGGCCAGCGTGCGCAGCCCCGGTCCGTCGCGCTGCAGCCCGGCATGGCGCCAGAGCGCGTCGCGCGAGGAGGCCGAGAGCTCGGCGGGGGATTGATCGCGCGCGGCGCCGGGGTCCGGGTTCCCCGTCAACGGAGCCTGTGCGGCGTGTCGCACCGCCGCCCGGGCCGCCCGGGCGCCGAACACGAAGCATTCGCTCAGCGAATTGGAGGCCAGCCGGTTGGCGCCGTGCAGGCCCGTGCAGGAGCACTCGCCGACCGCGAACAGCCCCGGCAGCGAGGCGCGGCCCTCCAGGTCCGTGGCCACCCCGCCCATCATGTAGTGCGCCGCCGGTGCGACCGGCACCAGCTCGCGCTCGGGGTCGATCCCGGCGCGGCGCAGCGCGCCCACCACGTTGGGAAACAGCGCCGGGTTCACGTGGCGCATGTCCAGACCGACCGACCGGCCGCCGCTGCGATCGATCTGCTGTTGCACGGCCCGCGCGACCTCGTCGCGAGGAGCCAGCTCGTCGACGAAGCGCTCCCCCGCGGCGTCCACCAGGTGCGCGCCCTCCCCGCGGATGGCCTCGGTGACGAGGAAGCCGTCAGCGCCGTTGGCGCCCACGACGGCGGTGGGATGAAACTGCATCAGCTCCAGGTCGGCCAGCCGCGCGCCGGCCTCGAAGGCCAGCAGCAGCCCGCCCCCCGTGGCGCCCGCCGGGTTGGTCGTGCGCGACCACATCGCGGCGGCCCCTCCGGTGGCCAGCACGACCGCCGGGGCGGCGATCACCATGCCGTCGTCCAGGACGACGCCGGCACCGCGCCCGTCACGGGTGAGCACTCGCGTCACCCGGCGGCCCTCCAGCACCTCGATGCGCTCGTCCTGGGCGACGAGCGCCGACAGCTCGCGGATGATCCGCCGTCCCGTCGCGGCTCCACCGGCGTGCACCACGCGGCGCCTCGAGTGTCCGCCCTCCAGCCCGAGCGCCAGCTGACCATGGCGATCGGCGTCGAAGGCGACGCCCAGCTCCTGCAGGTCGCGCACCGCCGCCGGAGCCTCGTCGCACAGCACCCGCGCCGCCGACTCGCGCACCGAGCCGCGACCGGCGACGATCGTGTCGGCCAGGTGGCCGTCCGGACTGTCATCGGCGGCCAACGCCGCGGCCAGGCCGCCCTGCGCCCAGTAGCTGGAGGAGCCGGCGAGCGGCATCGCTGACACCAGCGTCACCGCGGAGCCTTGACGGGCCACGCTCAGAGCCGTGTACAGACCCGCCGCGCCGGCGCCAACGACCGCGACCTGAGCTTGCACACGGTGCACCCCCCGGTACGTTATCCGCCGATGGCGCCCGCGCCCGTGTTCCTGGAGCACCCCTCCTCGCTGGCCCATGAGACCGGTCCTCATCCCGAGCAGCCGGCTCGGATCCCGGCCATCCTGGGCGAGCTGGAGCGGCGCGGGTGGCTCGGCTACGAGCGGCTGCAGTCGCCGCCGGCCGCGCTGTCGTCCCTGCGGGCCGTCCATCCCGAGCGCCACATCGAGATGGTGCAGCGGGCCGCGGAGCGCGGGGGCGGCCAGATCGACGCCGACACGGTCGTCTCGCGGGGGTCGTTCGTCGCGGCTTCGCACGCCGCCGGGGGTGCGGTCGCCCTGGTCGACCGGCTTCTCGACGCGGCGGCGCCGACCGGCTTCAGCGTCCACCGCCCGCCCGGCCACCATGCCGAGCCCACACGCGCGATGGGCTTCTGCCTGTTCAACAGCATCGCCGTGGCGGCGCGCCATGCGGTGGACGTTCGCGGGTGTGAGCGAGTGATGATCGTCGACTGGGACGTGCACCACGGCAACGGCACCAACGACGTATTCCACGCCGATCGGCAGGTGCTGTTCGTGTCGATCCATCAGTCCCCGCTGTATCCGGGTACTGGACCCGCCCGTGACGTGGGCTCGGGTCCCGGGGCGGGCTTCACGGTCAACCTCCCGGTGCCTCCGGGCTCCGGAGATTCGGAGTTCGTGTCCCTCGTTCGTGACGTGGCGGTCCCCCTGGCGCGGGAGTTCTCGCCCCAACTGCTGTTGATCTCGGCCGGCTTCGACGCGCACGAGGAGGACCCGCTGGCCGACTGCCGGGTGACCGACGCCGGCTTTGGGACGATGGCTGCGTCATTGCGCGACGTGGGCGCGCAGCTCGGGGCGCCGGTGGGGGCGGTGTTGGAGGGCGGCTACGCGCTGGACGCGCTCGGCCGGGGGGTGGCGACGACCATGCAGGAGCTTGCCGCGCCCCCCGGATCCGCCGCCCCTCGCGAGCAGCCGACTGCCCTGGCCACACAGGCGAGGGCACGCCTGGCGCAGTGGTGGCCGGCTCTGACTGACTAGCGCAGCAGCCCGCGCCACGCTTGCAGCACGCGGGACGCCATGCGATCCGAGGAATAGGTCTCGGCGCGGTCGCGCCCGGGGACGCGGGGGTCCGCAGCGTGGAGATGCGCTGCCAGGACAGCACGCCATCGCTCCGCGTGAAACGGCGCGCACAAGGTGCCGGGCAGCTCGGCCAGCACCTCGGGAGCGATCCCGACCGGGGTGGCCAGCACGGGCACATCGCAGGCCAGCGCCTCCAGCACCGCGAGTCCGAACCCCTCGCGGTCCGAGGGGACGAGCACCGCGTTGGCGGCATTGACGTACAGCGGCACCTTCGCCGGCGGCACGTCGGTGAGCGACAGCAGTGGCGTGGCGCCCGCCACCTGTAGCGCCAGGTCGTGGCGCTTCTCCGGGCGCCGCGGGTCAGACGGGAAGAGAACACACGGACCGTTCAGATCAAGCCCCAACCGGGCCCGCGCCTCGGCGCGGTCGATGGGCCGGAATCGGCCGAGGTCCACCCCGCAGGGGAGCACCTGGACGCGGTCGCGCCGGGCCCATCGCGGGATCTGCTCGGCCAGCGGCGCCGAGACCACCCCGACGAGGTCGGTGCTCCGCAGGCCCGCCAGCGTGATCGGCCGCGACCGGCGATGGGCCAGGTCGGTGCCGTGCAGCGTCACCGCTCGGGCTCGTGCCGGCACTGCCCGCGCCGGCCAGTTGGTCAGCCCGAAATGGGCGTGCACCACGTCGAAGGGTTCGGCGTGCCCGTACCGCCTGCGCAGCTGCGCAGCGGCGCGGACGTAGGCGCGGTATCCGCCCGGGGCGAACGAGGAGACCTCGATTTGCAGCTCAGGGTCGCCGAGCCGCTGCAGCGCGGCGACCTGGTCGGCGACGAAGCTTCCCAGCGCCGGATGCGCCGGCGAGGGGTACATGTTCGTGACGATCAGCGCGCGCATCTCGGGGCCCATCTTGGCAGCGGCGCCGTCTCCTCTGACACCATGCATGGGTGTCCCGCGCCTCGCGACCCGCCGAGCTGCCCGTCGCCGTGTTCGACTCCGGCGTCGGCGGCCTCACCGTCCTGCACGAGCTGCTGGTCTCGCTGCCCGGAGAGGACTACCTGTATCTCGGCGACACGGCGCGCTTTCCGTACGGCGAGCGCAGCCAGCCGGAGCTGGAGGCGTTCGCGATCGAAATCACCGAGCACCTCCTGGGGTTGGGCGCCAAGCTGCTCGTAGTCGCCTGCAACGCCGCCAGCTCCGTCGCCCTGGACGCGCTCGAGCGTCATCTGGAGCAGACCGGTCGCGACATCGACGTTATCGGCGTCGTCGCACCCGCCACCCAGCTCGCCGTCGCCGGTAGCCGCAACGGCCGCATCGGCCTGCTGGCCACGCCCGCGACGGTGGCCAGCGGCGCGTACGAGCGAGCGGTCCGCGCGGCCGATCGCCACGTGCACGTGGAGCCGGTCGCCTGCCCGGACCTGGCACCGATCATCCAGGGCGGCTTTCCGTTCGACGAGCACGTCGTGCGCACCGTCCGCGGCTATTGCGCGCCGTTGCGCGACGCGGACGTCGACACGGTGATCCTCGGCTGCACCCACTACCCGCTGGTCGCCCCGATGCTCCAGCGGATGCTGGGCCGTGGGGTCACGCTCGTGACCTCGGGGGCGGGGGTAGCGCGCAGCGTCGAGCGGGCCCTGACCGCGCGTGGATTGCTCAACCCCCGCACCGACGAGGGGAGCTACGGCTTCCGCTGCACCGGCGAGGTGAGCGCCTTCTCGGCGCTGGCGACGCGCTTTCTCCAGATGCCGCTCGGCGAGGTCCAGCACGTGGATCTGGCCGAGACGGGCGCGAGGGCGGCGGCATGAGCACCAGCACGGGTCCGACCGTGCGCGAACGCAGCTACGGGCGCGCGGCCGATGAGCTGCGCCCGGCGACGATCGAGGCGGGCTTCGTGCGCACCGCCACCGGTTCAGCGCTGATCTCGATGGGGGAGACGCGCGTGATCTGCACGGCCTCGGTGCAGGACGGAGTGCCGCGCTGGCTTGCCAAATCCGGCCGCGGTTGGGTGACCGCCGAGTACGGGATGCTCCCCGCGTCCACCGGCGACCGCAAGCAGCGCGACGTCACCAAGGGCCGGCTGGACGGCCGCTCGGTGGAGATCCAGCGCCTGATCGGGCGCTCGCTGCGCGGCGTGATCGACTTCAAGGCGCTGGGCGAGCGCACCATCTACATCGACTGCGACGTGCTCCAGGCCGACGGCGGCACGCGCTGCGCCTCGATCACCGGCGGCATGGTGGCCCTGGAGCTGGCCTGCAACCGGCTGATCGCCGACGGTCTCCTGGAGCGCACGCCGCTCACCGGCACGGTTGCCGCCGTCTCGGCCGGGATCGTCGACGGTGTCGCCTTGCTCGATCTGGACTACTCGGAGGACTCGACCGCCGAGGTCGACGCCAATGTCGTGATGACGGGCGACGGCGGCCTGGTCGAGGTTCAGGCCACCGCCGAGCGCACGCCGCTGTCGCGTGCCCATCTCGATGATCTGCTGGCCCTGGCCGCCGGGGGCATCGAAGTGCTGCGCCTGCTGCAGTCCGAGACGGTCTCCGCCGCCGCTGCCGCGGGCTGACGTTCGGCCCGGCGGCCATGAACGCTCCCCGGTCACTGATCCTGGCGACCCAGAACCCGCACAAGCTGCGGGAGTTCGGTCGACTGCTCGCCCCGGCGGGGATCGAGGTGCAGCCGCTGCCCGACGACGTCGTGCTGCCCCCGGAGGACGGCGAGACCTTCGCCGACAATGCGCTGCCCAAGGCGCGCGCGGCGGCGGCCGCGACCGGCGCCGCGGCGATCGCCGACGACTCCGGGATCGAGGCGGCGGCGCTCGGCGGTCGCCCCGGCGTGTACTCGGCGCGCTACTCGGGCCCCGGGGCCACCGACGAGAAGAACCTGGCCAAGCTGATGCGCGAGGCGCCGGCCGGCAGCGCGCTGCGCTACGTCTGCGCGCTCGCCTACGTCGACCCGGCGGCCGGCATCGAGCAGCTGTTCTTCGGCGATTGCACGGGGCGGCTGGCGGCCGAAGCTCGCGGCGCCGGCGGGTTCGGCTACGACCCGGCCTTCCTGCCCGACGGCGAGCCGTCAGGGCGCACGATGTCCGAGCTCAGCGACGCCGAGAAGGACAGGATCAGCCATCGCGGCGCTGCCGTGTCCGAGCTCCTCGCGTGGCTGCCGGGGGCGCCGCAGTGACGTCCCCACTTCCGGCGACCGCCGGCGACGGGCAGCTCAAGTCCCGCACCGCCGCGCTGTCGGTCGTCTCCAATGCCACCCTGATCCTGCTCAAGCTGTTCGCGGGGACGATCACCGGCTCGGTGGCGATTCTCACCGAGGCGGTGCACTCCAGCATCGACCTGGTCGCCTCGATCGTGGCCTTCTTCTCGGTCCGCAAGGCCGACGAGCCCGCCGACGAGTCGCATCGCTACGGCCACGAGAAGATCGAGAATCTGGCGGCGGCGATCGAGGGGATCCTGATCCTCGTCGGCTCGGTGGCGATCGCGTTTGAGGCGATCCGCCACCTGATCAACCACGGGCGGGTGCAAACCGTCGGCGTCGGCATCGCCGTGATCGGCGTGTCGTTGGCCGCCAACGTCACGGTCTCCGTGCGCCTGGCCCGAACGGCCAGGCGCACCGGCTCTCCCGCTCTTGCCGGGGATGCCGCGCACCTGGGCACCGACGCGCTCACCTCGGCCGCGGTCCTCGTCGGCCTGGTGCTGGTCCAGGTCACCGGGGCCGAGTGGATCGATCCCGTGGTCGCCCTGGCGGTGGCCGCCGTGGTGGTCACCACCGGCGTGCGGCTCCTCACCCAGTCTTCGCGCGTGCTCGTTGACGAGTCGCTGCCGGCCAGCGAGATCGAGGCGATCCGCGAGGCGATCGAGGGCTTCTCGCCCAGCGGCGTGGTCGGCTACCACGAGCTGCGCACGCGCCGCGCGGGCGCGCGTCGCTATGTCGATCTCCACGTCCAGTTCAAGGCCGGCACCTCGCTGGAGGACGCGCATCGCGTCGCCCACCAGCTCCAGGACCTGATCGGCGACCATCTCGCCGGGAGCACCGACGTGCTGATCCACCTCGAGCCCGAGGATCGCGTTCGTCCCGGCGAGCTCCTGGTCCCCCAGCCGGGCAGCCCCTCCAGCGCGGGCTGACTGCTACGTCCCGCCGCGCGCGGGTGCGTTTCCGCGGAGACGCTCTGTGCTCGCGGGCGTTTCCGCGGAGTCGCTCTGTGGTCGCGGACGTTTCCGCGGTAACGCGTGGCCCCTGGATCCCACGGCGGCAGCGTCTCGCAGCGGGCTCGTCCGGCGCCGCCGTTCCGTCCGGGCGCGGCTCGTACTCTACGAACATGTGTTCGACTGAGGCGAAGCCGTTAGAGGAGCTGGAGCGCGAGATCTGCGAGCTGTCGGCGCACATCGCGGCCGCCATGTGCCGGTTCCTGATCCTGCTGGCCGAGTGGGATCAGCGCGGTGGCTGGTGCGAGTGGGGGTGTCGTTCGTGTGCGCAGTGGTTGTCGTGGCGATGCTCGATCACACCGGGGGCGGCCCGTGAGCGAATGCGCGTCGCGCGCCGGTTGACGGAGCTGGGGCTCGTCCGGGAGGCGTTCGCGGCCGGCGAGCTCTCCTATTCAAAGGTCCGCGCCGTCACGCGGGTGGCCACGCCTCAGACCGAGGAGCAGCTGGTCCTCCTGGCACGCCATGCCACCGGCGCGCAACTGGAGAAGCTGGTCCGCAGCTATCGCGGGGTGCTCTCGGCCACGCTGGGCGCGGCCCAAGCCTCGTTCGATGCGCGACACGTGAGCTGGCGATGGGAGGACGACGGCTCGTTCAGCATCCGCGCGCGGCTGGCGGCCGACGAGGGCGCGCTGCTTCTGCAGGCGCTCGAGGCAGCGAAGTCGCTGGCGCCCGCCTATGTGGACGAGGAGCCGCCGGTCTCGCGTGACAGCGAAGAGGAGGCGGTGCTCCCAGCCGTGGTGCAGCCCGGCCCGACGGCGGCCGAGCGCGAGGCGGATGCGCTGGTTTCGGTAGCCCGCGCCTCGCTGCAGCAGTCCGGGAACGTGCGCTCGGACGGCGATCCGTGTCAGCTGGTCGTGCACGTCGACGCCGCCACCCTGGACTCCGACGAGGTACAGACTCGGTCAGAGTTGGCCGGCGGCCCCTCGCTTGCCCCTGAGACCGTTCGCCGGCTGGGGTGCGATGCGGCGCTGGTGCGCATCGTCGAGAAAGACGGCCGGCCGCTGTCGGTCGGCCGCCGGACGCGGACGATCCCGCCGGCGCTGAGACGCGCCTTGCGCAGCCGCGACCGGGGCTGCCGGTTCCCGGGCTGCACGCACGAGCGCTTCCTGCACGCCCACCACATCAGGCATTGGGCACGCGGAGGACCCACCAGCATGGAGAACCTGGTGACGCTGTGCTCGTATCACCATCGCCTCGTGCACGAATCGGGCTTCGGGGTCGAGCGTGCGGGTCGGGACGGCGTGCGCTTCCGGAGACCTGACGGTCGGCTCGTGCCGTTCGTCGGCGACCGTGGGCGTGCGCGCGGCCCGAATCTGGTGGACCGGCAGCGCGCGGCTGGCATCGGCATCGACGAGGGCACCTGCCGGGCGCTGTCGGCAGGCGATTCGCTCGATTACTCGATCGCCGTCGACGGGTTGCTGGCGCAGGAACTCGACGGGACCTGAGCGGTGCTCAGGTGAGGTTGATGGCCGCCGAGAGGGCGACCGCGAAGGTCACGCCGGCATAGCCGTAGTAGCCCTGGAGCAGCAGGATTGCGGCGATCACCAGACAGGAGAGCACCGTGACCAGCCATGCGATTCGGCCGAGGTTCACGGCAAACATTGTGGCCGCCTGCGGGGATGGCGCCCATTTAGGGGCAGCGATTGTCGCAAATTGCGGATATCTCACATCGATCGGTCCCCGTCCGACCGCGGCGGCTGGTGAGATGGGAGCCACGGCGTAGCGGGGAGCGAGGGTCGTCCGCCAACCGTGTTAGCTTCGACGTTTCCTAAGCAAGGGCAAAAGGAGGAGCAGTGACGAAATCTGAATTCGTAGACCAGGTGGCAGACCGCGCTGGCTTGAGCAAGAAGGACGCCGGCGACGCGGTGGACGCGATGCTGGAGACGATCGAGGGCGCGCTCAAGCGCGGCAGTGACGTCGTCTTCTCCGGCTTCGGCAAGTTCAGCGTTTCCAACCGGAGCGCTCGCGAAGGTCGCAACCCCGCCACCGGCGAGAAGATCCAGATCGCGGCCTCCAAGGTCCCGAAGTTCACGGCTGGCGCATCGCTGAAGAAGGCAGTCAAATAGCGCGGGCTTTCGCAGCCATGGCCGGTCTGGCCCCGAGTTCGTGCCCTGTGGGTCAGACCGCCAATGCGATGCAGTCACCCGATCGAGGCAGCGCCGTTGTCGAGTTCTTCGGCGACCGGCTGACCGACCAGGTCAGAGAACGGCGATCCCAGATCGTTCTGGGGATCGATCCCGATCCCAACCGGCTATGGCCCCGGGCTCTTGAGCTGGCCGAGTCCGGTGGATCAGCGCGAGGCGGCGGCGGCGAGCTCGCTGCCCACCGGGCTGGGGGTGCCGCCGAGCTGGCCGGGCGCACGGTGGCCGCGCACTGCCGGCTGCTGCTGGAGGCGGCCGGCGGCGAGTGCGTGGCCGTCAAGCCGCAGGTGGCCTGCTTCGAGCGCCTGGGTGCGCCAGGCTGGGCGGCGCTCGGCGAGGTGGTTCGCGATGCGCACGAGCGGGGACTGATCGTGATCGCGGACGCCAAGCGGGGGGACATCGACATCTCCGCCAAGGCCTACGGGCAGGCGTTCTTCGGGTCCACCCCCACGCCCTTCGGTGACGTGCCGGGGCTCGGGGCCGACGCGCTGACGGCGAATCCACTGCTGGGCCGCGACTCGCTGGCCCCCCTGGTCGATGCGGCGCGCACGCACGGCGGAGGGTTGCTGGTGCTGACGCGTACCTCCAATCCGGGTGCCGCCGACATCCAGGATCGTGAGCTGGCGACCGGGGAGGCGGTCAGCGACCTGGTTGCGGGGCTCGTCGATGACCTGGGCCGGCCGGGGATCGGACGCTCCGGCCTGGGCGACGTCGGGGCGGTGGTCGGGGCGACGGCGCCCGAGCACCTCGAGCGGCTGCGGGACAAGATGCCCGCGGCGGTGATGCTGCTGCCCGGGATGGGTCCGCAGGGAGCCAGCGGACGCGGTCTGGCCCCGGCATTCGCGCCCGGCCCGGCCGCTGGGCTGGTGGCGGCCTCGCGGGCGATCGTCTACGCCCATGAGAGGCACGGCGATGATCCGGCGATCAGCGCGCAGCGCGAGGCACAGCGGCTGCGCGAGCTGATCTGGGGCCTGTACTCGTAACGGCCTGTCGCTCCGATCCGGTGCAACGCGCCGGTCAGAGGCGATTTCAGGCGACTGTATGATCGCCGCGGGATGGTGCGACTATTCGCGCGCTTGCTTGCGCCGCTCGCCCTCGCCGCGGTGGCCGTGGGGGTCTATCTGGTCGTGCATTCCACCGTCGCCAAGCAGCCCACGACCGTGACCACGTCAGGCACCACGCTGCGGCCGACCGGTCGTCACCACCACAAGCCCAAGGTCAGGGCGAAGTTCTACGTCGTCAAATCAGGCGACACCCTGAGCGGGATCGCACATAAGACGGGCGTATCCCTGGAGCGTCTGTCCTCGCTGAACCCGTCGGTGTCAACCCCGCCCTACAGCCTGCAGACCGGTCAGCGGCTGAGGCTTCGGCGGTGACGCCAGCTGCCATTCGGCGAGGGGCCGCGGCGACGCTGTCCCTCGCGGCCACGCTGTGCCTCGCGATCATGTTGATCGCGCCCACCGGCGTGCAGGCACGGCCGGCGCCGAGACTCGGCGTGCGCTCGGCCGCGCTGTTTGCGCCCAGGACAGGCCAGATGTTGTACGGAGACGACCTCAACCGCGAGTCGGCGATCGCCTCGACGACGAAGCTGATGACCGCGCTGATCGTGCTGGAGCACGTCCACCACCTGGACACCGTTTTCACCCAGCCCAACTACTACGCGGCGCCCACGGACTCGCAGATCGGCCTACGGCCTGGCGACCGGATGAGCGTGCACGACCTGCTGATCGCGCTGATGCTGCCCAGCGCCGACGATGCCGCGCAGGACCTCGCCTACAACGTCGGCCATGGGTCGGTGGCGCGGTTCGTGGGCATGATGAACGCGCGGGCACGTCAGCTCGGGCTCAAGCACACCCACTACGCCACGCCGATCGGGCTCGACACCGCCGGCAACTACTCGACGGCGGCCGATCTGGTCAAGCTGGCCGACTACGACCTGACGCACTCCAGGTTCTTCGCCCGGATCGTCGACCTGCCCAGCGCGGTGCTGCGAACCGGCCCGCAGCACGAGGTCGTCAACCGCAACGCCCTGGTGGCCGAAATTCCGTGGATCAACGGCGTCAAGACTGGCCACACGCTGGACGCCGGTTATGTTCTGGTCGCCTCCGGGCACAGAAACGGCATGACACTCATAAGCGCGGTGCTGGGGACCGATAGTGAAAGCGCGCGCGATGCCAACACCATGGCCCTTCTCAACTACGGCTTTGCCAACTTCCATCCACTGACGCCGGTGCATGCCGGCGAGGTGATGGCGCGTCCGACGGTGCGCGACAGCCCGGGCAAGCACGCCGTGGTGCGCGCCTCGCGCGGCTTCACGCGCATCCTCGCCCGCTCGACACATGTCCGGATCCTCGTGCGAGCTCCGCGCCAGCTGGTCGGCCCGCTGCCCGGCCAGTCGGTCGTCGGCACGGCCGTGGTGCTCGCAAACGGCCGGCCGCTCGCCCGCATTCCGCTCGTGCTGGGGCGCGCGCTTCCCACCGTCAGCGGAATCACGATCGCCGCGCGCTTCGTCACCAAGCCACTGATGCTGCTGGTCATCGTGGTGGCGCTTTTGCTGGCGCTGACCACAATTTGCCTGGCGCGTCGTCGCCGGCGCCAGCGGCCGGGCAAACTGGAGGCAGCATGATCATCACCGTCACGCTCAACGCCGCGATGGACAAGACGCTTGAGGTTCCGAGCTTCACCCCGGGCAGACGGCACCGCACGGTCGACCAGACCACGATGCCGGGGGGCAAGGGAGTCAACATCGCGCGGGCGATCAAGCGGCTCGGGCAGCCCGTGATCGCCACCGGATTAGCCGGGGGGGCGACGGGCACGCGGATCGTCGAGGCGCTCAACGACGAGTCGATCCTCAACGACTTCGTGCGCATCTTCGACGAGTCGCGGACCAACACGGCCGTGCTCGATCCCACGACCGGGCTGCAGACCGAGATCAACGAGCGGGGGCCCGCCGTCTCCGCGCAGGAGCTGGAGCTGTTCCGCGAGAAGCTCCTCTACCTGGCGCAGGGCGCGAGCATCTGCGTATTCGCCGGCAGCCTTCCGCGGGGCGTTGACCAGGACGTGTACTACTCGCTGATCCGCGACGTCCGCCGCCTCGGGGTCACGACCATGATCGATACCGACGGCGAGCCGCTGCGCCTGTCGATGCGCGCCGAGCCCGACCTGGTCTCGCCCAACGAGCTGGAGGCCGAGGAGCTGGTGGGCCACGAGTTCAACGACGTCGACGACCGCGCGTCCGCCGTGCTGGAGATGACCCGGCAGGGCGCGCACGAGGCGATCATGACCGTTCCCGACGGCTGCTATGCCAGGATCTACGACGGCGGCTCCCCGGTCGTGTACCGCGTGCGCATCGAGGAGCAGGAGGCGCGCTCCGCGGTGGGCTCGGGTGATGCGTTCCTGGCAGGCTTCGTGGCGGCGCGCTACGGAGACCAGGCGCCGCTGGACTGCCTGCGTTTCGGCGTCGCCTGCGGCGCGGAGTCGACGCATCACTTCGGCGCCGGAATTCTGGACCCCGCGCAGGTGGAGCGGCTGCTCGGCGTGGTCGAGTCCCAGCCGCTGGAGATGAGCCCCGAACTGGGCTGAGCGCCCGGCGCAGCACGGCGACCACCGCCGGGTGACGCCCCCGCGCGAAGACCGCAAGCTGGCGGATTTCGCGGTCTGCGCGGCCGAGAGCGGACGATGGGCGCTGCTAGGATCGAACGCCCCGATGCCTGCCGCCGCCGTCCTCTCCCAGCCGTCCGCTCCGCGATCTACGATGCCTCAATGGAAGTAGAGATCGGCCGCGGAAAGAAGGCCCGTCGAGCCTATGGGTTCGACGACATCGCGATCGTCCCGTCGCGCCGCACGCGCGACCCCGACGATGTCGATATCACGTGGACCCTGGGTCCATACCGGTTCGAGCTGCCGCTGCTGGCAGCCGCCCTGGACGGCGTCGTCTCGCCCGAGAGCGCCGGGCTGATCGGCAAGCTGGGCGGCCTTGCCGTGCTCAACCTCGAGGGGATCTACTGCCGTTACGAGGACGCCGACGAGCAGCTGGAGCGGATCGCCACCTTCTCGCCCGATATCGCCACGCGGGAGATGCAGGACATCTACCGCGAGCCCGTCAAGCCCGAGCTGATCGCCCGGCGGATCGAGGAGATCAAGTCGCACGGCGTGGTCGCCGCGGCATCGCTGACGCCCCAGAAGGTGCGTGCGCACTACGAGACCGCGCTGGAGGCGGGACTCGACATCCTCGTCATCCAGGGCACCGTCGTGTCCGCCGAGCACGTCTCCCGCGACGAGTCGCGCCCGCCGCTGAATCTCAAGGAGTTCATCCGCGAGCTCGCTCCGACGCCGGTGATCGTGGGTGGCTGCGCCTCGTATCACACCGGCCTGCACCTGATGCGCACCGGGGCCGCGGGCGTGCTGGTGGGCGTCGGCCCGGGCGCGATCTGCACCACGCGCGGGGTGCTCGGCATCGGAGTTCCGCAGGCCACGGCGATCGCCGACGTGGCCGCGGCCCGCTCGCAGCACATGCTCGAGACCGGTGACTACGTGAAGGTGATCGCCGACGGCGGGATGCGCAACGGCGGCGACATCGCCAAGGCGGTCGCGTGCGGCGCGGATGCGGTGATGCTCGGCTCCGCCCTCGCGCGAGCCTACGAGGCGCCCGGCCGCGGCTACAACTGGGGCATGGCGACCTTCCATCCCACGCTCCCGCGTGGCGCCCGGGTGGCGACCAAGCAGAACGGCACCCTGGAGGAGATCATCACCGGCCCGGCGCGCGAGAACGACGGCACCTTCAACCTGATGGGCGGCCTGTGCACCTCGATGGCCACCTGCGGTTATCGCGACATCGCGGAGTTCAACCGCGCTGAGCTGATGGTGGCCCCGTCGCTGCAGACCGAGGGCAAGCAGCTGCAGCGCGAGCAGGGCGTCGGGATGGGTGCAGGCAGCCGAGGCGCGGCCGTGGGTGTCGCCGATTAGCGACTCATCGGCCGCCGCCGCGCTGGACGCCGAGGAGGCGTCCGGCGAGGTCAAGGGCGCGCCGGTCGACGACGGACTCGACGAGGTTCGGGCCGCCACCGACGAGGTGGTGGTGCTGGACTACGGCGGCCAGTACTCGCAGCTGATCGCCAGGCGGGTGCGCGAGTGCGGAGTGTTCTCCGAACTGCTCCCGTATCACGTGGGCGCCACCGAGGTCGCCCGCCGCCGGCCCAAGGGCGTGATCCTGTCGGGCGGTCCCGCCTCGGTGTACGCGGAGGGCGCCCCGCCGCTGGAGCGCGAGCTGCTCGAGCTGGGGATTCCCGTGCTCGGCATCTGTTACGGCATGCAGCTGATCGCGCTGGCGCTGGGGGGCAAGGTGCAGGGAGCCGAGGTCGGAGAATTTGGCCGCTCGCAGTTGACGATCTCCGACAACGGCCGGCTGTTGGCCGGCACGCCGGCCGAGCAGACGTGCTGGATGTCGCACCGCGACACGGTGTTCACCCCTCCACCGGGCTTCACCGCGCTGGCCTCTTCGACAGCCTCCCCGGTGGCCGCGTTCGAATCGACCGCGCGGGGGGTCTACGGGATCCAGTTTCACCCCGAGGTGGTGCACACGCCCTACGGCCAGCAGGTCCTGACCAACTTCCTGGAGGACGTCTGCGGCTGCGAGCGCGACTGGAGCGCCGCGTCGGTGATCGAGGACCAGATCGCGCGAATTCGGGCCCAGGTGGGGGAGGGGCGGGCGATCTGCGGGCTCTCGGGCGGCGTGGACTCCAGCGTGGCGGCGCTGCTGGTGCATCAGGCGATCGGCGACAAGCTGACGTGCGTGTTCGTCGACCACGGCCTGATGCGCAAGAACGAGGGCGAGCAGGTGATCAGCGCCTTCCGTGACCATTTCAAGGTGCCTCTGGTGGCCGTCGATGCCGAGGACCGCTTCCTGGCCAAGCTGAAGGGTGTCTCAGACCCCGAGCGTAAGCGCAAGCTGATCGGGGCCGAGTTCATCCGCGTGTTCGAGGAGGAGGCCGCCAGGCTTCAGGACGTTCGGTTCCTCGTCCAGGGGACCCTGTACTCCGATGTGATCGAGTCCGGCGGGGGCACGGGCGCGGCCACGATCAAGTCCCACCACAACGTCGGCGGGCTGCCCGAGGACCTGGAGTTCTCGCTGGTCGAGCCGCTGCGCGCGCTGTTCAAGGACGAGGTGCGAGCCGTCGGCGCGGAGCTGGGCCTGCCCGAGCGCCTGGTCTGGCGCCAGCCGTTCCCCGGCCCGGGGCTGGCGATCCGCGTGGTGGGCGGAGAGGCCACGCGTGAGCGGCTGGACACGCTGCGCGAGGCCGACGCGATCCTGCAGGACGAGATCCGCAAGGCCGGCCTGTACCGCGACCTGTGGCAGTCGTTCTGTGTCCTGCCCGACATCCGGACCGTCGGGGTGCAGGGCGACGAGCGCACGTACGGCAATGTGATCGCGATCCGCGCGGTCACCAGTGACGACGCCATGACTGCCGATTGGGCGCGGCTGCCCTACGACCTGCTGGAGCAGATCGCCTCGAGGATGATCAACGAGATCCGTCCGGTGGGGCGGGTGGTGCTGGACATCACCTCCAAGCCGCCCGGCACGATCGAGTGGGAGTGAGCTGGACCGCCGCGGCTCAGCCGGCGCTCAGGCGGCCGGGGCGAGGAACCGGGGGAGCGCGTGGTGCAGGATCTGCTCCGCCATGGGCCTCATGGGCGGCAGTTCGCTCGGAGCGAACCACTGCGCGACCTCGAGCTCGCCGTGGTCGATCGTCACCGACGACGTGACCAGTTCGGCGCCGAATATGTGGATCGTGTCGTGGCGGTGTTCGATCGAGGTGCTGACCGAGCCGAGGTCAGCCCAATGCGCCGGCTGGATCCCCAGCTCCTCGTTCATCTCGCGCCGGGCGGTGTCCGCCGGGTCCTCCCCGCGCTTGACCATGCCGCCGGGCAGGTCCCAGCCGCGCGCCCCGTAGGTGTGGCGGACGAGCAGGACCTGATCGCCGTGGGAGAGCAGGCACTTGACGCCCTTCTGGCTGGGACGGGTTATCAGCCAGACGACCTGAAGGACGCGATAGGCCGAGCGATAGCCCAGCCTCCGTAGGGTCACGGAGAGCGGCACGCCGACAAGCGTACGAGACCAATCCGATGTCGCGTGAAGGATTGACTATCATCGTCGCGGTCGCGCTCATCGACGCGCGACCATCAGCGTGCCATGAAGACCTTCGTAGCCAAACCTTCCGACCGCGAGCGCAACTGGCTCATCGTCGACGCCTCCGGCAAGACGCTGGGGCGGCTGGCGACCCAGATCGCCGATGCGCTGCGCGGCAAGCGCAAGCCGACCTACACGCCTCACATCGACACGGGCGATTTCGTGATCGTGATCAACGCCGAGAAGATTCACGTGACCGGCAACAAGTTGGCTCAGAAGCGCTACTACCGGCACTCCGGTTATCCCGGAGGACTGAAGTCCCGTTCGCTGGCCGACATGCTGGATCGCCGGCCCGAGGAGGTCATCCGCCTCGCCGTGAAGGGGATGTTGCCGCGCAACCGCCTGGCGCGGAGGCAGATCACCAAGCTCAAGGTCTACGCCGGTCCGGATCATCCGCACGCAGCCCAGCAGCCGCAACCGATGGAGATCTCGAAGTGACCGACGCCGAGCACCCCGAGGACGAGCCGCGCAACGAGGACGAGGAGGCCAGCGCCGCCCAGACGCCGGCCGAGACGGCCGAGGAGCCGGCAACCGCCGGCCGAGACGCCAGAGCCGGCCGCTGCCGAGGCGCCCGCTGCCGAGACGCCAGAGCCGGCCGCTGCCGAGGCGCCCACGCCTGACGTTTCCGCGGAAACGCCCGCGGAGTCATCCGCGCCCGCTGCCGATGCGCCCGACGCCGCCGCGGCGCCCGACGCTCCGGCAGCCGCTGAACGCTCCCACGGCAGCCGCTGAGGCTCCCACGGCAGCCGAGGCGCCCGCGAGCCAGGCCCCAGTGGCCGACGAGGCCGACGACGAGGAGCTCACGCCCCGTCAGCGCCCGGAGATCCCGGGCGCCGACCTGATCCCCGACCTGATCTCCGACGGCGACGAGTTCATGGACGCGGAGGCGCGTGCCGCCGCCGAGGCGGAGGCCGAGGCCGCCGCCGCCCGCGAGCAGGAGCAGGACTCCGAGGACGAGTCGCGGCCGATCGCCGACGCGGCGATCAACCTCGCCGCCGGTGCTCGCTACACCGCGACCGGCAAGCGCAAGACCGCCGTCGCCCGCGTGATTCTCAAGCCCGGCACCGGCGGCTACACGATGAACGGAAAGTCGCTGGACGACTTCTTCCCTCGCGACACGCTGCGGCGGATCATCCGTCAGCCGCTGGAGGCGGTCGGCTACGAGTCGCGCATGGACGTCGTCGCTCGCATGCACGGCGGCGGCGTGGCCGCTCAGGCCGGAGCGCTGCGCCACGGGATCGCCCGGGCGCTGCTGGAGGCCGACCCCAACCTGCGCGGCGAGCTCAAGCGGCGCGGCTTCCTCACACGTGACCCCCGGGTCAAGGAGCGCAAGAAGGCCGGCTTGAAGAAGGCCCGCAAGCGGCCGCAGTTCTCCAAGCGCTGACCGCCGCATGGCGCGCCAGCTCTTCGGCACCGACGGCGTTCGGGGCCGCGCCGGGGACTTCCTGAGCGCGGAGCTGGCGCTGGCGCTGGCGCGCACGGCGGTCGGACGGGCGGGGCGGGCGTCGGCTTCCCACGCCGGGCGCCCTCAGGTCCTGATCGTGCGCGACACGCGCGAATCGGGGGAGATGCTCGAATCGGCGATCGCCGCGGGCGTGACCGCGGGCGGGGGCGACGCCCTGCTGGGCGGCGTCCTGCCGACGCCGGCGGCGCCGCTGCTGGTCCGCCGCCATGGGCTGCAGATGGCGGCCGTGATCTCGGCCTCGCACAACCCGTTCCAGGACAACGGGATCAAGCTGTTCGGCGCCGACGGCTTCAAGCTCGACGACGAAACCGAGCACGAGATCGAGGATGCGCTCGGGCAGACCGGTCATTCCGTCGGAGCGGATCGGCCGGGTGCGTCGCCTGCACGGCGCGCTCGAGGACTACCTGCGCGAGCTGCACTCGCGCTTCGCCGGCCTTGACCTCAGCGGACGCCGGGTGCTCCTGGACTGCGCGCACGGCGCCACCTTACCGGGCCGCGCCGGAGATCTTCCGCCGGCTCGGCGCCGAGGTGGAGGTGATCGCCGTCGAGCCCGACGGGCGCAACATCAACGACGGATGCGGCTCGACGCACCTGGACGCGCTGGTGGAGAAGGTCAAGCAGGGCCAGTTCGAGCTGGCCTTCGCCTTCGATGGCGACGGCGATCGGGTGCTGGCCGTCGATGGCGACGGCGAGGTGGTCGACGGCGACGAGCTGGTGGCGCTGGCCGCGCTGCACCTGCACGGCCGCGACCGCCTTCCCGGTGGCGGAGTGGCCGTCACGGTGATGACCAACTACGGCTTTCACACCGCGATGAAGCAGGCGGGCGTGGACGGTGGCGACCACGGCGGTCGGCGACCGCTACGTGCTCGACGAGCTGCGCAAGCGCGGCTGGGCGCTGGGAGGAGAGCAGTCCGGCCACATCATCGATCTCGGCTTCGGACCCTCCGGCGACGGAATCGCCAGCGCGCTGCTGACGCTCGAGGCCCTCGCAGGGCCGCGACCTGCGCGAGCGACGCGCGATGGAGAAGCTGCCCCAGCGGCTGGTCAACATCCGCGCCGCCGATCGCGCCGCGCTGACCGAGACGATGTCGGCCGGCGCGCTGTCGGAGGCGATCGCCCGCGAGCAGCAGACGCTCACCGGCCGAGGCCGGGTGCTGGTGCGTGCGTCGGGCACCGAGCCGCTGATCCGGGTGATGGTCGAGGCGCCCTCGCGCGCAGGAGACTGCCGATGTATGCCGAAGGCTTACCGAAGTGGTGAAGACGGTCCTCGGCGATCGCCTCGCCGCCTAGACTCTTCGGACCGGCAGAACCAGGAGGATCGTCCTATGTGCGGCATCGTCGGCTACGTGGGCCCCCGGAAGGCCCGCCCCCTGCTGCTCGAGGGGCTGGAGAAGCTCGAGTATCGCGGCTATGACAGCGCCGGCATCTCCGTGCTCGCCGGTGAGCGGATCGATGCCGTGCGCACCGTCGGCAACCTGAGCGTGCTGAAGGCGGCGATCGCCGGACGCGAGGCCCACGCCGCTGCCGCCGAGCAGCCGGTCGCCACCGCGCGTCGCCGAGCGGCCGCAGCCGGGGACGGGCATCGGACACACCCGCTGGGCGACGCATGGCCGCGTGACCGAGGAGAACGCCCACCCGCACTTCGACACCACCGACAACGTGCACATCGTCGTCAACGGGATCGTCGAGAACTACATCGCGCTCAAGGCCAGGCTGATGGAGGACGGCGCCGTGTTCACCTCCGAGACCGATGCGGAGGTGATCGCCCACCTGGTCGCCCACCACTACGACGGCGACCTGGTCGGAGCGGTGCGCGCTGCCTGCGCCGAGATGCGCGGCCATTTCGCGTTCGTGGCGATGACCGCCCACGAGCCCGGGATGCTGGTCGGAACCCGGCGGGAGTGTCCGCTGATCGTGGGCCAGGGTGACGGCGAGCAGTTCATCGCCTCCGCGATCCCCGCCTTCCTGCGCGAGACCCGCCACGTGCAGTACCTCAACGATGACGAGATCGTGGTCCTGCGCCCCGAGGGGGCCGCCTTCTTCGACTTCGCCGGCGATCCGGTCGACCGCGAGGTGGTCCGGATCGACTGGGACGCCGATACGGCGGAGAAGCAGGGCTACGAGACGTTCATGCTCAAGGAGATCCACGAGCAGGCCGACGCCGTCGCCGAGACGATCGGCGAGCGCGCCGCCCGCGGCTGGGGCATCGATCTGGGGTTGGTCCCCGCCGAAACCTCGATCGACGACGCGTTCCTCAAGCGCCTGCGGCGTGTGGTGGTGGTCGCCTGCGGGACCGCGTATCACGCCGGCCTGATCGGCCGCTACGCGATCGAGCACTGGGCCCGCGTGCCGGTGGAAGTGGACATCGCATCCGAGTACCGCTACCGCAACCCCGTGGTCGGACCTGATGATCTGGTGATCGGAATCTCGCAATCCGGTGAGACGGCCGACACCCTGGCCGCGATGCGCACCGCCCGCCAGAGCGGCGCGAGGGTGCTGGCGGTGACCAACGTGATGGGCGCCCAGGCCACCCGCGAGGCCGACGGCGTGCTCTACACGCGCGCCGGGATGGAGATCGGTGTCGCCGCCACCAAGACGTTCGTCGGCCAGATCACCGCCATGTACCTCGTGGCACTGCGGCTGGCCGAGGTGCGCGGCACGATGGGCCGAGCCGAGCTCAAGCCGCCGATCTCCGAGCTCAAGCGCCTGCCGCACCTGATCGCCGAGCTGCTGGAGCGCGACGTCCCGGGGATCGAGGCGATCGCCGACGCCCACTACGACGCCGAGTTCTTCCTGTACCTGGGGCGGCACATCGGGCTGCCGGTGGCGTTGGAGGGGGCGCTCAAGCTCAAGGAGATCTCCTACATCGCGACCGACGCGTACCCGGCCGGCGAGATGAAGCACGGACCGATCGCGCTGCTGGACGAGAGCACGCCGGTGGTGGTGGTGGCGACCGAGTCCCCCGTGCTGGAGAAGGTGATCTCGAACATGCAGGAGGTGCGGGCGCGCGGCGCCCGGGTGATCGCCGTGGCCACCGAGGGCGACGAGGAGATCGCCGAGCATGCCGACGAGGTGATCAGGATCCCGCGCACCGACTGGATGCTGGCGCCGCTGCTGGCGGTGATCCCGCTGCAGCTGCTGGCCTACAACATCGCCCGCCGGCGCGGGCTGAACGTCGACCAGCCGCGGAACCTGGCCAAGACCGTCACGGTGGAGTGACCGGCGCCGCCGGTGAGCGCGACCGGGACGCTGGCGAGCTCCCGGCGATCGGTCTGGACCTGCTGGAGATAGCGCGCCTGGAACGCGCGCTGGAGCGCCGGCCGAGGCTCGCCCACCGACTGTTCTCCGAGGGCGAGCTCGCGTATGCGGCCTCGCGCGCTCGGCCGGGGCAGCACCTCGCCGCGCGGTTCTGCGCCAAGGAGGCGGTCGCCAAGGCGCTCGGCCTGACCGTCTGGAGCTTTCGCGACGTCGAGGTGATCTCCACCGATGGTCCGCCGATGATCGCGCTGAGCGGCGCGGCGGCGCGGCGGGCCGGCGAGCTGGGGGTCCAGGTGCGGGTGTCGCTGACCCACACCGATCACCAGGCGGGCGCCGTCGCGATAATCGACCGAGATGACTGAGCTGCCTGACTGGCTCCAGCCGCTGCCCGACGCCGAGCAGCAACGCGACGATCGACACCTGGGCGATCGAGACGCAGGGCATCCCCGGTATCGAACTGATGGAGCGCGCCGGCGCTGGGACTGACCGAGCTGGTCATGGCCCGTGCGCCCGCCGGCCGGATCGTCGTCGTGTGCGGCAAGGGCAACAACGGCGGTGACGGGCTGGTGGTCGGCCGGCTGCTTCGCGACCGCGGCCGGGAGGTCGACGTGCTCCTGCTGGCGCCCGGGGAGGAGCTGCGCGGCGACGCCCGGGCCAACTTCGACCGCCTGCCCGCACCGGGCGCCCAACCGTTCGACGCCGGTCGCCTGGCGGGCGCCGCGGCGGTGGTCGACGCGATCCTGGGCACGGGCTTCTCCGGCGAGCCCCGTGAGCCGGCCAGGAGCGCGATCGACTCGATCAACCGCGCCGCCGCGGACGATCGCGGCACGGTGATCGCCTGTGATGTTCCCAGCGGCGTCGACGCTTCCACCGGCGAGGTCGCCGGGACGGCGGTGTGGGCGGCTGCCACGGGCACGTTTCACGCCGCCAAACCGGGTCTGTGGATCTCGCCCGGCAAGGACCACGCCGGGGACGTGAGGGTGATCGACATCGGCATACCGCCGGGCGCCTCGGTGCGCCCGACGGTGGGGTTGATCGACGAGCACGTGGTCGCCGGGATTCCCACGCGCGGGCGCGAGTCGACCAAGTTCGCGGCCGGTGCGGTCCTGGTGTGCGGCGGCTCCACCGGTCTCACCGGCGCCCCCTGCCTGGCCAGCGAGGCCGCGCAGCGGGCCGGCGCCGGCTACGTCACCGCCTTGGTGCCGGCCTCGCTGGACTACGTGTTCGAGCAGCGGCTGCTGGAGGCGATGTCGGTTCCGCTGCCCGATGCCGACGGCGCGCTGCAGCCGTCGGCGGCCGACACGGTCCTGGAGCGCACCCAACGGGCCGGAGCCCTGGTGCTCGGCCCGGGTCTGGGTCGGGCGCCGGAGACCTTCGAGCTGGCGCGGACGGTGGCGGCGGGCGCGGAGATCCCGCTGCTGCTGGACGCCGACGGCCTCAACGCCCACGCCGGGCAGCTGACCGCCCTGGCCAACCGGGGCGCGCCGACGGTGATGACGCCGCATGCCGGCGAGCTGGGCCGCCTGCTGGACGTCGACGGGGCGCAGATCGCCGCCCACCGCCTGGCGTGCGCCCGCCGGGCGTCCGAGCAGGCGCGCGCGATCGTCGTGCTCAAGGGCGACGACACGATCGTGGCCTCTCCCGACGGCCTGATCGCGATCAGCCGGGGCGGAGCGCCGGCGCTGGCGACGGCCGGCACCGGGGACGTCCTGTCGGGGGTGATCGGCGCCTATTTGTCAAAGCGAATGGACCCGTTCCACGCGGCCTGCGCCGGCGTCTTCGTGCACGTCCGGGCGGGCCAACTGGCCGCGGCGAGGCTCGCCGCCGAGGGTGTGATCGCCCGAGACGTGATCGAGTGCCTGCCGCACGCCCGGGCGCTGCTGAGCTAGTGATCACCCCCGGCGCACCCAGAGGCTGACCGTGGCCCTGCGCGCGCTGGCCCGCGTCAACCTCGCGGCGATACAGCGAAACGCCGCGCGGCTGCGTGCTCGCCTGCAGCCGGGTGCGCAGCTATGCGCCGTGGTCAAGGCCGAGGCCTCGGGGCACGGGGCGGTGCCCACGGCGCGCGCCGCGCTGGCCGGCGGGGCCACGTGGTTGGCGGTGGCCACCGTGGGCGAGGCCGCACAGCTGCGCGAGGCCGGGCTGTCGGCGCCGATCCTGATCATGGGAGCGATCAGCGCCGAGGAGCTGCCCGTGGCGCTGGCCGCCCGCGCCGACGTCGTCGCGTGGTCAGAGCGCTTTGTCGACGACCTGGCTCGGGGGGCCGGCGGCAACGGACCGGTGGGCGTCCACGTCAAGCTCGACACGGGAATGGGCCGCCTGGGCACGCGCGAGCTCGGCCGGGCCGTCGCGCTCGCCGAGCGACTGACCGGCGGCGGCGACCCCGGGTTGGTGCTGGCCGGGGCGATGACGCACTTCGCCACCGCCGACGGCGATCCCGAGTTCCTGGCCGAGCAGCTGTCGGCGTTCGCCCCCTTCGCGCAGCGCCTGCGCGCGGCTCTCCCCGCCCACCGGCTGCTCGTGCATACCGCGAACAGCGCGGCCACGCTGCGCGAGCCGGCCAGCCATTACGACCTGGTGCGCTGCGGAATCGCGCTCTACGGTTGTGATCCGATGAACCAGGACCCCGACGACGCCGAGCTGGAGCCCGCAATGCAGCTGAGCTCGTACGTGGCTGCGGTCAAGCGCGCCCGCGCCGGCGAGAGTGCCGGCTACGGGCGGCGCTTCATCGCCGAGCACGACACCTGGATCGCCACGCTGCCGATCGGGTATGCCGACGGGATCCGGCGAGCCCTGAGCAACAACTGCGACGTGCTGATCGGCGGCTGCCGCTATCCCCTGGTGGGGACCGTGAGCATGGACAACATCACCGTCGATCTCGGCTCGGCCGGGAGCGCCGCGCCCGCCGAGGTGGAGCAGGAGGCGATCATCATCGGGCGCTCGGGGGCCGAGCGCCAGACCGTCGAGGATCTCGCCAACCGCCTGGACACCGTCGCCCACGAGGTCCTGTGCGGGATCTCGGCCCGGGTGCCGCGCCGGTATCACCGCGACGGTGAGAAGGTGCCGTGAGCGATCCGCTGGCCGCGTTGACCGAGCTGAAGGCGCCGGCGTGGCTGGTCGGCGGCGCGGTCCGCGACCGGTTGCTGGGCCGTTCGACCAGCTGACTTCGACGTCACCGTCGAGGGGCCGGCCGAGCCGGCGGCGCGCCTGGTCGCCGGGCGCGCCGGCGGAGTCGCCTTCGAGCTCTCCGAGGCCTTCGGCGCCTGGCGGGTGGTGGCCCACGACCGCACCTGGCAGCTCGACGTGCTCGCATTGGACGGCGTGGCGATCGAGGACGACCTGGCGCGCCGCGACTTCTCCATCAACGCGATCGCAGCGCCCCTGCCGCTGCGCGACGGCGAGTACGTCGACCCGTTCGGCGGCCTGCAGGACCTGGCGCGCCGGACGCTGCGGATGGTGGCGCCCGAGGCGTTCGATCGCGATCCGCTGCGGACGATGCGCCTGGCGCGCCTGGCCTGCGAGCTCGACCTGGAGGTGGATCGCCAGACCTTGCGCCGGGCCGTGGATGCCGCCCCGAGGTTGGTCCAGGTGGCGCCCGAGCGGGTGTTCGTGGAGCTCAAGCGGGTGGTGTGCGCGGACCGGGCGCTCGCCGGGCTGGCGCTGATGGACGCCAGCGGCGCCACCGCCGCCGTGCTGCCCGAACTCGTGGCGCTGGAGGGCGTGGAGCAGAGCCGCTTTCACCATCTGGATGCGTATGGCCACACGCGCGCGGTGCTGGCCGAGACGATCGCGCTGGAGCGCGACCCCTCGATCGTGTGCAACGGCGAGGGGGAGCTCGAGGCCCTGCGCCGGGTGCTGCAGGCGCCGCTGGCCAACGAGTTGACCCGCGGGCAGGGCCTGCGCTTCGGGGCGCTTCTGCACGACATCGCCAAGCCTCCGACACGTGAGATCAGCGCCCAGGGACGGATCACATTCATCGGTCACGACGAGGCCGGCGCGCGGCTGGCATCAGACATCCTGGGACGGCTGCGGGCCTCCGAGCGACTGCGGGAGCACGTGGCGGCGCTGACCCGCCATCATCTGCGCCTCGGCTTCCTCGTGCACGAGATGCCGCTGGGACGCCGCGCGGTCTACGACTACCTGCACACGTGCGCTCCGGTGAGCGTCGACGTGACGCTGCTGAGCGTCGCCGATCGGCTGGCGACGCGGGGCGACAACTCCGAGCGGGCGATCGCGCTGCATCTGCAGCTGGCGCGGGAACTGCTGCCCGAGGCGCTCGCCTGGGTGGCCGATCCGCCGCGCCCGCCCGTGCGTGGCGATGAGCTCGCTCGGGCGCTGGGAATCAAGCCAGGGCCGGTCCTGGGGGGGCTGCTCCAGGAGCTGGAGGCGGCGCGCTTCAGCGGCGAGCTGGAAACGCGCGAGGAGGCGATCGAGCGGGCCCGCCAGGTGATGCACGATTCTCTACGCTCCTAGTGGCCGACCAGTGCGTTACCCGGACCTAGCCGGCACTGCACCGTCCATTCGCCGATCGAGCCCGCGGGGGCGGCCGTCCCTGGTAGGTTTGACCCCCAGGTCGAGGCGGCCGCTTCGCCCTGGCGATGTACAGGACTCCGAGCCGAAGGGATCGACATGGCAACCGGAACGGTCAAGTGGTTCAGCGACGACAAGGGATTCGGGTTCATCACGCCCGATGACGGCGGTCGCGACCTGTTCGTCCACTACACGGGCATCGGGGGAGACGGATATCGATCGCTGCCCGAGGGAGCGAAGGTCTCCTATGAGGAGGAGGCCGGCCCGAAGGGCCCCAAAGCGGTGAACGTCACCAAGCTCTGAGCCTCCTCGTCCGCAGTTCGCTGCAACGGCGCGCGCAACTGTCGAGTCCCGGGTCGTGTTGAATGAGGATGATGAAACGACTCCCGCTGGTACTCGCAACCTTCCTGGTCGCCGCCGTGGTTCTGATCGCGCCGGGCGCCGCCTCGGCGCAGATCGTCGAGCTGGGCCAGACGTCCACCCCGCTGTCGGCGCCCGAGTGCCCCAAGGGGGTCGCGCCGTCGCAGTGCTTCATCATCCTCACGCGGACGACGGCCGTCCAGTCGGTCAGCGACGGGGTCACCTATCCGACGAAGGTCAAGCGGGCCGGATGGATCGTCGCCTTCACGGTCGGACTCTCCAAGCTGTCAAGCGATCCCAAGACCGAGCACAACTACCTGCACACGCTCGATCAGGCCTACGGCGGCACCCCCCAGGTGGCGCTCACGGTGCTCAAGCCCGGTCCCAAGAACACGTTCACGGTCGTCTCCCAGAGCGGCACGCTGCACCTGATCCCGTTCTTGGGCCAGGTCCTCCAGCAGCCGCTGTCGCTGCCCACGGCGTTCAAGACGATGACTCCCCTGGCCGTCAAGCCGGGATACGTGATCGGCCTCACCGTGCCGACGTGGGCGCCGGTGCTGACGTACAACCTGAACGCGTCGAAGTTCACCTATCGCCAGAGCCGGAAGGCCAACTGCAAGAACTCCGCGGCCGGGAACACCGCGCAGACGAAAGTGGGCCAGAGCGAGCAGTATCTGTGCAGCTACACCGGGACGCGTGTTGAGTACTCAGCGACCGAGGTCGTCAACCAGCCGTACCCCAAGAAGTACGTGCACACCCGCCGAGCAGCCCTGATCAGGCCGCCCGCGGGGTCGCGGCACTAGCAGGCGCCGGGGTTCTGCTGGCAGAAGGCCGAGCCCAGCCCGGCGCCGCCGCTGGCCCCGGTACCGCCGCCTGCGGTGGTGGGCGTTCCGGCGCCGCCGGACGGCGTGGTGCCCGCGCCGGCGGCGGTCGTGGTGCCTGCGCTGGGGGTGGTGCCCGTGGCAGCCGAGGTCGCGGTGCCGCCGGTGGTGGCCGTGCCGGTGGCCGAGGTCGTGGAGGTGCCCGAGGAGCTTGAGCTGGAACTGGAACTGGACGACGCGATCGCCGTGCCCACAGCCGACGTGGGCACCGTGAACGGGGGAGCTCCGGAGGTGTCGGGCGTTCCGGACCCGCCCCCGCCGCAGGCGGTCAGCCCGAGCGTCAGCGTCAGCACGGCGAGCGCCGCAGACAGGCGAGTCCGGCTGGAAGCGCGAGGCATGCTCACGGGCGGCGTCAGGAGGCGAGCGGCTCCATGCGCCTACCGCAATACGGGCAGTCGTTGAGGTCCTTCTGCGCGAGCTGGTCACACCAGTTGCAGAAACGCAGGTTCTCGACGGTCCAGGGAAGGTCAGACGGGGTCGGCGCCAGCGGCAGCAGCACCGCTACGACCTCAAGCTCCTCGCCGGTCTCACGATCGAGGTAGATCTGGTCGGGTTCGGCCTCCACGATGATCTCCCGCCCGGTCGAGGGCGTGCGCATACGGTACTTCTGCCGGGACCTCATGGCGGCCATGCTACCAGCGCGTAAAGACGAGCAAGCCGTGTCGGCGTCCGCGGCGCAAGGAAGCCGTGGCCTGGGATAGAGTGCCGCCCGGAGAAGATGCTGCCAGCGTTTCCACGAGTTCCCCGGAGCCTTGCCGCAGCGGCGTTGAGCGCGCTGCTCCTGGTCATGCTCGGAGGCTGTGCGGTCAAGCATCCCACAGCCAACATGGCCCAGGGCAAGGTGCTGTTCTCGCAGAAATGCGGCTCCTGTCACACCCTGTCGCACGCCAACACCAGCGGGACGACCGGACCCAACCTGGACGAGATGTTCGCCCAGGACCGGGCCGACGGGTTGAAGAGCACGTCGATCCAGGGGCTGGTGAGCTACTGGATCCAGTACCCCGACAACCAGGGCGTGATGCCGGCCGGCCTGTTCAAGGGCCAGGACGCGCAGGACGTCGCGGCCTACGTGGCGGCGGTGGCTGCCAAGCCGGGCAAGGACACCGGCGCGCTGGCGAGCGCCGGCGGCGTCACCGGAACCTCGCCCGCGGCCGGCAAGCAGGTGTTCACGGGTGTGGGTGGCTGCGGCAGCTGCCATGTGCTCGCCGACGCGGCCACGACGGGCGTGACCGGCCCCAACCTGGATAAGGACCTGAAGGCGAACTGCGCCAGCGCCCAGTCCAAGAAGGTGCGCGGCGCCTCGCTGTCGCAGTGCATCCACACGGCGATCGTCAAGCCCTACGCCTACATCCCCGCGGGCTACAAGGCGGGGGTCATGCCGGCCAACTTCGGCACGACGCTCAAGCCGAGCGAGGTCACGGCCCTCGTCAACTACCTGAGCAAGGCGGCCAAGTAGGCTCAGGCAGCGGGGGTGGTGTCGCCTGAGGGGGTCGTGTCGCCGGCCCGCTCGTGCAGGCGCTCCCACAGCTCGTCGCCGCGGCCGGCCGAGACCGCCCTGGCAGCTCGCCGGTCGTCGAGCTCCAGGCCGTGCTGGTCGGCGTAATCCAGCAGCGCCTGGCGCTGTTCGTGCTCACGGGCGACGCGGAGAAACAGCCAGCAGAACAGGCCGATCGTCAGCAGGCTCTCCTCGACCATCATCAGCCCTCCGGCGGCCACCTGGTCGGCCATCGGGCTGATGTGCCAGTGAGCGTCCCCGGGGCGGTAATAGGGGTAGAAGACCGTTCCCCCGAAAATCATGATGTTGGCCAGCACCGTGCCGATCAGGCGCATGGCGATGATGTAGACCAGGCGCGCGCTGTTGGAGAACCAGCGCGGTTGCGGAAGGGGTCCCAGGAGGCCCATCCACACGGCGATGCCGAACGTCAGGAAGGTCGCGTGCTCGAGCGCGTGGAGGGCGTCGTGGCGCAGTGCCTCCTGGTAGAGGTAGGGCGAGTGCCAGACGTAGAAGTTGACTGCCCAGACGACGATCGCCACCACCGGGTGGCTGAGCACGCGCAGCTTGGAGATGACGGGGTTGCGCAGCAGCGGGGCGATCACCGGACCGCTCAGACCCAGCACCAGAAGCAGGGACGCGATGTCGCCGATCAGCAGGTGCTCGGCCATGTGGGCCATCAGCAGCTGGTCTGAGAGATGGTCCACTGGAGAGCTGAACGCGATCTCCAGGACCAGCAGGCCGGCGGCGAAGCACACCTGCCGCCAGCGTGGCACGGGCCGGCCGAAGCGCGCCAGCGTGCGCGCCCGCAGGTGGTACGGAACCCAGCTCAGCGCGACGACGATCGGCAGGCCGATCGTCTGCACGGGCGCATCGGCGAACAGCAGCGGCACGACGGTCAATGGTGGCAGGTGAGCGGCGCGCTCACAGCGCCTCGATCACCAGCACGACGATCACGATCACCGCCACCACGGCCACGAACCACACCAGGAAGCCGAACGCGCCGGCCTCGGAGCTCAGCGGGTTGGGCGGAATGAGGGAGAACTTCGGACGACGGCCGTCGGGGGGCACGACGTTGCGACCGTCTACAGGACGTAGACGGTCGTGTAGACGACGACCCACATGATGTCGACGAAGTGCCAGTAGATGCCCGGGACCTCCATGCCCTGATGGTGCTCGGCGGAGTAATGACCGCGGAACGCCCGGTTTGTCACCATCGCCAGCGCGCACAGGCCGATGAAGACGTGGGCGCCGTGCAGCCCGGTGAGCGCGTAGAAGATCGTGCCCTGCGCGGAATCGTGGGCCGCGAAGCCGATGTGGACGTACTCGTTGATCTGCACGGTCAGGAACGTCAGCCCGAGCAGGAAGGTCGTCAGCATGCCCGCGCGCAGGCCGAAGCGGTTGCCGTTCTTGATCGAGACCAGCGCCCAGTGGAGCGTCAGCGACGACGAGAGCAGAATCGCGGTGTTGATGCCGGCCACGGCCTCGGGCAGGTGGGTCCCGGCGGCCGGCCACGGATCGTGGTTGACCACGCGGATGAAGAAGTAGGCGGTGAAGAACGCGCCGAAGATCATCACCTCGGAGATGATGAACAGCAGCATCCCCAGCGTTGGGGCCTCCACGCGCGAGGAGCGGTGCGCCGGAGGCGGTCCGTGGTGCTCGTCGTGGGCGATCGATGCGGCTTCCATTGCGCTCCCCTAAACCGAAGTAGTCCGCATTGACTCGGTGTGCACGACGTGCTCCACCTCTTTGCCGGTTGCCTTGCGAACGCGCTCGATCAGGTCGGCACGCAGCCAGCCCGACTTGGTCTCGCCGAAGGTCGAGATGATGATGTCATCCACCCGGAAGGCCTGCAGCGCGTTCATGATCGCGGTGTAGGGATCAGGGTCGCCCGTCATTCCCGACGCGGTCAGCCCGGCGTCGTGCAGCCGGCGCAGCACCAGAGCAAGACGCGTCCGAGCGCGCCGGGTGGCGTTGCCGTCGCCGCCCTCCTGGGGCACGATCACCAAAAACAGCCGCTCGCGCTTGTCGGTCTCCTTCTCGGCCTTGGCCTTCAGCGCCTCGAGCAGCTCGTTGCCGCTGGCCGTGCGGTTGGCGACCGCCAGCGTGATGTGAAACGACAGCCCCTCGGAGTCCAGGTCGGCGATCACGTGCTCCACGGGCACGCCCGAGGCCTGGCGGATGCGCTCCACGAGGTCGCGTCGCAGCCACCCGGAGCGCGACTCGGGCAGCGTAGAGATGATGATCTCGTCGGGCTCGTACTCCAGAACGGCGTCCATCGTGGCGGCGTAGGGATCCGGGTCTCCGACCTCGCCGACCGCGTCCATGCCCTCCGAGCGCACGAAGCCCACGGCCAGGTCGACGCGGATCTGGGCGGCATCGAACACCGCATCGTCGTAGACGACATAGCCTGCGCGGGTCTGGGTCTGGGGGACACACAACACGAAGCGAACGTCCTTGTCGCTCTGGGCCCGCTGCTGAACGGCTTCGATCAGCGGCTGTCCGCCGAGCGTCTCGTTGGCGACGACCAGGACCGTCTTCATTCTCCGGCCTCGTCCTCGCGCGGGCGCGCGGAGGGTCTGGCCCCGACGGCGACGCGCGCCGGTGACGAGGGCGAGGCCTCGGCCGGTGACTTGAAGATGCCGTGGACCGCGCCCGGCACGCCGTACTCGTAGGGACCCCCGACGACGGTCGGCACCGCATCGAAGTTGAAGATCGGCGGCGGGGAGGAGACCTGCCATTCCAGCGTCAGCGCCCGCCACGGATTGGCCGGCGCGCGCGGCCCGCCACGCCAGCTGGCCACCATGTTGTAGAGGAAGATCAGCGTGCTGGCCCCGAGGATGAACGCCGAGATCGAGATGAAGAGGTTCCACGCCGCGAATCGCTGGGCGTACTCGGCGACGCGGCGCGGCATCCCCTGGATCCCGATCAGGTGCATCGGCCCGAACGTCAGGTTGAAGAAGATGAACGTCATCCAGAAATGCCATTTCCCCAGGCGATCGTCGAACATCCGCCCGGTCATCTTCGGGAACCAGTAGTAGACACCGGCGAAGATCGTGAACAGCGAGCCGCCGAACAGCACGTAGTGGATGTGGGCGACGATGAAGTACGTCTGGCTGACATGGATGTCGAACGGGATCATGGCCAGCATCACGCCGCTGATCCCGCCGAGCGTGAACATCGTGAGGAAGCCGAGCGCCCACAGCATCGGCGTGTCCAGGTGCAGCACCCCCCGCCACAGCGTCGCCAGCCACGAGAAGATCTTGATTCCGGTGGGGACCGCGATGATCGCCGTGGTGATCATCATCGGGATCCGGATCCACGGCTGCATCCCGGAGACGAACATGTGGTGCGCCCACACGGTGAAGCCCAGCACCACGATCGCCAGCAGCGAGAACGCCATCATCCGGTAGCCGAAGATCGGCTTTCGCGCCTTGACCGCCAGGATCTCGGAGATGATCCCGAACCCGGGCAGCATCATGATGTAGACGGCCGGGTGCGAGTAGAACCAGAAGATGTGCTGGTACATGATCACGTTGCCGTCCTTGCCGGCCCCGACGAACGCGTCGAAGAAATGGAAGTGCAGCCCCGCATCGAGCAGCACGAGGAACTGCGAGGCGGCGATGAACGGCGTGGCGATGACGACCAGCAACGAGGTCGAGAAGTTCGCCCACACCAGCAGCGGCATCCGGAAGAAGCTCATCCCGGGCGCGCGCATGGTGATGATCGTGACCAGGAAGTTCAGCGCGGTGAAGATCGAGGAGAAGCCCGCGAACTGGACGGCGATCGTGAAGAACAACTGGCCGACCGGCATCGTGGTCGACAGCGGCGCATAGGCGGTCCAGCCGGCGGCGAACGAGCCTCCTGGGGCCAGGAAGCTCATCAGCATCATGATCCCGCCGATCGGCAGCAGCCAGTACGAGAGCGCGTTGAGGCGCGGGAACGCCATGTCGGGGGCGCCGATCATCAGCGGCAGCACGAAGTTCGCCATGCCGGCGAACACCGGGATCACGAACAGGAAGATCAGCAGGGACGCGTGGACCGAGAAGACCCCGTTGAACTGCTCGGGCGTGAGGAACTGCATCCCCGGCTTGGCCAGCTGGGCGCGGATCAGCATCGCCAACAGGCCGCCGACCAGCAGGAAGAAGAACGACGTGACGGTGTACTGGATCCCGATCACCTTGTGATCGGTGTTGACGCGGAAGTAGTCGCGCCAGGTGTGGGCGCCGTGCTCGTCGTGGCTCTCCGGGCGCGTCGGCCGGCCCAGCGCCCAGTAGATCCAGTAGTCGCACGTGCCGATGCCGAGCAGGAAGCCCAGCGGCACCGAGAACAGCGACACGAGCGTGATCGCGCGGCCGTCGATCACCGGGTGCTGGTGCATCAGCCAGCGGATCAGCGCGGTCAGCCCGACGGCGAACGCGAAACCGATGACGTCGCCGACGGCGGCGCGGTACCAGCCCGGCCTGCGGAGCTTGGCCCCGCGCACGGGCGTGGCCGCTCTGGCTGTCGGCAGGGAGCGTTCTGACGTGACGGCCATCAGCTCTTCTCCTTCGTTGGCTCGATCATCCGGCGGAGCCTTGACTTGCGTTTGACGGTCCCGAGCTGCCGGGCACGCCGGGCTGGGAGTTCTGCTTGGACGGGTTTCCGACCGGCGGCGGACCATTGGGCTTCTGAGAGCTGATCCAGCTGTGGAACGTGGTGGGAGTCACGACGTGAACGGAGGCGCGCATCAGGCCGTGGCCGGCGCCGCACAGCTCGGTGCACTCGGCGGGGTAGATGCCGAGCCGGGTGGGGGTGACGCGCAGCGTGGTCGTGATGCCGGGCACGGCGTCGAGCTTCTCGGAGAACTCCGGGACGAAGAAGCTGTGGATCACGTCGAGGGAGCGTAGCTTGAACACCGCCGGCTGGCCCTTGGGCAGGAACAGGACCGGCGAGACGATCTGCTTGCCGCTGGATTGCGGATAGGAGAACTCGAAGCCGAACTGGCGCTCGGTCACGTTGACGACCATCGCGCCCGGATGGGTCTTCTCGTTGGAGCGCAGGACCGCGTAGGCGTACGTGGCCAACGAGACCAGGAGGATCGCCGGAACCGCCGTCCACACGACCTCCAGCCGGGTATTGCCGTGGATCGGAGGCCCGTCCTTCTCCTCCTCGCCCGGCTTCATCCGGAACTTCCACACCGAGTACAGGACGACCGTCTCGACGAGCACGAAGATCGGCACCGAGACGATCAGCAGCACGTCGTACAGGGTGCGGACGTTCCCGGCCTGGATCGACCCGTCGTCGGGGAACCACGGAATCGAGAGCGCCACCGGGATCCCGATCGCGATCGCGACCACCCCGATGGCCACCATCTGCGCCATGGGGTTTTTACGCATGCTGGGCCTGGCTGCCTCTCAACGCCACGGACGAATCCTATGCCTTCCGGGCGACGGGCGATGCGCTCCCACCGCGCGACGGGGTAAGCTCGCCGATGATTGTTTCAAACGTTGCAAAGCTCAGTGGAGGCAGGATGCTCGTTTCCGATGCGATGACCGAATTAGTGCTCACCGTCGGCCCCGGTCACACGTTGCGTCAGGCGGCAGAGGCCATGTGGAGGCGGGGCGTGGGCGCCGCGCTGGTGCTCGATCCCGAGCTTCCCGGGCCCGGCCTGATCACCGAGCGCGACCTCCTGCGCTCGATCGCGCTCGGCCAGGATCCCGAGACGCAGCACGTCGCCGATCATCTGACCGCCCGGCTCACGTTCGCGGATCCCGGCTGGTCGCTGGAGGAGGCGGCGGTCGCGATGGTGCGCGGCGGCTTTCGCCACCTGGTGGTCGTCGACGGAGCGGATCTGGTCGGCATCCTGTCGATGCGGGACATCGTGCGCGTGTGGTCGGGCGAGGGAGCGAGCTGCGACGTGCCCTCGAGCACGCGTTAGCGCCGGCCCCGGCGACTAGCGGTGGTCTTCGGGCAGCTCGTCGATGTCGTGGCTGGTGTCGCGGATCCACCGGACCGTGGTGACCACGAACAGGATCAGGCCGGCGATCGAGAGGTACCACGAGATCGTCGTCCCGATCACCATCGCGGTGATCGCGATCGCGCTCAGCAGCGGTAGCAGCGACGGGCCGGGAAGGTGGATCTCCTCGCCGACGGGCGGGACGTCGTGTTCCTCGATGCTCACGAATGCACGTAAATCGCGGCCGCCAGGAACGTGATTCCGAACATGAACAGGCAGATCGCACCGGCGATCAGTCCGGAGCGGAGGTTCTTGCGGGCGAGCTTTCTATCCATGGCGAGCAGATCCTAGATGGTCGGGAGGGTGGACGAAAATCGGGTCTACAGCTTGGCGTCGAGCACCATGGTGGCGAACAGCAGCGCCAGGTAGAGCATCGAGAACAGGTACAGACGCAGCGCCGCCTGGCGGTCGGCCCGGCGGTAGAGCAGCACGGCGCCGGCGATGAAGGCCAGCCCCAGCGCCATCGAGCCGACGAGGTAGACCCCGCCGAACGCGCCGACGCAGAAGGGCAGCTGGCTGACGGCGTAGAGCAGCAGCGAATAGAGCAGGATCTGCCGGCGCGTCTCGTCCTCGCCTCGCACCACGGGCAGCATCGGCACGCCGACTGCGGCGTACTCGTCCTTCATCAGCAGGCTCAGCGCCCAGAAGTGGGGCGGGGTCCAGTAGAAGACGATCGCGAACAGGTAGACGGCCGTCCACGACAACGAGCCGCGGGTGGCCGCCCAGGCCACGAGCGGCGGCATCGCTCCGGCGGCGCCTCCGATCACGATGTTGTGCGGGGTGCGGCGCTTGAGCCAGATCGTGTAGATGCCCACGTAGCCGACGAACCCACCCAGCGCCAGCGACGCCGCCAGGACGTTGATCGTCAGCGACATGAGCAAAAAGGAGAGGGCGGCCAGGATCAAGCCGAACGTCAGGGCGGCCCGCGGGCTGATCCGGCCGCCGGGGATCGGCCGGGTGGCCGTGCGCGCCATCCGGGCGTCGATGTCGCGGTCCCAGTAGTGATTGACCGCGCCCGCGCCGCCCGCCGACAGATAGCCGCCCAGGCAGGTCAGCGCCACCCGGGAGACGGACGGGCTGCCGGCGACCTCCATCGTCGTCACGGTGGTCAGCAGCAGCAGCGACTGGACCTTGGGCTTGGTCAGGCTCGCGTAGTCCGCCAGCAACTGGCGGGTCCGTGAGCCCGACGGGGCGGCGGCGGTCGATGCCGTGACGCTGGAGGTGTTCATCGGCTTGCTCGGGCCGTGGCGCCGGCCGCGGAGATCATCCGCCGCGCGCGAACTGCTCGGAGCCGCCGGTCTTCTGGGTCACGCCGGTCTGGCGCTCGACCTGGCGCCGGATGTCGCGCATCGGCTCCACCGAGCGGACCCGGGGGATCTCGTCGAAGTTGTTGGCCGGGGGCGGCGAGGAGGTGAGCCACTCCAGCGTGTTTCCCTTCCAAGGGTCGGGACCGGCGATCTGGCCGGTCTTCAGGCTCCGCGCCACGTTGCCGACCGTGATCAGGATGCCCAAGGCCAGGATAAAGGACCCGATCGTTGAGATCAGGTTGTAGGTCGACCAGCCCAGACCCGGCTGGTAGGTGTAGATCCGGCGCGGCATTCCGGAGAGGCCCAGCGCGTGCTGGACGAAGAACGTCAGGTTGAAGCCCACGAACATAAGCCAGAACGAGGTCTTGCCCAGCCGCTCGTTGAGCATCCGGCCGGTGATCTTCGGATACCAGTAATAGACGCCGGCGAACACCGTGAACACGGAGCCGCCCATCAGCACGTAGTGGAAGTGCGCGACCACGAAATAGGTGTCGTTGAGCTGCCAGTCGACCGGGAAGACCGCGAGGAAGATGCCGGTGATCCCGCCGATGATGAAGATCGCGATAAAGCCCACGGCGAACAGCAGCGAGGTCGTCATCACGATCGACCCCCGCCACAGGGTCGCGATCCAGTTGAAGATCTTCACCCCGGTGGGCACTCCGATCAGGAACGAGCTGAGCATGAAGAAACCCAGCACCACGACCGGTATCGGCGAGACGAACATGTGGTGAGCCCACACCAGGGTGGCCAGGAACGCGATCACCGCGGTCGAGGCGGCGATCGCCTTGTAGCCGAAGATCGGCTTGCGGCTGAACACCGGGATGACCTCGGATATGACTCCGAAGCCCGGCAGGATCATGATGTAGACCTCGGGGTGCCCGAAGAACCAGAACAGGTGCTGCCAGAGGATCGGCGAGCCGTGGTCGGTGGGGTCGAAGAAGTGCGTGCCGAAGTGGCGGTCGGTGAGCAGCATCGTCACCGCCGCGGCCACCACCGGCAGCGCGATGATCAGCAGGATCGCGTACACCAGCACCGTCCACACGAACAGCGGCAGCCGGTTCCAGCTCATGCCCGGCGCTCGCATGTTGACGATCGTCACGTAGAAGTTGATCGCGCCGACCAGTGAGGAGATGCCGGTGATGTGGATCAGGAAGATCCACGCGTCCTGACCCCCGCTGGGCGAGTACAGCGACTCCGAGAGCGGCGGATAGCTCCACCAGCCGGCGCTCGGCGGATGGAAGAAGAGCGTCGCGTAGAACACCACTCCGCCCAGCGCGAGCAGCCAGAAGGAGAGCGCGTTGAGCCGCGGGAAGGCCATGTCCCGGGCGCCGATCATCAGCGGCAGGAAGTAGTTGGCAAAGCCGGCCCACACCGGCACGACGAACAGGAAGATCATCGTCGTCCCGTGCAGCGTGAGCAGCTGGTTGTAGTGCTCGGAGGTCAGCAGCGTGTTGTTGGGCACGCTCAGCTGCAGGCGCATCATCAGCGCCTCGACCCCGCCCAGCATGAAGAACACGAAGGTGAGGACCAGATACATGATCCCGATCTTCTTGTGGTCGGTGGTCAGCACCCAGTCGACCCAGCGCTTGCTCTGGCGGGGCGCGTGGACTTCGTGAGCGGTGACCTGCGGGACAGGCCGGATTACGGGTTCGGTGATCGTTGCCATTAGTTGCCGAGGTTTCCTTGGGAGGTCAGGATCTGGCGCAGCTGCGTCACCTGCGATCTGGCCGGTGGTGATCTCCTGCTGCTGGGTCTTGATCCAGGACTGGTACTGCGCGGGGTCACGACGTGGACGTAGGCGACCATCGCCGCGTGGTTGGTCCCGCACAGCTGGGCGCAATGACCCGTGTACATGCCGGTGTGGTAGGCCTTGAACCACGTGTAGGTCGTGTAGCCGGGGACCGCGTCGACCTTGCCGCCCATCGAGGGGACCCACCAGGAGTGGATCACGTCGGTGGACTGGATCTTCAGCACCACGGTGGTGTGCTCGGGCACCACCATCGTCGTGTACGAGTAGGGCAGCTTCGCGTTGAAGGAGTTGTTGAGGCAGCCGTCGCCGTAGGTGTAGCGCCAGATGAACTGGCGACCCTGGACGCAGACGGTCAGCGGCTTGCCGTTGGGCGGCGTCGGCTTGCCGAGCCCGGCGCGTGAGTACCAGCCCATTGGCGTCGGAGTTCGGCGGGTTGATGATGCTCGGCAGCTTGATGAACGTGACGACGGTGAGCACCACCAGAATCAGCGCAGCGGCCACCGTCCAGCCGATCTCCAGACGCGTGTTGCCGTGGATCTGGGCGGCGACCGGGTTGCGCTTGGCGCGGAACCTGAACACCGAGTAGACCAGCGCGCCCTCGACCACGACGAACACGAACGCCGCCAGGTAGAGCACGATCTTGTAGAGCGAGTCGATCTCGTTTGCGTTCGGTGACCCGCCGGCTTTCGGCGTGATGAAGTTGGCCAGCGCCTCGGGGGCCAGGATCATGGACGCCAGCAGGCACGCGCCCAGCATCGGAATCCCCCGCCGAAGCGTCGTGCTCCGGACGTGAATCCGCGGATGGCGTCGGCGGCGGCGGGGCATGGCGTCGTGGACGTCGGGCTGCAAGGCGGCGGGGATTCTATCCCTTGGGCTGGTTGGGTCGCTGCGCCACCGGTCGTCTGCCCGCCCCGGGCTCGTGTGTGCCGATCCTTCTTATACTGGCGGGCTCTTGCAAGGATCGAGGGCCATCAGAGCGGGAGCCTGGGCCCTGGTCGTCGCGGGGGCGGCGGCCCCTGCACTGCGCCGTCGCGTTTCCCTGGCGCCCGCGGGCGTGATGACGGCCGCGGCCGCGGCCGTACCGGCGGTGGTGGTCGCGCTGCCGCGCGGGCGGCTGCGCAACCTGGGAGTTCTCTCGCTGAACATGTGGGCCTACCTGGCGGCCTATGAGCTGCCCCACGACGATGCCGACGCGCAGCAGACGCGCGTCCGGATCGATTATCCGATCGCGATCGATCGCGTGCTCGGCCTCGGGGAGGTGCCCACCGTGCGCCTGCAGCGCGGCTACTCCCGAGCGGGCTACGTCAGCCGCTTCGAGCGGGTGCTGGTCTGGTCTCACTGGGCGTGGTTCGCGGTGCCGCACGCCAGCGTTGGCTATGTCCTGCTGCGCCGCCCCGAGCGCTTTCCCGCGGCCGCGGCGCGCATGTACGCGGTGTTCGACATCGGCGCGGTCTTCTATTGGGCGATCCCCACGGCTCCGCCCTGGTATGCCGCCCGCCACGGGAGATTGCGCGAAGCGGACTCGATCACGCCTCGCGTGCGGCGGATGATGATCGAGTACGGCGAGCAGTTCTGGGGCGACCGCTGGCCTGACCTCTACGATGTCCTGGGAGGAAATCCGCTCGCTGCCATGCCGTCGCTGCACTTCGCCACGTCGTTGATGGGGGCTCACCTACTGAGCGAGGTGGGGCCGGTCGCCGGTGCCGTCGGCTGGACCTACGCGATGATGCTTGGTCTCGCCCTGGTGTACCTGGGTGAGCACTACGCCGCCGATCTGCTGGCCGGCGCCGCGCTGGCCGAGCTTGTGCGCACCTGCGCGCCCCGGCTCACGCCGGTCGCGCGGAGGCTCGTCTCGGCGCTGGAGATGCTGCCGCAGCGGGCGAGGTTCGGGTAGTCCGGCGATGAGCGGCCGGGCGCCTCGCGAGTCCCCCTTGACGGACAACGGTCCCGGCCAGTCGCCGAGCGCCGATGGAGACCGGGCCGAGCCGACGCAGGATCCGGGGACGATCGAGTCGAGCTCGCCCGCCCCGGGGGTCGGCATCGACGACCGCCCGCCCGTGGAGGAGATGCCCCGGGTGCGGCTCACCCGCGGGCGCATCCTGGGCTCGCTGCTGTTCGTCGTCTCCACCGTGGCCTTCTTGTACTTCGTGTTGCCCAAGCTGCTGGGCCTGCGCGATACCTGGAACCGGATCCAGCACGGCGATCCGGCGTGGCTGGTGGTGGCGGCGCTGCTGGAGGTGTGCTCATTTGGCGGCTACGTGATCCTGTTCCGGGGGGTCTTCGTGCGCGGTCGCACCCGGATCGGCTGGCGCGCGAGCTACGAGATCACGATGGCCGGGCTGGCGGCGACGCGCCTGTTCGCCTCGGCGGGCGCCGGCGGCGTGGCCCTGACGGCATGGGCGCTGCGGCGCTCGGGAATGGAGCCCCGGATCGTCGCCTGCCGGATGATCGCCTTCATGGCGCTGCTCTACGCGGTGTTCATGGGGGCACTGGTGATCGACGGCCTCGGCCTGTACTTCTTCGGCGACGAGAACGAGTTCGCGATCACCATCATCCCCGCGGTCTTCGGCGCCGCGGTGATCGGCCTGTTCCTGGCGGTCTCGTTCCTGCCCGGCGACGTCGACCGCCTCGTGGCGCGCTGGTCCCAGGGAGGGCGTCTCGGCAGGATGGCCGGAACCGCCGCGGCGGCGCCGGCGGCCGCCGCCAGCGGGGTGCGTACCGCGATCGACCTGGTGCGCGACCGCAACCCAGCGCTGCTGGGCGCGCTCGCCTGGTGGGGCTTTGACATCGGCGTCCTGTGGGCCTGTTTTCACGCGTTCGGCGGCAGCCCGGAGGTGGCGGTGGTGGTGATGGCGTACTTCCTGGGACAACTGGGGAACGTGCTGCCGCTGCCCGGCGGCATCGGCGGTGTCGACGGCGCCATGATCGGGGCCTTCTCGGCGCTCGGCGTGTCCTCGTCGCTGGCCGTGGTCTCGGTGCTGGTCTATCGCGCGTTTGCGTTCTGGCTGCCGACGCTGCCCGGCGCCGTCGCCTATCTGCAATTGCGGCGGACCGTGCACCGTTGGCAGGACACCGAGGCCGGCGCTAGCTATACTTTATGAAGTGACCGATCAGCGAATCGAAAACGTGATCATCGTCGGCAGCGGGCCGGCCGGCTATACGGCCGCCCTGTACACCGCACGCGCCAACCTGGAGCCGTTCGTGATCGAGGGCTTCGCCTGGGGCGGGCTTTTGCAGCAGACCACCGACGTGGAGAACTACCCGGGCTTCCCCGAAGGGATCACCGGGCCCGAGCTGATGCAGCATTTCCGCGACCAGGCCGAGCGCTTCGGCGCGCGGCTGGAGACCGACGACGTGACTTCGGTCGAGCTCTCGCCCGACGGCTCGGGGCCCCACAAGGTCTGGATCGGGGACGAGCTTCACCTGACGCGCAGCGTCGTGCTGGCGATGGGCGCCCAGCACCGCAAACTCGGTGTCCCCGGCGAGGACGAGCTGTCGGGCCGCGGCGTGAGCTACTGCGCCACCTGCGACGCCGCCTTCTTCAAGCAGGCGCCGACGATCATCGTCGGCGGCGGCGACTCGGCGATGGAGGAGGCCATGTTCCTGGCCAAGTTCGCCTCCAAGGTGGATGTGATCCACCGTCGCGACGAGTTCCGCGCCTCCAAGATCATGCTCGAGCGAGCGCGTGCCGTGCCCAACATCGAGTTCCTCACGCCCTATGCCGTCGACGAGTTCGTCGCCGAGGGCAAATCGCTGTCGATCGCCCGTCTGCGCAACACCTCGGACGACTCGGTCCGCGAGCTGGAGATCACCGGCGCGTTCATCGCGGTCGGCCACGATCCCCAGTCGCAGATCGTAGAGGGCCAGGTCGACATCGATGATGCCGGTTACGTGGTCACCCAGGGCCGCTCCACGCTGACCAATGTCCCCGGGGTCTTCGCCGCCGGGGACCTGGTCGATCACACCTATCGTCAGGCGGTCACCGCCGCCGGCTCGGGCTGTCAGGCGGCCCTTGACGCCGAGTGGTACCTGCGCGACACCGCCCCTTTTGAGAGCGACGCGCGAGTCGCCGCCAGCTAGACGTCAGTCGGCTGACTGACGTCCAGCTGGCTGGCTGACTGCCTGCCCGTCAGTTGTTGTAAGGGCACCCGCCGGCCGGGCCGTAGTTGCCCGAAGCCGGATGCTGACCCATCCACAGACCGAAGTCCTGGGTCCAGGTGCCGCGATCGTTGTGTCCGGGAGCGCCGCCGGAGACGCCCGTGCCGACCATGCGGTAGACGGGGCTGAGGATGTTCTGGCAGTGGCCGGTGCTGCGCATCCATGCGCGGACGACCGAGGCCGGGGTCTGGAAGCCGGCGGCGATGTTCTCGCCGACATTGGACCAGTCGAAGCCGACGGCCGAGATGCGCGAAGAGAAGTCGGCGCCGTGCGAGAAGTCGCGATGGCTCACCATCTCGTTGGTCCAGCCCTGGGCGGAACGGTCGAGACGGCCGTTGTCCACGACCCCCGGCAGGTGGCGCGAGGTGCGCTCCTGGTTGACCAGGCAGACCACGGCGTGGCGCAGTTGAGCGCGCGATGCGCCGTGGATGGTGGTGTGGGCGTAGCTGCACCCGCCCGCGTGTGCGGCGGCCGCTGAGGTGAAGGCGATCAGGGTCACGGCGAGGGTCGCCGCGATTGCGGCGAGCTGGCGCATGGCGCGTCCCCGGGACGTGGCGATGGGCTCGATGTGGCGATATGTGTTGTTGTCAACCATTGGCTCTCCCTGCTTCGGGTTGGGGACCGGGACTCGATAGAGGAGGCTGTGCGGCTTCCCCCTTATGTCCAGATCGGGCGTCGAACAAACGTCCAAAACACTCGCCAGTCACCTCGCCGATCGGAGTTCTCAGCGCTGGCGTGATCCAGAAAACGCCCAGTCCAGCCAAAACTTGCGCATTCCTCTCGACGACCAAGCAAAAGCCGCGGAGACACGCTCCGACTGCCTGTTAAGGGCGCCCGGCACACCATCGGCCGCCCCTCAGGACAGACCGCCCGTCAGTCGTCGTAGCTGAAGAAACCCTCGCTGGTGGGACGTCCGAGCCGTCCTGACCACGCCAGCCGGCGCAGTATCGGCGCCGCCCGGTAGCGCTCTTCTCCGCGCTCTGACTGCAGGGCGTCGAGCACCGACAGGACATGGTCAAGGCCGATCTCATCGGCCCACGAGAGGACGCCCCGTGGGTAGTTCAGCCCGTGGATCATCCCGGCGTCGATGTCCTCGGCGCTTCCCAGGCCCTCGCCCAGCGTGAACGCGGCCTCGTTGATCACCTGGCAGACGATTCGTCCGAGCACGAGTCCGGGCGCGTCAGCCACCCACTGGGTGTGCTTGCCGAGAGTCGCAAAGAAGCGCTCGCCGGCGCGTGCGGCCGAGTCGGCGGAGTCCTGCCCGCGCGTGAGCTCGACCAGCGAGGCGTCGGCCAGCGGGGGCAGCGCGTGGAAGCCGACCGCCGAACCGCCCGGATCGAGCGCCGCCAGCGAGCCGTCGTGGCAGCAGATCGCCTGCGGCGCGCCCTGCAATGGAGCGTCTGGCTCCTCGCCGCCGGTCAGATCGAGGATCAGGAACGGCACCGGGCCGCCTGCGTCGTCTATGGCCACGGGGTCGGCCACCTCCCAGCCGGCGTCGGCGGCCGCCCCGCGAAGCTCCTGTGCCAGCTGTGTGTCGCCGGCGATCACGATCAGTCCGTCGCCACCCCCGGCCGCCAGCGGCTGCGGATCGTCGGGGCGGTGACGGCCGTCGGACGGGTACTCGTAGTAGCCGCGGCCGGACTTGCGGCCGAGATGGCCGGCGGCGACCGTCTTGGCGGTGATCGGCGAGGGTCGCCAGCGCGGCTCCCCGAAGCTCTGCTCGTAGAAGGAGCGCGACACGTCCAGGCCCACGTCGACGCCGACGAGGTCCATCAGCTCGAACGGGCCCATCCGGAAGCCGCCACCCATCCGGCAGATGCGATCGATCTGCTCGATCGTGGCCACCTGCTCGGTCAGCAGCCGCAGCGCCTCCAGGCCGAACGGGCGGTTGCAGCGATTGACGATGAACCCCGGCCCATCGACCGCATCGATCACATGCTTGCCCATCGCCTCCCCGGCGGCCCGCGCGATCGCGAGCGCCCGCTCCGAGGACTCGGTTCCGGCCACGACCTCGAGCAGCGCCATCAGCGGCGGCGGATTGAAGAAGTGCATGCCGACGACGCGCTCGGGGTGGGTAGCCGCCGTGGCCATCGCGGTCACCAGCAGTGACGAGGTGTTGCTGGCCAGCACGCAATGCTCTGAGACGATCTCCGACAGCCGCTCGAACAGCTGACGCTTTATCTCCAGGCGCTCCGGCGCGGCCTCGATCACGAGCTCGCAGTCGGCCAGGTCCTGCAGGTCGGGCGCCGGGTGCAGCCGGCCGCGGGCGGCGTCGGCGTCGGCGCGGCTGACTCGCCCGCGCTCCACGCCGCGCTCGAGGTGGCGCTCGATCCCGGCGATGCCGCGCTTCAGCGCCTCGGGATCGGGGTCGTGCAGCAGCGTGCGTGCGCCCGCCTGGCATGCGAGCTGGGCGATCCCGGCGCCCATCGTGCCCGCGCCACACACGCCGATGACCTCGGGGGCGGGCTGCTCGGCCATGCTCAGGACGGAACGAGCGCGTTGATCCCCGTCAACGCCCGCCCGATGATCAGCTTCTGGATCTGTGAGGTGCCCTCGTAGAGCGTCGTGACCCGCACATCGCGGAAGTAGCGCTCCACCGGGTGGTCGTCGACGTAGCCCGAGCCGCCGAGAACCTGGATCGCGGTGGTAGCGCAGGTGTTCGCGGCCTCGGTCGCGTACAGCTTGGCGATCGAGGTCTCGGTGGAGTTGGGCTGGCCGGTGTCCTTGAGATACCCGGCGCGATACACGAGCATCCGGGCAGCGTCGGTTTGGACCTTCATGTCGGCGAGCATCGACTGGACGAGCTGGAAGCTGGCGATCGGGCGGCCGAACTGCTGACGCTCCTTGGCGTAGTTGACCGAGTAGTCAACGCAGCCCTGGCAGATGCCGACGCAGCCAGCGGCGACGCTGTAGCGACCGGACTCCAGCGAGGTCATCGCGATCTTGAACCCGTCGCCGATCTCGCCGAGCATCGCGTCCTCGGGCACGTGACAGTCGTTGAGGCCGATCTCGGCGGTGTCGGATCCGTGCAAGCCCAGCTTGTGGTGGATCACCTGGGGCAGGTAGCCATCGTTGCCCTCGGTCTCGACCAGAAAGCAGGCCAGCCCTCGATGTTGTTTCTCAGGATCGGTCTGGGCGAAGATCATCGCCAGCCTGGCGTGATTGCCCATCGAGATCCACATCTTGGCGCCGTTGATCACCCACCCGTCGTCGGTGCGCCGCGCGCGGGTCTTCTGGCTGGCGGCGTCTGAGCCGGTGTCGGGCTCGGTCAGCCCGAAGCAACCCAGCCACTCGCCCGAACAGAGCTTGGGCAGATACCGCTTCTTCTGCTCCTCGGTGCCCCACCGCACGATCGCCGAGCAGACCAGCGAGGTCTGCACCGAGACGACCGTGCGCATCGCCGAGTCGCCACGGCCGATCTCCTCCACGATCAGGCCGTAGGTGAGGTAGTCCAGCCCAGCGCCACCGTATTCCTGGGGCACGATCGCCCCCAGATATCCCTGGTCGGCGATCTTTTGCACGAGCTCGAGGTCGAAGTGCGCGTTGCGGTCGTTCTCTCTCGCGCGCGCGACGATCTCGTTGTCGGTGAACGCGCGCGCCGTTTCTTTTACGAGGCGCTGCTCGTCGGTCAGGTCGAAGTCCATGGGGCCAACGCTACACGAGCGTAGCTCCGCCGGGAGCTGCCCCCGGGACGTGCAACCGGCCCCCGCCGCACAGCGGCGAGGGCCGGTCAGAACGCCGGATCTGTCGGCCGTCGATCAGCCGGTGGGCAGACTCGACAGGGCCGGCTGGGTCACGTTGACCGTGATCGGGGCCGAGGCTCCGCCGACGTTGGCCGGGCCACCGGTGATGCGCGCACGGAACTGCTTGGCGCCCGCCGCGCCGAACGTCCAGCCGAAGGAGAACGTCGAGCCGGAGCTCACCGTTCCGACCTCGACGGTGTGCCAGTCGTTGTCGGGGCCCAGCTTCTGCAGGTAGATCACGTGGCCGGACTTGTCCGGGGTGACCGTGCCGGTGAAATCGACCTGCTGGTCGACCGTTGCGGTGCTCGGGCCGGTCATCGATACGAGGTCCTGGACGCCCTGGAACAGCTGCGCCGAGTGGATTCCCGGCGTGAACGTCAGCTTGGCCTCGTACCACTCGTTGGTGGGCGGCTGCACGGTGAAGCTGTAGCCGCCGTCAGGACCGGTGGTGGTTGTGTTGACCACCCGGTAGGGGCCACCGTGCGGCATGTGCGCGTACAGGCTCACACTGGCGCCGGCGTCCGGGTTGGTCGTGCCCGGCTGATCGACCACTCCCGAAATCGTCGCCTGGCTGTTGTAGGGGATCAACTGGTCGCTGCTCTGGATCGAGAAGCCGGTCTTCTGGGTCTGCTGGATCTGCACCGAGACGGTGTCCGAGATCCCGCGGGTGTTGCGCGCGTCGGGCGGCAGGACTACGCGCACGTCGCGCGGGCCGGCCGTCCGCCAGGCCTGCGAGATCGCGTAGTTGGAGCCGGGGCCCAGGCGGCCGACGTTGATCGTCCGCCAGTCGTCGCCCTGGTCGCGGCTGACCTGCAGGCGCACGAGCTGACCCGAGTGATCGGGAGTCACGTGGCCGGAGAACACGATCGGGTGGGCGGTCGTCCCTGAGACGAGGCCTCCCGAGGCCGGGTCCGGGGAGATGCTGACCGCCGCCGCGACGTGCTCGTGCGCGACGCGGCTGTGGCTGAGCGCCGGGCCACGGACGAACCAGCTGCGGTTGCTGTCGACGATCCCGTCGGCCCGCGTGAACTCGTAGCGCCCTTCGGCGTCGGTGGTGGTGGTGCCGATAAGCGAGAATTGAGCCGCCGGATTGATCCGGTGAAACAGGCGGATCGTCTGGTTGGCGCTGTCGACGCCCTTCAGCTGCCCGATGATGTCGACCTCGTCGCCGGCGACGATGCTCGGCGGCACCAGGTGGATCGTCAGCGCGCGATTGTGATGCGGCGCCGCGCTGGCGAGTGACGGAATGGCCGCGATCACGGCCACCGCGAGGGCGGTCGTGAGCACGGAGAAGCGAAGACGCATGGAGCCTCCTGATCCTGCATTGGATATAGGCCTCCGCAGACTCCGGCCCGCCCATGCGGTGGCGATTTACGTCCTCTTGAACACGGGTGCGGCGCGCGAAGTTGCGGTCGGGTCTTTAGCTTTCTCCAAGGTTCGTTTCGCGCCCGGTTCTGGCGCGTTTAGACTCGGGCCGCGGTGGACGCGTTCGCGATCGTGGTCTTCGGAGGCCTGCTGGCGCTGGTGGTGTGGGTGTGGCTGCTGGGGACCCACGCGCCGGGCAACGGGCACGAGCAGCTCGGACTCCGCGCCCCCCGTCAGATCGTCGAGGACCGGGAGGCGCTGGAGGCCGAGGACCTGGCCCAGATGCTGGAGGCCCACAACGCCCGCCGGCGCCGTCGTGGCGAGCGCGAGGTGACCGTCGGCGAGCTGGAGTTGCAGGTGGTGCAGGATTTCAACGAGCAGCAGCGCCGGCGCGAGGCGCTGGTCGCCGATCGCGAGCTGGACCAGCTGCTGGAGGCCACCAACGCCCGCCGCCGCGCTCGGGGCCTGCCGGAGCGCACGCGCGAGGACGTCAAGCGCGAGTTCGGGTCGGGCCCCTCGGTTTGACCGGGCGCCCGCGATGGCACGCTGCCTGATCATCGGCTGCGGTTGCCGCGGCCAGGCGCTGGCGCGAGAGCTGCGCGCACGCGGGCACGCGGTGCGCGGCACCACGCGCAGCGAGGCCCGGAGCGCGGCGATCGAGGCCGCCGGAGCCGAGCCGTTCGTCGGCGATCCCGACCGGATCGGCACACTGGCCCCGGCGCTGGCGCACGTTGGCGTGGCCTGTGTGCTGCTGGGCTCCGCCAGCGGCAGCGCCGAGCAGCTGGCGGCGCTTCACTCCACCCGGCTGGACATGCTGCTCGAGCGAACCCTTGACACGACCGTGCGGGCGGTCGTCTACGAGGCCGCCGGGTCGGTCGACGCGGCGGTGCTCGCCGCCGGCGTGGACCGGGTCCGCTATGCCTGCGACCGCTCGCTGATCCCCTACGTGCTGCTGGAGCACCACCCATCCGACCACGCCGGCTGGACCGCGGCGGCGGTGGCCGCGGTGGAGCGCGGCCTGCTCGCCCACGGTCAGCTCGGCTAGTAATCGAGCAGCGGGCCGATGCGGTCGAACAGGTCGGCCAGGATCCGCGCCGTCGCTCCCCAGATCAGCTCTTCGCCGACCACGTAGGTGTCGGTGCGGATCGGCAGCCCGCGGCGCAGGAGCCGCCGCCGCGCGTAGCCGGTGCGCAGCTCCTCCAGCGACAGCTCGAGCACGGCCGCGACCTCCCGCGGGCTGAGCGTCCACGCGCGGCCGGGCTCGATCGCGCCCACGAACGGGTACACGGCGTAGCCGGTGGCGATCGTCGGCGTGGGCTGTAGCGCGCCCAGCACCCGCACGTCGGAGGCGGGGAGACCGATCTCCTCCTCGGCCTCGCGTAGGGCGGTGGCCAGCAGGTCGGCGTCGGTGTCCTCGTAGCGGCCACCGGGGAACGAGATCTCGCCGGGATGGCGGCGCAGGTCCTCGCGGCGCTTGGTGAGCACCGCGTGCAGCCGATCGTCGCCGGCGTACAGCGCGACCAGCACGCCAGCGTCGCTACGTCCGCGCACGTCGAGCTCGCCGGCCGCGCGAGGGTCCAGCAGGGCCGCGCTGAGCCGGTCGGGCCAGTCGTGGGGAGGTGGCGGCGACACGGGCGCGGGCGGAGAGGCGGCGCCGGCGCTCAGGCGAGCGGGTTGAACAGCAGCCCGGTGGGGACCTTGGGGAAGAAGTAGGTCGACTTGGGGGGCATGCTCTCACCGGCGGCCGCCACCTCGTGAACGCGCTCGATCGGGGTCGGGGCCATGAAGAAGGCGGCGTCGTAGGCACCGGTCTCGATCAGCTCGAGCGCCTGGGCGAAGTCCCGGGCGTAGCCCAGGCCGTCGAGGTGGTCGATGTCGTCCTCGGTCATTCCCAGCGCGCCCTTGAGGACCAGCGCCTCCAGCACGGCCGTGTCGAGCCGGCGGTAGGGGGGCGCGCGATCGGGCAAGGGCGGCATCGGCGATCGCCGGATCGGCCAGGGTGAGCATGAACGGCCGCTTGAAGTGCGAGTCGATGTACCCGATGCGGACCGTGTCGCCGGCCGGCGGGGCGAGCTCGTCGGTGCTCTTGAGCACCTCGATCGTGAAGTCGCGACGCAGTGCCTGCGCCAGCGCCTCGTGCTGGGCCGAGACCAGCTGGTTGACGAGCCGGTGGGTGGGAAACACCGTCAGGCCGGGGTCCTGGAGCGCCACCAGGCACATCAGCACGTAGCGGTGCGGTCCCTCACCGCCGATCTCGTCGGCGTAGACCCGAGCGGTCTCATAGCGATGGTGGCCGTCGGCGATCAGCAGCTCGGTGTCGGCGAGGATCCGCTGGACGGTCTCGATCGCCCCCGGGTCGGTCGTGCGCCCCAGTCGGTTGACCGTTCCGTCGTCATCGGTCGTCTGCGCCCAGGGCGCCGCGTCCGCGAGTGCCGCCCACGCCTCGCCGCCGGGGTCGGAGTACAGCGAGAAGATCGGCGACAGGTTGGCGGCGGTCGCCCGAGTGAGCCGCAACCGGTCCTCCTTCGGTCCCGGATGGGTGCGCTCGTGGGGCCGGATGCGCCCGGCGCCGTACTCCTCCACGCGCACGCGCGCGAAGAACCCGTCCCGGGTGCGGTGGCGGCCGTCGGGGCCGGTGTAGTCCTGGCTGAGGGTCCACAGGGCCGGCTCCTCGTCTTGCACCACGGCGCCGTCGGAGATCCAGGTGCGCAGCAGCTCGGCCGCCCGGTCATAGCGATCCTCGCCACCCTCGGGCAGGTCGACGGCCGACCACGTTGTAGGGCGAGCGCTCGATCAGCTCGGCGCGCTGCTCGGCGTCGATCACGTCGTACGGAGGCGCGACGACGTTCTGCAGTCCGTCGGTCACCGAGGGGTCGTAGCGCAGCGCGCGCAGAGGCTGGATCTCGGCCATCGCGCTCCGAGCCTAGCGTTGAGCTCGATCGCGAGCCTGGATCCATTCGATCACGGAAGGCGAGTGGCGCATACACTTGCCCTGACGGGGCGTAGCGCAGCTTGGTAGCGCGCCTGCTTTGGGAGCAGGAGGTCCCCGGTTCAAATCCGGGCGCCCCGATGATCAGCGCCGCGCCCAGACCCTGGCGCGGCGCGCCGGTAATCGGTAAATTGAGATGGATGGAGAGGCGCCGGGTCGTCTGTGCGGTCATGCTCGCCGTCGCTGCCCTGGCGATCGCGGCCTCGCAGCCCGCGCCCGCGGGCGCCGCCGGTTACGCGCCGGTCGACACGCCCGGGCCGCCGCTGTCGGTGCCGGCCGCCAGGCTGGCGGCCGCGCTGAAGTGCGATGGGCCGCTGGCGGGCGCCCAGCACGCGCCCGTGCTGCTGGTCCCGGGCACGACGCTGAATCCGACGACCGACTTCGCATACGGCTGGGAGCCGGCGCTGCGCCAGCTGGGCTATCCGTACTGCACGATCGACCTGCCCGGCAACGCGATGGCCGACATCCAGACGGCCGGCGAGTACGTCGTCTACGCGATCCGCGCGATGCACGCCGCCTACGGGGGGCGCATCGACATCATCGGCCACTCCCAGGGCGGGATGGTGCCTCGCTGGGCGCTGCGCTTCTGGCCCGATACGCGCGCCGATGGTCGACGACCTGATCGGGCTGTCGCCCTCCAACCACGGGACGCTGGATGCGATCCCGCTGTGCGAGGTCGGCTGCGCCGCCTCGATCTGGCAGCAGCGGTCCAATGCGAACTTCATCGCGGCTCTGAACTCCGGGCAGGAGACGTTCGCCGGCATCTCCTACACGGACGTGTACACCTTGACCGACGAGGTGGTGGTGCCCAACTTCGGCCCGGCCGCGTCCTCGTCGCTGCACGGCGGGGGAGGGGCGATCACCAACGTGGCGATCCAGACGGTGTGCCCGACCGATCCCGACCGAGCACATCGGGATCGGGATCTACGACCACACCGCCTACTGCGCTCGCGCTGGACGCGCTGAGCCACGCGGGTCCGGCCGATCCCAGCCGCGTCTCCCGGACAGCCTGCCTGGACCCGCTGATGCCCGGCAGTCGACCCGGCGGCCTTCCCCGCCGACTTCGCCGCGACGAACGCCTCGGTGGCCACGACCCTGGCCGACTATCCGCACGTCCCCGCCGAGCCCCGCTGGCCTGCTACTGACCGCCAGCTACGTCAGGCGCGCGCGGCCGTAGAGCGGTCGGGAAGCGGCGCAGCAGGCGCGCGAAGATCCCCTTGAGCGTCTGCTTGCCGTAGGGGTGTGAGCCATCGTGCATGGTCAGCACCGCGATCGAGACCCGGGCGCAGCCGCGAACGAGGAGCGCCACCTGGTGGTCCTCGAGACCGGTCCCATAGCCCCATCCGCCCTTGAAGTACAGCCTCCAGCCGGCGGGCGCGAGCTCGGCGACGCCCCAGCGCTGCGCCGGGACCACGCTGCGCAGCAGGCGCATCGCATACGAGCGGTGGCGCGGCGGCCACGAAGTCGTCGATGTGCAGGAAGAACCGCGTCTGATCGCGCGCGCGTGACCAGCGTCTCGCCCCACATCGGGCTGGTGGCGAAGCGGGTCATCCCCACGCGCCGGGCGAGCGCGCGCAGGCTGCCCTGACCGACGGTGTCGAAGATCTGCTGGGCGTCGTCGTTGTCGGAGGCCCGGATCATCGGTCCCAGGACGGCTCGCTCGCCGGGACGCAGCGCCCGTCCGCGCACCGGCGGCAGGTCCAGGTAGGACACCATCAGCATCGCCTTGACCACGCTCGCCGACCATTCCTCGTGATCGGGCCGGTAGCCGTAGAACCGCCCGTCGGTCCGGACCGCGAACGCGATGTCGCCGGTCCGGCCGTGGGCGTAGGCGATCGCCGCGCTCATGTCCGGTCGCCACAGCTGATCGATCGTCCTGCGTCGTCCCCGGAACGACGCACCGCTTGGACGCGGTCGCTGCCGTCCCGGTCCTGGCTGTGGGCCCTGTCCGGCTCTGGCTCCGGCGGCGCCGTCGGGCACGGCACCGATCGCGATCACCGCCGCCAGGGAGACCAAGCCCGCCCGCACGGTTACCCTCCGGCAGCGGGCCCCCGTAGCTCAGATGGATAGAGCGACGGCCTTCTAAGCCGTGGGTCGCAGGTTCGAGTCCTGCCGGGGGTACCGAGGGAAAGGTACCTGGAAACCATGTCTACGCGGTCACGGAATCGCCTGGTATTCGCGGGCGCGAGCTTCCTCGCGGCAACCGTTGCGGGGAACTGTTGGTGACTCCCTCGCCAAAGTTTGACGATGCGCCAGGCCGTGGGTCGCTCGCAGGCGCCTGCCAGAGGAGGCGTGGGACCGGCGCCTTTGGACAGTGCCGCTTGTAGCCCGGAGCGGTGACGCCGTCGGACACTTCCCGCGACGCATGCAGCCGTGATTGGAGGAGTCAGATGGCCGAGGCAGTGGTGGAGAATGGCGTGCCGTGACGGGAGGGTGTCGTCCTCAATGTTTGCGACGCGCGCCTGGGTGCATAGCCGGACGCGGATCGGTTTGGTTGAGCCTCCGGGTGGCGAGGGCGAGGCGCACTTTGTATGACCTTGCAACGGGTCGGCTTTTCTGGTTGCAGCGAGGGAAGGCCCATGTCCCTGTATCACCACGAGGCCGGGCAGGACTTATCGTCGTCCTCGCCGGGACCTGCACGCTCATCATCGAAGGGGAGCAACGCCCTCTTCATGCCTGGGAATTCATCCCCATTGCCGAGCCCGGACAGCCGACATGCATCGTGGCTTCAGGCGATGGGCCGAGCCCTCGTATTCGGCGTGGGGGCGCCGGAAGGAGAAGGGAAGTGCGCGTATTCGGTCCACCCGTACTGTCGGCGCATGAGCCGGGAATTCCCGACGAGTCAACGACGGCATAGGATCTCGGACAGCTCCTTTGGCGAGCGGCTCGACGCCGGGCCCGGCGCCGAGGTCTTCTTAAACCGGCGCGAGGACTCTTCCCTTGATCGACGAAGGCAACGCCGGTATCCCCGGGCCGGCTTGATCGGTGATTGAGGTATCGTCGCCTTGATCGGATGCGGAACAAGACCGACAGGAGCACGACGCCACGGCGGTGGGAACCAGCCGATCCGACTACCGCCCTGCCCGCGGACTCGTCGGCATGACCGCGTCGGCTTCGCGACCCTGAAGGTCGCCCCTTCGGGGCAGCCTCCGTAGGGCCCTGACGGCCCTCCTTACCGTCGCTTCGCTCGACGCGGTTTCGAACGAGGTCCACAGGCACGTCCCTGCCCGGCGGCTCCATCTCCGCTCGTACCAGCAAACATGCACCAGCCATAGAGACACGCACCAGCGAGAGACATACACTCCACGCACTCTCTAGAGGAGCGCGCCAACTCGTTCCGAGACGTCCGCCTGACGACGGTGCGCCGCGTCTCGGGCCGGTCTGCCGCCCGCGGCAGTCACGCCGGTCCCGCACGACCCAACCTGAGGGCGCGGAGCTCGCGGAGCGCCTCGTGGTCCTTGGCCGACCGGCGATCTCCTTGGAGCGGATGATGTCGTCGAGCGAGGCCACGAGGATGCGGAGGGTCTCGATCTCAAGCATGGTCGCGGTGCGCGCCAGCTGCTCGTAGCGTGCGAGCTTGGACCGGCTCCTCCCGGGATGTCGAGGAGGACGTCGACGTCGCCGGACGCGGTGCGCCAGGCTCCAATCTCGAGCGCGTGGATCGTTCGTGCATCGATGTCGAGCGCCAGGGTCTCGAGGGAGCCATCGTCGATCTTCAGACGTGCCCCGAGGTCGGTGAGCGCGGCTGCGAGGCGAGACAGGTTGTCGATCTTCCACTCGGGGCAGATATCGGCGTCCTGGGTGGCCCTGGCCGCTCCATGCGCCTGCGCCGCCAGACCGCCGACGAGGACGAAGCGGACGCCGTGAGCGCCGAATGCGCCGAGGAGTGCCGCTCGATCGAGCGGCGGCGTGCCATCGGTCACCGCTCCGAGCGCTCGCGGGCGACGCGGGCATTGTTCTCACGCGCGTACGCGATCAGCTGCTCGCGCGTTGCCGGCCGGCCGTCACCGCCGGCGAGCGCGGTCCGGTTGGGATCAGGGTTGGGCAGCGGATCCTCGTTGACCGCCCGATCCCAGTCCTTGAGGCGTCGCCGCCGGCATGCTCATCGCGAACGCGCGGTTCAGGAGATCGACGTCCTGCGGCCTGCCTTGGCGTGGAGGTAGCGCTCGGTGGTCGTCGAGCTTGGAGTGCCCGAGGAAGCCCTGGACCCAACGCGCGTCGGCCTGGCGGGCGACCAGCGAACCGGCGCCGTGACGCAGCGCGTGGAAGCGCAGTACGCGGAGCCCGGCCGCCGCGGCCGCGCCTTGAAGCGGCGGCGCAGCGCCGAGCCGTCCAGTGCGCGGCCGAATCGCGAGCAGAAGACGTAGTCGCGGGCCGACGGACTCGTCGCGCCCGGACAGCCGGGCGAACGCCGCGGCAACCGGATCGGCGATCGGGATGAACCGCGCCTGCCAGCTCTTCGTCGGTCCCTCGGTTCGGTCGCTGAAGGCGCGATGGACGACGAGCCGCCGGTCGGCGAGGTTCGACATCGGCCCAGCGCAGCGCGAGCAGCTCGCCCAGGCGCAGGCCGGTGAAGGCGGCGATACGGATACAGCTCGGCGTCCTGGGGGTCCTCGCGCGCGCGCGCCGCCGATCTCGTCCGGCTCGAGCCGGAGCCTCGTGACGTTTCGGTGGGCGCCGGCCGCGGCGGCGCGGGCGATCGCCTCGACCTCGTCGGGCTCGTAGAAGTCGAGGACCGCCGGCGGCGGCTCGCGGCGCTTGTTCGTGCCCGACGCCGGATTCACCGCGAGCCCGTACGTGTCCTCGCGCATCCCGAAGGCGAACACCGCGCTGATCACCTGGCGATGCTTGTTGACAGTCCGCGGACCGGCGCCCGGCCGGTCGAGCGAGCGGAGGTAGTCGGCGACCTCGGGTCGTCGATGTCCTTCGCGGCGCGGTCGCCGAATGCGCCCATCATCACCCCGGGTGCGGAGCCCGCCCCGCGGCGGTGGGCCTGACCGGGCTCGGCGAGCAGCCACCGGTAGTCGCGCAACGTCGAGGGCTTTCGCGCCCTTCTCGCGCTCGAGGTACACGATCCACTCGCTGGCCAGCTCGCGGAACGTCACGCCACGTCGGCGGCGCTCCTCCGCATCGGCCTCGGCTCGCGCTGCTCGGCGTCGTGCCCAGCCACGAGCTCGAGCATCCGCGCGCCGGCCTCCGCCTCGGTCAGCGCCCCCTCGGGGGCTCGCCGCGCCGCCGCCGCCAGCCGCCGCGCCCGTCGGGCTCGACCCACGCGCGCCCGAGCGCGCGGATCACCGGCCTGCCGTTGCGCGACCACTTCCCGTACCAGTACGGGCCGCTGGCGCGCTGCCGGATGAAGGGCCGCGAGGTGGGTGGGGGAGGGCCACAACACCACTCTACAACCGGCCTCAGACAGCGGGCAACGATCGGGCAACTGTCCGTCCGGGCAACTGTCTCGGGCAACCTTCCGGCTCAGAAACACCTAAATACAGGCAATTCAGCGACGCAACTGCCCGTATCTACTGGGATCAGACGCTGCGCGCGGCCTTCTAAGCCGTGGGTCGCAGGTTCGAGTCCTGCCGGGGGCGCTGAGGAAGTAGGCCTGCCCGAGCCACCAGCCCAATCCCCCGAGATCGATGTCTGCCGGGCGTGCTCCCACGCCTCGCGGAGGTCTCGGCTGATCCGGCCTCGGTCAGAACTTCAAAGCCGTTGTCGCGGGCCCAAGCGCGGAGCTCGGCGTCGACCGGGGCGGCGTGGCCGGTCCAGCCGACGTTTCGGAGGCTTCACGCGTCCCGATCCGTGCCTGTGCCGCGGGCTCGTTGCGCGCCCAAGCGTGAGCGGCCGCGAGATAACGGTAAGTCCACTCCTCGGCAACCTTGCGGGTCTCGCAGTGCACGATCGGGACGTTCGGGTAACGGACCTGCAGCTCGGCGAGGCCGTCGGCGACCGTCGCCGGCCGGACATACTTGCGGGCGAAGATCTGCGAGTAGCCCGCTTCGACGATGACGGCGGCGCGCGGGAGCGCGGCGAGCTCGGCGAGGGCGTAGCGCAATCGTCCGCTGTCGGCTCGCCACCAAATCCTCGATCGACTTCCGCTCGACCGCGCATACGATCCGGTCCCCGACGCTCACCACGTAGTCGCCGCACGACAGCCCCGACGTGTCGCCCGAACCCTCTGTCCAGCGAACCGATATGGATAGCGCTCGTGGGCATCGACCAGGATCTCGAGCTCGTCGATCCCTTGGGCGCGTGCGCTGGCACGGACACGTTGGGGCGGGACTGCTTGCGCGTGCGCGCAGACTGCCAGAACACCATGTCCCGCCCGCGTGCCCGCGTGAACACGATCTGCGAGCGCTGCTCCCGGCCGCGGTCACAGATCACATCGATTGCCGCGCCCCTTCGCACACACGACCGAAGCTCCACGCGCTCGACGATCTCGGGCGCCTCCGGCCACTCGCCGAGCTCGACGGGTGGCAGTACAGAGCGCTCGTTCGCGGCCACGTCCCCTTCGTGCGGAAGACCAGACCGCCGTCGAGCGGAAGCCTCAACAGGTAGGGAAGCGAACTCGACGGATCGGGGTTGCGGGCCAGCAGCAGCTCCACGCGCTGAAGTCTGACTCATCCCGCGAGTATCTCCCTGTGTCGCCAGCTGCGTCGGTTCCGCGGAACCGCTTTGACGCTCGACGTGGAAGCAGTCTCAGTCGAACTCGGCGATCACCGCGTCGAGCATTGCCAGCGACGGGCGCCACTCGACCCTTGATCGCGATGCGTGGACGGCGGCCATGTCGAGGATCCCGAGTTCCGCGCGCGCCGGAACATTCCTTGGAGTTCCTCGCGGCTCGTCTCCTCGGCGCAATCGATCAGTGTCCGTGAAACCGAGGTCACGCGCAGACCGTCGACTACGTCGAGATCCTCGGGATGGAACTCTGGGGTGTGGTGGACGACGACGCCTGGAGTGAGAGAACCTGTGACTGCGGGTCCTCGGGCGATCCTGGGATGGTGATGTGGATGGGGTCGTGCATACGTCTTAGAGGGCGGAGCCGAGCAGTTTCCACCCCCGTCCCGATTTCCGAGCCAGTCGGACTCGGAAGCCCAACCCGTTCTCAAACCTCTTCGCGTCCGGACTCGTTCGCATGATCGCGTTGGTCTCGCGATGACGTCGAGCGCCAACGGATCGACCTCGAACTCGATCGCGTGCTCCGCGAGTTGCTCGATATTTGTAGTCCCCCTGGGTGCTCCTGAGGGGCCGAAATGCCCGGATGGCCGTTCAGCGCCAGCGCTCACGCGGGATCGTCGAATAGGAAGCGTTCCCGTGGCCGAAGGACCAGTCTTCGCGTTGGTTCTCGACAAGCGCCACGGCGAGATCCTCGGAGCGCAGGCCGACCGCAGTCACGAGGTTGCGGCAGAGCTCAGCGTAGAAGGCCTGCTTGGCCTCGGTGCTGCGCCCCACGCTGAGTGTCACGGTGACCATTACGAAGCGATCGCTGCGCTCGATCTCGAGGTAGCCGCGATCAAACACGAAGTCCTGGCTCGGGTGGGCGCGGATCACCTGGAAGCGATCACGCTCGGCACGTTCATGGTCGCGACCAGCGCCCGCTGGACGGCTTCGGCGATCGCCGACCGCTCCGCCTCAGACCACACGTCAAGCACATCGATCTGCACGGCCGGCATGCTCACAGTGTTGCGCGTTCCCGTCGCTTCGGATTCCTGGCCCGCGCGCCGGCGGACTCCGGGAGGGTCCGGTATGCGAGCGCGACGAGAGTGTGCGCAGGCGGGGACCGTGGCGCGTGATCTGGCCCGGGCGAACCCGATGTCGCACCCGGGCGTCGGGCCCTCCCGGCGCTTTGCGGGAGAGCCCGGCGACGGTTCGTTACTGCGAGTACTCCGCCGGGCTAAACCACGGATCTCAGACGTCCACAGGACATCCGCCAGGCCCCCGGGTCGTACTACGGCATTGCGTTCATCGCGTTCATGGCGCTGTGCGAGCCGCCCGGTACGACGAGTCCCGGGACGGCGTGCGGCGCGGCGACGACCGCGATCGCGAGCGCGAGCAGGATGGCCGCCGTGCCCCAGGTCACCACACGGCGCCACGGGAGGGTCTTCTCGAGTGCGATCAGTGCCGCGACGAACGCCATCCACGTGAGGCTCATCACCCCGAGGGCGAACAGCGCGGCCATCAGCGCCCAGCAGCAGCCCAAGCACCAGCCGGCATGCCGCGAGCCCATCTCCAGGGCGCCCAGCCGCCCGTCGCGCCACGTTCCGACCAGAAATCCCAGCGGACTTCGGCACTTCGCCAGGCACACGTCCTTCAGCGGCGTCAGCTCGTAGAGCGCGGCGAGCGGCCAGCACGCCGGCCGCGAACCAACGGCCGCCGGCGTGCCACGCCAGGTCGCCGCCGAACAGGCTCCGGCCGAGCGCGAAACACGCCGTACGCGGCCAGGCCCGCGGCGCCCCACACCAGCAGATATCCGCTCGCGAACAGCAGCGCGCGGTCGAGCCCGCGCCGGCGCGTCATCCGCGCGTAGAGCGCGACCGTCGGCGCCAGCGACGGGAACATCATCGCCGCCATCATCACCACCCAGACGCCCAGGAACCAGCCGAGCGCGCCGAGATCGGTGCCCGGCCCGGCGTCCATCCCGGCCATCCGATCGGCGGTCGACCACCAGGCGAGCGCCGGCCAGGGCGAGCAACAGCGCGACGAGGCCCAGCCGCGCCGCGCATGGCGGCGAACGCCTGCGGCGAGCTCGCCGCGTTCCGAGCGGCGGTCGGCGATCGCGTGCCGGTGCGGCGCGTCACGCCGCCCACGAGAACTGCGACGTCGAGAACGCCGACGTTCCCGTCGTACTGGATCCCGAACGCGTCGATCTTCGACCGCGTCGCGTGCGCCACGGTCAGCTCGGAGCCGGCAGGATGGAAGATGCCGGTGAGCTTCGCCGGCTCGCCCGTCTCCACCCCGAACGGCACGACGTCCTCGATCTCGAAATCCACCGCGTCCCCGATCCGGACCGAGTGACGCAAGCCATCCTCCTGCACGTCGATCGGCGCGCGCTCCACGCCGAGGTTCTCGCCCACCAGCGGCCCCAGCGCCTCCATCGGGCCGCCGATCGCCCCGGAGAACACCGCGCCGAGCTTCTCCGCCTGCTCATCAGACGCCGCGGCGTCGATGAACACGCCCAGGCGCCAGTTGCCGTCGCTCATCACCTTCGGGGTGTCCGCGACCGCCGCGACCGTCAGGCCGCTGACGTCGGTCCCCTCCACCTCGCCGTCGCTTGACGTTGAACACCAGCGTGACCCGGCAACGGTCATGCGTGGCGCCGAGCGCCAACGAAGCCGTGCACGGACACACCACGTCACACGAGCACGTCTCGAAATAAGACCCTTCGAGCTTCCAGGACATGCGCGGCCTCCTCGAACGAACGTGGACGTGGGCAGCCGATTCTCTCCCTGCAGCCGACAAGCCCGGTCAACCCTGGGGATCCGGGTACTCGTCCTTGCGCCAGGCGCGGGCCTCGGACGGAGGCGCCTTTGGCGTTCGCTTGAGCAGGAACGAGTTGTACGGCGCGACGAACGGATCGGGCGCCATCACCGTGTAGGTGTGGTACACGCTTCCGTTCTCGCGCGCGAACGCGATGAAGCTCGGGACCCTCGCGCAGGCCGTCCTCGAGCTTGGCTCCGACCTGCCGCCCCCAGTCCTCGAGCCACTCGGGGGGGTTGTCGATCATCTCCTTGACCTCGGGGATCTCCTGCGCCTGCTCGGGCGTGAGGGCGAGCCCGAAGTCGAACGGAAACTCCGTCTCATAGGTCGAGACGTAGGGGAACTCCCAACCCATCCGCTCCTTGTAGGCGATGAGCCGATCGATCGGCGCGCGCGAGAAGCAGATCAGCGTCACGTCGCGGTGGTTCAGATGCACGCGCGTGGCGTCGAGCTCGTCCCCCAGGTTCGAACATCCGGGGCAGGCGCCGAGCTCGTAATCGGGCCCGAACATGATGTTGTAGGCGAGGAGCTGCGAGCGTCCGTCGAAGAGCTCGGCGAGCGTCTTCTTCCCGTCCTCGGTGTCGAACCGGTACTCCTTCTCCACCGGAACCCAGGGAAGCTGACGCCGCTGCTCGGTCACCTTCTGGCCGAGCTTGGCGTGCTCGGCCTCGAGCTTCGCGAGCTCATCGCGAGCCGCCTGCCATTCCTCGCGGGTTCCAATCTTGTGGTCGGACATCGTTACCTCCTTTGGCGTTCGTCACGTCGGCGTGGCCCAGTCGTGATCGTCGGCGGCCGCCTTCGACGCCCATACGTTAAGACCGGCGCGCCGCGCCGAACTCATCGCCGCGTCACGCGCGCCGGGCTCCTGCTCTTGCGCTCGGCCCCGACGTCGCTGTTGGTCAGACGGATGCTTTCCGGCCAGCCCGGTTGACGGCGAAGAGCAGCGGGGTGAGCTTTCCAGCGGGTAGCGCTGGGGCGTAGAGCCAGCCTTGGGCCCTGATGCAGTGGAGTGCGAGCAGGAGGTCTGCCTGGGCTTGGGTCTCGACTCCTTCGGCGACGACGGTGATGCCCAGGCCGTCGTGCCATGTTGAGGATTGCCTCGACGATGGTGGAATCTCCGTCGGCGGATTCGCCGAGGTCGGCGATGAACGAGCGGTCGATTTTCAGCGTGTCGATGGGGAAGCGCCTGACATAGGAAAGTGATGAGTAGCCGGTGCCGAAGTCGTCGAGCACGAGCTCGACGCCGATGTCTTTGAGGCGGTTGAGAACGACGCAGCGATTCCTCGCTGTCTTCCAGCAGCGCGCTCTCTGTGATCTCGAGATGTAGCTGGCTGGGCGCGAGCTGATGCGTGTCGAGCAGCCGCTCGATCGTGTCCGGGAGGGCCTGGTCCTCGATTTGGCGGGTTGAGATGTTGACGGCGACGAACAAGGGTTCCTGCTCGGGGCCCTGGAGTCTGCTGAACTGGTTCCAGGCCGCCAGCTGGCGGCATGCCTCGGTCAGGACCCAGTGGCCGATCGGGCCGATCATTCCGCTCTGTTCGGCTGCGGGGATGAACTCGTCTGGCGCGACGAGTCCGCGTTCGGGGTGCTGCCAGCGGACGAGCGCTTCGACGCCCACGGCGGTCCCGGTTTGCAGTGAGACGATCGGCTGGTAGTAGAGACGCAGCTCGTCGCGATCGATCACGTGGCGCAGCTCGTCGTGCACGCGGACGCGGGCGAGCAGCAGGTCGTGCAGCTTCTGGTCAAAGAGCTCGTATCGTCCTCTGCCAGCTCCTTGGCGCGGTACATCGCAGCGTCGGCGTCGCCGATCAGCTCGTCGGCCCGTTGAAGCGGGCCGTCTGAGACGGCGATTCCGATGCTCGCCGAGAGGTAGTGCTCGTGATCGGCAACGAGGAACGGCTTCACGAAGAGGTTCTGGATCCTTTCGGCGACCGCGGCGGCGTCGCCGGCATCCGCCAGGTCCGCGCTGATGCTCACGAACTCGTCGCCTCCGAAGCGCGCGACGGTGTCGCTCGGACGCAGCGACTCATCAAGGCGCGCCGCGACGGCAACCAGGAGCTGGTCACCGATGTCATGTCCGCGGCTGTCGTTGGCCATCTTGAAGTTGTCGAGGTCCAGGAAGAGCACGGCGACCTGGTGTGCCGTCCGCCGTGCCCGGGCCAACGCCACTCCCAGCCGGTCAGCGAACAGCGCCCGGTTCGGCAGACCCGTGAGCGGATCGTGCAGCGCGCGTGCATCGTGGCCGCCTCCGACCGCGAGCGAGCGACAGCGTCGGCCAGCACGTTCGCCATGGCGTGCAGAAAGTCGACCTCGTCCGCAGTGAACGTGCGCAGTCGCCAACGACTGAACGCCGAGCACACCGTGAGGTCTCGTTCCGCCATCGATCGGAACGGTGATCCCGCTGCGTGCGCCCACCCGCTCCAGCATCCGTGACGGCCTGAAACGGAGCTCGGTCGCCCAGTCCTCCACTATCACCGGCGCTCCGACCGCCAGCGTGTATGCGGCCTGGGAGCTGGGCCGTGCTCGAAGGTCGGTTCGGTCACCTCGGCAGGCAGGCCGACCGAGGCACGCAGGCCGAGCACTCCGGAGTCCGGATCGAGCTCGAACATGGCCGCGATCTCCACGGCCAGCACGTTGGCGACGGTCCGCGTGGCGTCGCTCAGCAACTCATCCACGCCGGTGCCCTCGAGGGCTCGCTCGCCGAGCTGGGCGATCGCCGCCTGCTGGGCGATGTTGCGCTGCAGCCGGTCTCTGGTGGTGCGCAGTCCTTCGCGCGCGCCGTCGAGCGCGTGGGCCGCCCCGGCGAGCTTGACCTGCATGCTGTTGAAGTTGGCGGCCATCGAGCCGAGCTCGTCGCGGGATTGGACGACGACCGGGGTTGTGTCGAGACGCGCGCGCGCAGCGTCGAGATCGCCGCGGCCGAGCGCCTGCATGGCGCTGGAGAGATCGGCCAGCGTCCCGCGGCCAGGCGCTCGGCGGCGTCGGCCACCTCGCCGGCGGCGTGGGCGATCATGCCCGGGCAGCACCAGCCCGACGGTGATGGTCAGCAGCGCCACGGCCACGAAGATGTCCTCCAGCACGGTGATCGAGCGCCGTGTTGCCGGTTCGAGACGTGGTTGACGGCCAGCAGGTACCCGGCGCCGTCGAGCGCCAGCACCAGCAGCATCGCGCCGGTCAGCTTCACGTGCAGCGAGCGCACGAGAGCCGGCAGGCCCGCTCGGCGACGGTCGCTCCAGCGCCGCCAGCGCGTAGAGCAGCGAGCCCGAGTAGGCAAAGCCCAGCCCGACGAGCACCGTGGGCAGCCCGAACTGCTCGAAGCCGAGCACCGTCGCCGACGCCCACACGCCGGCGGCGATCAGGCCCAGGACGATCGTGCCGCGCGGCGCGCGGTAGGGCCGCGCCAGCTCCGGCGCGTCGCGCCGCAGCAGCCAGACGGCGACGCTGGGCAGGCCGATGCCGATCAGGTAGGTGAGGTTGGCCGCGGCGATCAGCCAGGTCGGGTCGCCCGTCAGCAGGAAGACGATCGCCATGCCGGCGGTCAGCAGCGTCGCGACCCACGGCACGTCGGTGCGCGAGCGCCAGCGCAAGCACGCGGGGCAGCAGCCCGTCCTCGGCGAGCTGCGGCAGCGTGCGCGAGGCGCCGGCCAGCGGCTGCAGCGTGCCGTGGAACATGTTGAACATCATGAACCAGATCGCCGCGGCCTTGCGCCGCGCTGCCCAGCAGCGGCGCGAACGTCGGACCGAGCGTGCGCGTCAGATCGCCGTCGAGCGCCATGGGCCCCGAGCACGCCGAGCCAGATCACCGGCAGCACGAGAAGTAGAGCGGCGCCATCGCGCCGCTGGCGAACATGGCGCGCGGCACGTTGCGCGCCGGATCGACCGTCTCGCCGACGTGGCAGGCCGCCGCCTCGAACGCCGGCGCGGCGAAGCCGACCAGATAGAGCCCGGCCATGGCGCTGGTGAGCGCCGCCGAACAGGCCGTGGAACGGGCGTGATCAGGTGGAACGACGGTCGCCGCGTGCCAGTCCACGTGGCCCGGCGAGGACGGGGATGAGCGCCGAGAGCAACGCCAGCGCGGCCGACGCGCAGGCGATCGGGATCGCCAGCCGCGTGACCCAGCGCACGCCGCACAGGTTGACGGCGGTGAAGAGCGACGACGAGCGCCGTGGCCAGCAGCGGCGACCGGGACCCCGGGCAGATACCACTCGTGGATCGCCGTGCCGAGAGGATCGCGGTCAGGCCGCAGGTCGGCACCCAGCCCCACCAGTAGCAGACGCCGGCCAGGTTGGCCAGCACGGGGCTGTACGGGCCGGAACGCCTCGCGCAGCATGTCGCGGCGATGCCGCCGACGCGGTTGGGCCACATCAGGACCAGCTCGGTCCAGCCGGACGCCGCCGCCCAGGAAGCAGCAGGCCGAGGATCAGCAGCGGCACGGCGGCGCTGCCCTGGCGAGCAACCAGCGCGCCGATGAGGAAGAGGCTCTGGTTGCTCCCGCCCATCGCCAGCGCGGTCGTGCCCAGCCACGACAGGCTCCGCGGATGGTCAAGCGTTCGGGGCGTTCGACCCCCCCCTTTTCCCTACCCCGACCGCCCTGCTCCCCTCGTGGGCGATGGGCGGTGCCTGAGCGCCGCTGCGACGATGACGTAGCTTCAGGGTCATGGGGGGTTTGAAACGCCGTAGCGCTTATCGCCGCCATGCTCAGGGCCGACGTCAGCAACTACAGGGCTATCGGTGCCCCGCGCGCCGAACTAAAGTTGCCCTGGCCCCAAGCCGATCTATGCACGCACCTCGCTGTCGAGCTCCTGCTCAAGCGAGCGGCCAGCTCGTCAGCAACGGCCGAGTGCTCGCCGAGGGTGATGCGTTCGAGCGCTAGCCCGAGCGTCCGCTTGATCTCCTCGGAAGCCTCGACGGTGTAGGTCACCGTGCCGTCGGAGGCGATCCGCTCGATCCCATCCCAGCGGGCCGCGACGGCGTTCACGGCGATGGCATCGGCCTCGCTCACACCGTCGGGAAGGTCGAGTTCAACGCCGCTGCGTGAAATCGTGACGGGGTAGCCGCCAGGACGGCCGCCGGGGGCGGGGACGTGTAACGGTCGCGGCGTGTGAGAGAGCAGGGCATCGATGGTGGCGATGGCGGCGGCGGCGGTGAGCTGATGTGTCGCCCGGCCCGGAGGGAGGGCGTAGGCGGTGGTGAAGTAGTCGCGGACCGTCGTCTCTGGCAGCGGCTCGCCTTCGATGGAGATCCTCGCCAGGAATGGCGGGGGGGTCAGCGGACCACGACCTCCGAGCGCTTGCGCTGAAGGCAGTCCGCTCGGTGGAGTGATGGGCGATCAGCCGAACGTCGACCTTCTCCCGTGGAGTTTGGTTGTGCTCGGCGGCCAGCGTCTGGAGCTTGGCTGCCATCTCGAGGACGTTGCCGGCGCCGAGCTCCGGCGCCAACCCGCCGCCCGCGAGGACCGGACCGACAGCGTCGGGATACGAGAGCGCGACGACCGGCGCGGTGATGCCGGATGCCTCCCGGGCCTCCATAAGGCTTCGCACAAGCGTCAGCTGCAGCGACAGCCAGGTGCCGTAGGGGACGCTCGTCAGCCGCTCGGGCGGGGGGGGGGGGGGGGGTGGGGGACGGGGGGGGGGGGGGGGGGGGGGGGGGGGACGGGAGGGCCGAGGGGGGGGCGGAGGCGCCGGGGGGGGGGGGGGGGGGGGGGTGGGGAGAGAGGGGGGACGCGTTGTGGGGGGGGGATGGGGGTAGAGGTGGAGGGGGGGGGGGGTGGGGGAGTTGGGGCGGTCGGTGGGCGAGAGAGGGGGGGGCACCCCGTGTGCGGCGGTTGGGCGGGTGGTTGGGGAGGGGGGAGCAGGCGGCGGGGGGTCTATATGGGTGCGGGCGGGCGGGGGGGGGGCAGGGGCGGCGCCGCGGGGTAGAGGAGAGTGGGGGGGGGGGGGGGGGGGTGTGGGGGGGGGGCGGGGGCGGGCGGCGGGGCGGGGGGGGGGGGGGGGCCGCGCGGGTGGACGGGCGGACGGGAGAGATCAGCCGGCGGGTGGGGTGAGGGGGCAGAGGTAAGCGCGCCTCGAGAAGACCGTGAGGGAGGGGGGCGCTTGCGGGCGTCTTTGGGGGGGCCTGGGGGGGGGGTTGGGGGAGGCTTAAAATAGGCGGGGGGGGGTTGTGGCGTGGGGGGGGGCGCGCGCGGAGGGAGGGGGGGGGGGGGTTTTTGTGGCCCGTGCGTAGGCGGGGGGGCGGGCGTCATGGGAGGAGGGGATATTCGGAGGGGATGAGGGTGGGCGGCGGGGGGGGATTGGTGGAGAAGGAGGGGGGGGGAGACGGGTATGAGGAAGAGAGGGGGGGGGGTTTGGGGGGGGCGGAGGGGGGGGGCGAAGGGGGATGGGGGGCCCGGTGTGCGGTGGGGGGGGGGCGCCGGCTGTTCCTCCGGGGGGTGGGTGCGGGTGGCCGGCTCATTAAGAAATGGGAAGGGGGGGGGGGGGGTGGAACCGAGTATGAGAACCCATCCGACGGGGGCGCCGGTGTCGCCGCGATACGTGCGCCCGTGGCACCGAGTCCGCCAGCACCACGAGCGCTATGACGGAACCGGCTATCCGGAGGCATGCCGGAGACGACATTCTCCTCGAGGCCCGCATCATCGCTGCGACGAACATGTGGAGCGCCTTAGGGGCGAGAGGCGGCCGTTCGCACGCGTGACGGGGGCGATGGCCACATCGACACGATCGGCTGGAAGGTCGCCAATCGTGACCTGACTCCTCGCCAGGGCGCAGCGCGAAGCCTGTCAAGTCGATGAGGCGGAGCGCACGCCGTCACCACCGAGGGCGATCGCCGCGGTGGCGGTGACCAGGTGATAGAGGATCAGCAGCTGCACGAGCGCCAAGGATTCGGATCGATAGAGCTCCGTCCCCACCGTGAACTCGCCGAGGCGTCGCGCGCGGAGGTGCGTCGCGAAGTGCATGCGCTCCCAGATCGCCTCCTCGATCGCGGCCGCGTGGTCCGGGTTCATCTTCCCCGGGATGCACAGCAGGCGTTCCCCGCCGCGCTCGCGCAGCGTCAAGCCGTCTTCGCGATCCTGGACGAAGGGCGTCAGATCCGGATGGGGAAGGCCGTCGCGGAGCGTGAGCTCGGCCTCGAGATGCGTCGGATCCTTGTCGGCGTCTTGCGGCTTGAAGCTGATCAGCATGTCGGCGTAGCGTCGCTGCGGTCTGATGAAGGCCTCTGAGTCCGGCTCGCGTCTGTCCAGCTCGGCCAACACCTGATCGGTGGTGTATCCGCGACGAGAGCAGTCGCGCTGGACCTTCCATCGGCGCCGCAGGTCCTCCGGCGGGTTCAGGTAGACCCGTACGTCGTAGACGTCGAGCATCTCCGGCAGGTAGTAGCCCAGCAGTCCCTCGATCACGGTGAACCGTCCCGGCCTGACGTGCACCGGTGCCGCGAACGTACCGTCGTGGTGTCGGTACACGGGCTTCAGCACGGCCTCCCCGCGGCGGAGATGGGCGAGGTGCTGGGCGAGGATGTCGAGGTGGTTGCAGTCCGGATGAAGCGGCGTGATGCCCAGCTCGGCCCGCCGCCGCCGGTCGTAGCGGTGGTAGTCGTCGGTGCAGATGTGCGCGACATGATCCTCGCCGAGAGCTCGTACCAGGCCGCGTGTGATCGTCGTCTTGCCGGCCGCGGAGTCCCCGACGACGCCGAGAATCACGGGGCGCGGGCTCATGGATGTGAAATCGCCGCGCCGAGCCGTCGACGCGCCGGTCATGAATCGACTCCCGCCGTCTGCCTCTCGGTGGGCTCCTCGGCCTCCACGCGCGGCCCCACGCCACCCAGGGCGATCGCCGCCTTGGCGGTGACAAGGTGGTAGAGGATCAGTAACTGGACGAGCGCCAGCGACGCCGAACGCTGAAGGTCGTTGCCCACGACGAACTGGCCGAGCCGTTCGGAGCGCAGGTGCGAGGCGAAGTGGAGCTTCTCCCAGATGGCCTCCTCGGTTTCATGGGCCTGCTCGGGTGAGATGTCGCCGGCGATCCGCACCAGCACCTCGGACCCGCGGTCCTCCACGGTCATCCCGCGCTCGCCCGCGCCACTGACGGGGGACAGATCGGGGTGCGGAAGCGTGTCTCGCAGCCGCAGCTCGGCATCGAGCGCGTTCGGGTTACTGCTGTCTCCCTCCCGGAAGGAGACGACCACGTCGGCGTGACGCTCCTGCGGGCGAATGAACTGGGCTGAGTCGGGCTCGCGCCGGTCGAGCTCGCCCAGCACCTGGTCGGTGGTGTAACCCCGCCGCGAGGTATCTCGCTTGACCTTCCAGCGGCGCCGCAGATCCTCGGGCGGAGCGAGGTAGACCCGGACGTCATAGGCGTCGAGCAGGTCCTCGGAGTGGTAGCCGAGTAGGCCCTCGACGATCGTGAAGGGCTTGGGCACCACGTAGACCGGGGGACCGAAGGTGCCATCGGAGTGGACGTAGACGGGCTTCAGGATCGGTTCGCCGGCCCGCAGATGCTGCAGATGCTGGGACATGATGTCGACGTAGTTGCACTCCGGATGCAGCGGCGTGATGCCGTGCTCGGCACGCTGCTTTCGGTCATAGCGGTGGTAGTCATCAGTCGAGACGGCCGTCACCTGCTCTTCGCCGAGGATGCGCACGAGCCCCCGTGTCATGGTCGTCTTTCCGGCCGCCGAGTCGCCGACGACACCGAGGATGATGGGGCGGGGCATATATCTCTCCTAGCCCTCCGGCTGACCGCTGCCGGAACGGGTGGCTTTCGGATCATGCTCGTCGTCGTTGAAGACCGAGCTGCGGAGTATGTCCTCAGCCTCGATCGTCACGAGGTCGGTCCTGGTCAGCATCCGGTTTGACTGAAACAGCCGCGTAGCCTGCCGCATCCGGGCGCGCTCGACGGCATTGCGGATGCTGCGCCCATGAGCGAAACGAGGCCGCTCGATCCGCCGTTCGATGTATTCACGCAGCGCCGCCGTGGCGTCTTCGCTCATCTCATAGCCCTGTCGGTCGACCATCAGTCGGGCGATGTCGAGCAGTTGCTCAAGGTCGTAGTCCGGGAATTGGATGTGGTGGGCCACACGCGATCCCATCCCGGGGTTGGCCTGGAAGAACTCCTCCATTCGGTCTTCGTATCCCGCCATCACCACCACCAGATCCTGGCGCTCTGACTCCATCACCTGCAGCAGGACCTCGACGGCCTCCTGGCCGTAATCGCGCTCGTTCTCCTGCCTGTGCAGGTAGTACGCCTCGTCGATGAACAGCACCCCGCCGAGGGCGCGCTTGACGACATCCTTGGTCTTCGGAGCGGTGTGGCCGACGTACTGACCGACCAGATCGTCGCGGGTCACCGAGACCAGGTGACCCTTGTCGATGTAGCCGAGCCGATGCAGGATGCTGGCCATCCGCAGGGCCACTGTCGTCTTTCCGGTGCCGGGGTTGCCGGTGAAGCTCATGTGCAGCGTCGGGCGCTGAGAGCGAACGCCCATCTCCTCGCGCAGCCGGTCGATCACGAGCAGCGCGGCGATCTCGTTGATCCGCCGCTTCACCGGCTCCAGCGCGACCAGCTCGCGGTCGATCTCCTCCAGCACCTCATGCACGCGGGAATCGCGCACCACCGACTGCACGTCGGCCTCGCCCTGCGAGATCGCGCCCGAGAAGTCGACCGATTCCACGGCCGATCCCTTACGGGCTCCATCGGCCGGACGCACCACTCGGCCACCGAACTCGTCGGAAAACGAGGGCGACCCGCGCTCGCCGGCGCCGAAGCCCCTGGCCCGGCGCGTCGGCCCATCCTCGGCCTGCGGGTCGAGCGGCCTGCCCGTCGTATCGAGACCGCGGGCAGCCATCACGACTCGCCGATCCCGTCGTCAGTCGCCGGGCCGATGCCGTAGGTGGCCGATGAGCCGTCGCGGCCGCTGGAGAGATCGCCCTGACTGCCGTAGCGCCGGCCGACCGGCTCCTGCTGCGCGTACGGTGCGATCGTGTAGCGGATCTGTCGATCGGCCTTGTCCTGACGCTCGAGACGGAATCCCGGCTCCTGCGCCGGGCGGTTGACCATGAAGCTGAGCGCCGACGTCTGGCGCCCGAGCGAGTTGTCGTAGCAGACCACCTTCACATAGTGATTGGGGAACGCCTCGCGGCACGCGTGCACGTCGCGCATCGCCACGTCGGCCTCGTCAGGGTTGAGGTCGAATTCCGGCTGCTTCCACATGTCCCAGTAGCTGTTGCGGGGATGCGGGTCGTCGGTGTACTCGACCATGATCGCCCAGCCGTTCTCCAGGCCGTAGCGAATCTGTGCCTCGATCTCGTCGTCGCTCAGGTCGTCGAGGAACGAGAAGGTTCCCTGTGTGATTCTCATGAGTGTCTCCCTCCGCGTCAGCGACTGACCGTGGGAGTTGCCACGGCGTCGGGGGTGTCGGTGGACTCGAAGTCGAACGTGATGTCCTTCCAGACCTCGAGCGCGGCGTCGAGCTCGGGGCAGCCCCGGGCCGCGTCGCGCAGGATGTCGGGTCCCTCGGAGTAGTAGTCCTTGCCCTCGTTGCGAGCCTTGATCATCGCCTCGACGGCAACGCGGTTGGCCGTGGCGCCGGCGGCGATCCCCATCGGGTGCCCGATCGTCCCGCCGCCGAACTGGAGCACGACGTCCTCGCCGAGGTAGTGCAGCAGCTGGTGCATCTGACCGGCGTGGATCCCGCCGGAGGCGACCGGCATCACCGGCGCCAGCGAGGCCCAGTCCTGATCGAAGTAGATCCCGTTCTGGGGGTTGGCCTTGGTGAACCGCTGGCGGCACACGTCGTAGTAGCCCCTGATCATGTTCGGGTCGCCCTCGAGCTTGCCGACCACGGTTCCCGCGTGGATGTGGTCGACGCCGATCATCCGGCACCACTTGGCGATCACCCGGAAGCTCACGCCGTGGGTCTTCTGCCGCGTGTAGGTGCCGTGGCCGGCGCGGTGCAGATGCAGGATCATGCCGTTGCGCCGGGCCCACTTCGACATCGACTGCATCGCGGTGTAGCCGATCGTGAGATCCATCATGATGATCACGCTGCCGATCTCCTTGGCGAACTCGGCGCGCTCGTACATGTCCTCCATCGTTCCGGCGGTCACGTTCATGTAGTGACCCTTGATCTCGCCGGTCGCGGCGGAGGCCCGGTTCACGGCCTCGATTGCATGCAGGTACCGGTCGCGCCAGCGCATGAACGGCTGGGAGTTGATGTTCTCGTCGTCCTTGGTGAAGTCGAGGCCTCCGCGCAGGGCCTCGTAGACGACGCGCCCGTAGTTCTTCGCCGACAGGCCGAGCTTCGGCTTGGTCGTCGCTCCGAGCAGCGGGCGTCCGAACTTGTCCAGGTACTCGCGCTCCATGACGATCCCGTGCGGCGGGCCCTGGAAGGTCTTCAGATAGTGCGGCGGGATCCGCATGTCCTCGAGCCGCAACGCCTTCAGTGCCTTGAAGCCGAACACGTTGCCGATGATCGAGGAGGTCAGGTTGGCCACCGAGCCCTCCTCGAAGAGGTCGATGTCATACGCGATGCGCGCGATGTACTGGCCCTCGGCGCCCGGGACGGCGTCGAGTTGGTAGGCCTTCGCCTGGTAGTGCTCATGGGGTGTCAGCCGGTCGGTCCAGACGACTGTCCACGTAGCCGTCGACGATTCCCCGGCGACGGCGGCGGCTGCCTCGATCGGGTCCACCCCCGGCTGTGGAGTGATCCGGAACGCGCACAGGATGTCGGTGTCCTTGGGCTCGTAGTCCGGGTCCCAGTAGCCCATCTCCGCGTACGGCGTCACGCCCGCGGCCCACCGGTCCTTCTTGTGGTTGGTGTGTAGGTCCTCCGTCAACGCCATGTCAGCGGCCTTTCGCTCGAAACCATGACCTCAGGCTAACCCTGTATCACATAGAATCCAAATATGTTTTAGAAGTAGTTACATAAGAGTTCCTCTATGAGTAAAGGCGATTCGCGACCATGAGGTCGAACCCTATGAGTGCAAGCGGATCTTTGCTGGTTTGAGTTATGTGCCGGCCGTACCGTCAGGCGCATGAAACTGAACGGATCCAGACGGAAGTCACTCGCCGCGGTCGCCGACGAGCTGGTCGCCCCGGATAAGGGCATTCTTGCGGCGGACGAGAGCAACGCCACGATGACAAAGCGGCTGCATGCCGTCGGAGCGGAGTCGACGCCCGAGTCGCGGCGGACCTTTCGTGAGCTGCTGGTCACGACTCCCGGCACCGCGGATCGCATCAGCGGGGTGATCCTCTACGACGAGACGCTTCGCCAGTCGGCGTCCGACGGTGCCCCGTTCCCGGAGCTGCTGAGCTCATGCGGGATGGTCGCCGGGATCAAGGTCGACACGGGAGCGAAGCCGCTCGCCGGAGCGCCGGGCGAGACGATCACCGAGGGGCTCGACGGTCTGCGCGACCGTCTCAGCGAATATCACGAGCTGGGGGCACGCTTTGCCAAGTGGAGAGCGACGATCGCGATCGGTGATGGCCGTCCGAGTCGGTACTGCATCGCCACCAACGCCCATGCGCTCGGCCGCTACGCGGCGCTCTGCCAGGAAGCGGAGATCGTCCCGATCGTTGAGCCGGAGGTCCTGATGGACGGCGATCACCCGATCGAGCGCTCTGAGGAGGTCACGCGCGAGGTGCTGCGGGCGGTGTTCTCAGAGCTGCTCGACCAGCGGGTGCTGCTCGAAGGGATGGTGCTCAAGCCCAACATGGTCCTCGCCGGCTACGACTGTGCGCAGGGCGCGCGGGTGCGGGAGGTCGCGGCGCGCACCTTGAGGGTGCTGCGCCAGGTCGTCCCCGCTGCCGTCCCGGGAATCGCGTTTCTCTCCGGCGGTCAGAGCGACGAGTTGGCCAGCGCGCATCTCAGCGCGATCAACGAGGCCAACGCCCCGTGGCAGCTGACCTTCTCCTATGGCCGGGCGCTGCAGGCGACGCCGCTGACGGCCTGGGCCGGGCAGGCGGGCAACGCCGCCGCCGCCCAGGCGGTGTTTGCGCGGCGCATTCACTGCACCGGTGAAGCCCGGGCGGGTCGCTACACCGTCGCCCTTGAGCAGGAGCTCGCGACGGCCTGATCGACACGTCGCGCTGACCCGACGACGTGCGAGCGTGCCAAGGGACCCGCGTCAGCCGCGCAGCGGTGACCGGGCCGCGTCCCGGGCGAAGGCGACGAACATCTCGACCGGCTCCCTGACCGGCCCCACGGCCGCGCGCAGCACGAACCATGATCTCTTTGCCGGGCCGTCCTTGAGCCGGAGCTCTCCCAGCCATCCCGACCCGAGCTCGGCTTCGACGGCGGCGCGGGAGAGCAGCGAGACGCCGAGGCCGGCTCGCGCGGCCTGCTTGATCGCGCCGTTGGACCCGAGCGTGAGAGTCGCCGGATCCAGTCCCCGGTCCGAGAGGAACTGCTCGTTGAGGGTCCGCGTCCCCGATCCCGGCTCTCGCAGCAGCCATCGCCGGCCGGTCAGCTCACCCGACTCCAACCTGGTCCGGCCCACCGCCGGGTCGTCGGGGGCGGTGATGCACACGATCTCGTTGTCGGTCAGACGCTCGGCCACGAGACGGTCATCGGCGGGGGGCTTGCCTGAGATCGCGACGTCGGCCGAGTGGCTGAGCACGCGCTCGAGCACCTCCTCGCGGTTGCCGACAGCGAGCGTCAGCTCGATCTCCGGATGCTGGTCGGCGAACAGCCGCATCAGCGGCGGCACGAACGACTCAGCGGCGGTGGTCACGGCGATGATCTGGAGCCTGCGAGCCGTGGCGTCGGCTGCCTCCTGTGCGGCCTGCCGGCCCTGATCGAGCAGTCCGAGCACATCCGCGGCGTAGGGGGCGAACGCGGCCCCGGCGGCGGTCAGGCGGATGCCGCGACCCGAGCGTTCGAACATGTCGCAGCCGAGCTCACGCGCGAGCGCTGCCAGCGCCGAGGAAACCGACGGCTGGGTGACTATGAGCTCGTCCGCGGCCGCGGTCACCGAACCTCCGCGAATGACGGCGAGCAACGTCCTCAGCTGCGTCACAGTCATAGACACCAACCTATTGTTACACCGTCGGACATTGGGCCCGACCGAAAACGTGTAGGCGCCGGCAAACCTCGAGTGCCCGCCGGTTCCCACCCACAGTCGGGATGCAGCCTGCGGACTCTTGGGCGGCGACGCGCTCCTCGAGCGCGACTCTTCCCCTGCATCGGGCGCCCGATTGCCGAGCGCTCTTCGGTCCACCCGCCGCGCTGGTAGATTCAGCGGTCTCACGGTGGGCGTAGCTCAGTTGGTAGAGCTCCTGGTTGTGGTCCAGGCGGTCGGGGGTTCGAGTCCCCTCGCTCACCCTCCCTAGAAGCGTCGATTAGCAGGACTTTGCTGATCGCGCGTGGTGGCTCTCAGGGCTTGTCGGCCGTCGATGTACCACTTCTGTGTACCACTCGGCGCCTGTTCCGCCGTCTTGAGTGGGTGGACGGTGCCCGCCCGGCCGCGGCCTGGGGGTCTGGTCCCGCCGGCACCTATCGGGATGAGCTCGGCTGCGGGTCAGCCCCTGCGCCGGGGCAACCGGAATGCTCTGATGCCTTGTGCCGCGATCCCCGGTGTAGGATCGCCAGATGGGGGAGCCGAGGGTGGCGATCGTGGGGGCTGGCTTGTCGGGTCTGTGCATGGCGACCAAGCTGCGCGAAGCTGGTATCGAGTCGTTCACGGTCTACGAGAAGGCCGACCGGGTGGGCGGCACCTGGCGTGACAACACGTACCCTGGGCTGTTCTGCGATGTGCCGTCGCGGTGTGGGAGGATGGTCGCTGGGTGCTGATTGGGGACGGCGTCAGCGCCGAGGCCGATTTCGTGGTCACGGGTTGTGGTTTTCTGCATCGGGCTTCGGTGCCGGACCTCGTCGGGCTCGAGCGGTTCGCCGGGCGGGTGTTTCACCTCCCGAACTGTGTCCCAATCTCGGCTAATGCCCGGCCGAGAGGGGTAGCCAAGATGGCCGGTTGGCTCCGTATCAAGTCCGCTGCTTCCCTCGCGGGTGCGCATCCGCAGCAGGTCGACCTCAAACTCCGCGAACGTCGCGAGGATGTTGAAGAAGCCGTTGCCCAGGCTTCGTGTGCGGCGGTCTCGGTCATTTGAAATTCACCACTACCTACGTTCCGGCGGCGAGCCCATCACGTGTCCATCAACCCGGTCGCCGTACACTGAGGCGCGTGGAGGAGGAGGTGATTCCAGTTCTCTATGTCGAGGATGCCGCTCGCGCGGTGGCCTGGTACGGACGACTGGGATTCCACAAGCAGTGGGAGCATCAGTTCGAGCCGGGGTTCCCGTGGTTCGTGTCAGTGGCCCGCGGGCGCGTTCGGCTCTACTTGTCCGAGCATAAGGGTGACGCCCGCCCAAACACGCTCGTTCATCTGAATGTCGCCGATATCGATGCCGTCGCCGAGGAATTCCGGATCGCCGTCGACGAGGAGGGACTCGCCGGAAGAGAATGCGATCTCCAGGACCCTGACGGCAACAGGCTCCGGATAGCAACGCCCCGCTCCTGACCTTCGGCATCACGGCTGCGTTTCGATCAAGCGGCAGCGACGCGTAGCCGGCTTGTGTGGCCGACGAGAGTCCACGGGCACCGACACGACCACCGCGCCGCCATCAACCACGCCGCCAGGCGTCCGATGCAGGATCCGCCTACGGCACCGTCCTGGGGTCGTCGAGCCGTGCGGCGTGTCCCGCGCCCAGGTCACGGCCGACTCGCAGGCGGTCAACGCGGTCGGGGTCTCACGTGTGGAATCCGCGAATAACGAGGTCAGCTGCGAGAGCCGTCGCAGATGCCGATCGACCACCGGACGCCGCAAGGGCCGGACGACGACAACTCTGGCCGGCGTCTCAGTCACGGATCAGGCGGGTCTTCAGGCCGTTCGCAGCGCGCGGAGAAGGACCCCGGGGTGACGCGCCAGCTTCGGGCCGAGCATGACAGCAAAGAGTGTGAGCGCCAACCAGGGCCGTAGATGTGGAGCAATGCGCCGTATGCGCCCCTCTGTGTCTAACTCCAGGATCATCGCGTCGCCCAGCTTCAGCGGCCCGATCCGGCACTCGCCGATTACCACTCGGACGTCGCCAGCGACCAGCTCCCGGTTCCAGCGCAGCTCTGTGACCGTGCCGTAAACCGCGCCGAGGAGGATGCGCAGATCATCACGTCCCCGGAACACCATATGGCCCGACAGCGGCGAGATCAGTTCGGCGTCTTCAGCCAGCGTCCGGGCCAGCGTGTCGATGTCGTTCTGCTCAGAGGCGGCGCGAAAGCGGGCGACAGCATCCATACGACGGATGGTCCCACACGTACATCCAAGACCTCAGGGCTGCCCGTGTTTTCCAGGGCGGTCGTGTGACGAAGTCGGCTCTCACAAGGGGAGCGGCGCTATGGAGCTCTCCGCGAGGAGGGTGGGGCCGGAACTGGCGTGGACCAAAGCCGTCCGGCCCCCCGCGTTGAAGGGCCGCTGAAGAGGTAGAGACTCGTGGACGTGAGCGCCACACGGGTAACAGGGTTGATCTTGAGCGGAAGCTTGATCATGAACCGCTGTCGGCTCGGCAGAAAGATGCCCTGAAGGGTCCGATTGGCCGCCAGCGACAGAACGACTTTGTTGTTAGCGCCGTACAGGCGCGTGCCGTTGAACACGCGTTCGTGCAGCGCGCCACCACAGCTCTCCAGCACCGGCGCGGTCGCTATCCCACCGAGCTGGGTGTCGATGGCGTAGTGACCAAACACGGTGACCAGATCGCCAACGGGGTAGCTGAGGCGAGAACAGTCCCGCCGGCGTAGATCGCTCGAGTCCAACGAGACCGCCGACCGCGGAGACAACGACTGAATCTCTCCGCTCTCGAGGCTTTGGTAGCTGTAGGCGTCGGGCTCGTGATATCCGAAGCTGTCGAGCTCGATCCAATTGCGACCGGCGGCGTCAACGTTGCAGCCCTGCATGCTCTCGCCCCCGAAGTCATCCTCAGCGCATTTGGTTGGCAGCGCAAACGAGGTCCACGGCCCTGCCGGCAACCGGTAGATCTGGAGATTCGCCTGGTCTGCGGTCGTGCTGGCGCATTCCGCGATAAGCCGACCTGAGGCGAGCAGCTCATCGCCAAAGCCGTTGACGGAGGTAATCCAGTTGGTCAGCCCACTGCACCCAGGAATCCCCGGAACGGTGTACCGCCGTCCATTCGCCTGATCGATCAAGATGCCACTGCCGGATAGGTCCGAGGTCTGCTCGAAGGCAAACGCGCCGTTAGACACGGCTGCAAACTGCCCGGCGATTGTGAACTTGGCGGCGACGGTGACCGGCTTGGCCGCCCGGGAGTTGCTGGCCTGGGCCGAGGCTGGTGCGATCGCCAAGATCGTGGCGGCCAGACACAGAAGAGCTTTGACGAAACTCGCAGCTGAACGCTGAACGGTCATGCTGCCCCTAACGGCCCGGACGCTCAGAAGTTGCGTGTCGAACGGCCGAAGCTGGTGCGAGTATCAGATCGTGCGCCGCAAGCGGCCCAGCCTCGGGTTCGGCGTCTCGCTCATCGGCGCTGGTGTCGCTACAACGGATGGATCAACGGACGCTCTGGACGGCGGCCACCGTCCAGCTAAAGACCGCTGAGCTCGAGCACGGCGAGGAGCGCTGCAGCGCGCAACCCACGAGGTAGCTGTCGCGGCCCACCTGGCTACCAACCGACGTTGACGCCACCATGGCTGGATGACTGAGATATCGCCAGCAGCATTTCGGCGGTCGCGCCGCCTGGTCGGAGCCGGGCTAATCGTGGCCGCCGGCCTGCTCGTCGCCTATTGGGTGCTCTGGTGGTCTGATCGCGGGCTGGTGGCCTCACGTACGACGGCCGCCTACTTCCGTTTCGAGGACGACTTTGCGCTCGCCGACGGCTGGCTGCTGGGTACCGTGGTCGCCGGGGGCGTCCAACTTTGGCGCCGGCGGGCGAGCGCACTGCTCTGGCTGATCGCCGCTGGTTCCGCTGGGCTGTACCTGCTGGGGATGGACTTGCTCTATGACGTCGAGCACCGAATCTACGCCAGCAACGGCGGCGGGGTGATTGAGTTGCTGGTCGACATCCTCGTCGCAGGCTCGAGCGTCGGCGTCCTGTGGTGGAGTTGGCGCTATCGACACCTGCTGCTCAATCCGCCTCGCGGTCGGATCTAAAGTCGGGCTCCTGCGCCATCTCAGGCAATAAAGCCCGTACGCGCGCGCTCGCCGGCGTTCCCACCACGCCCATGCGCCCATCACGCCGCCGGCGTAGATCCACCCGAGCAGGATGTCGAAGAAGTAGTGCTCGCCCGTGGCCATGAGCGTCACCCCCATGGCCAGCGGATAGAGCAAGAGCAAGGGCCGCAGCGGGCGGCGTACGCGAGGCCAGAGGAACAGCGCCACCAGCATCGTTAACGCCGAGTGAAGCGACGGCACCGAGGCGACCTGGTTCACGCTGGCCTGGCCCTCGTCAAACAGCTCGACCGTCCTGCCGCCGATCAGCTGCCAGCCGTCCGCCGTGGTGCGGGTGACGCCGTGCAGCAGTCCCATGTCAGCGGCCATCCACGGCGGGGCGGCCGGGAACGCGATGTAGGTGGCGAGGCCGGCGGCAAAGAGGGTGACGATCCGCCGGGAGAAGCGCAGGAACTCGAGCCGGTCGCGTGCCCACAGGAACCCCGCGGCGGTGAACGGGACGATGAAGTAGGACGTGTAGATCAGCGTGAAGGCGACGTCGAGCCAGTTGACGACCCTCGGGTCGTTCACGTGCGCCTGCAGCCACTGGGTTGGCGTCGTGCCGACGAACAGGAAGCGGTCGAAAGCGATCATCGGGTGGACATGGACGCCGATCCCGAGGGAGTCGGCCGCGCCGCGCGTGAAGTCATAGGCGCTCAGCAGGATCATCATCGGCAGCCAGTCGCGCACGAGCCGGAGCACCTCGCGCCACGGCCGGCCAAGCGACGCGCAGGCGAGCGCCCCGCACACCCAGGCAATAACCAGCTCGCGCTGCACGGGAATCCCATAGTGGGCGCTCCAGACCCCGAGCGAGATGAAGTACAGCACCAGGACGCCGCGGCGCACCGCCACCCAGTGCCCGAACCCCGAGTCGGCCGCGTCCTCGCCCCCGACGTGTGCCAAGTCGGTCGCCGTCACTTAGGAGAATCTAATCCCCCGGACCCCTCGGTCGACCAAGAGGACTCTCACGACCTCGAGTCCGTGGTCGGTGAGCGAGACCGTCGCCGCCATCGCCGGTAAAGCGCGTCCTGTCGTCGAGGCCCTGGCGTTCGTTGCCGATAACCGACGCAGAGGCGAGCACAATGCGCTCCCTCAGTCTCGCCAAATGACCAGCGACCGCCTCTCGACGACATCAAGCGCTGCAGCGCTGGCCGCGGTCGTTGGCGCCGCAGCGGCCTCAGGCTATCTGCTCCTGTGGGAGCGTCTGAAGGGCGACGGGTGCGGTCCGCTGCACACCCCCGCGACTGCGATCGCCTATGGCGTCTTCAAGTGGGCGCCATGGGTGCTGCTCGCGATCGGCGCCGCAGCCGTGCTCGCGATTGGCGCGGCGCTGAAGTGGCGTCCGAGGACGATATTGATGGCTGTACTGATCACGCTCGTGGTCGCGGCGCTGGGTGGGGTGCTCGTGTTTCTGTTTGAGTTCGGCGCCGGCCATTGCGGCGAGTAGTCGCAGCAGGCTGACTTGCCCTCGTCGATTCAAAGAAACGACAGCGATCTAACAGATAACGAGCGTTCTCACGCACGCTCTTGCCCGTTGGCTCACGTATCGCGGACGGATAATGTGTGACCGGTGAGGTCTGTTCGCGTCGTATGCGCGATCGCGGTCGGCGCAGCGGCCATGTCTTTTTTCAGCTGTGTGCGCGCGGCGGCGCAGCAACCGGTGGATCGATCTGCGCTCGAGTTTGTCGCCGTCGCTCACGTCGATCCGTTGTTGGTGATCGAGGTGAATGTGATCACGGGTCGTCTGAAAGTGTCGGGAGATGACGTCGGCACTCCCGAGCTTGGCGTTATTGGCATTCATGACCCAGTGCGTGGGAACGAGCTGTTTCGCTATCGCGGCGGGATTCCCGGCCTCGTGGCGCTCACCGGTCGCACCAGCCTGGATTCTCTCCCGGTATGGGGCCCGCCGCGATTTGTTCACCGCAAGGGATCGTTGACGGGCTTGCGACTTGCCGATGGTCGGCTGATCACGCTCCGGACGGACCGCCGAGAGCGTCTGCGGATGGTGGGTTGGCCAGCGGCTCACGGAGGGCAGGTGCGCTCGACCATCAGCTACGTCGGAGCGCGCACAATGATCACGGATTCATCCGGAGTAGAGCGCACGTATGTGCACGATCGCGACGGCGATGCGTTTGAGCGCGTCCCGAAGGTGTGGCGCGGACCCGGTTACCGCCGTTCACGCGTTCGGATCCTCGACGGCAAGACCGCCTCCCTACAGATCCAGGCGCGGACGGATCTCGGTCCGGATCGAAGCAAGTCGTTTCTCGACACCGTTCAGGCGGCTGCCGGACGGACGTTCGGAGAGATCTGGTTCGGCGCGCCCGCGTCTGACGGCTACCTCAACGTCGGCGTGACCAGAGCGAGCACATTCGCACGCCTCGACGCCGTGCTCGCCCGCCTCGGTCTCCTCGACATCACCGCTGTGTCGACCATGTTCAGCACCGCTCACTCGCTCAACGCCGCCCAGAGCGCGTTTGAGCGGCCCCTCAAGGCGCTGCTCTACGACTGCCACCTCTCCGACGGGCAGGATGTCGACGACGTCGACATATCAATCGCGAGCACGATCTCGGCGCCTGAGATCCGGTTGGTCACGAGATCCCTGCATCAGGTGCACGCGTGGGCGGTCCTCGATCAGGGCGGCCCATCTGAATGCCTCACACCCCAGGCCACCGCGACACCAAACATGCCCCAGCGTGCAACACAGTTCGGACCGTCGCCGCCCCGCCCACGCCCCGGGCAGCGGACGCGTGGTCCTCAGACATGACCTCGGTGGATAACGCACTCGCGGGCCGATCCTTGGGCACCTAGTCGTCGCGTATCCGCGCGTGGGGGGTCTTGATTTCCGCTCCGGCGCTGGCGGATCGTGTGGAGGGTGCGGGTGCGAAACCCTTCGAGCAGCTCCGCCGCTTCGGGGAGCGTGGCCGGCCCCCGCACGGGCTTGGGCGTCCCCCCAGCTTGCAGGGTCGGTCAGCGCTCCGGCTCAGCGGTGTCGTCCTGAAAGCCGGTGTTGCGATTGGGTGCTGCGTCGAGCACGTAGATCTCAGAGGCGAGGTCAGGGTCGATGTGGTTGGCGCTCATGAAGGCGATCACGTTTCGTCCGGTGAGCTCGGCGATCTTGGCGCTGCTCTCCTCACGCATCGCTTCCTGGTATTCGTGGCGAAGGGTGAGCACCTGTTCGGAGCGGCCCTTCTTGACGAGGACCTGCTCACCCTTGGTCAGCGTCTGCTCGAGCATCACGACGACGACGTTGTCGCGGATCGTCGTCCGCGCCTTCGTCGGCCCGCGGCCGGTGTATTCGCGCAGAAACCCCACGATGACGCTCGATATCGCTACCTGCAGCGAGCTGCCGGATGAGCGCTCGGTTTCGGGTTGGGCGGCCATGACCGTCCGTTCTCGCCTTTCCCTGATGGGTGAGTCCGACGCTGGGAAGAGGGAAAGACGGCGAACCGCCAGAAGCGAAGGACGCCTTCACAGCCCTCAACGGCGGGCGGGGAGGCGTCACGGAGTGTCGCAGGTCTAATGCCGTTGGCCTGGATCCTCAGTGCGCTCGCTGATACCTTTGTGGCACGGTCGAGCGAGCGGAACCTCGGGCGGCTAGTGAAGGACGCAGGGTGGCGGTCAAGCGCTTCGGGTCCACGGAGTGCTTTTCCCCTCCACAAAGCCGCAGATCACGTGGAGGTGACCGATGGCCGCGACCGTCCAGACAGATCCCGCTGACGCATTCCTCGCCGGACTGCGGATCGCCATCAGCGAGCACGGCCCCCAGACAACGCTCGCGCTCGACGGCGAGTGGGACCTAGGCCAGGCGGAAGCTACGCGTCACGCGATTCGTGCGACGCTCGCTCGCCAGCCCGCACGTCTGGTCCTTGATCTCAGCCGCCTGAGCTTCATCGATTCCAGCGGCATTCACATCCTCATGGACCTGTTCAGACGCACGGGCCGCCTGAAGATCGATCTCGCGCTCGTTCCCGGCCCTCCCGCGGTGCAGCGCATCTTCGACATCTGTGAACTCACCGCGCGGCTCCCGTTCACCAACGACGGGTAACCGGCGGCCCCTCGTCCACGAGACCATTCATGCCCAGCCGCCACCGGCGGGGTGACCGAATGGTCTCGACTCAAGGCCGCGCGCCCCGGCAACGCGCGGCCCCCGAGCCGGTCCGTTCAGAGAGCAGGCAGCTCGCCCAGGCTCGGCGCGGCTCTCACGCGTGCCGCTACCTCAGCGCTCCACCTCGTCCGAAAATGCCCGCTGCCCCGTCTGCACCCCCACTCAGGGTCGCTCGGCTCCCGCTCGCTCAGGTCAGGCCCGGCACCGCTCACTATCTCAAGCCGTGCCGAATCGCCGCTCACCCCAAGCGGCGAACCTGCCGAACCTGTGTCCCGCCGAAAACGATTAGCTGTCCGCAGTCCATACACGAGCATCCGCCAAGCTCTGGGGAGTCAACTGGCTGGCTACGGACCAACACCCAACGGGCCACGTCGTGACGCGTTGATCGTTCCGCTCTCTGCGTAACAACCCCCCATACGGTCAGTGACCGCACCAGGAATCGCTGCGCGCAACCTACCGCATACTGGGCAATTCGCAAAGCTCGCCCCTTCACGGGACCGGCATCGGGCACCAGACCGCGATCCGCGGCCTCCCAGCCCGCAACCCGAACCTCTCCGATCGCACGAGCGCCACCGGCGACGGCCCGACGAATCGATAACGGCATGAGCCAAAGCTTGACGTCTCATGCGGGCATCTGGTGGCGTGGCGCGCGCAATACTCGGAGGCCGGCTCGCCCCTCCGGTGGGCTCGTTCGAATTGCCGCAGGGAGCAGCCATCCTGCTGCGCTCCGGGGTCCTGCGAAGCGCCAGGTGATGATTAGGCACCGACTCGCCGATCATTACCGGCGATCTCCGCCGTCTAACCAGACGTGACCCTGAATCTCACGAGCAACCTATCGTCCCGACCGGAACCTAGTCCTGCTGGACGGGCTGGCGTATATCGAGCCGCCGCGTTGGCACGAGGGCCAGTCGTGGTTCGCCGACTGGAGCTACCAGCTAGAACGGCACGGTCGATCTTGCCGGCGACCGCGAGGACGCCGCCCGCCGCCCGCCGGGCTTCGCCTGATCTCTCAGCTGGCTGCCCGACGGCCGTGTCTTGGCGAGCGAGGCAGATCGTGTCCGGGGTGTTGCTGATCAAGCCTGGGACCCAGAGCCAGGACAGCTCATGCGAGACCTGACCACCACCCTCTGCTACCGGCTCGGTCGCGTCCCGCCCTGGGCGCGGTTCGCCGCCGCCGCATTCCTGTGCGGCTGGCTGCCCGTGGTCCTCGCGCTTACCGTTCACAACCACGGCTCCGAAGCTGACCCGTACTGCCTGCGTCACTGCTACACGCTGGTGCACGAGGTCGGTGCCGGCATCCTCGCCTTTGTCGCCGCGCCTGCGGTCATCAGCCTCCTCGTGCTTGGACTCATATCGCGTCACGGCACCCGTCACCGCCGCTCGGCCCGACACGCGGCTTGGACGCTGACGATCCTCAGCTGCCTGATCTGTTTCGTCGCCCTGCTTACCTCGGTCGGCATAGCAATGCTGCCCTCCGGCGCGCTGACGGTCTGTGCCCTCGCGACCGCGCCGCCTTAGCCACTCTGCTGCCATCAACGCGCCCGCAAGTGAGCGGGCGCTTATCAACCACTGACAGCGTGCTGAGCTGGATCGCTGAGCGGACGCTTCTTGCGACCAGCCCACGCCCTGGCTCTCCGTGGTCCCATCCGGCGTGTCAGGTCAGGGGCCGTCTATCCGTAACTGCGGAATCACCCGCGCTGAATGAGGAGGACACTTGGCTGGTGATGGGTCAGCGGCGCTGGACGCGCCGGAGGGCACAAGGGTGATCGTCAACCCGCACGGCGATTCAAAGAAGATGATGGTCGGTGGAGCGATCACCGGCGGCGGCAGCGTCTGGCTTCGCGCGAATCGTGTCGGCGCGCCAGCGCGACTACGCGATGATCGACGCCGCGCCGGTGTCCAGCGAGTAGTAGGCGCCATGGACGCGCAGCTTGCCGAGGTCGATCAGATCCCGGAGGAACGGATCGGACCTCAGCGCCGTTACCGTCAGTCGCGTCTGCGCCCGGATCGTGTTATCAAGCTGATCGCCGGGCTCGTCCTTGGCCGCCGCGTAAGCGGGACGCAGCGCGTTGACGACCGATTGGATGTGTCCGGGCGCCGTATCGCCGCTCTCGATCAGCTCGATCGCTGACTTGACCGCTCCGCAGCGCTGGTGACCCATGACCAGGATCAGCGGGGTGTGCAGCAAGCCGCCCGCGAACTCGACGCTGCCCAGGACGATGCCTCGGTCGAGCACCTGCGCGCCGGTCCGTGTGACCGCCAGGTCGCCGATGCCGCGGTCGAACACCAGCTCCGGCGGCACCCTGGAGTCGATGCACGAGAAGACCGTGGCGAACGGATGCTGCGAGTGGGCCAGCAGCCTGCGACGCGCGATGGACTGGTTGGGATGCCGGACGCGACCGCTCACCCACCGGCGGTTGCCGGCGATCAGCAGACCCAACGCCCGTTGAGGCGTGACTGTTTTTGCATCGGCGAGATCCCGGTCGCCCGCGGCGAGTGCGATCGCTGGTTCTGCGGCAGCAGCCGCGACCCCGATTCCTCCGGACAACAGCAACCGACGACGCGACCACAAACTCGTCATAGAACCCCTCCCGCCCTCGCGACTCTCACCGACATACCCGTCCGACACCCGAAACCGGGCTACAAGTCGAGATGGTCTGCCGATCGACTGGCACCTTCCGCCTGAACATCACCGATTCTCCTTCGCGCGTCCGATCACACGCACAGCATGACCGAGCGGCGACTTACGCGCATCCGCGAGACCCCTTGACATCACCTGAAACGGAAGCGAGCGACGGTGAAGGTCGCCGCCAGCGATACGCCTCAGGCGCTGCTTTATTTGACGGGCGGCTTCATACGCAGCGCCCACCACGTCTAGCCTGGTCCCGACTGACCGGACAACCAGGGGGACTCCAGCCCTGGCTTGCGCAAACGTCGCCAAGACGGTGTACCGGCGGAGTGGGGTTGAATCCGCCCGCCTTTCGGCCGACCGTGATCGGCTCGCGCTGGCGCGTCTGCCTCGCCGGCACTCATCGTCTTGGCACCAGGGTCTGCGCGAGGGCTCCGCTTCGGAAGCGCTGTTCCGCGACGACGTCGAGCTTGAGGTGCTCATCTAGCTTGGCGAAGGGGCTGTGGCCCGCGCCGATCGCAATCGGCACCGTCGACAGCTGGTATTCGTCGACGAGACCGAGGCGGGTCAGCGATTGGGCGAAGTCTGGACCGCCGTGGACCAGGATCGTCCCCTCGTCGTCTCGGGCCTTTAGCTGCGCGATCTCCGCGCCGAGATCCCCGCCGAAGATCTCGGCCGGCCCCCATTCCGCGTTCTTCAGGGTGTGGGAGAAGACAGCCTTCGGCTTCTCGTTCATCGCGCTAGCGATCGGCCCCTCAGACGCGGCCCAGTGCGGGCCCATGATCTCATAGCTGCGGCGGCCCATCGCGTGAACGCCGGCCTGCTCGAGCGCACGGAGGTTCCGCTGCATCGAGTCCTCGCCGAACCACTCGAACATCCATTCATGGCTCCCGTCGGGGCTGGTCGCAAAACCATCGAGGGACACGACCATCTTGAGGATCACTTTTCTATTGCTCATGGACGTAGAGACCTTGCCTCGCGCGTGAACTCATCGCTGATGTTGAGCTGGTCACTGCTCTGTGCAGTTCTCCTTCCTGGATGAGAGCCGTCGGCGGCCGTTCTCGATGCGCGCCCCGCGGGCGGGCGGGGGATAGGCGGGACCGCCCACCGACGCGGCACGAGTTGCCTCGCGCGATGAGCGTCGCCTCGAATCCGAGCCGCAGGTAGAGCCCTGTTTGCCGGCGTCGCTGGCGTCGGCCCGCGAGCTCCCGCCTCGGCTCGTTGGGCTGACCTCTCGAGGTCGACTGCTGGATCTCGCCCGTCGTCTAGCGTGCTGGCGCCGGGTTTGATAGATCACCGCCCATGACAGCAGCCGCGGTGCTCTACGTGAAGGACCTGGACACGATGAGGGCCTTCTATGAGACGTGCTTTGCGATGTCCACGCAGCTGCTCGATGAGCAGGGCTTCTGCGTCCTGTCGTCGACGGAGTGGGAACTGTCGCTCGTCCGTGTCCCGCACAGCCTTGCCGGCAGCATCACCATCACCGATCCGCCACAACGAAGGAAAGGCACGCCGCTCAAGCTCGCGTTTAGCGTCGCCGACATCGAGGCGGTTGCGTCGATGATCACCACAGCGGGCGGTCAGATCGACCCCGACGAATCCGCGTTTGAGTTCCAGCATCGCCGCCACCGCGACTTCCTCGATCCGGAGGGCAACGTCGGGCAGCTGCGCCAGCGACCGCTGGTCTAGCGCGTGGCCAACGACGATCCGTGTCCGCTCGAGAACGTGGACCTACGCGTCGACGCCAGGCTCTGTTCCGAGTGAGCGACCCTGGCGGATCCAATCGGCGGCCGTCGGATCACCGGCACCGATTGTCTACTCGCGAGCGGCGAGACCGGCATCGCGCGCGACCCAGTACTGCAGCGGCACGGAGACGACAGCCGTGTCGTACTCCCGAACGCGGTCGGACTGCACCCGATAGACGCGGAGAGCCTGCTTCGACTCCAGGGACTCGCTGCTCGTGTCGAGGGGTCCGGCGACGAGGTGACCGCAACCTACCCCGCCGCGAACGAACTCGTGTCACGACACCGCACGATTGTGCTACGAACACGATGAGCACGTCCAGTCCTCTCAAGCCGCGTCTCGTTCGCTGAACGCAAGCCGTCCGACTCGAGCGACCGTCGCGAATCAGCGCGGAGGCGATCCGGGGGCGACGGCGTCCGCGTGGGCGAACTGCCGATCCGCGGAGCCGGGTCCTCCAGCGAGAACCTCCGGGATGTAGCGGCAGGTCTGGTTGCGTCCTTGCTCTTTGGCCAGGTACAGAGCTTGGTCGGCGCGCTCATAGAGCTCCTGGACGTCGATCCCGGGCGTGAGGTCGCAAACGCCGACTGACATCGTCACTGTGCCGACCTGTTGGAACGATGTATCGACGATCGCGTGACGCGCGCGCTCCGCGGCGGCGAACGCTTCCGCGCCGTCTGCGTTGAGGATCCACGCGAACTCTTCTCCGCCGACACGAGCGACGAGCTCGCCGTCACGCGTGATGTCGTGAAGGCGGAGGCCCAGTTCACATAGGACGCTGTCGCCGATCAGGTGCCCGTGTTGGTCGTTGACGGCCTTGAAGTGATCAACGTCAAGGATCGCGACGCTCAGCGGCTGCCGATTGCGGCTGGCGCGGGCGGCCTCGGCGCGCAGCCGCTCGTGAAACACACGGTGGTTCGCCAAGCCGGTGAGCGAATCGTGTGTGGCGAGCCGTTCGAGCTCGGCAAGATGGCGCTTGCGCTCGCTCACGTCGCGGACGGTGCTGACGTATCCGAGCAACTCTCCGTCGGCCGTGCGCCCGGCGACCGACGTGATCGAGGCCTCGAATCGCGTTCCGTCCTTGTGCATGTACGTTGCCTCGAAATCGTGGCCATGCTCGCCAATCAGAGCGCGTTGACGGGAGATCTCCTTGGCTGACTCCGGCGCCCAGAACGGATAGGGGGCGCGCACCCCGACGAGCTCCGCACGGGTGAAGCCCGTCAGCTCACACAGCGCCTGGTTAACCTCCAGGATCACGCCGTCGCGGGTCAGGATGAACCCCTCGTGCATCGAACTGGTGATCACCGCGCCGTAGTCGCGCTCGCGCCGCAACTGCCGCTCGACCTGGCGTAGCTGCGTCACGTCCTGCACGGTCCCGACATAAATGCCTGGACGATCCGGATCTCGCCGGCCGAGGCCGTGCAGCGTCCGCGTGACGCCACCCGCCAGAACGATCCGATAGTCGAGCGCGAACGAAGGCCCACCCCCGAACGTGGTCGCGTAGCCCGCGGCGAGCTGCTCCCTGTCATCCGGATGAACGTGAGCGAAGAGCTCCTTGCTGGTCGCTGGCCCCCGAGCGGGGTCGCGATCGAAAATCGTGTACATCTCGGTTGTCCAGGTCGCTTGGTCGTTCTCTGTATCCCATGACCAAGAGCCGACTCGAGCGAGCCGCTGCGCGTCATCCAACGCCAGCCGCTGCCGCTCGAGCACGAGCACCTGTTTCTCCATGAGTCGTCTTTCCCGGCCCCGGCTGGTCCGAGTGACCGCCAACGCTGCGAGCGCGAGGATCAGCACGGCCAGAACGACGATCCCGGTCCCGATCTCCGACGCTGTCTCGATGTCGCTCCTTCGCCGGGCTTCCATGACGGTGGTGTAGCGCTCGTTCGCGGCCTGAAACCTGGCGGACGCGTCGCTGCGCGGCTTCGTGATTGCGATCGGTAGCGGCCTCACGCCGTGCCGGCGGATGTTCGCCACCGCGAGTAGCGCCAAACTGCGCCAGCGCTGCGCGCTCCGCACCTCGTTAGCGAGGCTTGGTTTTGCGGTCGCGACATCGCGAACATCGGTCCGTTCGATCTGCAGCGCGGCCTGTAACGGCACCTCGAGACGATCGAACTCCTCGAGCGCGGAGGTGCCGCCGGTCTGCAGAAACACTCGCAGGGCGTTACTGCGATCAAGCCAAGCCGCGAGCAGCTGCTGCGAATGCTGTACCCGATCAAAGCCCCGCTGCTCGGCCGACTTCTGGATCGATGACGTCGCAAACACCGCCGCCGCGACGAGAATGACCGGTAGTGCCACGAGCCAAGCGCCACGCAGCCTGCGCCAAAGCTTCCAAGGGGGCATCCTGGATCTATCGGCACAAAGCCGAATTCACACAAGCGAAGGCGCCACCGAACCCGAGACCGATCACCCGTTGGCAGATCGGCTGCTGCCACGGCGGCAGAGCGTCGAGGTAGGCATCGACGCGGGGGTCCTTCGTGTAGCCCACGCGGCGAGACTACGCCTATATCCCGCTGCAGCAGACGTCACGGCTGCGGCTGACCTTCGCACTTGGCCGCGAATATCTGCGACGGCCTGTCTTGATCGGCCTGGGGGTGTTGCTTTCGGCCCCTTGCCGCAGAACAACCAAAGAGCGTTCTCTTGAGGACGACTGCGGGTGGGCTCTCCATCGCGGGGACACAAGGAGTTAGGGTTTACGACCCCTGAACTGGCGGTTGTGCCTTTAGGCTGACGACGCTGGCCGGGGATTTGGGCAAGCCTCGCGAGGGGTCGACAAGGAGGGCCGGAAATGGCTGGTGAGGGAAGCGCAGCGCTGGGCGCGCCGGAGATTGCGGGGACGATGGTCAACCCGCGAGGGTTCACCAAGAAGATGTCGGTGGGCGCGGTTGGAGGTGTCGTCGGAGCGGTCGCAGCGACCGCCGTCGCCAGCCGGTCGTCAAAGGCCTCCGATGTCCCCGCGTTTGGGCGCGTTGCGTACCTCGCGGCGAGCGAGACGGAGGTGGTATTGGTCAAGACGAAGTCGGGGGCCCTGAAGATGAAGGTCACAGGCGAAGCGCTAGCGCGCGCACCCCGCGCGGAAATAGAAACGGTCGAATTGAAGGACGGCAAGCTGATTGCTCACCTGCGGCTGCAGTTTGCCAACGGCACGGTCTGGGAGTTCGACGTTCCGAAGATCGGCAAGAAGAACGCCAAGCAACTGGTCCTCGCACTGGGCGGAAACGTCACCTGATCACGGTTTGTGGAGCCTGGGCTCTACGCCGGCCAGCTGAGGGACCGGAAGGCCATGGCACACGCCCTCCGCCGACATGACTCTTATCCGCGGGCCGGGGAGCGGTCGCCGCGCCTTGCGATGACCGCCATCGGCTTTGTCACCGACGAGTGACGCACGGTCGGGACGCTTTGCTATGCGGCGATCGTTGCCTGCGCCTGGAGCCGGTCGGCGGCCTGAAGCGAGCTCATCTTCAGCATGAGCGGCCGTGCGGCGCGGAGCACCAGGTCGCGGTCGGTGAGGACGGCGAAGCGGAAACGTCGTTGCATGTCGTCGCCGTGATCGCCCAGGTCTTGGGCGATCAGCGCGCCGGCGTAGTGCGGGGCGACGACAATCACGTCCCATTCTCCGAGCAGTCGATGGTTATCGGGCAGGCTCGCGCCTCTGACGCCGGGCGCGGGCTCGACCGACATACCGTGACCAAACGCGCCGACGAACGCTGAGCGCGACGCGAGCTTGGTATACAGGCGGGCGGTCGCGGGGGTGAAGTGATCGGTGGTCTGGAATGCGCTCAGGATCACGCATGGCTCGGTGGTGTCCAGGGCGCGGCGCTCCATGGTTCGCGAGATCGCGAACAGGTCGGCCTTCGGTGCCATGTTCATGGCCGTGAGGTTCTCGATGGCCTCCACCGGGGTGCCCTCGCTCAGCGGCTGCTGGGTGGCAACGAACCGCGGGTCAGTCTCGAGTTCATCGGGGTGCAGATCGGGAAGCGGTCCCGGGCGGCCGAACATCCAGCCCTGACCGAACGTCGCGCCGAGGGTCAGCGCCCGCTGGCGGTGGACGTCGGTTTCGATTCCCTCAGCGAGTATGTGGGCGCCGGAGCTGGCCGCGTAGGCACGTACCGCCTCGGCGACCAGCGCGCCACTGACGTCGAGAGGCGCCTGCACGAGGTGCATATCGAGCTTGATGACGTCAGGACGAATGAACGGCATCAGCGCCAGGGAGCGCCAGTCCGCGCCGACGTCATCCAGCGCGATTCCCCACCCCTGCGCACGAATGTCCTCCACCACGCGCAGCAGTTCGGCTGGCTTATTCGCCAAGGCACGTTCGGTCACCTCAAACACTGCTCGAACCCCTCGCCGCGCGCGAGCCATCGTGCCGAGGAACCGTGCCGGCGACGGCGTGTCGACCGCGTCGGGCTCCACATTGACGAACAACGTCGATGGGGCGCTCAAACCAGCGGCGAGCGCCCCCTCAAACGCCGCCGCGCGACACGCCCAGTCCAGCTCGGCGGTCAGACCCTGCTCGTGTGCTGCGGCGAATAAAAGGTCAGGCCGCTCAAACGGGCCGCCCTCCGGGCCGCGGGCCAGCGCCTCATAGCCCACCACACTTCCGCTGCGCAGGTCGACGATCGGTTGATACACCGACCGGACGCCCGCGGTAATCCCTTCCGAACCAGCGGACACGACGGAATGTGTGCTCATATGAGACCGAATCGACTCTCGCGTAGAACCTGGGCGGCTGAGGACAGTCGGCTCAAGGGTGGTGCGAGCCGATGGCCGGTACAACTTGGCCATCGCGCCAGCCGGTCCAGCATGCATCGACACAACGAGACGATCGCTAAAGGGTCCCCACGCCCGTCTTTGGGCCAAGCGTTCGCTCGTGGCGCGTCGCCTGCGGTCGGGAGCTACGCCGAGCTGGAAAGAGACCGCCGGGTACGTCGATGGGCTCGAGCCGGCGGTTCTATGCCATCACTCCGCTTGCCCGACGAGCGTGATGACTGCGCTCGCGCCTCTCATCCATGGTCAGATTCCGAGTCGATCTCGATCTGGCGCAGATAGCGGTCGGGAGCGTCGAGGAACCCGCGCATCAGCCGCACGGCTTGCAGATCGTCGTAATCAGCGATGTTGATGCCGTCCTCGTCCAGCTCATAGATCCGCGCGGCCGGCGCGGCCAGCAGGATCGGCGAGTGGGTGGCGATGACGAACTGCGCGCCGGACTTGGCCGCGCGCGCCACCACCGCGAGTAGCGCGAGCGCCCCGGTGAGCGACAGCGCTGCCTCCGGCTCGTCGAGCAGGTAGAGGCCGTCAGCGCCGAATCGGTTGGCGGCCAACGCCAGGAACGACTCTCCGTGCGATTGAGCATGGAGCGGGACGTCGCCATACAACGACAGGTCGGGCGCGAACTGGTCGCCGCTGTCGATGAACTGCGCGACGTTGAAGAAGCTCTCGGCTCGTAGGAAGTAGCCGTTTCGCGGCTTGGTGGCGCTCAGCACTGGTGCCAGCAGCGGCGCGCGCGCATCATCGAGCACGTTGCCAGGCACGGCCGGCAGCTCACCGAGGCGGGCAAGTTCACCGCCTTGCTTTGCAAAGCCGATCGCCGCTGCGATCGCCTCGAGAATCGTCGACTTGCCGCTCCCGTTATCGCCAGCGAGTAGCGTCACCGATTGGCCGAGCTCGAGCCGCTCGATTGCCGCGACGGCCGGCACGCTAAACGGGAACCCGTCGTCGCGCTTCAAGCGCTGAAATCCGAGCACGTACGGGCCTGGCCCGAACCGCCGCGTATCCCTGCCCTTCGCCACCCGATAACCGTAGCTACACAGCCGGCCGCTCAGCGAGGCGCTACTGCCCACCTGACGAGCGTGAGCTCAGCGCAGTCCCCAGCGGGTCATCTGCGGCCCCAGGGCCATCGCGTCCAGGCGACCGGAGATGCCGGCCTCATCGTCGTGGCTGGTGCCGGATGATCGCGAAGGCCCGGCGGACGCTGGCGGCGCTGCCGTCGATCCGCGCGTCATGTTCACGTCGGGCGCGAGCGGGCGTCAGAGCGCCCGCGTCGAGCATGAGCAGCGTGCGTAGGTCGCATCGGACGGTGACCTGTGCGCTGAGGGGAGCGGGCCCGGATCGAGGGGTCGCGCGGTCCTCTTCGACGATGATGTGAAACCGTTCGGCTCCGATCGTGAAGTCGTAGGTCTCACGGATGCCGCGGATCAGATCCGGCGATGCGGTCGCACAGCGCACGAGGGCGAGCAGGGCAGCTCGGGCGGTGCTCGGGTCGTGGCGTTCGTCGAGCGGTAGTCCGGCTCCCCATTGGGCGAGGCTGACGATCGGCTGTCGCAGTCCTTCGCCCAGCTCGGTCAGCACATAGACCTGGGCTTCGCCGGGTGCCGGCAAGGTCGTCTTGGCGACGACGCCGTCGGCGACGAGCGATTTGAGACGGTCCGCCAGGCGGTTCGTGCCCATTGCGGGGAGCTCTCCGAGCAGGTCCTTGAAGCGCTTGGGGCCGAGCAGCAGTTCGCGCACGATCAGCAGCGACCAGCGCTCGCCGATCACGTCCAGCGATCTCGCAATGGGACACATCTGACTGTACGAACGAGATGCCATCAACAGAACGTTAGTCGTAAGAATTAGCTAAATGACTTGACAGCGAACACTATATAAATCGTATAGTAAAGCTGACCGGAAGCGGCCGCTGGCTACCGGACCTTCAGACCACCAAGAAACCGGGAGATCTCGCCCATGAGCACATCCGCACGCCATGACCAACCCCGGGGGGTGGTGGCGCGCGCTGCTGTCCGGATAGCGCACCACCGCGGACGCGTCCTGCTCGTCTGGCTGGTGGTTCTCGTCACGGCGGTCACGATCTTCAAGGGCGCGGGGTCAGACTTCTCGAACAGCCTCACGCTGCCGGGCACCCAGTCGCAGGCCGCAGTGAACGCGCTGGCGCGAGACTTCCCCAAGCAGTCTGGAGATCAGGACCAGATCGTGTTCGCCACCTCGAGCGGATCGGTCACCTCAGCGGCAGCGAGGGCACGGATCGCTCCCACGCTGGCTCGGGTGGCGAGCCTGTCCCACGTGGTGTCGGTGGTGAGCCCGTATTCGGCGCGCGGCGCCCATCAGGTCTCGCCCGATCAGACGGTTGCGTTTGCGACGGTGACCTTCGACGAGCAGCCGCGGTCGCTCCCGGTCTCCGCCATCGATCGCGTGATCTCGACCGCGCAGACCGCGCGGTCGCCGTCGTTGCAGGTCGCGCTCGGCGGTCAGGCGATACAGCATGCGGAGAAGCCGTCACTCGGGTCGGCGACTGCGATCGGACTGCTAGCCGCGATCGTCGTTCTGCTGATCACGTTTGGTTCGTTTGTCGCGATGGGCCTGCCGATCATCACCGCTCTGTTCGGCCTCGGAGTCGGTATCAGCCTGGCCGGCCTGGGGTCGCACATCGTCCAGATCCCCGACTTCGCCACCCAGCTCGCCGCCATGATCGGCCTCGGGGTCGGGATCGATTACGCGCTGTTCATCGTCACGCGGTTCCGAGAGAACCGACAGCGCGGCGATTCTGTTGACGATGCGATAACCGCAGCGATGGACACCGCCGGACGGGCGGTCCTGTTCGCCGGCGCGACGGTGATCCTGGCATTGCTCGGGCAGTTGCTGCTCGGCGTCGGGTTGCTCGACGGCCTGGCGATCGCCTCCGCCCTGGCCGTTCTCACCACGATGCTCGCGGCGCTGACCGCCCTACCGGCTCTGCTCTCGAGGTTCGGCGAGCGCGTCGGACACCGCTCGCCCCGACTCTCGCGCGGGCGCAGCGTGGGGACGCCCACGTCGGGAGTCTGGCTTCGGTGGTCATACGCGATCGCCCGGCACCCGTGGCGCGGGGTGATCGCCGGTCTGGCGGTGATGCTCACGCTCGCGGTCCCGGCACTGTCGCTACGAGCGGGCTCCAGCGACGCCGGCAACGACGCCCCCCACCGCACCACTCGCCAGGCCTACGACCTGATCGCCAAGGGCTTCGGCGCGGGCGCCAACGGCCCGCTGTCGGTCGTCGTGCGCCTACCCCGCGCGCACGATACCGCCGCTGTGAGTAGCGTCGCGGACTCCCTGCGTGCCGACCGCGACATTACGTCGGTCTCCCCGGCGCAGATCAGCCCGGCGGGCACCACCGCGCTGCTCGACGCCTACCCCCGCTCCTCGCCGCAGTCAGCAGCGACGACCGTGCTCGTCAACGATGTCCGCGACACCCTGCTCCCGCGCGTGCAGCGAGCAACTGGCGCAACGATCCTGATCGGCGGCGCCAGCGCCTCGGCGATCGACTTCAGCAACGTGCTCTCGACCAAGCTGCCGTTGTTCGTCGCGGTCGTCCTGATCCTGTCCGCGATCCTGCTCGCGCTGGTGTTCCGATCGCTGGTCATCCCTCTACAGGCCGCGGTCATGAACCTGTTGTCGATCGGCGCCTCGCTCGGCGTGATCGTCGCCATCTTCCAATGGGGATGGCTGGGCAGCCTGCTCGGCGTCACCCCCGGACCGATCGAGGCGTTCATCCCCGAGATCCTGTTCGCGATCGTCTTCGGACTCTCGATGGATTACGAAGTGTTCATCGTCTCGCGAATCCACGAGGAATGGGTCCGCACCCGCAACCCGAGCGCCGCCGTCCATCACGGCATGAGCACCACCGGACGGCTGATCACCGCCGCGGCGACGATCATGATCTGCGTCTTCGCGTCCTTCGCCCTCGGAGACAACCGCGACGTGAAGCTATTCGGTATCAGCATGGCGAGCGCGGTCTTTCTCGACGCGTTCGTCGTCCGCAGCCTGTTGCTCCCCGCAGTCCTGCAGCTTCTCGGCCCGCGGACCTGGTGGATGCCCGACTGGCTGCGCCGGCGCGCACCGGAGATGTCGATCGACGCCGAGATCCCCAAACTCACACCCGCACTGGACGAGGGATGATCGGAACCTGGGGTTCCCGTGCGCTTCGGGATTGGCCGTGACTTCGATGCTCGCGTTGCCACTGCGGCGCGGACCCGTCCGTCGGTCACCGCGTGGTCGCGCAGCGCGCCGCCTCGGGGTGGGCCAAGAGCACGTCTCGTGCCGGTATCGCCACCACCGGAACTTCAGCGTGCGGTGAGGACGCCGTCGACTCGGAGGCGACGCCGGGCAGGCTCGTTGTGTATCTCAGTTCGGTGCCGTCTGCTCGGCGAGGCGAGCGAGGTTCAGCAGCTGGCGTCGGGCCATGACCAGGTCGCCGAGCGAGAGCAGCGGTGCGATTGCTCGTCCCCGGCGCGTGACGACCTTCAGCAGCAGCCGAGTCGTTGGGCCCTCAGGCACGAGCACGTATGACATGACGGCCCCCATGATCTGCCCAGTCAGATGCTCCCCGGGATTCACGCCGACGATCCGCCCGGCGCGACGCCCGCCCAAGGCGACGGTAAAGGACTCTCCCACGACAGGATCTGGGAGTCCGCACAGTCGCCGTGGTGACCGGCGCCCAAGATTGTCTATCCAGTCGTACGAGTACGGCGCCAACCGGATCTGCGCCACCCATGGCCAGACGTGCTCGGGGCGGACCTTGGCAGTCACCCCCCGCCATGCCTCCAGCGCGGGGTCAGAGACCACATCGTCACACGGAAACCAACGCTGAGTCTCGGCCGACGTCACTCCCCAGCGGTCGCCGATCACCTGCGCCTACTGAACGGGCTCGATCTGCACATCGCGTTGACGCTATCGACTGGCGGCGTCGCTCCGGCATGGCTGAGCCGGCGAAGCAACAGCCGCCCCGAGCCGCACCGACGGGGTGATCGTTTTCGGGCGAACGTTTCCGCGGAGACGTCTCAGAACGCAGGCCTCGGCGAGAGCCGGAGGGCCGAACCGCGTGGGAGAATCCGGGCGTGGCTTCTCCGCAGACGCTGAGCGAAGGTGACCGGCGGATCGTCGCGGTGTGGGCGGCGGACTGCGCGGAGCGGGCGCTGGGGTTATTCGAGGCGGAAGCTCCGGGGGATAGCCGCCCCCGTGATGCCATCGCCCGGCTACGGGCTTTCGCTCGTGGCGAGCTTGGCGTCGCGGAGGCCCGCCGCCGCTTCGTCGCTCATGCCGCCGCTCGTGAGGTGAGCGCTCCCGCGGCGGTGGCCGCCGCGCGAGCGGCCGGGCAGGCCGCAAGCATCCCTCATATGGGGGCGCACGCCCTGGGTTCTGCCGCGTACGCCGCCAAGGCGATCGGACTGGCCGCTCCTGACCGGGCGGAGGCTGTCAGCGAGGAAATCTGCTGGCAGCTAGGCCGTATGTCAGCGGCGGCAAGAGTCGCCCTGCGACAGCTACCGCCCGTCGGTGAGAATTCGTCCGGTCCGCTGGGGCCGGGGCTTCTCGCGTCGGGCTTTCTCGGCACGATCATCCGTGATCTCCAGGCCAGCTTGGCGGACCCCGACGACGCCCTCCGTCCCAGATCGCGGGTCGATCAGGAAGACGGAAAGCCAGAGGAGCAGCCTGTCGAGGTGCCCGCCACGTAGCGCCTCGCATGGCACCCGTCCGTTCGTCGCCCACGCACGCCCTCTCGGCGGGTTCGGCAGCCTCGTCCAGGCCCTGCTCCTTATCGTCCGGGTCAGGCTTCGTCCGGCGTGTGGTCTTGAGAGCACGATGCGGGCGGTAACGCGACAACGCAGAGGCCTTCGCGAGTGCCACGATATGCTGCGTCCCCTGAACGCCAGGTGACGCAACGCAGTGCCACCAGCCTCTCGAGGACCCGGGCGGGGCAACCGTATGGATGAGACAGCACACAGCTTGCGGGCGATGGTTCTCCTGGCGGTCGCGGTGCTCGGGCTGGCCTTCATCTGCGCCTCGACCGCAGTGGCGAAGAGCTCCGGTGCCAGTGGGTTCGCGAAGCCGGCCAAGCTGACGAAGCTCGAGCGAGACGAGTTTGATTCGGTCAACGGCGATCGCGTGGCGGCGCACGTGGGGCTCCTCGATTCTTCGGCGGTGCTACAGGCGATCGCCGATCTGCGGGTCAGGCAGATGGCGGCCAAGCACGCCGACTATGCGGGCTACGACGTGCGGGTCAACGCCAAGCGCACCCACCTTTGTTTCAAAGGGGTGCGCGAGATCGAGGGCGAGTCGCTGGGCACCGGCGGGTCTGGATTCCCGCCGTACCCGTCGATCGAACTGAACCCTCACTGGACATCGTTCGCGGACGCCACCTATACCGCCGATGGCGCCACCTACACCGTGCAGGACTACCTGGAGGCGTGCGCAATCAAGCCTCCCGCGCCGATCTCGCTGCCGAAGGCGTCACTGGCGCTGAACGGGCTGGCGGTGTCGCTCGGGCCTCCAGCACCCGGCGCCGCCGTCATGCCGCTGGGATCGACGTTCACCGATCCCGTCGCGTGCAACTCCCAGGCCGGTCTCTACGCCGTCGTGCGCTACAGCGGTCCCTCCGGACTTCTCTACGGCACGGTGCTCGCCGGGGACACAATCCAGCACGTCCAGCAAACGATCGCGTCGGGGACCGACGCCGTGGAACTGGCCACCAATCTCGCCGGCAACCAGTACGGTTTTGCGCTGGCGTTCAACTACAGCCTCAGGCTCCCCGACGGGGATCCCATCTATATCGTGCTGCCCGATACCAGCATCGGTTCTACGCTCGCCGCCAACGTCACGCCCAACTGCCAGGGGTCGTGACACGGTGAAGAACCGAGGACATCAAACCGGGCTGGTGTCGCGAGCACCGGGCGACGGCCGAAAGCCGCCGCCCCGGGTGAGCGTGGTCAATGCCCGATGCCCGGCAGGACTCGGGTGCCCTCAGCCTGAACGGCCTGCAGCTTGTCGGGGTCTAGCCCCAGCAGCTGGATGATCGTCGGGGCGATCTGGGTCGTCTCGACCGGGTTGTTGACTACTCCGCGCCCGACGTTGCCTGGCGCGTAGACGACGAGCGGAACGTCGCGGTCAGCCGGGTTGGCGCCGCCGTGCTCGGCGATCTTGCCGGTGCCCCCGGTGTAGACGACCCCGACCTGGACGACGCCCCACAGATTGGGGTGCCGCGGATCTGAAGCCGGCACCCCGAAGTAGCGGGCTGCCGCCTCGCCGGCATAGATCTTCACCAGTCCGGAGTGAGGCAGCGTCCGTGTGCCGCCCGATGCGGTGTTCCCGGTCGCTGTGTGGGTCCACAGGTAGTCCTCGGCGAACCGCGCCGCCTCCTCGGAGTGATCCGACAGCCACCACATGACCGCGTCGTCGTCGGTCCCAGCTGCGATCAGCGGAGCGGCTCCGGGATGAGTGGCCGACCACGCGGCGTTGACACCGTCGATGATCGGACCGTCGTCGATCCGGGTCAGCCGGTTGGGGTCCTGCGGAGACTGCCCGTGCTTAGCCGAGAGGACGATCGCGGTCGAGTCGGCGAGGCCTTGGGACTGGATCTCCTGGTCCATCGTCTGCAGCTGGTCGTTGACGTACTGCAGCCCTCGCTGCAGCAGTGGCCCCGGCGTGTTCGTGCCGGGTAGGTCGCCGCCGGCCAGACCGTCGGAGGTCGGGAGCTTCTCGGCCGTCGAGACGGTCTGGAAGTTCATCCCGAAGATCGCCGGGACCCCAACTTTCTGGGTGCGCTGGTGGTTGTAGCCGTCTATCCAGTTGAGAACGGCCTGGACCTTGTAGGAGTCGTACTGCATCGTCGCGGCGTTGTCGTCGGTCCAGGAGATGTTGCCCGGATAGGGGGTGCCGCTGGGCTTGAGCGCGACGGAGTCGATCTCGGGGTCAAAGGAATCATTGATCCCGTCGCCTTCGGGTCCGTTGAACGACGTATAGACGGGGTGCTTGTCTGACCAGGCGGTGAGCATCCCGGCGTCGTGGGCGACGTTGAAGATGGTGTTGACCTTCAGGTACGAGCTGGGAGAGATGGGCTGGCACGTCGCCGGGTTGACCGGGAACGTCGCCGGGCGAAGCAGATCCTGCGGCCTGCTCGTCATGTTGAGGATGCTGCCCGGCAGGCCCGCGAGCCCCTGGCCGGCGTCGAGGCTGTTGGCGTTGATGTCGTCCGGCGAGTCGTAGATGACGTTGGCGCCGGTCGCCTGACCGTGACACGACGTCGTGCCGGGCGGGAGCAGGGCGCGGTTGTACTCGACGTCGTAGAACACGCCGGTCGTCTTCGGGTTGCCGCCCGTCATCTGGGCGGTCATCCCCGGGTCTGAGTCCGAGGGGACCGGCGTCTGGGCCGAGGTGTACTCGCTGCCGCCGCCCGCGAGTTTCGCGAGCTCCGAGCCCCGGTGGTTGGCGACATACCAGTCGAGGTCGGACTGATGCAGCCCGTCGACCGAGATCAGCAGCACGTGCTTGATCGCGTGCTCACGACCACGGGGGTCATCGCCGCTGTGATGGCGATCGTGTCCGGCCGCCGCGGCGATCGGGAGACCGATAGCCACAGCTCCGGCTGCGACGGCTGCGACGGCGGCGAACGCGCCCTTTCTCAAACGTCCACACATGAAACGCAACTCCTTGTCGGGATCGCGTCGGTTTATATGAAGGCGCCGCGGGGCCGACGTTGCCCGGATGTGTTCCGCAAATAATCTCGCTCTCATATACCGCTGGTCTGCAGCGGCGTGGCACGCTTGCAGGCCCAGGCCGACCTCGGCATCTCACGCAAGGTCCTGGTCGTCCAGGCGTCGCGGCGGTGACCCACGTTGGAGTGCTCAGCGTCCGGCGCTGCAGCCGCAGGCGCCGTCGGCGTGCGCCTCGGTGTTGCAGCATTCGCTCTTTGCCGACGGTTGGCAGCACGTGTCCAGTGCGGCGGTCGAGCAGCAGCCCGTCGCACCTGCAGCACTCTCCGCTGATGCGCCGCCGGCAAGAGGCGCTGCGGGTTTGATGGCGCGGATGACCGCGGAGGCGGCGGAGGCGTGGACGCGGTGGGTCTCGGTGATGGAGATGTCGGTCAGGCCGGCCGCGTGGAGCGCCTCGGTGAACTCTTCACGAGTCAGCGCGCCGGCGATGCAGCCGGTGTAGGCCTGCATGTCTGAGCGGGTGACGTCGTCCATGCCAGGGTCGGCGACGACGTCGGAGACGGCGAAGCGGCCGCCGGGCTTGAGCACGCGGGCAGCTTCGCGCAGGGCCTGGGGCTTGTCGACGGAGAGATTGATGACGCAGTTGGAGATGATCACGTCGACGCTGTCGCGAGGGAGGGGGATCTGTTCGATGTGCCCGCGCAGCCACTGGACGTTGGTGATGCCGGCTTCGGCCTGGTTGCGCCGGGCGAGGTCGAGCATCTCGTCGGTCATGTCCAGCCCGTAGGCCCGGCCGGTGGTGCCGACTCGCTTGGCGGAGAGCAGGACGTCGATCCCGCCGCCCGAGCCGAGGTCAAGCACGGTCTCGCCCGCGTGCAGTTCGGCGATCGCGATCGGGTTGCCGCAGCCCAGCGAGGCGAGCAGCGCGGCGTCGGGGAGCCGCTCGCGGTCGGCGTGGTCATAGAGCGCTGAGCCGAACAGCTCGCGCTGGTCGTCGGTGATGGTCGCGCCCTCGGCGCTGCAGCAGCTCGCCGCGCTGGCAATCTCCTCGGTGGTGACCGTTGCGGCGGCCGCGTACCTGGCGCGGACGATGTCGCGCAGCTCGGTCTGGTCGGTCGGGATGCCCACGGGGTCTCCTTGTGTCGAGGGTCGTTGGGTGCGGCTCGGCTCAGGTCAGCCAGCCGGCGAGTTCGGCGAGCGCGTCCGGGATGACGTAGTAGTAGGCCCACAGTCCTTGGCGCTCGGAGCCGACCAGGCCGGCGTTGCGCAGCACCTTGAGGTGATGAGAGACGGTCGGCTGGGAGAGGTCAAACAGCGGGACCAGCTCGCAGACGCAGACCTTGCCGGCGTGCTTGCGCAGCACGTCGATCAGCTGAACGCGGACCGGGTCGCCGAGGGCTTTGGCGACCTCGGCCATCCGTACGGCCTCGGCGCGATCCACGTCGGGATAGACGACCGGCTGACAGCACGGCTCGCCGGCGGGGCGCTTGGTCTTGGGGCTGAGCTCCAGATCGACGCTCATCGATATACAAATATCGATTCAAGTGAGATCTGTCAATGCAATACTTCCGTACATGGCCACCGTCCTGTTCGTATGCCTCCAGAACGCGGGCCGCTCCCAGATGAGCCAGGCCCTGTTCACCCGCGCTGCGAGTGGTGCTCACAACGCGGTTTCGGCCGGCACCACCCCGGCGGCCCACGTTCACCCCGAGGTCATCGAGGTCATGCGCGAGCTCGACATCGACCTCAGTGACCGCACCCCGCAACTGCTCACCCAAGGACTCGCCGAACGGGCCGACATCGTCGTCACGATGGGTTGCGGCGACCAATGCCCGTACGTCCCGGGCAAGCGCTACATCGACTGGGAACTTCCCGACCCGGCCGGCCAATCCCTCGCAACCGTGCGCACAATCCGGGACCGCATCGCGACCCAGGTGAACTGGCTCCTGACCCAACTGGAATAGCGCCGACTCAGCGCAAAGTGAATGCCGCACCGCCATTGCGTCGCCAAAGACGTCTCGTTGCGGACGCGAGGAACGCGACGGGGCGCCACTTCGGACGCGTGGCTGGGTGGCGTCTCAGCCCGCCGTCCGGATGCCTGGCTGACGCCGATCACGGACTCGCGGTCGACTCGGCGAGCATCCCACGGCTCATCGAGGAGCGCGGACTTCGCTAGCTTGACCGCGTGTCCGCAGCGCAGTCTCGGTGGCTGGTTGTCACGCTCGCGCGCTCGGCGGTGTCTTCATGCCAAACCGGTGGGCCGACGTCGACAAAACGCAGGTGCGTGACCCGCGGGCGGACCTCATCCGGATCGTTACACGGCAAGCGCTGAACCGACTGCGCACGTTGTCGCGCCGCCGCGAGGAGTACGTCGGCGAGTGGCGAAATTGCTCGCGCGAGCGAACCAGGTGGTGGCCACGTTCGAGACGACGACCGTGTGGCTCAACGGCGCGCCGGCGGGCCGGATCGAGTTAGACGGCGAGCTGGGCGCCGCGGTGAGCCTCGTCGTGGAGAACGGGCAGGTCACCCGGATCTACGTGATGCGAAACCCGCAGAAGCTGGCGCGGCTGGATCAAACGGCCGAACTCGCCCGGTAGGCCCGCGTGATGGCTCGCCGTCCGTACTGGGCTTAGGATCGCGTTCTATGTCCGATCCGGTGCTGCTGCTCACCGGTCCGCCGGGAGCCGGAAAGACCACAGTCGCCCGGCTGTTGGCCTCCGGTGCCGAGCGAGCGGTGCATCTCGAGTCAGACACCTTGTTTCACTTCATCGCCGGCGGCTACATCGAACCCTGGCGACCGGAGTCGCACCCGCAGAACATCACCGTTATGCGTGCCGTCGCAGCGGCGGCTGCCCGCTACGCCGACGGGGGGTATTTCACGATCGTCGACGGGATCATCAGTCCCGGATGGTTCCTGGAGCCGCTGTGCGACGCTCTCAGGGAGTCGGGGCCTCGTGCGGCGCTGAAATCTAAATGTGCTCAACGCCGCGACTCGCATCTGGCGCGTCCTCGCGAGGTCGCCGCATGAGTCCCGAACAGCGGGGAGCGATCGTGGTCGGCGTCGGGCCGGGGCTCGGCACCTCCGTCGCCCGACGTGTGGCGCGCGAGGGCCTCCCGGTCGGAATGATCGCTCGCTCGGAGCGGACGATCGACGCTGCGCTGTCGGCGCTCTCGGACTTCGACGCGCTCGGCGTGACCGCTGACGTCACCGATGAGGTGGCGTTCCGCGCGGCGCTCGACGAGATCGTCGCCCGCTTCGGGGTACCCGCGTTGTTGGTCTACAACGCGGCGCTGATCCGGCGCGATGCGATCGGCGAGCTCACGGCCCAGCAACAGCTCGACGCATGGGCGATCAACGTCGTGGGCGCGATCACCGCGGCGGCACACATCGCTCCGCGGATGGCGCTGACGGGCACGGGCACGATCGTGATGACCGGCGGGATCTCGCAACCGTCGCCTGATGTGACCAGCCTGTCGCTGGGCAAGTCGGGCCTGCGGACACTCGCGGAGCTGCTGGCCAAGGCCTACGGCCCGGAAGGCATCCACGTGGCGACCGTAACCATCGCCGGTGCCGTGGCGCCGGGGAGCGCGTTCGATCCCGACGAGATCGCCGAGCACTACTGGCGGCTACACGCGCAACCGGTCAGCGCTTGGGAGCGTGAGGTGCTTTACACCGGATCCGTGCGGTAGGCCGGCGCTAGGCTCGGATTGCGATGTCGTGGGACGACGACGATTGGGTCGGAGAGCCACCCGAAGGCCGGTACAGCCGAGATCGCGCCAAACCTGAGTTCTGGCGCCGGCCCTGGCCGTGGGCAGGCGCAGGGACGGCCTTGCTGCTGGTGATCGTGATCGTCGTGCTGGTGCTGCGCTGAGATGAAACGCGCCTCAGCGCCTCCACGAGCGCAGGTCCTCGAGCGAGCGCGTGTTGACCACGTCTGCGGCGGTCGCCCATCCCCGCCGGGCTGTGGCCAGCGACAGCGCCATGTTCCCCAGCCCGGCGACCGAGTGCGCATCGGTCGAGCAGACGACGCGCGCGCCCGCCTGCAGCGCGTCGCGCACGTGCTCGCCGCTCAGGTCCAGACGCGGGTGCCAGCCCGTTGACCTCTAGGGCGACTCCCTGCTCGACCGCCACCTGGTAGACGCGCTGCAGGTCGACGGCGTTCTCGGGGCGACGGGTGAGCAGCCGCCCCGTCGGATGGCTGAGACAGCTGACGTGCGGGTTGCGCAGGGCATGACAGACGCGGTCGGTCATCTCGCGGGCGGGCATCCGCTGGCCGCCGTGCACGCTCGCCTGGACCCAGTCGAGCTCTGAGAGCACGTCGTCGGGAAGATCGAGCCGGCCGTCGGCGAGGATGTCGCACTCGATCCCGCGCAGCACGACGAACGGCGCCAGGACCTCGTTGGCGGCCGCGATCTCCTCGCCCTGCCGGCGAACGGCGTCCGGGCCGAGGCCCTGGACCGCGCCCACGGCGGGCGTGTGGTCGCAGATCGCCAGGTACTCATAGCCACGCTCGCGCGCGGCGCGGCCCATCTCCTCGATGCTCGCCCGCCCGTCGGACCACGTCGAGTGGCAGTGCAGATCGCCGCGGATGGCCTCCAGCCCGACCAATGCGGGCGGCTCACCCCGAAACGCCCGCTCGCGCAGTTCCGGTGGGCACCAGGGAATGCGCAGCGCGGCGTAGACCGCCGCCTCGTCGGCCCGCTCCGGCAGCGGCTCGAGGGCGCTGACGTACGGGGTCGCGCCGGTTGCCCGCAGCAACTCGGTGCCGAACCGCGCCGGCGGGGCGACCACCAACTCGACCGGCACCCCCTCGACGGTCACCCCGAGAGCGCGCCGGTCCTCCCGCTCGAGCATCGCCACGATCTGCGGCAGCTCGGCGAACCGATCGAGCGCGACGGCGGCCTCGTTCGCCCCGCAGACGACGCACAGGTGCTCGCACAGGTCGCGTCGGCGGCGCACGTCGCCGGCGGCGTGTCCGCCGAGCGCCGAGGCGATGCCCTCCACCAGATCGGTCGCGCGGTCGAGCAGCAGCCCCTGCCGCGGCCGGGGCTCCGCTTCTCGGCCGAGCGCCTCCAGCAGTCGCGCCTCGGTCTTGGGGCCGATCCCGGGCACGTCGCGCAGGCGGCCGGCGGCCGCCGCCTCGCGGAACTCCTCGGCGGTGCGCGCATCCAGCGCTCGCGCCAGCTCGACCGCGCGGTGGGCGGTCAGGCCGAGGTAGCGCCCGAGCCCCACGAGGTCGGGTGAGAGCTCGCGCTCGAGCTCGGCCAGCTCCGCGATCTCGCCGGTCTCCAACAGCTCGCGCAGGCGCGACTCGATCCCCGAGCCGACGCCCCGGAGCTCGCGCACGCGGCCGGCTCGCACGAGTTCGGCGATCGGGGCCGGCGTCGCCCGGATGCCGGCGGCGGCGCGGCGATAGGCCCGCGTCGTGTACGGGTTGGCGTCGCTGAGCTCCAGCAGCATCGCGAAGGCATCCAGGCGGTCGGCGATCTGGCCGTTGTCCACGCCTCGAGGACCGCGCGGTCAGGCCCCGGCGTCGCCGGCGGGGTCGTACGGCGGCGCGACCCCCCAGCCCCATCGCGGCACCGGGGCGTGTGCCACCGTCTGCGCGCCTGGCTGCGAGTTGTGGACCGCCAAGCGCGTGCCCCATTCCGCGTAGCCCATGATCGCGGCGCGGAACTCGGGATCGGCCGGAAGTCCGGCGTCGTCGGCCGCTCGGCTCAGCAGGGTCACGAACGTCAAGCGCTGCTCGCTGGTGATCGCGAGATCATGATGGCGCGCAAGCATGCGTTCGTAGCCCCCGCGCCGCTCGGTGTAGACCGCCGGGCCGCCCATCACCTCCGCCCACCAGTCCGTCACGGAGGCGCGATGCTCCTCACTCACACGTCCGCCGAACATCGCCGCGATCTCCGGAGCTTCGAGCTCAACGAGGTCGTAGAACCGGTTCAGCCACCGCGAGAACCCTTCCCGGCCGCCGCCCCAGTCATAGATCGTGGCGGCTGCTTCCTCCATCGTCCAGACGCTACCGAACTGACTGCCCACCCGAGGAGCGACGCCGGGGGTGCTGCGTTCAGGAGGCCAGATGCGTGCGCAGGCCGAGCCGCAGATGCTCCACGTGTCCGACGGCCTGGTCGATCAGCGAGGCGACGTGGTCGTCATACAGGGAGTAGATGATCCGTCGCCCATGACGCTCGCCGACGATCAGGCCGATGTCGCGCAGCAGTCGCAGCTGATGGGAGACCGCCGACTGCTCCATCGCCACGTCGGCGATCAGCTCGGACACCGAGCGGGGTCGCTCTCTGAGGGCGGCCAGGATGAGCACGCGGCTGGGGGTGGCGAGCGCCGACATCGCCTGCGCGATCAGCGCCGCGTCCTCGGGCCGTGAGCCGGGCCGTGGCGTGGGTGGTGCCATGCGTCATCGCCGTCCTCCGGAAATGAGCGATGCCTCATATGATTGTCTGAACATGTCACCCGAGAATCGTAGAGCCTTCGGCGCGGCGTCGCCCACCGGGGGGAAGGCGCCGTGAGCGCCACCACCCCCGCGCTGGTGGCGGCGGCCGCCGGCGTGGGTCTCGGTCACGCGATCCTGCCCGACCACTGGGTCCCGCTGGGAGTGGTCAGCCGCACCCATCGCTATCCGCTCTCGAGGGTGGCGCGGCTGGCCGGACTGGCCGGCGTCGCCCACGTGCTCGTCTCGCTGGTGATCGGAGCGGTCATCGTGATCGTCGGCCTGCAGCTGCGTTCGACCGTCGAGCACGTGCAGAACGCGATCGTCGGGGGTCTGCTGATCACGACCGGGCTGGCCTTCGCGGTGCTGGAGGCGACCGGCCGGGGGCACGCGCAGGCCCATTCACACGACCACGGTCATGGTCACGACCACGATCACTCGCCTGCCGGCGGCGACCACGACCATGGTGGTCGCGGCCGGGGGGCGTTCATGGTGTCCTTCGGGGCGGCCGCCTCGCCCGACCTGACGATCCTCCCGGTGTTCCTGGCGGCCACCGCCGCCGGCGCGGGCACGGCGATCGCCTCGCTGGTGGCGTTCGCCGCCGTCACGGTGACGACGATCGTGGTCCTGACGCTGTTGGCGACGATCGGTGGCTACGGCCTCCACAGCCACTGGCTGGAGCGCTGGGGCAACGCCTTCACGGCGCTGGTGCTGGTCGTGGTCGGCGTCCTCGTGCTCACCGGCACGATCTGACGAAGTCGCTCAGCCGCTGACGCGCTGTTGTTCTTCGACTGTCAGCTCGGCCGTCGGTCGGGCCTCCAGCCGGGCGTCGGGAATCGGGTCGCCGCTCTGGATGGAGAAGCCGTACGTCCCGTCGCGCAGCCGGCCCTCGGCGCGCTCCACGGCCGCCAGCTGGTCGCGCAGGTCCGCGGCGCGCCCGGCGTCGACTTCGTCCTGGTAGAGGTCCTCGGAGTCGGTGTCGCCCGGCTCTATGTGCGCGTCGGACTCAAGGCTCTCGCCCTCGTGGATCCCGAGGGCGCGCTCGATGCGCTCGCGTTCGCGCGCCAACAACTCCCGTGCCCGTTCAGCTTCCATGCGGTGAGGCTACACCGTCGTGCTGACGACGCGGCGGGCGCAGCCTCAGGCTGACCGTCCAGGCGGCCACGATCAGGATCGCCCCGACGGCGAACGCCAGCCAGGCGGCGACGTCGACTCCGGAGCGCGCGGCCGAGCGCGGCGGAGCGGCGCCGTGCGGGGCCGCCAGGCGGTGGCCGGCTGCCGCGGCCAGTCGCTGCACGGCCGCGATCGCCGCGCCACCCAGCGCGCCGGGCGCGTGGGTTCCTGCGTCGGCCGCCGGGAGCCCATCGAGCGCCGCCGAGCTCTCCGCGCTCGTCGCCCCCGTCGCGCTCGTCGCGCCCCCGGACCCGGCCGAGGCCCCGACGCGGTAGACGCCGAAGCCATTGGGCATCACCACCAGCAGCGTCCCGCGGAACACCTCAGAGAGCTCCTGGCCCAAGAACCGGGCATAGCCGGCCGGCCGGCGCCACAGGGCCGTCACCGAGCCGAGATCAGTGCGGCTCGCGATCACCGCGACGCGCACCGGATAGCCCGCGCGGGCGGCGGATCGCACCAGCGCCTGCAGCTCGGACTGCTGCGCGGCCGGGATCGCGCCGTCCTGGGGCAGAAACAGCGTCTGCGCGGCCAGGACGTCGCTCGCGGGGTCCCCGTCGGCCCGCGCCTCGCTCGCCATCGCGGCCCGAAGCCCGAGCAGCGCCGCCAGGCACACCAGCCCGACGAGCGCCCGTCGGCGAAGGGTATGCGTAGAGTCCGGCAACGGATATGGAGTCTATGGCGCGATGGAGCTGGCGCCCGCGCCCGGCGGTGGCGGCATGGTTGCTGGCCGGGCTGCTCGCAGCGCTGGCGCTGCCGGCCGCCGCCCAGGCCCACGGCGCGATCGACCCCGCCGCCTCCAGCTACCTGGCCCGTGTTGGTCAGGTTCCCCAGGGCACCGACGCCAAGGTCGTCGACGGCGACCTGCGATTGTGGCTGAAGGCCTCCCCGCGCACGACCGTGGTGGTCCTCGATTACCGGGGTGCGCCGTACCTGCGTTTCTCGCGCGCGGGCGTGTTCGTCAATCAGGCCTCCTCCATGTGGTACCTCAACCAGGTACCGGTGCAGACGCCGCCGATCGGACTGACGGCCCGGACCCCGCCGCGGTGGCAGCGCGCTTCGGGCGGACACAGCTACGAGTGGCACGACGGGCGCCTGCACGCGCTGGCCAGCACCGCGCGGGCGCCGGGGGCCACCTACATCGGGCGCTGGAACGTGCCGCTGCGCGTCGGCGGGGTGCCGACCGTGATCACCGGCGGCCTGTACACCGCGCCCGGTCCCTCGCCGGTCTGGTTCTGGCCCGTCGTGGTCCTCGCGGCTTGCGTGCCGGCCGCGTTGCGACTGCGCCGTCCGACGCTGGACCGGCGCTTGGCCCGCGGCCTGGCGGCCACCGCCCTCACCGCCTTCGTGCTTGCCGCCCTGGCGCGCCAACTGCATGGTCGTCCCGGGATCTCTGCCGGACAATGGATCGTGTTGGCGCTGGAGCTGGCCTTCGCCGGCTGGGCCGCGACTCGGTTGGCGCGTGGCCGCTACGGCTGGTTCGTGCTGTTCCTGATCGCGGCGGCTGCGATCTGGGAGGGCGCGACGCTCGTGGGGACACTGCTCTATGGCTTCGTGCTGCTCGCCCTGCCGGCGTTCCCGGCGCGCGTGGCCGTAGTGGCGTGCCTGGCCAGCGGCATCGGGCTGCTGCCGGTGGTGTTCGCGCTCGCCGAGCGCCCGCAGCGCCAGCGCCGGGTGCTCGCCGGCGCCCCAACGGAGTTGTGAGAGCCGATCGCGCTCTCGGGGTGCGCGGCCGCCGCCGGTGCCACGGCCGCGATCGTGCTCGGCGCCTGTGGCGCAGACGCCGGCAGGCGCCACGGCGCCCAGCGTGACACCAGCCAGTCGATCCCCGCGGCGCTGGTCCGCGAGGCGCGCCCGATCGGAAGGGGGGCGCGCTTTCACCCACCGGCGAGCGGCCCGGTGCTGGGCGCCTGCCGGCGCGGGCTGGGACCTCGGTACGCCGCGCACGTCGAACTGTTCGCCGCCAACCGCGTGCTCCTGGTGGCCGGCGGCATCGGGACCCGGCCGCCACGACGGTCACAGGAGGGGCGGATTGCGGCGGCGGGTTGCTACGGAGCACTGGTGACGCTCGAGCCGACCGGCGTTGTGCTGATCAGACGCGGCTCGCGGGTGACGGTGGCCGACCTGTTCCGGTCGTGGGGCCAGCCGCTGGGCGAGCGCCGGATGGCGTCGTTCTCGGCCCGCGAGGTAACGGCCTTCGTGGACGGCCGCCGCCGGAACGGGCCGGTCGGGCGCATCGCGCTGCGCCGTCACGCCGAGGTCGTGCTCGAGGTTGGCCCTCACGTCCCGCCCCACACCCGTTACCTCTTTCCCCCGGGGGACTAGAGCCGACGAGCCGCTGGGGTCTCCGTGGCGGCCGCCAGGCTGCGCAATGCCGCTTGTACCTCGCCGTCGCGGCGCGCCGCCTCCTCGTCGGTCCACTCCCAGGCCACGCCCGCGTGCAGCGCGAACGTCGGCCGGTCGTGGTCGTGGATCACCTCCACGTCGACGGCGACGGCGGCGACGCCCTTGACCATCTCGTCCACCACCACCGAGGCCCGGCCGTCGACGCTCACCGCCACCGCGCGGGCGCAGATCGCCACCGTGACCTCCGGGTATTGCCGCAGCCGGGCCAGGGATTCGCGGCTCTGCGCCAGGCCGAGGAGCATTCGCCGCGGCCCGGCTCGCAACACCGCCGAGACCGGGATGGCGTGCGGGCGAGCGCCACCGGTCACGAGGATCGCCACCGTGCCGGCCGGCCAGTCGGGGAGCTGGGGAGCGTCGGCCATCCGCCCCACAGCGTGACAGCCCGAGGTCACGGGATGCGGCTGTCGTGCCGGAGGGGTAGCGTTGCCCGCTGCAGCGTGACGTGCTGAGAGAGAGGGCGGTGTGGCGCATGGCCGTCAAGGCCGGAGACCTCGAGCTGGATCTGATCGATTCGCTCATCGCGTCGGTCAGTGCGCGCCTGGAGCACGAAGCGCCCGCCGCCTATCGCGAGTTCGTCCGCCAGTACTACCACTGGGTCCCGGCCAAGGACCTCGCCGACCGCCGTCCGCAGGACCTGGCGGGCGCGATCGTCGCCCACTGGCGGACCGCCCAGCACCGCGACCCCGGGGAGGCCAAGGTCAGGGTCTACAACCCCACCGAGGAGATCGACGCCTGGCAGTCGCCGTACACGGTCGTCCAGATCGTCTCCGACGACATGCCGTTCCTCGTCGACTCGGTGACGATGGAGCTCAGCCGCCTGGGCTACGGGATCGAGCTGATCGTCCACCCCGTGATGCGGGCCGTGCGCGACGCCGACGGAGAGCTGCAGGAGGTGCTGGCGCCCGGAGCGACGGCCGTCGGCGCCCAGGCGGAGTCGGTGATCCACGTCGAGGTGGTGCGCCAGGCCGACTCTGACCGGCTGGCCGTCCTCCGCGCCGGAATCGAGCTGGTGCTGGAGGAGGTCCGCGCGGCCGTCGAGGACTGGGGCGCGATGCGTGCCCGCACCGCGGCGCTGGCCGCCGAGCTGCGAGCGCAGGCGCGTGTTTGCGAGCCGCACGAGCTCGCCGAGGCTCAGGCGTTCCTCGCCTGGATGGCCGACGAGCACTTCACGTTCCTGGGCTATCGCGAGTACGAACTCGGGGCGCCCGCGGCGCCGGGCGAGCTGCGCACGGTGCCCGGCAGCGGTCTGGGAATCCTGCGCGGGGCGTCGCGGACCCCGGTCAAGCAACTGACCGGCCGGGCGCTCACGGAAGCGCTCTCGCCGCATCCGTTGGTCCTCACCAAGGCCAATTCGCGAGCGACCGTGCACCGACCCGCCTACCTGGATTACGTGGGGGTCAAGCGGTTCGCGCCTGACGGCCGCGTGGTCGGAGAGCGGCGCTTTCTGGGGCTTTACGCCACCGCCGCCTACAAGTCCAGCCCGCGGGAGATCCCGCTGCTGCGCGACAAGGTCGACCACGTGATGGACAAGGCCGGCTTCCCCGAGGACAGCCATGACGCCAAGGGCCTGATCGACATCCTCGAGTCCCTGCCGCGCGACCTGCTGGTGCAGATCGATTCCGACGACCTGTTCGAGATCGCGATCGGGATTCTGGGCCTGGGCGAGCGCCAGCGGGTGCGGCTGTTCGTGTACGCCGATCGCCTGGACCGGTTCGTGGCCTGCACCCTGTGCATGCCGCGTGATCGCTTCAACACCGAGAACCGCCTGCGGGCCGGGCGGATCCTGGCCGAGGCGTTCGGCGGCGATCAGGTCGACTGGCGCCTGCAGCTGTCCGAGTCGGTGATCGTCCGCGTCGACTACATCGTGCACTGCCCTGCCGGGGTCAAGGCCGGCTACGAGGTGGCCGCGATCGAGGCGCAGATCGCCCGCGCCACGCGCGCGTGGACCGACGACCTGCGCGCGGCTCTGATCGCCGAGCACGGCCAGCGGCGCGGTCTGGAGCTGTACTCCGGCTACGCGTCGGCGTTCCCGCCCGGCTATCGCGCCAACTGCGACGCCGGCACCGCGATCCTCGACATCGACCGCATCGAGCGGCTGCGCTGGGAGGGTCGGCGGACGCAGATTCACGTCTACCGCCGGCGGGGAGATGCCGAGCAGATGGCGCGCGGCAAGCTGCTCAGCGTCTCGCCGGTCTCGTTGTCGGACGTGGTGCCCAAGTTCGAGCATATGGGCGCCACCGTGGTCGACGAGCGTCCGTACGAGATCAGCCCGGCGGCGGGTGACTCCGTATGGATCTACGACTTCGGCCTGCGCTGCGATCCCGAGGACCTGGACCGCGCCGGCGAGGAGTTCGGTCTGACGTTCCTGGGGGCGTGGTCGGGCGAGCTCGAGGACGACCGGCTCAACGGGCTGGTGATGCGGGCCGGGCTGAGCGGGCGCGAGGTCACGATCGTCCGCGCTGTGGTGCGCTATCTGCGCCAGGCGGCGATCGCCTTCTCGGACGCGTACATGATCCAGACGTTGCTCGACAACCCGCAGATCGCCCGCCGGGCGGTGGCCCTGTTCGCGGCCCGTTTTGACCCCGACGCGCATGACCCCGAGACGGCCCAGCGCCTGGCCGAGGAACTGCGCGCCGCGATCGACACGGTGCAGAGCCTGGATGCCGACCGGATTCTGCGCAGATTCGTGGCGGTGGTGGAGGCGATGCTGCGCACCAACTACTACCGGCGCGAGGGAAACGAGATTCCGTCCTCGGCGCCCCCCGGCATCGGGGCCTGCCTGGCGTTCAAGCTCGACCCGACGCAGCTTGAGTTCCTGCCCCGCCCGCGGCCACGCTTTGAGATCTTCGTCTACTCGCCTCGTGTCGAGGGCATCCACCTGCGGGGCGGCAAGGTGGCTCGGGGTGGCCTGCGCTGGTCTGACCGTCGCGAGGACTTCCGCACCGAGGTGCTCGGCTTGATGAAGGCGCAGATGGTCAAGAACGCGCTGATCGTCCCGGTTGGCTCCAAGGGCGGATTCGTGGTCAAGCGGCCGCCGGCCCGCGGCGGGCGCGAGGCACAGGTGTCCGAGGCGATCGCGTGCTATCGCACGTTCCTGGCCGGGCTGCTGGACCTGACCGACAACTACGTCGGCGGCGCCGTGGTCGGACCCGAGCGTGTGGTCCGTTACGACGACGACGATCCATACCTCGTGGTGGCCGCGGACAAGGGCACGGCCGCCTTCTCGGACATCGCCAACGAGGTCGCGGCTGCCTATGGCTTCTGGCTCGGCGACGCGTTCGCCTCCGGCGGCTCGCACGGCTATGACCACAAGCGGATGGGAATCACCGCCCGCGGGGCCTGGGAGTCGGTCAAGCGCCATTTCAGGGAGCTGGGCACCGACGTCGCCCGCCAGGACTTCACGGTTGTCGGCATCGGAGACATGTCGGGCGACGTGTTCGGCAACGGGATGCTGCGCTCACCGCACATCCGCCTGCTGGCGGCGTTCAACCACGCCCACGTGTTCCTGGACCCCGATCCCGACCCCGCGGCGAGCTTCGACGAGCGCCGGCGGCTGTTCGCGTTGCCGCGCTCGGGCTGGGACGATTACGACCGCTCGCTGATCTCGGCGGGCGGCGGGGTGTACTCGCGCCTCGCCAAGTCGATCGACATCAGCGAAGAGGCCAGGGCGGCGCTGGGTATCGAGGCCGACCGCCTGGCGCCCAACGAGCTGATCTCCGAGTTGCTGCGTGCGCCCGTCGACCTGCTGTTCAACGGCGGGGTCGGCACCTACGTCAAGGCGGGTGCGGAGAGCCAGAGCGAGGCCGGCGACCGCGCCAACGACGGCGTGCGCGTCGACGGAGCGCAGCTGCGCTGTCGCGTGGTGGTGGAGGGCGGAAACCTGGGGCTGACCCAGCGCGGGCGGATCGAGTACGCCCGGCACGGTGGCCCCGACGGCAACGGCGGGCGCATCAACACCGACGCGATCGACAACGCCGCCGGGGTCAACTGCTCAGACCACGAGGTCAACATCAAGATCCTGCTCGGCCAGCTGACGGCCACCGGCGAGATGACCGGTGGCGAGCGCAACGAGCTGCTGCGTCAGATGACCGACGCGGTGGCCGATGCGGTGCTGTACGACAGCTACAAGCAGACGCAGGCGCTGAGCGTGGCGCTCAGCCAGGCGACCTCGATGGTCGACGTCCACGCGCGGCTGATCCGTCATCTGGAGCAGGTGGGCGGCATTGGACCGGGAGATCGAGTTCCTGCCCTCCGAAGAGGCGCTGGCGGCGCGGCGGAGCGAGCGTCGCGGTCTCAGCTCACCCGAGCTGGCGGCGATCATGGCCTACTGCAAGATCCACCTGTACGTGCAGCTGCTGGAGTCCGACCTGCCCGAGGACCCGTATCTCGTGTCCGACCTGGAGCGCTACTTCCCCGCGCCCGCTGCCACAGCGCTACGCCTCGCGGATGCGAGACCACCGCCTGCGCCGCGAGCTCATCGCCACGATCGTCGCCAACCAGCTGGTCGACCGAGCCGGGATGACGTCCGCCTTCCGGCTGGGCGAGGAGACGGGCGCGTCCGTGCCCCAGCTGGCGAGGGCGTACGCGGTTGCCCGTGAGGTGTTCATGATGCGCGACTTCTGGACCGAGGTGGAGGCGCTCGACAACCAGATCGAGGCCGGGACGCAGCTCTCGATGCTGATCGAGGGCCGGCGGCTGGTGGAGCGCGCCACACGGTGGCTGGTGCGCTCCCTGGGCCGCTCCACGATCGACGTGGCGGCGACGACGGCGCGCTTTGCGACCGGCGCGCGGCTGCTCGCGCAGGCTCTGCCCAAGGTGCTGGTCGGCGACGACCGGGAGTCCTTCCAGGACCGCCTGGTCGAGCTGGCGGCGGCCGGCGTCCCGCCGCCCCTGGCGCGGCGCGTGGCGAGCATGCCGGCGCTGCTGGCGGCGTTCGACATCGTCGATGACGCAGCGCTGACGAGCGCCCCGCAGCCGGTGGTGATGGCCGTCTACTTCGGGATCGGCTCGCGGCTCGGGCTCGACTGGCTGCGCGACCGGATCCTGGAGCTCCCGCGCGATGACCGCTGGCAGGCGCTGGCTCGCGCGGCGCTGCGCGACGACCTGTACGAGATGCATCGCGCCCTGACCCGTGACGTGCTGGCCGATGGCGCGCCCCACGGGGCTCCGGCGGCGATCGAGGCGTGGCTGGCGGCCAACCAGGCAGCCGTGGAGCGTTCGCAGGGCGTGGTGGCCGACGTGCAGGCGGCGCGCACCTACGACACGACGACGCTGCCGGTGGCGCTGCGCGAGCTCAAGAACCTCGTCTCTGAAAGCAGCTGAGCTCGCCGCTTCAGCTGACGGTCGCGATACGGCCCTGGTAGGAGACGCCGCCGGGGCCCGACCAGCTGATGCGCAGCCCGCCGGCCGAGGGCAGCTGCACGTGCGTGGTGAAGAAGCCCTCGGGCGCGGAGCCCCTGACCGTAGCGATGTCCGCCCAGCTGCTCGACCCACGGGGCTTGAACTGCAGAACGGCCTGGCGCTGGGACTTGGGACGGATCTGGCCCCACACGAAGACGTGCGCGCCGTGCTTGGGTTGGGGCAGCCAGATCGGCAGCTCGAACGCGTAGTACGCGGGCTTGGGCTGGTCGAAGGGGTAGGTGAGCAGGCCGGACTGGAACGTGCTCCAGTAGGCGCGGGTGCCCTTCTTGTACTGCGTGTTGGGACCGTCGTCGACCAGCAGGAACTGCGAGAAGGCGGGCACCCGCGGATTGACCCACGCCATGTACTCGCCCTGGTTGATGAACTCGGCCTGCTGGGCCTGTGAGAACTTGACGAACGGGCTGGGCTTGCGACTCTGGACGCCCCACTCGGTGATGTCGATCGGCTTTCCGGCGCGCTGGTGGTAGGCGCGGGCGCTGCGATCCAGCGCCGTCTCGATCCGTGACAGCCCCGACAGCGTCGCGGAGTTGGGTTGCGGGCGCTTGAAGTCCGGCGGGTGCGCGAAGTCATAGGGGTGGTGCGCCCAGCCGGCGGCGTCAAACAGGGCGGGGTGGGCGCGGACGAACGCCCCCGGCTGCCCGATGCGGGGCAGCCGACCTGGGTCGCGGTCTTGCCCGTGAGCGGCTTGTAGGCGCCGCTCAGGCAGTAGAACGCGCGCACGAAGGTCAGCGGATCCATGCTGGCGCCGTAGCCCTGATGGCCGGCGCCGTAGGCGGCGGTCTCGCCGATCATGATCGTGTCGTGGCGGTGGCCGGTTCTGATCAGGCCCTTCCAGGCCGCGTCGACCATGCCGCGGTAGATGGCCGGCGAGGCCTCCACCTTCTTGCCGCCCTTGACCGTGTTCCACTGTGGGGTCATCCAGCCGCCGATGTTGGGCTCGTTCCAGATGCCCCAATAGCGGACGGCCGGCAGCTTGGTGCTCTGCCCGGGCACGACGAAGCTGCCGCTGTAGCGCTTGGCCACGGCCTGCACGAACTGCCCGTAGTCGGCGGCGTTGGGATCGTGCGAGTAGCGATAGCCCTGGGCCAGCTTGCGTGGGGTGGTGGCCCAGTTGGGGGCGGGGGCGGTGGGCTGGAAGTACACCTGGAGGCCGTCCTGCGTGGCCACCCGGTCCAGGAAGTCCCAGCGAGACCAGGCGCCCGGGGGATAGGCGTTGGGGTTCGTGGCGTCGAACTTGGGCTTCTTCGTGGAGCTCGGCTTGGGCGCGAGCAGCTGCCACACCACCGACACGCGAACCCGGTCCACGCCCATGTTCCGAAGCGTCTGCAGGGTGGACGCGACGGACTGCGGGCGAGGAGTAGATCAGCTTCGCGTCGTCCTGCAGGATCATCGCCTGACTGTGGGAGGCCATCGCGCTGCCGGGAGCCGCAAGGGCGAGCGCGACCATGACCGCGAGCATGGCCAGCAGGCTAAAGCGAACCCTGGTCATCGGCGGCGCGCCCTCATAAGTGGCGGGCATGCTAATCGGCCGTGCGCTGCCATGCGCTACCGACCGGGGACCCGTTCGTCGCAGGAGTGAACGGGCCGATCCACATGCCGCCGGGGGCGCGTCAGCTGACATCGGCGAGGCGGCTGTCCAGGATGGTGTTGTTGGGACCGAGCCAGCTGATCCGCAGCTGCCCGGCCGAGGGCAGCGAGACGTGGGTGGTGAAGAAGCCCTCGCTGCCGACGCCGCGCACCGTGGTCACGTTGGCCCAGCTGGGGGCACCGCGTTGTCTGAACTGCAGCGCGGCGATTCGCTGCTCCTGTCGAGGGCGGATCTGGCCCCAGACATAGACGTGCGGGCCGTGGACGGGCTCGGGCAGCCAGATCGGCAGCTCGAACGCGGAGAAGGCCGGCTTGGGCTTGCGCGACGCGTACAGGAACAGCCCGGACTGGAACGTCGCCCAATAGGCCGCGGAGCCCTTCTTCTCCAGGGGGTTGGGCGCCGAGTCAAAGAGCAGAAACTGCCCGAAGGTCTGCACGCGCGGGTTGGTCCAGGCCATGTACTCACCCTCGTTGATGTACTCGGCCTGCTGTGCCTGGTTGAACTGCGGGTACGGGCTCGGGTCCCTTGACTGCTCGCCCCACTCGGTGATGTCGATCGGCTTGCCGGCGCGCTGGTGATACGCGCGGGCGCTGCGGTCAAGCGCCGTCCCCAGCCGGGCGAGGCTCGACAGCGTGGCCGAGTTTGGATCGGAGCGCTCGTAGCTGGGCGGGCCCGCAAACTCGTAGGGGTGATGGGCCCAGCCCGCATACTCGAACAGACCGGGATGGGCGCGGGCGAACGCGGCGCGGTCGCCGGACCCGGGACATCCGATCTGTGTGGCGGCGGCGCCCGACAGCGGCGCGTAGCCGGCGTTCAAGCAGTAGAAGGCGCGGATGAAGGTGAGCGGATCCATCGAGGCGGCGTAGCCTTTGTGGCCCGCTCCGTAGGCAGCCGTCTCGCCGATCATGATCGTGTCGTGGCGGTGGCCGGTGGCGACCAGTCCGTGCCAGGCGGCGTCGACCATCCGCGCGGTAGATCGCCGGGGAGGCCTGCACCTTCTCGCCGCCCTTGATCGTGTTCCACTGCGGGGTCATCCAGCTGCTGATGTTCGGCTCGTTCCAGATTCCCCAGTAGTGGACGGCCGGGAGCTTGGCGTCCGCCCCGCCGCCGGGCGGCACGAAGCTGCCGTCGTAGCGCCGGCCCACCGCCTGGACGAACCGCCCGAACTCCGTGGCGCTGGGGTCGTGGGAGAACCGGAAGCCCTGGGCCAGCTTGCGCGGCGTGGTGGCCCAGTTGGGCGCCGGGGCGGTCGGCTGGAAGTACACCTGGAGACCGTCGCGGGTCGCGACGCGGTCCAGGAAGTCGTAGCGAAACCACACGCCCGGGGGATAGGCGCTGGGGTTGGTGGCGTCGAACTTCGGCTCCTGGCTCGCTCGCGAGTCTGGGCGCCAGCAGCTGCCATACCACGGAGATCCGGACGCGGTCGACTCCCATCCCCTTCAGGGTCGACAGGGTCTGAGCTGCCTTCTGCGGCGACGCGTAGACCAGGTTGGCGTCGTCCTGGAGGATCATCACCTGCCGGCTGGACGCCCGCGCGCCGCCCGGGGCCGCCAGCGCGAGCGCGACCACCAGCGCGAGCATGGCCGGCCCGGTGAAGCGAACCCTGATCATCGGCGAGCAGCGTAAAGAGCCCCATAGCGGCATGCGCCACCCAACTGAGAACCGGTCCGTTGGCGGGCTGCGACGTGCCGATCAGGCTGTCGGCGCGGGCGATTGCGCGCGTCGTGCGCGCGCCCGCGAGGCGGCCAGCGCGTAAGCCGTCAGGTCCAGCACACCCCCCAGGAGGAAGGCCAGCCGGCCCGTCAGCAGACGCTCTGCGATCCGCGATGCCATCGCCCCAAGCTATCGTTGCCTTTCCTCATGACAAGTCTGAAGACCACGGTCACAGAGCTCCCCGAGTCCCGCGTGCGCGTCGAGGCCGAGGTGCCCGCCGAGGAGGTGGAGCGCCGCGTCCAGCAGGCGGCCCGCAAGCTCGGCGGACAGATGCGGGTCCCGGGCTTTCGCAAGGGCAAGGTCCCGCCGCCGGTCGTGATCCGGCAGCTCGGGCGCGAGACGGTGCTCGACGAGGCGCTGCGCTCAGCGCTGGGCGGCTGGTACGTGGAGGCGATCGACGGCGCCGGAATCGCGCCGATCGGGGAGCCCGACCTCGATGTCGGCGACCTGCCGGGGCAGGGCGAGCCGCTGGCCTTCTCGATCGAGATCGGCGTGCGCCCGGAGGCCAAGCTCGGCCGTTACAAGGGCCTGGAGGTCGGTCGCCGTGAGCCGGAGGTCCAGCAGTCGGCGATCGACGAGCAGGTGCAGACGCTGCGCGACCGCCTGGCGACCCTGGACACGGTAGACCGCGCCGCGCAGTCAGACGACCAGGTGGTCGTCGACTATCTCGGCAAGGTCGACGGAGTTCCCTTTGAGGGCGGTGAGGGCCGCGACCAGCTGATCGAGCTCGGCTCGGGACGGTTGATCCCCGGCTTCGAGGAGCAGCTGGTGGGCGCCTCCGCCGGTGACGAGCGCCAGGTGAAGGTCACCTTCCCCGAGGACTACCCCAACGAGCTGGGCGGCAAGGACGCGACCTTCGACGTCACCGTGCACGAGGTGAAGGCCAAGCGCCTGCCGGAGCTCGACGACGACTTCGCCTCCGAGGCATCCGAGTTCGACACGCTGGCCGAGCTGCGCGACGACATCGCCGCCAAGCTGCGCGAGGGCGAGGCGCGCGCGATCGAGCGCGAGTTCGAGGAGGCCGTGCTGCAGGCGGCCGCCGATGAGGCGCATGTGGAGCTGCCCGAGCCGCTGATCCACGCTCGCGCCCACGAGCTGATCGAGCAGACGCTCGGAGCCCTGACGCGCCAGGGGATCAACAAGGAGACCTACCTGCGGATCGCCGGCAAGAACGAGGAGGAGCTGGCCCACGAGGCAGAGCCCGACGCCGCCGCCGCGCTGCGGCGCGAAGCGGTGCTGGCCGCGGTGGTGGCCGCCGAGCAGATCGAGCCCTCCGAAGAGGAGCTGATAGCTGCACTCGCGCCCGCCGCCGAGCGTGACGGCTCAGATCCGGCCGAGCTGGTCGCGCAGCTGCGCAAGGCCAATCGTCTGGACTCGCTGCGCGAGGACGTCGCCAATCGCCAGGCGCTGGAGCTGCTGGTGTCAGAAGCTAAGCCGATCAGCGTCGAGCAGGCCCAGGCGCGCGAGAAGCTGTGGACGCCCGGCAAGGCGGATGCCCCGGGTGCGCCGGGGGCGGCGCCCGAGGACGCCTCCACGACTGGCTCAGGCCAGATCTGGACCCCAGGAAACTGACAAACCAAGCTGCGCCGGACACCCGCAGACGGCCTGGCTTACCGCAATCAGGCGGTTGCTACAGTCGGCAGGATTCCGGCGCAGGACGAAAAAGAAGGCAGGCCATGAGCCCACTCGTACCTATGGTCGTCGAGCAAACCTCCCGGGGCGAGCGCGCGTTCGACATCTACAGCCGGTTGCTCAACGAGCGGATCGTCTTCCTCGGGACTCCCGTCGACGACCAGATCGCCAACCTGATCGTGGCCCAGCTCCTGCACCTGGAGTCCGAGGATCCCGACAAGGACATCTCGATCTACGTCAACAGCCCCGGCGGATCGGTCTACGCGGGCCTCGCGATCTACGACACGATGCAGTTCATCAAGCCCGACGTGTCGACGATCTGCGTCGGCATCGCGATGTCGATGGGAGCGCTGCTCCTGGCCGGGGGCGCCGCGGGCAAGCGGATGGCGCTGCCCAACGCAAAGATCCTGATCCACCAGGTGTCCTCAAGTTTCCAGGGGCAAGCGACCGATATTGAGATCCATGCCCGTGAGATCATCGACGTCCGCCGTCGCCTCGACGAGATCATCGCCAAGCACACCGGCAAGGACCTCGAGGCGGTCAAGCGCGACACCGAGCGCGATTACTTCATGAGCTCTGAGGAAGCAAAGGAGTACGGAATCATCGATCGGGTGATTTCGCAGCACTGAAGGCATTAGTCTTCGGGACTGACGAGACTCGATCGAGTCGACTCCCGGGAGGGGAACCATGGCGCGTCCAACCGACTCCAACGAACAGCTCCTCTGCAGCTTCTGTGGCAAGTCGCAACGCCAGGTCAAGAAGCTGATCGCCGGCCCCGGGGTCTACATCTGTGACGAATGCATCGATCTCTGCAACGAGATCATCGATGAGGAGCTGACCGCTCCCCCGAGCTTCGACATCGAGAGCCTCCCCAAGCCACGGGAGATATACGACGTCCTCAACGAGTACGTGGTCGGCCAGGAGCAGTCCAAGCGCTCGCTCTCGGTAGCCGTCTACAACCACTACAAGCGCGTGCAGATGATGCAGTCCGACGAGCACGACATCGAGCTGCAGAAGTCCAACATCCTGCTGCTGGGACCGACCGGCTGCGGCAAGACGTTGCTGGCCCAGACGCTGGCCAAGATCTTGAACGTGCCCTTCGCGATCGCGGATGCGACGGCGCTGACGGAGGCCGGCTACGTGGGAGAGGATGTCGAGAACATCCTCTTGAAGCTGATCCAGGCGGCCGATTACGACGTCAAGAAGGCCGAGACGGGGATCATCTACATCGACGAGGTCGACAAGATCGCCCGCAAGGCCGACAACCCGTCGATCACCCGGGATGTGAGCGGTGAGGGCGTCCAGCAGGCGTTGCTGAAGATTTTGGAGGGGACGACAGCGTCGGTTCCGCCGCAGGGCGGACGCAAGCATCCCCACCAGGAATTTCTGTCGATCGACACCACCAACGTGTTGTTCATCTGCGGCGGGGCGTTTGCCAACCTGGACCGGGTGATCGAGCGCCGGATCGGCCATCAGGGCGTCGGCTTCGGCGCCGCGATCCAGTCCAAGGAGCAGCGTGACACCGGTCAGATCTTCGAGCACTGCCTGCCCGAGGACCTGATCCAGTACGGCCTGATCCCGGAGTTCATCGGCCGCCTGCCGGTGATGTCGGCGATCCACCAGCTGGACCGCAACGAGCTGATGAAGATCCTCACCGAGCCGCGCAACGCGCTCGTCAAGCAGTTCCAGCGCTTCTTCCAGTTCGACGGGATCGAGCTCGTGTTCGCGGATGAGGCGTTGAGCTCGGTGGCGGACAAGGCGCTGGAGCGCGAGACCGGGGCGCGCGGCCTGCGCTCGATCATCGAGGAGGTCCTGCTCGAGGTGCAGTTCGAGCTGCCCTCCCGCCGCGACGTCCAGAAGTGCGTGGTCACCAAGGAGACGATCGAGAAGGGCACGTCGCCCACGCTCGTCACCGTGGCCCTCCCGGACGAGGACGAAGCCGCAGCCTAAAGAATTGGCACAAAGTTGGCACACCGTCGCGCGTCGACGGTTCGTGCCAGCGTTGGTGCCATGGACGACGCTGGGAGCTTTTCGCACCCTGAGGGTGCAAAACCCTCCCGGCGTCGCGTCGACCGCGAGCTGGCGATGGCTTCCGTATGTCGACGGCAGTCCGGGGCGGTCGGGATCGGTCAGCTGTCGGAACTCGGGTTCAGTCGCAGGGAGGTGTCCCGTCTCGTGTCCGGCGGAGCATTCACTCGCCGCCACCGGGGTGTCCTGCTCGATGCCCGGGCGCCCATCCCGCCCCGGGGCCACCTCTTCGCTGCCCTGTTGGCCGCCGGCCCGACCGCCGTTCTCAGCCACCGGACCGCTGCCGCCGTCCACGGCCTGCGCGCGGTCAACGTGAGACAGATCGAGCTCACGGTGGTCGCCAACCGCACCCCGAAACGCGGGGGGCTGCGCGTCCATCGCACGACCAGTCTCCATCCGGATGAGGTGCGAACCATCGACGGGTTGCGCGTGAGCTCCGTCGCCCGGATGCTGATCGAGCTCGCCGCACGCGAGCCCAGGGCCGAGCTCGACCGCCTCATCGCCGAAGCCGCCCGCCGGCGGATGCTGGACCTGGAGCGGATCGAGAAAACGCTCGGCCGCCACCCCGGCCGTCCTGGGACCAACGCATTGCGAGCCGCCCTCGCCGCCTACCAGCCAAGCCACCAAGACAAATCGGGCCTGGAGAAGGCCTTCGCCGCGTGGCTCTCCACCCTCCCCGGTATCCCCGCCCGCGAGCGCAACGTGACCCTCGCCAACCGCTGGGAGATCGACTTCTTCTGGCGCGCGCAGGGCGTCGCGGTCGAGCTCGACGGGCGCCCGTACCACATGCTGCCCGCCGACCAGGAACGCGACCGGATCAAGGACGTGTGGCTGCAGCGCCACGCCATCCACATCGTCCGCGTCACCGAGTTTCGTTTCGAGCACGACCGCGCCGGCATCGAAGCGGACCTGCGCCACTTCCTCGCCCGCGACCGAGCGGCGTAACCGGCAATACACTCGGCGCATGTCCGCACTCGCCGACAGACCCCGCTACGACCCCTCCGAGGTGGAGCCTCGGATCGTGGAGAAGTGGCTGGAATCCGGCCTGTTTCATCCCGAGCCGGAGGGGACCGCCGAGGAGAACTACTCGATCGCGATCCCGCCGCCCAACGTCACCGGCGTGCTGCACATGGGCCATGCGCTCAACAACACGATCCAGGACGTCCTGGCGCGCTATCACCGGATGCGCGGGCGGCGGACGAAGTGGATCCTCGGGACCGACCACGCGGGGATCGCCACCCAGACCCAGGTGGAGCGCGCTCTGCTCGCCGAGGGCACCAGCCGCGAAGAGCTCGGCCGCGAGGCGTTCGTGGAGCGAGTTTGGCTCTGGCGCGAGCAGTACGGCGGCGAGATGATCTCCCAGCTCAAGCGCCTGGGAGCGTCCTGCGACTACGAGACCGAGCGCTTCACGTTGGACCCCGGCTATGCGCAGGCCGTGCTCAAGGTGTTCGTCACCCTGTACGAGAAGGGCTACATCTATCGCGACCGCTACATGGTCAACTGGGACCCCGGCAGCGGCAGCGCCATCTCCGACCTCGAGGTCGAGCAGCGCGACGTCTCCGACACGCTGTACTACATCGATTACCCGCTGGCGTCGGGCTCGGGCGCGATCACGGTCGCCACGGTGCGCCCCGAGACGATGCTCGCCGACACGGCGATCGCCGTGCACCCCGACGACGAGCGCTACCGGCGGCTGATCGGCGAGAAGGCGATCCTGCCGCTGGTCGGGCGCAAGCTGCGGATCATCGCCGACGACTACGTCAGGCCGGAGTTCGGCACCGGCGCGCTGAAGATCACCCCGGCGCACGATCCCAACGACTTCGAGATCGGGCGCCGCCACAGCCTCGCCCAGCCGTCGGTGATCGGAGAGGACGGGCGGATCACGTCCGAGGCGCCGGAGCGCTTCCAGGGGCTGACCGTGGCCGAGGCGCAGCTGCGCGTCGTCGACGAGCTCGGCCGGCAGGGGCTGATCGCCCGCACCGAGACCCACGACCACACGGTGCCGTTCTCGCAGCGCTCCGGTCAGCGCATCGAGCCGCTGATCTCGCTGCAGTGGTTCATGGCGATGGAGGACCTGGCGGCGCCGGCGATCGAGGTGGTCACCAGCGGCCGGGTGCGATTCCATCCCGACAACTACACGAAGGTCTACCTCGACTGGATGCGCAACATCCGTCCCTGGTGCATCAGCCGGCAGCTGTGGTGGGGCCATCAGCTGCCCGTGTGGTACCGCGACCTCGAGACCTACGTGGGCACCGAGCCGCCGCGTGGCGAGGGGTGGCACCGCGACCCCGACGTGCTTGACACCTGGTTCTCCAGCGCGCTGTGGCCGTTCGCGACGCTCGGCTGGCCCGAGGAGACGAAGGACCTCAGGGCCTTCTATCCCACCGATGCCCTGTCCACCGCCCGCGACATCATCTTCCTGTGGGTGGCGCGGATGATCATGATGGGCCTCGAGTTCACGGGCGAGATCCCGTTCTCCGACGTCAACGTGCACTCGATCATCCAGGCCCCCGACGGCCGGCGGATGTCCAAGTCGCTGGGCACCGGGATCGACCCCGTCGACCTGATCGAGGGCGGCCCGCGCCCGCCGGTGTTCGCCCAGGGAGACCGCGAGGCCGGGAGCTTCCCGGCCTACGGCGCCGACGCGCTGCGCTGGGGGTTGATGGCCATGTCCTCGGGCCAGGACGTGCGCTTCTCCGAGGACAAGGTCGCCCAGGGACAGCAGCTGACCAACAAGCTCTGGAACGCCGCCCGGCTGATCCTCCTCGGGGTGGGGGAGCAGGCCCGCGCAGCGCCCACCCCCAACGCGGTCGAGGATCGGTGGATGCTCTCGCGCCTGGCACGCGCCCAGGCCGAGGTGGCCGAGCGAATCGAGAAGTTCGATTTCTCGCATGCGGCGCTCCGGCTCTACGAGTTCGTCTACGGCGAGCTGTGCGACTGGTACCTGGAGCTGATCAAGCCGCGGTTGCGCGCCGGGGAGCCCGAGCTCGCGGGGACGCTGCTGCACGTGCTGACCGAAACGATCTCCCTCGCGCACCCGCTGATCCCGTTCGAGACCGAGGAGATCTACTCCCACATCCCGGGCGCCGAGGGACTGCTGGCCGCCCGCGTCTGCGCGCCGCCCGCCACGGACGTGATCGATGCCGAGGCCGAGCAGGCCGTCGAGCGGGCGATTGCCGCCGTGCAGGCCCTGCGCCGCTGGCGCGCCCTGGAGAAGGTGGAGGCGGGGGCGATGTTGCCGGTCCGGCTGGCGGCGGCCGGCTACGACGAGACCTCCGAGCACCTGGCACGGCTCGCGCGGGTCACGCTGGACGGGTCCGCGGACGCCGTCGCGACGGTGCCGGTTCCGGGCGGCGCGGTGGAGATCCTGGCCAGCCCCGCTGTTGATCCCGGCGCGTCCGCGCGGCGGCTGGAGGCCGAGCGCGACAAGCTTCAGGCCGAGATCGAGCGCGCCGAGCGCAAGCTCTCCAACCAGGGCTTCGTCGCCAAGGCGCCCGCCGAGGTGGTGGCCGCCGAACACGACAAGCTCGAGCGCCTGCGCGGGGAGCTGGAAGCCCTGTGACCGGACCGGAGGCCGAGCGCTACCTGCTCTCGCTGGAGCTGTTCGGCATGCGGTTCGGGCTGGACCGGATGCGCCGCCTGATGACCGCGCTGGGTCATCCCGAGCGGGCCTTTCAGTCCATCCACGTCGTGGGCACCAACGGCAAGTCCTCGACGGTACGGATGATCGCGGCGATCCTCGCCCACCACGGGCTGCGCACCGGCGCCTACCTGTCGCCGCACCTGGTGTCGTTCGGCGAGCGGATCCGGATCGGCGACGAGGATCTGAGTCCGGACGCCTTCGGCGCTGCGGTGGCCCGGGCGGCGCGCGCCGCGGCGCGGGTGGATCGCTCGCTTGACGGGGACGACCGCGTGACCCAGTTCGAGGCGCTGACCGCGGCCGCCTACTCGGAGCTGGGCAACGTGGGGTGGAGGTGGCGGTCATCGAGGCCGGGCTGGGCGGCCGCTACGACGCCACCAACGTGATCCCGTCCAAGGTGCAGGTGCTGACCAGCGTCGGCCTGGAGCACACCCGGTGGCTGGGGCCGACGCTGACCGACATCGCCACCGAGAAGCTCGACGTCGTGCAGCCGGGGGCCACGCTGGTGCTCGGCTCCGGGCTGGCGAACGAGGTCGTGGCGCTCGCCGAGCAGGTATGCGCGCAGCGCGGGGCCGAGATCGTCTTCGCGGGGACCGATCCGGGGGTGCCCGTGGGAGCCGTCGGGGCCTACCAGCGCCGCAACTTCGCGCTCGCCCGGGCGGCCGCGGAGGCGTTGCGGGGCCCGTTGTCGCAGGAGGCGGTCGCCGCCGCGGCCGCTGACGTGCGCGTGCCGGGTCGCCTACAGCAGATTGCCTCCGGGCCGCTGACGCTGGTCGACGGCGCCCACAACCCCGACGGCATGCGGGCGCTGGCCGAGTCGCTGCCCGAGGTGATCGGCGACCGCCATCCCGTGATCGCCACGCTGTCGATCCTCGATGACAAGGACGCCGCCGGAATGCTGGCCGTGCTGATGCCGGCCTGTGATGCGCTGATCCTCACAAGCAGTCAGAATCCGCGTGCTTTGCCTCCGCCCACCCTCCAGTCATTGGCGCGTCAGCTGCACGGCCCACCGGGCGAGGTCGTCGGCGATCCCTTCCGCGCCCTGGCGCGGGCTCGCGAGCTGGCCGGCCCCGACGGCGTGGTTATCGCCACGGGGTCGATCTACCTGATCGCCGACCTGCTGGCCGACGGGCCGCGCGAACGCGCCTCGGTGCTGTGAACGGTCGCGACGACCAGCCCAGGTTTCTCACCATGATCGGGTTGGTGGCGCTGATCGTGGCCGTGGTGATCCTGGTGTTCTTCGGAATCGGCTACCTGTTCGGACGGGCGTTTTTGTAAAACGAGGATCTGGGCCGCCGATGGCGTATTGATATACGCCGGATCATCCTGGTCCCCACTACACTCGCGACCTTAATGCTGCCCTACGCAATCTTCGGGATTCACAACAGCGCCCTGAACCTCGCCGTCGAATTGGTGATCCTGTTCCTGGTGGTGATCTGGTTCGCGCTCGTCTTCTGGACGTACGCGGACGCCCACCGGCGGGTTGCCGATCCACTGCTGATCACGTGCGCCACCCTCGCCTCGCTGTTCCCGTTCGTGGGAACGATCGTCTACATGATCGTGCGTCCGCCCGAGTACCTGGACGACGTGCGCGAGCGTGAGCTCGAGATGCAGGCCGCCGAGGCGCGCCTGGCCGAGCTCGGCTACCACCTCTGCCCGCACTGCGACTACGAGGTGGAGCGGGACTACCTGCGCTGCCCCAACTGCATGCGCAAGCTCAAGGACCCGTGCCAGTCGTGCGGGCGTCCGCTGGATCCGACGTGGAAGGTGTGCCCCTTCTGCGAGGCCGAGATCGGCGTTTCCGCGCCCACCCCGCGGCGCCAGCGCCGGCGGGGAGCCAGCATCGAGCAGCCGCCGGCGGCCGAGCAGCCGTCGACGACGACCTGACCCCCTGTAGAGAGGACCCCGCCGCCGTGGAGCGCACGCTCATTCTCGTAAAGCCGGACGCCTTTGCCCGCGGCCTGACCGGCGAGATCATCTCTCGCTTTCAGCGCAAGGGACTGGGACTGGTCGCCATGCAGTTGATGACGATGAGCCGCGACCTGGCCGTCCGGCACTACGCCGAGCACGACGGCAAGCCGTTCTTCGATGAGCTGGTGAGCTTCATCACCTCCGGACCGCTGGTGGCGATGGTCCTGGAGGGCGAATCGGCGATCGTCGCCGCCCGGCAGGTGATAGGCGCCACCAACCCGCTTGAGGCGGCCACCGGTTCGATCCGCGGCGACTATGCGGTGACGGTCGGCCAGAACATGGTCCATGGCTCCGATGCGCCGGAGTCGGCCACGCGCGAAGTCGGCCTGTTCTTCCCCGATCTCGGCTGATCGGCGATCGAAGGGCCCCGTTTTATTCTCGCCTCGCGCTCTCCACAGCGCCGGGCGATCCTGCAGCAGATCGGCGTCTCGTTCGAGGTGCGCGTGACCGATGCCGACGAGCTCACGGCCGGGCCGCCCGAGGAGGTGGTGCTCGAGAACGCCTATCGCAAGGCGGCCGCCGTCGGGGCACAACCATCGGCGGCGGTGCTGGGCGTGGACACGATCGTTTCGCTGGGCGCCACGATCTACGGCAAGCCGGCGGATCGCGCGGCCGCGGGTCAGACCTTGCGGACGCTCTCCGGGCGCCAGCACGCGGTGATCAGCGGTCTGTGCCTGATTGAACCCGGCCCACCCGAGCGGCGTCGCACGGCGGCGGCGCGCACGCTGGTGGAGTTCCGTCGGCTGTCGGAGGCGACGATCGACTCCTACCTGGACTGCGGCGAGTGGCGCGACCGGGCCGGGGGCTACGCGATCCAGGGGCGCGGAGCGCTGCTCGTGCGGGCGATCGAGGGCGACTACCTCAACGTGGTGGGTCTGCCGGTGGCCGCTCTGGTCGACCTGGCCCCGTGGCTGCTGGAGCCGCAGGCCTAATTGCACGACAACCTGCAGCCGGGCGGGCGGGACCGGAGATCAGTTTTCCAGGGTTTTTAGGTCCGATCGGCGCGAGGCCCAGGTTCCGGGCGTACTGGCGTTCGATACACTCGCCCTCGGACGGAAGCTGGCTCCGCAGTATGGGACCGGTGCCTCTCGCCGGCTCGTCCACCGCTTTCACCTACCTCCAACCAATATGGGCTTCTTCACGTATCTGACCGGGTTCGGCGGCCGCGACATGGCGGTGGACCTGGGCACCGCAAACACGCTCGTCTACGTGCGCGGGCGCGGCATCGTGCTCTCGGAGCCCAGCGTGGTCGCGGTCGACTCGCGTAGCGGCGAGGTGCACGCCGTGGGAATCGAGGCCAAGCGGATGCTGGGGCGCACCCCGGGCACGATCTCGGCGATCCGTCCGCTCAAGGACGGCGTGATCGCCGACTTCGAGGTCACCGAGGAGATGCTGCGCCATTTCATCCAGAAGGTCCATCAGAACCGCTGGGCGCATCCCCGCGTGGTGGTGTGCGTGCCCTCCGGGGTGACCGGCGTGGAGAAGCGCGCCGTCGAGGAGGCGTGCCTGTCGGCCGGGGCACGTCAGGCCTACCTGATCGAGGAGCCGATGGCCGCCGCGATCGGCGCCGGACTGCCGGTGGGCGAGCCGACCGGCTCGATGGTCGTCGACATCGGCGGCGGCACCAGCGAGGTGGCGGTCATCTCACTGGGCGGGATCGTGGTCTCCCAGTCGATCCGGGTGGGCGGCGACGAGCTCGACGAGGCGATCATCAATTACGTCAAGCGGGAGTACAAGCTGCTGATCGGGCAGCAGACGGCCGAGGAGGTCAAGCTCGAGATCGGCTCGGCGCATGTGATGCCCGAAGAGGTCCAGGCCGAGATCCGCGGGCGCGACATGGTCTCCGGCCTGCCCAAGACGGTGATCCTCACCAGCGAGGAGATTCGCGGGGCGCTGGAGGAGCCGGTGTCGCAGATCATCGACGCGGTGAAGCAGACGCTGGACCGCACGCCGCCTGAGCTGGCCTCTGACATCATGGATCGTGGCATCATGTTGGCGGGAGGCGGCTCGCTGCTGCAGGGAATCGAGGAGCGCCTGCGTCACGAGACGCAGATGCCCGCGCACCTGGCGGAGTCTCCGTTGACGTGCGTCGCAGTCGGATCCGGGCGATCGCTCGAGGAATTCGAAGCGATCCACCGGTCAAGCAAGAATTCGCGCAACCGGCGCCGTCGGTAATAGGTTTGAAGTCGGAGACCTGGAAGATCCCGCCCGCCCCGGAGCACACCATCTTGAGGACAAGCATCTCGTGCATGACAAACAGGTTCGAAGACGACGCGCAGTGCTCGGACTGCTCGTCGTCGTCTCGCTGATCCTGCTCACCGCCTACTTCGGCGAATCCCCCAGCAGTCCTCTGCACAGCGTGCAGCGCGGGATCGTCGCGGTCCTCTCACCGGTGCAGACCGGCGCCAGCAAGGCGCTGTCGCCCGTGCGCGACGTCGCCAACTGGGTGTCGGACACGCTGCGCGCCAAGTCCCAGCGCGACCAGCTGCAGCACCGCGTGCAGCAGCTCAACAAGGAGGTCGCGCAGTACCGCAGCGCCGCGATCCAGAACCAGCAGCTGCGCCAGCAGCAGGGGCTCGATCAGAGCGTCAGCCTGGACAGCTACCGTCCCCTCGGCGCCGACGTCATCGGCCGCGATCCCAGTCTCTGGTATCAGCAGGTGGAGGTCGACAAGGGCTCGAACGACGGGGTGGAGCTCAACGACCCCGTGACCGGGGACGGGGCGCTGGTCGGCAAGGTCACGAGCGTTCAGGGCCCCTCGAGCATCGTCACCCTGATCACCGACCATTCGTACGCGGTCGCCGCCCGGGTGCTCAACTCCCGGGGCGACACCGGGGTGCTCGTGCCCGCAGTCGGCAATCCCAACCAGCTGCTGCTCCAGAGCCTGCCCAACCACGCGTCGATCGCCGCCCCCGAGCAGGTGGTCACCGCCGGCTTTGAGAGCTCCGCGAACCCCGCGTTGCAGTCGCTCTACCCGGCGGGGATTCCCATCGGCACCGTGCTCCCGGTCAGTCAGAACGAGCTGCTCAACAACGGCCAGGTGACGGTCTCGCCGGCGGCGGACATCCGCCATTTCGACTCGGTTCAGATCCTGACCAAGCCGCACGCCGGAACCGAGCGGGCCCAGGTCAAGTGAACGCGCCCTCACCGCGTCTCATCCTGCGTCTGGCGCTCCTGGCGCTGTGCACGGTCGTCGTCCAGGAGACCGCCGTCTCGCAGATCTCGATCTTCGGCATCAGCGCCGACCTGACCCCGCTGGTCGTCATGTCGGTCGGTCTGCTCAGCGGTTCGCTGCCGGGAGCGGTGATGGGCTTTGCCACCGGCCTCCTGGTCGACACGGTGCTCGTGCAGACGCTCGGCGTGACCTCGCTGCTGTACATCGCGATCGGCTACTGGTCGGGTCGGCTGCGCGAGCTGCGCGACCCCGCCCACGGGCTGGTTCCGCTGGCCGCGGGAGCGGCGGCGACCGCGGTGGCCGGGATCGGCATGACCCTGATCCAGTTCCTGCTCGGCGTGGACTCGCCGGTCAGCTGGCTGCTGTTGCAGCAGATCTTCATCACGGTCCTGGTCAACACCCTGATCTCGCTGCCCATCTACGCGCTCGTGCGACGGATCATCAGCCCGGCGCTACCCGATGATCCTCGGCGGCGTCGTCGGCGGGCCTACACGACCGGCGGCCTGAGCCCGCTGCAGAGCCCTTCTCAGCGCCTCGGTCCGATGAATCGACCCTCCCGGTGAATCGACCCTTCCCGATGACCGCCCGCCTTCGCTGATGGTCGAGCCCCCTGAGGATCGCCGACCGCCGCTCACGCCGCAGCTTGCGCTGCGGGTGGCGATCGTCGGCTCGCTGGCGCTGGCGCTGTTCGCGATCATCTTCTTCCGCTTGTGGTTCCTGCAGGTGCTGTCCGGCGACCAGTACCTGGCCCAGGCGCGGGTCAACCGGGTGCGCAGCGTCGGGATCCAGGCCGAGCGGGGCGACATCGTCGACCGTTCCGGCCAGGTCCTGGTCAACAGCCGCCAAGCGCGAGCGGTGCAGATCTCGCCGCCCGCGCTGCCCAAGTCGGGCAATGCCCGCAGCGTGCTCTACCGCCGCCTGGCCGGCGTCCTGAAGGTCCCCACCAAGCCCGGCCGGTGCGTGATCGCCGGCAAGCCGCCACAGATCCGGCGGCTGGCGCCGATCCCGTGCAAGGTGGCGAAGCAGCTGGCGATCCTCCCCTACGCCGACATCACGATCAAGACCGACGTCAGCCCGGACGTCCAGTACTACCTCGCCGAGCGCTCCAATCAGTTCCCGTCGGTGGAGGTGCAGAACATCTACCTGCGCAACTACCCATTGGGCACGCTGGCCGCGCAGCTGTTCGGGACGGTCGGGCCGATCAACGCCACCGAGGTCAAGGACAAGACCTACCGGGGCATCCCCAAGGATGCGATCATCGGCCAGTCCGGACTGGAGGCGGCGTATGACAAGTACCTGAGGGGGAAGGACGGCAACGAGCAGGTGCAGGTCAACGCGTTCGGCGAGCCGACCGGCAGTCACACCAACAGGGACCCCGTCCGCGGCCAGAACCTGGCGCTGTCGCTGGATACCGGGCTTCAGCGAGTCGGCCAGAGCGCGCTGCAGCAGTCGATCGACTCCAACTACCCTGCCAACGGGGGCGCGTTCGTGGCGATGAATCCCGACGATGGGTCGGTCTACGCGATGGGCTCGCTGCCGAGCTTCAATCCCAAGGTGTTCACGTCCAACCTGAGCGCGGCCAAGTACCGCGCGCTGACCAGCCAGGCATCCAATGCGCCCCTGCTGAACCGCGCGATCGACAGCCAGGGGCCCACCGGGTCGACGTTCAAGCCGATCACAGCCACGGCGGCGCTTCAGAGCGGCGAGTGGACGGTCGGCTCCACCTACGACGACACCGGCTCGTTCTGCACCTCTCCGGGGGTCTGCCTGCACAATGCCGGTCACGCCAGCAACGGTCCGCTGGACCTGGTCAATGCGATCCGGGTCTCCTCGGACACCTTCTTCTACAACCTGGGCGCGCGCACCAATATCGCCAACCCGATCGCCCACCCCCAGGGCGGTCCGTTGCAGACGTGGGCACGCAAGTACGGGATCGGCCAGAAGACCGGCATCGACCTGCCCGGCGAGGACGCGGGTACGCTGCCCTCGCCGCGCTGGCGCGCGAACCGCGACCGCGAGGAGCTGGAGTGCGAGCACGCCACCGGTCCGTACAAGGGTGACCCCAAGAAGACGTCGTGCGGGATCGCCGATGGGCGGCCGTGGTCGATCGGCGACAACATCAACCTCGCCGTCGGCCAGGGCGACGTCCAGGTCACGCCGCTGCAGCTGGCGGTCGCCTACTCCGCGATCGCCAACGGCGGCACGGTCGTGCGTCCCCACATCGGCCTCGATGTCCAGACCCAGGCCGGAACGGTGCTGCAGAAGTTCAACCCGCCGCCCTCGCGCCACATCAACATCAACCCGCTGTATCTGGAGACGATCCGCCAGGGGCTGCGCGACGCCGCGTCCCAGCCGGGGGGGACGTCGGCGGATGTGTTCGGCAACTTCCATCAGCAGGTCTACGGCAAGACCGGCACCGCCCAGTACAACAACCAGCAGGACTACGCCTGGTATGCCTGCTTCGTGCCCCGCACGGCGACCACCAAGCCGATCGTCGTCGTGGTGTGGGTCGAGCAGGGTGGCTTCGGCGCCGTGGGCGCCGCGCCCGTGGCCCGCGAGATCCTCTCCAAGTGGTTCTACGGCAAGGCGGGCCCCTACGTGGCCGGAAGCTCGACGACGCTGTGAGTGCCACCCCGATCCAGCCGGTCGACGAGAGCACGATGCCGCGGGCGCGCAGCTGGCCGCTGTTCGACCCGCTGCTGCTGCTGGGCGCGCTGGGGCTGGTGGCGTGCTCGCTGGTGACTCTCAAGAGCGCCACCACCCACGCCATCACCGGCCAGCCGTTTCATTACGTCGACCGCCAGGCGCTGTTCGCCGGGATCGGGCTGCTGCTGGCGCTGATCCTCAGCCGGATCGACTACTCGCGTTTGCGGGAGTTCAAGTACGGGTTGTTCGCGGTGATGATCGCGCTGAACCTGGTGGTCTACGGGATGCCCGCGCAGCTGGGCGCCCGCCGCTGGATCCCCTTGCCGCTGCTGAACTTCCAGTCATCGGAGTTCGGCAAGATCCTGATCATCGTCGCCCTCGCGGGCTTCGCCGTCGATCGCTCGCGGCGCCTGCACGAGCGCCGGACGACCGCCCGGATCATGCTGCTGACGCTGATCCCGGCACTGCTGGTGATCCCCCAGCCGGACCTCGGCACGGGCATGGTGTACGTGGCCGTCGGCTTCAGCATCCTGTTCTTCGCCGGGACCTCGTTCCGGCAGCTCGCCGGGCTGGTCGCGATGTTCGCCGCCTCGATCGCGATCGTGCTCGCCGGAGCCCCGGCGCTGGGTGTCCATCTGCTCAAGCCCTACCAGGTGCAGCGCTTGACGGGCTTCCTCAACCCTTCGCACAACGTCAACTCGCAGACTTATCAGATCACCGAGTCGCTGATCGCGATCGGCTCGGGCCAGAAGACGGGTCGTGGCAACAAGGCCACCCAGACCAAGCTTTCGTTCCTGCCGGCCAATGACACGGACTTCGTGTTCGCGGCCGTCGGGGAGACTTATGGATTCGCCGGAGCGGCGGTGGTGCTGTCGCTGTATGCGCTGCTGATCTGGCGCGCTCTGCGGATCCTCACGATGTCCAAGAACCTGTTCGGCACGCTTATCGCCGGCGGCATCCTCGCGATGCTCATGTTCCAGATCTTCGTGAACGTCGGAATGACGATCGGGATCGCGCCCATCACGGGCGTCCCCTTGCCGCTGCTCAGCTACGGCGGATCCTCGGTGATCGTCACCTTCATCGCCATCGGATTACTGGAGTCGATCTACATCCAGGCCCGCGTGGCGAACACTGCCAAGAGCCGCACGCTACTTTCTTAAGCGTGTTGTGAGTGCGCGATCAGATCCGCGCACCACCCCAGATTTCAAAGGACTGACGAAAATTGAAGAAGCAAGTACTGGTCAGCGTCGACCGTGGAGAGACGCGAGTCGCCCTGCTGGAGGCGAGCGGATCTCCGTCGCCCCGTAAGACTGCCTCCGGCGCGACCCGCCGGCGCCGTAAGCCGGCCGCCTCGAGCGACTACAAGATCGCCGAGCTGTACCTCGAACGGCGGGGCAACCGCTCGATCGTGGGCAACATCTACAAGGGCCGGGTCGACAACGTCCTGGCCGGCCTGGAGGCCGCGTTCGTCGACATCGGCCTGGAGAAGAACGGCTTCCTGCACGTCGACGAGATCGTGCTCCCGGGCGTCGAGGCGCCGCGCCGCGGTCGCGGCGGTAGCCGCGAGGGCCGCAACATCACCGACCTGCTCAAGCCCGGGCAGGACATCGTCGTGCAGGTGGTCAAGGACCCGCTCAAGACCAAGGGCGCGCGGCTCTCGATGGACCTCACGATCGCCGGGCGCTACATGGTCTACGCGCCCTACGGCGAGGGCGTCGGCGTGTCGCGCCGACTGGACGAGAAGGAGCGAGACCGGCTGCGCAAGGAGGCCTCGAAGCTGGAGCTCAAGGGCTCGGGGGCGATCATCCGCACCTCCGCGCAGGGCGCCAAGCGCGCCGACCTGGAACGCGAGCTGGTTTACCTGTTCAAGCTCGGCGAGGTGCTCTCCAAGCGCGTCGAGGAGACGCAGGCCCCGGCGCTGGTCTTCCAGGAGGCCGACCTCTCGGTGCGCGTGGTCCGCGACATCTTCTCCGCCGAGTTCGAGCGCGCGGTGGTCGATGACCCCAAGCAGCATCACCGCCTGGTGTCGTTCTTCTCCCGCACGGCTCCCGAACTGGTGGACCAGGTCGACCTCTGGGAGGAGGAGACGCCGTTGCTGCAGGCTTTCGGGGTGGAAGAGGTGCTGGACTCAACTCTGTCGCGCCGCGTCGACCTGCCCAGCGGCGGTTACCTGATGATCGACTACGGCGAGGCGCTGACCGTCATCGATGTCAACTCCGGCTCGTTCATCGGCCGCGGCAAGGGCGCCCGGCTGGAGGACACGATCACGAAGACCAACCTCGAGGCCGCCGATGAGGTGGTGCGCCAACTGCGACTGCGCGACATCGGCGGGATCATCGTCATCGACTTCATCGACATGGCCCGCGCGCGCAACCGCGATGCGGTGCTCAAGACGCTGCGCAAGGCCCTGGACGAGGACCGCACGAAGACCTTCGTGGTGGAAATCAGTCCGCTCGGGCTGGTGGAGATGACGCGCCAGAACGTCACCGACGGCGTGCGGGAGATCATGACGCGGCCGTGCCCGATGTGCGACGGCGAGGGAGTGATCAAATCCGAGGAGACGATCGCCATCGAGTTCGAGCGCCGGATGCGCAACCTGGCCAAGGAGACCACTGCGGATGCGATCCTGATCCAGATGAACCCGCGGGTGAGCGCCGAGTTCACCGGCAACGACGCGCGCGTGTTGCACGCCGTCGAGGAGCAGACCGGCAAGTGGTTTCACTTCGAGGGCTCCGAGGGGCTGCCGCTGGAACACTTTGCGGTGCTGCTGGAAGGCGATCGCGAACAGGTCCTGGAGCGCGCCCTGCCATTCCGCGAGGGCGAAGAGGTCTACGTCGAGATCGTCGAGCCTCACATGTACAACTCCGGCGACGCGGTGGCCAAGGTCGACGGCTACGTGATCTCGATCCACGGCGGGACGAAATTCGTGGGTGAGAAGCACCTGGTGCGCATCGACGAGGTTGGTCGCACCGCCGCCCAGGCGTCGCTCGTGGATGTTCCGAGCGCCGTGCTGGAGGGGCCCGCGGGCGAGGACGGCGATGATCTAGACTCACAGCCTCGGCGTCGCGGCCGCAGAGGCGGGCGACGCCGTTCGAGCGCCAAGGCCGGGACGGCCGCGAGCGGCTCATCCGACAACGAGTAAGCCATGTACGCAATCGTCAAAACCGGTGGAAAGCAGTACCGCGTCACCCAGGGGGAGCACCTCCTGGTGGAACGCCTTCCCGTCGACGACGGCGCCACCGTCGACCTGCAGCCGCTGCTCTACGTGGACGGCGCGGACGTGGTCGACGGCGAGGACATCGCCAAGGTCACGGTCCAGGCCAAGGTCGTCGCCCACGAGCGCGGTCCGAAGCTGCGGGTGGTCAAGTTCAAGCCCAAGCGGGGCTACCGGCGTCGCAACGGGCACCGCCAGGACCTGACCCGGATCGAGATCACGACGCTCAAGGTGTCCAAGAGCTCGGGCTCGCGCGCCAAGGCGGCGACCACCAAGGCAGCGACCACCACGGACGCGACCACCGCTGAAGCGACCACCTCGGGAGGCTCCGATGGCTCATAAGAAGGGACTCGGCTCCAGCCGCAACGGCCGCGACTCCAAGCCCAAGTACCTGGGCGTCAAGATCTTCGCCGGCCAGACGGTCACCGGCGGCGAGATCATCGTCCGCCAGCGCGGCACGCGCTTCAAGCCCGGCGATGGTGTCGGGATCGGCAAAGACGACACGATCTTCGCCAAGTCGGCAGGGCACGTGCAGTTCGATCGCGGCCGCCGCGGCCGCGTGATCTCCGTCGTGCCCGCCGAGGCAGCCGCCTCCGAGTGACCGCGCCCGGCGCGCCGGGCTCCCCGTAGCGCGGATCAGGCGATCGCCTGCAGCTGGGCCGTGCACAGCGGGCACCGCCTGGCCTTGAGCGGGATCGCGCTCGTGCACTCCGGGCACTCCTTGGTGTCCGGCTCCTCCTTGGAGCGACGAGACATCAGGATGTTGTAGGGCTTGACGACGAAGAAGAAGACCACGGCGGCCGTGCTCACGAACGTGATCAGGTTGTTGAGGAAATCGCCGTAGGCGAACTGGCTGTGGTTGATCGTGAAGTGCAGTCCCCCGAAGTGAGGCTCCCCGACGATCAGGGCGATGATCGGCGTGATCAGGTCGGCGACGAACGCCTTGACGAGCGCAGCGAACAGGGCACCGACGATGAAGGCGACCGCCAGCTCGACGAGATTGCCGCGCAGCAGGAACTTCTTGAAGTCCTGGAGCGGGGTCACGCGTCAGCCGTTCTGGGCGGTCGGGCGGATCAGGATCTCGTTGACGTCAACGTGAGGCGGCTGGGAGACCGCGTACATGACGGCGCGTGCGATGTCGTCGGGGTGCAGCGGGTCGGTCGGACGGTCGGAGAAGAACGGTGTGTCGACCATCCCCGGCTCGATCAGCGTGACCCGCACGCCGGAGCCGTTGAGCTCCTGGCGAGCCGACTCGCCCATCGCGGTGACCGCCCACTTCGTCGCGGAGTACAGCGAGCCGGGGAGCGCTCGGCGGCCGGCCACCGAGCCGGTCAGCAGGAGATGGCCCCGGGACTCTCGCAGCGCCTTGATCGTTGCCCGGATGGTGAGCGCCGCCCCGTACACGTTGGTGAGCACCATCGAGCGCCACTGCTCGGGTGACTCCTCCAAGAAGCCGCGCTGGGCGCCGAAGCCGGCGTTGGCGAACGCGACGTCCAGCCGGCCGAAGCTGTCCAGAGCGGCAGCCACCATCGCCTGTTGCTGGGCCCACTCGGTCACATCACACTGCACCGCGAGCGCGCGCTGTGGCCCGCCGAGCTCGGCGGCCAGGTCGTGCAGGCGGTCGACCGAGCGCGCCGCCAGGACCATGCGGTAGCCGGCGTCGACGGCAGCGCGCGCGGTGGCCGCGCCGATACCGGACGACGCGCCCGTGATCAGGAACACGGGATCGGACATAACCTGGGAGTACAGGATGCACGATCGAGCACGAATTCACGTCCAGGCCGGGGGCGGCGGCGACGGCTGCCTCAGCTTTCGCCGCGAGGCTCACGTGCCCAAGGGCGGTCCCGACGGCGGAGACGGTGGCCGCGGCGGTGACGTGGTGCTGGTGTGCGATGACTCGCTGCGCGACCTGGAGTCGTTTCGCCGCCGCTCGCATTTCAAGGCAGGGCGCGGCGGCCACGGCGAGGGCGCCCTGCGCCATGGCGCGGACGGCTCGGTGCTGGAGTTGGCGGTGCCGCCCGGCACCGAGGTGGTGGTCGAGTCAGACGGCACCCGCCACGACCTGGTGCGCGCCGGCCAGCGAGCCGTGATCGCGCGGGGCGGGCCGGGCGGTCGCGGCAACAAACGCTTCGCCGGACCCACCCACCAGACGCCGCGCTTCGCCGAACGTGGCCTGGCGGGCGCTGAGACGTGGCTGACGCTGCAGCTGAAGCTGCTGGCCGACGTCGGCTTGATCGGCCTGCCCAATGCCGGTAAGTCCTCGCTGCTGGCGCGGCTCACGCGGGCGCACCCCAAGATCGCCGCGTATCCGTTCACCACGCTGTCGCCGGCGCTGGGGACGCTCCAGACCGAGACCCGGCAGCTGGTGATCGCCGACATCCCGGGGCTGATCGAGGGTGCCAGCGGCGGCGCCGGGCTGGGCCATGAGTTCCTCGCCCACGTCGAGCGCACGCGGTTGCTGGTGCACGTGCTGGACCTGGCCCCGCTGGACGGGTCTGACCCGGTGGACAACCACGCCACGGTGGAGCGCGAGCTGGCTGCTCACGACCCAAGGCTGGCGGGGCTGCCGCGGGTACTGGCGCTGTCCAAGGCCGACCTGGTGGATGCCGACACGGCGACCGCGGCGCAGGAGATCTGGCGCGAGCATCTCGGTCCGGAGACCCCCGTGATCCTGACCTCGTCGGCGACCCACCGCGGGCTCGACGACCTGGGCGCTGAGCTCGTCCGCCGGGTTCCGGTCCAGACCCAGCCGTCCAGTGAGCCGATCGAACCGGCCGGCGTCACCGAGCTGGCCGAGCACCGCGTATTTCGCCCGGCTGCGCCGCGCGCCTATACGGTGCGCCGGGTCCATGACGGCACGTTCGCGGTGGAGGGGGCGGGGATCGAGCGCCTGGTGGCGCGCTATGACCTGGACAACGAGGAGGCGCTGGCCCACCTGGAGCGCCGGCTGCGCGGGATCGGCGTGCTGCGCGCGCTCGAGGCCCAGGGGTTCGCGGCCGGCGACGAGGTCCAGATCGCCGGCGTGGCCTTCGACCTGGACCCGGACACGTGATCCGCCCGCTCGTGGTCAAGCTGGGGTCGAGCATCGTGGCCGACGAGCGCGGAGCGGTGCGCGCCGAGGTGCTGGGACGCATCTGCGACGAGATCGCCGTTCTGCACCATGCCGGCCGCGCCCCGATCGTGGTCACCAGCGGGGCGATCGCGCGGGGTATGGAGGTGATGAACCTGGCGCCCACCAGCCGGCGCCCACGGGCCATCGACGAGCTGCAGGCGGCCAGCGCGGTCGGCCAGGGCAAGCTGTACCAGGTCTACGACGAGTTGCTGCGCGCCCGTGATGTGCGCTCGGCCCAGGTGCTGCTGACGTTCTTCGACATGAGCGCCCGCACGCACTACCTCAACGCCCGTCAGACGTTGCGAAAGCTCCTGGAGTGGCGCGTGGTGCCGGTGATCAATGAGAACGACACCACCACCACGGATGAGATCTCCTTCGGCAACAACGACTTCCTGGCCGCGCAGGTGGCGATCCTGCTGGGCGCCGAGCAGTTGCTGCTGCTCACCGATGCGGCCGGCGTGTTCACCGCCGATCCGCGTCTGAATCCGGGCGCCGAACTGCTGCACGAGGTGTCGGACTTCGCCGTGCTCGACGGGCTGGACATCGGCCTGGCGCCCTCGCCGCTGGGCTCCGGCGGGATGCGCTCCAAGGTGGTGGCCGCCGAGATGGCGACCGCGGCCGGGATCCCGACGGTGATCGCCGGGGGCCTGCAGGCGGGATCGATCGCACGGGCGGCCGCCGGCGAGCCGGTCGGCACGAGCTTCCCGGCTCGCGAGGGCCGCTACTCCAGCTTCAAACTGTGGCTGAAGTACGCCAAGCCGGTACGCGGCCGGGTGCTGGTCGATGCCGGCGCGGCCCGCGCCCTGCGCGAGGGCGGCACCAGTCTGCTGCCCGTGGGCGTGGTCGAGGTCCGCGGGGCGTTCGAGGCGGGCGACGCGGTGGAGATCGTCCACTCCGACGAGTCGGTGGGCAAGGGGATCTGCAACTACTCGGCGGTCGAGCTGCGCCAGGTTCGCGGCCTGCAGTCCCGGGCGGTGCGCGAACTGCTCCCGCGTGCCTCCGAGGAGGCGATCCACCGCGACTACTTCGTCCTCGCGTAGATAGGCACCCGGGGCTCGGATACAGTCCGCAGCGGGATGCCGGAACTCGGGACGCAGCAGTCGGCCGACCTGCCGGCGGTCATCTCCGTGCCGCGACCGGCGCAGCGCGGCACCGGGATCGCCGAGCTGAGCCCCGCGGGCGTGCTGGCGCTGCAGCGAGCGGCCGGCAACCGGGTGGCCCGCCGGGCGATCGCCGGGCGCGGCCGGCGCATCCTGGCCCGCGAGCCCGGCCTCGACGATCAGGTCTTCGAGTTGACGCAGCGGATCGGCAAGGCGGCGCCGGTGACCGAACCGCTCAAGCAGGAGGCCAAGGCACTGGCCGCCCGATGCTGGGCGGCCCGCAAGGCCGACGCGCCGGACGACGCGCGCGAGCAGCTGCGCCGGCTCGTGGGTGCCCTGATGAACAACGGGGCCCAGGACGCCGCCATCGACGTCGCCGCGATCGGCGATGCGGTCGTGCAGTCAGGGGCGCTCGCCACGATGGGCGTCAACTCGGTCTCCAGCGAGGAGAACTTCCTCACCAAGGCCGGGCGCCTGGCCGGTGTCCCGATCGCCGCGCCCACGTCCCAGCAGAAGACCACCGCGTGGCTGGACGCCAACACCGAGAAGATCGGGCAGGCGCTGAAGACCCTCCAGGCACGGGGCGTCACGGGCCTCTCGGGAGCCGATCTGTCGCTGCAGGTCGTCGGTCAGATGCTGTCGGTCTTCTTCCGCGCGGCCACCGACGCCGAGGGGGACATCAAGCCCGATCCTCTCGGCAAGCTCGGGAAGCTGAACGTCGATCCCAAGACGGCGGAGATCGTCGGCGACTGCGACGTCTGGGCGACCTACGGGGCGCGGCTGTTCCGCGCGATCGGATGGGTCACGGTCGCCTATCTGAGCGTGATCCCGGCCGGCGCAGACGCGAGCCGCGCGGGGCATGCCGTCGTCCTGGTGCGGCTGGACAAGGCCGGCGGCACAGCCACCTTCGCGGGCGTCAGCGACTTCACGGTCAAGCAGTTCAAGGCGAACGACGAGGCGGGCGCACGGTCCGAGCTGCTCGACCTCGCGCTGGAGATCTACAAGGACAACGGCGCGCTGAAGAGCTATAGCTCCTACTACGTACCCGCCGGCGCCGACGGCGCGTACGACGTGAAGATCCTGGATCCGGCCAAGAACGGCCTGACGCCGTTCAAGACGGTCCCGTGAGGGCGATACCCTTCTGACAATGGCCACCGAGACCGCGCTGTCGATCGCCGAGACGTGCTCCGCGGCCAAGCGGGCCTCGCGGACGCTCGCCGCGCTGCGCTCCGATGTCAAGGACGCGGCCCTGGAGGCGATCGCGCAGGCGCTGCTGGCAAACAGCGATCAGATCCTGGAGGCCAACGCCCGCGACCTGGAAGCCGGCGAACGCAACGGACTCTCCGACGCCCTGCTGGATCGCCTTGCGCTGGACCGGCAGCGGATCGCCGAGATGGCCGCCGGAGTGCGGAAGATCGCCTCGTTGCCCGATCCGGTGGGCGAGGTGATCGACGGGTCCACGCTCGCCAACGGGTTGCAGATGCGACGCGTGCGCGTCCCGCTGGGCGTGATCGCCGTGGTCTACGAGGCGCGTCCCAACGTGACCATCGATGCCGCCGCGCTGTGTCTGAAGTCCGGCAACGCCGTGGTGCTGCGCGGGTCGAGCACCGCGCTTCACTCCAACGCCGTCCTGGCGTCGGTCGCCGTCGCGGCGGCCGTCAACGCCGGGCTGCCCGAGGGCGCGATGGCGCTGCTGGGCGGGGGCGATCGCGAGGAGCTGGCCGAGCTGGCCACCCAGACGGGAGTCGTCGATCTGATCATCCCGCGCGGCGGAGAGGGCCTCAAGGCGGCGCTCAAGGGCGTGGCCAGCGTGCCGGTGATCTACGCCGCCTCGGGCAACAACCACGTGTTCGTCGACGCCAGCGCCGATCTGGAGGAGGCGCTGGCGATCGTGCTCAACGCCAAGCTGCAGCGGCCCGGCACCTGCAACGCCGCCGAGAAGCTGCTCGTCCACGCGGACGTGGCAGGTGCCTTTTTGCCGACCGCGCTGACGGAGCTGAGCGCCGCCGGGGTTCGCCTGCACGGCGACGACGCCGTCCGCCGGGCCGCGCCGGGTGTCGAGATCGATGTGGCCACCGACGAGGACTGGGACACCGAGTACCTGGCACTGGAGATGGCCGTGGCGGTCGTCGACTCCGTGCCGGCGGCGATCGCGCACGTCAATGCGCACGGCAGCGGTCACTCGGAGGCGATCGTCACCGGAGCCACCGACTCCGCGCGCGCATTCGAGCTTGAGGTCGACGCCGCCTGCGTGTACGTCAACGCGTCGACGCGCTTCACCGACGGCGGCCAGTTCGGGATGGGCGCCGAGATCGGCAACTCCACCCAGAAGCTCCATGCGCGCGGGCCGATCGGCCTGCGCGAGCTGTGCACGTTCAAGTACCTGGTGCAGGGCGCCGGGCACACTCGCACTTGAAATCGGCTCCCGCCCACCCTCGGTGCGCTTAGGCATCCTCGGCGGCACCTTCAATCCGCCGCATCTCGGCCATCTGGTCTGCGCCCAGGAGGCCCACCGCGAGCTCTCGCTCGATCACGTCCTGCTGATCCCGACCCGGATCCCGCCTCACAAGTCGGTGGAGCACGAGCCGGGCCCCGAGCATCGCCTGGAGATGTGCCGGCTGGCGGTGGCCGACGACGAGCGCCTGGCCGTGTCCGACATGGAGCTTCAGCGCACGGGCCCGTCCTTCACGGTCGATACCCTGAAGACGCTGCGAACCCAAGCGTCCCAAGACGAGCTGGTGCTGATCCTCGGCGGTGACATCGCCGCGGGTCTCACGGAATGGCACGAGCCCGAGCGGGTGCTCGAGCTGGCCACCCTGGCGATCGCCGAGCGTCGCGGGACCACGCGGGACGCCGTCGACGAGACCCTGGGCAAGTTGCGCGGAGGAGACCAGGCGCGCTTCTTCGCGATGCCCAGCATCGGAATCTCCTCGACGATGGTGAGGCGCCGCGTCGGCGCCAGGCAGCCGATTCGCTACTTCGTACCCGATCAGGTGGAGGGATACATAAAACGACACGGCCTCTACAGTCAGAAGGAAGTATGAGCGACGACACACTGACCCCGGAGCGCATCGCGACGACGATCGCCGACCTGGCCGCCGATCGAAAGGCGCTGGACATCGTGCAGCTGGACCTGCGCGGCCTGGTGGGATACGCGGATTACTTCTTGATCTGCACGGGACGCTCAGACCGCCAGGTGCGGGCCATCCACGACGCCATACACGCCGGGATGAAGTCGGCCTTCGGGCTGCTGCCCGGGCGGGTGGAGGGACTCCCGGAGTCCCGGTGGATACTGCTCGACTACCTCGATGTCGTCGTCCACGTGTTCACTCCCGAGACGCGCGAGTTCTACCGGCTCGAGCAGCTGTGGGGCGAGGCCCCGGCGTTCGCGTTGGAGGCTGCCGGCTCGGTTGCCTAGCTGGAGCTAGAGCGCTGTCATCAGCTTGGGGGCGACCTGCTTCTTGCGGCTCATAACGCCGGGCAGGTCGATCTTGCCGTCAGAGGCCTCCACGCCCAAGCTGCGGGCCACCGCGGAGACGTCGCCGGCGACCAGCATCTCGGTTCCCTTGGCGACGACGTCGGTGATCATCAGCGCGTACAGCGCCAGGCTCTTGTTCTCGCGCTCGCGGTCCAGCGCCTCCAGCAGCTCGTCCTTGCGTTCCAGCAGCGCATCGCCAACCACCTCGATCTGCGCGATGCATATCTCCTGGTCGCCGCGCACCTGATAGCGCTTGGCGTCCTGGCCGACGATCTCGTCGGCGCTCAGGTCCGACACATCGGCCGCCGACTCGAACATCTCGCGGCCGAGCTCCTGCGCGTCGAGCGCCAGCACCCGCTCCAGGTACTCGACGACCGCGTGGTCGCGCTCGGTGGTGGTGGGGGAGTTGAGGATCACCGTGTCCGAGAGGACCGCGCCGAGCAGCATGAACGCGGTGGCGTGGCTGGGCTCCATCCCAGCCTGGCGGAAGCGCTCGACGACGAGCGTGGCGGTCGAGCCGACCGGATCGAAGGTTGCAGTCACCGGAACACGGGTCTCGATCGAGCCGATGTGATGGTGATCGAGGATCTCCAGGATCTCGGCCTGCCCGATGCCCACCGCGCTCTGGGCCTGCTCGGCGTGGTCCACGAGGACCAGGCGCCGGCGCGCCGGCGCCACCAGGTCCGAGCGGGTGACCAGCCCCACCGGCCGGTTCTCGCCGTCAACCGCCACCGCCGCCCCGTAGTGCAGCTCCTTGATCTGCTCGGACATGTCGTCGAGCAGAAAGTCCGCGGTCACGGTCAGCGGGTCGGATTCCATCAGCGCGCTGCAGGGCGCCGCCAGCGTGATCATCCGCCCCGAGACGTAGCTGTCCAAGGGCGAGACGACGATCGCCGTGCCGCGCTCGGATGCCAGGCGCAGCGCCTCGTCGGGCACGGGGGCGTTGTTGGAGAGCACCACCAGGGCGGCGCCAAGCTCGATCACCCGGCTCAGCGCGTCCGGGCGGTTGCCGACGACCACCACGTCGCCCTCCGCGATGCCGCTGTCTGATGCCGGGTCCATCGCATACACCCACACGCGGCCCGACAGCTGGCGATCCTCTCCCGTGACCAATTCGCCCTCCAGCACCGAGACCACGGCGCTGACGAACGTCGGCGCGTCCTCCAGGGTCGAGGTGCGCAGCGAGTCGCGGATGTAGCGCCGCGCGAGCGCCCGCTCCGTGAGGACTCCGACGAGCGCGCCCTCGTCGTCGACGATCGGCACCAGCTCCAGGTCGGCCTTACCCATCGCCAGGCCCGCCTCGCGGACGGGCTCGTCCTGGCGGGTGGCCGGAAAGCTCGTCTGCATCACGTCGCGGGCGCGCAGCATCACGTGGGGCAGATGGCGCGGCTCCGGCGCCCCGCTTCGCTCCAACAGCCAGCGCGTCTGCGAGTTGCAGTCGCCGAGTCGCACCGGGATGTACTCGTTGCGCGGGTCCAGCCGGGCCTTGAGCTCGGCGTAGCCGATCGCCGCGGCGATCGAGTCGGTGTCGGGATTGCGATGGCCGGTGATGTAGATAGGACGCATCGCCGTCGATTATCGCGATACTTACCCCCGTACCGGGGTCGGGGCGCGATGGCCGCCCCAGGGGGCCCACGAAACAAGGAGAGCCGATGCCGAGCGCACCAACGATGCTGCCGACCACGATCACCGAGGGGACGGCTCCAGGACTCAACTATCGCCTGGAGGGGGAGCTCGTGCCCGTCCTGCACATGGCGCTCGACGGCCAGGTGCCCGTCTACTTCGAGCATCACGTGCTGCTGTGGAAGTACCCGAACATGCAAATCGGCCTGCATCCGCTCAAGAAGGGCCTCAAGCGCCGGGCGTTCGGCGGGATGCCGCTGCTGCTGATCGAGGCCCAGTCGGCGGGAGAAATAGCCTTCAGCCGCGACGCGCCGGGTCACATCGCCGCCCTGCACCTACCGACGGGCAACGGGATCGTCGTGCGCGAGCACCAGTTCCTGGCGGCGACCGGCAACGTGCAGTACGACTACAGCCGGATCAAGGGCTTCGCCAACATGCTCTACGGCGGAGGCTTCTTCGTCGACGAGTTCTACGCGGGCGACCACGAGGGGGTCGTCTGGGTGCACGGCTACGGCAACGTGTTCGAGAAGCAGCTGGACGCCGGGGAGTCGATCGACATCGAGCCCGGCGGCTGGGTCTACCGCGACCACTCGGTCCAGATGTCCCAGGAGGTGTATGGGTTCAAGACCGGGTTTCTCTCCGGCGGGGGCGGCAACCTGGTCTTCAACCGCTTCACCGGCCCGGGCCGCGTCGGCCTGCAGAGCGCCTACTTCCATCCGCCCGTGTCGGAGGGAGCCGGCGGCAACGCCCAGCGCGAGGGCGGCAGCAGCCTCATCGGCGGCATCGCCCGCGGCCTGATGGACAACTAGGTTCCGGCTGACCGCGCCCTGCGATGGCACATCCCACCGGACATCTCGCCACCCATCCTCTGCCGCCGGGGATCGTCGGCGCGCTGGGCCTGGGGGGCTACCAGCTGCTGACCGACATCGGCGGAGTCGGCGCGGGGCGGCTGGGCCCGCAGGCCTTCCTGCTGATCGCCCCCGATCCGGATCCCAACCTGCCCGAAGCGGGCACCCAGATCGCGCTTCACCACACCAAGCTGCGCAACGAGAGCGACCTGCCGGCGTTCATCGCGCTGGCGGCGCAGCTGGGATACCTGCGCCTGTCCGGCTACCGGCTGGCGCTGGAGCGACACGGCCTGCGCAGCCGCATCTCGGTGGTCAACCCCGCCACCGGTCAGATCGTGGCCACGATCCCCGACAAGCATCCGGGTGGCCTGTTCGGCCGAGGCGTCAGCGCCTCGGGCCTGCTGGCGGCAGCGCGCTCGCTGCCGCCCGCCGGTCCGCCGCCCGACCTGCAGAGCCCCGAGCTGCTGCACCAGGTGCTGCTCGCGCTGGCGCTGCGCGACGAGGACGTCAGCGGCGCCGAGGCCGCCGAGCTGGCCGACCGGGCACTGGGGCTGATGCAGGGCGGCTCGACCGGTGCCGCCCTGGACCCGCCGGCCGCGCTGGAGGCGGCCAAGACGACCGAATGAAGTGGAGCTGAGGGGGCTCGAACCCCTGACCTTCTGGCTGCCAGCCAGACGCTCTCCCAGCTGAGCTACAGCCCCGTGGATTTTCGAAGTCGTCTGCAAGGGTAATACACGACCGCCGGGGAGGCTCAGCGGCGGGGGATGAACTCCGGCACGTCGGGCACGTCGCCATCTCCGTCGGTTTCGAAGGGGCCGCGCGAGAGCGCTCGCGCCCGCTCGGCGCGGGTGCGGGGCTGACCCGCGCTCGGCTGGCGGGTGGCACGCTCGACGCGTTCGATCTTGGCCACCAGGTGGGAGTGCACGCCCTGGACGTCGCGCAGGATCCGCTCGGCGTTGGCGCGCAGCGAATCGCCCATCTGACGCATGTTGGCGACCAGCTCCATGCCCTCGCTGCGGACCTCCTGTGCGGTCTGGCGCGCTTCGCCGATCAGCTCCCGGGTGTAGCGCTCGGCGTCCTCGCGGCTGCTGGCGGCTGCCTCCTCGGCCTCGACGAGCGTCGCATCGGCGCTCTCCTGGGCGCGGGCGACGATCGTCAGCGCCTCGCTGGTGGCCGTGGTCTTGGCCTGCTCGTCACGCGCCTTGGCTTCGCGGAGCACCCGCTCGGCGTCGGCGCGAGCGGACTCCAGGATCTCCGCGGCCTCCTCCTCGGCAGCCTGGATGCGGTAGTCGGCGGCACGGTCGCCCTCCGCGATCCGCTCGCGGACCCGGCCCTCGGTCTCGGAGCGGATCTGCTCGGCCGCCGCCTCGGCGGCGGACAGGATCGATTGCACGCGGTCGGCCGCGGACGGCTTACCGGTTGCGCGCCGGGTCTCGCCATTGCTCTTCTGCGCGGGCACGGCGCCATGGTAGTCACCCCGGAGTCATGCAGGCGCAAGACCGCGGTCGCGGAAGCGTCCGCGGCGGCGGCGAAACTCCGGACATGAGCAGCGCCGTCCGTCCAGGGGGTACCCGCGGTCGCGGTCACCCGACCGAGTTGATGCTGGCGCGGGTCGGCGCCGTGTGCGTGGGGGCCGCCCTGCTGGCGCTGCTCTTCGGACCGACCGACGGGCCGTGGCTCTCGGTGCCCCTGACGCTGCTCGCCTGTGCCTGCGTCCAATCGTCGCGCGGCGCTCTGACCGCGGCCGCGGCGGTCCTCGCGGCGGGGCTGCTGCCGTCGCTGGCGCGAGCCGGGGCCACCGGCGGCACCTCGCCCGCGCTGGTGGCGAGCGTGGTGGCGGCCAGCGCGGGCGTGCTGATCGTGATGCGCGAACGGCTGGTCCGCGAGAGCGACGAACTGCGGGGGTTCGCGCTCACCGATCCCCTCACCCGGATCGCCAACCGGCGCTCGCTGCTCGTGCGCGCCGACTACGAGATTGAGCGCCATCGCCGGGGGCGGCGCACCTTCGCGCTGGTGATGCTCGACCTCGACGGCTTCAAGGCGCTCAACGACCGCTTCGGCCACCCGGCCGGCGACGACCTGCTGCGTGATGTCGCGGTGGCGCTGAAGCGGGCGATGCGCGGCCAGGACACGGTCGCCCGCTTCGGGGGCGACGAGTTCTGCGTGCTGGCCCCGGAGACCGACGCCCATGGCATCGACCGGCTGGCCAGCCGCATCGACCTGGCCGTCGGCGACGTGACCGCAGGCGTGGAGGCGGTCCACGCCAGCCTCGGCATCGCCCTGTTCCCAGCCGATGGAGGAGAGCCGATGGCGCTGCTGCAGGCAGCCGACGAGCGGCTGCTGGACGCCAAGCGGCGGCGCGGGCGCGGCCGGCGCGGTGAGCAGCGCTTCGCCGCCTGAGCCTGGATCAGCGGCGGTCGCAGGACCCCAAGTGAGGGCCACGACTAACCTCAGCCCAGCAGACATGTCCGAGCGCCGCTATGACCCAACCTCGATCGAGCCCAAGTGGCAGGAGCTGTGGGAGCGTGAGGGCACCTGGGAGGTCACCAACCAGCCCGGCGAGGGGCCTGAGCGCGGTCCGGCACGGGAGAAGGCCTACGTCCTGGAGATGCTGCCCTACCCGAGCGGTGAGCCGCACGTCGGTCATCTGAAGAACTACGCGCTGGGCGACGCGATCGCCCACTTCCATCGCCGTACCGGTCAGCGCGTCCTGCACCCGATGGGCTACGACGCGTTCGGGCTGCCGGCCGAGAACAACGCGATCAAGACGGGGGTCCATCCCCGCGAGGCCACCGACAAGTCGATCGCCGCCTATCGCCACTGGTTTCACCGCTGGGGAATCTCGATCGACTGGTCGCGCGAGCTGGCCACTCATCAGCCCAGCTACTACCGCTGGACCCAGTGGATCTTCCTCCGGCTGCTGGAGCGCGGACTCGCCTATCGCAAGGAGGCGGCCGTCAAATGGTGTCCCCACGACCAGACGGTGCTGGCCAACGAGCAGGTGATCGATGGCCGGTGCGAGCGCTGCGGCCACGAGGTGGAGCTGCGCCAGCTGGAGCAGTGGTTCTTCCGCATCACCGACTACGCCGACCGGCTGCTGGACGACCTGGACCGGATCGACTGGCCCCACAACGTCAAGGCCATGCAGCGCAACTGGATCGGGCGCAGCGAGGGCGCCGAGGTGACGTTCCGCTGCGAGGATGTCGATCCCGCCCATCCCATGGACTACGCGGTCTTCACCACCCGGCCCGACACCCTGTTCGGAGCGACCTTCTTCGTGATGGCGCCCGAGCACCCCGACGTGGTCAGGCTGGTGGCGGGCACCGAGCACGAGCACCAGGTCCAGGAGTACGTCAATCGGGCGCTGACCGAATCGGCCGAGGCCCGTGGCGACATCGACAAGCCCAAGACCGGGGTGGCGCTGGGCCGCACGGTGACCAACCCGGTCAACGGCGAGGCGATCCCGATGTACGTCGCCGACTACGTGCTGATGGAGTACGGCACCGGCGCTGTGATGGGCGTGCCCGCCCACGACCAACGCGACTACGACTTCGCCACCGCCTTCGAGCTCCCGATCCGGCCCGTGGTCGCGCCCGCCGGCGAGGACGATCCCGATGTCGGCACCCACGCGTTCACCGCGCACACCGACGACGAGCGGCTGATCAACTCAGGGGAATTCACCGGCATGGACGCGGTCGCCGGGCGCGACGCGATCGTCGCGTGGCTGGACCGCGAGGGGGCGGGGCACGCCTCGGTCAACTATCGCCTACGTGACTGGCTGATCTCCCGCCAGCGCTATTGGGGCTGTCCGATCCCGGTCGTGTACTGCGAGAAATGCGGGATCGTGCCCGTGCCGTTGGACGACCTGCCCGTCAGGCTGCCCGAGGTCGAGGACTACCAGCCCCGCGGGCGCTCGCCGCTGGCCGCCGCCGAGGACTGGGTCAACACCAAGTGCCCGAAGTGCGGCGGTCGCGGCCGACGGGAAACCGACACGATGGACACGTTCGTCGACTCCAGCTGGTATTTCCTGCGCTACTGCGACGCCCGCAACGACGACGCGCCCTGGGACCGAGGGGTGCTCGACAGCTGGATGCCGGTCGACACCTATATCGGCGGCATCGAGCACGCGATCCTGCACCTGCTGTACGCGCGCTTCTTCGTCAAGGCGCTGCACGACATGGAGCTGCTCAGCGCCCAGGAGCCCTTCGAGCAGCTGTTCACGCAGGGGATGATCCTCGGCGCCGACGGCAACAAGATGTCCAGCTCGAAGGCCAACGTCGTCGCTCCCAGCCAGATCGTCGAGCGCTTCGGCGCCGACGCGGCCCGCTGCTACGTGCTGTTCATCGGACCGCCCGACCAGGATGCCGCGTGGTCTGAGAGCGGCGTCGAGGGCGTTCACCGCTTCCTCAACCGGCTGTGGCGCGCCGGCGACGAGCTGGCCGCCGAGACTCAGGGTCCCCGCCCCGCCGGTCAGCCGCCGGAGCCCGACGGCGAGGGGCTGATCCTCGTGCGCAAGGCCAACTGGGCGATCGAGAAGGTGACCGGCGACATCCGTGGACGGTTTGCCTTCAATACCGCGATCTCCGCCGTGATGGAGCTCATCAACGACGTCTACCGCCATCCGCAGGCCGACCGCGAAGCGCGGCGCTTCGCGGTGGCCACCGCCGCCTCGCTGGTGTTCCCGTTCGCGCCGCACCTGGGGTCCGAGGTCTACGAGCGGCTCACCGGCGAACGGGTATGGGAGCAGCCGTGGCCCGACGCCGACCCGGACATGCTCAGCGCCGAGACGTTCGAGCTGGTCTGCCAGGTCAACGGCAAGGTCCGGGACCGGGTGATCGCGCCCACCGGCTCCCCACGCGAGGAGCTCGAGCGGCTCGCGATGGCCAGCCGCGGCGTCCAGGCGCACCTCAACGGACACAAGGTCGTCAAGGTGATCGTGGTGCCCGACAAGCTGGTCAACGTCGTCGTCAGGTAGCTCGTGACCGCCGGCGCGGGGTACGTGGCGGTCATCGGCGCCTCCGTCGCCACCGCCGAGCAGGAGCGCGTCGCCGAGGAGGTGGGCCGCGGCCTGGCGCAGGCCGGCGCGATCGTCATCACGGGCGGGGGATCGGGCGTGATGGCGGGCGCCAGCCGCGGGGCGGCGGGCGCCGGGGGGACGGTGGTCGGGATCCTGCGGGGCGAGGATCGCCGCGCCGCCAACCCGTGGGTGACGATCGCTCTGCCCACCGGAATGGGCGAGCTGCGCAACGGGCTGATCGTGCGTGCCGCCGACGCCGCGGTGGCGATCGGGGGCGCCTACGGAACGCTGTCGGAGATCGCGCTCGCCCTGGTCGCCCGGTTGCCGGTGGTGGGGCTGGACACGTGGGATCTGGAGGGCGTCGAGGTGGCCGACTCACCGGCGCAGGCCGTCCAGCGAGCGTTGGCGCTGGGCGACGCACGACGCTCCTAGAATGACTCGCGAGTGGCGCCCACGTTCAAGTCCGCCTATCTGATCCACGGAGATGACCACGGGCGGATCGCCGAGCGCCGCGCCCGCCTGCGGGCGCTGGCCGAGTCGCTCAGCGGGGCCGAAGGGCTGGAGCTGCTGGAGGGCGAGGATGCCACGCCCGACGCGGTGGCGGCCGCCCTGGACGCGATGACGCTCGCCCTCGGCCGGCGGTTCGTGATCGTGGAGGGAGCCGAGCGCTTCAAGGACAAGGAGCTGGACGCGCTCGAGGCCGCCATCACCGGCATCGCCCCGGAGACGACCGTCGCGTTCTTCGCGCGGGAGGACAGCCGCAACCGCGCGCCCGACCGACTCCACGCCGCCGTCAAGCAGGTCGACGGAGACATCAGCGCCGAGAACAGTCTCAAGCCGTGGGAGCTGCCCAAGTGGACGATCGCCCGCGCCGCCGAGCTGGGCATCCAGCTGGAGCCCGACGCCGCGCGCGCGCTGATCGGCCACGTCGGCGAGCGCCAGCAGCGGCTGCTGCGCGAGCTGGAGAAGCTGGCGCTGGGAGCCGATGAGGGCGAGGCGACGCTGGACGCCGAGGACATCGCCGCGCTGACCGCCTCCTCGGCCGAGCGTCGCGCGTGGACGGTCGCCGACGCGCTGGTGGCCGGCGACCGGGCGGCGGCGATCCGTGCCTATCTGCAGCTGCGCGAGCAGGGCGAGCGCCTGCCCGGGCTGCTGTACTGGATCTCCCAACGGGTCCGCCAGGCCCACGACGTGGCCGCCGCGCTGGACGCCGGCGAGGCGCCGGCGCAGGTCAAGCGCCGGCTGCGCATGCCCTCCCGAGCTGCCGACCGCCTGATCGCCGACGCCCGCCGCGCCGGCGTCGAGCGGTTGCGTCTCACAACCTGCGAGATCGCCGACCTGGAGCTTGCCTCACGGGGCGGCGGCCCGAGGGGCGGCGCCGAGGACACCGCCGCACTGCTGGCGATCGGGCGGATCGCCGGCTGAGCCGAGACCATCAATGCAGGATCGTGGAGTGCAGCACCAGCCACACGGCGACCACCACGGCCACGATCACCAGCAGCGCCAGTCCGCGCCACGCCCAGTTGGGACGCGACTGCAGCGCCGGGTTCAGCGGGCGCTCGGTCCGCTGGGATGCGATCGCCCGGGTGCGCAGCTCGTGACCACGTTCAGATAACTCACGTTCGGGTGCCCGCTCGCGCCGCCGGGGCTCCACGTACGCGGCCTCGGGATCGTCGAACTCCTCCTGGTCCTCGGCCCCGGAGACCTGGGTCGCCGGCGGCGCCGCCGCCCGCAGCTGGGCGCTGCGCAACTGCCGGGCGGCGTGAGCCCGCTCCTGGGCCAGGGTCTCGCTGCGCCCGCGCTCCTGCTCGAGGGCGTCACGGGCGGACTCCAGCGCCCCGGAGCGCTCGCGCAGCTCGGATTCGACGCCCGCGTGGGCGTCGGTCACGCGGCGGTGCTCCTCGGCGAGCTGCTCGTAGCGCTCTCCGACGGCGCGCAGCTCGCGGCGGGTGGCGTCCAGCTCGGCCGCCGTCGCCTCAGCCTCGCGCTGCACGGTCCGTGCCAGATCCAGCTCGGCCCGTGCACGTCCCAGCTCGGCGCTGAGCTTGCGGCTCTCGGCCCGCTGCTCCTCGAGCGCTGAGTCGACCGTGGCGCGACGCTCGCGCTCACGCTCCAGCGCCGACTCGGCGGAGGACAGGCGTGTGGTCAGGCGCTCGAGGTCCTGCGCCCGGGCGCTGGGCCGTCGCGCTCGTGCGTCCTGCTTGGCCACGGGCGAGCGAGCCTGCGCGGCCACCACGCTCTCTGGGGCCGAGCCGCCGGATGCGTCCGGCGGGCGCAGGGCTATCTCGATGTCGGGCGCCACCGAGAGCTCGATCGCCGAGGCGCTCGCCAGCTCGATGTCGACCGGGAACACGGCGATCCACGGCTCACCGTCCTGCGCGGCCCAGGGCTTGTGGTCCAGGGCGGCCAGCCAGCGCCGCTCAGCACCGCCTTCGCCCAGCGTGAGCGTAAGCGTGGGACGCACGAAACGGCGCCCGCGCACGCCAAACCACCGTCCGGAGACCTCGATGCGTCCGTCCTCGGCCGCCGCCAGCCGCTCCACCTCGAAGGTGACGCGGTCGGGGTCGGCGGTCGGTGAGAGAGCGATCAGCCGATGGGTTCGGTGCCAGGAAGTCCGGCCTGCGAGCGTTAGACGCCGCGGCGCAGGCGGGCGGCGCGAGATTTCTTGCGCGCGCCATTGTTGCGGTGCAGCGCGCCATTCTTGACGGCCTTGTCGATCGTCTTGACGAGCGCGCGGTGCTCGGTTTCGGCGGTCTCGGTCTCACCTTCGGAGACCGCCCGCTCCAGTCTGCGGAAATACGTCCTGACCGCCGACGTGTAGCGCCGGTTCTCAAGTCGCTCGCGCTCGGAGCGCAGGATCCGCTTCTTCTGTGAATGGATGTTGGCCATATCGAAATTGGCCGCGGGTGACCGCTGAGCCCGCGCGTACTATAGCGCCCTCCGTGTCCGCCGAGACCCCAATCGGACCCCCGCCCACCCCGCCACTCTCGCCGCCACCGCGTCGGAGGCTGGCGCTCAGCACCGCCATCTTCGCCGTCGCCACCGCGCTCTCGCGGATCGCCGGCCTCGGTCGCGAGGTGGTGCAGGCGAGCTTCTTCGCCACCAGCGGCGCGGGGTCGGCGTTCACGATCGCCTCGCAGATCCCGAACCTGTTCTCGAATCTGTTCTCGCAGGCCGCACTCGGAGCCGCGTTCGTGCCGATCTTCACCGAGCTGCTGCAGGCGGGCAAGAAGAAGGAGGCGTTCCGGCTCGCCGCGTCGCTGTTCTGGCTGATCCTGCTCGCCCTCGGCGTGCTGACGATCGTCTACATGGGGATCGCCGGCCTGGTCATGCCGCTGTTCACCGGCACGCACTTCACGTCGGCGCAGACCGCGCTGACCGTCGGTCTCTCCCGGGTGCTGTTCCCGGTCGTGCTGCTGCTCAGCCTCACCGGGTTGTTCGTGGGGATCCTGCAGTCCTACGACGAGTTCTCGATTCCGGCGCTTGCTCCGGCCGTGTGGAACGTGGTGATCGTCGTCCTGATGGTGATCCTCCACTCCCACTTTCACGGGCAGAATGCCGTCTACTCCTACGCGATCGCGTGGCTGGTGGCGACGGTCGTGCAGTTCCTGCTGATCGCCGCGGCGCTGCGCAAGGTCGACTTCCGCCTGGCCTTCGCGTTCGACTGGCGCGATCCACGGGTGCGCCAGGTCCTGATCCTGTTCTTCCCGGTGACGCTGAGCATCGGGATCATCAACCTGGACATCTTCATCAACGCCGGGCTGGGTGCGCTCGTCTCCGAACACGTGCCGATCGCGATCAACGACGCGTTCCGGATCTACATGTTGCCCCAGGGGATCTTCAGCGTGGCCGTGGCCACGGTGCTGTTCCCCACGCTCAGCCGGATGGCCAGCGCCCGCAACCCCACGGGCATGCGTCGCACGCTGGGCAACGGCATTCGCCAGATCAACCTGCTGCTGATCCCGTCGGCGGCGCTGCTGGCGGTGCTGGCGATCCCCATCACCCGGCTCGTCTACCAGCACGGCACGTTTCACACGTTCTCGACGCACCTGGTGGCCAGGGCGCTGTTCTGGTTTGCCTTCAGCCTGCCCTTCGCCGGCGTCAACCTGCTGCTCAGCCGCACGTTCTTCGCGCTGCAGCGACCGTGGATTCCCACCAAGCTGGCCGCCGTCAATGTCGTCGTCGACATCATCGTCTCGCTGGCGCTGTACAAGCCGCTCGGCATCGCCGGCCCGGTGATCGGCACGGTGGTCGCGAACGTCGTGATGACGTGGTTGCAGCTGCGCCGGCTGCGGATCGGATTCAACGGCCGCCTGGAGATGGCCCAGACCTCCATGGTCACCGTGCGCATCCTGGTCGCCACCGCGTTCATGACCGCGCTCGGGTACGGCGTGTGGAAGGGCCTGGACGCGGTTCTCGGCACGTCGCTCATCGCCCAGATCGTCACCATGGCGATCGCGTTCACGGCCGCGGGCGTGCTGTACGCGCGGCTGGTGCTGTTGATGCGGATCCCCGAGGCGCGGCAGATCGAGTCGCTGATCCTCGGCCGGCTGCGCGGCCGGTAGGCTCGATGGCGATGGAGCGGCCGAGCTTCTACGCGCGGCATTTCTCCCAGCCGCGGCAGGAACGCGCGTTCCTGAGCGCGGTGGGGTTCACGAGCGCGTTCGCCGTCGCCCGCGGAATCACCCATGCGATCCGCGCCGGCGTCGGCCCGTTCGGCAACATCAGCGCCGGCGGTCGCCACATCCACCACAGCACGTTCGGGATCTTCGGCCTGCTGGGGATCGGCTACCTGTGGACCTACCGCTACGGAATTGGCGACAACGTGCCCGAGTGGGCGTCCCGTGTGACCGCCACCGGCTACGGGGTGGCGTCGGCGCTGACGCTCGACGAGTTCGCCCTGTGGCTCGACCTCCAGGACGACTACTGGGACAAGCAGGGCCGCAAGTCGGTCGACGCCGTGGCGATCTTCGGTGGCGTGCTGACGATGGGCGTCGCCGGCCGCGGCGCCCTCGCCGAGCTCGGGCTGCTGCCGGAGTTCATCGCCAGCCGGGTGCGCGACGAGGAGCGAGACCGCGCGGCCGCGCACGACCGTCGGCGGTAGGCCACCGGGCGCTTCTAACCTTCATGGTGTGGCAGACCAGGCCCATATCCGTAATTTCTCGATCATCGCCCACATCGACCACGGCAAGTCGACGCTGGCCGATCGGATCCTCGAGCTCACCCACACGATCGGCCCGCGGTCGATGCGCGCCCAGGTGCTGGACTCGATGGACCTGGAGCGCGAGCGCGGGATCACGATCAAGGCCCAGGCGGTCCGGGTCTTCTACACCTCGGCGCACGACGGCGAGACCTACCAGCTGCAGCTGATCGACACCCCGGGCCACGTCGACTTCACCTATGAGGTGTCGCGCTCGCTGGCCGCCTGTGAGGGCGCCCTGCTCGTCGTCGACGCCTCCCAGGGCGTCGAGGCCCAGACGGTCGCCAACACCTACCTGGCGGTCGAGTCCGGCCTGGAGCTGATCCCGTGCCTGAACAAGGTCGACCTGCCGGGCGCCGAGCCCGAGCGCGTGGCCGGCGAGGTCGCCGACCTGCTCGGCGAGCCGGCCGACACGGTCCGGCGGATCAGCGCCAAGACGGGGGAGGGGGTCACCGAGGTCCTCGACGAGCTGATCGCGCGCGTCCCGCCGCCCTCAGGCGATCCGGACGCGCCACCGCGAGCTCTGATCTTCGATTCCGAGTTCGACCAGTACCGCGGCGTGATCGCCTACATCCGGGTCGTCGACGGCACGTTCACCAAGGGCGAGGCGATCCGCGCGATGCAGGCCGGCACCGAGGCCGAGATCGACGACATCGGCTACTTCACGCCTCAGATGACCCCGGTGAAGGCGCTGTCCGCCGGCGAGGTGGGTTATGTCATCACCGGCATCAAGGACGTGAGCGTGCTGCGGGTCGGCGACACCTTGACGACGAAGGCGAGCGGCGCCACCGACCCGCTGCCCGGCTATCGCGAGGTCAAGCCGATGGTCTTCTGCGGCCTGTTCCCGATCGCGTCCGACGACTACCCGGAGCTGCGCGACGCCCTGGAGAAGCTGACCCTCAACGACGCGGCGCTCAGCTGGGAGCCCGAGACCTCGGAGGCGTTGGGCTTCGGGTTTCGCTGCGGCTTCCTCGGCCTGCTGCACATGGACATCGTCCGCGAGCGGCTCGAGCGCGAGTACGACCTGGAGCTGCTGACGACGATGCCGAGCGTCGAGTACGAGGTCACGCTCACCGACGGTACGGTGATGCCGGTGCACAGCCCCAACGACTTCCCCGACCCGGCGCGCGTCGAGTCCGTCCGCGAGCCGTTCATCCGCGCCTCGATTCTGTCGCCCAAGGAGTTCGTCGGCCAGATCATGGAGCTCTGCCAGGAGCGCCGCGGCGAGCACGCCGGCATGCACTACCTGTCGGCCGAGCGCGTGCAGCTCACCTATGACCTGCCGCTGGCCGAGATCGTGCTCGACTTCTTCGACCAGCTGAAGTCCCGCACCCGCGGCTATGCGTCACTGGACTACGACCTGATCGGCCTGCGCGACTCCGACCTGGTCAAGCTGGACATCCTGCTCGCCGGCGATCCGATCGACGCGCTGTCGATGCTCGTGCATCGCTCCAAGGCGCAGAGCGCGGGGCGAACGCTGACCGAGAAGCTGCGCGCGAAGATCCCCCGCCAGCAGTACGACGTCCCGATCCAGGCGGCGATCGGATCGCGGATCGTGGCCCGCGAGACGATCAAGGCCTACCGCAAGGACGTGATCGCCAAGTGCTACGGCGGCGACATCAGCCGCAAGCGCAAGCTGCTCGAGGCCCAGAAGAAGGGCAAGCAGCGGATGAAGCAGGTGGGACGCATCGAGGTGCCCCAGGAGGCGTTCCTCGCCGTCCTCGAGCTCGGTGACGCCCGCTAGTGGCCCTGCGCGCCGAGCTGATCGAGCAGGACGACCCGGAGATCGGCCAGGAGCTGATCCGCGTCCACCACGACGATGGGCGCGTGGAGGAGCTGCGTCTGCACGAGTACGAGCGCCTGTACTCGCTGCCGGGCGTCTACGAGCAGATCGTGCAGGAGCGCCTGGGCTGCGCCTCGCCGGCCAAGATCGCGTCGCTGCTGGCGGAGGCCGTCGACAGCGTCGGATGGGCGAGAGGCGGCGTGCGCGTGATCGACGTGGCGGCCGGGAATGGAGTCTCCGGTGAGGCGCTGGCCGCCGAGGGCCTGGGTGGGCGGGGTTTGTATGGGACCGACATCGTGCCCGCCGCCCGCGACGGCGGCGCTGCGCGACCGGCCGGCCCTGTATGGCGAGTACCTCACGCTGGATCTGCTGTCGCTGAGCGCCGAGCAGGCCGCCGGCCTGCGGGCGCTGGAGGCCAATGCCCTGGCGTGCGTGGCTCCAGTCGGCGAGGGCCCCAGCCAGGTGCCGACGGACGCCTTTCTGGCGGCGGTCCAGACGCTGGCCGACGACGCGCTCGTCGCTTACATGCACGACCCCAACCACGGGGTCGACGACGTGGTCACCGCCGCGTTGTGGCGCGAGCGCTTGGGTGCCGAGGCGACCGAGATGGCGCGCGAGCGCTACCTGCACCGCCGGACCGTCAACGGCGCCGCCTTCGACATGGTCGGCGTCGTCTGGCGAGTGCGGCGCGGGGCCGCTCAGGCCCAGTAGCCGGTACGGCGGCGAACCTGCCGCACGGCCTGGCGCCGGGCGTAGATCCACGGCGGCGGGCCTACCCGCGGGCGTCCGCCGAGTACGAGCACGACGACCATCAGCACCGCCCACATGACGGTGGCGGCCAGCACCATTGCGGCGGTCACGGCCACCACGGGGATCGCGAACAGCAGCAGCATCGGGTTGTGGGCGACGGTGCTCATGACCGCTTGGGGGACCGACCTGCGCTGCGCCTCGCGGCCGCGGCCCGACCGGGGAGCCGGCAGGTCGGCGACGGTCGAGTCCAGCTCGTCATAGGTGCGCGCCTTGAGTGCCGAAGTGACGCGATGCTCCAGTTCCTCGGCGGCGATCCGCCCCTCCGTGGCGGCCTTGCGCAGGCGCTCGACGACCCGATCCCGGTCCTCATCCGAGGCTCTGTAGCTGCCGCGCCTGGCCATGCCCACCAGGCTAGCGCCGCTTGGCATCCGGAGCAAACGGCGCGGTCATAGCCGCCGGCGCACTCCGACCTCATCGAGGTGGGCGAGCAGGTCGGCGGGGTCCTCGTAGACGCGAAACGCGCCCGAGTAGAACAGCTCCTCGCGCCCGTAGCCGCCCGACAGCACCCCGATGCCCAGGGCCCGCGCGCGCTGGGCGGCCAGCAGGTCCCAGACGCTGTCGCCGACGACCAGGCTGTTGCGGATGTCGGCGCCGATCCGGCGAGCGGCGGTCAGGAACAGGTCGGGGTCGGGCTTGGCGTGACGCACCTGATCGCGCGTGACCATCGGCGTGTCGTCGGGCAGCTCCAGCAGCCGGAGGGACAATGCGGCGTAGCGTTGCACGCCGCTCGTGGCGATCGCCCACGGAACCTCGTGCTCGGTCAGCGTCCGCAGGAGCTCGACCGCGCCCGGCAGGGGGCGGACCGTCTCGTAGTGGCGGATGTAGGCATCGGCGTGCAGCCCGGGCAGGCGGGCCAGCGTCTCGGCGTCCAGCTGGTCGCCCAGCTCCCGGGCCAGGGCGTTGACGAACAGACCGCCGCTCATCCCGATCCGGCGATGGATCTTCCACACCGACAGGCTCAGACCAACCTCCTGCAGCGCCTCGCTCCACGCCAGCACGTGCTGGTAGACGCTGTCGATCAGCGTCCCGTCGAGGTCGAACAGGAACGCCGTCTGGCCCGGGCTCTCAAAGTCGTCAGACATCCCTTGATTGTGACGAGCAACCGCCGCGGCCTATCTACGATCAGGGCATGAAGCGCCTGGGCTTTCTCTCCTTCGGTCACTGGCAGGCGGCGCGCGGCTCGCAGACGCCGACCGCCGCCGACGCCCTGCGCCAGACGATCGAACTGGCCGTGGCGGCCGAGGAGATCGGGATCGACGGCGCGTACCTGCGAGTCCACCACTTCGCGCCCCAGCTGGCCTCTCCGTTCCCGTTGCTGGCCGCGATCGGCGCCCGGACGAGCCGGATCGAGATCGGCACCGCCGTGATCGACATGCGCTACGAGAACCCGTTGTACATGGCCGAGGAGGCCGCTGCCGCGGACCTGATCAGTGGCGGGCGGCTGCAGCTGGGGATCAGCCGCGGCTCTCCGGAGCCGGCGCTGCGTGGCTATGAGTCGTTCGGCTACCGGCCTCCCGACGGTCATAGCGACGGCGACATGGCGCGCTCGCACGCGGCGCTGTTCCGGGCGGCGATCGCCGGCGCGGGCGTCGCTTCAGCCGACCCGCAGATGACCGGCTCCGACGGACATCTCCCGATCCAGCCCCAGTCGCCGGGGCTGGCCGATCGAATCTGGTGGGGATCGGGCACCCGCGCAACCGCGGCGTGGACGGGCGAGCAGGGCATGAACCTGATGAGCTCGACGCTGCTCACCGAGGACACCGGCGTGCCGTTCGACGAGCTGCAGGCCGAGCAGATAACGATCTTCCGTTCGGCGTGGGCGGAGGCCGGCTGGGAACGCGAGCCGCGGGTGTCGGTCAGCCGCAGCGTGCTCCCGATCGTCTCCGATCTCGACCGCGCCTACTTCGGCGGTCGCGCTGGCAGCCAGGACCAGCTCGGTTATCTGGAGGGCGTCGTCGCCCGCTTCGGGCGCAGCTACACCGGCGAGCCCGATGTGATCGCCGAGGAGCTCAGCCGCGATGCCGCCGTCCGCGAGGCCGACACCATCCTGCTCACCGTGCCCAACCAGCTCGGCGTCGACTACAACGCCCAGCTGCTGGCGACGATCGCCCGGCACGTCGGCCCGGCGATCGGATGGGAGCCAAAGGGCGTCAGCACCTCGGCGTAGCGCGGTGACTGCGGGGCACCGGTCAGGGTTCGTCGGCCAGGGCGGGCCTCACGATCGCCGCAAAGCCCACGATCACGAACGCGAACAGGCTGACCACGCCGATGGCGTGCGCCCACGAGGCGTCGGCCGCGTTGAGAAAACCGACCCCGGCGATCAGCAGCGCCACCGCCAGGCGCGTGTCCAGCCGCGGCGCGAAGGGACCGGCCGGGCGGGCTCCGGGCGCCGCGGCGCTGTCGGTGTCGGACGGGTGCAGCTGCCCGCGCAGGGTCAGCGAGAACAGCAGCGCCAGGGAGGGAAACAGAATCGCCCCGCCGGCCAGCACGGCCACCACGAGCGTCACCAGCGTGTCGTGCGATGCCGCCGCGCCGTGCACCGTGAGCCCCGGGAGCAGTGTCGGATAGCGCGCGAACGCCCAGCCGGCGATGACCGTCGCGACGGCCAGCGCCGCTCCGTAGCGCGCCGCCTCGAAGTGACGGCGCCAGACGAGCGCCATCGTGCCGGCACCGGCCACCAGCGAGGCGAGCAGCGCTGCCAGTCCCGCGCCGTGCAGCAGGCCCGTGTACAGCGAGTGAGCGTCGGCGTGGACGACCAACAGCCCGGCCACCGCCAGCGCGCCCGCCACGGCGCCCGCGCCCAGCGCCCGAGCGCGGAACGCCTCGGCCACCTCCGGCTCATCGGCGCGCACGGCGTCGGCGGCCAGGTAGACGGCCGCCAGGTAGGCGGAGAAGACCACCGCGAGTGCGCCGACCAGGATCGAGACCGCGTTGAGCCAGCTGGAGAACAGGTGGCCGGCGGCGTTGCCCAGCGGCACGCGCTCCGCGGCGATCGCGCCCGCGGCGGCGCCCAGCGCGAACGGAGTGATCAGCGAGGCCACCGCGAAGGCGCCGTCGATCCTGGTCAGCTCGCGCCGGTCACGGGCCCCGGAGCGCAGCGCGTAGCTGGCGCCGCGCAGGATGATCCCCAGCCCGGCGATGAACAGCGGCACCGCCAGCGTGGAGGCGACCGAGCCCAGGAACGTCGGATACGCGGTCCAGGTGACGGTCAGCACGAAGATCAGCCACACGTGGTTGGCCTCCCACACCGGTCCCATCGAGTGGTGCGCGTGCTCGCGGATCGCTTCGGCGCGCTCGCCCCGGCCGGCCAGCAGGTGCCAGATGCCCGCGCCGAAGTCCGCCCCGGCCAGCACCGTGTAGAGGGCCACCCCGGCGAGCACGAACACGAGCGGCAGCGTCTGCGAGCATCGCGCTACGCCGCCTCGGCGGCGGTCGGAGGCGCCGGCTCGTCCCCGCTGAGCGGGCCCATCGGCAGCTGCGCCAGGCGGCGCAGGATCCACGCCACGCCGCAGGCCACCGCTACGTAGGTGACCACCAGCGTGCCGTAGCCCACGGGGATCCCGCCCGCGCCGGTGACGGCGTCGGCGGTGGGCATCACCCGGTAGACGACCCACGGCTGACGGCCGACCTCGGTGGTCACCCAGCCGGCGATCAGCGCCACCGTGGCCGCCGGCCCGGCGAGGACCACCGCGCGATAGAACCACGCCGATTCGGGCATCCGTCGTCGCCTCACGCGGACGACGAGGTAGACGATTCCCAGCAGCGCCAGCAGGGTGCCGATCCCCACCATCGTCTGAAACGACAGCCGGACCACGTTGACCGGCGGTCGCTGCGCGGCCGGCACGGTCTCGAGGCCCTGGATCCGTGCGTCCCAGCTGTGGAAGGCCAGCAGCGAGAGCAGGTGCGGGATCTCGATCCCGTACTTGACCTGGTGATCGGTGTACCAGCCCAGCACGTGCTCGGGTGCGCCCCGGGTGGTCTTGTAGAGGCCCTCGATCGCCGCCAGCTTGACCGGCTGGGAGATGGCCACGTCGCGCGCGATCCAGTCGCCGACCAGCACCTGCACCGGCGCGGCCAGACAGGCGATCGTCAGCGGGATCGTGAGCGCCACGCGCTCGTAGCGCCCCCAGCGACCGCGCAGGCGCCCGAAGGCGTAGCAACCGGCGATCAGAAAGCCGGCCACCATGTAGCCGGCGATGTACATGTGCAGCAGTTCCGACCACAGGTACGGGTTGCCGAACAGCGCCTTGAGCGGGTTGACGTCGACCACCTTGCCGCCCACGAGGTGAAAGCCGCTGGGGTGGTTCATCCAGGCGTTGACCGAGATCACCATCAGCGATCCGGTGAACCCGGTGATCACGATCGGGACGCCGCTGAGAAAGTGCGCTCGCGGTGACATGCGGTCCCAGCCGTAGGCGTAGATCCCGATGAAGATCGCCTCCAGGAAGAACGAGAACCCCTCGACCGCGAACCCCAACCCGAACACGCCGCCGAACGTCGCCGTGAAGTTCGGCCACAGCAGCCCCATCTCGAAGCTGAGGATCGTGCCGGTGATGACCCCCACGGCGAACAGCGCCAGCACGACCCGGCTCCAGCGACGGGCCAGCGTCCGGTACAGCGGGTCGCCGGTGCGCAGGTGCAGCCACTCGACGAACATCACCATCGCGGGAAACGCGATCCCGAAGGCCACCAGCGGGATGTGCACCGCGAACGACAGGGCCTGCATCTGGCGTGCCTCCAGCAGATAGCGCTGGTGCACGGGCGCAAGGGCGGCGGCGAGCGAGACGATGCTCACGGAGGGACGGTACCGCGTGGGGGCATCGGCCCGTTGGCGCATGGGAGAATCGCGCGCATGGACCTCGGCCTGCGCGACCGCGCCTGCATCATCACCGGCGGCTCGGGGGACATCGGCGTGGCCGTGGCGGCCCGTCTGCGCGACGAGGGCGCCCGCGTGCTGCTGGTCGCGCGCTCGGAGGACAGGCTCCGAGTGGCCACCGGTGAGCTGGATGCCGGCGACCGGGTGCAGCATCTGGCGCTCGACGTGACCGCTCCCGATGCCGGCGAGCGGGCGGTCGCGCAGTGCCACGAGCGATTCGGCGGCGACGCCGAGGTGATCGTGAACGCGGCCGGGATGACAACGGTCACGGCGATCGAGGAGCTCGACGATACGGAGTGGCAGGCCCAGTGGGAGGTCAACGTGATGGCGCCCATGAGGCTGATGCGGGCCGCGCTGCCGGCGATGGTGCACGCCGGCTGGGGGCGGGTGGTCAACGTCAGCTCGTCCTCGGGCAAGCGCCCCGGGCAGCGAAACGTCGCCTACTCGGTGACCAAGGCCGCCGAGCTGTCGCTGTCACGGGCCTACGCTGACGCCTACGCGAGCCGGGGGGTGCTGATCAACGCCGTCACGCCCGGACCGGTGGCCGGCGACCTGTGGCTGGCCCCCGGAGGTCTGGTGGACCAGACGGTGCAGGCCGCGGGGAGGCACGCGAGACGACGTGCTGGAGTCCGCCGCCGCGGGAGTGCCCCTCCGCCGGCTCGCCGCGCCCGACGAGATCGCCGCCGTGATCGTGTTCCTGTGCTCGGAGGCGGCCTCCAACGTTGTCGGGGCGGCCTGGTCGGTGGACGGCGGCGCGGTCCCGGTGATCATCTGATGGCCGTCAAGACCGACGCGATCGGCAAGGTCTATCCGCCGGCCACGTATGCGGTCGGGCGCGAGAAGGTGATCGAGTACGCGCATGCCGTCGGCGAGCGCAACCCGCTCCACCTGGACGTGCGGGCCGCCCGCGAGGCGGGATACGCCGACGTGGTGGCGCCGCCGATGTTCGCCGTGGTGTTCGCCGGCCGGGCGATGACTCCGGCGCTGTTCGATCCCGAGGTGGGGATCGACTTCGCCCACATGGTCCACGGCGGTCAGGAGTTCCGCTGGGGGCCGCTCGTCGTCGCGGGCGACGAGATCACCACCACGACGACGGTCAAGGACGTGTCCGAGCGCGGTCCGATGGGCTTTTATGTGTTCGAGACCGAGTCGGTCAACCAGCGGGGCGAGACCGTCGTCACCGGCACCTGGACGAATATCGTGCGCGCATGAACGTGGGGGATCAGATCGAGCTTCAGGTCACGCCCGACCGCTACGTCACCGTCCGCTATGCGGGCGCCAGCGGGGACTTCAACCCGATCCACATCGATGAGGAGTTCGCCCTCCAGGTCGGCCTGCCCGGCCGCATCCTGCATGGCCTGTGGACGATGGCGCAGGTGGCGCGCGCCCATACGGAGGGGCTGGGCGGACCGGACAGGCTGGCCCGGCTGTCGGTCGAGTTTCGCGGAATGGGGAGGCTCGAGCAGGAGATCACCGTGGAGGGGGAAGTCCGGCGGATCGACGGCGCCACCGCGATCGTCGAATCCGTGGCCAAGCAGAACGGAAAGCGGATCATCCGCAACGGCGAGGCGGAGATTCGGCTGGACTGAGCCGGTCGCCCGCCGGGCACGAACTAAAATCCGATCGCGATGCTGACCGACCGACAGGAGCTCGTGCTGCGCCGGCTCGTCGAGGAGTACCTCGACGAGGGGTCGCCCGTGGGCTCCAAGGCGCTCAGCGCCGAGTTCGAATGGGGACCGTCGACGATTCGCCACGAGCTGGCCAACCTCGAGGAGCTGGGGCTCCTGGCCCATCCCCACACCTCCGCCGGCCGGGTCCCCACCGAGGCCGGCTACCGGTACTTCGTGGACCGCCTGCTGCCCGCCCAGCAGTCGGGCCCGGGCCTGTCGCTGTCGCTGGTCCGCCGTGAGCTCGACGAGGCGATGCGCGTCACCACCGAGACCCTGTCGCAGGTGACCAACCTGCTGGCGATCGTCTCCGCGCCGCCGATCGAGACCTCCACGATCCGTCACGTCGAGGTGCTGGCGCTGCAGCCCCAGGTGCTGATGGTGGTCGTGATCACCTCCACGGGCGGCGTCTCCAAGCGCCTCTTCACATTTCCCAGACCGGTCGACACCGGCCTGTCGGACTGGGCGGCCAGCTACCTCAACGAGCGTCTGGTGGGGCTCGGACTGGGCGCGCGGATGCTCCACAGCCGCCTCTCCGATCCATCCCTCAGCCCAACCGAGCTGGAGTTCCTGGATGCGCTGGCGCCGGTGTTCACCGAGCTGGAGGAGTCGGCCCAGGAGACCCTGTATGTCGACGGGACCGCGCACCTGCTGACGATCGAGCGCGGCGGCGACCTGTCAGGGCTGAACCTGCTGATGGAGACGCTGGAGCGCCGGGTGACGCTGCTGGACGCGCTGCGCTCGGCGCTGGCCGCTACCCGTACCGTCGCCGTGCGGATCGGTACCGAGAACGAGCTGCCCGCCCTGCGCTCGCTGGCCCTGGTGGCCGCCGGCTACGGACTGCCCCAGCGTGCGCTCGGCGCGGTGTCGGTGATCGGGCCCCTGCGGATGAACTACGGCGGCGCGATCCGTGCCGTCCGTGAGGCCGCGGCACAGCTCTCGACGTTCGTGGTCGACATCTACGACGAGCGCTGACGATGAGCGCCTCGCAGATGCCCCGCGACTACTACGAGGTGCTCGGTGTCTCCCGAGACGCCCCCGACGCCGACATCAAGAAGGCGTTTCGCAAGCTCGCCCGCGAGCTCCACCCCGACGTCAACCGCCACGATCCCGACGCCGAGAGCAAGTTCAAGGAGGCCGCCGAGGCCTACGAGGTGCTGTCGGACTCCGACCGGCGCGCCACCTATGACCGCTATGGCCACGAGGGCCTGCGCACCGGCGGCTACGCGCCCAACTTCGAGGGCTTCGGATCGGTGGCAGACATCTTCGACGCGTTCTTCGGCGGAGGCGCCGGTGGCGGCTTCGGCAACATCTTCGGCGGCGGCGGCGGCGCGGCCGGCGGAGCCGCTCAGGGCGGCGATGTCTCCGTGGGCGCGGAGATCACATTGCAGCAGGCGGCCGCGGGCGCCGCGGTGGAGGTCGGCTACGACGCGGTGACCCGCTGCGAGCACTGCCGCGGCAACGGTGCCGAGCCCGGCACCCCGATCGAGACCTGCCCCAAATGCGGCGGAACCGGCCAGCTGCGCGCCGTCTCGCGCACCCCGTTCGGCCAGGTCGTGCGGGCCACCGCCTGCGATCAGTGCGGCGGCGACGGCAGGGTCGCCCAGGACCCGTGCCACGAGTGCGGCGGCCGCGGGCGCAAGGTGCAGCGCGTCAAGGTTTCGGTCGACGTGCCCGCCGGGATCGACGACGGCCAGCGGATCCGGATCACCGGGCGCGGCCATGCCGGCGACCACGGCGGACCGCCCGGCGACCTGTACGTGCAGATCCGGGTACGCGAGGATCCCCGCTTCGTACGCAGCCAGGACGACCTGGTGACGGTCGTCGACGTGGCGGCCCCCGTGGCGGCGCTGGGCACGACCGTGCAGGTACCGACGATCGAGGGCGAGACCGAGCTCGAGATCCCCGCCGGGACCCAGCCCAACGAGACGCTGACGATCAGAGGTCAGGGGATGCCCGGGACTGCGGGGTCACCGCCGCGGCGATCTGCGGGTGGTCGTCAACGTCGTCGTCCCTCGCCACCTCAAGCGCGAACAGCGTGAGCTGCTGGAGCGGCTATCCGACAGCCTCACCGAGCACAACCTGCGCACCGACGAGGGTGTGCTGGGCAAGCTCAGGCGCGCCTTCGGCGGCTAGCCGCGCGCCCTCATGATCCGGCTCGCCGTCCGGGTTCACCGCCGGGAGGCCGAGCTGGTGCTGGCCGAGCTCCTGGAGCTGGCGCCCAGCGGGGTGGAGGAGGTCGCGATCGGAACCGAGATCGTGGAGTACGCGGTCTACGGCGCGCCCGGTGAGCTCCCCGAGCTGCCCGATCTCCGGGCCGCCGCCGGCGGGGCGCTGGTCGACGTGCGCACCGAGGAGATCGCCGATGACTGGTCTGAGCGCTGGCGGGAATTCCACCGGCCGCTCGTGCTCGGCGACCGCCTGACCGTGCGCCCGCCGTGGGAGCCCCCGGGCGACTCCGTCCTCGATGTCGTCATCGATCCCGGTCAGGCGTTTGGGACCGGGGCCCACGCCACCACGCGGCTGTGCCTGGAACTGATGCTCGAACTGGGGACCGAGGCGGGTTCGTTCGTCGATGTCGGCTGTGGGTCAGGCGTGCTGGCGATCGTCGCCGCCAAGCTCGGCCGCGATCCGGTCATCGCCCTGGACTACGACCCGGCGGCCGTCGCCGCGACCGAGGAGAACGCTCGGCGCAACGACGTCACGCTTGACGCCCGGCTGTTCGACATGCGCCGGCAGCCGGTCCCCGACGCCGACCTCGTGGCGGCCAACGTGCTCGCCGGGCCGCTCGTTGCCTGGGCGGCCCACCAGGACCCGTTGCCCTCGCGGCTGATCCTCAGCGGGATCCTGACCGCCGAGGCCGACCGCGTGGCCACCGCGTTCGCGCAGCGCGGCCGGGCGGTGACTCACCGGTCTGACCACGGCGAGTGGACGGCCCTCGCGCTGAGCGCGGACCGCGTGGACAACGCCTCCCCACGCAATCCTGGACATGGGGCCGATGGCGGGAGGCCCCTGCCGATCGATCCTTCAACGCGTCGCTTGTGATCCAGGAACCTGACTGAAGGAGGTGACAGTTGCCAAACCCACTCGCAATCGGCGTGACGATCGGTGGCCTGCTCCTCGACGTGGTGGCGCCACGGCCCAAGCCTCGGGCCGGACATCCGCAAGAGCTCTCTCTCCTCTCTACGCGTGCTGTCCCGAGGACACCGCGGCGCGATCTGACGATCGAGGCGTACGAACGTCGACCGGTCGCGAGCGGCTCTCGCAGCTGAGGCCCGGACGAGGTTCCACGCGCCCGCGCTCCAGCGCCTGGGCGCGTGGCCTCGTTCGTCGGGTCACGCGCTACCGTGTCTCGGCGCGTGACCCGATTCGCGGTCAAGTTCCTCGGCTGCAAGGTCTCTCAGGCGGATGCGATGCTCGCCCGCCAGGCGCTGCTGGCCGCGGGTCACACCGAGGCGCCGGAGGCCGAAGCCGACCTGCACGTGATCAACACCTGCTGCATCACGTCCGAAGCGGAGGCCAAGTCGCGCCAGTCCGTGCGGCGCTCGCTGAAGACCGCCGCGCAGGTCCGCGTCGCCGGCTGCGCGGTCAACCTCAACGCGGGTCAGTTCGCCGAGATCGACGCCCGCGTGACGCCGTTCGTGGGCACCGCCGACGACGTGGCCGCAGCGATCGCCGGACAGGCGTGCGCCGACTTGGAGCACGACGTCCTGGCACGATCGCCGGGCAGCCAGGGGCTCCCCACCCGCACCCGGGGCTTCGTCAAGGTCCAGGACGGCTGCGATTGCCACTGCGCGTACTGCATCATCCCCACGGTGCGCGGCGGAGCCCGCTCGCGTCCGTCGAGCGCGATCCTCTCCGAAGCGGCCCGGCGCGCGCGCGACGGACAGCCCGAGATGGTGATGACGGGGATCAGCGTCGGCGACTACCGTGATCCCGAGCGCGGCCTGGAGCTGGGCGAGCTGATGATGGAGGTCGCGAGGGTGCCGGGCGTGCAGCGGGTACGGCTGTCCAGCGTCGAGGTCATCCACGTCTCGGACTCACTGCTGCGCGCGCTGGTGCAGGAGCCCAAGGTCTGCCGGCACCTGCACGTGCCGATGCAGTCCGGCGACGACGGCGTGCTGCGCGACATGGGCCGCCACTACGACGCCGGCGAGTACCTGGCGCACATCGACCGCGTGCGCGGCGCCGCGCCGGACGTGAACATCACGACCGACGTGATCGTCGGCTTTCCCACCGAGGACGAGGCCGCGTTCACGCGTACCCTGGACGCGGTCGACGCGGCCGGCATCACTCGCGTGCACGTGTTCCCCTATTCGCCGCGGCCGGGAACCGTCGCCGCGGAGCTCGGCGACCGCGTCCCGCCGGCGGAGAAGCGCCGGCGCTCGCAGGAGCTGCGAGCGCGCTCGGAGGTCCGCTCGCGGCTGCATCGCTCCGCGCGGCTGGGACGGGGCGAGCAGGTGCTGATCGACAAGGTCGCCGATACCCAGTGCTCGGGCTACACGGCCGACTACACGCGCTGCTACCTGCCGCCTGGCGCCGGCGACCGAGGGGAGCTGGTCGACGTGCGCTGCCTGGAGCTGCAAGCCGACGGGATCGCGTGCGCGCCAGCCCCCAAGCAGCCGACCGCGGGGCTATCCTGATGATGTACGAATGAGCGTCACCGAACAGCTGCAAGCGGACGTGAAGACCGCCATGAAGGCTGGTGAGAAGCAGCGTGTGGGCGCGCTGCGCCTGGTCCTGTCCGAGCTTCAGAAGGACACCAAGGAGGGCGCCGGCGACGAGCTGGCGGTGCTGCGGCGCGAGCGCAAACGCCGACTCGACGCGGCCGCCCAGTTCCGCGACGGCGGCCGGCCCGAGCTGGCCGACCAGGAGGAATCGGAGGCTGCCCTGATCGCCGGCTACCTGCCGGCCGAACTCGACGATTCAGAGCTTCAGACGATCGTCAGCAAGGCGATCGCCGACACCGGCGCCACCAGCCCGCGCGACATGGGCCAGGTGATGAAAGCGGTGATGGCCGCCTCCGGCGGTCGGGCCGACGGCAAGCGCGCGTCGGCTGCCGTGCGCGAGGCGCTGAGCGCTTAGTGCCCGCCCTCGCGAATACGATCGCATTCGAGCACTAGTGGCCAAGCAGACCATCGAGCTGGATAACGCCGTCGCGGCCGAGCTGGCCGGCAGTCAGGACGCGATCCTGCGCACGCTGGACGCCCACCTGGACTGTGACGTGTTCCTGCGGGGCAACGTGCTCACGCTGGAGGGCGACACCGACGCGGTCGACGCCGGCGCCTCGGTGGTCCGGGAGCTGTCGGACCTCATCAGCCAGGGACACGAGGTGGCTCCCGGGACGGTTGAGGCCGTGACCCGAGCGCTGGACGAGCACCAGTCGCCGTCGGAGATCCTGGAGGACGTCGTCTGGCGCCATCGCGCCACCAAGGTCGCTCCCAAGACCGTGAACCAGAAGCGCTACGTCGACTCGATCCGCAACAACACGATCACGTTCGGGATCGGGCCGGCCGGCACGGGCAAGACGTTCCTGGCGGTGGCGCTGGCGGCGGCGGCGCTGAGCCGGCGCGAGGTCAACCGGATCATCCTCACGCGCCCGGCGGTCGAGGCCGGCGAGCGGCTGGGCTTCCTCCCCGGAGACCTGATGGCCAAGGTCGATCCCTACCTGCGGCCCCTGTTCGACGCGCTGCACGACATGCTCGAGCCTGAGCGCGTCTCCCAGCACCTGGAGCGTGGAGTGATCGAGGTCGCGCCGCTGGCCTTCATGCGGGGCCGGACGCTCAACGACAGCTTCATCATCCTCGACGAGGCCCAGAACACCAGTCCCGAGCAGATGAAGATGTTCCTCACCCGTCTGGGCTTCAACTCCAAGATGGTGGTCACCGGGGACATAACCCAGATCGACCTCCCGCGCGAACAGGCGTCCGGCCTGGTGGCGGTCGCCGAGGTCCTTGACCACGTGGAGGACGTGCAGTTCGTGCGCTTCGGCGACGAGGACGTCGTCCGCCACAAGCTCGTGCGGCGGATCGTGGCCGCCTATGACGAGCACTCCCAACGCCTGGCGCCCGAGCTGCGGCCCCGTAAGCGCGCCTAGGGAGCGTCATGCTCGACGTCGAGGTGATCGGAATCGAGGTCTCCACCGACAGCGCTCCGACGGCGGTCGAACTGGAGGAGCTGTGCGCGCTGGCGATGTCCTCCGCGGGTATCGACGAGGGCCACGTGGCGATCGAGTTCGTCGATGCCGGACGCAGCCGCGAGCTCAACCGGGAGTACCGGCAGATCGACCTGCCGACCGACGTGCTGTCCTTCGGAGTTGACGAGGACGCTCCCAGCGCCGGCCCTCGCGAGCTGGGCGACATCGTCATCTGTCCCGCAGCACACCGTTGACTTGCGTGAGGCGGTGGTGCATGGTGCTCTGCATCTGACCGGCATGGACCACGAGACCGACCACGGCGAGATGCTTGCACTGCAGGCGGAACTGATGCGGTGGGTCACGTGACCGCAAAGGCCGCCTCCCTGACCCGCTCGGGCTTCGTCGCCCTGGCGGGTCGACCCAACGTGGGCAAGTCCACGCTGGCCAACGCGATCGTCGGCGTGAACGTGGCGATCGTCTCCGACAAGCCCCAGACCACCAGGCGGGCGATCCGCGGAGTGGCGACCGGACCCGATTGGCAGCTGGTGCTCGTCGACCTGCCCGGCGTGCAGCGTCCCCGTGACGCGCTCACCGAGCGCATGCAGCACCGCGTCGAGCGTGAACTGGCCGACGCCGACGGCTGCCTGCTGGTCGTCAACGCTCAGCAGGGCATCGGACCCGGGGACCGGTTCATCGCGGCGCTGCTGCGTGGCGCGGGGGTGGGGGGTCAGACCCCGATCCCGGTGTCGATCGCCGTCAACAAGGTCGACCGGGCCGAGAAGGCCCGGATCGCGGCCACGCTGGCCGACGCCGAGAGCCTGGAGGTCGCCGACGAGATCTTTCCCGTGTCAGCCCGCACGGGCGCGGGCGTGCCCCGCCTCATCGAGCACCTGGTCGCGCTGCTGCCCGCCGGCCCGCTGTACTTCTCCGCCGGCCAGCACTCCGATCAGGAGCGCTCCGTTCGCCTCGCCGAGCTGGTCCGAGAGCAGGTGCTGGCCCGTACCCGCGAGGAGCTGCCCCACGCCGTGGAGGTCGAGGTCGAGGACATCCAGTATCCGCGCCCCGATCTGGTGCGGATCGAGGCCGTCGTGCTGTCGGAGACCGAATCCCAGAAGGGGATCCTGATCGGGGCCGGGGGCCGGATGATCAAGTCGATCGGCGTCGCCGCCCGGCGGACGATCGAGCGCGAGCTGGGCTCCCAGGTGCATCTCGAGCTGTCGGTGCGGGTCCGCCGCCACTGGCGGGGCGACGAGCGCGTGCTGGACCGTTTGGGTATCGAATAGAGGTTGTGGTAGGACATTTGCCGAACAAGCTGCGCAAAACCTCACCAGGACGTCAGGGTTGAACAGTCGGGCCGAGTGTCGGATTGACCAAAACTGCAGGTTCACGGGGAGTTGAAACAGGCATGAAACGCAGAGAGGGAATCGCCGTCTTGATCGCGGGGGCGATGCTCGTGCTGGGACTGTTGACCGTGTTCGCGATCGAACTCTCCGACAACCAGTCCAAGTCACGCCACGACATCCAGAACCGCGTCCACGAGCGCGCGGTGCTGGCCGGGGCCCTGCTCGACAGCCTGTTCCAGACGTCGGCGAACTCGACCCTGGCCCAGGACACGCGCATGTACGGGACGCCGACCGTGTCGGGCCGCCTCCTGGAGAAGAACCGTCGCACCAGCGCCTATCTCGTCGTCGTGGACAAGGCCGGCCAGGTCGTGGGGCATTCCCACGGATTCACGGCGCAGGCGGACGGCGACCTGCGCATCTCGGAGACGCTGCGCCTGCTGCGCCAAGGCCGTCCGTGGGCGCTGGGCAACGTCCTGCCCTACGGCAAGGCCGGCGTCCTGAACTTCGGCATCGCGCTGCGGACCGCCTCTGGTACCCGCTATCTGCTGTCCGGCATCCTGCCTTCGGCGCTCGGCCCCTTCCTGTCCGGCGACCTTCGCCAGATCCCGGGCGTCAAGGGCGCCTACAACTCGGTGGTCGACGGCAACGGGGTGTTCATCGCCTCGACCAATCCGGCTCGGCCCGCAGGCTACAGACTGCACACTCCGGTCCAGCTGCACGCCCTGACGACCCCGTCGGGCGTGGTCCAGGGGCGGTACTACGACCAGGTGACGTTGCCGAACACGAGCTGGCGGATCTTCCTCTCGGCTCCTGAAGGGGCGCTGTTCGCCAGCGTCTCGGGAATCCGGAAGTGGCTGCCGTGGTTCATCTTCATCGCCTTCGGCTTGGTGGCGATCGGCGCGCTGCTGCTCGTGCGCCGCGCGATCAGCGACGCCGAGCGCGTTCGCGAGGCCAACGAGCAACTCACCGGCGCCAACGTGGAGCTCGCCGATGCCAAGGTGACTCTCGAGGAGGTCAACGTCGAGCTGGCCGACTCCAACCGCGCGCTGGAGCGCTCAAACGAGGAGCTGGAGCGCCAGGCGAGGGAGTTGGTGCGCTCCAACGCCGAGCTCGATCAGTTCGCGTCGATCGCCTCCCATGACCTCCAGGAGCCTCTGCGCAAGGTCCGGACGTTCACCGAGCGAATCTCCGAGACCGAGGCCGACGCGCTGTCCGAGCGCGGACTGGACTACCTGCGTCGTGCCAATGCGTCGGCGGAGCGGATGCAGACGCTGATCGAGGACCTGTTGCGCTACTCGCGGGTCTCGACCCAGGGACGCCCCTTCGCCGCGGTGGACCTCCGGCGCGTCACCGAGGACGTGCTGGAGGATCTGTCCGAGCAGATCAACGGCACGGGAGCGATCGTCCGCGTCGGGAGCCTGCCCACGATCAGCGCCGACGCGCCCCAGATGCGTCAGTTGCTGCAGAATCTGATCTCCAACGCGGTCAAGTTCCGGCGCGAGGGCGTCACCCCCGAGGTGTACGTGGACTCAAAGGTCGAATCGGACTGGGTGTCCATCGAGGTGCGCGACAACGGGATCGGGTTTGACCCGCAGTACAGCCGGCGGATCTTCCGCGTGTTCGAGCGCCTGCACGGGCGCGGGACCTACCCGGGCACCGGTATCGGTCTGGCGCTGTGCCGCAAGATCGCCGAGCGCCACGGTGGGACGATCGTGGCCCGCAGCGTTCCGGACGAGGGCTCGACCTTCACGGTGACCATGCAGACGCAGCGCACGGAGGCGGTTTCGGACTCGCCGCAGCCCGAGAACGTCGAGTCCGCGCCGGCCGGTTCCGGGGAGCCGTATGTCACAGTCTGAAGTCCCCACCCGACCGTTCACGATCCTGCTCGCCGACGACGACGAGGAGGACCGCGAGCTGGCGCGCGACGCTCTGCAGGACGCCCGCCTGGCCAACGAGATGAAGTTCGTGGTGGACGGACAGGACCTTCTGGACTACCTGCGTCATGAAGGGCGCTGGACCGTCGAGGAGGCGCCCCGTCCGGGAATCATCCTGCTGGATCTGAACATGCCCAAGATGGACGGGCGCGAGGCGCTCGCCGAGATCAAGGCCGACGAGTCGCTGCGGCGGATCCCGGTCGTGGTGCTGACCACCTCAAAGGACGAGGCCGACGTGCTGAGCACCTACGACCTCGGCGTCAGCTCGTTCATCACCAAGCCGGTGACGTTCGGTGGCCTGGTCGATGTGATGAGGACATGGACGCAGTACTGGTTTGAGATCGTCGAGCTCCCGAACGGAGACCCCAGTGGGCACGCCGCCGCTTGACACTTTGCGTGTGCTTCTCGTCGAGGACGATGAGGACGATTACCTGATCACCCGGGACATGCTCGCCCGCCAGGAGCGAGTCCGGTTCACGGTCGACTGGCGCTCGCAGTACCGCGAGAGCCTGCAGGCGATCCGCGAGGGCAACCACGACGTCTACCTGATCGACTACCGGCTGGGGGAGCACACCGGGCTGGACCTGGTCCGCGACGGCTTCGCGACACGTCCGTATGCGCCGGTGATCATGCTCACCGGCGAGGCCACCTACGAGATGGACCTGGAGGCCACAGCGCTCGGCGTGACCGACTATCTGGTCAAGCAGAAGCTCGATCCGCAGATCCTGGAACGCTCGATCCGCTATGCGATCAGCCACCAGAAGGCAATCCGCGAACGGGTGTTGTCCGAGGAGCGCTACTCCCTGGCGGTACGCGCCGCCAACGACGGTATCTGGGACTGGAATCTCGAGACCGGACGGATCTACTTCTCGCCGCGCTGGCAGGCGATCCTGGGCCGGGCGGGCGGGGTCGATTCTGCCGACGAGGATCCCGCCACCTGGTTTCACCTGGTGCATTCCGGAGACGTGCTGCGGCTGCGCGGGGCGATCGAGGCCCATCTGGACGGTCGCACCCCCCACCTGCAGTCCGAGCACCGCATGCGCCACGCCGACGGCACGTGGCGCTGGGTGATGACCCGCGGGCTGGCGATCCGAGGGGTCGACGGTCGGCCCACGCGGATGGCCGGCTCGCTGTCGGACATCACCGATCGGCGGATCGCGCAGCTGCGCCTGCAGCACGACGCGCTGCACGACACGCTCACGGGACTTCCCAACCGCACGCTGTTCATGGACCGCGTCAACCAGATCCTGCAGCGGGCGATCCGCGACCCGCAGACCGGCTGTGCGGTGCTGTTCTTGGACATCGACCGCTTCAAGCTGGTCAACGACAGCCTCAGTCACGCGGTCGGCGACAACCTGCTGATCGCGCTCGCCGGCCGGGTGGCGGCCGCGCTGCGCCCCGGCGACACGGTCGCCCGCATGGGTGGCGACGAGTTCACCGTGCTGCTGGAGGACGTAGTCGCGCCCGAGGATGCCACCGTCGTCGCCGACCGGATCCTGCACTCGCTCGACGACGCGTTCGAGATCGACGGCAACGAGCTGTTCGTGAGCGCCAGCATCGGCATCTCGCTGAGCTCGCCCGGTCTGGGGTCGGCCGACCTGATGCGCAACGCCGACATCGCCATGTACGACGCCAAGCGGCGCGGCCGCTCGCGCAGCGCGGTGTTCGACGAGAGCATGCACCGGCGGGTGGTCGACCGGCTCGCCCGCGAGACCGAGCTTCGCCAGGTCGTGGAATGCTCGCTGCTGGGGATCCACTACCAGCCGATCATCGACCTCGCCAGCGGCAACATCTGCGGCCTGGAGGCGCTGGCGCGCTGGCCCGCGGACTGGCCGCACGTGTCGCCCGCCGAGTTCATCACGATCGCCGAGGAGACCGGCGTGATCGGAGAGCTGGGCCAGCAGGTGCTGCGTCGGGCGCTGTTGACGCTGGCCGGCTGGCGAGCCGAGGGACTCGTCTCCGACGAGGTCTGCATGAGCGTCAACCTGTCGGGTCGCCAGCTCGACGACCCGGGTCTCGCCGAGCAGGTCCGCACCGCGATCAACCTGGCCGAGCTGCCGCCGCAGGCGCTCAAGCTCGAGATCACCGAGAGCACGCTGATGCAGGAGATCGAGCGCACCCAACACGTCTTCTCCGAGGTGTGCGGCTCGGGCGTCGGCCTGCATCTGGACGACTTCGGGACCGGCTACTCCTCGCTGACGGCTCTGCACCGCTTCCCGGTGGACGCGCTCAAGATCGATCGCAGCTTCGTCTCCACGATCTCCTGCGACGGGCAGGAGAGCAACGACGTGATCGTGCGCTCGACGGTCGCCCTGGCGCATTCGCTGGGACTGCCCGTGATCGCCGAGGGCATCGAGGCTCCCGACCAGCTACGCCGGCTGCGCTCGCTCGGTTGCGAGTTCGGCCAGGGCTATCTGTTCTCCAAGGCGCTGAGCGCGGCGGACACCCGTGTTCTGCTGGAGGGCTGGTCGCCCTCGGAGATCGTCGCGCTCGGCTCGCCGGTCTAGGTCGCGGGCCGCCCGGCCCTAGAATCGGAGGGGTGGACGACTCCGATATCGCGTACGACGAGCGCGGCCTCGTTCCCTGCATCGCCCAGGACTGGCGCACCGGCGAGGTGCTGACGCTGGCCTACATGAACGCCGAAGCGCTGCGCCGAACCCGTGAGACGGGGGAGATCCACTTCTACAGCCGCTCCCGCCAGGAGCTGTGGCACAAGGGGGCCACCTCGGGGAACACGCAGGCGGTCAGAGCGATTCGCTACGACTGCGACGGCGACGCCCTGGTGGCGCTGGTGGAGCCGACCGGTCCGGCCTGCCACACCGGCGAGCGAACCTGCTTTCACCGGGGCGACCTTGAGTCCTGGGCGCCCTACGAGACGCTGCCAAGCTTGGAACGCACGATCGCCTCCCGCGCGGCGCAGCGCCCCGCAGGCTCCTACACGACGACGCTGCTCGACGATCCGACACTGGCCGGCGCCAAGGTCCAGGAGGAAGCCGAGGAGGTGGTGCGCGCCGTGCGCGAGGAATCCGACGAGCGCGTGGCCGAGGAGGCCGCCGACGTTCTTTACCACCTGACCGTTCTCCTGACCGGCCGGGAGCTGACGCTGGCCGACGCCGAGCGGGTCCTGGATGGCCGTCGCCAGCGCTGAGACGCACGCGGCGCCTTCGCCTTCCCTGGCGGTGGTGCGTGAGCTGGCCCGCGACCACAACCTGATCCCGCTTCACCAGACGTTCATCGACGACTGCCAGACGCCGGTCTCGGCCTTCCTCAAGCTGCGCGACGTGGGTGGGCGGGGTTCCTTTCTCCTGGAATCGGCCGACCAGGGACGCGTGGGCCGGTACTCGTTCATCGGCTGGCGACCCCGCACCGTGCTGCGCTGGTCGCTGGGCGATCCCGGCGACCCCTACCAGCTCGCCGCTGCCGAGCTGGGCCGCTTCCGCGTGCCCACGCTGGAGGGCCTGCCGCCGTTTGCCGGCGGAGCCGTCGGCGTATTCGCCTATGACCTGGTGCGAACGGTCGAGCCGCTCGGCGAGCCCAACCCCGATCCGATCGGGGTACCGGACCTGGCGCTGATGATGACCGATGCGCTGGTCGTCTTCGACCACCTGAAGCACACCGTCACCGTGATCGCCAACGTGTACGTCGGTGCCGAGGACGAGATCGAGTCGGCCTACGCGCGCGCGGCCGACACGATCGCCGAGGTGCGCTGGCGGCTGGACGGCCCGGTTCCGCGTCCGCCGCACCGGCCGGCCCAGGGTCGCGTCGCCCCCGAGTTTCAATCCAACATGTCTCGGGAGACCTTCGAGGCGATGGTGGCCCGGATCATCGAGTACGTCTACGCCGGCGACGCGTTCCAGGTGGTGCCCTCCCAGCGCTGGTCGGCGCCCGTGCCGATCGAGGCGTTCTCGATCTACCGCGGCCTGCGAGCGGTCAACCCGAGCCCGTACATGTACTTCCTGGACTTCGGCGACTTCGAGATCGCCGGCGCCAGCCCCGAGCCGCTGATCACCGTGGCCGGCCGCAGGGTGGCCACCCGTCCGATCGCGGGCACCCGCCCGCGGGGCGCGACCGTCGACGAGGACCAGCGGATGGCGCAGGAGCTGCTGGCCGACGAGAAGGAGCGCGCCGAGCACGTGATGCTCGTCGACCTCGGCCGCAACGACCTGGGCCGCGTCTGCCAGTACGGCTCGGTGCAGGTGGAGAGCTTCATGGCCGTCGAGAACTACAGCCACGTGATGCACATCGTCTCCAGCGTCACGGGCGAGCTCCGACCCGGGGTGGGGCCGCTGGACGCGCTGCGCTCGGTGCTGCCGGCCGGCACGCTCTCGGGCGCGCCCAAGGTCCGCGCGATGCAGATCATCGACGAGCTGGAGCCGGTCAAGCGCGGGGGCTACGGCGGCGCCATCGGCTGGGTCAGCTACACGGGCGAGCTGGATACCTGCATCCACATCCGAACCGTCGTCGTCAAGGACGGCGTCGCCCATGTCCAGGCCGGGGGCGGGACCGTGGCCGACGCCAAGCCGGCAAACGAGTTCGAGGAGTCGGTGGCCAAGTCCCGGGCCGTGATGCAGGCGATCGAGCTGGCGGTTGCCCAGCCGGAGTGGGCGTGATGCGCGTCCTCGTCCTCGACAACTACGACAGCTTCACCTACAACCTCGTCCAGTACGTGGGCGAGCTGTCTGATCCGCCGCACGAGATCGAGGTGGTGCGCAACGATCGGGCGACGATCGACGACCTGCTCGTGCGCGGCTATGACCGGGTGATCGTGTCTCCTGGCCCGTGCACCCCCAACGAGGCGGGCATCTCGCTGGAGGCGGTGCGGCGCTTTCCGGAGGCCCGGATTCCCACGCTGGGGGTGTGCCTCGGCCACCAGGCGCTGGTCCAGGCGTGGGGCGGCAAGGTGGTCACCCATCGGCCGGTGCACGGCAAGACCACGACGATCGAGCACGACGGCCGCACGATCTTCCGCGGCCTGCGCCCCTCGCTGCAGGTGGGCCGCTACCACTCGCTGATCGCCTCGCCCGAACTGCCCGACGTGCTGGAACGCAGCGCGGTCGCCGATGGCATCGTGATGGCGGTGCGCCATCGCGAACTGCCCGCCGAAGGCGTTCAGTTCCACCCCGAGTCGGTGCTCACCGAGCAGGGCCGGGAGTTGCTGGCCAACTTCCTGGCGGAGGCGGTTTGAGCGCCGACGGCGAGCTCCTGACCCGCTCGATCGACGCGCTGGCCTCCAGGCAGGACCTGAGCGCCGATCAGACCGCCGCGGTGCTGGGCGAGATCATGCGGGGCAACGCCTCGGAGATCCAGATTGCCGCCTTCCTGATCGCGCTGCGGACCAAGGGGGAGACCGTCCAGGAGCTGGCCGGCCTGGCGCGGACGATGCGGGCGATGGCCACGTCCGTCGCGGTCGCGCGCCGCGACCTGCTGGATACCGCGGGCACCGGCGGCGGGCGGCGCACGTTCAACGTCTCCACCACGGCGGCGCTGATCGCCGCCGGCGCCGGCTGCACGGTGGCCAAGCACGGCAACCGCTCGGCCACCGGGCTGTCGGGCTCGGCCGACGTGCTGGAGGCGCTCGGCGCCCGTATCGACCTCGGTCCGGGCGCGGTGGCCCGCTGCATCGAGGAGGTCGGCTTCGGCTTCATGTTCGCTCCCGCCCATCATCAGGCGACCCGCTTCGTGATCCCCGTGCGCAGCGAGCTCGCCGTGCGCACGATCTTCAACTTCCTGGGGCCGCTGACCAATCCGGCCGGGGCCACCCGGCAGCTGATCGGGGTCTCGGACGCTGCCTATCTGGAGACGATGGCCGGAGCGCTGGCGCTGCTGGGCACCGAGCATGCGCTGCTCGTCTCGAGCCTGGACGGCCTCGACGAGCTGAGCATCTGCGCTCCCACGCGCGTATTCGAGGTCACCGGCGACGGTGCCATCTCCGAGTACGAGGTCTCGCCCGAGCAGCTGGGACTGATGACGGCGCCGGCGGAGGCGATCCCCGGTGGCGACCCGGCCCATAACGCGGACATCACCCGGCGGATCTTCGCCGGCGAGGCCGGCCCGGCGCGCGATGTGGCGGTGCTCAACGGCGGCGCCGCGATCTACGCCGCCGGCGGAGCGCCGGGCCTCGCCGAGGGAGTCGCGGCCGCTCAGGCGGCGGTCGACTCCGGGGCGGCCGCCGCCGCGCTGGAGCGGTTCGTGGCCGCCACCATGCGATTGGCCCCCGGCGCGACGGTCGTCCCGTGAACGAGCTTTCCCGGATCGTGGCGCGTACGCGTGGCGAGCTGGAGGGCCGGCGCGCAGCGCGGCCGCTGGCCGAGGTGCAGGCTGCCGCCGCCGAGCGCGCGGCCGCCGATCCGCCGCGACCGTTCGCCGCCGCCCTGACTCGTTCGGGGCTCTCGGTGATCGCCGAGCACAAGCGACGCTCGCCGTCGGCGGGCGCGATCCGCGAGGACCTGGAGCTGGAGGACGTGGTCGCCGCCTACGAGCGTGGTGGGGCGTCGGCGCTGTCGGTGCTCACCGAACAGGTGGGGTTCGGCGGCACGCTGGACGACCTGCGCCGCGCGCGCGGCGCCGCGTCGCTGCCGATCCTGCGCAAGGACTTCGTCGTCGACCCCTACCAGGTGGTCGAGTCGATGGCGGCCGGCGCCGACGCGATCCTGCTGATCGTGGCCGCCCTGGAGCCGGATCAGCTGGCCGCGTTCTACGGCCAGGCTCAGGGATTTGGCCTCGGCGTGCTCGTGGAGGTCCACGACGCGGCCGAGCTGGCGATCGCCGCCGACCTGCGTGCCGAGGTGATCGGGATCAACAACCGCGACCTGACGACGCTCAAGGTCGATGTCAACCGCACCCACCAACTGCTGGCCGACGTGCCGGCGGGGACGACAATCGTCGCCGAGTCCGGCCTGCGCACGCGCGCGGACCTGGAGGATCTCGCCGTCGCCGGTGTCGACGCGGTGCTGATCGGCGAGGCCCTGATGCGCGCCCCGGACATCGAGGCTGCTTGCCGGGAGCTGTCGGGCAGCCTGGTTTAGCTTCGCTCAAGCAGGGCTGGCGACACTCAGGTCGATGACACGCGGATCTCGCTCGAATTTCCTCTCGGCGGTGCTCGGCGGGTTGGCGGTGGGCGCGGCGCTGCTGGCGGTCGGCGCCACCGGACATGGGCACACGGAGACGATCGTCGAGGAGGCGCCGGTGGCCTCTCAGCCCGTCGCCGGGGTGGGCGTGGCCCAGTCCGGCCTGACTCCGCACGACATCTACGAGAGCGACGCTCCCGGGGTCGTTTATGTACGGGCCAAGCTGGTGGCGCCGGTGCCAAGCCCGTTCAACATGTTCCACGCCGACGAGAGCGACACCTCCACGGGCTCGGGATTCCTCGTCGATCGTGCCGGCGACGTGCTCACCGACTACCACGTCGTCGATGGCGCCGACCGGTCGGCGGGGGTGACGGTGGAGTTCGAGGGCAAGATGATCCGCCGCGCCGGGGTGGTCGCGGTTGATCCCGACTCCGATCTGGCGGTCCTGCACGTCGACATGCGCGGGCTCCCGCCCGTCCAGCCGCTCAAGCTCGGTGAATCAAGCAATGTGCGGGTCGGCGATCCCACGCTGACGATCGGCAACCCATTCGGCGTCGATCGCACGCTCACCAGCGGAATCGTCTCCGCGCTGCAGCACAGCATCCGGGCCACCGACGGGCAGACGGTCGAGAACGTGATCCAGACCGACCAGCCGATCGGTGCCGGTAACTCCGGCGCTCCGCTGCTCAACGCCGGAGGCCAGGTGATCGGCATCAACTCACAGCTCACGACGCCGACCGGCGGAGTCCGCGGCGGCCAGGCGCTGGCGTTTGCGGTGCCGATCGACACCGCCGGCGAGATCCTCTCCCGGGCGGCTCACGCCGGGCCGGTGCGGGTCGCCTACATCGGCCTGGACGGTGGCGTCTCGCGCAACGCGCGCACCGGGGTCAGCGTCACCCGTGTCGTCAGCGGCGGTCCGGCGGCGCTCGCCGGGGTCAGGCGCGGCGATGTGATCGATCGTGTCGATGGCAACGCGGTGGCGTCGCTCAGCGACGTGCTGGCGCTGGTCACCACCCGCAGCCCGGGCCAGCGTCTCACCCTCACGCTGCGCCGCCGTCATCGCCTGCGGAATGTGATCATCGTGCTGGGCGGCCGTACCGCGCGGCCGCCGGCGGCGCGCTAACCGGGACGGCCACACGGTGCGGGCGCCGGCGGCGCGATGACGGGGACGGTCGCACGCTGAGCGCTGTGGTGTTCGTACGATGGGGGGGTGGATTCGATCGCCCCCCCGAAGATCAAGTTCTGTGGCATCACCAACCACGGCGACGCCGAGGCGGCGGTCGCGGCCGGCGGCTGGGCGCTGGGCGTGATCCTCTGGTCCGGCTCGCCGCGTCGCTGCCGGGTGGGAATCGCGGCCGAGATCGCAGCCGCACACCGCCGAAGCGTGGAGATCGTGGGGGTGTTCGTCAATCCCACCCTCGAGCAGGTGACGCGCTCCGCCGACGAGATCGGGCTGACGATGCTGCAGCTGCACGGCGACGAGGGTCCCGCCTTCTGCGCCGAGGCGGCCCGCCGCACCGGCTGCCGCGTGATCAAGGCCGGGCGGGTGAGCAGCCGCGCCGACATCCAGGGGCTCGGCCCGTTCCACACCGACTTCCACCTGCTCGACAGCTTCGTGACCGGAGTGCGCGGCGGCAGCGGTGAGACGTTCGCCTGGGAGCTGGTCGCGGCACACGGGGCGGGCGTCCCGGTGATCCTCTCCGGCGGCCTGAATCCTGACAATGTCGCCGAGGCGATCGCGACCGCACATCCGTACGCGGTCGACGTGGCCAGCGGCGTCGAGCTCTTCCCAGGCCGTAAGGACCACGCCAAGCTGACCGCGTTCGCTGCGGCGGTCGGGGCGGAAGCGGCGTCGATGGCCGTGGGAGCGGCGTCGGTGGCCGCCGGAGCGGCCGCGGAGGCGACGATCGTGGCTGAAGCGGCTGCGGAGCCGGCCGGGTGAGCACCACCGTCGAGCATCGCTTTGGCCCCTACGGAGGCCAGTACGTCCCCGAGACGTTGATGCCGGCCCTCGGCGAGCTGGAATCGGCCTGGGTGGACGCGCGCGACGATCCGGAGTTCCGAGACGAGCTCGACGGGCTCCTACGGGACTACGTGGGGCGCCCGTCCCCCCTGTACCGAGCCTCGCGCCTCTCCGAGGCCGCCGGCCACCCGGTGTATCTCAAGCGCGAGGACCTCAACCACACGGGCGCCCACAAGATCAACAACGCCCTCGGACAGGCGCTGCTGGCCCGGCGGATGGGCAAGCGGCGGATCATCGCCGAGACGGGCGCCGGCCAGCACGGCGTCGCCTCGGCGACCGCCTGTGCGCTGTTGGACCTGGAGTGCGTTGTCTACATGGGCACCGAGGACATGCGCCGCCAGAAGCCCAACGTCGAGAGGATGGGCCTGCTGGGGGCCCGCGTCGAGCCGGTGCAGGCGGGCGCCCGCACGCTCAAGGAGGCCGTGTCGGCGGCGATCCGAGACTGGGTTGCCAACGTCGAGACGACGCACTACATCATCGGCTCGTGCGTCGGCCCGGCGCCCTATCCCGCGCTGGTGCGCGACCTGCAGCGGGTGATCGGCGACGAGGCCCGCGCGCAGGTGCTGGCGGCCACCGGCCGACTGCCTCAGCGCGTGATCGCGTGCGTCGGCGGCGGCTCGAACTCGATCGGCATCTTCACCCCGTTCGTGCAGGACGAGGGCGTCGAGCTGATCGGCGTCGAAGCGGCGGGGGAGGGGCTGGAGTCCGGACGCCACGGCGCGCCGCTGACCGTCGCGGGTCGCGGCGGTGTCCTGCACGGCGCCTACTCGGCGATCATGCAGGACGAGGACGGGCAGATCCTGGAGGCGCACTCGATTTCCGCGGGCCTCGATTATCCGGGGAGCGGCCCCGAGCACGCCTGGCTGCGCGATCAGGGTCGCGCGCGCTACGTGGGAATCACCGACCGGGAGGCGCTGGCTGCGTTCGCGCGCACCGCCCGGCTGGAGGGGATCATCCCGGCGCTGGAGAGCGCCCACGCGCTGGCGTGGGCGCTGGAGAACCCGGATAGCGAGCTGGACCTCGTGTGCCTCTCCGGCCGCGGAGACAAGGACCTGGCGGAGGCGCTGGCCGCGCTGGAGGCGTGATGGCGGTCGCGGACGGGGTGGAACGGATCGCCGAGGCGTTCGCTCGCGCGCGTGCCGACGGGCGCCGGGCTGCGCTGATGCCGTACCTGATGGGGGGGTTTCCCGATCTGGAGGCCTCGCGCGCCATCGCTGAGGCCTACGCCGACGCCGGTGCCGACCTCGTCGAACTGGGCGTCCCGTTCTCCGACCCGCTGGCCGATGGACCGGTGATCCACGCCGCCGCGACGGTCGCGCTGGCGGCCGGAGCGACACTGCCGGCGGTGCTGGAGATGGCGCGCGCGATCTCCGGTCGTCTGCCGGTGATCCTCATGTGCTACGCCAACCCGATCCTCGCCCGCGGCCTGGAGCGCTTCCTCGACGAGCTGGTCGCGGCTGACGTGAGCGGGTTGATCGTTCCCGACCTGCCGCTGGAGGAAGCGACCGAGATCCGCGCCGCCTGCCGGACACGCGGCCTGGCGTTCGTTCCGCTGGTGGCGCCGACCACGCCGGCCGCCCGCCTCGCCGAGATCGGCGCCAGCGCCACCGGCTTCCTCTACACCGTCTCGGTGCTCGGCACGACGGGGGAACGGACGGGGACCGACGGCACGCTGGAGTCGGTGATCGCCCGCGCGGCCGAGCACGCCGAGGTCCCGGTCGCGATCGGCTTCGGGATCGGCACGCCCGAGCAGGCAGCGGCCGCCGCCGCCGCGGGCGCCGACGGGGTGATCGTGGGCAGCCGCCTGGTGCGGGCGGCGGGGGAGGGACAGGACCCCGCCCACGCCGTAGCCGAGCTGGTGCGCGACTTCTCCGCAGCGCTCTCCGCCTCCTCGGTTGGTTAGGATCCTCACCGATGGGCCTCGTCCTCACCACCACCGCCGGACTCTGCATCTGGATCATCATCTGGGCGCTCAACGTGAGCGGGCTGGACGCCGTGCTGATCGCCATCGTCATGATCCTGATCGCGATCGGCGTACGCAACCTGCTCCCATTCCTGCCTGGCCGGCGGGACTAGACCCCTTTCCCTGAGTTGGCCGCCGTCGGGCTGCTACATGGGCGGGCGCCGTGGTTGTCGGCTTGTCTGGGTGCGCTGGCGCTGGCGCTGAGCGGCTGCTCCTCGACGGCCAGTTCGTCCAAGTCGGCGGTCACCGTGACCGGCTCGACGCTCGACGTCGTCGCCGCGCAGCCCCCGGGCCCCGCCGACACGGTGTCCAGCGACGTGCTCGACGCCGAGCAGCTGGCGCTCAAGCAGGCGGGCGCCAAGGCCGGCTCGTTCACCATCAAGCTGATCGGCGTGCACGGCAAGGAGGTTTCGGCCAACGCCCGCGCGGCGGTCAAGGACAAGCGGGCGATCGCCTACCTGGGCGAGATCGCGCCCGGGACCTCGGGCGTGTCGGTGCAGATCACCAACCAGATCGGTCTGCTCCAGCTCAGCCCGTCCGACACCGCCATCTATCTGACCCAGACCACGCCGGCCGTGAGCGATTCGCCGAACCACTATTACCCGGCCGACAGCACGTATCACCACACGTTCGCACGGGTCGTCCCCAACACCGCGGCGGAGGCCAAGGCGTTGGTGGGCGACATGCAGGGGCTCCACGTCTCCACGCTGTTCGTCTCCAGCGACGGCACGGCCTACGGAACGTCGGTGGCCGACGAGGTCCGCCAGGACGCGCGCGCGGCCGGGTTGACGCTCGCCTCCGCTCCCCGCGGCGCGGACGGGGTCTTCTACGGCGGCGTCGACGGTCCGTCCGCCGTTCCGGCCCTTGACCGCCTCGCAAGCGCCAGTCCCACCGCCAAGCTGTTCGCTGCCTCCGCTCTCTACGACGACACCTTCGTGGCCAAGCTGAGCCCCGCCGTGCAGAAGAACCTGTACGTGTCCTCCCCCGGGGTGCCGGCCGCCGGCCAGAGCGCCGCCGCGAAGGCGTTCACCTCGGCCTTTCGATCCACCTATGGCCACGCCCCCCAGCCCCAGGCGATCTATGGCTACGAGACGATGTCGGCACTGCTGGCGGTGCTCAAGAGCCTCGGCGCAGACGCCGCCAGCCGGGCGGAGGTCGTGTCGCGGTTCCGGGGTCTCAAGGACCGCCAGTCCGCTCTTGGCACCTACTCGCTCAAGAGCGGGGACACCGATGTCGCGTCGTTCGTGATCGCTCACCCGGCGGGCGGAAGGCTGGTCCCCCGCAGCCAGCCTTGATCTCGGCGGCGTCGCGCGTACGGGAGGGCTGGCTGGCGGTCCGGTGCCGGCGCGCGGTCCGGTGCGGCGTCGTCCTGTCGGCTCCGTGGTCGCGGTGGTCGGCCTGGCGGGCTGCGGATCGGGTCGCAAGGCGCCACCCGGAAACCGGGTCCCCGGCACGCGGCTGACGATCTACGCCGGCCTGCCGTTCCTGGGGCCGTCGGGACCCAGCGGCGAGGCGGCGCTGGGCGGCGCCCAGATGGCGATCGCCGCTGTCGGCGGCCGCATCGGCCGCTATCGCATCGTGCTGCGCCCGCTCAACGACGCGATCGCGGCCCGCGGCGGCTGGGACCCGGGCCAGACGAGCGTCAACGCCCGCGTCGCGATTCAGGACCCGAGCACGATCGGCTATCTCGGCGACCTCAATTCGGGGGCGACCGCCATCTCGATCCCGCTGCTCAGCAAGGCCGGCGTGCCGCAGGTCAGCCCGACGAGCACGGCCGTCGGGCTCACGCGTGGGGGTGACGAGGCGTCGCCCGGCGAGCCGCAGAAGTACTACCCGACGGGGCTGCGCACGTTCGTCCGCGTGATCCCCAACGACTCCGTGCAGGCGGCCGTCCAGGCGCAACTGCAGCACGAGGCCGGCTGCCGGCGCACCTACGTGCTCGACGACGGCGAGGTCGACGGCAACGACGCGGCGATGAGCTTTCAGGTGGCGGCCAAGGCGATCCACCTTCCGGTGGCGGCCTCTGACCAGTACGACCCGAAGGCCTCCAGCTATGCATCGCTGGCGCAGACCATCGGCCACAGTGGCGCCGACTGCGTCCTGATCAGCGCGCTGACCCAGGACAACGCGGTGGCGCTCACGGATCAGATCGGTCGCGCACTCCCCAACGTCAAGCTGTTCGCCACCGCGGACCTGGCGGAGGCGGCGTTCCTCAACCCCGCCGACGGCGGTGTGGCCCCGGCATTCGCCGCGCGAATGGTGGTGACCGTTGCGACATTGAGCAACGATGATTACCCACCGGCCGGACGTCGCTTCCTGGCCGGCTTCGCCCGGCGCTTCGGCGGCTGGCAGCCCGATGCGATCTTCGGCTATGAGGCGATGGGGCTGCTGCTCGACGCGATCTCCCGGGCCACCGAGCACGGCACCAGCCCGGCGGTTCGCTCCCGGGTCACGCGCGCTCTGTTCGCCACGCGTGACCGGCACAGCGTGCTCGGCACCTACAGCCTCGACCACCTGGGTGACACCACGAGCCGCCGCTGGGGCGCCTACCGGATCATGGACGGGCGGCTGGTGTTCTGGAAGGCGATGTCCGGTTGAGCTCGGCCATGTCCGGCGCGGCTTGGCCGTGGCCGGCTCAGCCTGGCCGCATGTCCAAACCCGCGTTCGCTCACTGCTCCGGCCGGCGCAAAACCGGGCTCGGACCCGACCCCGCCACTCACGCGCCGCGAGGTTTGGGTTCTGTTAGGCGGTCCGAGGGCGCTTGTCGGAACTTGCTTGTGGTCCGAGGCCCCCACTACTCTCCCGCCACCGGGTAACCGACAGCCCGGCGTTCACTAGAGGAGGACGTTATGAGTTTCGGCAAAGCGATCAGGGTATGCCTGATCGCCGGATCGCTGGCGGCGGTGACTGCCTGCGGGAGCAGCAGCAGCAGCTCCAGCAGCAGCAGTAGCTCCGCCGGAGGGGGCGGCGGTGGGGGCGGCAGTTCGACCGTCGACATCTACTCGAGCCTGCCGCTGCAGGGGGCCTCGAGCGCGCAGACAGGTCCGCTGGTAAACGGGATGAAGCTCGCGCTGTCCCAGGCCGGCAACAAGGCGGGCAAGTACACGGTCAACTACACGTCGCTGGACGACTCCACCGCTGCGGCGGGCAAGTGGGACCCGGGTCAGACCGCGGCCAACGCCCGCAAGGTGGCGGCCGATCCCAAGGCCGTGTACTACATCGGCGAGTTCAACTCCGGGGCATCCGAGATCTCGATCCCGATTCTCAACCAGGCCGGGATACCGATGGTCAGCCCAGCCAACACGTACGTGGGACTGACCACCAACCTGCCGGGCAGCGCCCCCGGCGAGCCGCAGAAGTACTACCCGACGGGCAAGCGCAACTACCTGCGGATCGTCCCGATCGACTCGATCCAGGCGGCCGCTGACCTCATGGCGATGAAGCAGGCCGGGTGCACCAAGGTCGCCATGGCCAACGACAAGGAGGCCTACGGCCAGGGATTGGCGCAGCTGATCGAGCTGGAGAAGAAGTTCTATGGCGTCACCGTGCTCTCCAATACGGGGATCGACCCCACGGCGCCGAACTTCCGCTCCTACGCGAGCACGATCAAGGGACAGGGAGCCGACTGCTTCCAGTTCGCCGGGATCGTCTCCAACGGCGCCGTCCAGCTGACCAAGGACGTCAACGCAGCGCTGCCGAAGGCCAAGATCTTCGGCGACGACGGCGACTGCACCGACTCCTACACGGCGCAGAAGAAGGGCGGCGTGCCCGCCAGCATCGATCCGCTGATCCAGTGCACGGTGGCCACGCTGGACCTGCCGTCGTATCCGGGGGGCAAGGACTTCCTCGCTGCCTACAAGGCCAAGTACGGCGGAGCGGAGCCCGATCCCTACGCGATCTACGGCTATGAGGCGATGAAGCTCGGCCTCGAAACGATCGCCAAGGCGGGTCCCAGCAAGGCGGCCGTGCTGAGCGCCCTGTTCGCCACCAAGGACCGAAGCTCGGTACTCGGTACCTACAGCTTCAACCAGAACGGCGACACGTCGCTGAAGGCATACGGTCTGTACAAGGTCGACAAGACCGGCGAGCCGACGTTCGACAAGACGCTCACGCCGACCAAGACGGTCAGCTAGCAACAACCCGAGCAGGGAGGGCGCGCGTGGCGCGCCCTCCCTTTACTCTTCGCTCGCTCAGTGGAAGCGTCCTCGCTCACGCCTCGCCTGCCCGCACCGGCGGCGCGCCCGCTGGCGGCGGTCCGACGCCAGTTCGGCCGCTGGGGTCTCATCGTCGCGCTGGCGGCGCTGCCGATCTACTACGGGGTGCGCGACCTCACCCATGGTTACGCAGCCGGGCTCGTGGCCGGCCATCCGGTCGTTCACCACGACCTCAGCCGACTTGGTTTCAACATCGTCCAGGGCCTCTCCAACGGAGCGATCTGGGCGCTGATCGCGATCGGCTACACGCTTGTCTACGGGATCATCGAGTTGATCAACTTCGCCCACGGCGACGTCTTCATGATCGGCTCGTTCACGGGCGCGGGCTTCTGGGGGTCGTTGGGACTCGGTCTGGCCACCGGCCCGCTCGGTCTCATTTTCGGCCTGCTGGCAACGCTGATCGTCACGATGTTCGTCTGCGGATCGCTGAACGTGCTGATCGAGCGCGTCGCCTACCGGCCGCTGCGCGCAGCGCCCAAGCTGGCGTCTCTCATCACCGCCGTCGGCTTCTCCTTCATCCTGCAGAACGTGGGTCTGCTGTGGCTGGGCGGCTCTCCCCAGGGCGTCAACGATCTGATCCATCAGGGGCAGACCGTGTTCCACATCTCCGGCGTGCCGATCGTCCGCGGTTACCTGCTGGCGCTGCTGGTGATGGTGCCCCTGGTGTTCGGCCTGGGCTGGTTCATCTCCAGCACCCGCTCCGGACGGGCGATGCGGGCGACCGCCCAGGATCCCGAGGCCGCCCGGCTGATGGGCATCAACGTCAACCAGACGATCTCGCTGACCTTCCTGCTGGGCGGCATGCTGGCCGGCGCGGCCGGTCTGGTCTATGCGCTCTATGAGACCAACATCTGGTACTTCCAGGGCTTCGAGGCGGGCCTGATCGCCTTTACCGCTGCCGTGATGGGCGGGATCGGCAACGTCCGCGGCGCGGTCCTCGGCGGGCTGATCATCGGCGTGATCCAGGCGTTGTCCGATTCGCGGATCGGCCCGCAGTGGACCGAGGCGGTCGTGTTCGGCTACCTGATCGTGATCATGGTCCTGCGCCCGCGCGGGCTGCTCGGCGAGGAGACACGAGAGGCGGGATGAGCGAGTCGACCCCCGCCACCGCCCCTCCAGCCACGCGCTCGGGATGGGGTGAGCTCCGGGCCCAGCTGCGCGAGTGGCGCGAGGCGATCGAGTCGCGCCTGCCGCCGTGGTGGTCCCGCGGGCTGGCCGTTCTGCTGATCGTGATCGGGATCGTGCTGCCGTTCTTCTTCGCCACCGACAGCGGCTTCATGAACGCCACGATCATCGCCGTCGCCTACGCGGTGATGGCGCTGGGTCTCAACGTCGTCGTCGGCTTCGCCGGCCTGCTCGACCTGGGCTACGTCGCCTTCTACGCGCTGGGCGCCTACGCGATGGGCTGGTTCGGCTCCAGCTTCTTCTTCGCGGCACACGTCCATCTCGGCGTCTCGGGGGTCGCCGCCCACGAGATCGGCATCCACCTGAACTTCGTGCTGATCCTGATCTGCGCGGCCGCCATCTGCGCGATCGCCGGCATGCTGATCGGCCTGCCGACGCTGCGCCTGCGCGGTGACTACATCGCGATCGTGACCCTGGCCTTCGGTGAAATCGTCGACCGCATCGCCGTCAATGGGCAGAGCATCCACCTCGGCAGTGGAATGACGCTGACCGCCGGCCAACTCGGGATCAGCGCCATCGATCCGCCGTATTTCCCGGTGACCGGCCAGTTCAACCTCCTCAACCTCAGACCGTGGTACTGGCTGATCTTCGCGATCATGCTGATCGTCCTGTTCGTCAACCTGCGTCTGCGCGACTCGCGGCTCGGCCGCGCTTGGGTGGCGTTGCGCGAGGACGAGGTGGCGGCCGTCTCGATGGGCATCCCGTCGGTGCGCACCAAGCTGTCGGCGTACGCGATCGGCGCGATGTTCGGCGGCATGTCCGGCGCGTTTCTCGGGACGTACTACACCGAGGTCAACGCCGGCCAGTTCCAGTTCGGCTTCTCCATCTTCATTCTGGCCATGGTCATCATCGGCGGCCTGGGATCGATCTGGGGCGCCGTCGTCGGCGGTCTGCTGCTCGGCTACATCAACAACTACCTGATCCCCGACGTGCTCAACAGCCTCCCACAGAAGTTCGGGCTGAACTTCTCGCTGACCACGATCGAGTTCGGGATCTTCGGCTTCCTGCTCGTGCTCGTGATGATCCTGCGCCCGCAGGGGCTGATCCCCGAGCGAAGACGGCGGATGGAGATGACCTCCGAGATCGCCGCCGAGGATGCCCAGATGGCCGAGGGCGGCGCGACGTGAGCCCGGTCCCGGAGAGCCGTCCGTGAGCGCCACTCGCACCGAGGCCGGACCCGCGGGGATGGCCGCGCCCGCGATGCGCGTCGACCGCGTGACCAAGGAGTTCGGCGGCCTGATCGCGGTCAACGACGTCTCGATCGATGTCCCCACCCGCGCGATCGTCTCCCTGATCGGTCCCAACGGTGCCGGCAAGACGACGCTCTTCAACATGCTCACCGGCCTCTACAAGCCGACCGCCGGCCGCGTCCTGCTCGGCGACCGCGACATCAGCCGCACCCGTCCTGACCGGATCACCGGCCTGGGCGTCGCCCGCACGTTTCAGAACATCCGCCTGTTCGGCGCGATGAGCGCCGTGGAGAACGTGATGATCGGCCGTCACGCACGGATGCGCGCGGGCCTCGTGGGCTCGATCCTGCGCCCGCCGTGGATTCGCAAGGAGGAGCGCGAGGCCGAGAGCCGCGCTCGTGAGCTGCTCGCCTACGTCGGGCTGCGGCCCGGCTCGGTCGATCAGCTGGCCACCCAGCTGTCCTATGGCGATCAACGCCGGGTCGAGATCGCCCGGGCTCTGGCCTCCGAGCCGACGCTGCTGCTGCTCGACGAGCCGACAGCCGGCATGAACCCGCAGGAATCCAGCCGGCTGACGGACTTCATGCGCAAGCTGCGCGACGACCTGAAGCTGACGATCCTGCTGATCGAGCACGACATGAAGGTCGTTATGGGCGTCTCCGAGCTGGTCTGGGTCCTCGATCACGGCGAGAAGATCGCCGAGGGGCCACCGACCGAGGTGCGCAAGGACCCGCGGGTGATCGAGGCCTACCTCGGAAAGCAGGACTGATGGCGCTGCTCGAGGTCACCGACATCCGTACCCATTACGGCTCGATCGAGGCCCTGAAGGGGATTTCCCTGACCGTCGAGGAGGGGGAGGTGGTCACCCTGATCGGCTCAAACGGCGCCGGCAAGTCGACCACGCTGCGCTCGATCTCCGGCCTGACGCCCGCCAGCTCCGGCCGGATCAGCTTCGGCGGCCAGGACATCACGCGGGTCGCGGCGCACGAGATCGTCTCCTACGGGATCGCGCTGGCGCCCGAGGGGCGGCACTGCTTCCCGCGCATGACGGTGCGCGAGAACCTCGACCTCGGCGCCCACCACCGTCGCGGCGCCGAGGTGGCCGACGACCTGGAGCGGGTCTACGGGCTGTTCCCGCGGCTGCGCGAGCGCGAGAAGCAGAAGGCCGGCACGATGTCAGGCGGCGAGCAGCAGATGCTCGCCATCGGCCGAGCGCTGATGGCCCGGCCCCGCCTGCTGATGCTCGACGAACCCTCGATGGGGATCGCCCCGATCCTGGTGCAGCGGATCTACGAGACGATCGCCGAGATCAACCGCGCCGGCCTGACGATCCTGCTGGTGGAGCAGAACGCCAATTACGCGCTGGAGGTCTCGGCACGCGGCTACGTGCTGGAGACGGGCCGGGTCGTGCTCGCCAACAGCTCGGCGCAGCTGCGCGACGACCCCGAGGTCCAACGCGCCTATCTGGGCACATGACGCGATGACCGTCTACGCCACGATCGGGGCCAAGGCTCTCTACCTGCTGTTCATCTGGCTGCTCTCGTGCGCCGGCGCCGCCTGGGTCGCCGACCGCAAGGGCTACACCGAGCGCGTCGGCCTGACGTTCGGGCTGATCCTCACCTTCGTCGGCTTCCTGATCGTGCTGCTGCTCCCCGGCCGCCCCGGCTCGGTGTGGAAGGAGGAGGGCCCGTTCCCCCGGCGCCGGCATCGCCGGGAGGACTCCGACACGCCGCCGCCCGCGCCCTAGACGTAGCGCCGGCTTCGCCCCGACCAGCTTCCTAAGCGGAGGGAGCCCCACCGCGGGCGATCGCCTCGGCGACCTGGGCGATCACGACAAACGGATGCTCGGTGATCTGATGCCAGCTGAACCGCAGCGGCGGCAGGCCATGGGCTCGCAACACGGCGTCCTTGCGGCGGTCGCGCTCGTACGCCCAGCGGGTTGTGTGAAAGCCATAACTGTCGACCTCAACCACCACTCGGTGGTCCGGCCAGTAGAAGTCGGCCTCGAAGCCGTAGAGCTTCGCGTAGAGAATCGGCTCGGGCAGCTGAGCCATCCGGATCAGCGCCATCATCCGCTTCTCGCCGTCGGATCGGTTGAGGGTGGGGTCGAGCTCAGCGTCCAACAGAGCCCGCAGAACGCGGCGGCCGGTCCGGCCCCGACCGCGAGCGATCACGTCCTCCAGGTCGGCGGGTCTCACGAGGTGCTGGACGATTGCCTCGGTGAACAAGCGCTCCAGCTGACGCTCTGTGCAGATCCCGGCCTGGTCGATGAGCGTGCGCGCCGGGCTCGTCACGGGCAATCCGTACCGTATGCGGCTGTCGCGGGTATCGAGGACAGCGGTCCGGTGGATGCTTACGCCGCTGCGGTGTCCCGCCCAGCCGCCCTCGACCAGGATGTGGACGTGGCCGCCGGGATCGGGGGGTCCGATCTCCCAGAGCGCAGCAGCGCTGTGATGGCTGAGCACCGCGCCCTCGGGCGCCCAGAGCAGCGCGCCAGTCTCGGGTCCAAGGAGCACGGGAGCGGCGTGCCCGATCAGGTAGACCGAGGGGTGCTCGCGCACGAGGGAGCCGCGACGAAGGCGGCGCTGGATCGCGCCATCGGTGAGTCCGATCGCGTGCAGCTGGGCGCGTGACGCCCGGCCTCGCTGCATACGGCCGATCGTCGCCGAGCCGCTGGTCGCGGCTCCCCGAGACGATCATGTCGTTGCGCGATCCGATCAACCGGACCCGCCCCGCAAGATCCGCGTCGATTTTCGACGTCGATCTCGCGCGCTCGTCCGGCGAGGGTGGATCGCGCAACGGAATGATCGGGTTGTCGGACGCCACGCCCGCAAGAGGCACCCGCGACGCCCTGTTCACCCCCTCGATGCCCGCCGTTTTTTCACTTCAGGCACACAAGCGGCACAGAGCCGCAAACAACTACATGCCGGACAAAAGCCCCTCGGGCGCCGCGAACCCCATCTCTGACCCGTCGGCCACGGCCGTGCCGCTGTCCCGCGCCTCGTCGGCGACCGCCGCTGCCACCGCCGGCGCGACCTCGCGGTTGAACACCGACGGGATGATGTAGTCCTCGCGCAGCTCATCGTCGGCGACGATGTCGGCGATCGCCCGGGCGGCGGCGGTCTTCATCGTCTCGGTGATCGCGGTGGCGCGCACGTCCAGCGCGCCGCGGAAGACGCCGGGGAAGCAGAGCACGTTGTTGATCTGGTTGGGGTAGTCCGAGCGGCCGGTGGCCACGATCCGGGCGTAGCGGGCCGCATCCTCGGGGGAGACCTCGGGATTGGGGTTGGCCATCGCGAACACGATCGGGTCGGGGTTCATCGACGCCAGGGCCTCGGCCGGGAGCACGCGGGCGCCGGACAGTCCGATCAGCAGGTCCGCGCCCTCGATCACCTGAGCGGGCGACCCGTCGCGATGGTCGAGGTTCGACCGCTCCGCCAGCCGGCGCTTGGTCGCGCTCATGCTGCCGTCGAGGTAGTCCGGGCGCTCCATGTGCACCGCGCCGCGGGAGTCGCAGCCGATCAGGTGGCGCACGCCGGCCTCCATCAGGATGTTGGAGACGGCGATGCCGGCAGCGCCCAGCCCCACGATCACGACGTTGATCGCGTCGATCCGCTGCCCGGTGAGCCGCAGCGCGTTGTAGAGCGCAGCGAGGGTGACGACCGCGGTGCCGTGCTGGTCGTCGTGGAAGACCGGGATGTCGAGCTCCGCCTGCAGGCGAGTCTCGATCTCGAAGCATCGGGGCGCCGAGATGTCCTCCAGGTTGATGCCGCCGAAGCCGGGCGCGATCGCCCTGACGGCGGCGACGATCTCGTCCACGTCGGTGGTGTCCAGGCAGATCGGGAAGGCGTCGACGCCGGCGAACTCCTTGAACAGCATCGCCTTGCCCTCCATCACCGGCATGGCGGCCCGCGGGCCGATGTCGCCCAGGCCCAGCACCGCGGTCCCATCGGAGACGACCGCCACCGTGTTGCGCTTGATCGTGTACTGGAAGGCCTTGTCGGGGTCCTCCTGGATGGCCGTGCAGACGCGGGCGACGCCCGGCGTGTAGGCCATCGAGAGATCGTCCCGGGTCTTCAGCGGGCTCTTGTTGTGCTGCTCGATCTTGCCCCCGATGTGGAGCATGAACGTCCGGTCGGTGGCATCCAGGACGCGCGCGCCCGCCACCGCGTTGACGGCGTCGGTCAGCCGCGGCCAGTCGCCGGCGTCGCTCGTCTCGACGGTGATGTCACGGATCGTGTGCGACTCGTCGACGGCGACCAGGTCGACCGCGCCGATCGTCGCACCGGCGTGGCCGATCGCCGAGGCGACCTTGCCGAGCATCCCGGGCACGTGGTCGATCTCGACGCGAAGGGTGAGGCTGTACTGAGCGCTGGGCGTGGTGGCCATCCCGGGGCCATCTTATGGGCTGGGTGACGTTTGGTTGAAGCGAAGCCACCCGCAGCGCGAGATAGGCTCAATCAGCATGGCCGACGAGCTCTTCCTGATCGATGGCAACAGCCTCGCCTACCGCGCGTTCTTCGCCCTCCCGGAGTCGATCGCGACGTCGACGGGCGTCCCCACCAACGCGATCTTCGGATTCGCCTCGATGCTGGTGAAGATCCTCACCGACTACGGTCCGAAGGCGACCGTGGTGGTCTGGGACGCCGGCTCGAGTGGGCGCAAGGAGGTCTACTCCGAGTACAAGGCTCAGCGCTCCAGCCGTCCCGACCTGCTGCGCGAGCAGTGGCCGCACCTGGAGCCGCTGGTCGATGCCTTCGGGTACCGCAATCTGAAGGTCGACGGCTACGAGGCCGACGACGTGATCGCCTCAATCGCCGAGCAGGCCAAGGCCCAGGACCCTCCGATCGAGGTCATGGTCGTCACCGGCGACCGCGACGCCTACCAGCTGGTCGACGATCAGGTCTCGATCATGACCACGTCGCGGGGGATCACCGACACGCGCGTGTATGACCGCCAGGGCGTGATCGACCGCTACGGGATCCCGCCCGAGCTGGTGCCCGACTTCATCGGGCTCAAGGGGGACACGTCGGACAACATTCCCGGCGTTCCCGGGATCGGCGACAAGACGGCCGCCGACCTGCTTCAGCGTTTCGGCTCGCTGGAGCAGGTGCTCGACAGCATCGACGAGATCTCCGGGGCCAAGCGCAAGCAAAATCTCGTCAATCACGCCGATGACGCGCGCGTCTCCAAGCATCTCGCGACCGCCAAGCGCGACATTCCCCTGGACGGCCTCGACGTAGCCGCGTTCGTGTCCGAGGCTCCCGATCGCTCTCGCCTGCGCGAGGTGTTCCGCGAGTTCGAGCTGCGCGACCCGCTGCGCCGGCTGGAGGAGGCGCTGGGATCGGCCGATGCCGCCGCGCCCGCACCCGTGGCCGAGCGTGCGCTGGGCGCCGGGAGCATTCGCGAGGGCAGCCTGTCCGACGTGGAGCGGATCCCGGCCGATGCCGAGGTGGCGGTGGCCGTGCGCACTCCAGACACGCCGGAGGATGCGCTGTTCGGAGAGAACCAGCGATGGCGGTTCGGGGTCTATGCCGAGTCCACCGGGGAGGTGATCTCCGGTGAGTGCGACCGGCCCGAGGATCTCGTGGCCGTCCTCGGCGAGCGTCCGGTCGTCGCCCACGACGCCAAGTCGCTGGGGGACGTGCCGTCGATCCTCGCGCACGACACCGAAGTCGCGGCCTACCTCCTGGAGCCCGCCCGCCGCGCCTATCCCTTTCGCGAGCTGGTGGAGGAGCGCGGCCTGGCCACCGACGTGCCCGACGGCGCCGGCGCCGACGCGCGTCTGACGCAGGCGCTGGCCGCCTGGCAGCGCGAGGAGGTCCGCGGCCGAGGACTCACCGACCTGCTGATGGAGGTGGAGCTGCCGATCGTGCGGATCCTGCGCGAGATGGAGCAGGCGGGCGTCAAGCTCCAGACCGCGCGCCTGCACGAGATCTCCGAGCGCGTCAAGGCCGAGGCCGACTCCCTGGAGCGTGAGATCTTCGAGCTCGCGGGGGAGGAGTTCACCCTCGGCTCGCCGCGACAGCTGGAGGAGGTGCTGTTCGGCAAGCTCGGCTTGTCGCGCAAGCGGCGCGGCAAGACCGGCTACTCCACCGACGCCCGCGTCCTGCAGGCGATCCGCTCAGAGCACGAGATCATCCCCAAGATCGAGCGCTGGCGGGAGCTGACCAAGCTCGCCCAGACCTATCTCGACGCCCTGCCGCTGCTCGTGGACTCCAACAGCCGCCTGCACACGACGTTCAACCAGACGGCCGCCACCACCGGCCGGCTGTCGTCCAACAACCCCAACCTCCAGAACATCCCGATCCGTACGGAGCTCGGGCGCGAGATCCGCGCCTGCTTCGTGGCCGAGTCCGGGAACCTGCTGGTCTCGGCCGACTACTCGCAGGTCGAGCTGCGGCTGCTGGCCCACATCGCCGGCGAGGACGTGCTCAAGGAGATCTTCCGCCGCGGCGAGGATGTCCATACCGCGACGGCCTGCCGGGTCTTCAGCGTGCAGCCGGACCAGATCGACCCGGGGATGCGCTCCAAGGCCAAGATGATCAACTACGGGATCGTCTACGGCCTGTCGGCCTACGGAATGGCCGATCGCCTGGACATCCCCCAGGAGGAGGCCGACGAGTTCATCCAGCGCTATCTCGCCGGTTTCCCTGCCGTCGGCCGGTTCATCGAGGAGACGATCGAGCAGGGGACCGAGCACGGCTACGTCTCGACGCTGTTCGGCCGCCGCCGACAGGTGCCCGAGCTGCGAGCCCGGCGCTGGGACCTGCGCAAGCAGGGCGAGCGCTTCGCGGTGAACATGGTCATCCAGGGCACCGCCGCCGACATCATGAAGGTGGCCATGGTGCGTTGCGACGGGGCGTTCGCGCAAGCCCGACTGCAGTCCAAGCTGGTGCTGCAGATCCACGACGAGCTGCTGTTCGAGGGGCCCGCCGGAGAGGCCGAGCAGGTCAAGGAGATCGCTGTGCGCGAGATGGCGGCCGCCTACGAGCTGGACCCGCCGCTGGCCGTGGAGGCCGGCGTCGGGTCCGACTGGCTGTCGGCCAAGTAGTCCCCGGCGCTCCGCGCCGCGCCCGCGCGGAGCCGGGTGCCAGATCCTCTAGATCAGCTGGAAGATGAAGTCGTACTTCTTGCCGCCATCGAGCGACTTCAGCTGCATCTGACCGCGTTGGTCGCGATAGGCGCCCGTCCCACCGGTGATCGCGAGCACGCTGTTGCGGGTGTCGTAGAACGGACCCTGGACGGTGATCTGTCCGCCCTTGAGGAATGTCGTCCACAGGCACTCCCAGATCCCCTGCTTGGGAGCCAGACGGGTGCAGAAGCCCTCGTCGTGTCCGACCTTGACCTTGTCGGCGGCGTTGTAGACCGGGTTGTTGAAGGTCAGGATGTTGCCCTTCACATCCTTGCCCCCGCCCGTCGGGATCTCCGTGTCGGTGATGGCGTGCTCGACCACCGTGATGACGGGCGTGGCGGCTGGATGCGCGCTGCGGGCGACGCTCGGCGCGGCGCTCGTCAACGCCGCTGCCGTCAGCGCGGTCGTGGCGGCCATCGCGCACACCCGCCGGCGGCCGATCACAAGGCTCGGCATGGCAAGTCCTCCTGGTGTAGGGGCTGGAAGGCGGCTGATCCTACGCCGCTGCCAGCGCGGCGCCACCGGCGGCACGCGGGATGCGCGTCCCCGCGAGCGCGAAGTCGCGGATGGGCGATGTTCAGGTAGTGGCCGAATGACCAGTCGACGAACCGCTTGGCGCCCATGCCCTGCAGCGCCGGGGCCAGCAGCCGGGGGGCGATCCGGGGCACCAGTCGCTGCACGTGCAACATCCAGGCAAACGGCCTGGCGTGACCAGCCGAGAAGTGGTGATAGCGGGCCAGCGCCTCGGCGCGGCTCTGCTCGCCGTCGACCACGCGCCGCAGCTCGCGCCCGCAGGCCAGGCCGAAGTACAGGGCGGTGCGAATCCCCTCGGCGGTCAGCGGCAGGCAGTGGCCGGCCGAGTCGCCGACGAAGAACACGCCGTCCTCGGTCGCCGGGCGCAGCGCATGGGGAATCCAGTTGCCCTGGTAGCGCACCGTGTCCGCGCGGAGGTCCTCCGCCAGCCGAACGGTCGGCTCGCGCACGTGGAAGCGGGGGTCGAACGAGCCGACGCCGATCCGCAGCTCGTCGCCGGCGGGGAAGCTCCAGCCGTACCCGGCGGGTACATAGGAGCGGTCGATCCATATCTCCAGGTCCCGGCCGCCGCCGAACGGATGAACCTCCAGCCCGCGCGAGAGCAGCGCCTCGGGCGGCTGGACGTTGGCGCCGAGGCCGAGCACTCGTCGCCAGCCGAGCGAATCCACGACCAGCGGCGCCCGGATCGGGCCACGGTCGGTGAGCACGGCGTCGCCCTCGCGCCGCTGCACCTTGGCGGTCTCGAACGTGAACGAGCCCTGGGCGGCGAGCAGGTCACACAGGGTGCGGTAGTCAAAGGTGGAGAACGTCCACGGCAGGTCGTAGCGCACCGTGGTGTGGGGGGTGTGCAGCACCAGCTCGCCGAACGTCTGCCGCATCGACTCCTGCAGGTCCAGGGCCGTCAGCCAGGCCGTCGGGATTCCGCAGGCCGAGGTCTGGCGCTCGCCGATCTCGTAGCGATCGACGACCATTACGTCGGCGCCGCTTCCCGCCAGCTCCCGCGCAATCGCCAGGCCCGCGAAGCTCGCTCCGCAGATCAGGACGTCGCAGTCGCGGTCCAGCGGAGCGCGGTCGGGGCCGCGTTTCGTCGCGCGAGTGGGCATGCGGCGGCTGATGATAGGGCCGTCCATCGCGGCCCACATCCGGCTATCCTCCGATAACTCATGTCTTCAACCTCAACCTTGACGCCACCCGCAGATCTCCCCAACGCAAAGATCGTCGAAGGCTCCGACGGTCTCCTGCTGGAGATCGACGGTCGAATCGTCCCCAACTACGACGCAACGCTGCATCCCTTCCAGGAGGGCGACGTCGTAACCGGCCACGTCGTCCGGATTGACAACGACGAAGTCCTGGTCGACATCGGCTACAAGTCGGAGGGGGTCATCCCCGCCAACGAGCTGTCGATCCGCAAGTCGGTCGACCCCGGCGATGAAGTCGCGCTGGGCGAGGAGGTCGACGCCCTCGTTCTCACCAAGGAGGACCAGGACGGTCGGCTGATCCTGTCCAAGAAGCGCGCCCGCTTCGAGAAGGCGTGGCGGCGCATCGAGGCGGCGGCCGAGTCGGGGGAGCCGGTCGAGGGCGCGGTGATCGAGGTCGTCAAGGGCGGTCTGATCATCGACTTGGGCGTGCGCGGCTTCCTGCCCGCGTCCCTGGTCGACATCCGCCGCGTGCCGAATCTCGACGAGTACATGGGCACGTCGATCGAATGCAAGGTGATCGAGCTCAACCGCAGCCGCAACAACGTTGTGCTGTCGCGGCGCGCCGTGCTCGAGGAGCAGCGCAAGGAGGACCGCGAGCGGATCCTCGACCGCCTGCAGCCCGGCCAGGTCGTGGAGGGCACGATCTCCAACATCGTCGACTTCGGCGCTTTCGTTGACCTGGACGGCATCGACGGCCTGATCCACATCTCGGAGCTGTCTTGGTCGCATGTGAACCACCCGAGCGAGATCCTCAACATCGGCGACACGGTGAGCGTCAAGGTGCTGGACATCGACCGCCAGCGCCAGCGCATCTCGCTGGGTCTCAAGCAGACCCAGGAGGACCCGTGGCAGCGGGTGGTGGACACCTACAACATCGGCGACGAGCTCGAGGGCACCGTCACCAAGGTGGTCACGTTCGGCGCGTTCGTCGAGATCCTCGACGGCGTCGAGGGCCTGGTGCACATCTCAGAGCTGGCTCAGCATCACGTCGACAATCCGCGCGAGATCATCCAGCCCGGCGATCCCGTGCGAGTCAAGATCCTGGAGATCGACTCCGAGCGCCGGCGGCTATCGCTGTCGATCAAGCGTGTCGAGGGCCAGGTCCTGCCGGTCCGGCCGATCGAGCCTCCCGCCGAGGGCGATGTCGGAGCGCTGGATGACGTGCCCGAGCTCGGGCTGTCCGAGGACGTGTTCTCCTCGGAGCCCGCGCCCGAGGCTGCCGCGCCCGAGGACGTCGCTGCGCCCGAGCCCTATGAGCCCGAGGCCGCTACCGGGCTTGAGCCCGTCGCCGCGCCCGAGCCGTCTGAGCCGAGCCCGAGCCCGAGCCCGAGGCTGCTGCTGCTGCTGTGCCTGAGGTCACCGAGCCCGAGCCTGAGGTCGCCGAGCCCGAGCCCGCCGCGCCCGAGCCCGAGGTCACCGAGCCCGAGGCCGCCGCGCCCGAGCCCGAGGTCACCGAGCCCGAGGCCGCCGCGCCCGAGCCCTCCGAGACCTCCGAGCCCGAGGCCGCGGCTGAGACCTCCGAGCCCGAGGCCGCCGCCGCGCCCGAGCCCTCCAACGGGGCCTCCGCCGACGTCGAGCAGCCGCAGTCGGACGCACCGCCCGCCTGACGACGCCCGGGATCCCGCCCTTCATAGGGCTGACGGGCGGCATCGGCGCCGGCAAGTCGACGGCTCTGGCCGCGCTGGAACGGCTTGGCGCAGCGTGCCTATCGACCGATCAGGTGGTGCACGAGCTCTACGAGTCGTCCGACGTGCGCGACGCGGTCGTCAGTCGCTTCGGCTCGGGGGTAATCGACTCCGCTCGCCCGTCCGAGATCGATCGCGGCGCCCTGGCTGCCAAGGCGTTCGCCACCGACGAGGACCGGCAATGGCTGGAGGAGCTGCTTTGGCCGCGCGTCGGCGCCCGGATGATGGCCTGGCGTCAGGAGCAGGAGCGCGCCGATCCGCCTCCGCGGGCGCTGGTGGTCGAGGTGCCTCTGCTGTTCGAGTCCGGGCTCGACCGCGGCTACGACGCCACGATCGCGGTGATCGCCGATGAGGAGGTCCGGCACGAGCGGGCGTCCGGCCGCGGCCATCAGGCGCTGGACGAGCGCACCGCCCGCCAGCTGACCCAGGAGGAAAAGTCGCAGCGAGCGACGTACACCGTCGTCAACGACGGGACCGAGAAAGAGCTCGCGGCAAAGTTGTCGGCCATCCTTGACACACTGCAGCGGTGAGTCCCTCGACCGCCACGCCCGCCCGCAGGGCGTCCCGGGAGCGACAGGCCGGCCGCTCGACCGCGCGCCGTCGCGCCACCGCCCGCCGCCGACGCGGCGCGGTGGCTCTGGTGCTCGCCGGGCTGGCGGTGCTGGGCGTCCTCTTGGCGATGCCGATCGCCAAGCAGGCGGTCAACGAACTGGGGCTGCCGTTGCGCTATCAGGGCGTTATCCGCGAGCAGGCGACGCAGAAGCGACTGGATCCGGCGCTCGTGGCGGCGGTGATCTACGCCGAGACCAAGTTCGACCCCCGGACCTCATCGGCGGGAGCGGTCGGGCCGATGCAGATCCTCCCCCAGACGGCGCAGTTCCTGGCCCACCGCTCGGGCGCGACCACGTTCACCACCGCGGACCTGTCCAAGCCTCAGGTGAATATCGCCTACGGCAGCTACTACCTGCGCTATCTGCTGGACGAGTACCACGGCTCCAGGGTGCTCGCGCTGGCCGCCTACAACGGCGGTGAGGCGAACGTCGATCGCTGGATGGCTCGTTCCCCCGGCGGCCGGCTGAGCATCGAGGCGATCCCGTTTCCCGAGACGCGCGCCTATGTGCGTCGCGTGCTGCAGGCGCGCGCGGACTACCGCCACAAGTACGCGGTCCAGCTCGGTTACGACTAGCGCTCCGGCCCTGGCCGCGGCGCGGGCTCGCCCGCCCCGCGGACTAAGCTGAGATAGTCAGTGCCCAAGTTCGAGCTCGATAGCGCCTTCGTTCCCACAGCCGACCAGCCCCAGGCGGTCGAGTCGCTCGCTCAGGGCATCGAGGCCGGGGAGCGCGCTCAGACGCTCCTGGGAGCCACGGGGACGGGCAAGACGATGACGATGGCCGCCACGATCCAGGCGGTCCAGCGCCCTTCGTTGGTGATCGCCCACAACAAGACGCTGGCCGCCCAGCTGTGCAACGAGTTTCGGACCTACTTCCCGTCCAACGCGGTGGAGTACTTCGTCTCCTACTACGACTACTACCAGCCCGAGGCCTACGTCCCATCCAAGGACCTCTACATCGAGAAGGACTCGGCGATCAACCAGGAGATCGACCGCCTGCGTCATGCGGCCACCGCGGGGCTGTTCGCGCGGCGCGACGTGGTGATCGTGGCCAGCGTGTCGTGCATCTTCGGACTGGGATCGCCCGCGACCTACGACGAGAACCTCCAGACGCTCAACAAGGGCGAGATGATCGATCGCGACAAGCTGCTGCGCAAGCTGGTCTCGATCCAGTACACGCGCAACGACACAGCGCTGGCTCGCGGAACCTTCCGGGTGCGGGGCGAGACGCTCGAGATCTTCCCGGCGTACGCCGAGACGGCCTATCGGATCGTCCTCTTCGGTGACGAGGTGGAGCACCTGCAGCACTTCGACCCGGTGACCGGAGAGCTGATCGAAGACGATCTTGAGCACGTGGCGATCTGGCCGGCCTCGCACTACAACGTGCGCGAGGGAATGATCGAGGACGCGGTCGCCGAGATCGGCTCGGAGCTCAACGCGCGCTGCGCCGAGCTCGAGCAGCAGGGCAAGCTGCTGGAGTCCCACCGCCTGCGCCAGCGCACCCAGTACGACATGGAGATGCTGCGCGAGCTGGGCTTCTGCAGTGGGATCGAGAACTACTCGCGGATCCTTGACGGCCGCAACCCCGGCGATCGCCCGTACTGCCTGCTGGACTACTTCCCCAATGACTTCGTCTGCTTCATCGACGAGTCTCACCAGACCGTTCCGCAGATCGGCGGCATGCATGAGGGCGACCGCTCGCGCAAGCAGACGCTCGTGGACTACGGCTTCCGCCTGCCCAGCGCGCTGGACAACCGCCCGCAGACGTTCCAGGAATTTCTCTCGATCACGCCCCAGATGGTGTTCGTCTCGGCCACGCCCGGCGAGTATGAGCGCACCCATTCGGCACGGATCGTGGAGCAGATCGTCCGTCCGACGGGGATCATCGACCCCGAGATCGAGGTCCGGGAGACGCGCAACCAGATCGACGACCTGATGAACGAGATCCGCGGCCGCGCCGACCGCAACGAGCGCACATTGGTCACCACCTTGACCAAGAAGATGTCCGAGGATCTGACCGATTACCTGCTGGAGATGGGCTTCAAGGTCCGCTATCTGCACTCCGAGATCGACACCCTGGAGCGGATCCAGATCATCCGGGAGCTTCGCCTCGGCGAGTACGACGTGCTGGTCGGCGTCAACCTGCTGCGCGAGGGCCTTGACCTTCCCGAGGTCTCGCTGGTCGGCATTCTGGACGCCGACAAAGAGGGGTTCCTGCGGGGCGCGACCTCGCTGATCCAGACAATCGGCCGCGCTGCCCGCAACGTCGACGGCAAGGTGCTGATGTACGCCGACAAGCACACCGCGGCGATGACCGCCGCGATCGAGGAGACCGACCGACGCCGCACGATCCAGAGGGCCTACAACGAGGAGCACGGGATCACACCCGAGACGATCGTCAAGGGCATCTCCGACATCGCGGAGTTCCTGATGTCGGACTCCAAGGTCCCCAAGTCCCGCCGCCGTCGCCAGCGGGCCGCCGGGTCGATGGCTCCGGCCGACATCGAGCGCACGATCGTCGAGCTGGAGGAGGAGATGCTGGCCGCCGCCGAGGAGTTGCGCTTCGAGTACGCCGCCAAGCTTCGCGACGAGATCCGCGACCTCAAGCGCGAGCTCGGCCAGGCGGTCGCCGCAGGCTGACGCGCTGATATCCGGAGCCTTTGTGTAAACATCCGCCGGGGCGGCGGGTTTCCGGTACGCTCAGCCTGCTCTAAGTAAATTTCAACGGAGGTTTCGCGTGGCGCTGGACAGGCAGAGCATCGAGAAGAAGGACTTCCCAGTCGGGCGCCGAGGTTACGACCCCGAGGCGGTCGACGCGCACCTGTCAACTCTCGCCGACGAGATAGCCGACCTCAAGCGGACGGCCCGCCGCCGCAGCGACACCCTTGCCTCGTCGGCTTCCGAGCAGGTGCGTTCGATCGTCGAGGCCGCCGAGTCAAGCGCGGCCGACATCCAGCGCGACGCCGAGAACGAGGCGCGCGAGATTCGCGATGAGGCCAACAGCGAGGCTCAGGCGACCCGCGAGCAGGCCACCGAGCAGGCTCGCGAGTACGTCGGCAAGGTGTCGGAGTCGACCGACACGATGCTCAAGCGCCTGGATTCGATGGAGAACGAGCTCGGCTCGCTGATCGAGTCGCTGCGCACCGGAGGCAACCGCCTCACCGCGGATCTGAAGCTGCTGGAGGGAAACCTGAGCGAGGTCTCGGGCGCGGTGTCACCACGGCCGCAGTTCGAGCCGGAGGCGCCGCCCGAGCCCGAACCGGAGCCCGAGCCCGAGCCCGAACCGGAGCCCGAGGCGCCCGTCGCCGAGGCCGAGCCCGAGGCGACAGTTGAGGCAGAGCCCGCTGCGACCGCCACCGAGCCGGCCGTCGCCGAGGATGTGGAGACGGCAGCCGCCAACGGTGGCGACGACGCCGAGGGAGCGCGACTTATCGCGCTCAACATGGCGCTCAACGGGACGCCGCGCGAGGAGACCGCTCGCTACCTGAACGAGAACTTCTCGCTTTCGGATGCCGGCGGGCTGCTCGACGAGGTCTACGCCAGCGTCGAGGGCTAGCGGCCCTAGCGGTCGAGGCGCCGGTCGCGCCGTTCGGACCGGCGCAGGTCGCGCCGGCCGTGACGCTGATCATGCTCGGCGCGGCTGCGGCGACGCGCGTCCAGGCTCGCCTCCACGGCATCGAGATCGGGTGCCGGACCGAACAGGGCCCAGCCGCTGCGCGCGAACGCCATCACGACCACGATCAGGATCCACACCGGCCAGAACTGGCCGTGGGCGCCTGAGGCTGCCCAGATGATCGTGCAGACGATGAAGGCGCCCAGCGAACCGCCCGCCTCCTGGATCATCCGCCTGGTCAGGTGAGACCGCCGCTGGGCGTGGGTCAGAGCGGCCTGGCGAGGGGTAACCGGCAGGTCACGGCGCAGCGCGTCCAATTCGGCGGTGGTGCGCGCGGCGTAGGTCGCCGTCAGGCGCTCCTCCAGCTCGTCGGTGGTGAGCCGACCCGCCACGGCGTGCTCGTTGAGCTCGTCGATCAGCTGTTCGCGGTCGGCGTCAGAGGCTCGGGTGGGCCCTCGGGAGGGCGTCATCTCAGGCGGACGATGTTCGTCGCTCATAGCGACAAACTGTAGGGCAGCGGCCGCCGTTAGGGACCGGAACGTCTGTTCGCTGTTCTAAAGTGGAAGACGTGAATCAGATCGTCGTCTCGGGTGCCCGGGAGCACAATCTCAAGGACGTGAGCCTGGCGATCCCGAGGGACTCGCTGACCGTGATCACGGGCCTCTCGGGGTCGGGCAAGTCCTCGCTGGCGTTCGACACGATCTACGCCGAGGGCCAGCGGCGCTACGTCGAGTCGCTGTCGTCGTACGCGCGTCAGTTCCTGGGTCAGATGGAAAAGCCCGACGTCGATTCGATCGAGGGATTGTCGCCGGCGATCTCGATTGACCAGAAGACGACCTCGCGCAACCCGCGCTCGACGGTCGGCACGGTCACCGAGATCTACGACTACCTGCGCCTGCTGTGGGCCCGGATCGGCCACCCCCATTGTCACGTGTGCGGGCGGCCGATCAGCGGCCAGTCGGCCGAGCAGATCATCGACCAGGTGATGGAGCTGCCGGACGGGACGCGCTTCATGGTCATGGCGCCGATCGTCCGCGGCCGCAAGGGCGAGTTCGGCAAGCGCTTCGAGGAGCTGCGGGCCGAGGGCTTCGGGCGGATCAAGGTCAACGGCGAGCTGCGGCGCCTGGACGAAGAGATCGTCCTCGACAAGAAGTACAAGCACGACATCGCCGTGGTCGTCGACCGCCTGGTGATGAAGTCGGAGCTGCGCAAGCGGCTGGCGGACTCGATCGAGACGGCGGTCACCCTGGCCGACGGGCTGGTGGAGATCGAGCTGGTCGACGATCCCGAGGACAAGGTCCTGACCTTCTCGGAGAAGTTCGCCTGCCCCGTGCACGGCCCCAGCCTGGTGGAGCTCGAGCCGCGGATCTTCTCCTTCAACGCCCCTCACGGCGCCTGCCCACGCTGCACCGGGCTGGGGTCGCAGATGGAGATCGACCCCGAGCTGGTCGTCCCCGATCCGACCCTGTCGATCGGCGACGGCGCGATCGCGCCCTGGGCGGTGAGCGCCTCCAACTACTACGACCAGCTCACCCAGGCGATCGCCGAGCGCTACGACGTCGACCTCGACACGCCCTGGCAGGACCTGCCCAGCGAGTCGCGGGAGTTCTTCCTGTACGGCACCAACGGAGAGCGCGTGCAGGTCTCCTATCGCAACCGGTTCGGTCGACGGCGCTCGTACGCCACTCGCTTCGAGGGCATCGTCCCCAATCTGGAGCGCCGCTACCGGGAGACCGATTCCGACTTCTCCAGGGAGAAGATCGAGGAGTACATGACCCTGCGTCCGTGCCCGGACTGCAAGGGCGCCCGGCTGCGCCCCGAGTCACGGGCGGTGCTGGTCGACGGGACCGCGCTTCACGAGTTCTGCGGGCTGTCGGCGCGGCGGGCGCTGGATTGGATCCGCGGACGGGAGTTCTCCGAGCACGATCGCCGGATCGCGCGGCTGATCCTGCGCGAGATCGAGGAGCGCCTGCAGTTCCTGGAGAACGTGGGGATCGGCTACCTGTCGATGGACCGCGCGTCGGCCACCCTGTCGGGAGGCGAGGCTCAGCGAATCCGCCTGGCCACACAGATCGGGTCCTCGCTGGTCGGCGTGCTCTACATCCTCGACGAGCCGTCAATCGGCCTGCACCAGCGAGACAACGCGAAGCTGATCGGGACGCTCGAGCGGCTGCGCAACCTCGGCAACACGGTGCTGGTGGTCGAGCACGACGAGGGCACGATGCGCGCCGCCGATCACATCGTCGACATGGGCCCGGCCGCTGGGGAGCACGGTGGTCACGTGGTCGCCGAGGGGACCGCGGCCGAGATCGAGCAGATCGCCGAGTCGCTGACCGGCCAGTTCCTGGCGGGTGCGCGCAGGATCGAGGTCCCGGCCAGGCGCCGTAAGCCCTCGGGCTACGTCGCGATCGAGGGGGCCGCGGAGAACAACCTGCGAAAGATCAACGTCAAGTTCCCGCTCGGCGTGCTGTGCAGTGTCACCGGCGTGTCGGGCTCGGGCAAGTCCACGCTGGTCAACGAGGTGCTGCTCAAGGCCGTCTCCAATCATCTGCATCGCAGCCGCCAGCGCGCGGGAGCGCACAAGCGGATCACCGGACTCGACCAGCTGGACAAGATCATCTCGGTGGACCAATCGCCGATCGGGCGCACGCCGCGCTCCAATCCGGCGACCTACATCGGGCTGTTCGATCAGATCCGGGAGCTGTTCTCCAAGACCCAGGAGGCGCGGGCCCGCGGTTACAAGCCGGGACGCTTCTCGTTCAACGTCAAGGGCGGCCGCTGCGAGGTGTGTCGCGGCGACGGCCAAATCAAGATCGAGATGCACTTCCTGCCCGACGTCTACGTGCCCTGCGAGCAGTGCGATGGCAAGCGCTACAACCGCGAGACGCTCGAGGTGCGCTTCAAGGGCAAGACGATCGCCGATGTGCTGGAGATGCCGATCGAGGAGGCGCTGGAGTTCTTCGTTCACATCCCCAAGATCCGTCGGCGGGTGGACGCGCTGGTCGAGGTGGGCCTGGGCTACATGCGGCTCGGACAGCCGGCGACGACCCTGTCCGGCGGCGAGGCCCAGCGCGTCAAGCTGGCCGCAGAGCTGAGCAAGGTGGCCACCGGCCGGACGATGTACATCCTTGACGAGCCGACGACCGGACTGCACTTCGCCGACATCCAGCGGCTGCTGCAGGTCCTCGAGCGTCTCGTCGAGGCCGGTAACTCGGTCGTGGTGATCGAGCACAACCTCGACGTGATCAAGGTGTCTGACTGGCTGATCGACCTGGGGCCCGAGGGCGGCGACGAGGGCGGCCAGGTGATCGCCCAGGGCACGCCCGAGCAGGTGGCCCAGGCCGCCGGCTCCCACACGGGTGAATTTCTGGCCGCGATGCTTCCGGTCAGGGCAAGCCGCGCCCGGCGGGCTCCCCGCAAGAGCGCCAACGCCGCCAACGGTTCCGCGAAGACCAACGGGAAGCCGACCCGCCCGGCGAAGCATCGCCTCGAGCTCGCGCTGAGCGTGTCCGAGCCACAGCTGCCCTCCCGGGCCGAGCTGAAGCTGTGGGCGCAGAAGTGGCGCTGGTATGAGCAGAACTCGCTGCCCTGGAACCGTGCCCGGATCCACTGGGAGATGATGCGGCGGGGCGCGTTCGCTCGCTGGCCGGTCCACGGCAACCTGCTGGAGGCGTTCGCCGAGGGGCGGCTGGAGATCGGGTCGGGCACGCTGCTGGAGCCCGACGTGTGGATAACCGCGCCGGCACCGGCCAGAGTGCGGATCGGCAGCGGGTCGTTCCTGAACCTGGCGGTCACGGTCGCCGCGTTGGAGCTGGTGGAGATCGGCGATCACTGCATGTTCGCCAACGGCTGCTTTGTCACCGATGCCGATCACCAGGTCGGTGATCCGCACCGGCCGATCACCTGGCAGGGCTTTGTCAGCCGGGGACCCACCCGGATCGGCGACAACGTCTGGTGCGGCGCGCACGTGGTCGTGACCAGCGGGGTGACCATCGGCGAGCGCTGCGTGATCGGCGCCAACTCCGTCGTGACCAAGGACATCCCGCCGTTCTCGGTGGCTGCCGGGGTGCCCGCGCGGGTGATCCGGTCCGTCCGCCACGACTGATCCTGGGGCGAGACGCTAGCTCGCCGGCAGCCCCAGCCGCTTGATCTGCGTCGTCAGCGTGGCCCGGCCGCCCTTGGCGTCGCGGGTGCTCACGGTCAGGCGCAGGCTCTTGAGCTTCACGTGCTGGGCCTTGGAGCGAAGGCCGGGGCTCTCGCGCAGCGCGCGGGGGCCGATCGTCACCGTCACGGCGGAGGCCGGCTTGCGCAACACGATCAGCAGGCGGCCGTGAGACAGCGAGACCGCCTTCAGCGCCGCCGACCCGAGGCTCACGCCGATCACCCGGAGACGCTTGTGCTGACGCTGGCGGACGAACGCGAGGCCGGCGGGCGCCTGGACGGTGAGCCGGCTGAGCTTCGGCTTCCCGGAAGCTGCCTTCACGGTGAAGGCCATCGCCGCGTGGCCACGCAACAGGCCCCACACGCGGGCGGCGCTCAGCGTGGGCTGGTTGCTCTTTGGCGACCCGGCCGCCACCCGAGTTCCCGCCGGACGGCGGGGTGCAGTTCGCCACCGTGAAGGTCGCTGGGGCGGTCGCGGTCTGATCGCCGTTCTGGGAAACGAGGGTCGCCGTCGCGGCGCCCGATGACGTGACGCAACTGGACACGAACACGCCCTTGGCGCCACCGTCGAGCTGCACCTGCAGGTCGCTGAGCGGGATGTCCGGCAAGCCGGTGAAGGTCGTCGAGTCCTTCGAGAGGTCGACGGCGCCCGAGAGCGTCAGCGCGAACGGCGGTGGAAAGACGATCGTGATCGAAGGCGCGGCGAGCGCGCCCGGCGTCCCGGTCAGAAACGCCTGGCCGCTGAGCGTCCTCGGATAAAGCGGCGAGGTGCCCGAGGCTGAGCCGACCGAATGGCACGTGCCCGATGACGGGTCCTGACAGAGGTTGCTGATGGCGCTCACGTTCGGGCCGAGAACCGAGGAGGGAAGCGTCAGCGCCACCGACCTCGGGGCGGCCTCGCCGGCGCTCTGGGTGATATCGGTGGTCAAGGCGACCGCCTGGTCGCCGCTGTCGCGAACCGCCGTCACCTTGAATGCGGGCGCGAACTTCAGCGACGAGCAACCCGTCACCGTCAGCGGAGCGCCGACGCTGCGGACGGTGGAGTCGCTGTAGGAGCTGGACGCGACCACGAATGTGGCCGGGGTCGACGGGCAGGTGGTGGGGAAGCGCAGCCCGTTGAACGTGCCGTTGATCTCCGTGACCGAGATCGAGGTCGACATGCCCAGCACCGGATACGTGTCCGGGATGTTGGAGAACAGGATGTCCAGCCCGAAGCCCGCCGGATCACTCGCCGGGCGCACGACGACGTCAGCCGGCGTTCCCAGCGGCTGGTATGTCCCAGAGGTCGGATCCTTGACCGACACCGCCAGCCCCGCCAGATCAGACGGGCCGGGCGGCTTGACCAGCGTGAACTCGGCGGGCAGGCTCAGGGAGATCGGGAGCAGGATGTTCTCGGTGGCGGTGACCGTTCCGGTGCCCACGACGCACGCGGCCTGCGGCGCGCTGCTGTTCAGGCAGGCGCCGTGGTCGATCGACGCGTTGGCGATCACCCCGGCCGGCAGCTGGAGCGCGAGGTTCTTGACCGAGTCGCCGCCGCTGGGGCTGAACTTGATATCGGTGCCCAGGTTCCCCGTCGAGGCAGCGGTCACCGTGCTGGGACTGAGCTTCAGCGTGGGGCTGCCGATCGCTGCGGACGCCGCCGGCGCGAGCGCTGCCGTTCCGGCCAGCGCCACCGCTGTGACCATCGCCCTTCGCCACCATCCGTGTCCTGCCATGGGCTCCCTTCCTCCTGTCCGTGCCGCGCAGCATGGTAGTCGTGCGCGGCGCCGGCGGGCTCAGGAGTTCTTGATGACGATGCCCTCGATGATGTTTGCCGCGCGCTCGGTGGCGTCGATCGCGGCCTCCAGGCGCTCGAACAGGTCCTTCCAGCGGATCACCACCATCGGATCGATCCCGCCGTCGAACAGAGAGGCGACCGCCTCACGGGTGATCCGGTCCCCCTCGTTCTCCAGCCGGTTGACCTCGACGGTGTAGCGCGAGATGTCGCGGAAGCCGTGCAGCAGGGGCAGCGCCTCGGCGATCTGGCTGGAGGCGTCTCTGAGCACGCGCGCCAGCTGGATCGACTGCTCCATCGGCGCCTCGATCTTGTAGAGCTCGAGGTAGTCGGCGACCTCTTCGGTGTAATCGACGATGTCGTCGAGTGCCGAGGCCAGGGCGAGGATGTCCTCGCGGTCGATCGGCGTGACGAACGTGTGGTTGAGCCGGTGGATGATGTCGTGCGTGATCCGGTCGCCCTCGTGCTCGAGGTCGAGGATCTCGGCCGCCAGCTGCTGGTCATCGGGGTAGGTGCGCAGCAGCTCGTAGAGCAGGGAGGAGGCACGCAGCATGTTCTGCCCGGCCTCCTCGAACAGCTCGAAGTAGACCCGATCCCGCGGCGCGAACACTTGGGTGAAGCGGGGCATGCCCGCCGGATCCTAGAGCTCTCGGGTTCGTCGGGCGCAGCGGGCGGAGGTCAGCCCAGGCCGGCCCGGAAGCGTGCGAGCTCCTCGTCGTCGATCGAGTACCAGTGCTCCGGGCCCGGGAAGCCGCCGCTGCGGACGTCGGCGGCGTACTCGGCCACCCCCGCCACCATATGCGAGCGCACGTCGCCGTAGCGCTTGGCGAAGCGGGCCACGTGGCCGTCGTAGATGCCCAACAGGTCGTGGAAGACCAGCACCTGCCCGTCGGTCGCCTCTCCGGCGCCGATCCCGATCACCGGGATCACCATGTGCTCCATCAGCGAGCGCGTGACCGCCGCGGGGATCGCCTCCAGCACGACCGAGAAGCACCCGGCCTCCTGCAGGGCGATCGCGTCGCGAGCGACCGACAGCGCCTGCTCGGCGGTGCGGCCCTGGGCCTTGTAGCCACCGAGCGCCGTCGCCGTCTGGGGGGTCAGTCCGACGTGGCCCATCACGGGGATCCCGGACTCGACGATCGCCCGCGCGCGCTGCACGCTGGTGCCGCCACGCTCGAGCTTGACCGCGTCACAGCCGGCCTCCTTGACGAACCGCTGGGCGGTCGCGATCGCCTGCTCATCCGAGCCCTCGTAGGAGCCGAACGGCAGGTCGCCCACCAGCAGCGGCGTTCTCAGGCCCCGGCGGACGGCCGACGCGAGCATCAGCATCTCATCGGTCGAGACCGGCACCGTGGAGGGATAGCCGAGCACCGTCATGGCGCCCGAATCGCCGACCAGCACGACGTCCACGCCGGCCTCCTGAGCGACCTGGGCCGACGGGTAGTCGTAGGCGGTGAGCATCACGATCGCCTCGCCCAGATGCTTCTTCTCGGCCAGCCTCGGCAGAGTCATCGGCAGTGGCCCGTCGAGGCCCTGCGGTACCGGGGTGTGTGGGGTGGCGGACATAGCCGTGCCTCCTTACGCGGTTGGCGCCCCGAGCAGGGTCGCCACCTCGTTGTCGATGGTGCGGATCTCGTTGTCCTGCGTGACGTGAACGACACGCGGGTCGTAGTGCTCCAGGTCCTCGGGGTCATAGCTCCCGTAGGAGATGACGATGATCGTGTCGCCGCGATGCACGAGGCGCGCGGCTGCGCCGTTGACCTTGATCTCTCCCGATCCGCGGTCGCCGGCGATCGTGTACGTCTCAAAGCGGGCGCCGTTGTCGACGTCGACCACGGCCACCTGCTCGAACTCCAGGATGTCGGCTGCCTCCAGCAGGCTCGGGTCGATGGTGATCGATCCCACGTAGTGCAGGTCGCACTCGGTGACCGTCGCCCGGTGGATCTTGGACTTCAGCATCGTGCGGTTCATCTCTGATCCCTCCCTTGGTGTGTGCCGGCGGCAGCGGGCTCGACGGCGATTACGGTGATCGGCACGTTGTCGATCAGGCGGGTACGGCCGACCCGGGCGGCCACCACCGCCAGCGCGTCCCCGCCCAGTTCCTGCAGCGGCTCCATCGTCTCGGGGTCCACCAGGCTCAGATACTCGACGTCCACGCCGGCTCCCTCCAGCTCGGCGCGTCCGGGCGCCAGGGCGCGCGCCACGTCGGATTCGCCGCCGATCACGGCGGTGCGCACTGCGGACAGGGCGCGGTGAAGCGCGGTCGCTCGCCGGCGCTCGTCGGGCGACAACAGCGCGTTGCGGCTGGAGAGGGCGAGCCCGTCGGCGGCACGCACGGTGGGGCAGACCTCGATCCGAACGGGGAGGTCCAGGTCGCGTACCAGCCGGCGGATGACGACCGTCTGCTGGGCGTCCTTCTGGCCGAAGTAGGCGACGTCCGCGGACACCATGTTCAGCAGCTTGGTCACGACTGTGGCCACGCCTTCGAAGTGGCCGGCGCCGCGATGCTCGCCCTCCAGCCCGACGCTGACGCCGGCCACCGAGACGGAGGTGGCGAAGCCCGGGCGGGTACACCTCGGAGACGGGTGGGGCGAACAGGTAGTCGACCCCCAGCTCCGCGGCGAGCGCCGCATCACGCGCCTCGTCGCGGGGGTAGACGTCCAGGTCTGCGGCGTCGTTGAACTGGGCGGGGTTGACGAACAGCGAGACGACCACCACGTCGCAGACCTCGAGCGCCCGACGCATCAGCGAGAGATGGCCCTCATGCAGAGCGCCCATCGTCGGCACCAGCCCGATCGTGCGCCCGGCGCGACGCAGCGGCGCGAGCTCGGCCCGCAGCTCGGTCACGGTGCGGACCGTCTTCATGCCGTCACCGCCGCGAGGGTGGGCCAGCGATCGGGTGGCCAGCACCAGGCTGTCGAACAGGGCCAGGAGCTCGGGGGTGCGCTCGGCGACGGCTGCGCGCTGGCGCTCGACCGTCTGCTCGTCGCCACGGGCCACCGGGCCGGTAAGGGCACGCTCGGGCCCCAGCGCTCCCCAGTTCTCGACCGTCGCCCGCACGAGCGGGAGCAGCAGCGGCGCTCCACGCCGGCGGTGGCGGCCAGCCGCTCGGCGGCCGCCTCCAGAGTGATGAGGAAGTTGGAGGCGATCGAGGCGGCGGCGTGGTAGGCGGCCCGATTCTCGGCCGCGACCTCGATCGGATGCATTCCGAGCGCGTCGGCCAGGGCGCGCGCCAGCGCCCGGGTGTGGGGCGCGCTACCGGCGATGGCGGCGCCGGCGCCCGCCAGGCGCGGGGGCGCGCCGGCGCCGGCGAACGTCATCAGGGGATGCAGGGAGAACGCGGCATGCGGCGCGAGCACGTCCAATCCGGTGGCCCCGGAGCAATGACCGACCGGTGGTCCGATCTCGACGGCCGCGGCAGCCGACGCGATCTCGGCGTCGGGCACGCACAGGAGCACGGTGTCGGCGTCATGCGCGGCGGCGCCGCGGCCCAGGGGTCCGGTTATCGTCATCCCGGCGGCGCGGAACGCCGAGGCCAGGACGGTTCCCGCCCGTCCGCGGCCGATGATCGCCATCCGCTCGGGGCGGCGTGTCGGGTGCGCAGAGGTGGGGTAAGGATGCCGTTCCAGTTCCCGCATCAGGAATACCGGTCGGTGAGTGAGAGAGCGATTTGCTGCTATTTGCGGAGGTACGTTCCGGGTCGGCGGTCACGGCCTCCGAAACCAGGATACCCCGCAGTCGATCGCCTCTACCATTGCGCTGCGTGACAAGCGCCACAGAGCGTCGGGAGGTCCTCAAGGCGGTCTATGAAGAGGCACGCGGATGCGTCGCCTGCCCGCTTCACCAGACGCGCACAACGGTCGTCTTCGGGTCCGGGAACGCGAACGCGGACCTGATGTTCATCGGCGAGGCGCCGGGGGCCAACGAGGACAAGCTGGGGCTGCCGTTCGTCGGACAGGCCGGAAAGCTGCTCGACAAGCTGCTGACCGAGATCGGCCTGGATCGCGCCGACGTGTTCATCGCCAACACCGTCAAGTGCCGGCCCCCCAACAACCGTGATCCGCATCCGCACGAGATCGAGTCGTGCAACGGCTACCTGCGCCGCCAGGTGCAGCTGATCGAGCCGAGCGTCATCTGCACCCTCGGTAATTTCTCGACCAAGCTGCTGCGGGGCGACACGACCGGGATCTCGCGGATACACGGCCAGGACGAGGTCCGGACGATCGGGCCGCGCGCCGTGAGGCTGCTCCCGCTGTATCACCCGGCGGCCGCGCTCTACACCCCCTCCACGCTGGAGACGCTGCGCGCCGACTTCCAGCGCATCCCGGACCTGCTCGCCCTCGGACCGCCGCAACAGCCCGAACCAGCGGAGGCGGTGCCCGAGCCGGCGACCCCGGTACCCGAGCCCTCCGAGGCCGCCTCCGAGGCCGCCTCCGAGGCCCAAAGCCGGAGTCCGGAGCCGCCGGCGGACCTGGACAGGCAGCTGGGCCTTTTCTAGAACCCTCAAGCGCGCGGGCCGCCCGGCCGATATTTGGACGATGAGGCTGTTGCCGCGCGCCCAGCTGATACCCCCGATCGTCATCGCGGTGGCCATCCTGGCCTCCCTGGGTCCGCACCTGCTGATGCTGGGCTACCACGTCGCGGGCGTCGCTCCGCCGTCCGCGCTGCTGCTGCTCTGCCCCCTGCACCACCTCACGAGCGCGCCCCCGGCGCCCGCCTGGACAATCCACGCCAAGCCGCTGGCATGACCGGGCGCGCTGCCTCATCGCAGAGATCGCCCACGGCGCATTCCGGCTCGCTGGCGCGCCTGCGCGCCCTGCTGCCGCACGGCGGATCGCTGCCCGACTCCGAGTGGCGCCCACGCCACCGCGTGATCGTCGTGCTGCTCGGGCTGGTGACGGCCACCGTGCCCGTCTATGCGCTGGCCACACCGCGGGTCCAGCCGATCAACTATTCGGCCGAGTTCATCGCCCTGCTGGCCTTCGGCGCCCTCTCCGCCTGGAGCGGCGCCTCTAACCAATGGCGATCGGTGGCGGCCTCGCTGGGTCTGCTGACCGGCGCGGCCACGCTGGTCGACATCTCAGGCGGCCTGATCGAGATGCACTTCAGCTTCTTCGTGATCATCGTCGTGCTCACCCTCTACGAGGACTGGCTCGTCTTCCTCCTGGCGGTCGCCTTCGTGCTGATCCACCATGGGATCATGGGGACGATCGATCCGCGGGCGGTGTTCAGCGATCCCCGCGAGTGGCGGGATCCCTGGGCCTGGGCCGGTCTGCACGCCCTGTTCATCGCCCTGGCTGGACTCGCCGGTGTGACCGCTTGGGGCTTCAACGAGCGCGTGCGCACGCGCATGCGCGCCACCCAGGACGAGCTGGAGCTCCTCGGGCTCACCGATCCGCTCACCGGCCTCGGAAACCGGCGCCAGCTGATGAGCGACCTGGACGACGCGGTCACCGGCGACGAGGACACGGTGCTGGCGATCTTCGATCTCGACGGCTTCAAGGAGTACAACGACCGCTTCGGCCACCCCGCGGGCGACAGTCTCCTGATCCGCCTCACCTCGGTGCTCAGCGCTGCGGTTGCCGGTCAGGCGCGGGCCTACCGCCTCGGCGGCGACGAGTTCTGCGTGCTCGCGGGGTTGCTCGCCGCGGATGACGTCGACCCACTCGTGCAGCGGTGGAGTGCCTGCTTCTCCGAGCGCGGCGAGGGGTTCTCGATCTCGGCCTCCAGCGGCGCGGCACGGATTCCTGCGGAGACCGCAGAGGTATCCGAGGCGCTGCGTCTGTGCGACCGCCGGATGTACGCCTCCAAGCACACCCGGCGCGCCACGGCCGCCCGTCAGACTCGTGACGTCCTGATGGCAGCGCTGGCCGCGCGCCACACCGAGCTGGGTGACCACCTGACCGGGGTGGCCACGGCGGCAGCGCGCGTCGGCATCCGCCTGGGGCTGGCGGAGCGCGGCCTGCAGGAGCTCGGCTATGCGGCCGAGCTGCACGACCTCGGCAAGGTCGCGATACCGGATTCGATTCTCTCCAAGCCGGGTCCGCTGGACGATGGCGAGTGGGACTTCATGCGCCGCCATACCGTGATCGGCGAGCGCATCCTGGCGGCAGCACCCTCGATGAGCTCGGTCGCCGAGATCGTGCGCGCCACCCACGAGCGCTTCGATGGCGGCGGCTACCCCGATCAGGTAGCCGGCGAGGAGATTCCGCTGGCCGCCAGGATCATCGCGATCTGCGACGCCTATGACGCGATGCTCTCGGATCGTCCCTACCGTCCGGCCATAGGCCATGCGCAAGCGCTGGACGAGCTGCGCCGCTGCGCCGGCAGCCAGTTCGATCCTGAACTGGTGGACGCGTTCGTCACGGAGTTCGCCGAGCAGGCGCCGGCCGCCGATCCCCCCATGGTCCTTCCTGCCGACGACGAGCTCGGTTCGCCGCTGAGCGCAGCGCCGGCCGCCTGATCAGCCGACGGCCTCCGGGATCGGCTCGATGTCCGGGGCCATCCGCGTGGGTTCGATGGGCGGCGCCGGCGCGGCGGGACCGCGCCGCAATGCGAACCCGAACGCCACCAGCGCGCCCACCGTCTGGATGGCGAGCACCACGGCGGCGAAGCCCGTCGGCTTGCGCGACGCGTTGAGCAGCAGGATCGGTTCGGCGACGGCCACCAGCGCAACCGCGACGAGGAACCACGTGCGCCTGAGCGCCAGCAGGTACTGGATTGCCAGGTATGTGCAGGCGAGGACCGTGAAGGCCAGCCCGAGCACCAGGAGCGAGCCGGAGGCGTGGGCCTTACTGGCGCCGAAGGCGAGCTTGATCAGCGGGTGCGAGGCGAACGCGAAGATCAGGAGCACCGGTACGGCGCACACCGCGATGATTCCGAGCGCGCGCGCCAGGATCGGGCGGGGGTCCTCGCCGGAGGCTCGCCGACGGGAAACCTCGGGCACCAGATAGAAGCCGGCGCCCATCGCGACCCAGATGAGCACCTTGGCGGCGACCGCGGTCGCTCCATAGGAGCTGGCCAGCGAGGTTGAGAAGCGGTGCTTGGCGGCGATGATGTCGATGTTCTGGAGTACCGCGATCACGATCAGCCCGGCGATCGGCGCCCAGGCGCGCTTGACGTGGGCCATCAGCGAGAGCGCGGCCGCCGGCACGGGACCGCGCTGCCCGGGCTCTGCCAGGGTGGCCTGGACGTGGCGGTGCAGCCGCCACGCGCAGTACGAGCCCATCGCGATGAACGACAGCGGCGTGCCCAGGTAGGCGCCGGTCACACCCAGCCCGGCCGCGGCCAGGGTCGCGCCCAGGACCAGGCGAGCACCCTGCTCGCCGATCAGGCTGAGGCCCACGCCCTGATAGTCGCCGAGGCCCTGCAGCACTCCCCGCAGAATCGAGAGCTCCAGCCACAACGCGGCCGCGGGAAGTCCGAGCGCGGCCGCCCACGCGTTGTGCTTGACCCCCACCGCCGAGGCGATCGGGTGGCGCAGGAGGACCGAGACGACCGAGATGACGACCGTGAAGACGGCCATCGACCGGGTCCACTGGCGGACCGTGGCCGCCAGCCCGGCGCCGGTGCCGAGATGACCTAGGACCCCCTCGCGGGCCGTGGCCACCTGCAGCGCCTGGCCCACGACCGACAGGATCAAGAAGTAGCTGACCAGCGCGGCCAGCGACCCGTAGCCGCCGCCCTGGTTGTCCTTGAGCAGCCGGGCGAACACGACGGTCGAGCCGAGCGCGATCACGTTGTTGGCGATCATCGCGCCGGCCAGCCCGGCGGCCTTGGCCGTCTCTGAGCCCCGCAGATCGGCGAGCGAGTTGGGGACTCCCTCGCGCCCGCCGGTGACACGCTTGATGAGCGCCGCGATCCGCCCCGGGGCCTCGTCGGTCGGGGGAGTGGTCATGACGCCACGGACGGTAGCGAACGGGTGGGCGGCTGCACTCTCGCCCCGCCCCCGGGCGTCACTAGAGTCTTTCGCGTGCGGGGGAAGTTCGAGTCCACCGGCGCAGCCCAGACCGAGGCGCTGGCCGCTCGCCTGGCCGCTGAGCTGGGCCCCGGCGACGTGGTGCTCGTCTCCGGTGAGCTGGGCGCCGGCAAGACGACGTTCGTGCGCGGGGCCGCCCGCCGGCTTGGGGTCAGCGTGCCCGTGACCAGTCCCACCTTCACGATCGGCCAGCGCTATCCGGCGGCGGGTGGGCGCGATCGGGTCGACGGGCCGGATCCGGTCGACGGGCGGGATCTGGTCATCGCCCACGTGGACCTGTATCGCTTGGTCTCGCTGGCCGACGAGGATCCCGACCTGCTGGACGACTACCTGGGACCGGAGACGATCTCGTTCGTCGAGTGGCCTCAGGGCGAGGAGGCGACCCTCGCCGGCCTGGGTCGCATCGCCGCCCGGGTCAGCCTGGAGCACGCCGGCGGCGACCGGCGACACATCGTGGTGGACTAGCCGGTGCTCTGGCCGTGCTGATCCTCGGGCTGGACACGGCAACCCGAGCGACGACGGTCGCCGTGCTGGACGTCACCGCCGGGACGGTCGCCGCGCGCCGCGATGACCCTCCCCCGGGTGAGCGACCGCGCCACACGACGCGGCTGCTCGAGCTCGCGGTGGAGGCTCTGGGCGCTGCCGGCCACGGCTGGGGGGATCTCAGCCGGATCGCGGTCGGCATCGGTCCGGGTACGTTCACCGGCCTGCGGATCGGGATCTCGACGGCGCGGGCGCTGGCGGCCGCACGCGACCTGCCGCTGGTCGGCGTCTCGACGCTGCGCTCCCTGGCGTACGGGGCGGCGGCCGCCGCCACTGACGAGGGCCGGCCCGTGCTGGCGGTGCTGGATGCCCGGCGCGGCGAGGTGTTCGCCGCCGGCTGGTCGCCCGGCGCGGTCGCCGATCCGGCGGCGCAACCGCTGCTGGCGCCGTGCGTGCTACCGCCCCAGGAGCTCGCCGAAGCGGCGCCGGGACCGGCCGTCGGTTGGCTGGCGGTGGGGGAGGGGGCGGTAGAATTCAGATCGGTTCTCGAGCGCTCGGGAGCCTTGATTCCCGAGGACGGCTCAGACCTGCATCGCGTCAGCGCCATCGACCACTGCCGTCTGGCGATCGGCCTGCCGTCCCAGAACCTCGACGAGATACGCCCGGCGTATCTGCGCCTTCCGGATGCCGAGCTCACGCTCCGTGCCCGCGGCGGCCGCCCACCCCATGACCTCCTTTGACCCACCGACGATTCGTCCCCTGGCCTACGCCGATCTCCCGCAGGTGATCGCGATCGAGCGACGCGCGTTCACCACGCCGTGGTCGCTGGCGATGTTCGTGCTCGAATTGTCCAAGCCGTCGGGCGTGTGCCTGGCCGCCGTCGACAGCCGGACGTCGAGGCTCGTCGGATACCTGGTGTGCTCTCGCTACGACACCGTCTGGCATCTGATGAACGTTGCCGTCGAGCCGATCCTGCGCCGGCGAGGAATCGCCTGGGCGCTGCTCGAGCAGATGATCCGTGAGGCCGGCCCCGAGCAGCAGTACACGCTTGAGGTGCGGACCTCCAACACGCCCGCGATCGCCCTTTACGAACGGCTGCACTTCCGTTCGGCGGGCAAGCGGCCGCGCTACTACCGCGACAACGGCGAGGACGCGGTGATCATGTGGCGCACGGCGGAGACGGTGTCGACGTCGGGTGCGCCCGGGTGATCCTCGCGCTGGAGACCAGCTGCGACGACACCTGCGCGGCGGTCGTCACGCAGGACGGGCGAATCCTCGCCAACGTGATCTCGTCGCAGGGGATCCACGATCGCTACGGCGGGGTGGTTCCCGAGATCGCCTCGCGCCATCATCTGGAGCTGATCGACGACGCCGTCGCCGACGCCCTGCGCCAGGCGCGCACCACGCTGGCCGAGCTGGAGCTGGTCGCGGTCACACGTGGCCCGGGACTGGTCGCCGCCCTGCTCGTGGGGGTGGCCAGCGCCAAGGCCCTGGCCGCCGCCCACGAGCTGCCGCTGGCGCCCGTGGACCACCTCCATGGTCACGTGGCGGCCAGCTTTCTGGGCGCGTCCGGATGGGAGCCGCCGTTCGTCAGCCTGGTTGCGAGCGGCGGGCACACGTTCGTGGCGCGCGTCGACGACCGGGGGCCGGACTTCGAGGTGCTCGGGCAGACGCTCGACGACGCCGCCGGAGAGGCGTTTGACAAGGGGGCGCGGCTGCTCGGCCTCGGTTACCCCGGCGGCCCGGCGCTGGAGCGTCTGGCACGCGACGGAGACCCGGCCGCGTTCTCGTTCCCCACGGCCGCCCGGCTGCGCGGGCTGGACTTCTCGTTCGCGGGATTGAAGACGGCGCTGCTGTATCGCGTCCGCGATCTCGGACCGGCGGAGACGGAGCGGCGGCGGGCCGATCTGGCGGCTGCCTATCAACACGCGATCGTGGAGGCCCTGGCGGTCCGCGCGGAACGGGCGCTCGCGCACACCGGCCTGAGGCGGCTGGCCGTGGGCGGAGGGGTGGCCGCCAACGGTCCGCTGCGCGAGCGCCTGGCGCGACTCGACGTGGAGCTGGACGTCCCGGACCGCAAGCTCTGCACCGACAACGCGGCGATGATCGCCTCGGCGGCTCGCTATGTGCCGGCGCTCCCGTTCCCCGATTACCTGTCGCTCGACGTCTACGCCAGCGGCGAGCGAGCCCTCGCATGAGCCACACGGTCGTGCTGTACGGACGTGAGGGCTGCTGCCTGTGCGACGACGCCCGCGATGTCCTGCTGCGGGTGCGCGGCCGGCGGCCCTTTGCCCTGCGCGAGTGCGACATCGACGGCGATGATGCTCTGCTCCGCGCTTATCTCGAGCGAATTCCAGTCGTGACGATCGACGGCGAGGAGGCATTCGAGCTTTTCGTCGACGAGTCCGAGCTGCTGCGCCGGCTCGGCTAAGGTTGGTCGGCGATGAGCTATACCGTGGGTCGTGGCGCCGAGCCCGCCGTGCCGGGCCTCGAGAAGCCGGGCGAGAAGCTTTCGCTTGGAGTAGCCGCGCGGCTGTCGCGCTACCTGCAGGTGCTCACCCAGGCGCGCAAGATCGGCAAGGAGACGATCTCCTCGCAGGAGCTGGCCGACTACACGCACGTCAACTCGACGCAGATCCGCCGTGACCTGTCCGGCTTTGGCAAGTTCGGCAAGCGCGGCGTCGGCTACAACGTCGAGTCGCTGGTCAGCCAGATCCGCAAGATCCTGCACACCGCCGGCCAGCACAACATCGCCCTGTTCGGCGCCGGGCATCTGGGCACGGCGATCGCCACCTCCGACATCTTCGCCGACCATGGTTTCCGCGTGGTGGCCATCTTCGATGTCGATCGCGCCCGCGTCGGCACGCACATCGGCAACCTCGAGGTACGCCACAACTCCGAGCTGCGCTCCGTGGTCGACGAGCAGGACATCGTCGTCGCCGTGCTGGCGGTGCCGTCGTCCGCCGCCCAGGTGCTCGCCGGCGACCTGGTCGAGGCCGGGGTGAAGATCATCTTCAACTATTCAGATGCGCTGCTGCAGGTCCCGCCCGAGGTCACGGTCCACACCTCCAGTCCCGCCGTTGACCTGCTCTACGCGCTCTACTTCTATCTGACCTAGTCCGAGACCCCCTCGTGGAGCTCGACCTGAACACCGCCCAGGCGGCTTTTGACGCCGCGACTGACTTCACCGTCGGCATGGAGGAGGAGTTCGCCCTCCTGGACCCGACGAGCCTCGAGCTGGTGGGATGCTTCGAGCAGCTGCGAGACGCCGCGGTGGAGTCAGACCCCCAGCTCGCCGAGTCGATCTCAGGGGAGCTGATCTCGTCGGAGATCGAGATCCGCTCCGGCCGGGGAGAGGACCTGGCAGCGGCCCGCGCCGCCCAGCAGGACCTTCGCCGGCGGCTGTTCGCGCTGGCCGCCGATCAGGGGGTGGAGCTGGGGGCCACCGGCACCCACCCGTTCTCTGATTACCGCGAGCAGCAGATCATCCAGACCGAGCACTACCGCCGCGTCGAGGAGGGCCTGAAATACGTGGCCTGGCGCAACAACACATTCTCGGTGCACGTTCATGTCGGCGTGCAGGGGGCCGACCGCGCCGTCCTGGTGTGCGATCGCCTCCGGCCGGTGCTTCCGAGCCTGCTGGCGATCTCGGCCAACTCGCCGTTTCTGGACGGGCGCGACTCGGGACTGGCCAGCGCCCGCACGCAGACGTTCACCAAGAGCTTTCCACGCTGCGGGGTTCCCGACCCGTTTGGCACCTGGGACGCGTTCGCCGACTACATCGAGCTGCTGGTGTCCACGCGGTCGATCGTCGAGTACACCCAGGTTTGGTGGTCGATTCGGCCGCATTTCGCCTTCGGCACGGTCGAGGTCCGGATCTGCGACGTTCAGCCGACCGCGCCCGAGTCCGACGCGCTGACCGCGCTGATCGTCGCCTGCGTGGCTCAGGCGGCGCGCGACGTCGACGAGCAGGTGCCGATCACCGACCTGCCCCACCGGCTGATCGAGGAGAACATCTGGCGGGCGCTGCGCTACGGCCTGGACGGCGAGCTGCTGGACCTGGAGCGCCGTGAGACCTACCCCGCGGCAGCGGCGCTCGACCGGTTGCTGACCTGGACCGAGCCGGTCCGCGGCGAGCTGGGAATCGAGGTGGCGCTGCCGTCGCGCAACGGCGCTCAGCGCCAGCGCGATCTGCTGCGGTCCGGCATGAGTCTCGTCGAGGCCTATGAGGCGACGCAGGTGCAGACTCGCGAGACATACTCTCCAGGCCCGCCGGACCCCGCGGCGATCGGGGCGGGGCCCGCCAACCGAGAGGAGACGAGATGAGCGCCACCGGCCAACCTTCAGAAGAAGAGCTCCGCGCCGCCTACGAGGCCGAGATCAAGAAGATCCGCGTCGAGCAGATCCTGCTCGAGCAGGTCGTCTCGATCATCAACCTGGGCATGCGCCGCACCGGCCTGGCCCCCGGCACCGAGGACGAGCGCGACATCGATCAGGTACGGGTGGCGATCGAGGCCGTGCGCGCCCTGCTGCCGCTCATCGAGCGCTCCGCGCCCGCGCAGGTCGGGCAGATCCGTGACGCCCTGTCGCAGCTCCAACTGGCGTTCGTGCGCCTCGGAGGGTCGCCCGGCGCGCCGGGCGAGCGGGCACCGGGCGCGGCCGAGCCCGGCGCGGCCGGGCCTGGCGGAGCCGAGCCTGGCGGGGCGGGGCCCACGGACCCGGCGGCACCGACGGCCGATCCAGGGGCGGGCCCGCCACCCGGCCCGCAGGGTCCCGGTCAGCCGCCGGCCGAGGAGCCCAAGCCAGGGGACGGAGGGCCGGCTCAGCGCAGTGGCCGCCTGTGGGTGCCCGGCCAATGAGCGCGGGTGGGGGAACCGAGTCACGACGTTAGTCGTGCGCGCACGCTAGACTCGCGCCCGGCTTCGTGCCGGGGTCTCCGCGTCTGGCGGCGGCCCCTTTTTCCGTTTGCAGGCGCAATCCCCGCGCTTCTTAACTAAGAGTTTCTCCGGAGGACCTTCTTGACTAGCTTTTTGACGCACCATGGCGTCCTGGTCGCGCTTGTGTGTGCGGCGGCCGCCATCGTTTACGGCGCCGTCACCTCACGATCGTTGCTCGCCCTTTCACCGGGCAACGAGCGCATGCGCGCGATCTCCGCGGCCGTCCAGGAGGGCGCTTCCGCATATCTGAATCGGCAGTACACGACGATCGCCGCTGTCGGCGTCGTCGTCTTCATCGTGCTGATTCCGCTGCAGAACATCCGCGTGGCGATCGGCTTCTTGATCGGCGCCGGGTTGTCGGCTTCGGCCGGATACGTCGGCATGAACGTGTCCGTGCGCGCCAACGCCCGCGTCGCCGAGGCCGCTCGCAGTGGTATCTCAAAGGCGCTCGACGTGGCCTTCCGCGGCGGCGCGGTGACCGGCATGCTGGTCGTCGGACTGGCGCTCATCGGCGTGGCCGCGTACTACGGGATCCTCACCTGGATCGCCGGCGAGAGCACCCGCCACGCGGTCGACGCGCTGATCGGCCTCGGCTTCGGCGGCTCGCTGATCTCGGTGTTCGCCCGCCTCGGCGGCGGAATCTTCACCAAGGGCGCCGATGTCGGCGCCGACCTCGTGGGCAAGATCGAGGCTGGTATCCCCGAGGACGATCCGCGCAACCCGGCCGTGATCGCCGACAACGTGGGCGACAATGTGGGCGACTGCGCCGGCATGGCGGCCGACCTGTTCGAGACCTATGCCGTCACTGCCGTGGCCGTGATGCTGCTGGGCGTGCTGACCTTCAGCCAGATCTCCGCGGTGGCGATCTACCCGCTGGTGCTGGGCGGCGTATCGATCATCGCCTCGATCATCGGCACGTTCGCCGTCAAGTCCAAAAGCGGCAACGTCGAGCGCGCGCTCTATCAGGGTCTGATCCTCTCGGGTGGCCTGGCCGCGCTGGTCTTCATCCCGGTCACCTACTGGCTGATGCACGGCCTGACCCTCAACAGCGGCGCCGGGGCGCCCAAGTGGTGGCACTTCTACCTGTGTGCGCTGATCGGCCTGGGCGTGACCGCGCTGTTGTTCGTGATCACCGACTACTACACGTCGACGCGCTTCGCCCCGGTCAAGTCCACGGCGCGCGCGTCGCAGACGGGCCACGCGACCAACATCATCCAGGGCCTCGCCCAGGGCTATCAGGCCACCGCGCTGCCCGTGATCGTGCTTGCGCTCGGCATCTTCGGCGCCTGGAAGCTGGGCCACGGGATCTACGGCATCGGCGTCGCGGTGATGTCGCAGCTATCCCTGTGTGGCCTGATCGTCGCCCTGGACGCCTTCGGGCCGATCACCGACAACGCCGGCGGCATCGCCGAGATGGCGGAGCTGCCCGAGGAGGTCCGCAACATCACCGACCCGCTGGACGCGGTCGGCAACACCACCAAGGCCGTGACCAAGGGCTACGCCATCGGCTCCGCTGCACTGGCCGCGCTGGTGCTGTTCAACGCCTTCGAGCAGGAGCTCGCCGACAACAACCACGGCAAGATCGTCAATTTCAGCATCGGCAACCCGCCCGTGCTGATCGGCCTGCTCGTCGGCGGTCTGATGGTCTACCTGTTCGCCGCGCTGTCGATGGAGGCCGTCGGCCGCGCGGGCAGCGCTGTGGTCGAGGAGGTCCGGCGCCAGTTCCGCGAGCATCCGGGGATCATGGAGGGCACGGAGCTGCCGGAGTACGGCACCTGCGTGGACATCGTCACCAAGTCCGCTCAGCGCGAGATGATCCTCCCTGCGCTGATCCCGATCGTGTTCACCGTGATCGTCGGCATCATCAGCGTGGAGGCGCTCGGCGGGTTGCTGATCGGCGTAATCGTCGTCGGCGTTTTCATGGCGATCTCGATGACCGCCGGCGGCGGCGCCTGGGACAACGCCAAGAAGCTGATCGAGGACGGGGCGTTCGGCGGCAAGGGATCGGAGGCCCATGCCGCGGCGGTGACCGGGGACACCGTCGGCGACCCGTACAAGGACACGGCCGGGCCGGCGATCAACCCGATGATCAAAGTGGCGAACATCGTTGCCCTGCTCATCATCCCGCTGATCACCTGACGCTCTTTGGAGATCGCACGCCTCGTCGAGCGACACCGCTGACCGTCTGCTGCGCTTCGGATGCGCGCCGAGGGTTCCGCGAGTGTCGTCGCCGGGGCATGCGACTCCACGTCTCTTGGTTCGCAGCGGTGCTGTTGGCGCTCGCTGTTCTGGGGTGCGGGGGAGGCCGGGAGGTTTCTCGTTCCTCGACCACGACGCGGCACGTGGTCGCCGCGAAGCCGCCGGTGTGCCGGCCGCAGGCGCTTGCGGCTCTCCAGCACCTCCTCCATGTCAGCTCGGGGGCGATTCACACGCGGGTGACGACGGATAACTCCAATGCGCCGGAGTGCTTGGTCTTGGTCCCCGTCCGGCGGTTGCGGATGTGGGTGTCGGTCAACAGCGAGCCGCAGCCGTATGCCGTGCTGGAGCGGGCGGCGGAGGAGGAGGCGCAGATGTTCACCGCCACGCGGACAACGCCGGCGCCCCAGCACGTGACGCACCTGGGCCTGGACGCCTACTGGTTTCCCGAGGAGAACCACATCCTGACCACCGATGCGGTGCGCCTCATCACCTCGACGATCGTCAGCTGGCCGCGCGTGCCCAAGTCGCGCTGGAAGGCGGTGGCCTCGGCGGCCGCCCGGCCGTACCTCGGACGCTCGAACCCGAAGCTCGCCCGCGGTCCGGCCCCGTGACCGGCGGCGTCCGCCTGCCGGGCCGCGTAGGCTCTCGCTGCGATGTCGCTCTCCGTCGAGCTCGGACTCGTGCTGGCGCTCCTGACCGCGTTCGGGTCGGTGGCCGGCTTCCTCTACAAGTTCCGGGGCGCGCGGGAGGCTCCGGAGGTGGAGCTGCGCCATCCGCTGCGCAGCACGGTGGAGCTGTTTCGCTCGCCCGTCTACGCGCTGGGGATCGGGATCGCGTTCGCTTCCTGGGGAGTTCACGTCGGCGCGCTGTCGCTGGCGCCGATCTCGCTGGTGCAATCGGTGATCGCCGGGGGGCTGGTCCTGTTGACGGTGGTCGCCGACCGGCTGTTCGGGATCAAGGTGACCCGGCGTGAGCTGATCTGCGTGGGCTTGACCGCCGCCGGCCTGGCCTTCCTGGCGGCCACGCTCAGCGGGGACGCCGGGAGCGCGCACTCGAGGTATCCGCCCGGCACGCTGGCGATCTTCGTCAGCGCGGTCGGGGCGGCCGGGCTGATCCTGTGCGTGCGACCCAGGCGCCCCGCCTACCTGGCGGTCTCCGCGGGCCTGCTGTGGGCCGCGTCGGACACCTCGATAAAGGCGCTCAGCTCCCATCTGAGTCATCTCGGCATCGGGGTGCTCATCCATCCGCTTGCCTTCGTCATCCTCGTGGCTTCACTGGTGGGGCTGCTCATCTCGGCGCGCAGCCTGCAGCTCGGCGATGCGGTGCCGATGATCGCCCTCACCAGCGCGGCCGCCAACCTGACGACGATCGCCGCCGGCCCGATCGTGTTCGGCGAGCCGCTGCCCTCCAGCCATCTCGGCCTGGTGGTGCGACTGCTGGCCTTCCTCCTCGTGATCGTCGCCGCCTCCCTCACGCCGCCGCCGGCCGCTCCCCAGGACCGCCCCGGCGCCGGCGCACAAACGTCCACATTGCGAACGGAACCCTGAGCGGTGCCTGGCCGACAATGGCTAGAGTCCCGAATATGTTCATCCTGATCGTCGGCGCTGGACGCGTCGGATCCGCGGTTGCCAAGCGGGCGCTGGAATCGGGGCACGAGGTTTCGGTGCTTGATTCCGACCCGCTCTCCCACGAACGTCTCGACAAGGATCAGTCGACCAGCTGGGAGGACGCCGGCGGGCGGTTCACCGTGGGCGCGGCGCTCGAGGTCGACGGCCTGATGGAGGCCGGGATCGAGGGCGCCGACGTGTTCATGGCCGCCACCAGCGGTGACAACACCAACCTGGTCATCGCCCAGCTGGCCCAGCGTCGTTTCAACGTGCCCCGCGTGGTCGTCCGGGTCGCCGACCCCGCGCGCGCCGCCTGGTACTCCGAGCAGGGCCTGCTGACGATCTGCCCTACCCAGCACGCGATCGACGAGGCCGAGCAGGTGGCGCTCTCGCCATGAGGGGGACGCTCTGATGTACGTGATCATCGCCGGGGCCGGCAAGGTGGGATGGAACCTTGCCCGCGAGCTGATCAACAAGGACCGTGAGGTCACGCTGATCGAATCCGACCACCGGCGGTACCGGATCATCGAGGAGGAGCTGGAGCACGCCGCCCAGTACGGCGACGCCACCGAGCTGTGGGTACTCGAGCGGGCCGGGATCCAGCGTGCCGACCTGGTGATCGCCGTCACCGGCGACGACGAGGACAACATCCTGATCTGTCAGGTGGCCAAGGAGAAGTACGGCTGTGAGCGGATCGTCGCCCGCGTCAACAACCCGCGCAACCTGGATCACTTCAAGCTGCTGGGCGTCCAGCCGGCGGTCTCGGCGACCGACCTCATCCTGCGCCTGATCGAGCACGAGGTCCCCGAGTACGGCCTCGTCCAGCTGCTCGCTCTGGAGGAGGAGCACCTGGAGATCATCGAGCTCGAGGTGGGCGAGGGCTCGCCGGCGGCCGGCCAGCGGGTGCGCGACGTCGTGCTGCCCGACGGCTCGCTGATCATCTCGGTGCTGCGCGACGGCACCGGTTTCGTTCCCAAGGCCGACTCGATGATCGAGGCCGGCGACCAGGTGCTGCTGATTCTCGACCCCGGGCTCGAGGGCGACATCACGCCGCGGTTCGCCAACGGCTCGGTATCGGCCAGCAGCTGAGGTCGCGCGCCGGTGGCCGATCGCGACGTCGAATACCTGCTGATCGGCGGCGGTCTGGCCAGCGGCAACTGCGCCGCCCAGCTGCGCCGAGCCGGGGCGGACGGCTCGATCCTGCTGATCGGTCGCGAGCCCGATCTGCCCTACGATCGCCCGCCGCTGTCCAAGGGCTACCTGCGGGGCAAGGAGTCCCGCGGTGACGCTCTGATGAAGGACGCCGGCTTCTACGAGGAGCAGAACATCGAGGTGCTGACGCGCACCTCGGCGATGAAGCTCGACACGGCGGCGCGCACCGTCAAGCTGTCGAACAAACAGGAGATCGGCTTCGGCCAGGCGCTGCTGGCCACCGGCGCCAACGTACGGCGGCTGAACGTCGACGGCGCCGAGCTGGAGGGAATCCACTACCTGCGCACGTTCGGCAACAGCGACGCGATCCGCGAGGACGCGGCCGGCAAGCGCGTGGTGATGATCGGCGGCTCCTACATCGCCTCGGAGGTCGCGGCCAGCCTCACCGAGCTGGGCAGCCAGTGCTCGATGGTGATGATGGAGCCGGTGGCTCTCAGCCGCAGCTTCGGCCCCGAGGCAGCTCGTTATTTCCACGATCTGCTGACCGCGCATGGGATCGAGATCCACGCCGAGGATGAGCTGGAGCGCTTCGAGGGCGCCGACGGGCGCATCACCAAGGTCGTGACCAAAGGCGGCCGCGAGCTCGAGGCCGACGCCGTGGTGATCGGCGTCGGCGTCAACCCGGACGTGATGCTCGCCCGCAGCGCCGGCCTGGAGCTGGGCGAGCGTGGCGGGATCGCCGTCGACTCCCATCTGCAGACGGGCACCCCCGGCGTGTTCGCCGCCGGCGACGTCGCCGAGTACGAGAGCGTGATCCACGGTGGCCGGCGCATCCGTGTCGAGCATTGGGACGTCGCCTTCGGCCATGGCAAGACGGTGGCCCTCAACATGCTCGGCAAGGCTGCGGCCCACGATGCGGTCCCGTACTTCTTCTCCGACTTGTCGGACTGGGCGGCGATCGAGTACGTCGGCCCGGCCTACGACTGGGACCGCGAAGTCGTCCGCGGCTCCCCGGACGACGGGGCATTCACGGTCTTCTACCTGCACCAGGGCCATCTGGCGGGCGCCCTGACCGTCGGTCGCTCCGACGACCTGCAGACCGCCCGGCGCCTGATCGCCTCCGGAACCGACCTCGGCGACCGCGCGGACGCGCTGGGCGACCTGTCGACCGATCTCGACGAGATCTAGCGGCCGACCGCGCCCGGCATCGCCTCGGACTGCGGGGCAAGGACTCGAACCTTGATAACCAGCTCCAGAGGCTGGCGTCTTGCCATTAGACGACCCCGCACTGCCCCGAGAGGATAGCCAAGCGGGCTCGGTTTCCGTCCGCCCTCGAGCCGATATTGGTGGGGCCGCAACGGTGTGCGAACGGACGGTCGAGATGCGAACGCGCGCGCAGGATGCGACGATGTGGGGGAGAGGGAGGCGAGATGACCGACACGATCCAACTGTCGTTGAACGACGTGGTGCAGCGGGTCGGCCTGCCGAGCGACGAGCTCGACGGCTGGGTTGCGCCCGGGCGGCCCGCTCCCGGCGGTTTTCCCGGCGACGCGGCCGCGCTGACGACGTTCGTCGAGCGTGGCGTCGCGCTCGCCGAGCGCCTGCCCCCGCCGGAAGGCCGCGGCGACGACGAGCGGGCGGCCGGGGCAGCCATCGACATGGCGCTGACCGATGCCCGGGCCGCGTTTCTCGCTGTGCACACCGAGGCGCTCTACGACCGGATGACCCAGGGGCGGTCGCGGCATCTGCGGCTCGAGCAGGTCGTCTACGAGGCTGCCGAGCTCGTGCCCGGGCTGGTGCCCACGCCGCGGCAGATGGAGGCCGAGCGGGCCCGGCCGCTGGCCGAGAAGCGCGGCCTCGAGCGAGCCCAGGGGCTGCTCATCGAGCAGATCATGCTGTCGCCCGGGCCGGGCTTTCACCTCATCCAGTCGATGCAGGCGCCGACCGAGGTCGCGCTTGAGTATCTGCCGCAACTGCAGTCGACCGGGGCCGTGGACTTCGGGCCGGCGCGCGTCACCCGGCAGGGGCGGGCGGGGGTGCTCGAGCTCCTCAACCCGCGCCATCTCAACGCCGAGGACGATCGGACCCTGGCGCTGACCGAGGCGGCCGCCGACCTGATCCTGCTCGATCCCGAGATCGAGGTGGGGGTGGTGCGGGGTGGGGTTGTCGACCACCCGCGCTACGCCGGCCGGCGCGTCTTCGGTGCCGGGATCAACCTCACGCGCCTGTACCGCGGCCAGATCGACTTCGTGTTCTATCTGATGCGCGATCTCGGTTTCCTCAACAAGGTGTACCGGGGCCTGGTCACCGATCACGACCCCGTCCGAACCGTGGAGAAGCTGTGGATCGCCGCGGTGGAGATCTATGCCATCGGCGGCGCCTGCCAGCTGCTGCACGTCGTCGATCATGTGATCGCCGGCCGGGGCGCCAAGCTCTATCTGCCGGCTCGCAAGGAGGGGATCCTGCCCGGCGTGTCCAACCTGCGGCTGCCCCGCTCGGTCGGCGACCGGGCCGCACGCCAGGCGATTCTCTCCGGCCGGGAGTGGACCGCCGGCGATGCTGACGCCGACCTGCTCATCGACGAGGTCGTCGAGCCCGAGGAGATGGACGCGGCGATCACGGCGCGCGTCGCGGCGCTCACCGACTCCGGCTTGGTCAACGCCGCCGCCAACCGCAAAGCGCTGCGCGTCGGCGAGGAGCCGCTGGACATCTTCCGGCAGTACTGCGCGGTGTATGCCCGCGAGCAGGTCGAATGCCATCTGTCTGAAGCGCTCGTGCGCAACCTTGAGCGACACTGGAACGCGGCTGACCGGAAGGCGTGAGCAGCCACGCGCGATGTGGGCCACGGCTGATCCGACCGCCATCCGCGACGCCGCCGAGACGCTCCCCCGCGATGAGCTGGCGACGGTGCAGCTCGAGCGCCTGCGCGCCACCGTCGGTCGCCTGCTCGCCCGACAGCCGCTCGGCGCCGAGCGCCTGCGTCAGGCGGGGATCACCGCGCCCGAGGACCTCGCCGGCCTCGGCGATCTCACCGCCCTGCCGTTCACGCGAAAGTCCGACCTGCGCGAGCACTACCCCTTCGGCCTGCTGGCCGTCCCGCGCCGCGCGCTCGTGCGCGTCCACGCATCGAGCGGCACGCGCGGCAAGCCGACGCTCGTCGCCTACACACAGGGCGACCTGGACACCTGGAGCGAGCTCATGGCCCGGCTGATGTGGGGGGCGGGCGTGCGCCCCGAGATGACGATTCATATCGCCAACGGGTACGGATTGCTGACCGGCGGCTTCGGCTTTCACCAGGGAGCGGAGCGGATCGGAGCCACGGTCGTCCCGGTGTCCGGCGGGCGGACCCAGCGCCAGGCGATGCTGCTGCGCGACCTCGGGTCCGAGGTGCTGGTGTCGACTCCGTCCTATGCGCTGGTCATCGCGCAGGCGATCACGGACGCCGGCGGCGATGCGGCCGAGCTGCCACTCCGGCTCGGGCTGTTCGGCGGCGAGCCGTGGTCGGAGGGGCTGCGCGTCGAGATCGAGCGAGCCCTGCCGATCACCGCGGTCAACACCTACGGACTGTCGGAGATGTGCGGCCCGGGCGTGGCCGCCGAGTGCCTGGCGGTACGCGACGGCCTGCACGTGCAGGAGGACCACTTCCTCGTCGAGGTCATCGACCCGGAGCGTGGCGTGCCGGTCCCACCGGGCGAGGAGGGGGAGCTGACCTTCACCACGCTCACCAAGGAGGCACTGCCCCTGATCCGCTACCGGACCGGCGATCTCGGCCGCCTGGTCGTCGAGCCGTGTCCGTGCGGCCGTAGCACCGTGCGCATCACGGGGCTCCGTGGCCGGCGCGACGACATGCTGATCGTCCGCGGGGTCAACCTTCACCCCTCCGAGGTGGAGCGCATCCTGCTCGACGTGCCCGGTACGAGCGGCCACTATCAGCTGATCGTCGAGCGCGCCGGCCTGGTGGACGAGCTGCGCGTCGAATGCGAGCCCCAACCGGGCGCGGACCACGAGGCGCTGCGGGTGACTGCCGAGCGCCGGCTGAAGGAGGAGACCGGCCTGCGCATCACGGTGGCCGTCGTCGACCCAGGACGCGTTCCGCGCAGCGACGGAAAGGCTGTCCGGGTGCTGGACCGCCGCCGGACCTAGCCGGTGCTCACACCCCTGCCCCCACCCCGGCGACATGCGGACTGCCCGCCAGCAGCGCGCGCACGCGCTCGCGGGCGGCGGGGCTGAGCGGGGCGAGCGGCTCGCGGGCGTGGTCTGAGCCGAGCAGTCCGATCTCCTTCATGATCCATTTCGCGGGCACGGGGTTGGTCTCGGCGAAGGCGGCGTCGACGAGCGGGTGCAGCTGGTAGTGCAGGGCGCGGGCACGTTCGTGGTCGCCGGCGACGAACGCGTCATAGAGCTGCGCGACGGGAACGGGCGCGAAGTTGGCCACGCAGCTGAGATGACCGCGGCCACCCAGGCACAGCATCGAGTAGCAGAGAAGCTCGATGCCCGAGAGCGCGATGAAGTCTGAGCCCGCCTCGTTGAGCACGTAGGAGACGTGCTCGAAGTCGCGCGTGGTCTCCTTGATGCCGACGATGTTCGGATAGGCGCGCCGCAGCCGGCCGACGGTCGGCGGGGCGAGGTCGACGGCTGCGCGGATCGGCACGTTGTAGGCGATGATCGGCAGGTCGGGGAACTCCTCGGCCACGCGCGCGTACCAGTGAAACAGCCCCTCCTGCTGGGCGCGTCCGTAGTACGGGGTCACCACCAGAGCGGCGCTCGCGCCCAGGCGCTGGGCCTCGGCGCACAGCTCGAGCGTCTCGGCCATGAGCGCCGTGCCGGTGCCGGGGAGAAAGGGCGCGCGGCCGTCCAGGGCGGCCGCGGCGGCGCGCATCACGTCGATGCGCTCGGCCACGGTCTGGGAGGTGGGCTCGCCCGTCGAGCCGCCCACCGAGATCCCGTGCGAGCCGTGCTCCAGCTGCCAGTCGATCAGCCGGGGGAGCGCCTCCAGGTCCAGCGAGCCGTCGTCTGCAAATGGCGTGATCAGCGGCGTGATGGCGCCGCGCACGGCGTCGGGGTCGCCGGCAAACGGGCTGCTCATGGGCTCTGCTCCTGCTCTCGCTGTTGGCGCCAGCGCTCATAGTCGGGCCGGCGTTGCTCGGATAGGGGAAACAGGCCGCGGAAGCTCTCGCCGGCCTGGACACGCTCCAGCGCGAACGCCTCGCGCTGCTCGACCTCCAGCGCGTCATGGGCGATCTCCTCGGCGAGCGCGGCCGGGAGGACGATCACGCCCTCGGCATCGCCCACGAGGACGTCGCCGGGCATCACGAGGACGCCCGCGCAGGTGATCGGCACATCGACGTCGAGCGGAATGTGGGCGCTCCACAGCGAGGCGGCATGGGCGGCCCCGTAGTACGTGGGGATCTCAAGCTCGGACACGCCGGGGGTGTCGCGCACGCCGCCGTCGGTGACGATTCCGGCGCCCCCGCGGGCGAGCACGCGCGCGGCGAGGATGTCGCCGATCGTCCCCGCCCCGATCTCGCCGCGAGCCTCCATGATGACCACATCATCGGGGCTGACGGACTCGATGGCGCGCTTCTGCGCGTCCTCGGATCCCTTGAGGCTCTCGCGCACATCGGCGCGGAAGGCCACATAGCGCAGCGTGTGGGCGTAGCCCACCATGCGCAGGTCCGGCCGGGTGGGTCGCAGGCCGCCGAGGAAGGTCGAGCGGATGCCGCGGCGGTCCAGCTGCACGGTCAAGGTGGCCGTCGAGACCTGGGCGAGGGCCGCGCGCGCGTCGTCTGAGAGCGTCACCGGGCGCGGCGCGTTGACGCCGGTGGCGAATGCGCGTGCCTCGGCGCTCGCCCGGGGCATCGCGCCGTAGGGCGCCAGCGGCGCGGGCGCGTCGACGACCGTGCTGGTCACGGTGCCGGCGCCCTCCAGCGAGACGGCGACGACGTCGCCGGGGACGACGACACCGGTTCCGGCGGGCGTACCGGTGAGGATCACGTCCCCCGGCTCGAGGGTCATGAAACGGGTGAGATCGCTAACCAGCTCGGCGAACGAGAAGATCAGGTCGGCCGACGTCGTGTCCTGCCGGGTCTCGCCGTTGACGGTGGTCAGCAGCCGCAGGGAGGCCGGGTCGACGCCCTCGGCGGGGATCGCGGGGCCGATCGGGGTGTAGCCATCCTGACCCTTGGACAGCAGGTTGGAGCCGCGGTCGGCCCAGCGGAAGTCGTGGACGCCGAAGTCGTTGGCGGGCGCGTAATAGCCGATGTGCGCCAGGGCCTGATCGGGCGCGACGTCGCGCGCCCGGCGGCCGATGATGACCGCGATCTCGCCCTCGTAGGCCAGCAGCTCGGTCCCCTGGGGGCGGACGACGTCCCCGCCGGACGAGACCGACGACGGCGGCTTGACGAAGTACGACGGCTGGGCCGGCACCCGCCCGCGCTGCGCGGCGCGGCTGTGGTAGTTGAGGTGCACGGCGATCACCTTGCTGGGCACGAGGCCATCGGGGAGGGTGCTCGGCACGACGCCGTCGCCGAGGACCACTAGGCGAAGACCTCGGTGTGGTGGTCGCGCTCGTCGACGCCGGACGGCCGGATCGGCACCGGCTCCCCGTCGGGACCGAGCACCCGGCTGGACTCCTCGTACCAGCTGTCGGGAGCGCGCGTGCCCCAGAACGAGCGGCAGCGCGGATCGTTGACCGACCAGCGCAGGGGCAGATGATCGGGATCGCCGGTGTAGTAATCGCACGAGTACAGCTCGATGCGGTGCCCGTCGGGATCGCGCAGGTAGACGAAGAAGGCGTTGGAGACGCCGTGGCGGCCGGGTCCCCGCTCGATCACCTCCGAGCGATAGCCGCCCGCCAGCTGGTCACAGGCGCGCAGCACCCCCGCCGGCTCGGCGATCCAGTAGGCGAAATGATGCAGCCGCGGGCCCGTCCCCGCCGTCAGCGCAACGTCGTGGACCGTCGGCTTGCGCAACAGCCAGGCGCCGGTGAGGCGCTCGTCCTCGCCGTCGGTGGCGATGTACTCCGAGCAGCGGAAGCCCAGCGACAGCCAGAAGCGGAAGCTCTCCTCGACGTTGGGCGTATGCAGGTTGTGATGATCGAGGCGCAAAAGCGGCGGCCCCCGGTGAAGGTCAAAGCGCTGGTGCTGGGTCTCGAACTGCTCGATCGCGAAGAAGAACTCCAACGGATCACCGAGCGGGTCCCACGCCCGCAGCGAGCGTCCCAGCCCCGGGTCGGTGCCCGCCTCGCTCCAGCGGACCGGCAGATCGCGCGCGCCGAACCACTCGGCCAGCGTGTCCAGGTCACCTTCGCGCCTTACCCGGAAGCCGATCCGCGAGACGGCGGGCTCCGGCGCCTGGCGCAGGATGAGCGAATGGTGCTGGCGCTCCTCCCAGGCGCGCAGGTAGACGGCGTCGTCGGTGCGGGCGGAGACGATCATTCCCAGCAGCTCCGCATAGAAGTGCACCGAGGCGTCGAGGTCGGTGACGTGCAGCTCGATGAAGGCCGCGCGCACGATGTCGAATGGCGTCGCCGCCGGCGGCGTACGGACGAGATCGGTGGTGGAGGACATCTTCACTCCGGAAGGCCGAGTCGGGGGATCTGGTGGGTGCCGAGGGCGATGTGGACGATCTCGGTGTCGCAGTAGAAGTCAAAGGCGTAGTCGCCGCCCTCGCGGCCGATGCCGGAGGCTTTGGTGCCGCCGAACGGGGTGCGGAGGTCTCTGACGTTCTGGGAGTTGACCCAGCACATCCCGGTGTCGATCGCGTGCGCGACGCGGTGCGCGCGTTGGATGTCGTTGGTCCAGACGTAGGCGGCGAGGCCGTACTGCGTCGCGTTGGCCAGGCGGATCGCATCGGCCTCGTCGGTGAACGGCATCGCGACGAGGACCGGCCCGAAGATCTCCTCTTGAAAGACGCGCATGGTCTCGGTCACGTCGGCGATGACGGTGGCTTGGAGGTAGTTGCCCTGGGGCAGGTGGGGTGGGCGTTGGCCGCCGGCGAGGATGCGGGCGCCCTGGGCGCGGGCGGATTCGATGTACTCGCCGACGCGCTGGTGGTGTTCGGGGCGGATGAGGGGTCCGAGTTCGGTACGGGGATCGGTGGGGACACCGACTCGGATCTGGCGGGCGCGTTGCGCGACGGCGTCGATGATCTGCTCATAGAGCGTTTCCTGGACGAGCAGGCGCGAGCCGGCGGTGCAGCGCTGGCCGTTCATGGTGAAGATCTGCGCGAGGGCCGCGTCGACGCACAGCTCGGGGTTGGCGTCCGCGAAGACGACGACGGGGGATTTGCCGCCCAGCTCGATCGAGGAGCGCTTCAGGCTGGGCGCGCCGGCAGCGATGATCGTCTGCCCGGTGGTGGTCTCACCGGTGAAGCAGATGAGGTTGACCCCGGGATGGGCCGACAACGCCGCTCCGGCGGTCTCCCCAAACCCCTGCACCACATTGAACACGCCGTCGGGCAGGCCTGCCTCCTGCATGACCGACGCCAGCAGGGTGGCGCTCAACGGCGACCACTCGGCGGGTTTGAGCACCACGGTGTTGCCGGCCGCCAGGGCGGGGGCGATCCGCCAGGAGGAGAGCATCAGCGGCGCGTTCCACGGCATGATCATGCCCGCCACCCCGACCGGCTTGCGGATCGTGTAGTTCAGAAACTCATCGCCGACCTGAAACGAGCGGCCGTAGAGCTCGGTGACCACCCCGGCGTAGTAGTCGAAGTTCTGGGCGGTGCGAGCGGCCAGACCCGTCATCTGCGCGACCGGCATCCCGATATCGGCGACCTCGCGCTCGATGAACTCCTGCGCATGGCTACGGACCCCGTCGGCGATCCGTCGCAGCACTCCGGCACGCTCGGAGGCCTTCATCCGCGGCCACGGTCCCTCGTCAAACGCCCGTCGGGCCGCCGCCACCGCCGCGTCGACATCCTCGCTGCGACCATCGGCCACCAGCGCCAGCAGCTCATTGGTGGCCGGATTGAGCGACTCAAACGTGGCACCCGCCGCGCTGGCAACGAACCGCCCACCGACGAAATGCTCCTGCACGCCGTAGGCCTGGTCGCCGCCGCTGATGGTCTGCGGCCGGGCGCTCATCCCCACACCTCCGCGGCGGTCTCGACGACGAGCTCGAGCTTGGCGATCTCCTGCTCGAGGGTGAGCGCGTTGCCCTCGACCGTCGAGGAGAAGCCGCACTGGGGTGATAGGCACAGCTGCTCGATGGCGATGTACCGGGAGGCCTCCTCGATCCGCCGCTTGAGCTCGTCCTTGCGCTCGAGCTCGCCGCGCTTGCTGGTCACCAGCCCGAGCACGACCAGCTTCTCGGGCGGCACGTAGCGCAGCGGAGCGAAGCCGCCCGAGCGGGCGTCGTCGAACTCGAGAAAGAAGGCGTCGACCGCGAGCTCCCCGAACAGCGCTTCGGCCACGAAGTCATAACCGCCCTCGGCCACCCAGGAGGAGCGAAAGTTGCCGCGGCACAGATGCGTGGTCACGGTCAGCGACTCGGGCCGACCGGCGATGGCGTCGTTGAAGGCGCGGATATAGGTCTCGTGCAGATGCTCGGCGTTCTCGCCGCGCTGGTTGATCTCGGCCCGCTGCGCGGGGTCGTTGAGATAGGCCAGGCTTGTGTCGTCGAGCTGCAGATACGCGCAGCCGATCTCCGCCATGGCGGACACCTGGGCGGCGTAGGCGGCGCTCACATCGCTCCAGAACGCCTCCATGTCCGGATAAGCCGCCTCGTCGACGGCGGCGCGTCCCCCGCGGTAGTGGACCATGCTCGGCGACGGGATCGTGAGCTTGGGCGTCATCCCCTCGGGCGCGACGTCGTTGACGAAGGCGAAGTCCTCGGCGAACACCGGGTGATCGAGGTGCACCTGGCCCGTCACCTTGATGCCCGAGGGGGTGAAGGTGATCTCGCCCTGCTCGTTGCGGAAATGCGAGGTGAACGCTCCCTCGGCCCGTTCGATACCTCCGAGCTGGTAGATGAAGTCCATGTGCCAGGACCCGCGGCGAAACTCGCCGTCGGTCACGCTCTGCAGGCCGACCCGCTGCTGCAGGGCGACCGCATCGCGGATCGCGTCGTCCTCGGCGGCACGCAGCTCACGAGCGCCGATGCGCCCGGCGGCATGCTCCCCACGCGCGCGCGTCAACTCCGGCGGGCGCAGCAAGCTGCCGACATGATCGGCACGGAACGGCGGAACGGTGCGGGCGGTCATGTCCCCAACCTCCTGTCGGTATCAATCATCGAGAAGCAGCACGCCGCGCAGATTTCGCCCGTCGCGCATGTCCTGATAGCCCTGGTTGACGTGGTGGAGACCGTCATAGGTGCGCGTGACCAGGCGGTCGAGGTCGAGGTGCCCATCCTTCCACAGCTCGAGCAGCCGCGGCACGTCCCGGCGGGAATTGACCGACCCGAAGATCGAGCCGACGACCTGCTTCTCGTAACCGGCCAGATTGAGGAGGTCGATCGTCGGGGGCTGGTCGTTCACAGGATGAATGTTGACGACGACGACGCGGCCGTGCTTGGCGCATAGCTCCATGATGGATCCCATCAGCTCGCCCCGGCCGACGCCCATCGAGCAGATCGTGACCTGACATAGCAGTCCCCAGGTGACCTCGCGCACGAGCTCGATCGCCTCGTCGATCGACTCCGCCACGTGCGTGGCTCCCAGCGCGAGCGCCTGCTCGCGCTTGAACGGCACGGGATCGACGGCAAAGATGCGGCGTGCCCCGGCGAACCTGGCTCCCTGGATGGCGCTGGCGCCGATCCCACCCACGCCGAGTACGGCCACATCGTCGCCCGCCTGCACGCCTCCGGTGTAGATCGCACTGCCCCATCCGGTGGGCACGCCGCAGCCGACGATGCACGCCCTGTCGAACGGGATCGCGGGATCGATCTTGATGATCGAGGCCTCGCCGACCACCGTGTGGTGTGCGAACGCGCCGATCAGGCAGGTGACGTTGAGGTCGACGCCGTCGAGGTGATGGCGTGACGTGTGGTCGAGCAGCTGCCGGCCCGAGCCGATCCACCGGCCCTCATCGCAGAGGTTGCCGTGACCGGTGACGCACGGGCCGCAGCGGCCACAGGTGGGGATGGAGGAGAACACGACGTGATCGCCGACCTGCACCGAGCGGACTCCGGGACCCACGGCGTCGACGACCCCGGCGCCCTCGTGGCCTCCGATCGTGGGGTGATCCAGCGGCACGTCACCGGTCCGGTGGTGCTCCTCGGAGTGACACAGCCCGGAGGCGTGGATCCGAACGAGCACCTCGGTCTCGCGCGGTGCGTCGAGCTCGATCTCCTCGATTGCCCAGCTGTCTGCGCCGGGATGCAGCACTGCGGCCTGCGTGTTCATGTCCGCTCAGCCACTCGGGTACTGGTTGAGCGCCGGCGCGGTGTCGTACAGCTGGTGGGTGAGCGCCACCAGCTGACCGTTCTTCACCTGGAAGAAGTTCACCTTGGTGTTGAACATCCGCGGCTGGGCCTTGATCGCCCCATTCTGGGCGAAGTTGAGCGGCGGGATGATGCCCGTCGTCGCCTGGAGGTGATTAAGGGCGTTGAGCACGTTCTGCGCGGTGACCGGCTGCTTGGCCGCCAGCACCTTCTTGACGGCGTCCTCGAACACGATCACCGACGCGTAGCCCGGGTAATCCGAGTGGTTCTGGGCCAGCGCCGCCGGCTCGTACTTCTTCATGTTCGAGATCATCGACGCCTCCTGCGGCGTGGCACTTGCGGTGTCGTCGGTGCCGGCCAGGGCGTTGGCATAGGCCGAGTCAGAGCCGTAGACCCCGTTGAGCAGCCCGCCGATCGACGAGATGGCGCTCTTGGTCAACACGTCGATGTTGACCGACATCTTCATTCCGGTGCCGGCGCTCTTGATCGCCTGCAGGATCGGCTGGGTCTGCGCGGTCGTGGGGAATCCGTCGACCACGCAGTCGACGCCCTCGCCGGAGAGCTTGGCGATCGACGGGCTGAAGTTCACGGTCGACGACGTCACGAGCGACGGGGCGCCGACCGTCGCTCCAGCCGCCTTGGCGCCCGCGCTCACGGAGTTGACGATGTCGGTGGTCGAGGGGATGCCCGACAGGGTGATGACTCCGATCTTCTTGCAATGGGCCTGCCGGACGAGCACCTCGGCCTGGCCCACCAGGATCGGGAAGCCGCTCTCGGTGACGGGAAACGCGTCCGCGTCGGTCGCGTCCTGCGGCGTTCCCGACGGTCCGACGATCATCGGGATGTGCCCCGCCTGGAGGATCGGGAACATGTTCGTGTCATAGATCGTGAACGCGCCGACCACGGCCGCGTCATGGTCCTGAACGGCCTGGCGCGCGCAGGTCGAACTCGTGTTGGGATCGCCGAGTGGCGGTGAGCCGTCCTGGCAGAAGGTGAACTTGATCTTGTGGCCGTTGATGCCGCCGGAGGCATTGATCGAGTCGACCGCGGCCCGCACCCCCAGCGACAGGTCCTGGCCATTGGCGACCGGCTGGGTGATCTGCATGATCGAGATGCTCGATCCACTGCCCGATTTGCCCGACCCACCGCTGCTCGAACCGCCACAGCCGGCCAGGATGACCATCGCGGCGAGCGCCGCCAACCAGATTCTCGTGTGCTCTCTCATCGATTCCCTTTCATAGGTAGACATCCTCGATCTCGCGCTGTTCGCTGCGCAGCTGAGCTGCGCTCCCGCTGAGGACGATCGAGCCGCGCTTCAAGAAGCAGGCGCGATCGGCGATCTCCAGGGCAACTCGCACGTGCTGCTCGACGATCAACACGGCGGCCCCCTGATCTGCGGCGCTTCGCAGGGTCGTCAGCAGTCGCTTGACCACGATCGGCGCGAGGCCGAGGGACATCTCGTCGGCGATGACCGCTCGCGGCTCGGCCGCGATGACGCGGGCGAGCGAGAGCATCTGCTGCTCGCCGCCCGAGAGCTGTCCCGCTCGGATGTGGAGGCGCGCGCGCAGCTCCGGGAAGTGCTCGAGCGCGCCGTCCACCGGCCCCCGACCGAGGCGCAGATTGTCGGCCACCGTCAGGCCCGAGAAGATCGAGCGACGTTCGGTCACCACGCCCAGCCCCAGCCGGACCCGCCGGTGCATCGGCAGCTGCGTCGGCGATCCGGCGAACTCGGTGGTGCCGCTGAGCGGCCGGATGGCGCCGGCGAGGGTCATCATCGTGGTCGTCTTGCCGGCGCCGTTGGCGCCGGCCAGGAGCACCACCTCCCCGGCGCGGACCTCCAGGTTGAGGTCACGCACCACCGGCACGCCGTGGTAACCCGCCGACACATCACGGGCCGCCAGCATCACCTGGCGCGAGTCCATCGCGTCATCCCCGCCCGTCATGCTCGTCGCACCGCATCGACGTCGGCGACGCCGGGATTGTCCGTGTCGAGGCCGGGAATCATCGTCGGCGGCTCGCCCACGTCCTCCGCGGGGAGGCCGAGGTAGGCGCTGCGCACGCCCGGGTCGTCGCGTACCGCCTCCGGCGACCCAGTGGCGATGACCCCACCGAAATCAAGCGCCAGCATGCGGTCCGACACCGAGGAGACGAGGTTGACGTCGTGCTCTATCAGCAGCACCGCGAGCCCTCGGTCGCGGGCGATCCGGGTGATCAGTCCGGCGAGGTTGGCGCGCTCGCGCTCGTCGAGCCCGGCGGCTGGTTCGTCGAGGAGGAGCACCGTCGGATCGGCGGCGACCGCTCGGGCGATGGCCAGCAGCCTCCGCCGCCCGTAGGACAGCTCGCCGGGATACGCCGCGAGCGCGTCGGCAAGCCCGAGGTCGTGCACCGCCTGGGTCGCGGCCGGTCCGAGCCGCGCGCGGCCGGGCCTCACGATATCGACCAACCAGGGCCGCAGCCCGCCGGGATCGTCGGCGACGAGCAGGTTCTCGTGGACGGTCATGTCCTCGAACAGCTCCAGCGACTGGAACGCTCGGCCCAAGCCGAGCCGGGCCCGGGCCGTCACCCCCAGCTGTCGGATCTCGGTGCCGTCGAGGAGAATCGACCCCTTCCGCGGCGTGACGAAGCCAGTGACGGCGTCGACGAGCGTGCTCTTTCCGGCTCCGTTTGGCCCGATCACGCCCAGCACCTCTCCGGAGCGCAGCTCGAAGCTGACATCGTCGAGCGCGCAGACCCCCCCGAAGGTGACGGTCAATCCCTGCGCTTGCAGCGTCGTCTCGCGGTCGCTGCGCTCGATCGCCGCCTCCGGGCCGAGCTCAGCGGCCGGGCGCGGCGGGGCGAGCGTACGCCGCAGGATCTTGCCCGCCAGTCGTCGCAGGTCACGCGCTTGGAGGGGCACGATGCCATCCGGCGCCTGGATGAGGACGATCAGCGTGAGCGCGGCGAACACAAGAGACAGATCCGTCACGGCGCTGCTCGAGATCGTGTTGAGCAACTGGTATCCCAGGCCGCCGTTCTGGCCCGCGCCGCCGACGACCGGACCCAGGACGAAGCCCACGCCGCCGATGACGGCGTTGGACATGAGCGTGATCGATGTCATCGCGTCATAGCCGCTGAACAGCGCGCTGGGGAAGTACAGGGTCGTGAGGATGCCGCCGAGCCCCGCGATCATCGCCGCGTAGGAGAAGGCGGCGATCTTGGAGCCCAGGACATTGACGCCGAGCGCGGCTGCGGCGCGCTCGTTGGCCCGGATCGCGAGCAGACGACGGCCCGTCCGTCCCCGGCGCAGGTTGGCGATGCCGATCGCGAGGAGCACGAACACGACCAGGACGAAGACCGCGTAGCGTCTGGGGAAGATCGTTGAGTCGAGATCGAGGCCGAACAGGTGGAAGAAGCCGATCGACAGTCCGGCCGCGCCGCCGTTGAGGGAGTTGTTGGAGAGGACGAGGTCGACGACGCAGATGCCGAAGGCGAGCGTCGCAATGGCCAGGCTCATGCCGCGGGCGCGCAGCGCCGCGACCCCCACGATCAGCCCGATCGGTAGGCACACCGCGATCCCGGCCAGCATGGCCAGCCAGTACGGGACACCGGCGACGACCAGCTTGGCCATGCAGAGGGCGCCGCAGCCGGCGATCGCCCACTGAGCAAGCGAGATCTGGCCGGCGAAGCCCGTCAGCACGACGATGCTGAGCAGCACGACGGCGCCGATCATGGTGAAGGTCAGCGCATTGACCCAGGTGTCAGGCAGAACGGCGAAGATCAGCGCGATCGCGATCGCCGTGGCCACGATCACGCGGGTCCACGGGATCTCGCCCACCGTCACCCGCGGCAGGCGCTCCATGACGTGTCCGCGCACCGGCAGCGCTCGACCGCGGGCCACGATGAACAAGAGCACGGCGAAGAAGGGCACGGCGTCGCCGATGCCCTGGAGCTTCACGTACTGGTTGAGCTCTGACTGGGCGATGCCGATCGCCACCGCGCCGATGAAGGCGATCGGGAACGACGAGAGATTGCCGAGGATCGCAGCCGCGAGGGCCGGCATCAGCAGCGATGTCGCCAGGCCGACCGACAGGCCGGTGATGGGCGACAGCAGGATCGCCGCCAGCCCGGAGAGGGCGGCACCGAGCGCCCAGTTGGCTCCGGCGACGGTGCCCGGCGACCAACCGAGTGTGGCCAGCGCCTCGCCGTCCTCGGACACCGCCGAGGTGGCCAGGCCGAACCGCGTCAATCGATAGACCGCACCGGCCACCGCGGCGATCGCCGCCGCCACCACGATGACGAGCAGTTGGTTGGCGCCGACGCGCACGCCGAGGAAGCTGACCGGGCTGGTCGGCAGCAGCGACGTGTCGGTGTAGGTGTTGCCCGCGGGGTACTCGAGCCCGACCAAGCCGACGAGCAGCACCATCAACGCGAGCGTGACCACGATGCGCGTCAGGTTGCTCGCCGCTTTCAGCGGGGCCATCAGCAGATGAGTCGCATAGCCGAGGACGCCGGCGACCGCCACGCCGGCGATCGCGGCGACGGCGGTGGGCACCGAATGCTGGTCGCGGAGCAGGTAGAAGACGAAGGCGCCGACCATCCCCATCGCGCCCGAGGCGAAGTTGATCACCCCGGACCCGCGGAACGTGAGCACGATGCCGAGCGACCCGAGGGCGTAGACGGCGCCCGCGGAGGCGCCCAGGATGGCGAAGACGATGACCGTGTTCACGCCCGTCACACGTACTTGATCGTGTTTCCGGCGTCGACCGGCAACGTGACACCTGTGACCAGCCGGGCCTCATCGGAGGCGAGCCAGGCCACCGCGTTGGAGATGTCCGTCGGCTCGAGCCACGGGACCGGGAGCAGGTGCTTCGAGCGCCATATGTCGATCGTGTCCTCGCGTGTGGGCGCGTCGAGATCGGGCCGGAACATCCGGTAGATCGCCTGGTTGGCGATCATGTCGGTGTTGACGGCTCCCGGGCAGATGGCATTTACCCGGATCCAGTGTGGTGCCAGCTCGACGGCCAGCGTGCGCGTGAGGCTGAGCAGAGCCGCCTTGGCGGCCGAGTAGTCCGACAGGTAGCTGCCGGAGACGATTGCCGCTCCCGAGCTGGTGATGATGATCGAGCCGCCGTTGCCGGCCTCGATCATGTACGGAGCCGCGGCGTGGACGGTGTGAAAGACGCCGAACAGGTTGACCTCGACACACTCGCGCCACGCCGGCGCGTCCGCCTCCCAGGTGAGGTCACCCTTGGGAAAGGCGCCGGCGTTGGCGGCCACGACATCGAGTCGGCCGAACTCGGCCACGCCGGCCTCTAGCGCGCGCTCGAGCGAGGCCAGGTCGGTGACGTCGGCCTGCTGGAAGAACGCGCGTCGTCCTTCGGCCTGCACCAACCGGATCGTCTCGTCGACGTCGGCCTGCTCGGCGAGCCGGTAATTCATCCAGGGGTAGGTCTTGAGCGCGTCGATGCCGATGATGTCGGCGCCCTCGCGGGCGAGACGGACCGCGTGTGACCGGCCCTGGCCCTTGCCGATTCCGGTGATGAACGCGACCTTTCCCTCCAACCAGCTCATGTGGCGACTCCTTTGCCGCGTTGCCCCGAATCGGGGTGACGGGGAGCGAATTGCGGCAGCGCGATCGTGTCGCTGACGTCTTCGAAGAGGACCGAGACCGGGAGCCCGACGTACGCGTCGTCCGGCGCGCAGTGACGCAGGTTGGTGAGAATCCGCGGGCCCTCGGCGAGCTGCACGAGGGCGAGGATGTACGGGGTCTGACCCGTCGAGACCGGATGGACCGAGTGGCTGACCCAGGTGAACGCGTACACCTCGCCCTCGCCGCTCATCCGCTCCCAGGCGAACGTGCTCTCATGGCACGTGGGGCAGCTCGCGACCGGGGGATGCGACAGACGGCCGCACGAGCAGCGCTGGATGATGAGACGGTGCTCGCGGGCCGCCTCCCAATACGGGGCGGTGAGCTCGTCGGGGGCCGGCAGGATCCTCATGCCGGGACCTCGGTGCCCACGCGGGCGGCGAGCTCGGGCGACCCGAGCACCAGGCCGCTGCCCGACGGACCGCCATAGAACGACGCCGACGGCTCGGGAACCTGGTTGACCGCCGTGCCGCGCAGCTGGCGAACGGCTTCGACCACGCCGGTCATCCCCTGGACGTAGCCGTCGGCCAGGTGACCGCCGTGGGTGTTGATCGGCAGCGGGCTGTCAAGGCCGATCCCATGCTCGGTGACATGCCGCCAGGCCTGACCGCGGGGAACAAAGCCGTACAGCTCCAGGCTGAGCAGCGTCATCAGCGACGTGGCGTCGTAGAGCTGGGCCACCGAGATGTCCGCGGGCCCGATGCCGGCGTCGGCCCACAGGCGCGCAGCCCGCTCCGGCGGAAAGATCTGCAGCAGGTCTTCGCCGTACATGCTCATCGGCTCGTGGTCGGGTGACAGCGACTGACAGGTGGCGAGGATCGGGGCCGGTGCGCAGTCCAGTTGCGCCGCCTTCTCGGTGGTGGTCACGACCACCGCACATGCCCCATCGTTCTCCAGGCAGATCATGAAGAGGGTCAGGGGCCAGCTGATCAGTCGCGCTGCCTCGAACTGGTCGCGGTCGAGGGGCCGGTCGTGGAGCAGCGCGCTCGGACGGGCGTTGGCGTACCGGCGCTGGTCGATGGCGATGCGCCCCAGCGCGGTCCGAAAGTCGGCTTCGGCAAGACCATTCTCGGCCATGTAACGGCTCCCCCAGAGGGCGAAGAGGTGAGCCGGGGCCATCATCCAGTAGGGCCAGGTGAACGCTAGGTCGCCGCCGATGACGATGTCGTCCTGCGCCGGCGGCCCGCCGTGGAGCGCCTGGTCGGCGCGGCCGAAGCGGTTGCCGCTGCTCTGCTTGATCGACCGATAGGCGAGCACCACCGCCGCCCGGCCGGAGAGCACGGCGGCGACCGCATGGTGCACCATGCCGCCCGACGCCTCGCCGCCGAGCGGGATCTCGCCGAGGTAACCGAGCTCTCGGATCCCGAGGTTGCGCACGAGTGCGGCGTGGCTCACGCTCTCAAACGGAGCGCCGAAGCGCAGCAGTCCATCGACATCGCTCGGCTTCACGCCCGCGTCGGCCAGCGCCTCGAGGCTCGCCTGGACCGCCAGTTCCAGGACGCTCTCCCGGGCTTCGCGCGAGAGGGCGGTCTGGCCCACGCCGGCGATCGCCGCTCGGCCACGGGCCCATGCGCCCGGCGCGTCAGCCACGCCGCGCTCCGCCGCCGGCGACGGCGATGGCCTGCCTTTCGGCCTCCGCCGGCGAGGCCCCGAGCCAGTCCATGATCACCTCGCTGCTGTGCTCGCCGGGCTGCGGCGGTGCCGTGACATGCGCGGGAGACGCCGACATCTGCACCGGCCAGCCGGGGATCGTGACCGTGCCGAGCGTCGGATGATCGACGCGCACGAAGATGCCACGCTCGTGGAGGTCCTCGTCCTCCATCAGCTCCAGCGTGGTGCGGACGGCGCCGGCGGGCACACCGGCCTGCCCGAGGTGGCGCATGGCCTCCAGCTTGTCCCGCTGGCGCGTCCAGGTCGCGACGATCTCGTCGATCTCATCCTTGAACTCGCCGCGCTGCTCTGCCCCCTTGTAGGGCTCGTGTTCGATCAGGTCGGTTCGATCGATGGCGATCAGCAGCGCCTGCCACTGGCGCTCGTTGCCGCAGTGGATGTGAACGAAGTCGTTGGGTCCGAACGGGGAGCAGGGGAACAGTCCGGACGGTGAGGTGGGGAAGGTGAACGGTGGCCCGTTGCCGAAGCGCGGGGTCGGCAGATGCTGGCCGACGGGATAGCCGTACTGGATCCGCAGCGACGCCGCCACGTTGTCGGCCATCGACACCTCGACCAGTTGGCCCTCGCCGCTGCTGTGGCGCTGGTGAAGGGCGGCGAGGATCCCGAGCGCGGCCATCATTCCGGTGCCGGTGTCTCCGACATCGGGCCCAGGCTTCATGGGCAGGCCGTCGGGCTCGCCGGTGATGCTCGAGGCGCCGGACATCGCCTGCGCGATCGGGTCCCAGCAGGGGAAGCGCTCGTACGGCGAGTTGCGCGCGAAGCCCTTGATCTGGGCGTATATGAGCCGCGGATTGCGATCGCGCAGCGTGTCGTAGCCCAGCCCCAGCCGCTCGATGACCCCCGGCCCGAAGTTCTCGGCGAAGACGTCGGCGTGCTTGGCCATCTGAAGTACGAGTTCGATGCCCTCGATGGTCTTCAGGTCGACGACGATCGAGCGCTTGGACGCGTTGTTGAAGTAGAAGGGCAGCAGGTCGTGACTGGAGCGGTCGCCCGGGGCGACCACCTTCACCACGTCCGCCCCGAGGACCGCCAGGGCGAGGGTCGCCGACGGACCTGCCACCTGATGTGTCAGGTCCAGCACGCGGAGACCGTGCAGAGCCGACGGCGCGGAGCCTTCGATCCCTGAGCCGCTGTTCTCCATCGGTGTCGACCTCTCCTGAGATGGTTTCCGATCGGCTGGCGCGGGCAGGTACGCGTCAACCAGAACGATCAAACCGTATACGATTATCTGCGCTCATCGCAACAGGACGAGCGCATCGGTCCGTCCGCTGACGTTCGCGGACGGGGCCCGGTCGCCTGCGCCCTGACGGCAGCCGCGGAGGCGTGGAATGCCTCGGTGGACGGTCAGCGGCGCGGACGATCTGAGCGTCGTCCCGGCCGGTCAGGCCGAGGCCCGCCCGAGCTCGCCATGGCGCTCCTGAAAGGCATGCACGGTGGCCATCCGATGCTCGCGGATGAGCGATTCGATCTCCGCTGCCGGGGCATGGGCGCGAAGCCGCTCGAGCAGGTGCCGGTGCTCCTCGACGGCGCCCGAGGCACGCTCGGGGACAAATGCGAACGTCGAGGTCCGGATCGCCGCCAGCCGCGACCACTCGAGATTGATGAGCGCCAGCAGGTGCGCGTTCGGGCACGGCCGACAGAGCACCTCGTGGAACTCCTTATTGGCCTGCGTGAAGCCGGCCGGATCGAGTTCTCGTAGGCCGGCGCTCATGCGCTCGTTGATCCGGTGCGCCGTCTGGATGTCGTGCTTGGTCAGGCGGGCGGCGGCCAGCGCGGTGGCCGCTCCCTCGAGGATCGCCAGCGTCTTCATCGACTCGGCGTAGAGCGCGGTGTCCACGCTGGAGACACGTGCGCCGACGTTGCGCTGGAAGTCGGCGAACCCCTCGGCCTCCAGTCGGCGGATCGCCTCGCGGACGGGCACGGTGCTGATCTGGAGGTCCCGGGCGATCTGTTGCAGCACCAGGCGATCGCCGGGCTGGTAGACGCCGTCGGCGATCCACTGCCGAAGCATCTGGTAGGCCCACTCGGCCTTCGACGGTGAAGCGGCGGCGCCGGCGGTCGCGACCGCCGTCATGCGCGCTGTCACGTGGGCATCGGCGTCGCGTCCCGAGGCGTCCCCGTCGCCTCGGGCACCCTGCGCGGACGCCCTGAGCCGGTGAGGATGCCGCTTGGCGGCGTCGATCGAATGCAGGTAGTCGAGCAATCGCCGGCGATCGCGCGCGGCCAGCGGGCCGAGCAGGTCGTCCTCGACGGCGCGTGAGAGCGCCAGCGCCCGGTCGAGGATCTCGCTCCCATCCTCGGTGAGCGATACCAGCGACGCCCGCCGGTTGAGCGGGTTGCGTGCGCGGCGGACAAGGCCGCGGCCCTCCAGTCCATCGATGAGGTCGACGATCGTGCTCGGCGTGACCCGGAGTGCCTCGACCAGGCTCCGCTGCGACGTGCCGGGATGGCCGTCGAGGTACACGAGCAGTTGCACATGGTTGGGCTTCAGCCGCAAAGGCTCCAAGCGCTGCGTGAACATCCGCTTGGCGCGATGCCCGAGCTTGCTCAGGAGCACGGCCGCGTCGTCGAGGATCAGCTGAGACCGGGCCTGGTCGGCCGGGAGCGAAGCCGCGCTGTTCGACACGCCTCTAGTCTACGGGCGGCGTAGTAAGGTTCGCGTCCGAACAGTTCGAAACGCGAATTGAAGTTGCGGAGGAGGGGCATGTCGGCCGACACGATGGTCACCGATCGCAGGACGACGGTCACGAGGCGCCCGCCGCGCATCACCGGAGTCGAACTGCTGCCGGTGTCCTCACCGCTCAAGCATGCCTTCACGATGCGCGAGGAGACACTGCGCTCCATCGACAGCGTCCTGATCAAGCTGCACACCGACGTGGGCATCGTCGGCATCGCGGACTGCGGCAACGTCTCTCCGTGGTACCTGGGCGAGACGCAGGAGTCGATCATGGCGATGATCTCCTCGGTGTTCTTCCCCGAGGTCCTCGCGGGTGAGTCGGCGGTCAACATCGAGCGGATCGTGGCTCGCATGGACTTCCTGTGCCGCGAGAACTGCCAGGCCAAGGCGCTCGTCGACTACGCCCTGCACGACATCAAGGGCAAGGTCTACGGAGTGCCGGTCTACGAGCTGCTCGGCGGCCGGTCGGTGGACCGGATCAAGCTGGCCTGGGTGATGTCGGCGGCGCAGCCGGAGCCGGCGGTGGCCATGGCCATGGCGGCGGTTGCCGAGGGCTTCGACGCGCTCAAGCTGAAGACCGGCCACGGCACTCTGGCCGACGACGTCGAGATGGTGGCGGCCGTGCGCGCGGCGGTCGGACCTGACATCAAGCTGTGGGTCGACATCAACGGGCACTGGATCTACCAGGACGCGCTGCAGGCGATCCGGGCGCTCGAGCCCTACGACATGTGGTTCATCGAGCAGCCGCTCGCCGAGTGGGATATCGACGGCGCGGCCCGGCTGCGCGGCAAGGTCTCGACGCCGATCTACGCGGACGAGTCGGCGCGCTCTCTCTCCGATCTGCACGAGATCATTCGCAAGGACGCCGCCGATGGCCTGATGATCAAGGTGCCCAAGGCCGGGGGGCTGCTCAAGTCCCAGCAGTGGATCTCGATCGCTCAGTCAGCCGGCCTGAGCGTCATGTGCGGCTGCATGGCGGGCTGCGGCTTCGAGGCCGCCGCCTACAGCCATCTGCTGTGCAGCAACGAGTGGGCCTCGCGGTTCTCTCATGAGAACCTGGGGCCGTTGCACATCCACGACGTGTTCAACACCGTCGATGTCCCGATCCGTGACGATCTCGCCCGCGAGTTGCCGCGCTACGAGGGCGGTTATCTGTATCCCACCGAGGCGCCGGGGATCGGGGTCGACCTCAACGAGGATCTGCTGGCCGAGCGACTCACGGTCGGAAAGCGAACCGTCACCGCCGGCCAGGTCTGACATTCTGCGCCCGCGCGGAAACGCGATCTAGATCTGGTTGTCCAGGATGCGGTGCAGGCGGGCCGCTTCGCCGTCGTTCAGCCGGTCGGCGGTCAGCCGGACGGTGTCGATGCCGTGGTCTTTGAGGACGGTGTCGCGGAGCCGGTCTGAGCGGAAGCTGCGCGGGCCGCGGTGAAAGTGCCAGCCGTCGAGTTCGACGACGAGGTGCTGGGTGGCGAAGTAGACGTCGACCTGGTAGCCATGCAACCGGGCGTTGACCTGGTGGGGCGGGAGGTGATGCCGCTGTGCGAAGCGGCGCCAGGCCCGTTCCAGGGACGATCGGGTCGGGCGGTCGCCGATGAGGCGCTGCGCGCGCGGGCAGCGACGGGCGAGCTCGTCGAGCGCGTCCGGGCCGAGGTAGGCGGCGATGCGGGCGTCGTCGATGGCCTGCAGCAGTTGGTCGTCGGTGCGGCGGGCCGCGACGTCGCAGATGGTACGAACCGGAGTGGTGACCGGGATGCCGTAGTGGACCGTGATGTCGGCGGCGGTCAGCGTCGAGGATCGGTGTGACTCGATACCGGGGCGGTCGCAGCGCCGGGGCGCCGAGACCTTCGGGTGGTTCGGCCAGCGGCCGAGACCCCACAGCGCCGCTGCGGAGTCCTGGCTGAGGACGGCACCGTCCCCGCAGGCAAGCACGGCCGCATGCGCTGCCGCGATCGGGCCGGGCTCGCGGTGACCGACCGCGTAGACCCCGGTATGGACGACGATCAGCCGCTCGGCGGCGATCCAGCGACCGATCGTCCGGGATGCCACCCCGAGCCCCAGCAGCTGCGTCCGCGTGATGTGACCGTGCTGCTCAGCCGCCAGACGGCGGATCTTGGTCGCTATGTGTCCAAGATCCGCCACTCACAAGCAAGAGCCCGTGGCGGCCGTAGGTTCACCCCCCGTCGTGAGCCGGCGTGTCCTTCACCGTGCGCTCCAAAAAGGCGCGCACGTGGGCCTTCTGAGGCTCGCGGTCGATCGACTTGAGCAGTGCGCCCGCCATCCGCACGGGGTCGCCGAAGAAATAGTGCTCGTAGAGGTTCTGCCGGCCCGCGAACGCCGAGGTGGAGGCATCCCAGGCGAGACGGAAGAGGCGCACGCGGTCGGCGCCGGGCAATGTCGCCGACTGCAGGTAGGTCGCGATGTCCTCGCGGGCCGAGCCGGTGATGTCGTCCTCCGTCGGGACCGCCATCAGCCCGCTGGCCCCGAACTTGCGCACGATCTCGGGCAGGCGCTGCGAGGCTTTGGGATACCAGTTGCGCGCCGCGTTGAGCGGCTCCCACGACGGGGTGAGGACGCCGAAGCGGTTGGGAGCGGCATCGGCCTCCGCCGCGCGCACGAGTGCGCGCAGGATCGACAGCATCACCGCGATCTCGGCCACGTCCTCCTGGATGTGGCTGAACTGCTCGATCCCGATCGTCTCGGTCATCAGCGAGGTCAACCCCAGGAACGTCTCGGTCTTCGCGGTCGTGCGCGCCGTCACCTGGTGAGTCATGTGGACGACGGCGCCGGTATCGGTGTAGAAGCCGTTGCACAGCTCCGGGTGGCCGAGCATGAAGACGCGGTCCCACGGCACCCGCACATCGTCGAAGACGACAACGGCGTCGATCTCGTCGAACCGGCTGCCCAGGGGATGGTGGCGCCCGTAGTCGATGCCCTCGCGGCAGATGAACCGCAGCCCGGGGGCGTCGCAGTTGATGGCGAAGGCGAACGAGTAGGGCTCGTCGTCGGCGGTGCCGCGCAGCACGGTGGAGGGGAAGACGAGCAGCTCGTCGGCGATCGGGCCGATGGTGGCCAGCATCCGCGCGCCGCGGATGACGATGCCGTTGTCGTCGCGGTCGACGACGTGTGCCCCCAGCGCGCGGCCGTCGACCTGCTGGCCGGGGCCGGCCGCTCGGTTGGCCTGCGGCGGGATCAGCGTGTGCGTGGTCAGGAGGTCCTCCTCGCGCACGCGCTCGTAGTAGGCGCGGATGTTGTCGGCAAACCGCGGATCGGCCTGCGCGAACCAGTCGCCGGCCTCGCTGAGCGCCATCAGCGCAGAGTTCAGGTAGTCGCCGGTGCGCCCGACGAACCCCAGCGTGTGATCGGCCCATGCCTTGAAGCCGGCGCGCCGGCGCTCGAGGTCTGAGGGGACGCGCGGCACGAGGAACGAGGTGCCGACGCGCTCCCCGGTGGTGGGCGACTCGTAGGTGAGGACGTCGCGCAGGGCCTCGTCGTGCTGGAGGTCGTAGAGCTCCGCGTAGGTGCGCACGACCCCGGCGAGAGCGGGATGGCTGGGGATCGGCCCCTCGATGCGCTCTCCGTTGAGCTCGACGACCGGTCGTGTCTGGGCGAGGCGGTCGATGTACTGCTGGCCGGTACGGGCTCCCACATTCTCTCCTTCCGGACGGTCGGCCCAGCGTAACACATGCGTACGAACAATCACATATTTGTTCAAAAGCGCTTTCTCGGGTACCGTGGCACCGTGCCGATGGCCTCGCCGCCCGCCGCCACCCACTCACTCACCCTCGACCGCGGCCTGCGCGCGCTGGCCGTCCTGCGCGACCATCCCGAGGGGCTGTCGGTGGCCCAGCTCGCCGAGGTGCTGCAGACCCATCGCCCCGCCGTCTACCGGCTGCTGGCTCCGCTCACCGAGCATCATCTCGCCGCCCGGCGCGGCGACGGCCGCTACGAGCTCGGTCCCGGGCTGCTCGATCTCGCGGCCGGCGTGCAACCCCGCCTGCGCGAGCGCGCCGCGCCGTACCTGCGCGCGCTCGCCGACCGCTTCGGCGCCACCACCGCGCTCACCGTCACCGATGGCGAGGAGGCCGTGGTGGCCACCGTCATCGCTCCGCGCGACCAGGTCATCCACCTCACCTACCGCACGGGCATGCGCCATCCCCTGACCTCCGGCGCGCCCGGCCTGGCGATCCTCGCGGCCCGGCCCCGGTCGGCGCAGGAGCCGGCCGAGGTCGGCGCGGCGCGCGAGCGGGGCTGGGCGGTGACATCCGGCCAGCTGCTCCCGGGAGCCACCGGCGTCGCCCGGGCGGTCCTCTCGCCCCGAGGGGAGCCCGTGGCGGCGCTGTCGGCGGTGTGGATCGCCGGGCTCGACAGCGACCGCGTCGGCGCCGCGGTCACCGAGGCCGCCGACGCGGTCTCCGCCGAGCTTCGCGGCTGACGAGCCGTCCGCAGTGACCAGCTACGTCGAGTCGGCGAGGTGCGCCCCGTCGCTGAGCGAGCGCAGCTTGGCCCAGCAGATGTCGGGATCGACCGCTCCGAAGCCGGCCCAGGTCCCGAAGCCGCAGTCCGTGCCGGCGATGACCCGCTCGGGCCCGACGAGCTCGGTGAAGGTGCGGATCCGCTGGGCGACCAGCTCGGGATGCTCGATGTAGTTGGAGGTCGAATCGATCATGCCCGGGCAGAGGACCTTGTCGTCGGGGATGGCGGCGTCGCGCCAGACGGTCCATTCGTGCTGGTGGCGGGGGTTGGCGGCCTCGAAGAGGATCGTCCGGGGCTTGACGGCCAGCACGGCGTCGATGATCCGCTTGAGCTCGATGTCGAAGTGGTGGGGCCCCTCGTAGTTGCCCCAGCACAGGTGCAGGCGCACGTTCTCGGCGGGGATGTCGCGCAGGGCGACGTTGATCGCCTCGACGTGGCGGACGACGCTGGCCACGAATTCGTCGTCGCTGTTGTCGCGGTACATGATGTGGCGGCCCATCGCCAGGTCGGGCGCGTCGATCTGCAGCGACAACCCCGCGGCGACGATCGCCTCGTACTCCGTCTTCATCGCCTCGCCGATCGCGCTCAGGTACTCGTCGAGGGTGTCGTAGTGCTCGTTGGGCGCAAACAGGGCGACGATCCCGGGCGACGGCGCGTTCATGAACGCGCCGGTCACCGGCTGACCCTCGATCGCCGTCAGCAGGTGGCGCAGATCGCGCTCCAGGGGCTCGCGATGCTCGTACTCGATCGGACCGCGGCAGATCGGGCGCTGGTACGTGTACCCAGCGGGCCCGCTGGCCAGGCGGTTGCGAAACCGCGGATAGGCGTCGAGATCGGCCGGGGTGGCCCGCGGCACGTCGCCGAGCTCGAAGCCGCTCAGCCGGTGTCGGATGTACGTGGCATAGCCGATCTTGCCCATCTCGCCGTCGGACACGAGGTCGACGCCCGCCTGCACCTGATGGGCCACGCGGTCGCGCACCGCCTCGCCGATCACCCGGTCGTACTCGTCGGCGTCGACCGGCTGGCCCTTGTCCTCGGCCCAGATGACGTCGACGACGTCCTGCGGGCGGGGCAGCGAGCCGACGTGGGTGGTGAGGACGCGGGTCACGCGCTGGCGTCGGCGGTCGCCGCGGGTGGCCAGGTCCCGCCGGGGCTGGGATACGAGACCCCGAGGGCGATCGCCCCGAGCTGGCGGAAGAACTCCTCGCGCAGCATTGTGTTGCGATGCGCCGCCATCGTGGCCAGGTCACGGAACAGCCGTTCGAAGCGCTGTCCGTTCTTGACGGCGCTCGACCCGATCGTGCGCAGCAGGTGCTGCTCCACCGCCTCCCACGCCTGCACCATCGTCTCGCGCGCGATCGCGGCCAGACGGGCGTCCTCGGCCCACGTGTAGGGGCGTTCGCCGCTGGCGCCCAGCGCGCACAGCTCCATGTGCTCTTCGGCGCAGTGCATCATCGCCGCCTCGGCCGTCTGGACCTTGACCAGCGCCGCGCCGTACCAGCGCTGGAAGTCGGCGTTCTGGACCCGGGGGACGAACGGCGGCACAGGCGTGGGCTTGTCCTGGGTCCACTGCGCGTACTCGTCCAGGGCGTTGTAGGCGCCGCCGATCACGGTGCAGGCCAGCGACAGGGTGAAGATGACCAGCGCCCGTCCACCGTACATCGGGTTGCCGTGCAGGGCCACGCCCGGCGTGCCGCCCTCGACCGGAACGTCGAGCATGTTGACGTCCTCCAGGACGGCGTAGTCCGGGATGAGCGCCCCGTCAAAGCGGATCGTGTCCGAGCCCGTGCCCTTCAGGCCCAGCGCGTCGCCCCAGTCGTCGAGCACCTCGAACGCCGAGCGCGGGGCCACGAACAGGCACACCCGCGGCATGCCGTGCTGGTCGCTGTCGGGCAGCATCGCCTGGCCCATGAAATAGGTCGAGTACGGGATGCCCGAGCAGTAGGCGACCGCGCCGTCGAGGCGGTAGCCGCCGTTCTCGCGGGTTGCCCGCACGGTCGGCGCGGCCACCGAGGCGCAGCGGAAGTCCCCGCCGGAGAAGACCTCGTCCTGGAGGCGCTCGGGAAACCAGGAGGCCACCTGCAGCGCGTGGTTGGCCGACAGGCAGGCGCCCCAGGCAGCCGACATGTCGCCGCGGGCCAGCTCGATGCCGACACGCATGAACGTGGGGACGTCGACCTCCATTCCGCCGTATCGCCGAGGGACGTACATGCGATAGAAGCCCGCGTCCATGAGTGCCTGGTGTAGTTCCGGGGAGTAGTGCGTGCGCTCCTCGGTCTCGGCCTGCTGGCGAACCAGCTCGGGGCGCAGCGCCCGCGCGCACGCCACCAACGACGCGGCGGTCACCTCGGGCTCGTGGTCCTGAGAAACGGTGGTCATGCGACCTCCTCGGGTTGCCGGCATCAGCTAAGAGCCCGAGACTTCAGCCTTGGCCCCTGGTGCCTGCGGTCAGCGCCGACTGCCTGATCTCCGATGGGGTCGCGTTGAACTCGCGCTTGAACACGCGCGAGAAGTGGGCGGCGTCGCAGAAGCCCCAGCGAAAGGCGATGTCGGTGACCGACCCGCCGTTGGGCTGCTGCAGGTCCTCCAGGCAGCGGGCCAGGCGCTCGGCGCGCACCAGTCCGGCGACCGACATGTCGGCGTCCTCGAACAGCGAGTGCAGCGTGCGCACCGAGATCGCGTACGCGCGCGCGATCGAGGACGGCCCGAGCTGCGGGTCCTGAAGGTGGGTGCGCACGTACCGGCCGATCTCGGCGCGGATGGCGGCACGGGAGGCGGCGCGGCTGGTGGGGAGGTTGGGCTCGACGGCGGCCCGCAGCAGCTCGAGCGCGGCCGTGGCCGCGGCGGCGCCCGCAGCGGCGTCGAGCTGGGGTTGCTCGGCCACCAGGGCGTTCATGTAGCGGACCAGGAGACGTGCCGTGGGACTGCCCTGCAGCGAGGGCAGGGCGCTGACCGAGCCCAGGCGTGGACAGACCGCGAGCACGCGCTCGCGGGGGAACAGCAGGGTGCGCTTGTGAAACGGCTCGACGACCTCCACCTCGGTTGGCTGAAGACCGTCCCACAGCATCATGTCGCCGGGTCGCACCGCCAGCTCTCGCTCGCCCTCGCGCACCAGCTCCACGCCCCGGCCCACGAACTGGAAGCCGAGCACGTTCTCGTGGGGCGTCGACGGCGGGCTTCCGATCACCGACGGCCCGCGGTGGCCCAGGAATGGTGACGCCGCGCAGTCGAGCAGCATCAGGTCGCCGACCCGCCGCCGGGTGACGGCGGCGACGAAGCTGCCGGTCGTCCGCCGCCCGGGGCGCACGTCGAACGCCAGGTGGGTATCGGCCAGAATCGTCGACCAGGAGCTCAACCGGCTCGCGGTGTCGGTGCCCCGCGCACGCCAGCGCTCCGGCGGCCAGGACGACCCGTCCGACGTCTGGTGCGCCATCGTCTCAGATGGAGACATCGCGTTCATCTCTCTCCTCGCGGCTCTCCGACTGCCGTCCCTAGTCTATTGCGGCCTTTTCCCCCGAGCGCCGGGTCGCCAACGCCACGAACGAGTCCAGCGCGGCCGGGTCGGCCAGCGCGTCGCGGCTGGCGACCCGCTCGGCCGCCTCTCCGCGCAGGATCCGCTTGACCGGAGCCTCGAGCTTCTTTCCGGTGAGGGTCCGTGGGATCCCCGGCACCGCGACGATCTCGTCCGGGACGTGCCGGGGAGAGAGCTGCCGGCGCAGCGCCGACACCACCCGCCCGCGCAGCTCGTCGTCGACCTCGACGCCGGGCGCGGGGACCACGAACAGCAACAGCTCGCCGAGCCCGCCGGCGTCATCCTCCAGGTGCACGACCAGCGAGTCGGTGAGCTCCGGAAGGTCCTCGACGACGGCGTAGAACTCGCCGGTCCCGAGCCGCACGCCGCCGCGGTTCAGGGTGGCGTCCGAGCGACCGGAGAGCACGCAGCTGCCGCGCTCGGTGAACTGGATCCAGTCGCCCTGGCGCCAGATCCCCGGGTAGACGTTGAAATAGGAGTCGCGATAACGCTCGCCGTCGGCGTCGCCCCACAGGGCGACGGGCATCGATGGCATCGGCTGGCAGATGACCATCTCGCCCCGCTGACCGATCACCGCCTTCCCCTGTTCGTCGAAGGCGCGCGCGTCGACGCCCAGGCACGAGCCGGCGATCTCGCCCTCGTAGACCGGGACCGCTGGGCTTCCGGAGACCAGGCCGGTGCAGACGTCGGTGCCGCCCGAGCCGTTGATCAGCAGGAGATCGGGGCCCAGCTGGTCATAGATCCAGCGGTAGCCCTCGGCGGGCAGTGGCGAGCCGGCGGTGATCAGCGTCCGCAGCTTGGTCAGCCCGAACTGCTCACGCAGCTGCAGACCGGCCTTGCGGCAGGCCATCACGTAGGGCGGGGAGACGCCGAGGATCGTCGCCTGATTGCGGTCGGCCAGCCGCCACATCTCTCCCAGATCCGGCCAGTTGGGGTCCCCGTCGAGCATCACGATCGATGCCCGAACCAGCAGGCAGGCGACGAGCGCGTTCCACATCATCCACGCGGTGGTGCTGAACCACTGCAGCCGTGTGCCGGGCTTCAGGTCCCAGATGAGCCCGTGGCTCTTGAGGTGCTCGACCAGCTGACCGCCGTGGCCGTGGACGATCGCCTTGGGGAGCCCCGTGGTGCCCGAGGAGAAGAGCACGTATAGCGGGTGGTCGAACGGCACCGGATCGAACTCGAGCGGCCCGTCCTGGGACCGGAGTTCATCCCAGCTCACCGCATCGGGGACCTCCGCCTCGCCATAGGGCACCGAGACAACGTGCTCGACGGTCGGCATCTGCGAGCGGATCGTCTCCACCTCGGCGCGGCGATCGATATAGCGATCGCGAAAGCCGTAGCCGCCCACGCAGAGCAGCACCTTCGGCTCGATCTGGGCGAAGCGCGCGACCACGCTTCGGGACCCGAACTCAGGGGCGCAGGCCGCCCAGACCGCCCCTAGGCTCGCCGTGGCCACGAACGCCACCAGGGTCTCGGGGATGTTGGGCAGGTAGGCGACGACGCGGTCGCCGGGACCCACGCCGAGACGCTGCAGCCCGGCGCGGACGCGCGCGACCGACTCGCGCAGGTCGCGGAAGGTGAGCTCCTGGGGTGCCCGCGTCTGGGACTGGGCGACGATCGCCACCTCGTCGAGGTCCTCGTCGCGGCCGATCAGGTGCTCGGCGTAGTTGAGCTGGGCGCCGGTGAACCACCGCGCTCCAGGCATGACCGGGTCGGCGAGCACCCGGTCATAGCCGCGCGCGGCGCGGATCTCGAAGAAGTCCCAGACCGCGCCCCAGAATCCCTCCAGGTCGGTGATCGACCAGCGGCGCAGCGCCTCGTAGTCGGCGAAGTCGCGGCCGCGCTCGTCGCGCAACCACTCCATGAAGCGTCCGACCTCGGTGCTCTGGCGCAGGTCCTCCGGCGGCGTCCACAGGATGTCTCCGATCATCTCGGCCTCCGTCTCCTCATCGGTCGCGGCTCTGTGATTCTGACAGCGGGGGCGTCCAATGGGGGACGCCCAGCTCATGCTCCTGCAGGTCGATCGCCGCTTGGATCAGCCCCGCCTCGCCGCCGCGCGCCGCGATCAGCGAGACGCCGGCGCTCCAGTTCACCGGCACCGAGGCCACTGGCATCCCGGTCAGGTTCCACAGGGCGGTGAGCGCGATCATCGGATCGCCCGGTCCTCCGGCATGCCCGCGGTCATAGCCGGGACCGCGCCCGTAAGGCTCGATCGGCAGTGTCGGCTCGAGCACCAGGTCAACGCCGTGCTCCGACAGCCAGGCTTCCCAGGCCGCCGCACCGGCGGCGCGATGCCGCTGGGCGGAGAGGTAGCGTCCGGCCTCGGTGAATCCCTGCGCCGCCTCTACGAACTCGGCGATCGCCGGCCGGTAGCGGTCACGGCGGTCCGCGTACGCGCGGTGCTGCGCCCACACCTCGGTGAGCAGGATCACGCTGAGGTCCCCCCAGTCCAGATGCCAGGGCGCGGGAGCGCTGATCACCCGCGCGCCCAGCCGCTCGCAGGCCGCGCGTGCGCAGTCCAGCGCCTGCGCGATCGACGCCTGCATGTCGGCGCGCTCCGGCCGGTCGGTCACAGCGATCGTCAGGCCCTCCAGCGGGCGGGGGCCGCCGCGCGCGGTCTCGGGCAGCCCGCCGAGCGGCGCCGGCGGGGGAGCGAGCGGGTCGACCGGCGGGCCGCCGGCCGCCATCGCGCTCAGCAGCGCCGCGCAATCGGCGATCGTCCTCGCCATCGGCCCGGGGTGATCGAGGCTGGCGGCGAGCGGGATCACCCCGTCGAGCGGCAAGCGCCCGTGCGTCGGCTTGATTGCGCTCGTGCCACAACAGGCCGACGGGATCCGCAGCGAGCCGCAGGTGTCAGAGCCCAGCGCGGCGGGCGTCATCCGCGCGGCCACCGCGGCGGCGCTACCCCCGCTCGATCCGCCGGCCACGCGATCCAGCGCCCACGGATTCCCGACCTGGTCAGTGGTGCCGCCGGCGGCGAACTCGTGCGTATGGGTATGGCCCAACAGCACCATCCCCTGCGCCTCCAGCCGTGCCCAGACGACACTGTCCTGCGAGGCGACGTTGCCCTCCAGCACGGCGCTGGACGCAGTCAGGGGCAGCCCGGCGACCCCGTAGAGGTCCTTGACGCCGAGCGGGATGCCGCACATCGCGGGCGCCTGCGCTCCTTCGCGTGCCCGGCGGGCGTCGGCGGCCCGCGCGGCCTCCCGAGCCCGGCCCTCGTAGACGCGCACCCAGGCGTTGATCGCCTGCGGCGAGCCGTCGAAGGTCGGCGCTCCGCCGTTGTGACGGGTGATCGCCGCCAGGCAGGCTTCGGTCAGCTCGAGCGAGGTGAGCGCGCCCCGCGCCAGCAGCGCCTGGGCGTCCACCAGGTCCAGCTCGGCCGGATCGGTGGCCAGCCCCGCTGCTTCGCTCACGCCGTCTCACCTCTGTCCTGCAGTCCCTTCAGCGGCACGGCGTCTCTCCTCGCGGTTGCGCGGCAAGCTCCCGGTCGCGCGGTTTCGTACGCATGGTGACCGGATGTTCTCAAAGCGTACGTGATAGCGTTGGCCTTCGGGGAGAGGCTTCCCGTTTGACGCGGATGATCGACCACGCGCATACCGCCGCTGTAAGCCAGGCCGAGGACCGCGAACGACCGGTCGCGGCATCCAAGACCGTGCGCGACGCCGTCTTCGACGTGATGCGGCGGCTGGGGATGACGACGATCTTCGGCAACCCCGGATCGACCGAGATTCCGTTTCTGACCGGCCTGCCGGCTGACATCCACTTCGTGCTCGGACTACACGAGGGATCCGTGGTGGGTATGGCGACCGGCTACGCGCTGGCTCGCAACGAGCCGGCGCTCGTCAACCTGCACACCGCCGCCGGACTGGGCAACGCGATCAACGCGATCGCCAACGCCCGGGACTCGAGGGCCCCGTTGGTCGTGCTGGTCGGTCAGCAGGATCGCCGCCAGCTGGCCTATGAGCCGTTCCTCGCGGGCCGCGCGCTCGAGCGCCTGGCCGGCGAGTACCCCGTGTGGTCGAGCCTGCCGTCGCGTCCCGAGGACGTGCCCGGGACGGTGGCGCGTGCCTACAACGAGGCCCAGAGCCAACGCGGTCCGGCGCTCGTGGTGGTCCCGATGGGCGACTGGCTGGTCGCAGCCGACGAGTACGCCGCCGGATGGCCGGAGCGCACGGTGCGCGCCCACCTGACTTCCGCCGCCGAGGTGGCCGAGCTGACGGAGATGATCGAGCGGGCGCGCCGCCCGGCGCTGGTGGTCGGCCACGGGGCCGATGGCAGCGAGGCCTGGGAGGCCGTGATCGCGGTCGCCGAGCGGCTGCGCTGCCCCGTGTGGCAGGAGTCGTTCACGCGGCGCGCGGGCTTTCCCCAGGATCATCCGCAGTTCGCCGGGCACCTGCCGTGGCAGCGCGCCGCGATGCGCCGGACGCTGGGGGCGCACGACCTGGTGGTGGCCGTCGGGACCAGCGCCTTCCGCCTGTACCTGCTTGACGACGACGGGCCGATGGTGCCGGCGGGCACCCGCGTCGCGGTGCTGACCGACGATCCCGCCGAGGCCCATCGCAGTCCCTGCTCGCTGGCGGTGGTGGCGCCGGTGGCGTCGGCCTGCGCGGCGCTCGCCGAACAGCTGGCTCGCCGTGACGTCGAGCCGCCCGCGCCACTGCAGCGCCCGCCGGCGGAGCCGCCGCCCGGACCGGGGGAGAGGCTGAAGGCGGCCCACGTGCTGGACGCGCTCGCCGAGCGCCTGCCCGCGGACGCGGTGCTCGTGGAGGAGACGCCCTCCAGCCAGCCCGAGCTCTACCGGCGGGTGGCGGTGCGCTCGCCCGGAGGCTTCGTGGCCTGCGGCAACGGCGGGCTGGGCTTCGGCGTCGCCGGTTCGATCGGCTTGCGCATGGGCGACCCGAGCCGGCCGGTGGTGGCCGTGGTCGGCGATGGCTCCTCGATGTATGCGATCCAGGCGCTGTGGAGCGCCGCCCATTACGAGGTCGGTGTCCTGCTGATCGTGATGGCCAACGGCCGCTACGCCGTGATGGACAACCTGGCGCGCGCCGCGCAGGCGCCCGCCGCGTGGCCGGCCTTCGGCTCCATCGACATCGCGGGCATCGCGCGCTGCCTGGGCTGTCCGGCGATCAACGTCTCCACCCACGAGGAGTTGATCGGCACCTTCGATCAGGTGCTGCCGGGCCTGGGGGAGCGCCGCGAACCACTCCTCGTGGAAGTGGCGGTCGGCTGCTCATAGCCCCTGTGCCGACTCGTCCGGCGCGTCGGCAGATCATCGTGCTGGCGGCGCTCTCGGCGTTCGGCCCGCTGTCGCTGGACATGTACCTGCCGGGGCTCCCGTCGATGACGCGCGAGCTCCACGCCACCGCCTCCGCCGGACAGCTGACGATCACCGCGTGCATGCTCGGCCTCGGGCTGGGGCAGCTGGTCGCCGGACCGCTGTCCGACGCGCGGGGCCGGCGGGGCACCCTGCTCACCGGCGTCGCGGCCTATGCCGTGGCCTCGGCGGCCTGCGCAGCAGCCCCGTCGATGGAGTTCCTGGTGGGCGCCCGGCTGGTGCAGGGGATGGCCGGCGGCTTCGGGATCGTCGTCGCCCGGGCGATCGTGCGGGATCTGTCGGGCGGCGTGACGGCGGCGCGCGTGTTCGCGCTGCTGATGGGGATCACCGGGGTGGCGCCCGTGCTCGCTCCGCTGATCGGCGGCCAGCTGCTGCTGTTCACGTCGTGGCGGGGCGTGTTCGTGGTCCTGGCCGCGCTGGGGGTTCCGCTGCTGGTCGCCACCGCAGTGGTCCTGCCCGAGACGCTGCCCATGCAGGAGCGTCACCGGGGCGGTCTGCGGGCGATCGTGGGCACGTTCGGGCGGTTGCTCGGCGACCGCACCTTCAGCCCCTACGCGCTGGCCTTCGCGCTCTCGTTCAGCGCGATGTTCGCCTACATCTCGGGGTCGTCGTTCGTGCTGGAGGACATCTATGGCCTGAGCCCCCAGCTCTTCAGCCTGGTGTTCGCGGTCAACTCCGGGGGGCTGATCGCCCTGTCGCTGCTCAGCGGCCGCCTGGTCGGCAACGTGGGTCCGGCGACGCTGCTGCGCCGCGGACTGTTCGGCACGCTGGCAGCCTCGCTGTGCACGCTGCTGGTCGTCGCCACCCACGCCGGCCTGGCCTGGCTGCTGGTCTGCTTCTTCGTGCTGCTGGCCTCCAACGGGATCGTTCTGCCCAACGGCACGGCGGCGGCGATGGGCGGCGGCCAGGGTGCACTCGGCGCCGCGTCGGCGCTATTGGGGCTGGGCCAGTTCGGACTGGGGGCGGTGGTGGCCCCGCTCGTCGGCCTGGCGGGCAGCCACGACGCGCTCCCGATGGCGGTCGTGATCGCCGCGGCCGGCTCGGCGGCGCTGGCGACCGATCTGATCTTCGCCCCGCGCGCCGGGACGCCCACGGCCGAAGCCGGATAGGGCTAGCAGAGCGTCGCCGCGGCGTCGGCAACCACCGACGCGGCCGCCCGCAGGCCGGAGAGCTCGTCCTCGCTCAGCGGCCACTCATAGATCTCTCGCGCGCCGCCCCGGCCCAGGCGGACGGGCACGCTGAGACTCACCCCATCGATCCCGTACTCGCCCTGGGGCATCACCGAGGCGGTCCACAGCTCGCCGTCGCCGTCGTCGGTGCAGGCGGCGACCATCCGCGCGATGCCCAGCCCCGACGTCCATGTCGAGGAGCGTCCGGAGTCAAGCGCCACGTGCCGGGCGTACCACTCCTGCAGCCACTGCCGCACTTCGGCCGCCTGGCGTGCGTCCAGCGTGACCGGAGCACCGTCGACCCGCACCCGGGACAGCAGCGGGACCGCAGCGTCGCCGTGCTCGCCCAGCGTCCAGGCATCGACCTGACCCGGCGCCACGCGCAGGATCCGGCCGATCGCCGTGCGCAGGCGCAGCGAATCGTTGAGGGTGTAGCCGAGCAGCCGGCGGCGATCCAAGCCGGTCCGGCGCTGGGCCCAGGTGCACAGCGGGTCGACCGGGTTGGTGACGATGATCAGGATCCCCGGCCAGCCGGCCGGCAGCGCGTCCAGCAGGGGGGCGATGATTCCGGTGTTGTCGGCCAGGTAGACCATCCGCGACTGGTTGACGGTCAGCGGTGCCGAGGCCGTCACGATGACCACGTCCGCCTGAGCCAGGTCGGAGGGTGAGCCCTCGCGCAGCGAACCGGTCACGTCCTGCTCGAGCACCTGCTCGAGGTCCCACAGGTGGGAGAGCAGCATCGGGCGCCGGCTGTCGGTCAGCACGACCTCGCAGTCCAGTGGGCCCACCAACAGGTTGAAGACCACCGAGGCGCCGACGCCGCCGCCGGCGCCCGCGATGACAACCCTCAAACAACCACCCGAGCGTCCGCCGAGAGCGCGGCGAAGTAGCCGTGCTCGCCCGAGCTCAGGTACGCCGCCAACCGGCTGGCCAGCGACATGATCGTCAGCGACGGGTTGACCGAGAGCGTGCACGGCACCGCCGAGCCGTCGCCCACGAACAGCCGGCGCACATCGTGGGACTCTCCATGGGAGTCGATCACCGACCGCTCGGGGTCAGAGCCCATCCGGCAGCCGCCCTGCACGTGGGTGGAGAGCACCCCCGTCTGCAGCACCCGCTTGGCCCCGGCAGCCTCGAGCACGTCGCGGGCGAACTGCAGCGAGTTGTCGATCCGCTCCTGCTCGAGCTCTGACCACGCAAACGAATAGCGGTCGCGTCCGTCCTCGTCGACCCAGGCGACGCCGTGGTTCTCGTCGGAGACCATGGTCAGCACGCCGGTGAAGTAGCGGTAGCGCTTGAGCATCTGCGACAGCTCGTCGCCCCACAGGGGTACGCCCTGCTCATCGCACAGCGCGGTGGCGAATCCGATCGGATCCTGGATCGTGGCCGCCTCGACCACGAACCCGCCGTCCTCGTCACGCTGATGCTTCATGCAGTGCGAGGTGATGGGGTAGACCATGTGGGCGTCCTGGACCACGTCGAACAGGCCCTCCACGAGGCGTGCCGGGTGAAAGCCCACGTGACGGCCGATCAGCTGCGCGCTGGGCGAGTCGCCGGCGGCGTCACGCACGCCGGAGCGGATCAGCAGCTGCGGGGTGGCCAGTGTCCCGGCCGCCACGACCACGACGTCGGCTCGCACCGAGCGGGGGACCCCGTCGCCGTCGAGGTACTCGACGCCGGTCGCCTCCGGCCCGTGGCCGTGGTCGGCGATGAGCACGCGCTGCACCAGGCAGTCGGCGCGCAGCTCCAGCCTCCCGGCGGCCCACGGCGGGTGGATGTAGGTGTTCATCGTCGACTTGCCGGCGTTCGTCGGGCATCCCTGCAGGCACGAGCCGCACCGCATGCAGTTGGCGTCGGTGTAGGAGATCACCGGCTCCAGCTCGGCCCCGAGCGCGCGAAAGCCCGGCTCCACGGTGCGGACGCACTGCTGCCAGTCGGTGCGCTCGCGAACGCCCAGCCGCTGCTCGACGCGCTCGATGTGGGCGCGCAGGTCAGACTCGGCAAACGGCTCGCCGGTGTCGCTGAGCAGGCCGCCGGCGGCGTGCCACTTGGCGTAGTCCTGGTCGGTGGGGCGCAGCGCGACCTTGGTGTTGATCGTCGTGGTGCCCCCCACGGCCCGACCGCGGAACAGGATGAGCGGCGGGTGGGCGGGATCCGATTCGGCGGGCTCGGCGAACGCGGGCGGCCACCACAGCTCGTGACTGGCGCGCGCCTCCCAGCGAGTGAAGTCGGCCGCCGTCCGATGCGGGCCGGCTTCCAACAGCAGCACGCTGGCCCCGTCGTCGGCCAGCTCGCCGGCGATCACGCCTCCGCCGGCGCCCGAACCCACCACCACCACGTTGAAGCGCTCGCTCATTCTCCAACCCCCAGGTAGGACCAGTCCTTGTTCAGTCGCGTCGCCATCGGCGGCGAGAAGTCGATCTCCTGCCACGCCCCCGGGCCGGCGGCCTCCGGCGCGACGAAGTCCGAGTAGAACGCCTCGCAGGCCAGCGCGCGAACCAGCTGGAAGGCGGGGGAGAGGGCGTGCTCGGCCAGCGCGTCGCGTCCCTGCTGCGCCGGCCCGGCCAGCGTGTCGAAGGCGCGCACCGCGTCCTCGCGGACCGCGTCCGGCATCCGCGCGAGCAGCGCGTCGACGTACACCTCGGCGCCGGTGCGCGCGCAGCCGGGGACGATCAGCTCGCACACCGCGCGCACCGCCGCGGCCCGAGTCTCGTCGAGAACACGTAGGTCACTCATCCCGGATCACCACCTTCATCACCTCGGTTGGGTTGCTCATGGCAAAGCTGAGCGCCTCGGGCGCCTCGGCGAGCGCGAACTCGTGGCTGACCAGCCTGGCCACCGCCTCGGGGTTGCGCTCCACCACGCCCACCGCCTCGGCGAAGTCACCGCGCGTGCAGCAGCAGACGCCCAGCACGTCGATCTCCTTCTCGGTGAGGCTCCCGATCCGCAGCGAGACCTCGTGGGTCGACATCCCCACCTGGACGGCCCGCCCGGCCGAGGCGACCATGTCGACCATCGCCCGCACCGCCGCCGGGACGCCCGTGGCGTCGACGCCGACCGCCGGTCCGCCCTCACCCGCCCACTCGCGCGCGGCCGCGACCACCTGATCGGCGTCGGTCCACGCCACGGTGTCGGCGCCGAGCGCCGCTGCGAGCTCCAGGCGTCCGGGCTGCAGGTCCACCATCAGGACCTCGGCGCCCAGCTCGCGGGCGACCAGGCACGCGCACTGGCCGATCGGCCCGGCGCCGAGGATGACGACCCGCTCGCCGGCTTCGATCCGGCCTCGGCGTACCGCGCGCACGGCGATCGACACGGGCTCGACCATCGCCGCCATCGCCGCATCGTCGGCCCGGATGGGGAACACCTGGTCCTGTCCGATCGACAGTCGCTCCTGCAGCCCCCCGTCGAGGTGGATCCCGATCAGCTGGAAGTTGTCGCAGGCATTGGGGCGCCCGACGCTGCAGGGATAGCAGCGCCCGCAGGCGTGGATCGGGAGCAGCGCCACGCGTTGCCCGACCTCCAGCTCGGGGCGGCAGCCAGGGCCGAGCGCGATGATCGTGGCACCCACCTCGTGGCCCTGGACGCGAGGGAACTGGGAGCCGCCGGCGGCGTCTGACAGCTCCCCGGAGAAGAAGTGGTAGTCCGAGCCGCAGATGCCGACCGCCTCAGGCGCCACCAGCGCCTCGCGGGCCCCGGGCTCGCCCGGGTCGGGCCTGTCGACGAGGCTCATCGAGCCGACGCCCTCGGTGACCGCGGCCTGCATCCTCAGCCCCGGACCTCGGCCGGCGGAGCGCTGCGGGCCGGTGCGTGAACCACGGTCCTAGACCTCGGGCTCGTTGGCGGGAACGTTGATCTCGATCCGCGCCCCGTCCGGATCTGAGAAGAACAGCTGACGCGGGCCACCGCCCGGAACGTCGTTGCGGACCGGTCGCACGCCGCAGCGCTCCAGCCGCTCGCAGACCGTGTCGTAGTCGGGGGCGACGAACGCCACGTGATCGACCGGCCCGGGTCCGCCCGCCCGCGCGGCGACGGTCAGCCCCAGCGTCTGAGCGTGGGCGCGATACGAGCCGCGGTCGGCGACGTGCAGGCAGGGCGTCTGCCCGGCGTACAACCAGAAGCCGTCGAACTCCAGCGGCGGGCGCTCCCCGGTTCGCAGTCCCAGGGCGCCTTCGTAGAACTTGCGGGAGCGCTCGATGTCATCGCAGAGCACGAGCACGTGGTGCAGCGCGCTGACGGCGGGGGTCCCGCTCATCCGCCGGTTGGCAGGCTCTCGTTGCTTGCCGTCAGGGACACCCGCGGGCCCTCCGCGCCGCCCCGGAGCAGGTATGCGGAGTGCAGTAGATCCGGTTTCTCGCGCAGCTCCTGGGCGGTGCCGGAGTACTGGATGCGGCCGCCCTCCATCACGTAGGCCCGGTTGGCCAGCCCCAGCGCCACCGCCGCGAACTGCTCGATCAGCAGCACGCCGATGCCCGCTTCGGTCACCGTGCGGATCGTCGGGATCAGCCGCTGGACGATCACCGGCGCCAGCCCCAGTGACAGCTCGTCGATGATCACGAACTTCGGCTCGGAGACCAGCGCCTGAGCCAGAACGACCATCTGCTGCTCGCCGCCGGAGAGCGCACGGGCCTGGGTGGAGAGGCGCTTCTGAAGCTCGGGGAACACCTCGAGCGCTCGCTTGCGACCTGCTGTGGCGCGATCGCCCGACAGCGAGTAGGTGGCGACCTTGAGGTTGTCCTCGACGGATAGCTGGGGGAGCAGCCGCCGACCCTCGGGCACGATCGCCAGGCCGGCGCGGCGGATGCGCTCGGGTCGGCGACCGGCCAGCTCGCGGTCGCCGAGCTTGACCGAGCCCGCCTTCATCGGCAGGACGCCCCCCACCGCCAGGACCATGCTGGACTTGCCGGCGCCGTTTGGCCCCAGCAGGGCGGTGACCTCGCCGGGGGTGACCTCGATCGTCACGCCGCGCACGACCTCGCGTGCCCCGCGGACGACCTTGAGGCCGACCAGGTTCAGGTTCTCGCTCACGCCGCGCGCGCCGCTCTCGTCGCTGACGCCGCTCGTGCCGCTCGTGCCGCCACGCCGCTCGCGCCGCTCGACGTCGCTCTCGTCGCTCACGCCGCGACCTCCTCGGTGCCCAAATAGGCCCGTACCACGTTGGGATCGCGCAGCACGTGTTCGGTCGGGCCGGAGGCGATCAGCTTGCCGAAGTCCAGCACGGCGGTCACGCCGCAGCACCGCGACACGAGGCTCATGTCGTGGTCGACGAGGATCGTCATCCCTCCCGTGCGCTCGGGTATGCCCTTGATCACCTCGCCCATATGGGCGGTCTCCTCGTCGGGCAGGCCGGCGGCCGGCTCGTCGAGCAGCACCAGACGCGGCCTGCCGACGACGGCCCGGGCCAGCTCGACCAGGCGGCGATCGCCCGCTCCGAGCGTGCTCACCCTGAGGTAGGCAGCCTTCTCGAGCCCGACCAGCGAGATCGCCTCCAGCACATCCGAGCGCCGCTCGGAGCGGTTCAGCCTGGAATGCTCGTGGACCATGCCCACGTTGTCGAACACCGACAGGTTCTCGATCGCCTGCTCGGTTTGGAAGGTCCGGCGCACGCCCCAGCGGGCGCGGCGGAAGTGGGGCATCGAGAGCAGGTTGTCGCCGAACGCCGTCACGGTGCCCGCGCTCGGCCGCACGAAGCCCGAGAGCACGTTGAAGAACGTCGTCTTGCCGGCGCCGTTGGGTCCGATCAGGCCGCAGGTGCCAGGCTCGAACTTGACCGCCATGCCGTCCAGCGAGGTGACCCCGCCGAAGCGCACGGTGAGCTCCGATACCTCGATCACGATGCCTCTCCCGCGCTGGCCGCCGCTCGCCGGTTGCGGCCGGTCACGAATCCGAACAGGCGCGCCAGGTCGCGGGGCAGCTGATCGGCGATGCCGGTCGGGGCGGTGGTCAGCACCTGCAGGACGCCGATCCCGAAGAGGATCGTCAGCCAGTCGGGCGCGACCCCGATGTCGTTGAGCACGGCGGGCAGGAGCGAGAAGAGTATCCCGGCGACGACGGCTCCCCACAGGTTGTAGGCGCCGCCCATCAGGACCACGGCCAGCAGCGTGATCGAGTCCTGGGTCTGGAAGTCGATCGAGTACAGGTAGCGCGCCGCGCCTGCCAGAAGCCCGCCGGCCACGCCGGTGACGAACGAGGCCAGCGCGAATGCCCACAGCTTGTACAGCGTCGTGTTGATCCCGGCGGCCAGCGCCGCGGGCTCGGACTGGCGGATCGCCGCCCACGCGCGCCCCGGTCGCGTCCGCAGATGCACGAGCACCAGCACGAACATCAACGCCGCCACGATCACCGCATAGCGGAAGAAGGCGGGGTCGGTGGTGGCGATGCCCGGTCGCCGGATCGGCGGGATGTGCACGAGCGCGCCGTTGTAACCGCTGAAGCCATGCCCGCCGTTGGGGAAGTTCAACGTGGCCAGCACGACGGTGATGGCGCCGGCCAGCATCAGGGTGATGAGCGCGAGGTAGAGCCCGCGCATGCGCAGCGCCGGCAGCCCCACCAGCGTGCCGAGCGCCATGGTGATCAGGCCGGAGGCCAGCAGCACCAGCTCGTAGGGCAGGGACGTCGCGAACAACAGCCGCGCCGCCACCCACGCGCCGATCGCCAGCACCGCCGCCTGGCCGAGCGACACCAGCCCCACGCGGCCGACGAGCACGCCCAGCCCGAGTGCCACGATGGCGTAGATCGCCACCTGTGTCATCGCGTCGACGTAGTAGATGCTGAGGATCTGCGGGAGCGCGACGACCACGATCACCAGCAGGACCGCGGTGATGGCGGTCCTGACCATGTCGCCGCGTCCGAACCGCGGTGGCGCGGCGGGCAGCGAGTCCGAAAGCGGTGTGCTCTGAAGCTCGGCGGTGCTCATCCTCAGAATTCCTGGCGCCCCAGCGACAGGACGCGCTTGCGATTGAGGATCAGCAGCGCGACCGCCGCGAGCACGAAGGGAGTCATGTCCCGGTAGCTCGAGAGCGAGGCGATCGGCGTCAGCAGCGCCGACACGAGGCCGATCACGATCGCGGCCACGAACGTGACCCAGATCGAGCTCAGCCTGGCGATCAGCGCGGCTGACAGCGAGGAGATCACGAGGAAGGTGAGCGTCGTCGCGTCAAGGGCGACAAGGTCGCCGAGCAGGATCCCGGCCACGCCGGAGAGCAATCCACACCCGAACCACGCGGAGGCCTCGACGCGCCGCACGGGCACGCCCAGGGTTGCCGTGATCTCGCGGTCGTTGGCCATCGCCCGCATCGCCGTCCCCAGCTTGGAGAAACGCAGGAAGAGCGTGGTCACGACCGTCAGCGCGATCGCAATCGCCAGCGCGATCACGTCGGTCGTGGTCACCTGGACCTGGCCGATCAGGAAGCCGTGGTTGTCGGTCGGCAGCGTGATCGCGCGTGATGCGCCGCCGCCCGACGTCCACAGCAGGTCCATCGCCCCGAGGAGGATCAGCGTCAGCCCGAGTGTGGCCGTGGCTTTCACCAGGGGATCGCGCCCCGCAAGTGCTCGGCCGAACACCATCCCGTAGGCCAGCGTGATCACGCCGCCGAACAGGACGCACACCAGATAGGCCAACCACTGGTTCATCCCGGAGTGGTTGATGAGCTGCCACGCGATCAGGGCGCCGAACGCGCCCACCGCACCGAACGACAGGTTCAATACCCCTGTCGTCCGGAACAGCACGATCATGCCCACGCCGGAGAGGGCGTAGACCCCTCCGAGCGCGAGGCCCGTCACGACGAAGGACTGCTCCTCCGTCCAACTGGGCAGCGACAGTGCCAGGTGCAGTAGGGGATGCATGTTCGGTTGCGCTCAGCGTCCCGATCGTGGTTGCTTGTTCTACGGCTAGTTCGGCGTGATGCCCGCTGCCTTGGCCGCCGAGTGGTACTGGGCGATCTGCGGGTCAGACGAGGGGATGGCCGTGCATCCTCGCGCGGTGATCATCTTTCCATTGGACGGGGTCGTTGTGTAGTCGGTGTTGTTGGGAATATGCAGCCCCACCTTGCCATAGGTCCACGGCAGGCAGATCATCTCGGTCTTGTAGTTCTTGATGCCGACGATCGCCGCGTTCACGCTCTTGATCGTGTACGGACCCTTGACGTTCTGCAGCGCCTGGGTCAGGAACTTGCCCAGGACAAACCCCATCTGGCTGAACGAGCCGATCCCGCCGGCCACGCTCTTGCCGTACTTGGCGAGGATCGCCTTGTAGAGCTGCATCTCCGGGCCGTTGTGGTCGTCTGCATCGGTCAGCTCGGCGTTGACGAACAGCTTGTGGTCCCACTTCGGTCCCAGCGCCTTGGCCAGGAAGTCGGTGTTGCACGGTGTCGAGCAGCCCCACGACTTGACCCGGTCCTCCAAGCCGAGCTTCTGCGCGGCCTGCAGGATCACCAACGCCTCGGGCGGGGTGAAGTTGAGAATCACCGAACCGGTCGGGCCGGCCGCGTTGGCGAGGTTGATGGCGACCGAGTTGGCATCGTTGATCGGAACGTTCTCGGTCATCGTGGTGATCGGGACGCCCGCCGCCTTGGCGATCGACGTCGGACCGCCGGCGATGTAGCCGGTACCGGGCACGTTGGACTGCACGAACACGATCTTCTTGGCGTGCTGCTGGCTCAGGGCGTACTCCACGGCTCCGTCGGAGCTGTAGCGCGGTCCCATGTTGACGGCGGCGCTGTTCGGAGTCGACCAGCACTCCGGAGCGATCCCGGCGTCCATCTCGTAGATGCCCAGCTGCTTCCAGTAGGCCTGGTCGATCGTGCACTCCAGCAGGTCGAAGACGCCGTCGATGGCGACCACGTGGTCGCCCTGGATCAGCTTCTTGGCCGCTGCTGCCACCTGCGACGGCTGGGTCTGGTCAAGCTGCACGAAGAGCTTGAGCGGATGGCCGTTGACGCCACCGTTGTCGTTGACGCAGTTGAAGTAGGCCTGAATCATGTTCGGCCCGTCGGTGAAGTCGGTCCCCGGCTGATGGGTGTCGATCGTGCCGATCTTGATCGGCGTGCCGGTGGCCTTGACGCCCGGCTTGGTTCCGCACTTGGAGGTGTCGGCCGATCCGCTGCTGCCGCCGCCCCCGCTGCTGCTGCGCTGCTGCTCGATGCCGTGGTGGCACCGCCTCCCCCTCCGCCTCCGCTGCTGCTGCTGCTGGACTTGCTGCTGCTACCGCAGCCCGCCAGCGCCAGCAGCGCGAGCGCTCCGACCAGTGCCAGCGCGACTCGCAGCCGCGCCCCGTGGTGGTAATTGCTCACCGACCTACTCCTCTCCTCAGCTGTGCCGATCCGGCCCCGAGATCCGCTCGGAGGCCGGCCGCATACTAATTGGGCGCTCGGCTGCATGCAAGATCTAGCTAACAAGGCCTCAATGGGGCCCGTGGGCGGCCGATCGGGGATGGGTTGCATGCAACGCTCAGGAGAACTAGACTGCCGGCGCTCTCAGGCGCGGCGCCGGCGGTTGCCACCGGCAGACGGGCGTGGAGGCACGGCGAACGACGTGGCCAGGCCAGCGCACCCCACCCACATCACCAAGGCGGTGCTGCGCCTGCGCGAACTGATCTTCAACGGGGAGTTCTCGCCCGGGGAGCGGATGTCCGAGCTGCCGTTGGTGGATCTGCTCGGAGTCTCGCGCACGCCGCTTCGGCTGGCGCTGGCCGAGCTGGAGCACGAGGGGTTGCTCAGGGGTCTTCCCGGCGGCGGCTACGTCGTGCGCGAGTTCACCCAGGGTGACGTGCGCGACGCGATCGAGCTGCGCGGCGTGCTGGAGGGGACGGCGGCCCGCTTCGCCGCCGAGCGCGGCGCCACCGCGCGTGACCTCAACGCCCTGCGCGCGACCAACGAGACGATCCGGAAGCTCGTGCTGCGGGGTAACTACGAGTCCTTCGAGCGCTACGTCCAGCTCAACGAGAGCTTTCACGACCGGCTGATGAAGATGGCCCACAGCCCGTTGCTCGAGCGGGCGATCGAGGGCATCGTCTCGCTGCCGTTCGCCCGCGCGAGCGCCTTCGTGCTGGCCGACGCGGAGCTGTCGATCTCCCGCGACCTGTTGATCGTGGGCTACCGCCACCACATCAACCTGATCGAGGCGGTCGAGCGCCGCCAGAGTGCACGCGCCGAGGCGCTGGCCCGGGAGCACGCGCGGCTGGCGCTCACGCACCTGGAGATCGTCGTCGACAATCACCGCGAGGAGCTCAACCGCGTGCCCGGCGGATCGCTGATCGCGCTTCCGAGATCCCGAGCCCGAGCCGGCCTGAGACGCCCAGGCGGCGTCATGCTTCGGGGCGCTCGCTGATTGCCACGGGCTCCACCACGTCCGCCCACTGGACCGCGAGGCGCGCGGCTGCGTACACGTCGTCGGCGTCCGGTCGGTAGGCGTCCTCCAGGGTGGGACTCAGGGGCACCGGCTGGAAGGGCGCGCCGACCCGCTGGATCGGCGCCTCCAGGTAGTCGAACGCGGCGTCGTGCAGCTGGGCCGCCAGCTCGGCGCCGAAACCGCCGGTGCGGACGGCCTCGTGGGCGATGACGGCGCGTCCGGTGCGGCGCAGCGAATCGGCGATCGGATCCAGGTCGAGCGGCACCAGCGTTCGCGGATCGATCACCTCGGCCTCGATCCCCTCGGCGGCCAGGCGGTCGGCGGCTTGCAGGGCATCGCCGACAAGCCGACCCAGCGCGACGATCGTCACGTCGCCGCCGCCGCGCAGCACGTGCGAGCGCCCGAGCGGGATCGGCTCGCGGGTCTCGGGATCCTCGATCGCCTCCTCGCGTCGGAAGTACAGGGACTTGTTCTCCACGAACACCACGGGGTTGGGATCGGCGATCGCCGAGGCCAGCAGCCCGGCCGCGTCGGCGGCGCTCGAGGGCATCACCACCTTCAGGCCCGGCACGTGGGTCAGCCAGGCCTCCAGGCTCTGGGAGTGCTGGGCGGCGGCGCGCCCGCCCGAGCCGCCCTGCGTGCGCAGCACCAGCGGCACGGACAACTGTCCGCCGGACATGAAGTGCGCCTTGGCGGCCTGGTTGACGAGCTGGTCCAGGGCGAGGGTGATGAAGTCGATGAACATGATCTCCACCACCGGGCGCCAGCCTGCCTGAGCGGCTCCGATCGCCACGCCGCACACCGCGCCCTCGCTGATCGGGGTGTTGAGCACCCGATCACGCCCGAACTCCTCCGACAGCCCCAGGGTTGCCTGGTAGGGGCCTCCCTCGGCGACGTCCTCGCCGAGGACGATCACCCGTTCGTCGGCGCGCATCGCCCGCGCCAGCGCGCCGCTTGATCTCCTTGACGAACGTCGTCTGTGCCATCGCGCCTCAGGCCTCGGATCCGGCGTAGACGTAGGTCGCCGCCTCGGCCTCGCCCAGCGGCGGGCTGTCGCGGCCGAACGCCACCGCCTCCTCCACCTCGGCGCGGGCATCGCGTCTCGATCGCGCGGGCGTCGTCACGGCGCAGCCACCGCCGTCTTGACCGCCAGGCGCTCCAGCCCGACGATCGGGTCGAGCTTGGCCCACTCGGACTCGGCCAGCGCCTCGCGATAGGCCTCGGGTCGCCCTCGTAGTGACCGCGGAAGCGGTGCGTGCTGCACTCCAGCAACAGCGGTCCCTTTCCGGCGCGCGCGGCGTCCACGAACTCCCCGGCGGCGCTCCACAGTGCGCCTACGTCCGAGCCGTCCACGATGCGGCGCTCGAACCCGTACGGCGCCACGACATCGCACACCGTCTCCACCCGGGTGTGGGCCGAGCGCGGCGTGAACTCGGCCATGCCGTTGTTCTCGCACACGAAGATCAGCGGCAGCTCCCACAGAGCGGCCAGGTTCACCGTCTCGTGGAAGTGACCGGCCTGAACCGCGCCGTCGCCGAAGAACACCACCGTCACGCGGTCAGAGCCGCTGAGCTTGGTGCTCAGCGCGTCGCCGGCCGCCATCGGCAGATTGCCGCCCACCACCCCGGTGGCGCCCATCAGCCCGTGGGCGGTGTCGACCAGATGCATCGAGCCGCCCAGCCCGCGGCACAGGCCGTCGGCGCGCCCCATCAGCTCGGCCATCGTCTCCTTCATGGGCGCGCCCTTGGCCAGCGCATGGCCATGGGCGCGGTGGCCGCTGTAGACGGCGTCGTCGTCGCGCAGGTGGCCGCACACGCCGGCCGCCACCCCCTCGGAGCCGATGCTGAGGTGGATCAGCCCGTGCACCTGCAGCGTCCGGTACAGCTGAGCCACGCGCTCCTCGAAGCAGCGGATCCGCCACATCGTCGTCAGCAATTCCCGTGCCGCGCTCTTGTCGAGCGCGGGGGCGGGCGCGCGGGAACGGCGGGCCATGAAGAGGAGCCGCCGGGTTAGGCGGTGACCGGGGCGGCGCCCAGAACCTCGCGCACGGCCCCGGCGATCTTGTGCTCGTCGGGCAGCACGTAGGCCTCCATCGGCTCGCTGTATGGGACCGTGGCATCAAGCGCGGTCACCTGCTTGATCGGGGCCTTGAGCGCGGAGAAGCCATGCTCGGCGATCTCGCCGGCGATGATGTTCGAGGACGCGGCGTGGCGCGGGGCCTGGTCGACGAGTACGACGTGCCCGGTCTTCTCCACCGAGGAGAGGATCGCCGGAACGTCGAGCGGCTGCAGTGTTCGCGGGTCGATGACCTCGGCGTCGATCCCTTCGCCCGCCAGCTGCTCGGCCGCCTCCAGCGCCTTGCCGACGGTCCAGCCGGTGGCCACGATCGTGACGTCGGCGCCCGGCCGGCGGATGGCCGCCTCGCCCAGCGGCACGAGGTACTCGCCCTCGGGCACGTCGCCGTGCTCGAGCACCAGCAGGTAGTGGATGAGGTAGAGGACGGGGTTGTCGTCGCGGATGGCCGAGGCGAACAGGCCCTTGGCATCGGCGGCCGTCGACGGGAGCACGATCTTCAGGCCCGGAATGCCGCAGAACATGTTGTAGATGGAGCCGGTGTGCTGGCCCGCCCAGCCGGCGGTGAACCCGTATCCGGCCTTGAGCACCAGCGGGACCTTGACCCGCCCGCCGCTCATGTAGCGCAGGCGCGGGGCCTCGTTGACGACCTGGTTCATCGCCACCAGCATGAACTCGGCCATCAGCAGCTCGACGACCGGGCGATAGCCGGCCAGCGCCGCGCCGACGGCCATGCCGATCTCGGCCGTCTCGGAGATCGGGCTGACCCGCACCCGGTCGTTGCCGAACGCTTGGCGCCACTTGTCGTCCTCTGACGGGGCGACGTCCTGGCCATAGAAGATGACTGTCTCGTCGCGCTCCATCTCCAGGTGGAGCGCCTCCTCGACCGCGGCGATGTAGGGGATCTCTCGTGCCATTGCGCTCGCTCCTAGGCGTAGACGTATTTAGTGGCCGCTTCCGGGTCCGGGAACGGGCTGTCGAGCCCGAACTGGACGGCCGCCTCCATCTCGTCGCGCGCCTCCTGGGCCATCTGATCGGCGTCCTGCGCGCTCAGCGTCCCCTGCTCGACGAGGCGTGCGCGGAACCGCGGCACGGGGTCGCCGCGCTTGGCGGCCTCGTACTCGTCGCGGTTGCCGAACACCGTGATCGCCTCGTGCTCGGGGTAATGCAGCGGCACGCCGGGCGGCGCGATGAGGTTGCCGTGGGCCGACAGGCGGTAGACCTTGGACTCGACCAGAGTGGGGCCCTCGCCGGCGCGCGCCCGGGCCACCGCCGCTCCGACCGTCTCGTACACGGCCACGGGGTCGCCGCCGTCGACGGTGACGCCCGGCATGCTGTAAGCCTTCGCCTTGACCGACAGCGGCTCGCCGGCGGCGGCGTTGGCGTCCTCCTGGTCCGAGCGCGTGCCCACGTTGTAGTTGTTGTTCTCCATCACGTAGACGATCGGCAGCTTCCATAGCGAGGCGAGGTTGAGCGACTCGTGGAAGGCGCCCTGCTTGGAGGCGCCGTCGCCGAAGAAGCAGAGGACGACCTGGTCCTGCTTACGGAGCTGAGCAGCGAAGGCGACGCCGGTGGCCTGGGGAATGCCCTGGCCGACGATCCCCGAGGTGCCCATGAAACCCCGTTCGGGGTCGACGAGATGCATCGACCCGCCGTAGCCGCCGCACAGCCCGTCGGCGCGGCCGTAGATCTCGGCCATGATCGCCTTGGTGTCGGTGCCCAGCGTGATCGGATAGCCGTGGCAGCGATAGGTGGCCATCAGCTGGTCGGAGTCCTCCAGCGTGGCCAGCGAGCCGACGATCGAGGCCTCGGCGCCGTCGGCGAGATGGGTGTGGCCGCGGATCACGCCGGGGTGGTCCTCGAACGTCCGCTTGACGCGCTCCTCGAACTCCCGGATGCGCAGCATCTGGCGAAAGATCCAGGTCAGGCGCTCGGTGTCGAGCTCCGGCATCGTCTGGGTGCTGGTCAACTGATGTACCCCTCTCTATGCGGCCGCCGGCGCAAACTGCGCGGCGGTCGTCTCGTAAGCTCGTTCGAACTCCTGCTCGATCGGCAGGGTGCGCAGCGCCTGCGGAGAGCACCTCCACGCCCCACGGGCCCGCATAGCCGGCTTGCAGGCAGGCCTGGACGTAGCCGGGGATGTCGAACTCTCCCTCTCCCGGAAGGTGGCGATGGTTCACGACCTCGTCGATCGCGTCCTCCATGTCCTCGAAGCGGCCGTCCGAGAGCTCCACCCACGACAGGTACTCCGCCGGGATCCGGCTCATCTCCTGCGGCGCGATCCCCAGCTTGGACATGTGCCAGGTGTCGATCGCCAGGCCCCCGTTCGGGCGCGCGGCGCCCTGCACCACCTCCAGCGCGGCGTCCAGCGTGTGGACGTTGACGTCGAACGGCATGAACTCGTAGACGATCCGCGCGTCCGTGTGGTTGGACGCGTCGTCGCACAGCGCGGCGAACTCCTCGACCAGGCGCTCGAGCTCGCAGGGCGTGCCGGGGATGTTGCCGACCTTGATGTGGTGGGCGCCGAACGTGGCCGCCGTCTCGAACAGCAGCCGGCGCCGCTCGTCGGAGCCCGGGCGCTCAGGCGTGCCTGGCTCGGCGAAGAAGTCGGCCAGGAACTCGACCTCCAGGTATCGCAGGCCGGCGTCGTCAAAGATCCGCTGCATCTCGGCCAGCGTTCGTGTCTGGAGCTGGTGCTCGGTGTCGGCGTGCCACAGGCCGATCCCCTTGAAGCCGACACGCGCGGCCTGGGCGCAGCGATCGCGCCAGTCGAAGGTGCTCCACTCCCGGCCGAAGTGCACCTCGACCGGTCCCGCGCTGGTCCAATAGAGGTCCAGCAGCTCAAGCTCGCCCATCGACGCTCCTTCTCCTCATTGCGGCGACCGATGGCAACGTAGCGCCACGTCACATCGCCGTCCAGTCATCGCGCGCAGCCCTTCTTGCCGATCAGCGCGCACACCCGATCAGGACGCGATGCCGACGAGCGCCGCCACCAGCTCGTCGGTCGCAGACAGCCACGGCGCGTGGTCGGTGTCGATCTCGATCACCGGGTCACAGCCGGCCGCCGTCGTACATGCGGCGCTGGATCGGCGGGCGGATCGCGCGGTCCTGCAGGCAGGAGATGTAGGCACGGGGCAGCGCGTCGAACGCCTCGGCGCTCTCCGCGGGCAGCTCGAACGGCTGCGTGAACGGCATCACCGGCTGGCTTCCGCGTCGGGGCAGCGCCCACGCGATCTGCTCGGGCGTGCAGCAGTGATACAGCGCCTCGGGCGCGGCCTCGGGCGCCATCGTGGCCACCGGCGGATCGCCCTCGACGGTGATGTTGGCCTGCACCGCGTCGCCGGCCGCCTCGGGCAGCCGGGTGATCTCGATCAGGCTCTGGCCGGGTTGCGGGCAGAAGGCGGACACGTAGATCAGACGCTCGACGAGCTCGGGGTTTCGGGCAGCCGCCTGGGTGACGACCATCCCGCCCATGCTGTGACCGACGAGGACGGCCGGCGGCCCGGCCGCCAGCGCGTCGCGCACCGCCTCGGCGTAGCGATAGAGGGTGATTTCCTCCAGCGGCGTCTCGTCGGCACCCTGGCCGGGCAGGTCGATCGCCTCGGCCTGGTGGCCGGCGGCGCGCAGCCCCGGGATCACCCGCTCCCACACCCAGGCGCCGCCCATCGCGCCATGCACCAGCAGGAACCTCGCCATCACCGTCTCCCATGTTCGTGGCCGATCGCGCGGCGCGATCCTAACGATGCACGCGCGGCCCCCAGCCGCTATGCTGCATGCTGCCACGCGAGTTCTGAGAGGAGAGCACTGCCGATGGCATCGACGCCGCCCGACGAGGATCTGACGTTTCCCAACCCGTACTCGGTACCCACGCCCGAAGGGTGCGAGGGCTGGGAGGAGATGTATCCGTACTACGCGCTGTTCGATGAGCGTCGCCGCGAGTCCGACGAGAACCGCTTCTGGTTCTGGAACTCGATGCACTTCCCGACCCCGCACCCGGCGTTCGACGTGATCTGCATCGACTCGCCGTATCAGGCGGTGGGGGCGTGGCAGAACCGGGTGTTCGCCGTTCCGCCGGCGATGGGGATCGACTACCGAGCGGTCAACGGGTACATCTACATCTCGGCCAACCCGGTGACCGACCCGGCGAAGATCGCCGAGCGCGCCGAGTTCTTCCAGAGGCGCGCGAGCCATTACTTCGAGAACTGGTCGGAGCTGTACGCCAAGTGGCGGACCAAGATGGAGGCGCTGATCGCTGAGCTGGATGCCCTGCAGGTGCCCGAGCTGCCCGAGTACGAGCCCGACGAGGTCGCGTTCGGCGAGGACCGCAACACGGCCTTCTACGAGGTGCTCGACGCCTACGGTCGCTGCCTGCGCCTCGGCGATCTGATGTGGCAACGTCACTTCGAGTTCCTGCTCCTCGGCTACGGCGCATACGCGACCTTCGCGGAGCTGTGCAAGGCCGAGCTGCCTGACATCCCCGACCAGCACATCGCCCAGATGGTGGCCGGCATCGATGTCCTGCTCTTCCGGCCCGACGCCGAGTTGCGGCGCCTGGCGGCGCTGGCGATCGAGACCGGGGTCGCCGGGGCGTTCGTCGAGGGGCGCACCGCGGACGAGATCGACGCCGAGCTGGCCGAGTCCGAGGCGGGACGGGCGTGGCTGGCCGAGCTCGAGAAGATCAAGGACCCGTGGTTCAACATGGCCACCGGCGACGGACTGACGCATCACTACCGCAGCTGGCTGGATGACCCCAGCATTCCCTACGCGTCGCTCGTCGGCCATGTAGCGGCCATCCAAGGCGGCGCCCCCGTGCAGCGGTCCACGGAGGAGGTCGAGCGCGAGCGCGACCGTCTGGCCGAAGGCTACGGCGCGTTGCTCTCCGACGAGGCCCGCGGTCCTTGGAACGACCTGCTGGCCCTCTCCCGCACGGTGTTCCCCTACGTGGAGGAGCACAAGTTCTATTGCGACTACTGGTTTCTCACGCGCTGGTGGAACAAGATCCGGGAATTTGGGGCGCTGCTGGCGCAGCACGGGTTCCTTCACGACGGCGAGGACATCTTCCAGCTCTCGCGTCACGAGGTCGCCTCGGCGCTGGACGAGCTGGTGCTCACCTGGGCGACCGGCGGCAAACCTCTGGGTCCGATGCATTGGCCGCCGATCGCCGCGCGGCGCCAGGCGCTGCTGGAGAAGCTGAGCCACTGGAGCCCTCCGCCGGCGCTGGGCGTCGTGCCCGAGGCGATCAACGACCCGATGACGGTGATGCTGTGGGGGGTGACCACCGAGCGGGTGCGCGAGTGGGCCAGTCAGCAGGCGGGCGGCTCAGAGCTGAATGGCGCCGCCGCCTCCCCGGGCGTCGTCGAAGGCCCGGCGCGGGTCGTGCGCTCGCTCGCCGAGCTGGCCGAGGTGCGCGAGGGCGAGATCTTGGTCTGCGGCTCGACCTCGCCGGCCTGGGCGCCGATCTTCAACAAGATCACGGCGACGGTTACCGACGTCGGCGGCGTGATGTCGCATGCGGCGATCGTCTGCCGGGAGTACGGCCTGCCGGCGGTCGTGGGCACGGGGCGCGCGACGTCGGAGATCCACACCGGACAGGCGATCCGCGTCGACGGCTCCACCGGGGTGGTCACGCTGCTGCAGGACCAGTAATGGACGCCGCGCAGCTCAGCGCGCTCGGCGACCTGCGGGCGGCCGACGGTGAACACTTCGGCGGCAAGAGCGCCAGCCTGGGTGAGCTGCTGCATGCCGGCATCCCGGTCCCGCCGGGCTTCGCGCTGCCGGCCGCGGCCTTCACGGAGTTCGTCGCCGGCGCCGGGCTGGAGAGCGTGATCGCGTCAGCGCTGGCCGCCGCGGGCGACGGCGTCGCGGGCACGGCTGCCGCGGCACGGCGGATCGGGGAGGCGATCGGCGCCGCCGAGATGCCGCCCGCGCTTGCCTCCGAGGTGGCGGCGCACTATGGGCAGCTCGCCGGCGAGGACTCACCCGTCGCGGTGCGCTCCAGCGCGCTGGGCGAGGACAGCGCCGAGGCAACCTTCGCCGGCCAGCAGGAGACGGTCCTGTGGGTGCGCGGCGCCGACGGGGTGGTCGAGGCAGTCCGGGCATGCTGGGCCAGCCTCTACAGCGCCGAGGCGATCAGCTACCGCCGCCGGTTGGCGCACGCCGCGCCGGCGATGGGGGTGACCGTGCAGCAGATGGTCGACGCCGCGGTCTCGGGCGTGCTGTTCACCTGCAATCCGGTCAGCGGCGACCGCAGCATGGTGGCGATCAACGCCGCCTGGGGCCTGGGGCTGGCGGTCGTCGGCGGCGAGGTCACTCCCGATGACCACCTGGTCTCCAAGATCACCGGCGAGATCGTGCGCGAGACGATTGCCGACAAGCACGTCCAGTACGTTCCGGCGTCGGACGGCCACGGCACCCAGTGCGTCGCGGTCGACGAACAGCAGCGGCGCAAGCGCTGCCTGGACGAACCGGCCCTGACCGCCCTCGTCGAGCTCGCCCGTCGCGTGGAGAGCCACTTCGGGCGACCGCAGGACGTCGAGTGGGCGATCGACGCCGATGGACAGCTGTTCGTGCTCCAGTCGCGACCGGTGACGGGATTGCCCGAGCGGACGACCGCTCCCCGGCCGGCCTCCGCGATGGCGCTCGTGATGGGCAGGTTCGGCGTCCAGCCCGCAGAGAAGGACTGATGGGCCTCAGCGACGACGACGTCCGCGAGATCCTCCGTATCGTCGATGAATCCGACGTCGACGAGCTGCGGATCGAGACCGATGGATTTTCGCTGCATGTGCGCCGAGGAGGCGCGCCCGCGGCGATGGAGAGCCCGATGCCGGCGCGCAGCGAGCCGGTGCCGGCGCCCGCCGAGCCGGACGCCCCGGCCGCTGCCGATGACCCCGACACCGTGGTCGTTCCCTCGCCGATGCTGGGGACCTTCTATCGGGCGGAGGCGCCCGGGGCTGCGCCGTTCGTGGAGGTGGGGTCCAAGGTGGAGCCCGACAGCACGGTGTGCATCATCGAGGTGATGAAGATGATGAACTCGGTTGCCGCCGGGATCTCGGGGACGGTCGTCGAGGTCTGCTCGGAGAACGGCGAGCTGGTCGAGTACGGCGAGCCGTTGATCCGGGTCCGCGTGGCGTGAAGCGCGTGATGATCCCCAACCGGGGAGAAATTGCCGTGCGGATCGTGGACGCCTGCCGGGCGCTTGACCTGGAGTGCGTGGTCGGGGCGTCGGAGGCCGATCTGGACGGGATGGCCGCCCGCCTGGCCGATCGGGTGGTATGTCTGGGGCCGGCCCCCGCCCGCGACAGCTATCTGCGCCCCGAGGTCGTCGTGCAGGCCGCGCATGGGCACCGGTTGCGACGCGATCCATCCCGGCTACGGCTTTCTCTCCGAGAGCCCGCGGCTGGCGGCGCTGGCCCGAGAGTCCGGGCTGACGTTCGTGGGCCCCTCGGTGCAGACGATCGAGCTGGCGGGGGACAAGCTCGCGGCCCGCTCAGCGGCGCAGCGGGCCGGTGTTCCGGTGCTGCCGGGCGGCGAGGCGCCGTCGCCGGCGCGTGCCCGTGAGCTGGTCGCTGAGATCGGCTACCCGGCGCTGGTCAAGGCGGCCGGCGGCGGGGGAGGGCGGGGGATCAAGCGCGTCGACGACGAGGCCCAGCTGGACGAGCTGCTGTCGCTGGCGCGCCGCGAGGCGGAGTCGGCGTTCGCCGACGACCGCGTCTACCTGGAGCGCCTGGTGACCTCGGCTCGCCACGTCGAGGTGCAGATCGCGGCCGACGAGCACGGCGCCGTGGTCCACCTGGGCGAGCGCGACTGCTCGGTGCAGCGTCGCTATCAGAAGGTGGTGGAGGAGGCGCCCGCGCCCCGGCTCTCGCCTGAGACCCGGACGACGTTGCTGGACTCCGCGATCGCCCTCGCCGAGGAGCTCGGATATCGCAACCTGGGGACCGTGGAGTTCGTCGTCGATCCGGACACGGGAGAGCCGTTCTTCCTCGAGGTCAACTGCCGAATCCAGGTCGAGCACCCGGTCACCGAGGCCGTGTGCGAGCGGGATCTCGTGGCCCTTCAACTGCGGATCGCCGATGGCGAGCCGCTGGGCTTCTCCCAGGACGAGGTCTCCTTCTCCGGGCACGCCATCGAGTGCCGGTTGAACGCCGAGGACCCGACGCGCGGCTTCGCCCCCTCGCCCGGCACCCTCGAGCTGTTCGCCGTGCCCGAGCGGCGCGGCCTGCGGGTCGACACGCACTGCGCCGCCGGCACCGCCATCCCGCCGTATTACGACTCGCTGATGGCCAAGCTGATCGCCCACGGCGCGGACCGCGGCGAGGCGATCGGGATCCTGCTCGACGCCCTCGGCGACACCGACATCGAGGGCGTGGAGACCAACCGCACGCTGCTCATCGACGTGCTCGGCCATCCCGACTTCGAGGCGGCGCGCGTGACCACGAACTGGCTGGAGCGGGTGCTGTAGATGACCAGGACGATCGAGTTCATCGACACCACCACGCGCGACGGCAACCAGAGCCTGTGGGGCGCCACCGGCCTGACCACACCGGACGTGCTGGCGATCGCGCCCGTCCTGGACCAGGTCGGCTACCACGCCCTGGATTTCACCTCCAGCACCCACATGGCGGTCTCGGTGCGCTTTCACCAGGAGGACCCGTGGGAGCGGATCCGCCGGGTCAGCGCGGCGATGCCCGACACGCCGCTGGGGATGATCACGCCGGGGATGCGGTTCATCTCCTGGGTGCCCGCCGGAGAGGACGTGATGCGCCTCGCCTTCCGCCTGGTCGCTCGCAACGGGATTCGCCGGCTGAAGATCGCCGACCCGTCGAACGAGCCGGCCCGGATCCGGCGCCTGGCGGCGATGGCGCGACAGGAGGGGATCGAGGAGGTAGTCGTCGGGCTGACCTACTCGATCAGCGACGTCCACACGCACGCCTACTACGCCGAGCGGGCGGCCGCGGTGGCCGACTGCCCGGAGATGGATCGCATGTACCTCAAGGACCCGGGCGGCCTGCTGACGCCCGACGCGGTTCGCGAGCTGGCGCCCCACCTGCTGGCCGCTGCCGGTGAGCGGCCGTTGGAGTTGCACAGCCACTGCACGATCGGACTGGCACCGCTGGTCTACGTGGAGGGGGTGCAGGCCGGCTTCGGGGTGCTGCACACCGCCTCGGGTCCGCTGTCGCGCGGTACCTCGCAGCCGGAGGCGGTCTCCACCGCGCACAACCTGGAGGCCTCAGGCTATGGGCACGGGCTGGACCTGGAGCGCCAGGCGGTCGTGTCCGAGCACTTCCACCAGCTCGCCCGCGCCAAGGGTCTGCCGGCCGGAGCCCCGCGGGAGTTCGACGCCGCCTACTACCGGCATCAGCTGCCGGGCGGGATGGTGACCACAACTCGCCGGATGCTGCAGGAGCTGCGCCGGCCCGAGCTGTTCGATGCCGTCCTGGAGGAGGTCACGCGGGTGCGCGCGGAGATGGGCTATCCGATCATCGTCACTCCCGTATCGCAGTTCATCGCCAGCCAGGCCGCCCACAATGTGATCGACGGCGAGCGGTGGCGCACCGTCTCGGACGAGACGGTGCGCTACTTCCTCGGACACTACGGCGAACCACCGGCTCCCGTGGACCAGCAGATCGCCGACCGCGTGCTCGCCCGGCCGCAGGCCGCCAAACTGGGCGACCTGGAGCCGCTCACCCTGGAGGGCGCGCGCCGGCGCTTCGGTCAGCGGATCTCCGAGGAGGAGCTGCTGCTGCGGCTGACGATGCCCGACCAGCAGGTCGACGCGATGATCGCCGCCCGCGACGTCGGTGACGGCGCCGCCTCGCGGCCGCTCGCCGGCGCGCGGCCCGGTCGCTCGCCGATCGTCACGCTCCTGCGCGAGCTCCAGCAGCGCGAGTCGATTCACAGCGCGGAGATCGTCTCGGGCGAGGACCGGGTGGCGTGGCGTCGTGCTTGACCTCGATGGGGTGCGCGGATTCGTGTTCGACATCGACGGGACGCTGCTGCACCGCGGGCCCGACGGCCGGGGCCGTCCCCAGCCGGGAGCCGTCGAGGTTCTGGAGCGCATTCGCGCGGCCGGCAAGCGGTTGGCGCTGTTCACCAACGGCAGCCACGTGCCCAGCGCCCGGATTGCGGCCGGCTTGCGCGACGATGGCCTGGAGGTCGCCGATGACGAGCTGATCACCCCGATCGACAGTGCCACTACGCATTTGCTGGCCCGGCACGCCCGCGAGCCGGTGCTGCTGTTCGGCTCCGACGCGGTACGCGAGCACATGGTCTCCCGCGGAGTCCGCCTGGCTGAGGGTGACAACGCCCGGGCGGTGTTCGTCGCTCATCTGCAGCAGGTCGACCTCGACGACCTGGATCGCGCGGCGCGTGCGGTCGTCGCCGGCGCGCCGCTGTACACCGGCAGCTACGTGCGCGGCTACGCCGGCGCGAACGGCATGATCTTCAGCCGCAACTCGATGATCGCCGCGGCGATCGCCAAGGTCACCGGGGCCCGCCCGCGGGTGCTGGGCAAGCCGTCGCGCGCCGCGGTGGCCGAGCTAGGCCGGCGGCTGGATCTGCCGACCTCCGAGCTGGCCGTGATCGGCGACGACCTCGGGATGGACGTCGCCCTGGGCCGGATGGGCGGCTCGCGCACCGTTCTGGTGCGCAGCGGGATCAGCGGCCAGATCGATCTGGATGGGGTGCCCGAGCGCCGCCGGCCCGACGCCGCCATCGACGGCGTCGCCCAGCTGCTCGATTGGTTGTGAGGCGCGACGCTGGGAGGGTTTTGCACCCTCAGGGTGCGAAAACCCTCCGTCGAGCGTCAGCCGCCGGCCTCCACGATCGCGCGCCAGATGTTCTCGCCGTTGGCGGGCATGCCGACGTGGCGCACGCCGAGGTGCGCCAGCGCGTCGATCACCGCGTTGTGCACGGCGGGGGTGGCGCCGATCGTGCCCGACTCCCCGATCCCCTTGGCGCCCAGCGGGTTGACCGGCGTGGGGGTCTCCATCACGATCCGCTCGAACGACGGCATCTCCACCGCCGACGGGATGCAGTAGGTCACCAGGTTGGAGTGCTGGGGGTTGCCCTCGGAGTCGTAGCGGACCTCCTCATAGAGCGCCTGCGCGATCCCCGCGGCCAGCCCCCCGTGCACCTGGCCCTCGGCGACCATCGGGTTGATGATCGTGCCGGCATCGTCGCAGGCGATCATCCTCACCAGCCGTACCGAGCCGGTGTCGGCGTCGACCTCGACGACCGCGACGTGGGCGCCGAACGGGAACGTCGGCTGCTCGGCCTGGAAGTCGGTCTCCGCGCTCAGCTCGGCCAGCCGGCCATCGTCGTGCAGCCGGTCGGCCAGCTCGGCCCAGGCGAGCGCCGGCTCGGGAGCGCCGGTGACGTGAAAACGACCGCTGTCCAGGTCAAGCACCATGTCCTCGGGGCTGGCCTCCAGCGCCTCGGCGGCCAGTTCCTTGGCGCGCTCCACGACGATCTCGGAGGCCTGGCCGGCGGCCGCTCCGCCGATCTGGGTCGACTTGGAGCCGTAGGTGCCGGTGCCGCGCGGTATCCGGTCGGTGTCGCCGGCGAGCACCTGGATGTTCTCGAGTTCGATGCCCGTGCGCTGAGCGACGATCTGCGCGAACGTCGTCTCGTGCCCCTGTCCGTGGGAGAACGAGCCGGTACGCACGATCGCTCCGCCGGCGTCGGTGATCTCGACGGCCCCGAACTCGCTCTCGCCGATCCCGTTGGTGATCTCCACGTACACGCTCAGGCCGATGCCGAGCAGCAGGTTCGAGCCGTCGGCGCGGCGCTGCGCCTGCTCACGACGCAGTTCCTCGTAGCCGGCATGTTCCAGGGCCCGCTCCAGCGCACCGCCGTAGTCGCCGACGTCGTACTTGGTGCCGGCGGCGGTGGTGAACGGGAACGCGTCGGCGGCGATGAAGTTGCGCCGCCGGACCTCGGCGGGATCCAGGCCGGCCTCCGCCGCGAACATGTCGATCGCCCGCTCGATCATCTGCGTGGCCTCCGGGCGCCCGGCACCGCGCACCGGCCCCGTCGGCGTCGAGTTGGAGACCACCGCGGTGATGTCCACCTCGATCTTGGGGATGTCGTAGACGCCGCTGGACATCATCTGGGTGAGGACGGCCAGGAACGCGCCGATGCCGGGATAGGCGCCCGAGTCCTGGAGGATCTTGATGCGCAGGGCCTGGAGCTTGCCGTCGGCGGTGCCGCCGAGCTCGAAGTCGATCCACTGGGCGCGGCCGTGGTGCATGGCCACCATGTGCTCTGAGCGCGTCTCGGTCCAGCGGACCGTCCGGCCGGTCTGGCGGGCCAGCCAGCCCATGAGGATGTCCTCGACGTCGCCGCCCTTGCCGCCGAAGCCGCCGCCGACGTCGGGCGAGACCACGCGGATCTGCTCGGGCTCCAGGCCCAGTGCCCCTCCGACCAAGGCCTTGTCCTGATGCGGGGTCTGGGTCGAGAGCCAGATCGTCAGCTTGCCGTCTTCGAACTCGCGCGACCGTCGCGCGCGGTTCGATCGGCAGGGCGAGCAGACGCGGGCTCTCGTTGGACCCGGAGATGACGATCTCGCAATCGGCCAGCAACCCCTCGTCGGGATCCTGCGCGGGGATCCGCAGGCAGGTGTTGGACCCGGCGGGCTCGAACAGCAGCACCTCGTCGCGCACCGCCTCGCGGATGTCGGTCACCACGGGCAGCGACTCGTACTCCACGAACACCAGCTCGGCGGCGTCGACCGACGCCTCGCGGGATTCGGCCAGCACGATGGCCACGATCTCGCCGGCGAAGCGCACCGTGTCGGAGGCGATCGGCGGGCGGTACATGCTCTCGTGGACCTGCAGCATCGGCGGGGGAGGGCTGGGCGCCAGGCCGACGTCACCGGCGGTGAACACCTGCACGCCGGGCAGCGCGCGGGCCTCGTCGACGTCGATCGACGTGATCCGGCCGTGGGCCACGTACGAGCGCACGAAGGTCACGAACAGCGCGTCCTGCGGGCGCTGGTCGTCGACGTAACGCCCCTGTCCGAGGAGAAAGCGCGGGTCCTCGCGGCGGCGAATCCTCTGTCCGATTCCGGTGGGCATGGGTGGTCCTTTCCAACGAGGCCTAGTGCTCAGGCGGGATTGTTATTGCCGGCGGTCGCGAGCGCCAGCCAATGCGCGCGACGGAGGTCGCCCTCCAGCGCGGTTCTCACGGGTCGACGAACTCGGCCGGTTGATCGGAGAAGCCGGCCGCCACGGCGGACAGCTGATTGGGCGAGCCGATCAGGCTCAGTTGAAGCTCGGCCTCCAGCGTGAGCGTGTCCTGTGTCGCCGCGGTCCAGGACTCGTCGAGCAGCCGCTTGGCACCGCGGACGGCGTCCGGGGAGCGGGCGGCGATCTCGTTCGCCAGCTCGCGGGCGGCCGCCAGCGGATCCTCGCTCACGCGCGTCACCACCCCCAGCCGCTGAGCCTCGGCGCCGTCGAACACGCGGCCGGTGAAGGTCAGCTCCTTGGCCACGTCGATCCCGACCAGTCGCGGCAGCGCGCGGGTGATCGACATGTCCGGGATCAGGCCCCATTTGACCTCCATCACCGACAGGCGGGCATCGGAGGCGGCGATCCGGATGTCGGCGCCGAGCGCGATCTGCAGCCCGCCGCCGAAGCAGTTGCCGTGCAGGGCGGCGATCACCGGCATCGGCAGGGTTCTCCAGTCATGCGCCGAGCGCTGAAACCAGTTGGGCACCTCATCCCGGAGCCGATCCGTCAGGCCCGCCGGCCCGCCGCCGGACTGCATGATGCTGACGATATCCAGGCCCGAGCAGAAGCTCGGCCCGTCGCCGTGCAGGATCACGGCACGCACGCCCGGCTCGCCACGCAGCCGCTCGGCGGCGGCGATGATCTGATCGAACATCGCCACGTCCAGCGCGTTGTGCTTCTCGGGACGGGTGAGCGTCACCACGGCGACGTGGTCGGCGATCTCTATCCGGACGCGCGGGGATTCGCTCATCGCCGTCAGACCCTAGACGTCCGAGCGCCGACGGGATCGCCGATGCGCACCGTCCCGCCCTCGCAGCACCTCGCCGTAGATCCCGAAGGGAAGCGGTTCGGTGCTCTCCATGTCGCGGCGGTAGTCGCGCAGGATGTCGAGCGTCGGCAGATCGACGTCGCCGCTCTCCGGATCCCGGCTGGTGATCAGGCAGCGTCCGACGTGGCCGTGCATGGCGAGCGTCGTCTCGCCCACGCGGACCCGGCGCCCCACCCAGCTGTCCTCCTCGTGGGCGTCGACGCCGTCCACCTCGATGAGCATCCGGAACCGCCGCGCGTCGAGCCCGTCGCGCTCGGCGGCCCCGGCCAGCCGGCGCAGCGATGAGCGCGAGACGATCGAAGTTGCACCCGCGCGCCCGCGGTCGACGGCGCTGCCGGCGTGGACGATCCGCAGCGGGCGATCCAGATGGTCTGACAGCGCCTCCGACCACGGGCCGCGCAACTCGCGGACCTCCCGCGGGCGGGAGAAGAAGCGCGTCTGCACGGGCTCGCCGTACTGCAGTGGTGCTGCGACGCGAGTCCCATCGGCGAACGTCAGCGCCAGGCTCTCCTCGTCGTACTCGGGGACGATCGTCTGCAGCTCGCCGAGCTGCTTGCCGTTGATCATCCGCCCGCGGTCGTCGATCACGTAGAACACGCGGTCGCCGCGGGCGCCGAGCGCTCCGAGCTCGATCGACTCCACTCGCGAGACCCTCATGCCCTTGACGGGCGTCGTCGTCAGCGCGCACACCGTGATGGCCATCAGGCGGCTGCCTGCTCGGCCCAGTCGCGATACAGCTCCCAGTAGCGACCGCCGGCGTCCAGCAGCTCCTGGTGGGTGCCCTGCTCGACGATCTCGCCGTACTCCATGACGAGGATCCGCGCGGCGTTGCGGATCGTCGACAGCCGGTGGGCGATCACGATCGACGTGCGGCCGGCCACCAGCCGGCGCAGGCCATCCTCGATCAGGCTCTCGGTGTGCACGTCGACGTTGGCGGTGGCCTCGTCGAGGACCAGGATCCGCGGATCGGCGACCAGCGCGCGGGCGAAGGCCACCAGCTGGCGCTGTCCGGCCGACAGCTGGACCCCGCGCTCTCCCACCTGAGTGTCGTAGCCGTGCTCGAGCGCCATGATGAAGTCGTCGGCGCCGACCGCGCGGGCCGCCTCGCGAACCTGGCTGTCGGTGGCGTCGGGCCGCCCGAAGGAGAGGTTCTCCCGCACGGTGCCGCTGAACAGGAAGCCCTCCTGCGGCACCATGCCCATCTGCGAGCGCAGCGACTGGGCGGTCACCGAGCGCAGGTCGTGGCCGTCGACGAGCACCGCGCCCTCCGTCGGGTCATAGAAGCGCGCCACCAGCTTGGCGAAGGTCGACTTGCCGGCCCCGGTCTCACCGACGAGCGCGATCGTCTGGCCGGGCGCGACGTGCAGGTCGACGTCGCGCAGCGCCCACGCGCCGTCCGGATCCGATCCGTATCGGAACGAGACGTCGCGGAACTCCAGCTCGCCGGCGATCCGCGGCAGCTCGACGGCATCCGGAGCGTCCACCAGCTCCGGCTGCTCGTCGAGCAGGCCGAAGATCTTGTCGAGCGCGGCCATTCCCGACTGGTAGGTGGTGTAGAGCTGGGAGAGCTGCTGGATCGGATCGAAGAAGTTATTCAGGGCGGCGATGAAGGCGAACACCACGCCAGTCGAGGTGTGGCCGTTGATCGCCTCCAGCCCGCCGACGAGCAGGATCTCGACCGTGACCAGCGCCGACAGCAGCTCGACCGCCGGGAAATAGGCGGCGTTGAGCTTGACCGTCACCATGTTCGCGCTGCGGTTCTCCTCGTTGAGCTTGGCGAACTCGTCGATGTGACGCCGCTCCTGTCCGAACGAGCGCACCACCCGGATACCCGAGAGCGTCTCGGCGAGGTAGGCGGTGATGGTGGCGATCTTCTCGCGCGTGAAGCGGTAGGCGTCGGCCGAGGCGATGCGGAAGGCGAGCGCGCCGACGAACAGGAACGGCAGCGCCAGGAACGTCAGCAGCGCCAGGTGGAAGTCCATCACCAGCAGGATCGCGACCACGCCGAAGAGGGTCAGGCTCGACTGGATCAGCGTGGCCAGTCCATCCTCCACGAGCTGGTCCAGTGCCTCGACGTCGTTGGTCATGCGGCTGATCAGCCAGCCGGCGCGGTTGCGCGAGTAGAACCCGATCGACAGCGACTGCAGATGGGCGAAGAGCTTCAGCCGCAGGTCGCGCAGCGCTCTCTGGCCGACCCAGCCCACGAGATACGTCTGGGCGTAGGTGCACACGCCGTACACGACGGCCGAGATGAGGAACAGGACGACGACGACGTCCAGCGAGCCCACGTCGTGGTGGCGGATGCCCTGGTCGATGGCCACCTTGGCCAGCGGCGCGGGAGCCAGCGCGGCGGCGGTCGCCAGCACGAGCGAGGCGAACATCGCCAGCACCCGCCAGCGATAGGGCGCCAGGATCTGCGCCAGGCCGCGCAGCTTGCGCCCGCGTCCGCCGGTCTGGCGCAGGCGGCGCTGCAGCTCGGAGTAGGAGAGCACGCTCATAGGGGGTGGGTGGGGACGAATTCCGGCGTCTTGCGAGTGAGGAAGACCTGGTCGGGCAGACCCTGGGCGACGATCTCGCGGTACAGCTCGGAGCTCTGCAGCAGCTCGTCGTGCGAGCCGTCCGCGACGACCCGGCCGCCCTCGAGCACCACGATTCGATCGGCCAGCGCGATCGTCGACAGCCGGTGCGCGATCACGAACGTGGTGCGATCGGCCATGACCTGCTGCAGCGCGTTCTTGATCGCGGACTCGGTGGTCGCATCCACCGAGGAGGTGGCGTCGTCGAGCACCAGGATCCGCGGCTCGGCGAGGATCGCCCGCGCGATCGCGATCCGCTGGCGCTGGCCGCCTGAGAGGGTGAGTCCGCGCTCGCCGATCCTCGTGTCGTAGCCCTTGGGCAGGCGCTCGATGAAGTCATCGGCCTGCGCGGCGGCGGCGGCCCGCTCCACCTCTTCACGGCTGGCGTCGGCGCGCGCATAGGCGATGTTGTCGTGCACGGTGGCCGAGAACAGGAAGGGATCGTCGGTGACGACGGCCAGCTCTCTGCGCAGGCTGTCCAGCTGCACCGAGCGCACGTCGGCGCCGTCGATCAGGACGGCGCCGGTGCTCACCTCATACAGCCGCGGCAGCAGCGACACCAGTGCCGACTTCCCCGAGCCCATGGCCCCGACGAGGGCGACCGTCTGTCCGGCGGGCACGTCGAGGTCGATATCGGACAGCGCCGGCGTGATCCCGCCCTCGAACGTCAGCCCGACGCCTTCAAAGCGGACGTGCCCGTTGCCCTCCGGCAGCGGCGGGGCGCCGGGGGCGTTGACGATCGTCGGCTCGCGGTCGAGGATCTGGAAGATCCGCGCTCCCGAGGCGGTCGAGCGCTGGGCGGCGCCGAGCATGTAGCCGAGCGTGCGCATCGGCGAGATGAGGATCAGGAGGTAGGCGTAGAAGGCTGTGAACGCGCCCACCGAGAGCGTGCCGTGGATAACCTCACGGCCGCCGAACAGCAGGATCGCCGCCAGGCCGAGGTTCGGGCAGGAAGCTGATCATCGGCGTGTAGAAGGCCTGGATGCGGGTGGCGTAGACCTGCTGCTCGAAGACCCGCTCGGTGGAGTTCTCGAAGCGCTCGTACTGGCGCGCCTCCTGGGCGAACGCCTTGACCACGCGGACGCCGGAGACGCTCTCCTCGGTGTCGGCGGTCAGCTCGGCGATCCGCTGCTGGGCCTCCTGCATCGCCGGCTTTGACTTGTGGCCGTAGCGGTGGGCGATCAGCACCACGAAGGGAACGGGCGCCAGCGAGATCGCCGCCAGTCCCGGCTGCAGGACGAACATCGCCACCGCCGCCAGCAGGATCGTGACCAGCGACTGGGCGATGAAGATCAGTCCGTAGCCGAGGAAGAAGCGCACCGACTGCAGGTCGACGGTGGCCCGTGACATCAGCTGACCGGTCTGCTGGCGGTCGAAGAACGACAGCTCGAGGCGCTGCATGTGGTCATAGAGCGCGGTTCGCAGGTCCATCTCCACGCCCAGCGAGACCTGGCCGGCGACCAGCCTGCGCAGCACGCTGAGCACCAGCCGGATCGAGGCCGGCGCCCATGATGGCGAGCGCCAGGAGCAGCAGCTCGTGATGATGGTGGGCGCGTACGGCGTTGATCGCCAAGCCGGTCAGATAGGGAATCAGAACGGTGCCGGCGAGCGCCCCCCCGGCGAGCACGAACGACCAGATCACCCCACGTCGGTAGGGTCCGAGGAAGCCGAGTAGTCGCCGGAAGGTGGACATACTTCAGAAAGTATAGTTGGGTTCCGGTTACTCGCCGGGGCCGGCGATAGGGTCGTGATCACAATGGCCGGCTGGCACGAGATCGAGCGCGATGCCCCCGAGTTCGCCTCCCGGGTGCGCGAGCGGTTTGCCGCCGGCACGAACAAGACGCTCGCCACGCTGCGCCGCGACGGCTCGCCCCGGATCAGCGCGATCGAGTGCGAGTTCGCCGACGGCGAGCTGACGATGGGGATGATGGTCGACTCGCTGAAGCTGCTCGACGTCCGCCGAGACCCGCGCATCGCCCTGCACTCCCCGACGATCGAGCCGCCGGCGGATCCGAGCGGATGGCCGGGCGACGCCAAGCTCGCGGGCGTGGTCGTCGAGATCCCCGAGCCTGAGGACAACCCGCACATCGGGGCGGGCTTCTTCAAAGTCGACGTCCGCGAGGTGACGCTGACCTACGTCGGAGACCCGGCCGACCATCTGGTGATCGAGTCGTGGCATGACGGGCGCGGCTGGCAGCGCCGGACGCGCGCCTGAGCTCAGCGCCGGCGGTGCTTGTGCGGACGGTGCTTGTGCTTGTGCTTGTGCTTGTGCTTGCGGGGCGGCGATGGGAGCTTGGCGGTCGGGACCGTGCCCGCCCCAGCCGGGACGTACGTGGGCTGACCGGACTCGTCGGTCTGCACCGAGAGCAGCACCTGGTTGGCCGGATCGCCGGCGAAGTAGGACTGGTTGGCGACGATCAGCTGGGTCCCGTCGAACGCCAGCCCGGAGGGCGAGTCGAAGGGCACCGATGAGCCGTTGGCGCCGGTGACCGCCTGTCCGACGCGCCCGAGCTCGTGGCCGGCTGAGTCCAGCTCGACGATCTGGTTGGGCGCGCCCACGAGCGCCACGAAGATGTGTCCGGCGGTGGTGACCGCACAACCATCCGGGGCGTCGGCATTGCCGCTCTCCCAGATCTGGCGCAGCGGACCGGGCTTGCCGCCGGCCCCGATCGCCACCTCGTACAGCTTGCCGGTGCCCGGCGTGGCGGAGCCCAGGCCACCGTTGGAGGCCTGGTCGAACAGCAGCGTGTGATGGTCGGCGAGCAGCGTTATGCACGCCGTGCCGAACGGCCCTCCGTCCAGCCGCCGGTCGGCCAGCCAGATCGTCGCGTTTCCGCCGCCGGGCGGGATCCGCCAGATCACCGCCTGCTGGTAGTCGCTGACGTACAGGCTCCCGTCGGGTCCCCAGGCGGCGTAGTCGGGCATCGGGGCCTGGTCGAGGAGGGCCGGTGAGCAGGGGGCGCCGGCAGCGACCGTGGAGCAGAGCGCCAGATCCGGGACGCGGCTGTACAGCGTCTGGGCGCCCGTCTGGGGATCGAGGCGCAGGATGCGCCCACTGGTCTTGTCCAGCAGCAGCAGCCGGCCGGCGGCGTCATTGGCGGCGACCTGCACCCCGTGGGGTTGAGACAGATCCTGGCCGGTCACGACGTAGGTCCGCTCCAGCTGGCCGCTGGCCGAATAGCGGTACACACGCGAGGCGATCTGGTCGCCGAGCGGGTTGGAGTACGTGCCCTCGTAGATCTGGTCGCCGATCACGTGGGGGAGGGCGGGAAAGCCCGGCGAGGGCACGGGGGCGAACACGCTGACCGTGCCGCGCGTCGAGGCCGACGCGCCCGCGGCCACCAGCAGGAGGGCCACGAGTCCCGCGAGGGCCGCGCTCTTTCCGCCGCGAATCATGCGCGCTCCAGCCGGGCGGCGATGTACGCGTCGAGCATCGCCTTGCTCTCGGCGAGCATCTCGGCGTCGCCGTGCGGATCGGACCGGAACGCCTCGCGCAACAGGCCGTCGCCGGCGATCACCAGCATCCGCGACACCGCGTCGCGCGCGTCCGCATCGGCCTGCGGCCAGTGGACGGCGAGGATTCGCAGCACCGAGCTCCCGATCGCCGTCCGCGCTGACCGGGTTGCATCCCGCACGCGTGCCGACCGCAGTCCGCCGTACCACAGCGCCAGGAACGCCGGGCGAGCCCGGAATCCCGCGGCCAGCGCCTCCAGCACCGCGGCTCCCGGGTCCGCCAGCGGCTCGCGCTCGTCGGAGTCGGCGACGCCGGCCACGAGCGCGGCGAACTCACTCCAGAAGCGCACCGCCAGCGCCTCGGCGAGCGCCTCCTTGTCCTCGAAGTACCGGTAGACGGAGCCGACGGGCACTCCGGCGGCCTCGGCCACGCGGTTGGTCGTAAAACCGGACGCCCCGTCCACGGCGAGCACCTCGGCGGCGGCGTCCAGAACATCGGCCAGCCGCTGGCGGCTCCGCGCCTGGGTGGGCACGTGGCGCAGGGTGAGGGTGGGGGATTCCGCGGACATGAGAAGTTGAAAGTGAGCTTGCATTCATGTTAGCCTCCCGGCCATGCCGGCGCAAATGCTCAGCTCTCAGCGCCAGCGGGTCGCTGACGCAGCGCGCCGATTGGCCTCCGAGGGCCTCGTGCTCGGCACCGCCGGCAACGTCTCGGAGTGCAGCGGCGAGCTGGTGGCGGTGACGCCGACGGGCGCCGTGCTGGAGAAGGTCAGCGCCGACGATGTCGTCGTGGTGGACCTCGACGGCGTGCTGGTCGACGGCGACCTGGCGCCCACCTCGGAGCTGGGCCTGCACCTGGGCGCCTACCGCCGTTACCACGCGGGCGCCGTAGTGCACGCGCATTCGCCCTACGGCACGGCCCTGGCCTGCGTGCTCGACGAGCTCCCGGCGGTCCACTACCAGATGCTGGCCCTGGGAGGAGCCGTGCGGGTGGCGCCCTACGCGACCTTCGGCTCGCCGGAGCTGGCCGACCTGACGCTCGACGCGCTCAAGGATCGGACGGCGGCGCTGATGTCCAACCACGGCATGATCGCGCTGGGCTCGGATGCCGCCACCGCTCTGGAGAACGCGCGCCTGCTCGAGTGGGCCTGCACGCTCTACTGGCGAGCGGCCAGCCTGGGCGTGCCGCGGACGCTCGACGAGAGCCAACTGCAGGCGGTGATCGACACCATCGCCGCGCGCGGCTACGGGTCGTTGCAGGCTTCGAAGACGTGAAGGTCGTCGCGCTCGGGGTGCACGTTGTCGACGTGCTCGTCCGTCCCGTGACCGAGATTCCCGCCGGCCAGGGCGGGGAGCTGGTGGAGGAGATCGCGATCACGCCCGCAGGGCCGGCCGGTGGCACCGCGGTGACCCTGGCCAAGCTCGGCGCCCAGGTGCAATGCGCCGGGGCGATCGGCTCAGACCCGCTGGGCGAGGTGATGATCTCGCTGCTGAGCCGCCACGGGATCGACACCGCATCGCTGCTGGTCCGGGACGAGGTGCAGACGTCGGCCAGCGTGCTCCCGATCCGCCCCGACGGCTCGCGCCCCGCCTTTCATGTGATCGGAGCCAACGCGACCTACACCTCGGCCGATGCTCCCTGGGACGCGATCGCCGCCGCCGATCACCTGCACCTCGGCGCGCCGGAGTTCATGGGCGGTGTCGAGGCGGCCCGGATCCTCGCCCACGCACGGGAGCATGGCACCGTCACCTCCGCCGATCTGCTCGCCCCCGGCGAGCAGGCGGCGGCGATCCTGGACTGGATATCGCCGGCGTTTGCGCACCTCGACTACCTGTTGCCCAACGACGAGCAGGTGCTCGGCCTCACCGGCGCGCCCACCCTGGAGGAGGGGTGCCGGGCACTGCTGGAGCGCGGGGTCGGGTGCGTGGCCGCCACCCGCGGTGCCGAGGGTGCGCTGGTCGTCGACGACGACCGCGCGCAGGCTGTGCCGGCGTTCGCCGTGGATGTGGTCGACACCACCGGCTGCGGCGATGCCTTCTCGGCCGGCTTTCTGCGCGGCCTGGCGCTCGGCCGCGACCGCCGGGACGCGGCGGTGCTCGGGTGTGCCGCGGCGGCTCTCGTGGCCGGCGGGCTCGGCTCTGACCACGGAGACTTCGACGTCCACACGGCCGACGCGTTCGCCGTCGGCACCCCCACTCAGACCCCCACCCGGAGCGACGCCACCACATGACCTCGAATCCCCGCGACGACGACGACCAGACCCAGATCAGCCGCCGGCGTTTCGTGAGCGGGACGCTCGCCGCCGGCGCCGCCGCCGCCGCGGGGAGCGCCGCCTCCGCCGACGCCGCCACGACCAAGCACAAGCACAAGAAGCCCAAGCCCAAGCATCACAAGCCGGCGTCGACCACCCACAGCGCCGATGTGGTGGTGATCGGTGGCGGGCTGTCGGGGCTCACCGCCGCGCGGGCGGTCAAGGCCGCCGGTCACTCGGTGATCGTGCTCGAAGCTCGCGGGCGGGTCGGCGGGCGTTGCTTCAGCCGGCCGCTGGGGGTGGCGGGTGCGACCGACGTGGCCAACATGGGAGCGACGTTCGTCGGTCCCACGCAGACCCAGATCCTGGGGTTGATGTCCGAGCTGGGGATCGGCAAGTTCGACGTCTACTCCACCGGCAAGCTCCTCTACTACGAGAACGGCAAACTCAGTCAGTACACCGGGCTGATCCCGCCGTCCAGCGACCCCACGGCCGTCATCGAGCTCGGCGCGATCACGCTGCCGGCGATCGACAGGATGGCGCAGACGGTGCCGCTCGACAAGCCCTGGGCGGCCCCCAACGCCGACGCCTGGGACGCGATGACGACCGAGACGTGGTCCGAGCAGAACATCCCCTCGAGCGATGGACGCAAGCTGTTCGCGCTCGCCGTCGAGGCGGTCCTCTCGGTCGAGCCCCGCGACGTGTCGTTTCTGTACTTCCTGTTCTATGTGCATGCGGCCGGGGGTGTCGAGCCGCTGGTCAACAACGCCGGCACCGGTAGCGCCCAGGACTTCCGCGTCTCGGGCGGGACCCAGGGAATCGCGGTCGCCTTGGCCAACCAGCTCGGGCGCAAGAACGTGCTCCTCAACAACCCGGTGCGGAGGTTGGTCCAGGGCCCCAGGAGCATCTACGCCTATGCCGACAAGGCGACGGTCAAGGCCCAGCGCGCGATCGTCGCGATCCCGCCGCATCTCGCGGGACGGATCGCCTACGAGCCGCGCATGGCGGCCGTCCGCGACCAGCTCACGCAGCGCGTCCCGTTCGGTTCGCTGATCAAGACGATCGGCGTCTACGACACCCCGTTCTGGCGCTCGCAGGGCCTCAATGGCCAGGTGACATCCGACCAGGGACCGGTCAAGGCGATGTTCGACGCGTCGCCGGCCAGCGGCACTCCCGGGGTGCTGCTCGGCTTCATCGACGGTGACGATGCCCGAGCGCTGGATGACAAGTCCGATTCCGAGCGGGCCAGCGCCGCGCTGGTGTCCTACGTTCGGTACTTCGGCAGGCAGGCCGCCAACCCCCGCGCCTACTTCGACCAGGTGTGGGCCAACGAGATCTACACCGGTGGCTGTCCGGTCGGAATCATGCCGCCGGGCGTGATGACCGAGTTCGCCTACGCGCTGCGCGAGCCTTCCGGGCGCATCCACTGGGCCGGCACAGAAACGGCCACCGTGTGGACCGGCTACATGGACGGAGCTGTCCAGGCCGGCAAGCGCGCGGCCGCTGAGGCGCTCGCCGAGCTCTGAGCGGGGGCCGGAGGTCCATCTCACCGGATGGCCGCTAGTAGGCTCCCCACCGCCACCACCCTCGAGGAGGAGCCGGCCCTATGACGACCGTCCGGGAAGCCACGTTCGAGCTGTTCCGCGCGCACGGGATGACGACGATCTTCGGCAATCCCGGCTCGACCGAGCTCCCGATGCTCGCCGATTTCCCCGACGACTTCAGCTACGTCCTCGGCCTGCAGGAGCTCGTCGTGGTCGGAATGGCCGATGGCTACGCCCAGGCCACCGGCCGGCCCGCGCACGTCAACCTGCACACCGCACCGGGAGTGGGCAACGCGATCGGCGGGATCTTCAACGCCCAGGCCAACAAGTCTCCGTTGGTGATCACCGCGGGCCAGCAGGTGCGCGCCCAGATCACGATCGAGGCCAACCTGACCAACCGCGACGCGATCGTCACGCCCCGGCCCTACGTCAAGTACAGCCACGAGCCCCCACGTGCCCAGGACGTTCCCGGCGCGCTGGCGCGAGCGATCGCGCACGCTGCGCTGCCGCCGCGGGGACCCACCTTCGTTTCGATCCCGATGGACGACTGGACCCAGGAAGCCGATCCCGACCGGTCCGAGCCGGCCGTCGCCCGCCGCCTCAACGGCCGCGCCTCGCCGGACCCCGACGTCCTGGCCGACCTGGCCGCCCGGCTGGGCGCCGCGGCCGCGCCGGTGTTGGTCGCCGGCCCCGACGTCGATGCCTCGCGCGGCTGGGACCACGCTGTCGCGTTGGCCGAGAAGCAGCGCCTGCCGGTGTGGGCCCCGCCGGCCACCGGTGGGTCACGGATCGGCTTTCCCGAGCGCCACCCGAACTTCATGGGCGTACTGCCGCCGGCGATCGGGCCGCTGGGGGAGGTGCTCAAGGAGCATGACCTGGTGCTGGTTGCCGGCTCCTCGGTGTTCGCCTACTACCCCTATATCCCGGGGCCGCTGCTGGGACCTGACACCGCGCTCGTGGCGATCACGTCTGATCCCGGCGAGGCGGCGCGCGCTCCGATGGGCGATGCGATCGTGGGCGACGTCGGCCTGGCCCTGGAGCACCTGGTCGAACTGGTGTCCAAGTCCGAGCGGCCGGCGCCGGCCCCCCGTCCCGAGCCCGGGGATCCTCCGGCGGCCGATCCGCCCGAGCGCCTGAGCGGCTCACAGGCGATGGCGGCGCTCGGTGCGGTCTGGCCGTCGGACGGGATCGTGGTGCTGGAGGCGCCCTCGGCCACGATGTCGCTGCGCAACCGGCTCCGGGTGTCATCGCCGGGCAGCTACTACTTCTGCGCCAGCGGCGGCTTGGGCTTCGGGATAGCGGCGGCCGTCGGGGTGCAGCTGGCCCAGCCCGGTCGCCCCGTGGTGTGCGTCCTGGGCGAGGGCTCGGCCCAGTACGGGATCACCGCGCTGTGGAGTGCCGTCGCCTACCGGGTGCCCGTCACCTTCGTGGTGCTGCGCAACGACGAGTACGCGATCCTCAAGTGGTTCGCGATGCTCGAGCAGGTATCGGGCGCGCCCGGACTGGACCTGCCTGCCCTCGACGTTGCCGCCGTGGCCCGCGCCTACGGGATGGACGCCCGCGAGGTCAGCGAGGCCGACGAGCTGACCGAGGCCCTTCGCGAGGCGATCGCGGCCGACGACGGGCCGCGGCTGGTGCAGGTACCCGTGGCGCCCGGTATGTGGATGGAATAGTGGCCGCGGGAGCCGGCCTGTGCGACTCCTGCTGCCACCAGCAGGTGGTGCGCAACACCCGCGGGTCGGTGTTCTCCCTGTGCCGGCGCTCGCGCGACGAGCCCGAGCGCTACCCCCGCTATCCGCGCGTGCCGGTGCTGGAGTGCAGCGGCTACGAGAAGGCGGTCACTGAGCCGGAAGCGGAGCCAGGACCATGAGGCTGGAGCCGTCCTGGGCCTGCTGCAGCTGCTCGGAGAAGAGTCCGCGAGAGGTCGCCTGCGCCACCAGGTTGGCCTCGGGTGCCTTGGGCATCTGGGCCACGGTGGGCGGTTCCTGCTCGGGCAGGAGCAGCGCCAGAGGGTGGTCGAGCAGCGGTGTCAGCTCCTGACGCTGGAACAGCACGGCGATGTCGACCGGCTTGACCGACGCGGAGGCGTCATTTGTAGGCAGAGTCTTGGACAGCGTGCTCGTGGCCTGGGCGTGCCCGGGCGGCAGCACGGCCAGGACGTTGTCGGTGCCGCCGATGTACTTGAACGTGTACAGAGCGAGCTCCAGCGCCTCGCGTCTCAGCAGCAGCAGGCGATCGGCCGACGGCTTGCCGGCGCCGATCGAGCAGTTCTTACCGCCGATCCCGCACAGGTTGTAGGCGACCGTGTTTCCCCCCAGGAGGCGCACCTGGCTGGAGGCGGCGCTGGGGCGTACCGCCACCTGTAGCCCGCTCTGCGCGCTGGCGCTGGTCCCGTTGGCCTGCGCCTGGGCCGCCGCCTGTTGGGCCGCCGAGCTCTCCAGGTTGACGACGGTGACCACGTCCAGCTGGTCGGCCGCCGAGATCCGGTAGTTGGGGGCGATGTAGTCAGCGATCTCGCGGGCGCCCTGGGTGCCCGTGTCCGAGGGCTTCCACAGCGACCAGGGGAGCGTCGACTGCGAGCCGCTCCGACCCTGCGTACCGATCGCCACCGCTGCGACCACGGCTGCCAGGGCCAGCCCCGCGAGGACCACGATCGCCACGCGAAAGCGGGGGGCGTGGGGGGAACGGGCTCCGCGTGCCCAGCGGCGGCGCGAGGTCTTGGCGTCCTGAGCTCCGGCCGCCGGTTGCTCGGTTGCCTGGGTGATGGCTTGAGCGTCGGTCATACCGTGGGCCAGGTGGCGGGGTCTGTCAGGTCGAGCGCCGGGCGCCGAAGGTCCACCGAGTCCAGCAGCTCTCCGACCTCGTCACCGTAGATCTCCTTGCGCTCCACGAGGACATCGGCGATCTTCTCCAGCCCCTCCCGGTTGGCGTCCATCAACGCGTACGCCGTGATGTACGCCTGGCCGAGGATCTGCGCGGCGGCGCGCTTCTTGTCCGGGCTGCCCAGCACCGCCCCGATCGGGTTGTCGCCCAGCAGGCCGGGGCTGCCGGCGCGGTTCATGATCGTCGAGCCGATCCGCTCCAGTCGCTTGAGGACCGCTTCGTGCTGTTCGTCGAGCTCGAGGCTGCCCCCGAGGTGCACCGGGTCGGGGCCCATCGCCCACATGCCGACCATCGCGGCGGCCGTGGCGGTCGCCGACTGGACGTCTCCGCCCACGCCCTGGGAGTTCTCGCCGTAGAAGACGTGCTCGGCGGCCATCGCGCCCAGCGTCATCACGAGCTCGCCCATGACGCGTCCTCGGAAGTGGGAGAAGCGCTCGTCCTTCTCCATGCTCTGGTAATGGCCGAGCGAGCCGCCGCGCTTGCGGATCGACAGACGCGTCGAAAGCACGTCCTTCTCCAGGAAGATGTGGCCGGCGGCGGCATGGCCGGCCTCGTGGATGGCGACCGCCCGGGTCTCCTCCTGGATGTACTCGATGTTCTGAGCTGTCCCCGTCTCCACCGTGGTCATCGCCTCGACGATGTCCTCCCAGGAGAACCGGCGCCGCCCTTCGGTATGGGCGATCGTCAGCGCCATCGAGCAGCACTGCTCGATCATTGACGGGGAGTAGCCGTTGGTGATCCGCGCCAGCTCGTCGCGGCGGCGGTCGGTATCGAGGTCGGGCTCGTGGTCGACCTTGCCCAGGTACAGGTCGAGGATGTCCAGCCGGTCGTCCTTGGTGGGGGTGCGAAACCAGATGTGGCGGCCCATGCGCCCAGGACGTGTGAGCGCCGGGTCGAGCACGCTGATCGGCACGTTGCAGGCTCCGATGAAGTAGATCTGCTCCTGGCGCGGCTTGGGCGGGCGCAGCCGCAGCCGCAGCCTGCCGACCTTGCGCGGGATGAAGAACATCGCGTCCATGAAGGTGTTGACGCGGTTGGTGATCATCTTTCGCATCAGCGGCGGTTCGTCGATGCCGTCCATGACGATCAGCAGCTGGTTCAGGGCCATGCCGCCGCCCATGCCACCGCCCATCCCGAAGCCGGGATACAGGCGCTGGATGCGCTCCGTGGCGCGGGCCATGAACGTGCCGTAGCCGGGGTTCGGAGACTCGGCGCGCTGGGCGAAGAGCCGCTCGCGCCACGCGCGCGACTCGACGATCAGATCGCCCGAGGAGGTCAGCGAGCCGTTGGGACCGTAGAAGCAGAAGTCGTGAATCGAGGTCGGCTCCGTCCCCATCGCTCCCATGCCTCCCTGAAGCGCCTGGCGGCGCATCCCCACGGCGTCGATCTCGTCGATGAACACGATGCACTGCCCGCCCCACTTGGCCGCCAGCTTGCGGGCCTTGCGGGCGAGGAACTGGACCGTGATCGCGTCCATGCCGATGAACATGCCGGCGAAGCCCGAGCCCGGGATGGTGACGAACGGGCAGTTGAAGTTGGTGGCGATCGCCTTGGAGATCATCGTCTTGCCCGTGCCGGGCGCGCCCAGGAACAGCAGGCCGCGCTCGCGCTTGCCGCCGGCCTTCTCGAACTCCTCGCCGGACTGCCACAGCGTGATCACGCGCGTGATCTCCTCCTTGGCCTCCGCCTGGCCGCGGACGTCGTCGATCTTCACGCCCCAGGTGGCGTCGCCGGGCTCGTAGCCGCGGATCTGGCGGACCGCGAAGAACAGAAACGGCCCGAAGAAGATCGCGAAGTTCACGAAGAACAGCAGCGGCAGCTGGACGAACACCAGCGCCAGCTGGGGCAGCGAGTCAGGCGGGAAGATCTGGCGCAGGCCCGAGAACGGGTTGAAGAACGACGAGCTGACGCCCGAGAACGAGAACAGCAGCTGGCACAGGGCGAGCAGTGCCAGCACAGCCCCCGCGTAGATCGGCAGCCGGCGAAATTTGCCTCGCCAGAACCAGTAGCGCCGCCGGGCGACGATGTCGGCGTCCTTGAGGCTCTGGTCGGCGCCGTACAGGCTGGGGGAGGGAATCAGCTTGCGGGTGATCACCTCCACCAGTCCGCGGAACACGATCACCGCGACCGCGGCCACGATCAGCGCTGCCAGCAGGCTGAAGTGCTCTGAATCGAACAGGACCAGGAAGAACGCCGGAGCGGTCAGCAGCGCGACGAACGTCGCGGCGCGCGTCAGTCGCTTCCACTCCTGAGCCAGCGCCCAAGCGTGCTCGTTGATCGGTCCCGCCATACGCGGAGTCTCGTCTGCGTACGCCATCGCTTGCGGATCAGGGTACAGGTCGGGGCTTCCGGGGTCGAAGGCCTGCCGGCCAAGGTTTCAGCTGGGCTCCAGGTGGACCACCTTCAGCCCGAAGCGCTCGTTCAGCCGCTGGGCGATCAGCGAGCGGTGGCAGGCTGCCGCCAGGGCCTCGACGCACATCAGCGCTGCCGGGCGGTCGTCCGGCAGCTCCTGCATGAGCGCCTCCAGCGGCGCGCGATCGAGGATCTCGGCGGTGTAGCGCTCGACGTACTCGGGCGCCAGCGTCACCCGGGAGCGCTTGCCCACGCCCTGGCGATCATCCTCGCGGTACTGGAGATGGCGCATCTCGGTGGTCGGCGCGAGCTCTCGATGATGCGAGTACCCGATCTCCGCTCCCGCCAGGAGCGTCTGCAACCTCTGGGAGTTGGCCCACGAGTACCGCGGGCCGCGAACGCCCCGGCGCTGGCGCACGTCGACCACGAGGGCCACCTCGGCCCCGCGCAGCGTCGCCAGGAAGCCGGCGGCATCGAACTCGTACACGCCGATAGTGGCGATCGAGGGCACCCGGCGGATGCTCGCAGAAGTCGATTTGTGCGCCTAGCGCACGAATGTTCGTGATACGGAGCAGCGGGTATGGCTGTGTGTAGTCCCGGTTACCCGAGCGAAGAGCGAGACATGGATACAACTACGGACACCGGCCCGCAGAAGGCCGCCTCGGGCGGCCGACCACTGACCACCGGCACGTTGGTTGCCGCGCTACTGGCCGTGTGCGTCGGACAGGTGGCGCTCGCGATTCCGGCGGTGCTCAACGGCCTGTTCCAGACGGACCTGGGAACGACGTCCTCGCAGCTGACCTGGATCTCCGATGCCTTCCTGGTCCCGGTGACGCTCTTCGAGCTGACGTTCGGGGTGCTCGGGGACCTGTTCGGCCGAAAGCGCCTGCTGCTGATCGGGTCGGCTCTGATCGTCGTCGGCGAGCTGGTGGGGGCGCTCTCGCCGGGTGCCGGCACATCGACGGCCACCCGATCCCTCGTGCTGTGGATCGGCCAGGCGCTGTGTGGCATCGGCGGCGCGGCGCTGTTTCCCTCGACACTGGCGATGATCGCTGCCGGCACGCACGGCGCGCGCGAGCGGGGCCGCGCCATCGGCCTATGGGCCGCCGCCCTGTCGGCGGGCAACGTCATATCGCCGGTGGCGGGCGGCCTGGTCGTCAAATTGAAGTTCGGCTCCGATCCCAACGCCAGCTGGCGGTGGGCGTTCGTCCTCGTCGCCGTCCTGGGAGCGATCAGCTTCGCGGTCTCGCTGCTGTGCGCCCGTGATTCCAAGTCCCCCCAGGGCCGGTCGCTGGACTGGCCCGGGCAGTTCACCATCGCGATCTCGCTCTTCGGGCTGCTGTTCGCGATCATCCAGGCGCCCACGGCCGGCTGGGGGAGCGCCCAGGTGGTGGTCGGCTTCATCGTCTCGGTGGTGTTCCTCGCGCTGTTCATCGCGGCCGAGCGACGTGCGCCGGCGCCACTCCTCCGTCTCGACCTGTTCGCCAACCGTTCGTTCGCCGTCATCGCGTTCGTGACCGTCTCGGGGATGTTCGCGATGCTCGGGACCGCCTACGCGACGAGCGTGCGGCTGTCGTCGATCCAGGGCTTCACTCCGCTGAAGACCTCGATCGCCTTCCTGCTGCTCAACGGGCTGACCGTCGCCCAGGTCCCGTTGACGATTCGTCTCCTGCCGCGCGTCAACCCGCGTTGGATGCTGGCCGGCGGCTTCGCCCTGATCGCGCTGGGCGATTTCTGGCTGTCCTCGCGGACGGCGACGAACTTCTCGCTGTGGCCGGTGGTTCCCGGGCTGGCGCTGGTCGGCTTCGGCTTCGCGCTAGCGATCTCCTCGGTCACCGCGGCCGCCGTCAACGCGGTGCCCGATGGTCTGGAGGGCATGGCCAGCGGCGCCACCAACACGCTGCGCGACTTCGGATTCACGCTGGGACCGGCGATCGTGGGTGCGGTCGCCCTCGGCCGGGCCGCCACGAACATCAATGCCAAGGTCGCGGCCTCGCCGACGCTCCACAAGGCGCTGAGCAAGTTCTATGCGGCTCCCGCCCACGCGCCGGCCGCGCAGAAGGAGAAGGTCACGGCGGCGGTCGCCGCCGTCAAGTCCGGCCCCCTCGGCCAGAACGCGGTTCCTCCGACCGTGCCCGGTCCGGGCGGACATCCGATGCCGTTCAACCCGCTGCACAGCATCGCCTTCCACGCGCTGGACCATGCCTACAACATCGGCTACTTCGTCTGCGGCGCGGCCGCCGCCGTTTCGTTCCTGCTCGCCGCGGTGGCGATCCGCGGCAGCAGCGAGGGCTCGGAGCCGGCGCCCGACGAGGCGACCGAGCGCGCGCGCCAGCCGGCCCTGCACTAGCTCACCGCCAGAGCTCGGTGAGCGTGCCCCCCACGGGATCGGAGCCGGGCAGGGGCACCGCGGCGATGTTGGCCGTGACCTCGTCGTACTCGTCGGGGTCGCCGCGGCGCACGTCCCAGCTCATCCCGTTCGGATAGGCGCCGACCACCAGCAGATCGCCGCTGTCGCCCTCGTTGCAGTGCCCGGTGCCCGCGGGGAGCACCAGCACGTCGCCCCGCGTCACCTCCAGGCTGCGTCCGCCCGGGCCGCCCAGGCGCACCTGCACGCTGCCGGCGACGATCGCCAGCACCTCGTGGGCGGTCGAGTGGAAGTGGTGAAAGCCGAAGATGCCGTTGCGCCAGGCGCCCCGCCAGCCGTGCGCGCCGAACGAGGACTCGACCTCGCCCACCTGCGCCGGCCCGTCGGCCAGGCTCAGCCCGCGGTAGATCAACACCGGCAGCCGGGAGTTGGGGATCCCGCCGTCGCGCTCCAGCACGAGCGTTTCGGGCTCGCGCACGGTCAGCCGTCGATCGCCGTCGAACGGGCGGCGCGCCCGGATCCCGCTGGGGCCGCCGGGGCCGACGGGGGCGCTGGGGTCGCCGGGGCCGACGGGGCCGCCGCTGCTGCGGGGGCCGGGACCAGCCGAACGCTGAGCACCAGCAGCAAGACCGCCGGCAGCAGGAACGCGCCGAGCGAGGTGATCGTCAGGATCGATTCGAGCGCCAGCACGCCGACGCCCGCCCACGCCACCGCGCCGCTCCAGGCCGCGCTCCCGTGACGGCGGCGCCACAGCGCGATCGCGACCGCCAGGCAGGCCAGGACCGGGACCAGCACGAGAACGAGCGCTTCGAGGCCGTGTACCTGGACGAACGTCCGCGTCGTCAGCGTGATGCCGGCGTCGCTGGAGGTCGTCTGCCCCTTGTAGGCCCCCACCAGGAGCGCGGCCAGCAACAGTCCAGCCGACCAGGCCAGCGCGGCGAGCGTCATACGGATCGCCAGCCGCCAGCGTCGCGTGAGCACGCGCTCGCTCATCGCGGGAAGTCTAGGCGTTGGAAGTTCCCATTTGATGGGTACCAGGCGCCGTGTAATCCAGGTTAGGAGCTCTGATGAAGCATCGTCGCAAGGGGTTGCTGCCGTGCGCCGTAGCGGCTGCCATGGCCGCTCTGGGGCTCGCCGCCCCGGTATCGATGGCGGCTCCCGGGAAGGTCAAGCTGCGCAACTCGAGTTCACCCGCAGCGTCGCGCACCCCGAATGTCGGGGCTGTGGCGGGCAGCACCGAGATCCCGTTCGCGGTCAACCTCGCGCTGTCGGACCCCCAGGGTGCGCAGTCGTTCGCTCAGGCGGTCGCGACCCCCGGCAACCCGTCGTATGGCAAGTACCTCACGGCCGCCCAATGGGAGGCGCGCTACGCCCCGTCGAGCCAGAGCGTGGCGCAGGTCACGCAGTTCCTGAAGAGCAACGGGTTCTCGGTGGGCGACGTGCCCGCTGATCGGCTCTTCGTCCCGGCCACCGGGACCGCGGCCCAGATCGAGAACGTGTTCGCCACCTCGCTGGCCTATCACGACGTTCAGGCCACCAAGCTGCGGCTGGCCGGCCAGGACCTCTCTGTTCCCGCGGACATCGCGGGCATGATCTCTGGTGTCAGCGGCGTCAACCAGACGGTGATGAAGCCCACCGACACGACCGGAGCTGCCTCACCCCAGCCGCCGGCCGCCACCAACGGTCAGAACATCCCGCCGCCTCCGGGCATCCGCGTCGCCCCCCCGTGCGGCCAGTACTACAACCAGCAGCTTGACACCACGCTTCCGCCCTACGGGAATGGGTATCCGTCGACGCCGCCGTGGGCGGCATGCGGCTACGTGCCCGCCCAGTTCCGGCTGGCCTACGGCCTGACCGGAGCGGCCGACGGGACCGGGGTCAAAGTCGCCATCATCGACGCCTACGCGTCGCCGACCCTGTTCTCCGATGCCCACCGCTACGCGGCGGAGAACGACGCCGGAAACGGCCTGAAGGCCGGACAGTTCTCCGAGCTGACGCCCAAGTCCTACAACGACACCGACCTGTGTGGCGCATCGGGCTGGTTCAACGAGCAGACGCTCGACGTCGAGTCGGTGCACGCCACCGCGCCCGGGGCGAGCATCCTGTTTGCGGGCGCCCGCAACTGCGAGAACGGCGCCCTGATCCGGACGCTGAACAAGGTGATCCAGGGCCACCTCGCCGACGTGGTCACCAACTCCTACGGCGACCCCTCGGGCGACGCGCTGGACAGCGCCAGCGACCGCGCCATCTACGACGACATGCTGCAGATGGCGGCCGGCACCGGGATGAGCGTGCTGTTCTCCAGCGGCGACTGGGAGGACAACTACACGCTGACCGGCACGACCTCGCCGACGTTCCCCGCCTCCAGTCCCTATGCCACCGGCATCGGCGGGACGACCCTGGCGATCGGCAGCGACGGCCGGCGCCTGAACGAGTACGGGTGGTCCACCGCCCGCAGCTTCCTCTGCAACGCCGACTACGTGGCGGCGGGCGGCTGCACCAGCAGTCAGGAGAACACCTGGCTGCCGATCGATCTCGCGCTCGACGGCGGGTCCGGCGGCGGGACGAGCTCGGTGTATCCGCAGCCGTCCTACCAGGCCGGGGTCGTCCCGAACTCGCTGTCGGAGGCCAACTCCTCGTCGCCGATGCGGGTGGAGCCCGACATCTCGATGGAGGCGGATCCCGCCACCGGGGCGCTGGTGGGCGAGACGCAGACGTTCCCCGACGGCACGTACTACGACACGTACCGCCTCGGGGGCACGAGCCTCTCCTCGCCGCTCATGGCGGGCGTGATCGCGCGTGCCGATCAGACGGCCGGAAAGCCGCTCGGGTTCCTGAACCCGGCGCTGTACTCGCTGGCACATACGCCGTCCGCGGTCGACGACATCCTGCCCGCAGGCAAGGTCGATCAGTCGCGGGCGGACTTCGCCAACTCGGTGGATAACACCAACGGGCTGTTCTACACGACGCGGATCGTGGACTACGAGGGTCCCGAGCAGTTCTGCGCCACGGCCAGCGACCCGAGCACGTGCACGACGCAGGAGATGTCGCTCCACGTGACCCCGGGCTACGACAACATGACCGGGATCGGTACGCCGAACTCCGGTTTCATCGGATCCCTGATCGCGGCCGCCAAGTAGGCGCCGCGCGAGCTGAGCGGAGCGCGTGCTGCGGTGCGCGCTCCGCTTCGGCCACTCAGAGATTCACGGCGACGTACTTGGTCTCCAGGTACTCCTCGATCCCTTCGTAGCCGCCCTCGCGGCCGAAGCCGGACTGCTTGACGCCGCCGAACGGCGCCTGGGCGTTGGAGACCATCCCCTGGTTGAGGCCGATCATGCCGGTCTCGAGCCTCTCGCAGACGCGCAGGGCGCGCTTGAGGTCTGAGGTGTACACGTAGGCCACGAGGCCGTACTCGGTGTTGTTGGCGGCGGCGACCGCCTCGTCCTCGTCGTCAAAGCCCTTGACCGGAGCCACCGGTCCGAAGATCTCCTCGTGGAGCAGCTGAGCGTCGTCGGGGATGTCGGTGAGTACGGTCGGGTTGTAGAAGTAGCCGGCGCCGTCGTGGGCCTGGCCTCCGACCACCGCGTGCGCGCCGCGGCCGATCGCGTCCTGCACGAGGTCAGAGACCTTCGTGCGCTGGTTGTCGTCGATCAGCGGACCGACGTCGGTGTCGTCCTGCACCCCGCGACCGAGCTTCAGGGAGCGCATCTTGTCGGCCAGCTTGGAGGCGAACTCGTCGACAACGGAGCCCGACACGTGGAAGCGGTTGGCCGACGTGCACGCCTCGCCGATGTTGCGCATCTTGGCGATCATCGCTCCCTCGACGGCGGCGTCGACATCCGCGTCGTCGAAGACGATGAAGGGTGCGTTGCCGCCCAGCTCCATGCTCAGTCGCAGGAGCGTCTCCGAGGCCTGGGACATGAGCTTTCGCCCGACCTCGGTCGACCCAGTGAACGACAGCTTGCGCAGTCGCGGATCGGAGATCAGCGGGCCGGTGGTCTCGCTGGAGGACGAGGCGGTGATCAGGTTGAGCACCCCGCCCGGCAGCCCGGCCTCCTCCAGGATGCTGGCCAGCATCAGCATCGACAGGGGCGTCTGCTGTGCGGGCTTGACGACCATCGTGCAGCCGGCGGCCACCGCCGGGCCGATCTTGCGGGTGCCCATGGCCATGGGGAAGTTCCAGGGGGTGATCATCAGGCAGGGCCCGACCGGCTGCTTCATCGTCAGCACCCGGCCGGCCCCGTTGGCCGCGGTGGCATAGCGCCCGTCGATGCGCACCGCCTCCTCGGAGAACCAGCGGAAGAACTCGGCCGCGTAGGCGATCTCGGCCAGCGACTCCTTGACCGTCTTGCCCATCTCCAAGGTCATCAGCACCGCCAGGTCGTCCTTGCGCTCGGTGATGAGCTCGAACGCGCGGCGCAGGATCTCGCCCCGGTCGCGCGGGGGCATCGCGGCGAACTCGGGCCCGGCGTCCACCGCGGCGTCGAGCGCCGCCCCGGCATCCTCCGCGGACGCATCGGCGACGTCACACAGCGCCTCGCCCGTGGAGGGATCCTCCACCGAAAGCGTGCCCTTGGCGCCGTCGCGCCATTGACCGCCGATGTACAGCTGCTTGGGGACCTGCTCGACGACTTGCTGCTCTTGGGAGGCGGTGATCGTGGTCATGTCCTGAACCTACTACCCGCGGCCGGCCGCCCGTATAGCGACGGCCGGCCGCGATGTCAGCAGGTCGAGCGCTCAGGCGGTCGCGGACGTGACCGCGGCCTCCTCGAGCGCGACGCCCAGCACCTCGTCGATCGTCATCGCGAAGTGGAAGCTCATCTGGTCGCGGACCTCCTCGGGCACGTCGTCCAGATCACCGCGGTTGCGCTCGGGCAGGACCACGTCGGTCAGCCCCGCGGCGTGCGCCGCCAGAACCTTCTGCTTGAGGCCGCCGATCGGCAGTACCCGGCCCTGCAGGGTGACCTCGCCGGTCATCCCGACGGTGTGCTTCACCGGCCTGTCGCTCATCAGCGACGTCAGCGCGGTCACCATCGTCACCCCGGCGCTGGGGCCGTCCTTGGGGATCGCCCCCGCGGGCACGTGGACGTGGAACGAGCGGTCCTCGAACCTGGTCGGAATCGATGTCCAGATCGGCGCTGTGGCCACGGACGTAGGAGAGCGCGATCTGCGCCGACTCCTTCATCACGTCGCCCAGCTGGCCGGTGAGCGTCAATCCGGGCTTGCCCGGCATCGCCGTGGCCTCGACGAACAGCACGTCGCCGCCCGCGCCCGTGACCGCCAAACCGGTGGCCACGCCGGGGACCGCGGTGCGGATCGCCGACTCCTGGAAGTGACGCTGGCGCCCGAGGGCATCCCTGATCTGCTCGATGTCGATCGTCACCGGAGCGACGGTCTTCTCCGACGCGATCTGGGTCGCGGTCTTGCGCAGCAACGTCCCGAGATCGCGCTCCAGCTGACGGACGCCGGCCTCACGCGTGTACTCGGTGGTGACGGTGGTGAGCATGACGTCGGAGATCTCGACCTCCTCGGCCCGCAGGCCGTTTCGCTCCAGCTGACGCGGCCACAGGTAACCGCGGGCGATCGCCACCTTCTCCGAGGTGGTGTACCCGTCGAAACGGATCACCTCCATGCGGTCCAGCAACGGCCCGGGGATCGTGTCGGCCACGTTGGCCGTGGCGATGAACATGACGCCACTGAGATCCAGCTCCAGGTCCAGGTAGTGGTCGCGGAACGAGTGGTTCTGCGCCGGGTCCAGGACCTCGAGCAGGGCGGCGGACGGGTCGCCGCGCCAGTCGGCGCCGACCTTGTCGACCTCGTCGAGCATGATCACCGGGTTCATCGTGCCCGCGTCTCGGAGGGCTCTTACGAGCCGACCCGGAAGCGCGCCGATGTACGTCCGCCGGTGGCCGCGGATCTCGGCCTCGTCACGGACGCCGCCCAGCGACATGCGGACGAACTCTCGTCCGGTGGCACGGGCGATCGACTCGCCGATCGAGGTCTTGCCGGTGCCGGGCGGTCCGATCAGGGTGAGGATCGCGCCGGAGCGCTTGTCCTCGGTGATCCCGCGGTCGACACGCAGCTTCTTGACGGCGATGTACTCGACGATCCGGTCCTTGACGTCCTCCAGGCCGGCGTGATCCTCGTCGAGGATCTCCCGCGCATGCTGCGGATCGAGCTTCTCCTCGGAGTTCTCGGACCACGGCACGGCGATCAGCCAGTCCAGGTAGGAGCGGATCATGCTGGACTCGGCGCTCTGCTCGCCCATGCGCTCCAGGCGACCGAGCTCCTTCTCGGCCTGCTCGCGCGCGTGCTCGGGCATCCCCGCCTCTTCGATCTTGGTGCGGTACTCCTCCACGACCGAGGCGTCGTCCTCGTCGAGCTCCTTGCGGATCGAGTCCATCTGCTTGCGCAGGAAGTACTCGCGCTGCTGCTTCTCGGCGCCGGACTCCACGTCGTCGCGGATGCGCTTGCGCACCTGCAGCTCGGCCAGGCGCTCGCGCTGATAGCCGAGGGCGAGCTCCAGGCGCTCGGTGACGTCGAGCGTCTGCAGCAGCTTGACCTTCTGCTCGTAGCTGATGTCAGGCGAGTAGCCCGACGTGTCGGCCAGGTTGCCGGGCTCGGAGATCGAGCGCAGGAATGCCGAGATGCGCCCGTCGTCGCCGCGGACCTCGAGGATCTCCTCGACCACGGCGCGGTACTCGCGCTCCAGGTTGCGGGTCTTGCCATCGACGGGAACGGCGTCCGGACGCTCGTCGACCTCGACGAACAGCCGGCCGTCGGGCAGCGTCTGGGCGGCGCCGGCGACGCCGCGGTGCAGGCCCTGCAGGGAGAACGCGCGCCCCCCGCCGGGTAGGCGGACCTTGTCGGTGATCTCGGCGACCGTGCCGACGTCCGCGAATTCGGACTCATGCCGGGGCACGAGCAGGACGCGCTCTTCGTCGCCGGCCTCGATGGCCAGCGTCAGCGACATGCCCGGGAACACGACCACGTCCTCGAGCGGGACCAGTAGTAGTCGGCTCATCAAGTCTTCACTTTCAGTAGGTACTTACAAACGATAAGCGAAGGATATCATTGGCCCTCCGGGAACCGTGGCGGATCTTAGTCCGCGACACTGAGATTATCGGGCGCGTGATGCTCGGCGACCCGATTTGGGATCATCGGTGTCGATGACCGAGAATCGCCGGACCCGAAGAGATGCCGCTCACGACGTGCTGGCCGCCGAGGAGTTCGGCGTCCCCGCCCCGGACCCCCGGCTGCACCGCGACGAGGTCCACGACGTGCTGGCCGCCGAGGAGTTCGTGGTGCCCGCTCCGGATCCGCGGCTGCACCGCGACGAGGTCCACGACGTGCTGGCCGCCGAGGAGTTCGGGGTCCCCGCGCCCGATCCCGCGATCGGCCACGGACCGGTGAGGCTGCCCGACGATCCGACCGGGATCACCGAGCCCCACGACGTGCTGGCCGCCGAGGAGTTCGCCATGCCCGCCGGGCGGCCGCTCACTGGAGATTGGGCGTCCGGGACCGCCGGACGTGGTCGCGCGGCCGCGGTCGTCGGGGCTGCCGGGGCGCTGGTGCTTTTGCTGCGTCGGCGTCGCCGGTAGGTGGGCGCGGCCGGCCGCCGCTGATCAAGCATCGGTGGGCGGTTGGTGATCTCGGCGGTGTGGCGATGCTTGACAGCGTCGCCCGCGCCGCGCAATGAGCACGTCGGGGCTGACGCCGTCGGAACGGCGCGATCCGCGGCGTGGGCCGTAGCCGATCATCGTGTTGCGCAATCGCGGGCGGTCTTCTGCGCAACATACGCAGCGATTTCCGACGCGTCGTTGCCCGGTGTGTGGACGCCGAGGTCAACGCCATGATCGGCTGAGGCGCCCAGGGACCCGTGTCCCGATCCGGGCGCCAGCCCCGATCCCAGAATAAGCGCGACCACGCCGGATGTCAAGCAGCGCCACACCGCAGGCCCAGCGTCGCGCTGCTTGATCAGACGACGCGGGTCGCGCTACTTCAACGCTTCGAACGCGCCCGCGGCGGCATCAGGTCGGTGATCGAACCGTCGGCCAGCTCGGCGGAAAACGCGAACGTCTCAGACAGGGTGGGGTGGGGGTGGACGGTGAGCGCGATGTCCTCGGCGTCGGCGCCCATCTCCAGCGCCAGCACGGTCTCGGAGATCAGATCGCCGGCGCTCACGCCCACGATCCCACAGCCCAGAACGCGCTTGGTCTCCGGTTCCACCAGCAGCTTGGTCAGACCCTCGGAGCGTCCGAGCCCCAGGGCCCGCCCGGAGGCCGCCCACGGGAAGGTGAACTTCTCGAACTCCACGCCGTCGGCCTTGGCGACGGTCTCGGTCAGGCCCATCCAGGCCAGCTCGGGATCGGTGTAGGCGACCGACGGGATCGTGCGGGCGTCGAAGCGCACGTTCTGTCCGGCGATCACCTCGGCGGCCACCTTGGCCTCGTGGGTGGCCTTGTGGGCCAGCATCGGACCGCCGACGATGTCGCCGATCGCGTAGATCCCCTCCACGTTGGTCTTCATCTGCTCGTCGACGGCGATGAACCCGCGCTCGTCGACGTTGACGCCGGCCGCGGCGGCGTCGATCGCGTTGCCGTTCGGGGTGCGGCCAACGGCGACCAGCACCTGGTCGAAGATTCGCGAGCCGGCGCCGCCGATCTCCACCTTGAGCCCGTTCTTCTGCGCCTTGACCGACTCGACCCGCGTGCCGGTGAGAACGTCCTCGTAGCGGGCGCCGATTCGCTTGGCCAGTACCCGCACGAGATCCGGATCTGCCCCCGTCATCAGCTGATCGAGCATCTCCACGACTGTCACCTTTGAGCCGAGCGCGTCGTACACGCAGGCCATCTCCAGCCCGATGATGCCGCCGCCGATCACGAGCAGCCGCCCGGGCACCGAACCGGGCGACAGCGCCCCGGTGGAATCCACCACGCGGGGATCGTCGGGCAGGCCCGGGATCGTGGCCGACTGCGAGCCGGCGGCGATGATGCAGTTCTCAAAGCTGATCTCCCGGTCGCCGACGCGCAGCGTCGACGAGCCGGTGAACACGGCCGAGCCGTGCACCACCTCGACCTTGCGCTGCTTGGCGAGTCCGCCCAGGCCGCCGGTCAGCCGCTCCACCACCGAGTCCTTGAAGGCCAGCAGCTTCGGCAGATCCACCTGTGGCGACCCGAACGTGATTCCGTGCTCGGACATCTCCTCGACCTCGGCGATCACCTTGGCGGCGTGCAGCAGCGCCTTGGACGGGATGCAGCCGACGTTCAGGCATACGCCGCCGAGCCGCTCGTAGCGTTCGACGAGGATCGTCTTCAGGCCGAGGTCGGCGGCGCGGAACGCCGCGGTGTAGCCGCCCGGTCCGGAGCCGAGCACGACCACCTGGGCGTCGCGTTCCCCGCCACCATCGGATGGAGGCGGTGGCGGCGGCTCCTCGACGACGCGCGGCGCCTCTGCCTCCGGCTCGTCCTCCGCCCGCGAGCTGCTCGGCGAGGCGCCGTTGGATTCGAAGACCATCAGCACGCTGCCCTCGGACACGCGATCGCCGACCGAGACGCGCAGCTGGCTGATCTTGCCGGCCTCCGGGGCGGGAACGTCCATCGTCGCCTTGTCTGATTCCAGCGTGACGAGCGGATCTTCGGCTTGGACCTCGTCGCCGACGGCGACGAGGATCTCGATGACGGGAACGTCGGTGAAGTCACCGATGTCGGGGACGCGGATCTCGGTCACAGCAGGACGCGGCGCAGGTCGGTCAACACGTTGGCCAGGAAAGCCGTGAAGCGGGCTGCGGCGGCGCCGTCGACCACCCGGTGGTCATAGGAGAACGACAGCGGCACCATCAGCCGCGGGACGAACTCCGAGCCGTTCCAGACGGGCTTCATGGCGGCACGGGTGACGCCCAGAATGGCCACCTCGGGGGCGTTGATGATCGGCGAGAACGACGTGCCGCCGATTCCGCCCAGCGAGGAGATCGTGAACGTCGCGCCGCTCATGTCGCCGGGGCCGAGCTTGCCGTCGCGCGCCTTGCTTGACAAGTCGGTCAGATCCCGGGCGATCTCGCGCAGCCCCTTGCGATCGGCGTCCTTGATCACCGGGACGACGAGCCCGCCGGGGGTGTCGGCGGCGAAGCCGATGTTGTAGTAGCGCTTGAGCACCAGCTCCTCGCCGTCCAGCGACGCGTTGACGAACGGGAACTCCTTGAGCGCGGCCACGCAGGCCGCCACGAGGAAGGAGACCATCGTGAACTTGACGCCGTCGCGCGCGTGCTCTTCGTTCAGACGCTTGCGCCAGGCCTCCAACTCGGTGATGTCGGCCTCGTCGTTGTGGGTGACGTGGGGGATCATCACCCAGTTGCGCGCCAGGTTGGGTGCCGAGATCCGCTGGATGCGCGACCGTGCGACACGCTCGACCTCGCCGAACTTCTCGAAGTTCACCGTCGGCCACGGCAGCAGATCCAACGCGCCGCCGCCCGCGGGCTTCGAACCACCCGTGGCCGGCGCCTCGGCGGGAGCGGGGCCGCCGCCGTCGGCCATTCCCTGCACGTCATCCTTGGTGATCCGGCCCTTGCGCCCGCTGCCGCTGACGCCCTCCAGACTGACGCCGAGCTCACGGGCCAGGCGCCGCGCGGACGGACTGGCATAGATCGGGCCGTCGCCGCTGCGGGGCTCGGGAACATCGCCGTTCGTTCGCGGCTGCGGGTCGTGCGATGGCGCTGCGGCCGGGGCCCCAGCCGACGGTTGCGAGGGCTCCTCCGGAGCCTCCAATGATTCCGAGGGCGGTGTCGTCTGCTCCGCCGACCGATCGGCCGCCGCGGCCTGCTCGGCGGGCTCATCACCGCCGGCGTCGCCGTCGGAGGCCTCGATCGTCATCAGCGCGCTGCCCTGGGAGACCGTGTCGCCGACCGCGACGGCGATCTCCTTGATGACTCCCCCGAACGGCGCGGGAACGTCCATCGTCGCCTTATCGGACTCCAGCGTGACCAGCGGGTCCTCGGCGGCGACCGTGTCGCCGACCGCGACGAGAATCTCGATCACCGGTACCTCGTCGAAATCCCCGATGTCGGGGACCTGGACGTTCGGTGACGCGGTGGCGCTCATCTCAGACGGTGGTCGGCATCGGCGCCTCGACGTCGATGTCGTACTTGGCGATCGCCGCGGCGACGACCTTGGCATCGATCGCGCCCTCGGCCGCCAGCTCGGACAGCGCGGCGACGACCACGTAGTGGCGGTCGACCTCGAAGAAGCGCCGCAGCGCCGCGCGGAAGTCAGAGCGCCCGTAGCCATCGGTGCCCAGCGTGCGGTAGCGCCCAGGCACCCACTGGCGAATCTGGTCGGGGACGGCGCGCAGGTAGTCGGTCGAGGCGACGACGGGGCCGCGGCGCTTGCCGAGCTGCGCGGTCACGTAAGCCTCGCGGGGCTGTTCGCCCGGATGCAGCATGGTGAAGCGCTCGGCCTCGATCCCGTCGCGGCGCAGCTCGGTGAACGAGGTCACGCTCCACACGTCGGCAAGCACGTCCCAGTCCTCGGCCAGCAGCTCGGCCGCGGCCATCACCTCGCGCAGGATCGTCCCCGAGCCCAGCAGCTGGACGACCGGCTTCTTGGTCCGCTTCGGCGCCTCCGAGAGCAGGTACATGCCGTGCAGGATCCCCTCCCGCGCGCCTTCGGGCATCGCCGGATGGGGGTAGTTCTCGTTCATCAGGGTGATGTAGTAGAAGGCGTCCTCCTGCTCGTCGAGCATTCGGCGCAGTCCCTCCTGGATGATCACCGCCAGCTCGTAGCCGAACGCCGGGTCGTAGGCGCGGCAGTTGGGCACGACCGAGAACAGCAGGTGGCTGTGGCCATCCTCGTGCTGCAGACCCTCGCCGTTGAGGGTCGTGCGGCCCGCGGTGCCGCCGAGCATGAACCCGCGGGTGCGGCTGTCGCCGGCCGCCCAGATGAGATCGCCGACGCGCTGGTAGCCGAACATCGAGTAGTAGATGTAGAACGGGACCATCGGTACGGCGTGCGTGCTGTAGGCGGTGCCGGCGGCCACGAAGGACGAGATCGACCCGGCCTCGGTGATCCCCTCCTCGAGGATCTGACCGTGCTGGTCCTCCTTGTAGAACATCAGCTGCTCGGAGTCCTGGGGCTGATAGAGCTGGCCGACGGGGGAGTAGATCCCAACCTGGCGGAACAGGCCCTCCATCCCGAAGGTGCGCGACTCGTCGGGCACGATCGGCACGACGTGGCGGCCCAGCTGCTTGTCGCGCAGCAGCGCCGAGAGCACGCGGACAAATGCCATCGTGGTCGAGACCTCGCGCTCGCCGGTCCCCGCCAGCTGCGACTTGAACAGCTCGAGGTCGGGGGCCTTCGGCCCGTCCGCTCGCTTCCGGCGCACCGGTATCGACCCGCCCAGCTCGGCCCGTCGCTCACGCAGGAACTGCATCTCCGGCGAATCCTCGGGCGGCTTGTAGTACTCGGCGTCGCGGACCTGCTCGTCGGACAGCGGCAGCTCGAAGCGGTCCCGGAAGGCGAGCAGCGCCGCCTCGGTCATCTTCTTGGCCTGGTGGGTGATCATCTGGCCCTCGCCCGAGACCCCCATCCCATAGCCCTTGATCGTCTTGGCGAGGATCACCGTCGGCTGGCCGGTGTGCTTGACCGCCGCGTCGTAGGCGGCGTAGACCTTGCGCTGGTCGTGACCGCCGCGGTTGAGCAGCCAGATCTCCTCGTCTGACATGTGGGCGACGCGCTCGAGCAGGCGCGGGTCGCGCCCGAAGAACTTCTCGCGCACATAGGCTCCGTCACGCGACTTGAACGTCTGGTAGTCGCCGTCGACGCAGTCCTCCATCACCTTGACGAGCGCCCCGTCGACGTCGGCGGCCAGGAGCGGATCCCAGCGGCTGCCCCAGATCACCTTGATCACGTTCCAGCCGGCGCCGCGGAAGTCCGATTCCAGCTCCTGGATGATCTTGCCGTTGCCGCGCACCGGGCCGTCGAGGCGCTGCAGGTTGCAGTTGACGACCCAGATGAGGTTGTCGAGCTTCTCGCGTCCGGCGAGGCTGGTCGCGCCCATCGACTCGGGTTCGTCCATCTCGCCGTCGCCGAGGAACGCCCATACCTTGCGCGGACCGGTCTCGGCCATCCCGCGCGCCTGCATGTACTTCATGAAGCGCGCCTGGTAGATCGAGGTGATCGGGCCGATCCCCAGCGAGACCGTGGGGAACTGCCAGAACTCGGGCATCAGCCACGGGTGGGGATAGGAGGACAGGCCCTCGCCGTCGACCTCCTGGCGAAATCCGTCGAGCTGGCCCTCGGTCAGCCGCCCCTCCAGGTACGCGCGCGCGTAGTTGCCCGGCGAGGAGTGACCCTGGAAGTAGACGAGGTCACCGCCGTGGTCATCAGACGGCGCATGCCAGAAGTGGTTGAAGCCGACCTCCATCAACGTGGCCAGGGACTGGAAGGTGGCGATGTGACCTCCCAGCTCGGAGGAGGTCTTGTTGGCGCGGACGACCATGGCGATCGCGTTCCACCGAACGATCGAGCGCAGCCGGCGCTCTACGGCGGCGTCCCCCGGGAAATCCGGCTCCTGGTCGGCCGGAATCGTGTTGACATAGTCGGTGTTGAGGCTGGCGATGGGGCCCGTGCCGGCACGCTGGGCGCGCTCGATGACGCGCGTCAGCAGGTCGCGCGCACGGTCGGGACCATCGCTGGAGACGACCGCGTCGAGCGCCTCCAGCCATTCGGTGGTCTCGACCGCGTCGAGGTCGACTGCGCCGTTCCCGTTCGCGCCGTTGGTCTTGGTGCGGTCCGCCATCCGGGGTCGAATATACCCCTGTGACGGAGCTCACAAGCGCGGCCATTGAGTAGCGTGGGGGCGTATGAGCGCGCGCCAGATCGAGGGATCTCCGGGTCCGCCGTGGGAGCAGCCGCTGGCGGGCACGCTGGACCGGATCGTGGTGCATTCGGAGCTGCTGGAGGGCAACCCGCTCGGCGACCCCGCCGACCGGCCGCTCTACGTCTACCTTCCGCCCGGGGTCGCACGCCACGGGAGGCCGGTGCCCACCGTGTACGTGATCCAGGGCTTCACCGGACAGCTCGACATGGTGCTCGCGCGCTCGGCGTTTGAGCCGACGTTCGTGGAGCGCGTGGATGCGATGTTCGCCGCCGGGGAGTGCCCGGACGCGGTGATCGTCTTCGTCGACGCGTGGACGCGGCGAGGCGGCTCGCAGTTTCTGAACTCGACGAGCACCGGCCGTTACATGGACTACCTGTGCGACGAGGTGGTGCCGTTCGTCGACGAGCGCTATCCCACGCACGGCGACCGCGAGCACCGCGGCCTGAGCGGCAAGTCGTCCGGCGGCTACGGGGCGATGGTCGTACCGATGCTGCGCCCCGACGTGTTCGCGGGCATCGCCTCGCATGCCGGCGACGCGTTGTTCGAGTGTTGCTATCTGCCCGACTTCCCGGCGGTCGCCCGCCAGCTGCGCGACTCGTTCGACGGCTCCTGGGAGGTGTTTCACGAGCGTCTCGCCCAGGCGCCGGCCTTTGACTTCCACCGGTTCGGCAAGCCGCTCGAGATCTACGGCTATGCCTGCGCGTACTCGCCCGATCCCGATCGTCCCGGGGAGGCGCTGCTGCCGTTCGAGAACGCCACCGGCCGGCTGCGCGACGACGTCTGGCGCCGCTGGCTGGAGCTCGACCCGGTGCGGCTGGCGCGGGTGCACGCCGACGCGCTGCGCAGTATGCGCCGGATCTATCTGGACGCCGGTCGCGGCGACGAGTGGTACCTGGATCTGGGTGCGCAGGCGTTCTCCGAGGAGCTGTCGCGGCTCGAGGTGGAGCACACGCTGGAGCTGTTCGACGGCCGCCACGGCGGCATCACCTACCGCTATCCGGGCGCGATCCGCGAGCTCGTGACCGCGCTGCACTAGTGGACGCCGACCTCGCCTTCGCGGGCCCCGCCGCCCTGGCGGAGCTCGTCCGCTCGCGGGAGGTCACGCCCCGCGAACTGGTGGAGCTGTTCCTGGCGAGGATCGAGGCGCTCGATCCGCGACTGAACGCGTTTCGCACCACGATGGCCGAGCCGGCGCTTGCCGAGGCTGACATGGCGCTCGAGCGGACCCCGCCCGGCCCGCTGGCGGGTGTGCCGATCGCGGTCAAGGACGACCTGGCGGTCGCCGGTCAGGTGGCGACGCGCGGCCTGCGCGCGGTCAACTGGCCGTCTCCGGCTGGCGCCGATGCCGAGCCGATGCGCCGGCTGCGGGCGGCGGGAGCGATTCCGATCGGGATCACCAACGTCCCCGAGCTGATGATCTTCCCGTGGACGGCGACCGTCGCCAACGGCATCACGCGCAACCCATGGGACCCGTCACGCACGTGCGGGGGCTCGTCGGGCGGCTCGGCCGCGGCGGTCGCGGGCGGGCTGGTGCCCGCCGCCACCGGATCGGATGGGGGCGGCTCGATCCGGATCCCGGCGGCGTGCTGCGGACTGGTGGGGATGAAGCCGACGCGCGGGCGGGTCTCCAGCGGAGCGAACCCGCCTGGATGGCTGGGGCTGTCGACTTACGGCGCGCTGGCGCGCACCGTGGCCGACAGCGCGCTGATGCTCGACGTGATGCACGGCTCGCTGCCCGGCGATCCGATGCCGGCCCCGCCGTTTGAGGGCAGCTATCGCGAGGCGGCCGCGTCACCACCTCCCCGGTTGCGGATCGCCGTGTCGGTCAAGCTGCCGCCCGGCCTGCTCGCGCGGGTGGCCGACGACGAGCGATCGGCGTGGGAGCGGATGGCGGCCACGTTGTCCGATGCCGGCCACGACGTCTCGGCCCGCGATCCGGAATATGGCCTGGCGCAGATCGTGTTCGCCCAGTTCTGGGTGCGCGGGATACACGAGGATGCGCGCGCCCTGGCCGACCCATCGCAGGTGGAGCGCTCGACGCGCCAGATGGCGGCCGCCGGCCGCACTGTGATCCCCGATCGCCGGCTGGGCTCGCTGCTGCGTGCACGCGAGCGCGCCGCGAGCCGGATCTTGGCGCTGTGGGACGAGTTCGACGTGCTCATGACGCCGGCGCTTACGCGCACGCCGATCGCCGCCGATGGCGCCTATGGGCGTTCCGCGCCCGTCGCCGTCAACACCGCCGGGCGCTTCAGCCCTTTCACCGCGTTGTTCAACCTCACCGGTCAGCCGGCCGTCGCGGTGCCGGCCGGCTGGAGCGCGGACGGGGTCCCGCTCAGCGTCCAGCTCGTCGGGCGGCTCGGCGCCGAGGACGTGCTCTATTCGCTCGCCGCCCAGCTTGAGCGCGCGGCGCCGTGGGCCGACCGGCGCCCGCCTGGGTTCTGAGGCTGGACGGGTCGGCATACGTCCGGTACATTTATGTACCGTGACTGTTCTCGCCGATCCCCCGATCGCGGAGCCAGCGGCGGACTCGTTCTCGCCCTCGCCGGCCGGTCCCGCCGACGGACAGGCTCCGACCTCGCCGCCCCCCGGACACGATCTGTCGCCGTTGTTGCAGGGGCTGCGCTTCAGCGCTCGCCCGATGAGCTTCAACATCGGCGCTCACCGGCGCTTCGGCGACGTGTGGACCCTGCGCATCCCGACCCGCCGTGAGGGGTTCGTCGTGACCTGTCACCCCGATCATCTGAAGTCGCTGCTCAAGGCCAGACCCGAGGACGCCCCCTCGCTCACCGGCGAGTCGCCGCTGCGGCCGATCCTCGGTCCCAACTCGGTCCTGACCTCCGTCGGCGAACGTCACATGCGCCAGCGCAAGCTGCTGCTGCCGCCGTTTCACGGTGAGGCGGTGCAGCGCTACGTGGCGATGATCTCCGAGGTCGCGGAGCGCGAGATCGACCGGTGGCCGGTGCGCGGGACGTTCGCGCTCGCCCCCCGGATGCAGGCGGTGACGCTCGAGGTGATCATGCGCGGCGTCTTTGGGATCGACGGCGACGGCGGGCGGGGACCGAGTTCCAGTGCCGAGCACCGGATGCGATCGACTATCCGGCGCCTGCTGGCCGCCTCGACGACCCCGCTGTACCAGCTGGTGGAGCTGCGCAATGCGGGCAGCAAGGAGCCGCGTGACCTGCTGGCGGCGCTCCTGCGGATCGTCGATCGCCAGATATATGCGGTCATCCGTGCGCGTCGTGCCGAGCTTGGCGCTGACCGGCGCGATGACGTGCTCTCGGTGCTGCTGCAGGCCCGCGACGAGGACGGCCAGCCGCTCACCGACAACGAGCTGCGCGACGAGCTCATGTCGCTCGTCCTGGCCGGACACGAGACGACCGCGAACTCGCTGGCGTGGACCTTCGAGCGGCTGCTGCGCAACCCCGGGCCCTACCGTGAGCTTCGCGAGCGCGTGCGCGGCGACGACGGCGCTGAGTACGTGGAGGCCACGATCCACGAGAGCATGCGCGTGCGGCCGGTGATTCCGATGATCGTTCGCATGGTGATGCGGCCGTGGCGTCTCGGGGAGCACGTCGTTCCGGCGCGCACCCCAGTGGCGGTCAGCATCCTCGGCGTGCATCACCGCGACGACGTGTACTCCGCGCCGCAGGAGTTCCGGCCCGAACGGTTCCAAGGTCGGTCACCGGGGACGTATACGTGGATCCCCTTCGGCGGCGGGATTCGCCGCTGCCTGGGGGCGACGCTGGCGATGGCCGAGCAGCGCGTGGTGCTGGAGGCGATCGCGCGGCGCGCCGACCTGGAGGCAGTCGACCAAGCTCCCGAGGCGCCGCGGATGCGCAACGTGACGATGATCCCGCGACGCGGCTGCCGCGTGCGAGTAGTCGCTCTATCGTGATGAGCGTGTCTGCGCAGAGATTGCCGGAGTGGGCGGGGGTGACCGAGCCCGCGGGCCATCGCGAGCGCCTGATCGCCGCGATGGCGGCCTCGATCGCCGACAAGGGCTACCGCGACACGACCGTGGCTGACGTGGTCCGTCTGGCCCGCACCTCGAGGCGTAACTTCTACGAGCACTTCGTCGACCGCGACGCATGCTTCCTGGCCCTGTTCGACGCCACCAACGCGGCGTTGATGGCGGAGATCGCCGCGGCGGTCGACCCGCTGTTGACGCTCGATGAGCAGGTCGACACCGCGGTTGACACCTACATCGCCAGCGTGCTGGATCGTCCCGACCTGTACCACAGCTTCGTGCGCGAGCTGCCGGGGCTCGGGGAGGCGGGGGCCGAGCGGGCCCAGGCCGCGCTGGAGGGCTTCGCGCAGCTCCTGATCGGGCTGGTGGACTCGGGCCGCCGCGCGCGACCCGAGCTGACCCTGCGCTCGCTGGACATGGACACGGCGATCATCATCGTCGGCGGGCTGCGCGAGCTGCTGGTGATCGCGCTGCAGCGCGGACGCGACATGCGCGAGCTGCGGGCGAGCGCCGGCCAAACGATCAAGCTGATCCTCTCCGGCAGCCTCCTGTAGCGCGATCCCTCTCAAATGGGAGGGCAATCCTCAACCTTTGAGGGTGAGAGGACCTTCTAACTTCGGACAGGCTTCAGTCCATGGCCATGTCTTCCATCACTTCCGCACAGGAGCGTGTCCGCTTCGAGATCCTTCCGCTCGGTCGCAGCGAGGAAGAGGCGCGGCAGCTCCCCGAGCGGGTGCGCCTGACGGTCACCTGCTCTCCCAAGTACGGCCCCGACCGGTCGGTCGAGGTAGCCGCTCGCCTGCGCGACATGGGTCATGCGGTGACCGTGCACGTGGCTGCGCGGATGGTGCGCGACCGCGCCCATCTGGACGCGCTCCTGGCCGGCATGAGCGACGCCGGAGCCGACGATCTCTTCCTCATCGCCGGCGACGCCGACCCGGCGATAGGTGAGTACTCGTCCGCCGTCGAGCTGCTCCCGCTGATCGCCGAGCATCCGCAACGTCCGCGCACGATCGGGATCCCCGGCTACCCGGAGGGTCATCCCAGCATCTCCGACGAGTCGCTGCAGGAGGCGCTCGAGCGCAAGAGCCATTTCGCCGACTACGTGGCGACCCAGATGTGCTTCGACCCGGACGCTCTGCGCGCCTGGGTCACGCGCCAGCGCGCGCGGGGAATGACCCTGCCGGTCTACATCGGAATGCCGGGCAAGGTCTCGCGCACCAAGCTGCTCGAGCTGTCGGTGCGGATCGGGGTCGGTCCGTCGGTCGACTTCCTGCGCAAGCAGCGCGGCCTGCGGAGCCTGTTCTCGCGCCGCTCGACGGCTGACAGGCTCTACGACGCCCTCGAAGACACGCCGAATGACCCCGAGCTCAACGTCGCCGGGTTTCACCTGTTCACGTTCAACCAGCTGATCGACACCTGGGAGTGGCAACGTGAAAGGCAGGCGGCCAGCGGATCGCCCAGGGGGACCGGCCACTCCGAGGATCTACGCCCAACCAGAGAAGCGCTCCCCATGAACGGGCGACGCCTGAAGGAGCGGGAAGGAGAGACCGCATGACGCCCACCAACCTGCAGGAGGTCCTCGACGAGGCGGGCAACGCCGTCGAGCTGCTGCGCAACTCGCAGATCGGCGCCTACATCTACCCGGTGGTGCCCTATGAGTTCACCAACTGGCGCCGCGAGCAGCGCGCCTGGCGGGAGACCGCGGTGCTGTTCGATCAGTCACACCACATGGTCAACCTGTTCCTGCGCGGACCGGATGCTCTCAAGCTGATCTCCGACACGGGGATCAACAGCACGGCCAACTTCCCCGTCAACATGGCCAAGCAGTTCGTGCCCACCACACCGGCGGGGCACGTCATCGGCGACGGGATCCTCTTCCACCTCGACGACGAGGAATTCGTGTGGGTCGGCCGCTCGCCCGTGGCCAACTGGCTCACCTATCAGGCGCAGACCGGCGGGTACCCGAACCTCGATGTCGAGCTGGACGACCGCTCGCCGGGGCGCCCCTACGGCAAGTCGGTCAGCCGGACCTACTGGCGCTTCCAGATTCAGGGCCCCAACGCCTGGCAGGTCATCGAGAAGGTCAACGGGGGCCCCGTCGAGCAGCTCAAGTTCTTCCGCATGGCGGACATGAACGTCGCCGGCGAGCGCGTGCGCACCCTCCGTCACGGCATGGCGGGAGCGCCGGGGCTGGAGCTGTGGGGCCCGTATGAGAGCTACGACAAGATCCGCGAGGCGATCCTTGAGGCCGGGGCCGAGTTCGGTCTGGAGCCCGTCGGCGCTCGCGCTTACGCGTCCAACACGCTGGAGTCGGGGTGGATCCCCTCGCCCCTGCCGGCCATCTACACCGGCGAGGAGCTGCGCGGCTACCGCGAGTGGCTGCCGGCCCAGAGCTACGAGGCCGGCAACGCGCTGGCGGGCAGCTTCGTGTCTGAGGACATCGAGGACTACTACCTCAACCCCTGGGAGCTCGGGTACGGCCCGTTCGTGAAGTTCGACCACGACTTCATCGGCCGAGATGCGCTGGAGCAGATCGATCCCGAGACGCAGCGCAGGAAGGTGACCCTGGCCTGGGAGGCCGAGGACGTTGCCAAGATCTTCACCGCGCTGTTCGACACCGAGAGCGACGGCTATCAGTTCTTCGATCTGCCGATCGCCAACTACGGCTCGTCGAACTTCGATTCGGTCCTGGACGCCAACGGCAGCGTCGTGGGCTACTCGATGTTCAGCGGGTACAGCGCCAACGAGAAGCGCGCGCTCTCGCTGGCAACCTTGGACCCGAAGGTCGAGATCGGCAGCGAGGTGCAGGTCGTGTGGGGCGAGCCCGGCGGCGGCACTCGCAAGGCGACCGTCGATCGTCACGAGCAACTCAGCGTCCGAGCCATCGTCAGTCCGGTGCCCTACTCGGTGACCGCGCGCCTGGAGTACGCGGAGGGCTGGCGGACCGCCGGCCGATGAGCGCTCGCGCCACCGGCTGCCCAACACCACCGAGATGACCCAATCGACGCGTGAGGCGACGTTGCGCAGCCGGTTTGCCCAGGCCGACTGGCTGGCCGCCGAGCTCTCAGCGCTGCGCGAGGAGCGGCGCCTCGAGCGACACCCGTTCCTGCAGCGATGGGTGGCCGGTGAACTGACCCCGTGCGACCTGCAGGTGTTTGCGGCTGAGCATCACCACGTCGTTGTGGCGCTGGAGGAGATCGCGCAGCGGGCGGCGGCGCTCACCGAGGGGCTGCTCGCCGAGCAGCTCGCCAGCTACGCCGAGGATCAGGGCGAGTCGGTCGAGCTGTCGTGCGAGTTCGCCGCGGCGGCGGGGTGGGGACGGTCGGCCTGGTACTTCGCACTCGATCCGCTCCCGCAGACCATCGGCTGCGACCAGACGTGGCGTGGCGCGGAGTGCTCGCTTGCGGAGCACCTGATGACGATCCAGGCGGTCGAGTCCGAGTTCTCGCTGCTGGCACCGCGACAGCTTCACGCGCTCGTCGAGTGCTACGGGTTCGACTCATGCTCCGCTGGCTACTTCATGCGGCGCGCCGAGCGCTCGGCGCGCGATGCGGGGCTCGGCGAGGCCGCGCTCACCAGCCTGCTACCCGTCACTTCGCCCGACGTCCTGGTGCGCCACGCGGAGGCGTGCCACCGCGCCTACTGGGAACTGCTGGACGGCGTGCAGATGCTCTCGCAACGATCCTGAGGGCTTGCCCGCGGGTCGTTTGGCCCGACCGGGCGGGCGAGACCACCCACGCGTCCCCGCGTCGGCTCACGCTTGGGTGAGAAGACTCGGCTCGCGATCCAGTCACAGCTCGCACGGCGATCACCGGCGAAGCTACGCGGGGCGGCCGACGGTATGCTAGCGTACCGTAGGTACGTAGATGTACCAACGAGTCCGACGGGAGGCACGATGCCCGAAGCCGATGTACGTCATGTGGAGATTGCGATCGCCGGAGCCGGCTTCTCGGGCCTGGGGATGGCGATCTCCCTGCGCCGCGACGGACACTCGGACTTCGTGGTGCTGGAGCGGGCCGGCGACCTCGGCGGGACCTGGCGCGACAACACCTATCCGGGCTGCGCCTGTGACATTCCGAGCGTGCTCTACTGCTACGACGACGAGCCCAATGCGGAGTGGAGTCAGGCGTACGCCGCCCAGCCAGAGATCTGGGCCTACATGCGCAACGTGGCCGCCCGCCACGACGTCGCCGAGCACATGCTCTACGACCACGAGGTCATGGCGGCCGACTGGGACGCCGATACGCAGCGCTGGAACATCCGGACGACGCACGGGCGCCTGACCGCCGATGTGCTGATCTCGGCCACCGGCGCGCTCGCCGACCCGGCGATCCCCGCCCTCCCTGGTCTCGACAGCTTCGCCGGGCGCGTGTTTCACTCCGCCCGCTGGGAGCACGAGCACGATCTGCGCGGCCGCCGTGTGGCAGTGGTGGGCACCGGTGCGTCGGCGATCCAGTTCGTGCCCGAGATCCAGCCGCTGGTCGATCGCCTGGAGGTCTTTCAGCGCACCCCGCCGTGGGTGCTGCCGCGCGGCAACCCGCCCATCCCGAGCCGCTGGCGCGCGCTCTTCGAACGTCACCCGCGCGCGCTCGGGCTGGCGCGTGGGGCCGTGTTCTCGCTGCACGAGATGGCGCATTTCGGGTTCCGCCATCCGGCGGCGATGCGCCTGATCGAACGCCGTGCGCGAGCTCACATCGCGCACGAGGTGGCCGACCCTGAGCTGCGCGCAAAGCTGACCCCCGACTACAGCCTCGGCTGCAAGCGCATCCTGGGGTCCAACGCCTGGTATCCGGCGCTCTGCCAGGACAACGTCGACGTGGTCACCCAGGGCATCCGCGAGGTGGTGACCGACGGGATCGTCGATGCCGCCGGAGCGCACCACCCGGTGGACACGATCATCTTCGGCACCGGCTTTCAGGTAACCGACCCGCCGATCAGCCACCGGCTGCGCGGCCGCGACGGCACCTTGCTGTCCGACGCCTGGGAGGGAAGTCCGCGGGCCCACCTCGGAATCGGCGTCGCCGGCTTTCCGAACCTGTTCATGCTGCTGGGTCCCAATACCGGCCTGGGTCACAATTCCGTGCTCCTGATGATCGAGTCCCAGATTGCCTATGTACGTCAGGCGCTGGCGCACCGCAGATCGCGCGGGGTGGCGACCATCGAGCCCGATCCTGCGGTCCAGGCCGAGTTCCTGGCCCACGTCGACCACGACACCGAGGGCAGCGTGTGGACGGCGGGTGGCTGCCTGAGCTGGTACGTCGACGCGACGGGCCGAAACTCGACGCTGTGGCCGGGCAGTGTGCGGGCCTACCAACGGCGCGTGGCCCTCTTCGAGCCCGGCGACTACGTCAGCGAGCGGCCGCGGTCCGAACCGGCCCCCCGCGACCGGCGAACCGGCCCCCACCGGCGAGCGGGCGCTCGCCTAAGACAGGAGGCAGCGCTCATGTCACACAAGAGAATCTCCGTCGACGGCCGGACAGCGTTCGTGTCCGGCGCGGGGTCGGGCATCGGTGCGGCGATGGCCCAGCGGCTGGCTGCGCACGGCTGCCCGGTGGCGATCGTTGATCAGGACGAGGCGGGTCTGCGGCAGACGTCGGAGCTGATCTCCGGTCCGGTCCTGTCCCGCACGCTCGACGTGCGCGACCGTCACGCTCAGATGACGTTCGCCGCCGAGGTGGCCGAGTGGGCTCCCGCGCCCCTGGGCATGGTGTTCAACAACGCCGGCGTCACCGCCTCTCAGCCTGTTGCCGAGGGTGCCGTCGAGGACGACGAGTGGGTGGTTGACGTCAACTTCGGCGGGGTGGTGAGCGGCGCGCGCGCCTTCCTGCCGATCCTGCAACGTCAGAACTCGGGGGTGATCGTCAACACCTCAAGCGTGTTCGGACTGATCGGTTGGCCTCACCAGAGCGCCTACTGCGCGTCGAAGTTCGCCGTTCGCGGATTCACGGAGTCGTTGCGCCACGAGCTGCGCGGGACCGGGGTGCGGGCCATCGCCGTCCATCCCGGCGGGGTCAAGACCAACATCATGCGCAACGCCCGCTACCACGCTGATCCGATGGGGGGTGAGCGGTCTCACGAGGAAGCCGCCACGCAGTTCGAGCTGCTCGCGCAGACCACGCCGGAGCGGGCAGCGGAGATAATCCACCACGGCGTCAAGTCCGGCAAGAGCCGCATCCTCGTCGGCGCCGACGCCCACGTGCTCGACGCGCTCGTGCGCGTCCTGCCGACGCACTACTTCGACGTCCTGGCCTTCCTGGAGCCCCTGGCATTGCGCTTGAGCCGCTGACCGCGACGGCGGTGGCCCTTGGTCCTGGTCTTGGCCTTGGTGCTGCCGTTGGCGGCCTTGGTCCTGCGGTTGGTCCGGTGCTTGGTGGCGGGATGGGCGACCGAGACCTTGGACGCCTGGCGGAGCCGGTGGCGGGTACGTGACGAGCGCCTGCGCAGCCGCGCCATGGTGGTGTGCGCGGGATTCGACGCGCGCAACTCGGATTCGCCGCTGTGGTTGATCGCGCCCACCGGCTGGAACGAGATGTCGATCCAGCGATACCGGCGCGCGTGCGCAGGAAGGCGAACCACCAGCCGGTGGCGTCCGGCCCGCAGCCGAGCGAGTGGACGAGAGTCCAGAACGGAGTTGTACAGCCACACCTCGTAGTGGCCGGCGTGCGGGGCGGGGAGGCCCCTGACCGTCAAGCTGAGCCTTAGATCCTTGACCGGACCCGCCAGCTTCACGGTCCCCGCGGCGTGAGCCAGGCCGCCAGGAAGACCCGCGAGCGGAGCGGGCACCGGCCCGGGCGTCGGGTGGGCCGGTGCGGGCAACGTCTGCGTCTGCGCGGTGGCGATGGGCGTGCTCGCCGTGCTCGCGGCGCGACGCGACTTCGGGGGAGATGGTCCGCCACTCGTAGCGACCACGATCACGGCGGCTGCGACGATCGCCAGGACCGCCAGTCCCGGCCACAGGCGACGTCGGCGCCGGGGCGGGGGCGACGGCTCGGCGGCTGTCTCAGGCCCGGATGCCGGGCCCCCGCCGTTGAGACCGGGCGGCTCGAACGTGATCTCCTCCGGGTCGGGCGGAGTGGCGAACTCCTGGTCGGGCGCGATCTGCTCCAGGGCACCGCGTATGTCCTGCTCGGGCAGTCCCAGCTCGGCGGCGAGCTGGGCGACGATCTTCGCCCGCCGTGTCTTCAGCGCCTCGATCGACATACCCGTCAGCTCAAGTAGACGCTCGTCTGCGAGCCCCCGGTTCACCCACAGGTTCAGTAGCGCCCTGTCCGCAGGACCGAGCGTCGCCGCTGCGTCGATCAGCCGTCGGGTAGCTAGACCGGACATCCGGGTAGAGATTCGTTATGCCAAACGATGGACGATCGCGTTGTTCTACCCGGAATCCCGGCCGTTTGAGCACCGAGACTCACGTGGCAGCGCGGTCGCCTCGGCCACGCAAGCGCAGTTTTGCGCCTCTGATACTGGCCGTATGCGTCTGGCTGATCTGGCCCGCACAGTCGTTCGCGAAAGCTCTGGTGCGGTTCATACACGGGTTTCCAGGTGTCGGCCGAGCGACGGTCACCGTGGACGACGGGACGGGTGGCCGGGACCTCGGAACCATCGGCTTTGCTCACTCCACCGCCTGGCGCAGCATCCGCTCGGGCCACTTTCGTTGGACCCTGAAGGGCGGCGGCAAGAAGCTCGCTTCGGGAACCGCCGCTGTCGGCGACGGCGCCTACGACATCCTGGTGCTGGAGCGCCAGATGAAGGTCTGGCTGGGGATCTACAAGACCAAGGCCGCTCGCGCCGGCACGAGCCTCTTGCGCGTAATTCACGGGGCTCCCGAACTGGGCGCGCCCGAGCTGACGATCGATGGCAAGCAGGCGGTAAAACGCCTCGCCTACCGTCAGGCAACTCCGTACGTCTCGGTCCCCGGCGGCAACCACACCCTCGGCGCGATGCGACCCGGCGACAGCACACCCCTGGTCTCGGGCGTTCACATGTCGGTGAGGCCGGGCAGGGCCTATTCGGCGATCGTGCTCGGCACCCGCGGCCAGCGGGTCCGGGTGGTGTCGCTGCTGGATCGCGGTGCGCCCCTGGCGCGCAAGCCGGCGTCCCGGCCGGCGTCCAAGGCGAGGCACGCCGGCACGGGCACCGACAGCCACTCGACGACCGTCCTCGTGCGCCCCGGTGATTCCCTGTGGGCGATCGCGCGCCGGCTGGTCGGAGCGCGGGCCTCCAACGTCGCCGTGGAGCGCACGCTTGTCGCGATCTGGAACCTCAACGAGGTTCGCATCGGCACCGGCGACCCGAACCTGATCTTCCCCGGCACCCGCCTGCGCCTCCCGTAGGGCTCAGCGCTCGGGCGTACGCGCGCACGCGGTCGAGGTTCGCTGGCGGGGGCCAACTCGCCAATGCTCAACGTAAGCCTGAGCCTGACACCAGCCGCCGGGCGGACGCGATCTCAGGGACCGCGCCCGCTCGGACCTCTTTACCGCGGACCGGGTCAGGTGACCGTCAGCGTTCCCTTCATTCCGCCCATCGCGTGACCGGGCACGGTGCACAGATACGCGTACTTGCCCGGCTTGAGAGTCACCGTCACCGTCTTGGAGCCCCCGTCGAAGGTCGGCGTCGCGCCGAGCTTCTGGCCGGCGGAGCCCTCGAGCGTGAAGTTGTGGCCCTCAGGGGCCTTGTTGGTGAAGGTGATCGTCACCTTGCCGGCCTTCGCGGTGAGGCTGGTCTTGTCGAACATCAGGGCACCTTTGGGGTTGGCGGCGATCGAGATGTGGTTCGATCCCGCCGAGCTCGGGGCGCTGGCCGCGGACGACGTCGTGCTGGCGGCAGCGGACGAGCTCGTGCCGGCGGAGCCGCCGCCGCCGGCGCTGGACGAGGTGGAGCTCGATCCGCCGCAGGCAGCGACGCCGAGCGCGAGGGCTCCGGCGCTGAGCAGTAGAGCCAGGTTCTTGGGCATGTCGGTGATTCTCCTTGCTTGGCGATGGTTCGCGGCTACTGGCGCCCGAGTGGCGCTTGCCGGCGGCAGACCTCTCGATTCTTAGACGCCGGCGCGCGCGGTTCCTTCCCTGGGGCGAGCCGTGCAGCCTCCACTCACCAGTCGTTGTCGGGATCGAGGAGCATCACCTCCCCCTCGACGCCCGGCGTTTCTGAGCCAAACGCCGCCCACTGCGACCAGTGCCCGTCGGTGGTCAGCGGCATGGAGGCGATTCTTCCGGCTGGCGGACCTCCAGAGCGCGGCCCTGTGGACAAGAACGGCGGTCGGGCCGCGCCTCGCGGGCAGGTGGCGTCACACTTGCTCGGTGGCGCGCTACAAGGTCAACGAGGCCGCCGTTGCGCGCGCCGAGGAGCTCATTCGCAAGCGCCAGTACGTGCTGCGCAGCGAGTGGGGCGATGTCCAGCCCGATGCCGCTGCCCAGAACGCCTACCTGAAGTCGCACACGTGGCGGGAGTACGCCGAGTGGCACCTCGGTCTCACCGAGGGCGCCAGCGACGAGAGCAAGGCGCGCTACGCGTTCGTCTACGGCGACTTTCGCCGCGTGCACCGAATGGGCTTGATCGCCTCGGTCTACCGGGCCAGCGAGTGGCGCCACAAGCAGATCGAGCTGGCCGCCCATGACCTCCTGCAGCTGCTGGACTCGATCAGCGGCTGACCGACCCGGGCGGCCGGCCGTGGGGCGGTCCGAACGACCTTCAGCGGCCCGGTTCGACTGACCCGCTACGGTGGCGCCATGGCCGAGTTGAGCAAGCCCGAGGTGGAGATCCCGTCAGACCAGGCGCCGTCCTACCAGCTGGAGGTGGAGGACATCGCCGTCGGCGAAGGCGACGAAGCGGTCTCGGGCCGCGTCGTCGAGGTCCACTACGTGGGCGTGTCGTGGCAGACGGGGAGTGAGTTCGACGCCTCCTGGGACCGCGGTCAGACGTTCAAGTTCGGCCTGGGCAAGGGACAGGTGATTCCCGGCTGGGATCAGGGCGTGGCCGGGATGAAGGTCGGCGGGCGCCGGCGGATAACGATTCCGCCGATGCTGGCCTATGGCAAGCGCGGCGCCGGCAACGTGATCGGGCCCGACGAGACACTCGTGTTCGTCGTCGACCTGATTGCCGTGCGCTGACGCGCTGGGCGACCCTCGTCGCAGGGCCCGATGCCGGACGTGCGCTCACCAATTACTTCGTGCGGCGCTGACAGGGGCCGCGCGATCTGTGCCCGAGCGCCGCGGTGTCAGCGCGAGAGGTTGGCGCGCGCCTCCCGCAGACGGCGGCGAGCGCTCTCCAGCCGGACCTGAAGCTCCTCCAGCCGCTTGTTGGATGTGATCCCACGGCGGTAGAGCCGGACGCGCAATAGCGCGACGCTGTCTCGGTAGTGGTTGACCTCCGCGTGCAGGTCATCGATCTGGTGAAGCGAGGTCACAGTGAGAACTCCAGTTGAGTGGGCGTGGTGGCCGCAGGCCGGCTAGAGCCTGCGGTCTCGAGCATCCTTGCTGAGTGCAGCTGCCAGCGTCGCTGGGTCGACCCGCACCTCGAGCTCTGAGATTCGTTTCTCCTGTCGCCGCGACTCGCGGTAGACGGAGTCCTGCAGACCCTGCAGCAGCTGCTCAAGGTGTGCCACCCGCGCTTGCAGGTCCCCAAGGTCGACGGGATCCGGTTCGCCGCGGGAGCTCTCCCGGAACTGCGCCAGGACGTCCGGAGTGGCGAGCGCGCGGCGGATCTGCCGGAGCCGTGCTGTCAGTCCCTCAGGCCGGTGGCTCATCGCCTGCCAACTGGGCGGTCCGGGACGGTGGGCGCGCTCCTCACTTGGAGCGACGGAGAGACCGTCTGGAACATCCAGCTCCTTGGGTCGCCGGCGCGCGTCGGTATCAGGAGGTCCATCGCGGCGGCGATGCAACCTCGCGAACGAGAAACGTCCGCCGATCGACCGTAGCACTCGCGCGCCTTGGGTCAATGACTGCACGCGGGTCGTGCCTTGGACAGCCCGCGGGTTCTACGCTATCGTTCAGCGCAGGTCGGGCGTCCTGCCCGGCTGTCACCGCAGTGCCCCGCGTTTCGCCAGTCGTTGCTCGTCAGCGCCCTCCGTGTTTCGCTGTGCACCTAAACGGAGGAAGCATCAATGCCAACAGGAACCGTCAAGTGGTTCAGTGACGCGAAGGGCTTTGGATTCATCACTCCCGATGATTCCGGTAAGGACCTGTTCGTCCACCACAGCGCGATCCAGGGCGGCGGCTACAAGTCGCTTGCCGAAGGCGCGAAGGTCAGTTACGACGCTGAGCAGGGCCCCAAGGGTCCCGCTGCCGCGAACGTAGTGCCTGTCTAAGCCCACACGCTGGCCAGCGACGGGGGCATCAGCTCCCGTCGCTTCCATCAGGGCTGTCAGATCCCGGCCCCCCAGACCGGCACGCGAGTGTCGGGCGGTCGGGTTTCGCAACCGAGCCCGCGCTACCGCGGATCGGCGACCGACTCGACGAGACCGGATCGTCGCTGCCGCACCACGTCGGTCACGAAGCTTCAATCCAAGGAGATGCTGATGTCCTCACGCGGGAAGAAGAAGACCACGATGGCAAAGCTCTCCCGGGAGAGCCGGTTGCGCGAGCGCCGCCAGGAGAAGCAGGCCAAGAAGGAAGCGCGGCGCAACGCCCCCGCGGAGGAGCCCGCTCAACCGGGCGTAGCCGTGCCCAGTCAGGACGAGTAGGCAGACCTCTCAGTTCTGAGTCCGCTGACCGGGGAGTACGTCGTAGACCTCGGCGGCAGCCGCCGACATGACCCGCGCGGCGCGCGCTCCAGCACCTTGAAGGCGTGGGCCACGCCGCGCGGCGACCCGCCACCGTGATAGCGCAGCATGTCCTCGAACGAGAACGAGATCTCGCGGCCCTCGTCGAGGACGAAGATCCGATCCGTTGCCACGATCCCGAGGCTACTGTCCGCCGCTCATCGCCGCGGAGTAGAACTTGCCTATGTCCCAACCCGCTGACGACCTGGACCTCGACGCGATCCGCGAGCAGCTCGAAGCGCGTCGCGAGCAGGCGCGCGAGCGCTTGGGGGTGCTGGCAGAGCGTCCCGAGCGCGGAAGCGCGGTCGGGTTCGGCAAACGGATCGGCGATGGCACTTCTGAGGCGGTGAGCCGCCTGACCGACATCGGCGTGGGCGAAGCGTTGGAGCGCGGACTGGAGCGCACGGGACGGGCTCTGGCCAAGCTCGATGAGGGCACCTACGGGGTATGCGATGCATGCGGCGCTCCGATCACACGCGGCCGCTTGAAGGCGATGCCCGACGGGGTGTTGTGCCTGGAGTGCTCGGCGTCCGAGCGCCGCGTGCGTTCCCCGCGGCGTCGTTGAAGGCGACATTTCGGATTCAGGCCAGATGGAGCGAGGTGCCGCCATCAGCCGGGCACCAATCGTCAGGTCGCGTCGGACGCAGAGGCCGGAACGTCGGGCGGGCCTGCGGTCTCGACCCGGTTGCGGCCGGCGGCTTTGGCGGCGTACAGGGCGCGATCGGCCTTTCGCATCAGCTGCTCGCCCTCGCCGGCGTCGTCGGGGAGCACAGCGACGCCGAAGCTGGCGGTCAGCACCCCGATCTCTGCTATCTCGGCTCGCTGGATCGCGACGCGCAGCTTCTCGGCCACCTCGCAGGCTGCACGCCGGTCGGTGTCGGGGAGGAGCACGAGGAACTCCTCGCCTCCGTACCGTGCCGTGAAATCGCTGACGCGCAGCGTCGAGCTCAGGATCTGTCCGACACAAGCGAGCGCTTTGTCACCATGCTCATGTCCATGGACGTCATTGACCTGCTTGAAATGGTCGAGGTCCAGCAGCACAGCGGCGAGTGGGCTGAGCTGACGGCCGGCATGCGCCGCCAGCCGCTTGAGAGTCTCGTCGGCCGCGCGGCGGTTGGGTAGGCCGGTCAGCGCGTCGCTGGCGGCCCGCAGCTCTGCCAGCGCGAGGTTGCGCTGGTTGGCCAGGATCGGGGCGGCCTGCACCACTGAGTCGCGCGCGCGGCTGCGCTCAAGATCACCGATCGCCTTCGGCCGGGCGATGAGCACCGAGCCGATCACCAGGCCACCGACCAGCAGAGGTTCGCAGTCGACATCGCCCTCGATCTTGCCGCACACCTCACATTGCAGCAGCGGGTCGTCTCCGGGATGCCGCTCGTGCGGACGGCTCAGGCGCACCGCCAGACATGAGCGCGGCCGCAACTCGCCGAGCTCGATCCCCGCCAGCGCCGTGCTCTCCTGGTCGCCCCCGATCGTCGGCTCGAGGCGATTGTCGCTGTTGTTGCGGTTGAAAACGGCAGCGGCACAACCGGGCACCGTCCGCTCGATGTGCCGGATCAAGAGCTTCTGCGACTCGGTCTCGGACTCGGACACCTGAAGCAGGTCCCGCAGCTCGCGCTGGCCCGTGGCTCGGCTGCGCTCGCGGCGACCCAGACGACGCGCCAGCGCGATCCCGCCCAGCACCAGAGCGAGCGAGAGGAGCGTCGCGAGCCCGACCGCAAACCAGGTCTGTTTCGCCAGCGCCTGCTCCCGCCGCTCACCCAACTGCACGTCGAAACCGGTGTTGGCAGTGCGAAACCTGTCCATCGTCGTCTTACCGGCGAGGGCCTGCGCGACGGTCGGAGGGAGTCCAGCGGTCTCCAGCCGCCTGATCTGCGATTGCGCTGCTGACTGCCACGCGGCGCTCAGCTGCGCCTGCTGGCTGAGCGACAGCTGCAGCACGGCGTCGTGGCCGGCCAGCGAACGCGACTCGGAGAGCGCCGCCGGGAATGACCGCGCACCCAGGTTGAAGGGCTGCAGAAAGGCTCTCGCGCGAGTCTCGAAGTAGCCTCGTGCTCCTGTCTCCTGATTGAGCATCGCGGTCAACATCTGCTCGGAAGCGTTCCTCTGCTGAGCAATGCGCTCGGCGCTGTTGCTCGCAAGCGTGGCCGCAGAGAACACGGCTCCACCGATCACCAGCACCGTCAACAGGACCAGCGCGACGGCCCGTCGAAAGGAGATCGCACCCATACATATCCTTCGACGCGCGGACCGTTTTCCTTGAGCAGAACCGAGGCGGGAATGGGATCGTTGCGATGACTTGGCGCTACGAGTCCGGTCGTATCGTGCGCGCATCGCGACGATCGAATGACCCGAAAGGTAGGACATGCCCAACCAGTACTCGCTCATCAACTTGGCCGAAGTTGAGGATGCCGCGCCCGCGAATGGCTTTGCCGATCGGTGGCAGGCGCGGGTCGCGCGAACCGCCCTCGGCGCCCAGGAGACGGGCGTGACCCTTTTCCGCTTGCTGCCCGGCAAGCGCTCACCATTCGTGCATCGCCATGCAAGCGCCGAGGAGGTCTACGTGATTCTCAGCGGGACCGGACGCGTCAAGCTCGACGGTGAGGTCAGCGAGGTTCGGGCGCTGGACGCGATTCGCGTCGCCCCCGAGGTTGCCCGCGCCTTTGAGGCGGGCAGCTCCGGTCTGGAGTTCCTCGCCGTTGGGCCGCACCATCCCGGCGATGGCGAGCTGGTTGACGACGACTGGGTCAAATGACGAGCAGGGATGGACCCCTCCGTCGGCGCGACAATTCAGGCGTGGCGGCGAGCTCAACTCGAGAATCCGGCAGCGACGAGGGCTGGCGCGTGATCGACGCGGCCGTTGCGTCGGCGCGCCGGCGGCTCGGCACAGAGCTTGTCTCGGCCTACGCGATCGGCAGCCTCGCGCATGGCGGTTTCAGCGTTGCCGCGAGTGATGTCGATCTGGCGCTCCTGACCTCGGGCGATGCCGACTCACAGAACGCCGAGGTCGTCATGTCGATCTGCGGGGACGTGCGCACGGCCGTTGGCGGCGAGCTTTCCGAGCGCCTCTCGATCTTTCACGTGCCGTGGAGACTGTTCGGTGCCCCGCCTCGGGGCTCTCGGTTTCCGGCGATCGATCGCCAGGACCTCGTCAGGTCAGGCGTACCGGTCCATGGCGAGGACCTGCGCACACAGTTCGCCGCGCTGCCCGCCGAGGAGGAGATCCTGGAGCAGGCGATCGGCTCCGCTCTGCAACGACACACGCCGCAAAGTCTGAGTGCTGAGATCAGCCGGCTGTCGCCTACCGCCGTCGACGTTCGCGGCGCGTCCAAACTCGTCCTGTGGCCAATTCGGCTCCTGCACGTCGCCGAGACGGCGGCGGCAACCGGCAACGATGACGCCGTCAAGCACTATGCCGGGATCGCCGGCGCCGCGCACTTGCGTCTGGCACGGCTCGCGCTGCAATGGCGTCGCGCCGGAGAGGTCGCCGACCCGGCGACTGCTCATGCTGCTCTCACCGCTGACCTGTTTGCACTGCACCATGAGATCTTCAAACGACTCTCTCAGCACCCACGGCTCCCACACACCAGCGAGCTCGCTGTCCGCGCCAGCGAATTCGGCACCCCGCCCCCGAACGGAGGCCGCGAGGCGCGTCTATAAGGTTGACTCCACGACCCGCCAAAGGAGACCGCCTATGTCTGGTTTCGCCACTGTGAACCTGCTGGAAGTCGAGAACTCCGTGGGTGATCGCGCCCCCGGGGTCGACGGCCGGTTCGGTCGCAAACACCTGGACTCCCGGGATCTCGGCGTCAGCCTGTTCCGCTACGCGCCGAACCTGCGGAGTCCGATGGCGCACTCTCACCGCGAGCAGGAAGAGGCCTATGTCGTCGTCGCCGGCTCTGGACGCATGCTGCTCGGCGGCGAAGTCCAGGACCTTCGGCAGTGGGATGTCGTGCGGGTAGCGCCCGAGGTCGTCAGGGCCTTTGAGGCAGGCCCCGACGGGCTGGAGATCATTGCCGTGGGCGGTCCCAAACCCGCGGAGGGCGACGGCGTCGCGGCCAGCGCTGCGTGGCCCGACACGCCGTAGAGACAGTGCCCGGTGGGGTCGGGTTCTAGATGGCTTTGAAATATCGGGCGACCGGCCCCTGTATGGCGCGTCAGCTGGTGGTGCAGGCGCCCCGGTAGATCTTCTTCGGGATCGCGTGCGTCTGGCACGGCTTGGCACGGTCGACGGTCACCCAGACGCCGTTCTTGGCCTTGTAGACGGCGATTGCGTCGAAGCCGTGCTTGCCGCCGACCACGATGCCTGAGTACGCCCAGCCGCCGGCGCAGCCGAACGACCCCTGAACTTTCGCGTTCTTCGGCTGGGCCGATCCGCGCTTGAGGCCGGCGCTGAGCGCCTGCTTGGTGCACGGCGGGTACTTCGACTTGTTGGTGGACGCGCCAGCCGAGGCGGCGAAGGCGGCCACCGCAAGCAGTGCGGTGGCCAGCAGGAAAAGACTACCCCGTATGGTTTTCATGCCGTCAAGCTACCGCTCTTGGCGAACGGCCGCATCCGGGCTCGACCGCCAGGGCCGAAGGCACTTGGCCTGTGCTTCATCGAGCGCGGTCAGCGGCGGTCGGATGTACCACGAGACTCGGGGTTCACATGAGCCGCGGCCACCAGACGCGGTACCAGCTGCTCACCAATCGCTCCCGGCGCACCTCCACAAACACTCTCATCACCCAGCTCTATCTCTCAGAACAACCGGTACGAGCCGATGACCGTCATCGGTTGAGCGTTGGGCGGCTCGGCAAGCCAGCCCTTGAGGCCGTCCTGGAGCTCCCGGAACTCTGGGAGACCGGGGATCGGATTCTCCACACCGTCGTCGACCTGCACAAGCGCGATGAAGGTCTCGCCGTCGGGGCGCAGACACCATGCGTAGCGGATCCCTTCCGGCCGCGCTGCATTGATGGCCGCAAACATCTTGCTCGCCGCCGCCTGAACATCGGGCACGCCTTCGGCCTTGATCTTGGCCTCCGCCATCTGCACGCTCATTTGATGACCCTTCCTTTCGAGTTTGAGGCCCGATGTTGAAACGCCGCGAGCGGGTGCTCGGTCCGGACCTGCGTTGGTTGAACAACTGATCACCTACGCCACAAGACAAGACGGCAGCCCCGCGTGTGACACACGGTCGGGGCCGCGATGATCGACCGTCTCATCCAACACTCCGAGATCCTCGGTAGCGGACGTTCGCAAACTCGGTGTCGTGCGCGACGATGCCGTAGTGTGCGGGGAGCGATGGGTAGGTGGCGATGAGGGCGTTCGTCGGCGGGATGGTTCCTTGAAGGGGGAGCCGGCTGCCGAGCTGCCGAGAGTCGCTGAGAAGATCGACCGGGTCGCAATCGTGGGCGCGGGCACGATGGGGCAGCAGATCGCGTTCCAATGCGCCGGGCACGGGATCCCGGTCGTTCTCTATGACATCTCGGCGGCGGTGCTTGAGGACGCGCGAGTGCGTATTGGCCGATACGCGGACGGGTTAGTCGCCGACGGGGTGATTGCCGTCGACGTGCGCGATGCGGCCCTGGCGAAGATCGCAATGACGGATGACGCGTCCCTGGCCGGGGCCGACGCCGATCTACTGTGTGAGGCCGTTCCTGAGGACCCTGGCCTCAAGGGGCGGGTGCTGGGCGAGTTTGACGCGCTGTGCCCGCCGCGGACGATCTTCGCGACCAATACTTCGACCTTGCTGCCCTCGCAGTTCGCTCGGGCGGCGGGCCGCCCGGACCGCCTCGTCGCCTTGCACTTCCATATCCCGGTGTGGGTCACCAATCTTGCTGATGTCATGCCCCACGAGGGAACCCGCCCGGAAGTGGTCAGCCGCATGGTCAGCTTCGCGCGCGAGATCGGTCAGGTGCCGATCGAGCTCCGTCGCGAACACAGCGGCTATGTCTTCAACGCGATGTTCACCGCGGTCAACCGGGAGGCGATCACGATGGCTGAGCAGGGCGTGGCGCCGATTGAGGACATCGATCGGGCGTGGATGCATGTCACCAAATGGCCGCATGGGCCATTCGGCGGCTTGGACGCCATCGGAATCGATGTCGCATGGCAGATCACCGATTATTGGGCGCGGCAGATCCCCTCAGACGGCCAGTTGCGGCGCAACGCCACGTTTCTCAAGCGCTACGTGGATCGGGGCGAGCTCGGCGTCAAGAGCGGCAAGGGCTTCTACAGCTATCCCGATCCTGCGTTCGCCCGTCCGGGGTTCATCGAAGGGCAGCTGAAGCGCGCCGCGTCCGCGCCGAGCTGAGCCGCCCCAAGTCCGCACGCCACGTCCCATGTGCCACAAAGCCAACAAGGAGCGGAGATCAACGGGACGTACGACACGGGCACGACCGAGACGTCCGAGGACGAGGGAGGACTGGATCCGCGCGAAGCGGCGAGGCTGCTGGAGCAGACCAGGCGGAGGCCCTTGCCGTCGCGGGATGGGGGTGAGATCATTACCTCATGAGTCCGGCTGGGTCAGGAAACGCCCAGTTTTGCGGTGGAGAAGGCGTCGACCGCCATCCCGCCCGATCCAAGTGGCGGATGCCAATCCTTGCCTGGCTGTTCGGGCTTGGCCTCGTGGTGGCCTCCGGCCTGCTCCCGTCCGCTGTCGGCTACGTGGTCATGTTGTTCGCGTGTGTCTTCCTGGGGTCCGTGCTCGGAGCGCATACCGGGGATCCCAGCGGACTCAGAGACCACCGCCAGTAAAACCGACACTCGGGTAGCATCGGTCGCGCGGGCCGGCGACATTCCTACTGGTCATTGGGGGCCTAACGGGTGAACAGCGCAAGTGATCGTGAAGCCGATATCCGGGCTCGGCTCCAGCAGCACTGGGAGGCCTCCGAGCGCGGGGACGTCGAACTTGAGCACGCGATCTACGCCGAAGACGCGATCCTGGACTATCCGCAGTCCGGCGAGCGCTTCACAGGCCGGTCACGGATTCAAGCGCAACGCGGCGGGCACCCGGCCGAACGCCACTTCACCGTCCGCCGGATCCTGGGCGCGGGCGACCTCTGGGTGAGCGAGTGCGTGATCAGCTATGACGGCGTGCCGACACACTCGCTCAGCGTCATGGAGATCACCGACGGTCTCGTAACCCACGAGACCCAGTACTTCGCCGACCCCTTCCAGGCGCCTCCCACGCGCGCTGCGCTGGCTGAGCCGATTCCGGACCGCGACGAATAAGCCGATGCAGCTCTCGAGTCGATGGATGGCATCGACCCGGCTCCCGTAAAGGGTTGTGCGTTTTAAGACGCCGTCGCTCTCGGCGCGTCTGGGTCCCGGCAAACTCAAGGCGCCATATCGAGTTCGGATCCTTCCGCCCTCAGCGAGCTGATCCCGTTCGCTGCCGTGGTCGGGGATTGAGCTGCTCGACGCCGGACCTGATCGTGATCGAGCGCGAGGACGGAAAGCTCGCCGCCAAGGTGACGCAGACGCAGGCGTATCACCACCCGCGCTGAAGCTTGATCCCATGAAGGTTCCCAGAACCCATTGGGTCTCCCTGAACCCGGCGGTCTTCGGCGTAGAGCGACATCCACGGCCTCGTCCGCGCGCGCGTGACTGCGAGCGGCGGCGTGTGCGGGCGGACAGGAACGCCGCGGGGTTGGTGAGGCGGCGACAATGAGCAGATGACCACGGCCGTCCCGCCCGATGACAAGGTGACGCGCGCCGGCGCCACGCGGCGGCGCGCGGAGATCGCCTGCGTGACGGGTATCGCGGTCAAGACCGTGTTTGCCCTGGCGTTACTGCCCCTCACGCCCTCCCTGCTCGGGACCGACCCGGTGCTCCTGGAGGCACTGCGCGGATCGACATCGGCGATGGCATCCGGTGGCGCGTTCGCCCGAGTGGGCGAGGCGTCGCTCGTGCTGGCCGTCCTCGCTCCGCTTCCGACGCTGCTCTTCGCCACGCCGTTCTTCTGGTGGGCGGGGCGGTTGTGGGGTCCAAAGGCGGCGGCCACGCTGGGCGGCGGCCACCCGAAGGCGGAGAAGTGGGCGCAGCGCTCCGGCGCTCACCTGCAACGCTTCGGCGGGCTCGCGGTAGCGTTGGCGCCATACCTCCCGGTTCCGTCGTCCTTCCTCTACGCGGCCGCGGGCTGGACAGGGATGAGCCTCCGTCGTTTCATGGTTTTTGACTTCATCGGGATGCTCTCCTGGATCGGCCTGATCGTCGGCCTCGGTTACGCGGTCGGACATCCCGCAGTCCAGGTCGCCAAGGCCGTCTCCCACTATGCGTTGGTCTCCACGATCGCGGTTGTGGCGATCGCAATGGCCATCGCAGTGCTGCGCGCGCGTTGGGCGGCCCGCGCGACCACTCGGACACGGCCATAGGCGGGCCCGCGGCGCGCGTCGGCGGCCGCCGACGCCGCCTCGCCCACGGTCCGCGGCCAGGACCGGTACGTTCAGTGCGGCGCGCCGTCCGGACGCCCGCGATATTCGCGGTAAAGGCCGTCCACGAACTCTCCCGCCGGATGGCTGCGTAAGCGCCGCACCGCTTGAGCCAGCGCGTCGGGCATCGCCTCCAGCGGCGGCAACGGGGATCCGTACCGAGCCGGAAGCAGCATCGGCGCAGACAACGCGGCGAAGGTGAGGTCCGCCGCCGTAAAGCGGTCGCCGAGCAGAAAACTCCGTCCGTCTGACAGGCGCCGGGCGATGTCGTCAAACACGCGATCAACTCGGTCTAGCGCCGCGGCCGCCGAAGCCGCATCGACCCGCAGGTACCGACGGATCGCAAGGCCGACGATAGGCGCCGATGAGTGGAAGACGAGACGCTCCCAACGCGGGACTCCGGCCAATGCCCACTGCTGCAACTCTCGCACCACTCCCAACGTCTCGTGATACATCCACAGCCGGCCGTCAGGGCCGAATCCGTGATCCAGCCACGCTTCGAGCGCGGCCGCCTCTGCGCCCAGCTTCCCGTCGGGATACAGGCGGCGTTCGGGACCGACCCGGGTATCGGCCCATCGCAAGATGTCCGCAGACTCAGCCAGCACCTCGCCTGCATCGCTCACAAACACCGGCACCGTTCGCCGGCCGCCGGCGGACCTGGCGGCGAGAACATGGATCAGCTGCAGGTGCGGGCGTTCAACGAAATCCACCCCCGCACGGTCAAGGGCCCAGCGAGCCTTCTCGCAGAAGTGGCTGATCGGGATCGTCACCAGGCGTGCGCTCAAACTCCGAGTCTTACACACGACGACAAGCCGGTTTCGCTTCGCCAGATGCCAGGGCTAGGCCAGCGCGCGCTGGCCGCGAGGGCCCGGGGGAGGAGGAAGAACTGCCGCATCAGGGAAGGATCTTCGCCCGGCACCGCGCTGGCCTCAACCGGGAACCGGCTGGTGCGCGGTCGCGGATCCCGAAGAGCAGGTCTCCCGATAGCCGCCAGTAGATCGCGGACCGGGTGCCCAGTTACCCTCGGCCGGCAGAGCTCTCAGCAAGAATGTGCGCCATGACCACATTCCCCGAGTCCCATCATGATCTGCTCGACGCCGACGTCGCCGCGCTGGCGACGATCGCGCGCAGCGGAGTGCCCCAGCAGACCGCGGTCTGGTTCCTGCACGAGAACGGCGAGCTCAAGCTGTCGCTGAACACCTCGCGGCTGAAAACGAAGAACCTGATGAAGCGCCCCCAGTGCAGCCTCCTGATTCTCGACCCGGCTGTCCCACAGCGTTACCTCGAGGCGCGAGGCACGGCGCAGATCGAGCCCGACGAGGACTACGCGTTCGCTCGCAAGGTTGGCGCCAAGTACGGCGGGGCTGATCTCTCAGCGCACGACGGTCCCGGCGAGAGCCGCGTCATCGTCACGATCCAGCCGACCAATGTCTACGCCGTCGACATGCGCATCGGGCAAATGTAAGGGGTCGCGGTCGATGAGGTCCCTTGCCGGCCTGATCGTCTTCTTCGCAACGCCCCGTGGCTGATCTGGCGGCGCCTCACGGGCAGCGTCGTGCTCTCTAGGCGGTCTGGGCGAGCGTGGGGTTGGTGGTGGGGCGATCGGGCGGTACGCAGACCATTCCATCGCTGAACCCGGCCGAGCCGATTCCGAAGGCGGCGTTGAGCCGGTTGAGGTTGACGACCGTCAGCAGTGCAGTGATCGCGACGAGCTGCGCGTCGCTGAAGTGCTCCTGCATCCGGGCGAATAGCTCGTCGGTGACTTCGACCGGCGTCCGCATCACGGCGACCGTGTAGTCGAGCGCGAGCTTCTCGCGCTCGGTGAAGAGGTCGCTTTGGACGTAGCGCGGCAGCGCCAGCAGCTCCTCGTCCGAGATCCCCGAGTTGCGGCAGATCTGCGAGCCGAGGTCGACACAGAACTCGCATCCGATCATCTGCGCGCCCTTCAGCTCGACGAGGTTCTTCAGCCGCTCGTCGAGGGACTTGCCCTTGCGCACCGCCTGATTGAACCTGCCCATCCCGAACATCATCTTCGGCTGGTAGGCCCAGATCTCCATCGGCTCGATCCCACGGCCGGTCTGCGGTCTGCGGCCGGTCAGCTTCTGCACCATCCTCGGTCCGAACCGAAAGACGAGCCTTACCTTGAGGCCTGCATCGGCCCTCTGCACTCCGTTGATGCGTGCCACTCCGGCACCTCCTGTCACATAGGTTGGGGTCCGTGGGTCTTTCCGGTATGACCCGCGAGAACCGGAAGGTGTGACCGCGATGGACGAACTGGAACTGGCCAACAGGTTCGACGGCCAGCGGCCGCAACTGCTCGCGGTTGCCTACCGGATCCTCGGCTCACTCAGCGAAGCCGAGGACGCCGTTCAGGAGGCGTGGCTACGCCTACATCGGACCGACGCCGAACAGATCGACAGCCTGAAGCCGTGGCTGACGACGGTCGTCGCCCGGATCTGCCTCAACATGCTCCGATCCCGCCGAACCCGGGGCGAGCAGCCACTCGACGGCTTGCGCCCGGAGCCGATCATCGACAACCCCGCCGCCGGAACCGATCCCGAGCACGAAGCGTTGCTGGCAGACTCGGTGGGAATCGCGCTGCAGGTCGTGCTGGACAGCCTCAGCCCGGTTGAGCGGCTCGCGTTCGTGCTCCACGACATGTTCGCAGTGCCGTTCGACGAGATCGCGGCGTTGGTCGACCGCTCACCGCAGGCGACCCGCCAGCTCGCCAGCCGCGCCCGGCGCCGCGTCCGGGAGGGGGCGCCGCGGCCCGACCCGGACCTGACCCGCCAGCGTGCGGTCGTCGACGCCTACTTCGCCGCCGCACGCGAGGGCGACCTGCAGGCGCTGGCGGCCGTGCTCGACCCCGACGTCGTACTCCGCGCCCACCGCCGCGACGGCGACCCGATCACGCTGTATGGCTCCGAGCAGGTCGCGCGCGGAGCGATGACAGCCCGCCGGTTCGCGCCGTATGTTCGCCCGGCGCTGGTCAACGGCGCCGCCGGCGCGGTCGCGTTCGACGGTGAACGGCCGTTCGCGGTGCTGGCCTTCACCGTCCTTGCCGACCGCGCGGTGGCGATCGACGTGTTCAACGATCCCGAGCTGGTCGGCCAGCTCGACATCCGCGGCATCACCGCCTGAGACGCGACAAGCGGCCGTCTCGATGGCACGGCCGTGTTGGTGACAGACCAGAAGCGACGGACCGTTGCCGGCAGGCGGCGGCGTCCAACCCGTGCTTATCGCCGCTCACTCAGGATCTGGTTTCGCGTGCTCCTGCTTGCGGTGGTAGAGCAGTCCTGTAGCGTGGAGGGCGCGGCGTCGGGCGACGAGTTGGCCTGGCGCGCCTGACGGGCGCGTCGGCTTCTCCGGGGCATCCCCGGGGATGTGACGGTAGATGGTCCAGTGCATCGCGAGCCCTCGAGTGCAACCTCCGGAGGCACGTGCGGGCACGCACGACGAGAGCAGTCGGAGCTCGACGCCGCGATCATTACCGGCATGAGCGAAGCCGCGCCGGATCGGCCGGGCCTTGCCGAGATCCTGGGCGACGCGTTTCTTGATGGGACGTGGCGCGCGGAGGATCTCGCCGAGCGCGGCGCGGGCTGTCTGGACCGCTGGCCCGACTGGATGGTCAGGCTGTCCTTTGCGGTAGTGGCTCGTGATCGCGTCGCGCCCCTGGACGACCGTGCCGGCCTGGTCCAGTTCATCGAGGCTTTTCTGGATGATCGCGCCGGCGAGCTGTCGGCCCCCGGCGCGCCGCAGATCATCAGACATGTCCGGTCACGTCGGCCAGCAGTGGCGCACGACTGGCCGGTCGCGCGGATCGGATCGGTCGCGGCGCTCGCTGAACGACTGGAGTTGAGCAGTGGACAGCTGGCGTGGCTGGCAGACGTTCGCGGACTTGGAACGAACCGTCGAGCACGAGAAGCTGCGTAACTACCGATACCGCTGGACACCGCGGCGCAGCGGTCTGCCACGGCTGATCGAGGCGCCCAAAGCGCGCCTGAAGGAGATCCAGCGCTGGGTACTGCGAGAAATCCTCGACCACGTACCCGCGCACGATGCCGCGCACGGCTTCACCTGCGGCCGCTCGGCCCTGACGCACGCGGCTGTGCACACTGGGCAGCCGATCGTCCTGCGGATCGATCTCCGCAACTTCTTCGCCTCAGTGTCGGCGGCTCGGGTGTACGGAATCTTCCGGACGCTCGGCTACGAGCGCAGCCTCGCGCACACGCTCACCGGCCTATGCAGCAACGCCATCCCGACGATGGTCTGGAACGCCGATGAACCGGCCATCACAGCCGCAGATGATCCAAACGCACTTCTGGCTGGGGCGACAGCTCGCCACGCCCCACCTGCCCCAGGGTGCTCCGACATCGCCTGCCCTGGCCAACCTCGCCACGTTCGCGCTTGATCGCCGGCTGAGCGGTCTGGGCGGCGCCTTCAACCTGAGCTACTCCCGCTACGCCGACGACCTTGCCTTCTCCGGGCCGCGGCTGACAGACCGCGCCAACCGGACTCTGCTCGAGATGGCCGGCCGCATCGTCAAAGAGGAGGGGTTCCGCGTCAACCAGGACAAGACGAGCCTGCGCACCGCCGCGCAACGCCAGCTTGTTACCGGCGTCGTCGTCAACGCCCACCCGAACGTCCCCCGCCCCGAATACGACCGCCTCAAGGCCATCCTGCACCGCATGACGGTCGATGGGCCTGGCTCCTATGACCCCGGCCGGTCAGTCGATCTGCGTGCCCATCTGCGAGGGCGGGTCGCGTGGGTCAACGCGGTGAACCCGCGTCGCGGTGAAAAGCTCCGTCAGCTCCTGGACACCATCAACTGGGAGCCGGCCGACTGAGACGCCGACCGGAGACCTGGGCGGTCGACGTTCGAGGCGTTGCCCCGACGATCCAATATCGCCCCGGATGGCAGACTGTCTGGTCCGGGCGATGAGTCTTGGTTCGCCGCCAGGTCTTCAGTCCTGACTACCCGATCGCGAGGCAGAGAGGAGTCCTCCATGGGATCACACCAGCTCGGGACGCGTGAGCAGTGGGCGGTCGCATACGCCGAGCTGCGCGCCGAGGAAAAGGACCTGACCCGCCGCAATGCGGCGCTCGCGCGGAAGCGCCAGGCGTTGCCGTGGGTGCCGGTCGAGAAGGATTACCGCTTCGAAACCAACGATGGCACGAAGACACTTGCGGCGCTGTTCGACGGGCGCTCACAGCTGATCGTGCGCCACTTCATGCACGGCCCCAAGACGCCGGAGGGTTGTCCAGGTTGCACGTTCGAGACCGACAACCTGGTTGGTGCGGTCGTCCATCTCGCGCACCGCGACGTGACCTTCATCCTCGCCTCGCGCTCACCGCTGGAGGTGCTCAACGCGTATAAGGCCCGCATGGGGTGGGAGATCGAATGGGTGTCCTCCGATGACGCCTTCGACAGCGACTTCCTTGAGATCATGCACGTGCCTACGGCGCGTCGGTCGGGCAACATGCTTGACGTGATGGAGCTGATGGCGTTGAGCGTCTTCGCGCTCGATGGCGGCGTCGTCTACCACACCTACTCGACCTATGACCGCGGGACCGAGGCTCTCAACGCGACCTGGCAACTGCTCGATCGGGCGCCCAGGGGCCGGGGTGAGAGCTTCGACGGCTGGCCGCGCAAGCGCGATGAGTACGTGACCGCCTGATGACAACAGTCGGGGACCAAAACTGAGCCGAGCGGGGTATGCGCTTCGCGCCGTGTGGATGGTGGTACGGTGGCATCGTGCACCGGATGATGCAGGGGTAGGCGCGGTGCCCTACGTGCGGTGCCCGACCTGCGAGGTTCTCAGCTACGCTCCCCGGAACGCTCCGGATCGGGTGTGTCCGGAATGCGGCGTTCCAGTCGTTTGGGCTGACGCGACGTCGGTCCGCTCCGCCGACCGCGACCGGCGATTGGATCGGCTGCTCCGCATGACGCGCGAGCTCGTTGACACCGACATCGCCTTGTTGACCGAGATCCGCGACGGGCGTGAGATCGCGCAGCGGGTGGATGGAGACTGGACGGGAGGAGGGTCCTTGCATGGCGCGTCGCTTCCCCTCGAGGACACGTTCTGCCAGCGGATGCTCGACGGTCGCATCGGAAACTATGTCCGCGACGCTCGGAGCGATCCCCGCGTGAGTGATCTTGCCATGGCGCGCCAGCTTGGCGTCGGGGCGTGGCTTGGTGTCCCGATTGAGATCTCCGATACGCAGCTGTATGTCCTGTGCTGCCTCGCCCGCGAATCGCGACCCAGCATCGGCGAGCGCGAGGTGCGTCTCCTCGCCGGGCTCGCCGAGTCGGTGCGAGCCGAACTGCAGAACCATCGCTCACCACCGCATTAGCGAACTTGCCCTGGAGCGCTGCGACGTACTCGCGGCCGGCGCATAGCTCTCGCACTGCCGCTCGCGCCGGCTGCCTCTGAGCTCATGACTGCTTTTTGAAGCTCGGCCAGCTCGAACGAATTGTTAGGTCACCCTAATCTCTTGTAGGGTTTGCATATGCCTCCTGCGCCTGCGTTCACGGCCATGCTCAATGAGCAGATCGCCAACGAGTTCGCCGCCCATCAGCAGTACGTGGCCTGCGCCGTCTATTACGACTCTCAGGCGCTGCCGCGACTGGCCGGCTTCTTTTATCGCCAGGCGCTCGAGGAGCGCGACCACGCGATGATGATGGTCCGGTTCCTGCTCGACACTGATGCCGAGGTCACGGTGTTGGGGGTCGCCGCGCCGAGCACTCGGTTTGATGATGTTGTGGCTCCGATCGCTCTTGCGCTCGACCAGGAGCGGCGGGTGTCCGAGCAGATCAACACGCTCGCCGCGACCGCGCGTCACGAGGGCGACTACACCTCCGAGCAGTTCATGCAGTGGTTCATCCGCGAGCAGATTGAAGAGGTCGCCACGATGACCAACCTGCTGCGTGTCGCCGAACGTTCACGCCATGACGAAGCCGACATCGAGGATTTCATCGCGCGTGAGCATCAAGAGAGCGGGGAGAGCGAGGATCCCACCGCTCCGCGCGCTGCCGGCTCGGGTTGAGCGCGCGTCGACTGGCGCGGGTTATCCGGCGAGCCGAGCTGCACCTGCTCGGGAGCCACCAGCGTGCGCAGCGCGGCCACGCAGCTGGGATCGAAGGCGTGGTTGGCGTCTTCGTCAAGCAGCGACAGCGCCCGTTCAACCGGCCAGGCCTCGCGGTATACGCGGTCGGCGGTCAGCGCGTCGTATACGTCGGCGACAGTGAGTATGCGCACCGCCAGATCCAGGTCGTCGGCAGGAATGCCGTTGGGGTAGCCGCCACCGTCCAGCCGCTCATGATGGCTCTCGACGAGGTCGAGCACCAGCGGTCGGAAGCCGCCGAGCTCGCTGAGCAGCTCTCTCCCGGCGCCAGGGTGCCGGCGGATCTCGGCAAACTCCTCGTCGGTGAGCCGGCCCGGCTTGTTGAGGATCTCGTTCGGCACCGAAAGCTTGCCCATGTCGTGGAGCAGTCCGCCGAGCGCGAGCTGCCTGAGGCGACCTTCCGGCTGACCCAGCCGTTCGCCGATCGCGACTGCCAAGGCGGCGACCCGGCGAGTATGGCCCTCGGTGGAGGGATCTTTCTCGGCCAAGCGGACCAGCAGGGCGCGGACGCGGCCGCCGAGGAATGCCTCCTCGTGCTCGACCAGGTCGGCGGCGCGCAGGTCGCCGACCAGCGGTCGAGAGCCAACAGCGTGGCGCAGGTCAAGTGCGGCTGGGATGCCGAGCATCCCGATACCCGCAACCTCCAGCACGTGCGCCGCCCACCAGGCGGCGTCCATCATGCCGAACTCCAGTAGCCCGTACTGCGCGCCGATCAGCCAGACGACACCGGCAGCCACGGTCAGATCAGAGAGCCTGCGGGTCAGCAGATGGGTGCGAGCGGCACGCCAGGCGAGCACCGCAAGCGGGAGCGCGCCGACGATGAAGATGAGGTTGGCGGTCAGGCTCGACGGGGTCGGCACCACCGGGATCAGCCGCGAGAACACGAGCGCGATCGCTCCGATGACAGCGAGCGCGGCCACAACCGCCAGCTGGATGCGCAGCAACAACATGGCGCGGCGCGGGCGGCGTAACACGGGTAACGCCGACGCTGCGAGAATCATGCCGCCAAGCGGCAGGTTGAGCGCGCCCGCGAGCTGCACCACGCCGTTGGCCCCCAGGATCGCGCCCGGGGTTGCGAGGGCATGAATCACGAGCATCTCGGCCATGACCGAGAACGCCATTCCGACCCACACCGTACGGCCGTCGTTGCGACGCGCGGCGATGATCGAAAGCGCGATGCTGGCGGTCGCGGCGAGAGCGCCGGCGGCGCCCACGACGATCAGGTGGAAAGCCGGAACGAACATCACCATGTGGGTTCCGGTGATAGCCAGAAGGAGGACCGGAACCACCGCGACGCCCGCCAGAAGAGCTACGAGCGGAAGCCGGGGTCGGATTTGCCTCATCCGGAAGGCGTCGGCAGCACCGCGGTTGGTCTTGAGCGCAGCGGGGCATGCCCAACAGTCGTCCAGGCGTCACGTCGCTCGCGATCGAGCGCCCGGGCCGACGCTGCCGGCCTCCAACTACACCCGATTCGTATCCCGGCGGTACGCCCAACCGGCGCCGGCGGAGAGGATCGCCGTCCAGGCGACAACCGTGATCCAACCGCGGGCCCCCCAGCCCTGGCCGTCGAGCGCGACATGGCTGGCCTGAACGAGCCACCACGAAGGCAGGAACTGCCCCACGGTGTGCAGGAATCCGTTCGTGATCGGGAACCACGTGCCTCCCAGGAAGGCGAGCAGCGAGACTCCGCCCCCGATCACCGGGCCGACGGAGTCGGTCGTAACGAGATGGCCGATGAAGATTCCCAGCGCGGCGAACGGCAGCAGACCGACCAGGATCAGACCGGTCATCTCGAGCCAGTGCCCGGCAGGCAGGCTGACGCCCAGCGCCGCGCCCGAGGCATAGAGCAGCAGGAGGCTTGCCAGCGCCATCCCGTATCCCGTCAACACCTTGGCGCTGAAGTAGGCGCGCACGGACAGTGGACTGATCCGCAGCTGGCGGGTCCAGCCGGCCTGGCGCTCTCCGGCGATCCGCGCTCCGGTCGAGATCATCGACACCATCGTGCCGAACGCGGCGAGTCCGACCATGTAATAGAGCGGGGCCGAGAGGCCGGAGCCCGCGAAGCTGTGGTTGTTCCTCTGCGGCACCGCCACCAGGAAGTAGAAGACCAGCGGAAATCCAAGCGAGAACAGGAAGAAGCGTCTGTTGCGAAACGCGCGCCGCAGCTCGTAGCCGGTGTACGAGACCCCGCTCATCGCGCCCGCCGCTCGGACTCTTCGATGTCCGGCTCGCCCGTCAACTCGAGGAACGCCTCCTCGAGGCTTCCCCCGGTGATCTCGATGTCACGAATGAGCGGGTGGTTCGCCAACAGCGCCCGGATGGCCTGGTCGGAGTCGCGGCAGCTAAGGATCACGGCGTCGCCGTGCCGAGCGGCTGAGGCGACACCGGGCAACGCCGCCAGCCGTGCCGGATCGACTTCCGGGAGCGTCGCGCGGATCGTGCGCGTTCCGACGCGCGCCTTGATCTCGGTCGTCGGGCCGTCGGCGACGATCCGCCCGTGGGCCATCAGGATCGCGCGGTCGGCGTTGGCGTCCGCCTCCTCCAGGTAGTGGGTGGCGAACAGGACTGTCCTGCCTCGGGCCGCGAACTCGCGCATGATCACCCAGAACTCCCGGCGGCCCTCGACGTCCATCGCCACCGTCGGCTCGTCGAGCACCAGCAGGTCGGGATTGCTGACCAGCGCGAGGGCGAACCGAACGCGCTGGGTCTGTCCGCCGGAGAGCTTCTGCGTTCTCTGCCCGGCGGCGTCCTTCAGCCCGGTGAGCTCAAGCGCCTCGTCGACGCCCATCGGATCCGGATACAGCGAGGCCATCATCGCGATGATCTCGCGCACGGTGAGGTCGCGGATCAGCTCGCCCGTCTGCAGCATCGCGCCGACGAGACCGTCATCGACGGCGGCACGTGGCGCGCGGCCGAAGACCGAGACCATGCCGCCGTCAGGCTTAGCGAGCCCGAGCAGCATGTCGATCGTGGTCGACTTGCCGGCGCCGTTCGGGCCGAGCAGTGCGGCGGTCTCACCGGCGGCGATCGAGACGTCGATCCCTCGCACCGCATGAATCGGGCCGTGGGGGCCGCGAAAGGTCTTGGCCAGCCCCTCCAACCGGATCCCCTCATCACTCCGGACCGAGGCTGCGCCGCTCATCGACCCTCAGGGCGGTCTCGGGCTGGGCGATTCGTCCCGCTGCTCATGACTCTCGTCGCAGGCGCGCGTGGACGGTGAGGGTGGCGGGGGTCCTGGTCATTCCGAGTGGGCTCCAGGTCATGCCGAGCAGGCGCTGGTCGACGGTCGTCGCCGCCTTGATGTCCAGCTGATCGTCGGTCTGGTGGATCGTGGGGTCGAGCTTTAGCAGCACTCGCTCGCCGGCGACTTCGAGCTCGCCTTCAACGCGGAGCCGGCCCTCCCCGGCATCGCTCACGCTGGTCGAGATAAAGCGCACCTCGGGGTGATTCTGGGTGTCGAAGAAAGCGGCCGAGCGCAGGTGCTTGTCGCGCTTGCGGCTGCGCGTGTGGAGGCTGGCGGCGTCGATTGTCAGCGTAATCCGGCGTTGGTCGCTCTTGTCGATCTCGAGCCAGCCGTCGAGGCGCTCGAAGTGTCCCTTGATCGTGACCAGGCCCCAGAAGTGCGGGACCTGGAACTCGGCGCTGGAAGCCGCCGGGTCAAGCCGCCAGCGGTTGACGGGAGCTGATCCTCGGTCTGGTCGGTGATCCGGTGGGTGCTCATGGTGTCTCCTTGAGGTTGTCAGGCGGCTGCTTGGTGGGCGAGCTGCTCATCGGTGTCGGTGTCGATCAGGGTGATTACGGGCGCCTCTGGCCGGCCGCGAGCGTGCGCGACCGGAGCATGGTGGTGAGCACCGCGAGTGCGCCGGCGCCGCCGGCGAGCGCGAATCCTGCGGTGGGCCCGGCACGGTCCACGAGCAGGCCGGCGCTCGCGGCTCCGACGGCACCGCCGACTGCCATCGCGGTGGCGAGCCAGGCGAACGCCTCGGTCATGGTCGCGGCCGGGGTGGCGTGGTCGACCATCGCGTAGATGGTGGCTTCGGTCGGCGCGATCGTGGCGCCGGCGAGCAGCAGCACACCCCCGAGCGCAACGACGCTGCCGGCCGCCGGGATCAGGGCCAGGTGTCCGGCGGTGAGCGCGCCGAGGACGAGCGCGAGGCCGGCGGCGGTGCGGGCTCCGCCGCCGAGGCGGGCGGCGAGCAGCCCGCCCGCGAACGACCCGACGCCCCAGACGGCGAGCAGCGGGGCGGCTGCCGTGGTGCTGTCAAGCGTCTTGGCGGCCGCGACGACAGCGACCTCGTCGGCGCCGAGCAGCACGCCGACGGCGATCAGGACGATCACCAGCGTTCGCATCGCCGGCGCGCGCAGCGAGCCTCCGCGCGGTCGCCGTTGCGCCGGCGCCGGTCGCCAGCTGCGTGACGCCGGTTGCGCGGCGAACGCGGTGGTCGCGAGCAGCAGGACGATCCCACCCGCCGCGAGGGCCGCGCCGGTGGACCACAGCGCACCGATGCAGAGCGCGAGCGGCGGCCCGAAGATGAACGTCAGCTCGACGACGGACGCCTCGAGGGCGTAGGCGGCGCGGACGGCGCTGGGATCGGACAGAAGGGCTGGAAGCTGGGTTCGCAGGCAGGCGCCGACCGGCGGTTCGGCCAGCCCGATGCCGGCTGCGAGCGCGAGAAGGACGGCGAGCGAAGCGCCCACCGGCTGCACCGCGATCGCGACCAGCAGCGCCGCGGCCACGGTGGCGCTGGCCAGCAGCACCGAGGTCTGTCCGCGCCGGTCGACGAGCCGCCCGAGCAGCGGCCCGCCGACGCCGAGCGCGATCGCGTAGACGCCGGTGACCACGCCAGCCGCGGCGAACGAGCCGGTCAGGTGCTGGGCATGGACCAGCAGCCCGATGCTGAGCATCGCCAGCGGCAACCGCGCGAGGATCGAGGTGGCGAACAGGCGTCGTAGGCCGGCGGATGACGCGATCGAGTGCATGCGCCGATGCTAGGGTTTCACTGGTGCAGACGGAAGATCCACAATCATGGCCTTGGACGAGACCAGTCAGCCACTAGAGCTGCTCCTGTCCGTGAGCCGCGATGGCTCCCGGACACTCGGAGCACAGATCGAGGACCAGCTTCGGCGGGCGATCCGAGATCGTGCCCTGCGACCGGGTGCAGGGGTGCCGTCCACGCGTGATCTGGCGCGCCAGCTCGGCGTTTCGCGGCGGGTCGTGGTGGACGCCTATGCCCAGCTGGCTGCCGAGGGCTATCTGAGCCTGCGGCAGGGCGCCCGCCCACGTGTCTCGGACGCGGCGGCGGTGGCGAGTCGAGGCGCGGGCGGTGGTGGCGCCGGCGGCGCCGCGCGCGCGGTTCGACTTCCGTCCCAGCGTGCCTGACGTCTCAACGTTCCCGCGAGCGGCATGGCTGCGCTCGCTGCGCCAGGCGCTCGCGACGATGACCGACGCCGACCTCGGCTACGGCGACCCCCGAGGGGTCGAGGTGCTGCGCTGCGCTCTGGCGGACTACCTCGGCCGCGTCCGCGGCGTCGTGGCCGATCCCGAGCACATCGTCGTCACCAACGGCTACACGCAGGGCCTCGGCCTGGTGTGCCACGCCCTCGCGGCAGCCGGCGCCAAACGGATCGCGTTAGAGGACCCGAGCAACCCCGAAGACGGCCTAGTCGCCGCACACGCCGGCCTGGAACCGGTTCCGATCGGGGTCGACGAAGCCGGAACACGGGTCGACGAACTCGAGCGCGCCGACGCCGACGCCGTCGTGTTGACGCCCGCCCACCAGCACCCCACCGGCGTCGTGCTCACCGGCGAGCGGCGAACGGCGCTGCTGGCCTGGCTGCGCGCGAGCGACACGATCGCAATCGAGGACGACTACGACGCCGAGTACCGCTACGACCGCGCGGCCATCGGAGCGCTCCAAGGCCTCGACCCCGACCGGGTCGTCTACGCCGGCTCGGCGAGCAAGACCCTGGCGCCCGCGCTCCGCATCGGCTGGCTGGTCGTGCCGCCGTCGCTACTGCAAGCCGTCAGCCACGAGAAGCTCCTCGCCGACCGCGGGACCGCCCGCATCGAACAGCACGCGTTCGCCGACTTCCTGACCCGCGGCGAGCTGGACCGCCACCTGCGCCGCATGCGAGCCCGCTACCGCAGCCGCCGTGACGCGCTCGTCGACGCGCTCGCCGAAGCGCTCCCAGAAGCCGCTGTCCGCGGCGTCGCCGCCGGGCTGCACGTCACCGTCCAGCTGCCCGACGGCGTCAACGAGCAGGCGATCCGTAGAGGAGGCCCACGACCGGCGCGTCGAGCTCGAGACGATGGCCGACTACCGACCCGACACCCGCGGGCGCCCGCCAGTCCTCCTGCTCGGCTACGCGCAAATGCCCGAATCCGCGATCCGCGCCGGCGTCCGCGAGCTCGCCAAAGCAGTACGAGCGGCGAGAACCCGCGCCTGAGAACGCACGACCTGGCCGCCCGAGATCCTCTGAGTAGGAGGCGCGCGACCGTGCGGTGCTTCGTCCGGTGATGAAACAGGTGATCCGGGCCGGTCGCGTTGCGGACGTGCGGCGGTTACGATCGTCCGCGCATGGCGCTCCGAACTTGTGAGCATTGCGGGAACGAGGTACCTGCGAGCCGCTTCTGCATCCGCTGCGGCTACGAACTCGGGGGCGGCGAGCCCGCGCTGTCGCGGATTGGGCGAGTGCCGGGGGCTTCAGCCGTCGGACGCGGCCTGTCGGGAGTATTGAGCATCGATCCGGCGTCGCTCTCGGGTGTGCGGCGAGCGTTTGCCGCGGCGCCGAACGAGAGCGTGCTGCGCCCGACGATCGTCTCGACGATCTTCCCGCAACTGCCGCGCCCGGCGATGGCGACGTTCCGGGCGTGCCTGGGATTCGGCCTGGCCACCGTGCTCGTGCTCGGGCTCGCGAAGCTCTATCCGGTGGCGCTGATCGCGGCCGCCGTGTTGCTGCCGGTACTGGTCGTGCTCTACATGCTCGACGTCAACGTGTTCGAGCAGCAGTCGCTGCCCGTGATCGGTGCAACGGTCGGGTGGGGCGTTGCCGCGGGCGCCGTAACCGCGCTCATCGCCAAGAGCCTTCCGCCCTCCGGCAGCGACGTGTTCGTCGTCGGCGACGGCAGCCTCGTCGCGAGCCGCGGGATCCTGATTCCGCTGCTCAGCGTCGTTCTGATCCTGGCCGGGCCACTGGCGATGCTCAGATATCCGCGGTACTCAACCGTGCTCGACGGGGCGACGTTCGCCGCCGCGAGCGCGTCGTCTTTCATCGGCGCGGAGGTGATCGTGCAGGCGCTCTCGGCGCTCAGCCACGGGCTGCGTCCGCCCGGTTCGACTGTTCCGTGGCTGGTGCAGCTCGCGCTGATCGCAATCGCGCTTCCGCTCGTGTCGCTGGCATCGATGGCGGCGACTGCCGGCGCCGTCTGGCTAAAGCTGCGCGCTCCGATCCGCGACCGCAGCGCGCTCGGCCGGCTCGGATCGCCTTACGTGGCGATTCCGCTCGGCGGGCTACTGCTCGTCATCTCGGCAGTGGTCCAGATCACGCTGCCGAGCGGCCTGGCGCTGGCGATTGTCGCCGCGTTGGCAGTGCTCGCTCTCCTGTGGCTACGGCAGGTGATCCACGTGGGGCTGCTCGAAGAGGCACTGCTGATCGAAGACGCACCGATCATCACATGCGCCAACTGCGGTCACAGGACCCGGCGCGGATCCTTCTGTGAGAACTGTGGGATCGCACTCGCGGCGCTCCCTGGCAGCCGCGCCTCGATGTCTGCCGCACCGCCATCTTCATCCGGCCCGACTGTGTAGTCTGCGATCGCGGCACAATCGAAGCGACGAACTGGGGCGCATAAGTGGGCATAGTGCTGCGGTGCACCGGGGGTCCGTGTGCCGGCGAGACGATCACGATCGATTCTGAGCTGCTCTTCGGGCGCGAGGAGCCCGATCCGGGCCGGCTTGGCGGAGACGAGCGGCTGTCGCGACGCCACGCGCGGGTGTTCCTCGATGAGTCCGGCCGCGCAGTCGTAGAAGACCTCGGGTCGACGAACGGCACGTGGATCAATCAGCAGCAGCTCAGCGAGGCGCGGGTCTGCGCGAACGGTGATGTGCTTCGCGTCGGTCGCTCGACATTCGAGATCGAACTGCCCATCGGCTCGGCACCCACCACATTCGACACGGAGGCGGGGGCCTTGCAGCGGACCGTCGCCGACGCCGCTGCACCCACGCCCGTGGTGGTCGTCGCCGAAGGGCCCAAGCAGGGCGAGGAGATTCCACTCGGCGAGGAACTGCTGATCGGCCGCGGCTTCGGTGAGCCGGGGGCGCTGGGTGGCGACCGTCGGCTATCGCGCCACCACGCGCGGATCGCCCGTGGTCCGGGTGGTGTGTTCTTCATTGAGGACACCGGGTCCTCCAACGGGACGATGGTCAACCGCGTGGCGATTCGTCACGTGCAGCCGCTCAAGGATGGAGACGAGATTGCCGTCGGTTCGAGCAAGCTCGAACCGCGCGGGCTGCCACGGGCACCGGTGACCGACGAGCCAGAGCACGTCGACGATCAGGCCGCCGCATCGCCAGCGCCCCCGCCCCCGGCCGCTGCGATGCCGGCCGCCGCAATCCCGGCCCCGGCCGTGGGTGTCCCATCGTCGGGCCAGTTCGTGCCGCAAGGCGCCGCGAGCGGGAGGATCTCCACCCGGCGAGGCCGTCTCGTGGGTGTCTTTGCCGCAGTGTTCGCGGCCGCGGCTGCCATTTCTGTCGCCGCGGTGGCGCTTCTCGGTCCGCTCGGAACCCGCTCCTGCCCGTCGGGCTTCATCTGCCAGCCGCCCCTGACCGCCCCGCCGCTCCATGCGATGTCGGTCTTCACCGGTGCGCTCGGGTGGCGGGTGGAGTACGACCCACACTCGACGGTCGTGTCGCGGGCGAGCGCCGGCACGAACTCACTGGACCTTCGCGAGAGCGGCACCTATGACCAGCGAATCGGCGCGAGCGCTAACAGCAAGCTGATCGTCGTCGTGATCCGCGGCTACCGGTCGAGCGAGATGTCCCCTCGGTCGGCGGTCCAGAGTCTGCTCGGCCCGGCGCAGTCGAACCTGGTCGGTGCGGTCAGCGCACCCAGCTCCGACCAGTTCTTCGTGAGGCCGGTCCTCGGCTTTCACCCCGCAGTCGGGGAGGCGATCGAGGGTGACATCCGCACGCCGCAGGGTCCGGGACAGCTCGTGAAGTTCGCGGTCCTGTCCGCCGAGTCGGGAGGCGTCACAATCGCGATGGGGCTGCTGTATCCGATTCAGCGCGGACAAACCCAGGTGTCAAATCCCGACACTGCCCTCGACAGCTTCGGGGACCAGATCCTGGGAACCGTCCGCTTTCCGAACGACGGTGCAACGTGATCGCGTGGAGCCGACGGAACCGAGCGGTCGTGATCGTCGCGGCACTCGCCGCTGCCGCGGGTGCGGGCCTGGCTTTCGGGTCGCACGGCGGACGCCCGGCGCCGCCGGCGGCGCTTGCCGGCGAGGCACGGCCCGTGGGGCCGCTGGCAAACGGAACCATCCGCTTTGCGCTCAACCTGCGTCTTCGCGACCGCGCGCTGGAGCGTTACCTCCAGCATGTGCGTCCACCCGCGGCGCGAGGCGCGCTGAACGCGTCGGCATTTGGTACTCGGTTCGGTCAGAGCGACTCCCAGCTGGCCCGGCTGCGCGCTGTGCTGGATCGGCTCGGGATCACGGTCGACCGTCTCTATCCGCAGCGCACGGCGATGCTGGTCCGGTCCAGCGTGTCGGTCGCCGACCGAGTGTTCTCGCTTCGTTTCAATCGCTACCGCCTGCCCGACGGCCGCGGATATTTCGCTCCGGCCGGACCGCCGCAGATTCCCGTGTCGCTGGCGCCATTCATCACGGGCCTTGGTGATCTCTCCGACCAGCCGATCCCATCCGCCGACATCCCGAGCAGTGGCCTGACCCCAGCTGTGACGGCCAAGGCCTTCGACATCTCCCCGCTGTATGGGGCTGGGATCCGCGGGCAGGGACAGACGATTGCGATCGCGACGCCCGGCGGGGCGATCAACCCGGCCGACTTACAGGCGTACGAGGCACACACCGGGGTCGCGTCACACCAGATCGAGGTCAAGCAGGTCGACGGAGGTAGCCGCTATGACCCCCGGCGAGGCTCTGACGTCGAGGTCGACCTCGACATGCAGGTGATCCTCGGCCTGCTTCCCGAGGCGCACATCATCGACTACCAGGGTCCCGATGGATCCAATGGCGGCCCGCCCGTGAGCTGGGGACACTCACTTGCCGACATCTACAACCAGATCGAGCAGGACGGTCAGGCACACGTGGTGAGCACCAGCTACGGCAAGTGCGAGAGCGCAGTTGCCCGCGAGACCCCCGGCGATCAGCAACTGATGGACAACTCGCTGAAGGCGCTCGAGGCCAGCAACGTGACGGTATTCGTGGCGAGCGGCGACACCGGAGCCTATGGCTGCCTGCGAGCTGCTCAGATCCAGCCGGCAACCAAGCTGTCGGCGGCATACCTTGGCCTTGCGGTCCTGACGCCGGGCAGCAGCCCCTACGTCGTATCGGTCGGCGGCACTCGGCTGGAGGTGCGCAAGGACGGCGGCTACCTGACTGAATCCGCCTGGGCCAATCCATTGCAGCGAGGCGGGGGAGGGGGCGGGGTATCAGACTCCGAGCCCCGGCCTTCCTGGCAGCAGGGACCGGGCGTAAGCGAGCAAGCGCTGAACCCGCGGGGCACGCGGCAGGTCCCGGACGTCGCCGGTCCTGCCGACCAGAACACGGGTTTCCTCGTCTGCTGGACGGACCCCGGCGCGTCGGCGCCCCGCTGCCCGGGCCCGGTGGGCGGCACGAGCGCCGCCACCCCGTTCTGGGCGGCTTCGATGGTGCTCGTGCAGCAGTACGCCGCCGCGCACGGGGTCGGTTCGCTTGCGCGGTGCTTCGCGGCGCCGATCCTGTACGACATGGCGGCAAAGCCACAGCCGGTGCGGGCCTTCCACCAGGTCAGGCTCGGCAACAATGGCTATTACCCGGCCACCCCGGGCTGGAACTTCGCGACCGGCCTCGGCAGCCCGGACGTGTTCAACCTGGCGCAGGATTACGCGAGCTTCCTGCGCGCCCGAACCGGGCACGCCTGCCCGTTCTAGAGCGGTGGAAGCTCACGACCCCCGCCGCGAGGACGCCACCGTGGCCGACGGTTCGGGAGGCGACGCCACGCCAGCCGACCCCACGGTCGTCGACAACCTGGCCGGGCAGCTGGCACAAGGCACGCGGTTCGCCGGCTACCTGATCGAGGGCGTCGCCGGTCAGGGAGGCATGGGAGTCGTGTACCGCGCGCGCCAGCTGAGGCCGTCTCGGATCGTTGCCCTCAAGGTGATCTCCCCGCAGCTTGCGGGTGATCGTGAGTTCCGGGAACGGTTCGCCCACGAATCCGAGATCGCCGCGTCGATCGAGCACTCGAACGTGATTCCGGTCTACGAAGTCAGCGAGGAGTCGGGGCTCCTGTACATCGTGATGCGCTACGTGGAGGGCACCGACCTGCGCTCGCTGATCGAGTCGGCGGGCCGGCTGGCGCTGCCGCGCGCGGTCGATATCCTCGCTCAGCTGACTGCGGCGCTCGACGCCGCCCACGAGCGCGGCCTGGTTCACCGCGACATCAAGCCTGCCAACGTGCTGATCGCACGAGAGAGCGGGCGAGACCACGTCTATCTCACGGACTTCGGCCTCGCGAAGCTCGCCGCCGGCGGTGGTCAGACACGTGCTGGGATGTTCGTCGGAACGCTTGACTACGCGGCGCCGGAGCAGCTCGAGGGACGCCCCGTGGACGCCCGCACGGACGTCTACGCGACGGGATGCGTTCTGTACCACATGCTCACCGGGAGCGTCCCGTTTCCGCACCAGCATGAGGCCGCGATCATGTTCGCGCACCTCTCCGAGCAGCCGCGAGCCATCCGCGAGCTGGTGCCGGGCCTGCCAGCGCAGGTCGACACGATCATCGCCCGGGCGATGGCCAAGGATCCGGATGAGCGCTATCCCTCGGCCGGCGACCTCGGGCGAGCGGCGATCGCGGCCGCCGAGGGCCAACGCGCGACCGTGCTCGAGCGCAGCGTTGCTACCGGCCAAGCGGCACCCCGATCCGCCGCGCCCGCGACTCCCGGCACAGGTCCCCGGGTGAGCGGACGGGCCGCCGCGGTCGCGGGCGCGGCACTGGCCGCGATCGTGATCGCGGCCCTCGCCATCGGCGGCGTCTTCGGCTCCAACGGCCACCACCCGGCAGTGCCAACGAACGCTAGGAAGACCACCCCACCGCGAGCACCGACGACCAAGACCTATGCGAGCTCAAGGCTCGGGGTTAGCTTCTCCTACCCGGCGAGCTGGAGCGCGCTGACGCTCAAGGGCTCACCGGCAGACTTCGGGACCACCTCCGGAGCCGGCGAGACGCGCTGCGCGCTTGAGATCGAGCGCGGCGTCGCCCCGGCCAGCGGCTCCCAGGAGTCGCAGTTCGCATTCGTGCGCGGCCGCTCGGCGCTGGCTGCCCGTCAGGCCAGGCACTACGTGCTCCATGCGATCCAGGCCGAACAGGCCGCGAACATCACCGGCGTCGCTCTGATCCGGATCGCGGACGGGCAGGGAGCCCATCTCGGGTTCTTCTTCAAAGGCCGAGACGTGTACATCTTCGACTGCATCACAAGCAACGCCGCCAACCTCGATCAGGTAGACCGTCGAGACTTCGTTCCCCTGCTCGCGAGCGTGCGGATCGGCTGACGTCAGTCGCGGGCCTCAGGCCGGTGTCGGCCGAGTCCGCTCGGAACGCTATCTGCCGACGAGCACGTGCCGCACGCTGGCGTTGACCCGCTTGAGCGCGACCCGGCTCTTGTCGAGATCCCTCCGTGCTGAGGCGAAGTCTCGGTTGTCGCTGTCAGCGCCGAGAGACCGGAAGGCCTGCTCCATCTCGTGTAGGTGGGTCACCAGCGCTTCGTGGCGTACGAGGGCGCCCGGGGGAGGCGAGAGTGCGTCGAGATTGTCAGCGATCCCCCGCAAGCCGGCAGCGACCGAGAACGCGGTCCGAGTGAAGATCGCCTTGCCGAAGTCCTTGCCCCGCGGGAACCGGCGAAACACCCTCTTCATGCGCGGGATGATCTGCGCGACGCGTGCATGGTAGGCAGCGGCCTGAGCATCAGCCGGCGACGTGCTCGTCGTCGACGATGACGCGCTCGCGGTCCTCAGCGGTGCGGCGACGGTCGCGCTCGTCGTTGTCAGGGCAGCCGAAGAGGTCGTCGTGGGCGTCTTGGTGCCGCCGCCGCTGCTTGCCACAATCGCGACGATCGCTCCTACGATCAGCACAGCCGCCGTGCCCGCGAGTGCGGCAGCTCGACCGCCGAACCATTTCGGTGTCGACGGGGGGCCGACCACGGCGGGGTCACCCTGGGGTGGTTGCGCCGGCGCACCGGGCGAGCGATCGGCGCCCGCTGCATCGATCTTTGCGACATCGAGCTCCGTCCGCGCGACCGAAGTGGCCTCGGCGGCAGCGCCGGCGGCGCCGCGCGCCGCACGTCCGAGCTCGCCCGAGGTCTCGTAGCGCTCCTCGGGCCGTTTGGCCATCCCGCGGCGGATGACAGCGTCGAGCTCAGCTGATACCGCCGGAGACTGCGCCGCTGCCGACGGCGGTGGGTCCTTGAGGTGAGCCCACATCTTTGCCACGTCGCCGGGCCGATCGAACGGTAGATGCCCGGTGACCGCCCGATAGAGCACGCAGGCCAGGGCGTATGTGTCGGCGCGGCCGTCGACGGATTCGCCCTGGACTTGCTCCGGCGCCACGTAGTCAAGCGTTCCGACCACGTAGCCGGTTCTGGTCAGGTGGGCGCCGGTGGCGACGCTCTTGGTTAACCCGAAGTCGGTTAGATAAGCGCGCTCCTCGCCGTATTCCGTGGCGATCAGGATATTTCCGGGCTTGACGTCGCGATGTACGAGCCCGCGGCTGTGGGCGGCATCAAGCGCGCCCGCCACCTGCGCCACGATGGCGACCGCTCGCCCCGGTGCCAGAGCACCGCCGCGCTGGATCAGGCTGTCGAGATCGGTGCCTATCACGAAGCGCATCGCGAGAAACAACTGCCCCTTGATCTCACCCGCCTCATAGACCGGCAGGATGTTGGGGTGGTCAAGCGACGCCGCCAGCTGCGACTCACGCTTGAAGCGCTCTCGAAACGCCTCGTCATTGACCAGTTCCGGCGCGACCAGCTTCAGCGCGACGGTTCGATCCAATGCCAGCTGGGTCGCCTTGTAGATCACGCCCATTCCACCCCGGGCCACGAACGACTCGATGCGATAGCCCCCGACGACGCTGCCGCTTGTAAGCCCCGTCTCGAGGTTGCCCACTACGACGCACCCACTCTCGGTCCCGATCGCGATCTCAACCGGATTCGAATCCGGATGGCCCGCGCCCCAGTTCCCGCCAAGGTTATCCGGCGCGCTCAGCGTTGCCAAGCGGCACGCCGGAAGACTCAGCGGTGCCGGCCTTGTGCGCTGCTGATCAGCTTTCGGGGCATCTCCGCGCAGACGCCTCGGGTCTGAGGCCGCGTCCGTTGGTCGATCCTCTCTCGCCATCTGGTGTCGCCGCAGGGGCGAAGCCGCGCACCAATAAGCACGAAAAGCCACATTCTTTTGCCTGAAGGGGTTGCGCAGGTGTAGGTTCGCGGACGGGCTGCGGTCGCGATGACCGCGCCGTCTTACGAAACGAGGGGACCACATGAAGCGACTATCGGCCATCCGCGCAACGCCTGCGATCGCTGCTGGAATCGTCGGGCTGTTGATCGGCGGTGGTGGCTACGCGATCGCCGCAGGTGGCGGCGGCTCGGTCAATGCCTGCGTTCACAGGGCTAACGGCGATCTCTACATCAAGTCCAAGTGCCAAGGTGGGGATCGGAAGATCAGCTGGAGCAAGGTCGGACCGCGGGGGGCGACTGGCGCCGCTGGGTCGCGCGGCACGACTGGAGCGACCGGGGCGACCGGCCCTGCTGGACCGGTCAAGCTCGACTCGGTCACGTCCGCTGCGATCGCTAACCCGGCGGGAGTGCAGACCGGAGGAAACGTCAGCTGTCCAGCCGGTGAATTTGCGACCGGCGGCGGGATCTCGGGCAGTACGACAACTCAGAGCGCCAATGCGTCATTCCCCCTGTTTGACCCAGCGACTGGGCATGCCGACGGGTGGACCGCATTCATGAACAACACCGGCGCGACTGCCGCGACATTCCATGTCTACGTGATCTGCGCGCCAGCGACAAGCGTTACCCCGTGAGCGCAAGACAGCCCGGGGGACCGAAGTGGGACCCCGGGCTGTCGCGCCCTGACCGCGTCGCCGCGCGCTTGAGCTGGCTGGGCAGCGTGCGCGCGGTGCGGCTGAGACCCACCCCGGATCTGCGATTCGTTCCCGACCTCGTCGTGTCAGACGGCGAGTACGTCGCTGGTCGTTGGACCATGACCGGGACAAACACCGGAAGCATGGATCTGTTCGGCCTACCTCCGACGGGACGTCCGGTGAAGATGACCGGGTGAGCAGCAGAATCGGCGCTCGCTCAAGACCACTGGCATCGCGCCTGGGGTGCCAGCCAAGGACCGCTGTTCACCGCCCGCCGCGGATTCCTGCCCGACGAAGACGCCGACTGGATCCGCGACGAGACGCTCCAGCTCCACACGCAGCTGCTCACCGAACGCGCCCCGGCCGGCGGCTGAAACCTTTCGTAGCGCAGTGCCTCGACGTCAGGTAGCGGTGTTTGTTGGAGCCTTCTCAGACGTGCGCGCGCCGCGGCAGTTTCCAGCCGGGACGGACGAAGTGGCAGGTGTACCCGTTGGGGTAGCGCTCGAGGTAGTCCTGGTGCTCGGGCTCTGCCTCCCAGAACGGTCCGGCGGGCGCCACCTCGGTGACGACCTTGCCCGGCCACAGGCCGGAGGCGTCGACATCGGCGATCGTGTCCTCTGCGGTGCGGCGCTGCTCGTCGTCGACGTAGTAGATCGCCGAGCGATAGCTCGCCCCGACGTCGTTGCCCTGGCGGTTCTTCGTGGTCGGGTCGTGAATCTGAAAGAAGAACTCCAGCAGGTCCCGGTAGGAGATGCGCTCCGGGTCAAACAGGATCTCGATCGCCTCGGCGTGCGAGCCGTGGTTGCGGTAGGTCGCGTTGGGCGTGTCGCCGCCGGTGTAGCCGACGCGCGTGTCGTGCACGCCATCGAGCTTGCGGACCAGATCCTCGACACCCCAGAAGCACCCGCCCGCCAGGATCGCCTTCTCGGTTGCAGCCATTTCTCTACTCCTCCTCGTCATGGTCTCTTGTCGCGCTGCACATATGGTGACACCCGGGAGACGCGAGGTCCTCTCGGAGGCCTCGACGGCAGTCGCGGCTCGGTCGCCACGCCGCTGGAGTGCGCTGCGAGCCCGGTGAGTCCTCACCCGGCGGCGACGACGCGTGGGACGGGATCCCCGGCGCCCGGCGCCGCACCCCGCAGGCCAGTGGCGTCAAAGAGCCAGCCCACGTTCATCCGCGACAGGAGAGTGGGGCGGAGGTCCTCAGCGGAACGCTGATCTTCGAGATAGCCGGCCGGCGGCGGTCTGTCAGCGCCGGGGAGACGATCACGACTCAGACGCCGAGCTGTGCCAGTTCGCGCTTGAGGATCTTGCCAGTTGGGTTGCGTGGCAGATCGTTGAGAAAGGCGACGTCTCGTGGCACCTTGTATCGCGCGAGGTTCTCCTTCACAAACGCCTGCAGCTCCTCGGCGGATAGCGGTTGATGGTCGCGTAATACGACGAACGCTCGCAAGCGCTGGCCGAACTCCGGGTCCTCGACCCCGATGACCGCTGCGTCCGAGATCGCTGGGTGCGTGAGGAGCAGTTCCTCGACCTCGCGTGGGAACACGTTCTCGCCGCCGGAGATGATCATCTCGTCGTCGCGGCCGTCGATGAACAGCCGGCCGGCTGCGTCGAAGTGCCCAACATCGCCAGTGGAGAGCATGCCGTCGATGATCTCCTTGCCGCCACCGCCGGTATATCCCTCGAAGGGCGAGAGCGTACCGACGAAGATCCTCCCGGTTCGGCCCTGGGGGAGGGCTCGGCCGTGGTCGTCGAGGACTTGGACCCGCGACCCGAGCAGCGGTCTGCCAACGGATGTCGGCACGGCCCGCACGTCCTCGGGGGTCGTCATGGTGGCGAGCGCGACTTCCGTGGATCCGTACAGGTTGTAGATGACCTCGCCGAGCGCGTCCATTGTGCTGATCGCGACCTCCGCGGGCAGCTGTGATCCGGCGGAGAAGACGATGCGCAGCGACGATAGGTCGCGCCGACGGATCTCGTCGTGGTCGAGCGCGAGGATCCGTTGGAGCATGATCGGCACGACGCATACGGCGGTCGCGTGGTGCGTCGCGATGTCGTCGAGCAACTGGATCGCGTCGAAGCGACGCCGCAGGACCAGCTTTGAGCCCAGCCCGATCGACAGCAGCGCGATCAGCAGCCCGGTGCCGTGAAACAGCGGCGGCGCGACCACGGTCGCCTCGCGTGCGCGCATCGGCATCCGCTCCAGCATCGCTCCGACTCCGACGAACCCTCGCGGATCCTCGCGCGGCGCGCCCTTTGGGGTGCCCGTGGTGCCGCTGGTCAGGATCACGATCCGACCGGCGCTGGTTGGTGCAGGCGGCAGCGTGGCGGCCCCCTCGGCGATCAGGAGATCAAGCTCATCGGCGTCGGGATCGTCGATTGCGACCGCGAGCTTCCCAAGCGGCGCCTGCACGTCGCTGACCGCATCAGCGAGCTCGGTGTCGTAGACGAGCAAATCAACGCCCTCGCGTTGAGCAACCTCGGCGCATTGGCGCGCCGAGAAGGAGGTGTTGAGCATGATCACGTTCAGACCGGCCCGCGCAACCGCAAACCCGACGATCAGCAACTGGCGGTGATTGCGACACAGCACTCCGACGCTCGATCCCGGCCCGAGCCCCCTCGCGCTCAGTGCGTTGGCGAGCCGGTTGACGCGTTCATCCAACCCGTTGAACGTCAGCTCGCCGCGGTCGTCGACGATCGCCGGGAGATCGCCATGGCGCAGCGCTGCGATCCGCGAGGCAGACCCGAACGCGCCGTAGCGGCGCACGGCACCGGCGATATCGCGGAGCGTCTGGGGGGACTCGAGGCCGAGCATGCCGGCGCGCACAGCGGCTCGCAGCCCGCGCGCCTCCAGCCATCCGCGCCGCGCGATCCGACGAATCTGGACGGCAACACTCATCGACTACTCCTCTCTTCGACGGGTGCGCGATGTGAGCCGGGATCGGCGCCGCGACCGCAACGTGACGGTCGCGCATTCTGCCATCGCGACGCTGGGCGGTGTAGTCAGCCGAGATACTTGAGTCCTCAGCCGTTGCGATGTAGGCTCGCGCCCCGGGACTTCGTTCCGGTCGTTCGGGGCCGCCCCGCTGGCTCGTGCTGATGGGGACCGAGGGAGGTTGGAATGCCGGTTGTGCCGATCCGTCAGATTCTGGACGCGGCGTTCGCCGATCGATACGGCGTGGCGGCGATCAACATCGTCGACGACCTCAGCCTCGAGGCTGTCCTCGCGGCCGCCACCGAGCTCGACTCCCCGTTGATCGTTCAGACCTCGGTCAAGACCGTGAAGTCGATCGGCGCCCGGCCGCTGTACAGCATGTGGCGCGCACGCGCCGATGACGTTCCTGTGCCGGTGTCGCTGCATCTGGACCATTGCCCTGACCGGGAGTGGATCACGACCTGTCTGGAAGCGGGCTGGAATTCGGTGCTGTTCGACGGCTCGGCGCTGGACGTGGCCGAGAACACGCGTCAGACGATCGAGGTCGTCGCCGAGGCGGACGCTCATGGCGCCCAGGTGGAGGGAGAGATCGAGAGCGTCCTCGGCGTCGAGGACGGGATCGGGTCCGACGACGCCGTGGTGGTCCATCCGGCGCAGGTCTCCGCGCAATTCATCGAGGAGACCGGCGTGTACTGCTTCGCCCCCGCGATCGGAACGGCGCATGGCCTCTACAAGCGCGCTCCCGAGCTCCGGCCCGAGCGGGTCACCGAGGTGGTCGAGCTTCACCCGATCCCGATGGTTCTGCACGGTGGCACCGGACTGAGCGAGCAGCAGTTCAGCGACCTCATCTCTCGCGGCTGCGCCAAGGTCAACATCTCCACCGCGCTGAAGATCGCGTTCGTCGACGCTCACCGCGAATATCTGACCGCGAATCCCGACAAGCACGATCCCCCGGCAATGCTCCGCCATGTCAGGCAGGCCGTCAAGGAGATGGCCGAGCATCACATCCGCATGTTCGGCTCAGCGGGCCGTGCTCGCTCGCTGTCCGCCACGGCCCGCTGAGCACGTGCCCGCGCTGATCTTCGATTGTGACGGCGTGCTCGCCGACACCGAACGTGACGGTCATCGCCCTGCCTTCAACGAGACGTTCGCGGAGCTTGGACTGCCGGTCCAGTGGTCGGAGGCGGAGTACGGTGTCAAGCTGCGGATCGGCGGCGGCAAGGAGCGGATGGCCTCGCTGCTGACCGACGAATTCGTCACCGCCAACCATCTGCCGGCCGACGCGGAGGGCCAGACAGCGCTGCTCGCCGACTGGCATCGGCGCAAGACGGCGAAGTACAAGGCGATCGTCCAGGCGGGGCGGCTGGCACCGCGCCCCGGCATCGCCCGGATCGTCGACGAGGCACTCCGGGCTGACTGGACGCTGGCGGTGGCCTCGACCTCGGCCGAGGAATCGGTCAGGGCGGTGCTGCAGCACGCCGTCGGCGAAGCCAACGCGGCGAGGTTCGCGGTCTTCGCCGGAGATGTCGTCCCCGCCAAGAAGCCCGACCCGGCGATCTACGAGCTGGCGCTGGAGCGACTCCAGCTCGGTCCCGCAGACGCGATCGTGATCGAGGACTCGCGCAACGGCCTGCTGGCCGCCGTGGCGGCGGGCCTGCGGTGCGTGGTGACCGTGTCGAGCTACACGACCGAGGAGGACATGAGCGAGGCGGTGCTGGTGGTGACGAGCCTCGGCGACCCCGGCGAGCCGCTGACCGTGCTGGCCAACCGTGGCGGCGCACAACCCGGCGAGCAGGTGACGCTCGCCGATCTCGAGGCCTGCCGAACCCTACCCCTACCCGACAAGGAGGCCGTATGAGCGAGGCTGCGTTGCGGCAGGCTGAGGTGATCGTCCGCGTGATCGCCCAGACCGCGGTCGACAACGAGAAGTACTTCTGCGAGCTCGACGCCGTCGTCGGCGACGGCGACTTTGGCTATTCGCTGGCGCGGGGCTTCGAGGTCGTCCTGTCTGACTGGGAAACGATGGAGTACAGCGACGTGGCCGGGCTGCTGAAGAAGACCGCGATGGTTCTGAGCAAGCGGATCGGCGGCACTTCGGGCCCGATCTGGGGCACCGCGTTCCTGCGCGCCGGCGGCGCGCTGAACGACATCGCCGCACCCAGCGCCGACCAGGTCATCGCCGCGCTGCGGGCCGCGATCGAGGGGATCAAGCAGCGCGGCAGCGCCGACCTCGGCGACAAGACGCTGCTCGACGCGCTCGTTCCCGCCGTCGACGAGCTCGAATCCGCTCTTTCGGCCGGAGCCGGGCCGGCGCTCGAACGCGCGGCGGCGACGGCGCGCACGAGCGCCGAGGCGACCAAGGGCATGCTCGCCCAGCGGGGGAGGGCCTCCTACACCGGCGAGCGCAGTCGTGACTCCGCGGACGCCGGAGCGATCGGGATTGCGGTGATGTTCGAAGCCGTGAGCAAGGCCGTGCCGACGGCCGGGCTTGAGACGGCTCAGTAAGGCTGACACCACGAGAGGAGAGACAGTGAAGAAGTTCGTCAACGACCCCCAGCAGTTCGTCGCGGAGATGTTGACCGGCATCGAGGCCGCCAACCCGGGCAAGCTCAAATACGTCCCGGAGTACAACCTGATCATGCGAACCGACGCGCCGCGCGACGACAAGGTGTCGATCGTCCAGGGCTCCGGCTCCGGTCATGAGCCCGCGCACGTGATGGTGGTGGGCAAGGGCATGCTCGATGCGGCCTGTCCCGGAGATGTGTTCGCCGCCCCGCCGTCGGACTACGTCTATGAGACGACGAAGCGCATGAAGAGCGCGAAGGGCGTTCTGCACATCATCAACAACTACACCGGCGACAAAATGGCGTTCGATATGGGACGCGAGCTGTCCGAGGTGGATGGCATCAAGGTCGCGACCGTCGTCGTCGACGACGATGTTGCGGTCAAGGACTCGACCTACACCGTCGGGCGCCGCGGGGTTGCGGGCAACTTCTTCGTGATCAAGGCGGTCGGCGCGGCCTCGGAGAACGGCGCCGAGCTGGAGGATCTCGTCAAGCTGGGCGAGCGCGTGAACGCCGTCACCCGCACGATGGGGATGGCACTGACCTCCTGCACCCCGCCCGCGAAGGGCTCGCCGCTGTTCGACCTCGGCGACGACGAGATGGAGATGGGCGTCGGGATTCATGGCGAACCGGGCCGCCGGCGTGAGAAGCTCTCCAATGCCAACGACATCGTCGACGAGCTCCTCGAGGCCGTCGTGTCGGATCTGCCCTACTCGTCGGGCGACGACGTCGCGCTGATGATCAACGGCCTCGGCGGCACGCCGATCTCCGAGCTCTACATCCTCTATGGCCGGGCCCAGCAGCAGCTCGCCGAGCGGGGCATCAATGTCACGCGCAGCTACGTCGGCGAGTACTGCACCTCGCTTGACATGGCCGGCGCCTCGCTGACGCTGGTCAAGCTCGACGACGAGCTCAACAAGCTGTTCGACGCGCCCGCCGATGTGGCGGTCCGCATCTTCTGACGCCTGGAGGTCAGCCGGGACCGGCCTCGCCGCCTCGACCCTCCACATCAACTCGACGATCTCGCCGTGGGCGAGTTCACGCTCTGCCGGGAGGTGGCGGTTGATCGCGAGCAACGCTGCGCGGATCGTGCCGGCATGCGCGACGACCAGCGCCGGGGCGGCGCCGGCGACAACCTCGGTGAGCGCCCGGCGGGTCCGCTGCACCTGGTCGAGCAACGACTCGCCCCCCGGGAAGGCGAACGCCGGATCGCCTCGTCTCGAACGCGGCGAGAAGCTCGCGGCGACGCGCGCCGGAGCTGTGCGACTGACTGCCCCTCCCAGGTTCCGCGATCGGACTCGATCAGGTCGTCCAGGATGATCGCGTCGCAGCCGACCGCCCCGGCCACGACCGACGCCGTCTGCCGGGCCCTGGCCAGCGGCGAGGTCCAGACGGCGACCACGCCGCCGCGTTGCGCGCCGGCGGCCAGGGCCTCAGCCTGCTCCCATCCGGCCGCTGAGAGCGGCGGATCGCGCCGTCCGAGGATCAACCCGTTGGCGTTGTCCGCGGTCTCGCCGTGCCGGGCGAGCAGGATGCGCACCTGGGGGGGTCTGACTCAGGCCTTTGAGACGAGCGTGTACCGGACCGTCTGAACTCGGATCAGTCCGTCGCGGAAGACGAACGTATCGATCCCGTCGTCGGCCTTGGACTTCGCGGACTCGGCCTTCCACTCCAGCAGCAGGACGTCCTCCTCGAAGAGCACCGTCGGCAGCTCCCACTCGGCGTCGGGGAGATCGTCGAGCAGCTTGACGAATCCCTGCCGAACTCCGTCCTTTCCACGGAGCACACCCCCAGGGGTGATGAACACGGCGTCGTCCGCATAGTCGCTGACGATTCCGTCAAGATCGCCGGCCATCAGCGCCTCGCCGTGATGCTCGAAGACTTCCTGTGGGGTTCGTGCCATCGCTCCTCCAAGATCGCGCAGGGACTGGCGGCAGCCTACACCGACACGACCGCCCCTGACTCTCGCCGCCGAGCCTCCTTCAGGTCTTGGCGTCGGCCAATGGTTCTGGCAGCATCCGCCCATGAGCACGTTGGATGAAGTCGACGGTCTCACTGCCGGCGACGTGATGCATCGCCGGATCTCGACGCTCCCGAGTTCGGCGACGGTGGGCGACGTCCGGGAGTACTTTGCCGCGAGCGCCTCTCATCGGCTGGCATTGCTGGCCGAGGGCGAGCGGTGCGAGCGATCGTCAACGGTCGGGATTCTGCGGTACCTGAGGGTACGGCTCGCCCAGACCGACGGCTCCCCAAGCCGGTCACCGCAATGACCGCGCGACGGCGACCGCTCGGCCGAGCGTCGGTCGTGGCGCTCCTCCGGCGGTCGTCGGGTCCTCGATCGATGAGCCTGCCAGCACCATCCTCGGCGGGCTGCCAGGTCACCGCTCAGGCACGACTGGCCGCGGGCAGCGCGCTGCATGACCGTGGCGCCGGCGGCCGTCGCGACCGCAACCCCCGTCGAGGACCGCGGGCCACACGGAGCCCTGGCCAGAAGCAGCCCCCGACGCGACCAGGAATGTCAGGCGAGCTCTCATCATCCGCATACACCCGGCGGCGCCGATCGGTTCCCGGCCGGCGGGAACCGTTCGGGCTCGGCCGGTGTAGTACGAGCATGAGGAAGGGCTGGCGCGCAGGCACGACAGCCGGGGCTGCGGCGGGGATCGTGCTGGTGCTCGCCTCCTGCGGCGGGGCCGCGCCGGGCGGCTCCCCCAATCCAAGCGCCCGGTGCGCGGCGGCCGCGATCCACCACGGGCCCCCGCCGGCGTGGACCGCCGGAGCGTGGGCTGACTCGAGTTCCGGCTTCTCGGTGCCCTACTCGCTCGCCACCGGCGGCCGGGCGGCCGCGTTCTTCTTCGCCGATCCGCTGCGCGCCGGCCACCCCGCCAACCCCGCCAACAAGGTGCTGTGGGTGGTCCGCGAGCCGCGTGACGGGATGCCGCTGACCATCGCCGCGCGCCGAGCCGGCAGCCGCTCGCCGACGGTCCGGATCACCCGGCCCGCGGACTCCGGACCCGGCGAGATCTACCCGTCCTACGTCGACGTGCCGCAGGCCGGATGCTGGAGGCTCGCGCTGGCGTGGAACGGCCATCGCGCAGCGGTCGACGTCCACGTGGCGCCGGCACGGGCCGCCCTGGCCACCGTGGCTCCGCAGGCGGCTCGACCCCCCGCTCGGGCCGCGGCGCCAGGACCGCTTCATGGAACCCCGCTCACCGGGCGAACCGGGCTGCGGCTGCTCGTGGCGGCCGACCCGCCGTTCGTGCTCAACGTCGACTCCGGGCGGGCCACGGCGGTCACGGGAGTGAACATCCGCGGCGGCCCGGTGCTGACCGTGCAGCCGGTTGGACGGGATGCCGTGGTGTGGGCTGATGGCCGGTCGGGCCGCAAACCCCCCGTGATCTACCTGGTGCGCCACGGGAGCACCCGGGCGATCCGGATCGGCACGGGATCGGTCGTGGCGCCCGCCGATCACGGGCACGGCCTGTGGCTGATCGGGCCTCCCCGAGCGCACCGCTGCCCGCTGACGGAGATCTCCCTGCGAGGGCAGGAGCTGCGCCGGCCGCGGCAGGTGGGCTGCTCTTCGCGGCTGGTCGCCGTCGGCACCGGCTCGGCGGTCCTGGTCACCGGACGGCGGGTGATCGCCCCCGACACGGGCCGGACGCTACGGACGGCATCGTGGTTGTGGGGGATCGCCGGCGGCTGGGCGCTCACCAGCGCCGGGTCGCAGCCGCCGCTGAAGCTCCTCAAGCTCGGGGGGAGCGCCGTTCGGCGTCTGCGCTGGCCGAGCCGGATTGGCTCGACTGACGATGCGGTGGGGGAGCCCGGCGGCCACTTGATCGCTCTGGACTTCGGTGATCCGGCCTTCCGGCAGACGTCCACTCAGGTCATGGACGCCTGGCTGCTGAATCCGGTCACCGCACAGTTCAGGCACCTGCCGGACATGGCCGCCGCGGTCGCGCTCAAGGCCACCAGCATGCAGTGGGCACCCGGCCGCCGGCTCGTCATCCTGGCCGCAGTCGACGGTCCAGGCGGTTGGCGCACCGTCGTGGCAACGTGGAGGCCGGGGCAGCGCCAGCTCGCGCTGCGCACCGTCCGGCTGCCCTCGCGGAACAGCGGCAGCGACGCGTTCGTCGTTTGGTGACGACTACGCCCCGGGCCCGCCCGTCCGCTCGCACCTGCGGGTGAACTGATGCCCCGACACTAGTCCACGACGAGCCGCTGCCCGCCAAGCCAGAGATGGTCGCCCGCATGGAGCTGACAGCGCGTAACCCGCACTCCATTGACGGTGGTGCCGTTCAGCGACCCGAGGTCGTGCAAAATCCAGACGCCGTCGGTAAACAGCAACTGCGCGTGGCGGCGAGAGACCGTCGGATCGTCGATGACGACCTCGCAGCTGGGATGTCTGCCGAGCAACAGGGTGTCCGTCGTGCCGTCCCAATCCAGCGCCAGCAATGCAGACTCGGGATCGGCGGTGTGGGTCGCCGCTGGCCAAAGCCTCCCGATCAGGTCGGAGAGCCATCTCCGTGGGTGAAAGGAGCGCGGCGATTCGCGAAGGTTGAGATCGCCGATCAGCCGGTCAGGCTCAATGACTCGATTCCCTTCCAGCTGATCAAGCCGATGCGTCAGCGTGCCGTGACTCAGAAGGCCCTCGCCGTACGCCGCGGCCAGCGTTGCCCGTATTACGCGACGAACATCCTCCGCTCGCATGACGATCCATGTTTGCGCGCCGGCCGCCGCTTTACTAGGGCTCGGCGACCTTTTACGGCGTACAAACACCAACGCCAGCGCGAGACGGGCAACACGTGCGCGAGATGTCAGGACATAGCGAGCGCTCCGATGACCTCCCGCCACCAGGCTTGTTCGCCGTCGGTGGTAGCGGCGCGCAGTCGTCGGCGGGCCGCGTCCTGCAGCTGAGCTGCCGACCCGACCGCGGTTATGGGCCCGGTGTAGGCGTATCGGCCGTCGGCGAGGGCGACGAGTGCCCCCGGCTGGTCGCGGCGGGTGCGGAACTGCTCGACGACCGGCAGGTTCACCAGGCGAGTGGGATGGGCGGGATCACCATCCTCGGGTAGCCAGGGTCGGGTGGTGAAGATCGTCGTGGCGCGAGGCGTTCGCCGAGCGCGAGGTGGCGGACCGACTGGACCGTGACGCCAGCGGTCAAGGAGTGACCGGAACTCGACCGCGACCTCTTGGCGAACGAGGACGTGTAGGTGATCGCCGGGCTCGATGCGAGTCGAGCCCCGAGGCGGCAGCGCCTGGTCGCCGCGGATGATGACGTTCAGTAGCGCATCGCGTGGCAAGCCCAGCTCGCGGACGCGGTGTCCGGCAGCGGCGTGCCGTGGCTCGACCACGAACTGCACGACCTCGGCGCCGAGGCGCCGGATCGCGCCGGATTCGATCAACGGCACGGGCAGTGCTGCTTCGGTGGTGGTGACCTTGAGTCGCGAGGCGAGGGTTTGGAAGGTCGTGCCCTGCACGATCGTCGACACCAGGACCGCGAAGAAGATGATGTTGAAGAACTCGATGCTGTGCGGCACGTGCGCGATGACCGGGAACGTGGCGAGCACCACCGGGACCGCGCCACGCAGCCCAGCCCAGCCGAGGACGACTCGTTCCGGGGGCGTGAAGCCGGCGAAGCTCGTGGCCAGAAGCGTGGCCACCGGTCGCGCGATCACGGCCACGATGAGCGCGAGCGCTGTCCCTTTGAGGGCTACCGATCCGAGTTGGCCGGGGAACACCAGCAGGCCGAGCACGAGGAACAGCACCAGCTGCGCGACCCACGCGAGCCCGTCGTGGAAGGTTGCGATTGTGCGCTGCGCGGGCGACGGCGCGCTGCCGATCGCGAGCCCGGTCAGATATACCGCCAGGAATCCCGAGCCGTGCGCCACGTCGGCGGCGCCATAGGCAAGCGCGGCAAATGCCAGCGACGCGACCGGATACAGCCCGGCGGACGGCAGCGGGAGCCGACGCAGGAAGAACACGGCAGCCGCTGCGATCACCGAGCCGACCGCCGCACCGATGCTGAGCTGGCGCGCGAACAGGCCGACGAGATCGATCAGCCCGTAATGCGGCTCGGTGGCCCAGGCCATGAAACCGAGGACGAGCACCACCGCAATCGGATCGTTGAGACCCGCCTCGCCCTCAAGCGTGCGCGCAAGCCGACGACGGAGCGTCGAGCCGCGGAGCACGGCGAAGACGGCCGCTCCGTCGGTCGATGCGAGGATCGAGCCCAGCAGCAGGCCCTGCGTGACCGTCAAGTTGAACAGCCATGCCGCCGCCAGTCCAGCAATCAACGCCGTCGCTACGGTCCCGACCACCGCCAGGCTCAAGGCTGTGCTGAGGACGGGACGGATCTCTCCCCAGCCGGCGGCCAGGCCACCCTCAAAGAGAATCAGCGCGAGCGCGACGACACCGATCCTGCGCGCGAGCACGTAATTGTCAAATGCGATCCAGCCGAATCCGTCTGAGCCGATCGCCATGCCGAGCCCCAGCACGAGCACAAGTCCCGGCAGGCGCAGACGGCCGGCCAGCATCGAGACGGCCAGGCCGCCGGTCAGCAGGGCCCCGGTTACGAGGAGCATGAGTCCGTCACTCACACCCCTAGTCTTTCGCTCCGCGCCCGAACGCGACTCCAGGATGGAGAAAGTGATGCTGATCGGTGCGGCGGCGGCTCAGCCTTCGCGAACCAGGCTGCGGCTCGGGTGCCGCCCCGTCGACTGATGTCGCTGGGGGGCTTCGCCGACGGCGGCGGGCACGATTGGAAGTATGGTCCTCACCGACGACGCCTTGTCCGTGGCATCGAACTCAAGAATTGAGGTCCGTCGATGAAGGAAAGCCCCATTCTCATCCACATCTGGGACGTGGATCCGGCGCAGGAGGGCCTCGCTGCCGATCATCTCGACAAGATGTTCGGCGAGGTCGCCGGAGCGCCCGGCTTTGTATCCGCCAAGGTGCTTCAGAGCGCCGACCGATCGTCGATTGCCGCCTTCGTGGAGATGCAGAGCGTCGAAGACCGCCAGCGCCTTGAGCAACTCACCACCGTTCGCGAGACGCTCGATCACTTGCCTGGAACGGTGAACATCGTCCTCAGGCTCTACCACGAAGTCGCGGCGTATCCCGCGTAGCAATCCGGGGGGCGAGGCGCCGGGTGTCGGCGATGAGGTTCGTGGAGCCGTCGAGTCCTAGTGAATAAGCCGCCTGCACACGGTCAGGCGGATGACAACGACTCGGAGGCCAGTGAGATGACGTCTGCCGTACTCATTCCCGGGGCCGGCGGCCTGGCCTGGTACTGGCATCTGGTCGAGCGCGAGCTGCGCGGCCGGGGGTACGACGTGGTTGCCGTTGATCTGTCGGCGAGCGGTCGCACGGGGCTGCCGGCCTACGCTGACGCTGTCGTCGACGCAATCGATGGACGAACCGACGTTGCCCTGGTCGCCCAGTCGATGGGAGCCTTCACCGCACCGCTGGTGTGCCAGCGGGTCCCGACCCGCCGGGTCGTGTTGGTCAACGCGATGATCCCACGGCCCGGCGAGACGCCGGGCGACTGGTGGGACAACGTCGGCTCAGAGCAGGCCAGGACGGCCGCGGCGGCGCGGGAGGGCTACAGCCCCGAGTTTGATCTGAGCACGTACTTCTTGCACGACATCCCCGAGGATCTGGTCGCCGAGATGCAGGAGCACGCCGCGTCGCAACTGGACGAGCGATTCGACGACGTCTGCACGTTTGACGCCTGGCCACCGATCCCGGTCCATGTCGTGGCCGGCCGCGATGACCGGTTCTTCCCGCTCGAGCTCCAGCAGCGCGTCGCCCGCGAACGACTCGGCGTCGACCCCGTCGTCGTGCCCGGCGGTCACCTCGCCGCACTCAGCCATCCCGAGGAGCTGGCCGCGGTTATCGCCGGATACCTGGGACCCGTGAACAACGGCTGATCGCGACCGGATCTGACCCTCGGGTGGATGACGGCGCCTCGCGAGCTTCTACAGTGCCAGGCATGAGCTGGACGGTCGACGTCGAGGCCACAACTGAGGCCCGGATCGCGCAGTTACCGGTTTCGTTCGCGGCCGCTGTGGAGGACGCCCTGAGCCGCCCCGCAGTCCAGCAGCCGTCGTGGCCGGACGCCGAGCAGGCGGCGCGCGTGGTCGGTGTGCTGGAGGGCGTGCCGCCGATCGCGGTCGCCTCCGAGGTCGACGTGCTGCAGGCACGGCTGGCGGCCGTCGCCCGGGGAGAGGCGTTCCTGCTGCAGGGCGGCGATTGTGCCGAGACCTTCCTGGACAACACCGAGGCGCGGCTGCGAGGCACGATCCGAACGCTTCTGCAGATGGCCGTGGTCCTGACCTACGGAACGCAGATGCCGGTCGTCAAGCTCGGCCGCTTCGCCGGCCAGTACGCCAAGCCGCGCAGCGCGGAGCTCGATGGCGCCGGACTCCCGTCGTATCGCGGCGACATGATCAACGCGATCGAGCCGACGGCCGAGGCGCGCCGGCCCGATCCGGGCCGGATGATCCGAGCGTTCGCGAACGCCGCCGCCGCGATGAACCTGGCGCGCGCGATCACCGGCGCCGGGCTCGCCGACCTTCACCATCTGCAGGAGTGGAACATGGACTTCGTGCGCCGTTCCAGCGCCGGGGAGAGGTACGAGCGGGTGGCCACCGAGATCGACCGCAGCCTGCGCTTCATGTCGGCCTGTGGGGTCGATGACAGCTCATTGCGCACCGTCGAGCTGTTCGCCAGCCACGAGATGCTGGTGCTCGACTACGAACGGGCGCTGCTGCGTCTCGAGGGCGAGCGGCTGTACCTGCTGTCGGCCCACCAGGTCTGGATCGGTGAGCGCACGCGTCAGCTCGACGGCGCCCATGTCGCGCTGGGCGCGCTCATCGCCAACCCGATCGGGGTCAAGATCGGACCGACCGTCACGCCCGAGCAGGCGGTCGCGCTCGTGCAGCGGCTCGATCCCGATCACGTCGACGGCCGGGTGACCCTCGTCTCTCGCATGGGCAACCATGCCGTCCGCGACCGGTTGCCGCCGATCGTCGAGGCGGTCTCACGAGTCGGGCACCGCGTCGTCTGGCAGTGCGACCCGATGCACGGCAACACCGAGGAGTCCCCCTCCGGTCATAAGACCCGGCAGTTCGACCGCATCGTCGACGAGGTCGAGGGCTTCTTCGAGGTCCACCAGCAGCTGGGCACGCACCCCGGCGGCATCCACGTCGAGCACACCGGCGAAGACGTCACCGAATGCCTCGGCGGGGCGCAGATGATCACCCACAGCCAGCTCGCGTCGCGGTATGCGTCGGCCTGCGATCCACGGCTGAACACCGAGCAGGCCCTCGAGCTGGCGTTTCTCGTCGTCGAGATGCTGCGGCGAACGGCCGCCTGACCGACGCAGGCGGCCGGATCGGTTCGTATTGCCGCCGTCCCGGTGACGATCGCCGGAACCGCGAAACTCTCGCCGTGTCATCCGCGTCCTACTGCTCGCGCAGAAGGCTTCCGAGCGGCAGGTGACGCAAACGCCGGGCGCTGACCGCCACCGCGAGCACAGCGACCAGCACCGCCGCTCCGGCGAGCTCGGCCAGAAAACGCCACGGCGCCACCAACCGGTCAGGTGGCGGATCGAACACGTGCTGGAGCATCGCGACGAGCATCAGCGACAGGCCAGTTCCGAGCGCCGCGGCCAGCAGCAACCCGATCGCCAGCACGAGCACGACCTCACTGGTGATGAACGCCGAGATGCTGCGCCGCGACTCGCCGACGGCCGCCATCGTGGCGAACTCGTGGCGGCGCTCGCTGAGCACGAGGGCGACGTACAGCGCCATCGCCGCTCCGGCCAGCGCGATCACGAACGCCTCCTCGATCCGGCTGATCCCGGTCAGGTCGACCGTCGTGATCGAGCTGACCGTCTGGCGCGTCTGCTGCGCGATGCTCTTGACGCTGACCCCCGACGAGGCGGTGGCTGCGGCAACCGCTGCCGCCGTCGTCGCCGGATCCGACGTGCGGGCGAGCACGAGGTTCGGCCCGCCGGCGTGATCGGCGGCGCGCAGGTAGCTCAGGTTGGTGACCATGAACGAGTCCCGGGGTGCCGCGGGGAACTCCTGGACGACGCCGGCGACGTGGAACGGCACGAGATGGAAGTGCCCGGTGGCGCGGTCGAGCACGCGGAGCCTGAGCAGGTCGCCGAGCTTGAGCTGGTAGTCGGTCATCGTCTCCTTGGAGACGAGCACCGCGTCCGGCCGGGCACTCAGCCGTTGCAGAGTCTGGTCGGCTGACGCCCCCACGAAGTAGGAGTCGCGCAGCGTCGTCGCCGACCCGATCGTGCCGGCGTCGATGCCGTAGGTGTCCTGCAGATCCGGACCGACGTAGGCATAGGAGTGATCGACTGCGGAGGCCGCATGGACGCCCGGAACGGCGGCGATCCGCGCCATCACACCACGCCGGGCGATCGCCCCGGGCGGCGCCGTGGCCGTGACGTCGGCCCCGAGCGTGAGCTCCGCGTCGACCTTTGCCTGGGCGTTGTAGGTGGCGGTGAACACGCCGAGGTTGACCCCGAAGGCGAGCAGCAGCCCGACGACGATCAGGCCCCGGTTGATGACAGCGCTGCGCCGTGCCGCGCTGACGAGCAGCAGCTCGCGCGCGGTCCGGGCGCGGCGCCCGACCGCGTGATGGATCACCCAGCCAAACGCCCGCCCGCGCAGCCTCACGAGCAGCAGGGTCGTCCCCAACCACAGCAGGGCGGGAGCGAAGAACATGTACACCGACAGCGAGAGCGTAGGGTTGGAGTCCGGGTTGACGACCGCCGAGAAGCCCGTGCTGGCGGTCAGCCAGTAGATCAGGGCGCTGAGCACGAGCGCCACCACGTCGAGGTACAACCGCTGCCACAGCGGCGGCCCCTCCCGCCGGACGCTGCGCCGGCCCTCGTTGACCGACCCTCGCAGCACCGATGCGGTCGCGCCGAGCCGCGCACCGAGTGCGCCGACGACCGCCACCGCGATGCAGGCCACGACCGTGGTCACCACACGAGTGGCGGTCACCCGCGTTGCGAGGCCGCCGATCCAGTCCACCGCCGCGAGCCCCAGACCGGCCCCGAGCACGCCCGCGGTGACGCCGAGCATCGAGCTCTCGGCGACCGCTAGGCCAACCAGTACGCGGCGGGAGCCCCCACGGGCCCGCAGCAGCGCCAGATCGCGCCGGTCGCGGTCGACGGCGCCGAGGGCGGCCAGATACGCCAGCCCGAGCGCCACGAGGGCGCCGGGCACGGCAAGCATGATGTACAGCGTTTCCGCGTAGAGCGCATCTCCGGCGGCGGTGGTCAGCGAGTCCGAGAGGTTGTCGACGAACTGAACCTGGCCCGGCAGCGTGCGCTCGACTCGGTGCAGGATCTGGCCCGAGCGCGCCAATGCCTGGCTCGGGCTGCCACCGAGCGCCTGCGGGTCGACCTGCGCCTGGACCTGCCACTGGACGCCCGACAGCGCGCCGGGGACCGCCGATGCTCCGGCCGAACCGTTGGCGATCGACGGCAGCGCCGGGGCCACGCGCTGCGCGAACGTCGACAGCGTCATGATCGCGGCGTTGGCCGGGGGCTGGGCCGGCGCGGGGCCGACGGTCGGGTTCAGCGGCTGGAAGATGACGTCGGGCGCCGTGATGAGGCTCACCCCTGAGACACGCAGCGCCACCGGCGGGTGCCCGAGGCGCACCGTCAGGCGTACGGTGTCGCCGACCTGGGCCTGCAATGTGGCGGCGAGCTGTTGGTCGAGTACGACATCTCCCGGGGCCAGCCCGCCGCGCAGCAGGCGGAACGTCGGAAAGTGGCCGGCGTAGCTCGGGTCGACGGCGAAGACCGCGCCCTGACCGGCGCTCGTGCTGCCGGCGGTGCCGTGGTGCTCGGCGGCGGCGAACGGCGCCGTCGCGGTGGCGTCGGCGTGGGCCACTCCGCGCTGGTCGGCGACCTCGGAGGCGACGGTCAGATCCTGGCGGTAGGAGCCGACCGGGCCCTGCCAGTCCAAGGGAACCGAGCGCACGGCCGAGCCGGCCATGGTGCGCAGGGAATGACCGACGAACAGCAGCATCGACGCGAGCAGCGCCACGGCAGCGGCCAGCACGACGATCCGCACGAGCGTGCGCCCGGGCGAGGTGATCAGACCGGCCACCGCGAGCCGCAGCGCAACCCTCATCGGAAGCTCTCCTCGCTCGTCAGCCGTCCGTCGGCCAGGCCGATGGCGCGCTCGTAGCGGGCGGCGACATCCGGGTCGTGGGTCGCGGTGATCTGGGCGAAGTGAAAGTCGGCATGGAGCGCGTCGATCAGGTCGAGCACGCGACCGGCGGTCTCGGAGTCCAGATGGCCGGTCGGCTCGTCGCAGAGGAGCAGCTGCGGACCCTGGGCGAGCGCGCGGGCGATCGCGACTCGCTGGGCCTCCCCGCCGGACAGCTCCGCCGGCAGGGCATCGAGCTTGCCGGCCAGGCCGACCAGACCCAGCAGGTGCTCCGCTCCGGGGCCCTTCTGGTCGCTGTCACCGGCTGCGTTGACGGCGAAGGCGACGTTCTCGAAGGCGGTGAACGTCGGCAGCAGGTTGGCGTTCTGGAACACGAGGGCGATCCGGGCGCCGCGACGGCTTGCGCTGGACTGCAGCGAAGGCAACGGGGCGCCATGCCAGGTGACCTCGCCGCGGTGCGGGACGACCAGGCCACCGAGCACATGGAGGAGGGTCGTCTTGCCCGATCCCGACGGACCGAACAGCGAGACCCGCTCGTCCTCCCCGAGCTCGAAGTCGATGTCGCGTAGGGCCGTGACCTGGGCGGCCGAATGTCCGTGCAGGACCGTCACGCCGTGGCAGGCGATCAGGGTCGGCGCGCTGCGGGCAACGCTCATTCGAGGATCCGGCCGTCGCGCATCTCGATCACCCGGTCGGCGGCTCTCGCCACCTGGGGGGAGTGCGTCACCACGAGCACGGTGGCGTCCATCTCATCGCGCACGCGCCGCAGCGCCCGCAGGACGAACGCTTCGCTGGCCGAGTCCAGCTCACCCGTGGGCTCGTCGGCCAGCACCAGGCGCGGGCGGCGGGCGAACGCCGCCGCGACGGCGACGCGCTGCTGCTCGCCGCCGGAGAGCTCGGAGGCGCGATGGCGGGCGCGGTCTGACATCCCGAAGGTGGCCAGCGCCTCGTCGGCCCGCGCCGTGCAGTCGGGCACGCCCGCCAGCCTGCACGAGATGATCACGTTCTCGCGAGCCGACAGCGATGACCACAGGTTGTCGCTCTGCAGGATGAGCGCGATCTGCGAGGCCCGATGGGTAACGAGCTCGGCCGCCGAGCGGCCCAGAAGGCTGCGGCCGTCGATGCGGACCTCGCCGGCCGACGGCTCGTCCAGACCGGCGCACAGCGCCAGAACCGTGCTCTTGCCGCATCCCGACGGACCAAGGACCGCGATCAGCTCTCCGGGCGATGCCTGCAGCGAGACGCCGCGCAGAGCTACCGTCTCCACCGGCCCGGAGCGGAAGATCTTGATCACGTCGCGCAGCTCCAGCGCGAAAGCATCGACCGGCTCGCCGGCCCGCTCTGGCTCCCGCCAGCGGCCGTAGGGCGACTCGGGCGCCGGGTTCATCGCCACCGGAAGCTCCTGATCATCATGCGGTAGGCGTCGACGTTGTCCACGCCGACGGGCGTACCGAGATCGATCACCGCAACTCGTCCGCGCGAGCCGAGCACGTAGCGGTCGACGACCAGCGTGACCCGCTTGCCGGTCACTGGGTTGGGTGCGCTGCGCGTGGTGTACCTGGTCCGCAACGCCGTACCCGCGGCGACGGGGACCGGCCGGGGGGCAGTGAAGCGCAGCGAGGGCTGCGCGCGCTTGAGACCATGCAGCTGCCTGATGACGAGCGCCGCGGTCGGTGCCGGTCCGGGCGCGATCACGATGTGAACGACGTTGTTCTTGTCTTTGAAGCTCAGGTTCCGCGCCGAGCCGCTCTGCGTCCATCCCTCCGGGTACTTGATGCCAAAGCCGCTGCGGTGGCCGGCGTAGGTCAGGAACACCTGGTTGTCGGGGATGTCGCCGGTGCTGGCCGACCGGGCGTCGGGGGAGAGCGCGCCGACCGCCGATAGCCCCTGCGCGCCACTCGTGGTGGCCGAGGTCGACGATCGGCCAGCGGCCGAGTGCCCCGGGTTTGTCGAAGCGGTCGAGGCGCGTGAGTGGCCCGAGCCGCAGCCGGCCAGGAGCCCGACCGCCGCCGCGATCGGCAGGGAGCGCCGGAGGTGATGAGTTCGGAACATGAAGCCCAGCGTGCTCCGGCTGCCTGTCCGGCTCCTGAACGGACGGGCACGCGACGTCGCCGTTCAGGAAATCGTCAGGTCCCGCCGCCGGCCGTGGCGATACTTGTCCTCATGACTCCCACCCTGCTGATCGTCGAGGACGACGCCGGCCTGCGCGCGGTGCTCGTGCGCAGCCTCCAGGCTGAAGGGTTTGTGGTCAGCGCGTGCGCGACGGGGCACGAGTTCGTCGAGCGGGCCGCCGGTGCGCCCGCCGACGTCCTCATCGTCGACGTCGGCCTGCCCGATGCCGACGGCCGCGACGTCTGCCAGGCGCTGCGGGCGCGGGGGATCACCGCGCCGGTGCTGTTCCTCACCGCCAAGGACGCGCTTCCTGACCGCCTGAGCGGCTTCAACGCCGGCGGCGACGACTACGTGACCAAGCCGTTCGACATCGAGGAGCTGGTCGTCCGGGTGCATGCCCTCATCCGTCGCGCGGGCAACGCCGACATCGAACGCCACCCCCGTGGTGGATTGATCTTCGACCCGACCGAGTTCACCGTCGGCGCAGACGGCCACACCCAGACGCTGACCCCGACGGAGTTCCGCCTGTTGGCAACGCTCGCCGCCAGCCCCGGTCACACAGTGGGGCGCACCGAGCTCATCTACTCCGCATGGCCGCACGGCGCGATCGTTCACGACAACACGCTCGACGTTTACGTCGCCCGGCTACGGCGCAAGCTGCGCGAGCTCGAGGCGCGGCCGCAGCTGACCACGGTGCACGGGATTGGTTACAAGCTGCAATGCGACGATTAGGGCGCGGCCGCCCGCCCTTCGGGCTGCGCGAGCGGATCTGGGTCACGGTCCTGGCGGCCATCGCCGTCGTGCTGCTGGCGCTGACCGGCGGCTTCAACCTCGTGCTCACCGGCCGCCTGCAGCACGAGGCCAACGCCGTCGCCACCGCGCGGGCGTCGGCCGAGCTCGACGGGCTGCATGTGACCGCCGGCGGTATCCAGCTCTCTGAGACCCTGGACGCGAGCGCGTCCGACACGCCGACCTGGGTCTTCCGTGGGACGCGGGCGCTCGAGCAGCCCCGGGCGGGCATCGTCGACCAGGAAGCCGCGGCGGCCCTGACCCACGCGAGTGGCTTTCATGACGTGCGCGGCGCCGACACCCGGCTGTACGCGTTGCCGGTGATGCAGGGCAGACGGAGGCTGGGCACCGTCGTGGCCGCCGTCTCGCTCGCACCCTATGAGCAGATCCGCAAGGTCGCCCTGCTCGCCTCCGCGGTGCTGGCGGCGCTCGCGCTGCTGGCCGTCGCGCTCGGCACCCGGTGGCTGATCTCGCGCGCGCTCGGGCCGGTGGGAGATATGACTCGTCAGGCCGCCGAGTGGAGCGAGCACGACCTCGAGCGACGTTTCTCCCTGGGACCGCCACGTGATGAGTTCACGACGCTGGCGGCCACCCTGGATGGGCTCCTGGACCGGGTCGCGGCCAGCCTGCGCCACGAGCAGATGCTGACCGCCGAGCTGTCCCATGAGCTGCGGACCCCTCTGACCGCGATCAGCGCCGAGGCGCAGTACGCGCTGCGTCACGGCGCCGCCAATCCCGCGGCTCGCCGCGGCTATGAGCAGATCCTGCAGAGCGCGCGGCAGATGACGCGCATCCTCGACACGCTGATCGCTGCCGCTCGCGTGCAGGCCGGCTCCCGTCAGGCGATCAGCGACCCGGTGGCGGGGGCCCGGGCGGCGATTGACGCCTGCCGAGGCCTGGCCGCTGACCGTCGGATCGCCGTGGAGCTGACCGAGCCCGGTCGCCAGATCCTGGCCGGCGTTGATGGCGACCTGCTCGAGCGGGTGCTGTCGCCGCTGCTCGAGAACGCCTGCCGGCACGCCGAGCAGGCGATCCGCGTCGACATCGCGCAGGTGGACGGCGTGATCGAGATTGCCGTGCAGGACGATGGTCACGGCGTCCTCGCCGCCGAGCGCGAGCGGATCTTCGATCCCGGCTACCGCTCGGGAGACCCGGCCCCCAACGGCGGGCCGTCGCCCGGCGCCGGGCTGGGATTGGCGCTGTCTCGCCGCCTGGCCCGCGGCGTCGGCGGCGATGTGGCCCTGGACGCCAGCGCCCGCGGAGCCCGCTTCATCGTCAGCCTCCCGCATGGCTGAGCTCGCGATCCGCAGTGACGGACAGGCCGTCAGCATCGGCGTCTGCGAGGACGATCATCCGCTGCGCGACGTGCTGCGCCGGGCGCTGAGCGCCCAGGGCTACTCGGTGCGACTGACCGCCTCCGGCAAGGAGGCGATCGAGGCGTTCACCGCCGACCCGCCGCAGCTGCTCGTGCTCGACATCGCCCTCGCCGACCGCGACGGGCGCGAGGTCTGCGCAGCGCTGCGCGGACGCGGACTTGATCTGCCCGTCCTGGTCTTGAGCGGACGGCGCGAGCTCGCCGACCGCCTCGCCGCGTTCGAAGCCGGTGCCGACGACTACCTGACCAAGCCCTTCGAACTGGAGGAACTGCTCGTCCGCGTCAGGGCACTTCTCCGGCGCGCGGCCGCCGGTCGACGCCTCGCATCCGCCGGCGACGGGCTGCGTCTGGACGCGGCGACGCACGCGGTCGTGCTCGGCGATCGCGAGGTCCCCCTCACCCGTACCGAATTCCGGGTGCTGACGACGCTGCTGGGCGCCCGGCCGAAAGTCGTCCACCGCTCCGCACTCGCAGCGGCCGCCTGGCCCGACGCTCCGCAGCTGGCCGCCAACACCCTCGACTCGTGCGTCGCCCGGGTGCGCGGCAAGCTCCGACACGCCGGCAGCGACGTGGCCATCACCACGGTGCGCGGGGTCGGCTACCGGCTGGTCTGAACGGGCTGAACGGATTCGTTCAGTCAGGTCGATGCCAGGTTCCGCGCCTAGCGTCGCCGCCCATGAATGCCATCTCCTCTCCCGCAGTGCCTCGATCCGCCGCCCGGCGGATGCTCAACAAAGTCCCGGAAGTCACGATCTACTTCTGGCTGATCAAGATCCTGTGCACCACGGTCGGCGAGACCGCCGCTGACTACCTGAACACGAACCTCGGGTTCGGCCTGACGAATACGACGTGGGTGGCCGGCGGGGTGCTCGTCGCCCTGTTGATCGCGCAGTTTCGGACCCGGCAGTACCGCGCGCCGCTGTACTGGTCGGTGGTCGTGGTGATCAGCGTCTTCGGCACTCTGATCACCGACAACCTCACCGACAACGTCGGGGTCTCGCTGACGGCGACCGCTCCGATCTTCGCGGTGATCCTGGCGATCGTGTTCGCGGTCTGGTACCGCGTCGAGGGCACGCTCTCGATCCACTCGATCGTGACCACTCGGCGCGAGATGTTCTACTGGCTGGCGATCCTGTTCACGTTCGCCCTGGGGACCGCCGCCGGCGACCTGCTCGCCGAGAAGCTGTCGTTGGGCTATGCCGTGTCGATCGCGATCTTCGCGGGCGCCATCGCGCTGATCGCCCTCGCGCACTTCCGCGCCGGTCTCGGTCCGATCCTCGCCTTCTGGCTGGCGTACATCCTGACCCGACCGCTCGGCGCCTCGATCGGCGACGAGATGTCCCAGAAGGACCCGAGCTTCGGTGGGCTCGGGCTGGGCACGACGACGACCAGCTACGTGTTCCTTGGGCTGATCCTGGTGATGGTGGTCTATCTCGCGGTCACGGGCGCCGACCGGACCGAGAAGGCTGTGCCCGATGCTCCCCACCCCGACCATCCCGCCCACCCCGATCATCCCGAGCACCACGAGCACCAGCGGCGGATGCGCCTGGGGCTCGCCGGCCAGGAGCTATGACCAGCCGGCCGGCCAACGGGTCGCGCCGTTCCCGTCGATCCCCAGGGCGCCGCGGCCGTCGCCGCGGCGTCCCGCGGCGTCCCGGGGTGTCGCAGGACGTCAAGCTCTCGCCCGACGGCCGCACGCTGTACGTCGCCGACATGGAGAACGGCGGCGTGTGGGAGCTCGATCCGGGGCGCTTGCGCGTGCGCGGATTCCTCCCCACCGGGGCTGGCGCCCATGGCTCATGTCACGTTCCTGCATCGTCGCGCGTCAATGGAATAGGCCCGCGGGATCCACACGACCTGACCGCGGCCGGCCACCCACGATGGAGGACCAACATGCGACCACGAATAACCAACCCGGCGATGACCGTCCCGGGCGCGATGGAAGCGCTGCAGCAGCTCGGAGCCGCCGCCCGCAGCGCGGGTGTGCCCGCCAGCACGCTGTACCTGATCGAGGTGCGCGCCAGCCAGATCAATGCCTGCAGCGTGTGCCTGGACATGCATTCGCGCGAGCTGAAGGCCGCGGGTGAGCCCGACGAGCGCATCTTCATGGTTGGCGCCTGGCGCGAGGCACCGTATTTCAGCGCCGCCGAGCGAGCTGCTCTGGCGCTGACCGAGGCCGCCACGCGGCTCGCCGACCGCACCGATCCTGTCCCCGACGAGGTGTGGGAGGAGGCAGCCGGCCACTACGACGAGTCACAGCTCGCCGGGCTGGTGATCGCGATCGCCGGAATCAACGCCTGGAACCGCATCAACGCCGCCACCCGGCAGATCACCGGTGAATGGGTCGACCAGTGGGTCAGCCAGACCGAGCCGGCCGGCCGTTCCGCCTGAGCAGCAGCATCCGAAGATCCGAGCCGGAGCGGAAAATGGGCTTGTCGTCCGTGGTCTTGGACACGTACCGTGAGGGGCGTCGGCCGAACCGGTCGGCCGACGCGGTCGTGAAAGCAACGCACGGGAAAGGAAGGCGTCCGTGGACGGGCACGAGCACCCCATCACCGAGGACGAAGCGGCGGGCGTCTTCGAGCCGCCGAGCTGGGACGAGCGGTACCGCGGCGACGGGCAGACCTGGAGCGGGAATCCCAACGCACAGCTCGTTGCCGAGGTCTCAGGACTGAGTCCGGGCACCGCGCTCGACGTCGGTTGCGGAGAAGGGGGCGACGTGATCTGGCTGGCCCGCCAGGGTTGGAGGGTCACCGGCGCGGACTTCTCGGCCAACGGCCTGGCGCGCGCCGCCCGGCACGCCGAGGAGGCCGGGGTCGCTGACCAGACCGACTGGTGGCAGGTCGACGCCCGAACCTTCACGGCGGACGGCCGGTCCTACAACCTGGTCACCTCCCACTTCCTTCACCCACCGGATGGCGGAATGGTCGAGGCGACCCGACGGCTGTCCACGGCTGTCGCTCCCGGCGGGCACCTTCTGGTCGTGGGTCACGCACCGTCCGCGGCGTTCGCCCACCTGACCGCGAGCCACCACAAGGCGATGTTTCTCGCGGCGGATCTGGTCCCAGCTCTGCCCGACAGCTTTGACGTCCTCGTGGTCGAACAGCGACCGCGGACGGTGACCCGCGACGGAAAGACGGTCGAGATCCACGACTCCACCCTGCTCGCGCGGCGTAATTCCCAGTGAGCGCGGCACCATCGTCGAGGCGCTGGACGTGCAAGCGCCGCACCTCGATCTGCTCCTGCGGATTTACGGGCGCGCCCAGATCCCGCGTTCCTGGAGCAGCTTCACCTGTTTCTCGGTGACCTGCTTGCGGTACTCGGTGTGCCCGAGCGGCGGGCGATCCAGATAGAGGTTCTTGGGGTAGATCGGCTGCTCGTAGACGAGCTGGTATTGCTCGGTCGTGAGGTCCTTCATCCAATTGTCCCACTGCGCCGTCTGCCGGAAATGGCGCAACGCCTGGATGTCGATGGTGCCCGCGATCCAGGTCGAACCGCCGCCGTGGGGGACCTCGGTCACGACCTGGCCCCGGTAGTCGACGATCTGCGACCCCCCGGAGAACGTGTCGATCGGGACCGCCGAGTCCTTGTCGAGGTAGTAGGTCCCGAGGTTCATCCCGACCACATACATGTTGTTGTCGAGTGCCCGCGCCCGGTTCTGGACAGAGAACATGCCGCTCATCACGCCCGGTGCCGGATAGGGCCCGCGATAGGCGATCTCGCAGCCGTTCATCGCCAGTCCACGGGCGTTCTCCGGATAGGACGCCTCGTTGGCCATCATGATCCCGATCCGGCCGATGGCGGTGTCGGCGACAGGATAGAACGCGTCCAGCGTGCGGCCATACAGCTCGATCCAGCGGTCCCAGACGTTATGCGGGGTGACCGAATGCTCCACTGGCAACAGCGGCACGAGCTTGTGATGGGTGAGTACGACGGTTCCGTCCTCGGGTTCGATCACGAACCCGACGTTGAAGAAACGGCCAGGGAACTCCGGGTGACGGGCCTTGGCCTGCGCGATCAGATAGGCGTCCCACTGCTTCGCCAGCCTTCCGAGGCTGTCGGTCTCGGGCCCCGGAATGTCGATCGCGCACTCACGCGCATAGGTCTCGTGATCGAGATCGAACACCTCATCGGTGAAGCCCTGCAGCCCCCCTTCGGGGATGCAGATCAAGCGGACAGGAAGATCCATGCTCGATAGCCAGGACGCAGCCTTGACCAGGTGCGCGATGTGGTCGAGATTCCGCTCGATCTCCTCGCGACGACGAATCCCGCGCATCGACTGGATCAGGCCCACGGCCTGGAAGGGCTCCACCATCCGACGCTCCTCTCTCTCGCCTGCGGGGACTCTATCGGCCGCATCTACATCTGATCCTTGAGCGCCCGAGCGGCGGTCCGGAGCTGGGTGGCCAACTCGTCGCGGCGGGCTCTCGACTGGGCGGCCTGCGCAGTGTCACCGTGGCGACGAGCCTGCTTGGAGAGCCGGTGGTGCGTTTTCATTTCGTCGGCGACACCCTTGGCATAGGTCTTGAATCGCTGATGCGCAGCCTGCTTTGAGACGCCGAGAGCGGCCGCGATCTCGCTCCAGGAGGAGTTGAGGGCAGCCTGCCGCACGGCGTGGCGAAGGTGTTCGTCAGTGTCCTTCTGAAGCGCAGTGATGATCGGCAGCACAGCGATGGGGTCTGTGGCAATCCCCTCCGCGAGCTGCCGAGACAGCTGTTCACGGGTCCTATCGAGTTCGGTCATGGTGCCGTCAACGTATCCTGACGACGGACGTTCGTCAAGATATCCTGACGAACGTCTCTGAGCGAATGGTTGCAGAGCAGACGGTCGGGTATTCCGCGCTGGTGCATCGAGATCTGGAGATCAGCGTGGCATCTGAGGCGACCGACCAACTGGTCTCTGAGCTACAGGCGATGCCGGGGGTGATCAGCATCTCGGTGCACCGAGGTATCTCGGTCAAACCGCCGGGCGATGTGGTGAGCACAGCGGTTCTCAACGACGAGGTCGACGCAGTGTTGACCCTCGCCGAGCAGGCCGAGGTGCACGGGCCCGTCTCGGTGTCCACCTCCAGCCTGGACAGCCTGACCGATAGCGAAAATCAGGAGGTTGTCCGAGCCGACGTCGATGAGGCCTCTTGGGAGGAGGCTGAGACAGCGCTGCGCCGCCACACGCGGCTGACGGCCAACTTCTTCTTGACCACCACCGCCGGCGCGATTGTCGTCACCGGCGGCCTTGTCGCCTCGTCGAGGGTGACCCAGGCCACCGCACTGGTGGCCGCCGCGATCATCGCGCCGGTCTTTGAGCCGCTGGCCCGGATCGGAGTGGGGGTCGTCAATCGCCAGTCCCACGCGGTGACTCACGGGATCTACTCCGCGCTGTTGGGCTACGTCACGCTTGTCGGCGTATCGCTGCTGACAATGCTGGTCCTGCGCGCCGGCGGCCACGGGTTCGTCGATGAATTCCGCCACAGCAAGACGGTCCACGAGGTCGAGTATCCGCCGCTGATCAGCCTCGTCATCTCCGCGGCCGGTGCCGTCGCCGGCGTGGTGATGATCTCCGCTGGGCGCTTCACCCAACTGGCCGGCCCGCTGGTGGCACTGCAGCTCCTTCCTGCCGCAGCGTGCGTCGGCGTCGCCCTTGAGCTCGGTGACGGCGGTCTCGCCGCTCGTAGTCTGGGACGTCTGGCGATCGATGCCGGCATGGTCCTCCTCGCCGGCCTGATCGTGTTCACCTACAAGCATGCGGCCGTGCACGGCCGCCGTCGAGCAACACACTGAACCGCCGCAGCAGGCGGGCCGGGGCTATCGCTTACGAGGCGGCGCGCGGAACGGCCTGTTCTGTCAGCCAGCTAGCGAGCGATCCACGATCAGCGGCCACCCCCGCTTCGTTATGTGTTGACGGGTGCATGCTCGATAGGGTTGCGGGAGGTGGGGGTGGCGGCTTCGACCCGGTTTCGTCCGTTGGTCTTTGCGAGATATAGGGCACGATCGGCACCGCGGACTAGTTGATCGCCATCGCTGGCGTGGTGGGGCATTGTTGCGACGCCGAGACTCGCGGTTATGGCTCGGTCCACTCCTGTGACGCTTATCTCGGAGATCGCGGCGCGGATCTTTTCCGCGACGACGAGGGCCGCTTCTGTGTCGGTGTCGGGCAGGAGCACGATGAACTCTTCTCCTCCGTTGCGGCCGACGAAATCGCTTGCACGTACGGTTTCGGCGAGGACCGCGCCGACCGCGGCGAGCACGTCGTCGCCGCGGCCATGACCGTAGCTGTCGTTGATCTGCTTGAAGTGATCGAGGTCGAACATGACCGCGCTGAGCGGTGCGAGCGTTCGTGATGTTTGCGCGACCATGCGCTTGACGGTGTCCTTGACGGCGCGCTGGTTCGGTAGGGCGGTAAGCCCATCGGTCGAGGCCCGGAACTGCGCGAGCGCCAGATCGCGCAGGCTCGCGAGGATCGGGGCGGCCTGGGAAACAGAATCGCGCAGGGCTGCGGTTTGTTGCTCGTGCAGCGGCTCGGGGTGCTCGAGCAGCACCGAGCCGATTACCTCACCGCCGACCAGCAGCGGCTCGCACGTCGTTCGACGTCCGGTCTGGCCGCACACCTCACAGCGGGTCAGCGGTTCGTGCTCGGGATCCTCGCTATGGGAACGGGCGAACAGCACAGCCATGCAGGAGCGCGGCTTGGCGCCGGTCAGCGACACGTTCAAAGGCGAGTCTTCAGGCACCGCGGTCTTTGCCTCCAAGCGGTCTTCGCTGTTGTTGCGGCTCAGAATGACGGCGCTGCTGCCGGGAACGGACCGTTGCACTTGTCGCTTGAGCAGGTCATGCGCGACCTCTTCACTGTCGGTCACTTGAAGGGTGTCGACGAACTCGCGCCGCTCGACCATCTCGTCGAGGGTGCGTCCCAGGATGGCGAGTTCATCAGATCCCCGCGACGCGACGCGGACGCTGAGGTCTCCGCTCGCCACCGCGGACGCGAACCGCGAATAGCGTCGGATTCTCGGCACGACGTTGCGGGCCAGCAGGAGCATGCTGCCGATCCCCAGCAGACATGCGCCGATCGCAATTGACCAGATGACCAGCCGACTGCTGTCGTAGGTATGCACGGCGTGCTCGTATGCGTCGCCCGCTTGATCGGTTTCCAACGCCGCCTCGCTCTGGGTGATACCGCTGAGTGGGTCGAAGATCGCGATCAGCCGGTCCGTGAGGCGATCGTGGCCTTGATCACCGCCGGCGGCGGGACTCTGCACGTTTAAGGCACCGGTGTCGCGCAGCGCTACGAACTGAGACCACCCGTGGGCCAGCCGGTCCACCCGGGCCCGCTCCGCGCCGTGATCCTGGGCGTGAAGCGCTTGCAGTTGGCTCAGTCGAGTGTTTATCGGTGGCACGACGCTTCGGTCCAGGGTGACGAACAAACCGCGTCGCTCACCGGGATCGGTAGTCGCCGCTAACCGCAGCGCGATCTCCTCGGCTTTGGCGAAATCAGCGCCCAAGCTCGTGGAGACCTGGCTTGTGTGGATGTTGTCGGCAAAGACACGATCAAACTCGGCTTTCATCGAGCCGAGTCCCACCACGCCGGCGAGTGCGACCGCCAGGATCAAGGGCGCTAGCACTGCCAGTACCGCTAAGAACTTATGGGAAATCGTGAGCCGCGCGCGCGCCACAGAACCATCCTTTGAGGTCCTAGAGCTATCGACACCTCAAGACACCAACATGAACTCGGCATCGGCCAGCTGACGTCATACGCGGAGAAAGACGGGCCGTCGGCACCTCGTCGCGGTCGGCTGACCCGGTCATGTAGGAGCCCCCACCGGCGTCTCGCCGGCCCGGCTTGAGCCTTAGGTCGCCGAGCCGGGCTCTGGAAAGCTCGGCAACAAACCCTCAAACGGTATTAAGGCGAACGCGAGCACCAGCGTCGCTGCATTCACTGAGGGATGGTCATGCGGGCGTCGTCGGACGGCGCTCGGTCCGTGGCTCCGGGCGCTCCGAGGCGAGACGCGAAAGCCAGCTGCTGAGTGAACGTCATGCGGTCTCAAGCTTGGCGGTCCTGTACGCGGGGGTGGCCGGCGATGAGTTCCGGAGCCGCCGCCGGTCAAAGCTCGCACAGACCAAAGGAGCTTGCATGTTGCTGGAAGAAAAGAACGCGCTGATCTACGGCGGTGGCGGTGCGATCGGCGGCGCCGTGGCTCGTGGCCTCGCGCGCGAGGGCGCGCGGGTGTTCGTCGCGGGCCGCACGCAGGAGCCACTGGAGGCGGTAGCCGCCGACATCCGGGCCGAAGGCGGCCGTTGCGACACGGCGATCGTTGACGCGCTCGACATCGCGGCGACCGCCGCTCACGTGGACTCGGTCGCCGCCGAGGCTGGCTCGATCGACATCGGGATGACAGCGATCAACCACAACGACGTACAGGGCACGCCGATGCTTGAAATGGCGATCGAGGACTACCTCGCTCCGGTGGTCACGGGCGTGCGGGCGTCGCTCGTGGCCTGGCAGGCGCTCGGTCGCCACATGGTCCGCAATGGCGGCGGGGTGCTACTCAACTTCGGCGGGGACGGCCCGCCGGTGCGCACGCATCCGGTAGGCGGGCTCCAAGCGGGCCTGACCGCGGTCGAGTCGATGCGCCGGCAACTCGCGACCGAACTCGGCGAGCACGGCGTCCGCGTGGTCACGCTGCGCACCGGCGGGATTCCCGAAGCCGTCCCGGCGGACTTCGCCCATCGCGAGCAGATCGAGGCGGCGATCGCCGGTCAGACGCTGCTCGGCCGCGCGGCGACGCTGCGCGACGTGGGCGACGTCGCGGCCTTCGTGGCCTCCGATCGCGCGCGCACCATGACGGCGGCCACGGTCAATGTCTCCTGTGGGACGCTGGTCGACTAACGCGCAGCGTCGCCAGTTCGTGCGCGTGACGGTGCCCGGCAACATCGGCCGCATTCGCCCGATCCCCGCGGGCTCCGACCGCCGCTGGCGCCGTCTTCGGGCAGTAAGCCTTCGTCCCGGCGCCCGTTCGCCGAGCATCACAAAAATCGTGACAAACGATCGTCCAGCGGCAACGTCGCTCAAGCAACGGGTGACGCGATGACTCTTGGCGCCTGCGGCGGTCAACATATTCGTCCACCCGCCGACCAGGAGACGATGTCCGTGCCAGGACCACTGAGCGACGCCCATGCCGTGACCAAGCTTCCCGCCCAGGACCTCGAACGAGCGCGGCGGTTCTATCACGACAAGCTCGGACTTGAACCGGTCGAGGAGCGCGAGGGTGGTCTTCGATTCATCTGCGCGGGCACGGAGTTTCATTTATTCAGCTCCTCGGGGGCCGCTTCAGGCGCATCAACCCAGATGGGTTTCGAGGTCACCGACCTGAAGGCGGTCATCGAAGATCTGCGTCGTCGCGGGGTCACCTTCGAAGCCGTGGAGGTCCCAGGCTTCGAGATGCGAGGCGAAATGGTGGTCGTGCCCAACAACTACCCGAGTAAGGGATCCGGAGAGCTCGGCGCCTTCTTCTACGACAGCGAAGGGAACCTCCTGGCCCTCGGCCAGGCGACTGATGGCGGGGACGCGAGAGACCCGCGACTCGCGTCGATACGCGCCAGTGTGGGATCGGCGGCCTCGTCAGATGTGACGCATGTGGGCATTGATGAGCTCCAGGCGGTCGAGGGGTTCTTGGAGGGCTTCACGTTTCGCCGCGCCGGAGCCCAGATGGGCGTGACACCGTTCGGGATGTCGATCATCGATATGCCAGCGGAAACGACCGCCTACCCGGCGCATGACCACTCGTCCGAGGGACCCGGCAATCCGCCCGCCCACCAGCTCGGCCAGGAGGAGGTCTATATCGCGCTGCGCGGATCGGCCGACGTGCAGGTCGACGGCCACCGATACAAGCTAGACGCAGACCACATCATCCGGGTCGGGCCGACGGTGCGGCGCAAGATCCTGCCCGGTCCTGACGGCGTTCGTCTTTTGGCGATCGGCGGATTTCCCGGTCGCGCATACGATCCAGCCTCCACCGTCTGAAGCGAAGCAGGAGACAGGCCATAGCTGAGAAACGCCGAGCGCAAGGCGCGGTGGGACGACTACGAAAGCAGTGCCGCAGGCGGTACGCCGGCCAGCACATGCTGCGTCGAACGGCGCCTCCCATTCCGGCCGGAGGCGCCGATCCCCGCAAGACCCGCCTGGTGATCCATTTCGGGACCGGCGCGGCAGCCGGGACACCCAGCCATGTGGCCACCAGCACGAGAGCGCCCCTGCTTCGGCGTTGGGACGCGCCCCCGGCTGCATCGGCAAGAGACCCGGAATGCGCGGAGAACAGGTCGCAGACGCCCATCGGATCTGGAGGCTCGTGTCGTCGGTGTGTGTGGTCGCCCGCGGCTCGACGGCAGTCTCGGTGGCGAGCGACAGGCCGGCCGCGAGGCCGGCCTTGATCGCACAGTCGATGCGTCTCACGGCGGCGGCTCCAGGCGTGTCAGTTCACGACGGTTGACTCGACGAACCGGCTCGCCGTCAGCTTCATCCCGTTGGTGAACCCGCCTATAACGTAGAAGACGTCGCCGTGGACGACAACGCCGGTCGGCCCGCCGGCGCTCGGCTGCAGAAGGGGCGTTAGTCGCCTCCATCGGTTCGCTGAGGGCGTGTACAGCTCGACGTCAGGCAAGGGCGAATGTGTCTGGGTGCCGCCGCCGGCGGCGATGATTTGCCCGTCGGCGAGCGTCCCCAGGGCCGGGGCGGCACGAGGGATCGGGATCGACGCGCGCTCTGTCCAGGTGTTGGTGGCCGGGTTGTAGTCCTCGACGGTACCGAGGCGGTTCTCGTTGTGGTTGCCGACGCCGGCGATCGCGTACAACCGTCCGCCGGACCAGGTCAGCCGCACGAACGCGCGGGGGGTCGGCATCGGCGCGGCGCGGCGCCAGTGGTTCGTCTGCGGGTCATAGATCTGGAGGTTGCCGATCGCGTTCCCGGCCGTGTCGAAACCGCCGGCGACGTAGATCCGACCATCATGTGCCGTGGCGCCGATTGCGCCCGCCGCCGTCGGCAGCGACGCCTCGGCCCGCCAGCGGCGGGTGGTGGGGTCATAGGACCGGACGGTGTTGAGCGGATCGCGGTTGGTGGGATAGCCGCCGATGGCATACACCTTGCCATCGACGCTGGCGACGCCGAGGTCTTCCCGCCCGCTCGGTAGCGATGGCAGCTTTTCCCAGCGGTTTGTGTTCGGGTCGTAGGTCTCGGTGGCTCTCAAGGCCTTGGCCTTGAGGGTCGAGTCCCCCCCGACGACGTAGATCAGGTTCCCGAGTACGGCACTCCCGGCGCCGCCGCGGGCGGTCGGCATCGGCGCGCGTATCGTCCACGTCATCCGGGGAACGCTCGCCGACGCCCGTAACGCAGGAACGACGGGCACGGGCAGCGCGATCGCCGCTAGCGCGAGCGGGACTCCCAGACGGACTCCGCGCGCTCTGGTTGTGGTGATCCTCACTGAATTCCTCCAATCGAGTTGGGTTTGCGCCCGGCCGCACGGCGCGGTCAACCGGCCTAGGTCGCCTGCTCTACCGGTGGTACGCCAGGCAAGCCGAGGTCGGTCCGGGTCACCTGGACCGGAGATAGATGTGGCGATCGATCGGGCGCTTAGCCGGCGATCGCCGCCCGCTTTGACCTGTCCTCGCGCGAGCGACGGCGAATGGTCACGGCCGCGGCGGCTCCGATCAGCACGAGCGCGGCGGCGCTTGAGGCGATTGCGATATAGCCCCATGGGATGCCGGTGCCGCTGGTCGCGGGAGAGGCGCTCGGGGCTGGCTCTTGAACGTGCGAGCCATTCGTGTTGAGAACGAGCGAGCCGTTGGAGTTGAAGTCGAAGGTCCTGGCCGAGGCCGGGCCGGCGGCCGTGGCTAGCGCGAGCGCCACCGCCACGAGCGCGACGATCCGGCGTAAGAGGATGGTGTGAGTCATCGAGAGGCCTCCTGTTGGGTGGATCGCCCGGTGCGATCCTGTCGGCAGGAGCGTTCCGCGGCTATGTGACGTGCTCGTGACATTCGCCCAACAGGTCTTGTCACATCAGGTTGCGTGACGGCCTGGGCGCGCGGATAATCGTTTGCCATGGGGGACGAACCCCGGGGGTTGCTGCAGTTCCGGATGCTCGGTCCGCTAGAGGCGTGGCGGGGTGATACGCCGTTGCGGCTCGGGGAGAGCGCCAGCGGGCGCTGTTGGCGTTGTTGCTGGTGCATGCCAACGAGCTGGTCGGGACCGAGCAGCTGGTCGACCAGCTGCTCGGCGAGGCGTTGTCCGATAGCGCCCTCAACACGGCGCGGGTTGCGGTGTCTCGCCTGCGACGGGTGCTGGAGGATGGCGACGGCGGCGGGGTGCTGTTGACGCAGCCCGGTGGTTACCTGCTTAGGGCCGGGCGCGAGCAGCTCGACGCCGCCCGCTTTGAGCACCTGTTGTCCGACGCGCGAGGGTTGCTCGACGCGGGCGATGCCGCGTCTGGCGCTGCGCGGCTGCGAGAGGCGCTGGCGCTGTGGCGCGGCCCGCCGCTGGCCGATCTCGCGCTGCTTGAGTTTGTTCAGCCCGAGATCCGGCGCTTGGAGGAGTTGCGGCTGGTGGCGTTGATGGAGCGCCTCGATGCCGATCTCGCGCTGGGCGCGAATGCGGAGCTGATCGGAGAGCTCGGCGGGCTGGTCGCGTCTAACCCGTTGCAAGAGCGGCTGCGCGCGCAGTTGATGCTGGCGCTGTATCGGGCAGGGCGTCAGGTCGACGCGCTCGAGGTCTACCGGCAGGTGAGTGAGCTCCTGCGCGAGGAGCTCGGTCTTGAGCCCAGCCGCGGGCTCCGGGAGCTCGAGCGTCAGGTGCTGTGTCAGGATCCGGCGCTCGAGCTGGCGGCGCGGTCGGTCGCGACCTCGGCGGGCGTGACGGAAGACGGGGCGGTCTGTCCGTTTAAGGGACTGGCTTCGTTTGATCGCTCCGACGCCGAGTATTTCTGCGGTCGCGAGCAAATGGTGTCCGATCTGGTCGCCCGGTTGGCGGAATCGACGCTGGTCGGGATTGTCGGTCCCTCGGGGATTGGGAAGTCCTCACTGCTGCGGGCGGGACTTCTGTCGGCGTTGAGCCTGGGTGCGCTGCCGGGCAGCGCGAGCTGGCGGCAGGTGTTGCTGCGGCCTGGCGAGCGGCCGTGCTCGGAGCTGGCGCGAGCGCTTGGGGGCGAGGAGCTGGACGTCGTGCTGTCGGGGTTGAAGCCGGGCGACCGGCTCGTAGTGGCCGTGGATCAGCTCGAGGAGCTGTTCACGCTATGCGGGGATGAGGGCGAGCGCGCGGCGTTCTTGGATCGGCTCGCGGCGGCAGCGGGCGACGCCCAGCGACGGGCGCTGATCTTGGTGGCCTTGCGCGCGGACTTCTACGGCCGGTGTGCCCCGCACCCTCGTTTTGCGGAGTTGCTGAGCTCGAGCCATGTGCTCGTGGGACCGATGCGAGGTGAGGAGCTTGCGCAGGCGATCGAGTTGCCGGCTACTCGCGCTGGGCTGGTCGTCGAGCGAGCGCTGGTCGAGAATCTGGTTGACGATGTGTCCGGTGAGCCCGGCGGGCTGCCGTTGCTGTCCACGATGCTGCTCGAGTTGTGGCGGATGCGAACGGGACGCGTGCTGAGCGTCGAGAGTTACGCCGCGAGCGGCGGCGTGCGGGGGGCGGTTGCGCGGCTCGCCGAGGATGCCTATCTGCGGCTTGACGAAGCGGGACGAAGGGTTGCGCGCGGGCTGCTGCTGCGGCTCGCGCATGGCGAGGACGGTGCGCTTGTCCGTCGTCGCCTACGGCTTGTGGAGCTACAGCGAATCGACGGCGCCGAACCGGTGCTCGCGGTGCTCACAGACGCCCGGTTGCTGACGGTCAGCGATGGTGAGGTGGAGGTCTCTCACGAGGCGCTGTTGCAGGAGTGGCCGCGCTACCGCGCGTGGCTTGAGGAGGATCGGGTCGGGCGGCGACTGCACGTGCATCTGACCGAGAGCTCGCGGGAGTGGGATGCCGGGGGTCGGGATGTCGGGGACCTCTACCGCGGCGCGAGGCTTGCCGCGGCGCTTGACTGGTCTGCTCAGCATTCGGATGAGCTCAGCCCGGTGGAGCGGGAGTTTGCCGGGGCAAGCCGAAGCGCTGCCGGGCGTGCGGCCCGCCGGCTGCGAGGTGTCCTTGTCGGGGTCGCCGTGCTGCTGGTCATCTCCCTGATTGCCGGGGTGATCGCGCTGGTGCAAAAACACCACGCGACGACCGAGGCTCGTGTCGCGCTCGCACGCCAGCTCGGGGCTCAGGCCGTGATCGAACCGCAGCTCGACCTTGCGATGCTGCTCGCGCGCGAAGCCGTCGACTTGGATCGCAGCCAGCAGACGCAGAGCACGCTGTTGGCCACTCTGCTGCGCAGCCCGGCCGCGATCGCCAGCTTCGAGCTGCCGATCGGGGTGCGGCCCATCACGATGGCCCTCAGCCCCGACGGGCGGACGCTGCTCGTCGACGCGGGCAGCACTCTCTACGTCTATGACCCGGCGACCCGGCGCCAGCAGCATCCCCCGATCCCGAATTTCGACGGCGACCTGGAGCCGGTGTTCTCGCCCGACGGGTCCCTGTTGTTATTGACAAACGCTGCCGACACCGCGATCGACGTTCTCGATGCTCACACCTTCCGGCGCGTCGCGCGCCTGCCGCTTGACCGCCGGTACCTGAAGATGGTGGACGCTGACAACCCCGCCGAGAGCCTGTTCATGTCCCCTGATGGCCGGTCCGTCTACTACGCGTATGCGCAGGTCAGCCTCTCCGGCCAGCCGGGACCGGGATATCTTGATCGCTGGTCGCTACCGAGCGGGCGGCTCATCTCCAGCAGTCGGGTGAGTACGCGCGGGGTCGTGGCGATGCGCCTCATCGACAATGGAACCCGGCTCGTGGTGCTCGGTGACACCGCGGCTCGGACGCTCGACGCGCGGACGCTCGCGCCGCTGCGGACGGTCGCGGTCAAGTTGCCGGCGCGGCTGGGCGTCGTGGGCGAGGCCTCATGCTGCCTTGAATCCGTGGCCGCCATCGCTCCCGACGGCACGAGCGCCGCTGTCGGGCCCCCCGATGGGACGGTCTTGTTCATCGACCTGTCGACCGGTGCGATCCATGCCGCGGCGGGCGGGCACACCGCAAACGTCCAGAGCGTGCGGTACTCACCGAACGGGCGGGTGCTGGTGAGCACAGCCGACGACGACAACGTCGTCGTGTGGGACCCGAGGACCGCACAACCGCTCGAGACGCTCGTCGGTCATGCCGGCCGCCCGACGGACAGCGCGTTCAGCGCCGACGGCCGCACGCTCTACACCAGCTCCCTGGACGGCACCGTGTTCGAATGGGATCTCGGATCCGGGCGCCGCTTCGGACGGCCGTTCACGACGGGTGCGCTCGCACCCACCCCGGCGGCCAACGCCCCGCTAGCACCACCGCTGGCCATCTCACCAGACGGATCCCGGTTCGCCGCCCGGACGGCTGCGGGCACTGTGGGAATCTTCTCCGTCCGTACACTGCAACCCCAGACCTCGGTGAGGATCCCGCGAGCAGCAACAATCACGGCGCTCGCGTGGTCGCCGGTCGGTTCGGAACTGGCCGTCGGAGGCGACGACGATCTGCTGCAACTCTGGGACGTGAGCGGCGCGCCACATCTCGTGCGGACACTCACCATGGCGCCGCCAACGAGGCACGTTCCCGGAGCGATCCAGTCCGTCGCCTTCTCAGCCGACGGTCGACTGATCGCGGCGAGCGACGTCAATAGCCCCGCAACCTTTGCGGCGAACGGACGGATCGCGATCTGGCAAACCCGCACGGGCACGCCCATCACCAGGGCTCTTCAACGTGGAACCTTTGCCAACGCGGTTGCGTTCTCCCCCCACGGCCGGCTGCTCGCGGTCGCGACCGGTAACGAGGTGGTGGGCGGAGACGGACGGGTACTGATCCTCGACCCCTCGAACGGAACGCAACTCCGAACGATTCATCCGTCAGAGGGCGACAACGGCGGCACCATTAGCCTCGCCTTCGCCTCAAACGGCGCGCTCGCGACGGGAACCTACGCCGGCGTCGTCCAACTCTGGAACCCGTCCACCGGCGCCTCCATCAGGCATCCCGTGCTCGTCGCGGCGGCGCCCGTCGCCAGTATCGCGTTCGACCCCTCCGGGCAACGTTTCGCGACGGCCAGCGGACCCGGAGGCGGGCTGAAGCTGTGGTTCACCTCCAGCCTTCAACAAGACGGCGCGACGCTCGACCCCGAACAGGGGACAGCGGGCAACGCGCAGTTCACTCCAGACGGGCAGCTCCTGCTCGCCATCAACGCCAACGGCGACGGATCCCTCTGGCCCGTCAGCACCCCCGCCCTGGCGAACCACGCATGTGCCGTCGCCGGCACGAACCTCACCCGCGAGGAATGGTCCCGATTCATCACCGGCTACAGATACAGCCAAGCCTGCCCCTGACCCAGGCGAGCTCGCACGAACGTCCGCCATCGGGCGCTCCTGCTCAAGTGCGCCTTGACTTTACCCCGCAAAGTAAGCTAGGGTTTACGTCGCAAACTCTAGTCAGGAGGCAGGACTATGACTACACACATCGGACCGTCATCTGGAACCCCCGAGCAGGGCAGGATGGAACCCCGCGAGGCGGCGCGCCTGCTGGCGCAGACCCAGGCCGACGCGCGGCGCTCGCTGGACTTCCGCGCGGCGTGGGTGTCGCTTGTGGCGGCGGTGGTGGTGCTGGCCGGCTTCGGGATCGTGTGGCTAAACGTCCGCAATCAGCACCCCTTCACCGGCCCAAGCGCCGCGTCGCTGGTGTTCTTCTACGGGCTGATCGCACTCCGGATCGCCACCGTCGTCTACGCCTACGCGCGAGCACGGACTGGCATCAGCGGCCACTCCGCGAAGGTGCAGCGCGACGAGGCCGTTGTGATGAGCGGGGTCCTGCTTGTCTGCTATCTGGCGCTGATCGGGATCGCGAACAGCGGCGCACACAGTGCAGGCTTCTACTGGTCGCTTTTCCTGAACGGAACCCTGATCGCGCTTGCCGCCGTCTGGGCCGGGCGCTGCGCGATCCACAAGCGCTGGCACGAAGTCGCGCTCACCGTTCCGGTCGCACTGATCGCTGCACTCGCCGCAATTGCCGGCCCTCGTGGCATGTGGCTCGTCAACAGTGTGGGGCTCTGCGCGCTGCTGCTGGCCAACGCGGCGCTCGGCACGTGGCAACGGCGCGGAACCCGGACACGCACGGTGCGGACCGGCGCATGACCGCCGAGGCGCTCGACCCGCTGATTCACGTCCCGGCGCGACTCCAGATCATGGCGGCGCTGGCCACCCTGCCCGACGGCGACCAGCTGTCGTTCAAACGCCTCCAGGACATGCTCGAGCTAACGCCGGGCAACCTGATCACGCACCTGCGCAAGCTCGAAGAGGCCGGCTACCTCGCGACCAGCAAGACCGGCAGCGGACCGGCCTCGCGGACCTCGGTCGCGCTAACCCACGACGGGCACCACGCCCTCGAGATCTACGCCACGACACTGCGGGGACTGCTGAACGGAGTCTCAGCAGGTCCCGCAGCCTCGGGCCCGCATCTCGACCGCCACGGTGCTAGTCCAGGCTAATCCGACGCCGGGCGGCGGCGGTCACCACGACGGCGCTGCGTGAGAGTGGCTGGATCACCGGCGTCTCAATGGTCGAAGGCGATTGAGACGGGCTGGCGACGCGACCGACAACGCCGCAGCTGCGGACGAAGCCCGGTGGTCGGTCCGCTTGCTTGAAGAGCCCGTCGGGGCCACGGGGTGCGCGGAGCTGAGGTGGGGTAGACCGTCTGGGTGTGATGGCCTCGCTGCGCTCACGCCTTCGCGACCCGACCACCTGGACGAGCAGCTCTCAGCTGCTCAAGACCGCGCTGGCTGCCGTCGTCGCCTGGCTGCTCTCGGCTGACGTCTTTCACGTCTCCCAGCCGTTTCTAGCGCCGTGGGCGGCTCTGCTCACGGTTCACGCCACGATCTTCGGAACGCTGCGCCGCGGGGGCACGCAGGCAGCGGCCACCGTGGTGGGGGTCCTGTGCGCGTTCGGGGCGGGACACCTGTTCGGCGTCAACGCTCTCTCGATCGGCGTGGCGGTCCTTATTGGCCTGATCGCGGGCTCGCTGAGGGGGCTGCGCGCCGAGGCGACGACGGCCGCGGCGACGGCGCTCGTCGTGCTGACCACGGGCTACAGCGACAACGGCACGATGCTGGGCGCGCGGCTGCTGGACACGGGCATGGGGATCGCCGTCGGGTTGCTCGTGAACCTGCTCGTGTGGCCCCCGCTGCGCGACCGCGGCGCCGCCCAGCAGGTCAATCTCGTTACGCACCGGGCCGGATCGCTGCTCGCTGACGTCGCCGCTCAACTTGAAGGGGAGTGGCGGGCCGAGCTGCCTGAGGGCTGGATCGTGCGTAGCGACGGCCTCGACGACGACATCGATCATGCCTGGTCCATCCTCGAGCAGGCGCGCGAGAGCGGCTGGCTCAATCCGCGACCGGTCGTGCCTCAGCGCATGCGCGATGCCGAGAGCTTTGGCGCGATTCTCGGCCATCTTGCCCAGGCCGTCGCCGAGATTCGCAGCCTGGCGCGGACGATCGGCCTCGCTGAGCGACCGCCCGCGCTGTGGCCGGCAGGCTTCCGCGACCCCTGGCGTGAGCTCGTCTGGCGCGCGGGAATCGCGGTGCGTGCGGGTGATGCGGCCGCGGTCGGCGAGGTGCGCTCGTATCTGGAACGCCTAGCCGACGAACTGGACCTCGCCCTGCTGCCCAATGGCTTCTGGCCGATCAGCGGCGCCCTGATCGTCAACCTGCGCAACATCCTGCAGGCTCTGGAAACGGTCGCCGCCGCGACCCCGGTGCAGATCTCGTCGCGCGCGCATTCCAGCCCGCGGGGCGCGTCAGCGCCACCGATCCCTCGCCCGCGACGATCGCGCGACGAAGGGATCCTGAGATGACCGACGACGAGGACCGTTGACCGCGCCGTGCGTCGGGTCTCGGGCGTGCAGTCACGCGTCCAGCAGCCTCGGACTCGACTCGCTGGTGGGGACCACATTCGGAATCTTCACCGGCACGTGGCGCGCCTTCGGGCTGACGGCCTTGACGAGTCCCGCCCGGCGGGGCCAGCTTCGTCCTCGGCGTCTTCTTTCTCTCCGTGGCGGCAGCATTCGCGATGCTCATGAGGACGCGATCGTGCCCAACCCGCGGCTGGGCTAGGGGAGTCCAGCGACACGCGGCTACGGGAGGTTGGTGGCTCCCGGGCTCGGCGACTTCGTCACCGAGAAGTCGTCGCAGTTGGAGCCGGTGTCCTGACCGTTGGGCAGGCGCACGAGGCTGTCGCCATTGGGGATGCTCGGGGGCGTCGGATGCGCGGAGATCCGCGAGCTCAGGGTCGGCGTGGTGACCGTCGGCACCACCCCATTGGCCTGAGCCGCGCAGTTCTGCACAAAGACGTCGGACGTGCGTCGAAACGCACTTGGCGCGAAGCCCTCGTTGTCCTCCACACCCCACCCGACGCTGTCGACGACCGACCCGCCGGCGTCAACCAGGCCGACGCCGCCGCCGATGCCCGACAGCGCGTCGCGGGACTTCGAGACGAAGGCCACGCCGCTAGGCGGCTGCGCTGAGGAGGAGACGTAGCCGGCACCACCGATCAGGTAGTAGCCGCCGGCGGCGAGCGAGGTTCCCGTGCGGGATGGTCGCCAGGACGGTGGGCGCGCCACCCCTACGGGGCACCCACGCCTCCTGGTACTGCAACTGCCAGCCCGAGATGTCCACTGCGGAGGCCCCGGGGTTGTAGAGCTCGACGAACTGCCGGTTGGGGGTCGTCGTGGACCCCGTCTGAACTTCGTTGATCACCACGGGCGATGTCACGACCGTGGCGTTGTCGGAGACGCTGGTGGTCCCCGAGGCGGGGGCGCCGGAGGCCGGCGCGACCGACTGGCACTGCGGCTGGGGCGATGAGCTCGGACCGGCGGTGGCCGTGACCGTGGCGTGGGTCTGAGCGTTGGGCGAGGTTACGACGAACGTCGCCGTGACCGCCTGGCCGGGGGCGATGTCGCCCGCGCCGGGGCACGACTGGGACGTCACGGTCCAGCCGGCCGGCGTGGAGAGACCCAGGTTCACCGGGCTGACGGGCGTCGCCCCGTTGTTGGTGAAGGTCAGGGTCGCCGTGGTCGGCTGTCCCGCCGTCAGGCGGGCGACACCCGACAGGTCGAGGGTCGTGCTCGGCCGATCACCGCCGGCGGAGGACGACGGTGCGCCCTGGTGCAGCGGCGTGAGCTCGTAGAACGCGACCCCCTCGGCCGGGACGTTGGCGGAGATCGTTCCCGCGGTTTCGTAGCGCGCCGACGAGCCGGTGGAGCACAGCGGCGCCTTGACCGACTTCGGCGTCGGGCTCGCGGTGAGCACCGACTGGGCGGCGCACAGGTCGCTGTTGTCGCCCCAGAGGTCGCGCATCTCGTAGGGCCCGCCGGCGGCAAGGCCGACCTTGGCGGCGGTCGTCGAGACGACCTCCGGCTGCGAGTAGTCGGTGTTGAACAGCCCGACGATGACATCTCCGTTGGGCTCGGTCTTGCTGAAGACCTGGCTGTTGGCGGTGACCGAAACCCGCTGGGCCGAGATCCCGTCCTGGTCGATCCCGATCACGCGCCGATTGCGCAGCAGCGCGAGGTCGACGGGGTTCTGGGCCGCGTTCAGCTGCCGCAGGTCGGAGCCGAGGATGAGCGGAGAGGCGGCGAGGGACCACAGGCTGAGGACCGACTCACGGCCCGGGAAGGGTCAGCCCGTCGGTGCCATGGACGCCGGCGGCGGTCGGGGGCTCGGCCGGGGTCTGGCCGTTGCCCACCTCGACGGAGTCGAGATCGTTGAAACCCTTACGGGGCCCGCCGAAGTGCTCCCACAGGGCGGCTGAGTTGAAGCGCAGGTAGACCGACGGGTAGCCGGTCAGCGTCTTCTCGTCGCCGCCCTCTTCGACGTCGGGCGTGTACTCCCATTGGTTGGCGTAGCGGTTGAGCTGGGGCACGATCGCCGTGTCGTAGGCGCCCTCCGTGGTGTCCAGGGCGATCTTGCGACCGCTCTGCGCCAGCGCCTTGGACCACGCCCGCAGGTCGGTCGTGTTGTGGTCGAGGATGCCGTCGAGCTTGACGTAGTCAACGCCCCAGGCCGCGAACTCGTCGGCCTCGCCGTTGACGAACTGCTGCGCGCCCGGGGACTTGTAGTTGAGCTCCCACGTGCCGCCGCAGTTGTAGTTCTCGGCATCGGTCAGCTTCTTGGAGTACTTCGACGGCTTCAGCCCGTGCTTGTATCCGAGCGTGATCTGATCGGCGGTGTAGCCGCTGGGCCTACCGAGCAGGTGCCCATGGGCGTTGGCCTCCACCGGGGTGTTCTCAGACAGGGCGTTGCCGGAGATGCCGGGCGTGAGGTAGATGCCGAACTTCAACCCACGGCTGTGCACGTAGTCGGCCACGGCCTTGATCCCGTTGACCGCCCCATGGTTGGGGAAGGCGCCGGTGTTGGCAGTGTTCTTCTGACTGGTGACCCACCGTCCCCACCGGTCGACGGTCGGCCCGTAGTTGCGATGGGCGCCGGTGTAGGACACCTTCGGGCACTGGTACCACCCGTCGTCCTCGTTGATGTAGTCAAAGCCCTCGGCCTTGAGACCACTGCGGACGAGCGCTCTCGCCTCGGCCTTATCGGTCGCCGCGTCCGCGCCGAATCGAAACGCGCTCCAGCTGCTCCACCCGAGCACGGGTCGTCGCTCGATATGAGATGGGTTGGGCGTCAGCGCGTCCGCGGTCGAGGCGAACACCCCTGCCCCGGACATGCTGATCGTCAGGAACAGGAAACAGCAAAGTGTGCGGAAGCGCGACATGACCTCATCCTCAATGCGTCTAGTGATTGACCTGTGTCACATCTGATCGGCTGACGCTGCGGCGCGATCGGCGACGCAACTACCTAACCACCGGCGCGCAAGGAAGTCAATCATTTGCGCGTATTTTGTGCGCGATACTGCGCATTTGACGCGAAGTGAGTGATCAAATGCGCAAGCGCAGTGGGCCCCCGGCGGATCGCCGGTGGACGAACCGAGCCGGCGATCGCGGTCAGGCCACCTCGCCGACCGCCAACCCGCTGCGCGGATCGAAGAAGTGCAGCGCCGCCTCGTTGAGCGTCAACGACACTCGATCGCCCGTGGTGATCGCCGTCCGCGCGGCCAGCCGGGCCACGCCGCTTCCGAGCATCTCACCGAGCTCCTCCTCGTCGACGCTCTCGGTCGCGACCACGCGCTGCGCGTCGAGCCTGAAGTGCACCAGCGACTCAGACCCGAGGGCCTCGACGAGCTCAACGTCGGCGGCGATCGTCGGCGAGGCGGGCCCGCCGTCGTCGCGAGCGAGCGCGAGCTCCTCCGGCCGGATGCCGAGCACGACCTTCCTCTCCGTGTAGGCGGACAGCCCCGGGCGGGCATGCAGCACGGCGGGGGAGAGGGCGATGTCCTGCGAGCCGAGGCGGGCCGAGCGGGCGTCAGGACCGATGGTCGCCTCGTAGAGGTTCATCGCGGGCGAGCCCATGAACCCGGCGACGAACAGGTTGGCCGGGGTGTCGTAGAGCACCTGTGGCCGGTCGCACTGCTGCAGGACGCCCGCGTTGAGCACCGCCACCCGGTCGCCCATGGTCATCGCCTCGGTCTGGTCATGGGTGACGTACATCGTGGCCACGCCCAGGCGGCGATGGATCTGGCTGACCTCGGCGCGCATCTGCACCCGCAGCTTGGCGTCGAGGTTGGAGAGCGGCTCGTCCATGAGAAACGCGGAGGGCTCGCGGACGATCGCGCGGCCCATCGCGACCCGCTGGCGCTGACCGCCTGAGAGCTGCGCCGGCTTGCGGTCCAGCGCGTCGGTGAGGCCGAGGATCTGGGCTGCCTCTTCGACCCTGCGCCGACTCTCGGCCTTCTTCTGGTGACGCACGCTCAGGGCGAAGGCGATGTTCTCCCGCACCGTCATGTGCGGGTACAGCGCGTAGTTCTGAAAGACCATCGCGATGTCGCGGTCCTTCGGCGGCAGCGTGGCCACGGATGCGTCCCCGATCCGCAGCGTCCCCGAGCTCAGTTCCTCCAGGCCCGCGACCATCCGCAGGGCGGTGGTCTTGCCGCACCCGGACGGGCCGACGAGCACCATGAACTCGCCATCGGCGACGTTGAGGGAGAGATCGTGGACGGCGTGGAAGCCGTTGGGATAGACCTTGTTGATCGCTTCGAGCTCGATGGATGCCATAGCGCCTCCGTGGCTGGTCAGAGAGATGTCACGTCCACCGGCGGCAGCCACTCGCCGAAGGACCCTGAAGATGTCGTCGACACAACGGTGAAAGCCGGGTGCGGCACGGCTAGACGCGCTCGACCTCCACGCCCTCTTTGGCGAAGGGCGCGATCTGCTCGTCGGTGGCGGCGGAGTCGGTGATGATCAGCGACACCGCCCGGATGTCGCACACGCGGGCAAAGCCGGCATGGCCGAGCTTGCTCGAGTCCGCCACCACGATCGTCTTGGCGGCGCGCTGAACGAGCGCGGCGTTGGTGTTGGCCTCGGCGTAGTCGTAGGTCGTGCAGCCGGCCCACACGTCAATTCCGTCGACGCCCACGATCGCCAGGTCGAGATTGAAGGCGCTGAACGCCTGGGCGGCGAGCGGGCCCGAGAGCTCGAACGAGGCCGTGCGGGCCTCGCCGCCGCTCATGATCAGGCGGATGTTGCTGCGAGGAGCGAGCTGGACCCCGACGCTCAATGAGTTGGTGACCGCCGTCAGCCGTTGGCGGTCCGCGATCGCGCGGGCGACGGCGACGCAGGTGGTGCCGCCGGTGAGACCGACGAGCGCGCCGTCGTCGACGTAGCGCGCGGCCGCCTGGGCGATGCGGCGCTTCTCCGCGGGGTGCTGCGCGGCCCGTTCGCCAATCGGCTGCTCGACGAACCCGCCGAGCCGGCCGACGCGGCCCCAGGAGCGCGCCAGCGAGCCCTGCCGCTCGAGGAGGACGATGTCGCGTCGGATGGTGGCCGCCGAGACCTGCAGCTCGCCGGCCAGCCAATCGACGGTCACCGGAAGGGCGGCGGACTCGACCAGCTCGACGATCTTGCGCAGGCGCTCGTCGCGGTGGACCGGCTCGCTCACTTGACGCTCCCCGCGACAATGCCGTCGACGATCCAGCGGTTGAGGAAGAAGACGATCAGCGCCGGGATCGCGATCGCCACGATCGCGGCCGCGTTGATGATCGTGTAGGGGACGACGTGGCGGCCGGAGAGCGAGGACAGCGTCACCGTCAACGGCTGGGTCGTATTCGTGCTGCCGAGCACCAGGGGGAAGATGAACTGCCCCCAGCCGAACAGGAAGGTGATGATCGCGGTCGCGGCCATCCCGGGCCGCACGATCGGCAACACGATGCGCCGAAAGATCTGCGCGGTGCTCGCCCCGTCGATCGCCGCGGCCTCCTCGATGCTCGGCGGCAGCGCCTGGAACATGCTGTACATGATCCACATCGCCAGCGGCAGGAAGCCCGAGGTGTAGACGAGGATGATGCCCAGGTAGGTGTTGACCAGGCCCAGCTGGGTGAGGATCTTGTAGAGCGGGATGAGCGTCGCGTAGACCGGCAGCGTGAGCGTGGCCAGGACCGCGTAGAAGAGCACGCCGCGCAGGCGGAAGCGCAGCCGCGCGAAGGCGTAGGCGCCGATGACGGCGATCACCAGCGTCAGCAGCGTCGCGCCCATGCTCTCGACCGCCGTGTTGAGCACCGCGCGGCCGATCTCGCCGGTGGCCGAGCTCGCCGAGCCGTGACCGAACACCGCGGCGTAGTTGCTCCAGTCGAAGTGGTGGGGCCAGAAGTGCACGGGGCTGCGCTGCGCCTCGGTACTGCTCATCAGGCTCGTGTTGATCGCCCAGTAGATCGGAAACAGCGACCACGCCAGCAGGATCAGCAGGCCGAGCCCGCGGAAGGGGTTGACTCGCAGACGGCGCATCAGAACTCCACCTTGCGGTACACGACGCGCACGACGAGCAGCGAGAGGATGATCGTGGTGACCGTGGCCAGCAACGACAGCGCGTACCCCTGGCCGAAGTTGAGGTCCTGGAAAGCGAGGCTGTAGGTCTCGCTCATCACCGATGATCCAGTCGAGGCGCCGGCGTTGAGCACGTAGACCTGGTCGAAAATGTTGAGCGACATGACCAGGCCCTCCACGGCTGCGATCGCCAGCCCCGGCCGTACCAGCGGGAGGGTGATCCGTCGCAGCGACTGCAGCCACGACGCTCCGTCGACGCTTGCCGCCTCGTAGAGCTCGGATGGGATCGACTGCAGCGAGGCGAGGACCAGGATCGCCGCCAGCGGGGTGATCTGCCACACCTGCACCAGCGAGATGAACAGGATGCTGCGTACGTGGTGGGTCCCGACCCACAGCTGGTAGTGCTGGATCGCGCCCGCCGACTTCAGCGTCGAGTTCAGCACGCCGAAGGTCGGGTCATAGATCCAGGACCAGATGACTCCCTCCACCACGCCGGGCAGGGCCCAGGGGAGCACCATCAGCGCGAGCAGCACGCCGCGACCCCGGAACTTACGCTGCAGCAGCACCGCGAAGAGCGTGCCGAGGGCCACTGAGATCACCACGCCGAACAGGACGTAGAAGCCCGTGTTGGCGACGCTCTGGCGGACCTGGGGGTTGTTGAAGATCGACTGGAAGTTGCCCAGCCCGGTGAAGTGCTTTGGCGGGGTCAGCGCGTCGTCGTGCACGAACGCGCCGTAGGCGGTCAGCACGGTCGGGTACAGAGCCAGCACCCCGATGAAGACCAGCAGCGGCGCGACCATCGCGTACGGCAGCGCGGTCTCACGCCTGCCGCGGCGAATGCGCTGCGCCGGGCCGGGGCGCGTGAGCCGCGCGCGTCGGGTGAGAGCGCTCATCGAGATCAGTTAACCCGAGGCGGCCCGGGGGTCGCTCGCCGTGGCGAGCGACCCCCGGAGACGGTCAGCCGCCAAGGCTGCTCACCGTTGACGCGATGGCCGAGACCGCGGCCGAGACCGATTCCGAGCCCGCGGCGGCCTGGTGGATGTTGGTGTAGACCGCGTTGCTGAACTGCCCATACCACGGCGGAGCACCGGCCGGGAAGATCGGCCGGGCGTGATGCTCCAGCAGCGACTGCAGGGTGGCCGCACCGGCCACCTTCTTGGAGGCCACCAGGTCCTTGAGCCCGCCGACATTGGACGGCAGCGGGAACGTGTTGATCACGTACTTGGGACCGCGGGCTCCGGCGAACGCCGCCTGGTTCTTGGGCTCCTCCATCCAGTTCATGAACTTCACCGCCGCGGCGACATGCTTGGCCTGGGCCGGGATGCCGATGCCGTCCGGGTTGGACAGGTTCGGTGCCGCGCCACTGACGCCCGGAGTCGGGATGTAGCGCACCTGGCCGACGACCGTCGATTGCGACGGAACGTTGTAGATCGTCCCCAGCGTGCCCGAGTAGTCCGAGAAGACGCTGGCCACCCGGTTGTGGGCCATGTCGGTGGTCAGCGCCTGGTAGTCCTGGGAGTTGAGGTTGGCCTTGGGGACCAGACCCGTCTTATAGGCGTTGACCATCCAGGCGAGGGCCTTGTAGCCGGGGGAGGAGGGTGAGGTGAACTCGGGCTTGTAGGAGGCGGAGAGCACCTGCCCGCCGAACGCCCCGGTCAGCTCATACCAATAGGTCGACAGACCCTCGGCGGCCGCGAACGGGATGTCGAGTGGGTTGGCCGCGACGCCCTTGCTCGCCACCTGATGCAGGTCGGCGGTGTACTGGGTCAGGGTGGACGGCGTGCCGGTGACGCCGGCGGCCTTGAGGTCCTTGCCGTTGATCGTGGTGACCAGCAGCGAGCCGTCCATCGGCATGCCGATCAGGGTGTTGTTACGGATGAACGAGCCGAGCTGGGGATACTGGCTCCTGAGCTGGCTGGGGTTGAAGTAGGAGTTCAGCGGCAGGAACCACTTGGTCTGGTAGTACTCACCGACCTTGGACCAGTCGACGTCGGCGACGTCGGCGAAGTACGAGTGGGCCTGTGCCGCAGAGGCGATCTTGGTCTGCAGGTCGTCCCACTGCAGGTAGTCCCAGTTGACCTTGATGCCGGTCTGCGCGGTGAACTGCTTGAGCAGCGCCTTGGGCGCCGGATAGGCGATCGCCACGTTGATCGATTGCCCGCGGGTCGGTCCCGAGGCCGAGGGCGCCTTGGTGGCGCCGCCCGGCGTGCTCGATCCGCTGCTTCCGCAGGCGCTCAGAGCGCCGGCGGCCAACGCGCCCGCCGCGCAGATCGCACCCCATCGCTGTGTCCTCTTCATCTGCCCTTCTCCTCACTTGTCTCATTGTCAAACGGTTGCCGGCGGTCGGTGGTGGACCACCGAGTCGTCAACCACCCCGAGCACGTCGAAGGCCGCCGCTGCGGCACCGCGCAGCGACGCGTCCGCGCCGAAGACGGCCCGGACCACGGCCGGTGGATAGGGGACCGCCCGCTCGACCACCTCGCGCAGCACGCTCAGCAGCCGGGTCTCCCCGCGCAGATAGCCTCCGCCGAGCGCCAGCACGCTCGGGTCCAGCACGCAGCAGAGGTTGGCCGCCAGGCGGGCGATGCCGTCCCAGAGCTCGTCGAGGAACGGCTCCGCGTCGCTCTCGTTGTCCTGGACCGCGACGAGTTCGGCGACGGATCCGGGCAGCCCTCGTTCGCGCAGCCGACGGGCGGCACCGGTGCCGCCGTAGTAGCTCTCGAACGGGGCCGGTTGTTGCCGCGCGGGCCCGTCCGCAAGCTCGCCGCCGTCGACCAGTGTGTAACCGACCTCGCCCGCGGCGCCGTGGGCGCCCTCCACAAGCTGCCCGTCGGCGATCACGCCGGCGGCGATGCCCGAACCGAGATTGAGGTAGATCCCGTTCGCGACGTCGCGCAGGGCACCCCATCGCATTTCCGCGCGGGCCGCGACCTTGACGTCGTTGCCGAACACGACCCGCTGCTCCGGAAAGGCCTGCTGGATGGTCTCCGGGATGCGCAGCGCCTCCCACCCGGGGACGTTCGGCGCCAGATCGACGTGGGTGGATCGGGTCAATCCCATGGTGGAGACGCCGAGCACGGCGAGCTCACCCCCGTCGATGCGCTCGGCCTCCCAGCAGTCCCGGGCCATCGCCACGGCTCGCCGCAGCACGGTCTCGGCCCCGTCCTGGCCTTGCGTCGGGACGGTCGTCTGGCGGCTGATGGTCCCGTCCAGGTGGCCGACTCCGGCTGCGAGCTTGGTCGCCCCGATGTCGAGCGCGAGGACCTTGTCGGCCGCGGCGGACACCGGGACTAGCGATCCTCGGTGAGCACGATCGACCGGGTCAGGTGCGGTGGCTCATCCGGGTTGATGCCGCGCAGATCGACCAGGCCCTGGGCGAAGCGGTGGATGCGCACGAGCTCGGCCAGCGGGTCGCCGTTGCCGCGGATGACACGCGCGCCGGTCGCCTCGATCTGCGCGTCGATCGACGTCTCCTGCGCGTCGAGGACCCACACCAGACTGCGCTCGTTGATCGCGGAGATCGGTCCGTGGCGGTACTCCATCGTGGCGTAGGACTCGCTCCAGGTGCAGAGGATCTCGCGAAACTTCAGCGCCGCTTCGTTGGCCAGCGCCGCCGCGACCCCAGATCCGAGGAAGACGAACTGCTCGATCGCGCCGGCCCACGCCGGCAGGGTCTCCTCCAGGTAGCTCTCGGCGCGGCGGGCGGAGGCCTCGACGTCCCATCCGTAGACGCCCAGCAGCAGAGACAGGGTGGTGGTGGCAAAGCGCGTCTGCACCACCGACTGCTCATCGGCGAAGGCGAGGTTGAGCTCGTCGCCGACGATCTCGGCCAGCGGTGACTGGGCGCTGCCGGTGATGGCGAGCGTGGGCACCCTGTCGCGCAGGTCCCGGACCGCATCGATCACCTCGGTGGTCGTTCCCGATCGCGAGAGCGCGACGACCTGGGCCCACGGCCGGTCGCGGACGACCTCGGAGGCGGGATAGGCGTCGGTCTCGCCGGCGCCTTGGCGCTCGCGATAGGCCGCCACGGCCTGGGCGACGTACAGCGAGGTACCACAGCCGATCAGGCAGAGGCGCTCGCCGTCGGCCGGAAGCTTGGTGCGCAGCGTCTCGACCTGATCGGCTGCCTCACGCCACAACAACGGTTGACTGCGTAATTCTGACGAAAAGTAGCTCACAGATCCAAAGGATAACCGAGTTCGCGCAGTTTGTGCGCATATACGCGCAAGCAGGTGCCATTACCGCGGGCGGGGTGACACCGCGATGTGGAACAGGTCACCCGGAACCCGGAGCGCTGGCCTGGCGGTAGGTGCGCAGAACGTCGGTGATGCGGTCCAGCACCAGCGCTCGCGGACCGGGCTCGAGCTCTCCCGACCGCACCCGCGCGAACTGGGCGGGCAGCGCCTGACTGAGCAGCGGCAGCGGCAATCGGACCGACGAGAGGTTCTCCAGCAGGCGCTCCTGGGCGGCGCGGACCGGTGGCGCGGACCAGTAGTACCGGATCCGGTCGCTGAAGGAGAAGGCGCGGGCGAGCGCCGGGTCGGCCTGCTCGCCGTAGTAGCGCTCCCACCAGCTCGGGTCGGCGTGCATCGCGGTCTCGGCGATCTCGCGCAACCTGGATCGACTCTCGGGGGCGACCAGCTCGCGCTCGATCGTCTCCAGCGCGAACAACGCCTCACGCAGCGCGAAGGTCAGCGCCGGCCCGACCTTCAGGACGGCCCAGCCGTCCGCCACCAGCGCCGACAGCCGCGACGGCAGCTGGTAGTCGGTGGAATGGGCCTCGAACACCATGCCGGGAACGTCGCGCAACACGGCGCGCAGCTCCCCGGTGACCGTGGGGTCGTAGTCGACGACTCGCCACTCGTCGAACTCGACCCCCGGTTGGACGACGAGCGCCCTTATCCGCGGCCAGACGCGCTCCAGCCCAAGGGACGCGAACGCCTCCTGATGGGCGGCCAGGGTGGCCCGGGCGGCGACAGCGGTGGTCGGGGCGATGCTGTCGATCGCCTCGGTGGCGCCTCCGGGGACCGGCACCTCGGTGCCGATGACGTAGCTGACCCGCGCCGGGTCGGGCGCCGCCGCCTCGCTGGCGGCGAGCAGCCTGGCGGCTCGCTCGGACACGATCGCGTCGCTCAGCGGACCCACGTCGTCGGCGCAGATCGTCGAGCAGTCGAGGTGGATCTTCGTGTACCCGGCCGCGGCGTAGGCGGAGACCAGAGTCTCGGCGTGCGTCATCGCATCCGCGGCGGGAAGCCGTCGCCAGGGCGTTGGACCCAGGTGATCTCCACCCAGCGCGACGCGGCCACGCGGCATGCCGGCCCGGTCGGCCGCGGACAGGACGCCGTCGCGGAAGCCGGCGGGGTCAAGGCCCGTGTATCCACCGTCCTGATTGACCTGGTTGCTCGTGGCCTCGATCAGGACCGGGCCGGGATGAGGGCCGGCCTCCAGCAGCGTCGCCTCGATGACGAGGGGGTGGGCCGAGCAGACGGAGGTCAGGCCGATCGTCTGGCCTTCGGCGCGCCGGTCGACGAGTTCGCGGAGCGCGTCCTCGGTGTCGGCTGAGCTGTCCATCGACGACCTCCTGACAGATCTGCGGGGATGGAAGGGTTGCGGAAGACGCCGGTCCTCCCTGCGCAAACGCTTAGCGTTTGATCTTATAATGCGGAAGATCACGCATTAACGTGCACTAATCGTGCAGGAATGCGCACCTCGCGCCGCCCGGACCGGGGTCGTGCGACCAGGCCACAACGTCGGGAACGAGCCATGCACCATCACCATCGTCCAAACGTCGCGGTCCTGCCCCGGGCGCTTGCGTCGCTGCTCGTCGCGGCCGGTCTGCTGCTCGCCGGGTCGGCCGCCTTGGGGGCCGGCATCGCGCGGGCGGCCACGCCGCGCGGCGTCCAGTCCCGAGCGGTGCCCGAGCGCCATGTGTTCGTCGCGCCCTACGGCGACGATGGCGCGGACGGCACGCTGCGCCACCCGCTGGCGACGATCCAGCGAGCGGTCGACCGCGTCCGCTCCGGTGGTGTCGTCGAGATCCGCGGCGGGGTCTACGGGCAGCGGTTCGCGCTGAAGGACGCCCGGCACGTCATCGTCGAGCCCTACCACGGCGAGCGGGTCATCCTCGACGGCGGGCATCTCGTGGTGCCGGACACGAGATCGGGGATGGTGCTCATCGACGACAGCTCAGACGTGACGGTGCAGGGCCTGGACATCACCGGGTACCGGACCACGTCGGTGCAGGCGACACCCGTCGGGATCTACGTACACGGCGGCGACCGCGGCGTCGTCCTGCGCGACAACCACGTCCACGACATGGGCAACGACAACCGGACCCTTGGAGACTTCGACACCAACGCCCTGGGCATCGCGGTCTACGGCGACTCGGCGGCGCACCCGATTCGCGATCTGCTCATCGCGAACAACACCGTCGACCACATGGTGACCGGCGCCAGCGAGACCATCACCCTCAACGGCAACGTCGATCATTGGCGCGTCGTCGGCAATCACGTGTACGACGACAACAACATCGGAATCGACGCGATTGGCTACGAGCCGACCGTGTCGGGGCGCTATCGCTACACCGACCGCGATCGGGCGCGTCACGGCGTCATCGCCGACAACGTCGTGCACCACATCTACTCCTCCGACAACCCGGCCTACCGGCTTTCCTACAAGGGCAGGAGCTTCTGGTGCAACTGCGCCGATGGCATCTACGTCGACGGCGGAACCCACATCGTGATCGAGCGCAACTCGGTCGACCAAGCCGACATCGGGATCGAGGTCGCCTCCGAGCACACCCGCGGGGCGGCCGACCACGTCGATGTCCGCGACAACTTCGTCTGGGACAGCAAGGCCACCGGCATCTCCACCGGTGGCTACTGCGACGGGCACACGGACTGCGGTGGTGGCGGATTGGCGCGGTCGGGCCCCGCGGTGACCACCGGGCAAGCGTTCGACAACACGTTCACCAACAACACGCTCTACGACAACAACACTCTCCACAACGGGTCGCCACAGTTCCTGATCCAGTACTACGCCCACGACAACCGGATCGAGAACAACGTCATCATCGCCGGCCGCGACCAGCGCCAGGATCTCGGCACGGTCCCGCGGGCTGCGCCGGACGGCCGCGACACCGACAACGTCATCGACGACAACCTCTACTACGCGATCGACGCAAGCCCGCAGCACACCAGCTTCGGCTGGCGGGGCACGACCTACCCGAGCTTCAGCAGCTATCGCGAACACGTCGACCAGGACGCACATAGCCGTTTCGCCGACCCGGAGCTCGTCAGCCTGTCCCTGCGCAACCTGCATCTGCGCGCGGGTTCGCCCGCGATCGGGGCCGGCGCGGTGCTGTCGCCCGGCCTGGCCGGCCGCTGGGACATCGATCATCAGCCCCGCCGTCACGCCGGCGCGATCGACATTGGCGCCGACGAGTACTGGCCGTCCGACGGTTGACCAGCGCGCGTCTGAGTTTTCGCACGAAGCAGCAGCCTCGCGTGTGTATCTGGTCGCGTCATGAGCCGGCGCGGTCCTCGAGCTGCGCCGCCCAGACGCGCGACCACTCCGCGAACGGCTCAAGGCTCATGACGAGGCGCTCACCGATCGCCGTCAGCACGTAGCCCCCACCCGCTCCGTCCCCGCCCGCCTGCTCGCCATCCACGCGGTCGACGATCCCGACCTCCCCCAGCTCCGCCAGCCGCCGCGTCAGCACGCTCGAGGAGATGGCGCCGCTGGCGTCGCGCAGCGCGCGGAAGGTCAGGGGCGCGGGCGCGTGATGCAGCTCCCAGATGATGCGCAGCGCCCACCGCCGGCTGACGAGGTCAAAGGCGGCCATGATCGGCCGCCCGGTGCTCGATCCGGCGACCGGGCGGCCGGGCCGGGGGGCCTGACCGGTCATCCCGGCGCCCGGCTACCGGCGATCGACCGGGGCGTCTGACCCGTCATCGCGCGCTCGGCAGTGGCGCGTCGGCGAGGAGCCGCCCCATCGCACTCATCGCCGCCCGCAGAGAGGCGTAGGGCCTCAAGAACAGACTGGCGTGTGCGAGGCGCCCGGCGTCGTCGTGGCGTTCGCGGACGACCCCCTCGAGCGTCTGCCCGTCGACGGCGCCGGTGAATGACGTGTACGTCCACACGCCGTCCGAGGCGCCGCCGGTCACCCCGAGGTCGGGCAGCACCCGCCCGATGAGGCCGAACAGGTGAGACACGTCGTCGCGGCCGTGATAGTCGGCGAAGGGGCTCGAGAACGAGATGTCGGGCGCCAGCAGCTCGGCGGGCGCGGCCTGGCCGAGAGCGGCCAGGAAGGTGGTGGGGCGGCGAGCCGCCGATGGAGAACCGGTCATGCCTCTATATTAGAGGCATGACCGGTCACGTGCGCCGCCGGTCAAGCCGCGTCTTGAGGATTTCGAAGACGTCGTCGTACACGGCCGTCGTGTCGCGGGACATGTTCGTAGCGTGGCGGCGGCGGTGCACCAGGACCTCGGGCAGCAGACCCATCGGCACCCCGGCCTCGCGAAGCGAGAGAACCCACGCCGCGCTGTCCATGTGGGCGAGGTGCAGCGGGATCGGCGCACGCGCAAAGACCCGGCGGCGCGCGAGCGCGGTGATGAGCATATAGGTGCCTCGGACGCGGTCGGCTGCCTGCCATCGCTCGGCCTCCTCCTCGAAGCCGTCCTCCCAGAAGTTCTCGGCCTCGCAGAACGAGACCGCCCAGCGATGGGCGCGGAGATGCGCGAGCTGGCGCTCGATCCGGTCCGGCGCCCAGAGATCGTCGGCATCGAGGAACGCCACGAGGTCGCCGTGTGCCATGTCAACACCGTGCGCGCGCGCCGCGGGAAGGCCCGGGGGCTGTTCGTGACCGACGAGACGGACCGCGTCTCCGAAACCCCGCGCGACCTCGGCACTGGCGTCGACTGAGCCGTCGTCGATCACGACGACGTCGATCGCCGCGTGCGTCTGCTCGAGCGCAGAGGTGATCGCCTCGCCGAGATACCGGGCCCCGTCGCGCACGGGAATGACGCAGGTGACGAGTTCGGCGTTCATGCCCGGGCCGCGCCGCGCCGGCGGGCTGAGTCGGCGGCGCGGGCGCCGCGAAGCCGCAGGCGGGGAACCACGCCTGACCAGCGGGCGGCCCGGTCAAGCTCGGCTTGGGCAGATGCCGGCACGGGCACGGCGAGCTCCTGCGACGCCCAGGAGACCAGGGGCGCCACCGCCCAGGCGACATTCCACTCCCGGGCACGACTGACCACCCGCTCCCACGCCAGATCCGGCCGGCTGCGGAGCAGGGTCACGAGATCGATCGCCCACATCGGGGACGCGGTCCGGCGATGGGTCGTGGCGTGCGCACAGATATGCACGACGGCGTCGGCGGGATGCAGGCACATCGCGCGGCCGCCACCGATCTCCAGGGCAACGGCGTCGGCGATGACATCGTCGAGCCGTACCGCGGACACCGGCGCACGGAAGAGCGACGCGTGCCCGGCGATCGGAAAGCCACACTCGTGGACCGTCGTCTCGTCTGACTCGCCGGCGACGAGCAGGTCGAGGTCGTGACAATGGCGCAGAACGGGCTCCTCGTATGCCCCATAGGCCAGGGCCGTGCCACCGAGCACGAGGACCGGGCCGCGGGTGAGCACGTCAGCGCAGACCCGGTCGATCGCCTCGACTCGCAGCTCCTCGTGAGCGCGACCGGCACGAAGGACCGACATCACTGCCTCGGGCGGTCGCCATGGGGAATCCTGAGCCGCCCTGAGCAGCAACGGAAACAGGCCAGCCGAACGCACCCCCGGCTCCCGAAGGGTCACGCGGAGGTCACGCACCGCATCCCATTGATCACGCGAGCCGATCCCGAGGCAGGCGCGGGCCACGGCGATCCCCCGCGCCGAGGGAAACGCCATGCCCGGCCCGGCGGCGCTCATCACGGACGCCAGACGCCGGCCGCGGGATGGGAGGTGGGGAGCGGAGGGTCGAACGCCAGCAGATCCTCCATGTCGTCGAAGCGGCTCAGCGAGGGCGCCGTGTACGAGCGGCCGACGGCGACCGCCGTCGGAGCGGGCGCTCCGTGAGGTGCCGGCTCGACGCTGGGGACGAGCAGGCCCTCGGCGACGAGCTCCTCGACCAACCCGGCCAGGTCCGCCTCGGCGATCTCACCCTCCACGTCAAACACCGCCGCGACCGCCGCCGCCGCCTCTGCCACGGCAGCGCCGCCGACCAGCGCGTTCCAGGCGAGCGCGCCGGACCCTCGAGGCTGTAGTAGAGGCCGGTCACCACGTTGATCACGATGACCTCACCGTCGATCTCCTTGCGGCAGCCGTGCCCGGAGTTAATCTGAAACCGCGTCGAGCCGTCCATGTCTCCCCCTCGTTCTAGAAAATCGCAGTACAACGTATCCCAGGCATCGAGGTGGCGCGCACTGGAGAAACGTGCCAGCGCGCGCATCCTGGCCGCTCGCCCGTAGCGAACCGCACGTTGCGGATCGTCGAGCAGCGCCAGCGCGGCGCTCGCGAGCCTCCACATCGCCGACCGGTACGAGCGTCCCGGTGATCCCAGCGCTGACGATCTCCGGCAGCCCTCCTACATCCGACGCGACGACCGGTCGGGCCATCTGAGCCGCCTCGACGGCAACGAGACCAAACCCCTCCGCCCGGGATGGGACGAGAACGAGCGACGCCTGCGCCCGCAGCTCAATCGTCCGGTCAGGCGCGATCCAGCCCGTGAACGTGACCCTGTCGCGGATCCCGAGCTCACGGGCTTGACGTTCCAGCGCCGGTCGAAGCGGCCCCTCGCCGGCCAGCACGAGCCGGGCATCCGGACGCCGGGCCGCGATCTGGGCCATCGCCGCGACCGCGACGTCCAGCCCCTTCTCCAGAACCATCCGACCCGAGGCCAGGATCACGGGCGGGCCCGACGGCGGCGCCGGCGGTTCCTGCACCATCGGTGGCTCGAGTCCGGGGTGGATGAGCGTGGCGCGGTCCGTCATCTCCGGAGCCACGCCGAGAACGTCGTCCAGCACGGCCTGTGAATTCGCGGCCAGATGGGCGGCGCCGCGGATGACCCGGCGAAACAGGCCATTGGAGAGAATCCGAACATCGGCCCAGGTGCCATGACAGTCAGGAGCAACGGCGCGCTGCGCAGCCGAGGCAGATACCAGATGCTCGAGCCGACGAACGTGCCGTGGATGAGATCAGGCGCGAAGCCGCGCTCGAGCTCGCGAACCGCTCAACGAGCTCGGCCAGCAGCCCGAGATCGCGCTGCTCGAGGGCTCGCACGAGCGGCAGGCGATGCACAGTGACATCCCCGAGTTGGTCCTCCGCCGGCAGGCTGTCATCGACGCGGTCGGTGACGACGAGGATCTCGTGGCCGAGCGCCGTCAGACCACGCAGCAGCTCGACGAGCAGCACCTCGACTCCGCCGATCTTGGGCCAGACGCCTCAGTGAACAGCAGTGACCGCGCGCTCGAGCGGCTCATCGCAGGCTGTCGCTGAGCGTTCGCAGCGCCACGGGATCCCGGCGGGATCCGTCCGACGTTGAGAACGTACGCCGGGCCCGTCGGGAGATCGCTGCCGCGGTGTCGAAGGCCGCGGCCAGGTCGGCCGGGCCGGCGGTGAGCAGACATCCAGCGAGTGAACGCAGGGCGTGAGCCGCGGTGACGGGCTCGTAGGTCGTGCCAGGCTCGGACGCAAGTCGTGGGAAGGCGATCGCGCACAGGGGGGCTGACGGGCGCCGGCGGCCGGGGCTCAGCTCATCGAGGTAGCCCACGAGGTCATCGGGCCAGCCCGGCCCGATGCCGTGCAGACGCGTCGCCAGCTCTCCGTGGGCGTCGATCCCGTTGCGGCGCAGCTTGATCACGCCATGCAGGCCATGACCGAGCAGCGCTCCGTCCCGTTCCTCGATCGCCACCGTCTCGTCGCCGAGCACGTCGAGGCCCGCCGCGACGCACGCGGCCGCGCACGTCGACTTCCCCCTGTGGCTCTTGGCCGGGAGCACCAATCCGCAACCGTCGGTCGCGACCATCGCGGCGTGGAGCGGTGCACTCGCGGTCGCTCAGCCAGGACGTGAACAGCGTTCGCAGCGGACGTGCCCGATGCCAGTACTCCAGTGCCGCTTCGGCGCGGATCCAGCCGACCGCCCGGTCGCGGGCACGGTCGAGATGGACCTCGAAATCGGGGCTCGAGTAACGCCCGTAGCGACTGCCGGACTCGAGGATGAAGCGCTCACCTGATTGATCGCGATGAGGAAAGGGATCGCCGGGAACGGGGTCGGGCGCACTCACTCCGGTCTCCGCCTCGTCCCATAGATGCAGACGGAGCCCCGCGCCGCCGTCGCCCGGGAACAGCGATCGGCGCAGCGTCGCGGCCAGGGCGGAGCCGGCGATCGCGGCCTCCACCGGTTGCCCTCCGACGAGGAAGGGACAATCCAGCCGGGTCACCTGCGCCGCTCGGCGAAACGCATCTTCGTAGCGTCGATGCAGCTGCTCGAACGCATGCGTCGCCCCGGCTGCCCCAGCCGTATCGGTCCCCACACCGCGTAATATATATGACCGCATCGCGCCGGCCGGAGGGCATGTGGTGGCGGTGCAGCGTCAGCAGCCTGACAGGCTTTAGATTTGCTCAATGCGGGCACGGCGGGTGTTGGTCACTGGGGCGGAGGCCGGCATCGGTGCGGCCACGGCGATCATGCTCGCGCGCGACGGCTACGACGTCGCGTTGACCTGGCACCTCGACGAGGCACGCCTCGCGGCGACGGCCGACGCCGTCGAGCAGCTGGGCCGCCGAGCGGTCATTGCCTTTGTCGACCTCGCCGATGACGCGGGCGCCGTCACGACCTGCGATGCGCTGATCGACGACCTCGGGGGAATCGACGTGCTCGTGAACAACGCAGCGGTCGGCGACGCCGGACCGCCGCTGGAGGCGACGGCGCAGACCTTCCGCGCCGTGCTCGACGTCAACCTGGTCGGCCCGACCTGTCTCGCGCAGCACTGTGCCCGTCGGATGATCGCGGCGGGGCAGGGTGGACGGATCATCAATGTGACCTCGATCCACGAGCACCTCCCCCAGGCGCGGTCGCTCCCCTACACCGCCGCCAAGCACGGACTCGGGGGCGTGACACAGGTGCTGGCCTTCGATCTCGCCGCGCACGGCATCACTGTGAATTCGGTCGCACCCGGACCGGTGGCGACCCGAATGACGGGCCTGGACGGCGTCGATCCACGCGACGTCGCCTCTCCCGGCGTGCCGCTCGGCCGCCCGGGCCATCCCGACGAGGTGGCCGCGGTCATTCGGTTCCTCGCATCGCCGGAGGCCTCGTTCATCACCGGCGCCTCCTATGTGGTCGACGGCGGCATGTCGCTCGGGCGGGGCGGCGCCGTATCCGCGCGCGATAGCGACCCAGGCAGGCTCGCGCGGCTGCGGCGCCGTCTGCGCGCGGGAGCGCGGCGGTGACCGGTCAGCGCGGCAAACCGAGCGTCGTCTCCGGCGTCCGCGACGCGCTCACGCTCATCCCGGCGAACCGCCGGGCCCTCGCCATCGCGCTGGCGCTGGCATCGCTTCAGACCGCGTTCCTCGTGCCGGTCGCCTTCATCGTGCGCCGGATCGTGGACCGTGGGATTCCCCAACACGACTCGACGTCGATCCTTGTCGGAGGGCTGCTCGCGCTCGGCTGCTACGCCGCGAGCGCGGCCTGCGTGGTCGTTTCTCGCCGCGTGCTCACCGGCGCGACCAAGGCTGCGACGAGAGCGCTGTCGGAGCGGATCCTCGACCAGCTCTACGGGCTCCCGGACGCCTGGTTCGATGGCCGGCACGCCGGCGAACTCCACAGCGTCCTGGTCCAGGACACCGAGGCCGTCGACCTGATGCTCAACCACCTGCTCACCGTGGCGGGGCCGTCGGCCGTCGTCGCCCTGGCGCTCCTGGGGATCGCCGCCTACGTGAACCCGCTCCTGTTCGTCGCGCTGCTCGTTGTGGCCATCCTGATGCTGGCCTTCAGCGTGGCGACCCGGAAGCGCTTCAGGCGCCGGGTCGCTCAGCATCACGCCGCCCGGGCGCGCTATAGCGCCGACAGCCACGAAGCGGTCCGGCATTGACTCGGCGCGCCTGCACGGCTCAGAGGGTTGGGCACGTGGGGCCCGCGCGCCGGCGATCGAGGAGCTCGAACGAGCCGGAAAGGCGGTGGTGCGGATCTCGAGTCTCGACTCGGCGGTGCAGGGCGGGTTGGCCGCCGCGGCGGGCATCGTCGTGTTGATCGTCGGGGGAATCGCGGCCACGCACGGAGATGTGAGCGTCGGTGGTCTGCTCGGCTTCTATGCCGTCGTCGCACTCCTGGTCCGGCAGGTCAACCCCCTCGTCGCCGGCACGCTCAACGTCCTGTCGGGCCTGTCGGCGCTGCAGCGCGTCGACCGGTTCCTCCGCCTTCCCGCCTCACCCGAGTACGCGGGCAGCGCGCGCCACGAACTGGTCGGCGATCTCGAGCTCGAGGGGGCCAGCTTCTCCTACCGCGATGACGAGCCACTGCTCGACGGCGTCGACTTCACGCTGCGCCGAGGCGAGCATGTCGCGCTCGGGGACCCAACGGGGCCGGCAAGAGCACGGTCGCCGCCCTGTTGCTGGGACTGCGACGCCCACGCGCCGGCCGCGTCCTCGCCGACGGAGTGCCGTTCGACGAGCTCGATCTCCCCGGGCTGCGACGTCAGATCGGTGTCGTACCGCAGGAGGTGTTGCTCGTTCACGGCACGGTGGCCGAGAACATCGCCTTCGGACGAGCCGATCCTGAGTCCGGGGTCGTGCGAGAGGCCGCGAGGATGGCCAACGCCGCGGAGATCATCGAGGCCCTGCCGACGGGTACGACACGGTCATCGGAAACGGCGGGCAGGCGCTGTCGGGCGGAGAGCGCCAGCGCCTGGGGGTGGCTCGCGCCCTGGTGGGGCAACCTGCCGTGCTGGTCCTCGACGAGCCCAGCAATCATCTCGATCTGCACAGCACCGAATTGCTGCTCGACCGGATCGCGTCGCTCGCTCACCACCCGGCGTGCTCACGATCACCCACGACCCACGGATCGCCGCGCGGGCTGACCGCGTCATCGCCGTGCGGGAGGGCCGACTCACGGCCGGGGGCGAGACCGAGGGCATGTCCGTGCCGGCCGGGCCGCTCTGACCCTCGATGCGGCTCGTCGCGCCGCGTCGCGCCGGAATGAGATGATGAGCGCGGATGCGGACTGAGAGAGGCGACGCTGCGGCCACGTTTTCCGTGCTGGCGCTCGCCGCGCTCGCCGCGCTCGCCTGCGGACCGGCCACCGCCGCGGCAGCCGGCCACGCCAAGAAGAGCTCGGGCGGCGCCCTTGGGCTGATCGTCGCTCTGCTGGTGCTCGTCCTCGCCTTCGGGGGCGCCTGCTCATCGCGCGGCGCGTGCGGGCCAGCCGGAGACGGACCGCCGCGGCGGGCGGACTGAGCCCGCGGCCGATCGCGGAACCGCGCACGGTCCCGTCGCCGGCGCGGTGGAGCTGCGGGCGAGCGTCGAGCGCTCTCTCGCCGAGCTGGCGGCCCGCCGCGACCGCGCCCCGACTCCCCGGACCGAGGAGGGTGCCGCCGTGCAGCAACGAGCGCTGAGCCGCCTGGAGGCCGCCCGCGTGGCGATGCAACGCGGCGACGACCTCCACGACCTCGTCGGCGCCCAGCTGCTCGCCGAGGAGGCGGGCACCCTGATGCGCCAGGCGTCGGCCATCGAGCACGGCCGCCGGCCGGCCAGCCACCTCGCCCCTGCTTCTTCGATCCGCGCCACGGCCGCTCCGCCCGCGAGGTCGGGTGGCGAGACGGCCGCCAGGTCCCCGCCTGTGCGGCCTGCGCCGCCGATCTCGACGCCGGCCGCCAGCCGCCGGCGCTGCCCGGCGGCGACCGGCCGTGGTTCGAGGGCGACGATCTGTGGGCGCGGACCGGCTACGGGCTGTGGTCTGACGACCTGGCGGCGCGCATCCTCTCCGGCGAGCGGTAGGTCGTCGCCGAGGGGCCTCGCTAGGGTCAAGCGATGCACGCCATCGCCTCATACGACAGCCTTCCCATCTCTGACCCGCAGAGCCTCGTCGACGTCGAGCTCCCGACCCCGGAGCTGCGCCCGCGCGACGTACTCGTGGCCGTGCAGGCGGTGTCCGTCAACCCGGTCGATGTCAAGCGGCGGTCGGGCCTGGGGCATAGCGACGAGCCGGTGGTGCTCGGCCATGACGCGGCGGGCTCGTGCAGGCGACGGGTCCCGAGGTCTCGACGCTGGCCGTCGGCGACGAGGTGTACTACGCGGGCGACGTCACCCGCCAGGGCTCCAACGCCGAGCTGCAGGCGGTCGACGAGCGGATGTGGCCCTGCGGCCCGGGTCGCTGAGCTTCGCCGAGGCGGCCGCCCTGCCGCTGACCTCGATCACCGCCTGGGAGACGCTGTTCGAGCGCTTCCGCCTGACGCCGGACTCCGACGGGGAGCTGCTCATCATGGGCGCCGCCGGCGGGGTGGGCTCCATCATGATCCAGCTGGCCAAGCAGCTGACGTCCGTGCGGGTGCTGGCCACCGCCACCCGGCCGGAGTCGCGGACTGGGTGACCGGGCTCGGGGCCGACCAGGTGGTCGACCATCACGACCTCGTCGACTCCGTGCGGGCCCACGGCGTCGAGGAGGTCGACTACATCTTCAGCCCGCACACCGCGGGCAACATCGATGCCTACGCCGAGATCATCCGGCCGTTCGGGGAGGTCACGGCGATCGACGAGCCGAGGGTCTCGACCTGTTGGCCCTCAAGTCAAAGAGCGTGACCTTCCACTGGGAGCTGATGTTCACCCGATCGATGTTCGAGACGCCGACATGATCGAGCAGAAGCACCTGCTCTCCCGGGTCGCCGAGCTCGTCGACGCCGGGCGGGTGCGCACGACGGTGACGGAGAGCATCGACGACTTCTCGGCCGCCGGCCTGCGCCGCGCCCACGAGCTCGTCGAGTCCGGGCACATGACCGGCAAGGTCGTCGTCCACCGCTGAGCCGGACTCCGACGCCGGAGCGCCGCTCGGCCGGCTCGACAGTTGCTCTCAGCGCAGGACGACTAACCCGTCGAGGAGGATCGGCGTCGAGGTCGTCGCACTGATCTGGATCGTGTGCTGCGCGTTGGCCAGGCCCTTGCGGACGAAGATCAGTTCCCGCTGGGTCGTGGTCGAGGACGCCTCGCTCACGGTGGAGCACTGCGTCGCCTGGGTGCTGGGGTCGATGCACACCTTCATCGGGCCGTAAGTCGCACCGAGCACGCCGACCACCCCGACCGATGTCCCGGTGAAGACCGACGAGGCCACGGCTCCGGCGGCGGTGGAGGCCTTGACCGTGCCGCCGATCGCCGATGCGTCAGCGACCGGCGCCGACCACCACCCGAATAGGTGATCGCCGGATCTGCGCTGTCGATCAGACCGAGTCGCAGGAGGGCCCCGTCGGCCCCGGTCCCCACCACGCCGAGGGTATTCTGGGCCTGCCCACGGAACTGGTACAGGTGGCGCCCGGCGTCAGCGTCACGGCCGCCTGGGTTGCCGGTCCCGCCCGCGCCCGGGACGGTCGCGTAGGCGCTGAGCGCACCGGCACTCGGACCTGAGTGCTCCTGCAGGGAATACCGAGATCCGCGCTCGAGGTGTTGGGATCCGAGGCGGACCAGCTCAGGCCGATCGCCGTGTCGCCGGCGAGGCCGAGCTGTTGTCCGCTGGCGAGGGTCGCCACCGGCGCTGACACAGTGGGCGGCGCCGGGTCGACGGCGAACTGGTACTCCGCGGGGGTCGGCTCCGCAAAGCCGTCCGGGGTGATCGCCTCCACCTCGAAGTTGTAGAGGTTGTGGGTGAGCCCGGGGTAGGTCGCGGGGCTCGAGCATGGCGTGAACGGCCCTGCCCTGCCCGAAGGCAACGAGTTGGCATTGGAAGGTGGCGCCGCTCGCGTTGCTGGTGAAGGCGAAGGTGGCGCTCTTCTGGCCGATCAGCGTGGCGGGGTGCGACGTGATCCTCGCGTGGGCGTAGGCGACCGCCTGCTTGAAGGAATACGTCGCGGGGGTGAGGTCATTCAGCCGTCGGGCGTCACCGCCCGCGCCTCGAACGTGTAGGACCCGTTCGGGACGTTGAAGTAGTTGGGGATCTGATAGCACGGGGTGAAGGGGACGCGGCCAAAGCCGGCGCGATCCAGCCGGCACTGGTACGTGGCGTGCGGGAGCTGCTGTTGGTCAGCCCGAAGCCGACGGTCGGATAGGTCGACACCTTCCCCGGAAAGCGGTGATCTCCGTCTGCGTGGTCGGGGGCTGGAACTTCAGGATCGATCCACCGAAGGTGCCGTGAAGCTGGTAAGCGAACAGGTCATCGAAACCGTCGAATGCCTCAGCGACGACTGGGCGCGCGGTGGGGATCCTCGTCCCGTGCGAGTGTCCCCTGTCGTCCCACATCCGCACACCGTGTTTGCTGCCCGAGTACACCTGGCCGACTGCGTTGACCGCGACGCCGAAGTGGTCACCGATGACATCTCCCGTACGAACTGGCCACTGGGGCTATACACCTGGATGAAGGATCGGTCGCCATTCCCCAGCACGGCGTACAGGTCGTCGTCGGGACCGCCGGTGGCAAGCGCCTCGACGCGGTTGCGAAGGATGCGCCCTCCCCGTGCGGGGTGAAGACGCGCTCAAGGTGCAGATCACCGATCCGGAACTCGAAAATCCGGTTGGAGTGCCTGTTCACGTGGTCGGCGACATACAGGTGCTGGCCGGTCGCATCGACAGCGGCCGCGCTGGCCCAATCACCGCGGCTCGTATCGAAGTTGGTGCCGCGGATGAACCTGCGCGTCGCCGCCGAGTACTCGCCCACGAACGGAGTGAAACTGCCGGCCTCGCCGTTGGAGGTGCTGTCGCCGGCGAGGAAGACCGTGTGCCCGCCGCGCGTCACCGCCACTTGGCCATTAACGTGCGTGTGAGGGCCGCGGGGTACCTTCCCCACGATCTGGCCGATCTTCTTCCCGTTGGGTGTGAGCTCGAGGACCTTGCTGGCGAAGGTGCTGTCCAAGCTGAAAAAGCTCTTCGGGATCAACGCGAACATGTTGCCCTGCCGGTCGACGGCGACGTTGTTGGCCCCTTGTCTCGCCGCCCTCGAAGTCGCTGCTCGTCACCTTGAGCGCCTGAGTACCCGCTCCGCCGCGCTGCTCCAGCGCCGTGCCCACGCAGCGCCGAGGGCCAGATCCGGATCTGCATAGCCGCGATCTGCCTGGTCGGGGACGGTGCAGGACATCTTCTCTCTCATCGTCAGACGACCCCGCGACGATGCGGTACCAGGCGTCCGAGGAATTCCGGGAAGGATCGGTGGCCAGCAGCGCGAGCCGGTAGTGGGCGGGCCGGAGCGCCGCACGCCCGATCCGGCCGGTGAAAAGCATCCCGACGCCGCCGGCCGGCTCGCGGACCGCCGGGTGAGCGTTCCGGCAGACACGTAGCGGGGGCACTTCCTGCCGCGGCGGTGCTTCCGACTCGGCGCTAGGCACCGCTTGCCCACCCTGATCCCGGTCGTCCGGCGCGTGAAGCTGATCAGGATCCTCGCCCGCTCGCTGAGCCCGAAGGTGATCGTGGCACCGCGATGGTGCCTGCGCCTTCGGCCGGGTCGGTCGCGACCGTCGCCGTCGCGCCGGCGGCCACCGCGAACGTCGCCGGGGCGACCCGGAGCGAGCGCACCGCCGGCGGCGTGGTGTCCTTACCCGTGCCAGGTCCGGGCGGAGGGGTGGTCACCAGCGGAGCCGGGTTCACCGTCACGCTGGTGCTCGGCGGTCGCCGCCAGACCGGTCGGGTCCGCGACGATCACCGTGGCCGTGTGGACCCCGGCGGTCGTGAACGTGTGGCTGACGGTGGCCCCGGTCGCGCTCGTCCCGTCGTCGAAGTTCCAGCCGACCGCGAGCGTGTCGCCCTCGTCGGGGTCCGGCCACCGCCGCCGACAGCGTCGCCGGCCGGCCGGCCGTCGCCGGCGGCTGCGCCGCCGGCACCGTGATCGCCGGCGCGCGGTGTCCCATACTCGTACGCGCCCATGTCGCGCACCGCGACACCGTCGCCGTTGCCGTCGATCGGGCGCACGACGCCGTCCAGATCCGACTGCTGGCACGGCGCTCCGCACGTGGTCTGCCCGGCGTCCATCAGCCGGCGAGGACCAGCGCAGGTGATAGTCGCCGGCGCCCGGGCCGACGAACTGCGGGTCGGCGTCGATGTTCCCCGCGCCCGGCGTGAACGTGCCCCCGCCCGAGCAGCTCTCGGACGCCGAAGACGTGGCGGTCGTCGTTGCCGAACGTCATGCTCGCGCTCCCGGCGGTCGCCCCGCAGGCCGCCCCGTGCGGTGAAGCCCGAGAAGATCCGAGTCGAGGATCGTCAGCGAGCTCGTTCCG
>CAWHOM010000002.1:0-196726 GCA_963831015.1 uncultured Solirubrobacteraceae bacterium | reverse complement strand
ACGTTGCGGTGTGGACCACGGCGCTTGACTTCCTGCGCGAGCAGGGCCTCACCGGCTGCAAGGAGGGCTGCGCCGAGGGTGAGTGCGGCGCCTGCTCGGTCATGATCGCGCGGCCGGGCCTGACGACGCCGACCGAGTGGATCGCGATCAACGCCTGCCTGGTGCCGATCGCCGCGCTCGACGGCCAGGAGGTGATCACCGCCGAGGGGCTCGGCGACGCCGACGCGCTGCACCCGGTCCAGTACGAGATGGCGGTGCGTGGCGGCTCGCAATGCGGCTACTGCACGCCCGGGTTCATCTGCAGCATGGCCTACGAGTACTACCGCCCGGACCGCGCGCGTAATACGGACCCCACCCACCCCGCCGACGCCGAACACGGCCCCAACGGCTTTGACCTGCACGCGCTCAGCGGCAACCTGTGCCGCTGCACCGGGTACCGGCCGATCAGGGATGCGGCGTACGCGCTCGGTCAGCCGGCCGACTCAGACGAGCTCGCCGCTCGGCTGGAGCAGCCCGCGCCCGCCCCGGTGCCCACCCGGCTGAGCCGTGACGGTCTCACGTTCACCCGTCCGGCGACGCTCCCCGAGGCGGTGGAGCTCCTGCACGAGCGGCCGGAGACCATCGTGATCGCCGGGTGCACCGACCACGGCGTCGAGGTCAACCTCCGCGGCAAGCGCACCGAGTCGGTGCTGGCGATCGAACGCCTGCCGGAGCTGCGGACCCTGGCGGTCGACTCCGATTGGATCGAGATCGGCGCCGCGCTCTCGCTCACCGAGATCGAGCGCCGGCTCGAGGATCGCGTGCCGCTGCTCGCCGAGCTGTTTCCGCAGTTCGCCTCGCGGCTGATCCGCAACGGCGCCACGCTCGGCGGCAACCTCGGCACGTGCTCGCCGATCGGCGACTGCCCACCCGTGCTGCTGGCGCTCGGAGCGCGGATCGTGCTCGCCAGCGTCGAGGGCGAGCGAGAGGTCGAGCTGGCCGACTACTTCACCGGTTACCGGACGAGCGTGCGGCGCGCCGACGAGCTGATCCGCGCGATCCGGATCCCGCTTCCGCTCGCCCGCCTGTCGGCCTTTCACAAGATCGCCAAGCGGAGATTCGACGACATCTCGAGCGTCGCGGTCGCGTTTGCGATCGACCATGACGACGCCGGGATCGTCCAGCGTGCTCAGATCGGGCTCGGCGGTGTAGCCGCAACCCCATTGCGCGCGACCGCCACCGAGGCGGCACTCGTCGGCCGGGCCTGGTCGCATGAGACGGTCACCGCAGCCGCCGAGATCCTGGGCGCGGAGGGCACCCCGATGAACGATCACCGGGCCAGCACCGATTACCGCGCGGCGATGCTGAGGATGAGCCTGCTGAAGCTGTTCGCCGACCACCCGGAGGCCAAGCTCGGCGGAGTCCCGGCATGACCACACCGATGGGAGACCAGACATGAGTGAGCTCGCCACGCGGCCCGAGAGCCCGGCGGTCGGGATCGCGGTCCCGCACGAGTCAGCGGTCCTGCACGTGACCGGCAAGGCGCTCTACACCGATGACCTGATCTATCGCACGAAGAACGTGCTGCACGCCCATCCCGTACAGACGTCGTACGCGCACGCCCGGATCGTCTCGATCGATGTCGAGCCGGCACTGGCGGTGCCGGGTGTCGTCCGGGTGCTGACCGCGGCCGACGTGCCCGAGGGCGGGGTCAACGACGCGGGCGTCAAGCACGACGAGCCGCTGTTCCCGACCGAGGAGATCATGTTTTTCGGTCATTCGGTCTGCTGGGTGCTCGGAGAGACGCTCGAGGCCGCCCGCCTCGGCGCCGCCGCCGTCGTCGTCGAGGCCGAGCCGCTGCCGTCCTACATCGAGGTCACCGAGGCGATCGCCGCCCACAGCTTCCAGGGGGCACAACCGCGGATGGTTCGCGGCGACGTCGACGCCGGGCTGAGCGAGGCGACGCACGTATTCAGCGGCGAGTTCGAGATCTCTGGGCAGGAGCAGTTCTACCTGGAGACCCACTGCGCGCTCGCGCTCGTCGACGAGAGCGGGCAGATCTTCGTGCAGTCGAGCACCCAGCACCCCTCCGAGACGCAGGAGATCATCGCGCACGTGCTGGGCCGGCGCGCCTCCGAAATCACCGTGCAGTGCCTGCGCATGGGCGGCGGGTTCGGCGGCAAGGAGATGCACCCCCACGGCCTGGCCGCCATCGCCTCGTTGGGCTCGGTCCTCACCGGCCGCCCCGTGCGCCTGCGGCTGAACCGCACCCAGGACCTGACGATGTTCGGGCGCCGGCACGGGTTCCACACCGACTGGCGGGTCGGCTTCGACTCCGAGGGTCGGCTGCTCGCGCTCGAGGCGACGCTGACCGCCGACGGCGGCTGGAGCCTGGACCTGTCCGAGCCGGTGCTCGCCCGGGCCCTGTGTCACATCGACAATGGCTACTGGATCCCACACGCGCGCGTCAACGGCCGGATCGCCAAGACCCACAAGCAGTCGAACACCGCCTTCCGCGGCTTTGGCGGTCCCCAGGGGATGATCGTGATCGAGGACATCCTCGGTCGCTGCGCGCCGCTGTTGGGCATCGACCCGATGGACCTGCGGCGCCGCAACTTCTACACCGCCGGGCAGACCACCCCGTACCTGATGCCGGTGCGCCATCCCGAGCGCTTGCAGGCCGTGTGGAGCCAGGTGATTCAGAACGGTGACGTGGTCGCCCGCAAGCGCCAGATCGAGGAGTTCAACGCCACCCACGAGCACGTCAAGCGCGCGATCGCGATGACGCCGGTCAAGTTCGGTATCTCGTTCAACCTGACCGCGTTCAACCAGGGTGGCGCGCTCGTGCTCGTCTACAAGGACGGCTCGGTGCTGATCAACCATGGCGGCACCGAGATGGGGCAGGGCCTGCACACGAAGATGATCCAGGTGGCGGCGACGACGTTCGGGATCCCGCTGAGCAAGGTCCGGCTCGCGCCGACCCGCACCGACAAGGTGGCCAACACGTCTGCGACCGCGGCCAGCTCCGGGGCCGACCTCAACGGCGGCGCGATCAAGAACGCCTGCGAGCAGATTCGCGACCGGCTGCTCCAGGTGGCGGGCGGCATGCTCGGCGTCAACGCCTCGGATGTCCGGATCGTCGACGGCTTCGCGCGGCCGCTGACCACCTCTGACGCGAAGTTCGTCGAGTGGGACGAGCTCGTGCGGACGGCGTACTTCCAGCGCGTCCAGCTGACGGCCTCCGGCTTCTACCGCACCGAGGGGCTGCACTGGGACTCGACGGTGTTCCAGGGCAGTCCGTTCAAGTACTTCGCTTACGGAGCGGCGGCTACCGAGGTCGAGGTCGACGGCTTCACCGGGAAGTACCGGACCCGGCGCGTCGACATCGTCCACGACGTCGGCGACAGCCTCTCGCCGCTGATCGACCTCGGCCAGATCGAGGGCGGGTTCGTGCAGGGCGCCGGCTGGATGACGCTCGAGGACCTGCGCTGGGACACCAGCGACGGACCGGGGCGCGGCCGCTTCCTCACCCAGGCGGCGAGCACGTACAAGCTGCCGAGCTTCTCCGAGATGCCCGAGGAGTTCAACGTCGAGCTGCTGCTCAACGCCACCGAGTCCGGCGCCGTGTACGGCTCCAAGGCGGTGGGCGAGCCGCCGCTCATGCTGTCGTTCTCGGTTCGTGAGGCGCTGCGCCAGGCGGCCGCAGCGTTCGGAGCGCCTGGCACGAGCGTCAACCTCCCCTGCCCGGCCACCCCGGAGGCGGTCTTCTGGGCGGTGGAGCGAGCACGCGACCGGTCCGTCGGCACCTGGCGGGGCGACATGTTCGAGGGCCTCCCCGGTCACGTGCCGCCCTCGCTCGATCCGGACGCCGAGCCGATGCGCAAGTCCTCGGAGCGGCTGCAGCACGCGGTGGTGCATGCCTGATGGCGTCTGGCTGGACGCGGTCGTCCGCCTGCGCGCGGCCCGCGAGCCCGCCATCCTCGTGACGCTGGCGACGGTCCGCGGTCACGCGCCGCGGCGAGCGGGCGCGAAGATGGTGGTGAGTGAGACCGGCTCGTGGGGCTCGATCGGCGGCGGGAACGTCGAGGCGGTCGCGATCGAACGAGCGCGCGCACAGCTTGCGGACCCATCGGCTTCGCCCGAGCTGATGACTTCCGAGCTGTCCGAGCGCGCCCCGGCCGAGCATGGCGTCCAATGTTGCGGCGGCAAGGTGACCGTCCTGCTCGAGCCGCTGCGGACCGTCCCCGCGGTGGCGATCTTCGGTGCCGGGCACGTCGGGCTGGAGCTGGCCCGGATCCTCGCCCGCCACGACATTGAGCTGCACCTGATCGACACGCGCCCGGAGATCGTCAGCGAGTCCCGGCTCGCCGTGCTCGCTGATGCGGTGGCCACGGTGCATGTCCACCAGGTCCCGGTGCTGCCGGAGTCCGTCGTCGCCGAGCTGCCACGCGGCGTCCACGTGCTGATCATGACCCACGACCACGCCGAGGACGTGGCGCTGTGCGACGCGGTCCTGCGGCGCGACGACCTGGGGTCGATCGGCCTGATCGGCTCGCCGGGCAAGTGGGCGCGCTTCCGGCGCCGGCTCGCCGAGGAGGGCGGTCACGACGCGCGAGACGATCGCTCGGATCAAGACGCCGATCGGGCTGCCCGACATCAGCGGCAAGGAGCCCGCGACGATCGCGGTCAGCGTCGCCGCGGATCTGCTGCGTACGTTCGAGCGCGAGCGCGACAGCGCGAGACGAGCGTCAGCGACGGCGCGTCGGCGTGACGATCTACCGCGCCCAGGTCCTCGACGCGCCTGAGGACCCGTTCCGCGGGGGGCCCTGCGCGCCGATGCCGACGCGGGGCTGCTGGTCACCGGCGACGGCCTGATCGCAGACCGTGGCTCGTTCGCCGAGGTTCGGGCCCGGCACGCCTCCGAGCCCGTATCCGAGCTCGCGGACGGCCTGCTGCTGCCGGGCTTCGTCGACACGCACGTGCACTTTCCCCAGGCGCGGGTGATCGGCGGCCTCGGCATGCCGCTGCTCGATTGGCTGGACCGCTGCGCGTTGCCCGAGGAGGCGCGAATGGCCGACCTCGGCTATGCGCGGGACGTCGCCGCGGAGTTCGTCGCCGGGCTGGCCGATGCCGGCACGACCACCGCGCTCGTGTTCGGGGCCCATTTCGCGCCAGCGGTCAGCGAGCTGTTCGCCGCCGCATCGGCGCGTGGTCTGCGGGTCACGAGCGGGCTGGTGGTGAGCGACCGGATGCTGCGCCCGGAGCTGCACACAACCGCGCAGCGCGCGTATGACGAGGGCCTGTCGCTGGCGAGCCATTGGCACGGACAGGGGCACAACCGATACGCGGTGATCCCGCGGTTCGCGTTGTCGTGCACCGACGAGTTGCTCGCCTCGTGCGCGGCGCTCCACGCGGCCGTCCCCGGCAGCTGGCTCACCTCGCATGTCAACGAGAACACGGCCGAGATCGCCACCGTGCGCGACCTGTTTCAGTGCAATTACGTCGACAGCTACGACCGGCACGGCCTGATCGGGTCGCGGACCGTGCTCGCGCACAACGTCCATCCCACGGACGCGGAGCTGGAGCGCCTGGCCGCCGGCGGCGCCGCGGTCGCGCACTGCCCCACGAGCAACGCTTCGCTGGGCAGCGGGCTGTTCCCGCTGGACCGCCACCTCGCCCACCGGGTGCCGGTGGCACTCGGCAGCGATGTCGGCGCCGGCACCGGCTACTCGCTGTTCAAGGAGGGGCTGCAGGCGTACTTCACGCAACAGCTCCGCGGCGCCGACGGCGTGCCGCTCACCGCGACCCATCTGCTTTTCCTGGCCACGGCGGCCGGAGCGGCGGCCCTCGCTCTCGACGAGGAGGTGGGCGATCTCAGCGTCGGCAAGCGGTTCGACGCGCTCTGGCTGCGCCCGCCGCCCGGCAGCCCGCTGGACGTCGGGCTGCGCTACGCGGACGGTCCGGAGGAGGCGCTGGCGCGGGCGTTCGCGATGGGCGTCAGCTCCGACGTGGCCGGCTGTCTGGGTCGATGGCGTGCCCGTCAAACCGGACCGGACGACTTGAGAATCGATTTACCGTGATGCGGAATACTGATATCGTTGGGCGGGCAAGTGACCGATGGCGTCGACGGTGCTGACCGAGGAGGCGCATGGCAACCGATGGCTCGCCCGAACCCCGCTCTCACGGCGGGGTGCAGTCGCTCACTCGAGCGTTCGCGATCCTCGAGGCGATGGCGGACGCCGACGGCGAGATCGGCCTGTCGCAGCTGGCCACCGAGGCGCAGCTGCCGCCGGCCACCATCCACCGCCTCGTCCGCACGCTCGTCGACCTCGGCTACGTGCGCCAGGAACCGTCGCGGCAGTACTCGCTCGGCCCGCGGCTGATGCGCCTGGTCGACACGAGCACGAAACGACTCGCGACACTTGCCCACCCTTACATGTCCGACGTCGTCGAGGCGCTCGGCGAGTCGGTCAACCTCGCCGTGCTCGACGGCGAGGAGATCGTCTACGTGGCACAGGTGCAGCCCTCGCAGAACTTCATGCGGATGTTCACCGAGGTTGGCCGCCGGGTCAAGCCGCACGCGACCGCGGTCGGCAAGGCGATCCTCGCCACCAAGCCCGAGGACGAGGTGCGGGAGCTGCTCAAGCGCACCGGGATGCCGCGACGCACCGAGCACACGCTCACCACCCCCAAGCTGCTGTTCGCCGACCTGGAACGGGTGCGCGAGCGGGGATACGCGCTGGACGACGGCGAGCAGGAGCTTGGCGTGCGCTGCGTCGCGCTCGCCGTGCCGGATGCTCCCCGGCCCGTCGCGATGTCGATGTCCGGTCCGTTGACGCGGATGTCCGACGACATGATCGACAAGGCCGCGCCGATCCTTCGCAAGGCCGCGGGGAACATCGGCGCCGAGCTCGCCGCTCCGCCGCCCGCGAGTGCGGCGCAGACCTCGCGCGCCGCCTGACCCGCGGGCCCGGACGAGCGGGCTCGGACCGGCGGGCCGGCAGCGGAGCTGATCCGCTGCTCGCAGAGCGGGTGGCTCGCGCGCAGGCGCGCGCGATCGTGCCCCTTCCGAGACGTGGGATGCCGCGCCCGACCGTGCGCGAACCGCGGCCCGCTTGACAGCGGCGTGCGCTCCCAATACGGTATCTGCCAGGCGGAAATAGAAATCCACTAGACGGAAGTCCGAGGAGACCTTGGTGGTTTCCCGGATCACCGATCACGGCGGACGGAGAGGGAGAACTCATGTCGTCAGGAGAGACGCTCACACGGCCGGAGGGTGGCGCCACCGGCATCCACCCGGTGGACCGCGTTCCCCCGCTGCACAAGCTGCTCGTCTTTGGCCTGCAGCACCTGTGCATCATGTACGCGGGCGCGGTCGCGGTCCCGCTGATCGTCGGACCGGCGGTCGGGCTGAACTCGAGCCAGATCGCGACCCTGGTCAGCGCCGACCTGCTCGTCTCGGGGATCGCGACGATGATTCAGTCGGCGGGCATCTCGAAGGTGTTCGGGGTCAGGCTGCCGGTGGTCGCCGGCGCGACCTTCACCGTCCTGAACCCGATGATCATCATCGCGACTCAGTACGGGGGGTGAAGGGCCTGCCCTACGTCTACGGCGCGATGATGGTCTCCGGCGTGCTCGGGTTGATCCTCGCCAAGCCGTTCTCGATGATCATCCGGTTCTTCCCGCCGCTGGTCGCCGGCACGGTCATCTGCATCATCGGCCTGTCGCTGGGCGGCGCGGACATCTCGCTGATCGCCCCCACGGTGGTCCACGGGGCGAACGTCGCCAGCGTCTCGCACGTCGTGCTCGCCGGCATCGTCGTCCTCTCGATCATCCTGATCAGCCGCCTGTTCCACGGCTTCATCTCGCAGATCGCGGTGTTGCTCAGCATCGTGATCGGCACGATCGTGGCGGCGCTCATCCACCAGGCCCACTTCGGCAACCTCGGCGACGTCGCCTGGTTCGGCGGGCCTCACATCTTCCGCTTCGGCGGCCCGAAGTTCGCGGCCGCGCCGATCATCACGATGTGCATCGTGATGCTGGTCACGTTCACCGAGTCCACCGCGGACATGCTCGCGGTGGGCGAGATGGTGGAGAAGGAAGTGACGCCCAACGACCTGGCTCGCGGACTGGCGACCGACGCGCTCTCGGCGTTCATCGCGTCGTTCACCAACTCCTTCCCGGACACCGCGTTTGCGGAGAACGTCGGTCTCGTCGGCCTCACCGGGATCCGCAGTCGCTGGGTGGTGACCATGTGCGGCGCATTGCTGCTGATCATGGGCCTGATCCCGAAGGTGGGACAGATCGTCGCCGACCTGCCCGGTCCGGTGATCGGTGGCGCCGCCACGATCATGTTCTCGATGGTGACCGCGGTCGGGATCCAGACGCTGCACAAGGTCAGCTTCCGCAACAACCACAACCTGCTGATCGTCGCGATCTCGCTCGCGGTCGGATTGCTGCCCGCGTTCGACCCGCACTTCTACGACAACTTTCCGAAGAACTTCCAGGTGATCTTCGGATCGAGCATCACCGCCACGGTGCTCGTGGTGTTCATCCTCAACCTCGCGTTCAATCACTTCGCGGCTGACGAAGGCGAGAGCGCGGTGCAGCTGGCGGTCGACGAGGGAGCCGTCGTGTCCACGCCGCCCGCTGAACCCGGCGTCCAGTGACGCCGAGAATGGGGTCAGGGCGCGACGGGGCCCCGGCCCCCGGCGGCGGGATGGCCGCCTTCGACGTCGCGCCCGACGACGAGCTTCGCGTCCGGCTGCACGGTTGCTGTGCGGCCGAGGCGTGGGTGGAGCACATCGTGGTGGGGCGCCCGTACCGGTCCGAGGCCGTGCTGTATGCCGCCTCGGACCGCGCGACCGCAGCAGCTGGACGCCGGCGGGCTCGCGCAGGCGCTCGCCGGCCACCCGCGCATCGGCGACGCCGCTCCGGCGCACGGCGGCGACGGGCGTTCGGCCGCCTGGTCGCGGGGCGAGCAGGCGGGCGTCGCCACCGCCGGCGCGGACGTGCTCGGCGAGCTCGCCGCGGCCAACGCCGCCTACGAGCAGCGGTTCGGCCACGTCTACCTCGTGTGCGCCTCCGGCCGCGACGCCGCCGAGCTGCTCGCCGTCTGCCGGGCCCGGCTGCGCAATGACCCGGAGACCGAGCGCGGCGTCGTGCTCGGCGAGCTGGCCAAGATCAACCGGCTGCGCTTGGGCAAGCTGTTGGAAGAGCCGCGATGAGCCTGTCGACGCACGTGCTCGACGCTACGACCGGGCGGCCGGCCGAGGGCGTCGCCGTCCGCCTCGACGAACGGGCCGACGGCGAGTGGCGCACCACCGCACAGGGACGCACCAACGCCGACGGGCGGATCGGGGCGCTCGGAGACCCGGGAGCGGGGATCCACCGCATCCACTTCGACACCGGCGGCTACTTCGACGCCGCAGGTGTCGCGGCGTTCTATCCGGAGGTGACCGTCACCTTCACGGTGGTCGACCCCGACGCCCATCACCATGTGCCGCTGCTGCTCAGCCCGTTCGCGTTCTCGACCTATCGCGGCAGCTGAGCCATGACGCCTGGAGCCATGGCTCCTCCGGCGACCGGCGCCGGCACCGTGGTCATCGACGGCTGCGCGATCGCGACGGTCGACGCGGCCGGCACCGAGCACTCCAGCGGGCACGTGGTCGTGACCGGGGGACGGATCGCCGCGGTCGGCGCGGGCCCCGCGCCTGCGGTCGACGGGGCGCGGCGCGTCGACGCGACCGGCTGCCTGGCGACGCCCGGCTTCGTCAACACTCACCATCACCTGTACCAGTGGCTAACGCGCGGGTACGCCCCCGACGGCACGCTGTTTGAGTGGCTGACCGCGCTCTACCCCGTGTGGGCGCACCTCGACGCCGACCTCGAGTACGTCGCCGCGAGCACCGGGCTCGCCGCGCTGGCCCTGTCCGGCTGTACGACCGCGATGGACCACCACTACGTGTTCCCGGCGTCCGGCGGCGACCTGCTCGCCGCCGAGATCGAGGCGGCCCGGCGCATCGGGCTGCGATTCTGTGCCACCCGCGGCGCGATGAACCTGGGGCGCTCGTCGGGTGGCCTTCCACCCGACGAGGTCGTCGAGGATGCCGACCGGATCCTCTCCGAGTGCGAGTCGGCGGTCGCCGCATACCACGACGCCAGCTTCGACTCCCTGCTCCAGGTGGCGCTCGCCCCCTGCTCGCCGTTCTCGGTCACAGGGGAGCTGATGCGCGACTGTGCGCAGCTGGCGCGAAGGCTCGGCGTCCGCCTGCACACCCACCTTGCCGAGACCCGCGACGAGGAGGAGTTCTGCCTCGCCCACTTCGGCGCCCGTCCGGTCGACTATGTCGAATCGCTCGGCTGGCTCGGTGACGACGTCTGGCTCGCGCACTGCGTGCACCTCTCCGACGGCGACATCGTCAAGTACGCCGCCACCGGCACCGGGGTCGCGCACTGTCCGAGCTCGAATGCGCGGCTGGGCGCCGGCATCGCACCGATCCCAGAGCTGCTCGCGGCAGGGGCGCCAGTCGGGCTGGGCGTCGACGGCGTCGCATCCAACGAGCACGGCGGCCTGGCCGAGGAGCTGCACCAGGCGCTGCTCTTCGCCCGCGCCCGCCTGGGTCCGCAGGCGCTGAGCGCGCGCCAGGCGCTTTGGATGGCGACGATCGGCGGCGCTCGCTGCCTGGGCCGGTCGGACGCGATCGGGTCGCTGGAGGTCGGCAAGCTCGGCGACCTCGCGCTGTGGCGGCTCGACGGCCTCGGACATGCCGACATCGCCGACCCCGTGTGCGCGCTCGTATTCGGCCCGCCCGCTCCGCTGCAGCTGCTGCTCGTCGGCGGGCACCCCGTGGTCGACGCCGGCGAGCTGCGCACGGCCGACGTGGCGCAGCTCGCCGCCGCCAACCGGGCGGGAGCCCGCGAGCTCGCGAGGCGCGCCGCCTAGGCTGAGAGACGTGGAGCCAGCCCGTCGCACCGAGGAGCTGTACCTCGAGCGCATCCTGGAGCACGTCCGCTCGCCGCACAACTGGAGCCCGCCGGCCGCACCGCTCGCTCGCGTCGACCTCCAGTACCGCGAGCTCAACCCGCTGTGCGGTGACGACCTGACCGTCAAGCTCGCGGTGGAGCGCGACGGTCGGATTCTCGACCTGCGCTTCGAGGGCCACGGCTGCGCGATCTGTCAGGCGGCCGCGTCGATGGCATCGGATCAGATCCGCGGCAAACGGACCTCCGAGATCCTCGCGCTCGACCGGTCGTTCATCCTGCGGCTGCTCGGGACTGAGATCCCGCCACTGCGCCTGCGCTGCGCGCTGCTCCCGCTGAAGGTGCTCAAGAGCGCCGCACTCGGCCGCCCGGCTGACTGGGAGCCGGCGCCCTAGCTCCTCGCGCGAAGCACAGGCCTTCGAATGCGTCGGCGGCGGCAGACGCTCCGCCCGTGGCGGTGTACCCGGCGGCGACCCGACGGGCTCCGTCTTGCTTGGTCATCGCGAGCCGGATCTGCTTGCGGAGCCGCTCCGGATTCAGCTTCTGGGCGGGCAGTCTCGTGCCCGCGTCCGCGATCTCCACTCGGCGAGCGACTTCCAGCTGGTCTCGTCCGAACGGGACGACGCAGACAGGCACGCCCGAGGCGAGCGCCTTCTGCGTAGCTCCCGCGCCACCGTGCGTAACTGCGCACACAGCATGGGAGAGCAGTGGCGCGTGCGGGATGAAGCGCTCGACGCGAGCATTCGCCGGCACGCCGCCGGGGAGTTGTGTAGCCGGCATCGTTGCCACCACTTCCAGGTCCTCATCCGCCAGCGCATCGAGCGCAGTCCGGACGAGACGCCCGTCGTCCTGAAACTCCGATGAGGTGGTCACGAGCACGAGCGGCCTCGCGAGCTTGTCAAGCCATGCCGGAGGATCGCTGGGCGGTTCCCAGCAGCACGGGCCGACCATCCGGACCGAGGGCGGCCAATCAGAGCGCGGGTATTCGAACGGCTCGGCCGTCATGTAGAGCAGCAGGGGCGCGACGCTGAACATCTCGTCCGTCGTGGCAAACGGTCGAACCCCAACCGACGTCCGAGTCGCGTTAAGTGCCGGAAAGCAGGCTCGCTTGAGCGCGCCGACCAGCATCGGGCGCAGCAGCCGGTCGCGAGCTCGACCGGCGGCCCCGGCGGCCGGCTTGAGGCCCGGACCGAAGGGCGGGACGTCTCGGGAGGTCATCGCCAGTGGGAACGGAAACCACTGCGCCCACGGGCCGCCCCAGCTCTCGGCAACCGCCGTGGCTCCCCATGCCATGCAGTCCACGAGGATCGCGTCGGGTTGCTCGGTGTCGATCGCCGCTCGGAGGTCTGCGACCTCATGCGCGGAGCGCTTCCCGAAGGTGGCCATGCCGCGCTTCAACTTCGCCGGCGGCGTGCGGGCGCGGTAGTCGTCGTGCTCGATCGCCTCGATCGCAGGTGCGATCGGCGCCGCTTCGAATCCGCGATCAGACAGCAACTCCACTTCTGAGGCGAGCGTCCGGACCGCAATGCGGTGACCGCGGCCGGCCAGCTCGTCGAGGATCGGGACGAGCGGATACAGGTGCCCGCGCGCGGGAGATGTGTAGGCCAGGATCTTCATTGGTCCGCTCCCAGGAGACGGTTGACGGTCAAAATCAGCGTGGCCCGAACCTCTGCTCGCGAGAGCTCGAGGTCGTGCGTGAGAATCCACCACGCCTGAACGTCGCAGACTGCGATCAAGGCCGCGCGAAGCCGCCGGCGCTCGGACGGGCGTGCAGCGGTGAGCCACGCGCCGAAGGCGAGCTCCACCCAGTCGTAGTGAAACTGGCGAGCGCGCCGGCCGAGATCCGCCAGCGGTCCCTCCATGTCGAGGTTCGAGCTGCGCATGGCCCGTCCTCCGCGGACCTCGTAGTGCTCGAGCAGGTTGTCCACGGCACCCGCGACATCGTTCGTTGAAACGCTCAGCCGCTGCGTCTCCACCTCGTCGACCGAGCGCAGCACCACTCGCTCCAGCAGACCGTCCTTGGAACCGAAATGGCGCAGCAGCGTCTGCTTGGTCACACCGGCAGCGCGAGCGATCGCCTCGAGCGACGCCTGGTCCCAAGGCCCCGAGAGAAACGCCTCGTCGGCCGCATCGAGCAGCGCCACGCGCGTCTGTTCCTCCGCCTCCGCACGCGCGACCTTCACGTATCCCCGCCCTTGCCCCATATTCACACTACCGACGGTAACGCCAAAAGCTGAACAAGTCAACGCACCGCGCGCGGTGGCGGCTGATCCGCTGATCAGCCACCACCGTCGGTGCGCGGCGACCGGCCGGTCTCGTCAGCTTTGGGAGTTGCCGGTGAACCCGCCGATCGAGCCTTCATACCCGGCAAAGCAGTCGTGCGCCCGCGAGCCGTTACCCGCCGGCCAGTTGACACCGTCGTTATAGAAGATGTCTGACTCCTCACCGTCAGCGGCGATCTCCGTCGAACTCGAGGCGCTGCCGACCTGGGTGAAGTCTCCGGGCTTCAGGGGAGCGTCGGGGGTGCTGTTCAACGCGTCGCTGTCGGTATGAATATTGACCTTCGTCCCGGCTGGGACCGGCCCGCCGCCGTCCAGATCAGCCGTCGTGTTCGCGGTCACGTCAAACGTCACCTGGTTCTGTCCCTTGTTGTCCTTCGAACAGGTCGAGGAGAACGTGAAATGCCCGTTCTTGCCCAGGATGACCGTCTGACCGACGTTGAGGAATCGCTCGCCGTGCGAGTAGGCGAAATGGCGAGCCTGCTGGTAGTAGCTGGGAGCCTTTCCGCCAAGATGCTCGGCGTTGTTGGCTGTCGCGACCGTGACCGCGGCATAGCCGGTTCCACCGAGCGCGATGAACAACGCGAGCACGCTGAGAACGAACGATGGTGAGGGAATACGGCGCTTCATCCGAACCTCCGATAGTTGGTAGTCGCTTTGTATCGCCGACCTGCGTAAGCCACAGCCAGGCGAAGATCGCCGATGAGCTGCATCCGATCGTCGTGAACATTCTCGACGAGCTTGGCCGCTGGCTCAGCGTCTCCGGACCGCCGGCACCCGGCCGTCCCTGAGCCCGATTTCAGAGCCCTTCCGCCGCGCCTCACGCCGGAAGTGCGCACTCGGCTGCCACCGGCCGCCCTCAAGACTGTGGACGTTGACGCCGATAGCGGGGCAAACGACCGACTGGGTGAGGTCCTTCCCAGCAACGATGCAAAGAGTTTGGAGACGGTGCAGCGCCGGATCGCGCCATGAGAACCGATACGTCCATCACGCGGATCCTCGTCTGCGAGGATTCGGCCACCTATGCTCGCGCCCTGACAGGCTTCCTCGGTCATCAGGGACACCTCGAGGTCGTGTCCGTGTGCCCCACGGGCGAGGCGGCCTTGGAGTCGATCTCACGACTGGCCCCTGACCTGGTGACGATGGATCTGGAGCTGCCGGGCATCGGCGGCGTTGGCTTGATCGAGAAGATTATGCGGATCCATCCGGTGCCGATCGTCGTGCTCAGTGCCTTTGGCGCGCGACGCTCCGATGACACTGCTGCCGCGCTTGCGGCGGGCGCGTCGGAGGTGCTCGACAAGGCTCAGGTGCGACTGGACCAGCCTGACAGCGCGCCGGCGATCGCCTTGCGTCATCGGCTCGGGCGCATCGCTCGAGCACCTGCCGCCACGCGCAGCGACGGATCGAGCCCGAGCCTTCGTCTGGAACCACGACTCGAGCCCGCTGCGGCGATCGGGATCTGCTCATCGACCGGGGGCCCGCACGCCCTCGAGACGGTGCTCGGCGGTCTGCCCGGCGACTTTCCGCTCCCCATCCTGGTCGCCCAGCACATGTCGACCGGCTTCACCGACGGCCTCGTGCGCTGGCTGAATCAAGTCATCGCGCTTCCCGTCGCATTGGCCCGTCCGGGTCCCAGCGAACCTGGCGTCTGGGTCGCGCCCGACGATGCCCACCTGATCATGGAACCGTCGATGCGGCTATCGGTGGATACCGAGACTGTCAATGGGGCGCATCGCCCGTCGGGCGACCTGTTGTTCGCCAGCATGGCCCGCGCGCTGGGGCGGCGTGCCCTCGGGATCGTTCTCACCGGAATGGGGCGTGACGGAGCCAAGGGAGTGTCAGCGATCGTCCGCGCGGGTGGATCCGTCATCGCGCAGGACGAGGCGACCTCCGTGGTCTTCGGAATGCCGAGGGCCGCGGTCGAACAGGGCGCGCAATACGTCAGGGCGCTGTCGGACATCACCAGGACCGTGCGGCATATGCCTCTGTCAGTGCCGGCATGAAGACGGGCGTTAGCTCGTCGGCGCGGCGGCGTACTCCTCGTCGGTGACCTTGTCACCCCAGTTGGCGATGACATGGTCGTCGTCGGTCTCGTTCAGGGCGAGGTGGACCATGAACCGACTGGGGACGGCACCATGCCAGTGGTCCTCGTCGGGCTCGAAGAAGACTCGGTCGCCGGGCCGGATGAGCTCGATCGGGCCGCCGCGCTTCTGACAGAGGCCGACGCCCTCGGTGACGTAGATGGTCTGTCCGAGCGGGTGGGTGTGCCACGCCGTCCGGGCGCCAGGGGTGAAGTGGACGAGGTTGGCCTGCACCCGCGCGGGGGCGGGGGCCGCGGCGACCGCGTCGATGTAGACGTCGCCGGTGAACCACTCCGCGGGTCCCTTGCCGGTGTCGATGCTGCTTCGTGTGATTTCCATGGTGTCTCCTAGCGACGTCGGTAGGTGGGCTGCAGCCCGCGCGCGTTCCAGCCGTTGTCGGCGTAATTGATCGTGGCGCCGGGCGGGACGATCTGACCGATGCGCTCGAGGACATCCTCGGAGCGCTGGACATCGGCCGCCGCTAGCTGGGACTCGAGGTGCTCCATCGTGCGCGGGCCGATGATGGCGCGGTCATCGCGGGTTGGCGCAGAACGAACGCGTGCGCCATAGGTTGGCAACCCGACCTGCTCTGGCGCGACCCTTGCCCGGCACGAGGTGAGGAACTCCGCGATGTCGTTGCTGGCGTCCACGAACCGGACGATACCCCCGCCACATCAGGAAATGGGTGTCGTGTCAGTACCCCTCTCGCCGGGCCTCCCCCTTGCGCCGTGAGTCGCGCGGACAAGCCTGGAGGACGTCGGCGGGATGCTGATCGCCCGGTGAAAACAATCCGATCATCCAAAATGGCGCACTTCCAAAGCGGAGTTCGAAGTGCTAAACCAGACCTATCTCATTGACTGCCGCGAGGGGCGCCGTGCAGCGTGCGCGCGCCTGGCAAAGGAGCGAGAGGAGCACGACATGGCTGCCAGCGAGGACGATCCGCATCAGGGGCGCGAGCACGGCTCCCGACCCGACGAGGACCCGACCCAGGGGCGCGAGCACGGCTCCCGACCCGACGAGGACCCGACTCACGGGCGCGAGCACGGCTCCCGACCCGACGAGGACCCGACCCAGGGGCGCGAGCACGGCTCCCGACCCGACGAGGACCCGACTCACGGGCGCGAGCACGGCTCCCGACCCGACGAGGACCCGACCCAGGGGCGCGAGCACGGCTCCCGACCCGACGAGGACCCGACCCGAGGACGCTAGATCCGGCGTCGCTTTGCGACCCCGCGCCGATCGAGCCGATCGGCGCGGTGACAGCTTTCGCGTTCACCCGGCAGCGACCGGAGAGGGCGCTTAAGGCCACGCGGCGAAGTCGGCTACGCGTGTCCTGACCGGGTACCTGGGCGGGATGAAAGCTCTTACCTGGCAGGGCATCTCAGACGTCCGCGTCGACAACGTTCCTGACCCCACGCGTGTTCAACCCCTGAGAGGCTTTACTCCTCAGCACGGTTGCGGCCGCCGCTCTGAGGACCGTCCTCCATGCCGAGCTAGAGCAGCTCCTCCGCCTTCGCGTAGGCTATCTGGAGCAAGTCGGCTCCGGTGAGCGCGGTGAACATTGAGGCGATCCACCGAGTAGCTCGCGGACAGACGATCAGTCCAGCGAGGAATGCTGCGCTGATCCACATGCTGAGGCAATACGGGCAGATCAGCAGCTCGCCGAGGGCGCGCCTCAGACCGTGGCCGCGGGCCGCCTCCTCGACCTCGCTGGGACCGGCATCATCTTGGAACTGGGTGAACGGCGCCCGGATGGTGCTGGCGACGCGATCCTTGGCGATCAAGCGTGCGGCCTTGTGGGTGGACACGGCGACCAGCGCCAGATCTCCGGGCGCGATCCGTTCTGGAAGCTCGCGATCGGAGGCGCGAAGCCATGCGGCGAATGCGGTGCCGAGGGCGACAAACGACCCCGTGAGGACGGCGTAGCCGCCGAGCGGACGTTCCTGCTCAGGCGAATGGCCGGTGAACGGGGGAACATCCTGGAGCGCGGGCGAGTCCATGCTCTGGTCAGATACCCACGATGAGAGCCCTCACGCAGTCTGATCGTGGATCGATGGATCCGGATGCGGGTAGCTGGCGCGGGTGCCCCGCACGCTCGACGCTGCCGTTGTGGTGATCACCGGCGCGTCCAGCGGCATCGGACGAGCGGCGGCCCTGGCGTTTGCCCGCCGCGGGTCGCGCCTCGTGCTCGCTGCCCGCGGCGAACGAGCCCTCGGCGAGACCGCGCAGAAGTACCTCCGGCGCGTACACGTCACCCGGGGCACGGTCCTCGTCCCGCACCGCAGCGCACTCATGCGAGCGACCACCTGTGGCTGAGCTACAGACAGACAGAAACGCATCACGTCGAGGGCGGGTGGTAAGCGTTGACACGGTCAGCGACGCCGGCCGCGTGGTGCTGGGGCGGCCGGCGTCGCTCGTGGCGGGGGGAGAGATCCGCCAGATCCCGCAGCGCGGGAGCTGACGCTGCGGGGTCTCGCGGTTCTGATCCTTCCATCGGTCTGCAGGACCGGGAGCAAGACCCATACCTGATCGACCCCGTCGTGTTGATGCCGCGCGTATGCAGCATCTCCGGATCCATCATGACCGCGTCGCCGGGCTCGAGCTCCACAGCGATGGTGCGATCGCGCGGCCTGATCAGCAAGCCGCCGTTGGCGACCTCCCAGCGCGAGGGAGCGCTCCTCCGCGGCTCCGTGCAGACAATTGGAAAGCGGGGTACCCACGCTGCAGCGCTACCCCGGTCCGATGGCGATAACCCGATGGGCTGGTGACCATTTCGACCACCGCACATCTACCTGGGTTCCAGCGGCGCTTCCATCGGCAGCGTCCAGCGGAGGCTAGGAAGCGGGAAACGAGAGCTGATCGCTGTCGGAGATGACCTCGGCTCGCATGTTGCGCTGCATCATTCGCAGCGCGGCCTCGGCGAGATCCTCGTGGATGTGCGCGACGACGTCGCGGGGGACCACGACTTCGAAGTGACGGACGTAGGCGTCAAGGGCCGAGTACAGGATGCATTGTTCGGTGACCTGGCCGCACACGACGACCCGCTCGATGCCCTCGTGGCGCAGGAGATACTCAAGTTGGGTCTCATAGAACACGGAGTGCCGCGCCTTGATCAGAAACGGCACGTCATCCGTGGGCAAGATCGGCTCGACCACAGACCGATCCGTGCCCTCAAGCGCCCACTGGCTGAGCTGGGTTCGTCCCGCCGCCCAATCGCCATGGTTGTCATTGACGTAAACCGTCAAGACGTTCGCTTGACGGGCGCGCTCTATGAGCCGGGCCAGCCCCGGCACGATCTCACGCACAGACTCAAGCAGCTGTTCACCATCCTCATGCTCGTAACGGTTGAGCATGTCGATCACGATCAGCGCCCGTTGACATGGCAGCTTCCCCGGATCGCCACGCCAGGGTGGTGGTGCTACTTGTCGTTTGAGCCGGGCTCGGCCATGCTGCGATGCATCTGCGCCTTGACGCCGTCGGGCATCAGCCCGCTCGCTCGCCCCTGGAGCTTGGTCTTGAGCGACGCCGACACGACGCGCTCGTCGCCGGCCAACAGCGCCTCGAACCCGTCGCGAGCAACGTCGGCCGGATCGTCCTTGTCGTCGGCGCCGATCTTCGTGTCCAGCATGTCGGCTCGTTTGAAAAACTCGGTGTCCGTCGGTCCTGGCATCAACGACGTGACCGTCACGCCGGTGTCCTTGAGCTCGTTGCGCAACGCCAGCGCGAAGGACTGCACGAACGATTTCGAGGCGTTGTAGACGGCCTGAAACGAGCCCGGCATCGTCGACGCGATCGACGACGTAAACAGGATGCGCCCCTCGTCACGAGCGACCATGTCACGGACCACATGCTTGGCGAGCTGCACCGTCGATCGGACGTTGAGATCGACAATCTCCAACTCGTCGGCCAGATCGGTATCGGTCGCGAACGCACCGCCCGCGCCCCGCCCCGCGTTGATCGCCGCCGCGGCCAGCGGCCGGTCCGCAGATTGCACCTTGCCCCATAGGGTGTCGACCCCATCCCTGGCGGCGAGGTCAACCTCTATCGACTCCACCGACGCTCCAAGGGCGCCTAATTCCGAGCTCGTCTCGCTGAGCTCCCCGCGGGCGGTGACGATCAGATCGAACCCGTTCTGGGCAAACTGCTTGGCCAGCTCTCGGCCGATCCCGTGCGACGCGCCGGTCACCAAGGCCAACGGCTTTGCAGAACTCATCGAGCCATCCTTCCTATCGGGAAATTGATCGGCATCACTTCCGCTAGAGCGCAAGCGGGGCGCGAGACCGGCCGACCCTGCACAGGGTCGGTCGGCACTCGCGTCCCAGGATTAGCTCGGCCGAGCAAACCTAATACCCGGGCAAACCAACCGCAGGCACGACCATGCCCGGCACGACGGCCGCTAAACCGAATCGCAGCGCCAGCGGACGATCGTCGCCGTGAGCGTGCCCAGCGGCGCCCACCCATCCGATGGCACGCTGCGACCGGCGTCAGATCCACCCGTGAGAACGCCGTCGGACTGCGGCGCCGCGCAGAGCGCTACTGGCTCTGTTGCCGGGCGTCGACGAGTTGGTCCGGCGTGGCCGGAGCGACGCTGGCGTTCTGATGCCCGCTGTGCGGATAGGCGGGCGCCGACCGAGAACGCTCATCCTCTGGGCTTGACCGACCGCTCGTGGCGCGTCCCCAGAGCGACATCACAACCGCAACCACCAAGATGATGACGGCAATCGGCACCAGGATAAACGCGAAGACCCCGCCGACGACGACACCGCCGATGACCGCCAGCAGGACCGCAAAGGCGACGACGATTGCTAGCCACATGCCTCGATGTGTACCCCGGCGACGAACCCGGAAACAGTGGTGACAAGTCAATCGGCCGACAGGCCCGGCAGAGCTGGCGATCCTGGCCGCGCGACCGGCTGGCGATGACTGGCGCCGGCCCGCCGACCGCTGTCGATCGACGCTCGCTGCGCCGCGGTCACATACCTGGGATCAGCGACGGAGTTGAATCCGGCCTTGAATACGCTCCACCGAACGCTCAACGCACCGCCGAGCAGCACGGCGCCGGCGGCGGCCGCGGCGGCGCGTGAGCTTGATCCGCGGCGGCTGAGAAGTACCGACCCTCCAAGCAGACAGGCGTGTCCCAGGCTGCCGAATCGGGCGGCGGCACCCTGCTTGTAGGCCTCGCCGGGCTCGCCGAGCCGGCGCTCCATCCACTTCTTGGCGGCAATCTCCGACACCGCCCCGGCGAGCGCGAGCCGGCGCGCCGCGGCGGCCTTGTCCGGGGGCGTGGCAATCACTGCCGCCGCTCCCGCGCTCAATCCTGCCCCCGCGCCGAACACGACCGGCAACGTCGCGCGTGCCTGATGCCATGCCGGGACGGCGGTGTCAGCTACCAGCGCCGCGGTGTAGGTGCAGAGCGGCAGGCCGCTGAGTGCCGCGACGGGACGGGCGAAGCGCGACAGGCGGGGGAACAGCCCCAGCCACGAATGAGCCGCTGCGACGGTCGTGGTTGCCCCACTGACGCTGAGGATCCAGGAGCCGACGCTCATCGGGGACGTCACCTTGAACATCCGCAGCATGTTGAGGAAGCGTTCCGGTCTCCCGAGGTCTGAGATCAGCAGCAGCGGGCTGGCGCTGATCCCGAGCATCGCAGTTGCCCATGCCCGGCGCGCCAGGACGTCCTCGCCGTGCAGCTCGCACAGGTACCCGAGCCCGGCCGAAGCGCCGGCGAGACCTCCGGTGAAGAAGTAGCACGGAATCTCCCAGGACCACACCGGGCGCTTGAGCACAGGCTGGCCGTAGTAGGACCGCACCTCGCTCACCGTCGCCCCCCGAACACGGCGACCGCGAGCCCGGCGCCGAGCGCGAGCGCGCCGAGCGCTGCCGACTGCCAGATCGAACCGATGTCGCGCGTGGTATCCACGGGGTCCGGCGGCAGCCCGTAGACCTCGGGGTCGTCGAGCAACAGAAAGAACGCGCCGCCGCCGCCGATCCCGTCGTCCGGGTCAGCGAGATAGAGCTGTGCCCTGGACTGGCCGGCCTCCTGCAGGCGGGCCAGCCGGCGATCGGCCCGCTCACGCAGCACGTCGAGCTCACCGAACTGGATCGAGTCGGTGGGGCAGGCTTGCGCACACGCCGGTTCCTGGTCGTCTCGCAGCCGGTCGTAGCACAGGGTGCACTTCCAGACCCGCCCGTCCTCCTCGCGCTGGTCGATGACCCCGAACGGGCAGGCCGGAACGCAATAGCCACAGCCGTTGCAGACGTCCTCCTGCACCACGACAGTGCCGAACTCGGTGCGAAACAGCGAGCCGGTGGGACAGACCTCCAGGCACGCCGCGTCGGTGCAGTGCTTGCACACGTCGGAGGCCATCAGCCAGCGGATTCCGTCGCCCTCCTGGTAGGTCTGCACGCCGGCGTCGATCACCGCGTCGCGCTCGGCCGCCTGCACCAGCGAGGCTCCGTCGTTGACGCCCGCCGGCACCTGCTGCTCGATGAAGGCGACATGACGCCAGGTGTCGGCCCCGAGGTCGACGGTGTTGTCGTAGGACTTCCCGGTGAAGCCTTGGATCGACATCGGGATCTGGTTCCACTCCTTGCACGCCACCTCGCACGCCTTACAGCCGATGCACACCGACGTGTCGGTGAAGAAGCCCTTGCGCGGCTGGGCGCGCTCGCCGTAGCTGCCAGGCCAGGAGTGCGTCTTAAGCTTCACGACCTCACTCCCGCGCGGCGCCGGTACTCAGCCACCAACTGGAGGCGGGCGGGGCCGCGGGGCCGCCGTCCCGGTTGAATGTCACAGGTGGCGACCTTGTACTCGGTGATATGGACGTTGTTGTCGAGCGCGAGCGGCAGCAGCTCGTTGGCCGAGTCCCCGGTGACGATCCCCACCCCGCCCCAGTGATACGGGGCCCCGACCAGGTGCATCGTCCGGCCTTGGATCTGCAGCGGCTTGATCCGCGCCGTCACCAGCACTCGCGCCTCCACGGCGCTGCGCGCCGTGATGACCGTCGCCCAGCCGCCGTGCTGCAGGCCGCGCTCGGCAGCCAGCTGCGGCGACACTTCGACAAAGAACTCGGGCTGCAGCTCGGCGAGGTAGGGCACCGTGCGCGACATCCCGCCGGCAGTGTGGTGCTCGGTCAGGCGGTAGGTCGAGAGCACAAACGGAAACACGTTGGCCCCCGGTTCGCCGCCAGCCGGGTGATAGGGGTTCTCGGGGCGGTGGAACACCTGCCGCGTCGGATTGCGCTGCTGGGCGTAGAGCGGATTCTCAAACGGCGACTCCTGCGGCTCATAGTGGATCGGCAGTGGCCCGTCGACCAGGCCGGTCGGGGAGTACAGCCAACCCCGCCCGTCGGGATGCAGGATGAACGGCTTGTCGCCCGCGATCGCCTCCATCTTCTTGGCGTCGCGGGGCGGCTCGTAGTCCGGCTGCTTGGTGGGCGGAAAGTCCGGGGAGTCACCGAGGCTGGTCCACTTCTGCTGCTCGGTGTCCCACCAGATGTAGCGCTTGCGCTCTGACCACGGATTGCCCTCCGGGTCGGCCGACGCCCGGTTGTAGATGATGCGAACGTCCTTGGGCCACGCCCACCCCCACTCGGGCGCGATCCAGTTCTGCTCGCCCCCCGGCCTCTTGCGCGCTGCCTGGTTGACGCCGTCCTTGTAGACCCCGCAGTGAATCCAGGAGCCGCACGCCGTCGATCCGTCGGCCACCAGTGAGTCATAGCTCTCAAGGAACTCCCCGTCGGCCTTGCGCCCCGAGATCTCCTGCAGCACCTGCTCGGCGTCGGGCTCGAGGTCGCGGCCGTGCAGCGGGTAGTCCCACGTCAGCTCGAGGATCGGCCGGTTCTTGCTATCGCCCGAGCCCGCGAGCTTGTCGCGGATCGCCTTGCCGAGGTGATAGATCCAGTGAAGCTCCGAGCGTGCATCACCCGGCGGTTCGCACGCCTTGTGATGCCATTGCAGCAGCCGCTGGGTGTTGGTGAACGAGCCGTCCTTCTCGGTGTGCGCCGCGGCCGGCAGGAAGAACACCTCGGTCTGGATGTCCTGCGCGCGCACCTCGCCCGACTCGTGCTCAGGCGAGTCCTTCCAGAACAGCGCGGACTCCGTCGGCTGGAAGTCCCGGACCACCAGCCAGTCGAGCTTCGCCAGCGCGGCGCGCATGAGCTTGGAGTTCGCCGACCCGACGGTCGGGTTCTGCCCCACGCAGAGCATGCCCTGGACGCCGCCATCGAGCATCTTCAGCATCATCGCGTAGTGCGAGTGGTCGCCGTTGATGCGCGGCAGGTGGTCGAAGCGAAACTCGTTCTCCTCGGTGGCGGCGTCGCCCCACCACGCCTTGAGCAGCGAGACGATGTACGGCCGCAGGTCGCCCCAGGCCCCCGTGTCAGGCCCGTTGAGCTCGACGAACTTGTCGAGTGTCGGGTGCGACTGGGGGTGGGGCATCGGGATGTAACCCGGCAGGATGTCGTACAGCGTCGGGATGTCGGTGGAGCCCTGGATGTTGGCGTGACCGCGCAGCGCCAGGATCCCGCCGCCGGGACGGCCGATGTTGCCCAGCAGCAGCTGCACGATCGACGCCGCCCGGATGTTCTGCACGCCCACCGTGTGCTGCGTCCAGCCAACCGAGTAGACCACCGAGGAGGTCCGCTCCCGTCCCGAGTTCTCGCACATCACCCGCGCCACTTTGACCAGGTCGCCGGCCGAGCAGCCGCAGATCTCCGCCACCACCTCCGGCGTGTAGCGCGCGAAATGGCGCTTGAGGACCTGCAGGACGCAGCGGTCGTCCTGCATCGAGTTGTCGTAGTCGGGCGGCTGGCCGCCCTCAAGCTTCATCCCGTGCGCGCCGTGCGCCTGGTTGCCCGAGACATCGGCCGTCTGCTCGGTCTTGCCGGCCGTGGTCTGGCCCTCCGTCTTGTTGTAGCCCCACGTGTCGATCCCATAGGCGTTGTGCTCGCCGTTCCAGCCCGAGAAGAAGCCGCTGCCGTCCTCGGTGTCCGAGAACTCGGGCTTGAGGATCACCGGCCCGTTCGTGTAGTGCTCGACGTACTCGCGAAACCACGCGTCCTGTTCGAAGATGTAGTTGACGATCCCGCCGAGGAAGGCGATGTCGGTCCCGGCTCGGATCGGGACGTGCAGATCGGCCATCGCGCTGGTGCGCGTGAAGCGAGGATCGACGTGGATCACCTTGGCCCCGCGCTCCTTGGCCTCGATCACCCACTGGAAGCCGACCGGATGCTGCTCGGCCATGTTCGAGCCCATGATCAGGATGCAGTCGGAGTTCTGCAGGTCCTGCTGAAACGTGGTGGCGCCACCGCGCCCGAACGAGGTCCCCAGACCGGGCACCGTAGAGCTATGTCATATGCGAGCCTGGTTCTCGACCGACACGGCGCCCAAGGCCGTGAAGAACTTCTTGATCAGATAGTTCTCCTCGCTGTCGAGCGTCGCGCCGCCGAGGAAGTGCATCCCCAGCGTGCGTTTCAGCGACTCGCCGTCCTCGGTCTCCTCCTCCCACGTGTCCTCGCGGGTGCGGATGATGCGATCGGCGATCATGTCGGTCGCCTGCTCCAAGCTGAGATCCTCCCAGTCAGTCGCGCCCGGGCGTCGGTAGCGCACCCTGGTCTCGCGCATCGGCGAGTTGACCAGCTTCTCGGACGCCGATCCCTTCGGGCATAGCCGCCCGCGGGAGATCGGCGAGTCCGGATCGCCCTCGATCTGGACCACCGTCTCGTCCTTGACATACACCCTCTGCCCGCAGCCGACGGCACAGTACGGACAGATAGACCGCACCACCTTGTCGGCCGTCCTCGTCCGGGGCACAAGGTGTTCAGAGCGCGCGGACTGCGCGGCCCGGCCGAGGCCCAGACGATCGCCGCCGAGCTGGCGCAGAAACGGAGGGGTCAGACGGCGGCCAACGGTCATCGCGGTGGGAGATCTACCCCAACCGCCACGGCCCACGCGCGCGAATTGTCATCCGTCGGACACGCAGCCATCACCGGTCGCCGGCTCCCCCCGTCGGATCGGCGCCTCGACAACGCGAGTGCGGTTTCAGCCGGCCGTTCGGGGCGCGCCTTCGTCGCCGCTCTAGGTGCCACCATGCTGGGCGGTCGGCGCGTCTCGACCATGTCGCCACAGCGCCTCCATAGTCGGCGCCAGACGTGCGAGCTCCTCCACGTGCGCCGCGGCGAGCGCCGCGAGGCGTTCACTGCCCAGTCGGGTCAGGGACAGCCTCACTCTGCCTGGACGTTCGTGATCGGGGCTGCGCTCGGCGAGGCCGGCGGCGACGGTGCGGTCGGCGAGCTCGACCGCGCTGTTAGGGCGCAGCACGAGATAATCGGCGATCTCTCCGATCGTCGGGCCGCGCCGGTCGCGGTGACCTCGAATGGCCAGCAGGAGCTGATGCTGAGCCGGGGTGAGTCCCGCCGCCCGTGCCTGAGTCTCGCTCCAGTGCAGGAAGCGCCGCAGACCCGTGCGAAGTTCGAGCAGCTGCTCGTAGGCCAGGTCGGAGGGCTGACCAAGGCGATATCGTTGCACGATGTCGTAACACGATACAGGAGCTGAGATGTCTCACCAGGAGCCAGACGATGAGTGGCGAGGTCAATGAGCGGATCAGAGCGAAGTCCGCTGAAGCGTCCGGAGTCGCTCGGCGATTTCAGTGTCGACGCGCGAATGCTGAGGATCACCGCGTGGGCGGTCCCGATCGGTCTGCTCAGCGCGGGCCTGGCGTTCGCGCTGTTGCGGCTGATCGGGCTGATCACCAATCTGGTGTTCTACCAGCGCTGGGATACGCATCTCGTTGCGCCCGGCGGGGGCTCGCATCATCCCTGGCTGTTGGTGTTGCTGGCACCCGTGGCCGGCGGCCTGGTCGTCGGTCTGATGGCCCGGTTCGGATCGGAGAAGATCCGCGGCCACGGCATGCCCGAAGCGATCGAGGCGATCCTCGTCGGGAGAAGCCGCATCCAGCCGCGAGTCGCGCTGTTGAAGCCGATTTCGGCCGCGATCAGCATCGGGACCGGCGGACCGTTCGGCGCCGAAGGACCGATCATCATGACCGGAGGCGCAGCCGGGTCGATCCTCGCCCAGCACCTGCACCTATCCGCTGACGAACGCAAGACGCTGCTCGTGGCCGGCGCCGCCGCCGGGATGGCGGCGACGTTCAACGCACCCCTGGCCTCGGTGCTGCTCGCCGTCGAGCTCCTGCTGTTCGAGTGGCGGCCGCGCAGCTTCGTGCCGGTGGTGGCGGCGGTCGTCACGAGTACGGTGGCCCGGGGGGCACTGCTGGGCACGGGCGCGATCTTCGCCCTCCCGACGGTCCACGTGCACCTGCACGCAACGACCGAGATGCTGTGTGTCCTGGCCGGTTTGACCGGCGGTCTGCTGGCGATCGCCGCGACCGGGCTGGTGTATGCATCCGAGGACGCCTTTCACCGCCTGCCGATCCATTGGATGTGGTGGCCGGCGCTGGGCGGGCTGATCATCGGCGCGGGCGGTCTGATCCAACCCCGCGCGCTCGGCGTCGGATACGACGTCATCGATCAGTTGCTCACCGGCCACGCCGGTCTCTCGTTGATCGTCGGGATCCTGGTCGTCAAAACCGCGATCTGGGGCCTCTCGCTGGGGTCCGGGACCTCCGGTGGCGTGCTCGCGCCGGTGTTCATGATCGGCGCCGCCCTCGGCGCGCTGGAAGGCCATGTCCTGCCCTCTGTGCTCCCCGGATTCTGGGCGCTCGTCGGTCTGGCGGCCGTGCTCGGCGGCGTGATGCGATCACCCCTCACGGGCGTCGTGTTTCCGCTCGAGCTCACCCACGCCTGGCCGCTGATGCTGCCGCTGCTGATCGCCGCAACCTCCGCCTATGCCCTTTCGACTCTTCTGCTCAAGCGGTCGGTCCTTACCGAGAAGATCGCCCGGCGCGGCCTCCATCTGACGCGCGAGTACTCGATTGACCCACTCGAAGTGATCCTCGCCCGCGACGTGATGCAGGAGCACGCGCCTCGATCCGGTGGTGAGGCGCAGCCTCTGAGTGCCTCGAGACTCCCCGGCGGCGTCGTGTATGCCGACGACACGCTGCGCCATGTCGCCAATCAGTTCGCCGTCGCCGGAATCGATGCGGCACCGGTCGTGGATGGCAACGCTCCGGGACGGCCGATCGGCGAAATCACCCTGTCGGGCCTACTCGAAGCGCGCCTTCGCGACCATCACGAGGAGCACCACCGCGAACGCCTGTTCAACCTTCGGCCACGAGCCAAGGATGATCTCTCCGCGGTCGCGGCCGACAACGGCGGGGCGCCCGATGATGGCCGGTGAGCCGGAACACCCACTCAAGGGTCGCTGGGATCCGAGATCGGCATCACCTTCATGCCACGGCCGGTTGCGGCTCGTGGTGTCGTGATGGCCAAGAGCGAGCTTCTGCTCGACGATCCCGAGCTCGGCGAACGACTGCACGGAGAGCGTCTGGCCGCCGCTGAGCGCGTCTGCGTTGCGCAGACGATTCATCTCCCCGCGGGGATGTGGTCGCCCGAGGATCCGGCGGACACGGTGCGCCACGGGATCGGGCTGCTGCTCCTCGATGGACTGATCGTCCGTCGGGTGGGAGTCGGCGGCCGCTTCGGAGCCGAGCTGTTGAGCGACGGCGATCTGCTGAGGCCGTGGCAACACGAGGACCAGGGCACGTCTCTCCCGCGGGCCGGCCGATGGCGAGCGCTTCGACCGTGCCGGCTGGCGGTGCTCGACAGCGCGTTCACCGCGCGCGCCGCGGCCTACCCGGAGGTCATCTCGTCACTTGTCTCGCGTGCGGTGAGACGCTCGCGTCACATGGCGGTGGGCATGGCGATCGTGGGGCAGCCTCGCGTCGACGTTCGCCTGCAGATGCTGTTCTGGGAGCTGGCAGATCGCTGGGGAACCGTACGCAATGACGGCACCCATGTCCCGCTGCGCCTCACCCACGCCGTCCTGGCCGACCTCGTCGCCGCGCGCCGGCAAACGGTCACCAAGGCGCTCGGCGAGCTCGCCGACCGTTCGGCCGTGGTCTGGACGGGCGCGGACTGGCTCCTGACGGGAACCCCACCAGCTGAGTTGAGCGCAGTCGGCTCGATAACCATCCCAGCGGGTCGGCACGACCGAGGCCGCTAGCGTCTCACTGTTAGTCCTGTGACTCCGTGCGGATGCTGGGCTCGTCAGCTTCTGAGGGCGCGCTCACGCTCGGACCTGGCTGCCTCGCCCAGGCGTCGAACGCGCGCCAGACGCGGATCGTCCGGCGCGCCGCCAAGGTTCAGCTCCACCAGCGGAAGCCCGGCCTGCACGACGGCCGCCCCGAGAACCGCCGCGGTTATGGCTTCTCCGCGAACGCCGCCCCGGGCGCCGGCGACCGCGTCGGCGGCGAGCCGAGTCACCTCGCCGGCGGTTTCGACGATCGCCACCAGCGGATCGGCCGCGGCAAGCAGAGCATCACGGAGCCTTTCCGCGTGGCCGGCCTCGTGACGCCTGCGCTGCACGGCGATCACGTCCTGGTACGCGGCGGCGTCGATATCGGCGAGCGACAAGGCCTCCTTCCGCAATGCCATAGCGCGAGCGCGGCGTTCCTCGATCTCGCTCGGATGCTCGGGCTGCTTGCGGAGCGACACGGCGCAGACCATCTCCACCAGAGCAGCGGCCAGGCCACATGTCCACGCGAGGCTTGGGCCGGCCCCGGGCGTCGGCTGGACCGAAGCGACGCGCTCCATCACCTCTGCCAACCGCAACTCTGCGAAGTCCGCCATCAGGAGCCCCTATCAGTGGTGGCTTGGGGCTCATTCGTCCGCGGGTCGTCAGTTTGCTCTGCAGCTCCCGCCCGCTGCAGTCCCTCGACCTCGATCACGCAGCCTGCCTCGTCGGGATCCTCAGGGACGACAGCCCTCATCGGCGCGGCCATAGGCGTGAATTCGTCGGTCACGGCTTGAACACCATCAAAGCGACGATCGCCAGGACCAGCATCCCCGAGCTGTAGTTGGCGGCGAGGGAGACCCGGTCGTTGAGCAGCGAGCGAAGCCCCGGACTCGCCGGAGCGCACTCGGCAGCAAGCTTGGTTGCGAGGTGGCGGGCTTGCTTGGGCCGCCGGCCACCGGCCGCGCCGAGGCCCAGCACAACGATGCACAGCGCGATCGACGTGCTGATCCACCCGGCGCCGTAGCTGAGGTGTTCGAGGTGCACGAGCCACACGCCGAACGCCAGCGCCAGGAGCGCGCCGACGCCTACGAGCATGACCCCGATGCGCGTGACCCCGAGCAGGAGCGCAATCTCCGAAGGTCGCTCGCGGCGACGGGCGACCTCGAAGGCAACCCCCGCGAGGATGATTCCCGAGACGAACAGAAGCGCTCCCAGCAGGTGAAAGAACAGCGCGAGGTCATCCATGAGCGCGAGCCCCGAGGCTACCCGAACAACCGCCGAAGGTTCCCGGGGAGCGGCTGTTCTTCCCGGCCGAACGGCCCGCTGAGCCCGCCGCTCCGCTGCGCGAATTCTGGAGGTCCGCCTCAGCCTCGGACACCTTCACGCTCTATCGCCCGTCCCGTTGAAGCGTGGGCGTAGCGGCAGCGCCGCGCGGGTCGATCAGGATCTTGGCGTGAGTCTCGGGGCTGGCGAGCGCGGTGAACGCGGCGTCCACGCCGTCCAGCCCCACCGTCTCGGTGATCATCGGACGGGGATCGACATGGCCGTCGGCGAGCATGTGGAGGGTGTCGCGGAACTCCAGCGGCGTGTAGCCGAACACGAATCGCAGGTCGATTTCCTTGTTGATCGCCATCGCCGGGGTGATCTGGTCAAGGCCGACGCACACGCCGACGACGACGACGCGGGAGAACAGCGGAGCGCCGTCGATGATGCTCTCGATGACGCCCGGCATCCCGACGCACTCAAAGATCACCGGATGCCTGGGCTTGGCGCCGAGCGCTTCCGCCAGTCGCCAGGCGTGCCACCATCCGACCGGGAGACGCTCCAGCTTCTCTCGCGTACCGACCGCCAGTTCGAGCGCTGACGGTATGTCGTCAAGCTGTCCGCGCCGAGTCGCAGCCGCAAACGGCGACGCCTGCTCGGGGTCGACGACGACGTCCGCCCCGCAGGCGACAGCCAGAGCGCGACGGCCGGCCGAGTAGTCGCTGGCCACCACCGTGCGCACGCCCTGGGCCTTGAGGAGAAGAATCACCGCCAGCCCGACCGGGCCGCAGCCGATGACGACCGCCACCGTCCGCTTGCCCACCTCACCGCGGCGCACGGCGTGCCAGCCCACCGCCATCGGCTCGGTGAGAGCTGCGACGTCCGGGGCCAGTCCGTTGGGCACCGCCATCATCAGCGACTCCTCGACGAGCGTCTGCTCGGCGTAGGCGCCCGGAGCGTGCACCGACAGGCCGACGAGGTCCACGGCCCCCGCTCCGCGCAGCATCGGCACCGCCACGACCGGCGTGCCGGTCGGCAAGCGCTTGCGACACGCCGGGCCGTGCTCGGCGACCTCGCCGCAGAATTCATGGCCGAACACGATCGGCTCGTCGGAGCGCGCGAAGCGGTCATAGCCGACGCGCATCGCGAGATCCGCCCACACATCGCAGCCGTGGCGCGCATGCAGATCAGAACCGCAGATCCCACAGCGCGAGACCTCGATGCGCACCTGCCCCCGGCCAGGCACCGGCTCCGCTCGCTCGCTCACCTCCAGCTCGGCGTTTCGGCAAACCACGGCCCTCATCGCAGGCACCGCCGAACGCCGAGGCCGATCACGCCGGGATTCTCTCATCCCGGCACGAGTGGATCGATGTCCCCGGCTGAGGGGCACAGCACGTCGGGTTCGGTGCTTGCCGTGAGGAGTGTGACGAGCGTCACAGCTTCTGTGCGGCCGGGCAGGGTACAAGTCATGAGAGGGGTCGCGTTGCCTGGCGTCAAGCCCACATCACATCCCGCAGGACTCGGTGCCCCGGCCACAGGGAAGCCGCTGCCGGTGAGCGGTTCGGCGCGCGGTGGGAACGCGGTGGCGAATCAGATCGCCCGCCGTCTGGCCTTCTCGTTGCCGACGATCAACGTCGTCAGCGCGGCGCTGACCTACATCTTCGTCACCTATGTCGTACCGCTTCCGGGCCCGGCTCCACCGGCGGACGCGCGGGGCACGGAGTTGATCGTCGCGGTCGGGCTGACGGGCCTGGCCTGGCTGGTCTGCGACCAGTGGGGCCGGCGGACGCTTGCTCCGGTGCGTCGGTGGCTCGAGCTGGAGCGTGCCCCTGACGCGAGCGAGCGTGCACGCACCATGCGGATCCCCGCCCACGAGTCATGTCACATATTCGTGGTCTGGTCGGTCTGCGGCGCCGGCATCGGAGCGCTGGATCTGGCGGTGGGCGGCTCGGCCGTGGGCGGTGTCCTGGTTGCGGTGATGGTGGTAATCGGCGGGCTCGTCGCCTCGGCGCTCAGCTACCTGGCAACGGAGCAGATCATGAGGCCGGCGACGGCGCTCGCCTTGGTCTCCGACCCCCCCAGCCGCCCGCTCGTTCCAGGGATCGGAGCGCGGATCTACCTGGCCTGGGAGTTCGGGACGGCCGTTGCCGTCAGTGGCGCCGTGGTCGTGGCGATCGCGTATCTGGCGGGCGCGGCGATGTCCCCGAGACGGATGGCGGCGACCGTGATCTTCCTGGGCGCGCTCGCCCTCACCGTCGGCTTGGTCACGCTGCTGATCGCCATCCGCTCGGTCGCCGATCCCATCCGCGCGATGCGCGGCGCGATGGGCCGCGTGGAGGCTGGCGACACCGAGGTAACGGTGACGGTCGACGATGGCGGTGAGGTTGGCCTCCTGCAGGCGGGCTTCAACCGCATGGTGATGGGACTGCGCGAGCGCGACCGGGTGCGCGAGTTGTTCGGCCGCCATGTGGGCGAGGAGGTAGCGCGGTCGGCCCTCGGGCGTGACCAGGACATGGACGGCGAGCTGCGCGAGGCGGCGATCCTGTTCGTCGATGTAGTCGGCTCGACCGCGTTCTCCGCGGCGCGAGATCCGCGCGACGTCGTCGAAACGCTCAACCATTTCTTCGGGATCGTGGTCGAGGTGGTGACCCTGCACGGTGGATGGATCAACAAGTTCGAGGGCGACGCCGCCCTGTGTGTGTTCGGCGCCCCGGCAAGCACCCCGATGCGGCCGGGGCGGCCCTCGCCGCGGCGCGCGAACTACAGCGACGGTTGCGCGTCGAGCTCGACGGGTTGGAGGCCGCGATCGGGCTGTCCGCCGGCCAGGTCGTGGCGGGGAACATCGGTGCCGCGGAGCGGTACGAGTACACCGTGATCGGCGATCCGGTGAACGAGGCGGCGCGGCTTACGGAGCTGGCCAAGACGAGACCGTCAATGGTGCTCGCCTCGGAGGAGATCGTGCGGTGCGCGAGCGAACGCGAGGCGCGGCGCTGGCAGATCGGAGAGCCCGTGGTGCTACGCGGGCGCTCGAAGCCGACACCAGTCGCAGCACCTGCAACGGCGGGCGTCGGCTAAGCGCGTCAACGGCGCGACGGCATCGCGCTGGACTCCGCGGTGGACAACTGAACGGTGTTGCGCCCCGCGGTCTTTCCGGCATAGAGGGCGCGGTCCGCACGTGCGCCGTCATTTACCCGCCGAGCCGTACGACACCAGCCGCGCAGGCACAATCAGTCCCCCGCGCCTCCCGCCTCGTGGCGGAGGTCCAAGCGGCCGGTTCAGGCGCACGGGGTAGTGTGAAGGGCAACTGGCGTCGGCGAAGTCCCGCGTTCGGTTCTGGGCTACCAGCTGCCCTGAACCTCCAAGGACGGATTTGCAGCGCAATTTGTGAGGTTGACCTGATGCAGACATCGGAACTAGAGGAGCTTGACGAGGTCAAGGTCCTGATCTCACACGGCCAGCGTGTCGGAGTGATCACATATGCCCAGGTTGTGCTCGCCGTGGCGGAACACGAGCTCGACGAAGCCGCCGTCGAGGAGCTACACGGCGTACTCGAGGACCGCGGGATCGAGCTCGTCGAGGAGATCGCTCCGGCAGGCTCGAACGCTGAACGTGCGCCCGAGAAACGGGGCGATCGTAGAGCGACGCTGGATCTGAATCCGGACATGACCACGGATTCGCTGCAGCTGTTTCTCAGGAACATCGGCAAGACGCGGCTGCTCACCGCCCATGAGGAGATCGCGCTGGCCAAGCGAATCGAGCGCGGTGAGCTGGCCGCCAAGGAGCGGATGGTCGAGTCCAACCTACGTCTCGTCGTGTCGATCGCGAAGCGCTACCGCAACCAGGGCCTGCCGTTTCTCGACCTGATCCAGGAAGGCACGATCGGTCTGGTCCGCGCGGCCGAGAAGTTCGACTACCGCCGGGGGTACAAGTTCTCGACCTACGCCACCTGGTGGATTCGTCAGGCGGTCGCCCGGGGACTCGCGGACAAGTCGCGCACGATCCGGATCCCGGTGCACATAGTCGAGCGGCTCAACAGGATCAGTCAGGCTGAGCGCCATCTGGTCACCGAGCTTGGCCGCGACCCGACATCCGAGGAGATTGCCGACGTGACCGGTATCGATCCGGAGGAGGTCGACACCATCAAGCGCTCGGCGCGCGCACCGATTTCGCTCGAGAAGCCGCTGGGAGATGAGGACGGATCTGAATTTGGGCAGTTCATTGCCGACGATCAGGCCGAATCCCCCTACGACCGGGCCGTGGAGTCCCTCACCAAGCAGGGTCTGCGACGCGCGCTGGACAGCCTCAGCTACCGCGAGCGACGCGTACTCGAGCTTCGCTATGGGCTAGACGACAAGGAGCCCCGCACCCTCGACGAGGTCGGACGCACCTTCAACGTCACTCGCGAACGGATCCGCCAGATCGAGAACGGATCGCTCAGGAAGATGCAGCTCCTTCCCGAAGCCCAGCAGCTGCGCGACAACGAGGTCACGCTTCCCTCAAGGCCGACCCCGGCGCGCAGGTACTGAAACCCGCAGAAGGCACAGCATTTCCCAGATGGCTCGTTCGCGTGGCCGACAGGACGGAGGGCCGAGGGCGGCGGCGGCGCGAGCGGCACCGGAGGGAGAGAGAGGGCGCCGCTCGCAGCCGCTGCCAGGCCCGGGGATAGGGTGCCCCGGGCGCCGATCACTCAGGGCGCATCGTGATCGACGTGTGCGCACGCCAAGACGAACGCGAGGTAGTGGGGCTCCAGCTCCTGCGGCTCCAGACGTTCGCTCGTCGGGGAGGCCGTCACCGAGGGTCAGAGCGACGCGAGAGCGCAACTGAACGCTACCGCGGCTCACGCTACACGCTCACAGTTCCTCGCACCAGAGAGAGCACGAATTGGAGCCGATCGGCCAAGCAAACTTCTCCGAAATTGGCTTCATTTGATGGATTGGCCCTCGTCCTGAAAGGCGATAAGGAACCAACCCCCCACCCGTCAAGGCAATTTCTCGACCGCCCTCGGTCGCCCCCGGTTTCGATCGATGACGCTCGGGTAGTCCACAGGCCAAGCCGAACGTCGCTGCTGCGGCGTCCCGGATATCGAGTGACGATCGCACGGCGGTGTCGAGCAGATGCGACGCAGCGGCGCTTCTAGAACAGGAAACGTCAACGCCGTCGATCATTGCCAAACCGTTCCCGACCCCCTCAAGAGGGCGAGCTGCCCTGGGTCGGAAGTGCTGTCGGCCGACTTCGAGCGTCGGCTGACGGTTGAGGAGGGCGCTCTCTCCTCCTGCTCGGCGGGGGCGCCGGTTTCCGCATCCCGGCGCCTCTCCGAGCTCCTCTCCTGGCTCCCCTGAGGCCCTCCCCGAGCCGCGCTGACGACGCAGCCGGCTGATTCGGTGCGATCGGCGCGGTTTGCCCGGGATGGCGTGGGGTACTCCGGAGTAATGCGGGAGCCCACGTCTGGATCCTTCAGCATCGCCCTGCCGTGTGATCCTCGAGCGCCGGCGGCTGTGCGCAATGCACTGGATCGCAGCCAGGACATCGGCTGGGCACGCGACGATGCGATGCTCGTCGCCAGTGAGCTTGTCACCAACGCGGTCCTCCACTCCGGCTGCTCCCACCACGAGACGATCGAGGTGCGGGTCGAGGTCCAGTCAGGGCGGCTGCGGATCTCCGTTCGCGATCCCGGACATTCGGGGCGCAGCGCCGAGGTACGCTCGGGCCAGCTCGCCGGGGGCTGGGGATTAAGGGTCGTGGAGCAGCTCGCCGAGCGATGGGGGTCAGAGCGAGCCGAGGGCTATCAGGTTTGGGCGGAGATTGGGATCGCTTCCAGGGAGACGCGGGCTGGGAGCGCTGGTAGATTTGAGCAGACAGCCGCTGCTCAACGCGCACAGATTCGCGAGGCGTAGCGGCCCCTGGATTCCCTGGGACGCAGGCAGTCAGAATGGCTGCGCGCCGGCCCATTCGGATGATCGCCTGGACGAATGGACGAATCAAGAATGGCCTGCGTGAATCTGGGACCCGGAGTCGTTGATCGGAGACCATCCCGATGAGCGACCAGCTGGTGCCTGGAACCCTCGAGATCCGTCGATCACAGGACGGTGAGACGCTGGTACTGGCGCTCCGCGGAGAGCTGGACCTGGGTTCCACCTCGGTACTCGAACGCGAGCTTTCCGACTCGGCATCAGATGGCTACGGGCATATCCTGCTTGACCTCAGCCAGCTTGACTTCCTGGACAGCCGCGGACTCGTCGCGCTGGTGGAGGCTCAGCGGGAAGCCGAGGCCAGGCACAAAGCCTTCTCGCTCCGGCCGGGGGCGTTCCAGGTTCAACGGCTGTTCGAGGTGACCGGCCTGAACACGCATTTCACCTTCGTGGAATAGACGAGGCTGCACTTGGCTCTGAGACCGACTACGGCACGCCGGAAGATCTTCGTTGTTGCCTGGTCTAACAACGGTTGGTAGGCTGCTGATCGGTTCGGCGGGGCGCAGCCCCGCGGACTACGGTCGGGAGCAGGAGGGGTTGAGGCTTTCTCTCGGAGCGCTCGGCACCTTCACGAAACGTAAGCACTCCGTGGAGGTGAATCGATGGCTGTCATCGCGACCAAGCAAATGTCCGAGGTTCCTGCCGATGGGCTGAAAATCGCGGTGAGCGAGGACGGAGCGAGGACCACGATCACCCTGACAGGCGAATGGGACCTCGCCAGCCAGACAGCGATGCGCGAAGTGATCCGTACCGCCTTGCAGCGCCACCCCGAACGCGTGGTGCTCGATCTCACGGCGCTGACCTTCATCGACTCAAGCGGCCTGAAGGTCGCCGTCGAGTTGCACAAGTGCGCCGCACAGCAGAACACTCGGCTCGTGATCGTGCCGGGCTGCCGAGCGGTGCAGCGCCTGTTTGAGATCTGCCAGCTGACCGAGGTCCTTCCGTTCGTGGCTGCAACCCCGGACTGATCAGCGCTCAGGCAGGTCAGCCGAACAGCGGCAGCCGGCGCCGACGCGCGAGCGCGTCCATTCCTCGTTGGATGCTGTCTTGCACCGCCTCGTAACTTGATTTGACGTAGTCCTCATCCTCGGCAAGCTCCGGCCTGCGGTCGAGCTCTATCGGCTCCTGGAAAGCCGTGCGGATCTTGGTCGGAAGTGGAAGCTCGGGCAGCAGCGCCGGCGATATGCCCCACGGCACCTGGATGGCAATCGGGAACATCTTCAGCCGAGCGACCTTGTCCAGTGAGAGCAGCTTTGCCACCCGACGGCCGGTGGCCACCACGGGCATCGAGTCCGGGCCGCCCACCGTCGAGATCGGGACGATCGGAACGCCGCTGCGGATCGCGAGCTTGATGAAGCCCTGGCGCCCGGCGAGGATCGCCTTGTCTCGCTGCGTCCAGGGACGCAGCGAATCGACTTCTCCTCCGGGCCACAGAGCGACATCATGCCCGGCGGCGAGCGCGGCGGAGATACTGTCGGGAGCCGCCGGCAAGACGCCCATCCTTCGGAAGTAGCCGCCGACGGCCGGCAGCGCCATCAGCGCATCGTGCGCGGTCCCATGCAGCGGTCGAGTGCGCCCGAACCGCCGCCACCATTGGATGCCGATCGTCCAGGCATCCCACACGAACGGTGCTCCCGAGTGGATCCCGACCAACAGTACCGGCGGCTCCGGAATTTTCTCCCAGCCCTCGATCTCCATCCGGAACCAGTAGTCCATCAGGGGGTTCCACAGGTACTTCTGGCGTTCCATGAAGTCCCAGTCCGGGCCATCGAGCGTCCACTCCGAGGCTCGATCCGAAACCCAGCCCGCGATCCCGGACGCGGACTCGCGACGCCGCGCTGCCTTTTTCTCGGCCTGCTCGGCGTGACGCTGTGCCTGCGATCGCTCGCGAGACGCGCCGTTGCCTCGTCGCTGGGACGCCGAACTTCGATTCTCCATCGTCCGTACTCTCCTCACTGCCGGTGTACGGACGTGCTACCCCGATCGGGTCCAAAGCACGAGCAACTGGCGCTCAAGCACCGAGCGAGCGGTCGACGGCCCGGGCCACCTGCTCGCGCGACCGGGCTCGGACTGCGCCGCTGAGCGCCGACTTCCAGCGCTCCGGCGTCACCGACGGCTGCTTGATACCGAGGTCCGCGAGCAGCACGGCTTGATCGACGTGGCTCGCAATCTCCTCGGCTCGGCGCTGGGCGGCGATGTGTTGAGCACGGTGCAGCGGCGTGCGGCCGCCTTCTCTGGAAAGGGTCAGCAGATCGCCGGCGACCAGCGGAACCGCGCGGCGCGCGCATTTCTCCCACGGTGCGTCGGCGGCCGAACGCACGACCGCCTGACGAACGGCTCGCCAACCGGCATGGTGAGAGTCGCAGCGGGCGACGAGGAAGCGAGCGAGTGCCTCGGCCAGACGGGGCGCCCCCGGCTCGGAACCGTGTCCATCGAGATGGCGCAATGCGGCGCCCACCGCGGCTCCGCCTTCGACCGCCTTGACCAGCTGGAGCGCACTCCGCCGAGGCTTGCGTATCTCGTTGTCGATCATTCCACCGTACTCCCCAGCGGTTTCGCCGGGCCCGAGAGAGTCATACCCAGGCGGCCGGCTCCCGGCCTGCTCGCCAGGTTCCTCGGGGCATCGCCTCCGAGCTGAACGGCATCGCGACGTTGCCCTGGGAGTCGACGGCGATCAGACCGCCCTCTCCACCCAGCTCACCCACCTCGCCGAGCGCCTCCGCCGCGGCCTGCTCCAGATCAACGCCGCGCGCCACGAGGGTCGCGATGTGACGGGCCGCTCCAGCGCGGATGAACGCCTCGCCATCCCCGGTGCACGAGACCGCGACACGGTCATCCGCCCAGGTCCCGGCGCCAGGCAGCGGCGAGTCGCCGACCCGACCGGGCGACTGGCCGCGCATCCCGCCCGTCGAGGTGCCCGCCGCCAGCGATCCGTCAGCGCCAAGGCAGACGACCCCGACGGTGCCGCGATCAGCATCTGCGCCGGTATCAGCCAGGCGCTCGCGCTGACGCTCGGTAACGAAATACGAGGTGTCGATCATCTCGGCCCCGGACGCCGCCGCGTGAGCGTCAGCCGCCGCACCCACCAGCAGCACATGCGAACTGCGGTCCAGCACACCCCGCGCCGCGATGATCGGCTGCTTGGTCCGCTTGACCCCCGCCACCGCCCCCACCGCGCGATCGACGCCGCGCATCAACGCTGCCGACATCTCCACCGAGCCGTCCGCGCACAACGCCGACCCACGACCGGCGTTGAAAAAATCAACTCCCGCCTCCATGAACATGATCGCCGACTGCACCGCGTCCACCGCAGACCGCCGGCCCTCCAGCACCACCCGCGCGACATCCACCGCCTCCAACACCGCCGCGCGTACAGCGTCACATCGCGCCACCAAGTCCACCGACCGCGCCCCCGCGCCCGCATGGACCACCACCACCGGACCGACCACGCGTCAGCTTCCGCTCGCCCAGGGTCCGACGCCGCCCAGGCGATCGGGAGTGATCCGCAGCACGTAACCCGGCCCTTCGATGCCCGGCGGAGGAAACACGGCCTCCGGCCCCAGATAGACGTGAGCCAGCTCCTGGAGCAGCGCCGCCGCCCCGCCCTCCTGCACCCGGGCGTGACCATGCACGACGAGGTACGTGCGCAGGCCCATGTCGTTCAAGCCGGGCCCCTCCACGGACAGGACGACGCGCGGGTCGCGCTCGACGTTGCGGACCTTCTGGCGACGCATCATGTGGCCGCTGACGATCTCGTCACCGTCCACGCCGACCCAAACGCAGCTGAGCTGGGGACTCCCGTCCGGGTTGAGCGTCACGAGATGCGCAAGCGCATCGGACTGCAGTAGCTGGAGCGATTCCGGATCCAGAATCGGCATGGCCCTCCTGTCCGCGGTTGCCGTCAGCGGCAGGGTAACCGTTCACCGTCATGACGGGCCCGGCACCAACACCACGACGAGCTCTCCGAATGGCTGAAAGAACTGGCTGACTAACATCGTGCGCCGGAAAGCGGCGCTGGACAGGCACGCCGCCGAGCGACCCCCAGATGACCGAACCGGTTGAGCTGACCTACAACCTGCAACTCGTGCCGCCAGGGCGCGTTCCCTTCCGGCGCTGGCGCTGGGAGCTGTGGCACGGGCCCCGGCTGCTGGCCGCCGGCTGGCGGGTCAGCACCCTGCACGCCCAACGCGCGCTGCGTGCTCACGCCTCGCGCTACGCGCACCGGATCAACGGGCTGCACGCGCTGCATCCGGACGCCGCCCGAGCTCCTGAGGCGCCGTGGCACGGCAACCCGGTAACGATCGATTGCGGCGCAGTGCGGGTCGTGCTGACGCCGCGGGCGCTGCGCGAGTGGCCGGCGGCTGCCTGACGACCGCGCGATCGAGCAATCCGGCTAAGCGCCGCCGGACGGCCCCCGCGGCTCCAGGACGAAGCTCTCGATCGCGATGTCGGGGTCGATGTGGTTGTCGCTGAGGAAGGCGATCACCTTGCGACCGGTTATCCGCTCCACGCCGGCCACCAGGTCGTCTTCCATCGTGTTCTGGTAGGCCTTGCGCATGTCCAGCACGAGCTGGGTGCGATCGTCGGCAACCAGGCTCAGCTCCCCTTTGTGAGCGTGTCGCGCAGGACGACGCTGATCAGGTCCTCGTCGATCGACGTCCAAGCCTTGGTCGGGCCTCGGCCGGTGTAGGCGCTCATCTGCCCGACGACGTGGTTGGAGATGCGCGCCGCGATGGACAAGTTGTTTCCCGAGTCTGCTGTCGTGCCGGGCATACCGGACTCCGTTCTCGTCTCGCCCAGGGTCGGATCCGAGGAGATTGGCAGAGACGCCCCGATCTCCTCGGCGTCCGCGTTTCCCAGGCGTCCGCCCTGACGGGCGTCCGGCAAGAACTCGCAGCGACTCGAACGGTAGCGCGAGCGGCTGCCGCGAGGCTTCGTGACACCGAACGTAAGGTCCCCACCAGCTGGGCTCAGCCCGACGAGGTGCGCAGCGGCGCCGTGGCGCGGCGCGAGCCGGGGTCGCTCGCCGGTTCGGTCTCGGGCTGCTGGCGGCGCAGGAAGAGGATCACGCCGATGATCACCCCGGCGAGTGTCCACAGGCCCCACGCGATTCCCTGGCCGAGTTGCGTTGCGATCGGGCCCGGGCAGGCGTCGGCGACGCCCCACCCCAGGCCGAAGATCAGGCTGCCGACGATGTGTCGACGTGCCGGAGCCTCCCGGTTCCAGTCGATCCGCTGGCCGGTCAGCGGTGCCTTGGCACCGGATCGGCGCAGCGCCCAGGTGCCGGCGGTGGCGGAGAAGACGGCGCTCGCGAAGAACAGGAACAGGTAGGAGTGCTGGAGCAGCAGGGCTCCGCGGATCACGTCTGGAGAGGTCATCCCGCTCCACGACAGCACGACCCCGAAGGCGAGGCCGATGATCAGTCCGGCGATCCGGGCGCGCATCAGACGATCGCCTTGATCACGAAGCTGACGACGATCGCCGTGCCGAAGAAGGTCGCCGTGGCCGCCAGGCTGGCGGGCGAGAGCAGGGCGGTGCCGCTGAGTCCGTTACCGGAGGTGCAGCCTCCGGCGAGCTTGGCGCCGTAGCCGATCAGCACGCCGGAGATCAGCAGGATCGGAGCGATCAGCGGCGCCGCCGACCCATGCAGGTGGCGGGTCAGCCAGCCGTAGCCGTGGAAGTCGGGGCCGCCGGCGAGCACCGCGAACAGCGTGCCGCCGAGGATCACCCCGATCAAGAACCAGCCACGCCAGTCGAAGTCGACCAACCGCGCCGACAGCTTGCCGATGATCTCCGAGTAGCCGCCGGTCACGCCCAGGCGGCCGTTGAAAAGCCCGCGGCAGGCGACGACGCAGAGGCCCATCGCGGGCCCCGCGATATACCAGGCGAGTTGCTTGTGAAGCACGTGAACCTCCTGATTTCAGTTCTGGTCTGAGTGGGACGCTAGGACGTCCGGGACGCCCCCGTCGACGACGTGGATGACCCGTTCGCCGCCGAAGCGCTGCACCAGGCTGGCGGCCGTCGCCGCGCGTTGTCCGGACGCGCAGATCACGGCGATCGGCTGGGTGAGCTCCAATCCCCCGGGCACCTCGGTGATGTCGTGCCAAGCGGCGAACACGGAGCCGGGGATGTGCCCCTCCTCCCACTCGTCGCGCTCGCGCACGTCGAGGATCCGCAGCTCGGGATCCGCGGCGGCCCGTCCGGGAAGATCAGTAACCGATAGCCGCTCGATCCGCTGCACCGGGCGCCGTTCCTGGCGCCAGCTGGTCATCCCGCCGTGCAGGAACCCGCCCAGCTTGCGAATCCCGACCGCCACCGCGAGCGTCGCCGCATGACGGCCGTCGGCATCGTCGCGTCCGACGAACACCACCTCCTGCTCGCGATCGGCCAGCCACGCCAGCTTGGAGCCGAAGCCCGCCCGGGTCATCGGACTGGCGACCGCGCCCGGGATGTGCGCGTCGTCGAATTGCTGATCGGTCCTGACGTCGATCAGCAGCGCCCCCTGTGAGCGCTTCTGCTCGACCTGCCGGGAGGCGAGCGGCAGCACCTCGACGCCGGCAGTCAGCAGCGGGCCGACGTTGAGCTCGACGATGGCTGCGAAGTTCGGCGGCTGAGGCCCGAGTCGGGCCAGCGCATCGGCGACGAACTCGTCCTCGTCGCCGATCGACAGCGTCGGGTTGTGTGCACGCTCGTAGCCGATGGTGGACGCGGTCTTCATGTCCATGCCCGGCCCGCCGCACATCGAGCCGCCGAGATGCCCGGGCCACACCTCCACGTAGCGCCGGCAGCGAGAGCAGCCGGTCATGCAGGGAGCGGAAGATCTCGCGTGCTCCCTGCCTTGCTTCGATCGCCAGGTCCGGGCGCGCGACGTCCCCAACGAACAGGGAGTCACCGGTCAGCACCGCCCACGGCTCGCGCCCGCGTTCGGTGTCGATCAGCGCGAAGGCCGTGTGCTCGGGCCGGTGCCCGGGCGTGTGCACCGCGCGGACCATGACCGAGCCAAGGCCCATCTCATCGCCGTCCACGAACCCCTCGTGCTCGTAGGACGCACCGGCATCGCGATGAACGTGGATCGTCGCCCCGGTCGCGGCGGCCAGGCGTCCGTGACCGGAGACGTGATCGGCGTGGTTGTGGGTCTCGAAGATGTGCTCGATGCTCACCCCCATGTACCGGGCGAGCTCAAGATATTCGTCGACGTCGAACCGCGGGTCGATGACAGCCGCCACCCCCGCAGCCTCATCGCCGACCAGATATGAGGCGCAGCCTAGGTCGTCGTGGATGATCTGACGGAAGATCATCGGATCTCACCTCCCGTGGTTTCCCCACAAGATTAGTCAAGTTTACGGTCAGGCGATCGAGCCCTCGGCGATCGCCCGCTCGATGACGCCCTGGGCGCGCAGCGTGTAAGCCCCGGGCGGCTGAGCTAGCTCGGTCTCCCCGATCGCCGCGACGGGTTGCGCCAGTCGTGCGGTCGAGACCAGGAACGCCTCGTCGGCGCCCAGCAGGTCGTCGACAGAGAACGTGCCCTCCTCGACGCTCAGGCCCTCCAGGATCACCCGGCGGGTGATCGACGCCAGGATGCCGGTATCGAGCCCGGGGGTGCGCAGCCGACCCTCGCGCGCCCAGAAGACCGCGCACGTCGGCCCCTCGAGCACCGTCCCGTCGGATCTGACCAGCAGCGCCTCGTCGTAGCCGGCCGCCGTGGCGCGGCGGGAGGCAAGCATGTTGGCGGCGTAGGAGAGGGTCTTGACGCCGTCGAGCAGCCCGGACGGGTCATACGTCACCGGTAGCAGGCGGACCGGGCGCGTGATCGCGTCGCGGTCGCCCGGCGATTCCAGCCGGCACAGGCGGCGGCCACCGCGGGTGAGGATCACCCGCACGACCACGTCTCCGCTCGGCGCTCGCGCCAGCAGCACGTCGATGTCGGTCTCCAGCTCCGCCCGCGGACACGGCAGCATCAGCGCCTCGCAGGAACGCTCCAGGCGGTCGAGATGCGCCGCCCGAGCGAACGGGCGACGGTCGCGCACGAGGAAGGCGTCGAACGCGCCGTCGCCGCGGATCAACGCGTCGTCGCTCACCGAGATGCTCGCCTGGTCCGCGCGCATCGGCACGCCGTCCAGGGTCACCGGCCATTCGTCGGGCGCGCTCACCCGTCAGCTGTCGTGAAGGATCACGCCGCGGATGTTCTTGCCGTCAAGCAGGTCCCGGTAGCCCTCGTTGACCTCCTCCAGGGCATACCGGCGGGTGATGATCTCATCGAGCTTGAGATCGCCGGACCGGTACAGGTCGAGCAGCCTGGGCATCTCGTAGATGGGGTTGGATCCACCGGCCAGCGATCCCTGGATTCGCTTGTGCCAGCCCACGAGCGGCGACCCGGTCAGGCTCACCGTCTTGACGTCGGCGCGGCTGACGGAGGTGAGGACCACCCGGCCGGCCTTACCGACGAGCGAGACGGCATCGGCGGTGATCTCCGGCTCCAGCACGCCGACGGTGACGACCGCCAGGTCCGCCAGCTGGCCGCGCGTGAGGGCGATGATCTCCTCGCGGGCCTGCTCGACGTCGCTCGTCGTGTAGGTGGCACCCAGCTGACTGGCCATCTCCAGCTTGAAGGGGTTGGGGTCGATGGCGATGACGTTGGCAGCGCCTGCGTAGCGGGCGCCCTGGACGGCGTTGATGCCCACGCCGCCGATGCCCAGGATGACGACCGTCTCGCCCGGCCGGGTCTCGCCGGCGCGCACCGCCGAGCACCAGCCGGTGGTGACCCCGCAGCCGACCAGCGCCGCCACCTCGAACGGGATGTCATCGTCGATGCGCACGCACGAGTACTCGGACACGACGGTGTGGTCCGAGAACGTGCCCAGCGCGCAGAAGCCGCCGTAGTCCTCGCCGTTACGGTGAAAGCGGAAGGTCGCGTCCTGGAGGCAGCCAGTGCCCGCGTAGAGCCCGCGATCGCACAGGTTCTGATGACCGGTCGAGCAGTACCGGCAGCGCCCGCAGGCCGGGATGTAGGACGTGACGACGTGATCGCCTGCAGCGACGCGACTGACCCCCTCGCCCACCGCCTCGACGACGCCGGCGCCCTCGTGGCCTCCGACGAGTGGCAGGCGGATGTGACTGCCGCCCTCCTCGCGGATGTGCTCGTCGGAGTGGCACAGCCCGGCGGCCTTGTAGCGGATCAGGACCTCGTAGGGCTTGGGCTCGTCGAGATCGAGCTCGGTGATCTCCCAGTCCTGGCCGGGCTTGTGCAGCACTGCCGCGCGGGTGGTCATGCTCGCCATGGGATTCGTCTCCTCGTGCAATCGCGGGATCGGTGCCAGGACATGTCAGACGACCTGCGGGAGGACCTCGCTGCCGAGCAGCCGGAGGTGGTCGAGATCGTCGATGTCAAAGGCGTGCAGATAGACGGTCTCGCAGCCCTCGGCGGCCAGCCCATTGAGCGCCTCGGCCACCTCGGCGGGGTCGCCGACCACGCCATGGCCGAGCATCCGCGCTCCGGGCTCCCCGAGGCGCTCCAGTCGCTGCTCGGCCTCGGCACGCGTCGCGCCGCAGATGACCGGGATCGTCGCCGACATACGCAGGCGTGGCGGGGTCGCGGCCGATCTCCTCGCAGACCCGCCGCACGTTGTCGAAGCGCTCACGGCAGCCGCTGGCCGCGCCGCTGTTGAACTCGTCGGCGAAGCGGGCGGCGGCCAGCGGCGTGCGCCGCGGGCCGGTGCCGCCGATGATGATCTCCGGGCGCGGCCGCTGGACGAGCGCGGGGAAGTTGGCGCACTCGTCCAGCTGCCAGAAGCGCCCGTCGAAGCTGAAGCGCTCGCCGGGCGGGGTGGCCCACAGGCCGGTGATGATCGTCAGCGCCTCCTCCAGGCGGTCGAAGCGCTCCGCGATCGCCGGAAAGGGGATCCCGAAGGCCTGGTGCTCGCGCTCGTACCAGCCGGTGCCGATCCCCAGGCAGATCCGCCCGCCGCTCATCTGATCGACGCTGGCCACGGCGATCGCCAGCACCGCAGGCGTGCGGTAGGTCCCGGCGGTCATCAGCGTCCCGAGCTGCACCCGCGAGGTCTCGCGTGCCAGACCGCCCAGCGTCGTCCACGAGTCGGTGGGCAGGTACGCGGAATCCGTCGAGTCGATGCCCATGTAGTGATCGGAGCGAAAGAAGGCGTCGAACCCTGCCTCCTCGGTGGTCTGGGCCATCGCCAGGATGCGGTCGTAGGTGGCGCCGTGGCGGGGCTCCATCAGCACGCGGACCTTCATTGCGCCTCCTCAGGTCGGGGTAGCGGGAACGGCATCGGCCCTCCCCCGTCGAGCACCAGCGTCTGCCCGGTCATGTAGGCAGCGGCGTCGCTCGCCAGGTAGCGCACCGCGGCGGCCACATCGTCGGGCGTGCCGACGCGTCCGACCGGCAGGCGCTGACCGCGGCGCTCGAGCTCGGCGGCGACGTCGAGCTCGGGATCCTCGCTGAGCACCGCGCGGCTCGTGCCCAGCGCTCCGGGAGCGATCGCGTTGACCGTGATGCCCCAGGCGGCGACGTCCATGGCCAGCGCGCGCGTGAACCCGAGAATGCCGGCCTTGGAGGCCGAGTAGGGCGTGGAGCGCGGCGCGGCGATCACCCCGGCCATCGACGAGACGTTGATGATCCGGCCCCAGCGCTCGCGGCGCATCGCCGCCACCGCGGCCCGGCACATCAGGAACGTGCCGCGCAGGTTGATGCGGAGCACCTCGTCGAAGACCTCGACCGGGACCTCGTCGATGACGTTGCGGTCGGCTCCCTGAGGCGCCGCGGCATTGTTGACGAGGATGTCAAGGCGGCCATGGCGCTCGATTGCGGCCTCCACCATCGCCCGGCTGTCGTGCTCGGAGCCGATGTCGCCGAGCGCGGCGGTCGCCGTCCCGCCGGCCGACTCGATCTCGGCGACGAGCGTGTCCAGGCCGTTCCACCAGATCGGCTGCTCGCTGCCCACGATCTCCTGGCGGCGGTTGGGCACTCCCGTCGGCTGGCGATCGCAGACCACGACCGCCGTCCCGGCCTTGGCCAGGTCGCGGGCGATCGCCTGACCGCTGCCGTCGGGCTTGCCGCAGCCGGTGATGAGTGCGACCTTCCCGATCACTTTGCGCCCACCGTCTGCCGGGTGACCCCTGGGTAGGGCATCCGCGGCGAGCCGCCGCCGTCGACGGTGAGCACCTGGCCGGAGATCCAGCGCGCGCGGTCCGACGCGAGGAAGAGGACCGCCGACGCCGCATCCCAGCAGTCGCCCTCGGTCTGCAGCGCCACCATCCGCCGCCGGGGCTCGCGGGCCTCGATCGGCAGATTGGCCGCCACTGCGCCGGTCCACAGCGCTCCGAGCTCGACGGCGTTGGCCCGGATTCCCCGTTCACCCAGCAGGTAGGCGGCACCCTGCGTCATCGACTCGAGCGCGGCCTTTCCCAGGCCGTAGACCGTCCCCGCTCGCCGCGCCGCCACCGACGCGATGTTGACGATCGCGCCCCCCGCAGGCAGGACCTCCACCGCGTGTCGGCTCATCAGCCACGCCGTCTTGAGGTTGACATCGAGCAGTTCGTCGAACTCATCGGGCTCGACGTCGAACAGCTCTGACGGGCTCCACGCCGCGACGTTGTTGACGAGCGTGTCGAGCATGCCCAGGGCGTCCCGGGCCTCGCGTACCGCCCGTGCGCAATCCTCGTCCCGCGTGACGTCGGCGATGATCGCGGTCGCGGTCCCGCCGCCGCGGACGATCTCGTCAACGGTCCGCGCCGCCGCCTGCGGGTCGCGGTCAAGCACGGCCACCGCCGCGCCGTGACGGGCCAGCAGGCGGCTGATCGCCCAGCCGATCGTCCCCGGCCCGCCATCGCCGCGGGCGCCGCCGCCGGTGACGAGCGCGGCGCGGCCGGTCATCCATTCCGCGTCCAGCGGACCATCGATGGCCACGCTCACCCGCCGCCCTCCTCCGGGTAATGGAGGTCGATCGCCTCGGCCGGCACGGCCAGCGACTTGCCGAGGATGGCTCGCATGACGTCAGGCGGGGCGAGGCAGTCCTCGCAGGCCTCGGGGGTGGCGCCGATTGTCAGCACCACCCGTTCTCCGTCCTCGCGCGCGTCCAGCGTGTAGCCATCCGCGGCCAGCGTGGCCTGCATGCTCTCCAATCCCTGTTGGCTGAACACGGCTAGCCGACGCTCGCCACGGGCGACCGGGCAGTCTCGATCGCCACCGAGGTGTTCGACCACTGGCCGAACACCCGGAAGACCATCGAGATCGCGGCGTTGCGCGCGCCCGCCACGACGATCGGGACGTCCTCGCGCCCGGTGAGGATGTGGGTGAACTCGTCGGAGGCGACGCGCGGCTCAGGGCTGGCCGACCGCACCCCCTGACCTCCCTCGGACACCCCGTCCTTGCCCGCCCGGCGCAACTCGGACTCGGTGCGCCCGCAGTGCTCGACGAACCAGTCCTGGACCTCGTGGCGCGAGAAGCCGGCGCCGGCCAGCATCTGCGCGTGCTCGGGGCAGAACACCACGCCGACGGACTGGGAGCGGAAGATCAGCGAGCCACTGCGCCCCATCGTGTCGGCGAAGTCCCACAGCAGCTGCTCGGGGTCCTGGGTGTGGCGGTTGTCGACGAACTCGCAGGTGCGCGTCAGCGTCGCCGAGACCGCGCTCGTGCCCTCGGGCAGACCGGTGGAGACGGCCAGCGGTTCCCACGGGCTCTCCTCCTCGTTCTCGCCGAAGCAGATCGACCACCGCCCCGGAAGGCCCTGGGTCGTCTGGTCGAACACGTGGGGGACGACCCCGAAGGCATTGCGCAGCATCAACCCGAGCGCGCGGGGCACGGTGGCGTTGGGGCGAAAGCCGCCGGCGAACACACCCCCCGTGCAGTTGAACTCCAGCTCGTGGCGGATCGGCCCGTTGAGCACGATCAGGGGCGCCGGGCCACTCGTGCTCTGCCAGCCGCCGCCCTTGGCAGCCCGGTCGAGCATCACCGCCTCCCAGGCCGCCAGCACAATCGGGAAGTACTCCGGCCGGCAGCCGGCCATCGCGGCGTTGATGGCAGCGGTCTGCACGGTGCACTCCCGGCCCAGGTGGTCCATGCGCCACAGGACCTCGTCGGGCGCACGGCTCGTCTGGGCCAGGAACCGGTCGACCAGCGCCTCGGAGGCGGGGACCACCGGGAGGCCGTCGGTCCAGCCCTGCTCGTAGCAGTACTCGATCGCGTCGCGGGCTACATCGGGATCCGGCGCGACCACGGCCATCACGCGGCGGTGCGGGCCTGGGCGGCGGCGAGCAGCTGCGCGATCTCGGCCGCGACCTTTTCAGCGCGCTCCTTGACCTGCTCGGGGGACAGGCCGGCCACCGGATGCGGGGTCGTCACGTACTGGTAGCCGGGCGCGTCCTGCACCTGGGCCATCGCGTCGGCGGTGGCCACGAAGGCCTCCGAGCAGATGACCACCGCGGGCGTGCCGTGGCGCTCGAACTGCACGCCGTCGGCGATCGCCGCGGCGCTGCAGGAGCCGCAGTCGCCGACGCCGGTGACGACGACGTCGCACTCGGCGCTGATCGCGTCGATGACCTCGGGAGGCTCTGCCGTGGAGAAGACCTCCTTATGGCGCACCTTGACCTCGCCGACGCCGTGGTCCTGGCGCAGCAGCGTGCCGACGTCCTCCAGGAAAAGGCGGGCGTTCTGCTTTCCGTTCTCCAGCAGAATCACGGTCGTGCCGGAGATGTCGCTCCGGCGCGGGGCCAGCGTCAGGTGGCTTGCGGCCTGGCTCTCCGCCTGCCCGGTGGGGTCCATGATTGCGTTGGTCATGGGAGTCTCCTAGTGCTCATGAATGAGGACGCCGCGGATGTTGCGGCCCGCGAGCATGTCCTCGTATCCCTGATTGATGTTGTCGAGCGTGTAGCGCTGGGTGATCAGCTCGTCGAGTTTCAGATCTCCCTGACGGTAGAGCCCGAGCAGTCTCGGCATGTCGTAGAGCGGGTTGGCGCCGCCGAACAACGAGCCCTGGATGTTCTTGTGGTAGCCGGTCATTCCGCCGATCGTCATCGCGGGGATGTCGTCGCGCAGGCCGACGGCGGTGACGACGACGCTGCCGCCCTTGCCGATCGCGGCCACCGCCGAGTCCAGCACCTGCGAGTGCATCACGCCGACGGTGATCACCGCGTGATCGGCCATCTCGCCGCGGGTGACGTCGCGCACGTAATCCTCGGCCTCGGCGGCGTCGCCGGTGGTGAACGTCGCCCCGAACTTCCCGGCGAGCTCCTGCTTGTCCGGGTTGGGATCGACGGCGATCACGTGCTTGGCGCCGGCATAGGCTGCCCCCTGGACGGCGTTCATGCCGACGCCGCCGGTGCCATAGATGACGACCGTCTCCCCCGCGCGGGTCCCGGCCGCGTACACCGAGGAGCCCCAGCCGGTGGTCACCCCACAGGCGACGAGCGCGGCGACCTCGAACGGCAGGTCCTCGTCGATCGGGATGCACGCGTTCTCGGAGATGACGATCCACTGCGAGAACGTGCCGAGCACGCACATCCCGCCGATGTCGCTGCCGTTCTCATGAAACCGGAAGGTGCCGTCGAGGAACATCCCGGTGCCGGCGTTCAGGCCGTCGTTGCACATGTTCTGGTGCCCGGTTGAGCAGTAGCGGCAGTGGCCGCAGACCGGGATCCAGGACGTGCAGATGTGATCGCCCTCCTGCACGCGGGTGACGTTGGGCCCGACCTTCTCCACCACGCCGGCGCCCTCGTGGCCGCCGACCATCGGATAGCGGAACGGACCGCCCTCGCGGACGTGCTCGTCGGAGTGACAGAGCCCGCAGGCCTCGACGCGTACGAGCACCTCGTGCTCCTTGGGCTCGTCGAGCTCGAGCTCGGTCACCTCCCATCGCTCCCCGGGGGCGCGGACGATTGCGGCGCGTGTCTTCACTGTGTCACTCCTGTCTGTGCCGAGCCCGCGCCCTCACCGGCGAGCTGCGGGGGTTCAAGTCCGAGGAAGCGGAACGTGTTGTGCCAGGTGATGTCCTCCTGCACGTCCGCCGGCAGCTCCAGCGAGCGCAACGTCCGCCCGGCGGGTTGCTCGCGGTCCATCGCGGGGAAGTCCGAGCCGACGAGCACCTGCGTATGACCCATCATCTCGATGAGGTGGCGCAGCGTCCGGTGGTCCATCACCAGGCCGTCGTAGTAGAAACGCCTGGCCAGCTCGGCGGGAGAGATGCCCTCGCCCACGTCGGAGGGCTCCTCGTTCCACGTCTTGCCCCAGAAGAAGTTGGCGCGCGGGAGCATGCACGGAAAGCCCCCGGCGCCGTGGCTGAAGGCCAGCCGCAGCTCCGGGTGCTTCTCGGCGACGCCGCCGGCGATGATCGAGGCCGCCGCCAGCGCGCAGTCGGCACCGACGGCGAAGCCGGCGACGGCGACCAGACCTCCGGGAACGCGCCCGCCCAGATCGCCGGGCATCCCATGGACGAAGATCGGCATCGCCATCCGCTCGGCCTCGGCCCAGAACTCGGCGAATTCGGGCTCGTGCAGCGAGCGACCGAGGACGTTGGAGGTGATCTCCACGGCGACGAGTCCCTGGTCGCGCACGGCGGCCAGCTCCGCAACCGCCAGCGACGGGTCCTGCATGGGCACCATCCCCATCCCCAGCAGGCGGCGGCGGTCGGTGCGGGTCAGCTCGGCGATGAACGCGTTGACCCGGCGTGAGAGCTCCAGCCCGGCGGGGCCCGGCAGCGAGAAGTCGAGTAACGGCGGCATCGGCGAGACGACCTCGGCGTCGACGCCGCTGGCCTCCATCTCCTCCAGCCGGCGCTCGGCGGAGTAGAACGCGTCGCGAGCCTTGAACTCCATACCGCGGTCGTTGCGGAGCATCACGGCGTGGGCATCGTCGTCGCACGGCCCGATGTGCGGACCGGGACCGTCCAGTCGTCCCGGGATGACGTGAGCGTGCATGTCAACCAACATCGATGACCTCCCTCTCTCGCTCCGCGGACACGGACGCGACCTCGGCCCGTTCCGGGCACACGCACACGTGGACGGCGTCGCCGTCACCCAGGGCCTGGATCGCCGCCTCGGTATCGGCCAGCTCGAACTTGCCGCTGTGCATCCGCTCCAGCGGGAACCGGCCCGACTCGATCAGCCGGATCGCCTCGATGTAGGACTCCGCGTTGACACCGAAGGCGCCCTTGATCGTGATCCCCTTGTTGATCAGGCGGTCGGTGACGATCTCGATCCGCTTGCCGCCCTTCAGCCCGGCGAACACGATCCGTCCGCTGTGACGCACGGCCTCGATCGCATCGGTGATCGGACGCTCGGCGATCGGCGTGAGCTCGAGCACGACGTCGGCCATCGCCCCGCCGGTGATCTCGGCCACCCGCTCTACGACGTCCTCCTGCTCGACGTTGATCGTGTGGTCGGCGCCAAATTCCACAGCGAGCGCCAGCTTGTGTGCGTCCTTGCCGAGGCCGGTGACGATGATCGTTCCCGCGCCGGCGGCGCGCGCGGCGATCACCGAGGTCAGGCCCCGCTGGCCGGGGCCGAGGATGAGCACGGTGTCGCCGAGCCCGACCTCGCCCAACTGCGTGGCCCAGCGCACGCCGGCGCCCAGTGGGTTGAACATGACCGCCAGCTCGGGCGCCAGGGTCGGGTCGATCTTGTGGAGGATCGCCCACGGGTGCAGGTACAGGTACTCGGCGAAGCCGCCCCACAGCCCCGGCTCGCGCGACAGCGGCGTCATGCCGTAGGCGCCGTCGCGATTGGGGCACGACATGTAGCGGCCGGTGAGGCAGAAGTCGCACGCCCGGCAGGGGCGCAGGATCTCCACCGCCACCCGGTCGCCGGGCGCCACGCCCCAGCGCTCGGCGGCGTGATCGCCGACCTCCTCGATGATGCCCAGCGGCTCGTGGCCGGGGATCAGCGGGAACATGCCCTCGCGGACGAGGTGCCCTCGATACTGCTCGACGTCGGACCCGCACACCCCGCAGGCCTCGACACGCAGCAGGCCGTCGTCGTCGCCGATCCGCGGGCGCGGCAGCTCGCGGATCTCGTAGGCCATCGGTCCGGTCTGCACCGCGGCGCGCACCATGTCTGACGCCATGTCTAGAACCCTCCCGGCATCGTCTCGTCGGCGTACAGGGGAATCAGCGGTATCGGCTCGGCCTTCTCCTCAGGGGGCGTGTAGCCCCAGTACTTCGCCCGAGCGCCGCCGTCGATCACGAAGTCACAGCCGGTGATCAGCCGCGCGTAGTCCGAGCACAGCCAGGCGACGCAGTGGCCGATGTCGGTCGGCGTCGACGGCTGCATCGGCATGTTGGCGCGCACGTCGATGCTCCCGCGCGGACGCCACCAGTCGGGATGGTCGCCATCGGTCCGGGGCCGGGCCGGGCGCGCATCCGAGTCGCGCAGGAGCTCCGGGTTGTCGGGTCGCGGGGCGGTGGGCGAGTAGGAGTTGACGCGGATCCCGTAGGGCGCCAGGTCCATCGCCGCGGCGCGGGTGAAGTTGGCCCCGCCGCCCTTGTGGAACGCGTAGGCGATCACGCCCGCGCACCCCTGCCAGGCGTTGGAGGAGAGGATGTTGACGATGCTGCCCTGGATGCCGCGCTCGATCATCGCGACGGCGGCGTACTTGGAGTTGAGGAACATGCCGGCGGCCGCGACCTCGATCGCGCGGTTGAAGAACTCCAGGCTCTCGTCGAGCAGGCCCCGGCCGCCGAGGATCGCGGCGTTGTTGATGAGGATGTCGATCCGGCCCCAGCGATCGAGCACCTCGTCGAGATTGCGCCGTACGTCGTCCTCGCTGGTGACGTCGCCGGGGATCGCCATCGCCTCCCCGTCGTGCCGGGTGATCCGCCGCACGCTGGCCTGCGCCGCCTCGGGCACGAGATCGTTGCAGGCCACGCGCGCGCCGTAGCGCGAGAGGGCGAGGGCGATCCCGCTCCCGATGTTGGGCCCGGCCCCGGTGACCAGCGCGACCTTGCCGTCCAGGGAGACCTCCATCAGGCGCGGCCGTCGATGATCACGCTCTTGACCTGGGTGTAGTTCAGGACTGACTCAGCGCTGACCGTGCGCCCGAAGCCGCTGGACTTGTAGCCGCCGAAGGGCGCTCCGATCACGCCACCGGACCACAGGGTGTTGATCGAGACCTGGCCGGCCTCGATCCGGCGCGCGAGCCGGACGGCCTTCCCGACGTCGCTGGTCCACACCGAGGCGACGAGGCCATAGTTCGTGCCGTTGGCGATCTGCAGCGCCTGCTCCTCGTCGTCGGCGCCGAGCACCGAGAGCACCGGGCCGAAGATCTCCTCCTGGGCGATGCGCATCTCCGGTGCGACGCCGTCGAAGATCGTCGGGGCGACGAAGAACCCGCCGTCGAAGCCCTCGCCGGTGAGCTTGTCGCCGCCGACGACCACGGTCGCCCCCTCCTCGCGGCCGCTGCGCAGGTAACCCAGCACCCGCTGCTCCTGCTTGGCGCTGATCAGCGGCCCCATGTCGACCTGCTCGTGCCACGGCCCGACCCTGACCTTCGCAAAGCCCTCGGCCAGGCCCTCCACGACGCGCTCGCGGATCTTCTCGTCGACGACCACGCGGGAGCCAGCGGCACAGATCTGGCCGGTATTGAGCGTGATGCTGCGCACGATCGTGGGAATCGCCTTCTCCAGCGGCGCGTCGCGGAGCACGACCTGGGGCGACTTCCCGCCGAGCTCCAGGTGCACGGGGATGAGGTTCTCGGCGCAGCCCTGCATCACCCGCCGCCCGGTCTCCGGCGAGCCGGTGAAGCTCATGTGACGCACCCCGGGGTCGTGGCTGAGCGCGTCGCCCGCCTCGGCGCCGAAACCGGTGACGATGTTGATGACCCCGGCGGGGATGCCGGCCTCGAGCGCCAGCTTGGCCATGAACAGCGGCGTGAGCGGAGCGTCCTCGGCCGGCTTGACGACGACCGTGTTGCCCATCGCGATCGCCGGAGCCACGTTCTGCGCGGTGAGCGGGCCGGGCGCGTTCCAGGGGATGATGGCCGCGCAGACGCCGTAGGGCTCGCGCAGCGTCATGCCGACGACGTCGGGGAACGCGCTCGGCAGCGTCTGACCGGTCACCTTGTCGGCCAACCCGGCGGTGAACGTGATGATGTTGGCCATCGGCGGGGGCCCCCAGCTGGGCCGGCCGACCTCCATGCGCTCCAGCAGGTCGAGCTCCTCGCCGTGCTGGCGGCACAGCTCGGCCCACCGCAGCAGCAGCTGCCCGCGGAAGCTCGGGCTGGTGTCCCGCCACGCCGGGAACGCCTCCGCCGCCGCCGAGACGGCGTCGCGCACGTCATCGACCCCGCCGCGCGGCACGGCGGCCAGCGTGTCCCCGTTGGCCGGGTTGATGACGGTGATCGTCTCGCCGCTGCGCGCCGGAATCCACTCGCCGCCGATCAGATGCGCGCCCTCGGTGAGCAGGGCGCTCACGTCCAGGGTTCTCGCGTTCGATTCTCCGATTGCCATGGTCTCCTCTCAGGTGCTGAGGTCGGGTTGGTGTTCCGGCGTCGCCGCCGGTCTCGGGGACCCCGCGTCGGCGCTGACCGGGAAATGGCAGGCCCCGAGGTGGCCGGGCGCGAGCTCGCGCAGGAGCGGCTCCTCGGTGGCGCAGACGTCCTGGGCCCGTGGGCAGCGGGTGCGGAACCGACATCCGCTGGGCGGGTCGATCGGCGAGGGCGGCTCGCCGTGGATCGTGCGGTCGACCGGCTCGTCGCGGCGCGACGGGTCGGGACTGGGGATCGAGGCGAGCAGTGCGACGGTGTAGGGGTGCAGCGGCTCGCGGTAGAGCGACTGCGCCGGACCGAGCTCGACCAGCTTGCCGAGGTACATGACCGCCACCCGGTCGGACACCTGCTTGACGAGCGCGAGGTCGTGGGCGATGAACAGGTAGGCCAACCCGAGTTCGGTGCGCAGGCCCTCGAGCAGGTTGAGCACCTGTGCGCGGATCAGCACATCCAGCGAGGACACCGGCTCGTCGCAGATGATCAGCGACGGGTTCAGCGCGAGCGCGCGTGCGATGGCCACCCGCTGGGCCTGTCCCCCGGACAGCTCTCCCGGCCGTCGGGAGGCGAACCGGCCGGGGTCGAGCCCGACGAGGTCAAGCAGCTCACGAGCGCGCGCGCGGCGCTCGGCCGCGCTCCCCACCTTGAACGCGATCAGCGGCTCCTCCACCAGCTGGCTGACTCGCCATTTCGGATCCAGGGAGCTGAACGGGTCCTGGAAGACGAGCTGCATGTGGCGGCGCGCCTTGACCAGCCGCCGCCGCTTGAGCCCGACCAGCTCCGTTCCGCGGAAGCGGACCGATCCCGACTTCGGCGGCGGCGCCTGCAGCAGCGCCCGGGCGAGCGTCGACTTTCCCGAGCCCGTCTCTCCGACCAGCCCCAGCGTCTCTCCCGGTGCCAGCGAGAAGGACACGTCGGACACGGCATGCACCGTGCCGGCCTTGACCCCGCCCCGGTCGCGGACGGTGAACTCCTGCACGAGGTTTGAGACCTCCAGCAGCGGCTCGCTCACGCTGATCGCCCCTCCAGTCCGCAGGGATGCCAGCACGCCCACAGGTGGTCGGGCTCCTGCTCGTCCAACGGCGGCGTTTGCAGCCGGCATTTGTCGGTCGCGTCGGGGCATCGCGGAGCGAAGGGGCAGCCGACCCGCTCCTCGGCGAGGTCGGGGGGTTGGCCGGGCACCGCCGCCAGCGGCGAGTGCGGTGCGTTCTCGAGCCGCGGTATCGCCCCGAGCAGCGCCCGCGTGTAGGGCATCCGCACGTGGGCGAACAGCTTCTGGGTGGGTGCCTGCTCGACGCCCCGGCCGGCGTACATGACCAGCACCTCGTCGGCGAAGCTCGCCGCCAGACCGAGATCGTGGCTGATCATGATCAGCGCCATCCCGAGCCGCCGCTGCAGATCGCCCAGCAGCTCCATGATCTGAGCCTGCGTGGTCACATCGAGGGCGGTCGTCGCCTCGTCGGCGATCAGCAGCTTGGGGGCGGCCGCCAACGCGATCGCGATCATCACGCGCTGACGCATCCCCCCCGACAGCTGGTGCGGATACTGCGAGAAGCGCTGCGCCGCCGCGGGCAGCCGCACGAGCTCCATCAGCTCGACTGCTCGGTCGTGGGCCGCCGCGCGCGACACCGACTCGTGCATGTGGATCGCCTCGGTGATCTGCGGGCCGATCCGGATCGTCGGATTCAGCGACCGGCTCGGATCCTGGAAGACCATCGCGATCTCGCTCCCGCGGTACCGGCGCAACTCGCGCTCCGACAGTCCGAGGAGCTCCTGACCCTCAAAGCGGATCGAGCCCCTGACCTCCGCGTTGCCCGGCAACAGTCCCATGATCGCGCGCGAGCTGACGGTCTTGCCCGAGCCAGATTCCCCGATCAGCGCCACCGTGCGCGCCCGTGGCACGGCGTAGCTGAGCCCGTCGACCGCTCTGCACGACGCGCTTGCCCTGGCGGAAATCAACGCGCAGCTCGCTGACCTCCAACAGCTGGGCATCGCGCGCCGCCCCCGCGGTGCCGCGACCTTCGGCGGGATCGCCGCCGGGCGCTCCGATGAACCCGGTGGCGCTCATCGCTCTCCCCGCGCCCGGAGGCTCTCGCCCAGCAGGTTGAAGGCGATCACGGTGATGAACAGCGCCGCGCTGGGGAGCATCGTGAACTTCGGCTGCGCCGACAGGATGCCCTCGCCCTGGGCGATCATGTTGCCCCAGCTGGGCGCCGGCGCGGGGATGCCCAGCCCGAGGAAGCTGAGCGCCCCCTCGAGCACGATCACGATGCCCATGCCGAGAAAGGCGAACGTCATCAACTGGGGGAGGATGTTGGGCGCGATGTGGCGCAGCAGCGTGCGAGTGTGGCCGGTGCCCGACAGGCCGGCGGCGACGATGTAGTTCTGCTCGCGCACGCCCAGGGTGGCAGCGCGGGCGATCCGCGCGATCGCCGGGATGCTGAAGAACGAGAGCGCCCAGATCGTATGCACCTCCCCCGGCCCGAGCCGCTCGGCGATGGCCACGGCCAGGACGAGCGCGGGGAACGCGATCAGCACGTCGAGGAGGCGCATGATCACGCCGTCCCGCCAGCCGCCGACATACCCCGCGAACGCCCCCAGCACGCCGCCGATCAGCAATCCGATCGCCGTGACCGCGGCCGACACCTCCAGCGACGCCCGGCCACCGTAGAGCAGTCTTGACCACTCGTCGTTCCCCGTGGCGTCGGTTCCCAGGAGGTGACCCGGCGAGAACGACGGCAGGTTGGCGTTGAGGATCGTGCCGTTGGTGGGCGCCGGCACCGAGCCGATCAGCGGCCACAGGAAGCACAGGAACAGGATCGCGACCACCAGGAAGGCCGGCAGCCAGATGCCGCCGATCGTCCGCAGCCGGCCGAGCCGCCCGGCGGCCCCGGGGGCGGGAGCGGCGACGGCGGGCTGGAGCGCGCCCGGGACGACGGCTTCAGTTGGCGCTGCCATATTTCACCCGAGGATCGAGCGCCGCGTACAGCAGGTCGGCGAGCAGGTTGCACAGGACGACGATCAGGCCGAAGACGAACACCGCTCCCTCCACGACCGGGACATCGCGCGAGTTGATCGCCGACAGCAGCTCGTGCCCGATGCCCGGCAGACCGAAGATCTCCTCGATGATCACGGTCACGCCGAGCAGCGTCCCCAGGTTGAGCGCCACCGCCGTGATCAGGCCGAACACCGAGTTGCGCAGAGCGTGATGGAGGATGACCCGCCACGGTCCCACCCCCTTGGCACGGGCGGTGGTGATGTAGTCCTCGCTGCGCAGCTGCGAGACGAGATCGGCCCGCAGCTGGCGGGTGTAGAAGCACAGCAGCGACACGGCGATCGACACCGCGGGGAGCGTCAGCGTCTTGAGGTTGCCGCCGAGGCTCTTGCCGGGCGGGATCCAGCCCAGCGCCGGCAGCCAGTTGAGCTTGACGGCGAAGAAGTAGACGAGGACGAGCGCCAGGATGTAGTTGGCGATCGACAGGCCGGCCATGCTCAGCACCATGCTCACGCGGTCGAAGATCCCGTTGGGCCGGCGCGCCGCCAGCAGCGCGATCGGCACCGCAAAGAGCAGCGCGATCAGCATCGAGTAGGCGATCAGCTCGAAGGTGATCGGTAGGTCCGAGCCGAGGATCGAGGTGACGCTCTGGCCCGAGGCCAGCGAGTGGCCAAGGCTCCCGGTGACGAGATCGTGCAGCCAGTCCCCGTATCGGGTCAGCAGCGGTTTGTCCAGCCCCAGCTTGGCCGACAGCTGGTGGAGCTCGATCTTGGTCGCGTTGATGCCGAGCAGCTGCTGGGCCGCGTTGCCCGGCAGGTGATTGATGACCACGAAGGTGAGGAACGTCACCCCCCATAGCACGGGGATCGCCACCAGCACGCGGCGGCCCAGAAAGCGCAATATCGGGGAGGCGGCCAGGCGGGCGAGTGCTCCCGGGCGCTCGCCCGCCCGCGAGGCGGGAAGAGGTGCCGATGCGGCGCTGCTCATCGCCGCGTCGCTTCGCCTGCCCGACCGCTCACGACTTCGACACCTCCTCCCACAACACCTCCGGGTTGACCGCCACCGAGGGGATGGCGGTGGTCAGGCCGGGGCCCTGCACTCCATGGGTGGCGATGTTGTAGTTCGAGATCGGGAACAGGAACGGCCCGTAGGCGTTCTGCGCGATGTATGCGGCAGCCTGGTCGTAGAGCTTCTTGCGGACCGCCGGATCGACCACCGCCGCCGCTCCGAGGATGAGCTTGTCGAGCTTCGGGTCGTGCACGCCGCTGAACGGCGAGTTGGACACGAACCGGAAGGCCAGGCCGACACCGCCGGCCGGATCCCACGCGCCGGCGGTCTGGAACGCGATCTGCCACTTGCCCTGGAACTGCTGGATCAGGCTGGCCAGCGAGTAGAAGTGGATCGTGGCGTTGATCCCCGCCTGCTTCCACATCTGCTGCATCGCCACCATCATGTCGTGCGTGGCCGGCTGGGTGATGGTGAAGTAATTGATGTTCAGCCCGCCGAGCTGCTTGACCAGCGCCTTGGCCTTGGCCAGGTTGTAGGTCGGGTAGCCGGGCACCGTCGGGCTGTAGAACAACCCGCCGGGCGCCGTGAATCCCTGCACCACCTTGTACTGATTGCCGAACAGCTTCTGGTCCAGCAGCGCCGTGTCGGTGGCGTAGTAGATCGCCAGCCGGGCCCGCTTGTCGTTGAACGGCGGGATCTTGGTGTTGAACTGGATGTCGTACGGCGACGTCGACGGCTCGGCGACCACGTTGAACTTCGACTTGAAGGACTTGACGAGTGTCTGCGTGCTCATGCCCTCGTAAGCGTCGCCCTGCCCGGACTGCATCGCCTCCAGCGCCGTCTCGTCACCCGAGGTCGTCTTGAACGTGAGCCCGTCGAGGTACGGCCGTCCCGTCTTCCAGTAGGTGGGGTTCTTCTTGAGGACCAGGGTGTTGGACAGCGTGTCCGAGGCCACGGTGAACGGACCGGCCCCCACCGGCTTGAGCTTGAACGTCTTCTCACCCAGCTTCTTCAGCGCCGCGGGTGACGCGATCCAGGAGAAGTTGGAGTCCTGCAGCTGGTTGATGAACGCGCCGTCGGGGACCTTGAAGTCGACCTTGACGGTGCCCGAGCTCGGCGCGGTGATCGACGCGACCTGGATGATCGGCTTGCAGGTGCACGGCGAGGCGAGATCGCGCTTCCAGTTGAAGGCGACGGCTGCGGCGTTGAGCGGCGTCCCGTCGCTGAACTTCACCCCGGGGCGCAGCGTGATCGTCACGGTCTTGCCGGCGTTCGAGAACTTGTAGCCCGTCGCTATGTCCGGCGTGAGCTTTCCGTTGCCCTGCAGCTCCCACAGCTCGCCGAAGATCGAGTTCATCTGGCTCTGGTCGGCGGCGCCGTTGGTGTTGGTGGCCGGGTCCAGTCCGGTCGGCCAATCGCCGGCGAACCCGGAGCTCTCCAGCACGGTCAGCGACCCGCCTGCATGGGCGGGACCGGCGGCCGCGCTGGAGGTGCTCGAGCTGGACGAGCCACCCGATGCCCCACCACCGCTGGAACTGCTCGACTTAGTCGAGCCTCCGCACGCGGCGACGGCGAGGATCACGCAGGCGCACGCCGCCGCCACCGGCCAGCGCCGGCGATGGCCGCCGGGCGGTCGTGCCATTGGCGAGCGGCCCGGAGGAGCCTCTCGCGGCGACGCGAGTCTGTCTGGGTAGGCTGCGGCCATCTCTCCTCCTCTGCCGGTGAGAGACGCCAGTCGCGGACGGTGGGCCGTCTCTCGGCCAAGCCCGTGCCGGCGTTCTCACATCTAGTGCACTGGGGAGCATGATGCCACTGCCGATCGGTCCTCAATCCGCAGTTGCCAGAGAGCGAACCGATAGTTGACCATGCGTGCATCGGAGCACGCGCGATTCACCTCAGATGTACACGGATCGTCAATCTGCACCGAGGGTTGACACCGACGTCCGCCGACTAGACCGAGTCCAGCTCAGCCAGGGTGCGCCCGCGCGTCTCCGGTCCGATGACGAAGGCCACGATGTAGAGCAGCCACAGCACGGCAAAGCACTTGGCCAGAGTCGGTAGCCCGACCGATCCGATCAGCGTGCCCGTCAGCACCGGTCCGGCGATCGAGGGGATGCGCCCGAAGGCGACGCCGAGGCCAAAACCGGTGCCACGCACCCTGGTCGGAAACAGCTCGGCCACGTACGTCTGGCCGATCGACCACGTCCAGCCGAGCAGCCCGATGCCGAACAGCTGGGCGATCGCGAACACGAGCAGGGTGTGGGTGGAGAAGGCCACGATGCTCGAGAGCGCGAGCACGACAGCGCCGGCGATCGCCGCCGGGCGCCGGCCGAATCGCTCGGCCGCCGCGGCGCCGGCGAACGGCCACACGGTCATCGCCGCGTAGAACGCCATCGTCAGGGCGAGCGACTGGCGGAAGCTGAGGCCGAACGTGCCCAGCATGTACTTCTGCAGGAAGACGAGAAAGCCCCAGTAGCCCACCGCGTTGGCGATGAAGATCAGCGTGGCGATTCCCAGCCGGCGGCGCAGCGCCGGGGTGGCGAAGATCTCCCGCGCCTGGCGGCGGGCGGCGCCGGGGCCCTCGCGCCGCTCGTGCTGTGCGCGGGCCGCCTGGTAGGGCGCCGACTCCCGTAGGGCGCGGCGCAGGAAGTAGACGAGCAGAGCGGGAAGCAGGGCCAACACGAACGTCAGCCGCCAGCCGGCCGCGGGCGCCACCAGCAGGGCGACGCCCAGCGCGATCAGCGCTCCCACCGCATACATGGAGAAGATCACGCCGCCGGCGCCGATCGCCCGGCGCTTGGCCGGCCACGCCTCGACCGTGTAGGGCACGCCCACCGCGAGCTCGCCCGCGCCGCCGAGCCCGGTGAGGAAGCGCAGTCCCGCGAACAGGCCGGCGCCGCCGGCGAGCCCGGAGACGGCGGTGGTGATCCCGTAGAGCGCGATCGAGGCGCCCAGCGTGTCCTTGCGCCCGAAGCGGTCGGCCGCCCAGCCGAAGCCGAACGTGCCCAGGGTGTAGCCGGCGAGCATCACCGAGCCGATCACCCCCGCGGCGGTGGTCGAGAGACTGAAGCTGACCACGATCAGCGGCAGCACGAACGAATAGATGTTCACGACGTAGGCGTCGAACAGGAAGCCCAGGCCGGACGAGAATGCGATCAGCCGAGCCTGGCGCGGGTCCGTGGTCGCGTCGGTCGGTGCGGCGGTCGCCGGTGTGTCGGGGCGCGGCCGGTCGAGGACCGGGGCGCTGGTCAGATCGGTCATGTGTGTCTCCGGAGTCAGAGCGAGAGCAGGACGCTTCCGTCCTGCTCCCACACGGTCAGGCGCCTCAGCCGCCGCGAGGCATCAAACAGCGTGCAGCCGGTGCGCAGGTCGTACTCGTAGCCGTGCCACGGACATCGCAGGACCGCGACCGACTCGTCCGGGCGGTAGTCGCCGACGCCGTCGGCCCCCGCGCTGCCGTGGCTCAGGCGCCCGCGCGAAAGCGGCGCGCCCTGATGCAGGCAGCGATCGACGAGCGCGTGCAGCGACCCGTCCTGCAGACGGGCCACGACCGCGGGCAGGCGACCGACCTCGGCGGGACGCATCGTTCCGGGCGCCAGCTCGCTGCTGTCGCAGACACGGGTGGCGTCAGCGGTGGCGGTCATGCCGGCAGCCGGTAGGTGGCCCGCGCGTTCTCGGAGAAGATCCGCCGGGTCAGCTCCTCGGGAAGGCCGCCGGGAAGCGCGCGCTGGGGCGAATCGAAATCCCAATGGGGATAGTCGGTGGAGAACAGGAGCAGTTCGTCTGACTCCATCTGCTCGATCAGGCCGAGGAACTGCCGGGCGGTGATCTCCTCGATCGGCTGAGTGGCGAAGCGCACGTGCTCGCGGATCACGTCGCTTGGCCTGCGGCGCAGCCACGGCACCTCCGAGCGCAGCTCACGCCACTGCTGGTCGGCGCGCCACATGATGTGCGGCACCCACGAGAAGCCGCCCTCGATCATCGCAACCCGCAGCCGCGGATGGCGTTCGAAGACACCGTTGAAGACGAGGCTGACGGTCTGCGACATGAACACCTGGGAGACGAGCGTGTGCCACTCGGCGTACAGGCGGTGATGCCCGAGCGCGGTCGGCGAGTTCTCCGAGTGATGGATCCCGACGACCAGGCCGTGGCGCTCGGCCGCCGCGAACAGGGGCTCGTAGAAGGGGTCGCCGAACGGCCGGTCGCCGATGTACAGCATCACCTGCACGATCCGGGGGTGGTCGGCCAGGCGATCGATCTCCCGCGCGGCGCCCGCCGGGTCGTGCGCGTTGACGTGCACCGAACCGACCAGACGCGAGTCGCGCTCCAGCCACGTCTCGATCTGCCAGTCGTTGTAGGCCGACATCAGACCCGTCTTGAACTCCGACCACCCGGCGCCCAGCGCCGATGCGTTCAGCCAGCCCGTGAGGACGGCGACGTCGATGTCGTACAGGTCGAGCAGCTGCTCGCGGACCAGGCCCAGGTCCGAGCCCCCCGGCCGGCCGTCGGGGAGCTTGGCATCGGCGCGGTCCAGGCCGCCCGCGGTCGGCTGCGCATACGGCAGCAGCCGCTCGGGCTGCCAGCCGTACTCGGTGATGTAGCGCCGCCATTGCGGCTCCAGGTAGGGCACGAGCTCCTCGAGCGCAGCGCGCTCGTGCACGTCGACATCGACGATCTGGGTGCGGTTGGCGCCGGGTGTGCGGGTCTTCTCTGAGACTGCGGTCATGATCGTTGGCGGTATTACCACAAGCTCAATGTTTTCAATCATCCTAGTTGTGTTTATCGGCGCGCCGAGTGGCCGAGGCGAAGCCCGGCTCGGCTGATGCCCCGGTTCAGACGGGCGGCAGGTGCAGGATCCGTCCCAGCACGTCGCCCACCTGCGCCGGCGAAGCCTCGCGCGCGTCGGCGGCTCGCCAGGCGACGAAGCCATCCGGGCGCACGACCACCGCGCCGTCGGTCGAGATCCCGTAGGCGGCGGCGAACGCCCCGTGCGGATCGGCCAGCTCGGCGCCGCCGACGAGATGGCTGTCCAGCGGCACGCCTAGGTGGGCGGCGGCCGTCCGCGCCGCCTTCTGCCACCCCTCCCCCTCGGGGCCGGCGAGCAGGACGAGGTTGCCGCCGAACAGGTCGAGCGTCGAGAGCGGCTCTCCTCCGCGCTCCAGGACGACGTGCGGCGCCCGCGAGCCGGGACGGCCGCGGGACTCGTGAGGATGCTCGTGCAAGGCCGGCCGCTCGCCGGGCTCCGGGATCACCGCCGGCGAGTCATAGCGGTAGCCGATCTCCATCGACAGGTCGTTGACGAGCTCCTGGACGCCCTCGGTGCCGAGGTAGGGCGCCACCCGGGTGACATACCTGGCGTAGGCCTGCTCGACGGTCAGCTCGCCGATCGGCCGCCGCTCCTGGTCGTAGGTATCAAGTAGCTCGGGGCCGGCGAGACCCCGGATCACGAACCCCAGCTTCCAGGCGAGGTTGTGTACGTCCTGAATGCCGGTGTTGCCGCCGAAGCCGCCGTTGGGAGGCACCACATGCGCGGCGTCGCCGGCCAGGAACACGTGCCCGTCCCGGTAGCGCTCGGCGCTATCGGCCACCGCGCGCCAGGTGGCCAGGTCGTCGATCACGACGGGGATGTCCGGGACTCCGATGGCCGCCCGCAGCAGCTCCAAGGCGCGCGGCCGGTCGATCGACGAGGCGGCGTTGGCCCACGGCGCCGACGGATAGGCGGCGACGATCTCCGGGCGAGCGGTGTCGCCCACCAGGTTGACCACGAGAAAGCCCCGGTCGGCCGACCGGTTGAGGCGAAAGAAGCCGCGCAGCACGGGGTTGGTCACGTAAGTGACCCCGTGGGCGCGTCCCTCCAGCAACGGCTCCAGGCTGACCTCGGAGCGGAAGTAGATGGTGACGCTCTCCGAGAGCAGGCCGTGTCCGCACATCGCGATCCCCAGCCGCTCCCGGGTGGGACTGCGGTTGCCGTCGGCGGCGACCACGTAGCGCGCTCGCACCGTACGGCGAGAATCGTCGCCCAGCTCGTGCAGGGTGGCGGTGACGCCGTCGGAGTCCTGCGCCAGCGACTCGCACTCCACGCGATAGCGCATCCGAGCGCCCAGTTCCTCGGCGCGCGTCCTCAGGATCGGCTCCAGCGCGTCCTGATCGATGAACGCCCGCACGGTCGGGCTGAACTCCTCCACGCCGGCGTTCAGGTTGGCGAAGAAGGTTCCGAGCTCGCGACCCGCCAGAGACTCGACGTTGTTGATCCCGCCGTCGGGGTGATACTGCTGCACCGAGCGACGGCGAACCGCGTCCTCCAGGCCGGACTCCCGGACGATCTCCATCGTCCGCAGGTGGAAGTGCCCGGCTCGCGGATGGATCGCGGTGCCGGCGTGACGCTCGACATTCAGGCTTGACACCCCGTGGCGCCTGAGCAGCAGCGCGGCCGCCGAACCGACCAGGCTCCCGCCCACGATCAGGACGTCGACGCTCTCAGGATCGGACGACACAGCTCAGCCCAGCACTTCGCGGACCACCCGGCGGTGCTCGCGCATCGTCTCCATGCCATCACGACCGGGCTGACGCCCGAAACCGCAGTACATGGCCACGCCGAAGTCATCCAGGAACTTGGAGGCGGTGGCGTGGCGCCGGCGCAGGCCCGCGACGCCGTCCAGCGGCAGCACGATGCCGAGGAACACGCGCGCCGGGCCCGGTTCGAGCTCGGCCAGCGGGGCGAAGAAGCGCTCGTCCTCCGAGCGCAGGTAGCGCGGGCCGGCCAGGTGCACCCAATCGACCGCACGACCCGACTCCGCGACCGCGTAATTCGCCATGCGCACCAGCACGCTCAGGTCCTGGGCCTCGTACATCGGCCATTCGGGGAACGTCCCGTAGCAGAGGTGGTAGCCGACGAGGACCTCCTCGCTGATCAGCGGGGTGAGCCGCTTCGCCGGCCCGGCGAAGCGCTCCCAGGCGTCGCCCTCCGTCCAGGCGATCACGCCCTCGATGTCCTGGGGCTCGTAGGCCATGTCCCACTGGATCGCCAGATCCTGGGCGGAATCTCGGTGGTCAGCCGCTGCAGCTCACGCGCCACGAGCTCCTCGAAGCCGCGCTCGACGATCGGGTAGTTGACGGCGTAGTCGACCTTGAAGGCGTTCAGCGCGCTGGAGGGGAACGGCAACCCGACCTGGAAGCGCAGGCCGCCTGGAATCACGCCCTGCTCGCGCAGACTCACGAACTCGCGGTAGGAGGCGATCGCATCGTCGATCCGCGGCCAGCTGTCCCAATGCAGCTCCCTGACGCCCTCGCGCACCGAGAAGATCGGCGTCTCGTAGGCGTGGCGCGGGATCCCCGTGGGCGACTCGGTCTCCTGCACGACGACCACGTCGGCGTTGGGCCGGCACAGCTGCTCGCGCTCGTAGCCCACCCAGGCCGCCCGCGGGCCGGTCTCGCCGTCGGGCAGGGCGAACACCATGTCGCCGAACAGCTCGGCGCCGGCCCGCAGGGCGGCGTCGGTGGACGCGACCGGGAGGCTTCCGACCAGCAGCAGGTCACTCGCGGCTCGGGAACTCACGGCGCTGCTCCGCTCGTGATCTCGCCCGACAACCAGCGCGCGCCGCGCTCGTACAGAGCCTCCACCTCGCGTCCGGTCAGCCCCGGCATGTCGCGCTTGACGTCGAATCCGAGCACGCTCTGGACGTAGGCGAGGTGGCGGTAGCCCACCGGGAAGGCGCTCAGGCGCTCGGGCTCCAGCTGCAACGCCGTGCCGGGGTTCACGGGGTCAAGCCGGTCCTGCTCGTAGATCGGCTGGCGCAGGACGATCCCCCACCGATCCCGTCGCCTCTCCAGGAAGTCGTAGAACCGACCGGTGCAGACCACGTCGCACTCCACGCCGTGGATGGTGGCGCGCTGGGTGATGGTCATCTTCGTCTGCGCGACCGCTCGCTCGCCGGCGACGTCCACCGAGGTTCCGCCGAGGAAGTGCAGGATTCTCACGCCGCGCTCGAACCCCTCGCGGCTGACGCGGATGAACTCGGACGCCGGGCCCTGAAACCAGGTCGCCATCATCACGCCCTCGTCGTGCCAGACGGTGGCGAAGCGCTCCCAGTCACCGGCGTCGCGCCACACCACCCAGTCCTGAACAAGCCGACCGATCGCCTGCTGGTCGTCGCTCATGCGCTCATGCCAAGGTGGGGATCTGGCTGGTGGGTGGGATCGGCGGTCCGGTGGCCTCGCCGCTGATGTCGGGCGTGCCGTAGGTGTGGAAGGTCGACACCGTCTCCACGCCCCAGGCCTGGCCGCGCGCCCGCTCGGCCTCGGACCACACCACCGGCTCGTAGTCGGGGTCGTAGATGAAATGCGTGCCGGTCGTGACCTCCACCCGGTTGCCGCCCGGCTCGTAGACGTAGAGGAACATGCCCTGCGCGACGGCGTGCTTGGAGGGGGCGGCCTCGATCGGGACGTCGGCGTCGACGAACAGGTCGGCGGCGCGCAGCAGCTCCTCGCGGGTGTCGACGAACCATGCCAGGTGGTGCAGCCGGGCGGGCGGGGCCGATTTTCCGGCGTGATCGGCGACATAGATCAGCTCGTGGGCGGCGATCGTCAGGCTCATCCACGCCCCGGACTCCTCGCCGTTGTTGAGGACCACCTGCTCGTAGGTGCGAAAGCCCAGCAGGTCCTCGGCGAACCGGCGGTTGGCGGCGACGTCGGCGGCCAGGACGTTGACGTGGTCGATGCGCTTGACGGACGCGCCGCGATCGACGTGGCGCTGGGGCACGTTCTTCAGCCGTGGGCGCAGCTCCTCGGGCGGCTGGTAGCGCTCCGTCTCGTAGAGGATCTCCATGCGGTGGCCGTCGGGGTCGCGAAACTGGTACGCCGGGCCATGCCCGTGGTCGCCCTCGATCCACCCGTCCCCCAGGCCGGCGGCCTCGATCGCTCCGACGCGGCGCTCCAGCGCCTCCGGGCTCCAGGCGCGCAGGGCCATGTGGCCAAGGCCGGGCAGCGCCGACTCGGTCAGCTTCAGTCCGTAGGGCTGGGTTTCGCCCCAACCGCGCAGGAACACCGACTGGCCGGCGCGAGACTCGATCTGCATCCCGAACAGCTCGGTGAAGAACTCCAGACTCTCCTGGGGAAACGGGGTCAGCAGCTCGACGTGGTGAATGTGAGCCAGATCCTGCAGCGGCTCGGTCATGTGCGTGAGCCCTCCACTCGTTCTCGCAGCCCATCGAGGTCGTAGGACAGCGCGCCGTCCTGAAGCTTGCCACGCTTCACCCGTTCGCGCTCCTCGCGCTGGAGCGAGGCGGCGAGCACCTCCTTAAGGCGCTCATGCTCGACCACGGCTGCTCCGTCGGCGTCGAGCACGAGCACGTCGCCCTGGCGGATCGTCGCGCCGCCGACGACCACCGGCTCGCCGATCGAGCCGGCGACGTCCTTGGCGGCGCCCTTGACTCGGACCCATCGCGCCCAGATCGGCAGTCCCAGCTCGACAAGCTCCTCGAGATCACGCACCGAGGCGTCGATCAGCATCCCGACCGCGCCGTGGGCCTTGGCCTGGGTGGCGAGCAGATCGCCGACCAGCGCCACCGGCCGCGGCTCGGGCATCGTCAACACGATCACCTCGCCGGGCTGGACCACGGCCATCGCGGCGTGCACCATCAGGTTGTCGTCCTGCCCGCATACCACCGTCCGCGCCGGGCCGGCCACCCTGGAGGCCGGGATGATCTGGTGCAGGTCGGCGTCGACGTAACCGCCGCGGCCGCCGGCCTCGTAGACCGTCGCCGACCCCAGGCGGGCCAGCTGCTTGAGCGTTTCGTCGCTCACAGCGCGCTCACCACCTGAGGCGTGACCCGCTGGAAGGCCTCGGCCTGACGGATCTCCGCGTTCCCCGAGGAGCGCCGGGCATGGTTGCCGCGGTGGTCGGCGCGTTCGCGGTAGTAGGTCTTGAGGTAGGCCTGGGCCTTCATCTCGCCCATCGCCGCCACCTTGGCCTCCAGCACCGCGGTGATGTCGACGAACGTCGTCGGGGTGAAGTTGCACAGCTCGGGCTGATGGGGCTCGAACAGGAAGAACGCCGGCGGCTTGACGGTGGCAAACGCGCTCTGCACGCCCGCGCCGGCGGCCAGGCTGCGGGCCCGGGCGACGGCGGAATAGGCCACCGGGTGATCGGGGTTGAACGGATCGGTATCGGTGTGCGTGATCAGCACATCGGGCGCGAACTCCCGAATCACCTCGGAGATCTGCTCCAGCGCCGCCGTATCGATCTGCAGCGGGTAATCGCCCAGATCCAGGCAGTGGAAGTCGGCTCCCAGCGCCTCCGCGGCCCGCTCGGCCTCGCCGTGGCGCACGCGCTTGACGTTCTCGATCGTCTGCCCGTCCTCCTTCCACAGCTCGCCCGACTCGCCCCGCTCGCCATAGGACAGGGCGATCACGCGCCCCGAGCCGCCGGCCGACGTGCACACCGCCAGCGCTCCGCCGGCGCGCCACACGAAGTCGGCCGAGTGCGCGCCGATCACCAGCATCCTCCGGGCACTCACAGCGGCTGCGCTCCCGCCACGCGGCGGCTGTTGACCACCGCCATCACGTGCACCTCCTCATCGCTGAAGCCGCCTGCCAGCAGCCGGTCGACCATGATCGCCATTCCGTCCTCCACGGGTGGATTGAACACCTGACCGAGATCCGTCGAAAGCACCGAGTGCTGATAGCCGGCGGCGCGGGTGTTCTCGACCCACTGCTCCCACGCCACCTTGCCCGTGTGCGGAGTGGTCATGCAGCGCTCGAGCAGCGCGCCCCGTCCGGCCAGCGCCACCTGGTCCTCCACCGACAGGCTCTGCGCGGGAAACTCGGGATGCGTGATCACGATCTCGGTGACGCCGTGCTCCAGGGCGGCGTCGACGACCGCGAAGATCTCGTCGCGGGCGAGGTGGCCGGTGGCCAGCAGCAGGCCGTGGTGCGCGATCCGCTCCAGCACCGCCACGGTCGCGGGCAGGACGGCTCCATGATCGTCGACCACGGGGACAGGATCGATCTCGATGCCCTGCTCGCGCAGCTCCAGCTGGAGCTTGACCCACACGGGGACCTTCACATTCGGATCCCGCCCACCCGCCTCGCGCTCGTGGGATTCGTTGACCGCGTCGACGGTCGGCAGCCAGACGGTGCGGGCCCCCTCGCGGGCCGCCACCTCGACGGCCAGCGGATTGAGGCCCACCGACCGCGCGGTTGAGCACGATCGCGCCCAGGCAGTCGATTCCCGGGACGGCGGCCCGCACGACCGCCGCCCGCTCGGCCGTGGAGTTGTAGTGGGACTTGAGCAGGAACCCGTCCATCCCCAGCTCCAGGAAGCGGCGCGCCAGCGTGACGTCGTCGACGATCCGGGGGACGACATCGGGCGCCACGTGGATGTGGGTGTCGTAGGCCCCCCGGACGAGGTCGCGGGCGCGATCCGAGACGGGGACGGGCGGGGGCGACATCAGCTCGCGGCCGCCTCCACCGATATCCGCTCGGGCAGCGCCCGGGCGACGTTGCGAAGGTGGGCGCGCATCGCGCGCTCGGCCCCTTCGGCGTCGCGGGCGGCGATCGCCGCCACGATCGCCGCGTGCTCGGCCAGCGACTGGCTCGCGCGGCCGGTGGCCAAAATTGTGCGGTACTGGAAGCGCACCATCTGCGACTTCAGACCCGCCGCCAGGCGCTGGACGGTGCCGTGCCCGGACGCCTGCAAGATCAGCTGGTGCAGCTCGGCGTTGGCGTCCGACATCGCCAGCAGGTCGCCGGCGCCGTGCAGCGCTGCCATCTCGCCGGCGATCCGTCGCAGCTCGGCGATCTGCGCCTCGCCGGCCCGCCGGGCGGCGTGGCCGGCCGCTATCCCCTCGAGCGCAGCGCGCGTCTCGAGGATCTCGACGGCCTCGGACTCGGACACCAGGCGCACGCGCGCACCGCGGTGGGGCTCGCGCACGACCAACCGGTCCTGCTCCAAGCGCACCAGCGCGATCCGCACGGCACCACGGCTGGCGCCGTAGCGGTCGACCAGGTCGGCCTCGACGAGGCGCTCGTTGGGCGACAGGCGGCCGCTCATGATCTCGTCGCGGAGCGTCCGGTAGGCGTCGGCGTCGCCCTGGGCGGTCATCTTGTGCGCAGGATCGTCAACAATCGGCCACCTTATCGCGTCCGCGGTCAGGGAAGTCAGCAGCCGTTATCGCCGACCTGAGCGGCCGCCACCATCGCTGCCGTGATCCGCTCCAGGTCCTCGTCGGCGGTGACGTAGGGCGGCATCGTGTAGATCAGATCGCGGAAGGGGCGCAGCCAGACACCGTGCTCGACGGCGACGCGGGTGACCCGGGCGACGTCCACGCCGGACGCCAGCTGGACGACGCCGATCGCCCCCAGCACGCGGACGTCGCGTACGCCCGGCAGCTCGCCCGCCGGGGCCAATCCGGCCGCCAGCCGCCTCTCGATGCGTGTGACGTCGGCGCGCCAGCCGTCTGACTCGAGCAGCTCCAGGCTGGCCAGGGCGGCCGAGCAGGCCAGCGGGTTGCCCATGAAAGTCGGCCCGTGCAGGAATGCGCCGGTCTCGCCGGCGTCGATCGCGTGGCCCACGTGGGGCGCACACAGGGTCGCCGCCAGGCTCAGGTAACCCCCGGTCAGCGCCTTGCCGACGCACATCACGTCCGGGGTCACGCCGGCATGGTCGGCCGCCCACAGCTCGCCGGTGCGCCCGAACCCGGTGGCGATCTCATCGAGGACGAGCAGCAGTCCGTGCTCGTCGCACAGCGCGCGCAGCAGCGAGACGACCGCCGGGCTGTAGAAACGCATTCCGCCCGCCCCCTGCACCACGGGCTCCACCACGATCGCCGCCGCCTCCTCAGCGTGGGCGCAGACCACGTCGGCGAGGTGGGCGGCGTACGCCGGGTCAAGCGGTGACGCGTACCCGGCGGGGGGCCGATCGGCGAACACCTGGGTGGCGACCGTCCCGGCGAACTGCGAGTGCATCCCGTCGACCGGATCGCACAGGCTCATTGCCCCGAGGGTGTCGCCGTGATAGCCGCCCCGCACCGTGATCAGCCGCCGGCGTTGCGGGCGGCCCACGGCCCGCTGGTACTGCAGGCACAGCTTGATCGCCACCTCGACGGCCACCGACCCCGAGTCGGCGAAGAACACCTGTTCCAGACCCTCGGGAGCGAGGGCGGACAACCGCGTCGCCAGCGTCACCACCGGCTCGTGGGTCAGCCCGCCGAGCATCACGTGGGCCATGTCCTCCAGCTGCTCCCGCAGGGCGGCGTCGATCACTGGATTGCGGTAACCGTGGATCACGCACCACCATGACGACATGCCGTCGATCAGCTCGCTTCCGTCGCGCAGGCGCAGTCGCACGCCGCTGGCGCCGGCCACCGGGAGCGGGGCCTGCGGATCGTCGATCGGCGCGTAGGGGTGCCACACATGGCGCCGGTCGGCGGCCAGAAGCTCGGCGTCCGACAGGGAGGTGATCAGGCGAAGACCTCCACCCGTCCGCGACCGGCCGCCTTGGCGCGGTAGGAGGCGGCATCGGCATTGTCCAGCAGTGCCTCGGGATTCGAGGCGCCGAGCGCGATCCCCACGCTGGCCGACAGCCAATGCTCGGCGACGCCGGTGGTCATCGGCATCCGAATCGCCTCGAGCATGCGCTGACCAACTGCCCGTGCGGACGCCTCGTCGACGTCCTCGCAGACCGCAACGAACTCGTCGCCGCCGAAGCGGGCGACGGTGTCCCCCGGGCGGACGGCCATGCGCAGGCGCCGGCCCAGCTCCATCAGCACGGCGTCACCGGTGACGTGGCCGTAGCGGTCGTTGACGCCCTTGAAGTTGTCCAGGTCGACGAACAGCACAGCGGCATCGCCCCCATGGCGCTCGGACTTGGCCAGCGCATGCTCCAGGCGGTCTCTGAGCAGCGTCCGGTTGGCCAGACCGGTGAGCGGATCGTGCACCGCTTCATGGCGGGTGCGCTCCTCGCCCCGCAAGCGGGCCAGCGCGGTCGCCAGCGTGTGGGCGACCGCCCTTACCAGGCTCAGCTCGTCGTCGGCGAACTCGCGCTCAGGCGCGATCAGCAGCTCGTCGCCGATCCCGATCGACAGCCGCAACCCGGGCTCGGCCACCGGGCCGTCGGCCGCCAGCACCGAGCCACCGGCGATGCGAACCTCGGCGCCGATGATCGGCAGCCGGGTGCGCAGCAGGTCGACGGCTTCGGCGGCGAGGCTCACCGCGTCGGCGCCCGCCAACGCGCGCTCGCCCAGCGCCGCAGCGGCTCGCTGGCGCGCCTCAGTGGTACGGCGGCCCGTGACGTCACGGCCGATCGCCAGCAGCAGCAGCCCGGCGCTGGTCTTCACGATCCCCCAGCTCATCTCGCCCACGAACTCGCTGCCGTCGCGCCTGCGCCCCCACGCCTCCAGCGAGAAGCGCAGCGGATTCTCCGTGGCGAAGTACAGACGAAGGTTGCGCGTGTAGCGGTTGCGCACGCGCGGCGGCCAGAGGATCTGGACCGGCTGTCCGAGCAGCTCCGCCCGGGCGTAGCCGAACAGCTCCTCGGCCAGCGCGTTGATGTAGACGATCCGCTCGTCGCTGTTGGAGGCGACCACTGCGTCGGGCAGGCCCTCGAGGATCGCCGCGGGCGCGAGCAGCGGTTCACCGTACACCTCGCTGGGAGGGTCCGGCATCGGATGTCGATCGTGTGGCTCGTTGTCCATAACGCCGAGCGCCACCGGCGAGGGCTCTCAGGTCCGCAGGACCACCAGGATCCGGTCGACGCTGACGACGTCGCCCTTGGCGACCATCACCTGCTCCACCACACCGTCGGCCGGAGCCTCGATCTCGATGTTCGCCTTGTCGGTTGCGACCTCCAGCAGCACGCTGCCCTTCCTGACCCGATCACCAGCGGCGGCGCGCAACTCGATCACCTCGATCTGCGCGCTGTCTCCCGGATCCTCGATCCGGATATCGATCCGATCCGCCATTCGTCAAAACGAATTGTGGCGCAGCCGCAAGGCGCCTGCAGTACGGGGGCCCGATACCGTGCCCGCGCATGCCCCGCCGCGCTGCGCGACTGACCGGACTGGGAACCAGTGTGTTCACCGAGATGACCGCGCTCGCCGAGCGCACGGGCGCGATCAACCTCGGCCAGGGCTTCCCCGATACCGACGGTCCGGCGGAAGTGATCGAGGCCGCTGTGGCCGCGTTGCGCGGCGGCGAGAACCAGTACGCGCCGCTGCCCGGGGTCCCCGCGTTGCGCGAGGCGGTGCTCGAGCACCAACGGTTCCACTACCGGCTCGAGCCCGAGGACCTGCTGATCACCTTCGGTGCGACCGAGGCGATCGCGGCGGCACTGCTGGCGTTGTGTGATCCCGGAGACGAGGTGATCGCCCTGGAGCCGTTCTATGACTCCTACGTGGCTGCAGTCGCGTTCGCCGGCGCTCGGCGCCGGGCAGTGACCCTGCGCCCGCCGGACTTCGCGCTCGACGTCGACGAGTTGCGCGCGGTCGCCGGGGGCGGACGGGCACGCGTGCTGTTGCTCAATTCACCTCACAACCCCACCGGCCGCGTGCTGAGCCGGACCGAGCTGGACGCGGTCGCCGCCGTGTGCGCCGAGCACGATCTGATCTGCATCTCCGATGAGGTCTACGAGCACCTGGTGTTCGACGGAGAGCACGTGCCGCCGGCGAGCCTGCCGGGAATGGCCGAGCGGACGCTGACGATCTCAAGCGTCGGCAAGTCGTTCTCGTTCACGGGTTGGAAGGTGGGCTGGTGCTCGGGACCGGCCGAACTGGTCGCCGCGACCCGCACCGCCAAGCAGTTCCTCACGTTCGCGGGTGGCACTCCGCTGCAGCACGCCGCCGCGGCCGCACTGCGGATGGGCCCGGCGCCGCTGGACGCGCTGCGCGATGATCTGCGCGTCAAGCGCGACCAGCTGTGTGCCGGACTGCGCGCCGCCGGGCTGGAGCCGTTGGTTCCGGCCGGCACGTACTTCGTCAACGCCGACGTGGGGACCGACGCGATGCGGTTCTGCGCGGAACTGCCCGAGCGCGCCGGGGTGGTCGGCATTCCCACCAGCGTGTTCTACGACGACAAGCAGGCGGCGGCGACGCTCGTGCGCTTTGCCTTCTGCAAGCGCCGTGAGGTGATCGATGAGGCCTCACGACGCCTCGCGGGTTTGGACTGACGCGGCAAGGGAAAGGACACGGCGGGACTTCGCCGGAGGAGAGGGAGTGCAGATGCGATCGCGATTGGTCGTCGGGAGTGCGCTGGTGTGGTTGATCGCGCTGCTCGTGCCCGCAGTGGCCGGCGCGGCCGCCAACTCCGGCTCGTTCGTGCTCACCGCACGGAGCACCGCTGCGCCCTACGCCCCCACGTTCACCGGCAACGGGCTGCTGGGGATCAGGGTTCCGCCCGCCGGAGAGGGCTACGCCGGCGGCACCGTGCCCGCACAAGCCGAGCTGGCCGGGTTCTACGCCAAGCCGGATAAGGCGCCGAAGGCCTCCGAGCGCGTTCAGCAGCGCGCCAACATCCCCAGCTGGTCGACCCTGAGCTTCTCCGAGGGCGGGGCGACCTTCTCGCCCAAGACCGGAAGCCTCAAGGGCTGGAGGCAGTCGATCGACCTGCGCACGGGCGTGATCACGACGACCACCACCTGGGTGGGCCCCGACCGGCGCGTCACCAACATCACCTATCGCGTGTTCACCGACCGCGGCCGTGAGCACGTCGGCGTCGCGCAGCTGGTGCTGACCCCGCAGTGGAACGGCACGGCCACCGTGTCCGACGAGCTGGACGGTACCGCGGACCGGATCACCGGCCCGAAGCTGCCGCCTGTCCTGACCACCCAGGGGCCCAAGAGCTGGGATCTGGCCAACCGCCGCGAGGGCGAGACGGTGCAGGCCATGGGGACCGGCATCACCGCCGCGCTGGCCGACCAGCTGGCGGTGAGCCCCAATGTCACCGCGCCCAGCACCCAGATCGATCAGGCCGTTGACCAGAGCGTCGGCCAGCGGATCTCGTTCCCGGTGAAACCGGGGCATACCTACACGCTGACCAAGTACGTGGGCGTCGAGGACTCCAACACCTCCGCTGATCCGGTGAGCGCCGCTCAGAACGATGCCGCCACGGCTGCCACCGCCGGCTTCTCCACGCTGCTGGCCGAGAACAACGCCGCCTGGGCCAAGCTTTGGCAGGGCCGCATCGACGTCAGCGGCAATCGCACCGTGGCCACCGACGTGAACGCCTCGCAGTTCTATCTGTGGTCCAGCACCCGCGATGACCAGGCGTGGAGCGTGTCGCCTGCCGGTCTGTCCTCGAACGGCTACGACGGCCACATCTTCTGGGACGCCGAGACGTGGATGTACCCATCGCTGCTGGCCCAGCACCCGGAGCTGGCCGCGCAGATGAACGCCTATCGCTTCAACCGCTTGATCCAGGCCCAGCAGCACGCCACGGCGACCGGCGCTCAGGGTGCCCGCTTCCCGTGGGAGAGCGCGCTGGACGGAACCGAGCAGATACCGCCTCCGGTATCGGTCAACAGCGAGGGGCTCTACGAGCAGCACATCACCGCCGACATCGCGCTCGCCCAGTGGCAGTATTTCCTGGCCACCGGCGACACGCAGTGGCTGCGGACTCGTGGCTGGCCGGTGATCCAGGGCGCGGCGCAATTCTGGGCCTCGCGGGCCGTGCGCGGCGCCGACCGGGGCTACCACATCGACAACGTCACGGGACCCGACGAGGAGAACCCCAACGTCCCCGACGAAGCGTTCACCAACGCCGGTGCCCGCACGACGCTGCAGATCGCGATCGCCGCCGGCGGGCTGACGGGTCAGGCGGTGCCGGCGAGCTGGCGAACGATCGCTTCCGGGCTGGGCGTGGCGGTCAAGCGTGGGATCCACCCCGAGTACGCCGGCTACCACGAGCAGCTGGTCAAGCAGGCCGACGTCACGCTGCTGCCCTACCAATGGCAGTTCCCGATGTCCAAGCGGGTCGAGCAGGATGACCTGAACTTCTACGTGCCCCGCACGGACCCCGGTGGCCCGTCGATGGACGACGCCGTCAGCTCGATCGACACCGCCCAGCTGGGCACGCCCGGCTGCGCGAGCTTCGTCTTCACGCAGCGCAGCTACGAGCCGTTCATCAAGGATCCGTTCGACCAGTTCTCCGAAACCAAGACGGGCGGGGCGTTCACGTTCATGACGGGGATCGGGGGCTTCCTCCAGGAGTTCCTCTACGGCTACTCGGGCATGCGCTGGAACAGCGGCGCGGTCACGCTCGCGCCCAGCCTCAACGCGCAGCTGCGCGGCGTGACGCTGCGCAACCTGCAGTGGCGGGGCCGCACCTTCACCGTCTCGGTGGGCCTGCGGACGACGACCGTCACCCTGACCGCCGGGCCGTCGCTGCCGGTGATCACCCCCGCGGGGAGGCGGACCGTGACCGCGGGTCATCCGCTGCGGATCACCACCGCCCGCCCCGACCTCACGCACAGCACCGATGTGCTGCGCTGCCACATGGCGTCGGCGACCAGCGCCGAGCCGGGCGCGCCCCCGCTGGCCGCCGTCGATGGCAGCCCCGCCACCGACTGGCAGCCCACGTCGCTGCCGGCCACGGTGACCGCCGTGGTCGGACCACGGCCGCGGATGATCCACCAGGCGATTCTCGCGTGGGGCGATTGGTGGCCGGCCCAGCCCAAGCCCAACGTCCACCCCAAGCCCGCGTCCGGTCACGAGGCTGACTGCGACCACCTTCGTCCTGCAGACGTCGAGCAACGGGCGGACCTGGCACACCGTCGTCTCCGTGCACGGGCTACGCCGCGCCGATTTCGACCACCTGCGCTTCCCCCCCGTCAGGGCCCGCTACGTCCGCCTGCACATGACTCAGGGCACCACCGAGGTGACGGCGTACAAGGACAGCAAGAAGATCCACCAGACGGAGACTCCGATGCTCCAGGAGCTGACCGTCAGCTGACGGCGGCCCAACTTGTCAGCCGACGGGCGGCCCGGCTTTGTAGACCAGGCCGGGCAACTCACGCCCGAGCACGCCGGTCAGCCACTCCGCGGTCTCGATCAGCGCGTCCAGTGACACGCCCGAGCTGACCCCCTCGCCCTCGAGCAGGTAGACGAGGTCCTCGGTGGCGATGTTGCCCGTGGCCCGCGGGGCGAACGGGCAGCCGCCGAGGCCGCCCAGCGAGGCATCGAGGACGGTGGCCCCGTGCTCGAGGCCCGTGGCAGCGTTGGCATAGCCGGTGTTGCGCGTGTTGTGCAGGTGCAGGCCGACCGGGCGCCCGTCCATCGCCGCAACCGCATCGGGCAGCAGACGCCGGACCTGCGCGGGCACGCCCACCCCGATCGTGTCGGCCAGCATCAGCTCGTCGGCGCCGGCCGCCGCCATGCGCTCTGAATGGTCGGCCACGATCCCGGGATCGACGCGTCCCTCGAACGGGCAGCCGAAGGCCACGGCGAGCGTTGCGGTGACGCGGATGCCCGCCTCATGGCCCGCGGCGATCATGCGTTCGGCGGACTGCGCGGCCTCAGCCACCGTCATCCCCTGGTTACGCTGCGCAAACGCGTCGGTCAGCGGATAGGCGAGGTGGATCTCGCCTGCTCCGGCGTCGATCGCTCGCCGGACCCCGCGCTCGTTGAGGGCCAGCGCCGCGAACACGGTGTGCTCGTCGGAGGGGAGCGCCGCGAACACCTCCTCGGCGCCGGCCATCTGCGGCACCCGCTGGGGGTTGACGAAGCTGGCCGCCTCCACCCGGGGCAGGCCGGCTTCCGCCAGCCGCGTGCACAGCTCGGCTCGCGTCGCCGGCGCGAGCGTGACCGCGTCGTTCTGCAGCCCGTCGCGCGGGGCGACGTCGCAAACCGTGACCGTAGCCACGGCGGCCATCAGGCTCGGCTCTCGGCCGCCATCCAGGCGTCGAACTCCCGGCGCTCGTCGGCGATCCGTTCGGTCAGCTGCTCCTTGCCGGGCACCGGCCCGAAGTCGAACTCGTCGCTGCGGTCGACGCCGTCCGCGGCCTCGTGGCGGGCCCGCTCGGTTGCGGCGGCATCGATCTCACCGCGGGCGCTGACCACCACCCCGTAGTGCTCGCGGGCGGCCTGCACGCTGACCAACCCGGCCTTGGCGTCGGTGGCCACGCGCTCGGGCTCGCGGGTGAGCGGATCGCCGAGGCCGCCCGCCCCGGCGGTGCAGAACACCAGCCGGTCGCCCCGGCGCACCGGCACGTTCTCGACCTTGGACGGCAGCCGTTTCTCGGAGCCGTCGGCGCCGCGGATCAGAGTCTTCTCCGACGGCGCCCCGTGGCGTCCGCCCTGCAGCCCCCAGGGGAACGTCTGGGCACGGTCGTCCTGATAGGAGATGAAACCGTCGGCCAGGAACTCATAGGTCTTGGCGACCCCGTGCCCGCCGCGGTGATACCCGGCTCCGCCGGAGTCGATCCGCGCCTCGTAGCGCTGGACGCGCAGCGGGTAGTACTTCTCCAGGTACTCGGTCGGCACCGCCTTGAACAGCGGCCACCACGAGTGCCCGTCGAGCCCGTCGGCGAACGGCCGGGCGGGGATCCCGCCGTAGAGGATCTCCAGGATCTGGTAGGCGTTGCCGTCCTCGTCGGTGCCCGAATAGACGAAGTTGGGGCTCGTGCCGTAGCCGCCGGTGACGGCGAACTGCTCCAGCGCCTTGGAGAAGATCGCGTCGACAACGTCGAACTGGCGGGCCATCAGGCTGAGGCGGTTGCCAAGCGGCGCGGGGAACTGCGGGCGCAGGACGCAGCCGTCGGGGATCGTGACCTCGATCAGGTCGTAGTAGCCGTCGTTGAACACCAGGTCGGGCGCGAACGCCATGATCAGAAAGACCCCCGCGAACATCTTGAACATCTCGATGTTGAGCAGGAAGTTGACCGAGCCGGGCACCTGGGGATCGGTGCCCGTCCAGTCCAGGTGCAGCCGGTCGCCGTCGCGCCACATCGCCAGCTGGAGCTTGATCGGGCCGTTGCCCAGGCCGTCGTCGTCGGCGTGGTCTGAGAACTCGAAGCGCTCGCCGTCGGGCAGGTGGGTGCGGATCAGCTCGATCAGGCCCCGGCGGGTGCGGTCGAGGATCGCGTCGCACGCCTCGAGGTAGACGTCCTTTCCGAATCGCGCGCACAGCTCCTGCACGCGGGCTGCCCCCGCCGCGGTGCCGGCGGCGATCGCCTTGATGTCGGCCTCGACCATCTTGGGCACGCGCGTGTTGTGGCAGAAGAGCGCCAGCAGCTCCTCGTTGAGGGTGCCACCGTCGTAGAGCTTGAGCGGCGGCATCCGCATGCCCTCGTAGTAGATCGAGCGCGCGGTGATCGGCATCGAGCCCGCGGCCGTGCCGCCGACGTCCATCAGGTTGCCCCACTGCGAGGCGTAGCCGACCAGGTCGCCCTCATAGAAGATCGGGCGCAGGATCAGAAAGTCCGGGGTGTGCGAGATCGAGCCCTCGCACATGTAGGGATCGTTGAGCGCGATCACGTCGCCATCGCGCAGATCGCCCGCCTCGTAGGGCGAGTGCTCAAGGATCGCGTTGATCGCCGAGCCGAACTGGCCGATCACCATCCGCCCACGGCGGTCGGCGATCAGCGGGAACTGATCGGACTGCTCGCGGATCACCGGGCTCACGGCCGTCGTCTCCAGCACGCGGTCCATCTCGTAGCGGGTGTTGGAGAGCGTGTTCTCGATGATGTCCAGCGTGATCGGATCGATGTCGTGCTCGCGCACGAAATCCGGAAGCTGCTGCTGCGTGGCGCTCATCGTGACGTGCCCTCCTGCTTGCGGATGATGATGTTCAGATAGCGGTCAACGCTGCCGGCGTAGCCGGGCTCGATCACCGTCGTCGTGTCCTGCTGCTCGACGATCGCGGGGCCGGCGATCCGGTGCCCGGGTGCCAGTGCGTCGCGCTGATGGATCGCGCTGTGATGCCACTCGCCGTCGAAGAACACCTGCTCGGTGCGGTCGGCATCGGGCACGCGTTCCGGCGCGCCGTCGTTTTCGGCGGATACCTCGGCCCCGCGCGAGCCCGAGCCGACCACTCGCACGGTGGCGATCTCGATCGGCGCATCGAGGTCGAAGCCGAAGCGGCGCCGGTGCTCGGCCTCGAAGCGCCCGCGCAGCAGCTCGGCGTAGCCGTCGTCGGTCTCGGTGAGCTCGAGCCGGCAGGGGAGTTGGATGTCCTGCATGTAGTAACGGCAGTCGGCGTAGAAGCTGAACGCGTGCTCGTCGCCGGGGACGCCCTCGCGGGTGAGCCACTCGGCGGCCTCGGCCCGCAGGTCGGTCAGCGCCTCACGCAGGCTGGCCGCCGGCGTCTCCTCGGCGACCTTCAGGTACGTGCGCGCGAACTCGTTCTGGACGTCGGCGACGAGGAAGCCGAACGCGCTCAGCACCCCGGGCGTGGCGGGGATCACGACCGGGTCGGCGCCGATCAGCCGGCCCAGCGCGTTGGCGTGCATCGGGCCGGCGCCGCCGAAGGCCAGCAGGCCGAACTCGCGGGGATCGAACCCGCGCTCGATCGACACCACCCGCAGGGCGGCGTGCATGTTCTCATTGGCGATGTCGACGATCGCCTGGGCGGCGGTTGTGACGTCGACGCCCAGGCCGTCGGCGATCGTCTGCACCGCCGTCTTGGCGGCCTCCTCGTCGATCTCCAGCGAGCCGGCGAGCTTGATGTCAGGCGGGATGCGGTGCAGGACGACGTTGGCGTCGGTGACCGTGGGGGCCTCGCCGCCGGCGCCGTAGGCGGCCGGCCCGGGGTCGGCGCCCGCCGATTGCGGGCCGACCCGTAACGCGCCCACGGGCGTCAGATACGCGATCGAGCCGCCGCCGGCGCCGACGCTGTGCACGTCCACCCCGCGCGACTGGAACTGGTAATAGCCCAGCTGGGCGTCGCGCCTGATGGTGACCCCACCGTCGACGCACATCGAAACGTCGGTCGAGGTGCCGCCGACGTCGAGCGTGAGCACGTTGGGCGCGCCGATCCGCCGTGCCAGCCAGGCGGCGCCGACCACGCCGCCCGAGGGCCCGGAGAACGCGGTGTCCACGGGCCGCTCCTTGGTCGCCAGCGTGCTCATCGTGCCGCCGTCGGAGCGCACGATGTTCAGGCGCCCGCCGAAGCTCTCCTCGCCCAGCAGACGCTCCAGGCCGTCGACGTACGTGATCACCTGGGGCTGGACGTAGGCATTGAGCACGGCGGTCAGCGTGCGCTCGTACTCGCGGTACTCGGACACCAGGTCAGACGAGATCGAGACCGGCAGCTCGGGGTGGGCGGCCTTGGCGATCTCCCGCGCACGCTGCTCGTGCGCCGGGTTGACATAGGAGTTGAGCAGCCCGATCGTGACCGACTGCACCCCGTCGGCGACCAGCTCCTCGATCGCGTCGGCGACCCCCTGCTCATCCAGCGGCTCGACCTCGGAGCCGTCGGCGGCGATCCGCCCGCCGATCCCGCGGGTGTGCCACAGCGGGGCCAGCGGGTCGGGCTTGATCATCCCCATCCACCCGTACAGCGGCCCGGGCGTCCAGGCCCGTGCGAGGTGCAGGATCTGCTCATTGCCCGGCGTGGTGAGCAGACCGCAGGCCGCCCCCTTGCTCTCCAGGATCAGGTTGGTGACGACCGTGGAGCCGTGCAGGATCAGCTCCAGGTCCTTCGGGGAGGCGCCGGTGCGCCGGCACGCCTCACGCACCCCCTCGAGCACCCCCACCGACTGGTCCGACGGCGTGGAGAGCACCTTGACCAGGGTCACATCGCCGGTGTCGGTGTCCTGCATCTGCACGTCGGTGAAGGTGCCGCCAACGTCTACTCCCAGCCGATGTCCCATCCGGGTCTCCCTTGTCTAGATGACGTCGTCGTCGTTCAGTTGGCGCAGCTCGTCCTCGTCGTAGCCGAGCTCGCGCAGGACGTCGTCGGTGTCGGCCCCGACCGTCCAGCGTGCGGCTTGGCGCACCCGTCCGGGGGTGCCGTTCAGCCGCGGGATCACCCCCGGGCCGGTGATCGTGCCGTGGACCTCGTCCTCGTACTCGATCAGCAGGCCGCGCTCGCGGAAGTAGGGGTCGTCGTAGACGTCGGCGGCGTCGTAGACGGGGGCGCACACCACCCCTGCCTCGTTGACCAGCCGGTCGAGCTCGGCGGCGGTGTGCGTGACCGCCCACTCGCCGATCAGCTCGTCGAGCAGGTCCTCGTTCTCGCCACGGGCATGGTGGGTGGCGAAGCGCTCGTCCTCACCCAGCTCCGGGCGGCCGATCAGCGTGGCCAGCCGCCGCCACAGGGTGTCGTGATTGGCGGCGATCACCACCCACTTACCGTCCTTGGACCGGTACACGTTGCTGGGCGCGATGCGCGGCAGCCGGGTCCCGGTGGGGTTGCGCACGGTGCCGGTCTTCTCGTACTCCAGCACCGCCGACTCGGTGATCGCCAGGCAGGCGTCGGTGATGGAGGCGTCGACCACCTGGCCGGTGGCGCCGCGAACGTCCCGCGCGTACAGCGCCAGCAGGATCCCCTGGAACGCCGATTGGGCAGCCAGCGTGTCGCCCAGCGAGATCCCGAAGCGGGGCGGCGCCTGATCGGGATAGCCGTTGATGTGGCGCAGCCCGGAGAGCGCTTCGCTGGCGGAGGCGAAGCCGGGCCGCTCCCGATAGCGGCCCGTCTGCCCGTAGCCGGTCACGCGCGCATAGATCGCGCCGGGGTTTACGGCGTGCACGTCCTCGGGGCCAAGGCCCCAGCGCTCCATCGTCCCCGGGCGAAAGTTCTCCAGTACGACGTCGGCCTCGGCGGCGAGCCGGCGGGCCACCCGCTGTCCCTGATCGGTGCGCAGGTTGAGCGTCACCGAGCGCTTGTTGCGCGCCAGGATCGACCACCACAGCGAGTGGTCGCGGTGACGCAGGCGACCCCAGTCGCGCATCGCGTCGCCCTTGGGCGGCGGCTCGATCTTGATCACCTCGGCGCCGAAGTCGCCGAGCAACGTGCCGACATAGGGCCCCGCGAGCAGCTGGCCCAGCTCGAGCACCTTGAGACCCTGCAGCGGTCCGTCGGCCAGCTCAGCGCTCACCGGCCATCACCTCCGCCAGGAACGCTCCCGCGCCCTGGATGTGCATCCGCATCACAGTTTCGGCCAGCTCCGGACGGCGGTGGACGATCGCGCTCACCAGTTCTCGATGGCAGCACAGCGATTGCGCGCGCTGGGCGTCGTCACGCCAGAACGAGGCGCGAAACGACCGCGGGATGCCGCTCACGGCGCTCATCGCCGAGGTCAGGCGCGGTGAGCGCGCGGCCTCCAGGATCAGGCGATGAAACGTGTCGTTGAGGCCCAGCTGCTCGGTCACGGATTCCTCGGAGGCGTCGTCGTAGGCCGTCGAGCGCTCGTGGATGGCGATCAGCTCGTTCAGCTCGTCGGCGCTGATGCGCTGGGCGGCCAGGGCGGCGGCATGGGGCTCGATCAGCGCCCGCACCTCGTACAGCTCTGCCAGGTCGGCGGCGTCGAACGCGCGCACGGTGGCTCCGCGACGCGGCTCGATCTGCACCAGCCCCTCCTGCGCCAGCAGCAGCAGCGCCTCCCGCACGGGCGTGCGCGACGAGCGCAGGCGCTCGGCCAGCGCCTCGGCGCGCAGCCGGGTCCCGGGCTCCAGCGCACCGGTCAGGATCGCCTCGCGCAGCTGATCCTGGACCCGGGTGGCGCTGGTTTCCGCCGTGGGCATTTTGCATACGTTATAGAATTTTTTTGGTCGTGTCACGCCCCTGAGCGAGTGGATTGCATGCATTCGACCGAAGACATCTATGCCGAGCGGGGACTGGGAGCGCGGCAGGGCGCCGGCGTCTCACCGGCCCTCGTCGTCATCGATCTCAACTACGCGTTCACCGACCCGGAGTCGCCACTGCACTGCGGCGCCGACGATGCCGTCGCCGCCACCGCCTCGCTGCTGAGCGCCGCCCGGGCGGGGGGACGCCCGGTGGCGTTCACCACGCTGCAGTACGACGCGGCCGGCCGCGAGGTGGCGCGCGCATTCCTGGCCAAGGTGCCGGCCCTGTTGATGTTGGAGCCCGGGACGCGCTGGCCTCAGATCGACCAGCGGATCGCTCCGCGCGACGGCGAGTCGGTGCTGGACAAGCTGTTCGCCTCGGCGTTCTTCGGCACGCCGCTGGCGACGATGCTGGCCGCGCACGGCTGTGACACCGTCGTGGTCTGCGGGGCCTCGACCTCGGGGTGCGTGCGGGCCACGGTGGTCGACGCACTTCAGTACGGCTACCGCGTGGTGGTCGCGCGCGAGGCGGTGTGCGATCGCGCGCCCGCCGCACACGCGGCCAGCCTCACCGACATCGACGCCAAGTACGGCGACGTCGTCGGCCTCGACGAGGCGGTGGCGTTGCTGCGCGGCTAGAGCAGCAGCGCGAGGGCTGACTCGAGGCCGCGGCGGATGTCCGCGAGGAACTCGGCGGCGTCGGCGCCGTAGAGGATCCGGTGGTCGCAGCTGAGCGTCAGCGTCATCAGCTGACGCTCGGTCACGGCGCCGCCGTCGTCGAGCGCCAGCACCGCCCGGGCGGCGCCCACGCCCAGGATCGCCGCCTGCGGCGGGTTGATCACCGGGGTGATGGCGGTCATCCCGTACATGCCCAGGTTGGAGACGGTGAACGTGGCGCCCGACAGCTCGCGCGGGGTGACCGACCCATCGCGCACCGCGGCGGCCAGCCGGCGGGCCTCGCCGGCGATCGCGCCCAGCGAGCGGCTGTCGGCGTCGACGATGGTGGGGACGACGAGCGCGTCGGCGGCGGCCACCGCGATGCCGACGTTGACTTGCTCGTGCAGCTCGAAGCGCCCGTCGCGGTAGGAGCCGTTGGCCCGCGGGTGGCGGCGCAGGGCCAGCGCGCACGCCTTGACGATGAAGTCGTTGAGCGAGGGCAGCGGGTCCGGCGGCGCAGGCTGGTCCTTGAGCTGCGCGCGCAGCGCCAGCAGCGCGCCGATGTCGGCCTCGGTCTGGACCTGGAAATGCGGGATCGTCGCCTTGGCCTCGGCCATGCGCCGGGCGATCAGCTTCTGGACGCGGGTCAGCTCCTGTACGGTCGCGAGCGCTCGGGATCCGGGGATTCGTCGCCGGAAAACGGGCCCTGCCCCCGATCCTGGCCGTTCTCGATGCCGGCGCTGGCGGCCACGTCGGCCCGGGTGATCCGCCCGCGCGGCCCGGTCCCTCCAGCGCCTCGAGGTCGACCCCGTGGACGGTGGCCATGCGGCGGGCCAGCGGCGTCGCCCGCACGGTCGAGATCGCGAGCCATTCTCGTTCTCATTCTGATGCTCGCGTGGCGAGCCGGGGCCGCGGCGCGGCGTGCTCGGCGCGCGGCCGGCGGCTCGCTCGGCGCGGCGGACGTCCTCGGCGGCCTCGCCCAGCCGAGCGATCGGCGCGCCGACGGGCAGCGTCTCCCCGACGGCGGCCACGATCCGCAACGTCCCCTCGGCCGGCGACTCGTAGGTCATCGTCGCCTTGTCGGTCTCGATCTCCACCAGCTCGTCGCCGACCGCCACCTCGTCGCCGTCGTCCTTGAGCCAGCTGAGGATCGTGCCCTCCTGCATCGAGTCCGACAGGCGCGGCATCGCGATCTCGGTCATGGCAGCAGGTCCAGGGCGGCGCCGACGATCGTCTCGGGGTCGATGCCGAAGTAGCGGTACAGGTCGTCGACGTCGCCCGACTGTCCGAAGTCGTCGACCCCCAGGCAGCTGATCGGCACGTTGCGCACCGACCCCGAGGAAGCTCAGCGTGTGCGGATGGCCGTCGAGCACGGTGACGAGCGGCGCGGCCCGCTGTGCCGGCAGCAGCGCATCGAGGATCGCGTCGTCGCCGGGCGCCAGCCCCCGCCGAGCGCGCAGCGCCCGGAACACCAGGTCGGCGGAGGTCAGGCAGACCACGTCGACGCCGTGACCGGCCTCCCGCAGCTCGTCGGCGGCGGCGATCACCTCGGGCATCACCGCGCCCACGCCGGCCAGCGTGACCTCCGGCGCCGCCCTCGGCCCGGCGCAGCACGTACCCGCCGGCGAGCGCGTCCGAGCGCCGGCGCGCGCGGCCCGTCTCGTCGGCGGGCAGCGCGGCCAGCGACTGGTCCACCGGCCGCGTCGTCAGCCGGAAGTACGAGGACTGGCCGTCGTCGCGCGTCAGCTCGGCCAGCGCCGCCAGCAGCGCCCACTCCAGGTCCTGGCCGAAGGCCGGCTCCCAGGCGGTGCAGCGCGGCTGCTCGAGCCCGACCGACGGCGTGATGATCGACTGGTGCGCGCCGCCCTCGGGCGCCAGCGTCACCCCGGAAGGCGTGCCGACGAGGATCGAGCGCGCGCCCGCGTACAGCCCGAACGACCACGGCTCCAGGGCGCGGTTGACGAACGGGTCATACAGCGTCCCGATCGGCAGCAGCGGCTCGCCGTCGCGGGCCCAGGTCAGCCCCAGCTCGGCCAGCAGCCCGACCAGGTTGCCCTCGGCGATCCCCAGCTCGATGTGCTGACCGTGCTCGGACTCGCGCCAGCGCACCAGCGTGTCGGTGTCGTCGGCGAACCAGTCGATCCGCTCGCCGAGATGCCAGATGCCGACGTGGTTGATCCAGCCGCCGAGGTTGGTCGAGGAGGCCACGTCGGGACTGACCGTGACCACGCGCTCGGCCACCTCCGGGGCCTCGCGGGCGAGGTCGACGAAGAAGCGCCCGAACGCCTGCTGGGTGGAGACGCTGCCGGCGTGATCGCGTCCCAGCGACGGCGGGACCGCGGCCACCGACGACGGTTCCACGTCGGCTCACGCACCAGCCGCGCCGCCGCCGAGCGACATAGCTCGGCCTCGGGCGAGCCCTGGCTCGAAGCGCGCCCACGGATCGTCGGCGTCGGCGCCCAGCTCGCCGGCCAGCGAACGCCACTGCCCGTCGTCGAGCAGCGCCGAGTGGTTGGCGGGATGGCCCTCGGTGGGCAACCGCCACGCCTTGATCGTGAACGCGAAGATCACCGTCGGGCGGTCCTTGACGGCGTCGGCCTCCGCGAAGGCATCGAGCAGCAGGCCGAGGTCGTGGCCGCCGAGATCGCGCACGGCGGCCATCAGGCTGTCGTCGTCGACGTCGGCGATCGCGCGCTTGCAGGCCGCTGCGCTCGTCACCCTCGAGCAGCCGGGCGCGCAGCTCGCTCGGTCGGGGAGCGCAGCATCCGCTGGTACTCCTCGTTGGTCATCGCGTCGATCCGCCGGGCCAACGCCTCGCCGTCGTCCAGGCCGGTCAGCCGGCGGCCGTACTTGACCGTGATCACGTGCCAGCCGGCGGCCTCGAACATGTTCGCCAGCCGGGCGGCGGCGATGTCGGGAACCACCCGATCGAGCGACTGGCGGTTGACGTCGACGATCCACAGCACCTCGCCCAGCTGCGAGACCAAGCGGATCGACGATCGCCTCCCAGACCGCGCCCTCGTCCAGCTCGGCGTCGCCCACCAGCGACACCTGCCGCCCGCCGCGGGGCACCTCGAAGTGGCCCGCCACGTAGCGGTGCGCCAGCGCCGACCAGATCGGCGCCGTGGCCCCGATCCCCACCGACCCGGTCGAGAAGTCGGCCGCCACCGGGTCCTTGAGCCGGCTGGGGTAGCTCTGCAGACCGCCGAACTCGCGCAGGGTCGTCAGGTAGCGCTCGTCGAGCTGGCCGAGCAGGTACTCGATCGCATGCAGCACGGGCGAGGCATGGGGCTTGACCGAGACGCGGTCGGCAGCACGCAGGTGCTCGAACCACAGCGCGGTCATGATCGACACCATCGAAGCCGACGACGCCTGGTGGCCGCCCACCTTGACGCCCGAGGGCGTCTTGCGCACCCGGTTGGCGTGATGGATGATCGAGGTGGCCAGCCACAGCACCCGCGCCTGCACCGCCTCCAGGGTCTGAAGCTGCGAGGAAGTCGTCTGCACGGCCACGCGGGAAGTCTCCCACCGGCCGCTGTCAAGCGGAACAGCGGACGGCGCACAGGCCGCCGGGATCCCGATAGGGTCCGGCCTTCGGACCTGAGGAGAGCCGTCGTGACAGTGCAGCCGGCCGAGCGTGGCCGCAACCCGTTCGAGACTGAGGGAGTTCATCGCGGCGCCGACGGCATCGCGCGCTATCGCGACCGTCCCGAATCGCTGGTGCACATGCTGCGCGCGAGCGTCGAGCGCGGCCCCGACACGACCGCGCTGTGCGAGGTCGGCGGCCCGTCGCTGACCTACGCGCAGCTGTGGGACCGCGCGGCCCGGGTCGCCGGCGGCCTGCGCTCCGCGGGCGTGCAGCGCGGGGACCGGGCCGCGATCCGGCTGCCCAACGGGGCGGACTGGGTGCTGGCGTTCTGGGGCGTCCAGCTCGCCGGCGCGGTCGCGGTGCCGGTCAACACGCGCTTCAAAGAGGCCGAGGTCGCAATACGTGGTGGAGGACTCGGGCGCGGTCTACGTGTTCGAGGCCGAGTCGCCGCTGCCCGACGGCGAGCCGCTGTGCGTGGACGATCTGTCAGCCGGCCGACCTGAGCGCGATCTTCTACACGAGCGGGACGACGGGCTTCCCCAAGGGCGCGATGACGTCGCACGCCAACTTCCTGGCCAACGTGGAGAACGCGATCCGCTGCATCGGCGTCGACCGCGCGGAGGGGCCCTCGCTGGCCACGCTGATCAACGTTCCGCTGTTCCACGTCACCGGCACCAACAGCCAGCTGCTGGTGATGACCGAGCTCGGGGGCCGCACGTTCGTGCTGGCCAACGCGCTGGACCTCGAGGGCTTCCTGCGCACGGCGGGCGAGGAGGGGGTGCAGATGCTCACCTCGGTGCCGGCGATCTACCACGCTCTCACCCGTCATCCGCTGTTTGACCAGACCGATCTGAGCCAGGTGCGGTGGGTGTCCTACGGGGGCGCGCCGATCGCCGCCGACTCGGTCCACAAGATCATGGACGCGTTCCCCGACGCCCGGGTCGGCAACGGCTTCGGACTGACCGAGACCTCGTCGCTGACCTCGTTCCTCCCGCACGAGGAGGCGGCCGAGCACGCCGACAGCGTGGGCTTCGCGATGCCGGTGGTCGACATCGCCGTCGACGCGCCGGACGAGCGCACGGGCGTCGGCGAGCTGCTGGTGCGCGGCGAGAACGTCGTCGGCGGCTACTGGAACAAGCCCGAGGCGACCGCCGAGACGTTCGTGGACGGGTGGCTGCACACCGGCGACCTGGCGCGGATCGACGCCGACGGGCTGCTGTACATCGTCGACCGCGCCAAGGACATGATCAACCGCGGCGGCGAGAACGTGTACTGCATCGAGGTCGAAAGCGCGCTGGCCGGCGCCCCGGGCGTCGGTGAGGCCGCGGTCGCTCCCGGTGCCCGACGAGATGATGGGCGAGAAGGTCGGCGCCGTGATCGTGCCCGCCGGAGATGACGCCGACGTGGCGGCGATGGTCGCGCACGTTCGCGAGCGGATCGCCGACTTCAAGGTCCCGCAGTACGTCGCGCTGCGCACACGAGCCGCTGCCGCGCAATCCGGGCGGCAAGGTGCTCAAGGCACAGCTGCGGGAGGAGATCGAATGGGGAGAGCCGCTGCGATGAGCACCGTCGAGACCGTGCAGGGCCGGATCGACGCCGCCGAGATGGGCGTCACCCTGATCCACGAGCACGTCCGCTTCCGCGACGAGGCGGTGGCCGAGAACTGGCCGGGCCGCTACGACGAGCAGGCCGAGCTGGACGCCGCGCTGCGGCAGCTCAACGCCGCCAAGGGCCATGGCGTCTCGTTCATCGTCGATCCGACCGCGATGTTCGGCGGTCGCGACGTGCGCTTCATCAAGCGCGTCTCCGACGAGAGCGGCGTCAACATCGCCTTCTGCACCGGCATCTACACCTACGACTTCCTGCCGCACTACTTCGAGAACCGCGACGCCGACGCGATCGCCGAGCACTTCGTGGCCGACATCGAGGAGGGGACGCAGGGCACCGAGCTCAAGGCCGCGTTTCTCAAGTGCGCCGCCGATGCCGCCGGGCGTGACCGAGAACGTCGAGAAGGTTCATCGCGCGTGCGCGCGGGCGAGCCTCCAGACCGGCGCGCCGATCATGGCCCACTCGATGCCCGCCGCCAACACCGGCCCCCGGCAGGTCGAGATCTTCCTGGAGGAGGGCGTCGCCCCGGAGAAGATCCAGATCGCCCACTGTGGCGACAGCCCGGACGTCGAGTACGTCCAGGGCCTGCTCGATCGGGGCGTCTACGTCGGCCTGGACCGCTACGGGCTGGACATGTACCTGCCGATGGACCAGCGCAACGCGGTGACCGCCGAGCTCCTGCGCCGCGGGCACGCCGAGCGGGTGGTCATCTCCCAGGACCACTGCGCGACGATCGACTGGTTCCCGCCCGAGGTCATCGAGCAGCTTCGCGCCTCGCCGGCGATCCACAACTGGTCGTTCACGCTGGTGTTCGAGGAGGTCATCCCGTGGCTGCGCGAGCAGGGCGTGATGGACGACGCGGTGTTCGACACCGTGTTCGTGCGCAATCCGGCGCGCTGGCTCGGGCGCTGAGCTGCGGGGGGCCGTGAGCACGCTGTTCCCGGCACTCCAGGAGGGCACGGACCGGATCGCCCTGTCGTTCCCGGACCGTTCGCTCAGCTACGCACAGCTGGCGGCGGCGGCCGCTCGGATCGCCGCTCAGCTGGATGGCGCGGGCCGCGTCGCGGTCATCGCCGAGTCGCGGATCGAGACCGCCGCTAGCGTGGTCGGAGCACTCCACGCCGGGGTCCCGGCCGTCCCGCTCAACCCCAAGTCGGGAAGCAGCGAGCTGGCTCACATCGTCTCCGACGCCGCGCCCGATCTGCTGCTGCTCGCGCCGGGCACCGAGGTCCCCGAGGCGCTGGCCGAGCTGCCGCGCGCGGTCGTCGATCTCGACGGCGTCCACGGCGTCGCGCGCGCACCGGCGGCGGACGCCCGCGATGACGACCCGGCGCTGATCGTCTACACGTCGGGCACCACCGGGGCGCCCAAGGGCGCGATCATGCCGCGCCGCGCGATCGCCTCCAACCTCGACGCGCTGGCCGACGCCTGGGACTGGACCGAGCGTGACATCGTCGCCCACGCGCTGCCCCTGTTCCACGTGCACGGCCTGGTGCTGGGGATCCTCGGGCCGCTGCGCCGGGGCGGGCAGGCGATGCACCTGGGGCGCTTCTCGCCCGAGGCGGTGACCGAGGCGCTGGCCGGCGAGGCGACGATGCTGTTCGGCGTGCCGACGATGTACCGGCGGCTGGCCGATGCCGCCGAGGAGTCCGCCCAGCTGGCGACGGCGCTGGGCCGCGCGCGGCTGCTGGTGTCAGGCTCGGCGGCACTCCCGGCCGCCGAGCACGATCGGCTGGAGCGCCTCACCGGCCGCACGGTCGTCGAGCGCTACGGGATGACCGAGACGCTGATGAACACCGCGATCCGGGCCGACGGCGAGCCCGCTCCCGGCACCGTCGGCCCGCCGCTGAAGGGGGTCGAGGTGCGACTCGTCGACGATGACGGGGCGGAGCTCGAAGCGCGCGACGACGAGACGATCGGCGAGCTGCAGGTCCGAGGACCGAACGTGTTCCTCGGCTATCTGAACCGTCCCGACGCGACCGCCGAGGCGCTGCGCGACGGCTGGTTTGCCACCGGGGACATGGCCACCCGGCGCCCGGACGGCTACATCCGCCTCGTCGGCCGGCGGGCCACCGACCTGATCAAGTCAGGCGGCTACAAGATCGGCGCCGGCGAGATCGAGGGGTCGTTGCGCGAGCATCCGGCGGTCGCCGATGCCGCCGTCACCGGCGAGGCCGACGACGATCTGGGCGAGCGCGTGGTCGCCTGGGTGGTCCTTCGTGAGGGCGAGACCGTCGAGGAGGGCGAGCTGGTCGACCACGTCGCCTCGCAACTGGCGCCCCACAAGCGCCCCCGGGTGGTGCACCTGCTGGACGACCTGCCCCGCAACGAGATGGGCAAGGTCCAGAAGAAGCGCCTCGGCGCCGACTGAGCGCTACCCTCGGCAGCCATGCGACGCCTGAGGCGCACTTTGGCGGTGCTGTCGGTGATGCTCGTGATCGCGGTTCCGGCGATGGCCGCCGAGGGCTGCGGGGCGGTCTCGCATGCCGTCGGCGGGATCGCCGCCCACCACATCGCCAACCACTTCCTCGGCAAGCGCACGGCGGGCAAGGTCTTCTGCCTCTACCACGGCCACCGCGTGCTGCTCGATCTGCGCACCCACCACGCGCTCGCCGCCGGCATCAACTTCTACGAGGCCTACAAGTCCTGCAAGGCCGGTTTCGGCCACAAGCACTGACGGCTAGACCTTCTCCTCCACGAACTGCTCGCGCAGCGTGGTCTTCTTGAACTTGCCGGTGGCCGTGCGCGGGATCTCGTCGATGAACTCGAAGCGGTCGGGGATCTGCCACTTGGCGTAGGTCCCGGACAGGTGCTCGCGCAGCTGGTCGGGCTCGACCTCGCGGCCCTCGCGGGCGACGATCACGGCCAGCGGCCGCTCGCCCCAGCGGTCGTCGGGGATCGCGATGACCGCCGCCTCCGCCACGTCGGGATGGGCCATCAGCAGGTTCTCCAGGTCGACCGAGGAGATCCACTCGCCGCCGGACTTGACCAGGTCCTTGGAGCGGTCACAGATGCGCAGGTTGCCCCCGTCGTCGATCTTGACCACGTCGCCGGTCTGGAACCACCCGTCGTCGGTGAACTTCTCCTCGCCCTGGCCCTGGTGGTAGGCGCGCGCCACCCACGGCCCGCGGACCTCCAGCTCGCCCATCGCCTCATCGTCCCAGGCGATCAGCTCGCCGTCGTCGCCGCGAGCTCGGATGTCGACGAACGGCGACGCCGTTCCCTGGCGGCAGCGGTAGTCGTAGACCTCCTGCTCGGGGGCGTCGTCGAGCTCGCGCGGGGGACGGCTCACGCTTCCCAGCGGCGAGGTCTCGGTCATGCCCCACGCGTGGACGATCGTCAGCCCGTGCTTGTCAAAGCCCTTGAGCATGCTCTGGGGCGCGGCCGAGCCGCCGACGACGAGGGTGCGAAGGGCGCTCAGGTCCCAGCGCTCGGAGTCGGCCTCGATCGCCTCCAGCACCGCCATCCACACGGTCGGCACGCCGGCGGTGATCGTCACATGCTCGTCGGCCAGCAGATCGAGCACCGACTCGGCGTCGAGCTTGGGGCCCGGGAGCACGAGCCCGGCGCCGACCAGCGCCGCCGTGTAGATCAGGCCCCACGCGTTGGCGTGGAACATCGGCACCACGGGCAGCAGCGTGTCGCGCCGCGAGACGTCCTTGACGTCGGGCAGGGCCGCCACCAGCGAATGCAGCACCTGCGAGCGGTGCGAGTAGACGACGCCCTTGGGCCGTCCGGTCGTGCCCGACGTGTAACACATGGCCGCGGCTCGCCGCTCGTCGTCGGGCGGCCACTGCATCGGCTCGGCGTCGGCGATCAGCGCCTCGTAATCCGCATAGCCGTCGCGCAGCTCGTCCTCGGAGTGGCGCACGACGATCACGTGCTCGAAGTCCCGGGACTCGTGGAAGCTCTCGAACACCTCGAGCAGCGACTCGTCGACGATGATCGCCCGGTCCTCGGCGTCGTTGACGATGAAGCTGAGCTCGTCGCGGTGCAGCCGCGGGTTGAGGGTGTGCAGAACGGCGCCCATGGCGGGCACGGCGAAGTACAGCTCCAGGTGCTCGGGCTGGTTCCACATCAGCGTGGCCACGGGATCCCCCTCCTCGATCCCGAGGCCGGCCAGCGCCGACCCGACCCGCCGGGCGCGCTCGGCGCAGGCCCCGAACGTCGTCCGTCCGACCGACCCGTCGGGACGGCGGAAGACGACCTCGCGCTTGGGGCTGAACCGCTCGACCCGCTCGACCACCTTGGTCAACGACAGCGGATAGTCGTCCATCATCAGGCCTTCGCGCATGCTCTCTCCCATCGGTCGCTACAGGTATCACGGAGATTACGCTGCCCGCTGAGAGCGTGTTTCAGGCGGCAAACGCCAACTCGGGCTCCTGCTCGGGGGTCGTCTCGCTGGAAGGCGGCGCCTGCCTCCCGGAGCCGGGCAGCGCCAGGCGGACGATCTTCTTGACCACCGATCCGAACTGCTTGTGCAGCGGGCCGGTGTTGTACGGCAGCCCGTAGCGGTCGCAGATCTCGCGCACCTGGACGGCGATCTCGCCGTAGCGGTGCGCCGGGATGTCCGGGAACAGGTGGTGCTCGATCTGGTGTGACAGGTTGCCGCTGAGCAGATGGAACAGGCGGCCGCCGGTCAGGTTGGCCGAGCCCAGCATCTGGCGCAGGTACCACCCGCCGCGCGTCTCTGACTCCACCTCCTCCTCGGTGAACTCCTCGACCCCCTCGGGGAAGTGACCGCAGAAGATGATCATGAACGACCAGACGTTGCGCGTCAGGTTCGCGCCGGCGTTGCCGGCGAGCACGAACGGCGCCACCGGGCCGGCGAGCAGGGGGAAGACGACGTAGTCCTTGAGCACCTGGCGCCGGCCCTTCTCCCAGACCGCGCGCAGGATGTCGCGCTTGTCGTCGAAGGTGATCTCCCCCGCCTCGATCCGCTCGACCTCCAGGTCGTGCGCGGCCACTCCCCACTGGAACAGCAGCGCCAGCAGCGTGGCGTACACGGGATTGCCGAGATCGCGCTTGCGCCATGGCTGTTCCTCGGACATGCGCAGGATCCCGTAGCCGATGTCACGGTCCTTGCCCAGCACGTTGGTGTGGGTGTGATGCATGTAGTTGTGCGAGTGGCGCCACTGGTCGCCCGGGCAGGCCGTGTCCCACTCGAACGCCTTGGAGTCCAGCGCCGGGTCCTTCATCCAGTCGTACTGGCCATGCATCACGTTGTGGCCGATCTCCATGTTGTCGAGGATCTTCGACAGCGCCAGGGCGGCCGTGCCGCCCAGCCACGCCGGCGGCAGCCAGCCGGCGAACAGCAGCGTGCGGCCGCCGATCTCAAGCGCCCGCTGGGCCTTGATCACGTTGCGGATGTAGTCGGCGTCGCGCTCGCCGAGGTCGGCGACCAGCCGTCCGCGCAGCTCGTCGAGCTCGTCGCCGAGCGCCTCGATCTGTTCGGGGGTCAGCGTGGGGTGCGTGTCAGTTTTCATTCTCAGTCGTCCTTCTAGAGCTGCAGCGCGACGTCCCCAGCGGGGACCGACACGCACAGCTGGATGTCCTCGTCCTCTTCGTCTGAGACCTCACCGGTGATCAGATTGCGCACCGTTCCCGCCGACTTGCGGCAGGTGCAGGTGCGGCAGATCCCCATCCGGCAGCCGAATGCGGGCGTCAGGCCCGCGGCCTCGGCCTGCTCGAGCAGCGTCCCTGAGGCGATCGAGGCCCGGGCGTCGCTGCGCCAGGAAGCGCAACGTACCCTCGGCGGCCTCGCCGGTGACCGTCAGCGTCGGCGGCGGTGAACGTCTCCGACAGCAGCTGCTCGGGGCGGCCGCCGCGCTCGGCTCCACGCCTGCGCGGGCGGCCTCGATCAGCGACGGCGGGCCGCACACCGCCGCCCACGTGTCGTCGTCGACCGGGCCCAGAGCATCCGCGGTCAGGCGAACGGCGGGGACCTGGCCGCGGAGCGGGTCGCGTGGTAGCCGACCGTCTGACAGCGCAGCCCGCGCGCCTCGGCCTCGTACAGCCAGTCGGCCTCCGTCCGAGCGAAATGCAGGAAGGTCACATCGCCGGCGGCCTCCTCGTCGGCCAGCGTGCGGAGCATCGCCAGCACCGGAGTGATCCCGCTGCCGCCGCTGATCAGGACCAGACGTCGCGGTCGCGGATCGGGAAGCGTGAACTCGCCCTGCGCCTGGCCGAGGTGCAGCGAGCATCCCCGGCCGGGCGTGACGAACCAGGTACGGCGACACGGTGCCGCCGGGATGCTCGGTGACGGTCAGCTCCAGCTCGCGACCGGCAGCATGCTCCGAGCCGGCCGGCGAGTAGGTGCGGGTGCGGCGCACGCCGTCGATCTCGACCCCGACGCGCACGAACTGGCCGGCGCGGACGCCGCTGAAGGCTCGGTTGGGGCGCAGGGTCAGGGTCACGCTGCGGCGGCGTCTGGCGACGCACGGCGATCACCTCGGCGCGGGCGTCGGTGACGGTCAGCCGGGGATGGATCAGCTCCAGGTAGCGGTCCACTCCATGCGGGCCGAGCAGCAGGTCGACGACCGGCGAGCGCAGCAGCCGCTGGGTGACGCTGGCGCGCGGCGGGTCGGCGGTGGCAGTGGCGGATCTCAAATCTCCTCAGCTCCTTTCGAAACTTAGTGTACGAGTCGTTCACCAAGTATCTTCCCGTATGCTGCCCCGAGGTCAAGGGCCAGATGGCCACCTGTGACCAGCTTCACACAATGAGCGTGAACAGACGTACACACCCCAGCGGACGCTCCTCGGCCCGCTCCTCGCACCCCCGGCGCTCGCAGGCGCAACGCCGCTCCGAGACCCGTCGGGCGCTGCTCGACGCCGCGCTGGAGCAGCTGGAGGCCGGGATCGGCTTTGACTCGCTGAGCCTGCGACGCGTCACCCGCGCGGCGGGCGTCGTCCCCGCCGCCTTCTACCGCCACTTCGCCAGCATGGACGAGCTGGGGCTGGCGCTCGTGGAGGAGTCGGTGCAGACGCTGCGCGAGATGCTGCGCCAGGCGCGAGAGGACGAGGCGCGTCGCGCCGATCCCGCCCACCTGATCGCGCGCTCGGTGGCGATCCTCGTCGACCACGTGCGTCTAGCACCGGCGCCACTTCGCCTTCATCACGCATGCGCGCGCCTCGGGCAACGTGGTCCTGCGCCACGCGATCCGCGCCGAGACGCGGCTGTTCGCGTCCGAACTGGCCACCGACCTGGCGCGCTTCCCGATCCTGCGCGAGTGGACGACCGGCGACCTGCAGATGCTGGCCGGGATGTTCGTCGACACGATGATCGCCACGATCGACGCGATGCTCGAGGCCTCCAACTGGGGCACCGGCCCGGATGCGCTCACCCCGGAGCGACAGGCGCAGATCGCCAAGCTGGCCGAGAAGCAGCTGCGGCTGATCGCGCTCGCGATCCCCCACTGGCGCAGCCGTCCGTAGCCCCGCCGGGGCCGGGAGGGTTGTGCCGCGTACCGTACGGGCAGGACACAGCGATGAGCGACATCGAGACCTACACCGCCGCCCTGGCACAGCTTGCCGTCGGGCTCGGCGCCAACGTACAGCCCGGCCAGATCGTGGCCATCTCCTCCGAGCCGGGCAAGGAGGCGCTGGCCCGCGCGATCGCCGAGGCTGCCTACGCGGCAGGCGCCAAGTTCGTCGATCTATCGGTGTTCGACCCGTACTTCAAGCGCGCCCGGGCGCTGCACGCCGACCGCGAGTCGCTGAGCTTCGTCCCACCATGGATCGGCGAGCGGGTCCTGGAGCTCGGCGACCTGCGATGCGCACGGATCGGCCTCTCGGGACCCAGCGCCCCCCGCGCGCTTGACGGCATCGATCCCGAGCTGATCGCTCTGGACCAGCTGCCCCGGGTGCCCGAGTCGATGAAGCTCGTCAACGATCGCAGCACCAACTGGACGATCGTCCCCTGCCCCACTCCGGCGTGGGCGACGCTCGTGCACCCGCGGCTGGAGCCCGGAGGCGGCGCTTGCCCGGCTGTGGGGCGAGATCGCCCACATCTGCCGCCTCGACGAGCCCGACCCGCACGCCGCCTGGACGGCGCGCCTGGCGCAGCTCACGAGCGTCGCCGCGCGGCTCGACGAGCTCGACCTCGACGAGTTGCATTTCGAGGGCCGGGGGACCGACCTGCGGATCGGGCTGCTGCCGTCCGGCCAATGGGTCGCCGCCGACTTCGAGACCGTGGACGGGATCGACTCGCGCCCCAACCTTCCCACCGAGGAGGTGTTCACCACCCCCGACCCCGAGCGCGTGAGCGGAACGGTGGCCGCCACCAAGCCGCTGTTCACGGCCGGCACCACGATCACCGGACTCAAGGTCACCTTCGAGGCGGGTCGTGCCGTGTCCATCGAGGCCGACGAGGGCGCCGAGGTGCTGCGCGGGATGATCGAGATCGACGACGGCGCGGCCCGGCTCGGCGAAGTGGCGCTGGTCGACCGCGAGGGCCGCATCGGCCCGCTGGGGACCGTCTTCTACGACACCCTGCTCGATGAGAACGCCGCCAGCCACATCGCGCTGGGCCACGGTTATCTGCAGGGCGTCAGCTCCGAGGACGAGCATCCTCGTGTCAACCGCTCCAAGATCCACACCGACTTCATGATCGGCGGCAACGAGGTGGCGGTCACCGGCACCTTGCATGACGGCCGGGAAGTCCCGCTGCTGCGCGATGGCCGCTGGCAGATCTAGTGGTTGTGTGAGTCCATTGCAGCCGCCGGCGCAACGGAGTCGCGGGGTGGGCCAGTAGCGGCGCTACGCTGTCGGACTCCCGGAGAGGTGCCGGAGCGGCTGAACGGGCGCGATTGGAAATCGCGTAACGGGGGTCAACCTCGTTCGGGGGTTCGAATCCCCCCCTCTCCGTTACGTCGCCCTCGCGGCCGGCGCTGCCGTCGATGGAGCGCGACAACCCCCGCGGGCACTGGGCCTGCGACGCCCGGACTCGCGTGCCGCACATCGCGCGGTCGTTCGCATCGCGAACAATGCCCATCAGTCGACAGATCGATTAACACGTAAAGATCCTTGCGCTGCCGACGATGAGTATCTAGACTTTCGCCAACCGGAAGTGCGGGCGGGGAGGCTCGTCATTCCCGGTAGAGACCCAGACTTAATGACGCCAAGACCAGCGCTACGACTAGTTGCAGGCAGGATCGATACTGCCGTTCCTTGGCAGTGGTTCTGTGGTCATTGCGCGGCCCCCTCGCCGACTGGATCGGCCCCGGCGCCCAGCGCCCGGGTCTGCAGTTCGTGCGGGCTCGGACTGCTGTTGGAGGCCCGCGAGGATGCCGTCCCCGACAGCCGTGATGCCTTCCTGGTGGTCGACTCCGCGCTGCTCGTCCAGGCGATGTCACGGGAGGCCCAGTCGCTGCTGGACATGAGCGAGGAGCAGGCCATCAACCAACCCGTCTCCGCGCTGCTGGTTCCCGCCGATGCGGAGGCCCAGGGCCGCGTCGGGTTCGCGGCCACGATCGCCCAGGCCGCCGACGGCCAGGACCCGGACACGGGGCGCGCCGTCGTGCGTCCCTGGAACACCTTCGGCGTGCGGATGCGCGCTCGGATCGCCACCTGCGGACCCCCGCGGGCAGCGCTGGTCGTGCTTGACGGCGGGCGCCCCCGGGCGTTGCACGCCGTCACGTCGGACTAGCGCGGCTCTCTAGGAGAGCGCCGAGGCCAGCACCTCCGGCGCGCCGAGGCCGCGCAGCGCCGCCGGGAGGATCACCGAGCCATCCGGCTGCTGGCCGTTCTCCAGCAGGGCGATGATCGTGCGCCCGACGGCCACCGCCGTGCCGTTGAGCGTGTACAGATGCGCCGGCCGTCCATCGGCAGGGCGATAGCGCACGTCCAGGCGTCGGGCCTGATAGTCGGTGGTGTTCGAGGTCGACGTGAGCTCGCGGTAGCGACCCTGGCCGGGCAGCCACGCCTCGATGTCGTACTTCAACGCCGCGGAGGCCCCGAGGTCGTCGACGGCGATCGCCACCACCCGATAGGGAATCTCGAGCTCCCGCATGATCGACTCCTCGATGGCCAGCATCCGCTCGTGCTCGGCCGCCGCCTGATCGGGCTCGATGAAGCTGAACATCTCGACCTTGTCGAACTGGTGCACGCGGAAGATCCCGCGCGTGTCCTTGCCGGCGGCGCCGGCCTCACGGCGAAAGCAGCTGGAGAAGCCCGCGTAGCGGCGCGGCAGCTGGTCGGCGGCGAGGGTCTCCTCGCGATGCAGCGACGCCAGCGCCACCTCGGAGGTGCCGGCGAGGTACAGCTCGTCCTCGGGCAGCTGATAGATCTGCTGCTCGGTGTCGGGGAGCATGCCGGTGCCGTAGAGGGCGTGCTCCCGAACCAGCACCGGCGGGATGACCGGCTCAAAGCCCTCGGCCATCAGCTTGTCCATCGCGTAGCGCACGAGCGCAAGCTCGAGCATCACCAGCTCGCCGCGCAGATAGGCGAAGCGCGAGCCTGAGAGCCGGGCCCCACGCTCGATGTCGATCCGCTCGCCCGCCAGCTCCAGGTGGTCGCGCCCCTCGGGGGTCCGCTCCCCCACCTCGCGCAGCACCTCGTCGGCGTCGGGGGCCTCGGGCGCGGGCAGATTGGGCAGGGCCGCCAGCGCGGCGTTGCGCTGCGCGCGCAGGGCGGTCTCCTCATCGGAGAGAGCGCGCCCGCGCGCCGCCAGCTCGGCCAGCTGCGCGCGCTGGTTCTCGTCCGGCGCGCCCCGGAGCGCCTTGGAGGCCTGGTTCTGCTCGGAGCGCAACTGCTCCAGTTGGGTGTTCACCTCGCGCCAGCGCTCATCGAGCTCCAGCAGCGCGCGAATCGCTCCGGCGGCCTGCGGCCCGCGACGCGAGAGAGCCGCGATGACGCCGTCGGGGTCTCGGCGGATCAGCCTGATGTCGAGCATCGCTCGCCCGCCGGTGGATCAGCCGCCGCCGCCGCCGGCGGCGCCGTTCCCTGCGCCCTGGCTGGGACTGCTGCTCTTCGGCGTGGCGCTCCCCGTGTTGGCCGTGGGGCCGTTGGTTGCCGGCGCAGTGGTCTGTCCGGGCTGGGGCAACCTGCCGACCGGCTTGTTATCGCAGCTCACCACGCCCGTGAGCTTGGGGGCGAGGCTGCCCGCGTAGGTGGCCACGAACTTCGCGACATCCTGGGCGTCCTGGCCGACCACGATGTTCTGCGGCATGTAGGCGCCGGAGAACCCGCCGTTCTCGATCGCGTAGAGCACGCGCGTGATCGGCCGCTCGCAGCGGACGTTGAAGTTGGGGCCGCTGATGGCCTGCGCGGTGCGGACGTTGGGCGCCGATCCGTGGGTGCCGGCGGCGTTCAGCGTGTGACAGCCCGCGCAACGCTGCGAGAACAGCACCGCGCCCGTGTAGACGGGCCCCTGGGACTTCGCCACCTGGATCTTTTCGGTACCGCAGGCCGCCGTCAGGCAGGGCACGGCACAGGCCGCCGCGAGCGCCAGGATCTTCGCCAACCGGCTCATCGGACGGAGATCATAATGACGTCCCGTGTTGGGCAGGCCCTCACCCCGGAGCTCGCTGACGGCGGCACTGCTCGCGCTGGCCGTCGCCGGCTGTGGCCACGTGGCCCACGTCGGGTCGGGCGGATCCCTCCAGATCGCGCTCAACGAGTACCGGGTGACGCCGCAGGCCGTGCAGACCAGCTCAGGGACAATGACGCTCGTGGTGCACAACTACGGCCGGCTGACCCATGACCTGGTGATCACCCGCGACGGCCATCAGGCGGCGGCCACCGAGCCGCTCGCGCCGGGCCAGACCACCGACCTGGTGACCAGCCTCAGCCCGGGCCGGTACCTGATGTCCTCCACGATCCTGTCCGACCAGGCCCTCGGGGCCTACGGCACGTTAAAGGTGCGATGAACATCACTTGTGACGGATGTTGCGAAGCCGGCAGGAGCCGGGCGCGGGGCGCCGAAAACAGCGACATCCCCGGCGCCGGCTTTGCGACGCTCGCCCTCATAGCAACACATGCGCGAGCGTCCTCCTACGGCGGCAACCAGAGGTGCCGGCGCCGGGGTCTCTAGGCCCCCGTCGTCCGCACCGACACGGAACGCTATAAGAATCCGGCCATGGAGTTCGATCAAGAGCTGTTCCGCGAGGTCTTCGGCCGCTTTGCCACCGGCGTGGCGGTGGTCACCAGTGCCGGGGAGGCCAGCTCCGGGGGGATGACCGCCAACGCGCTGTGCTCGCTGTCGCTCGACCCACTGCTGGCCCTGGTGTGCTTCGAGAACCAGGCCCGCACGTTGCCGATCGTGCGCGAGGCGGGCCGCTTCGCGCTGAACCTGCTGGCGGCCGACCAGCGAGACCTGGCCCGCGTGTTCGCCTCCAAGCTGCCGGAGGCCGAGAAGCTCGACGGCGTCCCCCATCGCCTGCAGGAGGGGATGCCGGTGATCGACGGCGCGCTGGCATGGGCGACGTGCGAGCTGCGGGAGCTGATCCCCGGCGGCGACCACACGATCGCGATCGGCTCGGTGCTCTCGATGGGCCTGGGCGACGGCAAGCCGTTGCTCTGGTACGGAGGGCGCTACCACTCGCTGCCCGACGCTGGCTGAAGTGGCGCGGCCGGTCAGCTTCTTAGGGTGCGAAACGCAGCGCTGACTCCTGGAAACAACCATCTCGACCGCGTGATTCGGCGGGTACGGACGATTCCGGCGGGGGGCGCCGGGAACATCCATATCGCGGCCGATCGCTCGTGGACGATTCCAGGGCCGGGCCGGCGGCGCGCAACGTGATCGGTGGGGCGCCGCGGACCGCCAGCCTGTCCTCGAACCCGGGGCGTCAGCCCGGTATCCCTGCCACAGCGCGACCACGCGGCGGATGTCAGGCAGCGCCACCAGCCCCAGACACACACACCGCCCGCGCGTGATCAGACGACGCGGCTCGCGCTACTTCAACCCCCCGTCGAGGCCGCCCGCACGAGCAGCGCGAAGATGACCAGCGCGGCGAGCACCATCACCCCCAGCTCACGCTGGACGATCGAGGTCACCACCAGGCGCTGCTCTGAATCGGGCAGCTCGCCCACCTCGGCGGCCGAGGAGAACCCCCGCGCGTCGAGGACCATCTGCGCCGAGGCGATCCGCAGCTGCTCGGCGACGAACGAGATGGCCAGCGGCAGCAGCCCGTAGATGAGGTGCAGGTCGGACACCGCGCGGCCCATCAGCACGAGGACGCCACCGAGGGCCAGCTCCAGCACCACGGCCGCCTGGCCGGCGCGCAGCAGGCGCCAGAACAGCCGGCTGCTGCTAACGCGGTACCAACACCAGGCGCCCCAGGCCCCCGCGCCTCCCATCAGCGCCACCGACAGAATCCCGATCACGAGGTGAACCAGCCTCATCGCTGCACCAGTGTCACGCACCGCGCCGCGGGCCCGTTCGCCGCGGCGGGACCTCCTAGCCGCATTTCGCACTAAGTAACAACATGTTACAAGCCCGGGCTTTCGGGTGATATAAGAGAGCTGTGATCCGAAGTTATCTGCCGGCGATCGTCTTCCTCCTGCTCGGTGGGGGCGTCGGCGCACTCTTCGGAGTACTCAACCTCTTCACCGGGAAGCAGACCCACCGGCGCGATCAGAGCAAGCACTCCCCGTACGAGTGCGGGCTGCCGTCGGAGATCCAGCGTGGCTTCCGCTTCGGGATCAGCTTCTACCTGATCGCGATGCTGTTCATCCTGTTCGACATCGAGGTCATCTTCCTGTACCCGATCGCCGTTCAGCTCAAGGCGTTCGGCGGTTTCGCGCTCGCCGAGACGATTGTGTTCGTGGTCCTGCTGATGGTCGCCTTCGTCTACGTATGGCGCCGAGGAGCGCTGGAATGGAAATAAAGCGAGAGCCGATCGGCGGGGCGGCAACGGGATCGGATCCCGCAGACTTCCGTGCCCGCCAGCTCCTGTCGCGCGATCTGCTGCGCGGCGACCTGGAGGGCGAGGCGCTCGAGCGCTATGTCGAGAAGAGCATCATGACCACGACCGTGGAGAAGGCGGTCTCGTGGTCGCAGGGCAACTCGCTGTACCCGATGACGTTCGGGCTGGCCTGCTGCGCGATCGAGATGATGACGATCGTGGGCGCCCGGATGGACATCGCGCGCTTTGGCTGGGAAGCGTTTCGCGCCTCGCCGCGTCAGGCCGACCTGCTGATCCTGTCGGGCCGCGTGTCGGTGAAGATGGCCCCCGTGATCCGTCGCATCTACGACCAGATGCTCGAGCCCAAGTGGGCGATCTCGATGGGCGCCTGCTGCTCGTCGATGGGCGTGTTCAACAACTACGCGCTCGTGCCCTCGGACAAGTTCATGCCGATCGACGTGCACGTGCCCGGCTGTCCCCCGCGCCCCGAGGCGCTGATGCACGGAATCCTCCGCCTGCGCGACAAGATCCACGGCCACGAGCCCGACGGCTGGCGCGAACGCTACGAGGCCGTCGGCACCGAAGAGGTCCTGGGGGTGGGTGGGGACCGAGTCTCCGGCGGCGAGAGCACGAGCGACGGCGCGATCAACGTGTTCCCGGGAGGGGACACCGCCGGTGCCTGACGCCACGGGCCTCGAGCTGACGGCCCACGAGCTCCGCGACGCCAACGCCGAGTCGATCCTCGGCACTGACTTCCAGCGCAACCGAGCCACGTTGCTGGCGGCGCCGCAGCATGTTCCCGAGATCCTCCAGAAGCTCCACGCCAAGGGCTACACGTTCCTGGCCAGCCTGCACGGGGTCGACTACTACCCCGAGGAGCCGCGGCTGGGCGTCCTCTACGAGCTGATGGACATGAAGGCGGTCGACCGGATCACGGTCAAGGCCCGCGTCTCCACCGAGGATCCACGGATGCCGACGGTCACCAAGCTGCACCCGGGCGCCGAATTCCCCGAGCGCGAGGTGTACGACATGTTCGGCGTGGTATTCGAAGGCCATCCAGATCTGCGCCGCATCCTGATGCCCGAGGACTTCGAGGGCTTCCCCCAGCGCCGGGACTACCCGATCGGCGGCGAGCCGGTGCTGTTCACGTTCAACGAACAGAAGTCCTACGGGAAGTGGCAGTGATGGCGCTGGACACCGCCGAGTACCGCAAGCGCGAGGAGTCGATCACCTACACCGCCGAGTCGGCGGGCCAGGGACAGTCCCACGAGCTGCTGACGCTCAACATCGGCCCCCATCACCCGGCGACGCACGGGGTGCTGCGGCTGATCGCGACGCTCGAGGGCGAGGTCGTGCGCGATATCAAGCCGATCGTCGGCTACGTCCACACCGGGATCGAGAAGACCGCCGAGGCCAAGTCCTACTGGAAGGTCATCCCGGTGATCGAGCGGATGGACTACCTGAGCTACTACTTCAACGCGATGGCGTTCTGCGGCGCGGTGGAGGATCTGCTCGGCGTCGAGGTTCCCCCGCGCGCGCAGTATCTGCGCGTCATCCATCTCGAGCTCAACCGGATCATGTCCCACTTGGTGTGGCTGGGCACGAGCGCGCTGGATCTGGGTGCGATCTCGATGTTCTGGTACTGCTTCCGCGAGCGCGAGAAGATCCTCGACCTGTTCGAGATGTCCTCCGGCCAGCGGATGCACACGCGCTACATCCAGGTCGGCGGCGTGTTCGAGGACATCCCGCGCGGCTTCGCGGCCAAGCTGCGGGCCTTTTTGGCCGATATGCCCACGCGCGCCGATCAGTATGCGGACCTGCTGGAGAAGAACCAGATCGTGCTCGAGCGGCTGCAGGGCACCTGTGCGCTGGACGAGGAGACGCTGCTCAAGCTGGGCGTGACCGGCCCGCTGCTGCGCGCCGCCGGCAACCCCTGGGACCTGCGCAAGGCCGCCCCCTACTCCAGCTATGACCACTTCGAGTTCAAGATCCCGGTCGGCACGGTGGGCGACAACTACGACCGCTATCGCGTGCGCCACGCCGAGCTCTACGAGTCGGTGAAGATCATCTCCCAGGCGCTGGAGGGGCTGCCCGAGGGACCGCACATCACCACCGACCGCAAGGTCGCCCTGCCGCCGCGGCACGAGCTGGCGACGAGCATGGAGGCCCTGATCCACCACTTCAAGCTCGTCACCGAGGGCTTCCGCGTGCCGCCGGGTGAGACCTACTACCCGATCGAGGGGCCGCGCGGCGAGCTGGGCTGCTTCGTGCTCGCCGACGGCTCGGGCAAGCCGGCGCGCGTGCACATGCGCGATCCGAGCTTCGTGCACCTGCAGGCGCTGGCGCCGATGGTCCGCGACGCCTATATCGCCGACCTGATCGCCACGCTGGCGATGCTCGATCCGATCCTCGGAGGGATCGACCGATGAGTCCGCCACGCCCTGACCGCGACCACACGGCCGCGTTGCAGGAGCGCCGCGGCGAGGGACGGGACCCCGGCTACCGGCCGGTCCCGCGCTTCGCGCACGGCTCCCGCGTCCCCGGCTGGGACGAGGCCGCCGACCTGAGCAAGCCTCCCGCCACGATCCCCGACCCGGCCGACGTCTCGGTGCCGGCCGGATTGCGGCAGGAGATCGAGGCCGCGATGGCCAAGTATCCGGACCGCCGCTCGGCGACGATCCCCGCGCTGCATGCCGCCCAGCGCGTACACGGCTGGTGCTCGCCGGTGGCGATCGCGCAGGTGGCGACGGTCATGCAGCTGACCCCCGCCTACCTGACGTCGGTGGCCAGCTTCTACGACATGTTCAAGATGACGCCCAAGCCGACCAACGACGTGTTCGTGTGCACGAACATCTCGTGCTCGCTGCTGGGCGCCGACGAGTTCCACGAGGCGATGGTCGCGGCCGCTCGGGGCGAGGACGTCAACGTGGCGGCCTTCGAGTGCCTGGGCGCGTGCGACATCGCGCCGATGGCCTCTGTCAACGGGGAGTACGTGGGGCCGCTGGAGCTCGACGACGCCGCGCGCATCGTCGAGGACCTGCGAGCCGGACGGCCGGTCCTGCCGGAGAAGCAGATCCGCTACCGCCGCTCGGTCGACACCGACCAGCCCGCGCCCGACGGCCCGGAGCAGGAGTTCGCCACGCCCGACCACCCCGACCGGGCCGACACCGTCGGCCTGCCCGCCGCCGAGGCGCGGACCGACCGCCCGGGGCCGTCGGCGCCGATCGAGATTGCACCCGAGCAACCCAGGGACGACACATGAGGAAGCTTCTCTTCGACAACATCGACGAACCGGGGCTCAACACGCTGGACGTCTACCAGCGCCGGGGCGGCTACGAGTCGCTGCGCAAGGCGCTGAGCATGCCGCGCGATGACGTGCTCTCCCAGCTGATGGACGCCAACATCCGCGGCCGCGGCGGGGCGGGCTTCCCGGCAGGACGCAAGATCTCGTTTCTGCCCAAGGGCGATATGGACAAGTATCTGGTGTGCAATGCCGACGAGTCCGAGCCGGGCACCTTCAAGGACCGCGAGCTGATGCAGAAGAGCCCCCACATGCTGATCGAGGGCATCGTCATCGCCGCCTACGCCGGCGGCATCACCCGCTCGTTCATCTACATCCGGGGCGAATACCAGCTGCAGGCCGACATCCTCGAGGCCGCGATCGCCGAGGCGGCGCAGGCCGGCTACATCGGCGAGAACATCCTCGACAGCGGGGTGTCGGTGTCGCTGGTGCTGCATCGCGGCGCGGGCGCCTACATCTGCGGCGAGGAGACGGGCCTGCTGGACTCACTGGAGGGCAAGCGCGGCAACCCGCGCCTGAAGCCGCCCTTCCCGGCGATCGAGGGGCTGTACGCCGGCCCGACGCTGATCAACAACGTCGAGACCCTGGCCACGATGCCCACGATCATCCGCATGGGCGGCGCGGATTACGCCAAGATCGGCGTGGAGAATTCATCGGGTACCAAGCTGGTCTCGATCTCCGGCGACGTCAGGCGACCGGGCAACTACGAGGTCGAGCTGGGCACCCCGTCACGAGAGATCATCTACGGCCTGGCCGGCGGTCCCCCGAGCGGCAAGGCGGTCAAGTTCTGGTTCCCCGGCGGCTCCAGCTCGCCGGTGCTCACGGGCGACGACCTGGACATCCCCTACGACTTCGACAGCCTCGCCAAGGCGGGGACGATGCTCGGCTCGGGCGCGATCATCGTCTGCGACGAGTCGCGCCGCGTGCTGGACACGATGCTCAAGGTGGCCAAGTTCTACGCGCACGAGTCCTGCGGCAAGTGCGTCCCCTGCCGGGAGGGCACCAACTGGACCCAGAAGATGGTCGAGCGGATCTACACCGGCGAGGCGACGCCGATGGACCTCGACATCATGGCCTCGGTCCAGGAGCAGATCATCGGAAACTGCCTGTGCGTGCTCGGCGACGCGATGGCGATGCCGATCGGATCGATGGTGGAGAAGTTCCGCGCTGAGCTCGAGGCCGAGATCGAAGCCGCACGCGAGCGCTCAGGCGGGGCCGAGCTGGATGACGTCGTGCCGCTGGGAGTGGCCGACGAGCTCGCCGGTCCGCTGCCCGTTCACTGACCCCCGCCTCTCGCCCAGCAACCGACAGCCATGCCACGCCCAGAGCGCAAGACGATCCAGCTGACCATCGACGGCCGCGAGGTGCAGGCGATCGAGGGCGCCATGCTGGTCGACGCCGCCAAGCAGGCCGACGTCGAGATCCCCTACTTCTGCTACGAGCCCAAGCTCGGCAACCCGGTCGGCGCCTGCCGCATGTGCCTGGTGGAGGTCGAGGGCATCCCCAAGCTGCAGACGTCGTGCTCGACGCCGGTCAAGGACGGGATGGTGGTGCACACCCAGACCGAGCGCGTGCGCCACGCCCAGAACGCGATCGTCGAGTTCCTGCTGGTGAACCACCCGCTCGACTGTCCGGTGTGCGATAAGGGCGGCGAGTGCCCGCTGCAGGACATCACGTTCGGCTGGGGCCTGGGCCGGTCGCGCTTCATCGAGCCCAAGCGCCACTTCGTCAAGCCGCTGGCCCTCTCCCCGCTCGTGGCGATCGACCGCGAGCGGTGCATCCTCTGCTACCGATGCGTGCGCTTCTCCCAGGAGATCTCCGAGGACTACCAGCTGATCTTCGCCGAGCGCGCCGCGCACACGTTCGTGGCCACCCATGACGGGCACCCGTACGTGGCGCCCTTCAGCGGGAACATCATCGAGCTGTGCCCGGTGGGCGCGCTGACCTCTCAGCCGTATCGCTTCCGGGCACGGCCGTGGGACATCGAGGACGGCGCCGGCATCTGCACCCTGTGCCCGGCCCAGTGCAACGTCACCTTCACCGTGCGCGACGAGCGCGTTGTCCGGGTGCTGGCCCGCGACAACCCCGAGGTCGACGACGGCTGGCTGTGCGACAAGGGCCGCTTCGCCTACCAGGCGATACACGTCGATGAGCGCATCACGCGGCCGCTGGTCCGCGACGGCGGCGAGCTACGCGAGGTCTCCTGGGAGCGGGCGCTGGAGGCGGCCGCTGTGATCGCCAAGCACAAGGGCAGGATCGGCGCGCTCGTAGGAGGGCAGGCCTCCAACGAGGAGGGCTTCATCCTGCAGCGCCTGCTGCGCGACGGCCTGGACTCCAACGACATCGACTCCCGTGGCGCCTCCGGCGTGGGCGCCTCGCTCAGCCGCGCGCTGGCGGCGCCGGGCCTGCAGGCCGGCGTCACCGACCTGGAGTTCGCGCACACGGTGCTGCTGGTCGGCTGCGAGCCCGTGGACGACGCGCCGATCCTGGACCTGCGGATTCGCAAAGGGGTGCGGCGCAACGGGGTCAAGCTGGCGATCGCCAGCTCGCGCCCCAGCACGCTTGACCGCAACGCCCAACAGGTGCTCCGCTGCGCTCCCGGCGAGGAGCACGAGTTGCTGGCCGGCATCGAGCGGCTGCTGCGCGGCGGCGAGGCGACCAGCGAGGAGAGCGCGGCGCTGACCGGCCTCCTGCGCGACGGCGGCAAGGACGTGGTGATCGTCTGGAGCGAGCGGATCGGCCAGCCCGCTGCCGCGGCGCTGCTGCGGATCGCCCAGGAGCTGGAGCTTGAGGACCACTCGGGCGCGGGGCTGCTGATGATCCCCTCGGGCGCCAACGGCCGCGGGCTGCGCGAGGCCGGCGCGGTGCCCGACGCCGGTCCCGGCTACGCGAGCCTCGATTACCCCGGCCGCAGCAGCGCCGAGATCGGCGCCGCTGCCGCGGCCGGCGAGTTGACCGCGCTGTACCTGATGCAGACCGACCCGATCCGCGACGAGCCCGAACGGGCGCTGTGGCAACGCGCGCTGCACTCCGCCGCCGTGGTGGTGGCCCACGCCTCCGTGCTCACCGAGGGCCTGCGCGAGCACGCGACCGTGGTCTTTCCCGCCGAGTCGCACGCCGAGAAGGACGGCACCGTCACCCACCCGGACGGGCGCCTGCAGCGGCTGCGGATCGCGATCGCCCACCCCGGCGACGTCAAACCCGGATGGGCGGTGCTGACCGAGCTGGCCGCCCGCTGCGGCCTGGAGCTGGACTTCGCCCGCAGCTCCGCCGTCTTCGATGAGCTGGTGGCCGCCGTCCCCGTCTACGAGGGGATCACGCTGGAGGAGATCGCCGGTCACGGCGTGCGCTGGCCGGAGCGCCCACAGGCACGCGCGCTCGCTGGCGGTGACGAGATCTCGATCGGCCTGGGGCTGCCGACGGTGAAGCACACTGAGTCGCACGCGGTCTCCAACGGGGCGCTGCGCCTGGGCACCTACCGGCCGATCTGGGCTTCACCCGAGGTCGAGGTCTCGCCCGCGCTCAAGTACCTGACGCCCCACCAGCAGGTCGAGCTCTCGCCCGAGGACGCGCGGCGCCTGGATATCCGCCACGGCGACCAGGTCCTGGTCGCTCAGAACGGGACGGAGCTGGCGGCCACCGCGATCCTGCGCACCGGCGTCCCGCCGGGCAGCGCGTTCCTCGCCGACGGGATCGCCGTCGCTTCGGCCAACACGCTGTCTGAGCCGTTGATCGAGGTGCGCAAGGTTTGAGCATCTTCGGACTGGTCAACTACTTCGAGCCGTGGTGGGTGCAGATCGTCAAGGCGCTGGTGATCTTCGGCGTGATCTTCGCGGTCCTGCCGGTGATCATCGTCTACGAGCGCAAGCTCCTGGGCCGCTTCCAGGGCCGCTACGGGCCCAACCGCGTCGGCCCGTTCGGACTGATGCAGCCGCTGGCCGAGATCGTCAAGTTCGCCGTCAAGGAGCCCTTCCGGCCCACCACGTCGGTCGGCTCCCTGTTCCGCATCGCGCCGATGATCGCGATCCTCACCGCGGTCGCCTCGCTTGCCCTGGTGCCCTTCGGCAACGTGCAGCACGTCTTCGGCCAGCGCGTCGGGTTGTACGGGATCGACGTATCGGTGGGTCCGCTGTACGTGTTCGCCTTCGGCGGGATCTCGTTCTACGGGATCATGCTCGGGGGCTGGGCCTCGGGCTCCAAGTACTCGTTCCTGGGGGCGATGCGCGGCGCCGCCCAGCTGATCTCCTACGAGGTCTCCCAGGGGCTCGCGCTGGTCGGCGTGCTGATCACCTCGGGCACGCTGTCGCTCACCGGCATCGTTCACGCGCAGGCGGGCATGTGGTACTTCATCCCCCAGTTCGCGGGCTTTCTGATCTTCATGACGGCGTCGTTCGCGGAGACCAACCGCGCGCCCTTCGACCTCGTGGAGGCCGACGCCGAGCTGGTCGGCGGGTACTTCACCGAGTACGGCGGCACGGCCTTCGTCGCCTACCTGTTCGCCGAGTACACCAACATGATCGTGGTCTCCGGGATCGCGGTGACGCTGTTCTTCGGTGGATGGCTGATGCCGTTCGGGATCGCACCCGCCCGGCTGGGTCGACCCCTTCATCGTGCTCGCCAAGATGATGCTCGTGATCACCTTCTTCATCTGGGTGCGCGCCACCCTGCCGCGCCTGCGCTACGACCAGCTGATGTCGTTCGGATGGAAGATCCTGCTGCCGCTGGCCACCCTGAACCTGCTCGTGACGGCGATCCTCGTCGTCGGCTGACCGCTTGGAGTTGACTCATGACGCCCTATGACCCAAGTTCCGACGTCATCGAGGTGATGCGGCATCCCGGCGGCGGCCCGGTGCGCGGCGCCTACCGTGTCTTCGGCGAGACGCTTCGCGGGCTGAAGACGACCTTCGGGCGCATCGTCGAGGGACCGACGACGATCCAGTACCCGGAGGAGAAGACTCCGGTGTATCCGCGCTTCCGCGGGCGCCACAAGCTGCACCGCTTCGAGGACACCGGGCTGGAGAAGTGCGTCGGCTGCTCGCTGTGTGCGGCCGCCTGTCCAGCCGACTGCATCCGCGTCGTGGCGGCCGAGAACACGCCGGAGAACCGCATCTCCGCGGGCGAGCGCTACGCCGCCGTCTATGAAATCAACCTCAGCCGATGCATCTTCTGCGGCTACTGCGAGGTCGCGTGCCCGTTCGACGCGATCACCATGGGCCACGACTACGAGATGTCGGACTACACCCGCTCGGATTTGATCTTCACCAAGGAGATGCTGCTCGCGGAGGCGATCGAGCGCACCCCGTTGAGGCAGGAGGGCGAGTAGGGGTGAGCAGGTGACTCAGGTCCTGTTCTTCCTGGCCGCGATCGGCGCCATCACCGGCGCGGTTGCCGTGGTCATGGTGCGCAACCCGTTCTACAGCGTGCTGGCGCTGGTCGGCCATCTGATCTCGCTGGCGGCCCTGTTCCTGCTGCTGCGAGCCGAGTTCGTGGCCGCGGCACAGGTGGTGGTCTACGCCGGCGCGGTGATGGTGCTGTACGTGTTCGTGGTCGCCTATGTGGGCGGCGCCGACGAGCCGCTGCACAGTCCCGGCGGCGCCCTGAAGGTGCTCGGCCCCCTGTTCGGGCTGGCCCTGGCGGTTGAGCTGTGCATAGCGATGCTGGGCTCGACGCTGAAGGGGATCTCCGGCAAGGGCGCGCCCTACATCCCCGGCTTCGGCACCCCCCGCCAGATCGGGCAGCAGTTCCTGACCACCTACCTGTTCCCGTTCGAGCTCGCCTCGCTGCTGCTGCTGGTGGCGGCGATCGGCGCCGTGGTGCTGGCGCGCCGCCGCAGGGGGCTCGAGGAGGAGGACGAGGTCAACCCCCTGTTCCAGCCGTCGCGCTCGCGGTTCACCGGCACGATGGCCGAGGCCGCCGGGCTGCGCGCCGGTGCCGGGACCGACCCCGAGGCCGACCAGCAGACCGAGCCGCTCGGGGTGGCCGGCACCCGCGAGCCCAACGAGGGGGGCTGGTAGGTGGCCATCGGCTGGTACCTGGTCGTCTCGGCGATCATCTTCTGCATCGGCGCGCTCGGCGTGCTCGTGCGGCCCAATCCGCTGGTCATCCTGCTCTGCCTGGAGCTGATGCTCAACGCCGCCAACCTGGCGCTGGTGGCCTTCAGCCGTATGTGGGGCAGCCAGGACGGCCAGGTGTTCGCACTGATCGTCCTCGTCGTGGCCGCCTGTGAGGTGACGGTTGGTCTGGGGTTGATCGTGGCCATCTACCGACGGCAGATGGCGGTCAACGTCGACGAGCTCAACGAGCTGCGCGGATGACCGCAACGACGTTCGGCTGGCTGATCCTGCTGTTCCCGCTGGTGGGGATGACGCTGGTCGGCGTCGGCCATCGGCGACTGTCGGGCACCGCGGCGGGGTGGCTCGCCGCGCTGGCGATCGGGTTGTCGTTCGCCGCGTCGGTGGGGGCTCTCATCTCGCTCTTGGGCAACTCCGAGGGCCACCGCGAGCTGACCTCCTCGCTGTGGAACTATGCGGCCTCCACCGGGCTCGACGCCAAGCTCTCGATCCTCGTCGATCCGCTGTCGATCTTCATGGTGCTGGTCGTGTCCGGCGTCTCGACGCTGATCCACATCTACTCGGTCGCCTACATGAAGTCCGATCGCGGCTACGCGCGTTTCTTCGCGTACCTGAACTTCTTCGTGTTCTCGATGCTGCTGCTGGTGCTGGCCGGCAACTTCGTGCTGCTGATCGTCGGCTGGGCGTTCGTGGGCGCCGCCTCCTATTTCCTGATCTCGTTCTGGTACCGGCGCACGACCGCCACCTCCGCCGGGATCAAGGCCTTCGTGATCAACACGCTGGGCGACGTCGGACTGGTGCTGGGCACGTTCTTCATCCTTCGCCACACCGGCACGCTGGACTTCGTCAAGACCTTCCATGCCGTGCCCCACGTGTTTCACCACAACAGCACCGATCTGGTTGCCGGCTGCCTGCTGTTGCTGGTCGGCGCAGCCGCCAAGTCCGCCCAGGTGCCGCTGCACACCTGGCTCCCGGACGCGATGGAGGGACCCACGCCGGTCTCGGCGCTGATCCACGCCGCCACGATGGTGACCGCGGGCGTGTACCTGATCGCCCGCATGCACCCACTGTTCGAGGTGGCCACCACGGCGGCCGACGTCGGGGCGATCATGGGCTGTGCGACGCTGCTGATAGCAGCCACGATCGCGATCGTCCAGACGGACCTCAAGCGCGTGATCGCCTATTCGACGATGTCCCAGATCGGCTACATGGTGATGGGCGTGTCCGTGGGCGCCTACAGCGCCGGCCTGTTTCACCTCATGACCCACGCGTTCTTCAAGGCGCTGCTGTTCATGGCCGCCGGCTCGCTGATCAGCGCCATGGGCGGCGAGCAGTCGCTGGACAGGATGCGCGGCTTTCGCAAGGCGATGCCGTTCACGTTTCTGTGCTTCGTCATCGGCGGCCTGGCGCTCTCGGGGCTGCCGCCGTTCTCCGGCTGGCTGTCCAAGGACGACATCATCGCCTACCTGGATCATCGCGGCGGGGGCTTCGAGATCCTCGGGATCCTCGGGTACGTCGGCGCTCTGATGACCGGCATCTACACCTTCCGGATGATCTTCCGCGCGTTCTTCGGCGAGCCGTGCGACGAGGCCCGCGAGCTGGAGCAGGGCCATCTGCACCACCCCGAGACCGGCTTCAACCCCGGCACCGGCGAGGAGGAGGACACCGACGTCGGCTTCCCCGGCCCCGAGCATCACATCGCCGAGCGCGACTGGGCCATGAGGCTCCCGATGGCCCTGCTGGCGATCCTGGCGGTGGTGGGCGGGGTGCTCCAGATCCCGGGGATCGATGCCAGCCTGAACCGCTTTCTGGAGCCGACGTTCGCCGGCTCGCGCCTGGCCGCCCTGGAGCCGTCCACCGGCTCGGCCTGGGTCGGTCTGATCATCGGCGCGATCATCGGACTGGCCGGGATCACGATCGCCTACCGCATCTGGGTCGTCAAGCCGGGCATCGCCGTCTCGTTGCGCGAGCGCCTCCCGGCGCTGCACACCTTCCTGTATCGCAAGTGGTACTTCGACGAGCTGATCGACTTCGCGGTGGTGCGACCGGCGCAATGGTTGGGGCGGTTCACCGAATCGGTGCTGGAGCGCGCGGTGATCAGCGGCGGGATCACGGGCTCGTCCACGGGGATCGTGCGGGCTGCGTCGGCGGCGGTTCGGCGAGCCCAGACGGGCTTCGTGCGGTACTACGTGGCCCTGATGATCGTGGGCATCGGGTGCGTGGCCCTCTACTTCCTGATCGAGGCGACCTGATCGTGCCCCGCTTCTGATGACGCTCACGATCCTCATCTGGCTGCCGCTGGCGATCGCGCTGGTGGCCTGGCAGCTGCCGGCGCGACTGGCCGGGCGCATCGCCGTCCTCAACAGCATCGTCACCCTGGGGGTGGCGGTGTCGTTCCTGGCGCGGTTCAAGCTGGGCCACTCCGGTCTGCAGTTCGTCACCGACAAGCTGTGGATCTCCCAGCTGGGGATCCACTACAAGCTCGGATTGGACGGGCTCAACGTCGCGCTCGTGGTGACGACCTGCATCGTCTTCTGTGCCGCGATGCTGTGGTGCGTCGGCCGGGAATGGGACCGCCCGCGCGTCTTCTACTTCCTGTTCGCGCTCGCCCAGAGCGGCGTCCTCGGCGCCTTCTGCGCCCAAGACCTCGCGCTGTTCGTGGCCTTCTTCGATCTGATGCTGATCCCGTTCTTCCTCCTGTCGGGAATCTGGGGCGGCGAGGACCGCGTGCGTGCCACCACCAAGCTGGTGATCTACACCTTGGTCGGCTCGTTCTTCATGCTCGTGGGAGCGGTCGCCACCGGCGTGCTCGCCGCCAGTCAGCACGGCACCGCGCTCACCTTCGCGATCAGCTCGCTGCGCGCACTGCCCCTCTCGCACGGCTCGCAGACCTGGATCTTCTTGTGCTTCGCCGTCGCGTTCCTGGTCAAGATGCCGCTCGTGCCGTTCCACGGCTGGCTGCCGGACGGCTACAAGGCGATGCCGATCCCGGCGGTGGCCGTGTTCTCGGCGATCCTGTCGAAGGTCGCCGCCTACGGTTTTTTGCGGATCGTGCTGCCGCTGTTCCCGTACGCGGCGGTGCACTTCCAGGTGATCATGCTGCTGATCGCCCTGGTCTCGATCCTGTGGGGCACCGTGGTGGCGTTCACCACGCCGGACGCGCGCCTGGTGGTCGCCTACTCGAGCGTGGCCCAGCTGGGCTTCATCACCCTGGGGATCTTCTCGCTGCATCCCGACGGCGGTCAGGGCGCGTTGCTGCAGATGGTCAACCACGCGCTGGTCACGGCTCCGCTGTTCTTCATCGTGGCTGCTCTGGCGGCGCGCTCGGGCGGCTCGGAGAAGCTGGCCGACATGGGCGGGATCGCCTTCCGCGCGCCGATCCTGGCCACGCTGGCGCTGATCATCACCCTGGCCACCCTGGCGATCCCCGGCTCGTCGAACTTCGTCGGCGAGTTCATGATCCTGTTCGGGGTGTTCAACGCCAAGCTGCCGATCGCCCTGATCGCCGCGCTGGGCGTCGTCGGCGCAGCGACGTACGCACTGCGGCTGTACATCCGCGCGCTGCACAACCGCGTCGGCCCGAAGGTCACCTCGTTCGAGATCACCGTGCGTGAGGCGGTGCCGGTGGCGGGGATGGCGATCGTGGTCGTGGTGCTGGCGTTCTATCCCCAATTCGGGCTGCGACGCTCGGCGCCCACGTTGCGGTCCTCGCTGGCGGCCGTGCAGCTGCAGGGCACAACCCCGCGCCGCGTGGCCCAGGCGCCATGAGCACACTGCTGACGACAGCCGCCGCGACCGGCCACCTGCACGGCCCCCATATCGACTGGGCCTCGTTCATGCCGTTCCTCGTGATCAGCGGCGGCGCCGTGGTCGTGCTGCTGGTCGGCCTGCTGGGGGGCAGCGGGCAAGCCGCCACCCGCGCGCGCGTCGTCCCGCTGGTGACGCTGGTCGCGCTGGCGGCGTTCATCGTGATCGGCGTAACCCGCTTTCATCACCCGGCATCGATCATCGCCGGAGCGCTCGCGGTCGATGACCTGGCGTTGGTCCTGGACATGATCTTCGCCGTGTCGGCGATCGCCTGCGTGTTGCTCTCGCTGCGCGCCCGCGCCCCTGAGACCGCCGGCCACGGCGAGTACTACTCGCTGCTGTTGTTCAGCGTGCTCGGCATGGCGGTGCTGGTCTCGTCCCAGAACCTGGTCACCTTGTTCATCGGCTTCGAGCTGCTGTCGATCCCGCTGTACGTACTGTGCGCGTCCGAGTACCGCCGGGAGGGGTCGCTCGAGTCGGGTCTGAAGTACCTGGTGATCGGCTCGGTCGGCTCGGCCACCCTCGTCTACGGGCTGGCGCTCGTCTACGGCTCCACCGGCTCCACGGAGTTCTCCACGATCGCCGCGCAGATCTCCTCCGGCGGGCTGGCCGGCGGGTTGATGGGCGACCCGATGCTGCTCACCGGGATGGCGCTCGTGCTCGTCGGGTTTGCCTTCAAGGCCTCGGTGGCACCGTTTCACCAGTGGACGCCGGACGTCTACGAGGGTGCGCCGACGCCGGTGACCGCGTTCATGGCGACGGCCACCAAGGCGGCCGCGCTGGGCGTGCTGCTGCGCTTCTTCGACGTGGCCGCGATCGACCTCCAGAACACCTGGGCCCCGGCGATCGCCACGATCGCGGCGATCACGATCGTGGTCGGCAACGTCGGTGCCCTCGGGCAGTCGTCGATCAAGCGGATGCTGGGCTACTCGAGCGTGGGCCAGGCCGGCTACATGCTGAGCGGGGTGGTCGTCGGGAGCCGGCTGGGTATCGACGCGACCGTGCTCTACCTGGCCGTGTACCTGATGATGAACATCGCGGCGTTCGCGGCGATCGTCGGTGTCCAGGACGAGCGCTCCGACGGCGACTCGGTGTCGGGCATGGCCGGGCTGGGGGCCCGCAGTCCCTGGCTGGCGTGGCCGATGACGATCGCGATGCTGTCGCTCGCCGGAATACCCGGCACGGTCGGCTTCATCGGCAAGTTCCAGCTGATCCACGCCCTCGTCAACGGCGACTACACGTGGCTGGCGATCGTGCTCGTGCTCGGCTCGATGATCTCGCTCGGTTACTACCTGCGGGTGGTGGCCTCGATCTGGATGCGGCCGGCCACTCCCAGTCCCGGTCCGGGCTACACGGCGGTGAGCGGGCGCCCCGCCCTGGCGCCGATCGCCGGTGGCTCGCCCGAGGCCGACGCCCTGGGCGAAGACGGAGCGGCGACGGCTGCGCCCTCCTCTCTCTCCTCGCGCTTTCCCGAGGTGACGCTGGTGGCGGTGGTCTTCGGCGCGGCCTGCATCGTGTTCGGGGTCTTCCCCTCGCCGCTGTTCGACCTGGCGGCCCATGCCGGGCGGGCCATCGGCGGGATCTTCTAGGGCCGCCGCGTTCGGATCGTCACGGCCCGGGTAGACGTAGGGCATGCCAGACGAGCGACAGGGACATCCCGAGAAGCAGCCCCTCCCCGGGGCGGTGTCCGACCAGAACGCCGAAGAGCAGGAGCCGGGCCACGACGATCAGCAGGAGAAGCGGCGACCGCCGGGCTCAGCGGGCGGCGGCGACGACAGCCGTGGCGGCGAGTCCAGCGAGGGCTCGCAGTCGACCGGCAACCCCGACAGCGCCGGCTGACGCGCGCCGCCCGTAGGGCTCAGGCAGCCGCGGGCACGGGCGACGGCACGGCGGCACGGCCCGCCGAGAACTGCATCACGCCGTCGTCCAGGTCGCGAAGGCGGAAGTCCAGCATGTCCAGCGGGTAGTTCTGGCGTAGGCGCCAGGGGCGTTTGGAGCCCTGCGCCGGAAGCTCGCGAATCGACCGCTGCACGTACCCGGAGGCCAGGTCGATCAACGGCTGCCGCCTGACTCCGGGGGCGTCTGCGGCCGGCCTGCACTCGCGGTGCCCGTGCGCGGCCATGTGGTTGAGCAACCGGCACACGTAGTCGGCTGTCAGGTCGGCCTTGAGCGTCCACGAAGCGTTCGTGTAGCCGATCGTCAGCGCGAAGTTGGGCACCCCGGAGAGCATCATTCCTTTGTAGGTGAGCTTGTCGGGGAGGTGCACGGGCTCGCCGTCGACGTTCAGCGCCGTTCCACCGATCGCCTGCATGCGCAGCCCGGTGGCGGTCACGATCACGTCGGCCTCCAACTCTGCACCGCCGGCCAGCGCCAGACCGCGCTCGGTGAACGTCTCGATCCGGTCGGTGACGATCGAGGCCTTCCCGGCGCGCAGGGCGGCGAACAGGTCGGCGTCGGGGGCGACGCACAGCCGCTCGTCCCAGGGGTCATAGCGCGGGTTGAAGTGGGTGTCCACATCGAAGCCCTCGGGCAGTTGCGAGCGCACGCCGCGGCGGATGAGCGCCTTGACCAGCCGCGGACGCCGCCGGCTGAGCTGGTAGGTGAGCGACATCAGCGCCACGTTCTTGAAGCGCACCGCCTGGTAGGCCGCCATCTCGGGCAGCAGGCGACGCGCCAGGTTCGCCAGCGGGTCGACGGCGGGCAGCGAGATCACGTAGCTGGGCGACCGCTGCAGCATCGTCACGTGTTCTGCCGTACGGGCCATTGCCGGCACGAGCGTGATCGCGGTTGCCCCGCTGCCGATCACCACCACGCGCTTGCCCGCGTAGTCCAGGTCGTCGGGCCACTGTTGGGGGTGGATGACCGGCCCGGCGAAGCGCTCGACGCCGGCCAACGGCGGGATGTAGCCCCCGTCGTAGCGGTAATAGCCGGTGCACATCAGCAGAAATGAGCAGCGCAGCTCGGTCGTCTCGCCGGTGTCGGTGCGCTGCACCTGCACCGTCCAGGCGGCTTCGCCGCTGTCGTAGCCGGCCGACACGACGCGGTGTTGGAGGCGGATCTCCTGGTCGACCCCGTACTCGGCGGCCGTCCGCTCGACGTAGCTGAGGATCGAGGGACCGTCGGCGATTGCCCGGGCGTCCCGCCACGGGGCGAACGAGTACCCGAGCGTCTGCATGTCGGAATCGGAGCGGATTCCCGGGTAGCGGAACAGGTCCCAGGTGCCGCCGATGGTATCCCGGCCCTCGAGGATCGCGAAACTGCGGTCCGGGCAGTCGCGGCGCAGGTGGCAGCCGGCGCCGATGCCGGACAGACCGGCTCCCACGATCAGCACGTCGAGATGCTCGGCGCCGTTGGTACGCATGCGTATCGGCCAGCCTACACAACGCCCGGGGGCCGCCGCGAGCGCCGCTACGATCGACCGCCCGTGCAATACCCGGTCGAGAGCTTCACCGTCGCAGAACGCGTCCGTCTGAGCGCGCACTGCACCAACCTCGACCGTCCGGTGTTCGCGCTCGTCGACCTGCCCGAGACCCTCAAGGGAGCGCTGTTCGCCCGCTACTCGCGCTATCCGGGCACGCTGCGGCGACTGCTGCTCGACGAGTTCTCCGGAGACCTGGCGGTGGTCGCCGCCGACGGGGGCGCATCGACGTCCGCCGGGGGCGAGACGACCCACGCCGAGCAGCTGTACGAGCGGATCTTCCTGGGCTACGGCGACGACTCGGTGGCCCAATTGGGAGGCGCGCATATCGCCTGCGAGTGGGTGTCCAACATCCTCACCAAGATCCTGCAACGCCCACGGCTGGCCGCCTACCTGGAGCAGTCGACCCGCTATATCGCCTACGACGCCCCCCTGCCCGAGGGCGGATATCGCTACTACAGCGACCCCGACCTCGGCGCTGACTACGCGGCCGCCATGGACGAGCTGTTCGGCATCTACGCGGCCGCGATCCCGACCGTCAGCGCCTGGGCCGAGCGCCAGTTCCCGCGCGGCGACGACGAGCCGGCCGCCGCCCACGCCCGCGCGGTCAAGGCCAAGGCACTCGACCTGTTGCGCGGCCTGCTGCCCGCGAGCTCGCTGTCGCACATGGGCATCTACGCCAGCGGCCAGACCTACGAACAGCTCATCCTGCATCTCCTGGCCCACCCCCTGCCCGAAGCCCGCCGCTACGGGGCGATGATCCTCCAGGCGGTCCAGGCGGTGATGCCGAGCTTCGTCGCGCGGGTCACGCGTCCCGACCGCGGTGGCGAGTGGATCTCCTATCTGGAAACGCGGGCGCGCGCGGGCGAGCACTGGGCCAAGCGGCTCGGGCTGGACGCGAGCGCGACAGACACGGGCCCGTCGGTCCGCCTCACCCATGTCGACGGCGACGAGGACGACCTGCTGTGCGCGCTGCTGTTCGAGTCCACGACAGCGCCCGAGGACGAGACCCGCCGGGCGGCGCAGTCGCTGAGCGACGACGAGCGCGCCGCGATGCTGGCAGACCTGGTGGGGGAGCGCGCCAACCGTCGCCACCGGCCGGGACGCGGCTTCGAGGCGCTGCGCTATCGCTTCGAGATCGTGGCCGACTACGGAGCGTTCCGCGATCTCCAGCGCCACCGGATGCTGACCGTGCAGTGGCAGGCGCTGACGCCGGACCTGGGCGCCGACGTGCCCGAGCAGGTGCAGCTCGCCGGCGCCGGCGAGCCCTACCGGCGCGCGCTGGAGGTGTCGCGGCGCGCCTACGAGCGGCTGAGCGAAGCCGGCCTGGCGGTCGCCGCACCCTACGCCCTCTGCCTGGGCTACCGGATGCGCTTCGTGCTCGACCTCAACGCCCGCGAGGCGATGCAGCTGATCGAGCTGCGCTCGGGCCGCGAGGGCCACCCCTCATACCGAGCGGTGGCCCACGAGATGCACGCCCGGATCGCCGCCGTTCACCCCGCGGTGGCCGGGGCGATGCGCCACGTCGATGTCGAGAGCGAACCCCGGCTGGAGCGGATCCTGTCCGAGATGCGCACCCAGGCGCGGTCCGCTGGGCGCGGCTAGCTCTTGGCCTTCTCCGCCTCCTGCTGACGCAACTCGATCCTCCGGATCTTCCCGGTCAGGGTCTTGGGCAGATCAGGCACGAACTCGACCTGCCGCGGATAGGCGTAGGCCGACAGGTGCTCCCGGACATATGACTTGATCTCGTCGCCGAGAGCGTCGCTCGGTTCGTGGCCGGCACCCAGCACGACGAACGCCTTGACGATGGTGCCCCGGCGCTCGTCGGCGACCCCGACCGCAGCCGCCTCGGCCACCGCGGGGTGCTCCAGGCAGGCCGACTCCACCTCGAACGGGCCGATCCGATAGCCGGCGGAGATGATCACGTCGTCGGCACGTCCCTCATACCAGAAGTACCCGTCCTCATCGGTGCTGGCGGCGTCCTTGGTGTGAAACCACTCACCGCCGAACGTCTCCTCGGTGTCCTCCGGCGGGCGGTTCCAGTAGCCGAGCGGGTAATGCGGATTGGAGCGGGCCTTGAGGCATATCTCTCCTCGCTCGCCCTGGGCGACGGGGCGTCCGTCCTCGTCGAGGATCGAGACCTCCCAACCGGGCATCGGCTTGCCCATCGAGCCCTCGCGCACCTCCATGAACGGGAAGTTGGCGCACAGCGGATATGACTCGGTGAGGCCGTAGTAGTCCAGCACGGTGACCTCGTACTGCTCGCGGAACCAGCGGATCGCCTCGGGGTTCAGGGGCTCGCCGGCCGAGCAGACGATCCGGAACTTCTGCGGATACCGGGTGCGGGCGTCCGAGATCGACATCATCGAGCGGATCGCGGTTGGAGTGCCGAACACGTTGGTGACCTCGTGACGCGAGAGGAAGTCCAGCTGCTTGGCGGGATCGAAGCCGCCCTCGCGCTGGTACACGGCCTGCACCGCGCCATAGCGCCATGGGCCCAGCAGCGGCGCGATGCCCGCCGCCCAGGCCCATTCGCCCATCCCGTGGAACAGCTCCTCGTCCTGCACGTCGTGGCAGTAGACGAACTCCTCGTGGCCGAGGATGTAGCGGTGGGCGTGCAGGATCCCCTTGGCCAGACCTGTCGTGCCCGAGGAGTAGTACAGCTGGGCCGGGTCGTCGGCCGCGGTGTCGAGCGTGTCGAATGACGTCGAGCCCTTGCTCAGCAGCGCCTCGTCGAGGATCAGCACGTGCTCCACCAGCTCGCGCTCCATCCGGTCGGCGTTGGCCTGGTTGGTGACCAGCACCTTGGCCTGGGAGTCGGTCAGGCGATGGCGGATGCCGTCGTTGCCGTAGAGCACCGACATCGAGAGCAGAATCGCCCCCGTCTTCCACGTCCCGAAGAACGCCGCCGCGGTCTCGGGGGTCGGAGGCAGCAGCATCGCCACCCGGTCGCCGCGCTCCACGCCGTGGGCGATCAGCACGTTGGCGAAGCGGTTGGCGTCGTCCTGGAGCTCGCCCCAGGTGACGCGGCGGACGTTGCCCTGCGGGTCCTCGTGGATCATCGCGAGCTTCTCGCGCGGGTGCTTATCGCACACGTCGGTGGCGATGTTGAAGCGCTCGGGAACCTCCCAGCGGTGCTCGGCGCAGGCCTGTTCGTATGAGGTAATGGAGCTCATCGAACCATCATTACCGATGCGCCCACGAAATGTGCGCCTTGACTAGCACGATGTCCGAGTGGGTACGCTTTGTCACGTTTGATGAACCTCGCACTCGGCGCATTGGTCGGGCTCGTGGTCGTCGGCGCCCTGGTGGGCGCCTGGCGCGCTCTCCGCACGCCGCGTCGAGTGCGCACGCCGGAGGCGCTCGGCATGCAGTCGGCGCTGCACGCCGCGACGGCCACCCTGCCACACCTGCGCGGTGGGCTGAACATGCGCTCGGCGGCGCGGGCCGTACCGCATCTGCGCGCGCTCACCGGCGCGGTGGCGATCGCCCTGGCCGACACCCGTGCCGTCCTGGCGATCGAGGGCGAGGGACGCGAGCAGGTCCGCCCCGGCGATCTGCTCTCCCGCCTGCTGGGCAGCACGCGCGACGACCGCATGCACATCGTCGGGCGCCTGGTGTCCTCGGATCCGACGTGCCCGCTACACGCCGCGGTGCTGGCTCCGCTGACCGTGCAGGGCCGGCGCGCGGGCACCCTGATCACCTTCTACCGCTCCGAGGGACGGCCCAGCCAGGACGAGCTGCGCGTCGTCGCCGAGGCCGCCAGCCTCGTCTCCGCACAGATCGAGCTGTCGGTGCTGCCCGAGCAGGAGGAGCGCCTCGCCCAGGCCGAGCTGCGGGCGCTGCGCGCGCAGATCTCGCCGCACTTCATCTACAACGCTCTGGCCGCCGTGGCCGGCAACATCCACGCCCGCCCCGAGGAGGCGCGCGAGCAGCTGATCGACTTCGCCGAGTTCACCCGCTACCTGTTCCGCGACCGTCGATCCTACGTGACGCTGACCGAGGAATTGGAGCATGTGGAGCGCTATCTGCGCCTGGAGCAGGCCCGCTTTCCCGACAGCCTGCACGTCACCGTGGAGATCGAGCCGGTCTGCTGTGCGGCCGTGGTTCCTGCGCTCTCCGTCCAGCCGCTGGTGGAGAACGCCGTCCGTCACGGGGTGCTGGACCGGCGTCGCGCGGGTGGCGGGCGGATCGCGATCGAGGCGCGGATCGCCGGTGCCGACGTGGAGCTGCGGGTGCGCGACGATGGCAGCGGGATCGATCCTGACAAGGTGCCATCGTTGCTGGCCGGTACCGGGGGCGGCATCGGCCTGAGCAACGTGGACGCGCGCCTGCGCGCCACCTTCGGAGAGCGCTACGCGCTGCGGATCGAGTCTGAGCCGGGTCGCGGCACGACCGCGATCATGACGGTGCCCAACCTGACCGGGCAACCGGCCCCGATCGGCGACGAGAACGCGCTGATGGTCTGATGAGCGCTGACCAGCTGACGATCCTCGCCGTCGACGACGAGCCCACCCAGCTCGCCGATCTGGCCCGGCTGCTGCGCGGCGCAGCCGCGGTGCGCGAGGTGGAGTGCGCCGGCGACGGCCACGACGCCCTGGTCAAGGCCTCGGCTCAGGTCTACGACGCGATCTTCCTCGACGTGCGGATGCCCGACCTGGACGGACTCGAGCTGGGGCGAGTGCTGCGGCGCTTCGCCCTCGCCCCGCAGCTGGTGTTCGTCTCGGCCTACGACAACGCCGCCGTGGATGCGTTCGAGCTCAACGCGGTCGACTACCTGAGAAAGCCGGTCGCCCGGGCGCGGGTCGAAGAGGCGGTGGAGCGGGTGACGGCGGCGGTCGAGTCCGCGCGCGGAGCGGATGACGTAGGCGGCCGGCGTGACGGACGCGAGTCCCCTGCCGCCGACGAGGAGATGATCGCGGTGGCCAACCCGCACGGCGGAACGACGAGGCTGCTGCCCCGGTCCTCGATCCTGTTCGTGCAGTCCCACGGCGACTTCGTGCGCGTGGTGACCGCCGACGGGCGCTACCTCCTGCGCTCGACGCTGGCCGAGATCGAGCAGCGCTGGGCGCGCCACGGCTTCTTCCGCGCGCACCGGCAGTACGTGGCCAACCTCCGCAACGCCGTCGAGCTCCGGCCCCAGCTGAGTGGGACCGCCGAACTGGCCTTTGCCGATGGCCAGGCGATCCCCGTCGCCCGCCGGCATGCCACCGAGCTGGCCAGACGACTGAGCGTCTGAGCTCGGCGGCATTTGCGCCGGCGGTCAGGGCGGGGACCTACTCCTCGGCCTTCTGCTCCTCCTTGATCTTGCCCTCCAGCTGCGACATCACGTCGGGATCGCGCAGCGTGGTCACGTCGCCGAGGGCCTTACCGTCGGCGATGTCGCGCAGCAGCCGGCGCATGATCTTGCCGCTCCGCGTCTTGGGCAGGTCATCGGCCCAGATGATCCGCCTGGGCCGTGCGAACTTGCCGATCCGATCGGCGACCTTGGCGCGGATCTCCTCCACCAGCTCGTCGGTGCCCTCGCGGTCTCCCTCGAGCGTCACGAACGCGCAGATCGCCTGGCCCGAATCCTCGTCGGCCTGGCCGATCACCGCGGCCTCGGCGACCTTGCCGTGGGAGACGATCGCCGACTCCACCTCGGCGGTCGACAGGCGGTGGCCGGAGACGTTGACGACATCATCGATGCGTCCGATGATCCAGAAGTAGCCGTCCTTGTCCTTGCGGGCTGCGTCTCCGACGAGATAGGTCTCCTTGCCGAACTTGGAGAAGTAGGTCTCGACGAAGCGATCGTCCTCCTTGTAGAGCGTGCGGAGCATCGACGGCCAGGGGCGCTGCAGCACAAGCAGGCCCTGACCTTCGTCGAGCGGCTCGCCCTCGCGCTCGTCGACTACCTCGGCTTTGACTCCCGGATAGGGCCGGGTCGCCGAACCGGGCTTGGCGGACACGATGCCCGGCAGCGGCGTGATCATGATCGCGCCCGTCTCGGTCTGCCACCACGTGTCGACGATCGGACAGCGCTCGCCGCCGATCACCTTGTGATACCAGAGCCACGCCTTGGGATTGATCGGCTCGCCGACCGAGCCCAGAAGCCGCAGCGAGCCGAGGTCGAACTTCTCGATGTGCTCGGTGCCCCACTTCATGAAGGCGCGAATCGCAGTCGGGGCGCAATAGAGGATCGTGACCTTGTACTTCTCGACGATCTCCCACCAGATCCCCTTGTGGGGATAGTCGGGAGCGCCCTCCCACATCACCGAGCTGGCTCCGTTGCACAGCGGCCCGTAGATGATGTAGGAGTGCCCGGTGACCCAGCCGACATCGGCCGCGCACCAGTACACGTCGTTCTCGACATCGAGGTCGAACACGTTGCGGTGCGTTGAGCTGACGCCCGTCAGATAGCCGCCGGTGGTGTGCAGCACGCCCTTCGGCTTCGCGGTAGAGCCGCTTGTGTAGAGCACGTACAGCGGGTGCTCGGCATCGAGCTCCTCAGCCGGGCACTCGTCGTCGGCGGCGTCGCAGATCTCGTGGTACCAGACGTCGCGCCCGTCCTTCATCTCGCACTCGGCGTCGGTGGACTTGACGACGACGATCTTCTCAAGGGTGTCCAGGCCCTCCATCGCCTTGTCGACCTGTTGCTTGATCGGTGCCGTCTTGCCCTTGCGCCGGGCGCCATCGACGGTGATCAGCGCCTTGGCCTCGGAGAACTCCATCCGCTCGCGGACCGAGTCGGCCGAGAAGCCGCCGAACACGACGTTGTGGATCGCCCCGATGCGCGCACACGCGAGCATCGACACCGCCACCTCGGGAATCATCGGGAGGAAGATCCCGACGATGTCGCCCTTCTCGACGCCGAGATCCTTGAGGGCGTTGGCTAGCTTCTGGACGTCGCGGTGCAGGTCGGCGTACGTGATCTCCTTGGACTCGCCCTCCTCGCCGTGCCAGTAGTAGGCGACGCGCTCACCGTTGCCGGCCTCGACGTGACGGTCGAGGCAGTTGTACGAGGCATTGATCTTCCCGTCGGCGAACCACTTGTAGAACGGCGGGTTGGAGTCGTCGAGATCTTCGGTGGGCTCCTTGAACCAGTGCAGCTCCTTGGCTTGCTTGACCCACCAGCCCTTCCAGTCTGACTCAGCTTCCTCATACACCTTCGGGTCCGACAGCCGGGCGTGCTCCTTGAAGGAGTCCGGCGGGTCGAAGGTCTCGATGTCGAGCATCTCCTCGAGCTGCTGCTCGAGGGTCTCGTCGCTGGCCGGGGTCGATGCCGTATCTGCCATGAAAGCCTCTCCCTTCGCTGTGAAACCTCGGCTGCGGGCGCCGGCGAGAGGCCGGCGCCCGCAGCTGTCTATCTAGTTGTACCCGACACCGCCGGGTAGCGGTCAGAGGTTTTCCGGCGTGCTCTCAGCGGCCGGTCAGAGGGAACACGGGGAACACGGTGCGACCCCAGGTCCCGTTGACCACACCGGCCATCGACGTGTACCAGGCGACGATCGCGGTGATGATCCCGATGTACCCGCCGAGCTTGATCGTGCCGTTGGTGGCATCGGTCGTGCCGGCCAGAGCCGAGTTGCCGATCGCCAGCAGGACGAACGTGATCAGCAGCAAGAACACCGTCAAAGCCACGGCGCCAGAGGTCCGCAGCGAGGCGATGAATATGTAGAGGGTGAAGATCGTGAACGCCCACAGGTACAAGCCCAGGGCACTGCCGATCTCGGCCTTGGGAAGGGCCGGCACCGCGACCGTCACGACGAAGAAGAACGAAATCCAGAACGTCCCGTACGCCGTGAACGCCACCGCTCCGAACGTGTTGCCGGTCCGGAACTCCCAGAGCCCTGCTGCGAACTGGGCGATCCCGCCGAACGCGAGAGCCATCACCGCCACAATCGGGAGCGCCCCGGCCGAGACGAGGTTTGCGTTGATCATGCTGAGCGCAAACGTGGTCGTGGCAAAACAGCCGAGCCCAAGAGGGCCGGGGTCGGCGGGCGTCCAGCCGGCGGTGCTGCCACCGGTGGGATCCGGATCGGGGGCGACATCCGCCTCGCGGGGCAAGCGACCTGCTTCCATCTCTCTCCTCCTGACCTTGTTGACCAGAGGAGCGAGATGCTGGTGGCACGGGCGGCGCCGGGCAAGCGCGGATCGGCAAGCGGTCATCGGCGGACGGCGAGCGGCGGTCTGCGATAGCCGAACGGCTGCCGTCCGCAGCGCTCCGCTTAGTTGAGCAACGGATCAGTGACGACGTTTGCGCTTGCGCTTGGGCGTGCCCGCGCGTGTCCTGGGGTTCGGCCCGGAAGCGGAGGTTGCCTCCTCGGCGGCCGACGCGGCGTCCGCGCCGTGGCTGCCCTCGGAGGCCGGCGCCTGCGGGCGGCGTCCGGAGAGCCAGCCCATCAGCCCTCCCGGCGCGCCGCCGCCTCGGCCGACCTGCGCCTGGGCACCCGCTCGCCGGCCCCTCTCTGCGGCGCCCGTGCCCCGACCGCCGCCACCAGTGGCGGGACGGGATCCGGCACCAGCGGCCCTCCGGGCGCGCAGCTCGGCTCCGGATGGCAGCGCCTCGGACCTCCCGGTGCGCCAGGCCGCGGGCATGCCGGTAGGCCAGCGGCCGGACAACATGTAGCCCAGGGCGACCAGCCAGAACAGCTGCACGACCGGCACCTGGGTGATCTGGAACAGCACCAGGGCACCGGCGAACATGCCCAGGTAGCCCATGAACTTGGTCAGCAGCCCGACGCGCAGCGCCTGCATGCAGACGAGTACGAACGACACCGCGATCAGCAGCGCGGCCAGCTGTCCGAGGAGCTGCAGTCCCAGCAGGCCGGCGCCCCCGGTCAGATGCGTGGCCTGGTCATAGGTCTGAGCGCCGGTGGTGGCGAACTGGTGCACCTTGACCGCCACGATGACGCCGTAGACGACCCCGGCAACTGCGGACAATCCGCCCCCGACGATCGTCAGGATGCGGATGAACGACCGCACCTGCGGGTTGCGCGCCCGGGCGGACTGAATCAGGAACACGAGCGTCCACGCGATCCCCAGGTAAGCCAGTCCGCTGACGACCGCGGCGATCAGGTCCAGCGGAAAGCGCTGATTGGCGATCAGCAGATCCGTCGTCAGCTCGTCGACCGACGTGTGGGGGCCGCTCAGCTGGATGACGGAGGCGATGATCAGCAGCACGCCCGCGGCGACGGCCACGGCCGCCTGGCGGTTGCGCACGCGGCTCTCGTACAGCAGCTGGTCCTCGGGACTCATCGGCCGCCTTATGCTAGTGGGCGGAGGCGCGTGCGGGCACGCACGGCGAGGAGGCCGGTGCGTCCATACACTGCGGGCGTGCCGAGCCCAGACGAGTGTCCGGCCTGCGGCGGGCCGCTGTCGACCTGGCGCTCGGTCACCCCCTCCGAGCCCGGCCTGGCAGGACAGCGCTTCGAGCTGTGGCGCTGTGGCGACTGCGGCACGGCTGTCACCGCGGGCGCGATGCCCGACCTCCATGACAGCGGCGCCTTCCGCCCCGGCACGCCCCGCCTGCACGCCCTCGCCCGGCCTCTGCTGGGCCGCTTCGACGCCCAGCGACTGAGCCTGCTGCGGCGCCTGGCCGAGCCGGGAGCGCGGGTGCTGGACGTCGGCGCGGGGCAGGGCCGGTTCGTGGCCGCGGCTCGTCGGGCCGGATACGACGCCCGCGGCCTGGAGCCCGCCCGCCGGGGGGTCGAGCGCGCGGCCGCGCGCGGGGTGCAGCTGATGCGATCCGGAATCGAGCAGGCCCAGATCCAGGCCGGATCGCTGGATGCGATCACGCTGTGGCATGTGCTGGAGCACCTGGAGCGCCCGAACCTGGACCTCGCCCGGATCGCCGACTGGCTGGCCCCCGGCGGCGGGCTGCTGCTCGGCCTGCCCAACCTGGACAGCTGGCAGGCGCGGATCGGCGGTGCTCGCTGGTTTCACCTCGACGTGCCGCGCCATCGCACCCACTTCACCGTCGAGGGGGTGAGGCGGCTGCTGCATCGCCACGGCTTCGCGCCGGTTGCCATCCACCACCTGCTGCTCGAGCACAACCCGTACGGCATGTGGCAGTCGGCGGTCAACTCGTTCACCGAGCGGCCGTCGTACCTCTACAACCTGCTCAAGCGAAACGCGCCCCTCGCCGCCCGCGACGGCGCGATCACGCTGGCCTTCCTGGGCCTGCTCCCGGCCGCGGCGCTGGCCGAACTGCTCGCCGGCCTCGCCCGGCGGGGCGGGACGATCGCGGTGCTGGCGCGACGGGTCTGAGATCTGCCGTCGCGAGGTGGCTACCATGGGAAACATGGAAGGAAGTGGATTCGGCGGCCTGTTCGGAGACCCTGACGATCTGCAGCGCAAGCTCGGGGAGTTCGCCGAGCAGATGCAGGGCGCTCAACGTCTCGCCTGGGCCGACAACGCGATCAAGCTGGCCGTCGATTTGACGATGGCCGCGATCAACCGCGTCAACATCCAGGGGACGACCGAGCAGCAGACCGAGCAGTTGCGCTCGGTGATGGCCGTCGTCTTCCCCGAGGCCGTCACGCTCGTGCGCGAAGCGCGCGAGGGCCTGCAGTAAACCCGAGCGGTTCGACGCCCATGCGTGTGATATCGCTGATGGCCGCTGCGCTGGTTCTCGTCCTCGTGACGGCCGGCTGCGGAGGCTCGGGGAGCGGGCAGACCACCGGCACCGGCACCGGCGCCGGTTCGGTGACCTCGGCGAACCAGACCACGTCCAGCACGACGTCCGGTTCCAATACCTCGACGAGCCCGAGCCCCACCACCTCGACGACGTCATCGACCGCCACCACGTCCTCGTCCTCCTCGGCGGCCGCCGGCGCGCCGGCGACGGGCAGCACCACCTCGACGACGTCGTCTTCGAGCACCGGCTGCGGGCGCGATTGCGCGCCCAGCGGCACGCCCTCGGCGTCGGGAACGTCCAAGCCGGTCAACGGCAAGTGCCCGGGGGGCACGACCTACGTGCCGCCGCAGGACGGCGGTCCGGCGCTGTGCGTCAAGCAGGATCTGGGCAGCAACACCACGACCCAGTAGCCCGCAGCATCGCGGCGCGATTCAGCGAGCGAGCGCCGCCAGCACGAGTTCGTCATGCTCGGCGGGCTTGACCTTGCGCAGGACGTCCTTGATCGTCTGATCAGGGGAGATCACGAACGTGGTCCGCTCGTTGCCCATGTACTCGCGGCCGTACATCGACTTCTTGACCCACACGCCGTATTGCTCGGCGACCCGGTGGTCCTCATCGCCCAGCAGCGGGAAGCCGAGCTCGTACTTGGCGTCGAACTTGGCGATCTTCTTGGGTGCGTCCGGCGAGACGCCGAGCACCACGGCGTCCGCCGACTGGTAGGCGGCGCGGTGATCGCGCACGCCACAAGCCTGGGTGGTACAGCCGGGCGTGTCCGCCTTTGGGTAGAAGTACAGGACCACGCTGCGGTCCTTGAAGTCCGAGAGCGAGACAGGGTTGCCGTTCTGGTCGGGCAGCGTGAAATCGGGAGCGGGATCGCCGGGTTTGAGCGTCATGGGCGGGATGCTATTTCAACAGTCGTGAGAGCCGGCGGTCCTTGAGCAGCTTGCCCTCGGTCTGGCAGGTCGGGCAGTAGCACATCACGTAGTCCTCGTAGAAGACGGCCTCCAGCTCGTCGCCGCAGCTCGGGCACGGCTCGCCGTTGCGACGATGGACGGAGAGCGGCATCGGCAGCTTGTCGGGGATCGGCAGCTTCACGTGCTGCTCGTAGTACTCCAGCGCGGCGCCCAGGCAGGCGACCATCGCCGTGCGCAGGCGATCGGCCTCCTCGTCGCTCAGGTCGTTGCCGCGCTTGAACGGCGACAGCTTGGCGACATGCAGGATCTCGTCGACCCAGGAACGGCCGATCCCGGCGATCACTCGCTGGTCGCGCAGGAGCCCGTGCAGCGGCCGGGCGACGTCGAGGACGGGCTTGAGCGCCGGCGGGTCCGGATAGGCCTCAGGTCCCATCGTCGACAGCTGCTCGTCGCAGGGGAGGGACTCGCTCGTGTACAGCTTGACCCAGGCGGCCTGCTTGGTGCCGAACTCGCGCAGTCGCAGCTCGCGACCGTCCTGAAGGCGCAGCAGCAGCCGCGAGGTCCGGTCGCGCAGCGAGGCGCGCGTGTCGAACAGCTGCAGCCGGCCGGCCGACATCAGGTGGATCAGCAGGTGCAGATCACCCTCCACGCTCACGTCGAACAGCTTCCCGTGGCGGCTGATCCCGGTCAGCGCGTGGCCCTCGATGCTGTGTAGCGGCGGGTCGAAGGTCCGCAGCGCGTTGATCCCCGGCGTGAGCGCGGATTCGATGCGCGCGCCGGCCGTGGCGCCGCCGATCAGACGGGCGGTGATCTCGACCTCGGGGAGCTCCGGCATTCTCACTCTCAGGTTACTCAGGGTCGCCCGCAAATACGGGGAATCCGGCACGCTCTCAGTCGGCCGCCAGCCGACCGTGGGCGAATCATTCGGGGCCCTTCAGGATCGCTTTACGCGCCGGTTCGAGACTGATCGCCATGAGCGACCTACTAGCAATCTTTGGACCGAGCGACTCCGCGTCGGACTCGGATGTGCTGACCGAGATCGAGCGCCTGCATCCCACTCGCGTCACGGTGTTGATCGAGGGTGCCGGCTCTGACTGGGGCTCCGACGAGGGCCCGCTGGCCGACGCGATGCGCAACCGGCTGGCTGCCCTGATGGCCCTGGTCGAGCGGCGCACCAATGCGACCGTGCTCGGCACCACAGGCGAGCGCGACCAACTGCTGGGCTGGCGGTTTGACCGCGAACTCTCGGGCCGTATTCCCGTCCCGGCCTGAGGCTCCGCCCAGCGGCCGGACGACCCGCGGCGGCGGCCGCACCTGCCCCCGAGCGGCCGCCGCCGGTCGTCCGGACCGTGGTGCCCTGCCGGGCCGCCGGGATGGCAACGCGCAATGCGCCACCGGCAGCGGTACGGCGCTACGCTGCCGCCAGCATGCCGGTCACGCTTGCCCCCGATGACATCGTCGAGACCCAGCAGCAGGGCGCCGAGAACGAGCGCGAGCCACTGCTGGTGCTCGAGCCACTGCGCGAGTTCCTGGCCGAGCACGGCCTGGACGCTCCCGCCGACCTGAGCGCCTCGCCGGTCGGCGAGGGCCATTCCAACGTCACGTTCAGGCTGTCCACGGGCGTGGTCCTGCGCCGGCCGCCGCGGGGGCCGCTGCCGCCCAGCGCCCACGACGTGCTGCGCGAGGCCCGGCTGCTCTCGGCGCTTGAACCGACGGTCGTGCGCACCCCACGGATCCTGGCAGTGGGCGACGACGAGGCGATCATCGGCGCTCCCTTCTACGTGATGGAGGAGGCGCACGGCGAGGTCGTCACCGACTCCGTTCCGGCCGCCCTGGACAACCCGGAGGAGCGCGAGCGGATCGCCGACGAGCTGCTCGACGCGCTCGTCGAGCTGCACGGGATCGACTGGACCAGCATCGGCCTGGACGGATTCGGCAAGCCGACCGGCTACCTGGACCGGCAGCTGCGGCGCTTCACCGGGCTGTGGGAGCACAACCAGACGCGGGAGATTCCCGAGGTCGCAGAGGTCGGCGAGTGGCTGGCCGCCAACCGCCCGGAGTCCGGACCGGCGACGATCGTGCACGGCGACTATCGCCTGGGCAACACGATGTTCGCCACGGAAACCCCGGCGCGCCTGATGGCGATCTTCGACTGGGAGATGGCAACGATCGGAGATCCGCTCGCGGACGTCGGCTACCTGATGATCCAGTGGGCGCAGTCCGGCGACCCGGAGACGAAGTTCAACCTTCAGCGGGTCACCGCCCAGCCCGGCTTCCCCAGCCGCGAGGAGATGGTCTCGCGCTACGAGCAACGTTCGGGACGCTCGGTGCAGTCACTGGACTGGTACGTGACGCTCGCGTTGTGGAAGGCGGTCGTGTTCATGGAGGGCAATTACAAGCGGGCGATCAGCGGCAGCACCGACGACCCGTACCTGAAGAGCTTCGGCGAGGGCGTGGTGGAGCTCGCCGAGCGGGCGCTGTCGGTCACCCGCGAAGGCTTCTGAGCCGGCGGTCCCGAATGACCGCTAAATCCGGGTACCGCGGCCTGCTGGTCGACTGGGGCGGCGTGATGACGACCAACGTGTTCGACGCCTTCCGGACGTTCTGCGAGGAGGTGGGGCTGGAGCCCGACGCCGTCGCGAAGCGCTTTCGTTCGGACCGCGCCAGCCGCGAGCTGCTGGTCGGCCTGGAGACGGGCGCGCTCAGCGAGGAGGAGTTCGAGCCGCGCTTCGCCGAGATCCTCGGCGTCCCCGCCACCGGCCTGATCGACCGGCTGTTCGCCGGCGGAGTGAACGACGAGGCGATGCAGACGGCTGTCGCGCGCGCTCGGGCGACGGGCGTCCGCACCGGACTGATCTCCAACTCGTGGGGTACGCGCCGCTACGACCGCGCGCTGCTGGGCCGGCTGTTCGACGGGGTGGTGATCTCCGGCGAGATCGGAATCCGCAAGCCCACGCCGGAGATCTACGAGTGCGGCGCGCAGGCGATCGAGCTCTCGCCCGGCGACTGTGTGTTCGTCGACGATCTGCCCTTCAACCTGCCGCCCGCGGCCGAGCTCGGCATGGCGACCGTCCACCACGTCGACAGCTCGCGAACGATCGACGAGCTCGAGCGGCTGCTCGGCGTCGAGCTGCGGTGAGGCTGAGCCGGCGCCTGGGGCTCCTGACGGGGGCGCTGCTGATGGCCGCGATGCTGGTGGCCGGCTGCGGGTCGCACACGCTGACCGACAGCCAGCTGCGCACTCGCGCCACCCGGATCTGCCGGCTGGCCGCCAGGCGCACCGACCGGATCGCCACGCCGACGTCCCCCGGCCAGGAGGCTGAGTTCCTCAACCGCGGCATCGCGGCCCTGACCCCGGAGTTGACCGCGCTGAGGCGACTGAGCGCGCCCGACGACATGAGCGGCGACTATCGCGCCGCCGTCAACGCCACGGGCGCGGAACTGGCGGCGCTGCGCTCCACGCGCAAGGGCCTGAGAGCCGGCAACGATCCCGTGGTGGCGATCAAGACGCTGCAGCAGGAGCTCACGCCCGTCGAGGCAAAGGCCTCGAGCGCTTGGACCACGCTTGAGCTGCCGGCCTGCCGAGGCGATTGACCGCCCCGGCAGGCAGTCGGCTGCCGGCGCCTACAGGCCGTTGACGGCCCGATTGGCGGCGTTCAGCACGATCTGGGGGATCGGCGCGAAGTCCAGCGCTGCGCCGAAGTGCTGGCCCGTTGTCAGGGCGTACTTGATGAACTGCTTGAGCAGCCCGGCCTGCTTGGCCCCGTGGGGGACGATCGCATAGGTGAACGTGGAGATCGGGTAGGCGATCTTCGCGCTCTTGGACGGGTTGACGATGTGCAGCTCGTTGTTGCCCGGCACGCTCTTGACCGTCTGCGCTGCGCTCTCGATGTTCTTCAGGTTGGGGTACTCGTAGTTACCCGCGGCGTTCTTGATCGCCACCGCCGGGATGGCGTGAGCGATCAGGTAGGAGACCGCGATGTAGGCGATGACCGCCGTTGGTCGACTCCAGCGCAGCCGTCACGCCCGAGTTGCCCTTCTGGCCCACGCCCGTGGGGAACGAAACCGACGTGGAGTAGTTGACCTTGCTCTTCCAGGTGCCGCTCACGTCGGTCAGGTAGTTGGTGAATGCGTACGTATCACCCGAGCCGTCGCTGCGGTAGATCGGGGTGATCTTCAGGTTCGGCAGGTTCACGCCCTTGTTCAGACTCTTGATCGCGGGGCTGTTCCAGTTGGTGATCTGGCCCAGGTAGATGCTGGCCAGCACCGGGCCCGTCAGGTTCAGCTTGTGGCCGATCCCGTCGATGTGAAAGCCGACGCCGGTGGCCGACAGCGCCCACGGGATCTGGACGCAGCTGTTACAGGCCGCTGCCTGGGTGGGATTCAGGGAGCGTCGGACGCGCCGAAATCGACCAGACGCTGGGAGATGTCGGTGATCCCGGTCCCCGAGCCGACCGCCTGGTAGTTGACGGTGTTCCCGGTCTTGTTCTGAAAGGCCGACGCCCACTCGGCCTCCAGCGGCGCGACCAGGGTGGATCCGGCCCCGTTGAGCGTGCCCGAAGCAGCCAGCGCGCTGGTGGTGAGACCTGTCGTCGCGCTGATCGCCATGACGGCGGCGGTGAGCCCGATCAGGTTTCTACGTCTAAAGGCAAAGCCTTTCAAGTGAGGCCCTTTCGCTAGGAGATAGTGCGCTCGGCGAGCCGGCCGACCTTCCGAGCAGCGTTAGCATGGGCGCCCCGCCGACCGCGCTTGTTGCTGCGGCGTTATCTAGCCTTTGTCGATCTTGTGACGATCGCGCCGGGGCGGGGGCACCGCGTGTCTACGCTGCCGCGATGTCGGTCCGGGCCAGCCGGTCACTCCGCGCGGGGCGCACGCGCGCTGCGCTCGATCCTTCCCTCCGCCGAGGCCAGCGTCGGCGACGCGGTCCTGCGTGGCCTGTGCGTGCTCGCCGGCCTGATTGCCGCGGCTGATCCTCGTCGACGTCGCCTATCAGGTGATCTCCGGCGCTCGGTTGTCGATCTCGCGCTTCGGGCTCGGGTTCCTGGGCCACGTCGACTGGGCCCCGAACTTCGGTCGCTTCGGCGCCTCCGCGATGCTGTTCGGGACCGCCGTCACCTCGCTGATCGCGCTTGTCATAGCCACCCCGGTGGCGATCGCGATCGCGATCTACCTGAGCATGCTCGCTCCCCGCTCCGTGCGGGTGATCGTGGGGCCGCTGGTCGAGATGCTGGCGGCCATCCCCAGCGTGATCCTCGGCTTCTGGGGGATCATCGTGCTGGCGCCGTTCATGCAGGCTCACATCGAGCCCGCGCTGCACAGCGTCCTCGGCTTCACCGGCGTCTTCGGAGCTCCTCAGACCACCGGCCTGAGCGTGTTCACCGCGGGCGTCATCCTCACCGTGATGGTCGTCCCGATCATCGCCTCGCTCAGCCGGGACCTGTTCCTCACCGTCCCGCGGGAGCTCACCGAGGGAGCCGAGGCCCTCGGCGCCACCCGCTGGGAGCTGATCCGCGGCGTGGTCCTGCCGACGACCTTCTCCGGGGTCAGCGCAGCGGTGATGCTGGGGCTCGGACGGGCGCTCGGCGAGGCGATCGCGGTGGCCAGCGTGATCGGCGCCGGCAACGTGATCCACGGCAACGTGTTCAACACCGGTAACACCCTGGCGGCACGGATCGCGCTCGAGATCACGTTCCCGGTCTCCAAGCTGCAGACAGCGTCGCTGTTCTACCTGGCGCTCATCCTGCTCGCCATCGGCGTCATCACCAATCTGATCGCCCGGGCGATCTCCAGTCGCTTCGACGTCCACCGATCCTTTGTCTGAGTCCGCCGGCTTCGATCCGACCGCGCCGCTGACGCCCTCGGGCAACCTGCGCCGGCGCCTGGTGGTCAGCCGCGTCGTGCAGGGCGGGGCCACGCTCGCGGCGCTGATCGCGGTGGCCGCGCTGGCGATCGTCGTCTACGCCGTGATCGCCCGCGGCGCGCCCGCGCTCAGCCTGGACTTCCTGATCAAGGACCCGCCGCCGGGCGGCGGCCCGGGCGGGGGGATCAGGTCGGCGATCGTCGGCACCGCGCTGATCGTCGCCGTGGCAGCGGCGCTCGCCACCCCGATCGGGGTGCTGACCGCCATCTACCTGGTCGAGTTCGCGCGGCCGGGCTCGCGATCGGGCCGGGCGCTGCGCCTGGCGCTGGACCTGATGCAGGGCCTGCCGTCGGTCGTGGTCGGGCTGTTCGTGTTCGGCCTGCTCGTCAAGCCGGAGCACACCGACTCGGGCTTCGCCGGCTCGGTCGCGCTGGCGATCATCATGCTGCCGCTGATCGCCCGCTCCAGCCAGGAGGTGCTGCTGCTCGTGCCCGGGACGCTGCGCGAGGCGGCCGACGCCGCTCGGCGTCAATCGCTGGCGCGCGACCCTCACCGTGTCCTGCCCGACGTGCTCTGAGCGGGATCCTCACCGGCACGATCCTGGCCGTGGCCCGTGCCGCCGGAGAGACCGCCCCGCTGCTGATCGTCGACGGGATCTTCACCCCGCAGCTCTCCTTCCAGATCTTCGGCCACGCCGTGCCCAACATCCCGGTCTCGATCTTCACCGCCGCCGAGGCGGCCGATCCCAACGGCTTCACCCGCGCCTGGGGCGAAGCACTGGTCCTGCTGGCGCTGATCCTGATCGCCAACGTCGGCGCGCGCGTGTTCCTGGCTCGTCAGCGTGCGAGGATGGGGTCGATGAGCGTCGGCGAGCCCTCGGTCGCCGCGTCGCGGATCCAGGACCGGCCGGTCGCGGCCCGCCTCCGGTCGCTCTGCCGGTGACAGGTGACACCCGACGGCGGTCGGCCACAGGTGGCGCGCGCGACCGTGTTCGACATCCGCGATATGTCGGCCCATTACGGGCCCAAGCGGGCGCTGGCCTGGACGACGATGAAGATCTACCGCAACCTCGTCACCGCGGTGATCGGACCCTCGGGCTGCGGCAAGTCGACGTTCATCCGCAGCCTGAACCGGATGAACGACTCGGTGGCCGGCTTTCGCCTCGAGGGCCAGATCCTGTATCACGGCCACGACGTGTATGCGCGGGCGACCAACCGGGTCGAGGTGCGCCGCCGGATCGGGATGGTGTTCCAGAAGCCCAACCCGTTTCCCAAGTCGATCTACGACAACGTCGCGTGGGCGCCGCGCAACCTCGGTCTCAAGGCCGATCTGGACGAGCGCGTGGAGCGCGCCCTGCGCAGTGCCGCCCTGTGGGACGAGGTCAAGGATCGCCTCAAGGCCTCAGCGCTCAGCCTCTCCGGCGGCCAGCAGCAGCGGCTGTGCATCGCCCGGGCGGTGGCCGTCGAGCCCGATGTGCTGCTGCTCGATGAGCCGGCGTCGGCGCTCGACCCGGTCGCCACCGCCTCGATCGAGGAGCTGATGCACAACCTCAAGCACCGCTACACGATCGTGATCGTCACCCACAACATGCAGCAGGCGGCCCGGGTGGCCGACCGCACGGCGTTCTTCTCGCCTGGATTCGCAGGAGCGGGTGGGCACGCTGATCGAGTACGACGACACCGGGACGATCTTCTCCAGCCCGGCGGACCCGCGCACGCGGGATTACGTCACGGGGCGGTTCGGCTAGGGAGCTTGCGGACGCTCCCCTGGACCGCCGACGATCGTCTCCGGGGAGACCTGCGCCAGCAACGGCTGGCCGCACTGCCAGCAATACGAGGCCCCGGTGCTGTGCGGCGACCCGCAGGACGGGCACACGCCGGCGGTGCCCGTCTCCTCCAGGCGCAGGATCCGCTCGACCTCGCCCAGCTCAGCGTCGGCATCCTGCAGCGCCGCGGCGCGCTTGACGATCACGTCGACTCGGATCTGGTCTCGAACCACCATCTCGTAGACCAGGCCGCCCAGATCCCATTGCAGCTCGGCGACGCGCGCGGTCAGCTGGTCGCGTCGCCGCCTAAGGTCGAAGGTTCGTTCGTCGGAGAGCTTGCTCTTCGAGGTCAGCGGCGGCGCCGTGCCGGCCGCCGCGCGCCGGCCGACAGCTTGCGCGAAGCCTTGCGCACGGCCGCCATCGTCACTGACCGAAGAACGAGCCGTCGAACTTACCGGCCTTGTTGTAGCCCGGCCCGTGACCGCTCTGGCCGACGGTGACGGTCGCCGGCGGCAGGTTCTTGTTGGACCCCAGGACCTTGCCGGCAGCAGCGGACGCCTTGGCGGCCTGAGCCGCGGTGGGCTTGGAGGCCTTGCCCGTCGCCTTTCGCCTTGCCGTTGTGCTTGGACTTGGCGCCCTTCTTCGTGGACTTGACCGTGCCGGCACTCCCAGCGGTGGTTGCCGTCCCCGCGCCGCCCCCGACGGTGACCACCGTGGGCGCCGCCGCCTGGACAGGCTTGGCGTTTACGTTGTCGGCGCTGTTGCGCCCGATCAGCACGCCCACGCCCATCGCCAGCAGGAGCGTCCCCACCCCCGCCACCACGGTCGTCCCCGAGGACGCCCGCGGCGACCGGGACGGTGCGCTCGGCGCCCGGGGAACGGGCTCCGTCGTCGCCGGCGACGCCGCGGGCAGCGCGAACCGCGCCTTGCCGCGGCGCTCGCCGCAGGCCACGCAGTAGCGCTGGTCGCTGGACAGCGGCCGGCCGCAGGTCACGCATCGATCGCCCATCGAGCTGGACACGAGGGGCTGCGTCGCCGGCTGCTGTGCGGCGTCGTCGGGTGGGGGGTCGTCGGTCATTTCGCAGGTCCGGTCGCCATGGGCGCAGCTAGACTAAGCGGGCGGCACCGGCGGCTTGTGATCAGCCTGTTACGGGGACAGGGGAAGCTCTGGATGTTCACAACTGCCCCCCGCCCGCGGGAGACACTTTGGGGTTGTCATGGGCCGTCTCCCCAGTCGCTGCGCCGCGTGCGCGAGCCCGCTGGCGCACGATCAGCGCTATTGCCTGCACTGCGGGCACCGCCGCGGATCGCTGCCGGCGCGCATCGGTCTGACGATCGCCGAGCTCCACGAGCGCGGCCGTACCCTGCCGCCCTCCGCCGCTGAGGAGCCAGCCCCTCCGAGCACCCGGCGCCGCGCCGCGCGACCACGAGAACCTGGTGCCCGCGGCCAGATCTGCGGCTGTCGCGATCCTGCTGATGATCGCGTTCGGATGCGTGGTGGGGTCGCTGACCACCGCGGGGGGCGTCGAGAGCCTGGCGCGCGCGCTCGTGGTGGCCGTGGCGCCGCCGCCGGCCCCGGTACGGATCGCGGCCACAACGGGCCACGCAGGCGGTACGGGCTCATCTGACAACGCCGGCTCGACGCCCGCGTCTTCGCCCGCCGCGGCCACGGCTGCGCCCGCGGCCGTGCCCCAGCAGACGGTGACGGTGGGCTCGCCGGCTACTCCGGCGACCACGAGCGCGACCGGACGCACGACCCACGACTCCGTCAGCGACCAGCCTGCTCGGCCTGCCTCCGATCAAGCATGTGTGGGAGATCGTGCTCTCCCAGCAGGGCTATAACCAGACGTTCGCCACCAGCAGGGGACACCCCTATCTGGCGACCGAGCTGCGCCGGCAGGGCGAGCTGATCACCGGCTACTACGGGGTGGCGAGCTCGCCGCTGGCCAACGAGATCGCCCTGATCAGCGGCCAGGGCCCGACGGCTCAGACGAGCGCGACCTGCCCGAGCTTCTCCGACATCGCTCCCGCCACGGTCGGCCGCTTCGCCCAGGTCAGGGGCGCAGGGTGCCTGTATCCGGAGTCGACGGCGACGCTGCCCGACCAGCTGACCAAGGCCGGACTGACCGGGCGCGCCTACGTGGAGGGGATCGGCGAGCCCGCGCCAAGCCGACCACCCAGCACGACCACCATCGCGAGACCACGACCACCATCGCGGGCACGACCACCACCAGCACGACCACCACCGGCAGCAGTACGACGACCACTGACTCCCCCGCCGTGCCGCCGACCAAGACGTGCCCGCACCCCCCGCTCAACGGCACGGACGCCAACCAGACCGCATCGCCCGCTGAGCCGTACGTCACCTGGCGCAATCCGTTCGTCTACTTCCGCTCGGTGCTGATCGGCGGTCACTGCACGAGCGACGACGTCGGCCTCGACCGGCTGGCGACCGACCTCACGCAGATCAGCACGACGCCGGCGTTCTCCTACGTATCGCCCGGACCATGCGACGACGGCTCAGACCTTCCCTGCTCGGCCGGCGCTCCCGCCGGGCTGGCGCAGGCCGACCGCTTCCTGAAGACGGTCGTGCCGGAGATCGAGCGCTCACCGGCCTACAAACAGGACGGGCTGATTGCGATCACGTTCGACGGTGCGCCGCAGACAGGCCCGAATGCCGACCTCACCAGCTGCTGCGACCAGCCCCTGTTCCCCAACCTGCCCGCGCCCACGACCACGAGCACCACAGACCACGACCACGACCACCACCACGACCACTTCCCCGGCCCCCGGCACCAACCCGGGCGGCGGCCAGGTGGGACTGCTGCTGATCTCGCGCTACGTCAAGCCCAATTCGGTCGACGAGGTCGACACCTTCAACCACTTCTCGCTGCTCAAGAGCATCGAGGACCTGTTCGGCCTCAAGCCGCTCGGCTACGCCCGTGACAGCGCGCTGCCGGTGTTCGACTCCGCGATCTTCACGCCCGCGAAGCACTGACGGGTCGCACCCGCGTCACATTCAGTTATCAACGAGGTCACCGGATGTTCACGGCGCCGGCGGCCGCGGTCGGAAGACTGCTGCGCTGCATTGGTTCATCTGTTCCCACCTCAGACCAGGAGATAGCGTGAAGCGCATCTACCTCGTAGGCGCTGCCATGGCAGCCCTGCTCACCGCCGGCATCGTCACCGCGCGGCGTCGGCGTCGGCCGCGGCCAAGAAGCCGCCTACTGCCGTAAAGCCGGGCACCAAGCTCGAGCCGGTCAAGACGACGCTGACCTGCAACCTCAAGCTGGTCACCGACATCCCCTCCAACGACGTCACCGTGACCCAGGGGGCTGACTCGGGCACGCAGTACGGCCGGGCCGCCTGCGCGAAGCCGCTGTTCTCCGGCGTCGAGCAGAGCTCGTTCCTCCAGGACGAGTCGGGCGACCTGTCAGGCAAGTACCAGCAGTGGTTCAACTCGGGCTCGGTGTACGGCCAGTACACGCTGACCGCACAGGACACCGGGCCGCCCACCACGACCTCGTTCACCAACGCCAGCTACACCGGCACGATCAGCATCACCAACGGCACCGGCCTGTTCAAGAAGGCCACCGGCAGCGGCACGCTGGCCTGCACGACGCACCGACCTGGCCCACTACGCGTGCTCCGAGAAGCTCAAACTGGTCCAGCAGGCGGTCACCGTCGTCACCCCCCGCAAGACGACCACGAAGAAGAAGGGCTGACGGCCGGCTCCGAGAACCATACGGAGCCCGCGCGTCGCGCGGGCTCCGCCACAGCGTCAGTCAGTCTCGCCGTCCGCGGCCGTAGACCAGCTTGAGGAAGCTGCGCAGCAGCAGCGTCTGGCGTTTCTTGTACGGGAACATGAACGGCTCGCGCTTCAGCGCCCGGCGCGTCACCAGCAGCGACTGCACCTTGGTGTACTTGCGGATCCCGGCAGAACCATGGCGAGTGCCGATTCCGCTGGACTTCCAGCCGCCCATCGGCAGGTTGAGCGCGGTGTAGTTGACCTGCGCATCGTTGACGCACACCACGCCCGCCTCGATTCGCCGTGCCAGCGACTCGCCGTACTCGATGTCGCCCGTCCAGACGCTCGCCTGCAGGCCGTAATCCGAATCGTTGGCCAGGCGCACGCCCTCTTCCGCGTTGGCGATCTTCATGATCGGCAGCGTCGGACCGAACGTCTCCTCGGTCATGCATTTCATCGAGTGGTCGACGTCGACCAGCACGGTGGGCTCGTAGTAACGACCGTGCTCGGAGTGGCCGTGGCCGCCGGTCACGACCTTGGCGCCCTTCGCCACCGCATCGCGCACGTGCTCGTCGACGATCTCCATCTGCGGCGGGAAAATGACCGCCCCGACGTCGACGGTGCCCACGGCCGTCGGCTCACCCTGGCGCAGTCCGCGCACGTTCTCGGTCACCCTGGCGACGAACTCGTCGTAGATCGGCGCCTCGACGTAACAGCGTTCAACCGAGATGCAGACCTGACCGGCGTTGTTCATCGACCAGTAGCTGGCGGCATTGGCCGCGCGCTCGACGTTCGCGTCGGCGCACACGATCATCGGATCCTTCCCGCCGAGCTCCAGGTAGCAGGGAACGAGGGCGTCGGCGGCCGCCTTCATCACGGCCTGGCCGGTGCGGCTGGAGCCGGTGAACATCACGCAGTCGACCTGCGAGATCAGTGCAGCGCCGGTGCCACCGTCCCCAGTCGCGACCTGGAAGACGCCCTCGGGCAGGCCGCACTCGCGCAGCATCTCGACCATCAGAAGCGCGCTGAGCGGCGTGACCTCGGACGGCTTGAGGATCACGGTGTTGCCGGCCATGAGCGCCGGGATGCAATCGCCGAACGAGTTGACGATCGGGAAGTTCCACGGTCCGATCACGCCCACCAGCCCCATCGGCGCATAGCGGATGATGAGCTTCTTGCCCGCCGCGACGGGGTTGTTCCAGGATGGCACGCGCTCGTCGGCCAGGTACTTGGCGGCCTCCTTGGCCCAGAACCCCAGCGCCGATACCGTGTAGCCGAAGTCGGTGAGCTGCGCGTCCTCGTAGGTCTTGCCCGTCTCGGCGACGACCTGATCGAGCACGCGGTCGGCGTTGTCAAAGAACCACTTCTGCGCGCGGCGCATGATCCGCGCGCGGCCGTCGAAGCCGATCGCCTCCCACTGCGGCTGGGCCTCGCGCGCACGGGCCGCCATCGCGGCCAGGTCGTCGGCCCCCTGGATCGGAATCGAGCCGATCACCTCGCCGGTGGCCGGGTTCTCCACCGCGATCGTGTGCGGGTCGGAGTTGGTGGCCTCCGCCGGGACTCGCTCTTCAACGCTCGCCATGACTATGCCGGGTCGAGCTCGATCGACTCGATCGAGGGCGGGTCGGTGGGCCGATCCTGACGGCCGGTCGGGGTCGCCTCGATCGCGTCGACGGCGTCCATGCCGGCGGTCACCTGGCCGAACACGGTGTGCTTGCCGTCCAGCCATGGGGCGGCGTCGATCGTGACGATGAAGAACTGCGAGCCGTTGGTGTTCGGCCCCGCGTTGGCCATCGCCAGCGCGCCGCGCACGACCTTGTGCTGGTTGAACTCGTCCTCGAAGGTGTACCCGGGGCCGCCGGTGCCGGTGCCCTCCGGGTCGCCGCCCTGGATCATGAAATCCGGGATCACCCGGTGAAAGATGATGCCGTCGTAGAAGCCGTCGGCTGCCAGCTTGCGGAAGTTCTCGACGGTCTTGGGCGCGTCATCGTCGAACAGCTCGAGTCCGATCGTGCCCAGCGTGGTGTTCATATTGGCTGTGCTCATGCCCTGAGACACTACCCGCCGCGCGCCTCCTGGCACCCGGGCGCCCCGGGCGGTCCTCCCGACCGCCCGGGGGGTCAGAACCGCGCCCCTGTTGGGTTAGCTGTTGCTGGCCGTTTGGATGGCGTTGATCGCCGACGTCACACTGGTCGTCGGGAGCGTGCCGGAGTCCGGAGAGGCCAGGCAGGACACGCTTGACGTCCCAGCGGGCCCCGCGACCTGCAAGGGGATCGAGGCCGAGGTGGCGGCGGTCGTCGTGCCCGTGACGACGGTCGTCGAGCGGGTCTGGGTGTTGGAGCCCACCGTCAGGGTGCAGCTCACGCTCACCCGCTGGTTGGTGCCGGTGCCGGTGACCGTGGCGGTCGGATTGGCCAGCGCCAGGTACGACGCGCCGGCGGGCAGGTTGACCGTGGTCACGTTGGTCGCGGTCCCGGTCAGCGACGCCGAGTTGTTGGTGGTCCCGAACTCGGCGGGCAGCGCGGTGTTGCAGGTGACCTGGCCGGTGGAGTCGATCGCACCGATGCCCTGTCCGCTGGAGCAGGTGCCCTTCACGCGGGCCTGCAGCTGGTTGAGGTTGGCTCGCACCGTGCCGACCGCACCCGGCTCGATCTTCCCGAACGTGACGGCGCTGCTCTTGATCTTGCTGCTGGTGACCGCGTTGTTCTGCAGCTGAGCCGCGCCGACGCTGTTGTTGGGCAGCTGCGTGGCGGCGTAGCCGACGCCGCCCAGCGACATGAACAGCGCCACCATCGAGATCACGATCGCGGGCGAGGGACGGCGGCGGGACAGGGAACGGAGCTTCATGGGATTGCCTCCCGTGGTTGGGGTGTCCCGCTCACGGCGGGCGCTTGCACTCTCTTCACAACGCGGGGGGCGGCCAGAAGTCGCGGCGGCGGGTCAAGTCGCTGACGAGAAGCTGACGGGCCTGCAAGCGCGCTTGCAGAATCGACGCCGCCACGCCCTCAGGCGCGCGCCAGCTCGAGTCGCAGCGTGTGGCCGCGGACCTCGGTACCGCCGGTCTGCTCGACCACCCGCGCCGCCTCGGACGCGGGCACCTCGACGAACGCGAAGCGCTCCAGGATCCGCACGTTGCGCACCGCCTCGCCGTCCAGTTGGGTGGCGGAGGTGATCGCCTGGATGATGTCCGACGGCTCCAGCCCGGCCGCGCGACCGCCCGAGACGATCAGCTTGCTGGCCGGCCCCTCGCCGTTGGCGGACACGTGGGGCTTGGAGTGGCGGCGCGGACGCGGCGTGACCGGCATCGGCGCGACATGCGCGTCCTCCACCCAGGGCGCGAGCTTGACGCCCGCGTGGTTCTCGATCGCCTGGATGTCGCGCGCCTGGCGGGGCTCGTAGAAGGTGATCGCCCGACCGCTGCGCCCGACCCGGCCGGTACGGCCGACGCGGTGCACGTAGACGTCCGGCGAGGTCGGCACGTCGTAGTTGATCACGTGCGAGATGCCAGAGATATCAAGCCCGCGAGCGGCGACGTCGGTGGCCACGAGCAGCGGCACCCGGCCGCCCTTGAACGAGATCATCACGCCGTCGCGAGAACCCTGCGACATGTCGCCGTGCAGCGCTCGCACGTTCATGCCACGGTCACGAAGCGTGCGGTACAGCTGGTCGCAGCGGATCTTGGTGCGCACGAAGATGAGCGCCTGGTCGGGATGCTCGGCCTCGAGCACCTTCGCCAACGCCTCGGGCTTGTCCCGCGTTGAGACCTCGAGCGCGAACTGCTCCACCGTGTCCACGGTCAGCGTGTCGTTCTTCACCTTCACGGTCACGGGGTCGTACAGGTACTGGTCGGCGAGCCGGCGGATCTCCGGCGGCATGGTGGCGGAGAAGAGCGCCGTTTGGCGGCTGGAGGGCGTCAGCGAGAGGATCCGCTCCACGTCCTCCAGAAAACCCAGATCGAGCATCTCGTCGGCCTCGTCGAGGACCACGAAGCGGCAGCCGCTCAGCATCAGCGAGTGACGGCCGATCAGGTCCTTGACGCGGCCGACGGTGCCGACCACGACCTGACCGCCGGCCCGCAACTGGGCCTGCTGGCTGCGGATCGGCGCCCCGCCGAAGACCGCCACCACGTCAACACCCTTGCGCTGCCCGTAGGCGCGCAGGGCCTGCGTGACCTGGATGCACAGCTCGCGCGTGGGAGTCAGTACCAGCCCCTGGACGTCGCTGTCCTCGGGATCGACGTACTGCAGCATCGGCAATCCGAAGGCCGCCGTCTTGCCCGACCCGGTCTGCGCCTGCCCGATCACGTCCAGTCCCTCCAGCAGCGGCGGGATCGCCTGCTCCTGGATCGGACTGGGCGCGTCGTAGCCCACGTCGCGCACGGCGTGCAGCAGGGCGGGCTCGAGTCCGAGATCGGTGAAGGCCGACATTTGCACGGACGATAGACCCATCAAGGGTTGACAGATAATCTTTCGGTGCCTAATCTTTCGCGGCCGCAACAAGCAGCCCCTGAGATTGGACCCTGCAATGCCCGATTCCTCCGCCGCCGCCTCGGACCGCATCGACGCCTACGTGTGGCGGATCAGCGCGGTCGTGATCGTCGGCTCGATCATGTCGATCCTCGACACCACGATCGTCAACGTGGCGCTCGACACGCTCGGCCGCGAGCTGCATTCCACGATCGCCAACATCCAGTGGGTCGTGACCGGCTACATGCTGGCGCTGGCGGCGGTGATCCCGGTCACCGGCTGGGCGGCGCGCCGCTTCGGCGCCAAGCCGGTGTACATCCTGTCGCTCGTGCTCTTCGTCGCGGGCTCGGCGCTGTGCGGTCTGGCCACATCGGTCACCGAGCTGATCGTCTTCCGGGTGCTGCAGGGCATCGGCGGGGGCATGATCCTGCCCGTTGGACAGCTGATGATGGCCGAGGCGGCTGGTCCGCAGCGGATGGGGCGCGTGATGAGCATCGTGGCCGTTCCGGCGATGCTGGCGCCGATCCTCGGCCCGACGATCGGCGGCCTGATCCTCGACAACACCACCTGGCGCTGGATCTTCTACGTCAACCTGCCGATCGGCCTGATCGCGGTCATAGCCGCGGTCCGGGTTCTCCCCACGGTCGCCCGCCAGCGCACGGAGAACCTGGACTTCCTCGGTCTGGCGCTGATGGCGACCGGGCTGCCTCTGGTCACCTATGGCCTGGCGGAGATCGGAAGCACCGGCGGCTTCACCTCGGTCAAGGTGATCGTGCCGATCCTCCTCGGACTGGTCCTGGTGGTGGCGTTCGTGCTCCACGCGCTGCGGGTGCCGCGGCCGCTGCTCAACGTGCGCCTGTACCGCAAGCCGACGTTCTCCGCGGCGTCGGTGGCGATGTTCTGCGTCGGGGCGGCGCTGTTCGGCGGGATGATCCTGCTGCCGCTCTACTGGCAGGCGGTGCGCCACGAGAGTGTGGTCGTCACCGGGCTGCTGACGGCGCCCCAGGGCCTGGGGGCGGCGCTCGCCATGCCGCTCGCGGGCAAGCTCACCGACCGGTTCGGCGGCGGCCCGCTGGCTCTGTTCGGCGTGATCGTGTGCGCCGTGGCCACGATCCCGTTCGGCCTGATCGGGGCCCACAGCTCGATCGTCTGGCTGTCGCTGGTGATGCTGGTGCGGGGCGTGGGCATCGGCTTCTCCTTCATGCCGGCGATGGCGGCGGCGTTCGCCGCGCTTGACCGCTCCGAGCTCTCGGACGCCACCCCCCAGCTCAACGTGCTCCAGCGCGTGGGCGGCTCGATCGGCACCGCGGTGCTGGCCGTCGTGCTCCAGCGAGCTCTCGTCGGCGCCCATTCGCCGGCCGACGCCGCGTCGGCCTACGGCACGGCGTTCTGGGTGGCGGCCGGACTGAGCGCGCTGGCGATCGTGCCCTGCGTTGTCCTCATGCGCGCCGAAGCGGCGGCGCGCCGGGCAAAGGCCCGAGCGGCGGCGTCCGATGAGACGCTCGCCGAGGTGGTGGCGGCATGACGGCCACCTCCGGCCGCAGGCCCGCCGGGGATTGGACGGCGACGCGCCAGGCCGCGCTTGAGCTGGGCGCCGCCTTCAAGGGGGTGCTGGGCGCGGTGCGGCGGCTGCGCGGGCGCGAGACGCGCTGCCCAGGCAACCTCTCCGACGCCCAGTACGGCCTGCTGTTCGGGCTCCGCGATCGCGATGAGGTCTCCTCGGGCGAGCTGGCGGCGATGGCGGGGCTGTCCCCCGCCACGACGACGCAGATGCTGGACGGCCTCGCCGCCGCCGGTCTTGTGCGCCGGGCGCGTTCGGTAACGGACCGCCGTGTGGTGCTGACCTCACTGACCGAGCACGGCCATGCGCTCCTGGAGGAACGCCACGCGCGGATCGCGCCGCGCATGCAGGCCGCGCTCAGTCAGTTCTCCGATCAGGAGCTGCGCACCGCCGCGGCGGTCATGGACAGCCTGCGCACCATGTTCGACGAGCTCACGCCGCTCCCGCCCACCGCCGCGGAGTCAGCGAGCGAGTAGCCCGTCCAGGTGCTGCGTGTCGCGTTTGGCGTCGCGCACGCCGAACATGATCGCGTCGGCGGCGGCTACCTCGGCGAACTGGACGGTCGCCGGCAGCAGGATCGGCCGCTTGAAGGCCACGTCGACCGTGAAGCGCGCAGGCAGCTGTGAGCCCAGTGCGGCCAGGCAGCGGGCCTTGGTCCACATCCCGTGGGCTATCGCCGAGGGAAAGCCGAACAAGCGGGCGGTCAGCGAGTGGACGTGAATCGGATTCAGGTCGCCCGACACCGAGCCGTAGCGGCGGCCGAGGTCGCCGGGCAGCCTCCACGTCGCCGCGGCCGGGAGCGCCTGGGAGGATGGCGGGCCCTCCGGCGATGGCGCGGACTCGTCGCCTCGACCGCGCGCGAGATTCGTCGACGCCTCCTCCCATACCAGCTCGCTGCCGACGTGGGCCTCGGTGCGGATCATGAACTGCCGGCCGCGCGGATGGGGGTAGATGGGGGTCGCCCAGACGCGCAGGGAGAAGGTCTCTCCGGCATCGAGCGGACGGTGCTGCTCGATCCGATTGGCGATGTGGACGAGGCCGATCGCCGGCAGCGGGAACGATCCGGACGTCATCAACGCCAGGTGCAGCGGGAAGGCCAGCATATGGACGTAGGTGGGTGGCAGCGTGTCGGACAGCGGAAAGCCGCACACCCGGTCATAGGCGGCCAGCCGGTCGCGGTCGACTTCGACGTCGGAGAGCGTCAGCGCTTCTTGTGAAACGTCCCCGCCCCCGCCCCCGACGAACGGCAGGCGCGAGGCGCCGGGGATCAGCGACACGCCCGCCCGCGCGAACAGCGGCAGCATCGAGGGCGTCCCGCCCAGCTCACGGTCGGCCACGCCTAGGCTCCGAGGAGGCTCTGGCCGCAGACGCGCACCACATTGCCGTTGACGCCCCCCGAACCGGGGTGGGCGTACCAGGCGATCGTCTCGGCGACGTCGATCGGCAGCCCGCCCTGGGAGAGGCTGTTCATCCGCCGACCCGCCTCGCGCAGCGCGAACGGCATCGCGGCGGTCATCTGGGTTTCGATGAAGCCGGGAGCCACCGCGTTGATCGTCAGGCCCTGCTTGGCCAGGGCGGGGGCGGTGGCCTGCACCATCCCGATCACTCCCGCCTTGGAGGTGGAGTAGTTGGTCTGCCCGGCGTTGCCCGCGATCCCGCTGATCGAGGAGACGGCGACGATCCTTCCGTTCGGACGCACCAGCTCACGCGTGAGCAGCTCCTCGTTGATCCGCTGGGGCGCGGTCAGGTTGATCGCCATCAGCCCGCCCCACTGCTCCGGCGTCATCCGCCCCAGTGTCTTGTCGCGGGTCACCCCAGCGTTGTGCACGACCACATCGATCCCGCCGTGGGCCTGCTCCAAGCGCTGGGCGATCGTCGCCGGCGCATCCTCGTCGGTGATGTCGGCGGTGATCGAGGAGCCGCCGAGCGCTGAGGTGACCTCGATCAGTTCCTCGGCCATCGGCCCCACGTCGAGGCCCACCACGTGGGCGCCGTCGCGGGCCAGCACCTCGGCGATGGCGGCGCCGATCCCGCGCGCCGCGCCGGTGACCAGCGCCACCTTACCGGCCAACGGCGACTCCCAATCGAGGGGTCCGATCACGGCCGCCTTGGCCACGCGCTTGCCGATGCGCACCACCTGTCCGGAGACGAACGCGGACTTGGGCGAGAGGAAGAACCGCACCGTCGACTCGAGCTGGGCCTCGGCCTTGGGCGACACGTAGATCAGCTGCGCGGTGGAGCCCTTCTTGACCTCCTTGCCGACGGCCCGCACCAGGCCCTCCAGCGCGCGCTGGGCAATCGCAGCGGCCGGCCGGCTGCACTGCTCGGGCGGCGTGCCGAGCACGATCACCCGGCCCGAGGTCATCACCCGCCGGATCGCCGGGTGCAGGAACGCATAGGCCTGCTCCAGCTCCTGGCTTGACTCGATCCCGGTGGCGTCGAGCACCAGCGCCTTGAAGCGCTGCTCTGGCGGCGCGGCGTCCGGGTTGAAGATGCCCGCCCGCAGGCCGGCCTGGGCCGCGGAGGTGCGCAGCTGCTCGTCCATCGAGGTGAACGTCTCGGCATCGATGGCGGCCAGGATGCGGGCGAGTTCCGGGCCTAGTCGCGAGGACCCGGACCCCCCCGCCCGGCCGAGCAGCACCGGGCCGGTGACCGGCGGCTGGCCGGGCTCATAGCGCTCCAGCCGGGGAGGGGCGGGCAGCCCGACCTGCTTGGTGACGAGCTTGCCGATCGGCGTGTTGGCGAGCTGCTGATAGCGGTCAGTCATCCTGGTGAGGGCCCTCCATGATCGCGGTGACGCCGAGGCCGCCGGCGGCGCAGACCGAGATCACGCCGGTGCCGGAGCCTTTCTCATGCAGCGCCTTGGCGAGCGTGGCGACGATCCGCCCGCCGGTGGCGCCGAACGGGTGCCCGGCTGCCAGCGAGCCGCCGTGCACGTTGAGCCGCCCCCGGTCGATCGACCCCAGCGGCTCGTCGAGCCCCAGCCGCTCGGAGCAGAAGACCGGGTCCTCCCAGGCCTTGAGCGTGCACAGGACCTGGGCGGCGAACGCCTCGTGGATCTCGTAGAAATCGAACTCCTGCAGCCGCCGGCCGGCCCGGCCCAGCATCTTCGGCATCGCATACGCCGGCGCCATCAGCAACCCCTCGCGCTTGTGCACGTGGTCCACGGCCGCCGTCTGAGCGGTCGTGAAGTAGGCCTGGATGGGGATCTCGTGTGCCTTGGCCCACTCCTCGGAGGCGAGCAGCACCGTCGAGGCGCCGTCGCTCAGGGGCGTCGAGTTGCCGGCCGTCATGGTTCCGCCCGAGCCGCCGAAGACCGGCTTGAGCTTGGCCAGCTTCTCCACGCTGGAGTCCGGACGCAGGTTCTGGTCGCGCTCCAGGCCGAGGAAGGGAACCACCAGATCGTCCATCCAGCCGGTGTCGTAGGCGGCGGCCAGGTGGTGGTGGCTGGTGGCCGCCAGCTCGTCCTGGGCTGCGCGCTCGATGCCCCACTCGCTCGCCATGATCGCGGTGTGCTCGCCCATCGACAAACCCGTTCGCGGCTCGGCGTTGCGCGGGATCTCAGGCACAAGCTGACCGGGGCGCAGTCGCGCCAGGAGCTTCAGCCGGCCGGTGTTGGACTTGGTCCGGTTGAGCTCCAGCAGCAGCTCGCGCAGATCCTCGTTGAGCGCCAGCGGCGCATCCGACGTCGTGTCCACCCCGCCCGCGATCCCGCACTCGATCTGTCCGAGCGCGATCTTGTTGGCGACGAGGATCGTGGCCTCCAGCCCCGTCCCGCACGCCTGCTGGACATCGTAGGCCGGAGTCTCGGGGGCCAGACGCGACCCCAGCACCGATTCCCTGGTCAAGTTGAAGTCACGGCTGTGCTTGAGCACCGCGCCGGCGGCGACCTCGCCCATGACCTCGCCGTCAAGCGAGAGCCTGGCGACCAGCGAGTCGAGCGTCGCGGTCAGCATGTCCTGGTTGGAGGCCTGGGCGTAGGGGCCGTTCTGGCGCGCGAAGGGAATCCGGCTGCCGCCCAGGACAGCCACCCGGCGCAGGTTTCCGTTCTCCATAGTTACAGCACCGTAGCTTAAGCTCGAAGCCTGGGTGGCGCTAGCTGCGATCGCCCGTCTTCGTGGTGAATGCGCCCCCCGCGACCGCCCGGCGCACGATCGCCGGCACCAGGATCCGCGCTGCCCCCACGAGGCCATAGAGCCGCGGCGCGTAGCGCTCGGCCCGGCCGCCCGGGCCGGCGTCGAGGATCGCCTCGGCCACGGTCTCAGGTCGGCCGACCAGCCACCTGGTCTTCACGCTGGCCAGCAGCTCTTCGCCCGGAAAGCCCTCGGTGGACACGAAGCCCGGCAGCACCAGGCCCACGTGCACCCCATGCGCGCGCTCCTCGGCGTGCAGCGAGTCCGTCCAACCGGCGAGCGCGAACTTGCTGGCCGAGTAAGCGCCGGATCCTGGGCGCGACACCCGCCCCGCAGTGCTCGAGACGTTGACGATGCACACCCGGCGCTTCGCGTCAGCGGGACGCGCGGCCGCGGTCGCGCGCAGCATCGGCAGCAGCGCCTCGGTGAGGCGCAGCGGCGCCTCGAAGTTGAGCTCCATGTGCCGCTCCACGTTGGCCCAGCCGGTCTCAGCGAAGGTCCCCCGCCAGGCGCCGCCGGCATTGTTGACCAGCATGTGCAGCTCGCCGCCGTGCTCGCGCTCCACCACGTCGCGGATGCGCGCCGGAGCATCGGCGTCCGTGAGGTCGGCGTCGATCACGGTCACGCGGGTGGGGGCGAGATCCGCGGCCAGCTGCTGGAGCCGCTCGCGGCGGCGAGCCACCAGCACCAGCTGCGTGTCCGGCTCACGGGCGAGCCGCCGGGCCGTGGCCTCGCCGAGCCCACTCGAGGCCCCGGTTATCAGTGCGACGTAGGACATGTGCGGCGCGAAGGCTATCCGTGCCGTAGGTTTGCGCGGTTGTGAGCGAAAGCACATTGGCTCTGATCAGCGTCCCGTTCGTCACCGCGGTGATCGGTTACGTGACCAACTGGACGGGCGTGCTGATGCTCTTCTACCCCGTCCACTTCAGAGGCTGGCGGGTGCAGTGGCTGGCGCAGCTGGCCCGCATCCTGCCGCGCAAGATGCAGCAGATCCCCGGGGTGATGGTCGGCGGGATCGGCTGGCAGGGCATCGTGCCCTCGCGCGCGGCCAAGATGGGCAGTCTGGCCGTCGACAGCGGGATCGCCAAGATCGGAACCCCATCCGACTTCTTCTCTGAGCTCGAGCCCGACAAGATCGCCGAGCAGATCATCACCTCGACGGAGGGGGAGATCGACGAGGTCGTCGACCGGATCATGCAACGCGAGCAGCCGACGCTGTGGCGAGAGCTGCCGTCGCAGGTCAAGGCGATGGTCCATCGCCGCGTGCGCGAGCAGCTGCCCGATGTCGTGCACGAGCTCACCGACCAGATCGGGGAGCACATCGAGCAGTTGGTCGACGTCAAGCTGATGGTGATCAAGCGCTTCGATCCCGAGCTGGCCAATCGCGTGTTCTTGGACATGGGCCAGCGGGAGCTGAAGTTCATCCAGAACTTCGGCTTCTTCTTCGGCTTCGCGCTGGGCATCCCCGTGGCGCTGCTCACCCACTTCGTCACTTTCTGGTGGCTGCTGCCGATCCTCGGGGTGCTGGTCGGCTACGCCACCAACTACGTGGCGCTGTGGATGATCTACGAGCCCGCCGAGCCCGAGCAATGGGGGCCGTTCAAGGTCCATGGCCTGTTCATCCGCCGCCAGCACGACGTGGCCGAGGTGTACGCGCGGATCGTGGCCGACGAGATCCTGACCGTCGCCGAGTTCGGATCGGAGCTGCTCAACGGGCCGCAATCGGACCGCACGCGGGCGCTGATCGAGTCGGCCATGCGCCCAGCGATCGACCGGGCGACCGGTCGCGCCCAGGGAGCGGTCCGCCTGGCACTGGGCTCGCACGAATACGAGACGATTCGCGAGGCGTTCGCCACCGAGCCGATCAATCAGATGATGGAGCCGCTCACCGATCCCGAGTTCAGTCGCACCCAGAGCGTCGCGATGCGTAAGCTGATCACCGAGCGGATCCGAGCCATGGCTCCCCACGACTTCGCCGAGCTGCTGCGCACGGCCACCAAGGAGGACGAGTGGCTGCTGCTCCTGCACGGGGCCGTGCTGGGCCTCGCCGGCGGGCTGGTCCACCTGGCGATCTTCGGATGAGCGAAGATCGCGAACCGATCCTGGACGCCGAGCTGGTGCGCAACACGCCGGCGCTCGCTCGGCTGGCCGCCGGCGCCGGCTGGCGGCTGGTCAAGTGGTCGGCGTCGGCCTACGTGCGCACCGGCGTGCGCCTGGCTCGGGCGGCCGCCGATCCGGTGCTGGCCGGCGAGGTGGTGTCGGACATCGGCCACGAGCTGCGCGTGTACGCTCGCGATCTGCTCGGCATCACCGAGCTCGACCAGCGCCTCGACCAGCTGATGGGGCCCGCTGGCGGCACGACGTCTGCAAACGGCACCAGCTCGGGCAACGGCGCCGTTCCGGACGCCGTGGGGCTCCGCGTCCAGGGGGCGCGGCTGCTGCGCGCGGCCGCCGAGATCGAACCCGACGACCGAGCCCACCCCGCGTACGCGCGCATCCTCACCGAACTGGCGCCCGACGAGGGCCGGATCCTGCGCCTGCTGGCCACGCGGGGCGACCAGCCGGCCGTCGACGTCCGCGCCGCCAACCTGATCGGCGTCGGCTCCGAGATGATCGCCTCCGGCCTGAGCATGATCGGTCCCGAGGCCGGCTGCCAGCACCACGATCGGATACCCGCCTACCTCAACAACCTGGAGCGCCTGGGGCTGATCTGGTTCAGCCGCGAGCCGATCGGAGAAATCTCCGCCTATCAGGTGCTGGAGGCCCAGCCCGACGTGCTGGTGGCGATCAAGCGCGCCTCCCGGGCCAAGACGGTGCAGCGCTCCATCTGCCTGACGCCCTTCGGCCGGGACTTCTGTGAGGTCTGCCTGCCGTTGGCGACCGCCGAGGTGGAGGCGCTGGCGGACGCCGATCCCGAATCCTGACTTAGGCTGGCCCCCCATTCTGGAAGCTCGCGATCTCGCGAGCGAGGCGGTCCGGGAAGTCGTGCGGGACGAACGCTCGCCCGCCCTCGATCTCCACCAGCCGGCCATCGGCGAACGTGTCGCGAAGGCGGCGCGCGAGAGGGAGCTTGAAGAACCGGTCGGCAGCACCCCAGACCAGCAGCGCCGGCCCCGGGAAGTCACCGAGCCGCGCGGAGACGGCGTCAAGCTGCGCGGGGTCGACCTGCCGGGCGAAGCGGGCCACGTCGCGCCGGACACCCGCGTCCGAGAGACACGGCTGCGCCCAGCCGCGAGTCTGATCGGCATCGAGGGGCTCCTTCACGAGCAGCCCGAAGCCGAGAGGCGAATGGCGCACCGCCGTCACGCGCATTGGCGCCATCAGCGGGCCGATCAGCTCGGGGCGGCGCAGCGCCTTGACCAGCAGCCCGAACGGAGGCGGCGGGAACTGGTCGAAGGCATCGCAGTTGGTCAACACGATCCGGCCGACGCGCGCCGGGTCGGTATCGAGCACGAATTGGCAGAGCGCGCCTCCGGTGTCATTGCCGACGAGCGTCACGTCGCGCAGGTCAAGCGCGTCCAGGAACGCGATGATCTGCCTCGCGACTCCCCGTGGCGACTGGTCGGCATCCTCGGCGAGCGCGACCGGGTGCGAGCCCAACGGCCAGTCGGGCGCATACGAGCGCACGCCGGCCGCGGCCAGGGCGTCGGCGGTCCGCGTCCACAGCGTCCCGTTGACCAGCAGACCGTGGACGAACACGACGGGCGGAGCATCGGTGGGATCGGCCCCCACCGGCCCGCCGGCCTGGCGATAGTGCACGGTTCCGTGCGGGAGATCGATCGACGGCATGTCGGCTCTCCTGAGTAGAGTGGTTGAGGTTCTGAGAAAACGTATCGGGCGTGCCCTGTCATCGGCGCGCTGCCGGCGGGTCGGGCCGGTGGCCGAGCGCGGCATCGATCCTGAGCGCCAGCTGCAATTCGAAACGGCCGTCCGGAGAGTCGAGCGCGTCGCCGAGCAGCTCTCGCAGCTTGGCCACGCGGTAGCGGACGGTCTGCGGGTGGACGTGGAGCTCGTCGGCGATCTGCGGGGTTTGGCGCTGGTGGGCCAGCCACGCCGCGAGCGTCTCGGCCAGCCGGGCGCGCTCGCCCGCGGGTAGCTCGCGCAGCGGGGCGAGATGCGCAGCGGCCAGGGCTTGCGCCAGCTCGGGGTCCTGGAGCAGGACGATGGTGGACAGGTGATCGGCGGCGCGCAGCGGACCGCGGACGGGAGCCTTGAGGAGCTTCAGGGCGAGGCGTGCCCAGTGCAGCGAGCGACGCGCGTGGGCCGGGGCGACGGTCAGGCCGAGAGCCGCCTGCGCTGAATCGAGCGCGTGGTCGATCGACGCGCGGCGGCCGGGACCGTCGGGATCGGGGACGACCAGCCAGGCGCCGTCAGCGTCCGCTCCGACCAGGACGCCGGCGTCCAGGCGCTGGCCCACCGCGCCGGGGGAGTCGGCGGCCAGCGCCACGACGGCCAGCTCCCGCGGAACGCTCCACAGGGCGAGCTCGGCGGCGCGGGCGACCGCCTCGGCGTCGTAGCCGGCCGGATCCAGCAGCGCCGCGGCCAGCCTCCGCCGGCGGCGCTCACGCTCGCCGGCTTCGTCTGACTGCATCCGCAGGTAGCCCTCGACCACGTCGGTCGCCAGGTCGTCGGCGTAGACGAAGATCGCCTCCGCCAGCGCGATCGCGACGGGTGCCGAGATCTCGGCGCGGACGGCGACGGCGGCGGCTGAGCGCCAAGCCGCCCGCGTTCCGGCGCGGAAGGCCAGGCGCAGCTCATCAAGCGAGCGCCCCGCCTGGAACTCCGCCTCGCCCAGGCGCCGCCACAGCTCGTCGGTCTGCGACCGTCCGCCGCCCACCCGCTCTCCCCGTCCGATCGCCTCCAGGAACGCGCGGATCGCCTGCTCGACGCCGAGCCGCAGGCCCATCCCCTCGGGCGCCGAGAGCACCTCCCCGTACACAGGACTGGCCTCACGCACCGCGGAGACGATCTCGGCGACGATCTGGTCGAGCTCTGAGAGCACGAACGCCACGGTTTCGGGCGGCAGCACCTGGGTGGCGCTCATTGTCAAATGATGATAAACGCGACGCTGGGACACGTTGGCGGAAAGCGGAGAAATGTGCTCCGGCGCAGGCGTAGGGTCCTCAACATGAGCGAGACCCCCCGCCGGCGCAGCATCACCCAGACGCATGAGCGGATCGCGCAGCTGGGGTGGGAGGCCGACTACCACGAGCCGGTGGTCCGCTATCCCACTCGCTACCGGTTCCCGCACAAGGCCAAGGACCCGATGCGCCACATCATGCGCGAGTACCTGCCGATGGAGCTCGAGAAGGACGAGCGCGTGTATGGCGGACACGACGCGGCCGTCCGCGCCGACATGCCCCACAAGGCCCACGAGCGATGGCTGGAGATCCTCAAGGCGTTCATCCCGGTCACCAACTTCGCCGAGGTCGCAGCCGGCCGGTGCATGTCGATGCTGATGAGCGCGGTCCCCAACAACGAGCTGCGCAACGGGTACCACGTGCAGTTCGTCGACGAGATCCGCCACACCGGGATGCAGATGTCGCTCGCTCGCTGGTACGCGCAGAACGTCCCCGATCCGGCCGGCTGGAACATCGGCGCCCAGGCACTCTCGGGCTCGGTGCTCACCAACCCCGGGGTCAACATGCTCTCGCACTTCATGGTCGGCGACCCGATCCAGTGCGCATTCACCCTGCAGGTGGTGGCCGAGACGGCGTTCACCAACATCGTGTTCGTCGCCACCCCGGACGTCGCCGCCCGCAACGGCGACTTCACGCTGCCCACCACCTACCTCAGCGTTCAGTCAGACGAGGCGCGGCACATCTCCAACGGGTACGCGACCCTGCTGACGGTCCTGCAGGACGATCACAACGCGCCGCTGATCGAGCGCGACCTGCAGCAGGCGTTCTGGATCAACCATGCGTTCATCGACGTGTTCTCGGCGGTGGTCACCGAGTACTTCTCGCGCGATCGCTCGGACCCGGAATGCTTCGTGGACAAGTGGGACCGCTGGGTCCGCGACGACTGGCACCGGGCGTACATCATGAAGCTCGGCAAGCTGGGCCTCGACATCCCGCCCGACATGTTCGAGCGCGCCCGAGAGCGGCTGGTGGCCGGCATCCACCACCGTCACGCGGTCCTGGCGTTCGCCGCGTGGCCGCTGAGCTTCTGGCGCTTCGATCCGCTCGACGAGCGCGACTTCGAGTGGTTCGAGTCCAAGTACCCGGGCTGGTACGCGCAGTACGGCGCGTTCTTCGAGGCCTTCCGCGAGGGCGCCGATCCCAGCAACGGCTTTCTCCCGCTGAACTTCATCAACATGGCGCCGCCCTTCTGCTTCACCTGCCAGGGCCTGTGCGTGTCCGAGAGCGACCGGGTGCACCGCGTGGTCGCCAACCGCACGCGCTTCTACTGCTCGAAGGAGTGCCGCTGGCTGGATGAGTCCAATCCGGGCCGCTACACCGGCGATCGCAACTACCTGGACCGCTACCACGGCTGGGAGGCCTCGCGCGTCATCCAGGATCTAGGGTTCGTCCGCGCCGACGGCGAGACGCTGATCGGGCAGCCGCACCTGCATGACGACGATCGCTGGACGCTTTCTGACATTCGCGCGCACGACCTGCGGCTGCAGAGTCCCAACATCCGCGTGGCCCGCGAGCTCGGCCTGCCCTCCGGCGACTGGAGCACCGCCGCGTGAAGGTCCGCCTTGAGCCGATCGGCGAGACGATCGACTGCGGCGCCCAGGAGACGGTCCTCGACGCCGCCTTTCGCCAGGGCTACTCGCTGGCCCACGGCTGCCGGGAGGGCCAGTGCTCGGCCTGCAAGTGCTACCTCCTGGAAGGCGACGTCGAGCTGGCGCCCTACTCCAACTTCGCGCTCTCGGACACCGAGCGCTCGGGTGGCTACGCGCTCATGTGCCGCGCGATGCCGACCACCGACGTGGTCGTCGAGCTGCTGCATTACGACCCCGACAACTACCGCCTGGAGAATGCGATCCGCGAGGCGACAGGTGTCGTGGAGGCGGTTCTGAAGCTGACCGAGGACATCGTCGGGGTGACGGTGACCGTGCCCGAGGACTTCAGCTGGCTGCCCGGGCAGTACGTCGACGTCCACGTGCCCGGGCACCGATGACGTCCGGCGCTCGTTCTCGATCGCCAGCCTCCCGGACTCGCGCCGGGTCGAGTTGATGATCAAGCGCTATCCGGGCGGCCGGTTCAGCGGGATGCTCGGCTCGGACATCGTTGCCGGTTCTCGGTTGACGTTCACCGGGCCCTACGGCGCTTTTCACCTGCGGCGCTCGGAGGCGCCGATCCTGATGGTCGCCGGCGGCTCCGGGATGGCGCCCGTTCTGGGGGTCCTGCGCCAGCTGGCCGCCGAGGGCTGCGGGCGACCGATCCGCTTCTTCTACGGGGCGCGCTCGGAGCGTGACCTGTTCGCGCTTGAGGAGATCGCGTCGCTCGGCGAGCGGCTGGCCGATTTCCGCTTCACCCCCGTGACGGAGGGCTTCGTGCACGAGGCGATCGACGAGGAGCTGGAGTCGCCCGACGTCTACATGTGCGGCCCGCCGCCGATGCTGGAGGCGACCGAGGCGCTGCTCGCCCAGCGCGGCGTCGACCCGGCCCGGATCTTCCAGGACAGGTTCACGACCTCGGCCGATGCCCCGGTCGAGGTCCCGCGCCGCTGTCGTCTCCGAGCGCGCGTTCGGCTGGTTCGCGCCCGCGGGGCGCCGGGCCACGCTGTACGAGGACGTGACCGTCGACACCCAGCCGTCGGTCCACCGCCACCTCAAACGGGGCTGGCCGGTCAGCTTCGAGGACGGCCGTGGAACGTGGGACGACGGCTCGACCGCGCTGCGCAGCCGCGACTGGTACGCCTTCCGCGACCCCGGCGAGCAATGGGAGCGCCCCTTCTACCAGGCGGGAGCGGCGACTCGAGCAGCAGATCGAGACCGCGGTGCGCTCGGCCGCCGAGCAGGATCTGTTCGGCGACTTCTCGGCGGACTGGGTCTCATTCCTGTTCTCATCGCTGCAGGTCCCGGCGTTCGTGGAGCACGGGCTGTGGTTCGCGCTGGCCACGGCCGCGCGCGACTGCCTGTCGGACACCGTGGCCACCTGTGTCTGCCTGCAGGCGGCGCACAAGCAGCGCTCGGCGCAGGCGATCGTGCTCTACGCGATGGACCTCGAGCCGCGGCTGGGGCGCGAGCTGCCGATCGAGCCGGCGCGGGCGGCGTTCATGGACGACGCCGCGTGGCAGCCGACACGGCGCTACCTGGAGCAGCTGGCGGCGACCGCCGACTGGGGTGAGGTGCTGGTCGCCGCCAACCTGTGCTTCGAGCCGATCGTGGCCACCCTGATCCGGCGCGAGCTGGGCACCCGCGCCGCCGCCGCCCACGGCGACACCGTCACGCCGGTGCTGGCCCGCGCCGAGACCCAGGAGTGGGATTGGGCGCGGCGCTGGATGGTGGAGCTGACCCGCTTCCTGGTCGACGATGAGGACCACGGCGATCGCAACCGGGCCACGATCGCCCGCTGGGTGCGCGACTGGTTGCCGCGGGCATTGCAGGCCGCGGCGGCGCTCGGCCCGGTGGGCGAGGCGGTCGGCGTCGAGCCGGTGCGTGCGCTGGAGCGGATCCAGGGCTACGCGGGCAAGCTGCTGGCCGACGCCGGCCTGCCGGAGTGCTGTGAGCTGGTCGGGCACGTGCCGGCGCCGGAGCCGGCGGCCGCTGCGCCGCGCGCGCCCCGGGCCGGCGCCCGCGCGTCCGGGCGCCCGATGGCCGATGCCTCACCGGCCACGTCGAGCGACGGCTCCTATGACTACGTGGGGATCGTGATGGCCAAGTCCGCCGAGGGCGACGCCGTGGCCCGCTGCCTGGCCGGCCACGAGGGGATCGAAGTGCACGAGCAGGCCTCCTTCTGGGACATTCGCGCGCGCGACCGGCTGGTGATCGACTACGACGATGTCTCACACGCGCTCGGCTACGAGATCGACGCCTACTCGATCCAGCACGAGATGTCGACCCACTACGGTCGGATGGTGGCCACCGACGACGCGCTGATGCTGTTCTCCGATCCCACCGAGGCGATGGAGCACCTCCTGTCGTGAAGAGGCCCGCGCACACGATCGTCGCGCACCGGCTGGCCGCGCTCGACCGCCGGCGCCCCGCCCACCGGGTGATCCTGCGCGTGCTGCCGCGCGCGATCGCGAGGCGCTTCGATCCGAGCGCCGCCACGGGCCTGGAGGCCACGATCGAGCTGGCGATCCGCGACCCCGCCGGTCACTCGCCCTCGTGCTTCTCGCTGGCGATCGCCGGCGAGCGCTGCTCGGTCCGGCCGGGCCCGGCTCAGGGCGCCGCCGCCCGCGCGCTGGTCGGCGCCGACGACCTGATCAGGCTCGCCGGCGGCCTGGCCACGTGGCCCGAGCTGATCTCCAGCGGCCGCTTCGAGCTGTCTGGCGATCCCTTCCTGGCGCTGCGTTTCGCCGCCCTGTTTCGCCTGCCGGTGCGCCTGGACCCCGTCTGAGGGTCCAGCCGGCCAAAGCCAGAGCATCGCCGCCAAGCGTCCAGCGGGCCTAAAGCCAGAGCATCCGGCCACCGATGAGACATCACGGCGCTCGGCCGGGGGGGCCTCACACGCAGGGCTGTGTGGGGCTACCCGGGTCGAGCGCCGTCTTTCGGCACGCGCGCCCGTTGCGATCGGGGCATCTAGTTCACGCCGGCGGCGAACACCGAGTTGGGCTCGTAGCCGTCGAACACGACGCTGCGGGCGAACGGGAGCGCCCGTCGCACGACCACGCAGTAGGTGCGCGTGTGGGCGCTGTTGGGCACGCAGGTGCGGTAGATGCTGCCCGGCTGGATCGTGAACGTGTCGGCGTGGGCTGCGTTGCGGCGAAACTGCGTCGGCGCGCGGTCGCCGATGAAGGCTTCGGCGCGCACCACGGCGTCGCGATAGGCCATGTCGTCAGAGCGGATGTCCGAGCGGGTGGCCAGGCCGGCGGCGACGAACCCGGCCGTGATCAGGGCCAGACAGAACGTCCCGGCGTAGTTGGCGGCCACCGCCTTGGGCAGGTCACGCCGGCGGCGGCGCAGCACGGCTCCGAGCGGGCGCGAGAGCAGCACGATGGCCAGCAGGTTCAGCGCCAGCCCGACGACCACTCCGCCGGCCACGCTCTGCTGGCGGCCGGAGACCGGCAGCGCGAGGCCGATCAGGCCATCGACGACCGAGAGCACGGCGAACATCGGCCACAACCATGCGCCGCGATAGCGCCACCGGGCACGCACCAGCCAGGCACCGTCCATTGCAGAGAAGATTACGGACGAGGGCGAGGAGTAATCTCGTGGCGCCCGACCAGATCGCGACGGAGATCCCGTAGCGGACTGTGCAACCGGGCCTGCGAGGCGATCCCGCGCCGGCCCATCGAGTAAGGGAGACAATTGAAGATGGCAACCGACACGGCGGCCTTCGGATCGAGCTCGGCGGCGGAAGGCGAGCTCGGCGAGCACCTGCTGCTCTCCGACCGGATCGAGCTGCTGCGCACGATGCTGATGATGCGCGGCATCGAGGAGCGCGCGATGAGCCTCTACCGACAGGGCAAGGTGCCGGGCTCCTTCTACGACGGCTACGGCCAGGAAGCCGTCTCCGCCGGCGCCGCGTTCGCGATGGCGCCCGAGGATCGGCTGTGCATCCTGCACCGCGACCTCGCGGCCCACCTGATCCGCGGAGTGACCCCGAGCCGGATCCTGTCGCAGTACATGGGCCGGGCGGCGGGCGTGACGCGCGGGCGCGATGGCAACGTGCACTTCGGCGACCGTTCGCTGGGCTGCGTCGGCATGGTCTCGATGCTCCCGGACATGATGCTCGTGGCCGCCGGCATGGCGATGGCCTTCAAGCTGCGCGGCGAGCGCCGCTGCGCGCTGACCTGGTTCGGCGACGGCTCCACCTCCCGCGGCGACTTCCACGAGGCGATGAACTGGGCCGGGGTGCAGAAGCTGCCGGTGGTGTTCGTGCTGGAGAACAACCAGTACGCGTACTCCACGCCGGTGGCCAAGCAGTTCGCGGTCGACCCCGTGGAGCGCGCCATCACCTACGGGTTCGCCGGGGTGACCGTCGACGGCAACGACGCCGAGGCGATGTTCGAGGCGACACGCGCCGCGCGCGAGCGCGCTGTCGACGGCGGCGGCCCGACGCTGATCGGGGCAGTGACGATGCGGATGCACGGCCATGCCGCTCACGACGACATGAAGTACGTGCCCCGTGAGCAGGTCGAGGAATGGCGGGCGCGCGATCCGATCGAGCGTCAGGAGCGACGCCTGGCTACCGCCGGCGTGGATGTCGAGGCCGTGCGTGCCTCGGTGACCGCCGAGATCGACGCGGCCGCCACCGAGGCGCTGGCCGGCCCGATGCCGCTGGCCGACGACGTGCTGGAGGGCGTGTTCTGCACCGGCGAGGCCGAGCCGCTGGGTGACGGCCGGGCGCCGTGGAGCGGGTACGCGCGGTCCGAGGAGAGCACCTGATGGCCGTCATGACCTACCTGCAGGCGATCTCCTCGGCCCTGCGCGACGAGTTGCGCGCCGACGACCGGGTGCTGGTGATGGGCGAGGACGTCGGCGTGTTCGGCGGCGCGTTCAAGGTGACCGACGGGTTCGTGGAGGAGTTCGGCGGCGACCGGGTGATGGACACACCGCTGGCCGAGGCGGCGATCATCGGCTGTGCGGTGGGCGCTGCGGTGGTGGGCATGCGGCCGGTGTGCGAGATGCAGTTCGCCGACTTCGTCTCCTGCGGATTCGATCAGCTGGTCAACGTGGCCGGCAAGATGCACTACCGCCAGGGCCTGGCGGTGCCGATCGTGATCCGGCTGCCGTCGGGCGGCGGTTTCTCCGGCGGTCCGTTTCACTCCCAGAACCCCGAGGCGCTGTTCATGCACTCGCCGGGTCTGAAGGTCGTCGCCCCGTCGACCGCGGAGGACGCCAAGGGGCTGCTGCACGCCGCGATCCACGACCCCAACCCGGTGTGCTTCATGGAGCACAAGCACCTCTACCGGCGGGTGAAGGGCGAGGTACCCGAGGGGGTGTACGAGACGCCGTTCCGGGCGCGGGTGGCCCGGCCGGGGTCCGATCTCGTGGTCATCTGCTACGGCGCGATGGTCGACGTGGCGCTGGCCGCCACCGCGGACCTGGAGGACGCCTCGATCGAGGTGCTGGACCTGCGGTCGCTGGTGCCGCTGGACGAGGACGCCGTGTTGGACTCGGTGGCGCGGTGCTCCAAGGTGGTGATCCTCGACGAGGCCAACATGACCTGCGCGGCGGGCGCCCAGGTGGCGGCGCTGATCGCCGAGCGCGCCTTCGAGGACCTCGACGGCCCGGTCGTCCGGGTGGCCACGCCGGACGTGCCGATCCCGTTCTCCCCGCCGCTGGAGCAGGCCGTCCTGCCCGGCGTCGACCGCGTCAAGGAGGCGTGCCGTGAGCTCCTTGAATACTGAGACCACGCTCGTGGACGTGACCATGCCCCAGATGGGGGTGTCGGTCGCCGAGGGGACGATCGTCGCCTGGCGCGTCGAGGTCGGCGACCGCGTCGAGGCCGAGCAGACGGTGTGCGAGATCTCCACCGACAAGATCGACACCGAGGTCCCGTCACCGGTCGGCGGCGTGGTGGCCGAGATCGCCGTCGCCGTCGAGGAGACGGTCGAGGTGGGCGTAGTGCTGGCCCGGATCGCCACCGATTCCGATCTCGTGCCGCCGACACAGACGCCCGCGACCGCCGCGCGCGATGCAACGGCGGCGGTACTCGCCGGTCGTGCAGCGCATTGCCGCCGAACACGACATCGATCTGGACGTCGTCGCGGGCACCGGGCGCGGTGGTCGAGTCCGGAAACAGGACGTGCTGGCCCTGGTGGGCGCGAACGGCGCCGAGCCCGCCGAGCCGCCGATGCACATCGAGAGCCCGTACCGCCCGGACCCCGAGCCGCCGCCGGCCGTCCGGCCGCTGCCGCCGCCCGGCCGCTCCGGCCGTCCGCCGGCTGCGGACAGCGGTGGGCTGTCCCGGATGCGGCGCCAGATCGGCGAGCACATGAAACGCTCGCTGGACACCGCGGCCACGTGCACGACCTGGATCGAGGTCGACATGGGCCGTGTGGAGGCGGCGCGGGGACCGCTGCGGCGTGACCGCGCTGGCGTTCGTCGCGCGGGCAACGATCGACGCGCTGCGTGAGTATCCGGCGATCAACGCCTGGCTGGAGGGCGAGCGCTACACGCAGGTCTCAGATGTCAACCTCGGCATCGCCGTGTCGCTGGGCGAGGACGGCCTGATCGTGCCGGTGATCCACCGCGCCCACGAACTGTCGGTTGAAGGGCTCGGCACGCGGATCCGCGAGCTGGCTCGCCGCGCCCGAGATCGCTCGCTGTCGCCCGACGAGGTGCAGGGCGGCACCTTCACGATCACCAATCCGGGTCAGTACGGTTCGATCATGGCCACGCCGATCATCAACCAGCCTCAGGTCGGCATCCTGGACCTGGAGGCAGTGGTCAAGCGGCCGGTGGTCGTCACCGATTCCGCCGGCAACGACTCGATCGCGATTCGCCCGATGACGATCCTCGGGCTGAGCTGGGACCACCGAGCGCTCGACGGGGCGCTGTCGGCCCAGTTCCTGGCCGGCGTCAAGCGGCGTCTGGAGGGAGTGGTGGTGTGAGCGAGGAGCTGTGGGTGTGCCGGCTGGGCCTCGTCGACTACGGCGAGGCCCTGGCGCTGCAGGAGCGCGTGCGCGCGGCGCGCCAGGCCGGCGCGGTGCCCGATGTGATGCTGCTGCTCGAGCACCCGCCCACCTACACGCGGGGCAGGCGCTCCGGTGCCGGCGACCTGCCGATGGGCGAGGAGTGGTACCGGATGCAGGGCTTCGAGATCGTCGACGTCAACCGCGGCGGCAAGATCACCTACCACGGACCCGGTCAGCTGGTCGGCTATCCGATCGTCCGCGTCGACGACGTCGTCGACTACATCCGCACCCTGGAGCGGGGGTTGGTAGCCGCGCTGGCCGAGGAGGGCATTCAGGCACGGGCGCGGCCCGAGGACGGCCCCGACTACACGGGCGTGTGGGTGGGCGAGCGAAAGATCGCCTCGCTCGGCGTCCACCTCGCCCGCGGCGTGACCACCCACGGGTTCGCGGTCAACGTCGAGAACGACCTCCAGCCGTTCTCCTGGGTCGTCGCCTGCGGGCTGCCCGACGTGCAGATGACCTCGCTGATCCGCGAGACGAGCCGCGGCGCCGGCTGCCTGCCGTGCTTCTCCAAGCGCGTCGCGTTCGGGGTGGCCCAGGCGCTGGGCCGCCGACAGCGCCTGGTCTCCCGAGCACGGCTGGAAGCTGCGCTCGGCGCCGCCGTCACGACCGCATGAGCAGCTCTGTCAGCAGCGCGACGATCCGAAGCCGTTCGGTCTTCAGCTGACGCTGGGTCACGCGCACCGGGCGCCAGCCCGCGCTGATGAGGCGCTGGTCGCGGCGGCGGTCGTCCTCGAACGCGTGACGGGTCTTGTGCGTTCCGAAGCCGTCGGCCTCGACGGCGACCCGCTGCGCGCGCCAGACGAAGTCGGGCCGGATCGGGGGCTCGCCGTCGCCGGGGTCGACCCAGGCCTGGAGCTCCGGTGCTGGCACGCCGGCCGCGCGGGTGACCTCCAGACACAGCTCCTCGAGGTCTGACCAGGTGACCGTGCTGCCGGCGGTGTGGGTGGCGAGGATGGCCTTGAGGACGGCGGCGCCGGGGTGATGGGGGTTGCGGGCGAGCTGGTCGTTGAGCGCGCGCAGGTCAAAGACGTTGAGGATCTCGGCCTGGTCGAGGGCCCGTTCGACCGGCCGGCGGCGGACGACCGCGGCGAGGTCCAGGACGGTGCGGGCGACCGTGGTGACGGGGATGGCGCCGGCGATCGTGATGTCTGGCGCGGTCAGGGTGGTCGAGCGGTGGAGGTCGATGCCGTCATGGCTGCGAGCGCTCCGGCCGGGCACGATGACGTCGATGGGCGCGCGGTCGGTCTTGCGGAGACCGTGGAGATCGGCGGCCGAGCGGTGGGAGAGGACCGCGTCAGGGCCGCACGCGAGAACGGCGGCGAGGTAGCGACCCTTCAACGGCAGCAACGAGGGAGGGGTGAGGGCGTACACGGCTCGATAGATGCGGTGCAGCCTCCCGGCCCGCGCGCGCTTGCGCACGGCTGCGTCTCCGAATCCGAGCGCCACCAGCTGCGCGAGCGCCGCGACCCCTTCCTGGCTCGCCATCAACCAGGCGACCTGGGCATCTAACGTGCCTCCTGGTTCCGTTTCTCGCCCCACCCCGCGAGCGTGGCGGAAAAGCTGTGCCGCGTGGGTCACGGATGCGACGGAGTAGCCTAAAAACTGTGGAGAATCGGCAACATGCCACGCGATCGAGAGCCAACCCCGGTGGGATTGCCGATGTCCTGAGCGTGCTGGGGCCCGACACGCAGCCGCACCGGGGTCGCAAGCCGCCGTGGTTCAAGGTGCCGGCACCCGGCGGACCCCGTTATCGGGAGCTCAAGGAGCTGATCGATTCCGAGAACCTTCACACCGTCTGCCAGGAGGCCGCCTGCCCCAACATCGGCGAGTGCTGGCAGCGGGGAACGGCGACGTTCATGATCCTCGGCGACACCTGCACGCGCCGGTGCGGCTTCTGCAACGTCAAGACGGGCAAGCCGACGTGGAACGACCCGCTGGAGCCGGCGCGGGTTGCGCGCAGCGTCGCGAAGATGGGCCTCAGACACGCCGTCATCACAAGCGTGGACCGCGACGACCTCCCGGACTACGGGGCCAGCGCGTTCGTCGGCGTCATCCGCCAGATCCGCCACCAGTCGCCGCAGACCCAGATAGAGGTGCTCACCCCTGACTTCCGCGGAGCGGAGATGCCGCTGGCCAAGGTGATCGCCGAGCGGCCCGACGTCTTCAACCACAACGTCGAGGTGGTGCCCCGCCTGTACAGCGTGGCCCGACGAGGCTCCACATGGCAGCGATCGCTCAGAGTCCTCAGAAACGCCAAGGAGTACGCCGGTGACGAGGTCACCACGAAGTCGGGTCTGATGGTCGGGCTGGGCGAGTCCTTTGAGGAGATGGTGGATGCGCTTGGCCAACTGCGCGACAATGAGGTCCAGGTGCTCACCGTCGGTCAGTACCTACGCCCCACCGAACGTCATCTTCCCATCGTGCGCTACTGGCATCCCGACGAATTCACCGCCCTCGAGCGGGCCGCCTACGCGCTCGGATTCGAGCACGTGGCCGCCGGTCCGCTGGTGCGCTCGAGCTACCACGCCGACCAGCATGTCGCCCAGCGCCAGCCGGGCGTCGGTCCTCTGAAGGAGATCGCGTGACCCCAAGACGCAGACTGACTCTGATCGTGCTGGGGGCGCTTGCGCTCGCGCTGGTGTTCGCGCCCGCCGCGCTGGCGGCCGCCGGCGGCGGCTCGGCCGGCTTCAGCGGCGGCGGTGGGGGCGGGGGCGGTGGCGGCCACGGCAGCGGCTTCGCGCTCTACATCATCATCGATCTGCTGATCCACATCGCGGTGCTGGGTCACGGTCTGGGCGCGCTCGTGCTGATCGCACTGGCGCTGCTGTACTGGTTCGTGACCAAGGGCATGCCCAAGCTGCAGGAATGGTGGGCGACGCGCGCCGCGGCCCGCGGACCCGGCCACCACAACCCGTCCAAGCACGAGCGACGGGTCGAGCTGGCCGCCGCCGAGGCGGCCGAGGACGATCCGGAGTACGCGCCCGACAACGTGCGGGCGTCCGCCGCGGTGCTGTTCAAGGCCGTCCAGCGCGCCTGGGACCAGCAGGACGTCAAGAGCCTGCAGACGATGGTGGGGCGCGACCTGTACAAGGAGTGGTCACGCCGGCTGGAGGACTTCGAGCGCCGGGGCTGGCGCAACCGGGTGCAGCTGCTGGGCGAGCCGAGCGTCGAGTACGTCGGCCTCAACCACACTGGAGACGCGCAGACCGACCACGTGGTCGTCAAGATCGACGCGCGGCTCAAGGACTACGTCGTCGATCGCGTCGGCCGCCACCTCAAGCGCACCGGTCGCCTGGGCGAGACGACGCGGATCCGCGAGTACTGGACGCTGCAGCGCAACGACGGGCGCTGGTACGTGGCCTCGATCGAGCAGGACCGAGAGGGCCAGCACGTGCTCGAGGACGCGGTCGTCGCCAGCGCCGTGGGCCGACGAGCGAGGCCTCAAGGACGCGGCGCTGGTGGAGGGCGCGGTCGCCGACGCCGTGCCCGAGGGCACCAAGATCGCCGAGGTCGCCGACCTGCAGTACGAGGGCGACGCCCATGCCGCGGCGATGGACCTCAGCCTCGCCGATGGTCGCTTCGCCCCCGACGTGCTTGAGGTCGCGGCCCGCCGCGCGATCGACGCCTGGGCGCAGGCCGTCGACGGCGATGACAAGCGCCTCAAGCAGATCGCCTCCGGCCCAGCCGCCGATGACCTGCTCTACGCCGGCGACTCCACGCGCCACACTCGCGTCGTGGTCCGCGGACCGTCGGTCCAGCGGATCCGGATCGCCGCTCTCGACGCTGCCGCCGAGCCGCCGTCGATGACGGTCGAGGTCGACCTGACCGGCCGGCGCTACATCGAGAACCGCGACACCACCGCCGTGGTCGCCGGCAGCCGCAACAAGCCGACGAGCTTCACCGAGCGCTGGACGTTCAGCCTGACCGACGACGAGGCGCAGCCGTGGCGAATCAGCTCCGTGGGCGCGCCCGTCGGGCTCGCCTAGCGACCCGGGCGACCGCGGCCGTCAGCCATCGGCGGTAACCGGCCGTCCGGGGGCGGCCTAAGCTCCCGGGCGCTTGATCCCGATCAAGGACAACATCCCCACGGACCGGTTCCCGCTGGTCACCGTCGCGCTGATCCTTGCCAACATCGTCGTCTACGTGCTGGCGAGCAGCCATGGCGGCTCGCTGATCTCTGGCCCCGATACCCACGAGCTGGTGAAGTACGGCGTCTCGCCGTACTCCATCACCCACCCCACCGGGCGCACCTGGGGGACCGTGTTCACCTCGATGTTCATGCATGCCTCGATCCTCCACCTCGCCGGCAACATGCTGTTCCTGTGGATCTTCGGCAACAACGTCGAGGACTCGATGGGGCCGGTGCGGTTCCTGCTCTTCTACGTGGCGGGAGGGCTGGCGGCGCTGGCGCTGCAGGTCGTCGGTCGAGCCGAACTCGCCGGCGGCGACGGTCGGGGCGTCAGGGGCGATCGCCGCCGTGCTGGGCGGCTACATAGTGCTCTACCCCCGCGCCCGGGTGCTGACGCTGGTGCTGATCATCCTGTTCTTCACGGTGATCGAGCTGCCGGCGATGGTGATGCTGGGGCTGTGGTTCGCCATGCAGGCGGTGTTCGGCGCCGTCGGGCTCACCGATCCGGCCGGCGGCGGCGGCGGCGTCGCCTGGTTCGCCCACGTCGGGGGGTTCGCCTTCGGGCTGCTGGCGATCCGGGCGCTGGCCACGCGACGCAAGCCCACGCCCCCCACGGCGGCGGCCTACCGATGAGGTTCGTGCTGCTGGTGGTCGCGCTGGTGTTCATCGCCGGCCTGGGACTGCTGACCGCGCTGGACATCTCCCACACCGGCCTGAACTGGCTCGACGTGCTGGCGATCCTGGTCCTGATCCTGTTCGCGACCGGGATCGTGGGCGCGCTGCTGGAACCGCCCCGCAACCCGCGCCGACGCCGACGCCGACGCTGGTGCCGACGCCCGGCCCTTGCTTGACCGGCGCGAGCTGCACCGCGATCGGCGCGCCGTGCAGCTCCTGCAGGTCGTTGTTCATCGCCAGGAGGCCGATGCCGGCGACCTTGCGCCGCGCCGCGTCGATCTCGCCGGGCGGCTTGCCCTCGGCATCGGCACGCGCGCCTCGGGCACCGGCGCTTCCTTGTTGAGCGCGACCTTGGCCGGCGCCGGCGTGTCGGGCTTCCGCGCCGGCGGCCTGATCGGATCGGGCTTGTTGTTCGTTGAGCGCGACCGCCTTCTCGGGCGGCGGCTTCGGCAGGTCGGCCTTGGCCTTCGGCGGAGGCGGCGGCGGCGGCTTCGGCTTGCTCCTGCGCGAGCAGCAGCTTGGCCATCGGCGCCGAGACGACCGGTGCCAGCGTCGGATCGGGCTTGCGCACCGGCAGCCAGGGCATCAGCAGGAAGAAGATCGCGCAGGCGATGAGCACGCGCTCGGCGATGCGGCGAAAGCGCGCGTCGTCGTCGCGCGACGCCGACCACGGCAGGACGCGCCGAGCGGAACGACACCTTGCCGGTCTTGCGCGAGCTCTTGCGCTTGCCGTGGTCGCGCGAATCGTCGCGGCTGCTGTTGCTCATGGACACGCGGCCGGCTTCGCGACATGCGCCCGGCCCTCACGGCTCGAACCTCTGGCGCACCGCGAACGAGACGTCGCTGTAGCCGGCGCGCGCGGCCGTGAACATCACCTTGCGCAGCAGGCGGTACGGAATGTCCTTGTCGCCCATGATCGTGACGCGCTTGCTGTCGGCCTCGTTCTCCTTGAGGATCACTTCGCGCGCCGCCTCGACGTCGAGCTCGGCCTTGAGCGGCTGGATCAGGTCGCCGTCGACCGCGAGCGCGTCGGCCACCGACGCGACGACCTTGCCGCCGACCAGGATCTCGGTCGCCGGTGACGACGACCAGCAACGTTTCCTTCGGCGCCTTCTGCGACATCGACTCGGGCAGCTGCACCGCGCGCGGGCTCGGCAGCGTCTCGACGCCGACGTTCGACATCAGGAAGAAGATCAGGATCGTGAAGACGTCGATCAGCGAGACGAGGTTCATGTCGACCATCGTCTGGTTGCGGCTTGCGCCGCTCGGCGCGCTTCTGAGCGGGGTCATCGTCGCCATGGTCGCGCTACTGCTTGATGACCGGCGCGTCGCCGACCGAGATGTTGGGGAAGTAGTCGGTGCTGACGATCTTGCGCGCCCTGCACCTGGTGGCCGGCGCGCACCGCGTCCATCACCTGCACCAGCGCGTCGTACGGAGGTCTCGGTCTCGGCCAGCACCGAGGCGTCGTCGTGCTGCGGGAACTTCAGCTTGATCTGCCTGGATCGCCGCCGACGAGCGTCTTGGTGTCGGGGCCGCTCGCCAGGTTCGGGATCGGCGGATCGATCAGGCGGCCGCCGTGCTTGTCGTTGACCTCGACGTAGTTCGCGCGCACGATCACCTCGAGCTTGAGCGGCTTGTTCGGGATCGAGCTTCTGGATCTGCTCGTTCGACTGCGCCGGCAGGCTGAGGTCGATCACCGACAGGTGCGTGAACACCGACACCGACAGCAGGAACGGCACCAGCACCACGATCAGGTTGATGAACGCGGTGATCTCGAGGTGAGCCGGCGTCTTCTTCAGGCGGCGGACGGGCATGTCAGGTCTCCGGGCGGGTGCAGTCGAGCGGGCGGCGCCGCTCAGCCCTTGGACGACCGGCGTGCTCGAGCTTCATGCGCTGGACCAGGTTCAGGAAGCTCATCTTCGCGGCCTCGAGGCCGTCGACGATCTCGCTGGTCTTGGCCTGCAGGAACGAGTGGATGAGCAGGAACGGGATCGCGACCATCAGCGCGAACGCGGTGTTGTTCATCGCGATCGAGATCGAAGCCGAGAGCATCTGCGCCTTCTCGGCCGGGTTGACGCTGCGCCACCGCCGTGAAGCCCTTGATCAGGCCGATGATGGTGCCGAGCAGGCCGACCAGCGTGATGACGTTGGCGAAGGTGGCGATGTAGTGCGTGCGCTTCTCGAGGCGCGGCACGATCTCCATCATTCCCTCTTCCATCGCCGCGTCGAAGTCCTCGCGCCGGCCCGGGCTCTGCATGCGAGTCAGGCCGTAGCTGACGATCTTGCCGACCGCGGCGTCCGACTGCGCGGTCATGCTCTGCACGTCGCGCAGCTGGCCCTTCTGCAGCATCGGCAGCACCTGCGCCCAGACCTTGCGGTTCTGGTTGCGCGCCTTGGTGAGGAAGATGAAGCGCTCGATCGCGATCGTCACGCCGAGCGCCATGATCAGCGCGCTCGGGTAGATGAACAGGCCGCAGTCCTGGAAGAACTTGATGACGGTCGAGAGGGGATCCATGGCTGACTCCGATGAAAGTGCTGATGCGTTGAAGTGCGAAGGCGATCTACTTGGCTGGCGCGGCGCGGCGGCGGCTGCGGCAGGCGTGCTGCGCGACGGCCTGCGCGTCGTAGCGCACCTGGCGGCGGAAGACGTCGCGGTCGAGCCGGCGCGAGCGCCTCGTCGAGCACGCTGACCAGCGGCCGGCCCGCTGAGGTCGCCGGCGCCCGGGCTTCTTCCAGGGCACGATGTAGGTCACCTTCGGCAGCTCGCGGTTGCCGATGATCTGGCTGCGGTCGAGGTCGGCGCGGTCGGGCTCGCCGCCGAGGCGGCGGCGGCGGCCGCGGCGGCAGCCGCCTCGGCCTTGGCGCCTGCTGCGCTCTGCGCCGCCGCCGGCAGACGCGGCGAGCGCGGCCGCGCCGGCGACGACCAGGCCGGTCATCGAGATGTCGGCTGGCGTTCATGGCTTCTCCTGGCGACTGACCGTGATCGGCCCGGGCTTGCGGTTCTTGAGGTCGGCGACCCATTTGGTTACGGTCGCGTCGCCGTTCGGCGACGAGGGCGAGGTAGCGGGTGTACTGCTCGAGCGCGCGCGGCGCTGTCGCCGAGGTAGAGGTCGTAGAGGATGCCGAGGTTGAGCGCCGGCGCGGCGTAGCCCGGGTCGAGGGCGATCGCGCGCTGGTAGGCGTCGCGCGCCTTGGCGAACTCGCCCTGCTGGCGGTAGGTGACGCCGAGCTGGTTCAGGTAGATCGGCTGGCGCGGGCTCAGCTTGACGGCCTGCTCGAGCTCGGCGACCGATTCCGTTGAGCTTGCCGCGCCTGGCGATAGATCACGCCGAGGTTGGCGTGCGGCCCGCCGAGCTCGGGGCTGGCCTGGGCGAGCGACTTGTAGGCGCGCTCGGCCTCGTCGACGCGGCCGCTGCGCAGCGCCCGGCTGGCGTCGTCGAAGGCGCGCTGGGTCGTCGGGTTGACCGGCGCTTCGTAGCACCGGCGGCGCCGGCCGCGCCGGCGCAGCGCGCGCTGCCGAGCGTCGCCGCTCGAGCCGGGTCGGACCGCGCTCTTGATCGCGCCCATGCCGCCGCTCACGGTCGAGCAGCCGGCGGCGCCGAGCAGGAGCGCGGCGGCGCCGAGGCGCCAGCAGAAGCTAGCGAATCGCATCGACGACTCCTTCGCTGACTTCGGTCTTGCCGTAGCGCACCGGCCGCAGCTCGCGCAAGCGCGTCGAAGCTGCTCTTGACCCACTTGTCGTAGACGCCGCTCGCGGCGCGATGGGCGTTGATCTCGTGCAGCTCGGTCGCCTTCTCCTCGAACGGGAAGGCCTGCTCCTCGAGCAGCACGTTGTACTGGTCGAGCTCGGCCTTGGAGAGCTTCTTCGGCCGCTCCGAGGCCATCAGCGCCTTGCCGAAATCGCGGTAGACCGATGGCGATGCGGAAGGTCGCGGCGGTCGTCACGTCGGCCACGCCGTAGTCGGCGGCGACCTTGTAGGCCTTCGAGCGACTCTTCCATCTTGGTCTTCTTCAGCTTGAGCTTGACCTGCAGCGGCTCGACCAGCTGGACGCTGCGGAACGACGCGGCCACCGGCTCGGCCATCGCCAGCGCGGCGGTCGCGCCGAGGTAGCGGGTGCGGTCGGTGCGCGCCGCGCCGCCGGCCTGGTCGGCGACGAAGATCTCGCGCATCAGCGCCGCTTCGCGGGCGCGTGTTGCCGTCTGTCCTTGGCGATCGTGCGCCAGGCGATAGCGCACCTCGACCGCCGGCTCGAGCGGCTGCGGGATCTGGCGCGAGGTAGCGCTCGTAGACCTTGGCCGCGGCCGGCTTGGCGTTCGCCTTCTCGTACAGCTCGGCCGCCTGCCAGAGGGCGTCGCGCGCGAGCTTCGGATCCTTGTTGGCGGCGGCGAGCGCTCGAACTCGCCCGCGGCGCTGGCCCAGCTGCCCTTCTCGAGGTACGCGACCGCGAGCTTCTTGCTCACCTCGGGCTGCAGCGGCGTGATTCGGGAAGCGCTGGCGGAAGTCCTCGAGCGTCTTGATCGCGCCGTCCCAGTCCTTGATCGCGATCAGCGCCGCGGCCGAGTCGTACTGCGCGTTGGCGCGCACGGCAGAGCCGCGGCGCGACGGCGCCGACGCGCGCGAAGGTCGCCGCCGCTTCGCTGGTTCTGGCCGCTGGCGCGCGCCTGCTCGGCCTGCTTGTAGATCGCCGCCGCCTGGCGCTCGACCAGGTCGGCGCGCGCCGGGTCCTTCTCGGGCGTGAGCTTGATCGCCTCGGCGAACGCCTTCTCGGCGACGTCGAACGCGTTGCTTGTCGAACGCCGCTGTAGGCGAGCACCGTCCAGGCGACGCGGCGCTGCGCGTCGGCGGCCGGCGGCTTGAGCGTCGACGACGCGCTGCGCGACCTCGCCGGCCTGCTCGGTGTCCTTCAGCGCGTAGAGCTTTTCGGCGGCGTCGGTGAGGACCGGGCCGACGCGCGGGTCGGCCGGGAAGGTCTGCGCGAAGCGCAGCGCGCTCGCGACCGCCGAGCGCTGCAGCGCCGGCCTGCTCGGGCGGCGGCGCCTTCTTGAGCAGCGCCGCGTAGCTGAGCAGCGCGCCGTAGCCGGCCTCGGCGCTCTTCTCGTGCTTGGCGTAGCCGTAGGCGGTCTTCTCGTACTCGACCGCCGCCTCGGCGAAGCGGAGTCCTCGAACAGCAGGTCGGCGAGCAGGAAGTTGTTCTGCGCCGCGGCGGCGTCGTTGGGGAACGAGGCCAGCAGCTCGCGGTACCAGCGCACCGCCTCCTGGTAGTCGGCGCTGCGCCTTGGTCTTCTGCGCGGTCGCGTGGTAGTGGCGCGCGAGCTCGGTCAGGCGCGTCTTGACGAGCGGCTGCGCCTTGTCCCAGCCGTCGGGGTTGACGCGCGCGGAACTCGCTCGTGCGGCCGTAGCGGGCGATGTATTCCTTGCGCGCCTCGATCGCCTGGTTGGTGAAGCCGGTCTTCTCGTAGATCTCGATCACGCGCGCCTGCATCACCGGCGCCTGCGCGTGCAGCGGGTTCTTGCGCGCGAACAGGTTGAAGGTGTCGGCCGCGTCCTTGCGGCGCTCCTGCTTGATGTAGAGCTCGCCGAGCTGCTCGTAGACGCGGAACTCGTAGGTCTTGCCGCGCCGGCGTGTCGATGAAGGCCGGGATCGACTCGGCGCCCTGCAGGTTGGCGAGGCTGATGCTGGCGACGCGGAAGGTGTCCTCGACCAGCTCGCGGTCGGCGCGGCTCAGGCCCGGGATCGATGTCGAGGCCGAGCCTCGCCGTCCGCGGCCCGCGACCTTGAGGTCGAGCACGCCGAAGAACGACTTCAGGCCGTCCTCGAGGCGGCCCTGCTTGTATTGCGACCAGCCCAGCATGTAGAGCGAGCGGTCCTGGTACGGGGTTGGCTTCGGCGCGCGGCGAGCACGGTGGCGAAGGCCTTCTCGGCGCCGGCGTAGTCCTTGTCCGTGAAGAGCAGCTCGCCGCGCCGGAACTGCGCCTCGCTCGCGTAGCGCGTCGCCGGATAGTCCCTGACCAGGCGCGTCGAGCGTCTTCTGCGCCGACTCGAGGTCGCCGCTCTGCTCGTAGGCGCGCGCCATCTGGTAGAGGACGCGGTCGTTGTTCGGATCCTTCGGGAAAGTTCTTCAGGTATTCCTGGTAGCGCGCGACCGCCGCCTTGTAGTCGGGCGCCGCGCCGGCGACCGCCGTGCCGCCGTGGGCGAAGCCCTCGGTGCGGTTGAGGCTGTCGCTGTCGGCGCTGTCCATCTCGAGGTCGCCGAGCCGGCGCATCGCCTCCGAGCGCTGCGGCGCGGCCGGCGCGATGTCGAGGAACTTGCGGTAGGCCTCGATCGCCTTCTTCTCGTTGACGGCGACGACGTCTTCCTTGTCGACGGTGACCTTGCGGTTGGCGAGCGTCTTCAGCGTCGGCTCGTTGTCGGGCGTGCTCGCCGCCGCGGAACATCGAGCACGCCGAGAGCGCGCAGGCGGCCGCCAGCGCGAGCACTGCCGGCTGCCGGAGCAGCGCGGCTAGGGCTTGGCCGAGGCAGCATTTCTGCGTCCTGTTTGCCGTAGGCGCGGTCGTAGAGCTGGGCGAGCGCGAAGCGCGCCTGCGTCGTGTAGCCGGCGATGCGCTGCTGCTGGCCGGCGAGCTCGGCGATCGCGATCTCCTGCGCTTCCTCGCGCTGCTCGCGGCTCGAGCGCGGCGACGCGCGGAATCATCACCTGCAGCATCGGGCTGATCGCGGCGATGCGCTGCGCCGAAGCGATCGAAGCGGATCGGCTCGTCGCGCTGCGCCGCCGACAGCGCGTCGGCATGGCGCCTTGGCTTCGGCGAGCTCGCTCGTCGATGCGGTCGAGCTCGACCTTGGCGTCCCACAGGCGGCCGACCGAATCCTGGCGCGATCTGCCAGCTGAGCACGCCGCGAGACCAGGCGTACGCGGTCGCGCTGCCTTGAACACCTCTTCGTCGGCGTTCGGCGAGTCGACGATCCGGCGCACTTCCTTCAGCCGCTCGAGCAGCTCGAGCTGCTTGGCGTCGGCGAAGGCCATGCCGTCGCCGGCCGCCTCGCCGGCCGGCGACCTCGGCGGCCACCGCCTCGCGCCGCTTGACGAGCGCCTCGATGTCGATCTGCTGCTGCCGTTCCTTGACCACCGGCAGGCGCTCGGCGAAGGCCTTGCGGCGGGTCGCCAGCATGTCGTCGAAGACGCTCAGCTTGTCGCGCCAGTCCTCGAGGTTCTTGCTCAGGAAGCGCAGGTCGCGATAGTTCTTCATCGCCTCCTGGAACTCGTGCTGGGCGAGCACCTGCGCGAGGTGGCGCGCGCGCGGCATGTCGGCGCAGGTCGCTGATCTTCCAGAACCAGCCCATCTCCTCGCCCGGGTTCTGCTCGACCAGCGTGTCGATCAGCGTTGCCGTCGCGGATCGCCTTGATCGAGTCGCTGAGGTCGGCGCTCTCGCGCTCGAAGGCGGCGATCGCCGCCTTCGTAGCGCTGCGAGCGCCTGGCCGTAGGCGCCCAGCTCGGCGTACGCGTAAGGCACCGCGATCTGCGCCTCGAGCACCGCGATGTCGCCGAAATCGCGCTGGGCGAGCTCGGTCCACGGCACCAGCGCGAGCTTCGGGTCCTTCGAGCGCGTCGGCGGCCCAGCCGAAGCCGAGCAGCGCCTTGCTCGACTGCAGGCTCTGCAGGCGCACGCGCTCGAGGTAGACCCGCGCTTCCTTCGGCCGGCTCTCCGAGAGCGCCGAGAAGCCGAGGGCGACGTTGGCGCGGTCGCGCAGGCTCCGGTATTCCTCGTTCGCGCGCCGAGTCCTTGCCGACCTCGTCGAGCAGCTCGGTGCCGCGCTTGCCGTTGCCCGACTTGAGCAGGGCGATGCCGAGGTTGTAGCGGACGTAGCGCGCGCCGGTGCCCTTCAGCGGCAGGCCGCTCAGCGCGCCGCGCGGCGCCGGCGTAGTCGGCGCGCGCCATCAGCAGATTGGCGAGCAGCAGGCCGCGCTCTTCCTCGAGCTCGCGCGGCAGCTTGCCCTCGACCTTGGCGAGCGCCTCCTCGGCCTCGGGCAGGTAGCCGCGCTGGTAGCGGATCTTGGCGAGGTAGAACCAGGCGCGATCGCGCACCGTGGGCGAGGCGCCGCGCGCGATCATGCGTCGCGAAGATCTCGCCGGCTTCCTTCGTCATGCCGTACGAGGCGAGCATGCCGCCGCGCAGGATCTCGGCCTCGTCGTCGTGATGGGTCAGCGCGCTCGAACTGCTGCGACGCCATCATCGTCGTCATCGACGTGAAGTAGCGGTCCTGGAAGAAGTAGAAGAGCGCGTCGCCGTAGTGCGGCGCCTTGATCTCGTGCGTCGGCTCGGTCGGCGCGTTATCGCGCGAACGGCCAGGCGGCGCAGGCGCCGGCGCCGGCGAGCGCGAGCGCCGCCGCCGCAGCGGCGATGCGGCCGATGCGAAGCGGCGAGGCGCGAGGCGAACGGGCGCATGGGCGATCACTGCCAGAGCTTGACGTCGAACTCGGGCTGCAGCTTGCCGGTCGAGTCCTGGATGCGCAGCTCGATGTACTTCGCCTCGGTGGTCTTCTCGAACTTGACGTTCGCGCCGCGCCGGTAGTCGCGCTCGTGCGGGCCCTTGCCGGTGAAGAACGCGACGATCTCGTGCTGGCCGGTCTTCAGGTTGCCGAGGTAGACGCGCTGGACGCCGCCGCGGTGCAGCGCCTCGACCTCGAGCGCGGTGTAGAGGTAGTTGGCGACGACCTTGTCGTCGAGCTTGACCTGCACCGAGTCGAGCTGGAACATCTTGCCGACGTCCATCGAGACGAACAGCGCCACCTGCGTGTTGGCCGGGAACAGCAGCTCCTCCTCGAGGACGAGCAGGTCGCGGTTGAGCTTGATGACGTCGCTCTTGACGTCCTGGATGCGGCCGTCGAGCGTGCCGGCGACCGGCGCGCTGGCCGGCGCGCCCGGCGTCAGCGCCGCGCTCACCATCGCCGGCGCGCTCGCCGATCCGGCCGGCGCCGGAGGCAGCGGCCAGCGCCGGATGCCGCTCGCCGGCCGCGGCGCGCGCCGGGCGCGGCGCATGGCCAGCGCCGCGCTCAATGCGTTGATCGCGCCGGCGGCGTCGCCGCGGCGCGCGCGGAAGCGGCGCGCGCCGGCGCGGCGCGCGGCGGCATCGGCGCTCCACGCGGCGGGCGAGCGCGGCCGCGCAGGGCGACGGCGATGATCAGCTTGCAGCTTCGTTTGAACATGGCTGTCTCAGTAGGTGGCCGACAGGAACACCTGGATCACGCTGGCGCGCGTAGCCGTACAGGTCGCCGGTGCGCACGTCGGTGAAGTCCTTGAACTTGTAGCGCGTGTACTCGTAGGTGCCGTTGAGCTTGAGGTCGTAGCGGCCCGGCACCTTGCGCACCGTGTAGGAGAGCTTGGCGCCGAGGCCGGCGTCGTAGAACGTGCTCAGCTGGCGGTTGCGCGAGACGTAGACCGTCTCGCTCGGCGCGTTGTCGCTGTAGAAGAGCGCGTGCTTCTGGGTGTAGTAGCGGATGAAGGTGTCGGCCAGCCACGAGTCGCCGAAGTAGCGGCTGTAGCCGATCTCGGCGGTGTGCGCCTTGATGTCCCAGGTGTCGCGTGTAGTAGCGGTACTCGACGTGCATGGCGTCGCGCGAGCCGAGGTCGCCGACCAGGCGCAGTCTTGAAGGCGCGCGCCGCTGCGCGTGCGCGGATTGCGCTCGGGCACCGCGGCGCCGAAGACGCGCGCGACGCGGTACGGGCTGCCGAGGAAGCCGTCGTCGGAGAGCGCCTCGAAGTTGGCGCTCATCAGCCAGCGCGGCGTCAGGATCTGGGTCGCGCCGAGGCGGTACTGCCAGTGCGAGGCGCGTGTCGCGAGAACTCGGGCGAGTTGTGCTTGCAGCACCGTGTCGCTCGCCCGCGTGAAGCCGAGGGCGATCGTCGTCATGCCGCCGAACACCTCCTGCGTGACGTCGAGGCTGCCGGTGTTGGCGGTGTAGTCGGGCTCGTGGCTGCTCAGGCGCCGAGAGCGTGATCTGCGCATCGCGGTAGACGTAGTCGGCGCTCAGGCCGAACTCGTGGCGCACCTCGTGGTACTTGCTCGCCGTCGTGACGACGTCGATCGACGCGTTGCTGACCGCGTCCATGTAGTAGCGTGCCCGAGAGCGAGACCTTGTCGAAGATGCTCTTGCGGACCAGGAACGCCGGCCCGTAGGCGGTGACGCCGCCGCCGCTGTAGGAATGGATCAGCGCCTCGGCCTTGTCCTCGGGCAGGTCGACGGCGCGCGCGTGGCCGGCCGCGAACAGGCCGCCGAGCAGCCCGCCGAACAGGCCGAGCAGGCGCCGCCACAGGCTCATCGCCGCCTTAGTTGCAGCCACAGCCGCCTCCTTGCACGCCGGTCGCGCCGCGCGCGCCCTCGCGCACGTCGCGCACGTGCTCGAAGTGCTTTTCGGGCAGCGAATCGCGCGACAGCTTCATGATCGGATCGGCGAGGCGCTCGCGCTCGTACGGCTTGACCCAGGGCTGGATCGGCTTGATGGTGGGAAGCATCGAGCAGCCGCCGAGCAGCGCCGCAGCCGCCAGGAAGGCGATCGACGAGGCTGCGCGAATGGTTCATTTCAGCAACTCCCGGATCTGCTTTTCGTAGCTGTCCTCGTAGCCCGGCGAGGTAGCCGCGGTGGACGTAGCGAACCTTGCCGTCGCGATCGATGATCACCGTCGAGGGCATCGTGCTGAGGTCATACAGCTTGCTGACGGTCTTGTCTGTATCGAGAAGAACCGGGAAGGTGACGCCGAGCTTGCTCGCCACTTCGCCGGCCTTGCTCGAGTCGTCGTCGACGTTGACGCCGAGCAGCACGAAGCCGGAGGCGCGGTACTTCTCGAACAGGCGGTTGAGCTGCGGCATTTCCTGGCGGCACGGGCCGCACCAGGTCGCCCAGAAATTGACCATCACGACGCGGCCGCGCTGGTCCTTCAGGTGCAGGTTCTGGCCGCCCATCACGTTGCAGCGTGAAGTCGGGCGCGGCCATCGCCGGCGCGATCGCCGGCGCGGCGCTGCTGGCGATCGCCGCGAGCGACGCGCACAACGCCAGCCGCAAGGCGGCGCCGGCGCGGCGAACGGAAGACGAGGTGCTCATGAGGGCGTCCTTCGCGGATCAGAAGAAGAAGCTGAGGCCGCCGGTCAGCTCGACGTTCTGCGTGCTCTGGCGCTTGCCGAGCAGGTCGAGCGAGAACATGTGGTCGCGCAGGTCGAGCTGCAGCGCGGCCCAGTCGGCGAGGAAGACGCGGTAGCCGAAGCCGACGTTGAAGGTGGGCTTTCTCTGGTCGGCGAACTTGGTGCTGCCGACGCCGGCGATCGACGTAGAACTGCGAGGGCCGCGCGTGCCGGCCGCCGATGAAGATCTCGCCGGGCAGCAGGTTGTAGCCGATCGACAGGTTGTAGTAGCTGAGCTTCTCGCGCGTCTCGGGGAAGACGCCGCCCGGCAGGATCTGCCGGAACAGCTCGTCGCTCACCTTGGTCTGGCCGTAGACGCCCTCGACGAAGAAGTCTTCGGTGATGTGGTAGCCGAGCTTGACGCCGTAGACCCAGCTCGAGCCGAAGTTCTGGGTCGCGTAGGTGCCGCTGAAGAGGCCCATCTCGAAGTCGTTCGACGGGAACTTCGGCACCTCGATGTCGCGCCGGTCGACCTGCGGCACGACGACCTGGTCGCTGTCGGCGGCGGCGGCGGGTCGGCCGCTAACGCCGCGCCGCTCGCTGCGGCCAGGGCCGATTGCCAGGAGGAAGCTCTTCGCGGTGTTGATGTTCATGGTGTTGACGATGGTCGTGGCCATCGCTTCAGAAGAAGAAGGAAAGACCGCCGGTCCAGGCCTTGTATTCGGTGGATCGCTGGTCGCTGACGAAGGCGGTGTAGAGCGAGTAGTCGGCGCTCAGCACGAAGCGGTCGGTGAGGTGGTAGCGCACGCCGACGGTGGCGACGCCGAGCTTGGCGTCGGTGGTGGTCGCTCCGATCAGGCTCAGGTTGGGAAAGTTCTTGAACTTGCCGAGGCCGACGCTGAAGAACGGTGACAAGCGGTAATCGGACCACGGCTCGACGACCACGTTGACGTGCCAGAGATCGGTGCCCGAGAACACGCCCTGGACCTGGCCGTAGGTGCCCTCCAGGCTCAGGGTGTCGGACATGCGATAGCTCAGTCCACGTCTTCAACATCGGCTCGGCCTTGAAGTGGCCCCAGGCCGCGCCGAGCTGGACCTTCCTGCTCAGGTAGTCGTCGAGAAGAACGTCACGAAAGGTCTTCTTGCTGCCCGCTGCGGTGAGCGTGGTCTCGAGCTGCGCGCGGCTGACCCAGCCGACCTTGCCGTCGTCGGTGCGGACGCGAAACCAGTCGGTGTGGCGCAGCTCGATCTCGATCCAGTCGTTGCGCGGCGCGACGAAGAAGATCGGAAAGCCGCGGCCGGGCCCGGTGCGCAGCTCGATGTAGGCGTCGCCGACCAGCACGCGCTCGGCCTTGCGCGAGCGCGGCGCGCCGGCGTCGGCGCGGCGGCGGCGTTGGCGACGCGGCGGACGCCGGCAGCCGAGGCCGCGGCGGCCGGCGCTGAAGCCGCCGGTGCGGCGGCGGCTGCGGACGCCGAGGCGGCGCGCGTCGGCCGCAGCGCCGGCGCGTCGGCGCGCAGCGGCGTTGGTGATGGAGAGGAGCGCGCGCGACGCAGCCACGCGCCGCATGGCGATCGAGCGCGAAGGCCGAACGACATTGCCGCGCACGCTGCGCACGCTCACGAAGCGGCGGCTGCTCACTGGGTGTTGCACGTGCCGGTCTTCGGATCGGCCGGTGTGAACATCGAGTAGGTGGCGGTGCTGAACTCGTCCTGTCCGAGCGGCGAAGGATGGGTGATCCAGTACTTGATCAGCGAGACGTTCGGGTCGCTCTCGCTCGGGAAGACCAGGCCGCCGCCGTGAAAGACGTTGAGCAGGAGCGGCTTGTCGAGCAACCGGCTCTGCGCCGTGCTGCCGATGACGACCATCGCCCTGCGCCGAATAGAAATTCTTGTAGATGTCGCTGGCGCGAATGACGTCCGGCGTGTTGGCCGGATCGGACACGTCAACCGGCTGGGCGGCCGGGGACGATCCGAAAAGCGCCGCCGGTTCCGGTCACCGTGTCGTGGCAACCGGCGCCGGCGCAAGTATTGGTCGACGCTGAGCCCGGGATCTGCAGCTGGGAAATGATGATCGGGTTGATGCACTTCTGGAAGTACGCGAACGCGAGGTGCTGGTGTCCCTGTTGAGCATCTGGGGTTGCTCACCGCCGGCGGGTTGCTGAGAGGGTTCGATGAACCCCCGCAGGCCGCCAGCGTGCTGAGCAACGCGATCGATAGGAAAGACCTCCGCAGTTCCGTCATCAGTGTCAACAGCCCGTGGCTATCCAGCTTGCGATGGTGTTGTAGTTCGCGCTGCCGACCGGCAGCACCGGCACCGTCACCGGCGTGCCGTCCTTGTTGCGCGCACCCGGGGGATGCGGCACCGTGGAAGGCTTGGACAGCAGGTAGTTCGATGCCGCGTTGCATGCGTTGGAGATCATCGTGAGGGTCACGCCGTAATCGCCCTTCAGGTCACCCGTGAGAACGAACCGGTTGTTGCGGAACGACGTTCCGATCGGCGTTTTGGACATGCTACTGCCGATGGCCTGGTGGCAAGCGGCAGCGCACGTCGTAGTGAGGATAGGCAGGACATTCGTCGCGAAAGTATCTTCGTCGAGGCCGTTGATGGTGCGGCAACCGGGCCACCGCGGTCTCCACCGCGTGCTCGTCGTCACCGGCCGCGGGCATCACCGACAGCAGCTCTGAGCGCCGCACCACCCGGCCCGGGCGGGCCACTAGCAGCCGCAACAGGGCCATCGGGGTGGGTGGCACGGCCCGCAGCACCCCGTCGACGACCGCGGCGTGTCCACGCAGCTCCAGGACATGACCCGCGACCGGCCACCGCGGCGCCCGGGCCGGCAGTGCCTCGGACAGGGTGCGCACCAGCGCGCCGATCCGGGAGCGGTCCGGCTGGACGGTGGGTACGTCTCGGGCCACCAGCGGGCCCGCGGTGACCGGCCCGACGCAGGCGACCAGGACATCCCGGCGCAGGCGTTGCAGCAACGGCCCCAGCACCCCGAGCTCATCAGCTCGGCTGAGCACGCTGGCCGCGGCGGGTGCGCTGGTGAAACTGACCGCGTCGAGGCCGCCGTCCAGCGTCGCGGTGATCAGCCGGTCCAGCGGTGCGAGATCCTCGGGCAGTACCCACCGGTAGACGGGCACCTGTATTACCTCGCGCCGGCGCAGCGCAACGCGTCGACGAAGTCCGGCAGTGGCTCGCCGTGTAGCTGCACAGCGACCCGCACTCCGTCGAGATCACTGGCTAGCAGGTGCTCCAGCACCTCAGCGGAGGACTCCGACGGTGGTGACCAGGCGTCGGTCAGGCCGGCGGCCCGGACCGCGCCGCGCGATTTGGGGCCCCGGGACAGCAAGGTGGCGCGGCGCAGCGCCCCGATCAGCGCCTCCCCCAGCCCCCACCCGTCCGCGGCCTCGACCCAGCCGCGGAACCCGATGCCAGTAGTGATCACCACCGTGTCCGGCGGGTGGTTGATCAGAGCCTCGGTGGCTGCGTGCAGTTCGGTGTCATCAGCTACCGGCACGATCCGGATAGCCGCGGCGTGCACCACCTCAGCGCCCCGACGCTCCAACAAGGAGCCCAGCTCTGCGGCCCGCCGCGCGGCAGTGACACCGACGGTGAATCCGGCCAGCGGCAATGGTTCGGGTCTCGCCCGCAGGGACGCAGCGGTCATGATGAACAGACTTCCACGACGCCGTTGCTGACCCGCGCCGGATAGGTCGGTACAGAGACGCTGGGGTCGTCCAGACATATCCCGGTCGCCAGTTCGAAGACCTGCTTGTATATCGGCGACGCCACCGTCGGGCGGCCCTCGCGGTCCCCGACGATCCCCCGAGACAACACCGAGGCCCCGCTGAAAGGGTCCATATTGGACAGTGCGTGCAGCGCACCGTCATGGGTGCGGAACACCGCGACCGCAACGCCGTCGATCAGCGCCGCTACCCCGCGTTCCGGCACCAGGTCGTCGTAGCAGCAGACCGCCGTCCAGTGCCGCTGCAGCTGCGCGGTCATCGGACCACTGTCAGCGTCGGGCCCGCGATCAGAACCGGTTGGCCTGGTCGGCGATGGGCGGGGGTTGGCTGGCCGCGCTCCTCGACGAACTCGACGGTCGGATCGGGCACGCCCGGGGCGTTGACGAAGGAGGTGAACCGGGCCAGTTTGGCCGGGTCCTCCAGCACGCCGCGCCACTCGTCGGAATAGCCCGCTACGTGCGCCGCCATCGCGGTGTCGAGCTCGGCGCAGATCCCGAGCGAGTCGTCCACGATCACGTCTCGCAGATGGTCCAGACCGCCTTCCAGCTCCTCCAACCACGGCGCGGTGCGCTGCAGCCGGTCGGCGGTGCGGACGTAGAACATCAGGAACCGGTCGATGGTGCGCACCAGCGTCTGGGTGTCAACGTCGGAGACCAGCAGGTCGGCGTGCCGGGGCCGGAAACCACCGTTGCCGCAGACGTAGAGATTCCAACCCGTTTCGGTGGCGATCACCCCGAAGTCCTTGCTCCGAGCCTCGGCGCACTCGCGCGCACAGCCCGAGACCCCGGACTTGAGCTTGTGCGGAGCGCGCAGCCCCCGGTACCGCAACTCCAACGCGATGGCCAGGCCGACCGAGTCCTGCACCCCGTAGCGGCACCAGTCGGTGCCCACGCAGGACTTCACGGTCCGCAGCGCCTTGCCGTATGCGTGCCCGGATTCGAAGCCGGCGTCGACCAGCCGGCGCCAGATCGCTGGTAGCTGCTCCACTCGGGCCCCGAACAGGTCAATCCGCTGCCCACCGGTGATCTTGGTGTAGAGCCCGAAGTCGCGGGCCACCTCACCGAGCACAATGAGCTTTTCCGGGGTTATCTCCCCGCCAGGGACTCTGGGCACCACCGAATAAGTGCCGTTGCGCTGCAGGTTGGCCAGGAAGTGGTCGTTGGTGTCCTGCAGGGTGGCCTGCTCGCCGTCGAGGATGTGGCTGCCGGGGTTCAGCACTCCGCTCAAGGAGGCCAGGATCGAGGCCACCGCGGGCTTGCAGATGTCGCAACCGCGGCCCGTGCCGTGCTTGGCGACCAGCTCGGAGAAAGTCCGGATCCGGGTGGCGGCGACGATCTCGAACAACTCCGCCCGGCTGTGCGTGAAGTGCTCACACAATGCCTTGGATTGCTCGACGCCGTGGGTGGCGAGCAGTTTCTTCAGCATCGGCACGCACGAGCCGCACCCGGTACCTGCCTTCGTGCAGGCCTTGAGCGCGGCCACGGTGGTCGCCCCGTCGCGCACCGCCGTACCGATCGTCTCGACGGTGACCGCGTGGCAGGAACACACCTGAGCGCCAGCCGGCAACGCTGCCGCGTCGAGCTCACCGCCGGACGGCGAGATCAGCGCACCGGGGTCGGCCGGCAGTACCGCGCCGACCAGCGCGCGCAGCGTGCCGTAGGCCTCGGCGTCGCCCACCAGCACCCCGCCGAGAAGCGTCCGGGCATCATCGGAGACGACGAGCTTGGCGTAGCGGCCCGCGACGGGATCGTTGTAGATCACTTCCAGCGCGCCCTCAGCCGTCGCGTGGGCGTCGCCGAAGCTGGCCACGTCGACCCCGAGCAGCTTGAGCTTGGTGGCGGTGTCGGCGCCCGGGAAAGTGGCGTGGCCGTCGAGCAGCCGATCGGCCACCACCTCGGCCATCGCGTAGCCGGGTGCGACCAGTCCGTAGCAGCGGCCTTCGACCGCGGCGCACTCCCCGATCGCCCAGATGCTGTCGTCACAGGTGCGGCAGCTGGCGTCGACCAGCACGCCCCCTCGTTCACCCACCGGCAGTCCAGCATCGCGGGCCAGCTGGTCGCGGGGGCGTACGCCGGCGGAGAACACCACGACGTCGGTGTCGAGCTCGGTGCCGTCGGACAGCCGGACCAGCATCCGTCCCCGGTCCGGTTCGATGGCCGCTGTGGCGTGGCCGCAATACACCCGCACGCCGAGGCCCTCGATGAACCGGCGCAGCAGCGCGCCGCCACCCTCGTCGACCTGCATCGGCATCAGCCGGGGGGCGATCTCGACCACGTGCGGGGACAACCCGAGCTGGCGCAGCGCATGCGCGGCCTCCAAACCGAGCAGCCCGCCGCCGACGACCACCCCGGAGCGCCGACCCGCCACCGTGGTCTGCATCGCGTGCTGCGCGGCGACCCGGATCGCGTCGAGATCCTCCGGCGTCCGGTAGACGTAGCAGCCGGGGAGGTCGTGACCAGGCACTGGGGGCACGAACGGCGCCGACCCGGTGGCCAGCACCAGCGCGTCGTAACGAACCCGGCGCCCGGACGCGGTGCGCACGGTGCGCTTGCGCCGGTCGATCCGCACGCACGGATCGCCCAGGCGAAGCTCCACCCGGTCGTCGGCGACCGGAGGCAGCGTCAGCGCCGAGGCATCCCATGAGTCCACATACGATGACAGTGCGACCCGATCGTAGGCCGGTCTGGCTTCCTCGGCGAGCACCACGATCCGCCATTGCCGTTGCAGGTCCCGGCCGATCAACGCCTCCACCAGCCGGTGCCCGACCATGCCATGGCCTGCAACCACGACGGTGCGCATCATGCTGCTTCCTCCTGCCCAGCGAGCACGACCGGTCCCCACATCCTGAGCGTGTTTCGTGAACGCGATGTTTCCGTCCTGTTTCGTCACATCTGTTCAAACCTGGGCGTAGGCCAGCTGCCGCTTCTCGGATGGCGCGGTGGCGGGTGCACGACGCAGGTAGACCACGTAGGTGACGACGACGCACGCTCCGTAGAACATCAGGAAGGACCAGAACGCGGGTACCCCGGACTTCGTCGTGAGGAAGGACTGCCGGAAGGCAAGGTTGATCAGCACCCCGCCCATCGCGCCGATTGAGCCGGCGATACCGATCACCGCGCCGGATATCCGGCGCGCCCTCATGAGCGCGGACTGCTTCGGCTCACCCGCTGCGATCGCCGCCTGCGCCTTCACATTGAAGATCGACGGGATCATCTTGTAGGTGGAACCGTTGCCGATACCGGAGAGCACGAACAGGGCGATGAAGCCGGCCATGAACAGCGGCAGCGACTTCTCGTTGGAAGCCATGATCACCACGCCGGTGGCCAGTGCCATGCCCACGAAATTCCAGACAGTGACTTTGGCGCCGCCGTACCGGTCGGCCAGCCACCCACCGACGGGGCGGATCAGCGAGCCGATCAACGGACCGATAAAGACCACCGAGGCCGCCTGCAGCGGGGTGCGGTGAAACTGGGTCTGCAACACCAGACCGAACGCGAAGCTATAGCCGATGAACGAGCCGAACGTGCCGATGTAGAGGAACGACATCACCCAGGTCTGCGGGTTACGGACCGCCTCACGAAGCGCCCCGGTGTCACTTCGCACCGAGGAGATGTTGTTCATGTACCGGGCCGCACACAGCGCGGCAAGCAGGATCAGCGGGACGTAGATGGCGAGCACGAGACGGGGATAGGTGGTGCCGACTGTCGCGATCACCACCAAGCCGAGCAGCTGCACCGCGGCCACCCCGATATTCCCACCACCCGCGTTGAGCCCGAGCGCCCAACCCTTGCGGCCCTCCGGGAAGAAGGCATTGATGTTGGTCATGGACGAAGCGAAGTTGCCACCGCCCAGGCCACCCAGCGCCGCGACGATCAAGAACGTTGTGAAGGACGTACCCGGATGCATGACGATGATCGCCGCAACGGTCGGAATGAGCAGCAGCAACGCACTCACGACGGTCCAGTTGCGCCCACCGAACCGGGCCGGCGCCATGGTGTACGGGATCCGGATCAGCGCACCGACCAGCGAAGGCAGCGATACCAATAAGAACTTGCCTGCCGGGTCGATGTGATACGCGGGGCCCATGAAGAGCACCAAGACAGACCAGACCGTCCACAACGAGAACCCGATGTGCTCGGAGAAGATAGAGAACCACAGGTTCCGATTCGCCACCCGCCTGCCTGTCTTCTCCCAGAACTTGGGATCTTCCGGCTCCCAGTGGTCGATCCATCGCCCCCCGCGAGCCGGCATAGCCGGCGCCCTCGCCTCGGTCGTGCCCATCGCGCCTCCAGAACTGTCGGTACGACAAGCGACGCTAGATGCAGGTTATGGCCACGATGTTGCTGCTTGTTGCAGCACCGAGAACTCCCGTTCACATGGCGGAGGGAACCTCACGTGAGGACCCGGGTACTTACGAGCTCGGCGACCCGCCGTGAAACGTGGATGCGCCACGGGCAGGTCCGCGCTAGCGTGGACGCATGATCTGCTGAGGCACTCTTGACGCGCCCTTGAGCGCGCGGGTGCCGTCGGCGTTAGACGGTGGCCCGATCCGCCTACTGGTGACGCCCTCGAGCCCCTCGGTTCGAGATGCCTACGAGCCCGGACACCACGAGCCCGGACACCTGGGCACAATCACTGCTCGCATACGTCGCATCGAGGAGACCTGATGGCAGAGCAGCCCCCACCTGAGGAAGAACCCGACGACGCCGCTTCGCCGGTCCCCAACCGCCGGGAACGCCGCGGCAAGAAGGCCGCGGCGGTGCCGTCACCCGGTGGTAAATCCGCCGTGGGACGGCGCACCGCACCGCCAGCGCCATCCCGGCAGTACTCCACACGGCGCCGCAGCGGCTGAAGCAACGAGGATGGGTGACCGATCAGTAGACGGGCAGTGAAGGATCCACCTGTTTGGCCCAGGCCAACACTCCTCCGCCGACGTGCACGGCGTCCCGGAAGCCCGCCTTGTGTAGCGCGGCCAGTGCCTCTGCGGAGCGCTGCCCGGACTTGCAGTGCAACACCAGTGGCTTGTCCTGCGGCAACTCCGCCAACGCCTCACCGGACAAGATCCGGTCCTTGGGGATCAGAATGGAACCAGGGATCCTGACGATCTCGTACTCGTTGGGCTCCCGGACGTCGATCAAGGCGAAGTCCTTGCCGGAGTCGATCATCTCCTTGAGCTCTCGGGCGGTGATCGTCGAGCCGGCGGCCGCAGTGGCGGCGTCGTCGCTGACCACACCACAGAACTCGGCGTAGTCGATCAGCTCGGTGATCGGGTCACCCGACGGATCCCTGCGGATCTTGATGGTGCGATAGCTCATCTCCAGCGCGTCGTACACCATCAACCGGCCCAGCAGCGGTTCGCCGATCCCGGTGATCAACTTGATCGCCTCGGTCACCATGACCGAGCCGATCGACGCGCACAGCACGCCGAGCACGCCGCCTTCGGCGCAGGACGGCACCATCCCAGGAGGGGGCGGCTCCGGGTACAGGTCCCGATACTGCAACCCCTGCCCGCCAGGGGCGTCCGCCCAGAACACCGACGCCTGACCCTCGAAGCGGAAGATCGAGCCCCAGACGTAGGGCTTGCCGAGCAACACCGCCGCGTCGTTGACCAGGTATCGGGTCGCGAAGTTGTCAGTGCCATCGAGGATGAGGTCGTAGTCGCGGAAGATGTCCAATGCGTTGGACGAGTCTAATCGCAGCTGGTACAGGTTGACTTGGACGAGCGGGTTGATCTCGCGGATGGAATCCCGGGCGGACTCGCCCTTGGGCCGGCCGATGTCGGACTGGCCGTGGATCACCTGACGTTGCAGGTTGGACTCGTCGACCTCATCGAACTCGACGATGCCCAGCGTTCCCACGCCTGCAGCGGCCAGGTACAGCAAGGCTGGGCTACCCAGGCCGCCAGCGCCGATCACCAGCACCTTCGCGTTCTTCAGCCGCTTCTGACCGACCATGCCGACTTCCGGAATGATCAAATGGCGGCTGTAGCGGACCACCTCTTCCTTGGTCAGCTCCGCGGCGGGCTCCACCAACGGTGGCAGGCTCATCGGCGCACTCCTCACAGTGTCGTGCTGTCTGTTCCAGGTCAACGTCCCCGCTCCCCCCACTCTTCCCACCCCGCTTTCGGGGTATCCAGAACGCGGAGAATCGGGTCAGTTGACAGTCGGGAAGGGCCAGGCGTTGGGTTGGCAGGTCAGGCCGTCCGGTGTTACGTGGTCGGTGCCCAGAGCTGCGAGGTAATCGTCGGCGACTCCCCAGGTCTGCTGCATCATCACCGGCGCCAGCCGCCCGTTCAGCTCACACGCGACATGCGCGAAACCCAACCCGTGTCCAACCTCGTGGTTGACCGCATACTGTTGGTACTGCACCACGTTGCCTTGGAAAGCCACCGCTCCCCGAGCCCAGCGCGCGGTGTTGATCACCACCCGGTGATCTGCTGGCCGCCAGCAGGACGCGTCAAAGGGAATCTGGAAGCCGCAGAGCCGCCGGGTGGTCTGTTGGGAGGTGAGGCTGATCCGCAGGGTCGCCGCCCCGCTGTCATCGATGCGCTGGAAGCGGTAGCGACCGCTGCCGATCCAGCTCTTCGGGTCCGCAACGTGCTGTCCACGGTGGCAGCGAAGCCCGCCGGACCGCCCTCGACGTCGGCCCCATCCTCGATCTCGACGGTATAAGTGAACAACCGGCCCGTCCCGAAAGGAGCGCCGGCGCCGGGAATCACTCGCCACGTGCCGGCACCCTGCACCGCGAACTGGCCGCCACCGGGCAGATCGGCGGATGCCTTGACCGCCTCGAAACCGGGGCTGATCACCGGGTTGGGGATCAGCGGATTATCTGCCGAGCCGGCCATGCCGGCCTGGCCAGACGCCGACAGCAGGGGCGATCTGGCGTCAAGCACCGCTAACACGGTAAGTACCACCAGGATCGGCAGCGCATAGACCCGCCAACCGTAGGTGGCGACCGCCTGGGCCAAAACCTTGAACCCCGGGACCCGGCACTACCGTGCCGCGACACCAGCTGAGGTTCTGGATCCAACGACGCGGTCAGCGGCTCTTCATCAGCGATGCGCAAGTCCACATGCCGCTCGGGGCGTCGAGCTGAGACCCACTCAGACTCGGCTGGCGGCGGGCGGATCACCGCGCAAGGATCGCACAGCCACGAGCGGTACTGCGCACATCACCACACCGCCCGGTCCACCGCATCGATCATGCCGAGCATCGCCCGAGCGACCGAGGTGGGCTGCTCCATCTGCGGCAGGTGTCCGGTGCGCGGCAACACGAGCAGCCGGCCCCGCGGCAGCGCCGCCGCCGTGCGCGGGGCCTTTCGCACGGTCACCAACTTATCCGCAGCGCCCCATACCACCAGCGCCGGCGCTTGCACCTGGGCTGCGACCCACCACAGCGACCTGGACGAGGGCATCAGCGAGGACCGTGCGAGCTGCTGGGTGGATTGGCGCAGTGCCGTCACCGCCCAGGTCAGGGCAATTCTTTCAACGCACTCTGCGACAGCCTCGGCCCGCCGCGCCGACGCGACCACCGACGGATCGGCGAAGCACAGGCGCAGTATCCGCTCGATCTGTTCCTCGGGCGGCACCTCGATCAGTACCCGGCGGACCCACGTGCCGACGAGCGGCAGCATCGTGAGCGCCACCCGCGGGTCCGACATCCGGCGCGGACCATCCGCAGATCGGCATGGCGGGCGCGAGCAGGGTGAGAGTGCGGACCAAGTGTGGACGTCGAGCAGCGATCAGCAAAGCCACTACCCCGCCCAGGGAGTTGCCTACCAAGTGCACCGAGCCGTGACCCAGACCGGCGAGGAAGGTAGCGACCACCTCGGCGTGCGAGTCCGGGGCGTAGTCGAACCCACCCGGTGGCGCACTGCGACCGAAGCCGGGTAGGTCAATGGCCATTCCCGGCAACCGGACGCCGACCAGACCGGCGAGATCGGTGAAGTTGGTGGAAGAGCCGCCCAGCCCATGCAGGTAGACGGCGAACTCAGCTTGCTCCGGACCGGGGGTGTGGCGAATATTCAGCGTCACGCCGCCGCTGCGCTGGATTTCGCCCGGCCAGGGTGGTTGGGCGGGGAGCAGCTGCGGCAACAGCCCGGAATACAACGGGACCCGGGTGCGCATAGTTTCAACATGGGTTTGACGAGCCAATTACCCGCTCCTGCCCTGGCGCTGCGATACCGGCGAGTAGGGTTTCCAGACCAGCCGGGAGGTGACAGGGCCGATGACCGAGACGGCATCGAGCCGGGCCGATGCAGCGCCCCGAGGCGTGCGGATGTCCCGGGACGAGCGACGCGCTCAATTGCTCGCCGCCGCAACCGACGTCTTTGTCACCAACGGCTACCACGCCACTGTCATGGACGACATCGCCGAGCGTGCCGGCGTCAGCAAGCCCGTGCTGTACCAGCACTTCCCCGGAAAACTTGAGCTGTACCTGGCGCTGTTAGAGCGCCACACCGACGAACTAGTCCGTCGGGTACAGGGCGCCATCGAGGAGACCCCCGACAACCGGCAGCGAGTCCGCAACGCGGTCGAGGCCTACTTCGACTTCGTCGAAGGTGACAATCAGGCGTTCCGGCTGGTCTTCGAGTCTGACCTGCGAAACCAGCCGCCGGTGCAGGCGGTCGTGGAGCGCACGTACACCGCCTGCGTGCGCACCATCGCGCAGGCAGTGGCAGCCGACGCCGGACTGGACGCCGATCGAGCCTGGCTGGTGGCGGTGGGTCTGGTCGGAATCAGCGAACACAGCGCCCGCTACTGGCTCACCCGCCAACACGAGGTACCCAAGGCAGAAGCGGTAGCCCTGACCGCCTCCCTAGCCTGGAAAGGCCTCGCCGGCTTCCCCTCCAGGTGCCCCCCGCGCCATACGGTTGAGGCGGTCAGGTTAACGACCTACGGCATAGGAATGGCTGGCTCGAACGATTCCGGCGCGCGGGTATCGCCGGGTGGCAGCTTGCTGGGAGGCAGAAGAAAGGCCCTCGCCCCCCGGGACGGAGACCGCGCTAGGAGCCGTGACGACGCCGTCCAACTCCGTAATC
>CAWHOM010000001.1:0-225082 GCA_963831015.1 uncultured Solirubrobacteraceae bacterium | reverse complement strand
AAATTGTTCTACCCCAGACCAGGACGACGGTCCACAGGTACGGAGCCGACATCGGTGCCACCAGGATCCCGAGCAGGCCGACGGCCGTCAGTAGGCAGGCGCCGGCGACCAGCCGACGCTGGTCTCGCGAGCGTCCCGCCAGACCCGGGATGACCAGCGCGGTGATCAGGCCCACCCCCATGGTCAGGCTCAGCAGGAGGCCGGCGTGGCTTTCGCTGGCGCCGTGGCTACGAAAGATGCTCGGCGGCCCGGCCAGCGTGGCGTAGAAACCGCCGGACTGCAGCGCGAAGAAAAGCGTCACCGCCCACGCCAGCGGCTCGCGCAGCAGGGCACGCACTGGGCGGTGCGAGTCAGGGTCCGGCAAGCCGTGGGGAGCCCCCCAGTTCGGGGGCGTCGCGATTAGCACGAGCGCCGGGATCCATGCCACGGGCCGCGATCGCCGCCGGGATCGCCCACACGGCCAGCCCGGGACGCCAGCCACCTCCGAGCGCGTCGGCCAACGGCACGGTTGCGCCGGCCGCCAGGGCTGCAAAGCCGATCAGCGACATCGTGTACAGGGACATCGCTGTCCCTCCTGCGGTGCGGGAAGTCGCGACGCACCAGCACCGGCAGCAGCACGTTGCCGATGGCGATCGCGGTGCCCGCCAGAGCCGGTGCCCAGAAAACAGGAGACCGACGCCTGGAACCGGTCGGCAGCAGCATACCCGGTCACGAGCAGAGAACATCGTCCCCGGCCAGCATTGCCGTCTGCACGCCCAGACGACGCGCGAGCACGGGCGCCAGCGGCGCCAGCGACCCGAAGCACAGCACCGGCAGTGTCGTCAGCGAACACGCCGCCCAACCCGGCGGACAGACCGGTGTCGGACTGGATCCGGTTGAGCACCGGACCGATGGCAGCCGCCGCCGGGCGGAGGTTGACCGCGATCAGCACCACCCCGCCCGCGAGCATCGCTCAGCGAAGGCGGGCGTTCCTCATGCCTACAGGCTAGGACGCCGCCACAGAAGCGCAGCACCCGCTCCAGAGGATCTCTGACTGTGTGTACGGACCGACCCTGACGTTTCGGTCCAACCCCAGCCTCCTCGGCGACGTGCAGCTCGGCGACCGAGTGCGGGTGACCTACCTGCAGCATGGCTACGGCACGCTGGTTGCCGAGTCGGTCGGCTAGCGCCCGCGGTACTGATCGGCGGTCTGCAGCCGCCGCCCGCTACGTTGCACCGGTGACCCTCACGCGCGCCGACATCGCCGCCTCCGCCGAACAGCTGCTGGACGGCGGCTACGGACTGTGGCTTGTCTCCCATGCGGCGGTGCTCTCGCAGCTCGATTCACGTCCGATGGGCGTCGAGGTCGCGGAGTTGGACTTCCTCGCCCCCCACGATCGGCCCTGGCAGGTCGCCGACCTGATGCGCGTTTACAACGTGCTCAACGCGACCGCGTTCGGCGCCAAAGGCATCCCGTTGCAGAATTGGGTGATGATCGACCTCGGCCTGCTGCCCTCGGCCTTCCTGCTCGTCACGCTGTCGGCGCAGCGGGCCGCGCAGGCGACCTCCGATCACCGGATCTCCGGCGCTGCCCGTGCCCGCATCGCGGGGGTACTGCCCGCCGTGCTCGAGGAGGCGCAGCGGCTGGACTACTCGGGGCCGATCCCCGTGGCCGGCTACTGCGCGGCCCGCTCGCCCGGTCCCCGACGGTTGGGTCGGCTGGTCGCTGTGCTCGGCGATCCCCGGACTGGGCACCACGACGAAGGGCCTGGCGCTTGAGGCCTACGGGGCCAGGACGCTGACCGGCGTGGCTCAGTTCTCCGATCCCGCGCTGCGGGTGCACCGCAAGTTCGGCCCCATGCAGCTGCTCTCGGCGGTGCTGGAGCTGCACCCGGTGCCGGGCACGCTCGTCTACCGCACCGAAGTCTTCGCCCCCGAGGACGATCATGCGCCGGAGCCGACGATGATGCTGGGCGCGCGCGACGGCGACGCCCAGCGCGCGCTGCAGGACCGGCTCGATGCCGGCGCCGAGATCCACATCCTGTCCCCTGGCCTGGTCGACGACCGGGTCCCGATCCTGGAGCGACACTAATGCCGGGACGCAACTTCGTGCTCGCCTTCAGCGGCGGGCTTGACACCTCCTACGGACTCGCCGTGCTGGTCGATCGCGGCGAGCGGGTGACCACCGTTACGGTCAACACGGGCGGCTTCGACGCCGCTGAGCTGGCCGACATCGAGACGCGGGCGTCGGCGCTGGGGGCGTTCCAGCACGTAGTCGTCGATGGCCGGGCGCGGCTGTTTGAGCAGTTCGTGTCCTACATCCTCAAGGCGAACTATCTGCGCAACGGCGTCTATCCGTCGTGCGTCGGCGTGGAGCGGATGCTGCAGGCCGAGGAGGTGACGCGGGTGGCCCTGGAGCGCGGCGCCGACGCGATCGCCCACGGCTCCACCGGCGCCGGCAACGACCACGTCCGCTTCGACGCGGTCACCAAGGCCCTGGCTCCGAAGCTGGAAATCGTCGGGCTGATCCGCGACGAGGCGCACACCCGCGAGGAGGAGCGCGATTTCCTGCGCGAGCGGGGTCACCCCGTTTCGGAGATCACCGCCAAGTACTCGTTCAACTTCGGGATCCTCGGCACCACGATCGGCGGCGAGGAGACCTACGGCTCGTGGGAGTACCTGCCCGAAGAGGCGTGGCCGACGACGAAGTCGATCGCCGATGCTCCCGAGGAGCCCGTCGAAGTGACTGTGCAGTTCGAGCGAGGGCTTCCGGTGGCCTACGAGGTGGCCGACGGAGCGATACGCGTCGAGCTGGGCGCGGACGGGATCGGCGTGCCCGGCTACGACACGCTGGCCGCGCTGAACCGCATCGGCGCCGAGCACGGCGTCGGGCGCGGCATCCACACCGGCCAAACGATCATGGGGATCGTCGGCCGGCTGGGCTTCGAGGCCCCCGGGATGATGATCCTGATGGCCGCCCATCGCGAGCTCGAGCGCCTGGTGCTGACCAACACCCAGCAGACCGTCAAGGCCTCGCTGGGCACGACGTTCGGCGACATGCTGCACGAGGGCCGCTACTACGACCCGCTGCTCACCGACATCCGGGCGTTCTTGGACAGCTCACAGGAGCGGGTCACCGGCGAGGTGCGCCTGCGCCTGCACAAGGGCAACGTGATCGCGCTGGGCTGCCGCAGCCCGCACAGCCTGCTGGATGCGGGGCGGCGGTTGGGCTCGACCTATGGCCACGGCTCATCGCTGTGGACCGGGCCGGAGGCGCGCGCCTTCGCCCACATCTATGCCACGGCGGGGCTGCTGGCCCACTCGACCGCCGACGGCGAAGGCTGATCCTGAGCTCGTTCTGGACGCAGGCGATCGTGGGCGAGCGCGTCGCGCGTCCCGCCCTGACCGCCGACCGCGACGCCGACGTTTGCATCGTCGGCGGCGGCTACACCGGCCTGTGGAGCGCCTATGAGCTGCTGCGCGCCGAGCCGTCGATGGACGTGGTGATCCTGGAGGCCGAGGCGATCGGCTTCGGCGCCTCGGGGCGCAACGGCGGCTGGGTGCTGGGCGCGATCGCCGGCGATCGCGACTGGTGGAGCAAGCGCTCCGGTCGTGCCGCCGTGATCGCCCAGGACACCGCCATTCGCGAGACCGTCGGCCACATCGGCCAAGTGATCGAGCACGAGCACATCGACTGCGACTTCGTACACGGTGGCACGCTGCGGGTGGCCGAGACCGCCCTGGAGCGCCGGCGGTTGGAGAACACGATCGCGTTCGAGCGATCGTGGGGCGCCGGGCCGCAGGACACGATGCTGCTGGAGGCCGACGAGCTGGGCGAGCGCCTGCACATGCCGACCGCGATCGCCGCCAAGTTCTCGCCGCACTGCGCCCGGGTGCAGCCGGCCAAGCTGGCCGCCGGCCTGGCGCGGGCGATCGAGCGGCGGGGAGCCACCATTTACGAGCGCTCGCGGGTGACCGGGATCGCCCCGGCCGAGTGAGCACCAACGCGGGCGTCGTGCGGGCTCGACACGTGATCCGCGCCACCGAGGCCTACACCGCGGGACTGCCCGGGCTGCGGCGCAAGCTGCTGCCGATGCGCAGCTCGATGATCATCACCGCCCCGCTCGATGAGGCCACGTGGACGGCGATCGGCTGGGACGGGGCCGAGACGCTGGGCGACTCGCATCACGTCTACATCTATGCGCAGCGCACGACCGACGGCCGGATCGCGATCGGCGGACGCGGCAAGCCGTACCGCTACGCGTCGGACACCGAGGGCGAGGGCTCGGCCGACCCCGCGGTCGTCATCGAGCTGCGAACGCGGCTGTGTGAGCTATTCCCGGTGCTCGGCGACGTGAAGATCGACGCCACGTGGCAGGGCGTACTCGGCGTCAGCCGCCCATGGCGGCCGAGCGTGAGCTTCGATCCCGCACACCGGCCTGGGCTGGGCCGGCGGCTATGTGGGCGAGGGGGTCGCCGCCAGCAATCTTGCGGGACGCACGCTCGCCGATCTGCTCCTCGGCCGACGGACGGCGTTGACCGAGCTGCCGTGGCTCGCGCCGGTGGATCGCAACTGGGAGCCCGAGCCCTTGCGCTGGATCGGCGTCAACGCGGTCTATGGGTCACTGCGTCGCGCCGACGCCTCCGAGCGGCGCAGCGGCCGCTCGTCCCCGTTCGCGCTGCCCGCCAGGCTCCTCGGCATCACGCACTGAGCGGCGCGGCAGCCAGCTCGACGATCCGGGTCAGCAGCGCCTCCAGTTGGTGCAGCTCTACGACGGTGATCGACTCGTCGGTCTGGTGCGGCGCCCGCCCGCCGCTGGCCACGGCCACGACATCGACCTCTGCCGCGAGGTAGTTGGCCTCGAGTGTGGCCTGCGCCTCCTGGAGTTCAAGCGCGATGCCGTCGATCCCGTCGACCGCCGCGCGCACCAGGGCCAGTGCCCGCGAGTCCGGCGTGTCCGGCATTGGCGGCACGCTGCGCCCGGGGTCGCGTATCCACTCCAACGTGGCGCCGCGTTGGCGGCACACCTGCTCAAACGTCCGCTCGATCGCCTGCAACGTGCGCGTGATCTCCTCGACGCTGTAGCCGCGAACCTCGCCGCGCAGATAGACGAGGTCGGGCACCGAGTTGGTGGGTGCGGTGCCCAGGGTCTCGAGGATTGACGCGTCCGCGCGAATGTTGAGCCGGTCGATCACCGAGCCGCCGACGATCGCCGCCACGCTGGCGCTGCCACCTCCGGGCCTGCGGCCGAGCGGGAGTGCGGCCACCGCCTCAGCAGCGACCGCGATCGCATTGACGCCGGCTTCGGGATTGGCGGCGGCGTGGGCGGTGCGCCCGTGCACGGCCAACACGAACGTCGCCTGGCCCAGGGCACGGGTGATCACGGTGCCGATCGGCTGGGAGCCGTCCACCGAGAACGCGCAGTCGACGTTCAGCTGCGTGAGGTCGAGCAGGCTGGCGCCCATCTGGCCCGATTCCTCGCGGCAGGTGAAGGCGGCCACGACGGTGGGGCGTTGCTGCTCGGGCAGGCGGAGGGCGGCGAGGCACGTGCGCATCACGGCGGCCACGGCAGACTTGTTGTCCGCACCGAGGATGGTGTTACCGGCCGAACGGATCACGCCGTCGTCTGCGAGCTGCGGGCGGACGGGCTCGGTGCCCGCTTCCACCGTGTCCACGTGGGCCACGAGCAGCAGCGTCGGGCGGTCCGGCGCGCCGGGCACGGTGGCGATCAGGTTGCCGGCGTCCGAGCCGTTGCGCGCGCCGGAGCCGTCGAACCGGGCGACCACTCCGGCATCGCTCAGCCACTCGGAGATCTGCTCACCCAGAGCCCGTTCCCGCCCGCTCGGGGAGGGGATCGCGACCAGCTCCATGAACAGGGCGTCGATGTCGGCTTTGCGGGTGAGCATCGCGGTCGGCGATCGTAATCGATGGCTCGTCAAGCTAGGCTCGCCGCGTGCAGCAGATCGCCGAAGGACTCTGGCGTTGGACCGCGCCGCACCCGGCCTGGCAAGCCGATGCCGAGCCTGGCAGCTCGATGGATTGGGAGCGCGAGGTCGGCTGTGCCCTGTACCAGACGGCAGCCGATGCGGTCTTCATCGACCCGCTGCTGCCGCCCGACCCGGCGCCGTTCTGGGAGTGGTGCGATCCGCTGGTCGCCGGCCGCCCGGCGAGCGTCCTGACGACGATCCACTGGCACGGGCGCAGCCGCGCGGAGGTGGCCGACCGCTATGACGGCGCGACCCCGAGTTCAACCGACGGCCTGCCGGAGGGGGTGCAGTCGCTGGTCTTCGGGCCCACCGACGAGACGTTCTTCTGGCTGCCCGCACCACGAGCGCTGGTCGTCGGGGACCGCATCCTCGGCGGCCGGACGGGTGGACTCCGCCTGTGTCCGGACTCGTGGATGGCGAGTCTGCGAAATCCGATGACCCAGGAGCAACTCCGGGTGCTGCTGGCACCCGTGCTGGAGCTGCCCGTGGAGCGCGTGCTGACCTCCCACGGCGAGCCGGTGCTCAACGACGGCGCCGAGGCACTGGCCGAGATTCTCGGCGGCTGATCCGGCCGGCCGCCGGCGCGCTCAGACGGCGAGGGCCGCGGACTCGGCTGCGCGCTGGAAGAACGTGTCGACGTGAATCTGCTCGGCAGGCAGCGGGTGGGCGAACAGATAACCCTGTCCCAGCAGGCAGCCTGATAGGCGCAGCATCTCGCGTTGAGCTCTGGTTTCGATCCCCTCGGCGACGATCTGCAGGTCCATCCCGGAGCCGATCGACATGATCGCGCTCATCAGCGCGGCGTCGCGATGCTCGGTCGCCAGGCCGTCCAGCAAGCAGCGGTCCACCTTCAGCACGTCGACCGGCAGGCGCTTGAGGTAGCTCAGAGTGGAACCGCCGGTGCCGAAGTCGTCAAGCGCAATCTGCACCCCAAGGTCGCGGATCCGCTGCAGGTTACGCCGCTCCAACTCTCCCGGAGAGAGGAACACGCCCTCGGTGATCTCGAGTACCAGCGCCTTCCCCGGCAGCCCCGTCTCGGCCAGGATCGAGGCGATCACGTCAGCGACATTGGGTAGCGCCAGCTGAACGGGTGAGAGGTTGACGGTGACCTGCAGGTCCTCGCCCGACTGCGCGCGCCACCGCGCCAGCTGACGGCAGGCCACCTGCAGTACGTGCTCGCCGATGCGCACGATCTCGCCATTGGCCTCGGCGACGGGCACGAACTCCGTCGGGGAGACCGTCCCCAGCTCGGCATGGGTCCAGCGCGCCAGCGCCTCGAAGCCTCGCGTCCCGCCACTGTCCAGCTCGACGATCGGCTGAAACGCGACCGTTATCTCCCCGCGTGCAACCGCGCCGGTCAGTGCTCCCCGCAGGTTCAGCCGCGCCGCCGAGCGGGCCGCTGTCTCGGAGTCGGCGACCACAACTTGATCGCGACGATGCTTGGCCAGGCGCATCGCCTCCGCCGCGCGCGTGAGCAGGATGGCGCCATCGACGTCTTCTCCTGCGGTGGCCAGGCCGACGGTGACGCTCACCGAGACCCGGTCGCCGCGCACGGCGACCGGCTCTGATCCGACGGCGACGCGAATCTGGTGGGCCAGGCTAAGCCCCTCCAGCTGGTCGGAGGCCCGGGGCCGCAGGATCGCGAACACATCTCCCTCCAAGCGTCCGAGGATGTCCTCGCTGTTGAGCTGGTGAGCGATACGGCGCGAGACCAGGGTGAGTATGCGGTCGCCGTGATCGGTGCCGTACTCGTCGTTGAGGGTGCCCATTTCATCGATGCCGACAGCCAAGGCCACCAGTTCGCCGTCGGCGCGCGTCGCGATCAGCCGGTCGGCATGGGCCACGGTGAGCGCTCGGCTGGGCAATCCGGTGAGGGGGTCGCGCAGGCTCTGCTGGGCAACCGCGCGTCGCAGCTCCAGCTGCGTCGTGACCGCAGCCGCCAGGTCGCCGAGGATCCGCAGCTCATGCTCGGTCCACGCGTGCGGTTGGGTGTGGATCGCACCGAAGGCACCGACCACGTGACCGTCAGAGAGGGTCAGCGGGAGGCCCGCGTAGGCGATCACCGACAGGTCGCGCACGGCCAGGTTGTCGGCGACCAGCGGATCCGTGCGCGCGTCGGCGATCACCAGCGGCTGCCGGCGAGCGACGACGTGCTGGCAGAACGAGTGGCTCAGCGGCGTCTGACGAGCGGTCGCCCAGTGGCCCGACAATCCACACGCGCTCTTGAAGAACTGCCGATCACGCTCGACCAGCGAGACCAGCGCGATCGAGACCCCGAGCAGGTCGACCGCCAGGCGCGTGAACCGGTCGAACTCGGGCTCGGGCCCGGTGTCGAGCACGCCGAGCTCTCGCAGGGCGGCGATCCGGGCGCCGTCGGTGATCGCCTCGGGAATCAACGTCCGTGCCGGGCTTCGCGGGTCTCCACGCCCGATCATTCGGCCTGATCTGCAGAAAACTTGATGGGTAGCGGTGAAAACGTGTCGCTTTCGGCCTTAAACGCTGCAACTTGAGCATTCTGTGCCGTGGTGGACGAATTGCCAGGGCTCTAGAGCGGCAGCCCGATCGCCTTGAGAAAGCCGGTCAGGTCGCCGCCGATGTCGCCCGTGGTCGCGTTGGCGCAGCGGTAGGCGTGCAGGTGCTGCGGCTTGGCCTTCGCCGGGGTGATCGTGATCGCAACCTCGGTGCCGCCGGCGCACCCGTTGCTCTGGCTGCTGGTGTCACGGACCTTATGGATGCGATGGACGTTGAGCTGATAGGTGACCCGCCCGAGCGCCTTCTTGGTCTTGAAGGTCTTGGTGTGGGGGCTGCCGCCCGGCGGCGGGATCGACGGCGTCTGCACCGACACCCGCACGCTGCGCAGCCCGGACCAGCTGGCGGCCGAGCTCGAGCCGCCGAAGGCGAGCAGGGCTAGGGTCGCGGCCAGCGCCGCCGCCGCGGCGCGGGCACCTGCATATCTGAGATGCATCGGCATGGCGTTCTGCCTCCTCGCTTGGTGGACGGCGATGGCGCGAACTCTAATCTGGACCGATGAGGTTGGCGCAGAGTTGGATTGCGATGGTCGTCGGAGCGGCACTGGTGGTCGGCTGCGGTGGCGGCGGTCGTGCGCGCACGCCAGTCGGAACGTCGTCGAGCGCGCCGGCAGCGCTCACGATCCCGGTGGCGGCGAGATCCGCGTCGTCCTCGATGACCACTACGACCAGCAGCACCTCGGCGAGCCGGGCGGTGAGCCACGGCCGTCCGGAGCGGCGTGCCGCCGCGCATTTCAGCTTCCGCGCCTCCGCCCTCTCGCCAACCCTGCGCGCCCTGGTGAGCCGCACCTCCTGGCATCCCGGCTGCCCGGTGAGTCTGGATCAGCTGCGCTATCTGCGGATCGCCTACCGGGGCTTTGACCGCCGCCGGGACGAGGGCGAGATGGTCGTCAATGCGGCCGCCGTCATGGCGGTTCGAGGGGCGTTTGCCCGGCTGTTCAGGGCGGGCTTTCCGATCCGGCGGATGCGCCTGGTCGACCGTTACGGCGGCAGCGACTATGCCTCGATCCAGGCAGACAACACGTCCTCGTTCAACTGCCGCAACGCAACCGGTTCCTCGCGCTGGTCAGAGCACGCCTACGGACTGGCGATCGACGTGGACCCGATCGAGAACCCGTACGTCTACACCGACGGCACCACGAGCCATGCGGCGTCACGGCCATATCTGAACCGCCGCGACGTGCGACCGGGCATGGCCGAGCCTGGCGGCACGTTGGTGCGCGCCTTCAGCGCCGTGGGGTGGGGTTGGGGAGGCCGCTGGCCGCTCCCGACCGATTTCCAGCATTTCTCCGTCAGCGGTCGTTGATCGTCCGGATCGGCGAGCCGTCCCGAAACGCCGCGATGTCCTGCACAACCTGCCCGTACATGTGCCGAAACGCCGGCTCGGAGACATAGCCGAGGTGGGGTAGCAGGACGACGTTCTGCAGCTCGGTCAGCGGATGGCCGGCGGGCAGCGGCTCCTGATCGTAGACGTCAAGCCCTGCGGCGGCGATCGTTCCGTTACGCAGCGCAGCGATCAGCGCCGCCTCGTCCACGATCGGCCCGCGGGAGGTGTTGACCAGCGCTGCGGTGGGCTTCATCCGCGCCAGCTCGGCGGCGGCGAACAGGCCGCGAGTCCGCTCGCTGAGCACGAGATGGATGGAGAGCACGTCGGCGTCGGCGAGCAGCTGCTCCATGGAGACCCGGGTGGCGCCGACCTCGGCGGCGCGCTCGTCGGTCAGGTGCTCGCTCCAGGCGATCGGGGTCATTCCGAAGGCGCGCGCGGGCCCCACCATCGCGGCTCCCAGGTTGCCCAGTCCGGCCAGACCGAGCGTCGCTCCGGCCAGGTTGCGCGGCAGGCCGCGCTGCCAGCTTCCGTGACGCAGAGCGCGGTCCTCGATCGTCACCCGCTTGAAGACGGCCAGGATCAGCGCCCAGGCGACCTCGGCGGTGCTCGGTACGCCCTCGGCCCGTGGCCCACTCGTGCCCTGCGTGCCGCTGTACACGATTCCTCGCTCGCGCAGGAAGTCGGCGTCGACGGACGCGTTGCGCATGCCGGTGGTGATCAGGAGACGGAGGTTGGGCAGCCGGCTGAGGATCTCCCGGGGGAAACGCGTGCGCTCACGCATCAACACCAGCACCTCGAACCCGGCCAGCCTCGAGCCGAGGTCGTCGGCGTCGATCGGCTCGTGGAAGAACTCGATCTCGACGTCGGACCCGAGGGAATCCCAGTCGGCGTAGCCGACGGCGCGGCGCTGGTAGTCGTCGAGCACGGCGACCCGGAGCATGACCCTGAGTCTCGCAGAGGAGGGCGGCTCAGGCGGGGGCCGCGCCCGGCGGGGCCGTGCCCGGCGCAGGGGCCGTGCCGGGCGCGGGGGCGGCGGCCGTCGCGGCGGCGACTCCCTGAGCGGGGGCGACAGGCGTGATCTTGAAGTCGTGCATCTCGTCGTACGTGCCATGGAGGTTCGCGCCGCCGCCGTAGTGCGAGCTGGCCCAGTCGCTGTCGGCGATCGCCTGGATCTGCTGGTCCGGACTCTGGCCGACGGTGTGCAGGATCGCGCGGATGCTCGGGGCGGCACCGCCCCATTCGCCCTTGAGGAACTTGGCCGACTGCTCGGCGGCGCTCACGGGGTTGCCGAACTCCTTGTCGAACGCGATCTTGCCAGCGCCGCTGTCGAAGTAGCCGATGTTGAGCCAGTTGTAGTTGTTGGCGGCCTGGCGACCCTGGGCGGCGCTGCCCGACTCCTCGGCCAGCGCCCACGCGGCGACGACCCGGGGGCTGAGCCCGGTCAGTTGGGCGAGATGCGCGGCGAAGGTCTCCTGTCCGCTCGTCAGCATTGAGGAGCTGACCGTGAACGCGCCAGCGGGCGTGGGCGCGCCCGGCGAGGAGACCTGCTCGGCCACGCCGGCCACGGGACTCTGGGCGCCGGCGGGTTGGGCAGCGCCCACCACCTGCCCGGGGACCCCCGGCTGGCCGGGGGCGACGGCCGGGGCTGTTCCGGCCGGGGCGGCGGCCGACTCCAGCTGAGACGGCTGGATCGCCTTGAGGAACTGGACGGTGTGACGATGGAAGGCCCGCTCCTGGCGCTCGAGGGCGCGGAACGTGGACGTGCCGGGGGCCGCCGTCTGGGGCGCCGCAGCGGCCGGCGTCCCTCCGGCAAACTGGGGCGCGCCGGCGGCCGGCGTGCCCGCGACGGCAGGAGAGACTCCGGCCGCTGACGTGGCGGCGGCCGCGACGCCGGGGGCAGCACCGGCGGCTGGCTGGCCGGCGGCGCCGGCGGCACCGGCGACGTCGAGCGGGACGATCCGGCGCCCGCCGGCGAACTGCTGCGCCCAGTAGGACTCACGCAGGTCGGCGTACATGACGTTCTCACCGGTGCGCGGCGCCTCGATGAACTTGTGGTCACCGACGTACATTCCGACGTGGTGGATGTAGCCGGTGCTGTCCTTGAAGAACACCAGGTCGCCCTCGCGCAGGTCCTTGAGGCCCACCGCGGTCCCGACGTGAGCCTGGTCTGCGGCCACACGCGGGAGGTTGATGCCCACCTGGTGATAGGAGTACTGCATCAGCCCCGAGCAGTCAAAGCCCTTCCCCGGGGTCTCGCCGCCGTAGACATAGGGAACGCCCAGCTGCTTCTTGGCGGCTTCGAACGCGGCGTGGGCCTTGGGCGAGGCGAAGGAGGGATCGTTCGCCGGTGCGGCGGCGTGGGCGGCCAGCTCGGCTCCGGCACCGGGGGCGGTTCCGGCGGCTCCGGCCGGGAGGGCGTCCCGGCGGCTCCGGCGGCGGGGGCGGTCCCGGCGGCACCGGCGGCGGGGGCGGTCCCGGCCACGGCGGGCGGCGGGGTGCCGGCGGCGGCGACGGCCGGAGTGACCGAGGGCGCGCCTGGAGTGACGGGGGCACCAGGGGCGACCGGAGCGCCTGGAGCGCCTGGAGCGCCCGGAGCGCCTGGAGCGCCGGGAACACCTGGGGCGGCGGCCACGCCGGCCCCGGGGGCGACACCCGCTCCGGGGGTCAGGCCGGCTGCGCTCGCGGGACTGCCGGTACCCGGCATCTCGAAGGCGAGGTGGAGGCTGCCCACCGAACTCTGATCAGAGAAAAACCCCGGCGACTGAATCGGCCACGGCGTCCCAATCTCATCCGGACGCACCCCCGCACCCAACGCCGCGATCTCCGTCACCAAATCCCGCGCCGCGAAATTCGACGGCCCCACCGCCTGCCCATCCACCGCCACGATATTCAGCGCCTGCACATGCACCGGCGAACTCAACGCCTGCACATCCCCCAACTGCACCGAATGATGCGCCAACACCGAATCCAACACCGACACCACCCGCGGATCCACCCCACCCGAACCCAACCACGCCCGCACCGCCGGCGAACACACCAACCCCGGACTAGCCAACAAACCCTGCACCCCCACCACCGGCACCCCACCCACCCCGACCTGCTCAGGCGCCACCACCGAACTCGAAACCCCACCCGCCACCGACGGCGCCCCATGCGAAGCATCCGGCCACGCCCCCCCAGACCCCGCCCCCGACGCCGGAGTCAAAGACGGATCAGGCACCAACCCCGCCGACGCACCAGAACCCACCACACCCGCCGGCGCCCCCGCAGCAGCCCCCACCGGCGCACCCCCAGCCCCCCCAGCAACCGGAGCCCCCGCAGCCCCCCCAGCAGCCGGAGCAACCGGAGCCCCCGCAGCAGCCGGAGCAGCCGGAGCCCCCGGAGCCCCCGGAGCAGCCGGAGCAGCCGGAGCAGCCGGCGCGCCCGCAGCCGCCGGCGCACCACCCGCACCATGCACAGCATGACCACCCGCCGCACCCCCACCCGCCGGCGCACCCACAACCCCAGCCACCTGACCCCCCGCCCCAGCCGGCACAGCACCCACCGGCGAACCCCCGCAGCCGCCGCCGGAGCAGCCGCACCCGGCGCCCCAGCAGCCGCCGGACTCCCCGGCGCCGCCGACAAAGCCGCCGCCGGACCCCCCGCCCCAGCAGCCGGCGCCACCGCACCCCCCGCCCCAACAGCCGGCGCCGCCGCACCCCCCGCACCCGACGAAGACGACCCACCAGAAGCAGACCCACCACCCGCCCGACGCTCCGCCCCCTCAACCGCCCGCAACACCGAACCAGCACCCCGAGAACCCCCACCCAACACACCCCGCGGCACCCGCACCCCCCGAGGCAACCGCACCCCCCGACCCACACCATGCCCCACCAACGCATGCGCCTCCGCCACCGACAAACCCTCCACCGCCGCCGCCATCACCACACCCGCCAACGACGACCGCGACTCCCGCAACTCCAACGTCTCACCCGCCCGACCCGAACCCCCCAACTCAGACGCCAACCCCGGCAAATTCTCCCGCAAACACACCCCCACCGGATCACGCCGAAACTCCGCCCGAAAACCCGGATCCACCAACAACCGCTCAATCAGGCGACCCGCGATGACCTGCTCCTCGGGCGTCGGATCCGCCATCACAGGCCCTGGGGGTGCAGGATGCGATCGAATGTCGAAAGGTAGGAGGAGTCCGGGCGCTTGATCTTCATCACGCCCGCGCCGCCGCCCCACGGTCCCTTCATACCGCCGGACTCATAGAACTGGCCGTCGATGTCGATGATCACGTGACCGTCGTGACCCGGCAGCGAGCGGTCGTAGATCGTCACGAACTTGCCGGGCCCGCTCTCGATTCCCGCCTGGCTGGGAAGCGCCGTGGTGTCGACGGGCGAGCTCAGGTAGCCGCCGGAGTGCAGGACCGCCGAAACGAACCCGGAGCAGTCGTACCCCGGCTGCACGGTGAAGTCGCCGTGGCCGCCGCCGTAGACGTAGGGCTTGCCCAGCTGTGCATCGGCGAACTTGATCATCGCCTCCACCTTCGGCCCTCCCGCGCCCGGACCGGAGACCGGGAGGGCACCCGCTACCTGCTCGGCCGCCGATGGAGAGCCCGGGGTGGCGGCCGCCGCGGCCACGGGATAGCTGGCAGCCGGGTAGCTCCCTGCGGGGTAGCCGGCGGCGGGCGCCGCATAGCCCGCGGCGGGGGCGCCGGGAGCGACGGCACTCGCGGACTCCGCGGCGCTGTTGGCTCCGGGGGCCTCGAAGGCGAGGTGGAGGCTGCCCACCGAACTCTGATCAGAGAAAAACCCCGGCGACTGAATCGGCCACGGCGTCCCAATCTCATCCGGACGCACCCCCGCACCCAACGCCGCGATCTCCGTCACCAAATCCCGCGCCGCGAAATTCGACGGCCCCACCGCCTGCCCATCCACCGCCACGATATTCAGCGCCTGCACATGCACCGGCGAACTCAACGCCTGCACATCCCCCAACTGCACCGAATGATGCGCCAACACCGAATCCAACACCGACACCACCCGCGGATCCACCCCACCCGAACCCAACCACGCCCGCACCGCCGGCGAACACACCAACCCCGGACTAGCCAACAAACCCTGCACCCCCACCACCGGCACCCCACCCACCCCGACCTGCTCAGGCGCCACCACCGAACTCGAAACCCCACCCGCCACCGACGGCGCCCCATGCGAAGCATCCGGCCACGCCCCCCCAGACCCCGCCCCCGACGCCGGAGTCAAAGACGGATCAGGCACCAACCCCGCCGACGCACCAGAACCCACCACACCCGCCGGCGCCCCCGCAGCAGCCCCCACCGGCGCACCCGCAGCCCCCCCAGCAACCGGAGCCCCCGCAGCCGCCGCAGCCAGACCGGAGCCCCCGCAGCCGCCGGAGCAGCCGGAGCCCCCGCAGCAGCCGGAGCCCAGCCGGCAGCAGCCGGAGCAGCCGGCGCGCCCGCAGCCGCCGGCGCACCACCCGCACCATGCACAGCATGACCACCCGCCGCACCCCCACCCGCCGGCGCACCCACAACCCCAGCCACCTGACCCCCCGCCCCAGCCGGCACAGCACCCACCGGCGAACCCCCCGGCACGCCGCCGCCGGAGCAGCCGCACCCGGCGCCCCAGCAGCCGCCGGACTCCCCGGCGCCGCCGACAAAGCCGCCGCCGGACCCCCCGCCCCAGCAGCCGGCGCCGCCGCACCCCCCGCCCCAACAGCCGGCGCCGCCGCACCCCCCGCACCCGACGAAGACGACCCACCAGAAGCAGACCCACCACCCGCCCGACGCTCCGCCCCCTCAACCGCCCGCAACACCGAACCAGCACCCCGAGAACCCCCACCCAACACACCCCGCGGCACCCGCACCCCCCGAGGCAACCGCACCCCCCGACCCACACCATGCCCCACCAACGCATGCGCCTCCGCCACCGACAAACCCTCCACCGCCGCCGCCATCACCACACCCGCCAACGACGACCGCGACTCCCGCAACTCCAACGTCTCACCCGCCCGACCCGAACCCCCCAACTCAGACGCCAACCCCGGCAAATTCTCCCGCAAACACACCCCCACCGGATCACGCCGAAACTCCGCCCGAAAACCCGGATCCACCAACAACCGCTCAATCACCTGACCGGCGAGCTCCACCTCCGGATCAACGGACGACACGATTCACTTCCGCAGTGCCGTGGCGGGCCCGGCCGAACAGGGGGGCGCCGAGGGCGAACACGACCGGCAGCAGCAGCACGGCGAAGAACAGGATGAAGCCGCCGGTCACCACCCCGCGCGGCGCCAGCGCGCTCAGCCGGTCGTAGTAGCGCAACGACAGCACGGCGACGAACCCAGCGCCGATAACCGACCACACGAGCCCGGCCACGGCGTAGCGACCGAGTACCGGCGACGTCTGCTCCTCGGCGACGCGACCCGATAGCCGTTGGCGGAACTGCTCGCGGGCGCGCTGCTTGAGCCGAGGCTCGCGCAACCACTCGGTCAGGATCTGATAGCCGTCGCGGTCCAGGAATGGGTTGGCGTTGAAGAACGCGCCGACATAGCCGGCGAACGCCAGCTGGAAGAACACATCGCGCACGTTGCCGCGCGGCGACACCGCGCACAGGATCGAGAACAGGGCGGCCAGCGAGAAGTCCGTTACCGGCCCCGCGAGGCTGACGACGATGCGTCGCATGCGGGTCTCGAAGTACGCCTCGCTGGTGTCCACGAACGCATACGGGAAGATGAACAGCAGCCGTATGCCGGCGCGGCTGGTCCGCCGGCCGTAGTGCGCCAGGGCCAGCCCATGGGCCAGCTCGTGCACCGCGACGATCAGAAAGCGCCCGCCGATGAACACCGCTCCGCCGATCACCAGGCGGTGGGCCACCACCAGCGGTGTCCCGTACCGAGCCCCCACCAGATAGGCGAACACCACGATCCCGGCCAGCGACAGCAGCGCCAGCCCGGTCACCGCCAGCGGCGAGAAGTAAAAGTGCCCCCAGCGCCGGTAGGCGTTCTCGAAGTAGTCGCCGAGGCCGCCGGCCGTCTTCTCCCGTGGCTTGAAGGCGCGCGCGAACACGCCGGGCTCGGGCGCCACCTGCGGCGTCGGGGCGATCCCCTCCAGGAGACCGCGCTCACCGAAGTCGGCGAGCAGGCGAGCCAGGCGGCCGGAACCCGCCGGGCCCAGGCGACCGGTGGCCTCGGTGAGCAGCTCCGCGATCGTGCGCTGCCCGTCCAGCAGCTCCAGCAGCTGCGCGTCCGCCTCGTCCATCCGCAAGAACGAACCGCCCTCCTTGAGGTCGCGCAGCACGAACGGCTTGTCGCCGGCCTCGCCGTCCACCCGCTTGAGCGCCCATCCCGAGCGCAGCCGCGGCCGCAGCGCCCCGTCGGTGGCACTCGAGGCTGCCGCGCGCAACCCCAGCTGCGTCGCGTCCACCGGGACGACGATCGTCGCATTGGGGCCGGCGTCCGGCGCGGTCGACACCGCCATCGGCGCAGCCGTCTCGCTCTCCACTCGCAGCACCACGTTGCCCAGCTTGATCTCCGACCCCGAAATGAGCGCCCGGGGAGTCGAGACCGGCTGACCCGAGACGATCACCCCGAACCGCGAGCCCGCGTCCTCGATCATCGCTCCCTCGGGGCCGGTCGTGATGCGGGCATGCAGGCGCGAAACGGTCCGATCGTCAAGCTTGACTGTGACGCCGTCCCCGCGGCCGATCGTGATCGCGTCCTGTAGCGGCAGCTTCACCCCGTCGGGGAGCACGAGCAGCAGACGCGCGGCCGTCGGCGTCGAGGCCATCTCAGCCACTGCCCGCCACCGCCTGCCAGGCCGGATGCGCCCCGAGCGTCACGAGAGTCTGAGCCGCGCGCGGATCCTTGGGATTGACGGCCACGATCGCACCGCTCGCGGTCGGCGCGCACAGGCCGGCCGGCTGCATCACCGCGAGCTGCTTGCCGTCGGGGCGCCAGGCGACCTGGCACGCGCGAACCGGCAGCTGCTGGGCCGGCGTCGGGTTGAAGTTCCCGCGCGGGACGATGTACAGGAAGAAGTCCTGCAGACCTGCGTTGGAGACGAGCGCCATCTGCTTGCCGTTGGGAGAGAACGCCGCGGCGAACACGCCCTGATGTGGGACCGAGGCATTGGTCTGCAGCGCCCCGTGACCCCAATTGGAGGCCTGCGTGGAAAACGGCACGTTGCTGGTGAACGCCAGAATCCCGAAGTTCTTGCCGTGGTTGCGCGAGCCGAACACGAGGATGGCCGTACCGTCCGGCGACCAGTCGACCTGCCCGCCGAGATCCCACCCACCGGACGAGGTGCAATCGGGGTTGAGCACGGCCGTTCCGACCGTCGCAAAACAGAGCTTGGTCTGAGGCTTGGCAAACGTGCCGCCGCGCTGGATGAACGCGACCAGCAGGCTCTTGGTCGTTGGGGCGAACGAGGGATTGAGGTCGGCGACACCAGCCTGCGGCTGGGTCATCTGAAACGGCTTGGCGCCCTTCACATTGGGCTGGAACAGCGACAGTTGGCCGTCCTGCGAGTAGACGATGTGGGTGCCGTCGGGGCTCCAGGAGGCCTCCACCTGCGCGCCCTGGCCGGCCGGGACCGGCGCCACGGGCTTGAGCGTCGCGGGGTTGATCACGTGCACCGCCGTGCCGTCGTCATAGGAGAGCTCCGGCGAGCCGCTGGAGATCAGGAGGTCGACCGTGGCGCCCGCGGCCACCTTTGCGCCCGCTGCGGGAATGGTCCCGGCGACCTGGCCCACAGGGACGTTGGCCAGCTGCTTGATCGGCGTCGGGACGAGTCCGAGTGCCGAGAGCTTGGTCGCCGCCGCGACCGGATCGCCGCTGAGCGCGGGGATCGGGATCGAGCCGGTGCCGGCCTGTGCCGCGACGGCCTTCTTGGAGGCCGCGCTCGCGGCACCGGCCGCCGCCGCCGCGGCACCGGTGGCGGCGGCCGCCGCCGCTCCGGCCTTGCCCGCCTTCGCGGCCGCCGATCCCTTGCCCGCCCCGGTGCCCGGCGCTCCGGCCAGGAACACCGCCACGGCGGTGCCGCTGGCGACCTTGGTGCCCGCGAGCGGCAGCTGGGAGGAGATCTTGCCGTTGGGATTGAGTGGCTGGGGCGAGACCGCGCCCAGCGCCAGGTGCGAGGCCAGCAGCTTTTGCTGAGCGACGCCGGGTGTCGCGCCGACGATCGCCGGCACGCTGACCTTGCCGGTTCCGGTGTAGACGACGACGCTGACGATCGCGCCCTTCTTGGCCTTGAGACCGGCCGCCGGGCTCTGGTCGGCGACACTCCCGGCGGGCTTGGTCGCATCGACGATCGCAGTGGTCTTGGGCGACAGCTGTAAGCCCATCTTGTTGAGCAGCTTCTGTGCGGCGAATGCCGTCGGTTGGCCCTTGAGGTTGGGCACGACCGTCTGCTTGGGCAGCGACTTGATCACGAGGACGGCGGCCACGATCAGGATCGGCAGGACGATCGCCAGCCACCAGGGCAGCCAGGCCCGCTGGCGGTAGGTGGCCACCCGCGGCGGCTGCGGAACATCCGAGCCGACAGGCGCGGCGGTCACCTGAAAGCGACGGTCCACGGCTCGTCCCAGCCAGATCTGTTTGGGCGGAAACACCGTGAACGGGCACTCGATCGCGTTGCCCGGCTCGATCGAGACGCTGGGCTCGGCGAAGCGAAACTCGCATTCGGCGTCGGTGTCCTCGGCGGCGATCGCCAGCGTGGCGCGCGCGTTGGCGCGGTTGCGGATCGTCAGCCGGTAGCGCGCCTTCAGCCGGCCCGAGGCGCGCTCCGGATGCAACTCGGTGGCGATGTCGAAGTACGGCCCGATCGTCACGCTGGCGGGAGCCGCCGCCACCTCGCCGCCGTAGCTGCGCGAGAAGGCGACGACCTCCAGCGACCACGCTCGCGCCTGCGCCTGCGGCGTGCGCGGGGGGTGGACGTGGATCTGAATCTCCTGCTCGTAGGTCCCGGACGTGCCGTAGGGGACGAGATAGGCGGTGGCGGGCGTGATCGTCCACCAGTCGTCGGGGATTCCGCGCACGCTGAGGTCGAAGTTGTCCACCACGTCTGACTGGTTGCGGATCAGCCCCAGGATCGTCGCCCGCGCCCCCGGTTCGACGCTCACGGAGACGACCGCGGCCTCGGCTCCGTCGTCGTCGGGCAGGCGCAGCGTCAGCGCGGCCGCGCCGGGCGGGGGCTCAGCCGGCGGCGCGGGACCGGAGACTCGTGGCGCGGCAGCTTGCCCGTTGGGCGTGGCGACCGCGCCGGCCTCGAGCGTCACGTTGGGATCGAGCGGCTCGGTGGGCGGCGGGGCGACCGAGTCGCCGGCGGCGGGAGCCGCGCCGTTGGCCGGCGTGGCGGCCTGCGGTGGAGGCGCGACCGCCTGGACATAGTTGGTCGGCTCCCAGCGCAGGTACTCACCGCAGCTGCAGAAGTCCGACTCCTCGGGGTTCTCACGCCCGCAGCTGCGACAGACCCTCACGAGTCACCCTTTCGAGCGGCCTTGACGCGCAGGCGATAGCTGACGTGCGCCGGCTTGGCCTGGTCGATCAGGCGCGCCACGGCCGCCAGGCGCGACTCCGACAGAGGCACGTCGCAGTACACGACGAACCCCGGCTCCTTGGCAGGCGCAGGCTCCTCGTCGGGATCCAGCGACCAGGTGACCGCGCCGCTGTCCTGCACGCGGAACGGCACGCCGGGGAAGGCCAGCCCCAGGGCGAGCTCCAGGCCCTCGCGTGTTCCTCGTCGACGCATCAGCTCGGGAGCCATGCGGACGATCATCCGCCGCTCCTCGCCGGAGCGCGCCTCGTCGTGCTCCAGGCCCAGCCAGCTGGTGAGCAGGTCCAGGACGTCTCGGGGCGCGTAGACGGGATCGAAGTGCTCGGGCAGGTTGTCCAGCGCCGCCACCAGCGGGTCCAGCAGCGCCTCGAAGGCGGACACAAAGCGCATCCCGAAGTCGCCCTCGCCGTAGATCCCGGGGAGGTTGTCGCGCAGCGACCGCCGAGCGGAGACCGACGGCGGAGCCGGCTCGGTCCCGATCGCGCGTTCGATCTGGACGGTGCCGAACCCCGCGCCCTTGAACGTCACGAACGGGGAGTTCGCGTTGTCCTCGTGGTTTTCCAGATCGCTCACCCCGGATTCCTCAGCGGTGGATCGCCTTGACGATGTGCTTGCCCGAGGCGATCAGCTCATCGGGCTCGAGGACGAGATGGCTCTCCGTGGGCTGCGGCGCCTGCTCCCCGCTTCGGATGTCGGTCTCGTACATGCGCAGAATGTTCACGAACCGCACGCCCGGGATCCCGTAGACGATCCCGAACAGCTCGCCCTGGTTCAGTGCCCGCCCCAGCGGCCAGCCGTCTCCCGGACCCTCAGGTGAGCCGCCGATCAGCGGATTCAGGTATACGTAGAGCGCGTGCTCGACGTCGTGCTGGACGCGCTCGAGGTCGGCCAACGGCGAGGCGCGGACATCGGCCACGATGCTCACCCCACGCAGCCGCACCGGCGCCAGGCGCACGCTGCAGCCCATCAGCCGATGCTCGTCCAGGGCCGCGGCTATGTCGGTCATCAGCTCCTCGTCGGGCACCAGCTCGTCGTACTCCAGCTGGCGATCGGCCGGCTGCAGGCGGGGCAGCACGTGCACGCGGATCGGGCCGGAGTCGGTGGGCGCGACGCACACCGCGCGCGCTACCCGGGGCGAAGCGGCCAGCGTCAGCGCCTCGAAGTCCTCCGCTGTAACGGCCCGCGAGCGAGAGCGGATCTCCAGCCGGGCCCGTTCCCGGGCCGCCTGGAGGGACTCCGCGTCGACCCCGCCGGCGGCGCCCGCCGGATTGGTGACACTGGCGATTCCCGGCACGGGCGAGGGGAGAATCCGCAAAGTCCGCGGAGCGACGTTGCCGGCGCTGCCCCCGCCGTGGCGGTAGGCGCTCAGCCGGATCGCCGAGCCCGCCACGGGGATCGCCCCATAGCGCCGCCAGCCACCATCGGGTTGGCGGATCGCCGGGCCGAAGCGCACCTCACCCCGCACTGCGTCGAGCACGAAGTGACGATCCGTGGCACCGGATCCGGCGAAGGACTCAACGGCCCGCCAACCGACCCAGCTGCCGCTCCCGGGCTCGCGGACCTCGACCGTCTCGTCCTCGGCCAGCGGCAGGACGGGCGACAGCTGCAGCCGGTGGGCGATCCCCGGAACGCCTTCGCTGGTGCCGATTAGCTCGCCGCGCACGCGCGCCCCGTGGCTGGCGGCGACGGATGCCCCCGCAATCGTGACCCTGACCGCGCCGGCCTCGGGGGGCGTGGAGTAGTTCGCGCGCTGGCCGTGACGGTCGCGCTCGGTGATCCGACAGCGCAGCCAGTGCAGCTCACGGCCATCGAGCCGAACGGGCGCCGCAGCGGCCGGTACGTCCACCGTGATCGCGCCCCCGCCCATCGTGAAGCCGCCGGTCTCGTCGGAGATCACCTCCGCGGTCAGCCAGCTGCCGTCGGCGCCCGAGGCCTGCCAGATCAGCGGCGGGGCGTTGGGGTCGACCTTGGCCCCCTCGGCCCGAGAGCTCTCGACCTCCAGTCGCAGCGAGAGGCCTCCGATCGGACGCTCGAAGCCGAGCATCACCACACTGTCGCCGGGCGCGGTCCCGGCTGCCACCGACAGGTCGCCGGCATCGATCACCAGCTCCGCGATCGTCTGGAACACCACCGCGTCCGCACCCGTCGCGCGGGCGGAGGCGACCTCGGTGCCGAGCGGGACGGTGGCGCCTTTGCCGGGCTCGGCGAGCAGGAAGCGCACCCGGGCCTCAGCGCGCTGCGGCGGCGCCGGGCGGACGCCGACCAACTCGAGCAGGCCGAACTGCAGACGCTCGGGGATCCGGTTGATGCGGTAGACGAGGATCTCGGTGAACCACGCGAACAGCTCGATCAGCGTGATCCCCGGATCGGAGACATTGTGCTCGGTCCAGTCGGGCGAGTGGCGCACGATCCGAGTACGTGCCTCGGAGACCATCTCCTGGAAGCGAACATCGTCGAGCAGAATCTGCGGTAGCACGATCGCCCTACATCATCCTCGCCGCGCAACATCCACAGGATCGCGCGATTGAATCTGTGCAGCGGCGCGCGTAGAGTCGGCCGCGATGCCACCGCTTGTCAGCACCGGCGCGATGATCACATGTTCGTTCGCGATGCCGCCGGTGCCCGTGCCGCTGGCCGTCGTCCCGATGGGGACTCCCGTGACCTGCGACACGCCCGCAGCCAACATCCAGGCGTTCGCGCCGATGGTGAACATTCCCACGTTCGGCGCCTGCGGGACGATGTCCAACCCGACCGTCGCCGCCGCGACCGCCGCCAAGCTGGGCGCGTTCACGCCGGCACCGTGCGTTCCCGTGACCACCAGCCCGTGGACCCCCGGAGCGGCCAAGGTCATGCTCGACGGTCAGCCGGCGCTGCATTCGGGGTGCACGACGATGTGCGCTTGGGGTGGCGTAATCACGATCTCCAGTCCCGGAAACAAGGGCACCGTCGAGGTCAACTGACGCGCGAGCCGTACCGGCGGGCGAGCCCGCCCGCCGGCCAATGATCCCGATCGCCCGCATCCCCCGGACGTTGACGCTGTCCAGACCCCGAGGTTAATGGATCGAGGAGCGTCGGTAAAGGACGCGAAGCTTGCGAGCACACGGCAATGAGGCGTATGCTCGCGACCGTGGACTCGGATGAGCTTCGGTCGGGACCGGAGGAGCTGCATCAGCGACGCCCGGCGATCGCCGGCCCGGAGGGTTCTGCCCGCGCTCCCGAGCCGATCGCGGCGCTGACGCAGCTGGCCTCCACGGTTGGCAACCGCGGCTTTGGCCGTGCGGTGGCCCGGATGCGCGACGGCGAGGGCATCCTCCCGGGCGGACTCGTGCATCCCGACATCGAGTCGGCGATCGCCGCCGCCAGCGGTGGCGGGCGGGCGCTGGACAGCGGCGTCGCCCGTCAGGTCGGCAACCGGCTCGGCGACCCGCTCAGCGACGTGCGGGTTCATCACGACGACCACGCGGCGGCGCTTTCCCGGGCTGTCTCCGCGCGCGCGTTCACCGTCGGTCGCGATGTCTTCTTCGGCGACGGCCAGTACAGCCCCGGAACGCCGAGCGGTCGTGAGCTGCTCACCCACGAGCTCGCTCACGTCGTCCAGCAGCGCGGCGCCGCCGGGAGCGGACCGCTGCGCGTCTCGCAACCCGGCGAGTCGCTCGAACTCGAGGCCGAAGCCGCCGCCCGCGGCTTGGGCTAACGCGTGAGCAGCGCCACCGGAGCGCCGCTCGACTGGTTCGCCTATCTCCAGGACCGCCTGCAGGTCGCGGTCCAGGAGGCGGTGACCGCCGGCAACGACCCCGACGACTCGCTGCGCGGCCTCTACATCTCCGACGAGCAGGCGCTGGCGCTGTCGACCGACGACAGCGCGCCGCCGCCCGCCACCGCCTTGCGCCAGGCCGCCGAGCGGCTCGGTCTCGACGAGCTCGACACCTCGGTGCTGGCGCTGTGCGCGGCGCCGGAGCTGCATCCTCGGTTCGGCCGGCTCTACGCCTACCTGCAGGATGACGTGACCCGCCGCCTGGCCAGTCCGCGGCTGGCCGCCGACCTGCTCAGCGGAGACGGAGTGGCGCCGAGCGACGTGCTGGCCTGCTTCTCCCCCGGCGCGCCGCTGCAGCGCACGGGCGCGATCCGGATGCCGGCGGCAGATGCCACCTCGACGCTCGCCGATCGACCGGCCAAGGTCGCCGACCGGCTGGCCGCGTTCCTGCTCGGCGCCGGCGCGCTGGGCGCGATCCACGGCGGCGTGCGGCTGCGCCACCTCGAGCCTCAGCCGGCAACCGGGCGCCATGAGGCGGTGCAGCGAGTTGCGCTCCTGCTCGCCGCCCGCACGCGCCTGCCGCTGGTCGTGTGCGGACCGGATGCCGGCGCGATCGTGGCCGCCGCCGCCGAGGCGCCGCTGGTGCTGCTCGGCGCCCGCGAGCTGGATTCAGGCGAGGCGGTCGCCGACGCCTTGCTATCGGCGGCGCTCGCGGGAGCGCAGCTGACGATCGATGGACTGGAGGACCTGACGCCGGCCGAGCGCGCCCAGCTGCTGGCGGTGATCGACGAGCGCCCCGAGCGGCTGGTGCTGATCGCCGGGTCGGCGCGGCACGCCACCGTGCTCGCCGACCGCGCGGCGTTGGTCGTGGAGGTCCCGTATCCGAGCTTCGCCGAACGCCATCTGGCCTGGGGCGAGTTCAGCGGTGCGCCCGACACCCACGAGGTCGCCGCCAAGTTCCGGCTCTCGGTCGAGCAGATCCGGGCGGCCGCGGAGGTCAGCCTGATCGCCGCCCGCACGCGCGGCGCCGACCGGCCGGAGTCCGCAGACCTGGACCTGGGGGCTCGGCAGGCCTCCTCTTCGCGCCTGGGCGAGCTGGCCTCTCACCTGGGCCCCGGCTACGCCTGGGATGACCTGGTCCTCCCCGAGCGTCCCCTTGACCTGCTGCGCTCGATCTCCGCCTACCTGCGTCATCGCGACCGGGTGCTCTCGGAGTGGGGCTACGAGGCAACGGTCTCGCGGACGCAGGGATTGAAGGTCCTGTTCGTCGGGGAGTCGGGGACCGGCAAGACGATGGCGGCCCAGGTGCTGGGCGCCCAGCTGGGCCTCGACCTGTTCCGCGTGGACCTGGCGACGATCGTCTCCAAGTACATCGGGGAGACCGAGAAGAACCTGGAGCGGATCTTCACCGCCGCCCACGGCTCCAACGCGATCCTGTTCTTCGACGAGGCCGACGCTCTGTTCGGCAAGCGCTCCGAGGTCTCGGACTCCCACGATCGCTACGCCAACATCGAGGTCGCCTACCTGCTTCAGCGGATGGAGGTCTATCCCGGGGCCGTCATCCTGGCCTCTAACTTCCGCCGCAACATCGACGATGCCTTTGTCCGCCGACTGGACTTCGTGATCGATTTTCCGTTCCCCGAGCCGGAGGACCGCCGGCGGATCTGGGGATTGGTGCTGCCGCGGGCAGCGCCGGTCGCCGACGACGTCGACCTCGACTTCCTCGCCAACCAGTTCAAGCTCTCCGGCGGAGCGATCCGCAACTGCTCGCTCGCCGCCGCGTTCCGCGCGGCCGACGAGGGATCGCAGATCGAGATGCGCCACCTGGTGCGCGCCGTGGCCCAGGAATACGGCAAACAGGGACGGCTCACGCTCGAGGCTGACTTCGAGCGCTTCCATGCGGAACTGCGCGGATCGGGATCGACCGCCCCGCCGGACCGGCTGGAGGTCGGCTCGATCCAGCCGTAGGCCCGCGGTGGGCCTACTTGCTCAGCGGAATGTTGAAGTGCAGGAAATCTGCAGCCGCCCCGTCGGAGAGCAGCTTGCCCTTCTCGGCCTCGTCGGGATGTTTGGACCAACGAGCCAGAACGCGGGCGGCCACGCGGTTGCCGGCGGTCTGCTGGAGATAGAGCGCCTGCGAGGGAGTCGGACCGACTGACCTTGCCGGGGCGCCGGGCGTACTCGGGCGTATGCGCTCCGGCTGGGGCGCGGGCCCTTGGCGATCGGCTCCGGCGGACTGCCTCACAGGTAGGGGATCATAGATGCTGGAATCCGGCCTGGCCAGAGCTATCGGGTGAACATGCAGGTGATCCAGCGGACCTCCTCATGGAGCTGTTCCGGCGTAAGCCCGAGCCGCGCGTAGGTCTCGGCAACCTGCTCGAACTCGTGCGCCAGGACCCCGGACACGATCACGATGTCCGGCGAGCCGGCGATTGAACGAGCGACGGCGGCATGCACGGCGACCGGCGCGTTGGCACAGACGACCGGCGCAAACGGCGCCGACTCAGTCAGCAGGTCCATCACCGATGCATCGACCTCGACGGCGTTGCTGACTGCGTTGCGCCGCGTTGCCGTTACCGCGGCGTCGCGCACATCGACCGCCGTGACCGGCGCGAACCCGAGCTTCGCGGCGACGATCGACAGCACGCCGGAGCCACAGCCGAGATCGGCGAATGCGCCACGCTGGCCGACGGCGGTCAGCAGCGCGATGCAATCCCGGGTGGTCGGATGCACGCCGCTGCCGAACGCGTCCGTCTCTTCGATCACGACGTCGATCGGGACGTCGGACGGCGGCGCCCAGGGCGGGCGGACGCAGATATCGCCGATCAAGCGAGGCTGGTAGTCGAGCAGTCGCCGCGCGTGCCACTCGTCGGGAACCTCGCGCTGGTCGATCGAGAGCAGGTCCGCGCCTGCCCGCTGGGCGAACTCCGCCACCGGCGGCAGCTCGCCGTCCGGAGCTCGGATACGGAGGACGACGTTCTCGCCCGAGTGGTCGTCGCGGATCCCGTACGGCGCTATCCCGATCAGCCGATCGATGACCGACTCGGCCGCGTCGATGGCCACGGTGACCCCCACCTCTCGCATGGCTACGCGTCAGCCAGGATCGCTTGCGCGCTGACGCGGGCGATCCCGTAGTCGCGGAGGTGCATGATCCCCAGGATCAGGCTCACGTCGACTGTCCGATCGGCGGCGACAGCTCGAAACGCAGCATGCTGTTGGTCGAACACCTGGACCGCAGGACCGTGGCTGCGTGCGCTGGTGAGCTGAAACGATTGCACCTCGCCCGCTGGAAGGTTGCGCAACTCGACGGCCGGATCGTTCACGAATCGGACCAAGAACGAGTCGGCCAGAGGCTTGACGTCGACACGGCAGATCCCGGGGAGGGAGAGCACGTCGGCGCGAGCACCCTCGTGGACGTCACGCCAGGCCGAGACCGCCACCAGGGTTCCGCGGGCGAGGGGACCGGCAACCGACGGTGGGCGCATTACCTGCTCACCAGGGCTTGGGCGAGCACGCGATGGCGGGGTGCGGCGCCGACAACCGCCATCGTGAGGGTGATCGCGACCGCCTGGGCGGCGATCAGCCGGAGGCACAGCGGAGGCGCCGGCACGGCGCCCGGAATGGCCGGGGCGTGGGCGGTGACCTCGAATCCTTCGCCAGGAGCGGCAACGCCGTCGCCCCGCCCGACCGGATCCGTCCATTGCAGGTCTCCCGCGGATAGATTTCTGATCCGGGCCTGCACGGCGAGATCGGTCATCGCGACGCCGATCCACGCCAGGCCCTCCAGTTCGATCAGCGTCTTCTCCTCTCCCGGCGTGAGCGTCGTCAGGGCTGAAACTGCCGCGCCCGGCGAGGCCCCAGCGTCGAGCGAGATCGCTGGCTGGCCCATCGCTCGACTTTAGTAGCGGGCCCGATATGGTGGCGCATTGATGAGTGTCATCGACGTGCCACTCAACACAGCGATTGCCGATCTCGACGAAGGACTTCGGACGCTGCTTCGGCGCGAGCTCGAGCGCCACGGCTTCGCCGGCGTCGAGATCGTCTTCGACGCGCCCTCGAAGGAGTGGTCGGGAAAGCTCACCGGCCCCTCGGTCAACCTGTTCCTCTATGACCTGCGTCAGGCCAGCGAACGTTCCACCAACGTGCCGACGCAGCAGCGGAGCAACGGGATGACGCTGACCGTCGCTCCCCCTTTGCGCCTCGAGTTGACGTATGCCGTGACCGCGTGGGCCAAGGCGGTCCAGGACGAGCACCGCCTGTTGTCGCAGGTGCTCGCGATCCTGTTCTCATACGAGCAGCTGCCGGATGACGTCCTCAACGAGGCGACCACCGGCGCCGATGCGAAGGTCGGGCGGCCACGGGAGGACAAGGCCGACTTCTGGAGCGCGATCGGCGGCCAATACAAGGCGTCGATCGACTACGTCGTCAACATCACGGTGGACTCGGGCGCGACATTCGTGCGCGGACCGGACGTACGCACCCGGACCCTGCGGATTCGCAAGTCCGACGGGCCGCCGTCGACGATCGAGGAGTTTCATGGCTTCGGCGGCAGCGTTCGTGACGCGGACGGCGATCCGATTCACAACGCGTGGATCGTGATACCCGCACTTGGCCGGTGGACGGCGAGCGGGATGGACGGCCGCTTCCGGTTCGCCCGGATCGCGCCCGGCTCGCACGCGGTCCAGGTGCGCACTCTTGATGGGCGGACATCCGAGGCGTCCGTGTCCGTCCCCGGGGCCGGGGTGGACGTCGTCGTGGACGGCGCTCGGCCTGCGGCTAAGCGACGATAACTCGCCGGTCCTGCGGCAAGGAAATGCGTCGCTGCCCGATCGGGCAGCCAGAGGGGCAGCGTTCATGCCCGATCGGCCGCCTGTTCACCGGCTGCGCTCCGGGTTACGATGCCATTCGATTTGACCGTTACGGGCACACGGGGCTGCGGTTGGTTGGCGGTGCGCGACCGAGGGTCGGTATGACCGCGGTCGGCACGGCGAAGCAAGGCCGGCAGCGAGTCAGTCTGGAACCGTCGACCATCGCGTCCGAAGGAGTCGCATGCCTACATACCTGACCCCTGGCGTCTACGTCGAGGAGGTCTCCAGCGGTAACAAGCCGATCGAAGGCGTCGGTACCGCCGTCGCGGCCTTCGTCGGTCTCGCGCCGGGAGGCCCGATCAACGTTCCGATGCAGATCTCCAACTGGAGCCAATTCGCGAGGCTGTACGCCGATCCCCAGAACCCCGATAACGGACCGTTCATGGAGGGGGCCTACCTTGCCCACTCGGTCTACGGCTATTTCATGAACGGCGGCAGCCTGTGCTGGATCGTGCGGGTAGGTGCACCCAACAGCGGCGACTCCGCCGCGCGGGCTGCCCTTCCGGCCGCGACCGACAAAGAGGTCGAGGCCCTGCGGGCTGTCGCGCTGGAGGGCGCCGGGGCGCAGGTCGAGGTCGAGATCTCCCAGGACGACCCGCCACCCGGAGCCGAAACTGGCGGCGAGCCGACCTATACGGTCGTTGTCACCTCCGGCACCGATCGCGAGGAGTATCCGAGCGTCTCGCTCAAGAAGAACCGCAACAACATCGCCACGAAGGTAAACGCGGCATCCAAGCTGATCAAGATGGAGGAGACTGGAGCGGCGCTGCCCGAGACCCGGATCGCGCCCGGTAAGTACACGCTGCAGGTGCCGAGCGTCGCCCCGGCGAAGGCGAGCGCCGACCAGTTCGAGGGCGACGTCGCACGGCGCCAGGGAATCGGCGGCCTGGCAGCCGTCGACGAGGTGACGATGCTCGTCGTTCCGGATGCCATGCAGTTCGCGGGCAACGGCGATGACACGGCCCTGCGGGATCTGCAGGGCAAGATGATCGCGCACTGCGAGAACCTCGGCGACCGCATGGCGATCCTCGACGCGCCGCCGGGGATGATCCCGCAGGATGTCTACGAGTGGCGGATGAACAAGGCCGGCTACGACTCGAAGATGGCGGCCTTCTATTACCCCTGGATCGAGGTCATGGACCCGATCAGCCGCCGCCCGATCACGATCCCGCCGTCAGGCCACGTCGCCGGGGTGTGGGCCCGCACCGACGAAAAGCGAGGCGTCCACAAGGCGCCGGCCAACGAGGTGATCATGGGGGCCAACGGCCTGGCCTTCCAGGTGACCCATGGTGAGCAGGGCAGCCTCAACAAGAACGGCATCAACTGCATCCGGGCGTTCCCCGGTCGCGGGATCCGGATCTGGGGCGCGCGGACGCTGTCGAGCGATCCCGAGTGGCGCTACATCAACGTTCGGCGCCTGTTCAACTTCATCTCGGAGTCGATAACCATCGGCACGCAATGGAGCGTGTTCGAGCCAAACGACCCGTTCTTGTGGAGCAGCCTGTCGATCAACGTGTCCAGTTTCCTGCGGAATGTCTGGCGCAGCGGGGCGCTGTTCGGCGCGACACCGGATGAGGCGTTCTTCGTCAAGTGCGACGCCGAGACCAATCCGCCTGAGTCCGTCGACGCGGGCATGGTGGTCTGCGAGATCGGCGTGGCTCCCGTCAAGCCGGCCGAATTCGTGATCTTCCGCCTGAGCCAGTTCACCGGTGGTGGCGACGAAGGCGGCGAGGAGGGCGGCGGAGAAGGCGGCGAGTAGCCCACGGCCCGAGAACCATTAAGGAGACGACATGGCCCCACCGACGGTCAATACCAACAACCTGCTGAAGATGACGGCCGCCAAGATCACGGCCACCGCCCTGTTCTTTCACAAGTTCGACCCGCCCAGCCTCTCGCTTGACAACGTGACCCATAACACCTGGGACGCGAACGGAAAGCTCCAGGCGAACAACGGCGGCGCCGTGAACCCGCTCCACGGGGAGTGGGGACTGGAACGCGTTCTGGACACCAACGGTGACCTGTGGACCTGGTTCAACGACACAAACCAGAAGGGCCCCGCCGATCAGCAGGACAACATCACCGTCACGATCCTTGCCAACGACGGCACCACGACACTAGCCACGTGGACGCTGAACAACACGACGCCGATCAGCTACTCACAGGCAGGACAGGACGCCAACTCGAACGCGGTCATGACCGAGTCGATCAGGTTCTACAGCACTGATATCCAGTACAAGACCGGAGGGTGATCAAAGGTCGGCGCAACAGAGACGGGGTTGAGGCATTCACACGGAAATCGCATTCACGCTGCCGATCGGTTACATCGACGAGCAAGGCGACCAGCACCGCGAAGGCGTCATTCGGCTGGCGACGGCGCGCGACGAGATCGAGCCACTTCGAGACGCGGACGTTCGAGCTAACGGGGCGTACCTGACCGTGCTGCTGCTGGCACGCACGGTCACCCGGCTGGGGACGATCACGAGCGTGACGCCGCAGGTGGTAGAGCGGCTGTTCGCAGCCGACTTCGATCATCTCCAACGGCTGTACGAACGGATCAACTCCGACGGGGATGCCGTGGGCGTCGTTAGCTGTCCGTCGTGTGAGCACCGATTCGAAGTCGATCTGACCGAGGTCGAGGACGAACGCCTGGGGGAATGATCGGGCCGTCACCCAGCACATTGCTAGGGGAGACGGCCCGGCTGGCCCACCACTTCCACTGGACGCTGGACGCGATCCTCGACTTGGAGCATCGCGATCGGCGGTTGTTCCTGAATGAAGCCGAGACGCTCGCCGCCTCGGCGAACACTGAGCAATGACCAAGTCGCCAATCGACCCATTCGGGCCCGCACCAGCCGCCCCGCTACACCGGCTGCTGCGCGTGGCCGAGCGCCGAATTCAGCGCGGCGGATGGTCCGGGCACTGGCATCTCGGTGAACGCGTGATCGCGGCGCGCGAGCCGAAGCTCCTGAGCAGGGCGACCCGGATCGCCGCCGCGCGCGTCCGCATCCCTCTGAGCAGCGCGCCGGCCATGGCTCCGGCGCGACCGGGCGGGACCGCAGCGCGATCGGTTCAGCGTGCCGCGCCGGTTGAGATGGCGCCGGAGGCGGCGCCGCCGGTCGAAGCGTCAATGACGCCGGAGCAGCCGGTCGGGGTCGAGCAACCCTCTGTCGAGGCGTTCAAGGAGCGCTACGGATTGAGCGACGCCGGCTACGAGTGGGTCTTCGGTGATCCGGACAAGGCACTCGAAATGCCTGGCGTGTCCAAGGGCGGTCTACCGCAACCTCCCTCTGCGGCCGAGCGATCGGCACAGATGCTCGCAAACCTCAAGGCCCGGGGAGGATCCGAGTTCGGGCGCGGCTCGCGGATCGTCGAGGTCGGCCCGAAGCGGCTTGGGCGGCACCCGGCCCAACCGGAGCACGTACCGCCGCCAACCATCCCGACGCCGCCCCCGTCGGATCCACCGACCACCCCGAGATCATCACGATCGGATCCGCCGTCCGCCCCGACACCGCCCCCTCCGGGTCCGCCTACCGCGAGCGCACCGCCGAACCCCCCGGCCCACAATCCATCGACGCCGCCACCACCCGCCGCCGGGCCGCCCACCGAGAGCGTCGCGCGGGACGCCTCGGCCCCCAGCCAGTCGCCGGCGGCGCCCGCCGCCGGTCCGCTCACCGCGAGCGCACCGCCGAGCCCCGCCGCGCCCGCTGTGACGCCGACACCACCCACGGCCGCTCGAGAGGATCGCCTCCAGCCCGCGCGGTCGGCACCGCAGCCTCCGGCCGACGTCGGGGCCGATGTCGATCGAGGTCCCGCGCCTGCGGTTGCTCGGGTCCCCGACAGCTCGCCGCCCCAACCCGTCGGTGCGCAGTCACCTCCTCCAGCTCCAGTGCGGGCAGTGGCTCGCATGCGGCGTGCCCCGCAGACGCCGGATCTCAGGCCGCACGTCGAGAGGACGCCGCGGCGCCACGAGGCGAGCGTTCCGAAACCGGTCACCGAGACGCCACCCTCGGCGCGCCCAGTGGACAAGGCACGAGTAGCTGCTGCCCCGCCGCCGATCAGCGCGCCGGTCGCAGCGACCCGGCCGCAGTCAGCGCAGGACATCGTGCCCGCCCCTGCCGTGCCGGATGGCCGGTTCTCGGCAGACACGGAGCCGGCCGCCGCAGCCCACGGTGGTGACGCCCGCCGATCCATGTTGGCGCGGGCGTTTGGCCGCATTCGCGGGATCAACCGAGCGCCGGAGAGCGACAGCGACGCGATCCCCGGCGAGAGCCCCGAGGAGGCACCGCCGACCGCGTCGGCGCCAGCGCCTCCGCCTACGCCGGCGCCTAAGGCGCCGGCCATCGAGCCCGGGAACCCCCCGGGACTCCAGCTCAGGCCCCGTCCGCGCCGGCGTGCGCTAGGTCGGCCACGGGACGCGGCGGCAACCCGTGGGTCCCGGTCAGGGGCGAGCACCGGCCCACCACCCCCGACTGAGGACGCCCAGCACGCTACGCCCGCGCCGGCGCCGGCGCCGCAGCCGGCGGGTGCGAGCCTTGTCGCCACGCCCGCGCCGTCGCCCTCAGAGGCCCGGGAGACCCGTCCGCCCTCCCCTCCCACGGCCGCCGCACCCGACCCCGGTACGGCCGCCGCACCCGACCCCGGTACGGCCGCCGCACCCGACCCCGGTACGGCCTCGGCACCCGACCCCGGTACGGCCGCGGCCGGCCAAGCGGCCGAGCGTGCGGCAATCTCCCCTGCCTCCCGCTCGCAGTCGGGCACCGGCTCACCGTCGTCTGGCCCGCGATCGTCTGAGACGTCGGCGACCTCATCTGCACCGGCGTCGCCGCGCACGGGCATGAGGCCGCCACCTTCGCCGGCCGCTGCAACACCGAACTTCGCCCCACCGGATGTCCTGCCCGTGTTCTCACCGGCGGTCTCGACCGAGGTCGCGCGGGCAGTCGCCGATCCCGCTGCGCGGCCGTCGGTGGCCACCGGTCCGGCGCCCCCGCAGCCCTCCGATCGTGCCCCCACGTCGCCGGCCGATTCCTCGGCTGGGAGTGCGGCACTGGCCCGCCTGGGGAGCCGCAGCGTCGCGCTGCCCAGCCGGGAAAGCACCGGCGGCGCTCGCACCCGCCTCGCTCCTGACTCCGGCACGATCACCAGGGCCGCGGTGATCACGTCCCCGTTGCGCGCAACTCGTTCACCACGACCGATGCTCAAGCTGAGCAGGAGCCCCGCAGCACGGTTCACAGCCGCGGCAACGTTCGCCGAGCACCCCGCTCACGACCTTCCAGCTTCGATGGCGCGGATCCACGCGCGCGGGGCCGGACCCGCCGCCATGGTCTCGACGGCGATGCTCGCCGCTCCGGTGACGGGACCCGATCACGCCCCGGCTCCGGCCGGCAGCCGGGAGCCGAACGCGCCGCCACCCGCCGCCGCGGCGATGCCTTCGCCGGGGATGGGCCAGCGACTGATCGCACGCAGGCCGGCAACCCCGACGCGGGCCACCCCGAAACCCGCAGCGGCCACCGCCGCGCCGCCATCGCCCAGGCAGGTGACGTCCGGTCGGCAACGCACCCTGGCCCGAGCTGCGAGCGATCAACCGGCGCTTGCCACCGGCGCGAGTGGCGCCGGCAACGCGGGCGGCGGTGGCGCGAGTGGCGGCGGCGACTCGGGCGGTGGGGGAGGCGGTGGCGGTGGTGCCGGCGGCGACTCCGACAACGCATACACCGAGGTGCTGCGGCGTATCCGCGAGGAGCAGGAGCAACTCGGGCAACTGATCCAGCATCCATTCTGAGTGACATGCCCGAGCAGATCATCACCACGGACGTCTTCATCATCTCAGTGCCGGACATAGACACCATCGGTCAGTTCTCGCATTGCTCCGGGCTCGAGATGTCGTTTGAGATGTTCGAGTACGCCGAAGGTGGCAACAACGACTTCGTGCACAAGCTCCCGGGTCGGCTGCACTTTCCCAACCTGCTGCTCACGCGGGGGCTGACCAACTCGACCGCGCTCCTGACGTGGTTCTCGCAGACGAAGACCAAGGCGCAGACCAAGCAGGTGACGCTGACCGTCAAGAGCGGGACCAGTCAGCGCGTGTTCACGTTCGCCGACGCGTTTCCGGTCCGGTGGACCGGCCCGTCGTTCGACACCGGCGCCGCGGCGCTGGGCACCGAGTCGCTCGAGATCGCACACTCCGGCCTGACCCTTCCGGCCTGACCGATGACCGTTCCCCAGGGATTCCAGCAGGCCAAGCTGCAGATTGAGGGCGGCGACGAGATCACGTGTGCGTTCAACCCGGGGAGCTACACGGTCTCCAAGACCAACGTGTGGACCTACAAGCCCACGCAGAGCAAGGACTATCCCGAGCCGGAGTTCGGCGGTGGCCTGCCGATGACCTACAAGCTCTCGCTGCTGCTCGACACGTCGCTGCAGGGCTCGGACAAGACGGTCAAGGACCAGGCCAACGCGCTGATGAAGGCGATGCACGGCGGCGGCTCGGCGCCCAAGTTCGTGACCTTCAGCTGGGGCGCCAACAAGCTGCCCAAGGCCGCCCCGATGTCGATCTCGATCCAGTACGCGCTGTTCGCGCCCAACGGCGATCCGACGCGCGCGTTCGTGGACCTCGAGCTCGGCCAGGCCGAGGACACCTCGCCACCCGGACAGGCGCAGAACCCGACCACCCGCGGGACCCCCGGCCTGCGCTCGCACATCGTCCAGGATGGCGACTCGCTGCATGGGATCGCGTATGAGTCCTATGGCGACGCCACGCGCTGGCGCGTGATTGCCGAGGCCAACGACATCGACGACCCGCTGCGGCTGCGGCGCGGCACGTCGCTGAGCATCCCGCGGCTCGACACATGAGCCCCGCCTCCGATCGCAACGTCGCGCTGTACTCGATCATCGTCGACGGCTCGGAGATCGACACCGAGCTGGGTCGGCGGATTCGCGAGGTCAAGGTCCTCAACTACCTGCGGCTGCCCGATATGTGCACGTTCGCGGTCATCTATCAGAAGGGCAAGGAGGGCGAGGACGAGCCGATCGACGGCCATCCCTTCGACATCGGCAAGCAGCTGGAGGTCAAGCTCGGCGCGCGCGACCAGCTGACCACCACCACGCTGTTCAAGGGCCAGATCGTGTCGTTGGAGCTGGACTTCGGACCCGGCGGCGTGGAACTCCTGGTCCGCGGTTTCGACCGCTCGCATGTGCTCATCCGTTCTCGCAAGGTGCGCACCTTCCAGAACCAGACATCCTCGGACATCGTCGGGAAGATCGTCAAGGAGGCGGGCTTCGAACCCGCATGTGACGCCAGCGGCGATCCCCACGAGTTCATGCAGCAGGACAACGAGACCGACTGGGACTTCATCTGGCGTCTCGCCGAACGGATCGGCTTCGAGTTCGTCGTCTCTGACCAGAAGGCCCATTTCCGCAAGCAGGCGGCCGACGACCCGGTGGCGCTGCGGTGGCCGACGACGCTGCGCTCGTTCAGTCCGCGGGTCACGGCGACCCAGCAGGTCAAGGAGGTCACCCTGTCGGTGCTCGACCCCAAGACCAAGCAGGCGCTCCAATCGACGGCTTCGAAACCCAACCAGATCGCGCACATCGGCGTCGACCGCTCGACGATCGCCGACGCGTTCGACGGTGGCGAGGTGCACATCGCCACCGAACCGGTGAAGAGCCAATCCGAGGGCGACGCGCTGGCTCAGGCGCTGCTGGACAAGCTCGCCAACGGCTATATCGCCGCGGAGGGCGTAACCGACGGTAACCCCAGCATCAGGGCCGGAGCTGCCGTCCAGGTCACCGGACTGGGCCAGAAGTACAGCGGCACCTATCGCGTCGCCGCCGCCACCCACGTGCTCCGCGGCGGCAGCACCTACGAGACGCGGTTTGCCAATTCCGCCGCGCACACCCTCGTGGGCGCGGTCGGCGGAGACCGCTCCAACGGCGGCGGCGCGCCGGCGTTCGGTTCCCAGCTGGTGATCGGCCTGGTCACCAACAACAGCGATCCGGAGAACCTGGGGCGGGTGCGGGTGAAGTACCCGGCACTCAGCCAGGATGCCGAGAGCGCCTGGGCGCGAGTGGTCACACCGAGCGCCGGCAAGCAGCGTGGACTGCTGATGCTGCCGGTGGTCCACGAGGAGGTGCTGGTGGGCTTCGAGAACGACGACACCACGCGCCCGTACGTGCTCGGGTCGTTGTTCAACGGCCGCGACGTCCCTGGCGACGACGTGCTGCAGAGCCAGGAGGGTTCATTCGCGCTGCTCTCGGACCACAAGATCGTCGCCAAGTCAAAGGAGGACATGAAGTTCACCTCGGGAGGGGCGCTGACGATCGATGTCACCGACGACGTCACGATCACCGGCAGCCAGGGCGTGACGGTCAAGGGCCAGACGGTGAGCGTCAAGGCCGACACCGATCTCTCGATCGAGGGCACGACGTCGGTGACGATCAAGTGCGGCGCCTCGCAGATCCAGGTGTCGCCCAGCGGCGTGACCGTCAGCGGTCCGATGATCAGCCTGGGATGAGGAGCGACCGGCGATGACCGACCTGATCGGCTCCGGCCTCTCGTTCCCACTGGCGCCCGACCAGCGCGGGGTGCTGGCCCTGGCCCACGGGATAACCGACATCGAGCAGGCGATCTGCGTGATCCTCGGCACCGCCCCCGGCGAGCGCCCGATGCGCCCCGAGTTCGGCTGCGCCGTGCACGACCTGATTTTCGACACGATCGACGCGGAGATGGTGGGACGCGTCGACGCCGCGGTGCACCGCGCGCTGGCCCGATGGGAGCCGCGGATCGAGGTCATCGAGCTGGCCTTCGATCTGGGCCGGGTGGACGAGGGGGCCCTGCTGATCACAATCACCTACCGGGTCCTGCAGACGAGCCGGCTGTACAACCTCGTGTATCCGTTCTACGTGATCCCGGCCGAGGAGACGCCGTGACCGGCGCACGGGTGCTGCTCGACGAGCGCGATCCCGCGGCGATCATCACCGAGGCCCGGCAGCGCGTCGAGCTGGTCTGCCCGGAGCTGGCGGTCAACGGCGGACCGGATCCGGCCGTCGCGCTGATCGAGCTGTTCGCGTGGATGAGCAGCCTGGCGGTCGACCGCCTCGGCCGCGTCCCGGAGAAGCTGCACATCGCGTTGATGGACCTGCTGGGGATAGAGCTCGACGGACCGGCCGCCGCGCGCACCGACCTGCGGCTGCGGCTGAGCGCGGCGGCCGCCGAGCCGCTGCAGATCGGGCGGGGAACCGAGGCGGGCACGCTGCGCACCGCCGCTCAGGAGTCGATCGTGTTCGCGGTGCGGGACGAGTTCACGATCCTGCCCCTGCTGCCGGCGGCGTACGTCGTCTCGCGCGACGGGGCAAGCAAGGAGATCGGTGTCGCCGACGGCGTCGCCCTTCCGCACGGACCGGACCAGCTTCCGTTCAGCCGTTCACCACAGCCGGGAGACGCGCTCTACCTGGGATTTGAGGGCAGCCTCCGCCGCCTTCTGATGAGCGTCTCGATGGAGGCCTCGATGGCCCGTGGCGCCGGGGTCAAGCCCGAGGACCCGCCGTTGCGGTGGGAGGTCAGCCAGGGCGAGGGCCAGTGGGCCGAGGTCGATGTGCTGCACGACTTCACTGGCGGCTTCAACTACGGCTCGGGCGCGGTCGAGGTCCAGTGTCCGCTGGCGTCCGGGATCGAGCCGATCGCTGGGCGGCGGTTGCACTGGCTGCGCTGCCGCATCGCCGAGACGACTCGCATCGGGGGCGAGGCGGCTGTCTACACCCAACCGCCCGAGATCTACCAGATCACTGCGGCGCCGATCGGAGCGCTGATCGAGGCCGAGCACTCGTCGCTGGAGCTGACCGAGCCCCTGGGGGTGAGCGACGGCACTCCCGGTCAGACGTTCGCCACCCGCTTCTCGCCACTGCTGGCGTTGGCGATCGGCGAGACGCTCGAGGTCGAGTCGCCGGACGGCGAGTGGGATCCCTGGGAACAACGGGACTCGTTCGCCGACTCCTCGCCGGACGATCGCCATTTCGCACTCGATCTCGTGCACGGCGAGATTCGCCTCGGTCCCGAGCTGCACCGTCCGGGTGGCGCGCCGTCGCGGCACGGCGCAATCCCAGCCAAGGGCTCCGCGCTGCGCATGAGCGCATATCGCCACGGCGGGGGCCGGGTCGGCAACGTCGCCGCCGACACCGTGACAACGCTGCGGTCGGCGATTCCCGGCGTCGCGTCGGTCACCAACCCGCGTCCTGCGCTGGGGGGCGTCGATGCGCAGTCGGTTGACGCCGCGCGCGGTCGCTCGGCGCTGGAGATCCGCACCCGCTACCGGGCAGTCACCGACGAGGACTACGAGTTCCTGGCAGCCGAGGCGACCCCTCGCGTGGCCCGCGCGCGGCGAGTGGCCGACGACCAGTCCGGCGTCACGCTGCGGATCCTTCCCCGCGTGGACCCCGCGAACCGGCGCCTGTCGCTGGAGGAACTGACCCCGAGCCCCGCTCTGCTGGAGGAGGTGCAGCGCTATCTCGACGCGCGCAAGCTGGCCGGCACGCCGGTGCGCCTGGAGCCGATGCGCTTTCGGGCGGTGTCGGTCGTGGTCTCGCTGCAGGTCTCGCCACGCGCCGACACGCAGCGGATCGAGCAGGGGGTCCGCGACTCGCTCTACCGCTACCTGAACCCGCTGATCGGAGGCACCGCCGACGCGATCGGCGACGGCTGGCCGAGCGGACGCTCGCTCAACCAGGGGGAGCTCTACGCGATCGTCCACGCGTTCGACGCGGTGGAGTTCGTCAAGATCCTGCGGCTCTACGAGCTCGATCTGGCGACCGGCGAGCAGGCCTCACAGGCGGCGGGGCGGCAGGTCCTGCTCGAGCCCGACGAGGTGATCGCCTCGGGCGAGCATGTCGTGCGCGTCGTCCGCCGCGACGATTGACCACTTTCCTGGTCAAAGCAGAGCTGCGCGCTGAAGCCGGGCGGGGCATATGATGCGCCCCACGGCACCAAGGAAAGTGAGGATCGGGGGTGCGAGTCTTCATCGTGTTCCGGGACACGATCTATGTCAGCGGCATGCGGTCGACGCTGCTCGCCGCGCCCGAGGTGGAGGCGGTCGACGAGGCGGCATCGATCGCCCTGGCCTGGGACCACGAGGCGCTGGCCGAGGCCGACGTCGTGGTGCTCGACTCAGACCTGGGCGGCGCCGAGTCATTCGTGCGGGAGATCTCGATCGAGACCCGAGGGCGGGTGCTGCTGTGCCTGGACGAGGTCCGCAGTCCCGACATCCTGGCGGCGATCGGCAACGGTGCGGGCGGGGTGCTGGCGCGTGCGCTGGTGACGCCCGACACTCTGCTGGCAGCCGTATCGGCGGTGGCCGCAGGCATCTTCGCCTTTGACGCCGGCGTGCTGCGCACGTTCAGCAGCTTGGTCGCACCGATCGACGATCGCCCCCGGGCGGCGGTCAGCTTCGGCGGATTCGCGCCCCGCGAGCAGACCGTGCTCAGTCTGGTGGCGGCGGGGCTCTCCAACCGCGAGATCGCCGAGCAGCTCTCCTACAGCGAGCGGACGATCAAGACGATCCTGCATGACGTCGTGATCAAGCTGGGAGTCAAGAGCCGCTCGCAGGCAGTCGCCCTGGCGGTGCGCGAGCGGATCATCTAGTGATCGCAACGACCGTGCTTTACGATTGATGAGCAAATCGGACCGGGGGATGTGAAGCGATGGAAGCGGGCGTCGCAGCCGGCAAAGAGATGGGAATCGGCCCCCGCACGTCGGCCACACGCTGGCGGTGGCTGGGCCTGGGGGCGGCAGCGGTCGTCCCGTTCGCGGCGGCGTTCGCGATCGGTTCGACGACCAAGACCAAGTCCGCGCCGGCCAGCACCCCGACCGGTCTGGCGCCGGCGCTCACCGGTGGTCCCGCGCGGGCGTCAGTCACGGCGCTCATCCCGGGCACGGCGATCCCCAAGCTCAAGGTCCCGGCGCCTCCCAAGCCCAAGACGACGGTAACCCCCACGACGACTCAGAGCTCGCCGACGGTCACCACCCCCAGCACGACCCCGACGCCGACCACCCAGCAGCCCACGGCCCCAGCCGGCGGTGGTGGCGGTGGTGGCGGCGGCAGTGCGGGCGGCGGTGGCAGCGGGGGCGGTGGCAGCGGGGGCGGTGGCGGCGGCTGAGCCGCCGTCCGGGCGCTGATCCCCGGCTAGCGGTGCGGCCCGCCGACCTGTTGCACGCCCGCCAGCGCCGCCAGATCCTCGTCGTCCAGCTCGATCTCAGCCGCCGCGCGATTCTCCTCCAGGTGCGCCACCGAGGTCGTGCCCGGGATCAACAGGATGCGCTCGTAGTGCGCGAGCAGCCAGGCCAGCGCCACCTGGGCGGGCGTGGCGTCATGCTTGGTGGCCACCTGCGAGATCGCGGGATCCTGGGCCAGCTTGGCGGGGCCGCCGGTGAACGCTGAGCCGAGCGGGAAGAACGGCACGAACGCGATCTCGTGCCCACGGCAGAGGTCGAGGATCGGCTCGTCGCTGCGGTCGATGACGCTGTAGGAGTTCTGGATCTCGCCGATCTCCGTCTGCTCGATCGCCCGCTGGGCGCCCTCCAGCGTCACGTTGGAGACACCGATCAGGTCAAGCTTGCCCTCTTGGCGCAGATCCTGGAGCGTTTCCAGTTGCTCGGGCAGCGGAACGTCGGGCCCGCCGGTGTCGCTCATCACCCGCAGGTTGACGAGGTCCATGCGCTCGACGCGCAGCGAGCGCAGGTTGTCCTCGACCCCGGCGCGCAGCTCCGCTGGAGATAGCGCCCGCAGCCAGGCTCCCTGGGCGTCGCGCCGGGCGCCCACCTTGGTGACGAGCTTGAGCTGGTCGGGATAGGGGTGGAGAGCCTGGCGAATCAGATCGTTGACCACGTCCGGGCCGTAGTACTGCGACGTGTCGATGTGGTCGACGCCCAGCTCGATCGCACGACGAAGCACGGAGCGCGCCGCCTCGGGATCCCGTGGCGGGCCGAAGACGCCCGGCCCGGCGAGCTGCATGGCGCCGAAGCCGATGCGGTCGATCGGCTTGTCGCCGAGAAATGATGTCTTGCTCATGTCAGACCGAAACCGCGGCGTCGAGGGCGTGGGCGAGGTCTGACCAGAGGTCCTCGACGTTCTCCAGGCCGACGCTGAGGCGCAGCAGGCCGGCCGGGACGCGCGAGCCCTCCCAGCGAGCCCTGGCCTCCAGCGTCGAGGCGACGCCGCCGAGGCTGGTGGCGTTCTCGATCAGCTCGAGCGCCCGCTCGACCCGGGCTGCGCGCTCTCCGTCAGCCACGTCAAAGGACAGCAGCGGCCCGAACGCCGGCACGTATCGAGCGGCCACCGGGTCCGCGAGCCCGGGATAGCGAACCCGGGTGACGCGCGGATCGGCGGCGAGCCGGCGTGCCAGCTCGAGCGCGGTGGCCGACTGGCGCTCAGCGCGGACGGCCAGCGTCTTGATCCCGCGCAACAGCAGCCACGCCGGGTCCGGCGCAGCCACGATCCCGGTGGCCGAGCGGAACGCCGCCAGACGGGCGTGATCCTCCCCACGCGCGCAGCTGACCACGCCGATCAGCGCGTCGTGATGGCCAGCCAGGATCTTGGTGGCGCTGTGCAGCACGAAGTCGGCGCCGTGCTCGAGCGGGCGCAGCAGGACGGGGCTGAGCACGGTGTTGTCGACGACCACCCGGGAGCCGGCACGATGAGCGGCAGCGATCGCGGGCTCGAGGTCCGGAAACGTGAGCATCGGATTCGAGCACGGCTCCAGCCACACGAGATCGGCGGGCGGCGGAGCTGAGGTCTGGTCAAAGGCCACGACCTCGACGCCCCAACGACCCAGCTCGTTTCTCATCAGCCCGTCCGTTCCCCAGTAGCCGCCGTCGGCGATCGCCACCGTCGCTCCCGGCGCAAGCAGCGCCAGCACGAGCGCGGTCGTGGCTCCGGCGCCGGAGGGGAAGAGCAGCGCCTCACCGCCCTCCAGCTCACCGAGGACGCGCTCGGCCTCCACTCCGACCGGATGGGCGACGCGCTGGTAGTAGAACGGGCCCGGAGTCGCGTCGACGTAGGGGTGGATGGTGGCGCGATCCAGCCCGGGCAGCTCACCCCGAGCCAGCTTCGTCTCGCGCTCCATGCCGGTCAGACGGCAGTCAGCGTGGTGGTCAGCCCCGGGCCGGCGGCGAGCGTCTGGTAGACGACGCAGTAGCGCTCGGTGAGCTTGCGCAGCGTCGCCAACTGCTCGGCACCGGCGTCGGTGTCCAGCTCGAAGGAGAGTCGGATCGAGCTGAAGCCCACCGGCGCGTCGCGGTCGACTCCCAGCGTGCCGCGGAAGTCCAGGTCACCCTCCGCATGGACGTGTCCGGAGCGCAGCTCAATTCCCAGCGAGGTCGCGACCGCCGTCAGCGTCACGCCCGCGCAGGCCACCAGCGCCTCCAGCAGCATGTCCCCTGAGCACAGCAGCGATCCGTCCCCCCGGTCGCCGGATGCAGGCCGGCCTCGGCCAGCGCCCGCCCGGTCTGCACCGAGCAGGTGACGCCCTCGCCAACCTCGCCGTTCGCCTCAAGGGTCACCAGCGCCGCCTCGGGCTCAGCCCGATAGCGGTCCTTGAGTGGGGTCTGCACGGCCCGCAGCTGATCGACGTCCATGAGCCGGATCTTAGGCCCCGAACCGCGGGCGCGGGCTGCGCAACCGCACGGTTGCGCGGCCGGGAGAACGGCGGCGACTTGTCAATCAGCGCACACGACGACTTGCCGCTCAGCGCACCGATGTCCGAGCCGGGGCGACGAGCGTTTACGCTCAAGGAGGTTCCGAAGAGCTGACCAGAGGAGCTGACCATGGCTGAGACCCAGACCGTCGAGCCCACCCCAGCCGCGCAGGACGTGAAGCTGATCGACTGTGACGTGCACGCTCAGCCGACCGAGGCGATGCTCGCCGAGCATCTGGGGCCCCGGTCGCGGCGGCTGCTGGAGCGCTACGGACGGCGCACCCCTCGCATCACCGAGTGGTACCCCCGCGCGCGCAACGCCGGGATGCGGGTCGACGCCTGGCCGAACAAGGCCGGCCACATCTGGGGCTCAGACCCCGAGATGCTGCGGACTCAGCTGCTCGACGAGTACGGGATCGACTACGCGATGCTCGAGGTGCTCAGCGGCCAGGACGGCTACGACCACGCCGACTTCTGCGCCGAGCTCAACCGCGCCGTCAACGAGTGGCAGCTGCAGACGTGGCTCGAGTTCGACCCGCGGCTGCGGGGGACGATCGCCGTGCCACACGAGTACCCCGACCTGGCGGTTCAGGAGATCGAGCGGCGGGCCGGTGACCCCCGGTTCATGGCGGTGCTGATGCCCTCCAACGCTATCGAGCCGCTGGGCGCGCGCAAGTACTGGCCCATTTACGAGTCCGCGACCGCCCACGACCGGCCGGTGGTGTTCCACACCGGCGGCTACGGCGACCATCGCGGCGCCGGCTATCCGAGCTTCTATCTCGAGTACCACGTTGCCAACGGCATCGGAATGCAGGCTCAGCTGGCGAGCATGATCTCCGACGGGATGTTCGAGGCGATCCCTGGGGTGCGCGTGGTCCTCACCGAATGCGGGCTCGCGTGGGCGGCCGCACTGCGTTGGTCGCTGGATGCCGGCTGGGAGCTGATGCGCGAGGACCATCCCCACCTGCAGCGGCGCCCCTCGGAGTACGTCGACGATCACGTGTGGTTCACCACCCAGCCGATCGAGGAGCCCGCAAACGCCCAGCACCTGCTCTACGCGATCGAGCACGCCAACCTGGGCGATCGACTGCTGTTCGCCACTGACTATCCGCACTGGGACTTCGACTCGCCCGCCCAGGCGCTGCCGCGGGCGTTCGGGCCGGAGCTGCGCCGGGCGATCTTCTGCGACAACGCGCTCGACCTCTACGGCCTGCCGCGCCAGCGCGTACCCGACGCCTAGACGGGACGGCCATGCCACCCGCCTACCAGCCCGACGCGATCGACACGGACGTCCACTGCGCCCCCGCGCGGATGGACGACCTGCAGCCGTATCTCTCGGACTACTGGCGTCAATACATCACTGAGGCGGGGGTCAGCCTCAACGGGGTTGGAAGTGCCTATCCGAAGGGCGCGGCGACGAGCGCGCGCGCCGACGTGCGCGAGCAGCAGGCCCCGGCGGTGCCCGCCACCTTTGATGCCCTCAAGGCCCGCTATCTCGACCCGGCGGACCCGCGCATCGCGGTCCTGCATTGCCTGACGGGCTTTGAGACGCATCGCAATCCCTACTACGCGGCCGCGATGGCCTCGGCGATCAACGACTGGGTGCGGGCCGAGTTTCTGGAGCGCGACGAGCGGTTGCGCGCCAGCGTGGTCGTCTCCACGCTGGCGCCCGAGGACGCGGTGACCGAGATCGAGCGCGTGGGCGACGACCCGCGGTTCGTGCAGGTGCTGTTGCCGGTGCGCAGCGACGTTCCCTGGGGCAACAAGAACAACCACCCGATCTTCGCCGCTGCCCAGAAGCACTCGCTGCAGGTGGGGCTGCACGCGTGGGGACGCTCCGGCCGGGCGCCAACGCCGAGCGGTTTCGCCACCACGTATCTGGAGGACTACGTCGGCAACCAGCCGATCGCCCAGGCCCAGGTGCTGAGCCTCGTCTCCGAGGGGGTTTTCAACCGCTTCCCGGAGCTGCGCGTGATCCTGCTGGAGTGCGGCTTCGCCTGGCTGCCGCCGCTGCTGTGGCGCTTTGACAAGGATTGGAGGGGAGTCTGGCGCGAGGTGCCGTGGGTCAAGGATCCCCCGTCGGAGTACGTTCAGCGCCACCTGCGGCTGTCGACCGCCCCGGCGCATCTGCCCCAGGATCCGGCGGTGGCCGCTCAGCTGGTGGAGATGCTCGGCGGCGTTGAGATGCTCACCTACGCCAGCGATTACCCCCACGAGCACGGCAATGGTCTCACCGGGCTGCTCCAGGGCCTCGGTGACGCCGAGCGCGACGCGGTCCTGCGCGGCAACGCGGCGGCGTTCTACGCGCTGTAGTCGCGGCCGCCACCGGCGGCCAGCTCCGCCTGGACAGCGTGCTCGTCGACGATCAGTCCCAGGCCTGTGGCTCGTCGAGCTCGAGGGTGGTGACCTCCCACGGCTGTCCGGGGTGGCGGATGATCGCGGCCGGGTTCTCATCGGACCTCCTATTCGGATCGACTCCCGGCGACCATCGCGGGGGATCGCCGTCAGCCCGCGCTCTGCGGACCGCCTGGTCTAATAACGAGCGGCGTGGCAGGCGCGTCAGCTGATCGCGTAGCCGTACCGGCGCAACGCCGTGAGGCTGCTCGCCAGTGCCGCGTCGGCGCTCGCGATCGACTTCTGGGCGGCCGCGTAGCGACTCTTGTTGTTGGCGCGGGCGGCAGCCGACAGCGACCGATAGTTACTGCCCAGCGACCGCAGTGCCGCCGCGATCTTCGGATTGGCCCCCGCGCCGACGGGGCCGGTATCCAGCTTGGCGGTGGCGGCCGCCGCCTGCTCATAGGCCTGCGCGAGACCGCTGGCGGCGGTTGCCTGATCGCGCTCCTTTTTGGCGTTGGCCAGCTGGCGACCATCGGCCGTGCGGGCGCTGTCGAGCTTGGCGATGATCGCTCCGAGCGACTTTGCGTAGGCCGAGTTGGCGCCGAGCGGCAGGACAGAGCCCGACATCCTCAGCGAGGCGATGACCCGCTCGCACGTAGCCGAGAACGCCGTTCCGCCGACCTGAGGCACCACGCAGGCGGCAATGCCCGTCCCGGCCGTGGTCACCAGCGCGTAGACCGATACCGGATCGCTGGAGCCGTGGGCCACGACATCGAGGTAGCGCTTGAAGCTGTGCGACCCGAGCTTGACCAGCTGAGCCTGAGGCACCGAGCCGGCCTTCGCCCTGAAGACAGGCGGCAGCAGGCTCGCGTCCACGTGGCTCGCGGTGCCGATCACGACCGCCCCGGCACTGCCGGAGGCCATCGGACCGACCGCGACCGGGTGGGTGAGCCCCAGCGTGGCCGCCGTCGACGCCGCCCCAGCCGACCGCCGCCACGACGCGGGGAAGTTGACCGACACCGGTCCGGACGAAACCCTCCCCGACAGAGCCGCTGGCTTGTTCGGACTCTTGCTGGATCCGGGAGCGACGAGAAACCCGATCGCCGCCGCGGCCACGGCGACCGCGACCAGTAGGAAGACCAGTGGCCCCCGCCGCGGGCCGCGGGCAGCGGCTGTGGCCGGCGGCGCCTCGGTGGCCACGGAGGTTGGCATCGCGACAGGTGTCGGCTCCCTGGCGGGCTCCGGCTCGGGTTCGGGCTCCGGCTCGGGTTCGGCCTCCGGTTCGGGTTCGGGCTCGGGCCCGGGCTCCTGGGGCGGGGGCGGGGGCGGGGGCGTCTCGACCGTGTCGGGGCTCTCGACCGCCGCCACCGGCTCGGGCTCTGACTCGAACTCCGGCTGGGACTCGGGTTCCGGCTGGGACTCGGGTTCCGGCTCGGGCTCGGGTTCGGGCGTGGCGGGTGGAGGCGGGGCTTGCGGACCACGAGGCGCAGCGGTCGGAGCAAACGTCACGAATTCGGGCTCGCCGGCCGCCGGTGGCTCCGGCTCGGGTTCGGGCGCCGGTTCGGGTTCAACGAAGGCTTCCGGCTCGGGCTGTGGCTCGGCCACCGGCTCGGGGGCAGGCGTCGGCTCGGCCACCGGCTCGGGGGCAGGCGTGAGCTCGGGCTCGGACTCGGGAGTCGGCACCGGAGCAGGCGGAGGGGGCGGGGTCGGTCCGCGTACCGGGTCGAACGTGACGAACTCGTCCGACACCGCCGGCGTCGGCTCAGGGGCGGGCGTCGGCTCGGCCACCGGCTCGGGCTCGGGCTCTGGCGTCACCGGCTCGGACGGGGTGGCCGGCGGCGGCGCGGGCGGGGCGGGCGGGGTGGCCCCCGGCGCAGGGTCGAAGGTGACGAACTGCTCAGACACCGCGGACGTCGACCCCGGGGTGGGCGTCGGCAGCGAAGCCTGGCTCTCGAACGGCGCCGGGGTCAAGGGAAGGGCCTGGGCGCTGGCCACCCGGTCCTCCAGCAGGCGGGCATCGCGGCGCCACAGGGGGCCGATCAGCCGCACGAGGATCTCCTCGAGCGAATCCCACGCATCGACTGCACGGCGCACGCGGTCGGCGGGTTCCTTGACCAGCAGCGAGTCGATCCACTGCGAGAGGCCCCGATCCACGTCGGGCTGGACCTCCACGGCCGAGGGGATGCGCTCGGAGACGTGGCGCATCAGGATCGCCATCGGCGACTCGGTGTCGTGGAACGGAACGTGGCCGACGACGAGCTCGTAGGCCATGATGCCCACCGAGTACAGGTCGCTCCACGGCCCCAGCTCGCCGGCCATCGCCTGCTCGGGAGCCATGTAGGTCGGAGTGCCGACGGTCATCCCGGTGGCGGTGACGAACTGCGTGCCCGCCCGCATCGTTGCCCGGGCGATCCCGAAGTCGGCGATCTTCACCCGCCCGTCGGCGGTGACCATGATGTTCTCGGGCTTGAGGTCGCGGTGCACGATCCCGGCGGCCTCGCCGTGGGTCAACCCCGCCAGCACGCCCTCCAGCACGCCCGCGATCTGAGCCAGCGAGAGCCGCTTCATGTACGGGCGCAGCGAGCCGCGCGGGACGTACTCCATCGCGATGTACGGCGTCTGCGCATGCTCGAAGTACTCGTGCACGGTGACCACGTTGGGATGGTTCAGGGAGCCGGCGAGGCGGGACTCGCGCAGGAACCGGTGCGCGTACTCCTCCGAACCGGCGTGAAAGCGGCTGAGCTCCTTGAGCGCCACCTGGCGATCGAGGTCCGGCTGGCGCGCCACATACACGATCGCCATCCCGCCGCGCCCGATCTCGCGCAGGATCTCGTAGCGACCCACGATTCGATTTCCACCCGGCGCGCTTGCGCTGCCGCTCTGCTGTTCGTCTGCCACGGCCCCTGGTCCCCAGTCAGTCAGCTACATCGCCCGTTCAGCACTGCCGCAAAGCCTACCCCTCCCCTGAGTACAGCTCCTCGATGGCCTCCGCATACTTGGCGGCGATCGGCTTGCGCTTGAGCTTCATCGTCGGCGTCAGCTCGTCGCCTCCCGGCAGCCATTCGTCGCTGAGCACCGCGTAGCGCTTGATCTGCTCGACGCGCGAGAGCTGGGCATTGGCGCGGGCGACCGCGCTCGCGACCCGCCGCCGCACCTCGTCATGGGCGACCAGCAGCGTCCGCCCATCGTCTTGCAGACCCAGCTCGCGCGCGCAGCCGGCCGCCGCGTCGGGATCCAGCACCAGCAGCGCGACGTTGTACGGGCGTCCGTCTCCGATGCAGATCGCCTGCCCGACGAGCGGGTCGGCGGACTTGAGCCTCTCTTCGATGTTGGCCGGGGACATGTTCTTGCCCGCGGCGTTGATGATCAGCTCCTTCTTGCGATCCACGATCCGCACGTAACCCTCGTCGTCGATCTGGGCGACGTCGCCGGTGTGCAGCCAGCCATCGTCATCCAGCACCTCGGCGGTGCGCATCGGATCGGCCCGATAGCCGTGCATGACGATCTCGCCGCGCACCAGCAGTTCGCCGTCGGAGGCGAGACGGAGCTCCACCCCGGGGATCGCCCGACCGACGCTTCCCACCCTGGCCTCGGCCGTGGTGCTGACGGTGACGATGCACGAGCATTCCGACATTCCGTAGACCTCCGTCATCGGCAGGCCCAGCGCAAGCAGGAACTCGTGCACCTCTCGTGACAGGGGCGCCGCGCCGGAGATGACCCACTCGGCCCGCTCCAGTCCGATCCGCTCGCGGAGCTTGGACAACACCTGCGCGTCGAGCTGGGCGTGCTGACGCTCCAGCTCCTCGGGTACCGGCTCACAGGCCTCTCGCAGCCGGACGCGCTGCCGGGCCACGTCGAGCGCGCGGCCGATCGCCTCGCCGCGCTCGACATCGCCGTCGATCGCGGTCCGCAGCGCGGTGACGAGCTTCTCGAACACCCGGGGCACCCCGCCCCACACCGTCGGGCGCAGCTCCGTCAGCACCTGTCCGATCGATCGCAGATCGGCGACCGCGGTGATCTGCAGGCCGTAGACGATCGCGTTGTAGTGCGACATCCAGCGATCGGCGGCGTGCGCCGAGGGCAGGTAAGAGGTCATCGTCGCGCCGAAACGCATCGGCAGCACCTGCGCCACCGCCCGGCACTCGGCCAGCACATTGGCGTGGGTCAGCTCGACGCCCTTGGGCGGCCCGGTCGTCCCCGAGGTGTAGATCAGCGTCACCAGGTCCTGGCCGCAGACGGCCCGCCAGCTGGCCTCGAAGTCAAGGTCCCCCTCGTTGCCGCGACGCTCGAGCTCATCAAGCGAGATCGCCTCCGGTGCCTCGCCATCCACGCAAACCACATGGCGCAGGAAACCATCCGCGGCGCGCGCCGCCTCGATCTGCTCCAGGAACTGGCGCTCTGTGATCACCACGGCGTTGCCGGCGTTGCCGAACAGGTACTCGATCTGCTCGGCCGTCGAGGTGTTGTAGATCGAGAACGGAGTGGCCCCCAGGTGCAGCACTGCGGTGTCGCAGGGATAGAACTCGAGCCGGTTGGTGAGCATCAGCCCGACGGTGTCTCCGTGCCGGACGCCGAGCGCGGCAAGGCCGGCCGCGATCCGCCGGACGCGCTCGCCGTACTCGGCCCAGGTCAGCGTGGCCGCTGTGTCCGCGCTGCGCAGCGCGATCGCGCCAGGCGCCCGCTGCGCGGTGGCCTGGAAGGCCTCGCACAGCGTCCGCGCTTCCCCCTCCGAGGTCCCGGCTGCCATCTCGGGCGTACGCTACTGGACGGCGGGAGCAGTGAAGAGCTACCGTCACGGGTGAGATGACCACCGTGGCCGGAGCCCCAATCAGCTACGACGAGTGGCGCACTGCCTATGGGCTCACCCCGGAGCGCGACGTCCCGTTCACTACGTTGTCGGGGGAGGCGATCGCGCCCTTGTACACCGAGCGTGATCTGCCGGCCGATCAGACGACGATCGGGTTGCCGGGTCAGTATCCGTTTACCCGCGGGGTGTACGCGTCGATGTATCGGGGGCGGTTGTGGACGATGCGCCAGTTCGCGGGTTTTGGGAGCGCGGCGGAGACCAACAAGCGCTTTCGCTATCTGCTGGACCACGGGCAGACCGGACTCTCGACGGCGTTCGATATGCCGTCATTGATGGGCCACGATTCCGACCATCCGAAGTCTGAGGGCGAGGTGGGGCGCGAGGGGGTGGCGATCGACACGGTGCTTGACATGGAGACCCTGTTCGGCGACATCCCGCTGGACGAGGTGACGGTGTCGATGACGATCAACGCGCCGGCGGCGATCATGCTCGCGTTCTACGTGGTGGCGGCCGAGCGTCAGGACATCGGTCCTCGGCAGCTGGGCGGGACGATCCAGACCGACATCCTCAAGGAGTACATCGCTCAGAAGGAGTGGTGTTTTCCGGTTGATCCCGCGATGCGCCTGGTCGGCGACATGATCGAGTGGTGCTCGACCGAGATGCCGCGCTGGCATCCAATCAGCATCTCCGGCTATCACATTCGCGAGGCGGGATCGACCGCCGCGCAGGAGCTGGCGTTCACGCTCAAGGACGGTTTGACCTACGTGGAGCAGGCCGTGACCCGCGGCCTCGACGTCGATGATTTCGCGCCGCGCCTCAGTTTCTTCTTCAACGCCCAGATCGATTTCTTCGAGGAGATCGCCAAGTACCGCGCCGCGCGGCGGATCTGGGCGCGCGAGCTCAGACACACGTTCGGCGCGCGCAAGCCAGAGTCCTGGCGGATGCGCTTTCACACCCAGACCGCGGGCGTGTCCCTGACCGCCCAGCAACCCCTCAACAACATCGTCAGGACGGCGATCGAGGCGCTCGCCGGCGTGCTCGGCGGTACCCAGTCGCTGCACACCAACTCCTATGACGAGGCGCTCGCGCTGCCGACCGAGGAGGCGGTACGCATCGCGCTGCGCACCCAGCAGATCATCGCCGACGAGACCGGGGTGGCCAACACCATCGACCCCCTTGGCGGCGCCTACTTCGTCGAGGCACTGACCGATCGCATGGAAGAACAGGCCTATCAGTACTTCCAGAAGATCGACGAGCTCGGCGGGATGGTGGAAGCCGTCAAGCGCGGCTACCCCCAGCGTGAGATCGCCGATGCCGCGTTCACACTCCAACAGGAGATCGACGCCGGTGAGCGGACCGTCGTCGGTCTGAACCGCTACACCGAGGGCGACGAGCAGGCGACCGAGATCCTCCGCATCGACCCCACCTTGGAACGCCAGCAGATCGACCGCGTGCAGGCGGTCCGACAGGACCGCGACCACTCCGCCGTGGAGCGCGTCCTCACCGAGATCAAGGAGGCCGCCGCCGGCCAGCGCAACCTGATGCCACGGCTGGTCGACGCAGCCCGCGCCCACGCCTCCGAGGGCGAGATCGTCCAAGCCCTACAGGAAGTGTGGGGCGACTACCGCGAACAACCCGTCTTCTAGGCACCGTAAGCGCCGCGGGGTCGGCCCATGCAATCCACCCCCTCAACCGCGCCCGCGGCCACCCCGCCGGCGGCGTTTGCCGCCGCGCGCCGCCGATACCTGACGGGGGAGCGCATCGACATGCGCGCCCTGGCCGGCGAGCTCGGCGTCTCCCGGGCGACCCTCTACCGATGGACCGGCCCCCGCGAGGAGCTGATCAGCGACGTGGTGTTCTCGCTGTCGGACGCCGTGTTCGAGCAGGCCAAGCGCGACACCGCCCACCTGTCGGGCCCCGAGCGGTTGCTCGCGGTGTTCCGCCTGCACGTGCAGGCGCTCGTCTCAGCTCCGGCGCTGCAGTCCTTCCTGCGCCACGAGACCCACGCCGCGCTGCGGATCCTGACCTCACGAGGCGGATCGGTGCACGTCCGCACGGTGTCCAGGCTGGCTGACCTCTACCGCGAGGAGGAGGCGGCCGGCAACTTCCATCCCCGAGCCGACCCCGACACGCTGGCCTATGCGGTGGTTCGCGTCACCGAGGGCTTCATCTACAACGACGCGATCGCGGCCGTCGAGCCGGCCGTCGAGCAGGCGGCCGTGATCGTCTCGCTGCTGCTCGCGTCGTAGTGGGGAACCGCTTCAGCGCGGCGCCATGCGCAGCGCCCCGTCAAGGCGGATCACCTCGCCGTTGAGCATCTGGTTGGAGACGATGTGCAACACCAGGCCCGCATACTCGGTCGGCTCGCCAAGCCGCGCCGGATGCGGCACCGACGCGCCGAGCGACGCGCGCGCCTCCGGTGGCAGGCTGCCCATCAACGGAGTGTCGAACAGGCCGGGGGCGATCGTCACCACCCGGATCCCGGCGCTCGCCAAGTCCCGGGCGATCGGCAGGGTCATGCCGACGATCCCGCCCTTGGAGGCCGAGTAGGCCGCCTGGCCGATCTGGCCCTCGTAGGCGGCGATGGAAGCGGTGTTGACGATCACGCCGCGACCCTCGTCGAGAGCGTCGTTGGTGGCCATCTCGGCCGCCGCCAGCCGAATTGCGTTGAACGTGCCGATCAGGTTGACCTCAATCACTCCGGCGAACTGCTCGAGCGCCATCGGCTGGCCTTTGCGCAGCACGCGACCGGGCGGCCCAATGCCGGCGCAGTTGACCAGGACGCGAAGCGGCGCACGCCCGGCGGCCAGCTCCACCGCGGCCGCGACCTGCTCGGGATCGCGCACATCGGTCGCCGCGAAGGCGAACCGGTCGAGGTTCACGCGATCCTGTGAGGACGGCAGGTCGGCGATCACCACCTGCGCGCCGCCGTCGCGCAGCGCCTGCGCCGTCGCCGCGCCGAGACCGGACGCGCCGCCGGTGACCAGCGCGGAGGAGCCCTGGAGTCGCACGGCGCGATCCTCGCACACGATGGCGCGCGCCGCTGCCTACCGTTATGGTTCGCGAGGTGACCCGGCGCTGCATCATCCTCGTCACCGCGGTTCTCCTCCTGGCGTGGCCAGCGGTCGCGCTCGCCAGGCTGGTCGTCAGCGGTCCAGCCAAGACACCGCTGGTCACGGCGGCGCTGGGGAAACAGGTCCCCCGGCAGTGCGCGGCCGTGTACATCTCATCCAAGGACCACTCGTGGGGTTCGGTCAGTTTTGCGCCCCAACGCGGATGGTCGTCGCGCTGCACGAAGTACGGCTCCAACGGCGTGGCCGTACTGCACCGCGTGCAGGGCAAGTGGCACGTGGTCACCGAAGGCAGCGACTTCAGCTGTCCGATCCGTCACGTGCCGCCCGCGGTGCTCCAGGACCTTCGCGTCAGCTGCCACTGATCGGCCCGGGGTTGGCGTTCGCGCGGCCGTGGAGGAAACTCCAAACAGTCCATCACTCGTCAGAGGAGAGAGATGACCGACACCACGACTGCCCCTGAGCAGCGCACCGCCGCACGGGCGGTCGATGTCTGGCTGGATGACTTCAACGCCGCCCTCCGGAACTCCGACGCGGCCGCCGCAGGCGACCTGTTCGCCACCGCGAGCTTCTGGCGCGACCTGGTCTCGCTCACCTGGAACATCAAGACGGTCGAAGGACCTGCCGGGGTGCGCGACATGCTCGAGCACACCCTCGACAGCGCCCGGCCGCATGACTTCCACGTTTCGGAGCCACCCGCCGAGGCCGACGGCGTGATCGAGGCGTGGCTGGAATTCGAGACCGCGGTCGGCCGCGGCCTCGGTCATCTGCGGCTGCGCGACGGCAAGGCGTGGACGCTGCTGACCACGCTGCGCGAGCTCAAGGGCTACGAGGAGCCGCGCGGCTCGTCGCGGCCGATGGGCGCCGAGCACGGCATCGACGCCGACCGCCAGTCGTGGCTTGAGCGCCGCCAGCGCGAGGCAGCCGAGCTCGGCTACGAGACGCAGCCCGAGGTGCTGATCATCGGGGGCGGGCAGGGCGGGATCGCGCTCGCCGCACGCCTGCGCCAGCTCGACGTGCCCACGATCGTCGTCGACCGGCATCCGAGCCCCGGCGACCAGTGGCGCAGCCGCTACAAGTCGCTGTGCCTGCACGACCCGGTCTGGTACGACCACCTCCCGTACATCAAGTTCCCCGACAACTGGCCGGTGTTCTCGCCGAAGGACAAGGTCGCGGATTGGCTGGAGATGTACACCCGGGTGATGGAGCTCAACTACTGGAGCTCCACGTTGGCGACGTCCGCGGATTACGACGAGGACGCGGGCGTGTGGGACGTGGTGGTGCAGCGCGAGGGAGAGACGGTCAGGCTGCGTCCCAAGCAGCTGGTGCTGGCCACCGGCATGTCAGGCAAGCCCAATCGGCCGAGCTTCCCTGGCCAGGACGTGTTCACCGGAGAGCAGCAGCACTCCTCCGAGCATCCCGGGCCGGACGCCTACGCCGGCAAGCGGGTGGTGGTCGTGGGCTCCAACAACTCGGCGTTCGACATCTGTGGCGCGCTCTACGAGGTGGGCGCCGACGTGACGATGGTGCAGCGCTCCTCCACCCACATCGTCCGCTCGGACACATTGATGGACATCGGGCTGGCCGCGCTGTACTCCGAGGAGGCGGTTGCCAGCGGCGTCACCACCGAGAAGGCGGACCTGATCTTCGCGTCGCTGCCCTATCGGATCATGCACGAGTTCCAGATCCCGCTGTATGACCAGATGCGCGAGCGCGACCGGGACTTCTACGACCGGCTGGAGAAGGCGGGCTTCGATCACGATTGGGGCGAGGACAACTCCGGCCTGTTCATGAAGTACCTGCGCCGCGGCTCGGGCTACTACATCGACGTCGGAGCGGCCGACCTCGTCGCCGACGGCCGCGTCAAGCTGGCCCACGGCCAGGTCGACCATCTGACCGAGCGCGCGGTGGTGTTGCAGGACGGGACGGAGCTGCCCGCCGACCTGGTCGTCTATGCCACCGGCTACGGCTCGATGAACGGCTGGGCGGCGGACCTGATCTCCCAGGAGGTGGCCGACCGCGTTGGCAAGGTGTGGGGCCTGGGCTCGGACACCGCCAAGGACCCGGGGCCCTGGGAGGGCGAGCAGCGCAACATGTGGAAGCCCACCCAGCAGCCGGGACTGTGGTTTCACGGCGGCAACCTGCACCAGTCGCGCCATTACTCCCAGTACCTGGCGCTTCAGCTGAAGGCGCGGGCGGTGGGGATCGACACGCCGGTGTTCGGGCTCCAGGAAGTCCACCACCTCAGCTAGCTAGCACCGGCCGCCTGGCTAGTAGCTTGACCGCCGCGGCTGCGAACCTTCGCCCGCCGGGCGACGGCTACTGCCAGTAGTTCTCGACGGTCCCGCGCGACCGCTCGTGGGCCTTGTCGGGATCGTCGCCGGCGTCGCGCAGCGCCTGGCGCTGGCGCAGGAGGTCCCAGAGCTGATCGAGCTCCAGGCGGATCTCCTCAAGCCGCGCCGCGTCCTGCTGGAACTTTGGATCCGACGCGCCCTCACGGCGCCGGAGCTCCTCGCGCTCGCCCTCCAGGCGATCGATCACCTCACGGATCTGCTCGTCGCTGGGCATGGTACGGAGTATCCCACGGACGCCCGCTCAGACGACGCGCCCGGCCTCCTGCGACACGGGATCCTCGGGCTCGGGGAGACGGAGATCAAGCGGGGTGCCGGGATCGAACTCGCCGGCGAACCCACGGCGGTGCAGCTCGACGGCATCGGCACCGGCCTGCCACGCGGCGAGGAGCTGATCGGGATCGACGTTGACCCCGATCGGATTGGTCTTGAACTCGGGCGCCGTGCGCATCCACTCGCTGGAGGCGCTCCAGTCGCCGAAGTTGTCGGCCTGGAGCTCGACGCTGTTGCCATCGGGGTCGACGTAGTAGAGCGACGTCGTCAGGCCATGGTCAAGGCACGCATGCGGAAGGATCCCGTCGCCGCGCAGCCGCTCGTAGGTGGACAGCAGCTCGTCGATGCCTGGGTACTCGAACGCAAGATGGTGCATGCCCGTGTGAGCGATCTTGGCCGGATCGTCGTCGAGCCCGGGAGCGACCAGCATCGCCACCCGATGGTTGGCGGCGTCATTGGTCAGCCATGCCCCGAACGGCCCGTAATGGTTCGGCTTGAGACCGACCGCGTTGTCGTACCACCGGCACATCTCGTCCAGCCGGTTGGTCTTCAGCGTGACGTGGTGCAGAACCGGGTTCACGGCTGCGCTGCTGGACATTCGATCTCTCCTCAGGTCGCCCGCACGTGACAGGCTGCGAAGCATGTCACGCGTCCGTGCCGTGGAGACGGTCATCGCCGAGCGCGGGGGGTTGGTGGTGGAGCGCGACCGACACCGGCCATCCGGCCGGCTGCTGCGTCAGGCGGGCATGGATGCCTCCTACATCGATCTAGCCGACCCATGTCACCTTGAGTTCGACTATCTGCGGTGGATGCGCATCGTGCTGCGGTGCTCTCGCGCCCGGAGGGTGCTGCACGTCGGCGGCGGGGCGTGCGCGCTTCCCCGGGCACTGGCCGCGGCCGATCCGGGCGGGCGCCAGGAGGTCTGTGAGGTGGACGGCGACGTGCTCGCCGTCGCCCGGGAGTTCCTGGGGCTACGCCGAGCACCGGGGTTGCGCGTGCGGCTCGTCGAAGGTCGCGAGTTCCTCGCGCGCCAGGCCGCCTCGAGCTGGGACGCGATCGTGATCGACGCGTACGTCGGCGCGCGCGTCCCCGGCAACCTGGTGACCGTGCAGGCGCTGGCCGACGTCGCCCGCGTGGCGCCACTGGCGCTCATCAACGTCGTCGACGACCGCTCACGGCGGGAGGTGCGTGCCGTCGCGGCCGCGCTCATGGAGGCCTATCGGCACGTGTGGACGCTCGGCGGACGCGTCGGAAATACCGTGGTCGCCGGCACTGACGCGCCGGCAGATCTGGAGCGGATCAGCCCCCTCGCGGCCGCCGATCCCTCACCCGCCCGGCTCACCGGTCCGCGAGCGATGGCGCGGCTGGTCGCCGGTACGGCCGCGTCGCGAGACGAGGAGATCTGAGCGTCCGAGAGCGCGGGCGACGGACCGTCCGACGGCCACCCGCGGCGCCTATGAGGAGCGCACGGCCAGCGGGACCTCAGCTCCCGCGCGCTCGGTCAGGCTACCCACCGCGGCGCACGTCGTCGCCGTCTCACACGAGACGGCTCCCAGCGAGCTTCGCGAGGCGCTCGCGATCGTCGGCTGTCGGCCGATCGTCCAGCGGGCGCCGTTCCAGCGCTCGATCAGGATCGCGTCGCTGCCCTGCGTATCGTTGAACAGGCCGACGGCCGTGCACGATCTCGGCGATGCGCATGACACCCCAGCGAACCGAACGTATCGCGCGCCGTTGGGGTACCGCGTCGTCTGCCGTGTCCAGCGCGCGCCATTCCAGTGCTCAGCCAGCATGACGTCGATTCCGGTGGTGGTGGTGAAGAAGCCGGCGGCGGTGCACGAGGTGTCACTCGCGCAGTCCACCGCGGCGAGCTCGACGCCGACCTCCCCCGGCAGACGTGGAATCGGCTGGATCGTCCGACGGGCGCCGTTCCAGCGCTCGGCCAGCAGCACTTGGGATCCGTTGGCCTCGTTGGAGTAGCCGACCGCCATGCATCGTCCCGGCCCGGTGCACGACAGGCCGGTGAGGAAGCTCGCGCGGGCGCCGCTCGGGCGGGCGGTTCCCTCGATCGTCCAGCGGTTGGCGCTCCATCGCTCCGTGAGGGCGACTCCGGCCGTGCCCGTGCCGTTGCCGGCGTACCCGACGGCGGTGCAGTCCGCCGGCGACGGGCACGACACCCCACCCAGGTAGCTGACGCCGTCCGCGGGCGCCGGGATCGGCTGCAATGTCCAGCGGGAGCCGTTCCAGCGTTCCGCCAGCGGTCGCGTCCTCCCGGTCCGGCTGGTGACGCTCCCGACCGCCGTACATGCGGTGGCCGAGGGACATGAGACCCCGAACAGCAGACCGGCGCGGGCGCCGGGCAGGTGGGCCGTCCGCTCGAGCGACCAACCAGAGCCGTGCCAACGTTCGGCGAGGGCCACTCGTGCGCTGCCCCGCGACGTGGCGTACCCGACGGCCGTACAGGCCATCCGCGACGGGCACGCCACCGCTGCCAGCACGGCTGAACTCGTCCGCGCCGGCGTCGCGGTCCGCTGGATCGACCAGGCGGGGGCCGCGGCCGGCGCGGCGTCGGCCAGGGACAACGTCGCGATCGCCAACGCCGCCACTACCGACACGACGCTCCGCATTCCCGAGCTACCCCTCGACCTCCATGTGGCGGGGCGCGCTAAGCGTCCGACGTCGGCGCATCAGCTCGAACCTCAGACGTCCCCTCGGGTAGCCCCAGGGATGTCGGGCCGCTGCCTGCCGACGCCGGCGCGACGTCCGTGACCCGCGGTGGCATCTGCGCCGCCGCGTAGGCGTCCAGTTCATCGAGCGTCTCGTGCTCCAGCAGCGCGCGCGACAGGGTCTCGAGACGATCGCGATGCTCGCTGAGGATGTTGGTCACTTCCTGGTGAGCGGTGTCGATCAATTGTCGTACCTCCTCGTCGAGCACGCGCTGCGTGGACTCCGAGCTCTCGCCGGAGCTGCCCGGGAAGCCCGTCCGTCCGTCTGCCGGTAGAACCCTGACGAAGCCGATCGCGTCGCTCATCCCCCAGCGGCCGATCATCTGGCGGGCGATGTTCGTGACCTGGTCGATGTCGGACTCGGCGCCGGTCGTGATCGTGCCGAAGACCGTCTCCTCCGCGACTCGACCACCGAGAGCGACCTTTATCTTGCCCAGGAGATCCTCGCGCGTGTAGGAGACCTGGTCATCATCGGGCGCGGACAGCGTGACGCCCAGGGCGGCGCCTCGCGGGATGATCGAGACCTTGCGCACCGGATCGGCGCCCGGGGTCAGCATCCCCACAAGGGCGTGTCCGGCTTCGTGGTAGGCGGTCCGCTCGCGGTCCGCGGGAGACAGCACTATGCCTCGTGGCGCGCCCAGCAGGATCTTCTCCAGGGAGTCGGTGAAATCGCCGGTCTGGACGGCGTGATGGTTGCGCCGAGCGGCCAGCAGAGCGGCCTCGTTGGCCAGATTGGCCAGGTCGGCGCCGACCATGCCGGGCGTCGTCGAGGCGAGCCCCTCGAGGTCCACGCTGTCGGCCAACGGGATCGACCGCGTATGAACCTCGAGGATCTGGCGTCTACCCACCCGGTCCGGAGGCTGGACGGCGACCCGACGATCGAAGCGCCCGGGACGCAGCAGCGCCGGATCGAGGATCTCGGCCCGATTCGTAGCGGCGAGCACCACGACCGCCTCCACCGACTCAAATCCGTCCATCTCGGTGAGGATCTGGTTGAGCGTCTGCTCACGTTCGTCGTTGGAGCCGGCGATCGAGACCGAACCCTGGCGGGACCGTCCGACGGCGTCGAGCTCGTCGATGAAGATGATCGCCGGCGCCGCCTCCTTGGCCTTGGTGAACAGGTCTCGCACACGCGAGGCTCCCACGCCGACGATCGCCTCGATGAACTCCGAAGCCGAGATCGAGAAGAACGCCGCTTGCGCCTCGCCGGCGACGGCACGCGCCAAGAGCGTCTTGCCCGTTCCCGGCGCGCCGGACAGCAGCACCCCATGGGGCATCCGACCCCCCAGCCGGCCGTAGCGCTCTGGATTGCGCAGGAAGTCCACGATCTCGGTCAGCTCGGATTTCGCTTCGTCGATGCCCGCGACATCGGCGAACGTGACCCTGATCGTCGCCGGATCGATGCGCCGGGCCTTGGAGCGGCCGAAGCTGCTCAGCGCGCCCATACCGCCCCCGCTCTTGGCCGCCCGTCGGGCGAACGCGACGAACAGCCCGACGATCAGCAGTGTCGGCCCGAACCCGAGCAGGATCGAGACGATCAGCGGAGTGGTCTTCGTGGTCGACTGGGCGTTGACCTGAACGCGCTGCGACCTGAGCAGAGCGGTCAACTGGTCGTGATTCCAGAACGTCGGGACCTGAGTCGCGAACAGCGTCGTCGGCTTCGCTGTGGCATCAGTGCTCGGATACCGGACCGATGCCTTGAACGTGCCCTCGATGGTGTCGCCCGTGGACGCGATCGCCGCCACCCGGCCGGATTGCACCGCCGAGATGAAATACGGACTGAACGGCACCCTCACCCGTTCCTGGCCCCTGGGCGAGAACAGCAGTACCGATCCGAGATTGAAAACCAGCAGCGCGAGGACGAACCAGATGAACCCGCGCGATCGATGCGGCGGCTTGGCCTTGGGGGGATCGGGCGCCCCCCGGCCATCCGGGGCGGGCGCTACGCGCCAGCCGCGATGATCCCGCGGCATCGGCTTGCGGGGATCAGGCGCCAGCGGCGACTTGCCGGACAAGAGCCTGCGGGGGATCAGCAAGATGGTGTTAGTGCTCCTGACGTGTTGCTATCGCGATGACCGCGGGGCGTCGCACACGCCGGCCTGATGTCTGGAGCCGGATACGGAACTGCCCGCCGAAGGTTGGGGCGAGGCAGACACTCGATGGTACTCCGCTTACACACGCGCTCTTGACACTTGCGCCAGGCGGGAGAAAATTTAGAATCCGCCTGTGGCACCCCTCACCGACGGAGCCGATCACCTTCGCGTGCTGATCGCCAACGAGCGCAAGGACCGCCTGGCGCTCGTCGCCCCGATCGTCGTCGCGCTCGGGCACGAGGTGATCGCCCGGGAGATCGAAGTGCGGGACGTCGGTGCGGTGACCGCCCGGGAGCGGCCGGACGTCGCACTCGTCGGGCTCGGCGAGAGCTCAGATCACGCCCTCGATCTGATCGACAAGATCGTTCGAGAGGCCGCGTGCCCGGTGATCGTGCTGTTACACGAGCCTGATCCGGCGTTCGTCAAGGAGGCGTCCAAGCGAGGCGTGTTCGCCCACATCTCCGATAACGGCGTCGACGACTGGCAGAGCTCGATCGACATTGTCCTGCGCCGGTTTGCCGAGTATCACGACCTCGAGGGGGCCTTCGGGCGCCGTGCGCTGATCGAACGCGCCAAAGGCATCCTCATGGAGCGTCACTCGATCGACGAAACGGGTGCGTTCGAGATGTTGCGCAACCGCTCACGCACCGACAACCGCAAGCTCCTCGACCTCGCCACCGCCGTTGTCGACGGTCACCGGTTGTTGCCCAAGCAGCCAGACCCCGCGTCACCGCGTTGACGCAGGGGCCTACCGACTGCCGGACTTTCCGTCGTCGACGATCTCCACCGCCCCGAACCCGTCCAGGGGCCTGTCGACGAAGAACACCTCCATCGTGATGTCGGGCTCGACGTGGGCCTGCGAGAGGAACGCCATGACCTTACGGCCGGTGAGGTGTTCGATGGTGTCCCGGTATCGCCTTGCCATCATCCTCTGGAAGTCCTCGCGCATCGCGACGACGCGCTCGGCGCTGTCGGCATCGGGGCTGTCCATCATCGTCTGCTCCAGTGGAGTGAAGCCGCTTCCTCGCATCACGACGACCACGATGTCGTCCAGCGCATAGGTCTTGGCCTTGATGGGGCCGCGACCGTAATGCTCACGTACGAGCTTCACGATCGAGGTGGAGATCGCCGACAGGAGCTTTCCGCCGCTGAGCTTCTCCCCGCTCGAAGCCTGGGCAGGCTCGCCTTGCGTATCCACATAGATCGGGTGGGGGTTCATCTTTCTCGCCTCCGAGGTCTGCCACAGGCTCGAATAACGGGCCAGGTCATCCATCGATGGTTCATCAGGCTCAGTGACGCGGCACCGTGTGGTCCCCGTCAACCGAGCTTCCCTACCCTTACAACGGTATCACCGGCGTGGATGACCGCAAGCCGGTGCCGGCGGCACAGGACCTTGCGATAGGCCACCCCCATGACCTCGCGCCCGTGACGAGCGGGGGTTCGCAGGGCGCACGTCTACCTAGAGCAGTTCGCATTTGCCCATCGGCCGACCACCTGTAAGAGTGCGTGCTCGTGCCCGTCGGCCAGCTTCGCCGTGGTGTCCGCGGAGCGGCCCTTGCCGCATTCGCGCTGGTCGCCCTGTCGCCGGCCGCGCAGGCGTTCGACCTGCCGGTGACCGGCCCCTCGGACGCGCCCCGCATGGTCTTCGACAGCCACATGAGCGTGGCTTCGGTGTGTCTGCCGGTGACCAACCCGGCCGGTGGCAGAAGCCTGCTCTACGGTCAACGGTTCACGGACGGCCCCGTCAGCTCATCGACTCCCGCGATCGTGCTCGTGCACGGCATTGCGTCCTCGACCGAGGACTGGGACTTCTCGCCCACCTGGTCGGTTGCCAGGGCCCTCGCGAGTGCCGGGTACGTCGTGTTCTCGTATGACAGGCTCGGTTATGCGAACAGCAGCTATTACGCCCAGACGGGCGGCGGCTTCATCCTCACGACCGCTGCGCACCGCGCGATGCTGCACGACGTGGTCGGCGACGTGAAGAGCGGCGGTTACGAGGTCACACCCGGCGGCGATTGCACCGGCGCCACGCAACCGGCGGGCACACGGGACCAGAAGGTGATCATCATCGGTCACAGTGCCGGGGGATGGGTAGTTGCCGGATACCCCGGGGAGTATCACGACGTCGCCGCCATGATCGAGGCGGACATCTCCGGGTCTGCCGGTGGCTCGGCGAGCAGTCCTCTTGGAGGGTCCTCGTCGGGCGGCAACTTCACGCCCGACCCGAGCCACCCGGATTACTTCGACTTCTTCGCAACCGAGCAGGATTGCGTGAACTTCAATACGTACACGCCCGGTGCGGTGCAGTACGTGGTGAAGATCGCGTGCACGCCGCCGTACCTCGCGTCGCCGTACGGCGAGATCGCCGACCTGCCGGCTATGTATGCCCAGAACGATGCCGAGATCGCGATGATCGGCCCGTCGATCCCCGTGCTGCTGACCTCCGGAGAGCAGGACACGACCGATCCGCCCTCGTCCGCGCAGGCCGACTACGCCTATTACAAGCAACACTGCGGCTGCGATGTGAGCCAGCTGCTGCTGCCCGCCACCGCGCACCTGTTCCAGGTCCACTCCTCGCTGCCCTCGTGGATCGACTATGTGGTCAACTGGCTGGCTTCGCACAACGCGCCCGGCACGCCTGCGCCGCCGGGCACGGGTCCGCCCTCGCCTCCCGTCCCACCGGGCGGGGGAGGCTCTGGCTGCGCCAGGGCAACCGGACAGCTCACGGGCCCGTCGCTTGGACCGTTCCGCCTCGGATGGTCGCGCGCCCGCGCGCGACGGGCGCTGAGAGGCCATCACACGACCCACACCAACATGGACAGGTTCTGCCTGTCCGGCGGCGCAATCCGAGTCGGCTATCCGTCGGCAAGGCTGCTGCGCGAGCTCTCACCCGTCGTTCGGTCGCAGGTGAGGGGCAGGATAATCCTCGCGCTGACCGCCAACCGGCGTTATGCGCTGGCGGGCATACGTCCCGGGACGAGTTTGCGCGGCGCTCGGCGCCTCGCCGACGAGAAGCCGTTCGACATCGGTGTCAATCGCTGGTACGTGATACCGGGCAAGCGCAGCGACGGCGTGCTCAAGCTGCGGGGCGGTCGCATCCAGGAAGTCGGGATCGCCAGCCGGCAGCTCAGCCGCGGACGGGCTGCCCAGCGCCGGTTGCTGGCGAGCTTCACCGGCGCCTAGTGTTTGGGCGCGAGCGACGGGCGCGGCTCAGCCGATGACCGGCAGGTTGCGCTCGTTGGACAGCCTGGTCAGCATCCGCTGCATCGTCGAGGTGACCAGCCGGTAGCCGTCCTCCACGGTCGCGTCCTTGCCGAGGCGCTTGCGCAGGTCGATCGGCTTGAGTGCTCTGATCGAGATCTTGGCGGGCAGCGGAACCCGTGCCGGGAGGTCGAGGACCGTAACGCCGAACGGTGGTCCGATCACCGCGGGAAGCACCTTGAGGCGCAGCCGGTCGAGGCTGAGACTGCGCGCGATGCGGCGGCCACGCCCGAGGAACAGCCCGGTCTCCTGGCCGCCGATCGCGACCACAGGAACGATCGCGACGTCGTGTTCCAAGGCGAGCTTCACGAAGCCCGCCCGGTCGGCGAAATCGATCTTTCCCGATTCCCAGCTCGGCCGAAACGTCTCGTCGTCGCCACCCGGGTAGACCAAGAGGGCGGCGTCTCGCTCCAGCGCCCGCGCCATGTTCTGCGGAGATGCCGGCACCGTCCCGTAACGCTGCACGAGAGCCCTGGCTCCGGGCGTCTTGAAGACGAGATCATGCGCGAGCTGGTAGAAGCGGCGCTCGGCCCCGAAATGGTCATAGAACGCCTGCGCAAAGACGAACGTGTCCGCGATCAGGATCCCGCCCGAGTGGTTGCCGACCAGTAGCACCGGACCCTCGGCCGGGATGTGCTCCAACCCCCGAACGTCGGCGCGGAAGTACAGGCGCGACAGTGCCCTCCAGGCCGGCAACGTCCGCTCGATGTACGCGGGGTCGCGAACCTGGAACGGGTCCATGCCGTCACGGCGCGTGGCGGCACCGGCAACGTCAGACGCCGCGGCCGCCCCCATGCGCGCGATGGCCTCGAGCAGACCTCCCACGGCGCCACCGGTTTGACGCAGGGAATCGCCCGGACCGGTCATCGTCCGCATCTACCCCGCAACGGCGTGACTCAATAGGGATGAGGAAATTGGCGAGCGGCCTGGCTAGCCGCGAAGCGACCACGATGGCGGCGTCGGCATAATCGGTCGTGTGTTCTTCGCAGTCCGTCTTCAGCGCGGGGGGCCGTGGGACTGGTCGCGTGACCTGCGTGAACAGGACGGCTGGGAAGCGCATGCACGCCTGATGGATTCGTGGGTCGACGATGGCTTCATCGTGCTCGGCGGACCGCTCGACGGTGGGCGCGATGTGCTGCACGCGGCGTGGGCACCGTCAGAGGAGGCGATCCGCCAGCGCATGGCCACAGACGCCTGGGCTCAGAACGGGATGCTGACGATCACGAGCATCGAGCCCTGGACCGTCCTGCTGGACGGTCGCTAGCTGAGCTCGGCGCTAGGCATCTCCCTCCGGCGGGGCATCGGCGCTCGCCGATCGGTTCGCGTCCGGCTTCAGCTGTGCTGCGAGCATCGATCTCTGGCGGGCGGTCAGCTCGCGGATCAGCTTTCGCTCGGAAAGCCCGTTGCGGACCAGGAACTTCTCGCACCTCGCCCGGCCCCAGTTGCGCTGGCTGATCAGCAGCTCCGCCACTGTCCAACTGCCGGCGTAGGCCGGGGGATCAACAAGCGTCTCCGCAGCAGACACGGCTCCGGCGGCGATCTGGCGCTTCAATCTCGCGTGCGCGCCCCTGACATCGTTGGCTCGACGCAGCGCCGCAAGCCGTTGTTGCTCACGGTCCGGGCTCGTCGTGCGCCTCGTTCATCACTCGGGTACCGATGTGCTCACTCGCGCGGGTCCTTGCTCCGGCAATCTCTCATCCCGTTCCTAGTCTAGAAATTACTTCTTCCAGAGCGATGAGTCGGGCACATCGCGCTTGATGTCACCCGCGGGTCACCACAAGTTCACAAGCCAGTGGCTGGCCGCGCGACCGCTTGACGCAGACATCGGAAACCACGAAGGGGCCCACGGGACAGCTGACGGCGCCTCTCGCTCCCGTCGGAGCCTCGCTAGCAGGGACTCCAGGATCGCTGCATGAACTGCTTGTCCAGCAGCTGTCCCGAGTTGAGGACGAGCTCGAGACTGGAGTAGTAGTGGCGACCGGAGCACACCCGGATCCTGGAGAGGCGGATCGAGACCAGGGCCGTGTGCGACGGCGCCTGGGCACAGTTCGGAGTACAGCCGTGATATTGCGCGTTCCCGCTGCCCGTTGCGGTAGGGCCGCCCCACGAACTCCACTCGACGCCGCTCACGAACAGGGTCCCGTCGCCGGTGAGCTCCAGGGAACCCGGCCGCTGCCCCCGTCGCCCGACGACACCTTGGAAGTACACACTGCCGGTCGTGGTCGCCAACGGTCGTCGTTGACGCCGTCGTTGACGCCGTCGTTGATGCCGACGCGGTCGACGTGGCCGTGTCAGTGACCAGCGGGGCGGTCGGCGCGGGAACGCGCTGTATGACCGTCTTGGTTGTCGTCGAGCCGCATGACGCAAGCGCGAGCACCGCCCCGGCAGCCAGTAGACCGCGTCCAGTCACCCGCCGATCATATGTCCGCCCCCGGCTGGCCGTCGTGGTAAGGCAGCAGGCGACCATGGCGGTCGCTTCAGTTGCCCGCAGTCACGGCTTTCAGCTCGTCGAGCGACTCTCGGATGAGCTGCGGCAGGTCTCGCTGGTTGGTCTCGTCGACCCAGCGTTCGAACGCGATTCTGAAGACGGCGATCCCTGCCTCGGCGGTCAGACTCGGCCGCTGGATCGCTGACGCCGCGCCGGCGCAACGCGTCGGCGAGCGCCGAGGCGAGTGATGCGAGCTTGATCAGCTCGCGCTCTTGCAGCTCGGCGTTGGCGGCGATGACGCTCTGGCGCTGCCGGGCGAATTCGCGGCGCTCCTGGAGCAGGGCGCCGGCGGCCTCGAGGGCCGCGGCGACCGCGTCGATCGGCGCCGCGGAATCAGGAGCGCTCGGCGACGGCGCTCACGAGGAGCTCCTGCAGGGCGCCCGCGCCCCAGAACAGAACCTCGCGCTTGTCGGCGAAGTGCCGGAAGAACGTTCGCTCCGTCAGCCCCGCCCGCTCGGCGATCTCCGCCACCGTGGTCTGTTCGAACCCGCGCTCGCCGTAGAGCTCCAGGGCCGCCTGCTCGAGCCGGCCGCGCGCGTTTGGCTCCCAACGGACCATGCGCCGATCATAGTTGATGACAGCGACTGACATCGTCGTGCTAGAGTGATGACAGCAACTGACATCGACCTCTTCTCGCACACGCCGTGCTGCGCGGGGACGGTCGACTGACCTGGAGGTTTTCTCATGCGTGTTTTCGTCACCGGCGCGTCCGGCTGGATCGGCTCCGCCGTCGTTCCCGAGCTCATCGGCGCGGGCCATCAGGTCGTCGGGCTGGCTCGCTCGGATGCCTCGGCCGCTGGCCCTCGCCGCGCGCGGGAGCAGAGGTGCAGCGCGGCACTCTCGATGATCTCGACAGCCTGCGGAGCGCCGCGGCCGCGTCGGACGGCGTGATCCACCTCGCGTTCAAGCACGACCTCGCCTTCTCCGGGGACTTCCAGGGCGCTGCCGATGCCGATCGCCGCGCCGTCGAGACCTTCGGCGAGGCGCTGGCGGGTTCTGATCGACCGTTCGTCATCGCCTCCGGAACTGCTCGGGCTCGCACCGGGGCGTGTGGCGACCGAACGGGACGGGCATGGTCCCGACCCGGCCGGACCGGCTCTGATCGGCGGTGCCGGAGACTCGGATGGCCAATGCGCAGTTGACGCTCTCCCTCGCCTCCCGCGGCGTCCGCTCGTCCGTCGTGCGACTTCCTCCGACGGTCACGGCGACGGAGACAACGGCTTCATGGCGACCCTGGTCGGCATCGCCCGCGACAAGGGCGTCTCCGGCTACATCGGCGACGGGACCAACCGCTGGCCCGCCGTGCACCGGCTCGATGCCGCGCACCTCTTCCGCCTGGCGCTGGAGACCGCCCCGGCGGGATCGGCCCTGCACGCGGTCGCCGACGAGGGCGTGCCGATCCGCGACATCGCCGAGGTGATCGGGCGCCATCTCGACCTCCCGGTGGTCGCCATCTCCCCCGAGGACGCAGGCGAGCACTTCACCTGGCTGGCCGGCTTCCTCGGCGGCTGACAGCCCGGCCTCGAGCGCGCTGACCCGCGAGCTGCTGGGATGGCAGCCGACCCATCCCGGGCTCATCGACGATCTCGACCAGGGCCACTACTTCCACAACTCGTCGGTCAGCCGGTAAAGCCGTTCTCGCTCAGGATCTTGTCGATGCGGGCGCGATGCGCCTGTTCCCAGGCCTCGAGTGACTCGTCGGCCTCCTTGGCCAGCTTCGCCTGGGCCGCGAGGAGCGTCTGCTCTCTGACGGGCGCGGGGAACGACCACGATGCCCTCCTCGTCGGCCACCACGACGTCGCCCGGGGCTCACCGTTCACACCGCCGCACCGCACCGGGATATTGAGCTGCTCGACAGCCGACTTGGTCCATTAGGCCAATTTGCTCATGCCGTGTTAATGCTCGACGCACCAGACGCCTCCTGCCATCACGGCAGTCACCTCGAGGTCGTCGTCGAGGACCACCAGGTCGCCGCGCCGGCCGACGGCGATCGATCCGATCGATGCGTCCAGTCCGAGCAACCGGGCCGGGTTGGTGGACGCCGCCGCCGACGCCTGTTCGACACTGAGGCCGCTGGCCTTGACCGCGCGGCGCAGCGCTTGATCCATCGTCAAGGTGCTTCCTGCGAGCGAGTCGGTGCTCGCCAGGCGAGCCTCGCCATCGCGAACGTGCACCTCCTGGCCGCCCAGGACGAACGTCCCGTCGCCGAAGCCGGTGGCGTCGATCGCGTCGGTGACCAGCACCGGGCGCGTGACCAGTCTCGACACCAGCCGGATCACGGCGTGGTGCAGGTGCCGGCCGTCGTTGATCAACTCGCACGAGATTCCCGCCTCCAGCACCGCCCCGACCAGGCCGGGCTCGCGGTGATGCAGCGGCGGCATGGCGTTGAACAGGTGCGTCGCGTGATTCGCGCCGGCGCGGATGGCGGCCGCCGCCTCCTCGTAATTGGCATCGGAGTGCCCGATGGCGACGATCACCCCGGCGGCTCGCAACGGCGCGATCAGTGCCAGGGCACCGTCGAGCTCCGGAGCGAGCGTGATCATCCGCAGGGTGCCCTCCGAGGCCGCCAGCAACCGGTCCAGTACGGACTTGTCGGGCGCGATGATGTGCGCTTGGTTCTGCGCGCCGCAGCGCCGGGAGGAGAGGAACGGGCCCTCCAGGTGGGATCCGAGCACGCTGCCGCGCGGCAAGGGCCCGCGGCGTGTCAGCTCGGCGGCCCAGCCAAGCTGCTCGGCGAGCTCGGCCACCGACGCGGTCATCAGCGACACCAGCGTCGACGTCGTGCCGCGGACCCGATGGAAAGCGACCGCCGCGTCCATCGCCTGCGAGCGAGCCGGCCACGCCGTGTCCGCCGCCGCCGTGCATGTGGAGGTCGACGTAGCCTGGCAACAGCCAGGCTCCGGCGAGATCGACGACCGGCGCGTCTACCGCAGGCTTGCGGGTCCCGATCGAGACGAGCGTGCCGCCGGCCACGTGCACCCAGGCGTCGGCCAGCACGCCGTCGGGAGTGACCACCCGCCCACCTGCCAGAAGCTGCGCCGGCAGGTCGATCGGCGTCGCGACGGTCATCCCCGCTTCGATGTCAGGCGCGTGATCAGGGTCACACGGTCGCCTCTGAACCGGTCGTCATCGGTTCTGTTCAATGCCCTGGAGCGCTCAAGGCTGGTCTAGACCAGTTGCGGCAAACGTATAGCAACGCCGGCTGCGTCGTCAAGTCAGGCGAGAGCCGGCGAGCGCCCGCCCGCCGAGACCACATCCTCGACGCGCGGACCGGCCACGGCTCGACGTGATTGGGGCGCCCATTAAGAACGCGGCGGCCACAGTGTCTCGGTTTGTCAGATGCCTGCGGGCTCGTGTAGGTTCCCGCGCGTGGAAGCGAGGGAGCTCCCATCGGAGGGCCTGACGGTACGTGATGTCAGCGTTGCCTTCGGCGGTATCACGGCGCTGCAGGATGTCTCGCTCGACGTCCACCGAGGCGAGATCCTCGGGGTGATCGGACCCAACGGCGCTGGGAAGACGACGCTGTTCAACGTGATCTGTGGCTTCGTCCAGCCCACGTCGGGCAGCCTGCGCTGGCGGGGAGAGACGCTCGGGAGCCACCGGCCAGATCGCCTCACCGGGCTGGGGATCGTCCGCACGTTGCAGGGGGTCGGCCTGTTTGACCGGATGACAGTCCTGGAGAACGTGATGGTGGGCGCTCAGCGATTTCGCCGCTGCGGGTTCGCGAGCGCTCTCCTGGGCCTGCCGCGATCGGATCGCGATGAGCGGGCGCTGCGCGAGCGGGCTCTGGGAGCTCTGGCCAGACTCCGCTGCGAGGACGTCGCCGACCGCCTGCCGTCGACGCTTCCGTACGCCAAGCAGAAGCGGGTGGCGCTGGCAAGAGCGCTCGTAGCCGAGCCCGAGCTGCTGCTCCTCGATGAGCCCGCCGGCGGACTGGACGCGGACGAGCTGTCCGAGCTGGCGGCCCTGCTCGACTCACTGCGCAGCTCGCTGGCGGTGATGCTGGTCGATCATCACATGGACCTCGTCACGTCGGTGTGCGATCGGATCGTGGTGCTGGACTTCGGCCGGGTCATCGCCGCCGGCGCCCCCAGCGAGGTCCGCCAGGACGAACGCGTGCTCGAGGCCTATCTTGGCCGCGAGGCGGTCGATGAGGGGATGCCAACCGGCGAAGGCTCCGCCCATGCTCACAGTTGACGGGCTGACCACCGACTACGGCGCGGTGCGCGCGGTCGACGACATCTCGCTCACCGTCACCACGGGAACGGTCACCGCCGTGCTCGGGGCCAACGGCGCGGGCAAGACCACGCTGCTGCGCACGATCTCGGGTCTCGTCCGCCCCAGCGCCGGCAGCGTCCGACTCGACGACGAGGAGCTCACCCGTCTCCGCGTCGAGGAGATCGTCCGCCGCGGGGTCGCCCACGTGCCGGAGGGTGGCGGTGTGATCGCCGAGTTGACAGTGCAGGAGAACCTGCGGCTCGCAGCCGTCTGGCGGCGCGCCCAGGCCGCCCCACCCGAGGAGATCTACGAGCTGTTTGCACCCCTGCGGGAGCGGCGCACCCAGCCGGCGTCGCGGTTGTCAGGCGGCGAGCGTCAGATGCTCTCGATCGGACGCGCGCTGGTCCCGCGTCCGCGGGTGCTGCTGCTCGACGAGCCATCGCTCGGCCTCGCTCCATTGCTCGTGGCCCAGATCATGGGCCTGGTCCGGCGTTTGGCGGACACCCTCGGGCTCGCCGTCCTGCTCGTTGAGCAGAACGCCCGGAGCGCGCTCTCGATCGCCGACCGGGGACTGGTGCTCAATCTTGGCCGCCTGGTCGCCGACCGGCCTCCGCAAGAGCTGGCCGCCGACGAACGCCTGCGCCACGCCTACCTGGGCTTCTGAGCGCCGTGACCAAATTCATCGACCTCACCCTGAGCGGCATCTCCAACGGCGCCATCTATGCCGCCGTGGCGCTCGCGCTGGTGCTGATCTGGCGGGCCACGCGAATTGTCAACTTCGCCCAGGGCGCGATGCTGATGATCACCACCTTCCTCGCCTCGGCCGTGATCAACTCGACCGGCTCCTACGTGCTCGGGCTCGTGGTCGCGCTCGCCTCGGGATTTGTCCTCGGGGCGATCATCGAACGGACCACGATCCGCCTCGTCGAGAACGCCCCGCCCCTCAACGCGGTCATCGTCACGCTGGGGATCTACACGCTGCTGGTCGCCGCCGGCGGGATGATCTGGGGCAACACGCCGCGGTCGTTCCCCGCCGCATTCTCGCTGCGAGGATACGAGGTCGGTCATACGACGCTGCTGTTCACGCCCAACGACACGTTCATCGTGCTCGTCGTCGTCGTACTCGCCCTCGGCTTGGCGTTGCTGTTCAAGGCCACGCCCGTGGGCCTGCAGATGCGCGCCGCCGCGTTTCGGCCGGAGATCGCCCGCTTGCTCGGCGTCCGGGTGGCGCGCATGTTCGCGCTCGGCTGGGGGCTGGCCGCGGTCGCCGGCGGGCTGGCCGGCGTGCTGATCGCGCCATCGGTGTTCCTCGGCCCCAACAGCTTCGATCCGGTCCTGATCAGCGGTTTCGTGGCCGCCGTGCTCGGCGGGCTTGACAGCCCGCCCGGCGCCGTCGTCGGAGGCCTCGCGCTGGGGCTCGCCCTGTCGTATGTCTCCGGCTACGCGGGGTCATCGCTGGTGCCGCTGGCCGCGCTGGTCATCCTGGTCGTGGTGCTCATGGTCTGGCCGACCGGGCTATTCTCGGCCAGCGAGGAGCGGCGGGTGTGAACGCCCTGTCCGGCGCCCTCCAGCGGCGAACGCTGCTGCGCTCGCTCGGTCTCGTGGCGCTCGCGGCGATCGTCCTCGCCCTGATCACGACGTATGTCAGCGCCTACAACGACCTGCAGATCGCCGACGGCGCCTACTACTTCGCCGCGCTTGCCGGGCTGACCGTCCTCGCCGGACTCGCCGGTCAGATCTCGTTGGGTCACGGCGCGCTCATGGCCGTCGGCGCCTACACCACGGTGCTGTTGATCGGCAACGAGGGCTGGTCGGCGTTGCCGGCCCTCGTCGGCGCGGTCGCGGTGACGGCTGCCATCGGTGTCCCCGTCGGCGTCGCCGCCAGCCGCCTGCGCGGCCCATACCTGGCGGGAGCGACGCTGGCCTTCGCGGTCGGCCTTCCCGCGCTCGCCGACCGCTTCCCCCACACCTTCGGGGGCGAGAACGGCCTCGTCATCAATCCGCCGACCCCCCCGGGCTGGCTTGGCTCGAACTTCCCGCTCGAGCGCTGGGAGGCGTGGATCGCGCTGGCCGGCGCGCTCGCCGTGCTGTTCGTGCTCTACAACCTGATCCACAGCGGCGCGGGCCGATCGCTGCGCGCCGTCCGCGAGGACGAAATCGCCGCGTCCCTGTGCGGACTGCCTGTCGCGCGCCTGCAGACCGTCGTGTTCGTCATCAGTGCCGCGTGCGCGGGCCTCGCCGGGGGGCTATTGGGCCTCGTCCTACAGCTGGCGCAGCCCGGGGCGTTCCCGCTGCAGCTCTCGCTCTCGCTGCTGACCGGCGCGGTGCTCGGCGGCCTCGGGTCGCTGGTGGGAGCCGTGTGGGGAGCGGCCCTGCTCGTCCTGTTGCCGAGCTGGAGCAACGACATCGCCAACGGGTTCTCGCTCCCCAACCGGGTGTCCAACAACCTGCCCCTGGCGATCTACGGCATCGTGCTGATCGCGGCCATGCTCATCTGGCCCAGTGGAATTCAGGGGGGCGTGCGCGCTCTGCTCGACCGGGTCCCGTGGCGCGGGCTCAGGAACGACTGACCGGCTGCGGTGGCGCGGGCTCAGGAGCGGCTGACCGGGGCCAGGCCAAGCAGCGCGGCCGAGACCTCGCGGAGCCGCTCGTAATCGCCGCGGATGTCGAACGCAGCATCGTTGAGCAGGAACGCGTGACGCAGCCGCACCAGCGCGTAGGCCAAGGTTGCCGGGTCGACGGGCGGCTCGTAGCCGCGGGCCACCTCGGCGTCGATCAGGCTCTCGATGCACGCCACCGCCCGCGGCTCGACAGTGCCGGCGCTGGAGGTGAGCATCCGCATCGCGCTGTCGCGCTCCTGCTCGAGCAGTCGGCGCAGCGCGAACGAGCGCGCGAGTGTGCGATTGACGCGATCAAGCACCTCCAGCAATCCGGCGGGGCCGCGGCGCCGCACCTCGAGGCGCTTGCGCGACACCAGCAGCTCCAGCTGCTCGGCGACCACCTGGCCCAACAGCGCCTCGCGCGAGCCAAACCATCGGTAGATCGTGGCCCGCCCGAGGCCGAGCCGGGCGGCGACATCGGTGACGTCAACCCGCCGCCCCTCGAGGTACTGCTCGGTGACCACGCGCAGCACGTCCTCGCGGGAGGCGGTGGGCGGCCGACCCCGTCGCCTCGCGATCGAGATCTCCGTCAAGACACCGTTGCGTTGACCATCACCAAACTTTAGTATTTGAAACGCAAACGCACTGGCGTTTCAAATCGTTTGACTCGTCTCGCCGGCGTTCGCGCAGAGGGGACGGGAGAGGAGAGAGAGATGAAAGCGCGCAGGATCAGACGGCTCAGCCTGCCGGTGGTGATGACGGCGGCCGCCGTAGCACTCGGCGCCTGCGGATCCTCGGGCAGCAGCTCGAGCAACGCACCGGGCGTGACACCGACGAGCATCACGTTCGGCACACACCAACCGCTCACCGGGCCCGCGGCTCCTGGCTACGACGAGATCGCCGCCGCCTCCAACGCATTCTTCGACTACGTCAACGCCCACGGGGGCGTGTACGGACGAAAGATCCACCTGATCGTCAAGGACGACGCCTACAACCCGACCAACACGGTCAACGTGGTTCACCAGCTGGTCCTGCGCAACAAGGTATTTGGGATCTTCGAGGGCCTCGGCACGCCGACGCACACCAAGGTGGTCGGCTACCTCAACGCGTCCAAGATCCCCGACCTGTTCGTCGCCTCTGGCTGCCCCTGCTGGGACAAAGGCTCGAGCCAGCCCGATACGTTCGGCTGGCAGCCCAACTACACGATCGAGGGCAAGATCCTCGGCCAGTATCTCAAGCAGCACTTCGCGGGTCAGAAGGTCGGCGTCCTCTACCAGGACGACGATTTCGGTCAAGGCGGCCTAGCCGGAATCGAGGCCGAGCTCCCCGCGGCCGACATCGTCTCAAAGCAGGCCTACCAGTCCGGGACGACCACGCTGGCCGCCCAGGTCACCGCGATTAAGTCCTCCGGCGCGAAGGTCATGATCGACTTCACGGTGCCGATCTACACCGCGATCGCCCAGCTCACCTCGTTCACTCTCGGTTACAAGCCACAGCTCGTCGTCTCCAACGTCGGCATCGACCCGACCACGGTCGGCGGACTGCTCAAGACGGTCTCCAAGGGCAAGGTGTCCGGAACGGCCCTGATCGAAGGCGCGATCACCGACGGATACCTCCCCTCCTCGAGTGACACCTCGAACCCGTGGATCCAGCTGTTCATGAAGATCCATGCCCAGTACGACTCCAGCGCGCCGTTCGACGGCAACGTCGAATACGGGATGGCCAACGCCTACACCCTCGTTCAAGCGCTCAAGGCGGCGGGCAAGAAGCTCACCCGCCAGGCACTGGTCGACGCGGTCGAGCAGCACGGCGCCAGCTGGAAGGGCCCGGGTCTTGTCCCCTTCCGCTACTCAAAGACCCAGCACGGCGGCTACGGCGGCGCCGCGATGGCGAAGATCGAGAACGGCAAGGTGGTGCAGATCGGCCAACCGCTCACGACTGACCCGAGCCCCGCCGGGGCAATCGCCCCTTACACGGCAACGCAGCCGCCACCGCCCGCAAACGGCGTGCCGACCGGATAAGTCCCAGACAAGCCGCACTGACTCCCTCTCTTTGGTGGTTCTTTGGTGCGCCGTTGCCGGCGTGACTCACAGTGCTGCTCACGTCATATCACGAGCACGCACGGAGGAATCAAGATGAGGGCATCAGCAGCGACATCACGAGCAGGACGGCGGGTCAGACCCACATACACAGCCGATCCGAGCCTGATCTTCGGGCTGGCGGTCATGGGCCTCGGGGTCGCGCTCTTCAGCCTCGGGATCTTTCACGGGTTCGCTCACGGGTCATGCTCGACCACCGGCTACTCGGCGCACCGTGGCCCTGTGCCGCACTGCGCCAGTGGCACCGGCTGGTGGATGCTCATGCTCACGGGCGGGATCTTCGTGGCGGTCGGCGGGGCGGCGCTCTCCGGGATGGCGGGCACGATTCTGGCCCCGGTGATGTTCATCGCGGTCGGCGCGCCGTTCATCGCGCTCGGTCTAGGCGCCGGTGACGGTCAGCTCGTCTACGGCTCGTCTTCCAGCACCGGCAGGCTCGAGGTCACAATCTTCGGTGCCTGCTTTGCGATCGCCGGCCTGGTCTGGGGCGGCATCGCGGTACGGAACGTCCTGTCGCGGCTACGGTTCAGCGGCCTCTTGGCCTCGGTCGCCGGGGTCGGCATCGCCTTCGTGGTCGCAACCGGCGTGTCGGGCGCCATCGGCTCCTCTCCCCCACCGCCGCTGACGAAGGTCACGCAGAGCACCGCCCCCGGCGGGCCGTCGCGTGCCGCCACCGTCCAGGCCAATCGAGCGATCGCCCGGGCAAACGCTCAGTTCCGGACCGCCAACAAGCTCGCGGCGTGCGTCACCGCCGCCGGGACCCATACCGATCGGATCCAGGCCTGCGAACGCAAGTACATGCCGTGAGCTACCCGCCCGAGGCCCCTCCGGATGTCAGGTTTCACACCGTCGCGCACTCCAGAGACCTTCGCGGGGTCAGCACCAGCTGACGTGCACCCATGGGTTCCGCTTAGCGCCGGAGCCGCTGGCCCTCCACGCGCCGGCGTGGTGGCTCGTCGTCTCTGACGGGTCCTCTGAGAGCCGAGCGGCAAGCCCGCATCCTGCGCCGAACTCATCCCGCTTCCAGCAGTCGGACACGTCTCCATGCTCGACGATCCCGAACTCGTGGCCCGAACAATCCTCGACTTCACCATCCCCGCCGATACGCGACCACGAGTCACCGCGCGCCATCAGAGCGCGCCACCAGGTGGGTGCTGGCGGGCTAAGATGCTGACTCGGGGACATTCGCAGACTGAGAGGCTGACATGGAGGTCGAGCTGGACGCTGGTGCGCTTGACGCAAGCGACCATGTCGTCCATTTCTATGAGCGGGAGTCGGAGCTCGCCCGGACGGTAGGGAGGTATCTCACGCGCGCTGCTCGGACCGGCGCGGCAGGAATCGTGATCGCGACCGAGGGCCACCGCCGCGCGATCGAGGCCGAGATGGAGGCCGCCGGAGTCGATCCGGCGACGGGCTGCTCTGACGGCACGCTGATCCTGCTCGACGCTGCGGCAACAATTGCGACCTTCGTGATCGAGGGGCGCATCGACCGCGATGCATTTCGACACGTGATCGGGTCCATCGTGCGCCAAGCCATGGACACGGGCAGACCGGTCCGTGCCTACGGCGAGATGGTCGCGCTCCTCTGGGACGCTGGAAACGTGCTGGCGGCGATCGAGCTTGAGGAGCTGTGGAATGAGCTCGGGCGTGAGCTTCAGTTCGACTTGTTGTGCGGGTACCACAGCGAGTCGGTGAACGGAGCCGAACACGCAGAGGCGTTACAGCAGATCTGCCATCTCCACTCCGCTGTCGTGGAGCCCGCGGGCCGCAACAACCTCGGCACACCATGGCCAGCCTGCGCTGAGGTCTCGGCAGACTTCCCTGCGGACCTCGCCGCGGCACCAGCTGCGCGTCAGTTCGTCACCGACAGTCTCGCCAAAACCAATCTACGCGCCACGTTGATCGATGATGCTCGCCTCGTCGTCACGGAATTGGCAGCCAATGCGATCCTTCACGCGCGCTCGCCGTTTTCGGTGACAGCCCGTCCGCACGAATCCGGCGTGCGCCTCTCGGTCCGCGACAGCAGCGCCGTTCGACCGACCGTCCGTCCCCGCGACCCACTCGCGGACTCAGGGCGCGGGCTGCTTCTCGTCGCAGCCCTTTCCGCCGAATGGGGGGTTGAAGTAACCGCCGACGGCAAGACCGTCTGGGCGGATCTCCGCGCGTAGGACTCGAGTACACGTGCCTGTCCACACGGACGTTCCGGTGAGCGAGGTGATGTGGACCGACATCCCCGATCCGCATGCCCGGCGGGCGCGCGCGGAATAGGCGAGATCGGGATCACCGGCGTCGCTCTGAGGGCCTACACCTGGGCGCGGTGCACCTCTTCGATGGTGAGCAGCAGGACCAAGGCGGTGAGCAGCAGCAGCGTCGGAGCGCTGGTCAGACGTTCGAGTTCGGCGAGCACGATCGGGGCGGCGAAGCCGACGTAGGTCAGCGCGTAGTAGATGGCCGTCAGGGACGCGAGGTCCTGGGAGGTGGCCAGCCTCTGGATCTCCAGCAGGCCTGAGACAAGACAAAGGCCGTAACCACAGCCGAGCAGGATGGCGGCGGGGATGACCAGCGGCCAGCTCTGCTGGTGGGCGGCCAGGGCACCGAGCGCCGTTCCGGCGCAAATCGCGCCCAGACCGGCGAGCGTGCCACGCACGTCGTCGGCTCGGTCCAGTCGACGTGCCACGGGTTGGATGAGAACCCCGAGCGCCAGCGTCAGGCCGGCGACGATCGCCGCGAAGCCGACCTGGAAGCTGCCGGTCCGGTGCGCCACAAGTCCGGGCAGGACGGCAAAGGCGATCGATGGCGCTGCGAACACCCACGGGGCGCTGGGCGCGACGATTCTTCGAAAGCGGATGTGGGCCGCCGCGGGCACGCGCAGCAGGCCACGCAGCGAAAGCTGACGACATGGCTGGGTGATCGTCTCAGGCGCGCCGATGACGAGGACCAGCGCCGTGAGCATGACTGCGAGGTGCGGCAGGTAGGCGGTCAGCAGTGGATGCGGGGCCCACTGAGCCAGCAATCCGGCCACCAGCGGCCCGAGCCCGAAACCGGCTGACAGCGCGATCGCGGCGCGCCTGGCCCCGGCCTGCTCGCCGGCAAGCGGATCGTAGGGCGCTGCCGATAGCTCCTTCATCCATGCCGTCCCGGCCGCGAACGCAGCGCCGCTGCAGACGCCGGCGAGGAAACGGCCGAGATAGAGCATGGCCAGCGAATGCTCGCCGGCGATCAGCGCGAGCGACGCCACGATCGAGAGCGCGCCGGCCAAGCGCACGATCCCGCGACGGCCGCGCTGGTCAGAAACCGGCCCGATCACCAGCAACGCCGGGATCAGCCCTAGCGCATAAACACCGAACAAAGCATCAGCAGTGCTCTCAGCCACACCTCGATGAAGGCGATAGGCCAATAGCAGGGAGGAGAACTGGTTCGCGCCCCAGCCCACACCGAACATGACCCCCGCGACTCGCGCCCACGCCGGCAACCTCCTCAAGGCTTGCCCCGGTCCCCAGCGTTCAGCGGGCCACCGCCAAACCAGAGCACTGTTCCTTGCCGAAATCCCAGCATCGACCCCAGCTTCGCATCACTCCAGTTGCATGAAAGCGCAAGCGCTGCACGAGCGCTCGCAAGGTCAAACGCTGAGCGCCCCGAGCCGACCGCGAGCACTCGACGACTCCGACACGGGCACCAGCCGCCCTGCTTTGCCCAACCCGTGCGGAGGCATGTTTCCGTAGACAGCCTCGTACTGCCCCGCCTTGACCAGGTACGTCTCATGCCAGATGCCGGTGCGGCTGCTTCGGCCCACGCGGCGCCAGTACTTGCGCCACACGTCCAAGTGGGGATCGTCCTTGTCCGAGGCGAATGCCTCCAGCTGCTCAAAGGACCGCCAATACTGCACGATCGTGGGGATGCCCATCTCGTATGCCAGCAGTCCCTTCTCCGGCTGAGCGACGAGATAGTCGAGCATGTACTTCATGCCGCGTCGGCCACCCAGGTCGATCAGGCTGCGCGCGAATCGCAATCTGCTGAGACGCGCACCAATGAGAAAGACCACGAAATCCCCCTCAATCTCGGCCGTCATCCGCCTACCAGCCACTTCGCTCACAGCCAGCACCCCTCCTCGGTCGTAGGGCGCAGCCATCCTATCCGCGACCGCTGAACGCGGAGGTTTTCTGCCGACTGCACAAGACTTCCCGCGCTCCCGCGCTCCCGCGTTGCCTCGGAGCTTCCGGCTAGGCACCGGCGCCGCCCAGGCTGCGGGGCGCACCTGGTCGTGAGAGCATTGCCGGATGGGCCTGTCGTGGGCGAGCCGACGCGATGCGCTGCTAGGCGTTCCTCGACCCGGATCTAGTTCGTCGTCGGCGTGGCCTCGGCTGTCTCTCGTGGTGCTTGGGAGTTGCGCGTCGATCCTGGTGCTGCTGCTCTGTCTGTCGGGGATCGCCTTCGCAGCGGCGTCGTGGTCGGGCCCGATCGCGGTCGATGCCAATGGCGAGAACGGGCTCTGGGCCGTTGCGTGCCCGCGCGCTGACCAGTGCACCGCGGTCGATGGTCCCGGGCAGGAGGTCACCTTCAATCCGACCTCTCCGGGCAACCCCGGCGCGGTTAGGATCGATCGAGCCGGCGGCGGTCTGACGGGCGTCGCCTGCTGGTCGGCGACTCGCTGCGCCGCCGTCGATGCCGCCGGTCGGGAGGTGACGTTTGATCCGACCTCGCCGGGCGGCTCCATCCCGATCGTGATCGATCCCCACAACGACCTCGGAGGGGTTGCGTGTCCATCTGCGCGCCGGTGCGTCGAGGTTGATGGCTGGGGGGCCGAGGTGACGTTCAAACCGACGTCACGACGTAGCCACACCCTCACCCAGATCGACGGGACCGGCCTTCGCAGCCTTACGGCTGTCGCGTGCCCGCGAGTCGACGAATGCATCGCGGTCGATGACGGTGGGCGGGAGGTCACGTTCAACCCGACCTCGACTCACAACGCGGCTCCCGTCGTGATCGACAGAGGCGGCGGCGGCCTCACGGCAGTCGCGTGTCCTTCCAGCGGTCGATGCGTCGCGGTCGATGGGCGTGGGCGGGAGGTGACGTTCAACCCGGCCGCGCCTGGGTCCCGCCCGCCGGCCTCGATCGACGGAGGTCGCGCCGGCCTGGCCACCGTTGCGTGCCCGTCCGTTGATCAGTGCACGGCTGTTGGTTACGACGGGCGCGAGGTGACGTTCGCTCCGGCCTCCCCGGGTAACCCGGGCGCGTCGCTGATCGACGCCGGAGGCTCGACGTTCGGTGCCCACGGTGCTATCGCGTGCGCATCCGCCGGACAGTGCACGGCGGTCGATGAGGCCGGGAGCGAGGCGACGTTCAACCCAGCGATGCCCGGCTCGCAAACGCCCGTCCCGATCGACACGAACCGGGGCCGCCTGCTGCTGGGCGTCACGTGTCCGTCCACGAATCGGTGCACCGCGGTCGACGCGGCGGAGCAGGAGGTGACGTTCGACCCGGCGTCGCCGGGGCACCCCACGCCGACGCCCATCGACGAGGGCGGTGGCGGGCCGGTGGGCGCTGTCTGCTTCCTCTCGGGGCAATGCACCGTGGTCGATCAGCACGGGCGGGAGGTGACCTTCGACTCGGCCTCGCCTGGCAACCCCATCCCGATGAGGATCGACGACGGGAACTCCGGCATCAACGGCGCTTTGGCCTGTCCGTCCCCCGCACAGTGCACCGCGGTCGATCAGAACGGGCAAGAGGCGACGTTCAACCCAAGGGCGCCCGGCAAGGTCGCTGTCGCCTCGATCTACTACGACTACCTGCAGGCAGTTGCGTGTCCGTCGGTCAGACAGTGCACCGCGCTCGACAACTTTGGGGGCGAGGAGACGTTCAACCCGACCTCGCCGGGCGTAGTTACCTCGGCCACGATCGATAACGGGCAGTACAACAGCAACCTGACCGATATGGCGTGTCCGTCTGCCCGACAGTGCACCGCGATCGATCCGCACCGCGAGATCACGTTCGATCCACAATCGCCCGGCCACCTCGTGGCCCTCACGATCGACCCGACCAACAACTTGACCAGCATCGCGTGCCCGTCGACCACTTTCTGCGTTGCGGTCGACGATGGCCCCGACGCGGTGCAAGGCGATCCGTCGGTCGGCGGTGGGTGGACGCTCGCCCCGATCCGCGGCACAAACACGCTCAACGACGTATCGTGCAGCTCCTTCTCACGATGCGTCGCTGTGGGCGCCTCCGGGGGCGCCTACATCGGCCCCCGCCGCGTCACTACCGGGTCGTCCGCCAAGGTAACCGGAATCGGGAACGCGCATCCCGAGCTCAGCTTGAGGCTGAACGCGCCCTCGGGCGGCCCGAAGATCCACGCGATCACGATCCTTTCGGCGAACGGCCTGAAGGTCTCACGCGCGCCGCACGGGTCCCTCGACGGGATCGCTGTGACCACACGCGCGGGACGGGAGACGCTCGGCGCCCGGATCAGCCACCGCAACCTCAAAATCACGCTCGCGAACCCGACGCGGACAGTTGAGCTCCTGATCTCAGAGCCCGCGATCACCGTCACGAGAACACTCACGAGCGAAGTCCGAGCAGGAAAGCTCAAGACCCTCCCGGTCTCGCTCACGGCAACAGCTACGGATCGCTCGACCGCACGCATAGCGTTGAACGCCGCGATCAAGTAGGCACATCGGTGCGAGCCTCGGCCCGGGGCAGCGACCTCGCTACTTCAGCTTCGGCAGCGTCTTCGCCTCGAGCGCGGCGATGATGTGGTAACCGGGCGTCTTCATGTGGATGTTGAAGGTCCCGTCGCAAAAGTAGGTCAAGGTGCAGACCTTGGCGACCGGCACCGGGATCTGACCAAACGGCGGGTCGGTCGTGGCGAGGAACGGACCGTAGGCACCGGTCGCCTTGGTCACGTCGACGAACGCCGCGCCGACGGTGTCATAGGCCTTCTTGAGGCCGGGGTTGATGTCGCCTCGGAAGGCGCTGATCGATCCGGGGACGAGCGCCAGCGTGTTCGCGCCAAGGACCGTCGGATGCACCCACAGCCCCAACTCGACGTCCGGGTAGGTTGAGCCGATGATCCGCGTCTGCTGACCGCCCGCCGCTCTCAGCTGCTTGACGATCATCGTCAGGTTCTTGATCGCCCTGGGCATGTTCGCGATAACACAGCCCGTGGGATCGGGCTGGGTCGGGCAGCCGTCGATGTCGTTGCCGCCAATCGAGACCGTGACGACCTTGACCTCGTGGCGGTGACTTTTGATGAAGTCGACCGCCGCCTGCGTCTGGCTCTTGCCGGGGTAGTCAGCCGCTCCCGGGGCGAGCGCCCTCGGATCACACCCGGCCGCTGACGCTGTCAGCATCGCGGTCGTCGTCGCCCCGCCGCAGCCGAGGTTGACGAGCTTCAGATCCCAGCCGCGGGCGCCAGCCAACGGGACCAACTGATCGGCAGGGCCGTTGTGGGTCGAGCCCTGTGTTCCGCCGGGCAGCTCCTGCCAGCCCACCGAGTAGGAGTCACCGAGCGACAGCAGGATCCCCGTGACCCGCTTGGGGCTCGGCCCGGCTTTGCGATGAGCGGCCGACGCAGCCGGCACGAGCACCAACAGCGCAAGCAGGCTCACGGTCACGACACGAACACGACGGTGCATGCAACTCCTCCTCGATGTACGGCGTCCATTACATCGAAAGAGCCGCTCAATAGGAGCGCGGCAGGCCCAGCACGTGCTCGCCCACGTAGGCCTGGATCAGGTTGTTGGAGACCGGCGCTATCGAGTAGAGCCTCGTCTCGCGGAACTTGCGCTCCACGTCGTACTCCTGGGCGAACCCGAATCCACCGTGGGTGTCGACAGCGACGTTGGCGGCGGCGAACGACGCTTCGGAGGCGAGGTACTTGGCCATGTTCGCCTCCGACCCGCAGGGCTGCTCCCGGTCGTAGAGCGAGGCCGCCTTCCAGCGCATCAGGCTGGCCGCCTCCAGCGCCATGTGCGCGCGGGCGATCGGGAACTGGATTCCCTGATTGGCGCCGATCGGCCGCCCGAACACGACCCGGTCACGCGCGTACTCGGACGCGCGGCGGATCAGGAAGCCGCCATCGCCGATGCACTCCGAGGCGATCAGGATCCGCTCGGCGTTCATGCCAGTGAGGATCTGCTTGAACCCCTCCCCCTCGACCCCAATCAGCGCGTCCTCGGGCAGCGTCAGCCCATCGAAGAACACCTCGGTCGTCGAGTGGTTCATCAGCGTCTTGATCGGCCGGATCGTGAGCTGCGGTCCGCGGTCGCGCATATCGACGAGGAACATCGACAGCCCGTGCGTCTTCTTCTGCACCTCGGAGGGTGGTGTCGTTCGGGCGAGCAGCACCATCAGATCCGAGTGCAGGGCGCGAGAGGTCCACACCTTCTGCCCATCGACGACCCACCCGCCGTCGACGTGCCGCGCCCGCGTCTTGATCGCGGTGGTGTCCGAGCCGACGTCGGGCTCGGTGACGCCGAACGCCTGCAGCCGCAGCTCACCCGAGGCGATCTGGGGCAGCCACTGCGCCCGCTGCTCCTCGTTGCCGTGCCGCACCAGCGTGCCCATGATGTACATCTGCGCGTGGCAGGCGCTCGGGTTGCCGCCGCTGGCGGAGATCTCCTCCAGGATCACGCACGCAGCCGCCAGCGGCAGGCCCGAGCCGCCGTACCGCTGCGGGATGAGGGCCGCCAGCCAGCCGTTCTCCGTGAGCGCGCGGACGAAGTCCTCGGGGTAGCGGTCGGGCTCGAGCGAGCGCCAGTACTCGCCGGGATAGCGAGCGCACAGCTGGCGCACCGCGTCCCGGATGTCGATCAGATCCTCCGAGAGGACGAACTCCATGGGCGAACGTTATCGCGGCTCTAGTCTACCGAGCAAGCGTTTGTTAGGCTGAGCTCGGAATCGCTCATCACAGGGAGGAGAGACCGTATGAAGTTCAACATCCTGGTTCAGCCCTACATGCGTTCGCGCGGCGAGGACGTTTCGCTACCAGGACGGGACAGGGACCGATTTCAACGGCTGCTGGAGCGGCTCCTAGAGCAGATGCAGTTCGCCGATAACGCCGGGTATCACGCTTTCTGCATGACCGAGCAGCACATGCAGATCGAGGGGATCGAGGTCACCACCAACCCCCTGCTGTACGGCCTGTACGTCGCCCAGCACACCAAGAACCTCCGCGTCGGCCAGCTCGGGATACCGCTCACCACCCACCATCCGGTATTGGTGGCCGAGGACCTTGCGATGGCCGACCACTTCACCGGTGGCCGCCTGTTCTGCGGCTTCTCGCGGGGCAACACCCCTCGGTGGGCCGAGACCCTGTCGCAGCAGCTAGGGCTGACCAGCGCGACCTCGGACAAGTCCGAGCAGGACCAGCTCAACCGCGAGGCCTTCTACGAGGCGTGGCGCATCGTGAAGTCACTGTGGATCGACGAGGTCACCTCGATCGACGGGAAGTTCTGGAAGGTGCCGCTGCGGACCACCCACTGGGACTTCAACCCCACCAAGGCCTGGGGCACTGGAGTCGACGAGGACCATTCACTGCGCGCGATCGGGATCGTGCCCCGTCCGCTCCAGGACCCGCACCCGCCGGTCTACGCGCCGTTCGCCTTCAGCATGGAGTCAGCCAAGTTCTGGGCCCGCGAGGGCGGCAAGCTCGTCTCCTACGTCTCCAAGGATGAGTTCGTGCAGACGACGATCGACGTGTACCTCGAGGAGGCACGCAACGCCGGTCGCAGCGGCGTCGGACCCAACGACGCCCTGGCGCTCGGCGCTCACTTGGTCATGGGACCGACCCAGGACGCGGTCGACGATCTCATGACCGGCTTCACCGAGCTGTTCGACTTCGCCTACAACACCCCGCCCTACAACGTGCCGATGGGGCGTGTGTTCAAGGGCCTGGGGCCCGAGATCGCCGACGAGGTTGCCCGCCTGAGGGACCAATTCGGTGTGGACGAGTTCTTCCTCTGGCACCATGTCGGCTACTTCTCACAGGAAGAGGAGATGCGCATGCTCGAGCTCTTCGCATCCTCAGTAATCGACAAGCTCAACTGACATGAGGAGGCTCATAGGGATGGATACGGTATGACCACCCGGTTGCCGCTGCCCGCGTCGCGGCCGGACAGCGACGGCAAGGTCCGCCCTGAGAACAGCACGTACTCGGAACTGATCCACGTCGCGACGGAGCTGTTCGCCGACCTCGGATATGAGCGTACGACCGTGCGTGAGATCTCCAAGCGAATGGGGCTTCAGAGCGGCAGCCTCTACAGCCACATCTCCTCCAAGGACGAGGTCCTGACCGAGATCGTCCGCCGAGTCGGAAATGAGTTCATCGTGAGGGCAGAGCAGGCGCTCAGCCGCTCCGACGACCCGGAACAGAACCTCCGTGATCTGATCGCCGGGCACATCGAGGTCATTCAGGACTACCTCCAGGCCGTGAGGGTCTATTTCGACGAGTGGACCAAGCTCGATGACGCCACGCGTGCCGCGATCGTCGACGTGAGGCACGAGTACCAGCGGATGTTCGAGAAGGTGCTGCGCAAGGGCATCGCCGCCGGCAAGTTCCGGAAGGTGGAGCTGAAGTCAGCCGTGGTGTTCATCCTGTCGGCCCTGAATTGGACATACAAGTGGTACCACCCGGAGGGGGAGACCTCGCCCGGCAAGCTGGCGGAGAGATATTCCGATTTGGTCCTGTCCGGACTACGTCCGTGACGAGCATCCGCCCATGAGCACCCCCCGGCCGGTAGCGGCGGGGAAGGAAGGAGAGTGATCATCGATGCTCACGATCGGTGAGCTCGTCCGTCATAACCAGCAAAACTGGGCTGAGCGCACCGCGTATGTGGACGACCGCCGTCGCGTGACGTGGGGTGCGTTCGGGCCGCGGACCGACGCGCTCGGCCGCGCGCTACTGGCCACCGGCGTCGGGCCGGGAGACCGGGTCGCGATGCTCACTCCCGACTGCGCGGAGATCGCCGAGCTGTTCGCCGCGTGCGCGAAGATCGGCGCCGTCCGCGTCGGCTTCAACCACCGGCTGTCGGTGGCCGAAGTGGCACAGCTGACCGACGACTCTGAGCCGGCGCTGCTGTTCGTCCATCACGACTACGAGGACCTCGTGCGCCAGGCGCGCGCCCGCGGCGGGCGCGCGCCCCGGGTGCTCCTGTTCGGCGGCGAGGACTCCGAGTACGAGGAATTGATCGCCAAGCACGCTACGGCCAAGCCGCTTGAGCCGACCCCGGCCGAGCTGCTCATGATCTGTTACACAACTGGCTCTACCGGCCTTCCCAAGGGGGCGCTGTACACGCACGAGAACGTGCTGCGCTCGATGCTCCACATCGCGCTCTGCGAGGGCGCCGAGCACGACGACGTGTGGCTGCACACGATGCCCGCCGGCGGCGTGCCGATTCTGCACCTTTGCCGGAACCTCTACCACGGCTCGACCACGGTGATCCTCAACAAGTGGGATCCGGAGCGTGCGCTCGATCTGATCGCACGCGAGCGGGTCACCCGCACCGTGCTCGTTCCCACGATGCTCAACTCGCTGCTGAATTCACCCAACGCGGGCCGCACCGACACCTCCTCGATCCGCCAGCTGGAGTACGGCGCCTCGCCACTGCCGCCGGCGACGATCCGCCGCGCGGTGGAGATCTTTGACTGCCCCTTCCTGCAGATGTACGGCACGACCGAGTTGACGGGGATGGCGAGCATGCTGTTCCCGTCCGACCACGAGCTCGGCATGCGCTCGGATCCGGAGATCCTCGCCTCGGCCGGACGCCCGCTGCCCTACGTCGAGGCGCGGTTCGTCGGCGAGGACGGGGGCGAGGTGCCGGTGGGCGAGATCGGCGAGCTGGTCGTACGCACCGAGCTCGTGGTCCCCGGCTACTGGCGGGCGCCCGAGAAATACGACGAGGTCGTCCAGGACGGATGGCTCTATACCGGCGACCTCGGTCGTCGCGACGAGCGCGGCTACCTCTACCTCGTCGATCGCAAGAAGTTCCGCATCAAATCAGGTGGCTACAACATCTACCCGGTCGAGGTGGAGAACGTGCTTGCCGAGCACCCCGCGGTGCGCGAGGTCTGCGTGGTCGGCGTCCCCGACGATCGCTGGGGCGAGCGCGTCCACGCGGTCGTCGTGCTCCAGGAGGAGCAGACGATCCAGCCCGACGCGCTGATCGACTTCTGCCGCGGGAGCATCGCCGACTTCAAGGCCCCCAAGACGGTCGACGTGTGGCCCGCGCTTCCCAAGGGCGCGACGGGCAAGATTCAGAAGCGCGCGGTTCTCGACCAGATCGTCGACAGCGCCTGAGCCCGACGCCATGGCCAGCGGGTCCAGCGGCCCACCCGGCGCGCTACCAGCGGGTCCCTGCTTGACATACCAAGGACCAAGCGCGACACTCCCGAGCAAGCGCTAGTTTTTGAGGAAGGAACAGACCCATGGACCAAACGCTGACCGCCCTGGCCTCGGCCACTGCCCTGGCCCGGGCACACGGAGCCCGCATCGCCGTCGCCGTCTGTGACGGCTCGGGACGGTGCCTCGGATCCACGCGCATGGCCGGGGCCCCCTGGCTGCTCGAGGAGGAGACCCGGGCGATCGCCCTCACCTCCGCCTCGCTGGGCGTGGGCTCCGGCAAGCTCGCAGGGATGCGGGGGGCGCCCTGGCTGGAGGCGATCCTCGCCCGCCGCAGCGACTTCGGTGTAGGAGGCGGCGCAGCGGTGGTCAAGCGCGACGGCCAGGTCCTAGCCGCGGTCGCGGTGAGCGGCGCGAGCGACGAAATCGACGAGCTGTGCGCGGATCGGGCGGCGGCGAGCATCGGCGAGGTCGATGCCGTCGGCGTCGTGAGCGACGAGCAGTTCCGGGCGACGATGGGCGCTCTGCCCGCCGGCGTGACCGTGATCACCACACTCGACCCGGCCACCGGCGAGCCCCGGGGGATGACCGCGAACAGCGTCGTCAGCATCTCTCGGACACCCCCGATAGTCGGCATCCTGGTCGGTCACTCCACGCAGAGCTACCAGTCCTTCGCGCAGTGCGACGGCTTTGCCGTCTCGATCCTCCAGTCCGAGCACGCCCAGCTGGCGCTCGATCTGGCCCGGACAGGAACCGAGAAGTGGGGCGGCGCTCCGCTGAAGCAGTCCCAGGGCGGCTATCCGGTGGTGGAGAACAGCCGCGCGGCGCTCGAGTGCCGGACCCTGGGCGCGGTCGACATCGGAGACCACGTGATGATCTGGGGCAGGATGGTGTGGTGCGAGACGGCGGCGGACGAGCCGCCTGGCCTCGTCTGTCTCGGCGCGGGACGGTTCGGCGTGTCGGCCGAGCTCATTTCCACGGCGTCGGCCTGACGCCGCGCGCCGAGACGCGGCCCAGTCGCCGGCCGCCGGGGAACCGGGCGTTGCTAAAGCGCGTATATATCGCCACCGCGTTCGGCTTCGGGAGCTTCTACCTGATGCTTCCCCTGGTCCCGCTGCTGGCGGCGAGGCGGGGATCGGACTTCGACGCCGGCCTGCTCACGTTCGTGTTCATGGCCGGAACGGTCGGCACCCAGGTCCTCTGCCCCTCGCTGCTGCGGTGGACGACCAACCGGGTGCTGCTCGCCTGGGGGACGCTGCTCGTCGGCCTGCCGAGCGTCGCGTACATCGCCAGCGGCGCGATCGGCTGGATGTCGGCGATCACCGTCCTGCGAGGCGTCGGCTTCGGGCTGATGACCGTGGCGAGCTCGACCTTGGTGGCCACCATGTCCTCGAGCGGCCGCCGTGGTCGCTCGATCGGTCTCTACGGGCTGGCGGCCTCGGGAATGGGAGTGTTCTGTCCCGCGCTCGGTCTGTGGATGAACCGCGCGCTCGGGTCGACCCCGGCCTTCGTCCTGGCCGCGGCCGCCAGCGTGCTTGGGTGCGCAGCGCTGATCGGCAGCGGCGAGACCGAGACGGCCTCCGCCAAGCGCGAGCGCTCGCCGCTCGGACCGCTGCTGCGCATAGAGCTCGGCCCGGGGAGCCTGGCCTTCCTGGGCGGGATGATGCTGGCCGCGGTCTACTCGTTTCTCGCGCTGCGGATCTCTCACGACGCCGGGCTGGCGATCCTCGCCTTCGGCTGCAGCTTCGCGGCCGCCCGGCTCCAGCTAGGGCGCCTGGCCGACGGCAGGTGGGAGGCCGAGTCGCTGCTGCTCGCCTCGATCGTCGCGGGCGTGATCGGGATGGCCGGGCTGGCCTGGAGCACGGAGCTGGTTGCGGCCTGCGTGTGCGCGGCAGCGGCGGGAGTGGGGGCCGGCGGGATCCTTTCGCTCAGCTTGTTGATCATGGTCCGCCTCGGCGGCCGCGCCGTGTCGACGGCAGCCACGCTGTGGAACGTCGCATATGACGGCGGCAACGCCATCGGGGGAGTGGCGCTCGGAGCGGCGATCACCCCCTTCGGACTGCGGGGGCCATACGCCGTCACGGCAGTTCTGCTCTGCCTGGCAGCAGTCGCCTTGGTCGTGCCGCGAACCTGGCTGCGGCCGGCGGCCGGGGTGGGCCACGTAGAGGAGGCTACGCCGGGCGGGCAGGAAGCCGACGGCGGAAGGCCGGATCTGCGATAGCCACGATCCGGCTCGCACGCTCCTCAATCCTGAGTCCGCGGAGGTCGGCGACCCCGTGCTCGGTGACGATCACCTCCACGTCCTCCGCCTTCAGCGTCACTCGCGAGTCGGGGATTCGCTCGACGATCCTCGAAACTGTGCGCCGGCCCGCGGTCGAGGCGAGCCCGATCACCGCCCCACCGCGGGGGGAGCGGGCGGCAGCGCGCATGAAGTCGCCCTGCCCGCCCAGCGCCGATACCCGCGTCCCGGCCATCCACTCAGAGTTGGCGCGCCCCTGCAGGTCGACCTCGAGGGCAAAGTTGAGGGCGAAGAAGCACTCGAACGCGCGCATCGTGTCCGCGGCGTGCACGTACGTCGCAGGCCGTAGCTCGACCCCGGGGTTCTCGTGGACGAAGTCCCACAGCCGCTGAGACCCCAGGCACTGGGTGACGACGATCTTGCCCTCGTCCACCTCCTTCCGACGCCCGGTGACAACGCCGTTGCGGACCAGCTCCACGACCGCGTCGCTGATCATTCCCGAGTGCACTCCCAGCTCGCGCCGACAACCGAGGGCAGCAACGACGGCGTCGGCCAGTGTCCCGATTCCGATCTGGAAAGTGGCCCCGTCAGGGACGACGCGCGCCACGTTGGCGGCGATCTCGCGCGCCACCGCCCCCGGTGTGGTCGGGGCCGCGCCGCGGGGCGGAAGCTGACCGGCGACGAGGTGATCGACGTCGCCCGGCTCGACCCGGGTCTCTCCGTAGGTGAGCGGAAGCCATGGGTTGAGCTCGGCCACGACGAGCGCCGAGTTGGACACCACCGGGGCCGCCAGATCGGCCCACAGGCCGAGGTTCACGCCGCCATCGGCGGCGCGGCTGCCCTGGAGGAAGGCAACGTCGAACGGATGCGCGGGATCGGCCAACAGCGCCGGGAGCTCCGAGTGGTGGACGGGCACGTATGACACTCGCCCCTCGGCCATCGGCCCGCTCAGCTCAGGGGTGAAGGTGAACGCCTTCACCCGCACCCGGCCGCGCATCGAGTCGTCGGCATACCGGCCCGCGTTCACCCCCCGCAGCGGCAGGGAGAGCAGCTCGATGTCCTCCAGGAGCGAGGCGTGGGCGTTCAGGCCGTCGGCCAGCGATGGGGGCTCGCCGGCTCCGCCGGCGAGGAACAGGCGCCCTCCCGGCGGCACCAGGGCTATCGCATCGGCGACCGAGAGGGTCAGCTGACCGCGCTTGGGGTCGGGCCGTAGTGGGGAGCGCTGGAGCTGGGGGCGAACAGGAACAGCCTCGCCCCGTGCGAGTGCTTCATCGACACCACGGCGCTCAGCCCCAGGTCGAGGTCCTCGCCGGCCGGATTGCGCGCCAGCACCGGCGCGGGGTCAGAGACCCCCGCACCCGCGGCACGGAGCCTCGTCACGGTGGCGTCGATGTCGGTCACCGTGAGCGTCAGCCCGACGATCGCCGCCCCGCGTGCCGCGGCCAGCGACCCGAAGATCCCCTCGGCGGTGAACGCCTGGTTGATCTCCAGGTAGCCCGAGCGGCTCGGGAACACAGCGTTGCGCGTCTGGAGCTGGGGGAAGTCCCACCGCGACGCCCGCGGATCCTCGTCGAGCCCGAGCCCGTTCAGGCGCGCGGCGGCCGCGTCCAGATCGGGTACCACCACCGCGACGTGATCGAGCCCGGCCACCGCCGAGCCCGCCGTGTCCGTGTCCGTGTTCGGGGGCGCCTCGACCAGCTCGAGGGTGAGCCCACCGGCGATGCCGACCAGCCGCCCGTCGCCGAGCGGCGAGCGGACGGCCTCCCCTTCCGAGGAAGCCTGCTCGACCGCCAGCCCAACGTGACACAGACCGCCGCGGTACTCGTTCAGCGTCCGGCGCGCCGGTCCCTCGCCCACCGGGCTGACCACGGCGACTCTGGCGTTGCCGCCCAGCGCGAACATCCGGCCTTCGGCCCCGATCGCCGAGAACTCCCCGTCGCCCACCGCGGGCAGGCCGAGGGCGCCGGCGTAGAACTCCGACGCGGCGTCGACATCTGCCACGACGGTCGTGACGAACCCCCATGACCACCGCATCGGGCTAGCCGACCTTATCCAGGAACTCGGCGGTGACGCGGTTGAACTCGTCCTCCATCTCCCACGGATAGGCGTGGCTCGAGCGCTCGCCGAGGAACAGGTGGAACTCCGCGCGGGGGATCTTCTCGGCCACGTTCTCGCCGTAGCGCGGCGGGATCAACACGTCGCACTCGCCCGCCGTGACCAGGGTCGGAACCGTGATCTCGCTCAGCCGGTCGAGGGTGTCGTGGACCGAGTCGGCCCGCAGGTGACCGAGCATCCCTTCGCCGGCGCTCAGGTGCGGGTTCTTGATGAACGCCGCGCTGACCATGTCGGCCACCCGCTGGGGCTGCCAGGTGTCGAGGTAGACCGGGCTGAGCATCCACATGGTCACGACCTTGAACGTGCCCTGGAGATCGCCGCGCTCGAGCGGATAGCGCGTCGTGCCGATGAACGCGCGCTGAAGCCATGTGTCAGCTCGGGCCCAGGTCGCGTGGAGCTGGGCGCTCAGCACCTTGTCCGGGTGGCGGAGGGCCAGCTCCTGGGCGATGCACGAGCCGAGGGAGTGCCCGGCGACATGGGCGGCACCGACGCCCAGCTGGTCGAGCAGCTCGGCCACGTCGTCGGCCAGCGCCGCCGGCGTGTAGGTACCGACGTCCTCGGGAGCATCCGACTGGCCGGCGCCGCGGTGGTCGAGCAGGATCACCTCGTGGTTGGCGGCGTAGGCCGGGACCTGGAGGGTCCAGAACACATGGTCACAGCCGGTACCGGCGATCAGCACCAGCGGCGTGCCGCTTCCGTGACGCTCGTGGTACAGGCGCATGCCGGAGGACAGCTCGACGAGCCCGCTCTGCGTCGGCTCCGAGGCCGCCAGGCCCAGCCCGCCGCCGTTCTGCTCTCGGGTCATTGGTCGACCCGCGCCACGGCCTCGATCTCGATCAGCGCCTCGGGGTCCTCGAGGCCGCCGACCTGCACCAGCGTGACCGTGGGGAACCATTTGCCGATGTGCTTGATCCAGGATCCGCCGAACTGGTCCATCGGGCCCTGGCGGTAGTCATCGATGCTGAGCACGTAGATCCGCAGCGTGACGATGTCCTCGCCCTTGCCCCCGGCGGCCTCGACCACCGCCGCGACGTTCGCGAGAGCCTGGTCCCACTGCGCGACGAACCCGCCCTCGACGCACTTGCCGGTCTCCGGGTTCCAGCCGAACTGGCCGGCGACATGGACCTCGCGGCCACCCTCCACGGCCAGGCCGTGGGAGTAGCCCGACGGCCGGCGCCAGCCGCTGGGAAGGACAGCTTCAATCTTCGGCATTGGTCTTCTCCTGTGTCTTGGGGTGTGCGTCCGGCTCGGTCAGGTCGAGCTCGTCCAGGAGCCGCTCACGGAGCCGGAACTTCTGGATCTTCGTCGTGGACATCGGCCATTCGGCCACGAACCGGATGTGGCGCGGCACCTTGTAGCTCGCGATCCGGGTGCGGCAATGCTCGATCAGTTCTTCGGCGGTCAGCGCCGCCCCCTCGCGCAGCTCGACGAACGCGGCGGGGACGGCGCCGAGCCGGTCGTCGGGGACGCCGACGACCTGGCTGACCTTGATCGCCGCGTGGGTGTTCAGGAACGCCTCGACCTCGGCCGCGCCGACGTTCTCGCCTCCCACCTTGAACATGTCCTTGATCCGGCCAAGGAAGCGGACCCGGCCATCGGCGTCGACCGAGCCCCGGTCGCCCGAGTAGAACCAGCCCTCTTCATCGAGCACCTCGCGGGTGCGCTGGGGCAGCCCCTGGTAGCCCTCGAATACGCAGTAGCCGCGGATCGCCAGCTCGCCCGGTTGTCCGGCGGCCACCTCGCGGCGCTGTTCATCAACCGCCTTGACCTCGACTCCGCGGAACGGGAGACCGCAGCTCTCGACCCGCGTGTCCTCGTCATCGTCGATATCGCCGAGCACGACCAGACCGCTGGTCTCGGTGAGTCCGAAACCGCTGATCTGCACGCTGGAGGGGAAGGCGCGCTGGAACTCGCGCAGGACCGAGGCGCTGCCGACGTTGATCATCAGGCGGATCGCCGACAGGTCGGTGGCAGCAAATCGGGGATGGCCGATCAGGGCGTGGACGACGTTGGGAAACGCGGGATAGATCACGGTCGCCCGCTCCTGCTCGAGCATCGCGAGTGCCTGGTCGCCGTCGAACGTGGCCATCGTCATGAGCGTCGACGCGCTGGCGACCGAGGCGAGCAGGACGGCGACCCCGGCGACGTGGTACATCGGCAGCGGGATCCACACCCGGTCGCCGGCCACCAGGCGGAAGCGCTCCGAGCCCAGCGCGCAGCTCGCGCGGCCGAGCGACTCGTGGGTGAGGAGCACGCCCTTGGGGTTGGAGCTAGTGCCCGAGGTGTAGAGCATCCAGCCCAGATCGCGAAGCCGCACGGCCGCGCGCCTGAGTTCGAGCTCCTCGTCGTCCACGCCGGCGGCCTCGGCGAGCAGCTCGGAGCGGGTCGTGTAGTCCTCGTGCACCGGGGCGTCATCGTCGAGGAGCACCATGTGCCGCGGCCCCCACGACGAGAGCCGGCCCCGCCGGGAGGCGGTCACGACCCCGTCCAGCCGCTCGACGAACGCGCCGGATCCGGTGCCGCCCATCATGAGCACGGCGATGGCCGCGTCCTTAAGGACGAACTGCAGCTCCGCCGAGCGGAAGCGGGTGCTGATCGGCACCGGCACCGCGCCGCACAGGACAGCCCCGAAGCACGCCTCGACGAACGCTGCCGACACCGGTGCGAACAGGCCGATCCGCTCGCCCGGGCTGATCCCCAGCGCGATCAACCCGGCGGATATCTGCCGGGCGTTTTCGAGCAGCTCCCGGTAGGTCCGCCGCTCGTACGGCGAGACGAAGGCCTCGCGATCGGGGTGAGCGCCGGCCGTAAGGATGAGCAGGTCCCCGATCGTGCTCGCCTCGACTACGGGCTGAGCGACGAGCAGCGAGTCGGCCGTGCGCTCGCCGCGCGACTCGGCGCGCACCGACATCAGCTCCATCCCAGGTAGGCCGAGCGCACGCCCTCATCCACCTTGAGCACATCCGGCGGACCCTCGAGGACAATCGAGCCACGCTCCATGACGTAGGCCCAGTCGGCGATTCGCAGCGCGACGCTCGCGTTCTGCTCGACCAGGACCACTCCCACCCCCCGCTCGGCCTGAGCCCGGATCACTGCGGCCACGGCCTGGACGATCGACGGCGCCAGGCCCATCGATGGCTCGTCGAGCAGCAGGTACTTGGGACGCGCGACCAGCGCCCGGGCGATCGCCAGCATCTGCTGCTCGCCGCCGCTGAGCATCCCGGCGGAGAGCTTCTGGCGCTCCTTGAGCCGAGGGAAGAGATCAAGCGCCGCCTCGGTCTGGGTCTCGAGTTCGCCGCGTGAGCGCTCGGTGTACCCGCCCAGGCGAAGGTTCTCGAGCACGCTGAGCCCGCTGAAGATGCCGCGGCCCTCCGGAACGAGCGCGACCCCGCGGCGCAACATCTCCCGTGGCTTGACGCGCGAGACCTGCTGGCCGTCGACCCACACCTCGCCGGTGAAGTGCGCCAGCGCGCCGACGATCGCCCGAAGCGTGGTCGTCTTGCCGGCCCCGTTGGAGCCGATCACGGTCGCCACCTTCCCGGGGGCGACCCTCAGCGATACCTCCTTTACCACCGGCTCGCCTGTGTAGCGAGCGGTGATCCCCTTGATCTCAAGCATCGGCAAGCCCCAGATACGCCTCGATGACCGCCTCGTCGTGGATCACGTCCTCCGGCTCACCGCGACTGATGACCCTGCCGTAGTCCAGCACCGTCACCCAGTCGCACAGCTCGACCACGAAGCGCATGTTGTGCTCGACCACGAGCACTGACACGCCACGGGCGCGCAGGGCAAGGATCACGTCCTTGACCGCCTCGATGCCGGGAGCGCCGACCCCTGACGTGGGCTCGTCGAGCACGACCAACTTCGGCTCGCTGACGATCACGCGCACGATGTCGAGCAGGCGCCGATGTCCGTAGGACAGGTCAGCCGCTCTGACGTCCCTGAGATCCTGCAGGTTGGCCAGCGCGAGCGCGTCCTCAATCCGCTCGGCCTGCTCGGCGCTCGGCATTGCCTTCGCCGAGCGCAGCCGTCGCTGCCAGCCGAGGCTCGAGAGGATCCCGAGCTGCGCGTTCTCGAGCACGGTCGAGTCCATCAGGACACTCGGGTGCTGGAAGGATCGGCCGATGCCGAGCCGCGCACGCTGCACTGAGGACTTGCGCGTGACGTCCGCTCCGAAGCTGACGATCCGGCCCTCCTGCGGGCGGGTGAAGGCCGAGACGACGTTCAGGAGCGTCGTCTTGCCCGAACCGTTCGGGCCGACGAGCCCGTGCACTGTCCCAGCCTCTACGGTCAGCGATACGCCGTCGAGCGCGCGCACGCCGCCGAAGCGCCGCTTGACGTCGACCAGTTCGAGCGCCGCACCGCCGGTGTGTTCGAGCCGCGCCGGCTCCCGCCTGGGCGCGAGCCGCTCCGGGGTGGCAGTGGGCGGGCCGGTGGGAAGCGCCACCGTCTCGGCGGGTCCGTTGCCGTTCATGGCCGGGTCGACCGGGACGGGGCCGAATCGCTTTCGCGCCAGCCGGACGACCGGGTCGAACATGCCGCTGAGGCCGCGGGGCGTGAAGACGAGCAGGATCATCACGAACGCGCCGTAGTAGAGCGGCCAGGCGGTGGTCGCGCTCTGGGCCTCCTGCTGGGCGTAGGTCAAGACGATCGCCGCCAGCCCAACGCCGAGCACGCTCCCCATCCCGCCCAGCACGACGATGATCAGGAACAGGAGCGTGATCGAGAGCCCGAACGAGTCCGGGGTGATGTAGCCCTGGACCGGGCCGAACAGCACCCCAGCGACGCCGCCGAAGGTCGCGCTGACGATGATCCCGCCGGCCCGGTACATCCGAGGCGAGCCGCCGGCGGCGGCCGTCGCCAGCTCGTTCTGCCGCGTCCCCTGCATCCCAAGGCCGACATAGGAGCGCTTGAGCCAGTCCATCACCACCAGGGCGATGCCGCCGATGATGACCACGAAGACCGTGTAGCCGGTCGTCGAGCCGACGAAGTGGAGCGGTCCAATGTCGAGGCCGGCCAGCGCCGAGGTGCCGTTGACGCCGCCGGTAAGCGAGGACAAGTTCTTGATCAGGTCCAGCTCGATGATCTGGAAGCTGAAGGTCGCCAGCAGGAGGTAATGGCTCCGGGTGCGGGCGGTGATGATCGCCGCGATCAGACCCGACACGATCGCCAGCCCGATCCCGGCGAGCAGGGCCAGCAGCTCCGGCGTGTGGTGCTGATTGACCAGGATCGCCGTCGCGTAGGCGGCGATCCCCATGAATCCCGCCTGGGCCATCTGGAACTGCCCGGTGAGGCCGATCGCGATGTTCAGCCCGGTGGCCGCGATCACATAGATCGCGATTATCTCGATGTTGAAAGTCAGGTACTGCGAGCCGTCGCCGACGACCAGCGCAAGCAGGACAAGCAGCGCGACGCCCACTGCCTGCGCGCCGAGCCGCCGCCAGCCGCGCTCCGTCCCGCGCTGAGCAGACGTCAACAGGGCGGCGGTGGAGCTCATGCCCTGACCGCCGCGCCTTCTTCACCCAGCAGGCCCTGCGGGCGCAGCAGAAACGTCGCCATGAGGAGCCCGAACGTGATCAGCTCGACGTACGTGCCGCCGATGGCGTAGGACCCGAACGAGTTGACCAGGCCCATGATGAGGCCGCCGATCAGGGCGCCCATGATGTTGCCGAGACCACCGAAGATCGCGGCGATCAGCCCGATCAGCCCAACGTTGGCGCCGCCGGTCGGGGTCAGCAGCAGGATCGGGCCGGCCAGCACGCCGGCGACCGCCGACAGACCGCCGCCGATCACGTAGCTGAGCGTCGCCATCCGCCGGTGCACGACGCCCATCAAAGCGGCCGTGTCCGGATCTTCGGCCGCGGCGCGCATGCCCACGCCCACCCGCGTACGGAGGAACCACTGGAGCACGACCACGAGCACAAGAAGGCAGCCGAAGATCAGCAGCCGCTGCTTCTCGATGATCACCGAGCCGAGCGACACGGTGCCCGCGATCGCCGCCGGGACGCTGATCGCCTGCGCCTGCCAGATCAGCGTCATCGCCGTCTCGAGCACTAACACCAGGCCGATGCTGCTGACGATCACGAAGATCGGTCCGCCGTCGTAGCGATACAGCGGGCGGAAGGCGGCGACCTCGAAGCCACCGCTGAGCAGTGCGACGGCCAGGACGGCGACGATGTATCCGGGGATCAGACCGAGGCCCGCCCGCAGGCCCACCGAGAGCGCGATGTAGGCGGCCAGCATGCCCAGATCGCCCTGGGCGAAGTTGATCGTCCGGGTGCTCCGGTAGACGATCGAGTAGGCGATCGCGATCAGCGCATAAAGGCCCCCGATCGAGAGCCCTGAGACCAGGAGCTGCCCTACTGGCACAGGTTCACTGGCATGGTCACTGGCCGGAATCGCGGCTGAAGGAGGAGGCGAGCATCGGGCGACAACTCCGACACCAACGCTGTGCGTCTGCTCGCCTCCATAGCCTCAGCTGCCTACTGGCCGCTCCAATCCGGGAATGACTTCCGCGGCTGGACCAGGAGCTTCTTGAACACCGGCTTCATGTTCTGGACCCGACCCACGTAGGTGAGCGTGTTCGTCTGATCGCCGTTGGGGAGGAAGGTGACCGCCGGAAGGTCGCCCAGTGGCAGGTTCGTCTGCTGAAGTGCCTTCTGCAGGTTGGTGCCGCCACTCGCGGCGCCCGGCTGCTTGAGCGCATGCATCAGCACGTCCATGGCCAGGTAGCCTTCCCAGTCGATGTCCATCGGGATGCGTCCCGGGTGGAGTTTGTCGAACGACTGCTCGAACGCGGTCAACGGCTGCTTGCCGCTTCCGTGGATGTAGTCCGAGTAGAACCAGACGCCCTCGATGCCTGGACCGGTCTGCTTGTTGATGACGAAGGGGTACGGGGTGTCCTCGGCGCTGGCGATCGGGATCTTGACCTTCAGATCGGTCATCTGGTGGATGATGTTGCTCTCGTCCGGACCGTAGACCTGAAGTACCACGGCCTGGGCACCGGCGTTCTTGATCTTGAGGATCTCACTCGTGAAGTCCGTCGCCCCCTCCTGGAAGGGCTGCGACGCCACCAGCTGATCGCCCTGGCTCTTGGCCGCCTGGGTCCAGCTCTTAGCGGCGCCGGCGTCGGTGGTGGTCGTGTCGTAGATCAGTCCGAGCTTGGTGATCCCCTGCTTTTTCCACAGCGGAAGCAGGTACTGGGCGAATGCGTACTGGTTCGGCGCGTCCGGCTGGGTCATGCGGAAGAACCACCCGCCGTGGTATGGGAGCGTGATCGAGGCCGCGTGCCCGAGATCGAGCGCCGGCACGTGGTCGGCGGCCAGCAGTGGCGCCAGCGCTGGCCCCTCCGCCGAGCAGGACGGTCCCAGGACCGCGGTCAGCTGCGTGGCCACGCGCCTGAAGGCGGCTACCGCGGTGCCGACGGAGCACTGATCATCGATGTTCTTGATCTGGACCTTGCGACCGCCGACGGTGGGCTGGCCGTTCTGGGCCTCCCAGGCGGCGATGCCGCGCAGGTAGCCCTCGCCGTAGATGGCGTAGTCACCGCTGAATGGCGCCTCGACGCCGACGACGATCGGCGACTTGCTTCCACCGCTGCCTCCGCCGCTGCTGCCACCGCCTCCGCTGCCGCCGCTCGACGAGCTACCGCAGGCGGCGAGCAGCGCGGCCACTGCCACCACGGCAAGGAATCCAAAGCTTCGCTTCATGGTCATCGTCATGCCCTCTCCTCCTCCTAGCAAGCGTTCGCTTGGCAGCATTCAAACGGAGTGATTCGTCGTTGTCAAGATCCCTAACGAGAACTGAACGTCGTGCAGCGATCACGCGGCGGGACCGGAGCTGCCAACCACGCACACCGAACTCACGCAGTTGCCCGGCCACCCGCCGAGGTTCTGTGTCAGGGCCAACCCTCGCTCTCGCGCCCGCCTCGGGATGCGCCGCTCATCGGGCACTTCGTCGCGGAGCTGCAGCCAGCACTCGAACAGCATCCGCAGCCCTGAGGCGCCAATCGGATGTCCGAACGACTTCAGCCCGCCGTCGGGGTTGACCGGCAGATCGCCCTCGAGCTCGAACGTCCCCGCCAGCACCTCCCGCCAGCCCTGACCGGGCTCGGCGAAACCAAGATCCTCCATCAGGACCAGTTCGGTCGGTGTGAAGCAGTCATGCACCTCGGCCATGCCGATCGCCTCGCGCGGGTTCTCCACCCCGGCCTCGGCATAGGCGCTGGCCACCGACCGGCGCACCTCGGGGAAGGTGGTGAAGTCGTACTCGGAGTCGAACGCACCCGCGCCCGGCCCCGCGGCCAGCGCGATCGCCTTGACGTACAGCGGGTCCTCGCGGAACCGGGCAGCGTCCTCGCTGCGGACGACGATCGCCGCCGCCGCGCCGTCGCTCACGCCCGAGCAGTCGTAGACGCCCAGGTCGCCGGCCACGGTGGGCGAGCAGCTGATCTTCTCCGGGCTGACCTCGCGCTGGAACTGCGCCCGCGGATTGCGCGCGCCGTTGTGGTGGTTCTTCCACGCGATCCGCGTCAGGACCTCGCGCATCGTCGCCTCGTCGACCCCGTAGCGGTTGCGGTAGGCGGGAACGATGAGGCTGAACATGGCCGGGTCGGTGAGGCCTGACGCGGTGCCGTCCCCCGGGGGCCACGGCGCCGCCAGTCCCGAGTAGCCCGAGTCCTTGAGCTTCTCCACCCCGATCGCCATGGCGATGTCGCACGCGCCGGCTGCCACCGCGTAGCACGCGTTCCGGAAAGCGTCGGTACCGGTGGCGCACAGATTCTCCACCCGGGTGACCGGCCGGTAGTCCGTCTTCATGGCCCGCGACAGCGTGAGCCCGCTGAGCCCCGAGGCGAAGGTGCCGAGCCAGTAGGCGTCTACGGCGTCGCGCTCGAGCTCCGCTGAGGCCAGCGCGCCCGTCGCCGCCTCGATCAGCATGTCCTCGGCAGATCCGTCCCAGCGTTCACCGAACGGAGTGCAGGCCATCCCGACGATGGCCACGCGGTCTCTTATCCCTTTCATGGGACCTCTCCTTTCACCGGCCTCGACTTCCAGAAGTAGTTGTGGACGCCGCCCGCCGTGTACAGCCGGCGGAAGGTCATCTCGACCTCGGTCCCGATGCGGATGTCCTCGGGGTCGACGTCGGTGAGCTCGCACGAGAAGCGACCGCCGCCCTTAAAATCGACCACCGCCGCGATCACCGGCGGGCTCGGCGAGTAGGTGAGCCGGTCGACGGTGTACGTGGTCACCAGCCCGGTCCGCTCAGCAAACGAAAGCTCGTTCATCTGATCGACCGCGCCACACTTCAGGCAGGTGCGCTGCGGCGGAAGGTAGCGGCCGCCGCAGGTGCGGCACTCCGAACCGACGAAGGCGAATTTCCAGCGCTCGGCGCGGTGCGACGGCGGCGCTGATGGCCGCGGCGGGTCGGGACGGCGGGGCGGCTCGCGCTCGAGCAGCCCCCGCCAGGTCAGGTAGCGCGCATAGGGGATCGGCCGTCCGTCCTTCAGCTGCTCGGCCACGGTCGGCAGCGAGCACTTGGACTCGACCGCCTGGGTGGTCCGGAACATGAACGCGTCGGCGCCGTCGGAGATGACGAGGACGAGAATCCACTCCTCGCGCTCGGCCGCGTCGAGCGCCGCTGCGAGCCCGACTCCGGCGCCCACCGCGCCGGCGTCGCCGATCTCATCGGCGGGGTCGGCCTGGCGCCGGTCCCCGGCAGCGAGCTGGTCCTTGACGCGCCGGACCGTCCGCCGGTGCGTGCCGCCGACGACTATCCGGTCCACATCCCCCAGCGACACGCCGGCTGCCTCGATCGCCCGATCGGCGACTCGGCGCGCCATGGGCGCCAGGATCTGCTCGGCGAACCGCTCCTCCCACACGCGCGAGCTGCGCTCGCCGGGAAGCTGCCAGCGATCGAGCAGCTCATCGGTCTCGGAGGCGGCGCTCACCAGCTCGGCCACGGTGCCGGAAGTACCGGTCACGAACGCGACCGCCGCGTCGGCGGCCTGGCTCTCATCCGTCCCGCCGGCCAGTCCGGCACGGATCTCCGACCCTACTACGAGCGTCGGGGCGGAGGAGCTCACGCTGAGGCGGAGCGCGCCGAACAGCGAACGCCCGGAGCCATGGGCGTCCACCGCCCCCGCCTCGCGGTCGAGCCGGAGCGCGGCGTGGACCGTGGCTGCGTTGCTCTTGTCGAGATACGCCGGGGCGATGGTGGAGAAGACCACAGCCTCCACCGGCATGGGTTTGCCGTTCCCGTTCTGCCGCGCTCTGAGCGCAATCCGTGCGGCCTCGACGGCCATCGAGGTCGTGTCCTCGTCATAGCCGGCGATGGTCCGGCTCCCGCTTCCGCCGCCGGCGCCGAGCACGGCGCCTATGTCCGCTCGCGCAAGGCGGCCGCGCGGCAGGTAGACGCCGTAGGAGGTAATGCCAGGCATCGGGCTACACCTCGACCGGCCGGAACGGTGAGCAGATCATCTGAGCCTCTCACTAGTTGACAAGCGAGCGCTCGCTAGATTAGCGTGTCACCGAGTTGCGTGCGAGTCAGAGAGCAGGTGTCATGTCGATCGATACTCCGGTCAGGGAAGTGAGCCGAGCCGCGAACCGAGCCACGAGTGCGTTCGCCACCATTGAGGAGGCGATCGAGGATCTCCGCCAGGGGCGCATGGTCATCGTCTGCGATGCGGAGGACCGCGAGAACGAGGGCGACCTGACCCTCGCCGCCCAGTTCGCCACGCCCGAGGCGATCAACTTCATGGCCAAGGAGGGACGCGGGCTGATCTGCCTGGCGCTCCCGCCCGAGCGCTGCGACGAGCTCGGGCTCAACGTGATGGCGGCCAAGAACGAGTCGCGCTTTCAGACGGCATTCACGGTCTCGATCGAGGCCCGCGAGGGCGTCACGACCGGTATCTCGGCGCACGACCGGGCGCGCACGATCCAGGTCGCGATCGACTCCGAGTCGGGACCGGTCGACCTGGTCCAGCCGGGTCACATCTTTCCGCTGAAGGCCAGGGCCGGAGGGGTGCTCGAGCGCACCGGGCAGACCGAGGCCGCGGTCGACCTCGCCCGGCTGGCCGGCCTGGAGCCGGCCGGCGTGATCTGCGAGATCATGAATGACGACGGGACAATGGCCCGGGTGCCGGACCTGGTGCGGTACAGCGAGCGCCACGGTCTGAAGATGGTCACGGTGGCCGATCTGATCGCTTACCGCCGGCGCCACGAGAAGCTGATCGAGCGGGTGGTCTCGACCCGCCTGCCGACTAAGTTCGGCGACTTCAACGCGGTTGGCTTCCGCTCGCTGATCGACTCAAAGCACCACGTGGCGATGGTCAAGGGCGAGGTCGCGGGCAAGTCCGACGTGCTCGTCCGCGTGCACTCCGAGTGCCTGACCGGCGACGTGTTCCATTCGCTGCGCTGCGACTGCGGAGAGCAGCTCGACGACGCGATGCGGCGGATCGTCGCCGAGGGCGAGGGCGTCCTGCTCTACCTCGCCCAGGAGGGCCGCGGCGTCGGGCTTCTCAACAAGCTCCGCGCCTACAAGCTTCAGGAGAGCGGCCTCGACACGGTGGAGGCCAACCTCGAGCTGGGCCTCCCCGCCGACCTGCGCGACTACGGCATCGGCGCCCAGATCCTGGTCGACCTCGGGCTGAGCTCGATCCGGCTGCTGACCAACAACCCGAAGAAGATCGTCGGCCTCGAGGGCTACGGACTGACGGTCACCGACCAGCTCCCGATCCAGAGCCCGCCGACCGAGCACAACGTCCACTACCTGCGGACCAAGCGCGATCGCATGGGCCACACGCTGCACCACCAGGGGCTGCCGCTCGACGAGGAGATGCTGCGTCAGGAACGCCAGGGCGAACTGCCCGGGGCGGATGACACGAACAGTCGACCCGGGGGCCAATGACCAGCACCAACCACTCCCCCTCGGCCGGCGTGCGCGAGTTCATCGCGGCGGCGCCGCACGGTCTGCTGATCGGCGGCGAGTTCACGCCGGCCGCCGACGGACGGACCTTCGAGACGATCGATCCGGCCACCGGGTCGACGATCTGCGAGGTGGCGTACGCGGGACCCGAGGACGTCGACCGGGCCGTCAGGGCGGCCCAGGCGGCATTGGCGGGCAAGTGGCGAACGATCTCCCCGCTCCGCCGCGAGGCGCTCCTGCACCGGCTGGCCGATCTGATCGAGGAGAACGCCGCCGAGCTCGCCGAACTCGAGGCGCTCGACAACGGCAAGCCCGTCTCGATCGCCTCGCGCGTCGACCTGCCGCTGGCCGTCGGCCACTTCCGCTACTACGCCGGCTGGCCGACGAAGATCGAGGGCGAGACGATCCCGGTGACGGTCCCGAACACGTTCGTGTACACGCGCAAGGAGCCGGTCGGCGTGTGCGGGCAGATCGTGCCCTGGAACTTCCCGCTGCTGATGGCGGCATGGAAACTCGCGCCCGCGCTGGCCACGGGTTGCACGGTCGTGCTCAAGCCGGCCGAGCAAACGCCGCTGACCGCGCTCCGGCTCGGGCAGCTCGTGCTCGAGGCCGGTTTCCCCGAGGGCGTGATCAACATCATCCCCGGCGACGGCGAGACGGGCGCATCGTTGGTCGATCACCGCGGCGTCGCCAAGGTGGCGTTCACCGGTTCGACCGTCGTCGGGCGCGAGATCGGCCGCAAGTGCGGCGACCAGCTGAAACGCGTCACCCTCGAGCTCGGGGGCAAGAGCGCGAACATCATCCTGCCCGACGCCGACCTCGACGCCGCCGTCAAGGGTTCGTTCCAGGGCATCTACTTCAACACCGGCCAGGCGTGCGACGCCGGCTCGCGGCTGTACGTCCACCGCAGCCAGTTCGACGAGGTTGTGGGCCGGCTCGAGGACCGCGCCGGCAGGGCCAAGGTCGGGCCGGGGCTCGACCCCGCCACGCAATTCGGGCCGCTGGTATCCGAGGAGCAGTACGAGCGCGTCAAGGGATACATCGCGTTGGGCCAGGAGGAGGGCGCCGAGCTGGTCTACGGCGGCGACGCCGCCCACGGCTCGGGCTACTTCGTCAATCCGACGCTGTTCAAAGGGCAGGACGACATGCGGATCGCGCGCGAGGAGATCTTCGGGCCGGTCCTGGTGGCGATGCCCTACGACGACGTCGAGGAGGTCGCGCAGCGCGCCAACGCCAGCGAATACGGGCTGGCGGCCGGCGTGTGGACCCGGGACGTAGCCAAGGCGCACAACTTCGCCAGCCTGCTCGAGGCGGGCAGCGTGTACGTGAACGTCTGGGGCCTCGGCGACCCGGCCGCGCCTTTCGGTGGCTACAAGGCCTCCGGAATCGGGCGCGAGATGGGCCACGCCAACGTCGACGCCTATCTCGAGATCAAGACCGTCTGGATCAATCTCCGCTAGGGGCGCGATGAGCGGGCCGCTGACTGGGGGATCGAGGAGCTCGGTAGGAGTTCACCCCGGATAGACGGCCTGCACTGGCGCGCTCAAACATAATGGCGTGAGATGACGCGCACCGAGACCAACCGCGCTGCTCAGGTCAATGTTGGCGACGCTCCGCTGTGGTACGGGCGTCTCGCGCCTCGTTGAGTGCAGAAGGCTTGATGAGCTCCCCATACTCGCGCCTTGCCGCGCTGAAGATCGTGCGCGCACTGCTGGCGGGTGGAGGCGATAGCCGCGATCAGACCAACCGGGCCAAGCTCGGGCGTGTGCAGTCGCCCCAGTGGACCGCGGTGTTGGAGTTGGCGGACGAGTTGCGCATCGCACCGGCACTCTCGCGCTTGGCGCGTAACGCGCGCGAGGCAATACCGCCACACGTCGCCGAAGTGTTGCTCGAGCGTCACCGCGAGAACACGATCCGCAACGTTCGCTTACGCCACCAGCTGGTGGCGGCTGTACAGGCTCTCAATGCGGTGGGGACTGTGCCACTTCTGTTGAAAGGTGCCCTTTCACTTGTTGATGGCACATTGGACGGCATCGGTGACCGTTGGATGGTCGATCTCGATCTGCTCGTACCGCAGGGCGAGGTGTTGTCGGCCACCCAGGCTCTGCTCGGAATCGGGTACGAGGCGAGTCCTCTCGAGCCGCGGCTTGCTCCTCACGAGCTCCCGTTCCTTCGCGCCCGGGCGCCCGGGCCAATCGAACTGCACGTCGAGCTTGGAACCCCGCCGATACCCTCGGTGCTGTCCGTCACGGAGGCGTGGGCGAACAGCACGGAACTCTGGGTCAATGAAGACAGCCAGCCACCGATGCCCAGGGGCCGTGCGCGCGGGCTGTCTCCCACCCATCAGTTGCTTCACAACGTCCTTCACTCGGCGGTTCAGGATCTCAACCACGCGGTCGGCGGCCTGCCACTTCGCCAGTTGCTCGCGCTCTCCCGTCTGCTGGCTGCACACGGTTCGGCGATCGACTGGGCAGAGATCCGTCAGCGGATGGATCAGCACGGCCTCGCCGGCGAGCTGCGAGACCATCTCTGGCTTGCGCACCACTTCGCCGGCATGTCGCTCCCAGATGGCCGGTGGGGCATGGGTCCGCGGGTCCACGAGGCGCGGGTCCTGGCCAATTTCGCCTTGGTCTGGCCCGAGCAGCTCCACCGAAATCTCCGCTTCGTGTTCGGCCGCCCGTATCTCGATTCGCTCTACGCACATGGCAACCAACCCCTGAGGCTGGCCGGCGCGCGGGTGCATCATGCCGCCCGGGTGTTGCGGCGCGACGGCCACGGAGCGCTGGCCAGAGCCGCGCGCAGGCACTGAGCGCGGGCGGGGACCGAGCGCGGGCAGGGACCGATGTGGAATCCTCACCCCCCATGGCCGAACGCCACACCGTGGACTCGCGGTCGGGATCTGACCTGGGTTTCGTGGCATTCGGCGTGCGCTGCGTGCTTAGCGTCAGTCCGGCCGGCCTTCGGCACCAAGCGGAGGCGCTTCTGCCGCCTGGATGGCTCCGCTGCGCGGCGGCGCCGGACGATATGCGGTTCTCGCTCAACGCAACCGGGGGGACCTACCAGATCAAAGGCGCCGGCCCGGCCGTCGCAACCCCCGATCTGGATGTCGCGCTCAAGGCTCTCGACGCCCAGATTCGTGCCCACGTCGCGCTGCGCGCTCCGCGGCACATCTTCATCCACGCCGCCGTGGTCGGGGCGTACGGGCGTGCGATCGTGATCCCCGGCTCGAGCTTCAGCGGCAAGACAACGCTTGCTCTCGCGCTGCTCGAGGCCGGTGCCACCTATTACTCAGACGAGTTCGCCGTCCTCGATCAGGACGGGCTCGTGCACCCGTACGCCAAGCCGCTCTCGATCCGCGCCGACGGGGCGCCGAACGGCTCTGACCATCCGGCCCACACGCTCGGCATCAGCACCGGCGGCGTCCGACTGTCAGTTGGGCTGATCGCGGTCACTTGTTATCGCCTCAACGCTCGCTGGCAACCCTCCGAGGCGACCCCCGGCGCGGGAGCGCTCGCCCTGCTCGCCAACGCTGTGGCTGGTCGCGCGCGTCCCGACCAGGCGCTCGCCACGATCATCAAGGCAGCCGCCCACGCCCAGGTCCTGGAGGGCGACCGCGGCGAGGCTGGAGAGGCCGCGCGCGCGATCCTCGGATCGGCATGGCAAGCATCCCGTTCCAAGGGCACGTCATTGATGGCGCCAACGATCTGATGTCGGAGGCGCGCGGCTTCCTGGAAGGACTTCTGAAGCGTCTGGATTCGGTAGAGGACGCTCGCGGTCCGATCCCCGAGATGACGCCACCCGGCGAGCATCGACGCATGTGTGTGGGGATGGCGACCTTTGATGACTTCGACGGCGTCTGGTTCACGCTCCAGTCGATCCGGCTGTTTCATCCGGAGATGGCCGACAAGCTCTCCTTCTTGATCCTCGACAACCATCCGGAGGGCTCGGGTGCGATGGATTTGAAGGATCTGGAGGCCTGGATTCCGTCTCTGAGATATGTGCCGTTTCGCGGATATCACAGCACCGCTGTCCGTGATCTGATCTTCCGCGAGGCCAACGCGGACATCGTCTGCTGCGTGGACAGTCACGTCCTGGTCGCCCCCGGGGCCCTGGCCGCGATCGACCGCTTCTTCGAAGACCATCCCGACAGCCGTGACCTGATCCAGGGCCCGCTCCTGAGCGATGCGCTGGAGCCGTTCGCTACTCATTTCGAACCGACCTGGGGCGCTGGCATGTACGGGCAGTGGGGGCTCCATGATCGCCTCACCGGGCCCCGGCCAGAGCCGTTTGAGATCGGAATGCACGGCCTCGGATTGTTCGCATGCCGTCGTGAGGCATGGCCGGGCATCAATCCTCGCTTTCGCGGATTTGGTGGTGAGGAGGGGTATCTCCACGAGAAGGTGCGCCGGGCCGGCGGACGAGTGCTGTGCCACCCCGCCGTGCGGTGGGCTCACCGATTTACGCGCCGTGGCGGGCCACCGTACCGCCCTTCGTGGGAGGAGCGCCTGCGCAACTACCTCATCGGCTGGAACGAGGTTCGGTGGGATACCACCGGCGTTGAGGATCATTTTCGAGACCAGTTCGAGCAGATTGGAGCCGGGGCGAACTTCAATCGGGTTCTGGCCAAGTCAATCCGCGAGGCGACCAATCCGCTGAGCTTCTTCGATGGGATCTTCTGCCTGAACCTCGACAGTGATGTCGACCGTTGGGCGGATGCGAAACATCGGCACGAGCAACTCGAGATTGGCTGGCAGGTCGAGCGGTTCTCGGCGGTGGCAACTCCTGAGAACCACCACCGCGGCAACGCCATCTCCTTCCGTGAGATGGTTGGCGAGGCGCAACGACGCGACTACAGGCATGTCCTGATATTCGAGGACGACGCCGTGTTCCACGACGAGACCGTGAGCGTGATGAGGACGGTGGTCGACGAGCTTGCGGACCTCGAGTGGGACCTGTGCTTTCTCGGGGCCTGCGTGTGGTCCGAGACGTTCCCGTTCATCCCCGGCAGCAGCGTGCTGCAAGAGTGCGGCCCCGTCACCTGCACCCACGCGGTCGCCGTGCACAGCCGCGCCTACGCTCGGATCCTGGCCGACCTCCCGGCCGCTTCGGATGGATTCGGCCCGTGGGTCAGCGAGTGGCTTGCCTTCGATCAGTACCTGAGTCGGCGCATCGCGGACCGCACCTTTCGAGCGCTCATCACCTCGCCGCGCGTGGCGTCACAGCCGCCGTTGCTCACGTTCGACAACGGGGACCGAGCTCTCGCGGAGCGCTACACGATCTAACGAAGCGAGGAGAGGATTTGAGTTGTGGTCGGTGCGGCCGTCGTGGTCGGTGCGGCCGTCGTGGTCGGTGCGGCCGTCGTGGTCGGTGCGGCCGTCGTCGTCGACCCCGCCGTCGTAGTCGGCCCGGCCGTCGTGGTCGGTCCGGGGATTCCTCCGGGCGTCGTGTTCGGCACCGCCGTGGTGGTTGGCCCGGCCGTCGTGGTCCCGCTGGCGGCCATCGCGGGAGTGGGGACGATTATCGAGCGGATCACCGGTAGCCCGGCACCGATGCCGGCACCAACGGTCACGCCCCTGCGCAGCATCGTCCTGCGCGAGACGCCCGAGGCGATGTCGGGATCCTCCAGGAGCCCGCAGTCACTCAGCCGCTCGAGCGCGAGGCGGACCGTGTCCTCGTCCAGCCCGCAGTGCGCCTGCAACGCAGCGATGTCGCGGTTTCCGCCGCACGCGCGCCAGACTGTGGCGGCGGTCTCGTTCAGCAAATGAGCAGCGTCGCTGTCGATGTCGCATACCAGCAGCTCTTCACCCAACGGCTCGGTCAGCAACCCGTCCTTGCGCGCCCGTGGCCGGTAAGAGCCAGCGTCCATCGGACATCCTCCTCGATCGGTCCTCTTGTCCCTCGCGCCAGCTGCGCCGGGCCTCCGGCAGCGATCATTTCAGAGCGAGAGCGGACGCGCAAGCCAGGGCACATACCCCCCAGCGCTCGTCCAGGTCGCGGTCTGGATGGGGCTCTCATCGTCGATGATCTCTAAGCTTGGGTCGGGACCGCGATGTGGCACGACGTGGAGGGGTTGTTACGTGAGCTCTGCAAACCGTCGGCCTAGACCTCCCGCGAGTTCCGAGGCAGGCCGTCTACACGCGGGTGGCCAGGTGCCGGTGCTCGGCCGCTTCTTTCCCGCGCCGGTCGCCGCCAAGGTCCCCGAGATCATCTTCGCGTTCTGGGTGGCGAAGATCCTGACCACCGCCGGCGGGGAGGTCACCTCTGACTACCTGAAGGTTTACGGGAACTTCGGGGGCGGCGGCACGGAGGTCGCGCTGTTCGTGATCGCGCTCGTCCTGCAGTTCGCGACTCGCCGGTACCGAGCCTTCGCGTACTGGTTTCTGGCCTACGCCATCGCGATCGCCGGTACCGGGATCTCGGACTTCCTTCATCTTGACGCTCACATCCCCTACCTGGGAACGAGCATCCTGTGGGCGGTCATCCTCGCAGCCGTGTTCTGGACTTGGCACCGCAACGAGGGAACCCTGTCCATCCACAGCATCACGACGCAGCGACGCGAAGCGTTCTACTGGGCCACCGTGTTCGCAACCTTCGCCCTTGGCACGGCGCTCGGGGACTTCACGGCAATCTCGCTCGGCATGGGCTACCTGCCCTCGGGATTCTTCTTCTTCGGGGTCATCTTGCTCCCGGCACTGGCCTGGTGGCGATTCGGTCTAAACAGCATTGCGGCCTTCTGGATGGCCTATGTGGTCACGCGGCCGCTCGGAGCATCGTTCGCCGACTACATCAGCAAGCCATCGAGCACCACCGGAATAGGCTTCGGCAACGGCCCGACCGCGGTGGTGTTCGCGGTGGCCACCTTTCTCCTGGTTTCGTACCTGGCGATCGCACTGCCCGACATCCAGTAGCCCGTGGAGCCACCGGGGACGGTCGCTCGGGCTCAGGATGGCCTATGCCCCGGACCCCTCGCCCGGCGCCATCCCGGCGCCGCGCAGCGCGGACCGCGCGGACGTGCGCATTCGCGTCAGGACCCGACTCGAGACCGGCGTCACGTCCGGGTGGACCCCGCCGTTGGCATCGCCGGCCGCCCGCCACGCCTGCGCGCGGTCCGCGGATTTGTTCGCGTCGTCGAGTTCGAGGCAGTCCATGCGGTCCGCGTTGATGTCGATGACGATCGTGTCGCCGTCCTCGATCAGGGCGATCGGGCCGCCCAGGGACGCCTCCGGCGCGACGTGGCCGATCACGAGGCCGACCGACCCGCCCGAGAAGCGCGCGTCCGTCATCAGCGCGATCGTGATGTTCCGCTGGCGGCACAGGACCGTGATTCGCGACGTGGGGTCGAGCAACTCGGGCATCCCGGGGGCCCCGCGCGGGCCCTCGTAACGGATCACGACCATGTCATGGTCGGCGAACGAGTCGGGGTCCTGCTCGAGCGCCTCGACCAGCTGGTGCTCGCTGTTGAAGACGCGCGCCCGGCCGCGGAAGACGCCGTCCTGGAGCCCGCCCTCGACGCCGGCGATCTTCAGCACCGCGCCGCCGGCAGGCGCCAGGTTTCCATGCAGCAGCCGTAGCCCGCCGGTGTCCTTGTACGGCTTGGCAACCGGATGGATCACGTCCCCGTCGGGCGCCGGCGGATCGAGGCGGCGGACCTGCTCGGCGAGAGTCTCGCCGGTGCAGGTGAGCGCCTCGCCGTCGAGCACGCCGGCCTCGAGTAGCTCCTTGACGATCACCTGCAGGCCACCCTTGGCATCGATGTCAACCATCGAGTAGAAGCCGAACGGGCGCATGTTGACGAGCACCGGCAGCCGGCGCGAGAGCGCGTTGAATTCGCTCTGGCTGAGCACCTCATCCCATAGGTCCAACCCGGCGGCACGCGCGATCTCGACGCTGTGCAGCACCACGTTGGTCGATCCGCCCATCGCGATCGTGACCGTCAGGGCGTTGCGCAGCGACGCCGGCGTGACGATGTCTCGCGGGGTGATGCCGGCGTCGGTCATCGCGATCAGGCAGTCGATCAGCTGGTCCGGGAATTCCTTCAGGCGGCGAGGGTCCTCAGACGGCGGCGCGACCATCTGCAGCGGCTCCATGCCGAGCACGGCGATGAAGGTCTGCATCGTGTTGTAGGTGAACATGCCGCCGCAGCTGCCCTGGCCCGGGCAGGCATGCAACGCGACGCGCGTGCGGATGGCGGAGTCGCGATCGCCGGCGACCTGGAACCCCGTAATGACGTCGATCCGCTCGCCGGTCTGCGGGTCGGTGCCCGGCCTGATCGATCCATCGGACAGCAGCACGGCGGGCGCGTTGTGCTCGAGGATCGCTGCGAGCGTTCCGACCGGCGGCTTGTCGCACGCGACGACGGCGATCAGCCCGGCCACGCGGTTGGCGTTCAGGTGCAGATCCATGCTCTCGTTGACAAGCTCGCGGCCGATCAAGGAGAAGCGCATGCCCGGAGTGCCATTGAGCTGTCCGTCCGAGATGCCGATCGTGTACGCCGGCGCGATCAGCCGCACCGCCAGTTCGTCGCTGTGCACGCGCTTCGAAAGGGCGGTCTGGGTGGCCGCGACCTTCCCGAGCACGCCGAGGTAGCACTGGCTGTCGCCGAGACTGCCCGTGACTCCCCAGACGGGATCGTGGATCTTCGCCACGTCCTCGCCGAGGAACCGCGCGGTGCCGACCCGCTGGACGTCGCGGCCGGGGTTTGTGGACTGGAAGCCGTTGCTGCTCACGTCCGAGCATTCTAGGTATCGGCAGAGGCTTTCCGGCACTCGTGCCGCATTCATGACCTCATCGGCAACGCGGGGCGGAATGAGGTTCCGTGGTCAGTAATCGGTTTGGAAGGTGAAGTGACCTTTGGTAGGAACCGCGGATGGTTCCGGCCAGCTTTGACTTCTGCCTCGCGAATTTGAACCGCGAGGCGAGCTCCTCGGGGACTTCCATCCCTTCGGACAGCTTGAACCCGACCGCCCGCTTCTTAGGGTTGTCAATCGTGTACATCACGTTGATCGACAGACCGCTCTCGTAGAACACGTAGGCGATTCGGATGTTCTCGACCTGGAAGGCCGTAGCCTCGAGCGGCCGGGAGGAGATGACGATGTCGCGTTCTTCCTTGAGAATCCGGTGCACCCAGTCGATGGTCGTCTTGGCGCTGCTCGCAGGTTCCACCGTGAAGACGTGGTCGTACTTGTTCTTGAAGTAGCGGGCCTCGTGCGCCCGCAGGCCAGCGAGCGCGGCCACGGCCGGCGAGGACTCCAGGCCGACTGTCGAGACATCGTTGAAATCCACGGCGTATGGCATGACGCACACTCCTGTCAGCTTGCTTGGACGTTGTTGGTCAACCGGCCATGACCCAAACCCACGCCGTAATTTGACACGGATCGGTGAGCTGGGGACCAGATTCGATCGCGAGCGACCGAGGCTGCAGTCGGTCGCTAGGGATCGTGCGTTCGCTGAACGAGGCCGACGACGCGGGAATCTTGGCCGGCGGCTCGCCCTCGGCGGCAGAGACTTCGGCCGCGCCGGGTCGGATCAGCCTGCTAGTGCCGCCCGAATACGCTCTGCCGTGGCCGCGAGCTCCTCGTCGGCGGCGGGACGGGCACGACGAAAATCGAGGTCGTGTAGCCCGTCGATCGGCACGAGGTGCATGTGCGCATGCGGGACCTCCAGGCCGATGACGGCAGTCCCGACGCGCGTCGCCTGGGTCACCTCTTGGATCGCCCGCGCAACCGGCCGTGCGAACGGCAGCAATCCCGCAAGCAGCGACTCGGGCAGATCAAACATGTCCGGAACCTCGGCCTTCGAAATGACGAGGCTGTGTCCCTCGCGAATCGGACGGACATCGAGGAACGCCAGGAAGTCGGAATCCTCACGCAAGATGTGGGCCGGAATCTCCCGCGCGACGATACGAGTGAATATGGATGGCATCGCTCAGGAACGCTAGCTGGTTTGCCGGAGAGGGCAGGTACGCACGCGCTGTTTAGCGCGGATCGGTGGGGCTGTTTCGCAACAAGGATGAAGGGAACGACAAGTTCCGTCCTGAACTCGCCCGCATCAGCGCGATGCCGCTGCACACGCTCGCGGCGGAGGCCATGCTCAACGGCTTCGGGCCAGGCACGAAGGGCGCCGACGGTGCTACCGGCATGGGAACGATCGCGGGCGCGTTCAATCCCGCGATGATCAACGTCGGCATCGATCAGGACAGCCAAGCGACGCGGCGGAGCCGCCTAGGCGCGGCCAGCGACCCGGCGTTCGACCAGTCGCTATTTCTTGCCGCGTCTGTGCTGCGCGCCGCTCGCCTTGGTCACGACAGCCTTGCCGCCCTGCTTAGCGGCTTCTCCGGCTAGTCGGACCGCCGACGCTGCTCCACTCATCACCCCGCGCGCAGCACGCTTTGCCTGATTTGCCGACTCCCCAGCCTCACGGCTCTGTCGCGTCGCCGCCGCCTTCTTTCCGGCTGCCTCAGACTCCGCCTGCTTACGGTTGCGCTCACGAGTAGCGGCCCCCTTCTTCGCGGCCGCCGAACGATCAGCCTTGGTCTGCGCCATCAGCTCTTCCCTTTCGCCGTAGTCAAAACCGACCACAACATACCGGTGAGCTTCACGTACCGACAACCACTCAGAGACCTTGTCGAGGTCAGCACCAGCTGACGTGCACCCACGGGTTCCGCTTAGCGCCGGAGCCGCCGGGCCGCGACGCGCCGCGTCTGCTCCTCGTCGTCCTTAGCGGTGGCTGGGATCAGCTGGCGGATTGCTGCGGCGCCGACCAGCACGCTGCAGCACGCCGTCTGAGCATGTCGCGGTACTGCTCAGTAGTGCGCGGCAGTAGCTCCCGGGTGCCCCAGTCGAGGATGACCCCGTAGTGACGTACGAGGTCCAGCGTGTCGAGCTCGCCGGAACGGAAACGCTCAGCCACTGCTTCGGGATCTTCATCGAGCTTGTCTGTGCGTGTTGCCCGTTGCTCGGTGCGAAGTTTCTCGGTTGCCTCTTGGTCGATTCGGTACTCGGCGAGGTCGCGATCGACCTCCTCGATCACGACGCCGTAGTCGAGTGCCGCCCGCCGGACGCTGACGTAGCCGTCTTCGACGTCTTCCAGCACCGCCTGCGCGGCGCGCTCGAGCGGGTCTCCCAGGCCGCCGCCCCCGGCGCTGGGCCGCTCGAAGGCGTCGCCCGCCGCGACGGGCACACCGGAGAAGTTGGCGCCCAGGAACTGCTCCTTGTCGGTACCAGGGTTGAGCCACACGCCGTGGGGGATCGACGGGAGGCCGCCGTCGATGCCCCAGGTCACGCTTCGGGCACGGTCACAGCAGTAGGACATGACCGCCCCCTCGACCTGGGTGAGGGTGCCGCCCTTGCGCAGGCCGACGCCTCCGCGATGCTTCCCGGGGCCACCGGAGTCAGGCATGATCTGATGGGTGGAGGTCAATATGGGCGTAAGGCGCTCCTGGCCCTCGAGGGGTTGGACCGCAAGCCCCACTCCGAACACCGGCGAGGTGCAATCCTGGCCGTCGCGACCCCGACGCCCGCCCCAGCCGCCGGCCATCCAGTCATACCACATGAAGTACGGCCGCTCCTCGGTGCGAGCGTCGCGGCCGCCCACGAGCAGGTACTCGAGGTTGAAGCAGCCGGCCATCGCCCGCTCGGGCATGATCTGCGACCACAGCTCGAATCCGGCGTTCATGATCTTCTCGTAGGCGCCGGAGACCGAGCCGGTCACGGCGACGGGCCAGCCGGCGTTGACCACCGTGCCCTCCGGACCGACGTCGACAGTCACCGCCCGGTAGAAGCCGGAGTTCAGAGGTATCTCCGGCAAGAAGGTCTTCGCCGATGCGATCGCGCCCGAAAACGCTGTCCCCGCGCCGGCGTTCAAGAAGCTGGCGATCGCCGGATCCGAGCCCGTGAGATCGTAGTGGACCTCGTCACCATCGATGGTGAGCTTGAGGTGAACGGCAACGAGCCCTTCATCGCCGCCGGGGTCGAAGTCGAGGTAGTCGACGGTCTCCCATGTGCCGTCGGGGAGTTCGGCGAGCCGTGCGCGGGTCAGGCCCTCGACGTAGTCCTGCACCTCGCCGAAGGCAGCCACGACGGTGTCCTTGCCGTATTTGTCGATGAGCCGGAAGAGCTCGGACTCAGCGACGCGCGTCGCCTCGATCTGCGCATGGCAGTCGCCGACGATGTCATCCGGAGAGCTCGTCGTCGCTGTAACCAGTCAACACCACCTCGCTGATGGGGCGTCCGACGGCCTCGGTGTCCGACCAGCCGAACATCCGCTCCGCGGACTGATTCCACGCGGTCACCACGCACTGCTCGTCGGTGGCGACGACCGCGTCGTCGAGGTTCGCGAGCAGGCTCGCGTGGTAGCCGAGCTGCTCGGCCGCCCGCCTGCGCTCGGTCTCGTCGCACAGGTAGATCGACAGCCCCGTGGCCGACGGATACAGCCGCACGTCGAGCCATCTGTCAGCGCGCGGCATGTAGTCCTCGATCTGCGCCGCGCGCTGGTGTCGCAGCGCGTCCCGGAACGCCTCGTAGAACCGGCTCCGGGCCCAGTCCGGGAACACCTCCCAGCAGGTGTGGCCGAGCAGCTCCTCCGCCGTCACCTCGCGCTCCAGCGCCTCGCGAGCGTACGCCACCGCCTGGTGGTTGAGGTACGTATAGCGCCAGCGGCGATCGACCGCGAACACGGCATCGCTAATCCGGTCCAGGATCTCGTCAGCCGCGCTCGGGCGGCCCTCAGCTCCTGCGCCGCGTCCTTCTCGTCCTGGAGGTCGCGGTGGATGACGACGTACCCGGTGATCTCGTTACCCGACTCGCGGGTGGGAAACGTTGTGGCCTCGACGACCAGGAGCGCACCGTCGCGCCGCCGGACGGAGATCTCTCCGCGCCACCGGCCATGCGTGCGCACGGCAGCACCGACGGTCGCACACCGCTCGTCGTCGAGGTCGGGCTCGAGCAGACTTCGGATGGACCGCCCCACCGCCGAGGACGCACTCCAGCCGTACAGACGTGCCGCGCTGCGGTCCCACTCCGTGACGCGCCCCTCCGAATCCAGGGCGATGACGGCAAGTCCGGCGTTTCCCACCACGGATGTCAAAGTCTCAAGCTGGCGCTGGCCTCGCAGCCTGCGCGTGACATCGCGCTCGATCAGGACCGCGGCGACGATCGCGCCGGCATCGTCGCGGATCGGCGCCGAGCGGCAGCTCAGGCTGTGGCGAGCGCTGTCCGCCGCCAACCGAAAGCACTCCTCGTCACGGACGACCTCGCCGATCCGGACCGAGCGCATCACCGGCAGCTCCCGGCTCTCGTACCGTTGCCCGTCAGGGCGAAACCGCACGGCGTCCGCGCCGAGATCCATCTCGTTCCGGCTCTCCGGCACGCCGGCGGCGGCAGCCCGGTTGTTCAGCAGAACCCGGCCGGATGGCCCGACGAACGCGACGGTGTCGTGGAGTTCGGCGAGGAGGACCCCAAGCCCCACCCCGCCGACGTTGTCGTGCCGCAGGGAAGGCATTGATACCACCCATCTGGCCGCTGAGTACTGACCATCCTCCATCGCGCCCACCTTGTCAAATGCCCTGTCGCCGCCCCGTGCCCGTTTTATCTCGGACCGGGGCACCACGCAGGCCGCTTCTGGTGCGCGGAGAGAGCCCGGCCCCTCCCGTGACCTGACCACGTCCTTCGCCCTTCACCCGCCCTCGGCCGCAGATCCAGCCTGACAGGTTAAGACAGGGTTATGCCGACCGTTCCGCTCCGGGTCGGGTGACCCGCGTCCCGAAGTCTCGCCACGCAGTGACCCCACCCACGACGTGGGGTATTCCACACGGCCGAAGTTGAGCATGCTCAATGGAGACGGCGCGAACCCCGGGCAAGAATCGTCCCGTGACTCGCTTGGACTGCACACCCGTCCCCTCACAGTGGTCGCCGCGCGGGCGGCGCCGGAGCGCAGCGAGCAGCAGCGCCGAGGATCATTTCACCCGCGACGAAGCCTCCGAGCGGGCGCTGATCCTCCGCGCCAAGGCGGGCGGCCCGCGGGATCGTGAGGAGCTTGTGAAGTGGTTTGCGCCGATGATCGCCGGCGTCGCCCGCGCGTACCGCCGGTCCACGGCGGTCGACCGCGAGGAGCTGACACAGGAGGGCGTCGTCGGTCTCCTCCGCGCGCTCGAGCGCTTCGAGCCGGAGCGCGGCGTCCCGTTCTGGGCGTACGCGGTGTGGTGGGTGCGTCAGGCGATGCAGCAGGTCGTCAGCGAGCTGTCGCGCCCGATGGTCCTCTCCGACCGAGCCCTGCGTCAACTCGCTCGCATCAAGGACGCCCAGCGCCGGCTCGAGCAGACGCATCACCATGAGGCAAGCCCCTCGGATCTGACGTCGCTCGCCGGACTGCCCCGCTGGCAGATCGAGAGCCTGTTCCGCGCTGACCGCCACGCCCGCGGACTCGACCAGCCCGTGGTCGGTGAGCGGAGCGAAGGCACCAGCCTGGCGGAGCTGCTCGCCGACGTTCCCGCCCAGGACGCCTATGAGCGTGTCGAGCAGCGCGAACTGGCCAAAACGGTTCCCAATCTGCTCGCCCACCTGAACGAGCGGGAGAGGACCGTGATCCGCTCGCGCTACGGGCTCGGCCGCCCTGTGCAGACACTGCGCGAGGTCGCGCCCCAGCTCGGCGTCAGTGCCGAGCGTGTCCGCCAGATCGAGCAGAACGCGCTCGAGAAGCTGCATACGGCCGCCGCCGGCTAGTTGTAGGTCGCGGCGATGCTCTCACCCGTGCAGGAGGAGGGACACCGTGAGCTCCTCCGCGAGCTCTTGCACCCCATCGACCGCAGACGAGATGAGCTCCAGCGACAGCTCAACGGGCTCGCGGGACGCAGAGCGGTGATGCCGTCACGCGAGCGGACCGCAACCCGCGAGGCGGCGGTTGAGCTGCGGGACGAGCTGGCCCGCCTCGACCTGGTGGCGGCTGTGGCGACCCGTCTTCTCCAGCCGCCTGCCGGTGCGGCGCGGCCGCAGCCGCGGCCGTCAGACGCTCGCAGAGCAGTCGTGAGACATGTCCCACCGCGGCCGGTTAGCTCACTCTGACACTGCCTCTACTTGCCGGCACGGTGCATGCGTCACCGGTGTCGATTTGTCACCGACTGACAGATGACCCCACCGCTCCAAAAGCAGGCTGGAGGTGCGGAGCGATGAGCCGCCTCAGGAACATGCGCGTGCGAAACGATTCCGAGCTCAGGCGTCCTCTGGTAGCCGCAAGAGATGCTCGGCGAGCACGACTCGGCTGGCCCGGGCGGCTCCCGCGGGGTCTTCCCAGGCATCGAGCTCGATGGTGATCCATCCGTCGAAGTCAGCCTCGCGAAGCGCAGTCATCACGGCATCGAGGTCGAGAGCGCCCTCTCCGAGAGGCACGAAATTTCCGGTCTTTAGGTCGACGTCCTTGAGGTGAACGTAGGGAATCCGGTCGGCGTGCCGGGCGATCAGCTCAGCCGGATCGCCGCCCCCGAGAATGACGTGTCCGGTATCGGGGCAGAGCGCAATGCGGCTGCCGGCGAGGACGGTGGCGACCTGCTCGGGAGTCTCGACAATCGTCGTCATGTGCGGATGGAAGGTCGCCACCAGCCCGTTGTCGTCGGCGATGTCGTCCACGGCGTCCAGGGCGGTGGCGAGCCGCTCGTAATCGGTCGCGGAGGTTCCCGTGGTCCGCTGCGCACCGCCTCCGACGACGAGATACTGAGCTCCCAGCTGGCCCCCGAGCTCGGCCGCCACCTCGATCCGCGCCAGCTCTTCGCCCAGGACGTCAGGGAAGATGAAGTTCGCGCCGCTGTAGACGCCGACGAGGCGTAGGCCGGCCTCGTCCAGGAGGCGCCGGAAGTCCTCCGGCGCGTCGCGATACTGCATGAGGTTGCCGTCGAATAGCTCGATCCCGTCATAGCCGGCGGCCGAGATGTCGTGTACCGCGTCGGCGGTGGATCCGTTGGCCAGGTAGAAGAGGTCCTTGATGCTGGTGACGCCCACCGGATGACCGACAACGCCTCCCCATGTATTCGTCTGATAGCCGAGCTTCATCGCGCGTCGACCTCGACGAGGGGCGCCACCTCAACCCACTGCCCACTCTCGCTGGACTCGGTGAGTGCCTCGCAGATCCGCGCCACCTGGTAGCCGTCGAGAAAGCTCGGAGCGCCGCCGCCGCCCTCGGCGACCGACCTCATCAACTCGTAGCACTCGATGATCTTCGTCTCGCCATAACCGATTCCGAGCGCCGGGATCGGCCACAGCGCCTCCCCATAGGGATGTGCGGGCCCGGTGAAGATGGTGCGGAATCCGCAACGGTCCTCGCCGTCGTTCGCGAGGTACAGCTCGAGTTGATCGCGGCGTTCGTAGTCAAAGCTCAGCGATCCGGCGTCGCCATGGACCTCGAAGGTGAGGAAGTTCTTGCGGCCGTGGGCGTGTCGGCTTGCCTCCAATGAGCCCACGGCTCCGCCGTCGAAGCGCAGCATCGCCAGCACCTCGTCGTCGACGTCGACCGGCCCCCGCTCCGCGGTCGCCAGCTTCCGCGCGCCGGCCAGCTGGTCGGGCCCGGTGGAGATCGGACGGTCGGGGATGTAGGTGCGCATGACGGCGCTGACGCCGGCAACCTCACCGACGAGATACCGAGCGATGTCGAGTACGTGGGTGCCGATGTCGCCGAGGGCGCCAGATCCGGCGATACCGCTCTGAAAGCGCCATGACAGGGGCAGGTCCGGGTCATTGGACCAGTCCTGCAGGTACGTCCCGCGAAAGCTGCGGATCTGACCGAGCGCCCCCTGGTCGATGAGCTCGTGGGCGAGGACGACGGCGGGGGTGCACCGGTAGCTGAAGGCAACCCGGTTCACGACCCCGGCCGCCGTCACCGCCTCGTACATCGCGCGTGCTTCGTCGGCCGTCCGTGCCAGCGGCTTCTCACAGATGATGTGCTTGCCGGCCAGCGCGGCGGCGATCGCGATCTCGGCGTGCGCGTCGTTGGGTACCGAGATGTCAACCAGGTCGATGTGCTCGGATTCGACCACGGCTCGCCAGTCGTCGGTCGACTGCTCGAAGCCGAATCTCGACGCTGCGTCCGCAGCCGCAGCGGCGTCCAGCTCGGCAATCATGCGCCGATGGGGGATGGCCGGCGCCGGCCAGAAGAACATCGGCATCGCGGCGTAGGCCAGCGAGTGCGCCTTACCCATAAATCCGGCCCCGATCAGCCCTACGTTGACCCGGGGTGGCGCCGATCGTGTGGTGTTGCTCACGGAGATCTCCTTCGGCGACGGTGAAGGCCGCCGGTCGTGCCCTGTCTGAACGTGCCAAGCAGCGGCCAGCGCTCGCTAGTCATTCGTGTGTCCGTGGATCAGCGAGCCGATCCGCTCACGGGTCGTGTCGCTCGTGCTCTCGCTGCCGACGATGCCTCCGTGGTAGAGCACATAGACGCGGTCGGCGATCCGAAAGACCTGATCGAGGTCGTGGCTGACGAGCAGGATTCCCAGCCGCATCGCCTTCATCTTCGTGACCGCGTCTTCGACTTGGGCGGTCTCCTGGACGCCGAGCGCAGCCGTGGGCTCGTCGAGGACGACGATGCTCCGTCCCCAGCCGACGGCCCGCGCGATGGCGATCGCCTGACGCTGCCCTCCGGACAACGAGCCCACCTTCGCTCGCATGTGAGGAACCCTCACGCCGAGCGTGCCCACGAGCCGCTGGGCCTCGACGTCCATCGCCCGCCGTGCCCGCAAGCGGAGGAACGTCGGCCGCGCCACGAGCTCCCGGCCGAGGAAGATGTTCGCGGCGACCGACTGCTTCGGGGCGAGGGCGAGCTCCTGCGGCACGGTCTCGATGCCCTGCTCGCGGGCGTCGCGGACATTGTGCAGGCGCGTGGGTTGACCACGGAGGAGGATCTCTCCCGCGTCCGGCTGGAGCGCGCCGGAGACGATCTTCAGGATGGTCGACTTGCCGGCGCCGTTGTGGCCGACCAGGGCGACGATCTCCCCAGCGCCGATCTCCAGCCCCACGTCTTCGCAGCCGACAACCGCCCCAAACCGCTTCGACAGGTGGCGGATCTCGAGGACGGGGCCATCCTGGGGCGGTGTCATGCTCGCCTCATCCCCTTCGCCACCGAGTTGATCGTCACGATGACGACGATGATGATTCCGGTCACGAGCGTCTGAAGCTGACCGCTGGCGCCGAGGAGGATCAGGCCCACCTGGATGGCGGTCAGGAACAGGGCGCCGACGACGGTCCCAAGAATCGTGCCGCTGCCGCCGAAGAGATCCGTGCCGCCGAGGATCACCGCGGCGATGGCCGTCAGTTCCATGTCAGCCCCTGACGTCGGATCTCCGGCGGTTGTGCGGCCCGACAGGAGCACGCCGGTGAAGGCCGCGAGCACTCCTGAGAGCATGAACACGATCATGAGGAGCCGGGCGGTATTGATCCCGGCGTAGCGCGCGGCATTCCGGCTGTCGCCGACGGCATACACCCACTGGCCGAATCTCGTCCCGTGCAGGAGGTAGGCCGTGCCGGCGATCACGACGATCGCCCACCACAGGGTCAGCGGGAGGCCGAGGAAGGATCCGGGCCCGAAGAGGGCGATGAACCCCGGCTGGGTGATGGGAACCGAGAACGTGTGCGTGGCCATCAAGGCGATCGCGCCCACGCCTTCGAGGGTGCCGAGGGTGATGAGAAACGACGGGACGCCGAGGTACCCGACCAGGAGTCCGTTGACCGCGCCGACCGCGGCTCCGATCGCCAGGCTGGTGAGAAGCGCGACCGGCCAGGGCACTCCCGACTTGCCGAGAATGACCGCTCCGACCAGGCCAGCGAGGCTGACCGTCGACGCCACTGACAGGTCGATCTCGGCGGCGATGATGACGAACGTCATCCCCAGCGAGACGACGCATACCGGCGCGAAGTTGCGGCCGATGTCCTGCAGTGTCGTGACGGTGGCGAAGTCCGGCGCCCAGATGGAGAAGCCGATGAGGGTCAGGACGAAGAGGAGGTACACCGCGCCCTGGGCGACGACTCGCTCGCGCAGTGATAGAGGGTCTCCGCCGTGCCGGTAGAGATCGGCCAGGCCGCGGATCGAGACCCGGCGGTCCCGATCCTGGTCTGGCCTCACCCCGGTGCCAGGAGGTTCGGCGCTCTCGGGAGGATCGGAGGTACGTGCCGCTTCGCGTGCTGGGACCTGCTCATGCATCGAGAATCACTTCAGACCGACCGCCGACTTGATCGCGTCGATGACGTTTGCCGGTGGCATGGCCCCGTTGACGATCTTGTAGGCGGGGATCAGATCCTGCAACGTCACCGGAATGGTCGGAAGTTCGATGAACGGCGGCACCTTCTTACCGAGTAGGTTGTAGGCGAGTGCGTTGGCCTCGGCGACGCCCTGGGCGTAGGGCTGCTGAGCGCCGATGGCGGTCACATACCCCTGAGCCATCTCGAGGGCGGAGATGGGGCCGACATCGGTGGTGGCAATCGGAATGTGCTTGCCCTGGGCCTTCTCAGCGGAGACGATCTCCTGAGCGATGCTGTCCCAGGCCGCCCAGAAACCTTTGATGTCCTGGTGCTGCTGGATCATCGCCGACGCCAGGGGCTCGGCGTTCGTGGTCACGAGATTGCTGAGGTTGGCGGTATCGCGCTTCGCCTTCGGACACTGCGACTTGAGGGTGGCGGCGGCCTGATCGTCGCGGGCATTGACGACCGGGAAGTAGTAGTTGAGTCCGATGAAGCCCGTCTCGCCGCAGCCGACCGTATGCACCAGTTGCGAAGCGGCAAAGCGACCGTTGCCACCGTTGTCGGCCGACACGATCGTGACGTACTCCTTCCCCGGGCGTAGCCCGGAGGGGACGTTGTCAAGCACCACGAGCTTGATCCCGGAGGCGCTGAGCTGCTTGTAGGCGGACGCCTCGGACACCGGGTTGACAGGGATCGAGAAGATGGCGGTCGGCTTGCGGGCGGCGAGCGTCCCCAACTGGGACACCTGGGTCGATGACACGCCGTCGGCGCTGGTCACCGCCACCACACTGATGCCGAACTTGGCAAGCGTCGTCTTCAGCGCCTTGACCTGCAGCTCGGGCCACGCCGCGTTCATGAGATGCATCGCGATCGCGGCCGTGTAGTGACCGGCCTTCAGCTTGGCGATGTCGGCCGGGCTGAAGTGGAACATGTTCGCCGACGCGGGCGGCACGCCGTGGGGGTAGCCTGGCACCGCCTGACCGACCGTGAGCGGGATGTGCTGGTTGAGCTCGGCCTGCGCCGCTGCGGGGGTCTGACCGGTGAGCTCGGCTTTGACGATCGGAGCAAGAGTGCTCGTCTTGGCCGTCGAGCTCGACCCGGAGCTCGACGACCCGCACGCCGCCAGACCGATCACCAGCCCCGCGACCGCGAGGAGCGCCACCACACACCGTCTGGGCTTCGTCATAAGCCGGGTCATCTGGACCTCTCCGTTTCGTCGCCTGCCAAGTCGCCGGGCATGCACGAGCTCCGTGTGCAGGCAGCATCTCGGTTCGCCCACCCAGACCGCATCTGAGATTGCCCTAGTCTCGGACGGAACTGGGGTCGCCTGGCTCCAGCAGGAGCCGCGCGAGCTGGGTCCGCGTGCTGACGTCGAGCTTGCGGAAGACCTTGTGCAGGTGATACTCGACCGTTCGCGGGCTAATGAAGAGTTGCGTGGCGATTTCGGCGTTCGACGCTCCCTCGCCGACGAGCTCGGCGATTCGGGCCTCCTGAGCCGTCAGGAGTTCCACTGAGCTGACGCCGATTCGGCGGTGGGCCTGCTCTCCGGTCGCGGCCAACTCTGTCCGTGCCCGTTCGGCGAAGGCCTGAGCGCCCATGAAGATGAACATGTCGCGAGCCGCGGTCAGCTGCTCACGCGCTTCGCGTCGCCGTCGCTCGCGGCGCAGCCACTCTCCGTAAAGCAGGTGCGTCCGGGCGAGCTGGGGCGCGGCTCGACTGCGTCTCAGATGCTCGATCGCGTCGCGGTAGAGCTTCTCCGCCGCTTCCCCCTCTTCGAGCAGCGCACGTGACCGAGCGAGGATCCCGAGTCCCCAGTCGGTGCGGCACGGTCGAGCTCGCTTGGCGAGCCGACGCTCCGCCGAGACGGCGAGCTCGCGCGCGCCGCTGCGCACCGCCGCTTCGACGAGCTCGGGCAGGGTGGACGTGACAACGAAGACGGCCGGCTCCTCGCATGCCTCCGCGGCTGCGGTGCACCCCGCCTCGTAGCGGCCAAGGCCGATCTCCAGCACGGCGATTGCGTGATGGGCGACCGCGACGTACAGGCCCAGGCGGCGAGCGAACCCCTCCCGCATGCACGCTTCGGCCAGCGCCCGCGTCTCCGTCGACCGACCCCGCCATGCCAGTGCGACCAGCTCGCCCGGCGTGGCGCCCGCGGCCGGGCCGCCGGTGAAGGGCCCGTCCTGCCGCTGTCGCACCTCTCGGAGGGGCGTCCCGATGGTTGAGAATCGACCGGCGAGCACGTCGTCGAGCTCACCGAGCTGGTCGACGTCCGGCGCACCGTCGTAGACGTCCCCCGTCTCCAGGCCGAGCCGTAGCTGGCTTCGCAGATCATGCAGCCCATCGTCGTCCCACATCTCGATCGCCGCCAGTGACGCCAGCGCGAGCCACCGCCGCTCGCCGGTGTCGCGTAGCGACTCGATCGCCCGGCGCAGGATCGGAGCCGCCGACCGGTGGCCGACGCTCACCAGCGTGGCGAGGCCGTCGAGCAGGAAGTCGGCGCCCCCGGCCTGTGAGGCCGGCACGACCGGCGCCGACCGAGCGGCGTCGGCCGTCTCGAGCAAGCTGACATCGGCGGTGATCGTCCCCGCGTAGGCGGCCATCTCGAGCGCTTCGAGGTAGGTGTCGCGAGCGAGCCGCGCGTCGACGGTCTCGAAGGCGCGCGCCGATCGCAGGAGCATCGTCGCTCGGTCGGCTCCCTCTCCGAGAGCGAGGTCGACCGCGCCGCGCAAGCGGTCGGCTTGCGCGCGCTCCACCTCGTCGGCGATCTGCAGCTCGCCGCGGGTGAGCAGGGCACTCGCTCGTCGCAGCGAGCCGGCGGCGAGCGCGGCTTGAGCGGCGGCAAGGTTGCGCCGGTACCGTCGGTGGGAGTCGGGCGTGAGCGCGGCCGCTCGCTCGAAGAGGTCGACCGCGCGGTCGTACTCGCGCCGGCCCTTCGCCCGAATGGCTGATTTCTCCACCGCTAGCGCGACCGCCTCGTTGGGCACGAGCGATGCCTCGGCGCGATGCCACGCATGACGATCGGGATCGACTCGCGCATCGATCGCATCGCAGATTGCCCGGTGGACGCGTTGTCGATCGGCGATGGACGCGTCGTCGGAGATAGCCAGGCGGAGCAGGGGGCTGGAGAAAGCCACGCGATGGGCGAGCCGCACGAGCCCGGCCAGCTCGGCGGGCCGGGCGGCCGTCGCATCCAGGCCGAGCGAGTGCGCTGCCCGCCACAGAAGTTCCACATCGCCCTCGGGCTCCGCGGCCGCGAGGAGGAGGAACGTCCGCGTCTCCGCCGGCATGTCGACGAGAGCCCTGAGGTGTATCGCGCGGACAAGTTCGCCGACCGGCAGCGGCTCCGGCAGCTCGACCATGCCGGCCAGTTGCTCTGCGGTGAGGGCAGCGGCCAAGGTGACGAGGGCGATCGGGACACCCGCGGCCTCGCGGACGATCCGGTCGCGGACCCGGCTGTCGAGCGCTCCGGGAACGGCCGAACCGATCAGCTCCCGGGCGGCGGCGTCGTCGAGTGGTCCGACGTGAAGCTCCGGGATCTCCCGCAGCGGGCTCCGGGGAGATGGCGTCCCATGGAGGCCGAAAATCATGACCGCCCGCGCGTCCTGGAGCCGGCGTGCGACAAACGCCAGCGCGTCGGCCGACGCGTCGTCGATCCATTCGGCGTCATCGATCACACACACCAGCGCGCGGTCATTCGCGGTCATGCCCAGCAGCGCGAGGACCGCCTGCCCGACGAGAAGGGTGTCCTCGGCCCCACCGTCCAACCGGCCCACGGCAGCGGCGAGCGCGTCCCGCTGCGAGCCGGGAAGCTCGTCGAGTCGGTTGAGCATGGGCGAACAGATCTGGTGCACGGCCCCGTAGGGGAGACGTCGTTCGAACTCGGCCGCCTTGATACTGACGACGCGCATGCCCGTTGCCGCACCGGTGGCGTGCTCCAGGAGCGCCGTCAGGCCGATGCCGGCAGCTCCGCGCAGGACGACCGCTCCACCCCGACCGGAGCGGCTCCTGTCCAGCAACGCCTCGAGCGCCGCACGCTCCGGCTGCCGACCGAGCATCAGTTCGGGAAGCTTACGTCTCACGCACCACCTTCGAGCCACCATTGGACTCCCTGGTACGCTGCTCGCGAGTCCCTTGATTCCTCCAGCGGCATCCAGACGGTGCGAATCAAGTTCCGCGAGGCAGTCACGATGACCACTCCGTCGATGTCCTCGGTGCCGGCGAGTGGGGTGGTGACGCGCCGTGCATTCGGCCTCCTCCTGCTCGCGCTCAGTGAGAACAAGGTGTTCGGCACAGGCCCGAACGGGGAGGAACCGACACCGCGGATCGGCTTCGGACTGTCCCTGCAGGAGCGAAAGAAGGTCCGGACGATGCAGGCGCGGGCAGCGATCGTCCTGCACTACGGCGGCAACGACTGGTCCAAGGCTCAGACCGCCGGCCTGCAGGCGGGGTTCGCCGAACTCGGCATCGAGACTGTCGCTGTCACCGATGCGGGCTTTGACCCGAGCAAGCAGGTGGCTGACATCGAGCACGTGCTGTCGCTGAGGCCAGAGATCATCGTCTCGATCCCCACCGATCCGGTGGCCACTGCCGCTTCGTACAAGAAGGCCGCCGCGCAGGGCACGAAGCTCGTCTTCATGGACAACGTGCCCGAGGGAATGAAGCCAGGCGAGGACTACGTCAGCGTCACCTCGGCGGACAACTTCGGAAACGGCGTCGTATCGGCTCACCTGATGGCCGAGGGCCTACACGGCCATGGCGCCGTCACCATCGTGGCTCACGAGGCCGACTTCTTCGTAACCCGGCAGCGCTCTGACGCCTTCCGGCGAACCATCGGCGAGCACTACCCGCAGATCGAGATCGTCGAGGAGAAGGGCATCAGCGGTCCGGATTTCGCCGCCGAAGCCGAGGACATCGCCGCAGCCATGCTCGGCGCCCATCCTGGGCTCGCCGGAATCTGGGCCGTCTGGGACGTTCCTGCGGAGGGGGTGATGGCGGCCGCAAGGAAGGCCGACCGCAACGACCTCGTGATCACGACGGTCGATCTGGGTCTCAATGTCGCGCTCGAACTCGCGCGGGGCGGGCTTATCTTCGGGCTCGGCGCGCAACGGCCGTTTGATCAGGGAGTGACCGAGGCCGAGCTCGCGGCGTACGGGCTGCTCGGCAAGACGGCTCCGGCCTACGTCGCGCTGCCGGCGCTTCCCGTCTCGAAGGTCAGCGTGCTCGAGGCGTGGAAGTCGGTCTACCACCAACCACCGCCGAGGGAGCTTCTGGAAGCGGCGAGGTGAGACCGCCTCAGCGTGCGTGCAGGTGCAGGTCGTCGCAAGAGCCCAATGCTCTCAGGCGCTCGTCGTCAGGCGATGCGACTTCGCCAATATCCCCCATTTGACGGATGCACTCATCGTCCTGATTAGTCGATGCTTGATAAGTGATGAACCCGGCTCGAAGCCGAGGGCGTGCATGGCGTCGCGAGATCCGTCTGATCGATACGCCGGGGGCCGAGCGGGATCGCCTCGTTGACGCTGTCGTTGCCGTTCCCGACCAGACTCTCGTAAGAGCTCCTCCCCCGATGTCGGGCTCAAAAGCGGAGCTCCGGCTCGAGCCCCCGAGTCATTCCTCGAACACCCTGCTCACGCTCATCGTCTGGACGGGACGAGCGGTCGGCGTGCTTGGTCTCGGTCTCCTGGTTGTGGCCGGCCCGGGCCATGCTGCTGACAGGCCGGCTGCCACGGCGGGACTGCTCTTGGTCTACATGGGCGCATTGCTATCAGCGTCCGCCGGGGCCTTCTCGCGTCATGACGAGGGGGTCGCGTGGTTCCTCCTCGCCGGCGCACTCGCGACCTACGCGGCTAGCGCGTTCGCCTACGCGGTCGAACCGGCCGTGGTTACGGCCTTTCCGTCGCTTGCTGACATCGGCCTCTTCCTCTTCTATCCGCTCGCCATAGCGACGCTGGTCCTCCTCGTCCGGTCGCGAGTCCCCGGGTTCGGCCTCGTCAACTGGGTGGACGTATCGATCAGCGCCTTCGCGGTGGCGGCCCTCGGCACGATCCTGCTATTGCCGTCTTCGCTGCATCTGGTCACGACGAACGAGGTCGGCTACATCATCGGTGATCTCGTGCTGATCGGCTTCGTGGGTGCCACCGTGACGGTCGCCGGTCGCAGCGTCATGCCTGCGCTCCGGGTCCTCGGGCTGGGCGCCGTCATCCTGACCGTCGGAGACGCGGTGTACACAGCCCGGCTCGGTGGCGGCCATTTGACCACCGGTTTGATCTCGGAGCTCGCCTGGCCGACGGGCGTGCTGATCATCGGTGTCGCCCCCACCGTGCAGCGGCGAGAGCAGGTCGCTGCGCCCACGACGGGACGGACACCTATCGCGCTCGCCCTGCTCTCGGCGCTGATCTGTCTGCCGATCGCGATCGTAGGCGGATCCGAGGATCTGGTTGCCAGCGTGTTGGCCGGTCTCGCGCTGGTGGCCGTGCTCGCTCGGCTGAGCATCGCCCTTCGCGAGGGTGAGCACCTGTTCCGTCGGCTCTCGCAGGCCAACGACGAGCTGGCCCACGCGGCCCTCCATGACCTCCTGACCGGCCTGGGGAACCGGGATCTTCTCACTCAGGTTGCTGAGGAGCCGCGGATGGCGGGCGGCACGAGTCGCGGGCTCGTGGTGGTCGATCTGGACGACTTCAAGGCGATCAACGACTCATTCGGACACCTCGCCGGCGACCGGGTGCTGCAGGTGGTTGCCGATCGGCTTCGCCAAGCGGTGCGGCCCCAGGACGTGGTGGTGCGATTTGGTGGGGATGAGTTCGCTGCGCTGCTGTCACCCGCCGATGAGGCGCTGAGCCGCGCCGTGGGCGCTCGCTTTCTCGCCTCGTTGGAGGACCCGCTGGAGGTCGATGGGCAGACGATCTTCGTTCGCGCGAGCGTCGGCGTCGCGGTGGCGCCCGGCTCCGAGTCCCTGACTTCGCTGATGCCGCGCGCGGATGCATCGATGTATCGCGCCAAAAGCAGCGGCGGCGTCGAGAGGATCTCCGTCTTCGATCCGAGAACCCATTATCAGATTCTCGACAACCTCGCGCTTGCCAGCGACCTGCGGGGGGCGCTCGCGAGTGACGAGCTCGTCCTTCACTATCAGCCGATCGTCGAGTTGGCGACCCGGCGCACGGTCGGGTTCGAGGTCCTCGTGCGCTGGCAGCATCCCGAGCGCGGTCTGGTCCCGCCGCTGACGTTCATCCCGCTTGCCGAGCGAGGCGGCCTGATGCCCGACATCGGCCAGTGGATCCTGCAGCAAGCCTGTCGCGAGGCGTGCCGCTGGGGCTCCCTCGGCGCCGACCCGCCCTACGTGAGCGTGAACCTCTCAGTCAGGCAGTTGCAGGACGTCGACTTCCTCGCTCGCTTCCACGAAATAGTGGCGTCGACGGGTCTGCCGCTCGACAAGCTCGTCGTCGAGGTCACCGAGACCGCGCTGGCCACCGAGCAGAGCACGATCCGTACGCCCCTCGAGGAGCTGCGCCGGCTCGGAGTGCGGGTGTACATCGACGACTTCGGGACCGGGTATTCGTCGCTGGGCTACATCCGCGATCTGCCGCTTGACGGAGTCAAGCTCGATCGGGTGTTCACCCGCGACCTGACGACGTCAGCCCAGGCGTGGACGCTCGCGCAGGCGATGGTCGCGATGCTGGACGACCTGGGCCTGGCCCTCACCGCTGAGGGGATCGAGTCTGCGGCCCAACAGGCGCAGCTGCGTTCCCTCGGGGTCGTGTACGCCCAGGGCTATTACTTCGCGCGCCCGCAGCCCCGGCCTGACCTGCACGAGTCGCTGACCCCCGCCGCCCTCAGGGCCCTGCCGTGACGGGGGGCGATACGCCTGCGCCCGTCGTTCTGCTCGAGGATGACCGGACGACCGCCGCCCTGATTCTGCAGATCCTGGCGGCGACGAACCTCGCGAACCCGGTTGCACACTTCACCACCGGGACCGATGCCGTCGAGCACCTCGACCAGTTGGCTGACAGCGGACCCAGACCGGTGCTCGTGATCCTGGACCTCTGGGTGCCCGACATGTCGGGGCTCGAGGTGCTCAAGCGCACCCGTGCGCGGCTCGAGCTTGTCAACGTCCCGGTGGTCATGTTGAGCGGATCGGGAGACGACACGGACATCGAGCAGGCGTACACGATCGGGATCGATGCCTACCTCGTCAAGCCGGCCGGCATCTACGGGCTGCCCGACGTCATCCGCCGCCTCGGCTTGCCCCATCTGCTTCTCCCCAGGCCAGGATGAGCGACGCCTCGGACCTGCGCGAGAGCGAGCGGCGATTGCGTCAGGTCACCGAGGGCGTCCCGCAGGCCTTTTGGCTACGGGAGGTCGACCCTCCGGCGGTGCTCTATGCGAGCCCCGGGATGGAGAGGATCTTCGGCGTCAGTCCCGACGTCTTCTACCGCGACCCGCTGGCCCTCGAGGCGCTGATCCATCCGGACGATCGCGATGCCGTCATCGCCGGGCGGGACACGATGGATGGACCGGGCGATCTCGAGTTCCGGATCGTGCGCCCGGACGGCGAGACGCGGTGGCTCAGGACACGATCGGCACCGGTTGCGACCGAGGATGGGCGGGTCACGCGGCTAGCCGCCGTCAGCGAGGACGTGACCGACGAGCGGGCGCTTCGCGAGGCGCTGGGAGCAAGCCAACACGAGTTGCGCCTCGTCGTCGATAGCGTCGCCGACTACGCGATCATCATGCTCGATCCGGCCGGCCGCGTCGCCGGTTGGAACACGGGAGCGGAGCGCATCTACGGCTACCGCGCGGCGGAGATCACCGGCCGCCACTTCTCCGTCTTCTATCCGCCCGAGCTCGTCGAGGCCGGCCATCCGCAGCACGAGCTGGAGGCGGCACTTGCCGCCGGCGGCTACCAGGAGGAGGGCGAGCGCGTGCGTAAGGACGGCAGCCGCTTCTGGGCCGACGTGACCCTGACGCCGATCCGCGACGCGAGCGGAGAGCTGCACGGCTTTGCCAAGGTCACCCGCGACATCACCGATCGGCGAGCGATCGCGGCGGCGCTGCGAGAGAGCGAGGAGCGCTTCCGGATGCTCGCCGAGAACTCGCGCGACGTGATCCGCTCCTACGACGCCGACGGAACCATCCGCTACGCGTCGCCGTCATGCCGCGCGGTGCTGGGCTATGACCCGGATGAGCTCGTGGGACGCCACTCCGCGGAGTTCCAGCATCCCGAGGACGCAGAGGAACGGAAAGAGCGTGCTCAGGCGATCATCGCCACCCGTGACGACAGTACGGTGACATATCGCAGTCGCCGCAAGGATGGCAGCTACGTGTGGCTCGAAGCCAACGTTCGAGCGCTGCGGGGTGGTGACGACGAGAAGCTCATCGGCTTCCAGGAGGCCGCCCGTGACATCAGCGAGCGTCGTCGCTCCGAACAGGCCCTGCGGGAGAGCGAGGAGCGATTCCGCCTCCTGGCCGAGAACTCGACCGACGTGATCGCGCGCTCATCGACCGAGGCGGAGATCCTCTACATCTCCCCGGCCAGCCGCACGGTATACGGCTACGCACCGGAGGAGATGGTCGGTCGCCGCGGCTGGGACTTCGTCCACCCCGAGGATCTCGAGGCGCTTCGCCGCGACATCACAACCCGCGCCGGGCGGTCCGAGGCCGCCACCAACGAATATCGCGTGAGGCGCCGGGACGGCACCTATGTCTGGGTGGAGGCCAGGAGCCATGCCGTGCGCCACCCTCTCACCGAATCGCTCGAGTTCCACACCTCCGTGCGCGACATCAGCGATCGCAAGGCGGCCGAGGAGGCGGTCACCCTCGCCATGGAGCAGGCCGAGCAGGCCAACAACGCCAAGAGCGAATTCCTCTCGCGCATGAGCCATGAGCTGCGGACGCCGCTCCATGCGATCCTCGGCTTCGCCGAACTTCTCCGCCGCGAGGACGTTCGCCTGCACCAGCGCGAGAAGCTCGTGCAGATCACTCGGAGCGGCCGGCACCTACTCGATCTGATCGACGAAGTCCTGGACCTCACCCGGATCGAGCGCCGCGAGCTCGGGTTGTCCCTGGAGCCGGTCCACGCCGGCGCGGTCATCGCGGAGACGCTGGCGATGATTGGCCCGCTCGCGGCCGCCCGCTCCATCAGCGTCCCGCCGCCCATCACAGACGATCCGGACATCCACGTCCTCGCGGATCGCCAGCGCCTCAAGCAGGTTCTTCTCAATCTTCTGTCCAACGCGGTGAAGTACAACCGCGACGGCGGCAACATCAGCGTGGCCTGCCGGCGCGCGGGCTCCGCCGCCGTGCGCCTCGAGGTGACCGACACCGGCATCGGTATCGCCGCCCACGAGCTGGCTCGTGTCTTCGATCCCTTCGAGCGCCTCGGTGCCGAGGCGACCGACGTGGAGGGAACGGGCCTCGGTCTGACGCTCAGCAAGCGGTTGGTCGAGGCGATGGATGGTCAGCTCGCGGTCGAACCGGGTCAGAGTTGCGGCACGACATTCTCACTCGAGCTTCCCGCGGCGGCGGCACCGCAAGCGCGGGGCGCGCCGCGGAGGCCACCGCTCGGGTCACTAATCGGCCGGTTCGCGGCCCTGCCCGACTGGTGCTCTACGTCGAGGACAACCCGTCGAACATCGCGCTCGTGGAGACGATCCTCGCCGAGCGCCCGGAGGTCACGCTGATCGTCTGCACCCAGGGAGTCCTCGCGCTTGAGGTCGCACATCAGCATCGGCCAACCCTCATCCTCCTCGACCTCAACCTGCCCGACATCTCCGGCGAGGAGGTCCTGAGCAGGCTTCGCAGCGATGCCCGCACGGCCCGCATCCCGGTCGTCGTCGTCAGCGCCGACGCGACGCCCAGCCAGGTCGCGCGCCTCCGGCGCTTGGGCGCCGACGACTACCTCACCAAGCCGTTCGGCCTCAAGCCCTTCCTCGGAGTCATCGACGGCTTCTCGGCATCCGTACACGAACACTCCGCCGCCGCGGACACCCCCGGCCCGCCGGCGGTGCTGGACAGAGGCGCGATTGGCGCTCTGCACGAGCTCGCCGGTCGCGCCACCGTCGGCGAGTCAGCGGTGCGCAGACCTCGTCGAGGTCTTCCTCGACGACGCGCTCGGCCAACTCGCCGCCCTCCAGGCCGCCGCCGACGACGAGGATCTGACGAGCCGTGACGCGCCAGGCGCACGCCCTACGCGGTGCGAGCGGCGGTGTCGGGGCCGTTGAACTCGCCGGCCTCTGCCGGCAGGTCGAAGCCACCGCCAAGCACGGCAATGTCCACGCGGTCCGCTGCTCCATGCCGAGGCTCCGCCAAGCGGTCGACGACGCCCGCGCCGCCCTCGCGGTGGAATTCGGTGTCTAGAGTGTCCTCAGTTGGTAATTCGCCTGCGGTAGGTAGCATCGATGCGAGGAGCCAAACACCAACGAGCTCTGGTCAGCATCGCCGCGCCCGATTCTTCCTGGCGCTACTCCCGGAGGTGGTTTCCTTCAGATGATGGACGCGAACTCGAAGATTGCAACTGCCCTGCTGTGGGCACTTGGCGTCGCTCGCCAGCATGGCGGCGCGGAAGCGGCCGTGGCGGCTGATGGGCTCGGTCTGCCACAGCTCGAACGCTTCGCCGGAGCGACTGGCGAACTGCAGAGCACGCTCGCCCAGTCCCCGAACGGCGGGTGCGGGCGTGAAGCGATGGCACTGGGGGTCCTCGCCGGCCGTGTCCTGCACCAGGGTACGCGCGTGCGTCGGTTGCAGGATCCGACGTCGTTCGTGATGGACCAGGATCTCGTCGTTCAATCCGCGGAGGGGCAGTCAGTCATGCGATTGCCGTGGTTCGAAGACGGCCTCTTCGTGGGCCGGCAGCTTCCCGACATCCTCGAGATGCCAGCCGAGGTGCGGAAGCTGTGCATCGAGAACTACTCGGCGGCGCTCACCGGAGAACGCGGCCGGTTCGCCTTCGTCAGCTACGGTCACGCATACTCGGTGGACGCAGTGCCGGTGCGCAGGGCGAGGATGGATGCATTGGATCCGTCCTAGCGATCGCGATCCCGGAGCGGACCTTCGTCGCAGCTGCTGCCGCATACAAGCGAACCGCGGAACGGCTCGATGACTCGGCCACGCTCTCCGAGCAGCGCGCGGAGCGGTATCGGGTCGCCGATCGCACGGACCGAGTGGGGGTCGAGCTGCAGAAGGCCCGGACCGCTCGCGATGGCGCGGAGCGAGCCCGCTTGCACGCGCGGCACCTGCGCGCGCGCGGCACCGTCGACGCTCCGGGGCCGCCCTCGATCACTTCACGCCAAACCGAGATCCTCGGCCTCGCCTCTCACGGCCTCACCCATGTCGAGATCGGGGAACAACTCGGGGTGAGCGCAACCACGGTTAAGAGCACATTTCGACAACATCTTCGTCAGGCTCGGCGTGGGTGACAAGACCGCTGCGGTGGCCGCCGCCCTGAGGCACGGCCTCATCGATTAGCCCGGCAGACGCCGCGGTGAAAGGTGGTGAAGCGGACGCGGCCTGCTGTCGGCGGCTGACCGCGAGGGCCGTGGCGAGCATCGTCCTGCCAGTGGAATCGCCGGTGTCTGTTTGTGTGTCTCTCGTGGGTGTTGAGGCACTAGCTGCACCCGCCGCGATACAGACACGCGAGACCTCGCCGCCTTGATGAGCGGCGCTCGTTTCCGGCGCGCGCAGGCCTGCTTGATCGTTGGGTGTGGACTGGGGTCAGGCGGCTGTCCCGGCTGGGGTGCCGGCGCCGGCCAGCGCTGCTTGGAGTTGCTGCTCGGCGTCTTGGGAGAGGGAGGTCTTCAGGACGCGGCCGCCGTACTTGCTCAGCGCCTGGACGGCCTTGTCGGGCGTCACCTTGTCAACGACGAGAAACAGCGCGGAGGTATCGGGCGCCAGCATGTCTCTGACCTCCTGCGCAAACGTCTTGTCGATCCCGATCTTGTCAAGCGTCCCGAACAGCGCCCCGAACACGCCGCCGACGGCCAGTCCGAAGACGGGGATGAAGAACAGCAGGCCAAACAGGACGCCCCAGAACATGCCCCAGGTCACGCCCTCGGCGACCGGATGGTGATTGGTGGTCACCTTGTACTTGCCGTTTTTGTCGCGCTTGATGACCGCGACGGCCTCGGGCTCGATCACGAGATCGTGAGCGAGGCGGTAGACCTCCTCGGCGGCCTGCTCGGCCGTGTCCTGGTCGTCATAGCCGATGGCAATCAGATCTGCCACGTCACCCTCCTTAGGTTGGCTTGCGGTGCGCGCGCCGCCCAGCCACGCAAGGACGACAGACGGCACGGGCGCTGTCACCCGTGCCATAGGCCCAGGCCGCCTTCGTCAAGCAGGCGGGCGCGCCCGGGTGAAGACGAGCGACCGGCGGCCAAGGATCGTGCCCGTAGCACGACAAGCCGTTCGGTGCTCCCGAGGACTACGCCTGTGATCGGCTGGGCGAAGGCCTGGCCGATCGTGTCGGGGGACGAAGCATCGGGCAGTTGCGGTCGTCGATCTGCGACGACGTCGTGCAGAGGTCCAAGCGGACGGTAGGCGCAGGCGTCGGCGGGTATATGAACGTGATGGCTGTAATACACGTGCGGCTGCAGTCGTGAGAAGGGTCCGGCGCTTCCGGCTGCGGCACCTGGCCCGGACTCGGCTGTGGCTGCTGCCGCTGGCCTGTGTGCTGGCGGGCATCGGGCTGGCCGTGGCGCTGCTGGCCGTGGATCGGTCCTCTGGCTTCCACATCGTCGGCACGGAGGTGACCGGCTCGGCCGCGTCGGTGCAGACGATCCTCACCGCGGCCTCGACAGCGCTGGTGACCCTCACCAGCGTGGTGCTGTCGCTGACCCTGGTTGCGGTGCAGCTGGCGATGGGCCAATTCTCGCCCCGCATCGTGCGGGCGATTTTGCAAGACCGCCGTAGCCAGCTGGCGGTCGGGCTCTTCATCGGCACGTTCGCCTACTCGATGACGGTCCTGCGCGAGGTCAATGGCAAGAGCTCTGGCGGCGGGCCCCTGCCGGGCCTTGCCGTCCTTGTCGACTACGGGCTGATCCTCAGCGCGATCATCGTGCTCGTGCTCTACGTGCACCACACCGCACAGTCGCTTCGGGTCGGTGGGCTGCTCGGCTGGATCGCGGACGCGACACGCGACGAAGTGGACCGCCTGTACCCGACCGCGCCTGAGCCCGAGCACGACCCGAGCGTGGTGACGGCGCCTGAGCACGGCGTTGTGAGCAAACTTCCGCACCACCTGCTCGTGGACATCGCCGAGAAGGCCGGCTGCGTGCTGGAGCTGGTGCCCGCGATGGGCGATTTCGTCCCCCGTGGCGGCCCGCTTTTCCATGTGCGGGGCTCTCTTCCGGAGCCGCTTCGCGCCGCCGCCGCGCGCAGCGTGATCCTGGACCGTGAACGCAGCCACGAGTTCGAGCCCGCGTTCGGGCTGCGCAAGCTCGTCGACATCGCCGAGCGGAGCATCTACTCGAGCCCGTTCCAGGACCCGACCACCTGCGTGCAGTCGATCAACGCCATCCACGACATCCTTCGCCGGCTCGCCCGGCGTGAGGTTCCCTCCGGACGCCACCACGATGCCCACGGCAACGTGCGGCTCGTCGAACGGGTGATGAGCTGGGAGGGCTACGTCCGCCTCGGCTTCGACGAGCTGCGGCTGGTCGGCGCCGGGTCACCCCAGGTCGCGCGCCGGCTGCGTGCCGCGCTCGAGGACCTGAGGACGGTGGCGCCGCCCGAGCGCCACCCGCCGCTCGACCGTCAGCTTGAGCTGCTAGAGGCGGCGGTCCGGCGGGCGTACGCCGACGACGCCGACGTCCGCGCCGCCCTGGTCCGGACATGCAGGGCATTGGCTCCGGGCCGGACGTGATGTCGCGCTCGCAGCGTGCCGCCTCGCCGACGCGCGAGATCCGCCATCCGCTGGCTGCTCCGGCGGGAGCTCGCCGCGGCTAACGGCTCCTGACGGAGCTCGGCAGGATGGGACCGAGTGTCCGCCAAATCGTGCGCTGTGTCTTCCCCGTGGCCCCAACGGATCGTGCATGGGTCCGCCGACCCCGGCGGCTGCGTGTCTAAGGCTTCGGACCGTGGTACAGGCCGCTCCGGATCAGCCACACGACGATCGCGCAGCACGAGACGAGGAGGCCGCCGATGCCGAGGCCCCAGAAGGCCCACGCCGAGCCGATGTGGTTGATCAGCCAGGCGAAGTTCTGGCCGAAGAAGCTCGTGACGACCGTCAGTGGAAGGAAGATCGTCGCGACGATCGTCAGACGTTCCTGGACCTCGTTGCTGTAGGTCTCGAGCATCCCCTGGAGCGTGTCTCTCGCCGCGTCGAGGTCATCTCCGGCCCGGGCGAGGTGATCGCCGACGTCACGGTAATACGCGGAGACCTCCCGGCTCATCCCGGGAAGCGCGATGATGTCCTCGACCGCGCGGCGGAACATCTGGCGCTGAGTGACGACGACCCGGCGCAGAGCGCTGAGCGATCGCTTGAGGACGGCCATGCGGTCCCGGTCCCGGGCGCGGGGGCGCCGGAAGAGTTCGCCTTCGAAGTCCTCAACCTGGTCGGCGACATGCTCGAGCACGTCAACGATCGAGTCAGTCAGCGCATCGATCACCTTATAGATGACTGTCCCCTTGTCGCTTGGGGGCTCGCGCTTGAACAGTTCGCGGATCAGGTCCAACTGCCGGCAACGGTCGCGGTGGACGGTGACGACATAGCGGCTCGAAACGTGCAGGTGAACCTCGACGGGGACCGGCGCGCCGTCGCTGTCGAGTCTCGCGCCGTAGTAGACGAGGAGCAACTCTTCGCCGTAGGTGTCCGCCTTCGGACGCTGCCCGAACTCCCGCGTGTCCTCGACCGCGAGTTCGTGCAGTCCCAAGATCTCTCCGAGCGCGTCGATCTCCTTCGGCTCGGGGTCGTCGAGGTCGAGCCAGAAGAACTGCCCACGGGCTTTGAAGCTCGTGCAGGGCGCTGGCATCGACGGTCGTGAGCGTGTGCATGATCCGAGAGTTCCCTCAGAGTGCGCCTCCGATTCACGCCGAAGTCGTTTCGCTCCCGGATGCGCACGCACGTCGGCGCGGTGACGCGTCGCCCGAGCGGCTGCCTCGAGGAGAGCGGCCGCCGCGAGCGTGTCCATGTCACCTTCAGGGCTGGCACGCGGCCTGCGCGGGGGGGTCGACACGGGCACTCGAACGGATCGAGGCGCTCAGAGATGACCGCGCCCCGAGTCCCGCCGGTGGAATGCACTCAGCCGCCTCGTCGGCCGCGCCGGCTGTCCGTGGTCGGCCGCTCCGGCGGTACAGGGCGCGTTTCACACCAGCAAGCTCGAGGTCCAGCGATCGGCGTCCAGGCACTAGGACATTGCAAGGTGACCAGCCGAGTCCGTGACTGCTTTCGAACAAAGCAGTCACGGGGATGCTGAAGCAGGGAGTCGCCGTCGATACGAAGATCACCTTGGGTAAGCGCGTGCCTGACCGAGACGCGGCCGTAGCCCGCGGCGAGCCGCTCCGCCTGCCAGCGGCCGATCGTCTCCGGCTTGATCGCCCGGAGTTCCAGCGGACCGAGCGACGGCAGGATGTGCTTGTTCAGAAGTTGCCGGTAATGCATCCACGTCTTCGGCGAGACCTGGGATGCGTACGCCTCACCAAGTGCCGACCACGTAGTCGGCGAGCGTGACCCGGCCCAAGTCCATCTCGGTGAGCGTCCGAGCAGCTGCCTGCGCCGGAGTCCAGCACCGAACGTCACCGCATCACCCTTACGGTCCGAAGGTCTGTGCCCTGGCAGCCCAAGCCCGCTTTCGGAGCTACAGCGCATGCAATGTCCTGTTGATCCTGCGGCAGCGCCCCACTGCCACTCGCGTCGCGGGATTCCGCGCCTGGCTAGACCTGGGTTGGTGTGTGACGAAGGGGTCGACGGCGATCCGGATCTGGGCGCAGGGCCCGCCGAGCAAACGGCAGCTGAAGGCGTGGCGTGACCCTGACCGCGCCGGCCCGGCACCGCCTTTACCAACTGGGGGGCGTGAGCAGCTTTGTGCGGTGGGCGTGGGCCCAGTCGGTGAAGCTGCGCGCGGGGCGGCTCGTGAAAGCGGTGACGTCGCCTGTTGACTCGGAGTTGTACGGCTTCAGGGTGGAGCGGAATTGCTCGATGACTGCGTGCGCCAGCTCCTCGGGCATGCCGTAGGACACCCATTGCGCGAGCGTGTCGGCCGGATCGCTTTCGGCGTAGCGCAGGTCGCGGCCGAGCACCTGGCTGAGGATTGCGACCTGGTCAGCGGGACTGAGCGGTTCGGGGCCGGTGAGCTCGTAGACCTGGTGGTTGTGGCCGTCTTGGGTGAGGCACGCGGCGGCGACCGCGGCGATGTCCGCCGGGTCGACGAGCGCAGCCCGGCCAGCGGCGAACGGGGCGTGTACGACCTGGTCTGCCGTGATCATCGGCGCCCAGTTGAGCGCGTTTGACATGAACGCGGTCGGCCGCAGGAACGTCCAGCCGAGGCCGCTGTCGCGGATCGCCTCCTCGCCGGCGCGGTGGATGGTGGTGATCGGGTCGGTGGCGCCGTGTCCGACGGCGAGCACCGATAGCTTGACGATCCGCTCCACGCTTCCTAGCCGCGCCGCGGCCACGAGCCGGTGATCGTGTGCGGCGGTGTTGAGCCCGTCGGTGAGCAGGAACACGGCGTGCATACCGTCCAGCACGGGTGCCAGGTCGCTGTCGCCGAGATCGGCGACGACCTTCTGGGTGCCGTCGGGGAAAACCGCGTCAGGATTGCGGGTGAGGACCCGGATCTGGCCTGCGTGGGCGGGGAGGAGCGCTGTGATGAGTTCCGCTCCGACGTGGCCGGTGGCTCCGGTGATCAAAATCATGGGTTCTGGTCCTTTGGGATTGGTTCTAGGGGTGAGTTGGGGGTCGGCGCAGATCTCGCGGGCGGGAGCTCGGCCCCGCAACGACACGGTGTGCCAGCTGACCTCGGTTGGCGTCGACGGGCGCCAGATCGGCTGAGGCGTTCAGCCCGCGCCGACGGGAACGGCTGCGGCATCGGCGGCCTCGCCGATCCGGGCCGCCTTGGAGTGCTCGTGGCTGTCGCGCGAGGAGATCAGCATGGCGGCGAGGATCGCTCCGGCGACGGCCAAGCCGGCGCCGACGAGGAACGCCCGGTCAAAGCCTTTGGTCAGCGCCACAGCCGAGCTGTGGATGCCGGCGTGGAACAGGCTTTGGGTGCGGCTGTTGGCGATGGTCGCGAGGATCGCCAGCCCGAGCGCGCCGCCGATCTGCTGGGAGGTGTTGATCAGACCGGAGGCCAGGCCTGCCTCGCGTGGCTTGGTTCCGGTCACAGCGGCGATCGTCACGGGCACGAACGCCAGTCCGAACCCGACCCCGGCGAGCAGCGATGGGCCGAGGACGTCCGCGGCGAACGAGCCGCCTGTCGCTGGCACGTGTGAGAACCACAGCAGGCCGCCGGCGACCAGCAGCATGCCGGCGATCAGGGGTGCTTTGAAGCCGACGCGGGTGACCAGCTGGGAGGCGACCCCGGCCGCGATGATGATCCCTACCGCCAGCGGGAGGTAGGCGAGGCCGGTCTTGATCGGCGAGTAGCCCAGGACGTCCTGGAGGTAGAGCGAGATGAAGAAGAACATCGAGAACAGCGACATGCCGATCAGTAGCCCGACGATGTTGGCGCCGCGCAGGGTCCGCAGCCCGAAGATCGAGAACGGCACCAGCGGATCACGCTGGCGCAGCTCGATCGCCACGAACGCGATCAGCAGCACCACTGCCGCGGCCAGGCAGACGATCGTCCGGGTCGCCCCCCAGCCGACGCTGACCGCGTCGACGACGGCGTACACGAGCAGCGCCAGCCCGCCGGTGACGGCCACCGCCCCGGGGATATCGAAGGAGTTGCCGGCCTCTTCGCGGCGGCTCTCGCCGAGCGTGCGGGGGGCGAGCGCGGCGGCGACCAGCCCGATCGGGACGTTGACGAACAGCACCCAGCGCCAGTTCAGTCCGCTTGTCAGGATCCCGCCCAGCAGCACCCCGGCGGCGCCGCCGGCGCCCGCAACCGCGCCCCAGATGCCGAGCGCGCGGTTGCGCTCGGCCCCGTCGGCGAACGTGGTGGTGATGATCGAGAGCGCGGCGGGGGAGACGATCGCGGCGCCCAGGCCCTGCACCGCGCGGGCAGCGATCAGCCACGTCTCAGACTGCGCCAGGCCGCCGGCCAGCGAGGCGATTGAGAACACCACCAGACCGAGCATGAACGTCCGGCGCCGCCCCAGCAGGTCGGCCATTCGGCCGCCCAGCAGGAGGAAGCCACCGAACGTCAGCGTGTAGGCGTTGACGACCCAGGTGAGGTCGTCGCGGGAGAAGTGCAGGTGCGCGCCGATCGACGGCAGCGCGACGTTGACGATCGAGGCGTCGATCACGATCACGAACTGCGTCATCGCCAGCAGCGCGAGCGCGAGATTCTTGGCGCGGGGCGTGTGCGCGCTCACAGGCTCATCCCCAGAATCCGGCCCAGGCGCGACACTGACGCGAACGCGAAGCGCTGCAGGCGCGAGGTTCGGATCGCGGTCGGGTGGGCTGTGAACAGCATCGCTGCGTAGATCGCCTGACGCGGACTGTGAGGTGTTCCGGCGCCCATCCTCCCGGTCGATGTCAGCGAAGCGATGTCGATAAAGAACCCCTCGAAGTCGAGGGCGGGACGATGGCTATTGACGAACCTGACCGGCTCATCGTGACTGTTTCTGAGGGTGTGGCGGACACCGGGCGCCGCCGCGGCGCGCTCTCCGGGGCCGAAGGTATGCCACCCGCCGTCGAGCTTGACGTCAAGGCGGCCCTCGAGGATCTCGAAGCTGTCTTCGGCGTTATCGTGCACATGCACCGGAGGGCTGTGAGTGTGGGGACCCAACCAGCTATCGGCCTCGAGGACTTCACCATCGGTGTCCTCGCCGTTGCGCAGGATCTCCCAGTACAGGTCCTGGCCCGGGCGAAAGTCGATGCGTCGAGTCACGGTAGGGCGGTGTGCGGGGTCAAGGGAAGCGGTATTCACAGGGGCTCCATTGGGTCGTTGGGGTCATAACGTCGGTTCTTGATTCACCAAGGTTGACAAGTTGAGAGCACCTTCTCACGGGGCGCGACATTTGTCAAGCAAGGTGAACTACAATCGCTCGGACAATGGCTAAGAGCCTCCAGATCCTTCTCCGCGACGCCCGCAGCGCGATCGAGGACGCCGTCCGCGCCGAGCTCGCAGACAACGGCTTCGGTGACGTCACCCCCGCGCACTCCGCGCTCTTGCGCAACCTCGGCGAGGACGGTGCTCGCCCCAGCGAGCTCGCCGCGGACGCCGGCGTCACGCGCCAAGCCGTCACCAAGCTCGTCGACGAGCTCGAGCGGCTCGATCTCGTGCGCCGCGACCCCGACCCCGACGATGGGCGCGGCGTGATCGTCAGATACACCGACCGCGGACGCGCCGGCGTCGCGATCGCCCGCAGGCGATTACGCGCGCTTGAGCGTGGCTACGCCGCGCAGGTCGGCGTCGCCCGCTGGGCCGAGGTGCGCTCAACCCTCGAGACCCTGTTCGGCGACGACCCCCCGAGGCCCTGAGCCAGTCCCGACGTCAGGCCAGCGGCGGGCCGACGCGCAGTGCATCCGTAAGCAGAGCCGAGCTGGCCATGCGCGCTTGCCGCCAAGCGCGTCTGCGACAACGGCGCCGAGATACCTGTGCGACAAGAAGAGCAGGTTCCGCCAGCCATGAATCGCGGGACTACGGACTCTATGTGCTGCCGAGCGTGTGGCGGCAGGCGGTCGAGGCCAACATCTATACGGCGGCATCCGTTGAAGCAGGAGCCTCGGAGCATTGACATATACAGAGGTTCTAGGCGGCGCGCAATCCACGAGGCGAGCTTCCTGATCCTCACCGCCTTGGCCGGCGACAGCCAACACGGCTACGGGATCATCACCGACGTCGCGCAGATCTCAGGCGGCAGGGTTCAGCTGAAGGCCGGGACTCTGTACACGGCGCTCGACCGGCTGGTCGCGGAGGGGCTGATAGAGCTTGATCGCGAGGAGATCGCCGATAACCGTCTGCGCCGCTACTACCGGATCACCCGCGAGGGCGCGCAGCGACTCGCCGACGAGGCCGACCGTCTGCGCTCAAACGCACATGCCGCGCTTACACGACTACTACCAGGGGTCGCGATCTCATGACCGATCACAGTTCACTTGAACGCCGCTACCGGAAGTGGCTGGCGCTTTATCCGAAGTCCTTCCGCGCCGAACGGGAGGAGGAGATGGTCGCCGTGCTGATGCAGGGCGCCGATCCAGACCAGACGCGTCCCCGCGCCGGAGAAGCGGCCGATCTGGTCAAGCACGGTGTGCGCCAGCGGGCGGGCATACCCTTGCCACCGGGACGCCGCCCGCTCGACTGGGAGCGCGCTCATGCCAAGTTCATGATTCCGTTCCGCCTCGTGTTCGCGCTCTTCCTCTTCATCATGAGCGTGATAATCGTGCGGCCCCACAACGGCCAGCGGTGGAGCGGCGAACTGTGGCTGTTGCTCAGTGTCCCGGGGACGCTCGTGCACCTCTGGATCGCCTACCGCCCGAATGTGAATGCAGTGCCCGCCGCGCACGAGGCAAGAGACCCGAGTTTCGCCAGAGGCGCAATCCGTGAGCGTTGCGATCAGATCGGTGCTGGGATTCGACTGGAAGTGGTTTGCGCCGTTCGGTGGTCGAGTTCGGCGAGGAGGGCGTCGATCACGCGTGGGTCGAACTGGCTGCCGGCGCACCGTCGCAGCTCCGCGCGTGCGTCGGGTTCGCTCATTCCGGGCGCGTAGGGTCGACTGGAGATCATGGCGTCGAATGCGTCGCAGGCGAATACGATCCTTGAGGGCAATGGGATCTGCTCGCCGATGAGCCCGTCGGGGTAGCCGGTGCCGTCGAAGCGCTCGTGGGTCGATCGCACGACCTTCGCGACGGGTTGCAGTGCCGGCGCGGCGTTCAGTACCCGTTCGCCGATCAGCGTGTGTTGACGAACGAACGTCCACTCGGCGTCGCTCAGCCGGCCGGGTTTGCTCAGAATGCTCTCGGGTATTGCGAGCTTGCCGACGTCGTGCAGCTCGCCCGCCCGGAGCGTTAGTTCGACGATCTCAGCGTCGAGCCCGAGCCGGCGCGCGACGTTGCGCGCGAGCTCGCCAACCTCCAGCATGTGATCGGGGAGGCTGGCCGAGTGCTCAGCGGTGGCGCGAAGCAGCACGTCGCGGGTTTGAGCCATGATCGTTGCGGCGCGCCGTCCGTGCTTGGTCGCATACATGCGCGTGTCAGCGATGTGCAACGCCGCGCTCACATCGTCCGCTTCGCTCGGGATCGTGACCGTGCCGAAGGAGGCTCCGATCGAGAATCCTGTTCCGGTCTCTGACAGCGCCTCGGCACACCCCGCGACGACCGGCGCGAACTGTCCGCGCACCTCGTCAAGCAGGACGCAGAACTCATCCCCGCCGAGCCGATAGGCGCGGCCGTAGGGCCGCACGAACTCTGGTAGGCGCTTGCCGAGACGGACGAGAAGTTGATCGCCGGCGAGATGCCCGAACGTGTCGTTGTAGGTCTTGAAGCCGTCGAGGTCGAACATCGCCAAGATCCGCGGCCCGTCGTTCGATGGTGCGAGCGCATCGCGAAGATCATTGATCAGCCAACGCCGGTTGGGCAGACCGGTGAGGGCATCGTGCAGGGACTCGTGAGTAGCCAGCCGTTGCATCTGAACGAGGTCGCTTTGCGCCAGGAATTGACGGACGGACACAAGTGTGGCCAGCACCACACCGGCGATCACCAGACTGAGGTCGCGGTGGTCGATGATCAGGAGTCCGAAGCCAACCGCGACCGCGACATACGGCGCCCAGCTCGCGGTCCCCCGCCTACCCTCGGCCGCAACAGCACCTGATCCCGGAGAAGTTTGCGCCGCTCCGGCCACCGCGAACAACGCGATCGCGATCATCCACAGCGAATCGACCGGGTCCCCTCCCTGATAGGTCGAGTGAAGCTGAACGTAGCCGTACACCAGGTCGGCCGCGACGAAGAACAGCAGTCCGGCGACCATGAACTGCAGCGCCCGTGCGCTCGAGACCGCGGTCCGCCGCAGAAGCACGGACGCCAGGCCCACAAGCAGGATCATGTCCCCGACCGGGTAGGCGATCGAGACGGCGTTCGTCAGCACATCGGGTCCTCCCGCTCGCAGGGTAGGTCCGAGCACCACGTAGGTGACGAGGGTTGCGCCGCCGATCGCCACCACCGCAAGATCCAGCATTAGCCGCACCGCCGCGCGACGATCGCGTCGGGCCGCCGGGAAGCGCAGCAGGCCCCACAGCATCAGCGGATAAAACGACAGGTACAGCGCGTCCGCGATTGACGGGAAGGGGTCAGGGCCCTGAGTCTCATAGATCGTCTGTGCGACGTCGCCTGCCAGGTAGACAATCGGCGCGATGGCAAGCAGCCGCCATGCCGAACGCAGCCTCGGCTGGCTGGCACAGCGTCGTGAAGCACCGACAGCCGCCCAGCTGGCCGCCAGTCCCACCGGATAGAAGAACACATCGCCGATCAGCCTCCGGTCCACTCCCGACCAACGGAATAGCTGCCAGCCGGCGTAGACGAGCAGCAAAGCGCCCATGGCCAGAGCCATTGGCACCCAGCGACCCCGCGACCCAGCCCGTGGCCGCCGTCGACGACCCGCAGCCTGCGACTCCCCGGGGACGTTCACCGCCGACCAACTGCCTCGAAGTGCGCCCAGTCGTGGCCGTCAACGTGCCGATGAAGCGAACATCTCATAGAACCGCCATCGACTCAAAACGTCAGCAGCGTTAGCAAGTTCCGAATGGTCAACCAAAGACACACCCGTCGATCCGACGGCCGCGGCACAACTTCTCGCTCCTCCCTTGCCGTCGTTGGGAGCCCTCTCAATCTGACTGGGGTCCGATCAGACGAGCTTCCCCCTTCGGACATAGCGGCTCAAGCGCACCGCAACCGACGGTGGAGATCGTGTCGGAATGTTTGACTTGAGGTTGGGCGTCGGGTGCTCGGGTTAGCTGGCCTGCCGCCGATACGGCCAGATGAGAGAGACACCGGTTAGCGGATCGGCGATTGAGACCAGCGGCCGGCGGGCGCTCGAGCGCCAATCGGCGGCAGACGTCCGTGGTCGATCCTCAGCCGACGTATGCGACACGCTGCCCGCCGCTCCCGTCTGAATCGGGTTGTGCGGGTTGCTTGAGCGATGGAAGGAGTTGGCCGATGTAGGGGTGTGCAGCTGCGTAGCGATGAGACCTTCCTGGATTCTGGCCTCGGCCAACGATGGCGGCTGATGCTGGGGGCTCGCCGCTCACCGCCGGCGACCCTCGCGGGCCTGGTCGTCCGGTCCGTGAGGCGCCGGCACCGGCCCGGCAGACGTCGAGTGAGTGAGTTGATCGCGCAGGCCAACGCCTCGATGAGCAGCAGCATCAGCTTGATCGACGTGTGTGGGCCCGACCAGCCGCTCGTGTACGTCAACGCGGCTTTCGAGCGTTTGACCGGGTACCGCGCCGCTGAGGCGCTCGGGTGCAACTGGAAGCTCCAACACGGGGTAGAGACCGATCGCGAGGTCGTCGCCGGGCTGGCTGAAGCGATCGACCGCGGGGAGGAGCTGCGCGTGGTCTTACGACAGTACCGACGCGACGGAACGGCGTACTGGAGTGAGACGTTGATGGTGCCCGCGCATGCCGACAATCGCGCAGTCACGCACTACCTGTCGGTGCAGAAGGACATCACCGCAAAAACCGAGGAGGCGGAACGCTCGGCGCATATGGCCTATCACGACACCCTAACGGGACTTCCCAACCGGGCACAGCTCCAGGAGCACCTGTCGCTGGCGCTAGCTCGCGCCGAACGCAAGGACGGCACGTTTGCCGTGGTGTTCTTAGACCTCAACCTGTTCAAGCAAGTCAACGACCAGCACGGCCATGAAGCCGGCGATCGGCTACTCGAGGACGTTGCCCGCCGTTGGCGCTCCGTCGCTCGAGATGGTGACGTGCTCGCGCGATACGGGGGCGACGAGTTCGTGCTTCTCATCACCGACTTGTCACACGCGCTCGCCCGCGACACCGCGGAAGCTGCCGCCGCGCGCTACGCAGACTCGCTCACGCTTCCGTTCGACACACCCGGCACCCCGCGCCGACTCATCGAGATAAGCGTCAGCGTCGGCATCGCGCTCTACCCACATGACGCGACCGCCCCGGCCGCGCTGCTGCTCGCCGCTGACGCAGAGATGTACGCCAGCAAACGCAGTCGAACGGCTCGTCCCGACTCGCGAACGACGCCGTAGTTCCGCCAGCTCGATCTACCCGCGGCGCCCCCTTTCATAGGATCCGGCTGGCAGGCCGATTACCGGCCCGTCGCTCTCCAGCGCGGTAGAGATCCACGACCGGACGTTTCGCGCACGGATGGGACCGCGGGCGCTAGACGACCGCAGGTCTCAATGCCCAACCCTGCAAACAACGGCTCGTGAGGCGCCGGCCTGAGTTTGGGCGACGAGCAGGGAAGCTGGTGCCAGCGGGCAGAGACCCCGTAATGCTGTCATCGTGGTAGTCAGCGCCCGAGTCGTCGTGGCAGCTTGGCGCGCAAGCGGTCATCTGGCCGATCGGTACCCGTAGCTGGGTTGGCGATGGTGCAGAAGTCTTGGAGGCCCTGATCGTATTGTTGGCCTAGTTTTCAGGAGTCGAGAACTCGACGCCGGGGAGGTGTCGGATGAAGGCGATTGTGGTGACGGACCAGGCCGCGGGAACGGCCGGGATGACGCTGGTGGAGAGGCCCGAGCCGCCGGCAGCGATAAACGACGTCATCGTTGAGGTTCATGCGTCGGGATTCGTGCCAACCGAGATGCAGTGGCCCTCGACGTGGGTCGATCGCGTCAACCGTGACCGAACACCGTCGATCCCTGGGCACGAGCTGGCCGGGGTGGTTACCTCCCTTGGCTACGGCACGACGGGGGTGTCGGTGGGACAGCGGGTGCTCGGCCTCGCCGACTGGCATCGAGACGGCACCCTGGCCGAGTATGTCGCGATCGAGGCACGCAATCTCGCGCCGCTGCCCGGCGACGTCGACTTCAGCGTGGGCGCGAGCCTGCCAATCTCGGGCCTGACCGCGTGGCAGGGACTGTTTGACCACGGCCACCTTCAGGCGGGGCAGAGCGTCCTCGCGCATGGCGCGGCCGGCGCAGTCGGGACGATGGTGACCCAACTCGCACGTGAGGCCGGCGCCTACGTCATCGCCACCGGGCGCGCCGCTGACCGCCAGAAGGCGCTCGACTTCGGCGCCCAGGAGTTCGTCGACCTCGACAACGACGCCGTCGAAGACGTCGGCGGCGTCGACCTGGTCTTCGACGTCATCGGCGGCGACATCCAGAAGCGGTCCGCAAGCCTGATCCGGGCCGGAGGAACCCTGGTGACCGTCGTAGGGCCGCCCGAGGCACGGCCCGCCGATGGCCTAGCAGTCGACTTCGTCGTCGAAGCCGATCGTGCCCAACTGAGGGAGATCGTCCAGCGGGTGCGAGACGGACGACTGCAGACCAACATCGGCAACGTCGCGACCCTCGACGAGGCTATCGCCGCCCTCAACCCGACCGAGCGACGCAACGGGAAGACGATCATCCGCATCCGTCCATAAGGACTCGGAGCCTCGTCGACTTGCTTGGCGAGGGCGCCGGAGACGCTGGACGCGCCGACGCCGAACTTGGCCACGCGGCGTTTGGAAGCAGTCCGGCAGCCTCGGGACGCGGCTCGAACGGCAGACTGAGTCGGACGGCAGTGGGAAATCCGTGGTGCGACGCTATTCACTGAGTCCGGCGCGGTAGCCACGCAGATACGCCGGGCGGGAGCCCGGAGAACCGGCGGCAGGCTCGACTCCCGGGTCGACGCCGAGCTCGCGGGAGCGAGCCCTTGCTGCGCGGCCATCCTGAAGCCCTCGCTGATACGAGTCTTGATCAGCCTCCAGCTCATGTGGCTCCGGCACCCACCGCACTCTAGGGCCGAGGAGCCGCTCGAACTAACCGAGAGCCTTCGCGGAAGGATCAGCGGCTGCCGGACAAGTTCAGCGCTCCCGGCTTCGACGATCCGACGATCCCTCGCTCGCAGACGCGATAGAAGGCGAACTCTGGCACGGCGAAACGACGCCCGGCAGGCGCCACGTCACGGAAGGCCAGCGGCTGCGTACCGGTGTCGAGGAGGTGTGCGGCCATCCTCTCCCCATCGATGACCAGATTCTGCAGCTCCCAGTGATAGTCGGGGAAGGTCGCAACGACCGACTTAAGATCGGCGACGTATCGCGCGAGACCGCAGACCCTTCCGTCAACGCGGACGTCCTGAGCAACGAACTCACGGAGGACTCAACGGGATGCGAATTGCGGATCTCGACGTAGCGCGCATAAAGGTCTCGCACGACGATCATCTGCTCGGGGCGAGCACACAACAAAACTCGCCTGGTCCGCTGCCGCTAGGCCACCGGTGGGCAGTCTCAAGGAGGGAGCTGCTCCGCGCCGAACGCAGGCACCATGACGAAAGGCAGCGTCTTGCCTGGGATCGGCCTACGAACGGCCGAGCGACGCGGTCGTCTCACAGGGAACGATCAGCGGGCAGGTTGGCTGCCGACCCGTTGAGAGTGGCACCATCGGTTAAGGGCGGATGATCGCAGCGGAGATCTGACATTTCGCCGCTAACTGGGGTGGATTCGTTCCCGAACTGCGCGCCGCGCACGTTCGAATACCTCGGCGTCTCCGTTGAGGATGAATGTGGTGTTGGCCGCGGCGAGGAGCGCTTGGAGTTCGAAGGCGAGCTGCGCGGGAGCGAGGCTGCGGTCCAGCTCGCCGAGCTGCTGGGCCTCGCGAGCGAGTCGCTCGAGGATCTGCAGCCAGTCCCGACGTTGTGCGGCGATCGAGTCACGGGCGGGCCCCGGCCAGGAGCCGACGTCGGCCGCGGCTGCGGAAAAGAAGCAGCCGCCGGGAAAGACCCGGCGCTCAATATGCGAGAGGTACGTCTCGCAGATGGCGAGTAGGCGCTGGATTCCTTTCGGCGCGCTGAGTGCAGGACGGAGCACCTCCTCAACGAAGGTTCCTCGTGCGGCGTCGATCGTGGCCAGCTGCAGTTCTTGCTTGGAGCCGAAGTGGGCGTATAGGCCGCTCTTGCTCATCCCGATCGCGTTCGCGAGGCCACCGATCGTGAGACCGTCGAGGCCCACGACCGTCGCCAGTCGCGCAGCCTCGTCGAGGATCGTCGCTCGGGTTCGGTCACCCTTTGTCCGGATCGGTCTGGTGGCCACCCCTTGCAGAGTAAAGCACGGTCGTGCTATTCTGCCCGGGCGTGAATAGCACGACCGTGCTTTTCTCGTCTACCGGGGGAAGATTCGATGGAGACGGACTATCTAGTGGTCGGAGCGGGTGCGAGCGGCCTGGCGTTCGCCGACACACTTGTAGCCGAGGCGGACGTCGACGTGACGCTCATCGACCGGCGGGCCGGGGCGGGCGGCCACTGGTTGCACGCGTACTCGTTCGTCTGTCTGCATACGCCCTCGGCGTACTACGGGGTGAACTCACTCCCGCTCGGGGAGGATCGCGTCGACCGCGTTGGTGAGAACGCCGGCTATTACGAGCGGGCAACTGGCGTGGAGGTCCGCAACCACTTTGCCGACGCGGCCGCGCGGCTTGCCGCTACCGGAAGGGTGCATCTCCTTTTCGAGCATGTGCACGAGGGTCGGGACGCCGACGGCGAGCTGGTCCGAGATCTCAGAACCGGCGCGGTGCATCGCGTCACGGTCCGTCGCAAGCTCGTGGACGCGCACTACCTCGAGGCGTCGGTCCCGGCAACGCACACCCCGACGTTCGAGATCGCCGACGCCGCCCGGGTGAGTGCGATCAACGATCTCCCAGCCGGCGCCGACGTTACCTCGTCCTACACGGTGCTGGGGTCCGGCAAGACCGCCGTCGATGCATGCCTGTGGCTGTTGGACAACGACGTCTCACCGGAGCGCATCCGCTGGATCCGGCCCCGCGAGGCCTGGTTCCACGATCGTGCCCACTTTCAGCCGCTCGCACAGGTCGGCGCGACCATGCAGGGCATCGCGCTGGACGCCGAAGCGGGAGCGCGGGCGAAAGATCTCGGGGACCTCTTCCAGCGGCTCGAGGAGTCCGGCCGGCTCGTCCGCATCGACCCGTCTCAGCCGGCGGCCATGTACCGCACGACGATGCTGAGCGGGCGCGAACTGCAGGCGCTGCGGCAGATCGACAACGTGGTGAGGCTGGGGCGCGTTCGCCGCATCGAGGCCGATCGGATCGTCCTCGAGCGAGGAGAAGTCGCCACCGGCCCGGAGGTTCTCCATGTCGACTGCACGGCGCGGGGCCTGCGCGACGCGCCCGCCACGCCCATCTTCGGACCGCGCCAGATCGTGCTTCAGCAGGTGCGACACGGCTCACCGACCTTCAACGCCGCGCTCACGGGCTTCATCGAGGCACACCGCGACAACGACGGCGACCGGAACCGGCTCTGTCGACCCAACCCGTACCCCAACAGCACCGCCGATTGGCCCGGGATGATTTCGCGCACCTGGCGAGCGGAGCGGCGATGGCTCGACGAACCCGACCTCGCCAACTGGGTGTCCCAGAGCAGGCTCAACCTTCTGCGGGCATTGCCTGAGCACCTCGCCGAGCCAGCCGTCCGGGCCGCAGTCAACCGCTATCTGACCCACGTCGGCTCCGCGATCGAACGACTCGAGTCCGGTCATGCGCACATGACCGCAAGCGCAGAATAGGCACCCGTCTCGATGTCAGCCTGTGTGCACGCCCATACGTTGCTCCTGCAGTCACAGAGGACCAACCAGGAGGAACACCACGCAGCAGGACCAATCCTGTACCACAACCGATGGTCATCGGGCGGCGACCTCGACGCGGCGGCGATCGCTCGACCCGGGTCGGGCGATGAGCAGAGGCTCGACGTGATCCGCTGGATCCGCAGCTGCGCGCGAGGTGGGGGCGACGGTTCGGCCGGACCGGCCCGCATCTACGGGGCGGCCAGCCCGGAGGCGACTCGCCGATATCCGTCGCCGGCCGACCTTGCGGTCGGCGAGATCGTCGCGATCCCCGACACGGTGATCGTCCGCGCCGACCCGGCATCGGTGTGACACCAGCCGGCGCTTCGGGATCGGCTGACCCGTCATACGCGGACCACACGCCCGCGATCGAGTTCATGTACCCACCAACCAAAGGAGAAGCACCGTGCCGCTCATCAACGTCAAGCTCATCGAGGACGTCTTCACGCCTGAGCAGAAGGGCCAGATCGTGGAGCGCCTCACCGACGCCATGGTCTCGATCGAAGGGGAGAACATGCGCGCGGTGACCTGGGTCATCGTGGAGGAGATCCGCAGCGGCGATTGGGGCATCGCAGGCAAGGCCCTTTGCACGGAGGACGTCCGGGCGCTGGCCGCCGGAGCGCCCGCCGAGTCGCAGCCGGCTTAGCACGCTCAGCCAAGCTCCTATTTGATCACGCCGGGACGTCCTTGACGGCGACGAGCGACACCTTCGGCGGAGGTCGACCCCTAGTCAGGTGACCAAAGCAGGGAAAGTCAGCTCGAAGCCGTCAAGGACAATCCACCACGCGTGCGACAAACGCAACGCCCACTCAGCCTCTCACTGAAATGCAGATCGGCAACGCACACTGCCCAGAAGCGTCGATGCATACGCACGGTCCCAATCGAATCACGGCTCGTGCGACCAGCTACTCGAACGCCTCGGCGATCGCCGATTCGATGCCGCAGTGATCGTCGGCGCGGCAGAGCCCCACGCTGAAGGACATCCACTATCTCCGACTACGGAGCGCGCCGTCGGCGCGTGCGCGCGGTTGCTGGCAGAACGGCGCGTCCTGGTACTCTGCCCAGCACCACGAGGGCATCGACGTGGCGTGCGTCCAGCGCCTCAATGCCAGTTGTCAACACGAGCGTGCGTCGTCTCAGTGTCAGCCGGTTCGCTCGTCCCAGACAGCTGATAGGACGCTTCCGGCTCCGGGTCAACTCGCCGCAGCGCGGGTTGTGCCTCGCGGGTTGTGGCCTAGCCCCAGAGGTACGGGTTACGACAGTGCACGTGCGCCGGCCGCCAGTCGCGGACTCGCGGGTCAAGTCGCGGCGCCGTCTACCGCAGTTACCCGGGGCCGAACAGGCAACACCACGACCGAGGAGCACACATTCACATGGCCACTCCCGAAGTAATCGCCCCACCCAGTCAAATACCTGCCCACGCCGACGCCGACGGCGATGGCATCGTGCTCGGCAGCGGCCCGGCCGTCGTCGACGCGTACATCGACTTCCTGTGTCCGTTCTGCCGGATGTTCGAGGAACGAAGCGGGCCGGAGATCGACGCGCTGGTCGATCGCGGCGTGATCACGCTCGTCTATCACCCGCTGGGCTTCCTCGATCGACTCTCCACGACGCGCTACTCCACGCGCGCGGCAGCCGCCTCTGGTTGCGCATCCGACGGCGAGCGGTTCCGCGAGCATCTGTACGCCCTCTATGAGAACCAGCCCCCGGAGGGGAGCGACGGTCTCGGCGACGAGGAGCTGGTCCGGTTGGGTCTCCAATGTGGGCTCGGCGAGGGCTTTGGGCCCTGCGTCATGGCCGGGCGGTACATCCCGTGGGCCGAGTACGTGACGGCGATGGCGATCAGGCGTGGCGTCAACGGGACGCCGAGCGTGTACGTCGACGGCATGGGCGTGCCGGCGAGCGCCGAGGCGATCACGGCGGCCGTGATGGCCGAGCTGAGGTGAGGGCAATGCGGCAAGGTGATGAGCAGCGCTCGGACAACCTGGACAAGCGCGACGAGGAGCGGCCGAGGCTGCTGGTGGTCTTGACCGGCGCCGATACGTGGACGCTCGCCGATGGGACGAGTCATCCGACGGGGTTCTGGGGCGAGGAGTTCGTCGAGCCGATGCGGGTGTTCCGCGACGCCGGCGTCGACGTGACGCTCGCGACGCCCGGCGGCGTGGCGCCGACGGTGGACGAAGCCAGTCTCTCTCCGGATGGAGCCGGCGGAGAAGAGCGTGCGGCGGAGCTACGCGCCGCGCTGAACGGTCTCAAGGACGTGCTCGCGGCTCCTGCGGTGTTGGAGGACATCTCCCCGGCTGATTACGAAGGCGTGTTCGTGCCGGGCGGTCACGGGCCGATGGAGGACCTGGCCGAGTCGCCCGAGCTTGGGCGACTGCTCATCGCGATGCTCGACGATGACAAGGTCATCGCGGCGGTATGCCATGGTCCCGCGGCGCTGCTGAGCGCCGAGCGCGACGACGGGTCGTGGGCCTTCAGCGGGCGCGAGCTGTCGGCATTCACCAACGAGGAGGAAACCCAGGCCGGGCTCGCCGGGAACGCGCCGTGGCTCCTCGAAGACAGGCTGCGTGAGGCCGGCGGCAACGTTGCCACCGCGCAGGCGTGGCAGACGTTCTCGATCGTCGACCGAAACCTCGTCACCGGGCAGAACCCGCGCTCGAGCACCGAAGTTGCACAGCGGACCGTCGAGCGCCTATCCGCCAGGGCGCACTTCGTCCACGTCGTGCCTCACCACGGGACATGGACCTACAAACACGAGCACGGTGAGCCGCAGGGAGAGTTCCCGACCAAGAAGGCGGCCGCCGGCGCGGCCATGGAGCACGCCCGCGTCCACGGTGATTGGGAGATCATCCTTCACGATCGGCATGGCCGCATCCGGGACTCGCAGGCGGTCCGTCCGGGTGGCTGATCCGGCGGACCGGCTCGTCTACCTCAGCGAGGCGCTGATGTCGCGTCGTCGCCCCAAGCCGTCACCCACGCCGCGTCGTTGTGCCAGCCACAACACACCGATGGGACCTGAGGGCTTTTCGCTGGTCCGCGCCGTCCTATCCCGATGTGGAGTGGACGCTGATCCGGCAACGATCCCCATCCAGGTCTACGCGCCCGACGATCTTCCGCGCAGCGAGCGCGGCGAGATCCGCGAACGACTGGCGAGGCTCGAGCGCTCCACCGACGCGCGGATCGAGGCACTACGCCTCACGCTCCGCCACCCAGAGACCAGCGCCGCGCGCCCGCGGTGGGTCGCCGACGCATCGCTCGTGCGTAACGGCAGGCGGCTAGCCGCGCACGCCACCGGGAACGACGCGCTCCACGCGGCCAAGCAGGCCGCCGAGCGCCTAGAGCGCCAGATGCGCCGTGTAACCGACGCCCCGGTGGCGCTGCGCAACGACCGCCGGACGATCCAGCATGCCCTCGCCCACCTCGCACACGACCGCACACACCGGCCACAACCACGTTTCAAGCGCCCGGACCTGCGCGACATCATCCCGCAGCGAGCCCCGTACCCATTGCCGGAGTCGACGCTCGATGCGGTGGCAGACCTGCTGGACCTCGACCTCGAGTTCCTGCTCTTTCGCCACGCACGAACGCAAGAGGACGTCGTCGCCTACCGGCGCGAGGACCCGCGGATCGGCTTACTGCACCCCCCCGGCAGCCCACTCGCGGACGAGAACGACATCATCGTCCCAAAACCAAGTCGCTACCCCCAGCCCATCCCGCTCGCCACCGCGCGCAACGAGATGGACGTGCTGAACCACCGCTTCCTGTACTTCATCGACACGGCCGACCGACGCGCAAAGGTGCTGTATCTCCGCCACGACGGCGACTACGGGCTGGTCGAGCCCCCACCGGGTAGCACCTAACCACGGCGTCCGCCCTCTCCGGCGAGCCGGTACCCGTGGTTGCTACCCCGAGCAGCACCTCCTACCGAGGCCCCCGTCGTGAGGCGGGTCCGCAGGGCCCCGGGTCTCCGCCGGAGTCAGCCGGCTGCCGCGCACTGTCGCGCGAGTCTGTTCGGTCACGTGACCGACCGTCAAAGCAGGCCGCTCTGAGATGGAGGTAGTCAGGTCGAAGTTCATGACTCCACGAGTTTCGCGAATCGCCGGGGGCCGCCCGTGGCCTCTGCGTTCGCTGTCGTGCCAGTGGCCGCGCAGGCGGCAACCAGCAACGCGACCGGCACATTGACCGCCGGCGCGTTGTCGAACAGCGCGCCGACCGTTGGGGCCTTCACCACGACGTTGCCCGGCGTCACCCAGACGGTCGATGCCGACGGTGGGCGCCTGGGGCATCAACGATGCGCCCGGCAGGATCTGCGAGGTCATTGCGTCAACACATCCTCACCCGGACGCACACCTCCAACCAAGCCGAACCTGTCCCCACCTCTTCGGAGCCAACCGCAGCCGCTGCTGGCCACGCACTACAGCGACTCGCGCGCATCCACCTGACGGCGGGCGCGAGCCACGGCCCCGGAGACCGACATGCTGTCCCGTAACGCGTCCTGCAACGCGGCAATCTCGACGTCGGCGAACAGAAGGCCCTTATCCGGCAAGTGTCGGGGTCGCGGGAACGCGTATCGCCGCTCCCATTCACGAAGCATGTTCGAACTCACGCCCAAGAGACTCGCGACTTCGGCCGTCCGAAGGTAGCGCACCTGACTGCCGTTCAGCCGCGCGTGTCCGGTACCGCCGGTGAACGGCTCGGAGTCGACCGCCTGTCCGAGATCGCGGCCAAGGTGCGCCTGGTCAAGATCACCATGCGAAGCCCACCAACGGGGTCACTTCCCGACCATGCGTTAGCGTGACGAGCCATGTCTCTCTCCATGCTGCGGCGCGAACGCCGCGAATAGACCCGGAGGATTCGAATGGTGCTACGCGCTCACGTCCCTTTGATTACGAGCGTCAACCAAAACTCCCAGATGGTTAGTTGACACATCATCCGCCCATAGCGCGCACGACACCATCCTCGGTTTGGGGGATCCATCCATGTCGTGTTGGAGGCGACCCACAGATGCGAGTGGCTGGCCGAGCTGCTGGAGGCCGGCTATGACCTGCACCTCGAAGTGGAGCCAGCCGGGATCGAACCGGCGACCTCCTGCTTGCAAAGCAGGCGCTCTCCCAACTGAGCTATGGCCCCGCGAGGATCGAGTTTACGCGCGCTCCTTCGGCCGTGGTCAGCCGCCGAGTGAGGTGCGCACGCCGCTGTCAGGCGCGGCCAGAAGGCTGCGCAGGTCGGCGGCGACGCGGTCCGCCGCGACGGCGCAGGCCGGGGAGATCTCGTCGAGCATGACGAGGTTGTGAACTAGGCCGGGCTCGCGGCGGAGCTGGACCTCGACGCCGGCGGAGCGCAGACGCTCGGCGTAGGCCTCGGCCTCTCCGCGCAGAGGGTCGTGCTCGGAGGTGACGATCAGAGCTGCCGGCAGGCCGGCCAGATCGGGTGTGTGGAGGGGGCTCACCCCGGGGTCTGACCAGCGCTTGCGGTCGGTTACCCACCGGGAGTTGAAGAACTGGATCATCGGGACGTCGAGACCCCAGCCGGTCGCCTTCTCCCGCCGCAGGTCTACCACGCGGTCCATCTCCGGACCGCGGGCCCGGGCGCGCGCCCGCTCGAGCGTTCCCGCCCGCAGCGTCGCCACGTCGAACGCGCCCAGGGTCGGCGAGCCACGGACGAACTCCCGTAGCTGCGGATCGGCGAACTGCCCGCTCACAGGCGTCGAAACTACCAGCGCGCCACGGCGCCCGCCGGACGGCGGGGACGGTCGGCGATCACGCGTCGAGCGCCCACCCGCATCGCCAGCAACACAAACACTGGCGCGGAGGTGATCGCCACCAGCACGACGAACCACAGCTGCCCCGCGTCGGTGCCCTCCACCAGCGTGTGCACGAGCCCGCCCAGCCAGGCCAGAAGGGTGAAACGGTGGATGATCTTCCAGCGAGACCGTCCGATCCGATCACGCGCGTAGAACGACAGACCCAAACAAATCAGGCCCCAGCCGGCGAGAATGCCGAGCGTGGTGGCGAGCCGCTGGTAGCCGAGCGCGAACGGCACCGTGACGTCCAGAAGACTGGGGTGCAGGAAGCTGTCGCCGACCAACGCGAGCCCGTGCACGGCGATCGCCACCATCACCGACAACGAGAGGATCTCGTGGTAGCTGCGGCGGTCGGCCGCGCTCCCGGGAACCAGCCGGCCCGCCATCGCCAGGCCGAAGCACACCGCCACGCTGGACAGGATCAGCGCGGTCGTCCCCGCCCCGCGGCTGATGATCCAGAACAGGTGGGTCGAGACGTCCGTGCTCGCGGTGCCGATCATGCAGCCACGTCGACAAGCGTCGCGCCCAACAAAGCCGCCGATGGCTCGCGCACCTGGATCCGGCCGTCGTCGAGGATCACGAGGCCGCCGTCCACCAGCCCGTCCAGAGCCCGAGCGGCGCCACTGAGCAGGGCCGCCTTGCTGCGCGTCTCGGCCTCGACCCCGGTCGGCGCCAGCGCCGTCACCTGCACGACGCCGGTGAACGCCGGCCGGCCGGTGGCCGGGTCCAGCAGGTGGTGGGCCGGCCGGCCGTCGTCATCCAGCCAGCTGCGGCGGCCGATCCCGCTCGTCGCCGCCGCGCCCTGCACGAGCTCGAACACGTGCAGCAACGAGCCGTCGAACGGGCTGACCACGCGAACGGGACGCCGCCACTGCGCGACGCCGCCGAAGCGCACATCACCCGCGGCGTCGACCGCGAAGCTGGCATGCGCGCCGAGCACGCTCGCGAGCATGTCGCCGCACATCCCCTTGAAGATCCCGCCGCTATCCAGCTGGACGCCGGGTGGCCGCGTGACCGTCCGGGCCGCCGGGTCGGCCTGCACCGACTTCCAGTCACCCGGCGAGCGTGGCCGGGCCGCGACGCGCGCGGGCGCCAGCGATAGCGCACGAGAGAGCCCCAGCGAGCTCTCGGTGAAGTCGGCGCGGTAACCGGCGCGCCCCAACTCTGCGACGAGCGTGGGATCGACGAGGCCGCCCGTCGCGCCGGCCGCGCGGACGGCGGTGGCCACGAAGCGCGCCATCGTCGGGCTGACGGGCACCTCCCGGCGGGGATCGCGATTCAGGCGTGAGAGCTCGCTGTCAGACTCAAACCGGGAGAACTGATCGTGCCAGGCCAGCAGCCGTCGCCGCACCCGCGCCGCGGCGTCCACGGCAGTACCGGCGGGGCCGGAGCCGGCGACCAGGACCGCGCAGGACCCGCCGAAGCAGCGGAACTGCTGGATCGCCTCGCTCACGACGCGCTGGTGGTCAGCGGGGTCACCGAGCCCGACGCCGCGGAGTCATCCGAGCCGGAGCTCGAGGACGAACCCGATGGCGGGGAGCCCGACGTAACGGTTGCACTCGAGGTGGACGCGTGAGTGGTGGTCGTCTGGCTGCCGCGCGCGAGCGCCGGATCATGGCCGGAGACGAGCTGCACGAAGATCCCCCCGGTCGTGGCCAGGAAGATCGCGGTGGCGGCGCCGACGACGCGACGGCGGATTATGCGGATGCGGAGCCGGCGTTGCTGCAGAGGAGTCGATGGCATGCAACCAGCATCGGTCCCCTTCCTCGCATGCGCGTAATGGATGTGTAAGGCCAACCTATGACCGAAAACCCCGGAATCGGCCGCGGCGTATCTAGACGCCCAGCGACAACTCGATCCCGTGCGCGCCGAGGTCTCCGATCCCTCCGCCGGAGACTCGCACCACATCGCGGCGGCCGGCTCGGCGCAGCAGGCTGGCGGCGAATGCGGCACGCGCGCCGGCGGCGCACGCCACCGCGGTCATCCGGCCCTCGCCGGCCAGGGGCACCGATGACACGTCGCGCAGGCGGTGCAGCGGCACGTGGAGCGAACCGGCCACGTGGCCGGTGATCCACTCGGGCAGCTCGCGGACGTCGACCAGCTGGACGTTGCCCTCGCGGACGCCGTCGGCCAGGTGGTCGAGGTCCCAGGAGCTGGTGCGGGAGATCGGCAGCGCTGCCCGCGCCCACCCCTCGGGATCGGCGATGCAGTACCCCTCGAGCGCCCAGAAACCGACGGCCTGCAGTGCGCTGATCATCTCGTGTGCCGCCGCCTGGTCGTCGGCGACGATCACGATCGGCTGCTCGGGATCAAGCGCCCAGCCGGCGCGGGTGCCGACGCCCGGAGAGCTGACGGGCAGGTTGATCGCGCCCTGCAGGTGCCCGCGGTCGAAGCGATCGGGAAGCCGGCTGTCGAGCACCGTCACGCCGGCGGCCAGCCGCTGGTTCAGCCGGCTGCTCTCGAGCGCCGCCGGCTGGGCCGGGGAGGAGCCCGAGGAGCGGCGGTTGAGCCCCACGATCCGCTCGATGTTGGGCGGGCGCGAGGGCAGGCTGCCGGTCACCGCCTCCACGAACTGCGGCTCGTCCATCCCCAGCAGGCAGTTGTGGCGGCGCTCGAACCCCAGGGTCGAGCTGGTCTTGTGGCTGAGTCCGGCGCCCCCGCACAGCGACCCGCCGACATGGGCCGGCCACAGCTCCACATGGTCGCCCAGGCCCAGCAACTGCGCCAGGGTGGCGTGCAGCGCGGTCGCTCCCTCCTGCGGCTCATAGGCCAGATCAGGCCGCGCGACATCGCCCACCAGCAGCGAGTCGCCGCTGAGCAGAAGCCAGGGCTCGGGGCCGCGTGCAAGGTCGGCGACGACGAACGTCAGATGCTCGGGGCGATGGCCGGGAGCGGCCAGCGCGCGCACCTGCACGGCCCCGACCGAGATCTGGTCGCCGGCGCGGATCAGGTCAGGCGCCCGATCCTCAGGGGCGCCGGCGCGATGAGCCTGCGCGCCGGTCGCCTGCACCAGGCGCGGCCGTCCCGAAACGTGGTCGGCGTGATCGTGGGTGTCGATCACATGGGTGATGCGCAACCGCTCCTCGGCGGCGATCGCCAGGTAGACGTCGATGTCCCACCGCGGGTCGACCACCACCGCCTCGCCGGCGTCGCCGAGCATGTACGACGCACATCCCAGGTCGCGGTACAGCACTTGACGAAAGAACACGGCGATCCTTTTCGAGTAAACCCAACTGAATCAGTTCAGTTTGTATAGACGATGTGCGCCGGTCCGTCAATGGACCGAAAACCGCTCGAATTTAGGGCTTTTTCGAGAGCGTAGCGGGGCGCGGGCCGACAGCGTCAGGAGCGACTCAGCCGTCGAAGTCGAAGTCCTTGGGCGGACGCTGCTCGAACCACAGGCGGTCGTGGTCAGGCGTGTCCTGGAGGAACTCGGGCGTCTCCTCGAGCACGTCCTCGCCGGACCTGTCCTCCTCGTCCGCCATCGCCTCCTCGACGTCGTACTCGGTGGTCTCGGCACCGGTGGCGCCCGGGGCGAAGCTGGGCCCCGGCGCCGGCGGAGGGCTGTCCTCGAACGCAGGCTCCTCGAACGCCGACTCCGTGAACGCCATCTCGTCGGAGGTCGGATCCGGCTCTGGCTCGGCCTCGGCGCCACGCCGGCGGGGGACGTCCACGAGCTCGTCGGCCGACAGCTCAAGCGGCGGCAGCTGGGACTCGTCCGCCGAGCCGGACTGGTGCCGCTCTGCCTCTTCGTCGTAGGACCAGTTCTCGTCGTCAGCCTGGTCGTAGGCGATGCCGTCAGCGACCTGATCGTCCTCAGATTCAGGGGCGACGGACGCCTCGCGGTTGCGCCGTACGGGACCGAGCGCCTCGCGCTCGGCGTGCTCGACCTCGGCCGGATCGGCGCCGTGGCGCCGCTTCAGGTCGAGGTGCTCTCGAATCGCGTCGTCAAGTAGACCCATACGTCAAAGGCTACTCCCCGCCAGACACGTTAGCGGTTTCCGGGTAGGCCCGGACGGTGCGGTTCTTGCCCGCGCGCTTGGCTAGATAAAGGGCAGTATCGGCGGCGGCGATCAGCTCGTCCTTGTCGCCCTCCGAAGAGGCGGCAACGCCTACGCTGGCGGTGATCTGAACCGTCCCTTCGCCCACCAGCTTGGGCACGGCCAGCGCCTCGATCGCCGTGCGGGCCCGCTCGCCCATCTCATAGGCGCCGTCCAGGTCGGTGTGGGGCAGGACCAGCGCCATCTCCTCGCCTCCGTAGCGGGCCGCGACGTCAACCTCGCGCGAGGTCTCGCGAAGCGCGTCCGCGACATACCGGAGCACCAGATCCCCCTGCTGATGGCCGAAGAGGTCGTTGACGAACTTGAAGCCGTCCAGGTCGAGCATGATCAGTCCGACGGAGTACCGATAACGGCGCACCTCCTCCATCTCGGCGCTCAACAGCTCCTGGAAGCGACCGTACGAGGCCAGCCCGGTGAGGTCGTCGGTGAACGCCTGGCGCTGGGTCTCCAGATGCAGGTTGACGTTGGCCAGGGCCAGGGTCGCGCGCGCGGCCAGCAGCCGCAGCAGCTCCAGATCCTCCTCGCTGAACGGGCGTTCGTCGCGACACACCGTGATCAGGCCGTGGGTGGGGCCACCGGCGGACATCGCGCCCAGCGCGACGGCGGCCACGTGGACGTCGCCGTCGGAGGCCGTGCCGACGCCATCACCCTCCAGAGCCAGACGCTCAGCCTCAAAGATGGGGGCGTCCAGGCCAGCCAGGCGCCCCACGCGCTCACTCTCGGTCAGCGGGTGCACGCTGCTGGCGCGCGCGCTGACGCGTCCCCGATCGGCCTCGGAGGCATCCATCGCCGTGTTCAGCGACAGCTCCAGGAGGGCGTCGCGGTCCAGCGCGGAGGCGAACGCCTCTCCGATGCGCCGAAACGAGGTTCGCAGACGTGCCCGCTCCTGTCCGAGTTCGTCGAGCCGATGCTCCAGCTGCCGCGACATGCTGTTGAACTCGTCGCCGAGGGCCGCGAACTCGTCGTGGCCGACGGTGGGGACGGGAGACGAGAAGTCGCCGCTGCCCAGTCGCCGGGCCGCCTCCAGGAAGCCCGCCAGCTGGCCCTGCAGCGCCCGGGAGGCCAGCAGCGCGAAGAAGAAGGCCAGGATCAAGAACGCGCCGATGAACGCCCCCGCCAGCAATCGGTCCTCGCCCAGCGAGCCGCCCCCGCTGGCACCCACGTCGGAGAAGACCGCCACCTCGACGCGATCGTGAGCGAAGCCGGCGAAGCGCTGGGTGACGACGCGGTAGCTGGTCGAGCCGATCGTGATCGTGCCCGGCTGATCCGACAGCACGGCGTGGGCGGCCGCGGGCAGCGTCGAAGCCAGCGTCGCGGCGCCCGAGCGCACGACCACCTGGATGCCCGAGCCGGCGAGCGAGCGCGCATAATCGGCCGCTGTCAGCTCGGAGGCTTCGATCGTCCATCGCGGGCGCGTCCTGGACGAACGTACGAGCGCCAGCCCCGGAGCAACCGCCGTGCGATCCCCGACGCTCAGCGCCCGGCGGCCACCGACCGTCACCTCAACCCGCGCGAGCCCGGTCTCGCGGGCGATCGTCTCCAAACGGGCTCTCAGCTGCGCCGGCGGCACGCTGACGATGTCCCGAGCCACCCCGCGAGCGTCGAGGCTCGCGGCCGTGCTGGCGTTGTCGTACACGCTCTGGGCGGTGGCGGCGATCCCGTTGGCGCGCGCGTCCGCCTTGCCTGTCTGGGAGTCGTCGATCAACCGGAACACGAGGAACCCGACAGCCGCCATCGGGACCAAGACGATCAGGACGAAGAAGCTTGTGAGCCGCGTGCGAAAACTCATGTGCCTGGAGGGTCGCCGAACGTATCGGCGCTTTACCGGCTTTCTAAAAAGGGGGCTCGACACCTGTCCGCCAGCTCAGTCGGGCCGCGGGACAGATTCGGCACTAAACTAGCGCCTCACCGTGCGGCAAAGAGCCGCCGCCCGGGGCTATAGCTCAGTTGGGAGAGCGCCTGGATCGCACCCAGGAGGTCGCGAGTTCGAGTCTCGCTAGCTCCATCTCAGATGCCACGGACGCATCATCTTCCGGACGAACAGGTCCACTTCGCGTGGGACACGGGCAACGAGCCGGTGCTCGGCATCGATTCCGGCGACACCGTCCTCGTGTGGACGCGCGACGTCTCCGATAACCAGATCGGTCCGGACTCGGATGCGAGCGCGATCGCCGGCTTGGACTGGAACCGCGTGTACCCGCTGACCGGGCCGATCGCGGTCCAGGGCGCCGAACCTGGCGACACCCTTGCGGTCGAGGTCCTTGACATCCACACCCAGGGCTGGGGGTGGACGGCCGTGCTACCGGGACTCGGCCTCCTGCCCGACGACTTCCCCGACGCCTACCTGCGGACCTTCGACCTGTCCCTCGGTGATGTCGCTCATATGCGCGAGGACATCGCGATCCCGCTCGAACCGTTCTTCGGGACCATGGGGGTCTGCCCGGCGGGCGCTACCGCCCAGCCGGTAATGCCGCCGGGCCGGTTCGGCGGCAACATGGACACCCGCCAGCTCGTGCGTGGTTCGACGCTGTACCTGCCGGTGCAGGTGGAGCGGGCGCTCTTCTCGTGCGGTGACGCTCACGGCGCCCAGGGCGACGGAGAGGTTTGCGTGACCGGCCTGGAGGCGCCGATGTTCGCCGCGCTGCGCTTCACGCTGCACAAGGACCGCTCCATCCCAGGGCCGCAGTACCGCACGCCTGCGCCGCTGACCCCGCGCGTGGACTCCGCGCCGTTCTACGCCACCACGGGCGTCGGCGGCGACCTGTACGCCGCCGCCCAGGACGCCGTCCGGGCGATGGTCGACCACATCGCGGCGAGCTCCGGCCTCGGGCGCGAGGATGCCTACCTGTTGTGCAGCCTCGTCGTCGATCTCAAGATCTCCGAGATCGTCGACGCCGGTCAGTACATCGTCAGCGCGCTGCTGCCTGAGGCGATCTTCACCGCCTGATCGGGCTCGAGATCAACTGGGCGGTGACCAAGGCCGACAAGTTCGATGAGAGCACGATTGAGCGCCCGCAGCAGCCACTCGGTTAGTGTCGGGCCCAGACGATGCGCGCGATCGGGTCATACGACGGCCTGCCGATCTCGGATCCGCACAGCCTGGTGGACGTGGAGCTGCCAACGCCCGCGCTGCGTCCGCGCGACGTGCTCGTCCGCATTCAGGCGGTCTCCGTCAACCCGGTCGACATCAAGCGCCGCGCCGGCTTGGGCCACAGCGAGACACCCGTCGTGCTCGGGTATGACGCGGCGGGGATCGTGGAGGATGTCGGCCCGGAGGTCAGCACCCTCGCCGTCGGCGACGAGGTGTACTACGCGGGCGATATCACCCGGCAGGGCGCCAATGCCGAGCTCCAGGCCGTCGACGAGCGGATCGTCGCCGGACGTCCGGGCTCGCTGAGCTTCGCCGAGGCGGCCGCGCTGCCTCTGACCTCGATCACCGCCTGGGAGGCGCTGTTCGAGCGCTTCCGGCTTACCCCCGGCTCGCGAGGGACCCTGCTGATCGTGGGCGCTGGCGGGGGCGTCGGCTCGATCATGATCCAGCTGGCCAAACAGCTCAGCGGATTGGATGTCGTGGCCGGCGCGACGCGGCCCGCATCGATCGACTGGGTGTGCGCGCTCGGCGCCGACCGGGTGGTCGATCACCGCGACCTGGTCGATTCCATCAGGGCTCATGGCGTCGAAGAGGTCGACTACATCTTCAGCCCTCACTCGCGCGACAACGTCGACGCCTACGCCGAGATCATCCGCCCATTCGGCGAGATCACCGCGATCGACGAGCCCGAAGGGCTGGATCTCCTGGCGCTCAAGACCAAGAGCGTGACCTGGCACTGGGAGCTTATGTTCACCCGGTCGATGTTCGAGACACCGGACATGATCGAGCAGAAGCACCTGCTCTCCCGCGTGGCCGAGCTTGTCGACCAGCAGCGGGTGCGCACGACGATGACCGAGAGCATCGCCGACTTCTCGGCCGCCGGACTCCGACGCGCGCACGAGCTGGTGGAGTCCGGACGGATGACCGGCAAGGTCGTCGTCCACCGCTGACGCCGGACGGCGTCCGCGGCGCCGGACGGCGTCCGCGGCGCCGGATAGCGTCGCCAGCGATGGTGATCGCGAGCATCGCGGACTGGGTCTATAACGCCGGTCGGTGGACCTGGCACGACCCCGACGGCTACAACTTCATCAGCGGCCCGCTGGCCGACATCACGCTGCTCGGCGGCGGGTATGCGATCGCCCGGCACCACAACTGTCACGTCAAGGGCTGCTGGCGGATCGCCCGCGCGCTGGTGCCGGGTACGAACTACATCGTGTGCCGAAAGCACCACCCTCACCAGCAGCCGTCGGCGCAAAAGGTGCTCGACGACCATGCCGAGTTCGTCCAGGCGCGCACAGCGCCGGGGCCGGACCCGAAGGCGCGCGCAGCGCCGGGGCCGGACCCGCCGAAGGACGGGCCCGGCGGTCAGGCCGAGGGGTCAGTCGCCGGCTGACGCGGGGGCCGCGGCGCTGCCGATCTGCGGTCCCAGCTCCGCCAAGCGCCGCGCGGCACCCTCGATCGCGTCGGCATCGATCCCCGCCGCGTGCAACAGCTCGGCGCCCTTGCCCGAGCCCGGAATCTCGTGCACCGCGAGCTTGACGATGCGCGGACGCTCGTCGGCGTCGGCGAACACGCTCAGCACCGCGTCGCCGATCCCGCCCTCGGCCCAGTGGTCCTCGACGACCACCAGGCGCCCGCCGGTCGCGCTCGACGCGGCCGATAGGGTGTCGGCGTCCACGGGCTTGACCGAATAGAGGTCGATGACCCGAGCGTTGATCCCGTCGGATGCCAGCGCGTCGGCGGCCTTGAGGGCCTCGTGGAGCGTGACCCCCGCGCCGATCAGCGTCACCTGATCGTCGTCTGACTCGCGCACCACCCGGGAGCCGCCGATCTTGAACTCCTCGTCGGCGCCGTAGATCGTCGGCATCCCCGACCGGGAGCTGCGCAGGTAGGAGATGCCGTCGTGGTCGGCCATCTGCTGCACCAGCTTGACCGTCTGGTTGGGGTCAGACGGGTACAACACGACCGAGCCGCCGAGCGCACGGAACTCGGCGAGATCCTCGAGCGCCATCTGCGACGGGCCGTCCTCGCCGATCGAGACGCCGGCGTGAGAGCCGTTGAGGCACAGCTTGGCCTGCGAGATGACCGCCATACGCACGAAGTCATATGCCCTCGACCAGAAGGCCGCGAAGGTCGCGGCAAACGGTGTCCAGTCGCGCACCTGGAACCCGACGGCCTCGGCCGCCAGCATCTGCTCGGCGATGTAGACCTCGAAGTAGCGCTCCGGAGTCTTCTTGAGCACCTCCTCGAGGTGGGTCGAGTTGCCAACCTCGCCGTCGAGGGCCACCACGTCACCGCGGCGGACCATGAGCGCCGCCAGCCCCTCGCCAAAGGCCTTGCGCGTGGGCACGGGGTCGCCGTCGATCGCGTACTCCGGCAGCGGGGCCGAGGAGTCACTCTCGAAGCGGTGCGGCTGTCCGGCGCTCTCGGGCTTGGCCACATCGACATGAACCGGCCCGACGCTGCCCAGCTCCTCGATCGCCTTCTTCGGATCCTTGAGTGGCTGCCCGTGCTTGCCCTCGACGTTGGCCGTCTCGGTCGCGCCGTAGCCCTTGATCGTGCGCGCGACGATCATCGTGGGACGGTCGGCGGTGGCCTCGGCCTCCGTGAACGCCCGGTCGACGGCGGCGATGTCGTGGCCATCGATCTCGATCGCGTTCCAGCCGCTGGCCTCGGCGCGGCTGGAGTACGAGCTCAGGTTCCAGCCGTGCATCGTCTCGCCGCGCTGGCCCAGCCGATTGACGTCGACGATCACCACCAGGTTGTCCAGCCCCTCCTTGCCGGCGTGCTCGACGGCCTCCCAGATCGAGCCCTCGGCCATCTCGGAATCGCCGCACAGCGTCCACACGCGGTAGGGAAGGCGATCGAGGTCACGCGCGCACAGCGCGATCCCGGCGGCGATCGGCATCCCCTGGCCGAGTGAGCCCGTGGCGACGTCGACCCACGGCAGCTCAGGTGTCGGATGGCCCTGCAGGCGCGAGCCGAAGTGGCGAAAGGTGAGCAGCTCGTCGTCGGTGATCGCGCCGGCGGCGACGAACATCGCGTAGACCAGCGGCGAGGCATGGCCTTTGGAGAAGATCAGATGGTCGTTGTTGGGGTTCTTCGGGTCGTCGTAGTCGTAGCGGAGGTGGCGGGCCATCAGGACCGCCATCAGGTCCGCCGCCGACATCGACGAGGTGGGGTGCCCCGACTGGGCGGCGTCGGCCGCACGAATCGAGTCGATCCGCAGGCGCTGAGCGAGCTGGTGAATTTCTTCGTTGGTCATCTGACCTACCTCTGGGATCGGGGCCCTTGTCTCACTGATAAGTGTTGCTCGACTGGCGTCACCTAAAACATAGGAACATACCTACGGTCCTGAGCGCCCGCCCTTATTAAGCCCGCCTCACGCACTCTCGGGAGACGGTGAGGCACGGCGCGAGACAGCCGAGCCCGCGTCGGGATGCAGGCGCAGCGCCGCCGCGGTGGCCACCAGCACGACCGCCGCCATCAGCGCAAAGGCCACCGTGTAGGCGTCGCCGGCGGCGGGATGGCTGCTGAACAGACCGGCCAGGGGATGGCCCGCCCGCAGAGCCACCGCCGCCAGAGGCACCCCGAGGCCGACCGACAGCTGCTGCGCGGTCGCCTGCAGCGTGTTGGCGTCACGAAGCTGCTCGGGCGGGGTGTCGGAGAACACGATCGTCGAGTAGCCGGTCAGGCCCACCGACCGCCCGGCCCCGTTGAGCACGCTGATCAGCGCGATGATCGCCAGCGGCGTGGCCGCGGTGACCAGCCCAGCGAGGACCATCGTCGCGGCCGCCCCCGCGGTGGCGACGACGAGCACCGGCCGAAAGCCGAAGCGGCGCAGGAGCGGCGTGGTCGCCGGTTTGACGGCGATGTTGCCGACGAACACGAACAGCACGATCGCCCCCGACTTCACCGGGCTCCACCCGAACACGTTCTGAAACAGCAGGGTCAGGAGGAAGGGCACCCCGATCACGCTGGCCCAGAACAGCGACCCCGAGCCGATCGCGGCGCGAAAGGTCGTCACCTTCAGCGTGCGCAGGTTCACCAGCGGATGGTCGACACGCATGAGGTGCACGGCGGCCGCGACCAGCAGGACGGCAGCGGCCACCGCCAGGACGAGGGCGGCGGTCCAGTTCGACGACCGTCTCGGACAGCAGCTGGGCGGTGTAGGTGGCAGCGGCCAGCCCGGCACAGGTGAGCAGCACTCCGACGACGTCCAGCGGCGGCGGCGTCGCCGAGCGAGCGCCGCGGATCAGCCGCCAGGCGGCGACCCAGGCGACCACCCCGAGCGGCAGGTTGATCAGGAACAGCCAGCGCCAGCTGGCATAGGTCGTGAGCAGCCCGCCCGCCAGCGGCGCCACCACGGACGCGATCAGCCCCGGCCATACCAGCAGCGAGGTGACCTTCAGCAGGTCTGACTTCTCGGTCCGCGAGAGCACGACGAGGCGCCCCACGGGGACCATCATCGCCCCGCCCGCCCCCTGAATCACCCGGAAGGCCACCAGCTCGGCGAACGCGGTGCTGACCGCACACCCCAGCGAGGCGAAGGTGAAGACCGCGATCGCTGCCAGGAAGATCGGGCGTGCCCCCCAACGCCCCGCCAGCCAGCCGCTGAGCGGGATCAGCACCGCCAGGGTGACGAGGTAGGCGGCGATCACCAGACTCACCGAGGTGGCGGGCACGTCCAGCGCGCGCCCGATCCGCGGCGCCGCGGTGATCACGATCGTGCCGTCGAGGTTCTCCATGAAGAAGCAGGCGGCAACCAGCAACGCGGTGTTGCGCAGGCGGCGGTCGATCGTGGCCGAGGTGCTCACCTGCTCAAAGCTATTGGTCGCACGCTCACAAGGCGTACGATTAACGGTGATGACGACGCTCGGGTTGGTTCTCCTGGTGTTGGGCGCGCTGGTCGCGACCGCGGAGGCGCACTATCCCGCCCATGGCATCGCCGGTGGACTCGGCGTAGTGGCGATGGCGCTCGGCGCCGTGCTGGCGATCAGCGGCCTCGGAGCCGGGCTTGCTTTGGGCCTGCTTGGGGGGCTGGCGCTGGCCGGGATCGGCGGCGGCGCACTGCTGATGTCGGTGAGAAGCGGCTTTGCCGTGCGCCAGCGGCGGGTGCGCACCGGGGCCGAGGGGCTCGTCGGCGCGATCGGCGTGGTCCGCAGCTGGTCCGACGCCGACGGCAGCGTGGCTCTGGACGGCTCGTTGTGGCGCGCCCATCGCTCCGCCGCGCCGAGAGACGACGAAGACGAAGAGGAGCAGGTCCTGCACGCCGGCGACCCCGTCGTGGTCGAACGGCTCAGCGGGTTGACCCTGTCGGTGCGTCCGGCCGAGAAATGGGAGCTGTTGTAGATGCTGGTCGCGATCGTCGTCGTCATCGCCGTGCTGCTCGTGCTGGGGCTGACCACGCTGGCCAGTTCGGTGCGGGTGCTGCGCGAATACGAGCGCGGGATCGTGTTCCGGCTGGGACGGCTGATGGAGCAGCGCGGCCCGGGACTTCAGCTGCTGATCCCGACGCTTGACCGGATGGTCCGCGTCAGCCTGCGCACGGTCACGCTGACCGTTCCGCCACAGGAGATCATCACCCGCGACAACGTGCCCGCGCGCGTGACGGCCGTCGCCTATTACCGGGTGATCGATCCCTCCAAGGCGATCACCGAGGTGGAGAACTTCCAGTCGGCGACCCTGCAGATCGCGCAGACGACGCTGCGCTCGGTGCTGGGCGTGGCCGACCTCGACACGCTGCTGTCCGAGCGTGAGCACCTCAACGAGTCGCTGGCCAAGGTGATCGACACCCAGACCGAGCCGTGGGGCATCAAGGTCACGATGGTCGAGATCAAGGACGTCGAGATCCCCGAGCGCATGCAGCACGCGATCGCCCGCCAGGCGGAGGCCGAGCGTGAGCGCCGCGCGAAGATCATCAACGCCGAAGGAGAGTTTCAGTCGGCGGCCAAGCTCGCCGAGGCGGCCGACGTGATGAGCACCAACCCGACGACCCTGCAGCTGCGCTATCTGCAGACGCTGCGCGAGATCGGCGGCCAGCAGAACTCGACGATCGTGTTCCCGATGCCGATCGACCTGATACGCCCGATGCTCGAGGCGATGGGCTCGAGCAGCGCGCCCGGACAGAGCGAGGCGGCGCCCGCGGCCGAAACGAACCGCCGGCTGGATCCCGTCGCGGTGCCCGAACCGGACCGCCAGCTGGATCCCGCCCCGGCGGCGGAACTGACGGCGGCCACCGAGGACCTACCGCCCTCCCTGCGCGAGCGCAACGGCCAGACGGCCGAAGCTCCCAGCTCGCGAGACGGCGACTAGCCCGTACGGGCCGCGATCCCGTAGCCCTCGAGGGCAACCAACCCGCGCAGCACCCGCAGCTCGAGGTGATGCACCCCGGCCCGGAGCTTGAACGTGGTCAGGGTGCGCCGGCGGTGCAGCCTGACAGCGTGCAGGCGCAGCGTCCGCGCGTGGCCGTCGAGCGTGACCCTCAGGGTGCCGCCGCGGGCCGTCTGTTCGCCGATCAGGCTCAGCGAGCCGCCGCGGTAGCGCAGCGAGAACGAGGCGCCGCGGGCGGTGCTCTGGATCGCGTGGCCGTCCCAGGCACCGTGGCGCCTGACGGTCCGCCAGTGTCCGCTGTAGTGGCCCTTGGCGGGCCGAACGCCCGTGGGGACGACGGTCGTGGTGGTGGCAAAGTGACCCCCGACGGCCGCCGCGCGGAACGAGTAGGAGTGGCCCGCGCGGGCCGTGAAGACCCACGTGCGCTTGCGGGTCGCCGCGGCGAGCGTTCGCCAGCCGGCCGTCGCTTCACCGAGATCCCGCACCTGGAGCTCGTAGGTCCCCGCGGTCCCCGAAGCGCTCCAGCGCACCGTCACTCGCGGCCGCACGGCCGCAGTGGAGGCGAGCGCCGGCGCGTGGATCCGCGGGGGCGGCGGGGGCGGCGCCGTGACCCCGCAGGCGTGGTTGAAGATGTCGGCGCCGAAGAACGTCTCACCGGGCAGGGCCGCATACCCGAGGTGCGCCAGGCCGAACAGGTTCTCCACGCTGCCCAGCATCGAGTAGTGGTTGTAGGCCGTCTCAGAGACGGTTCCCGGCGTGATGCACGGCGAGAGCAGCACGGCGCCGATGTCGCCGCCACCCGGTCCGGTGCCGCCCGGGAGCGGGCTCCCGGGCCCGGGGATCTCGCCGCAGCAGTCGCGGGCGTCGTCGGTGTCGGCCTCGTCGAAGGTGACGATCAGCAGCCCGTCCTGCTTGAACGCCGGCGAGGCGGTGATCCGCGGCACCCAGTTCTGGAGGAACTCATCGGCCGAGGCCAGCCCGCCCGGCTGTCCGTTCTTGCAGGGCGAGTCGTGACCGTCGTTGCACAGGTCGGGCGTGATGAACGAGTAATTGGGCGTGGTGGCGGTGCTGACGAGATCCTGGGGCAGAGCATCGAGGTTGACCACGTGGGTGTCGCACAGGGTGGTGTCGTCGATGATCGAGTGGAAGTAGACGAACGGGTCGTGACGGGCGGCGTACTCGTCGGCCGCCGTCGCCGACTGGGTGTTATCGGAGCTGCCGACCGCCGGGTGACCGCACACCGCTGATTCGCGCGAGGGGTCGGCGCCCATGTCCTGCTCATAGCCGCGCCAGCTCAGCCCGTGCGCCGTGAGCTGCGAGGCGATCGTCTGCACGGCGGCGGGATACACGCACCCGATTCCCTGCGCCTGGTCGTAGGCGCCGATCGTCCCGGGCACGAGGTTGTCGAAATGCAGGCAGTCGGCCTGGTTGTCGACATTGGGCGCCTGGCCGGAGATCATCGCGATGTAGTTGTCGTTGGACTCGTGGCCGGTGGCGTAGTAGTTGGGCAGGTAGGCACCCTGCCCGATGAGGGTGTGCGCCAGATAGGGAGCAGGCGACGAGGCGCCGAACGTGGTGGCCGCCGACTCGTTCTCGAGCACGATCACGAACACGTGGCCGTTGATGGGGACGGTGGCCGCCCCCGCGACGGCGGGGCTCAGGCACGCCACGGCGATGAGCGCCGCCAGCCAAGCGCCGGCGCGGGCGCTCACAGCGCGACGCCGGGGCCGCATGCCGTCCGGGCCAAGCGCCGGTCGCGGGCGGCGGTCCGCGTACGCCGGGCGATGGCGCGCTTCAAGCCCGCCCGCCGGCGCCGGGCCGTCTTGCTCGTGTGCCGCAGCTGTCGCTGGGCACGCTTGAGTGATTTTTCGGCGGTGTCGTAGCGAGTCGCGCGGGTCGTGCAGGGGCGCGAGACGTTCACCTGCCCCGACTCGTCATGGGCGAACACGCGCCCGACGTCGGCATCCTCCAGGAACACGCACAGCGTCTGCGTCCCGAACGCGGTCGGGCGCGCCGAGCCGCTGACCGAGCCGGAGTAGGCCTGGCCGTTGCGCGGCGGCGGCTTGAGCGGGGCGTTGACCAGGGTGATCCCGGACGTCGTCTGAAAGTCCCCGCCGCACTCCCCGGACGTCAGCTTGACCTGCACCTGCAGGTTGCCCTCGGCGACGTCGAGCACGCCGGGATCCGCGCTCACGCTGACCAGAGCCCTCAAGGGCGCATGCGCCCGGGCGACGGGGGTCACGTGGGTCGTCATGCGGATCGGCGTGTAGCTGTCGGCCGAGGCTGAGGCCGCCAGGCTCAGAGGTCGCGGCGAGCGTGATCGCCGTGCCCGTTCTCAGCTTCAAGGACGCATCCCGAGCTTGGAGGGATGTCGGTACATGGTCGCCGGGGTGGCCGGCGTGTAGTCGAAGCCCAGGCGCTCCAGGTACCCGCTTGAGACGAGCGCCTCCAGGTCGTGGGGCTTGGGGCGCACCACCGCCGCTCGCTCGCGCCGCGCGCGCTCGTGCCGGGCCAGCCCGCCGGGCAGCGGCGAGCCCAGCAGGCCGCCGGCGTCGATCCCGGCACCGCCGGAGTCAGCGAGCGGCGAGCCGCCGCACGGCGACGCGATCACCTCGGCCGGGTGCGGCAGCGCGGGAGGCTCGGCGTTGGGGTTGGCCGAGAAGTCAAACGCGGCGGCGATGTTGTTGGCGTACAGGTCACGCGGGGTCAGCGGCGGAAGGCCGTAGCGGTAGCGGATCATCTTCAGGATCGACTCGAAGCCATAGATCGAGTGATCGACGTGGCCGCGGCGGGCATAGGGCGAGGCGACCACTGCCGGGATGCGAAAGCCCATCTGGCCGAAATCCTGGTCGAGGTTGCGGCTCGGCCGCAGATCGGGCACCCGCGGTGGCACCACGTGGTCGAAGAAGCCGCCCCACTCGTCGTAGACGATGAACAGGGCGCCCCGCTTCCATTGCGGCGACTCCATGAACGCGTGCACGACGTCGGCGATGAACGCCTGCCCGACCCGCACGTCGGCCAGCGGATGCTCGTCGCCGGAGGTTCCCTGATCCTCGCCGTTGAACGACGGATCCACGAACGACAGCGCCGGCAGGGTTCCCGCCGCTGCCTGCTCGTAGAAGACCTGAACCTGGCTGGAGCGCGCCAGGCCGGGCTCTCCCCACAGCGCCGAGACGGGAATGTCGGTGAAGAAGTAGCGGTTGGAAACGCCGACCTTGGAGAGCGCGGCGAAGATCGTGTCGTCGGGAAACCCCGTGCCCGAGGGCAGCGAGTTGTCGATCTTGCCGTAGGACTGGCCGGCGTGCATGTACTCGCGGTTGGGATACGTCGAGGACAGCAGCGAGCAGAAGAAGCGATCGAACGCGGTGAACCCCTGTGCCACGTGGGGGGTGAACGGCAGATCGTCCTGGGTGTAGTAGCCGATCGACAGGGTGTCGGAGGCGGCCTTGAGAAAGCCGTCCATCCTGCCCCCGTCGAGCTCGGTGCGCCCGCCCTCCCACGAGTGGTCGGGATCGAGGAAGCCGCAGCCGTTGAACTTTCCCTGCAGGCGATGGGTTGCCTGCTTGACGCCCTGCTTGTCGGTGAACGTCAGGCCCGCCTGGCGTCCGTCGGCTCCCGGCAGCCATCCCAGGTAGTGGTCAAACGAGCGGTTCTCCATCATCAGCACCACGAAGGTGTCGATCGGCAGGTTGCGCGGCGAGGGGATCTGCACCTGGCGCTGGCGCCGGGCTGCCTCGGCGACCAGCGTGTCCGGATCGAGGACGAGACCCATGCCGCTCGCCAGCCCGGCGGCGGTCGCCGTGCGCATAAGGAAGTCCCGGCGGGTGTGGAAGCGCGTCGGGCGCGGTCGTGAGCAATCGTTCCGCTTCCCCCGGGTCGCGGATGTCGCTCATGGCCCCGGATCTTAGAGTGGCTGAGCGCCTCACGTTGCATATGAGATGTGAACCGGGCGTGCGGGCGAAAGGGGAAGCCACAGCTTCCCTGATCGCCCACGCAACTTCCAGGTTGCGCATCGGCGCGGGCGTCTAACCTCAGGCGTCCCCCTATGGCAGTCCGCTCCGATATCCGCAACCTGGCGATCATCGCCCACGTCGACCATGGCAAGACGACCCTGGTCGATGCGCTGCTGTGGCAATCGGGCGCGTTCCGCGACAACCAGGCGGTCAACGAGCGGGTGATGGACTCGATGGACCTCGAGCGTGAGAAGGGGATCACGATCCTGGCCAAGAACACGGCCGTGCGCTACGGCGACGTCAAGCTCAACATCGTCGACACCCCCGGCCACGCCGACTTCGGCGGGGAGGTGGAGCGCGGGCTGACGATGGTCGACGGGGTGCTGCTGCTGGTCGACGCCTCCGAGGGTCCCCTGCCGCAGACGCGGTTCGTGCTGCGCAAGGCGCTCGAGGCGCGGCTGCCCGTGATCCTCGTGGTCAATAAGGTCGACCGCCCGGACGCCCGTATCGACGAGGTCGTCGACGACGTCTACGAGCTGTTCCTCGACCTCGACGCCGACGAGTCACAGATCGACTTCCCGATCGTCTACACCAACGCCCGCGCCGGAAGAGCCTCGCTTGACCCCACCGAGCCCGGCACGGACCTCAAGCCTCTGGTGGATCTGTTGGTCGAGCACGTGCCCGCCCCCGAGTACGAGCCCGACGAACCGCTCCAGGCCCATGTGACGAATCTCGACGCCTCTCCCTACGTCGGGCGCCTGGCGATCTGCCGGATACGCCAGGGCACGATCCGGCGCGGCGAGACGGTCGCCTGGTCTCGCCACGACGGCTCGATCGAGCGTGTGCGCATCTCCGAGCTGTACGTCAATGACGCGCTGGATCGCGTCGACGCGACCGAGGCCGCCGCCGGCGAGATCATCTCGGTCGCCGGGATCCCCGAGATCACGATCGGCGACACCTTGACCGACGCGGACGACCCGCGCCCCCTGCCCGTGATCTCGGTCGACGAGCCGTCGCTGTCGGTGACGATCGGGATCAACAGCTCACCGCTGGCCGGACAGGACGGCACGTTCTTAACGGCCAGCCAGGTCAAGGCGCGCCTGGAGCGCGAGCTCGTCGGCAACGTCTCGCTGCGCATCACCGAGACCGACCGACCGGAGGTGTGGGAGGTCCAGGGGCGCGGCGAGCTGGCGCTGGCGATCCTGGTCGAGCTGATGCGCCGCGAGGGCTTCGAGCTGACCGTGGGAAAGCCGCAGGTGGTCACCCGCGAGATCGACGGCAGGACGCACGAGCCGGTCGAGCTGATGAGCGTCGACGCGCCCGAGGAGTACGTCGGAGTGATCACCCAGCTGCTGGCGCTGCGCAAGGGTCGCATGGAGCAGATGGTCAACCACGGCACCGGCTGGGTGCGGATGGAGTACCTGATTCCGGCGCGCGGCATGATCGGCTTTCGCACGGAGTTCCTCACCGAGACGCGCGGCACCGGTCTGGTCCACCACGTGTTCGACCGCTGGGAGCCGTGGCACGGGGAGCTGCGCACGCGTCCCACCGGCTCTCTGGTGGCCGACCGGCGCGGCACGGTGGCGGCCTTCGCGCTGTTCAGCCTGCAGGAACGCGGAACGCTGTTCGTCGAGCCTGGCGACGAGGTCTACGAGGGGATGATCGTGGGCGAGAACTCCCGCCGGGAGGACCTCGACGTCAATGCCGTCAAGGAGAAGCATCTGACGAACATGCGCATGTCGACCGCCGACGAGCTCGTCCGCCTGGTTCCCAAACGCGAGCTGTCGCTCGACCAGGCGCTGGAGTTCCTGCGCGAGGACGAGTGCGTCGAGGTGACCCCGCACGCCGTGCGGCTGCGCAAGGTCGCGCTCGACAAGAACTCGCGGGTGAAGCTGGCGCGCGCCGCGCGCGCGAGCGCTGCCGGCGCCGGCGTCGCCTGAGACGCCCTAGGAGCAGCCGTCGCTGGCGGGCCCCGGAGCGACGTCCGGCGCGTCGTGATCGGCGGCTCGCACGTAGGCTCGCCGTGCGTCCTGCGTCAGCGGAGGACTGTAGGAACGGGAGTCGACGCAGCCGCCCTGGTTCTTGCCTCCGATCACACCGACGACGCTCGTGCCGCCGGCGGTGTGGACGAGCCAGGGCGATCCGCTCGTGCCGTCCACGTAGCCGCGGCAGTCAAACGAGGGGAAATCGCCCGTGAAGAAGACGGTCGTCTGGCAGCTGATCGGCTTGTCGTCGCTCCCTGCCGGATAGCCGGTCACCGTGATCGCCGCGCCGGAGCGTGGCAGGCCGCCTAGCTGGTAGGCGCTGGTGACCTGCTCGATCCCCTCGAGCCGGCCGTGGACCATCTGACGCGCCACTGTGAGAAAGGCGAAGTCGTCGTGAGGATCCCGTGACTTCAGCCACCCGGGCGCCAGGTGCACCCCCGTGATCCGCCAACGCCCGTACGGCGAGATGCCGTCGTGATACCCAGGGGCGAAGACCATGTTCCCGCCCGTTCCCCAGACGCAGTGGGCGGCCGTGATCAGGACGTCGCCGTGCGCGCTGTCGACGACGCTGGACGTGCAGAAATGCTGCGCGCGCGAATTCATGAACAGGGCCCCGATCGCGCGCACGCCCGTGCTGGCGCTCGATATCGGAACCCGCTTGACGCCCGTGCTGGCGCTTGATGTCGGAACCCGCCGGTCGGCGCGCACGCGCGCCGTCGAGGACGATCGCAGCTGGATGGCCAGTGCGATTGCCGGGACGCCGAGCGCGACCGCGACGACCGCCGCCGCCGCTAAGAGTTTGCGAGAGAACACGAATGCGATTGTTACTGCCGCCATGTAAGGCGACTGTCAGACAGACCTTAGGGGGTCACCCTGCGGCGGCCACACGCGTGCCCTTGGGGATGACGACGATCCCGCCCTCGGACACGGTGAAGCGTTCGCGATCAGCCTCCGGGTCTATGCCGACGCGCGCGCCCGGCTCGATGACCACATCCTTGTCGACGATCGCGTTGCGCACGATCGCGCGTTGCCCGACACGGACGCCGGAGAACACCACCGAGCCCTCCACCAGCGCATAGGAGTCGACGTGTACGTTGGGCGAGATCACCGAGCGGCTGATCTCCGAGCCGGAGATGATCACGCCCGGGCAGACCATCGAGTCCACCGCGTGGCCGGTGCGGCCGTCGTCGGCGAACACGAACTTGGCCGGCGGCAGCGGGTCGGGGAGGGTGAGGATCGGCCACTCCATGTTGTAGAGGTTGAACACCGGGTGCACCGAGATGAGGTCCATGTGGGCGTCGTAGAACGCGTCCAGCGTGCCGACGTCGCGCCAGTAGCCACGGTCGCGCTCGGTCGCACCCGGGACCTCGTTGGCGGTGAAGTCGTACACGTGCGCCGCGCCCGATCGCACCAGCGTGGGGATGATGTCGCCGCCCATGTCATGGGCGGACTCGCGTGCCTCGGCGTCGGCCCGCACGACCTCTACCAGAGTGTCGCAGTCGAACACGTAGTTGCCCATCGAGGCATAGACCTGGTGTGGGGCATCGGGCAATCCGACCGCGTGCTTGGGCTTCTCGTGAAAGGCGGTGATCGTGCGCCCATCGGCGGCCGTCTCGATCACCCCGAACTGGTCGGCCTGTGCGAGCGGCGAGCGCAGCGCCGCGACCGTCACCCCGGCGCCTGACTCGATGTGCTGGCGCACCATCTGCTCGGGGTCCATGCGGTAGATGTGATCGGCGCCGAACACCAGGACGATGTCCGGGCGCTCGTCGTGCAGCAGGTTGAGGTTCTGGTAGATCGCGTCGGCCGAGCCCTGAAACCAGTGCGGACCGCGGCGCATCTGCGCCGGCACGGGGGCCACGTAGTTGCCCAGCAGCGGCGACAGCCGCCAGGTGGTCGACAGGTGGCGGTCCAGCGAGTGGCTCTTGTACTGAGTCAGCACCACGATCCGCCGGTAGCCGGCGTTGACGAGGTTGGAGAGCGCAAAGTCGATCAGGCGGTAGTTGCCACCGAACGGCACCGCCGGCTTGGCGCGATCCAGGGTCAGCGGCGCCAGGCGCTTGCCCTCGCCACCCGCCAGCACGATCGCGAACATGTGGCGCCGGTCACCGACGCTCATCTTGACCGACCTCCTATCTCGAGCTGCACCTCTGCATGCTGTTTACCCAGTCCGGCGCGGACGACGCGCCGGCGAGCGCGGGTGGGCCGCTAAACGGTCGGGGTCACCGTCTGGCCGAGGTGGTCGGCGACCGTCAGCCACACGTCGCGCGCCATCCCCATGCCGAGGTGGCTGACGTCGATCTCAACCTGGGTGGCGGCCGGATCCAGGCATGCCTCCCAGCGCACCACCTCGTCGCTGGGCGAGTAGATCGAGACGAAGCGGACCCCGTCGGGAAACGGGCCGGTGAGCGCCTCGCGGCTACGCGCGCAGCAGCGGCCATTGATGCATCGGACCGAGAACATCCCGGGGACGCCCAACGTCCCCAAGGTCCCGACCGTGAGGATCGACGGCCACACGTGCGGGCGCACCGCCAGCTGGTCGCGTAGCGGCGACCCGAGCGTCACGAGGGTGTCCACGAGGTCGGGACGCAGCACCGACAGGACGCGGCCGATGCAGCCTCCGCGGCTCTGGCCAACGATCAGAGCGGGCTTGCCGGTCCGCTCCACGGCGCGCTCCAGCCGGTCCACGACGGCCTCCACGGTGGGCTCCAGGCATCCCGAGTTCCAGCGGATCCCACTGCGGGCGAGCACGAAGCCGCCGGTCCGCAGCCACACCGCCATCCGCGTCAGGCTCTGGTCTCCGGCCATGAAGCCCGGGATCAGCATCACGGGGCGCCCGTCGCCGGCCGGAGCCGCCGGCCAGCGCTCGGGATCGTAGGTCGAGAGGAACTCGCCCACCACGCGCGGATGGGGTGGCGTCAGTGGCAGCCCCCACCGCGGAATCGTGCTCGCATCCATGCTCACGGTCGTTTAATCCTACAAAACCATACAAATCCGGCCTACAGGGAGTGTCTGATGCTGCGGTATGGTCGGCTCCGTGGACGCGGCCGACCCTGCGCGCTCGTCGGCCTCGGCGAGTCCAGCGGCGCCCGCGCGGACCCTCGCGCTGTTGCTGTTGGCGCTGGCGGCCGCCCTCTCGGCGTTCACCCTGCTGCGCCCGATCTCGCCTCACGACGAGGGGCTGATGCTGCAGGCCGGCGCGAGAATCGCCCACGGGCAGTGGCCCTACCGCGACTTCTGGACCAACTATCCGCCCGGCCAGGCACTCGTGCTGGCGGGGCTGGACAAGCTGTTCGGGGTCTCGCTGCTCAGCTGGCGGATCATCCGGGTCCTCGTCGACGCGACGTGCGCGCTGATCGCCTACCGGCTGGTGCTGCGCGGCGGCGCCTCGCGGCCGTGGGCGCTGGCGGCGTGGCTGGGAGTCGCCGGAGCGATGGCCTGGCCGAGCGGACCCGGACCGAACCCACCGGCGCTGCTGCTGGCCTTCGCTGCGCTGCTGCTCGCCCGCCGGCGGGCGACGGCGGCGGGCGTCCTCGCCGGCCTGGCGATGCTGTTCCGGCTGGAGATCGGAGTGGCGGCGGCTTTGGGGGTGCTGATCGCAGCGGCGCCGGGCGCACGGATGCGGGCAGCACTCGCGGCACTGGCGACGGCGGTGGTGACGCTGGCGCCGTTCTTCGCCACCGATCCGGGCGCGATGCTCCACGACACGATCGGCTTTCTCGGGATCCAGGGCCTGCAGCGTCTGCCACTGCCCCTGAACTACGGTGGGCCGCTGCGTCCCGACAAGCTCCTGGAGTTCTACTTCCCGCTGATCCTGCTGGTCGCGGCCGTCGTGTGCGCGGAGGCGCTCGTGGTGTTGCGGCGAGATGCCGAGGACGGCTCCCCGGACCGCACCGTCCTCAGCCTCGTGCCGTTGGCGCTGGTGGGTGTCGCCTACCTGATCGGGCGTCCCGACGAGTTTCACCTCGTGCCGCTCTCCGCGGTGCTGGCCGTGATGCTGGGTTGCGCGGCGGCCGCCACGAACGAGCGCCAGGGGGTGCTCAGGGTGGCGCTCACCGTGTGTCTGGCGCTGATCGCGATCGCCGGCCTGGAGCGCCGCGTCGGTCAGGCACTGCACCCGCCCGCCGCGGCCGACGTGCCCGGCGGCGCCGGAGCGGGCGTGCACACCAGCCCCGCCGATGCCCGGTCACTGCGTCGCCTGATCGCAACCGTGCGGCGACTCACCCGTCCCGGCCAGGCGATCTTCGTCGCAAACCCGCGCTTCGACCGAGTGCGCGTGGGCGACCCACTGCTCTACATCATCCTTAACCGTCCCAACCCGACCCGCTACGACGTGATGCAGCCCGGACTGGTGACCACCGCCCCCGTCCAACGCGAGATCATCCGCTCCCTGCGGCGCGACCGCACCCGCCTGGTCGTTCGCTGGCTGAATCCCACGGCGTCGGCGCCCGAGCACGACGGCGCCGGGCACTCCAGCGGTGTGCACCTCCTCGACCGCTATCTGGCCGCGCACTTCCGACGCCACGCCACCTACGGCTACTACGAGGTCCTGACGCGTAGGGGCAGCCGTACCATCCGCTGACGATGAGCCAGGAGGCCACGGACCCGGTAGTCGCGCCGCCGCCCGGACATCCGCGCTTCCCGCTGGTGGATTCGCTGAGGGCGATCGCCGCGCTTTCGGTGCTCGTCTACCACACCGGCTACGACACGCTGGCGGTCAAGAACCCGAACTACGGCGCCTACATCGAGCGCCTCAACGTCGGAGTGACCCTGTTCTTCGTGATCTCCGGCTTCCTGCTCTACCGCCCGTTCGTCGCCCATCGTCTGCTCGGCGCGCCGAGAACACGTCTGCGCGACTACGCGCGCCGGCGGCTGCTGCGGATCGTGCCCGCCTATTGGCTGGCGCTGACCGTCCTGGCCATCTACCCGGGACTATCCGGGGTGTTCACCAACCACTGGTGGATCTATTACGGCTTCCTGCAGGTCTATAACGACGGCACCGTCCTCAGGGGGATCGGGCCCGCCTGGACACTGTGCATCGAGATCACGTTCTATCTCGCGCTGCCGCTGTATGCCGCGCTGGTCGCGCGCGCGATCCGGAGAGCGAGCGTGCGCTCGCAGGTTCGGCTCGAACTGAGCGTGCTGGCGGCGATCACATTGGCTGTGGTCGGATACCGGATCTGGCTTCACCACCACGACTTCATCAGCCCGTGGTTCAACACGCTGCCGTGCTATGCCGACTGGTTCGCGGCCGGGATGGCGCTCGCGGTGATGAGCGTTGCCAACCAGAGCAGCGACGGGCGCCCGGCGGCGCTGCGCTTCGTCGAGCGCTGGCCGCTGGCGCCCTGGCTGGGGTCGGCGGTCGCGTTCTGGGTGTTGTCCCAGAAGATCGGAGGCCCGCACCTGATCAATTTCTTCGGTCATGTCGGGCTCGTGTACTCGGTTTCAGAGGACATCGGGGTCCACTGTCTGGCCACGGTCGTCGGTGTCGGGCTGCTGATCCCGGCGGTGTTCGGCGCGGGAAGCTCTCGGGCTGCGCCCGGCCGTGGACTGATCCGCCGCCTCCTCGCCGATCCACGATTGGCCTGGCTGGGTTTGATCTCCTACGGCATCTACCTCTGGCAGGGACCGATCAAGACGGCGATCTGCCAGCCCCAGGGTCAGCTCTTCTCCACCAACAGCTGCGCGATGCACGGCATCACGCTGCTTCAGAACATCCCCTTCCTGTCGCTGACGGTCATCACGTTCGTGATCGTGGTCGCCTGCGCCGCCGCCAGCTACTACGTCGTCGAGCGACCGCTGCTGCGTCTGAAGTACCGCCGCACCCCGCCCGCGGCGCCGCCACCACCTTCGCGGCCAGCCCCCCGCGCGGTGGCGACCGCGGAGCGATGAGCGACCGCTTCTCGTTCCCGCGCTCGGAGCTACGGCGCCGGACGCTGCGCGGCGTCGTGATCACCGGCGGCTTTCTCGTTGTCATCGACGGGCTGGTGCTCGCGCAGGGACTGGTCGTGACGCGCCTGCTCGGTCCGCGTGAGATCGGTCTCTACGGAATCGTGTCGACGTTCGTGGTCTCGATCGTGGCGCTCAAGCGAGTGGGGATCGACGAGGCGTTCGTGGCGCAGGAGGAGCCCCATCAGGAGCTGGAGTTCCAGCGCGCGTTCACCCTCGAGCTGGCACTCGGCGCGGCCTTCACGGCGCTGATCTGTGCGCTGGCGCCGGCGGTGGCGGCCGTGTACCGCGACTCGCGCCTGCTGCCGCTGACCCTGGCGCTCGCCTACCTGCCACTGACGTTCGCCCTGCAGGCGCCGATGTGGATCTTCTTCAGGCGCATGGATTATGCGCGCCAGCGCTCGCTCCAGGCCATTCAGCTGCTGGTCGGGCTGGTGGTGACGGTGCCGCTGGCGGCCGCAACCGGGCTGGGGGTGTGGAGCATCGTGATCGGCCAGGTGGCGGGCTACGCCGCCGCAGTGACCGCCGGGCTGGCCGTCAGCCCGTACCGGTTGAGGCTGCGCTTCGAGCGCACCAGCGCGCGGCGGTACCTGCGCTTCAGCGGCCCGGTGATGGTGGCCACCCTGGGCGCGCTGGCCGTCGCCCAGGGTCAGGTGCTGGCGTTCAAGCTCCACGCCGGCCTGGCGGCGGCGGGGTTCATCACGCTGGCGGTGACGCTCACTCGCTACGTCGACCGCGCCGACCAGATCGTGACCTCCACGATCTATCCGGCGATCTGCGCGATCCAGGACCGCCCCCGCGCCCTGGAGGAGCTGTTCGTCAAGTCAAACCGGGCGACGCTGGCCTGGGTGCTGCCGTTCTCGGCCGCGGTGGTGCTGTTCGCGCCCGACCTGGTGTCCCTGGTGCTCGGCCACCGCTGGCAGCCCGCCGTCGTGCTGCTGCAGGGCCTGGCGATAGCCGGCGCGATCCAGCAGCTGGGCTTCAACTGGTTCTCGTTCTACCGGGCTCGCGGGGAGACCCGGCCGCCAGCGGTGGAGGCGGTGGTCGGCGCGGTGGCATTCGTGGCGCTGGCCGTGCCGGGACTGCTCGTCGACGGCTCGGACGGGTTCGTGGTCGGGCGCGTGGCCGCGGTGGTGATCGCCACCGGCGTGCGCTGGGTCTACGTGCGGCGGTTGCTGCCCCGAGTGCGGGCGGTCGAGTTGCTGGCGCCGGCCCTGGTGCCGCTGGTGCTGGCGGTGCTCACCGTGCTGGCGTTGCGCCTGGCGAACTGGGGCGGCCATCGTGAGCCGTGGCAGGCGGTGGTGGAGGCGACACTGTTCGTGTGCGTCTACGGGGCCACTGTCTGGCGACGCGAGCGCGCGCTGATCGGTGAGCTGCTCACCGCGATGCGCTGACATGACGCGCAGCTCCCGGTCACATCGCTACGCCGTGCCGCTGCTGCTCACGGCGGTGTCGTTCGCGCTGGCCTTCGTCCAACGGCCGGGCATGGTCGTGGCCGACACGAAGATCAACCTGTACGTCTCGCCGGCGCGCTTTCTCTCGCAGGTGGTCTCGGCGTGGACTCCAGGCACCACCCTCGGGCACGTGTTCAGCGGCCAGTACGGCGGCTACCTGTTCCCGATGGCGCCGTTCTTCGCCGCCGGACACGGCGCCGGGCTGCCGATGTGGGTCGTGCAGCGCCTGTGGCTGGCGGCGCTGCTGACACTCGGGGCGTGGGGGATCGTGCGCCTGCTCGACGTCATGCACTCGCCGCGGCGCGGGATCGCGCACCTCGTGGCAGGAGCGATGTTCGTGCTCAACCCGTTCGTGGTCACCGACATCGACCGCACCTCGATCTCGCTTCTCGCCTACGCGCTGCTGCCGTGGATGCTGGTGGCGGTGCACCAGGGTCTGCGCGATCCCCGGGGCTTGCGCTGGCCGGTGCTGTTCGCGCTGTTCGTGGCCGGCAGCGGCGGCGGCGTGAACGCGGGGGTGCTGGGGTGGGTGCTGCTGGGTCCGCTGCTGCTGCTCGTCTACGAGCGGCTGTTCGGCGACCTGCCCGCCGGCGCGATCGGACCGTTTTTGATGCGGCTGGTGCCGCTGAGCGTGCTGGCCTCGCTGTGGTGGTTGATGGGCCTGGCGGTCGCCGCCCTGCATGCGCCCAACATCCTGCAGTTCACCGAACAGCCGGGAGCCATCTGGAATCCGACCAGCCTGACCGAGAGCCTGCGGCTGATGGGCTACTGGCCCAGTTACTTCGGGATCGGCTACACCGGCCCGCTGAAGCCGTTCTATGCCTCGGCCGGCCCACTGCTGTTCTCGCCCTGGGTCGTGGGGGCCTCGCTGCTGGTCCCGGCGCTCGCGCTGGCCGGGCTGCCGTGGACGCTGCGCCGGCGCTACGCGCCGTTCCTGTTGCTGCTGACGCTCGCGGGACTACTGGCGATGACCGCCGGCTTCCCCAATGGCACGCCGCTGCGGCGCGGCCTGCTGTTCTCCTACTACCACTTCTCCCTGCTGCAGGTGCTGCGCACCACCTACAAGGCGGGGCCCCTGGTGGCGCTGGGACTCGCCTGTCTGGGCGGCCTGGGCGCGAGCGCGCTGGCCGCCCGGCTGCGGGGGCTGCGCGAGCTCGGAAGGCGGCGGTGGGCGAGCGCGGGCGCGGCGGCGCTGGGCGTCGCGCTGCTGGCGGCCGGGTCCTGGCCGCTGGTCGAACGGCACCGCCCTGGACGACACCCTGGCGCTGCACCACGGGGTCCCGAGCGCCTGGCATCAGGCCGCCGCCGATCTCGATCGCACGCTGCCCGCGCAGGACCGCGCGATGGTGCTCCCCGGTCAGCTGTTCGGCTTCTATCGCTGGGGCGGGACGGTGGACCCGATCCTGCCGGCGCTGAGCTCACGCCCGGTCGCCGAGCGCGGCATCACTCCCTACGCGGACCTGCGCGCCGACAACCTCCTGTGGGGGGTGGACTCGCTGGTGACCCAGCAGCGCGCTTATCCCGGACAGCTGCGCCCGCTGCTCAACCTGCTCGGCGTGGGCGCGGTCGTCGTGGGCTCAGACGGCGACCCCTCGCGCAGCGGGGAGCTGGCCCCGGCGGACGCCGCTCACGAGCTGGACGGCCAGGGCCTGTCGCGACCCACCCGTGCCTACGGGCCAAGGCGCGCGTTCGAGTCCGGCGCCGGCCAGCTGGCCGCGCGCACGACGCTGCCGCAGGTCAGACGCTATTCGCTGCCGACCGGCGGAATGATCCGCGTGATCCCCCGGGCTGGGCCGACGATCCTGGACGGCGACGGTGGCGGGGTGATCGACCTCGCGGCGCTGGGCGCGCTCCCGCCGGGGCAGGCGCTGCGCTACGCGGCCGACATGTCGGCCGCGCAGATCCGCGCGGCGGCGCGCGGCGGCGCCAACCTGGTGATCTCTGACTCCAACCGCCGCCAGATCCTCGCCACCTCGTCCCTGTTTCAGAACGCCGGGGCGGTGCTCGGACCGGCGGACCCGATCTCCAAGGACTCGGCGCGGCTCGACCCGTTCCCGGGCGCCGGCGCCGCCTCCCAAACGGTCGCCGAGCTGGGTGGCGGCATCAGCTACGTGCGCTCCACCTTCTCGCCCGGCTATCCGCAGTTCCCCGAGCATCGGCCGTTCGCGGCGCTGGACGGCAACCCCGCGACCGCATGGCTCGTCGATCGCCACATCGACGCCTCCCAGCGCGACCTGCAGGTCGGCTTCCCGCGGCCGCGGACGGTGAACTACGTCAACCTCACCCCGTACGACGACGCCCGCGCGTCGGTGCTCGCGGTCAGTGTGAACGGCCAGCACTTCGCGATCCACCCGGGCCTCAACCACCTGGTCCTCCGCGATCCGCACAGGGCCTCGCAGCTCACCGTCTCCCTGGACAGGGTCACCCACCCCCGCGTGGCCGCGGGCGGCGGCGGAGGGATCCGGGAGCTCGCGATCCCGGGTGTCCATGCCACCGAGACGCTGCGGCCGCCGGTCCTCGTCCAGCGCGCTCTGGCCGGCGCCAACCTCAGCCGTGACTCGCTCACGTATGTGTTCTCGCGCACCACCGGCGACCAGCCGTTCGCCCGCCAGCCGTTTGACCCCGACCCGCAGTTCGGCGACATCGACTACCCGGGCGACGCAGAGACCGTGCTGGCGCGCAGCTTCATCACGCCGGCGGCCCGCCGCTGGCGCGCCCAGGCGTGGGTCAGCCCCGCGCCCGCCGCGCCCGATCCCGCGCTCGACCGGCTGGTCGGCTACCACGGCCCCGACACCTTCCGGTCCTCGTCGCGCTTTCAGGGCCGTCCCGCCTACCGGGCCTCGTCGGCCTTTGACCCGCACGCGCCCACCGCCGGCTGGATCGGCGAGTGGTACTCGGGTCAGCCCGCCTGGCTGGAGGTCTCAGCCCACCGCACGCTGACGATCCGCCGTCTCCGGCTGGAGCCCTCCAGCGCGCCGGTGCGCCGGCCCACGCTGATTGAGATCCGTTACCCCGAAGGCACCACCTCCCCGCTGCGCGTCGCCGCCGACGGTACGGTGAGGCTACCCCGGCGCTTGACTGCCGATCGCTTCCGCATACAGGTATTAGCCGCCAGCTTCCCGAGTTTCACCCCCCTCTCCAAGCGCGGCGTGCGGGCGGTGGGCATCGGCCGCGTGGAGGGGATCGAAGGCCTGGGCCCGCAGGTCTCCATCCCCCGCGCCGGCGCCCTGCCCGGCGACTGCCGGGGACCGTCGCTCACGGTCGGCGGCCGGCCGATCCACCTGGCGCTCAGCGCGCACGATCGCGCAACTGGACGCCGGCAGCCCGCTGCGCGCCCACTCGTGCGGACCGGACGTGGCCCTGCCGCGCCGGCCGGCTCACCCTGCACGGACAGCCCGGGCCGCTCCTGGTCGACCTGCTGGCGCTGCGCTCCGCCCCGCCCACGCCGGTGGCCGTCGCCGCACACCGGCGAGCCCGCCGGGGGCACCGTCCTCAGGCCGGGCCATGTCGGCAACGGCTCGGTCACCGGCGTCCGGGTGGCCGCCCACGGCGCCGACTGGCTGGTGCTCGGACAGAGCTATGACCCCGGCTGGCAGGCCACCTGCGACGGCCGCTCGCTGGGCGCACCGGTGCCGCTGCAGGGCTACGCCAACGCCTGGCCGCTGGACCACGGTTGCACCCGCCTCAGCTTCGCCTACGGCCCCAACCGCCTGATGGTCGACTCCGACCTGCTCTCCGGTTTCGCGGCCGCGGCGATGCTGCTGGCGCTCGCGGTGATCGCCGTCCGGCGTCGCCGTCGGCCTCCGGTCGCGGCGCTGGAGCCGACCGAACTGCCCGACCTGCCGGCCGCCGGGCTACCGCAGCGCTGGCGGGTCGGCCGGGCGCTGCTCGCGGGCGTCGTGGCCGCTGGGGTGCTGGGGTTCGTGTTCGCGCTGCGAGCCGGCGTGGTGCTGGGACCGCTGCTGGCCTACGCGCTGTGGCGCGGCGTCCCTGAGGGCTGGCTCACCCGGCTGGCCGCCGGGCTGCTGGTGGTCGTCGTCCCCGCCATTTACCTGATCTTCCCGCCCGGCAACGAGGGTGGGTTTGACCCCAACTACGCCGAGGTCGAGATCTACGCCCACTTCGTCGCGGTGCTGGCGGTGTGCGCGCTGGGGCTGGCGCTCGTGCGGGTGCTCGCGGGGATGCGTCTCAGCCGAGGAGAATCCGAGCGATGAATGACCCGACACCGGCCCGCAATCCAGCCGCGTCCCCGCGACGCAATCGCGTGACCCCGACCGGAGACATCGAGGCTCTGGCGCTCCGCGGCGCGTGGACGGGCAACCGCGGCATCCTGCACTCCGACGACGGCGAGATCGTGCGCTTCCACGCCCATGCGCACTGGCTCACGTGCACGCTGCGCTTCAAGGGGCGGCGCCACGAGCAGTGGCAGCCGCACCACCTCACGTGGCTGTTCTTCCAAGATGAGGCGGTCTCCCTCGCCGCCGGACACAGGCCATGCGCCCTCTGTCGCCGACCGAGCTACAACGCCTACCGCGCGGCCTGGGCGGACGCGCTGGGCGGCGTGCCGCCGTCGGCCGAGGCCATCGACCGACAGCTGCACGACGAGCGGATCACGCGCGGGACGCATCGTCGCCGGATCCACTCCGCCGCCTGGTCGGAGCTCGCGACCGGCGCCTTCGTGCTCACCGCCGACGGCACGCCGGCGATCGTGCTGGACGACTGCCTCGTGACGTGGATGCGCGATGGCTACGACAGGCGCCTGCGGCGCCCCACGCGCGGTACCGCGGCGATCTTGACCCCACCCTCGAGCCTCGCGGCCCTGCGCGCCGGCTACCCGGTGCAGATCGACGGCTCCGCGCGGGCTCAGTAGGGCCAGTCGCCCGAGGAGTGGCCGAGCAGTCGGGCCCCCGCCGGCAGATGCGCCACCAGCAGCAACTTGATCAGCAGGTTGCGCGTAAACCACGGCAGCTCGCTCAGGCCGCGCGCCAGCTCGGCCACGCGCGCGGCCGCCCCCAGCCGGGTCACCCGCTCGTACTCGGCCAGCGAGCCGGTGCGTCCCCGATAGCGCCAGCGGGCGCCGCCGATCACCTCCGCGACCAGCGCCAGGGTGACGCCGACCGAGGAGAACGAGTCGTGGACGAGCAGCCGTCCCCCGACGGGCACCCGCGCGCCCCAGCTCCGCAGATCAGCGCGGGCCGGAACGAAGCGATGGGCCCCATCGACGTACAGCAGGTCGGTCTCCCCGGCGACTTCCCCGAGCGCGTCCTGCGAGAACCGGCGTACATGACGCACGCGTCCGGCGACGCCGGCGCGCTTGAGGTTGGCGAGGAACGCCTCGTGGTCGGCCTCGCCCAGCTGCGGCCGGGCCTCGATCTCCCGCGGACCGCGGTCGCCGCCGAGATGGGGATCGATCGCCACCACCTCTACGCCGTCCCCCGCGCCCAGGGCCAGCACGATCGTCGACCGCCCCCGGAAGCTGCCGATCTCCACGATCTGCGCCGGCGGGCTCAGTGACCGAGCCGCGTCTGACAGTCGCCGTGCCTGGTCGGCGGTCAGCCAGCCGGCGATCGGATCGATCGCCGCCAGGGTCCGCTCCCATGGGTCGGCGCTCACGCCACGCGGCCGGCGATCAGGCGCGCCCGCAGCCGCCGGCGCAGCTGCACCGGTGAGGTCTGGGCGGCGTCGACCAGCACCGCCAGGTAGGCCGCGGCGGTCGCGTCCCAGTTGAAGCCATGGGCGCGCTTCTCGGCGACCTCGCCCAGCTGTTCGCGGAGCCTTCGAGAACCGATCACCTCGCGCACGCGCTCGGTCAGCTCGTCGACGTTGGTGGCCAAGAAGCCCGTCTCGCCGTCGACGATCGACTCGCGCAGCCCGCCGACGCGCAGCGCGACGCTCGGCGTCCCCCGCATCGCGGCCTCCATCACGGTGTGACACCAGCCCTCGGCCGAGGAGGCGGTCAGCGACACCCACGCCCGGTCATACAGCTGCGCCTTGTGCCGTTCGTCGACGTAGCCGTGAAGCGCGACCCGGTTCTGCAGCCCTCGCGCCCTGATCTCGCGCTCCAGAGCCGCCCGGTGATCGCCCTCGCCGGCGATCTCGAGCGTGGCCTGCGGCAGCCGCTGGAGGACGTCGAGGATCACCTCGATGCGCTTGTACTGCTTGAGGCGCCCGAGATACAGCAGGAGCGGATGCGCAGCCTTGGCGGCTCGCTCGTAGGGCTGCTTCTCCACTCCCAGGTAGGCGACATGGATGTTGGCGGCGGGAACCCCGAGCGCGATCAGCTCCTCCTGCGCCGAGCGTGAGATCGTGAGCACCGGCGTGGTGCGATACAGGTGCTGGAGCGGCAGACCCTCGAGCAGGGTGGCGGCTACCCGGCCGCGACGCCCCAGCTCATACACGTAGTGGTCCTGGTGCACGTGCTGGCAGAACACCACGCGCGGGATGCGCAGCCACGGCCACAGCGAGGTGAAGAACGCGATGCCGTTGATGACCTCCAGGATCACGTCGGCGTCGCGGCCGACGCGCCGCGCGAGCACCGCCCACGCGGCCCGGGGGAACACCGTCAGACGGGTGCCCATGCGATACATCTCCAGCCCGGGCGTCGGCGATTCGAACTTGGAGGCACCCGGGTAATCGCCCGCGATCACCGTCACGCGGTGCCCCCAGGCCAGCCAGCGCGAGACCTGCGCGTACAGCGCCGTCCCCGTCCCGCCCGCCTGGGGGTGGGTCCAGTCGCGGTCAGAGAGGATCAGGATGTGCAAGGACTCGGTGGACGTGCCGACGCTGAGCACCGCGCTCACGGTATCTGAGTGCAACGACGCGTCGGCGTCCCGGCCGCGCGCAGTCATGATCTACCGTTCCTGCCCGTGGAGCCCGCCCCGGCCACCCTGATCCGTCCGCAGGGGCTGCAGCGTGTCCTGACCCTGTGGCGCCTGTTTCGCTCAGAGCGGACCGAACCCGGGCCCTTCTACCGGCTGCTGGCCAGCGAGACCGCCGACGATCTGGACCGCCGGTACGGCGCGCTCGCGCGGCCAGTCGGTGCTCGACCTCGGCTGCGGGCCGGGCTACTACACCGCGGCGCTGCGCGAGCGCGGCGCCGCCGTAGTCCCGGTCGACAACGACCCGGTGGAGATGCAGCTCGCCGGCGAGGCGCCCGCGGGGGCCCTGATCGCCGACGCCGGCAACCTGCCACTTCAGGCAGCCAGTGCGGACGGCGTTTTCTGCTCCAACCTGCTGGAGCACACGCCAGATGCCGCCCCGGTCCTCGCCGAGATAGAGCGCGTCCTGCGGCCGGGGGGCTGGGGGTACATCTCGTGGACCAACTGGTACTCGCCGTGGGGCGGGCACGACATGAGCCCGTATCACTTCCTGGGCCCGCGGCTGGGGACGAGGCTGTACGTGCGGCGGCACGGCCAGCCGCGCAAGAACCCCTACGGCGCCGGGCTCTGGGCCTGCCATATCGGCTCGACGCTGCGGCTGCTGCGCGGCCACGAGCGCTTGGTCGTCGAGCGCGTAGAACCGCGCTACTGGCCCCGGCTGGCGTTCATCACCAAGATCCCGGGCGTCCGCGAGCTGCTGACCTGGAACTGCGTGATCCGGGTGCGCAAGCGATGACCTCTGTGCGGGTCGGCACGGCGGCGTTGGGACTGCTGGCGACCGCCTGGTTCGCGCTGGGCGTCTACCAGAGCCACGCCGTCTCGGAGGCCAGGTCGATCGCCGCCGGTGCGGGCCGGCTGACCGGCGCACAGGCTCGCCACGCCGACCACCTGCTGCGCGACGCGGGGACCCTCAACCCCGACCGGACGGTCGATGTGCTGCGCGCGCAGGTGGCGCTGGCCCGGGGTGACGCCGCCGGCTCGCGCCGGATCCTGTCCGGAGTGGTGGCCGGCGAGCCCGAGAACCTCGACGCCTGGATCGCCCTCGCCCGCGCCTCGACCGCCAACTTCCGCCAGCGCCAGATCGCGCTGCTGCGCATCCTCAAGCTCGCCCCACCCGCCAAGCCGGTCGGCTAACGACCGCCCGTCTCGGCCGCCCAGCTAGCGGCGATCCGTGAGCGATGACCGGCCGCCGCGGGGCCCCGGATCGGCATCCGCGGGACGATCTCGTCGATGCCGACGACCGGTCGGACGGCGTTGCGGCGCCGGTCGCGCAGGACCGCCGGCAGCAGCGCGAGCGCGGCGGCCGTCGCCCGCAGATGGACGGCGACGCGCCGGTCACGTACCGCCTCGCGTAGCCACGACGCCTGCCGGTAGGCGACCAGCGGCAGCCAGCGCAGCGGGAACGCCTTGGCCACCAGCAGCAGCGTGTTGCGCTGCACGTAGAAGTGGTGTGCACCGGACAGTTGCGGGGAGGAGCCCTCGCCGGCGTGCAGCGCCACCGCCGGGACATAGCGGCAGCGCCAGCCGGCTTGACGCAGGGCCAGGGCGAGATCGACGTCCTCCAGGTAGGCGAAGTAGCGCTCATCGAAGCCGCCGGCCGCCAGCACCGCCGCGCGACGGTACAGGGCGGCGCCGGCGCACGCCCCGAACACCTCGCCGGGTTCGTCGAAGCGGCCGCCGTCTCGCTCGAAACGCCCGCGTTGCACGCAGGCGCCGTCTCGGCGCAGCACGTCGCCGGCGTCGTAGATCGCACGCCGGTCGGCGAGCGCCAGCATCTTGCAGGCCACCGCCGCCACCCGAGCGTCGTCGCGCACGGCGTCCGCCATCCGCGACAGCCAGTCGGGCTCCAGCTCGACGTCGGTGTTGATCAGGGCCACCAACCGGCTGCGAGCGGCCTCGATCCCGCGGTTGGCGGCGTACGCAAAGCCGGTGTTGGTGCCCAGGGCCAGCACCCGGACGTCGGGATGCTCGTCGCGCAGATAGGCCAGCGAACCGTCCTGCGAGCCGTTGTCGACGACGATCACCTCCGCCGGGGGCAGCTCCTGGGCGGCCAGCGAACCCAGGCAGCCCGACAGCCAGCGGCGGCCGTTCCAACACGGGATCACCACGCTGACGGAGGCCGGGTCGCCCGGCCGAGGCTCAGCGACGGTCACGGCGCGGCGAGCTCGGAGGGCTGGGCGAGCGCCAGCAGCATCCCCGCGAGCACGATCGCCACCAGCGTGACCGCCGGCATCTCCCAGTCCCAGTCCAGCGGAGCATGAGCGATGTAGGCGACCCCGCCGGCGATCGGTCCCGCCGCCAGGGGCGTCGCCCGGAGCGCCCGGCGGGCCGCCGCCACGAGTCCCCCCAGCAAGGCCAGCAGCCCGGCGACGCCGACCAGCCCGAGCTCGGCCATCGTCTGCAGCGGCAGTGAGTGGGCATCCTGGGCGAAGTCCTCGAACTGGCGCCAGCGCAGCCAGTAGACCGCCCAATTGCCGGCGCCCACGCCCCGCAGCGGCTGCTGGGCGAACGCCCGCAGCGCGACTCGCCAGTAGTCGTAGCGGTTGCTGCGCAGGCTGACCAGCCGGTTCGCCCCACCCGATAGCTGCTGGGCGGCGGAGCTCGTCTCCCTGGCGCCCACCACGATCGCCAGCGCCAGGCCGGCGCAGATCAGCGTCGTGGCAATCAGCGGCGTTCGCCGGGGCAGCGACAGCGACCCTGCGGGGCCGCGGAGGATCAGCCGCCGCTGGCCGAGCGCCACGGCCGCGGCGACGAGCACCAGCAGCCCGAGCGCGATCGCCCCCTGTCCCTCCCGGGTGGCCAGCGATCCGCGCAGCCCGGTCACACCGCCGAACGGGATGCAGGCCAGCGCCCCCAGAACAGCGGCCACCACCACCAGGACGACCGCCGCCGCCTGCTCGCGGGAGGCGGTCACCGCGATCAGAGCGATCAGCCCGGCCACGCAGGCGAACAGCGCCCCGCGCGAGAACGAGATGTACAGCCCCACTCCCAGCGGCACCGACGCCGCCGCCGCCGCGATTCGCACCGCCGGGCGACGAGCGCGGTCACCGGCGAGGCGGGCGACCAGTACGACGCCGATCGCCGCCAGTTCGCCCATCGCGTTCCAGTAGGTGAGCGGCTGCTCCAGGCGTCCCTGCGCGCTGACCGAGCGCGCGAAGTGCAGCAGTCCCGGCACCAACCGACCGCTCAGGCCGTAGCCGACCACGATCAGCGCCCCGGCGGCCAGCGCCGGTTCCACGAGCGGCCGCACGCGCCGATCGCTCAGCAGCAGGGCTGCGGCGATCAGCGTTCCCAGGTACAGCATCACGATCTGGCCGGCGTGATAGGCATTGCCGGCGAGTGGAGACCAGCTGATCGAGGCCAGCGACCAGGCGGCCAGCAGCGCCAGGCCGCCGATTGCCACCAGCGATGGGCGTCCGCCCCACGGCTCGCGCGCCCACCGGCGCCCAGCCAGCGCCGCGACCACCACCAGCAGCCAAGCCACCAGCCCCGCCCAGGCCCGGGGCCCGTCGAAGTAGCCGCCGCTGAAGAACGCGAGGACCGTGGGTCCCGCCAGCAGCACGAGCGAAGCGGCGTTGGTCGCGGCCGCGCGCAAGGGGCCTAGTAGTCGTCCCCGTGGGTGCCGTCGCCCTGGGGTTTCCTGCCCGTGCGCCGGAGCAGCCGCGCGGAGGCCGGCGGCTGACGTCCGCCACCCCCCGGTGGAAAGTCGGTCGCGCGGCCGGCGCCGATCTGGCCCAACATGCCCTCGCGAAAGCGCGCCGAATCGAAGCGCAGTGCGTTGCGGACGCAGTCGGCGGGGTCGATCTCGGCGTCGTCGAAGCGCAGCACGGCGGACGCGAGCTCCTCGGGACCCCCGGCCCAGAAGCAGCCGGTGACACCGTCGCGCACCGTCTCCAGCGCTCCGCCGCCTCGTCTGGCGATCACGGGTCGGCCGGCGGCCTGGCTCTCCACCGCGGCGATGCCGAATTCCTCCACGGACGTGACCACCATCGCGCGGGCGCCCTCCATGAGCGCTGCCACCTGGTCGTCGGACACGCGGCCGGCGAAGCTGATCGTGGGGCCCGCCCGGCGTCGCAGCCGCCGCGCATCGGGACCGTCGCCGACGATCACCAGGGGCAGGCGCAGCCGGTTGAAAGCCTCCACCGCAACGTCGATCTGCTTGTGGGCCATCAGCTCCGAGACGAGCAGGTAATAGTCGCCGACCGCTCCCGGCGTGAACCGGCCCGTCTCCACCGGGGGATAGACGACCTCGGCATCGCGTCCGAAGTACGCCCGGATCCGTGCCTGGGTGGTCTGCGAGTTGGCTACATAGCGATCGGTGCGCTGGGCGGCGATCCAGTCCCACTGGCGCCAACGCCGAAAGGCCGCCCGCAGTAACCCGCGCGCCACCGGATTTCCCACCCGCGCGAGCGTTCCGTCGCGGTCGTTCCAGACGTATCGAAACGGGTTGTGGCAGTAGCTGATGTGGGTGGTGTGCTCGTCGCACAGCACGGCATGGGCCCACGCCGACGAGCTCGAGACGACCAGGTCGTAGTTGGAGAAGTCGAACGACTCGATCGCCAGGGGGTATAGCGGCAGCAATGTGCGAAACGTCCGCGCCGACGGACGCAGGCGCTGCAGGAACGAGCTGTGCACGATGCGATCGGCGAACCGTCCCTCGGTCCCGTGCTCGTCGTAGACCGCGGTATAGATCTCCGCTTGTGGCCACATCCGGCACAGTTCCGCGAACACTCGCTCGGCCCCCCTCAGGTCGAGCAGAAAGTCGTGCACCAGGGCAACCCGCGTGGCCGCGGACCTGGCGTGAATCCGGTCTACCACTGCCAGCAGTCTAAGCGTCACCCGGGCGGCTCCGCCTCGGCGGCGACCCGGCACAGATAGTCTCACCCACGGATGGGGGGACTGCTGTTCGTAAGCTACTCGGGGGCCTTCGGAGGTGCCGAGCAGGTGCTGCTGGACTGCGCCATCGCGGCCCCGGCGCTGCCCTGCCTGGCGTGCCCCGAGGGACCGCTGGCCGACCGCGCCCGGGACCGTGGGATCACCGTCCTGACGATCGCCGAGCGCCGGCTGAACCTGCGGGCCGGGTGGCGCGACCGACTGCTGACCCCCGCCCGCCTGCTGGCACACGGACACGAGCTACGCGACATCGCTGCCAGCCTGGACGCCGAAGCCGTGGTCGCCTGGGGCATGCGCTCGGCGATCGCCAGCCTGGCGCTGCCGGCAGGCACTCCGCTGGCGCTCGGCCATCAGGACCTGCTGCCGGGTCCGGTGGCGGCGCGTGCCGTGCGCGCAGCGTGCCGCCGCGCGCTGGTCGTGCTTGTCCCCTCGCAGACCGTGGCGCGCGACCTCGACCCCATGGGCGACCTGGGCGAGCGCCTGCGGATCGTCAACCCGGGCGTCGAGCTCGCGCGCTTCGCCGCCGAGCGCGATCCGGCGCGGCCGCCCGAGGTGCTCGTGCTGGGGGCGCTGGTCGCCTGGAAGCGGCCCGACCTGGCGCTGGAGGCGGTCGCTCTGGCACGCGGTGAGCTACCCGAGCTGCGCCTGCGTCTGCTCGGGGCGCCGCTGCAGGGTCAGGACGATGTCCGGCGCGCGCTGGAGCGTCGAGCGGCCCGGCCCGACCTCGACGGTCGGGTGGAGCTGAGCGGCCCGACGCCACGGCCGGAGCTCGATCTGGCGCGGGCCGCATGTCTGCTGCACTGCGCGCCCCGGGAGCCCTTCGGGCTGGCCGTGGCCGAGGCGCTGGCGGCCGGCTGCCCGGTGATCGTCCCCGACGCCGGAGGTCCGGCCGAGATCGTGGACGACACGTGCGCCGTGCGTTATCCGCCGGGCGACGCGGCCGCGGCCGCGCGAGCGATCGTGGAGCTGCTGGCAGACCCGCCGGCAGCCGTGGCGATGGGACGTGCCGGCCGCGAGCGGGCGCGCACCCACTTGAGCCGGGAACGCTCGCTGGCCGGGTTTCGCGACGCCTTGACGGCCCTCGGCGAGCCGGCGGCCGGCGAGCCGCGGCCGGCCGGCGCGCAGCTGACACTCGTGACTGTCACCCACAACTCCGAGCGCGTGCTCGGCGCGCTGCTTGACTCGGTGGAGCGCCACCTGGAAGGAGTGCGCCTGGTCCTGGTCGACAGCGGCTCCCGCGACCGCAGCCTCGAGCTCGCGCGACGTCGATCCTGGGTCACGGCGATAGGTCTGGACGAGAACGTCGGCTTCGGGCGAGCCTGCAACCTCGGGCTCGCACACGTTGACACGGCAGTGGCGGCGCTGCTCAATCCCGACGTCGAGCTGCTCGACGACTCACTGCTGGAGCTGGTCGGCGAGGCGCTGCGCGACGATCGCCCGCCTCGCCTGCTGGCACCCCTGGTGCTGTCGGGCGACGGCCGACGGCAGGACACGGTGCACCCGGCGTCCGGCTCGGCCGCCGAGCTGATCCGCGCGCTCGTCCCCGCGGCGGCGCTGCCCGGGCCCGCCGGCGTCGCCCTGGCGCCCTGGCGGGGACGCCGCCCGCGCCGCGTCGGCTGGGCGGTCGGCTGTGCGCTCGTGGGCGCGACCTCGACGCTCCGCGAGCTGGGGCCGTTCGACGACTCGATCTTCATGTACGGCGAGGACCTGGAGCTCGGACTGCGCGCCCGGGAGCGCGGCATCGAGACGTGGTTCTGGCCGCAGGCCAGGGTCGTGCACCGCCGGGCGCACGCGACGCGGATCGCGTTCGGCGGCGAGCCGTTCGAGCTGCTCGCTCGGGCGCGCCACGACGCCGTCGCGCGGACCTACGGTCGCCGGCGGGCCGCGCTCGACGATGCCGCGCAGGCGGTGACGTTCGCATCCCGGATCGCGCTCAAGCGTGCGCTCGGACTCCCGAACGCGCGGGAGCGCCGTCAGCTTCGCGCGCTCGCCGCCGTGCGGCGTGCTGACCCACGCACGTGAGCCGACGATCATTGGTGGCTGGGGCGATGGCGGCCCTGATCGCCGCCGCGGTCATCGTCGCCCTGCTCGCCAGCAGCTCGCCGAAGCGCACCCACCGCTCAGCCGCCGCGCCGATCAGCCCTGGTCTGCCGGCGCCGGCCGGCGAGGCGTTCGGGGCCAGCGTCAACCGCCTGTTCAACGACTCGTCCTACTCCCCGGCCCAGATCGACGCGCAGCTGGCGGCGCTGGCGACGACGGGCGCGATCGTGGCCCGCAGCGACGCCCTCTGGGAGGCGACCGAGCCCACCGCCCCCAGCGGCGCCACCCATCACTGGGTGTGGACATTCGACGACTCGATCGCCGGGGCGCTCGCCGCCCACGACCTGACCTGGCTGCCGATCCTCGACTACTCGGCGCCGTGGGCGCAGTCGGTGCCGGGCCAGGACCACTCGCCGCCCCGCTCGGCGGCCAGCTACGCCTCCTATGCCGCAGCCTTCGCGGCCCGTTACGGGCCCGGGGGGACGTTCTGGCGAGACCACCCCCAGCTGGCCGCCCGGCCCGTGACCGCGATCGAGGTCTGGAACGAACCGGACAACGCGCAGTTCTGGACGCCGGCGCCCGATCCCGCCGGCTACGCTCGCCTGTACCTGGCCGCCCGCGCCGCGATCGACACCGTCGACCCCTCCGTGCGTGTGCTCGTGGGCGGGCTGGTCAACCCGTCGACGTTCCTTCCCGAGATGGTGCACGCGGTGCCGGAGCTCGCCGGGCACGTCGACGGCGTGGCCATCCATCCCTACGGGACTCCGTCGGTGGTGATCGACAAGGTGCGCAGCGCCCGCGCGACGCTCGGCGTCCTGGGAATGGGATCGGTGCCGCTGTACGTGACCGAGCTCGGGTGGACGACGAGCCCGCCCGGGGCGCTGGACTACATCCAGGCCACGAGGCGGCCGAGCTGGATCGAGCACACCCTGGCCGCGCTCGGGCACCTGGAGTGCGGGCTGGCCGCCACGCTCGTCTACACATGGGTGACGCCGCAGCGCAACCCCGCCGACAGCCAGGACTGGTTCGGAATCCACGGGCCGGACGGGGCCGCGACGCCGTCGACGTCGGCGTTCGCCGACGGGCTGCGCGCCGCCGCGGCGCCCGCTCCGCCGCTCTCGTGCGGTGGCTGACTACCGGATGCAGCTCGTGGCCAGCGAGCCCTTGCTCTTGCACTGCTCGAGCGTCAGGGCACCCCGCCGGAACGCCGCCAGCGCCGGCTTGACCGTCACCTTGCCATTGCGAAAGCCCAACAGGCCCGCGAAGTTGAAGGCCAGCGACCGGTCACCCTCGTCGCCCATCCACGTGTAGTAATAGAAACCGGCGAGCCCCAGCTGCTTGTAGGAGCTGGCGATCATCGGCAGCAGGGCGGCGAGGTTGCGGGCCTGCCCGGCCTCGGTGGTGTCGAAGCCAAACTTCTGGCGGCTCTTGCCCTGGGCCGATGGCCAGCTGACCTCGGTGGCCAGCAGCGGCTTGGCCTTGTCCCCGAAGTGGTCCATGGCGTCGCGCATGTAGTGCATGTAAAGGATCACATCGGTGGGCAGCTTGGTGAAGCCGTTGACCGAGACGACGTCGAACAGGTTCCTGGCGCCGACCCGGTAGAGCTGCCCGAGCGACCTCCAGGCGAAGTTGGTGAGCGCGCCGAGCACGATCTTGGCCCCCGGGTCGGCCTTGCGGATCGCAGCGTGGGCGCTGCGCAGCAGCCCGACGTAACTGGAGGCGAAGGGCTGAGGCCAGTAATAGCCGAGGTTCTCCTCGTTCCAGATCTGCCAGGAGCGGATCGGGAGCTTGCGGATCTGGGGGTTGGCCCTCCAGAACGTACCGTTCGGGCCATAGCGTCCGATCAGCGCGGTCAGGTAGCCGCCATAGGGGCCGCTGCGCATGGGCGTGTCGATCGGCCCCTGCTTGTTGGTACGGGCGTCCCACGACGGCGTGTACAGGACGGTCGGCAGCACGGTGACGCCGTGCTGCGCGGCGGCGCCGACGATCGCGTCGGTCTGCGTGAACAGAAACGGCTTGCCGCCGACGTTGACGTACTCGTCGCGGTCGCCCTCGGGGACGCTCTTCCAGCTCCCATACGGCTCGCCCGCCGCCCAGTTGAAGGCGACGCGGACGCTCTCCACGCCGTTGGCGACCATCGTGCCCACCTGCCGGTCGAAGCCGACGGAGTTGTCCTGGCCGAATACCGGGCCGTCGACGTCGACGCCGACGAATCCCGGGGGCACGGGCGCGGGCTTGACCGGCGGGGGCTCCGCGCCCCTGGCCCGGAGCGGAGTCGCGATCAGCGCGATCACGATCAACGCCGCCACCGCCACCGCCACCGCCGGCGCCGCGCGCAGGCGCGGCTTGTCGCTCGGGGCGTTGACCGGCGAATGTCGCATGTCGCTCAGGAGCGGCGGACGCGCAGGCGCCACCGCAGCGCGGCGCCGCCGACGACCAGCGTGAGGCCGAAGCCGACCGCGGTCCAGGCGTCATAGCCGGTGTGGGGCAGAGTCGGGGAGGCGGAGCCGGAGATCGTCGCGGTGGGCTCGCCGGCGGTGGTCGGGACGGCGGCGGCGGTCGTCGGATCCGCGGAGCTGGTGGGCGTCGCGGGCGTGGTCGAGGCGACCGGGCTGGAGGTGGTCTGCGCCGGGGCGGGACTGCTTGTCGTCCGGGCGGAGGTGGTCGTACTCGCGGCCCCGCCGCCTCCCCCGGAGAAGGGATCGGTGTACTGCTGGTCGCCGGCCGAGCCGCCGGCGAGGCTCACCGCCGGCACCGCCATGGCCAGCCCGAGGAGCAGCAGCATGCCGACGAGGGCGAAGCGCGAGCGAGGCACCGCGCGAGTATTGCAAGCGGGGCAGCGGGTCGGGTAACGGGTCGGCTAGCGGGTCGCGGCCGAGGCGGCATGCGGCGCGCCGGACAGAACCTCGCCAGAGTGAGCCGGCGCTCGCCAGGATGCCCGGCAAATGGGAGTTTTGCAGGATTTATTGCAGACCCAGGATGTCCGGCCGCCAGACCGACGGGGCGTGTTAGGGTGCTCTGCGCCGGCCCCTGGAGCCCCGTCCCAGCCGCCCCGTTCGCCTTTCAGATCAGAAACCGGCTCGCCCATCGATCCGGTCGAGCTGACGCATGACCCTGCCCCTGATTCCCACCCGTCCCTGGATCCTGCGAGTTGTCGCCGTGCTGGCGGTGCTGGCCGCGCTGCTCGGGAGCGGCCTGACCGCGCGCAGCGCCGGCGACCTGGGCAGCCAGATCACCGCCAAGCGCTCGGCGGCCGATGCGCTCAAGGCACAGATCAACGCTGATTCGCGCCAGATCGACGCGACCGGCAACGGGTTGCAGGCCGCCCGCGACCGCTTGGCGGCCGTCCAGTCCACGCTTGACCGGCGCGTCGGCGAGCTGCGCGGCGTGCAGACGGCGCTGTTGAAGTCACGCGACCACCTGGTCGACCTGGAGAACCGCCTGCAGGCCGCCACCACCGCGCTGTCGGCCAACCTCGTCGCCAACTACGAGGGCGCCAAGCCTGACCTGGTGACCGTGATCCTCAACTCGCGCGGCTTCGGCGACCTGCTCGAGCAGGTGGGATTCATGCAGCGCGTCGCCAACCAGGACGGCAAGATCGTGGGCACCACCCGGGTGGCGCGTGGCGAGGTGGCGCAGGAGGCGACGCGTCTGCAGGGCCTGGAGGGCCGTGACCGACAGCTCGCCAACCAGGTGCTCGACCAGCGCAACCAGGTGGCCGCGCTGCAGGCCGCGCTGAGCCGCCGCCAGATCGCCCAGATGGCCCAGCGCGGCCGGACCAGCAGTCGCTTCCACGCGGTCTCGGCTCAGCTGAACACGCTGCAGAGGCGCGAGCAGGAGCAGGAGAAGCGCGCCGCCGAGGCGGCCGTGCGCGCGGCCGCCACCGGCAACGCCAACGTGGGCGGAATAACGATCAACACCGGCGGCATGGTGCAGGCGCCCGCCGGCGCCCCCGAGGCGGTCAAGCAGATCATCGCCGCCGGGAACGCGATCGCCACCCTTCCGTACATCTACGGCGGCGGCCACGCTTCCTTCCACGCCGACGGCTACGACTGCTCGGGCTCGGTCAGCTACGCGCTGGCGGCCGCCGGCCTGGTGAGCTCGCCGATGGTCTCGGGCGCCTACGAGGACTGGGGCGATGCCGGCCCCGGCCGCTGGGTCACGCTGTACGCCAACGCCGGCCACATCTGGATGGAGGTCGCCGGGTGGCGCTTCGACACCGTCGCGCTGGCCGAGAGCGGCACCCGCTGGGCCCGCGGCGGCGGCGAGTTCTCGGGCTTCGTGGTCCGTCACCCGCCCGGGCTCTAGCGTCGGCTACTGCGCCCGAGGTGGACGAGCCGGCGGGTGACCGCGCTCGCCGCGGCGTGCGCCGTCGCGGTCGTCGTCGTTCCGGTGTAGGTGACCGTGAACCCGGTGCCGTCGGCGGTCAGCGGCGACGGCTGGGCGAGGACCGGCCGGTCGGCGGGGGATCCCGCGAAGCGGCGGGCATTCTCAGCGAGGTTGATCTTCGTCATCGACCAGCGACGGTCGGAGATCGAGCCCCGGTGTCCCGAGGTGGTAGTCGCGCGGGCCCCGGCAATGGCGGCCGTGCCGAAGTTGGTGAGCGGCAGCGTCTGGCAGTCCGTGGTGGAGGTGCAGGCCGACGGCGCCTCGACGATCCACTCCGCCGAGGTGGTGTCAAGCACGGGGTCGTGCAGCGTCCTGGTGAACGACCGCCGGCGCGTGAGGTCGCGTATTGAGAGCTTGACCTGGTTGCCCGCCACGGCCACGCTGGCCTGCATACGGTCGCCGGGGCGCACGGTCAGACTGGTGGTGTGCGAGGCCGCCGGCACCAGCTCATACCAGGCGTCCGACACGGCGCGGCCGCTGGCCGTGCAGTCCAGCTCGGTCCCGATCTGCTCGAGCGCCGGGGAGCTGATGTCATAGCCGCCGAGCCCGACCCACACCGAGGAGTAGGTGGCGCGCCCGGGGGTGCAGCCGACCTGGGGCTGGGTCCAGGAACCGAGCACCGTGCGAAAGCGCAGTCCCGAGCGATGGATCGCGTATCCGGCCCAGTTCGAACTGGCGCTCGTGTCGGCCGAGGCGGTGGCCGCGCCCGCAAGCCCGACGACGAGCGCACTGGTCAGGGCCACCGTCCAGCGGATCGCCGGGCGGGTCATGAAGCTCGCGCCGCAGCGAGGATGGCCGACGCCTTGCCCCGCAGGTCGTACATTGTCACCCGCGTCCCACCCGAGGTGAACGTGACCTTGCGGCCGACCTTCTCGGCAATCGCCAGGGCAGATGCGCTCCCCTGGCGGCTGTCGCCACCTGGGCCGCCGAACCCGCCGCGCGGGCCGCCAAACCCGCCGCGCGCGCCGCCAAACCCGCCGCCCGGCCCGCGCTGGCTACCCGAGAAGAGGATCCAGCGCAGGTGGCCGTCACGGACCTCCATCGCCAGCCACGAGGCGCTCACCGTGCTCTCGCGGCCGGAGAAGCCGCCGAGGCCGGCCACGTTGGCGCCGCCGGAGACGATCGCCGACGCCGCGCTCTCCTGGCTCTCGACGCCGATCGTGCCGCCGCCGTGAGCCTTGGCGTACGTGGCCGCGGCCCGCAGGGAGGCGGTGTCGCCGCCGAACCCGCCGCCAGCTCCGCCACCTCCGCCGAGGCCACCTCCGCCGAGGCCACCTCCGCCGAGGCCACCAAACCGGCCGGCGCCGCGCGAAGCCGCGAGTGGATCCCGACCCGCCGAACAGGCCCGCCACGCCACCGGAGGGCGGTCCGCCAAACCCGCCGGCACCCCGGAAGGGAAAGCGCCGGCCGCTGCGGCCGCCGAACGCGCCGCCCGGCCCGCCGAAGCCCATCGAGGCACTGGCGGGACCGCCGGCGGGGAACGTGCTGCTGGTGGCGTGACCGAGCGTCTCGGTCGCCCAGGTGGCGGGAGCCGCCAGCAGCGCCGCGACGGTCACCGCGAGGGCGATCATCCGCAGCCTCGGCGAGAGCCTGAGCGCCAGCGCGATCGCCCCGGCGATGCCGAAGACGATCACGAGCGGTTTGGCCCACGACAACGACCCGCTGAGGTTGCCGAGTACCACCAGTTCGGTGATCGCGCCGCCCACGATCGCCATCGGTCCGACGATCCGCCCCAGGCGCTCGCCGGACAACGCCTGGCCGACGCCCGCGCCGACGAGCATCGCCGTCCACGGCGCGAGGAAGGACACGTAGTAAGGGTGAAAGATGCCTGAGGCGTAGCTGAACACGGCGGCGCTCACGGCGAATGCGCCGCCGACCGCGATCAGCCAGCCGCTGCGGGGATCCGAGCGTCGCAGCCGCGAGGCCGCCAGCAGGCCCAGGCCGGCGACGATCGCAAAGCCGATCAGCCAGCCCGCCTGGTCGCCCAGCCCGGATTGCAGCAGCCGGAAGACTCCGGTGTTGCCGCCGAAGGCGCCGCCACCACCACCGCCGCCGATCGCTCCGGGCGCGCCGGTCTGACCGGTCACCCGGCCGACGCCGTTGTAGTTGAAGATCAGCGACCAGATGCTGTTGTCAGACGTGCCCGAGATCCACGGGCGGTCGGTCGCCGGGGTGAGCGTCACCAGCAGCGGCCAGGCCAGGCCGACGATCGCCATCGCGACTCCGCCGAGGGTGAGCTGGCGCAATGCGGCGACTCGCCCCCGAGGCGCGATCCACAGGTAGGCGAGCGCGATCCCGGGCACGACGAACAGCGCCACGGCCATCTTCGTCTCAAAGCCCAGCCCGACGCAGACGCCCGCCCAGACCAGCCACTTCGTGCGGCCGTCCTCGAGCGCGCGCACGGCGAACCACAGCGCGGCCACGCAGCACAGGATCAGCAGCTGGTCGGGGTTGTTGTGACGCGAGATCGCGACGGTGATCGGGGTGAGTGCCAGCGCGATCCCGGCGGCGAAGCCCGCGGGACGACCGAAGCGGCGGCGCACCAGGTCATAGGTCAACCCGGCAGCGACGATCCCCATCAGGGCCTCGGGAATCAGGATGCTCAGCGAGTTGACGCCGAAGATCCGGGCCGACAGCGCCTGCACCCACAGGGCGAGCGGCGGCTTGTCGACGGTCATCAGTCCCGTCTTGTCCAGCGAGGCGAACAGGAAGTCGTGCCAGCTGGTGCTCATCGAGCGCACGGCGCCCGAGTAGAAGGTGTTGGCCCAGCCATTGATCGACAGGCCCCACAGGTTCAGCAGCGCCGCGATCGCCAGCACCCCGGCCAGCTCGGGCCGGGTAGAGGCCCGGGAGACCAGCCGCGGGACGGCACGCCTACCGAGGCGCAGCGAGCGCAGGGGCAGGCGATATGAGGGCGAGCCCGAGCTCATCGGACGAGCATGCGGGGCCGACGTGAAAGAACGCTAAGAGACCCGATCACGGCTGGTCCGGGGCGTGGTGGCTCTCGGTGTAGACGCCGGCCACGACCAGCAGGCCGCCGGCCGTGGCTGCCAGGCCCGCTACCGAGCGGATGAGGATCGACATATCGGCTCCTTGACCGGGGGTGGATGCTCATCAGCATCAGCGGACGCCCGAAGCCGGATCGAAGACGTCCCTAAGACGAACGTAGGACCGACGTCTGGGGGGTAGTTCCCTGGCCACGACGACACCACGCTCACGAAGGACCTTCTTTCGGGGCACGCGCCTAGAGTAAGAGCCACCCCCCTTTGCACAACAGGAGTATTGAGACCTCATGTCCCCCACCGACAACAGCTTTGACGCCCGTGCCACGCTCAGCGTCGGCGACCGCGAGTACGAGATCTACCGGCTTGACGCGCTACAGGCGAAATTCGACGTCGCGCGGCTGCCCTTCTCGCTGAAGATCCTGCTCGAGAACCTGCTGCGCAACGAGGACGGCGAGTCGATTCGCGCGCAGGACATCGAGGCGCTGGCCAGCTGGAACGCCGACGACGAACCGTCCAAGGAGATCGCGTTCACCCCCGCGCGCGTGGTCATGCAGGACTTCACCGGCGTACCGGCAGTCGTCGACCTGGCGGCGATGCGCGACGCGATGCGCGACCTCGGGGGCGAGGAATCCAAGATCAACCCGCTGGTGCCCGCGGAACTGGTGATCGACCACTCGGTGCAGGTCGACGCGTTCGGCACCGCTCGCGCCTTCCAGCACAACGCCGATCGGGAATTCGAGCGAAACGAGGAGCGCTACGCCTTCCTGCGCTGGGGCCAGGGGGCGTTTGACAACTTCAGCGTGGTTCCCCCCGACACCGGGATCGTGCACCAGGTCAACCTCGAGTACCTCGCCCGCGTGGTGTTCGTCGACGAAGAGCGCGGCCTCGCCTATCCGGACACCCTGGTGGGAACCGACTCGCACACGACGATGATCAACGGTTTGGGCGTGCTCGGCTGGGGCGTGGGCGGCATCGAGGCCGAGGCGGCGATGCTCGGCCAGCCGATGTCGATGCTGATCCCGCAGGTGCTCGGCTTCAAGCTCACCGGCGAGCTGCCGGAGGGCGCCACCGCCACCGATCTCGTGCTGACCGTCACCGAGATGCTGCGCGAGCGCGGCGTGGTGGGCAAGTTCGTCGAGTTCCACGGCGCCGGCCTGGCCGGGCTGCCGCTGGCCGACCGCGCAACGATCGGCAACATGTCGCCGGAGTTCGGCTCGACGTGCGCGATCTTCCCGATCGACGCCGAGACGCTGCGCTACCTGGAGTTCACGGGCCGTCCCGCCGAGCGGATCGAACTGGTCGAGGCCTACGCCAAGGAGCAGGGGCTATGGCACGACGAGGACTCCGAAGATCCGGTTTACAGCGATGAGATCGAGCTCGACCTGGCCGACGTGGTCCCCAGCATCGCCGGACCCAAGCGCCCGCAGGATCGCGTGTCGCTGACCGAGTCCAAGGGCGCCTTCCGGATGGCGCTGGAGGACCTGCTGCCAGACCCCGACGAGGACGAAGCCGACCACGACGGTCAGGACGACTCGCTGGCCGACTCCTTCCCGGCGTCTGACCCGGTGTCCACGTACGTGCGCAACGGCGCCGGCCACGAGCCGCGCGGCGGGACCGGCGGGACGCAGGTGGCCGAGCGACGCACGAACACGGTCGAGGTCACCCTTGCGGACGGCACGGAGACCGAGTTGGACCACGGCCACGTGGTGATCGCCGCGATCACCAGCTGCACCAACACCTCCAACCCATCGGTGATGCTGGGCTCCGGGATCCTCGCCCGCAACGCCGTCCAGAGGGGCCTGAAGGTCAAGCCGTGGGTCAAGACCTCGCTGGCGCCCGGGTCCAAGGTGGTGACCGAGTACCTGGAGCGCGCCGGCCTGGACGAGTATCTGGACGAGCTGGGCTTCAACCTCGTCGGCTATGGCTGCACCACCTGCATCGGCAACAGCGGCCCGCTGCCCGAGGAGATCTCCGACGTCGTGCAGGCCGAGGACCTGGCGGTCGTCTCGGTGCTCTCGGGCAACCGCAACTTCGAGGGGCGGATCAACCCGGACGTGAAGATGAACTACCTCGCCTCCCCGCCGCTGTGCGTCGCCTATGCGCTGGCGGGCACGATGGACATCGACCTCTACGACGATCCGCTGGGCGAGGACAAGGACGGCGGCCCGGTCTTTCTCAAGGACATCTGGCCCACCTCCAAGGAGGTGGCCGAGACCGTCGAGTCCGCCGTGCAGTCGGACATGTTCCGCGCCAGCTACGGCGAGGTGTTCGACGGCGACGAGCGCTGGAATTCGTTGGAGGTCCCGACCGGAGACAGCTTCGCCTGGGATGAGGACTCCACCTATGTGCGGCGCCCGACGTACTTCGACGACCTGCCCACGGAGCCCGAGCCGCTGACCGACATCGAGGACGCGCGGGTCCTGGCCGTGCTGGGCGACAGCGTCACCACCGACCACATCTCGCCGGCGGGCGCGATCAAGCGTGACGGGCCCGCCGGCAAGTATTTGCAGGAGCACGGGGTCGAGCCCAAGGACTTCAACTCCTACGGCTCGCGGCGCGGCAACCACGAGGTGATGATGCGGGGGACGTTCGCCAACATCCGACTGCGCAACCAGCTGGCCCCGGGCACCGAGGGGGGCGTGACCCTGTATCTGGGTGACGGTGACGGCGACGAGATGTCGATCTACGACGCCGCGATGAAGTACATCGAGCAGGAGATCCCGCTCGTCGTCCTCGCCGGCAAGGAGTACGGCTCAGGCTCGTCGCGCGACTGGGCCGCCAAGGGCACCCGGCTGCTCGGCGTGCGGGCGGTGATCGCCCAGAGCTTCGAGCGCATCCATCGCTCCAACCTGATCGGGATGGGCGTGCTGCCGCTGCAGTTCGCAGACGGCGACTCGGTCGAGTCGCTGGGGCTCAGCGGCCACGAAAAGTTCACGATCGTTGGGATCGCCGACTCAGACGAGGTGCCCCGGGAACTGACCGTCAAGGCCGACGACCAGGAGTTCGAGGCGACCGTGCGGATCGACACGCCCCAGGAGCAGCGCTACTACCGCCACGGCGGGATCCTCCAGTACGTGCTGCGCGAGCTCCTGAACTAGGCTGCGCCGCGGTGCCCGCCACGACTCCTGAGCTGCTGGACAAACTCCTGCGCGCGCCCGGTCCGTCCGGCCACGAGGCCGGACCGGCACGGGTGTGGCGCGAGGGTTGCGCGGCGTTCGCCCAGGACGTGCGCGGCGACCATGTCGGATCCTCGGTGGCGCGAATTCCGGCCCGGCCGCCCGGCGGCGGACCGACGCTGGCGGTCATCGGCCACATCGACGAGATCGGCGTGCACGTCACCCACATCGACGACCAGGGCTACCTGCGCTTCGGCGAGGTCGGCGGGTGGGATCCCATCCAGCTGGTCGGCCAGCGCGTGCGCCTGGCCACCCGCGACGGGAACGTGGTCGGCGTGATCGGCCGCAAGCCGATTCATCTCATCAAGTCCGACGAGCGCGACCGCGCGCCCAAGACCAAGGACCTGCACATCGACATCGGCGCCGGCGACGCCGACGAGGCGCGGGGGATGGTCCGGATCGGCGACGTCGGAGTGATCGATGCCGCGCCGGTGATGCTGGCCAACGATCGCCTCGTCTCACGCTCACTTGACAACCGGATCGGCTGCTTCGTGGCCGCGGAGGCGGCACGCCTGGTGGCCGCCGACGGGGGCGCGCCCGGCGACGTGCTGGCGCTCGCGGTAGCCCAGGAGGAGACGTCCTTTGCGGGCGCGCGGACCAGCGCATTCGGGCTCGAGCCCGACCTGACGATCGTCGTCGACGTGACCCACGCAACCGACCAGCCGGGAGTCGAGCTCGGACCGGTCACGGCGCACAAGCTGGGCTCGGGACCGGTGATCGCCCGCGGCACCTCGCTGCACCCGGCCGTCACGGACCTTCTGCACGAGACCGCCGAGCAGGAGGAGCTGCCGTTCACCGTCGAGTCGCTGGGGCGGGCGACCGGCACCGACGCCGATGCTGTGCACGCCACTCGCACGGGGATCCCGACGGCCCTGGTCTCGGTTCCCCTGCGTTACATGCACTCCTCCGTGGAGCTGGTCTCGTTGAGTGACGTCGAGACCGCCGCCAAGCTGATCAGCGCCTTCGCGCAACGGCTGGCCCCGGGCATGTCCTTCGAGCGCTGAGAGCGGCCGGTGGAGGTGGCGCAGGATGCGACCACACTGCTGCTGTTCGACGTCGACGGGACGCTGCTGGGCCGGGCGTCGACCGCTCATGCCGAAGCGCTGCACGTGGCGCTCAGGCAGGTCCACGGCGTCGATGTCAACGCCACCGCGCGCGCCGCGCTGTCGCCGGCGGGACGTACTGACGGCGAGATCGCGCGGGTGCTGCTGCTCAACAGCGGCATCTCGGCGCGCCGGATCGACGAGCGCGCCGACGACGTGCGCCTGGCGTGCTGCGAGGCGTATGCCCGGCTCTGCCCGCCCGATCTGTCAGACAAGGTGCTCCCGGGAATTGCCGAGCTGCTGGCGGAGCTCGACGCGCGCGGCGACGTGCGCCTGTCGCTGGTGACCGGCAACTACGAGCCCGTCGCGCGGCTCAAGCTCCGGCGCGCCGGGATCGGCCGCCACTTCGGACCCGGCCAGGGAGGCTTTGGCTCCGATGCCGAGGACCGCGCGATGCTGCCGGGGATCGCACGCAAGCGGGCGGGCCACGACGGCATCGCGTTTCCGCGGAAACGTACGATCGTGATCGGCGACACGCCGCGCGACATCGCCTGTGCCCGGGCCGACGATCTGCGCTGCTTCGCGGTCGCGACGGGTCCCTTCGGAGTCGACGAGCTGACCGCTGCCGATGGCGTGGCCGCCGACGGTGAGCAGCTCGCCGTGCTGCTGGACGAGTCGCTGGGCTGAGCCCGCGGTCAGCGCTTGGGCGTGGGATAGACCGCGCGCATCATCAGGTCCCACACCCGGTCAGGTGTCAGCTTGCGCTGGTTGATCATCAGGTGCGCGCTCGGCGTCACCGCGTAGCGAGCCTTGGGTCGCTTGGCGCGTCAAGCGCGCGGGCCACGGTCGGCCGCCACGGTCTCAGGGCCGCCGCCGAGCTTGGACATCGGGCCCGTGTAGGCATCGGACGTGAGCTTCGCCACGTGACGGTTGAAGTCGGTGTAGGGGCCGTCGGCGATGGCGTTCGCCGAGCCCGAGGCGACGTCACCGAAGCCGGTCACGATCAGGCCGGGCTCGATCAGGATCACGTCGATGCCGAACCCGCGGACCTCGAAGCGCAGCGAATCGCGAGATCGACTCGAGCGCGTACTTGGTGGAGTGATAGATCCCCGCGCCGGGGAAGGTGAGCTTTCCGCCCATCGAGCCGATGTTGACGATCTTGCCGCCGCCCTGGGCCCGCATCCCGGGCAGCACGAGCTGGCACATGCGGATCAGGCCGAAGACATTGGTCTCGTACTGGCGGCGGACCTCATCGACGGGCACGCTCTCGATCGCGCCCGACTGGCTGTAGCCCGCGTTGTTGATCAGCACCCCGACCGCTCCCTCGGCCTCCACGACCCGCTGCACCGCTGCGCTCATCGAGGCCTCGTCGGTGACGTCGAGCGCCAGCGTGGTCGCCCCGCCAGCGGCGAGATCGTCGATCGTCTCGGGGCGCCGGGCGGTGGCGTAGACCCGATGCCCGTCGGCCAGCAGGCGCTGCGCGGTGGCGTGCCCGATACCGGACGAGCATCCGGTGATGAGGACGGCCTTCGAGCGCCATCAGTTGCGGACGAGCTTCTTGTACGTGATCCGGTGGGGCCGGTCGGCGGCGGCGCCCAGCTGCTCGTGACGGAAGGTCTCGTAGGCCTCGAAGTTGCCCTCGAACCAGCGCGCCTGCGAGTCGCCCTCGAACGCCAGCACGTGGGTGGCGATCCGGTCCAGGAACCAGCGATCGTGGGAGACGACCACGGCGCATCCGGCGAACGACAGCAGTGCCTCCTCGAGGGCGCGCAGAGTGTCGGTGTCCAGGTCGTTGGTGGGCTCGTCGAGCAGCAGCAGGTTGCCGCCGGAGCGCAGCAGCTTGGCCAGGTGCAGGCGGTTGCGCTCGCCGCCCGAGAGCTTGCCGACCTTCTTCTGCTGGTCGGTGCCCTTGAAGTTGAAGCCGGCGACGTAGGCGCGGCTGGCCACCGATCGCTCTCCCAGCATGATCTCGTCCAGCCCGCCGGAGATCTCCTCCCAGACTGTCTTGTCGGGGTCCAGCGCCTCCCGTGACTGATCGACGTAGGCCAGCTTGACGGTCTCGCCGAGCTTCAGCGTGCCCTCGTCGGGCTGCTCCTGGCCGGTGATCATCCGCAGCAGGGTGGTCTTGCCGGCGCCGTTGGGCCCGATCACGCCGACGATCCCGCCGCGCGGCAGCTTGAACGATCAGGTCGTCGATCAGCAGCCGGTCGCCGTAGGCCTTGCGCAGCCCGTCGGCCTCGAGCACCTGGTCGCCCAGCCGCGGCCCGGCGGGGATGTGGATCTGGACCTGGTCGAGCTTGACGTTGCGATCCTCGGCGAGCAGCGCCTCGTAGGCGTTCAGCCGCGCCTTGGGCTTGCCGCGCCGGGCGGAGGCGTTCATCCGCACCCACTCCAGCTCCTGCTGCGATCGTGCGCTGGCGGGTGGACTCCTGGCGCTCCTCCTGCTTGAGGCGTACCTGCTTCTGCTCCAGCCAGCCGGAGTAGTTGCCCTGGTAGGGGATCCCGCGGCCGCGATCCAGCTCGAGGATCCAGCCGGCCACGTTGTCCAGGAAGTAGCGATCGTGGGTGATCGCCACCACCGTGCCCTTGTAGTCCTGCAGGTGCTGCTCCAGCCAGGCCACCGACTCGGCGTCGAGGTGGTTGGTCGGCTCGTCGAGCAGCAGCAGGTCGGGCTGGCGCAGCAGCAGGCGGCACATGCGCGACGCGCCGGCGCTCGCCGCCCGAGAGCTTGCTCACGTCGGCGTCGGGCGGCGGGCAGCGCAGGGCATCCATCGCGTACTCGAGCGTGGTGTCGAGGTTCCAGCGCGTCGACGGCGTCGATCTGCTCCTGTACGCGTGAGAACTCGTCGGCGGTCTCGTCGGAGTAGTTCATCGACAGCTCGTTGAAGCGATCCAGCAGCGCGCGGATCTCGGCGACGCCGTCCTCGACGTTGCCGCGCACGTCCTTGGCGGGATCCAGTTCGGGCTCCTGCTCGAGCATCCCGACCGTGGCATTGGGCGCCAGCTGCGCATCTCCGCTGAACTCGGTGTCGACCCCGGCCATGATCTTGAGCAGCGTCGACTTGCCCGCGCCGTTGTAGCCGAGCACGCCGATCTTGGCGCCCGGATAGAACGACAGCGAGATGTCGGTCAGGACCTCCTTGTCGGGCGGATACCGGCGGGAGAGCTTATGGGTGGTGAAGATGTACTGGGCGGACATCGACCACCCAGCATAGAAAGGCCGGGCTGATCAGATCCCGGCGGCCGCCTTGAGCTCGTCGACCTTGTCGGTCTGCTCCCAGGTGAAGTCCGGGTCGTCGCGGCCGAAGTGGCCGTAGGCGGCGGTCTTCTGGTAGATCGGGCGGTGCAGCCTCAGGTAGTCGCGGAACGCGCCCGGGCGCAGGTCGAAGTGCTCGCCGATCAGCTGGAGGATCTTGCCGCGGCCGATCTTCTCGGTGCCGAACGTCTCCACCATCACCGACACCGGGCGGGCGACGCCGATCGCGTAGGCGACCTGCACCTCGGCCCGGTCGGCCAGGCCCGCGGCGACCACGTTCTTGGCCACGTAGCGGGCCGCGTAGGCGGCCGAGCGATCGACCTTGGACGGGTCCTTGCCGGAGAACGCGCCGCCGCCGTGGCGGGCCATGCCGCCGTAGGTGTCGACGATGATCTTGCGGCCGGTCAGACCGCAGTCGCCCATCGGCCCGCCGATCACGAACCGGCCGGTGGGGTTGACGAGGAAGCTGCGCTCCAGCTCGGCGGCGTCGTAGAGGTCCTCGGGCAGCACCGGCTTGACGACGTTCTCCCACAGGTCGGCGCGGATCTTGTCCTCGGCGCCCTCGGCGTGCTGGGAGGAGATCAGCAGCTTCTCGACCGCGACCGGCTTCCCGTCGACGTAGCGCACGCTGACCTGGGTCTTGCCGTCGGGGCGCAGGTAGTCCAGCGTCCCGTCCTTGCGCACCGTCGGACAAGCGCTTGGCCAGCCGATGCGCCAGCGCGATCGGCAGCGGCATCAGCTCCGGGGTCTCGTTGGAGGCGTAGCCGAACATCATTCCCTGGTCGCCGGCCCCGGCGACGTCGAGCTCGTCGTCGTCGCTGGAGCCCGAGCGCTGCTCGAACGCCGAGTTCGACTCCCTGGGCGATGTCGGGCGACTGCTTGTCGATCGTGTTGATCACCGCGCACGTCTTGCAGTCGAAGCCGAACAGCGGCGTCCGTGTAGCCGATCTGCTCGATCGTGCGAGCGCGCGATGTCCTGGATGTCGACGTACGTCTCGGTCGTGATCTCGCCGGAGACGACGATCAGTCCGGTGTTGACCAGCGTCTCGCACGCGACCCGCCCGAGCGGATCCTCTGCGCATCACCGCGTCGAGCACCCCGTCGGAGATCTGGTCGGCGATCTTGTCGGGGTGTCCCTCGGTCACCGACTCCGAGGTGAACAGGAACTCGTTCTCAGAGAAACTCATGTATCAGGGCTTTCCTTGCTCTTGCGGGTGATCTCCAGAAGGTAGGCGACCATCACGTCGGTCTGGCCGAACGTTAGGTGGTACGCGTCGGAGTGCGTCCTCCACGCGCGCGATCTGGTCGCTTTTGCTGTTGAACAGGTCGCTGAACTCGAAGAAGGAGAAGTCGACCACGCGCGCCTGATAGCCGAGCCGGTCCAGCAGCTCAGCCGTGCGCCGCTGGCCGATGATCGACAATTGCATCACGTACGCCGTTCCGTCGTCGTCCAGTGCCTCGGGCAGCATCCGGATCAGGTGGTCGAGCAGGTTGCGCCCCCAGTAATCCAGCGGCCGGTGGGTGGTGGTCTGCTCCAGCGGATCGACCGGCGTCTGATACAGGCTGGCCACGATCAGGTCGTAACGCTCCTCGGGCACCCAGGGGTACAGATCCTGGGCCGCGCCGCTGACCCGATCGGCGACCCCGTTGCGGAAGGCGTTGGTCAGCGTGTTCTTGACGGCGGCCTCGTCGATGTCGATGGCGTGCACGTGCTGCGGCGCCGTTGCGGGCCAGCGCGACGGTCAGCAGGCCCGTCCCGCAGCCGATGTCCAGGCAGCGCTGGTGTGCGCCGATGCCCTCGCGGTACAGGTACTTCCAGATCAGGAAGCTCCCCTGCGTGGGGACGAACACACCGTCGTCGACAGCCAGCTCGGGGACCTCGAGCGGGAACATGCGGCGATCGCGCGCGTCCGTCCAGGCGGGCGCGAGCCGCCCGTTGGTGCGCGCCGCTGTCCTCGCCCGACGCGTCGGGACGCTCATGGCCGGGCTTGGTGTCGGTCAGCGCTGCCCGTGCGGCGGCCAGGTGCTCGGGCCTGACCCCGCAGCAGCCGCCGATGATCTGCGCGCCCTCGGCCCGCCAGCTGGTGGCCAGCTCGGCGTACTCGTTCCCGGCCACGCCGGGCTGCTGGCGCCAGCCACCCTCCGACAGATAGCCGAGATTGGGGTACACGCCCAGCGGCAGATCGGTGAAGTCACGCAGCCACGAGAGCATCCCGGCGACGTGATCGGGCGGGATGCAGTTGAGCGCCAGCGCGCCGACGCCCATCTCCTCGAAGCGGCGGGCCGCGCGACCGAAGGAGTCGCCCTCCGGCCCGCCCCAATGCTCTCCGTAGACGCCACACACACCGTGGCGGCAGCGGCGGAAGCTGAGCCACACCGGCAGGCCGGTGCCCAGCAGCGCCTCCACCGTGGCGTAGGTGGAGGTGCGCACCAACGACAGGGTCTCCAGCAGGATCAGGTCCGGCGGCTCCTCCTCGAAGGCTCTGCGCCAGCAGGCGGATCGTCTCGCGCCCGTCCGGAGTGTCGACGTCGCCGTTGATGCTGAAGGCCACGGCCACCTCGTCGGCGCGGCCGGCGTCCTGCGCCGCATCCCGAGCCAGCCGCACGCCTCGGCGGGCGATGTCCATCCAGTGCACCGGCTCGGAGGACTCCGACAGCTCGGTGCCGCCGTCGCGCAGCGCCGTCGGCAGGCCCCAGGTGTTGGTGCACACCACGTCGCAGCCGACGTCGATGTAGCTGCGATGCACGCTCGCGACCTTCGCCGGGGCGTCGAGCAGCGCCGTGAGGCCCCAGACATGCTCCTCGTCACCGGGTTGCTGGGCGGATGGCTCTGGACCTTGATCAGCTCGGTGCCGATCGCACCGTCGAGGATCACGCACTCGTCGGTGGCGATCATCCGTCGCAGCCGCTCATAGAGACCGCCCGCGGCGGCCGTGCGCCGGTTGGCGGCGGTCATCGCCGATCCTGCTTCGGTATGCATGCTGGTTTCCTCTCCATCTCCGCTGCGTTTTCCCGCCGGTACCGGCCTCCGTGTAACAGAGCTTGGCGAGCGAGCGCGCCACGCGCGACCCCCGCTCGTCATGAACAAACTGTCCTTTAGAGTAGGATGACGGTTAGGATCGTCGTGCGACACGACCCGACAGCGGAGAAGCGACCCTGACCTCTCGATCGATCGGGGAACTCTGGCCAAAAGGGGAGGGTCATTCGAGGCCACAGCCGGTAGGTTGGCCACGCGATGTCGATTCACGCCGATCCGCCACGGGCCGACCACGAGCTCGACGCGATCGTGAATCGCGCGGGCGCCGTCTTCTGCGAGCACTCCGGGCGTTCGGTGACTCTCAACTACGGCTCGGCCGCCGGCGAGCTGGCGGCGTGCGTCACCCGGGCCGGGCTCGCCGATCGCTCCGAGCTGCTCAAGCTCTCGCTGGAGGGCCCAGCGCGGATGCTCGAGCAGGTCGTGTCGACCCTGACAGACGCGGTACTGGCTCCCGGAGGGGCAACCTTCACCGGCGATGCCTGGTGGTGCGCAGCCAGCCCGGAGCGCGTGCTCGTGCTCTCCGAGCCGGCCAGCGGGGATCGGCTGCACAGCCGGATCCGCCGGCTGCTCACCTGGTACCCCTCGCTGCGGATCCGCGACCTCTCGGTGCAGTGGAGCGCGATCGCGCTCGTGGGACGCCGCGCCGGCGAGGTACTGAGAGCGCTGGGCGTCTACGGCGAAGCCGGCGATCCCCGCTCGGTGTCGCCGGTGACCTCGCGTCGGATCGACGATGTCGAGGTGACCTGGCTGCTGCAGTCAGACCATCGTGCGCTGGCGCTGATGGGTCATCGGGACGCGCCCGCGGTGTGGCACGCCCTCCACAGCACCGGAGCGCGGTTCGGGATCTGCGCGGTCGGCCACGAGGCGATCGCTCGCTACACCCTGCTGGCGCGCACGCACCCAGAGCTCTAGTCCGTCCATCCGCGGAGCGGCGTTGACGGCGCTGAGCAGCCCCGATCGGCGCAAAGAGGCGCGTACGACGGAGCGCGTCCTGGTGGAGCTGCTCGATCTGGAGCGCGAGCTGTTGGAACTGCGCTACATGCGGCGGGCTGATGCCCTGGAGCGGGCCGGCGAGGCCGTGCGCCGCGTGGGCGAGATGGGGAGCGCCGAGGGCCTGCTGGCCCGCGCCGCGGCGGAGCTCGGCTCCAACTCGGACCTTCACCGCGTGCTTCTGAGCGAGGTCGACGACGGCCGGCTGCGGCCCGTGGCGCTGTGGTCGCGCACCGATCCGGCGGGCGCCGAGACCGTGCTCGCGCAGCTCGGCGAGGAGCCGATCGCGCTGGAGTACCCGCTGCTGGAGTACGAGGTCGCGCGCGATCGGAGCGCCCGGTTGGTCGACGTCGCCGAGGCGGGCGGCCGAACGCCCAGATCACTGGCCGCCGGGCTGGGGTGGAGCGGCTACGCGGTAGCCGCGCTGAGCACCGGCGCTGACACGATCGGCCTGCTGCACGCCGACTACGACGACAGCCGGCGCACACTGGACGCGATCGATCTGGAGGTGGTCGCCGCGTTCGCCGACGGCCTCTCGGGCGCGTTCGAGCGCGCCGTGCTGCGACACACGCTGGCCCTGCATCGGGCCGAGCTGGCCTCGGCCGTGCAGTGGATGGGTGGACGCGTCGAGCGGCTGGGCGACCTCGCCGGCGCGCGCGGGGCCGGCAGCTCGCGCGGGGCGCCGCCCTTCTCCTCGCAGGCACGGGTGCTCGGCTCCCTGACCCGGCGAGAACTGGAGGTCGTGCGCCTGCTGGCCCGGGGCATGACCAACCTGGCGATCGCCAACGCGCTCGTCGTCCGCGAGGGGACCGTCAAGTACCACGTCAAGAACATCTTGCGCAAGCTGGGGGCGACGAGCCGCGCCGACGCGGTCTCGCGGTTCGTGCGCGCCAGCGCAGAGGAGGGCCCGCGATGAGCTCGGGGTCGCTGGCGGGCGGCTCGGCGATCGAGCTCGGCGCCCGCGTGAGCGACGCGAGCGCCCGTGCACAAGCGCTGCTCGGTCGTAGCGCCGGCGGGCACGGGGCGGCCGACACGAGCGGGCAGGGGGTGACCGACGCGGGCGAGCCCGAGCGCCTGCGTGAGCTGATCGACGGCCTGACCGCGCGGCTGGCGACCCTGCGCGGGGGCGATGCCGGACGCCTGGTGGGCGAGCACGAGGCCGCCCGCGCGCGGCTGCACGCCCGGTTTCAGGCACGCTTCGACGCTCTGGATCGTGCCCGCGGCGCCGTCGATGAGCTGCGCCAGCTCACATCCCCGACGACGATGCTCGCCCGCGCGCCGGAGGTCCTGTGCGGCGCCTCGGCGTTTCAGCGTTCGCTGCTCAGCCTGGTGGGCGAGGGCCAGATGCTCACCCAGACCGCGCACTTCGCCGGCGACCGCACGGGTGCCGAGGCCGCGCTCGCGCGGCTCCGGGCCCAGCCGTTGCGCCTGGAGCACCCGCTGATCGAGACCGAGATGCTTCGGCGCCGGCGGGCCACGATCGTCGCCGACGCCGCCGTGCACCCGCGGGTGGACCAGGGGATGCTGGAGGTGATGGGCTGGCAGGCCTACGCCGCGGCGCCCCTGGTGGTCGGTGGGACGGTGATCGGCGTTCTGCACGCCGACCGTGGCCGCGATCGGGAGCTGGACGTGCTGGACCGCGACGTGCTGTGGGAGTTCACCTCGGCGGTCGCCCAGGCCTATGAGAGTGCGACCCTGCGCCGGGCGCTGCGCCACGAGCGAGAGCAGATGCGCAGCTTCCTGGACTGGCTGGGCGCGCGCTCAGGGGAGCTGACCGACGCGCCGATCCGCCTGGCGACGGTGGCCCGCACGCCGCGGGCCTCGCCATCGGGGCTCGCCGAGCCTGCGCTGCCCGGAACCCGGCGCGACGACCGGGCCGTGTTCGAGGGACTGCTGACCCGGCGAGAGCTTGACGTGCTGCGGCTGCTCGCCGACGGATGCTCGAACCACGCGATCGCCGAGGCGCTGGTGATCTCCGACGGCACGGTCAAGTTCCACGTCAACCGGATCCTGCGCAAGCTGCGGGTGGCCAACCGCGCCCAGGCGGTCTCGCGCTACCTGCGTCTGCTGGGCATGTCGGCGCCCTGAGCGGCTGATGCTGCGAGTTCTGGCGGCAATCCTGGCGCTGGTCGCCGTGGCCTGCATGTCGGTGGCGGTGGTCGGGATGGTCACCGGACGGCCCGGCGATCGTGCGGGCTGGGCGCTGCGGGCGGCCGCGGTGGTCTGCTTCGGCACCGCGGTGGCGCTGAACTCGATCGCCCACCACTGACCCGGCGTCATACGATGGGCCGGGTGCCCGAATCCGTCGAGACCGTGCTCGCCGACGCGCAGCGCATCTGTGCTGTGCCGGCGCCCACGTTCGCCGAGGGCCCGCGCGCGCAACTGGTGGCCGAGCTGTTCGATGCCGCTGGGGCACCGGCGGAGCTGGACGCCGTGGGCAACGTGGTCTGCCGGATGGGCGGCGAAGGGCCGGCCGCGGTGCTCGCCGCCCACCTGGACACCGTGTTCGGCCCCGAGCAACCGATCGAGATCGTGCGGGGCGGCGGGCGCGTCGCCGCGCCCGGGATCGGCGACAACTCCTTGGCGGTGGCCGCGCTGCTGGCCCTGGCGCGGCGGCTGGCGGAACGCCCGCCGGAGCGGCCGGTGGTGCTGGCGGCCACCGTCGGCGAGGAGGGCCTGGGCGATCTGCTCGGCGCCAAGCACCTGGTGGCGAGCACCGAGTGCCGGTGCTTCGTCGCGGTCGAGGGGATATCCCTTGCCGCGATCGAGATCGGCGGCGTCGGCTCCGAGCGCTACCGCGTCACCTACACGGGACCCGGCGGGCATCCCTGGAGCGATCGCGGTACCCCGAGCGCCGTGCACGGCCTGATCGCCCGCGCCGGCGAGCTGGTCACGATCGACCCCGGTGCAAACGGATCACTCAACGTCGGCCGCGTCCACGGCGGCACCTCGGTCAACACGATCGCCGCGCAGGCCACGCTGGAGCTCGACCTGCGCTCCCGGGACCCCGCGCAGCTGACGGCGCTGGCAGCCCGCGCCACCGAGCTGCTGCGCAGCGCGCCCGAAGGGCTGGAGGCCCTCGTGGAGCGAGTCGGACAGCGCCCGGCGGGCACGATCGCCGCCGATCATCCGCTGCTGCAGGCAGCGCGGCGGGCGCGCGCCGCCGCGGGCCTGGAGCCTGCCGAGGAGGGCTTCTCATCGACCGACGCCAACGCCGCCTACGGCCGCGGCATCCCCGCGATCACCGTCGGCGTGAGCACCGGCGGTCACGCCCACCGGCTTGACGAGTACATCGACGAGGCGCCCGCGGCGGGCGGCGTGAGGGCGCTGGAGCGGCTGCTCGAAGAGCTTGCCTACGATTGAGCGCCACGGGCCGGCGCAACTTCGCGGGCGCGCGCCGGGTTCTGTTCATTGGAAGCCGAGCTCACCGGGGGCGCAATCCGAGCCGATAGAAAGGACCTCGCACGCTGCGCCGATTCGCCTTGCCGCTGTTGGTCACGCTCGCCGGATGCCTCGGCCTGGCGATGGCGGGCGCGGCGGGCGCGGAGACCTACGGGCTGGGAGATGCGCCCGGCACGTTCGCGCGGTGCACCGTCGAGACCGCACCAGGCGGCTGTCCGGCGGCGGCGATCGGCGGCTACTACCGCGACCCGAGCTTTCGCCGGCTGACCGAGCCGTCCAGCGAACACCGCATCACCCAGGTGCGCCTGTTCGTCTCCTACGACGCGGTGGAGGAGTACAACGGTTCGCCCGCCGCACCGGGCTGCACGCTGTCCCGCGCGGCCCAGCAGTCGTGGCGCGACGTCGCCGGGCGCTTGCATCCCGCGGCCCAGAGCTGGGACGACCTGCAGGCCGGATTGGTGGCGGCCCGCGCCGACGGCCTGGAGCCGGTGGTGTCGATCAGCGGCTACGGCAGCCCCCACGCGACCCCCGGCTGGGACCAACCGATTCCCGACACGACGACCCTCGCCGGATGGTGGGAGTACCACTGCGGCGTGGAAGGGGTGCTCAACGCCGTCAGCCGGCTGCCGGCCCCTGACCGTCCGCACCTGTGGGAGGCAGTCAACGAGCCCGACAGCTTCACGATCTACAAGGGCAACGCGGGCTCGACGGACGAGTCCTGCGCGGTCACTCCCGTCAGCGACATCGCCGGCGCCGCCAAGGCGGCCTGCGCCTACATCGCGGCCGCCCAGGAGATCCATCAGTTCGCCGGCCACGAGGACGACACGGTGATCGCGGGCGTGTTCACGCATCCCGATCCCGCCTATCTGAAGCCCTACGCAGAGCTGCTGGGCGCCCAGCTGCCCGCAACCTCGTATCCGGCCACGTGGGCGGTTCACGACTACGACGACGTGACCACGTCCTACGCCGGGGCGGACCCCACGCACCCCACCCAGCTGCAGACCTTCGACGAGGCGCTGGCCGCCGACTCGGGCACAGGCGCCCGGGACCTGTGGGTGACCGAGACCGGCACGCTGCTCACCAACCACGCGGTGGCCGGTGACTGTCCGGCCGCCGGGGTCGACGCGGCCGGCACGTTGGGCGCGTGCGTCAACGGGCAGACAGCGCGACAGGTCAACGACGCCGCCGGCTTCTTCGAGCTCCCGGCCGCGGGGTCGGCGGTACCGATCACACACTTGTTCTGGTACCAGTGGGCGGGCGAGTCCAACTGGGACTCAGGCCTGTCGGACGGCACTGGACAGCTGCGCGCCGCCTGGTGTGCGTTCTACGGTTCGGGCGCGTGCACCGGCAGCCCGAGCGTCTCGACGACGCCGGGCTGAGCCGGTGAGCCTTCAGGCGGCGGCCCGGCGGCGGCGCGGACGGCCCCCGCGCCTGGCGGGCACCTGCCCGCCGGCGTCGACGACTGCCGTCTTCAGGTGGACGGGGTCATAGGCGGGCTCGAGCAGCTCGATGACCTCCAGTCCCGTGCGCGCCAGATGGCCGCCGGTCGCGCAGGCACTCGGCGGCCGGAAGATGGTCAATGGCCTTTGCACCGCTCAGGCGCTCACATGATCGTCCGACCGCCATCGATGTACAGGACCATGTAGCCCGTCCATTTCTCGGTTCCTAGCCTTGCAACAGTCCATAAGACCGTGCACACATCAACCAGAGGGCCATGACGCCTGCAGCCCGGTCACCAAGGCGTGGATCGCGGCGTGTAGGGGCGTCGGCACGCCGTGGGCCGCGCCCTCGCGCACGATCCCGCCGTTGAGCATGTCGATCTCGGTCGGGCGACCGGCGAGCACGTCCTGCAGCATGCTCGGACGGTGGTGGTAGTTGATCCGCGCACCCTCGCCGATCAGCGCCAGCGGATCGTCCGACAGCTCGATCCCGAGCGCCCGGGCGACCGCGAGGCCCTCGGCGACGAGCTGCCCGGAGAGCTTGCGCGCCGGTGGGTGGTCCCACATCTCTCCGTGGGTCAGCCCGGTGAGGGCGCACAGCGGGTTGGTGGCCGCGTTGAACAACAGCTTGGTCCACTGCGGACCGCGGGCATCGGCGCAGGCGGTGGTCTCAAGCCCCGCGGCGTTGAGCAAGGCGGCGAGCTCCGCCACCTCCTCGGCGCGCGCGGGAGCGGGTTCAAACGGCCCGATCCATGTCGGTCCGGGCGCATAGATCTCCACCACGCCGGGTGCCTCGAGTCGCCCCGCGGGCAGGGTCACACCCCGCATCACCCGCGGCATGAAGCGGGCGAGCACCTCCTCGTTCCCGATCCCGTTCTGGACGCTGCACACCGCTCCGTCGGCGAAGATCGCGGCGGTGGCAGCCGCCGCGGCCGCGGTCGCTCCACCCTTGGTGGCGACGATGCCCAGCCCGCAGGGTCCGATTGCGCCCGGATCGGCGCTGGCACGGACGGGGGCGACGATGTCATAGGCGCCGATCAGCCGCAGACCGTCACGGTTGATCGCCTCCACGTGCTCTGCGGAGACGTCGTAGGCCCACACCTCCACGTCGGGCAGTTGGGCCAGGTGGGCCGCGTACATGCTCCCGATCGCGCCGCAGCCGACGATGCAGACTCGCTCGCTCACGGCAGCTCACGGTATCTCGCACGGCTGCTGAATCGGTACTAGCTTGGATTATTGG